>JAVJPW010000008.1:0-209474 GCA_040217575.1 Alphaproteobacteria bacterium | reverse complement strand
TGGCGATGCTCTCGCATCGCCCGGGACACACACCAACCGACGATCCATGATCGTCAATTGGCGCGGGGTGGAGCAGCCCGGTAGCTCGTCAGGCTCATAACCTGAAGGTCACAGGTTCAAATCCTGTCCCCGCAACCAACAAGTCTGGGCCCCCTCTTTATTGGCCATCGCCGCTCAACAGCCACCTGTGCGCCGCATCCCGGTCAAAGAAAAAGCGAACCCGTCTGTCGCCAATCTGGTCAATTGCACCGGCGGCGGAGCCGACAACGTCATAATCCTGCGGCATGCTATCCAGTTTGGCCGGGGGCGGTAGAACGACCGCTTCGCGTTGCAGGCCCGCGGCAAATGTGCGGGGTGAAATTTCGTGGGCAAGCCAATCCTGGAATTCGAAGAAACTGCGGGTGAGATGACGCAGATCCGCCAGCCAGAGCTTCACGGCACGGGCCTCGATCTCGTCCGCAACGAACTCAAGCACCTGCCGGAACTCGTCATCGTCGTGAAAATCGCCCAGCCATGTATCCGAAATAAGCGCGTTTTCTTCGTCATGAAAGACGATCGCATAGGACGATCCGTCCCGTGTCCTGAAGTTCTTCAGTTCAACTATCACGACCTGATTCTCACCGCCGCGCGGCGGACCGGCGCCTTTTACATCGGGTGGACTACGACGGAAGTCTACTGAAGTTACTTGCGTGTCACAATGTCGGGCCCCGGCATTCAGGATACGGGCGCCGGCGGCACAAGAACAAAATTCCCGAAATGGGCCTTTTTCATGAATTCGCGCTGCGCGTCGGCGATGCGTTCCAGCGGAAAAGTCGCGGCGACCAGCGGCCGGATTTCACCCCGTTCGATATAGGTGACCAGATTCGGAAAGACCGGTTCGTCCCAGGCGGTGGTCCCGAACAGGGTGATGTCCTTCAGATACATGTCGCGCATGTCCAGGGATACGACAGGTCCCGCAATGGCGCCGGAAGACGTATATCGCCCGCCGCGCTTCAGGACCTTCAGCATGGCGGGGAATGACGGCCCCGCCACATTGTCGATGACAACGGAGACGGACTCCGCCCCGAGTGCTTCGACGATGTCCGCCTTCCGGTCGACGACTTTGTCCGCCCCGATGGACCGAACCCGGTCGGCCTTTGAAGCACCGCAAATGGCGGTGACCCGCGCGCCGCGGCGCTTCGCCAATTGGACCGCGGCGGAACCGACACCTCCGGACGCACCGGCGACCAGGACATGGTCGCGATCCGAAACATCGGTGCGATGGATCATGTTTTCCGCTGTGCCATAGGCGCAGGGAATGGTGGCCAACTCCACGTCCGTCCAGTCGCATGTTACCGGAAAGACCTCGGACGCGGGAACCGTTACATACTGCGCGAAGGCGCCGTCGAAGTCCGATGCCATCCAGACATTGTCCATCACGTCATAGCCGTTCGGACGCATGCAGGCACGCACGATGACACGGGCACCGACAAGATCGTCCGGCGCGCCTGGACCCGCCGCCACCACACGCCCGCAGCAATCGGTTCCCTGAATGAAGGGAAACGGCGTTGCTTCATTCCAGCCGCCGTCCGCTTTCTGTTCGGCGTGGGCTTCCTGGCTTCCCGCCTGATCTTCAGTTCCGCCGGTCACGGAGGAGGAATACCACCCAAGCCGTGTATTGATTTCGGTATTGTTGACGCCCGCCGCCAGTACCTGAAGCAGCACCTCTCCCGCGCCGGGTCTGGGGATCGGAACAGGGCGATAGGACAACATCTCGTAGCCGCCATTCCCCAGGGTCACGACCGCCATCATGGTTGGTTCGCTGCCAACGATGTCGAACCGGTCCGGCGAATTTTTCATGGCGACCATTCCTTTTCCCCAGCGTGCGGTCGGGGCGATGACGGACCAGCCGATGGCCCATAACTCGGGCATTAATGCACACGGGCTCGTGATTGCAATTGAGTTTCGGATCGAACGGCATTGGCCATATCGTCTTGCAGTGAAGCAGCCGGAATTCCTGGCGTCCAGTAGAACGGAAAGACGCCGTCGGGCGTTTCACGACACGAGCATCGAACGGGGACGGCTTCCGCAACGGCAGGCAGACCCGCCCGATCGGGCAGACTTTCGGATTACCCGCCCAAAGGGCATCCGAAGGGACAGAGACGAACCAACCAAACGGAGAACACCCATGTCGAAGAGTTCCAAATCCCTGGCTGTTGCATCTGTTGCGGGCGCTGTCGCTCTGGCGGTTTCGGCCGCTGGCGGCATTGCAACGACGGCTCACGCGCAGGCCCAGGAAAAATGCTATGGCATTTCGCTGGCGGGCGAGAATGACTGTGCCGCAGGCGCCGGCACGACCTGCGCCGGCACCTCCACGGTCGACTATCAGGGCAACGCCTGGTCCTTGGTTCCGGCAGGGGATTGCGTCAAATACGGGGTCGAAGAGGCCATGGCGGATTTCGAACTGCCGGGCGACCGCGTCGGGTCGCTGGAGCCGCTTGACCGCGACCTTCCGGAAACCTGAGAGAGAGGGGCGCCTCTCGCACCGTCCTCCCCGGTGTTTGCGAGAGGCGCCTTTCCCGGCGCACCGGTCCGCTGACCGGTCAGTCGTTTATCGAATTTCAAGAACACCCCGTGGAACCGATCATGGACCGATGCCCCCTGGATATTCCGGCCCGCGCCGGCGTCGGGCTGAAAGCGGACCATTACGCCGAAATTCTGGCGGATGATCCGGATGTCGGTTGGTTCGAGGTTCATGCCGAAAACTACATGGGCGAGGGCGGACCACCCCATCACTATCTGGCACGCATCAGGGACCGATATCCGATTTCCGTCCATGGCGTTGGATTGTCGATCGGTGCCGCGCATCCTTTGAACCGGGACCATCTCGCGCGCCTGAAGGCGGTGCAGGAGCGCTATAAACCGGGTCTAATCTCGGAACATCTCGCATGGTCATCCCATGGCGGCACGTACTTTCCGGACCTGCTGCCCTTGCCCTATACGGATGAGGCGTTGCGCCGGGTTGCCGACCATATTGATGAAGTGCAGGACGCCCTGGGCCGCCAGTTGCTTCTGGAAAACCCATCGACCTATGTATCCTTCGTGGAAAGCACGATGACGGAAACCGCCTTCTTGCGCGAAATCGTGCGCCGGACCGGATGCGGCCTGTTGCTGGACGTCAACAATGTGTGGGTTTCGGCGACCAACCAGGGTTATTCCGCGAATGCCTATATTGATGATTTTCCGATGGAAGCGGTAGGGGAAATTCACCTGGCGGGACATATGGCGGACGTGGACCGGACGGGCGTACCCCTTTTGATCGATTCCCATGATGGGCCCGTGGCCGACCCGGTTTGGGCGCTTTATCGGCGCGCCATTGGGGTTTCCGGTCCAATGCCGACCCTGATTGAATGGGATTCGGACCTGCCGGACTGGCAGACGCTTCTGTCCGAAGCGCATCGCGCGGACATGCAGATGAACCATGCACTGATGCCGGTCGCGGGGCCCGGTGCCGACCTTGTCGAAAGTGTCCCTGAACATGCCGTCGCTCGCTGAAAACCAGGGCGCATTCGCGTCCGCGCTTTTGGACCCGGCAAAGCGTCCGTCAGGTCTGTGTAATACGAGCGGCCGCGACGCGACGCATGGAGACGGCAACGGGCGTTTCAACATCTATCGAAACAATGTTGCCGTTGCGGTCATCGATGCGCTGTCGGACATGTTTCCGGCAGTCGAACGTCTGGTAGGCGCGGAGTTCTTTCGCGCGACCGCGCGCGCCTACATGCAGGAGGTGCCGCCGCTGGCGCCGGTGCTGTTCCGATATGGATCGGACTTCGGGGAATTTCTGGACCGGTTCCCGCCAGCATCGTCGGTGCCGTATCTGGGCGATGTGGCGCGACTGGAATTTGCGCGGGTTCAGGCATATCACGCGGCGGATCGCACCCCGATCGGCATTGCGGACCTGGCTGCCGTCCCGGCGGATGCGGTCGAAGGCGTCCGACTTTCTGCGCACCCATCGGTCGCGCTTATCCGGTCCCGTTTTCCCGTCGTCTCCCTCTGGGGGGGAGATACCGGCGGCGACACGTCCAGACCCGTCGATCTGACCCGGGCGGAAGACGCGCTGATCGTCCGCCCGGGCCTGACCGTCGAAATCCGCATTCTGCCGACAGGGGGCTTCGACTTTCTGGACGCGCTGTTGGCGGGGCGGACATTGGGAGAGGCGGCGGGGATCGCCGCGGCGGCCGCGCCGGATTTCGAATTGAGTGAACATCTGGCCGGGCTTTTTGCAGCCGGGGTATTCATCGGTATTCGGGGCGCGGGTCAGGCTGCGCAACAAGGGTGATAACACAACCCAAGTAATGATTGGTTGGGGAAAGGAACCGCCATGGTTCAGACTATGTTGAACTTCTATTCGAATTTCGCCGAGGCGCTCTCCCGACAGGCGGATCGCTGGCTTGCCGGATTTCTTTGCCGGTTTGTCTTCGCGGCGGTTTTATTCGTCTATTTCTTCAATTCGGCCATGACGAAATTTGACGGTGGACCGTTTTCGATCGCGGCCGGCGCCTATTTCCAGATCGTCCCGCCCATCGTCGAAGCCGCGGGCTATGATCCGTCCCAGGTGGCTTTCTTTCCCTGGGGGCTGATGGTCTATGCCGGCAGTTATGGGGAGGTGATTCTGCCGGTCCTGATCCTGATCGGGCTGTTCACCCGGATCGCCGCGGCGGGAATGATTGTCTTCGTATTCATACAAAGCTACGTGGATATCGTATACCACATGGCGGACGAGGCCACGGTCGGGGCCTGGTTCGACAACCTGTCCGGCGCGGCAATTCTGGACCAGCGGGCGCTATGGGTTTTTCTGTTCGCCTATCTGGTGTTGAAGGGGCCGGGCGCCTTGTCCCTGGACCATCTGGCAAGAAAGGCAGGCTTCCCGAACCGCGCCACCTGACATCGACCCTGGCCCGCACCGCCGCGCGAAACGTGGTAGGGTTGCGTCCATCCGGCCGCGCTATGCGGTCCCTTAGGGATGGAAAGGACGAAGCCATGGCTCTGGGCGTTGCCCACACCATTCATGCATGCCGCCATCATTTCGGTTGGAATCCGGAAAACAGCCCGGTGCAAACCGTTGCGCCCGGCGAGACCGTGGCGTTCGACGTGATCGACAGCGCGGGTGGCGAGATCACGCCCGACATGACGTCCAGGGATCTTGCGAATGTGGATCACAGCAAGTTCGCGCCACTGACCGGTCCCATATTCGTCGATGGGGCAGAGCCGGGCGATGCGGTGAAAATCACCTTCCATGACTTTGCGCCTTCCGGTTGGGGATGGAGTGGGGTGACGACGCTTTTCGGGATATTGCCGGACCATTTTCCGGACCCGCATCTGAAGATCTGGCACTATGACAAAAGCGGGTCCGTGCCGGCCATGTATAACGACATCGCGTCGGTGCCGCTGAAACCGTTCCCGGGGATCATCGGCCTTTCCCCGGCGGCACCGGGCACGCATTCGGCACTGCCGCCCTATCCGACCGGCGGGAACCTGGACACCCGCGATCTTTCGGTCGGGACGGAACTGTACCTTCCGGTTGAGGTTGCGGGCGGGCTGCTTTCCGTCGGGGACACACATGCGGCCCAGGGGCACGGAGAGCTGGCCGGAACCGCACTGGAAAGTCCAATGTCGCTGGCGATCACGATCGACCTTGAGAAGGACATGCGCCTGACCGGCCCGCAATTCGTGACAGCGGGGCCGGTGACGCGGCATCTGGATTCAGCAGGCTATTACGGTACCTGCGGCGTGAACGAGGATCTGGTCGAAGCCGCCCGGCTGGCGACATTGCAGATGATCGACCTTCTGCAGCGGGATCATGGTCTGGACGCGATGGACGCCTATCTGCTGTGCAGTGTTTGCGGGGACCTGTGTATCAGTGAAATGGTCAACCGGCCGGTGAACGTCGTGACGCTCTATTTTCCGCGATGTGTCTTTGACTAGCCGGTTTTCGGCGGAACCGCGGACGGGCTTACTTCAGTTTCGCGATCAGGTGGTAGAACTTCTCACCCTGGATGGAGACATGCCCACGCAGGACATTTGCCGCCATGTCGGCGTCGCCGGCGGCCAGCGCGTCCGTTGCGGCTTCATGTTCGCGAAGGGATTCCGCCATACGCCCCCGCAGGCGAAGCTGCATCCGGCGGAACGGCCGCAGACGTCGATGCAGGCGCCGGGTTTCCCCGTCCAGGAAACTGTTGCCGCTTTCGCGATAGATCGTGGTGTGAAACACCTCGTTCTCCGCATAATAGCGGTCGGTATCGGCCGCCTCCATCGCATCGCGACAGCGGTGGTTGGCCGTGCGCAGTTCCTCAATCGCGGAATCTGAAATGCGCTTTGCGGCCAGGCGCCCGCAGGACGCTTCCAGTTCGCCCATGACCTCGAACATCTCCATCAATTCCACTGGCGTCGGCTGCCGCACGAAGACCCCTCGCCGGGGGATCTGTTCCACCAGCCCGGAAAATGCCAGCCGCTGAAGCGATTCGCGGATCGGGGTCCGGGAAACCCCGAACCGTTCCGCCAGATCATGTTCGTCCAGACGATCGCCGTCACCGTATTCGCCCGAAAAAATCAGGCTTTCGATTTCGTTGGCAATGATGTCGGCGCGCTTCGGTTCCATGGGGTCAGGTTATCACATTTCTTTTCAGAATACCAAACGGCAAAGATTGTATACAAAACACTTGACTTGATATGCACGCTTAGGCAATTCATTGGGCAGTATCGATAAGAACGACAATATAACATGAGGGAGGTTCCCATGAAAATTCGTACCCTAGCCGCGGCAGCGGCCTTTACCGCGGCGTCCTTTGCGACGCCGGCCTTGGCAACGGAACTGCGTCTGTCGCACCAGTGGTCGACCAGCGATGTCCGGCATGAAGTGGCCCAGATGGTTGCCGATTATGTCGCCGAAGCCGATGTCGATCTGGAAATCACAATTTATCCGTCGAAGTCCCTTTTTGCGCCGCGCGAACAGTACAGCCCGTTGAGCCGCGGTCAGCTGGATATGACCGTTTTCCCCCTGAGCTATGCCGGCGGTCAGCGCCCGGCCTATAACCTGACCCTGATGCCGGGCATGGTTCGCAACCATGACCACGCGGCCCGCCTTGTCGATTCGCCGTTCATGGATGCGCTGGAAGAAATCATGGCCGAAGACGATGTCATGGTCCTGGTCCATGGCTACCTGGCCGGCGGTTTTGCGGGTGTCGATGGCTGCATCACGTCGCCGGAAGACGTCCAGGGCCTCCAGACCCGCGCTGCCGGCAAGGCGTTCGAACAGATGCTGGAAGGGGCCGGCGCGTCGATCGCGTCCATGGCGTCGTCCGAAATCTATAACGCCATGCAGACCGGTGTCCTCGACGCGGCCAACACGTCGTCTTCGTCCTTTGTGTCCTACCGGATCTACGAGCAGGTGTCCTGCTACACCCCGGCGAGCGATGTTGCGCTGTGGTTCATGTATCAGCCGCTGTTGATGAACAAGTCGACCTTCGAAGGGCTGACGGAAGCACAGCAGACCGCCCTTCTGGAAGGGGCCGCGCTGGCCGAACAGTACTACCTGGATGAAGCCAAACGTCAGGACGCGGAATCGGTTGAGGTGTTCCGTGAGAACGGGGTCGAAATCGCCGAAATGAGCGACGCCGACTTCGATGCATGGCTGGCAATCGCCCAGGAAACGTCCTTTGCGGCGTTCCTAGAAGAAGTGCCGAACGGCCAGGAACTTCTGGACATGGCGCTCGCCGTTGAGTGATCATTGACGGCAAGGGGTGGCTCGGTCTTGTGCCACCCCTTTCGTTTTCTTCTGCGGTCGCTCGGTAAGGGAGGTCTGGTGTGTCCGGTCACAGTTCTGCGAAAATCGCGCGTACCGGCGACAATGCTTTCCTGAAGGCGGTCGCCACCATTTCCACCATTTCCGGCTGGTGCGCGTCGGGCATGATTGTCGCGGCGGTCGCAATCACCTGTCAGATGATCTTTGTCCGGTTTGTTCTGAACCAGTCGACAGTCTGGCAGACGGAAGCGGTGATCTATCTGGTGATTGGGGCGACGCTGATCGGGCTGCCCTATGTCCAGCGTCTGCGCGGCCATGTGAATGTCGATCTGATTCCGCTGGCGCTGACCATGGAACGGCGAAAGCTGCTGGCAATTGGAATGCTGTCCCTGTCGATCGCGCTGGTCGCGGTCATGCTGTGGTACGGGTTCGAATTCTGGCATTTCGCGTGGGACCGGGGCTGGAAGTCCGAATCCGTCTGGGCCATCCAGCTGTGGATTCCCTATCTTTCCATTCCGGTCGGGTTTGCTCTGTTGCTGCTGCAACTGATCGCGGATCTGGTCGCCCTTATCCTGAACATCGACCCGCCGTTCAGCATCGAAGAAGAAGGGGAAGACTGATGGACCCCCTTCTGCTTGGTCTTATCGTTGCGGTGGCGACAATCGTCGTTCTGTTTTCCGGCGTGTCCGTGGCCATCGGTCTTCTGATCGTCTCCGCGGCGTTCCTGTTGATATTCGACGGCGCGCGGTCGCTGGAACTGATGCCGGAAATTCTGTACGGCAAGCTGGACAATTTCGCGCTTCTGTCGATCCCGATGTTTATCATCATGGGGGCATCCATTGCATCCACCCGCGCCGGGGCGGACCTGTATGAGGCGCTGGAACGCTGGCTGACAAGGGTGCCGGGCGGACTTGTCGTCTCCAATCTTGGCGCCTGCGCCCTATTTGCGGCCATGTCCGGGTCTTCCCCCGCGACCTGTGCGGCGATCGGAAAGATGGGCATCCCCGAAATGCGAAAGCGCGGCTATCCCGACGGGGTGGCGGCCGGGTCCATCGCGGCTGGCGGGACGTTGGGTATTCTGATCCCGCCATCAATCACCATGATCGTCTATGGCATCGCGACGGAAACATCGATCGGCCGCCTGTTCCTGGCGGGGGTATTGCCGGGCATCTTGCTGGTCGGGCTTTTCATGGCCTGGTCACTGTATTCGACCTGGCGGTCCGGTAATGCGTCCATGTTAAGCGCCGGGCGGTACAGCTGGCGTCAGCGTTTTGAAATCCTGCCCCGGGTTCTGCCGTTCATTCTGATCATCCTGGGCGTGCTCTACGCCATGTATGGCGGTGTTGCGACACCGTCCGAAACCGCCGCGGTCGGCGCGCTTTTGTGTCTGGTGATGGCGGTTGTCATTTACCGGCTTTGGGACCCGCGCGCACTGTGGGTGGTTCTTCGGGACAGCACTAAGGAAAGCGTGATGATCCTGTTCATCATCGCGGCGGCGGGCGTGTTTTCCTATATGCTGTCCAGCCTGTTCATTACCCAGTCGATTGCCGAATGGATCGGAACGCTGGATGTCAATCGCTGGGTCCTGATGCTGGCGGTCAATCTGTTCCTTCTGGTGGCAGGGTTCTTCCTGCCGCCGGTCGCGGTCATCCTGATGGCGGCGCCGATCCTGCTGCCCATCATCACGGCGGCCGGGTTCGATCCGATCTGGTTCGCGGTCGTGCTGACGATCAACATGGAAATCGGACTGATTTCCCCACCGGTCGGATTAAATCTTTATGTCATCAACGGCATTGCGCCGGACATACCATTGAAAACAATTCTTTCAGGCTCACTTCCGTTCGTGGGATGCATGGTGGTGGCGATCATCATCCTGTGCATCTTCCCCGAACTCGCGACATGGCTGCCAAGTGCTGTGATGGATGGATAGGAAATGAGCCTTCTTGCCGACCTGTTATCGACAATATGGGAACAGCGTTACCGAAGCGGCGATTCCGACCGCAGGCTGGAAAAGCTGGGTATCGAAAACCTTGCCGACGAACTGATCGGCAGTAAGGGTGAAATATCCGGCCGTGCCATCGCAACCCACCTGCTGGATCGGTATGCGGACCTGGAAGATACCGACAAGCAGGCGTTTTTCACCCACATGGCGCAGAAGATGAGCGTTGACCCCGCCGCCGTCCGTGGGGCGCTGGATGCCTATTCCAAGGATCCGACGAAACGGAATTACAACGCGCTTCGGGATGCGACGGAACCGGACCGCCAGGAACTGATCCGACGTTTGAACCAGGTGCCGGGCGCCACGGGCCGCCTTGTCGCCATGCGCCAGGACCTTTACCGACTGTCCAAGAATAATCCGGCGCTTGCGGAAGTCGACGTCGATTTCCTGCATCTGTTCAGGTCGTGGTTCAACCGCGGTTTTCTGGTGTTGCGACCGATCAGTTGGGAAACCCCGGCCCATATCCTGGAAAAAATCATTGCCTATGAGGCGGTGCACGCGATCGACAGTTGGGACGACCTGCGCCGGCGGCTCCAGCCGTCGGACCGGCGGTGTTTCGCGTTCTTCCATCCGGCCATGCCGGACGAACCGCTGATCTTTGTCGAAGTCGCGCTGACCAAGGGCGTCCCGGGGTCGATCCAGAATGTCCTGGCCGAAGACCGGACACTTCTTGCGGCGGACAAGGCGGATACGGCCGTGTTCTATTCGATTTCCAACTGCCAGTCCGGTCTGGCGGGCATTTCCTTCGGCAATTCGTTGATCAAACAGGTGGTGGCCGACCTGTCGGTTGAACTGCCAGGGCTGAAGACGTTCGTGACCCTGTCGCCCATCCCCGGCCTGATGAAATGGTTGAAGGAAATCGGCTGCGACAAGGAAGTCGAAAACGCAGACCGGCTGAAGGCGCTGGGCGCGCATTATCTTCTGTCGGCGCGTCGGGACGACGGGTCTCCCCGGGATCCGGTCGCCAGGTTCCACCTGGGCAACGGGGCCATGATTCATGCGGTCCACGCCGGGGCCGATACGTCGGAAAAGGGCATGGCCCAGTCCGGCGGCGCCATGGTCAACTATCGCTATGTCCTGAAGGACATTTCCGCCAACCATGAACGGTTCGCCACCGCGCGTGAGATCGTTGCCTCGCAAGAGGTCCGCTCGCTGAACAACGGGGCGACCAAGCTCATTCCCAAGGACGGTTAGGCCATGGCCAACCATTTATTCGACAAGCTGCTTTCCGGGGCCGCGGGCAGTGCCGCGCCGTTTCTGCATCTGCCTGACGGAACCGTCATTTCCTATGGAGAGTTCCACGACGCGACCGGCCGCTTTGCGGCGGCCCTTTCGTCCCTGGGTCTGAAGCCCGGGGACCGGTTGGCACTGCAGCTGGAAAAATCGCCGCACGCGCTGACACTGATTTTTGCCTGCATCCGTGCGGGCGTCGTCTTCCTGCCGCTCAATACCGCCTACACGGCGGATGAGGTCGGTTATTTCGTATCGGACAGCGGTGCGTCCGTCGTACTGGGCGATGGGTCGAAGATCGACGCGTTGGCGGAAAAAATCGGTGGTGACGGAATACGCTTTCTGTCCCTCAATCCAGATGGCTCCGGCAGTTTCGCGGATACGGTTGGGCGCGCGCCTTCCGAATTCGAAACAATCGCCCGCGGGCCCGATGACCTGGCGGCGTTCCTTTATACGTCCGGGACGACGGGTCGGTCCAAGGGCGCGATGCTGACACAGGACAACCTGCTGTCCAACGCGCTGACGCTGGCGGACCTGTGGCGGTTCACAAAGGACGATGTGCTGCTGCATGCACTGCCGATCTTCCACACGCACGGACTTTTCGTCGCGACCAATGTGATGCTGTCGGTCGGCGGATCGATGATCTTTCTGCCGAAATTCGACCTGGACCAGATGATCGACATGATGCCCAAGGCAACGTCGATGATGGGCGTTCCGACCTTCTATACCCGGCTTTTGGGTGACCCGCGTTTTACGAAGGAACTGACCGCCCACATGCGGCTGTTCGTTTCAGGAAGCGCACCGCTTCTGGCAGAGGTTCACACACAGTTCGAAGCGGCGACCGGGCACCGTATCCTGGAACGATACGGGATGACGGAAACCAATATGAACACGTCCAATCCCTACGATGGGGAAAGAAAGGCCGGAACTGTCGGCTTCCCTCTGCCGGATGTCAGCCTGCGGATCGTCAATCCGGAAACGGGCGCTGCCGTGCCCGACGGCGATGTCGGGGAGATAGAGGTGAAGGGTCCCAACGTCTTTAAGGGATACTGGAACATGCCGGAGAAGACGAAGGAGGAGTTTCGTCCGGACGGGTACTTCCGCACCGGCGATCTGGGGCAGATCGGTTCGGATGGTTATGTACGGATCGTCGGCCGGTCGAAGGACCTTATCATTTCCGGCGGGTACAATATCTATCCGAAGGAAATCGAATTGCTGTTGGACGACCAACCCGGGGTGAAGGAATCGGCGGTCGTCGGCGTACCCCATGCCGACTTCGGCGAAGGGGTGGTTGCGGTCCTGGTCCCGGACGGCGGTGCAGGTCCGGATACGGCGGCAATTGAAAAGTCGATTGCCGGGTCGCTTGCCCGGTTCAAACAGCCGAAGGCCTATTTCACGCTGGACGAACTGCCGCGCAACACAATGGGGAAAGTCCAGAAGAACATGCTGCGCGATCGGTTCAAGGATACGTTCGCGTAAGACCGTGATAGCGGGCTTCTATAGCTCCCGCCCGGCCATCCATTCGCGATACCGGATCTGAGCGGTCGCACCGATGGTGGACAGGGGCGCAGGCGGCAGTTTTCTGGGCCCGTCCTGATTCAGGATCGTATCCAGCGCATCGCTTTTTTGGCCTGCCGCAAGTTCGGCCGCCATCATGCCGCCGAACGTTCCTTTCGTGGTGCCCAGCCCGTTTTGGCAACAGGCGGCATAAAGCCCGTCTTCAACCTCACCAAAGGCGGGAACGTTGTTCCAGCTAAGGCAGAGGCGCCCGCCCCAGCGGTATTCCATAGCGACCCCGTTCAACATGGGGAAACGCGCGGCAAAAGACCGGTCGTGGTTGCGGCCCACGTCGCGGATGCGCGCGTCGCTTACTTCCATCAACGGGTCAAAGGTAAAACGGTTTCTGATTACGATGCGGTCGCCGCCAACGCCCGAGATACGGCGCACGGTCGTTCCCATCGGGTCGGACGGGGTTGCGGCCCAGTTCGGACGCCCGCCAAGACGCTTTACCTCTGCCGCCGTCAGCGCACGCGTCATGGAGGCATAAGTGAAGACATGCATCAGGCGGCCGGCATAAAGGCCGAAACTTTCGGCATGCCCGTTTACCGCCAGAATAACCTTTGGCGCATAGACCGCACCGTCCGGCGTGCGGGCAACCCAGGTGCCGTTTTCACGGTTCAGGGACAGAGCCGGGGACCGTTCGTAAATCCTGACCCGGTTCGAAACCAACCCCGCGGCGAGGGAACGGATATAGAGCGCCGGCTGAAGGATCGCGGTACCCGGCGTAAAGAGCCCGCTTTCGAAAAACGTGGATCCAGTGATTTCCTGCATTTGCCGGGCATCCAGAAACTCACTTGGTTCCCCCAGACGGCGCAGATGTTCGGCATAGTCCCGGTTATGGCGCGTGCCCTTTTTTGTGGCCGCCGCATTGATCTTGCCGGACCGGCGTATCGCTTCTTCGGGCATGTGGTATTCCCGCGCCGCATCCCAGGCGAAGTCGATGGCGGCGCGGTTTTGTTGAATCTGTATCCGGTCGACTTCTGTGGTCCCGCCATAATCGTCGGATGCCAGGTCATGGGGCAGGTCGACCATCACACCGGAATTTCGGCCGGCAGGACCGTGGGCGACGCGCGATGCTTCCAACACCGCGATCTGGTCGCCCGGCCGGATCTGGTTCAATCGCCGCGCCGCGGACAGCCCCGCAAAGCCCGCGCCCACCACAAGCCAGTCCGCAGTCGTCTTCGCCCCAAGGGACGGGTATGGCTCCGCAGCGGGAAGAATTTCGTTCCAGGCCGCGGGGCCGGGATCCTTCGGAAGCCGCTTTGCCATCATGGCAGGCTCAGTTTCGACATGCGCCCGCCGTCCACGGTCCAGACCTGACCGGTGACAAAGGCCGCCGCGTCGGAAGACAGCCAGACGACCAGCGCTGCGACGTCTTCCGGCGTGCCTGTTCGGCCGACCGGATGGATTTTGGACAGGCCGGCGCGAAATGCGGTCGGGTCCGGCATATTTTCCGCAAATGCGGTATTAAGATCTGTGTCAATCCATCCAGGCGCGACCGCGTTGCAACGAACGCCGTCCGGTCCGTGGTCGATGGCGACCGCGCGGGTCAGCCCGTGCAGGCCCGCCTTGGACGCGCAATAGGCGGGGTGACGCGGATTGCTTCCCAGCCCTTCGATCGACCCGATGTTGACGATTGCGCCTTTTGACTTTCGCAGGGCCGGCATCGCCGCGCGCATCAGAAGGTAGGGCGCAGTCAGGTTGACGGCGATGGTCCGTGACCAGGCTTCAGGGTCCATCTCCTCAACCGTGCCTTCTTCCATTACGCCGGCATTGTTGACCAGGATATTGATCCCACCGCCTTCTGTGAGGATGCGGTCGACAATCACGCGTGGCGCGTTGGGGTCGGACAGGTCCGCATGGATTGTCCGTCCGACGGGCCCGTCGCCGCGTTGGGCCGTGAACACGCGCGCGCCGGCCGCTTCGAACGCCGTCGCACAGGCAAGACCGATCCCTGACCGGCCGCCGGTGACAAGGGCGATTTTCCCGTCCAGGCGGTTCATGCGACGGCCTTTCCGCCGCTGACTTCGACCAGTGCACCGCACATGTATCGCGCGTCGTCGGATGCAAGAAAGACAGCGACGTCGGCAATGTCTTCGGGTTGGGCGATGCGACCCAGCGGCACCGACCGGTCCAGTTCCGCGATACCGTTTTCGGGGTCCAGTCCGCGAATTTGGAACCCGGTCCGCAGCATCGGCGTATCGACTTCGTTCGGACAGACGGCGTTCACGCGAATGCCCTGGTGGGCATGATCCCGCCCAAGGCATTGCGTCAGCGATGCCAGCGCCGCCTTTGTAGAGATATAGATTGGATGGCCCGGACCCGGATGCACACCCCAGCAGGACGCCACATTAACGATGGCACCCCCGCCCGCCGCGTTAAGGATGGGGATGGCCGCCCGGCAGATGCGAAACGGTGCTTCGACATTGACGGCATAGGACAGTTCGAAATCTTCGTCCGTCGCATCGGTTATGACGCCACGGCGCATCAGTCCTGCGTTGTTGACGACAATATCCAGCCCGCCCAGTGCGGCCTGCGCGGTTTCCGGCAGGCTGTCCGCAAAGGGTTTGTCGGTCAACGACCCGGCAATCACCGCCTCCGCACCTTCGATCCCGTCGGTTTGAATGTCCGTGCCGCAGACCAGTGCGCCTGCCGCCTGGAAACGCCGCACCATAGCCTTTCCCATGCCGCCCGCGGCACCGGTGATCAGGACTTTCTTTCCGGTCAGATTGGGCATCGGATCAATGCTCGTTGTTCAGGGCGTCCACGGCGGGAATTTCCCGTTCGCGGCGCGCGATATAGTCCAGGAGTTCCTCATTCTTCGCTTCGTCCAGCCTGGGTTCCTCATAGGCGTCCAGCATGGCACGGGCTTCCTTCAGCGCCCGGGCGGTGATTTCGACGCTGCCTTCGGCGATCCATTGTTCGATGGAATTATTGTCGAACAATTTCGGCATGAAGAAAGCGCGCTGGAAATTCGCCTGTGTGTGCGGGTGGCCCAGATAATGGCCGCCCGGCCCGACATCGCGCACGGCGGTCAATGCTTCGTCGAAATCGTCCCAGTTTATGCCGCTCGCCATCCGGTGACCCATGGCGCACTGTTCCGCATCGACGATAAATTTGGCGACGGAACAATGCATGCCTGCTTCGTTCCAGCCGGCGGAATGCCAGATGTAGTTTGCCCCGGCCATGAGGACGGCATTCAGGGTCCAGGCGCTTTCGTATCCGGCCTGTGCGTCGAATGTCTTTGCGCCGCCCAGCGTGTTCGACGTGCGCCACGGCACGCGATAGTACCGCGCCATCTGGCCGATCATGAAATTCATCAGGCTGATTTCCGGTGTGCCGGCCATCGGTGCACCCGACTGCATCGACACGGTCGACAGGTAATGGCCGTAGATCGCTGGGCAGCCCTTGCGCACCACCTGGGTATAGGCCAGTGCCGATAGCGCCTCCGCATTCAGTTGCGCAACGGCCGGCGCGGTCGATGCCGGTGTGTTTGCACCGCCCAATACAAAAGGTGAGCAAAGAACCGGCTGGTTCCGTTTGTTGAAGGCGCGCATGGCACCCAACATCACTTCGTCCCAGACCAGCGGCGAGTTGCCGTTGCAGTTGCCGACGACGACCGGATGGGTTTCCAGATACTCGTCCCCGAAAAGGATCGCGCACATGTCCAGGACATCTTCGGCATTCTTCGGCGACGTCGTCATGCCCATGAAGATCTTGTCCGAATACTTCATGGATGAATAGGTGATGCGCAGATGCCGGTGCGATATCACGTGATCCATCGGTTCCACGATATGATGGGCGGATGAATGCAGTGCGGGGGATACGTGCGCCAGTTTGTGGAACATGGCCAGGTCGTCCAGTGTCGGGTATCGCCGCACATCGTCCAGGTCGCGCAGATAGGGTGCACCTGTCATGGGCACGAAAATCGAATGCGGCCCGCCCAAGGGCACACTGTTTGCCGGATTGCGCGCGTGAAGCGTGAAGGTTTCGGGGATCGTCGAAATCAGATCCCGCACCATATGCCGGTCCAGATAGACACGGTCGCCAACCACCTTTGCCCCTGCGCCGCGCCAGTCCGCCAGCGCCTGGTCGTCGCGGAAGACGACGCCGACATCTTCCAGGATCGCCATGGACGCATTGTCGATCCGTTCCACCTGTTCCTGGTCCATCGGTTCGACCAGGGGCAGGTTCCGCTTCAGGGCGGGCAGCATCCTGGAACTGCTGGCCCGGTCGGTCCGCAATTCCCGCCGTGCCAGCCGCCCGCCGCGCCGCGCTGCGCGGGGTTCGGTTTCCGCGACGGCGTTCATTCCACGCTCTCCCCCGGCGCTGAATCGCTGAGGTCGATCCAGATAGTCTTCACTTCCGTGTATTGATCATGGGCGTGAAGACCGTTGTCCCGTCCACCGAAGCCGGACTGCTTATAGCCGCCGAACGGGGTAGAGATATCGCCTTCCCCATAGCAGTTGACGGTGACAGTTCCGGCACGGATGGCGCGTGCAGCACGGATCGCGCGTTTTGCATTCGCGGTAAAGACGGACGCGGCCAGACCGTAGTCGGTGTCGTTCGCGACCTCGATCGCTTCTTCCATGGACGACACCGTGATCACCGACAGAACGGGACCGAAGATTTCTTCGCGTGCCAGCTTGTCGCCGGGTTTGACCCCGTCGAAGATGGTCGGCTCTACAAAGGCGCCTTTGGCCTTGCCGCCGATCAACGCTTCCGGTCCCTTCTTTCCGGTCTTCAGATAGGATGCGACCTTCTTGCAATGATCCGCATCGACCAGCGCGCCCAGATGGTTTGCCGGGTCCAACGGGTCGCCGGTTTTCCAGTCCCGTGCGCGTGCAACGATTCGTTTCATCAGGTCGTCCTTCACCGCCCGGTGGACAATCAGGCGTGAATTGGCGGAACAGTTTTCACCCATATTCCAGAACGCGGCGTTGACCACATGGCCCGCGACCAGGTCCAGGTCTTCCGCGTCGTCCAGGACGATGGCCGGGTTCTTGCCGCCGCATTCCAGAACGACACGCTTAAGATTGCTGTCGGCGGCATAACGCAGGAAGCGGCGCCCGGTTTCGGTGGATCCCGTGAAACTGACCATGTCCACGTCCGGATGCAGACCCAGCGGTTCCCCGACGGACGGCCCGTCGCCCGGCAGAACCTGTAATACGCCGCGGGGGATACCCGCTTCATGCGCCAGTTCGGCAACGCGCAGCGCCGTCAGCGACGTCTGTTCCGCCGGCTTGACGATGACGGAATTACCGGCGGCCAAAGCCGGACCGATTTTCCATGCCAGCATCAGAAGCGGGAAATTCCACGGCAGGACCGCGGCGACAACGCCGACAGGTTCCCGCACGATCATGGAAATCGCGTCATCGCCGCTGGGGCCCGTCTGGTCATAGATCTTGTCGACCGCTTCGGCGTGCCATTTGATGCAATGGATTGTCTCCGGAATATCGATCGTCTCGCAGTCGCGGATCGGCTTTCCACTGTCGACGCTTTCCATGACCGCCAGTTCGCGGCGATTTCGCGTGATCAGTTTGCACAGCCGGATCAGGATATCCTTGCGTTCTGCGGGGTGGCGTTTCGACCAGTGTCCCTGTTCGAAGGCTTCGCGCGCTTTTTTGACCGCGAAGTCGACGTCTTTCGCATCGCAGGCGGCGATTTCGACAATGGTTTTACCGGTTGCCGGGTTTACGGTGGTCAGCTTCCCACCGCTGCCCTTGCGGTATTTTCCATCGATGAAAGCCGCCCTGGGATAATCGATTTCCGCGGCGATTGCGGCGTATTCCTCACGGGTCAGAAGATCACTCATCTCAGCCTTCCTTCTCGATCGCCGCGATGGCGGTGTTCATGGTACGGACCACTTCGGTCACGGCGCGCTTGTCATCCTTGTTCAGCGGCCGCAGTGGCAGGCGCGGCGGCCCGGCGTCGATCCCGCGCAGGCTAAGGCCGAATTTGACGCATTGGACGAACTTGCCGCTTTGTTCCAGGATGCTCATCAGTGGCAGCATTGCCATCATGATGCGCCGGCCCTTGTCGAAATTCCCTTCGACGGCGCAAGCCCGATAGAGGGCGATATGCGCCTCCGGCGCGAAATTCGACCCGGCACAGACCCAGGACCGCGCACCCCAGGCGAAGAATTCAAGCGCTTGATCGTCCATGCCGCAGGACAGCGCGATATGCGGATAATCCCGTGCCAGCATATGCAGCCGGTTCACGTCGCCGGAACTTTCCTTGATCGCACAGAAATTCGGGCTGCGGCCGACACGGTCCAACGTTTCTTCGTCCATGTTGACGCTCATCCGGCCGGGATAGTTGTAAAGCATGACCGGCAGGTTCGCCGCTCGGTCGATGGCAAGCGCATGCAGGGCGATTTCGCGTCCGGTCGGATAGGCATAGGGTGGCGTCGCAACCAGGAGGGCGTCCGCGCCAATCGCCTTTGCGGCCTTCGCGAATTCGATGGAATCTTCCGTACGGATCGCGCCGGTCCCGACGATGAGCGGCAGCCGGCCCCCGATTACGTCCTTGGCGAAACCCATCAGGTCGATGCGCTCTTCCGGCGTGTGGGCGTAATATTCCCCGGTCGACCCGGCAATGATAAGGCCATGGACGCCGGAAGCGATCAGGAATTCGATCACCTCTGCAAAGCGGTCCTTGTCGATCGAAAAATCGTCCCGGCACGGCGTTGCGACAGGCGTGTATATGCCTTCAAAGCGCATTGGACTTACCCCCTTCATAGGCGCTGGGGTCGACCGGCAGCGGGTCCGGTCGGACATAAAGTTCGATCTGATTGCGGGACAGTTCCCAATGTTCCAGCGTGATCTGGACCGCGCGGGCGGGTTCGTGTGTGGCAATCGCGTCGATCAGTTCGTCATGCTGATGGTTGGCCGTGTCGATGCGTGTCTTTTCCTTGCTGGACCGCGGGCGATAGAAGGTCTGGCTCATCCGGGTATGATCGATCAGCAGCCGGTGCAGGCTGGGCGTCAGGTAGGGGTTCGCCGCCATCGCGCCGATCTGTTCATGAAATACGTGATTGAACATCACCATGTCGCCGGCTTCACCCGCATCGTGGGCGGCGCGGAACTTGGCCTGCGTGTCTTTCAGAACGGCGATGCTGGACGGGGTGGCGTTTTCCGCCGCCAGCCGTGACGTCGCCGCATAGATCATCGGCGCGGTTTGAAAGAAGTCATGCATGGTGCGGAAGTCCATGGGGGAAACCTGGGCGCTGCGGTTCTTTTCCAGGGTCACATAGCCTTCGCCGGACAGCCGCTGCAGGATTTCACGCATCGGCGTGCGGGACAGGCCGAACGCTTCCGCCAGCGTCACCTCGTCCAACACTTCGCCGGGCGACAGCGCCAGCGTCAGGATGCGGCGGCGCAGTTCCGTCAGGCATTGATCCTTCTTGTTCATCGGCGCAATCGCTCCTTGAATGCGTATTGTGTGCAAAATGTATAATCTTGTTATTTTTTTGAATCAAGCACGATCTTCCACCCGCGAAAGGGCGCGGGTTGGAAAGAAATCAGGGTTTTCCTTTTTGTGGGGGTCAGTCCGTATCCGGTTGACCCGACCCCGCGCCGCGGGCGCGGGATGCTTCGGTTTCCGGCGCATAGGTGCGATGTGCTAAAGCTTGTAGCGCTTCCACGATTTCACGTTGCACAGCAACTCTTTCGAATTGCGAGGTATCCAGCGGGCGAAACTTGTAAGCATCGTCTCGTGTTTCAAACGTTAAGCGCGTGTCTTCCGCTACGTCCTTCCATTCCCCGGCGCTGCGGTAACTTGCAGTGCCGTCTTCCGAGAAGGCAACGGTGTAGCTGCGGCAATGGAACTTCGCGATTTGCTTCGTCTGAGCCAATAAAGGCGGAAGAAACTCAAAAAACAGGACTGGATACCGAATGTTTCCAAGGGAAAGGGTCATTGACGGATCCGGCCAAGTCGAATCCAAAAGAGCAACTCCAAGACGCAGAGGGCAATGCGCATTGTCGATGGATCGCCAACCACCGGAAACCGAAACCGGTTGTGGAGGAACAAATTCTACGCTCGAAAGATAGGTCGCTAGGTAAGTCAAAAGTAATTGGTGATTGCCACCTGCCCGCCGAATGATCGCGCCGATGTCTTCGGCTTCTCCCCACGAGTATCCGACACCCTTGGCAGCTTTCTGCGCAAGGCTTACCGCTTCGCCTTTTGATAGAGCAATCATCCCGCTTGACGGTGGCGAGACGAAACCTTGCTGGGTCGGGTCCGTCACGTGGTCGACTCCAGCAGTTCGTTGGGGAAAGGCGCATCCTGATACATGCAGATGCGAACCCATCGGTCGGACCGCGGATCGAATCGCGTCGCACCGAAGAAGGACAGCTTGCAGCGAAGCATGTCGATGGGAAGCATGTCGGCTGCAATCAGATTGTCGTGGATTTCACTGAACGGGTATCGCACAGACCGTTGTGCGCGGCGCACCATGTGGCGATGTTCCGGATGGGCCAGAAGAAATTCCGAAAGGGTTTCCGAACCATCCCAATCGGAAAGGGATTGATACAGTCGCTTCGCATCCCGGCCGACGGCAAGCGGCTGTTCGTAGTCCGCGCCCGGTTCCTCGAACCGTTCCCCCAACCGGGGTTCCAGTTTTTCTTCGGATACATACCAGAAGCGCGCTTGTCCCTGGGGGGCGTCATAGTCCTGATCCAGGGCCCAATGGTAGTTGGACTGCAGAATGCCCATCAGCCGTGCCACGGTCATCGAACCGTCAATCCGGAAACCGCGATCTTCGTCGGCATCCATGCAGTCCGACAGACCGTCGACCAGCTCCGGGTGCGCATCGATAAGGAGGGATGCCAATGCCTCCTGCCCCTCAAAATGCAAATTCTCCTGTCCCCAGACCCAAAGCCGGTTCCAGGGGTGATCCTGTCCGTCCAAAGTCCGGGTGGCGATCTGATCCAGATCGCCTCTGAGGTCCGAAAGTTTCTGCTGCTGCAGCGGATGATCCGACTGCCAGATCGCGGCGTTTTCGCGGGCGGCGTGAAGCCCGTCCTGAAACCGTCGGATTGCATCGTCCGTCGCGTCCGATTGCGCACGCACCCGCGCCAGCGCCTCTTCCCGCACCAACATCCAGTTGTTCAGGAGGATCGGGTGATTGACCAGGAACGGCGCCATGCCAAGCCCCGTCGAATTTCCGATACCAAGCGACCGCCGCAGCCCCGGTTCAAGAGAAACGGCGGCATCCCCACCCTTCAGGCGCGCCATATGTTCAACAAGGTCCAGGACAAAGGTGCGGATCAGCCAGACCGTCAGCATTTCCGCCTGGAAAGGTCCGCGCAATTCCGCGCGGTCGGCGATATCCGACCGGTCTGCCGCCCCGAATTTGCCCGACCCATAGACCGCGGTTGTGCGCATCAGATAGCCGACGGATCGCACCTGTCCGGCATCCGGCTGCCGTCCCGCGGCAAGGCTGTCGACGACGTGGTTGAACAGTCGTGCCGAACGGTTTGCGCGGGAAAGGCAGAGTTCCCGTTCCGAAATGCGGCCGGCCTCCTGAAGGGGGACTTGTGCGGAAAGGCGCCTGATATCCGACTGTTGGGGGATGCCGTCGAACAGTGCAAAGGTCGCATCCCACGCCGTCGCGATCACACGGTCCGACCGCATTTCGTCCGGCAGGTCGTGCCCGAAGGCGATCAGGGAATAGGCGCGGTCGGGTCCATGGACGGTGTAGACCGCCTCTCCCACACCGCGAGCGTCGATCTGAAAAAGGCGCCGTTCAAATGACCATTTCTCCCGCTCCAGCCGCCGCAGAAGCGTCTGCATGAAGGACAGCCGACTTGGATGGAAGCTTCCCATGCGCGACAGGCGCATGACGTCATCGGGGGACCGTCGAAAGTGCGCGGTCTCGCTCACGGGGCCGGACCGAAGCTCTTTTCATAGAAGGACAGCCAGTTCAACCCCATGATGCCTGCGACCTCATCCGCGCTGAACCCGATGGCCCGCAGCCCGTCTGCCAAATTGCCGAAGTCGCGGTTGTCCCGGAACCAGGCGGGCATGGGGGGGAAGGTCGCGCCGGACCCGGCGGACCTGGTCCAGCGTCCGGCACGCATCCATTCGACGACACTGTCGGGTTGGTCCTGCACCAGGTCCGACCCGATTCCCAGACGGTCCGCGCCGATCATTTCCGCCGTGCGGGCCACCATGGCACAGAACTCCTCCAACGGGCAGTCGGTGCCCCCCGCCAGATGGTTGGGATAAAGCGAAAACCCGATCATGCCGCCGCTTTCGCCCAGTGCACGCAAGACATCGTCGGACTTGTTCCGCTTTGTATCGCGCCAGGAAGACGGATTTGCATGGGTAATCGCGATGGGCCTGTCGGACAGATCGATCGCTTCCAGCGTCGACCGCTCGGCGGAATGGCTCATGTCGATCACCAGCCCGACGCGGTTCATCTCGCGGATCACCTCGCGGCCCATGCGGGTAATGCCGGGGTCTTCCGGTTCCTGCCATCCGGTGGCCAGCAGGGACTGGTTGTTGTAGCTGAGCTGCATGAACCGCGCGCCCAGGCTATGGCAAATTTCAACCAGGCCAATGTCATCTTCGATGGGCGAGCAGTTCTGGAACCCGAACAGGATTGCCGTGCGTCCCTCCCTTTCGGCCGTGCGAACATCTTTTGCGCTGCCGGCAAACTGGATCAGGTCGGGGAATTCCGAAAACCAGCGGTTCCACTGTTCGATATTGGCGACGGTTTCCCGGAAATTCTCATGATAGGCGATGGTCGCGTGGACGGCCGTGACATTGCCGTCGCGCATCTGGCGGAAAATCGTTTCCGACCAGTTGGCGTATTGAAGATTGTCGATGATCATTACCGGCGCCCGACCCTGTTCGTTTGAAAAACCCTTGTTTGGACTATGCCGTATCGACTTCGGCGCGATAAGCCCAAAACTGCCTAAAATTGTCCGGATTTTCGCCCGTTTCTGTCGGGAAATCGGCGGGCAGATTTGATTCTTTGGGAAGTGATTTCAGAAGCTTATGGGCGCTATGCAGAAACCGCTCCAGGGTCATGCGTCTCATGCAATGGCCGAATGTCGGTTCTTTATTGAAGTTTTTCATGGAAGGAGTACATGGGGCCTGTAGCGAGGCATTGGATCTGGTGAACCAGCCTCAATTGAAGACCTCTAGCGCGGTAAGACCCTGGCACGGCACGCAAGAGGAGATGGACGATGAACAAAGACGACCTGATCCGTGAGTTCCGGAACAACGCCGCTGATTGGCCGGCGGTTGTTGGCGTCTATGCAGTCATCATCGGCGGCATGGTGCTTTCCGCATCTGCGATCATCTGACACCCATCCAGACAAAGAGTTTCTGAGCGGACCGTAATCGGTCCGACCATGGCGCGAAGCCGCCATCCGCGAACAAGAAAAACCCGCCCCACCATTACAGTGGGGCGGGTTTTTGCATTGCGCCACGCAGGCGATGGGGTGGCTTATGCCTCCTTCATCGCGTCTTCGCCGATATTGGCGGCACCGCGCTCCTCGACAACCTTTGTCAACCAGTCGGGATCCATCTCCGGAACCGATGACAAAAGAAGGTCGGTGTAGGGGTGATGGGGCGGCGTGAACATTTCGTTCTTCGGCCCCTGTTCGACCACCTGTCCCTGTTTCATCACAACCACCTCGTCGGCGATGGAACGCACCGTCGCAAGGTCGTGGGTGATAAACATATAGGCGAGGTTCAATTCCTTCTGCAGTCGATCCAGCAGCTTCAGGATCCCTTCGGCCACCAGCTGATCCAGGGCGGACGTTACCTCGTCACAGATGATGAAGGTGGGGTTCGCCGCCAGCGCCCGGGCAATCCCGATGCGCTGTTTCTGGCCGCCCGATAGCTCCGCCGGAAAACGGCTGTAATACCTGGACGGGTCCAGTTCGATCAGATCCAGCAGTTCGTCGACCCGGCTTTTGAGTTCGGCCCCTTTCAGGCCTTCATAGAACTCCGCCGGCCGGCCGATGATGTCACAAATCCGGACCTTCGGGTTCAGGGCCGTATCCGCCATCTGATAGATCATCTGCGCCTGACGCAATTGATCCTTCGACCGCTGTTTGTAGCTTGGCGGAAGGGTCTCCCCCTTGAACTCCACGTGCCCTTCATAGGGTGGCAGAAGGCCGGTGATCACCCGTGCCGTCGTCGACTTGCCCGAACCGGATTCCCCCACGACCGCGACGGTCATTCCGGCATAGACGTCAAACGACACGTCTTCCAGAACCTTGACCGGTCCGTAGGCGGCGGACACGTTCTTGACCGACACGACCGGCGGCTGACCGTCCGAAGGGCGCGGTTTCTGTTCCCGCTGGAAGCTGCGCACTGCCCAAAGCGACTTCGTATAGTCTTCCTTCGGGTTGGACAGCATCGAACGCGTGTCCGATTCCTCCACCTCGTGCCCTTTCAGCAGGACCTTGATCGTGTCCGCCATCTGGGCCACGACCGCCAGGTCGTGCGTGATGTAGATCGCCGCCGTGTTGAACTGCTCCACGATATCGCGGATTGCCAACAGAACTTCGATCTGGGTCGTCACGTCGAGTGCCGTCGTCGGTTCGTCGAAGATGATCAGGTCCGGACGACAGGCCATTGCCATGGCCGTCATCGCCCGCTGAAGCTGACCGCCCGACACCTGGTGCGGATAGCGGAACCCGATTTCATCCGGATTGGGAAGACGCAGGCGTTCGTAAAGACGCATGGCGTCTTCCTGGCTCTCCATACGTTTCATGATCCGGTAGTGGGTTGGCGTCTCCGTGTGCTGGTCGATCAGCTTGTGGGCCGGATTGAACGACGCGGCCGCGGATTGCGCCACATAGGCGATCCGCGATCCACGAAGCGCACGCCGGTCCCGTTCGGGCGTCGTCGTCAGTTCCATCCCGTCGAATTCGACCGATCCGCCGGAAATCCGGCAGCCGTCCCGGGCAAATCCCATGGCCGCCAGCCCGATTGTGGACTTGCCGGCCCCCGACTCCCCGATCAGGCCCATGACCTCACCGCGGTGCAGGGTCAGGTCGACACCGTGGACGATCTCTACCCATTTTTCGTCGGAGTACCCTTCGATGCGAAGGTCCTTGATCGTCAGAAGGACGTCTTTCCTTTTTGTCATCTTATTGCTCCTTCAGGCCGGATGAACGGAAGAGCATCCAGTCGACAACGAAGTTGACCGCCACCGTCAGCAAGGCAATCGCGGCAGCCGGAATCAGCGGCGTGATTTCACCGAACGAGATCAGCGTCGCATTCTCGCGCACCATCGACCCCCAGTCCGCGGTCGGCGGCTGAATGCCGAGACCCAGGAAGGACAGGCCGGACAGCAGCAGGAAGACGAAACAGAACTCAAGTCCGAATTCCGCGATCAGCGGTGCGGTGGAGTTCGGCAAAATCTCCTTGCGGATCAGGTACCACATCCCTTCACCGCGCAACCGGGCGGCTTCGATATAGTCCATGACGACGATGTTGCCCGCGACGGCCCGTGTAAGCCGGAACACGCGGGGCGAATAGATCACCGCGATGATGATGACCAGGACGATCAGGTTTGTCCCGAAAATGGAAAGCATCAGCAGGGCAAAGATCAGTGACGGGATCGACATGATCACGTCGGCGACCCGGCCCATGAACTGATCGAACCATCCGCCCTTTGTCGCCGCCAGAAGGCCGGCGATGGCCCCCATGACGAAGGCGGCAATCGTGGCGACCAACGCCAGGCCGACTGTGTTCCGCGCGCCATAGACCAGGCGGCTGAACAGGTCGCGACCCAACTGGTCGCCCCCCAGCAGCATGGTTTCGTCCGCCGGGGCAAAGGCGGCACCGATGACTTCCGATTCCGAGAAGGGCGCGATGATCGGGGCAAAGATCCCCGCGATCGCATAGGTCATGATGACGAACATGCCGAAGCTGGCCGTCAGTGGCGCCGTGCGCAGTGCCTTCTGGGTTTCCGACGGTGTGATCACGATCAGAAACTCCCGGAACGCATAGGCGGTCCCGGCCGAGAAGGCGATGATGCCTGCAAGTATGGTGACCGTCCAAAGCGCGCTTTCGCCGCCGACGATGCCGACGATGAACGACACCAGCGTCAGCGAGAAGATCGTCATGAACGGTCCGCGTTTGCCGGTGCTTGCGAAGTAGCACGACGCCCCAATCAGAAGCGCGTAGTATCCGATTACGAAGTAATTCATGCTCCCCCTCCCTTACTTCTTATGACGCAGACGCGGATTCGTCAGAATCGCGAGCACGTCGGCCGTCAGGTTCAAGAGGATGAACGTCGCGGCAAAGATCAAACAACAGGCCTGGACGATTGCGAAGTCGCGTTTGGTCACACTGTCGACCAAAAGCTGTCCAATGCCGGGATAGACGAACACCACCTCGACCAGGACCACGCCGGTGATCAGGTAGGCCAGGTTCAACGCGATCACGTTGATGATCGGCGCCCAGGCGTTCGGGAGGGCATGTTTAACGATGACTTTCCAGGCCGGCATCCCCTTCAGCCGCGCCATTTCGATATAGGGTGAGGCGAGCAGGTTGATGATGGCCGCCCGCGTCATACGCATCATATGCGCGACGACGACCAGAACCATCGTCAAGGCAGGCAGGAACGTTCGATGAAGCAATTCGCCGAATGTCATGTCATCGTTCAGCGAAGCCAACGATGGGAACATTCCGCTTTTCACCGATAGGTACAAAATAAGGATGTACCCCAGAAAGAACTCGGGTGAGGATATGGATGTCAGTGTCAGGACGTTCGCCACACGGTCGAACAGCGTGTTGCGAAGCAGCGCCACGATCACCCCCAGCACGATGGATATCGGCACGGCAATCGCCGCGGCATAGCAGGCCAGGAACAGCGTGTTGGCAAACCGTGGGCCAATACGTTCGCTGACAGGGTCTTGCGTGATCAACGAGTTACCGAAGTCACCGATAACGGCCCCGGACAGCCAGTCCAGGTAGCGCAAGGGCGCCGGCATATCCAAACCCATCTGACGGCGCATTGCCGCCAGGTTTTCTTCCGTGGCCCCCTGTCCAAGCACCGCTTGTGCCGGATCCCCCGGTAGCATTTCGACCGCGCTGAAGATGATGATTGAAATCACGAAAAGTGTGACCAACCCCAATCCCAGCCGCTTTACTATTATTCCTAGGACGTCACCCATTAAATCCCCCTATTGAACGTTATGGTCCGCGCAAATCACGCCATTGCCCTTGTTTGAGGCATTGTTGTCTGTTTAGGCGCAGCGCACGGACATGGGTACACCGATATCATATTATGGTCATAGAGTCGGTGATTATTCATAAACGCGCCGAATAATAACCAAATTGCGTCCGAAACGCGTTGGGCGGGCGACGGTGAATTACCCGAACGCCCGCCCTTCCTGCGTTTGGCCGGTCAAATGACCGGCTGACTATGGGATGTTACGCGTCGTCGAACCACCAGCGGCTGCACGCCCGCGCACCGTCACACTGCCACGAGGCGGCAAGGTCAGGTCCGTGCTGGACGTTCTTGCGCCGTGCATAGACGAAGTTGGTGAACATCGGGATGATGGTGCCGCCGTCGTCACGGGCCAGTTGGCACATTTCCGCATATTGCGCCGCGCGGACATCCTGATCGAGTTCCGCCTTGGCCGCACGCAGCAGTTCATTGAACCGTTCGTTCTGCCAACGGCTTTCGTTCCAGGCCGCGTCATCCTTGTAGGCCAGGCTCAGCATGACGTCCGGTGTCGGCCGCGCGCCCCACTGAACCATGCAGAACGGCTTCGTCAGCCAGACGTCGGAATAATATCCGTCGTTCGGTTCCCGCACGACATTGATGGTGATCCCCGCTTCCTTTGCATGTTCCGCATAAAGGACGCACATGTCGACCGCACCGGAATAGACGCTGTCGGCAACGGAAATATTGACCGTCAGGTCCTCCGCACCGGCACGCTGCAGAAGGGATCGGGCCTGATCCGGATCATATGTCCGCTGCGGGATCGAATCGCCCGGGTGGTAGGGCATGTTCGGCGAAACGTGGAAATCATTCCCCGGAATGGCCGTGCCGAACGCGATCTTTTCGATAATGTCTTCCCGGTTGATCGCCAGTTTCAGGGCGTTCCGGACATCGACATTGTCGAACGGCGCCGTGTCACAATGCATCGGCATGGTGATTGCCGCACCACTGGGCACATTGTCGATTTCGATGTTCGGGTCGCGCTGCAACAGGGCAAGGGTGCGCAATTCAAGCTGCGTGATCGCGTCCACGTCCCCGGTGACCAGTGCCGTCTGACGGGCGTTCGGGTCGTTCAGGACGGTCATTTCGACCGAATCGAAATAGGCGCCTTCCCCGTGCCAGCCGTCATGGCGTTCCAGTTTGGTGCCGACACCGAACTCGTGATCCACAATCTTGTAGGGGCCGGACCCGTCACCACCCTGCCAGTTGGCGGTACCGTCCGAATTGCCCGGTACGATCGCCAGGTGATAGTCGGTCATCAACCATGGCAGGTCCGCATTGCCGGTCGCCAGCTTGAATGTCACCGAATGGTTACCGTTCTTGGTGATGTCTTCCACATCTTTCAGAAGCGCGGTTGCCGCGGACGTACTGTCTTCGCCGCGATGCAGGTTCATCGACGCGATGACGTCATCCGCCGTCACCGGCTTGCCGCTGTGGAAGGATGCGCCGGGGTTCAGTTCGAACGTCCACTCGGTCGCGTCGTCAGACGCGGACCAGCTTTCCGCAAGGTCGCCGCCAAGCGTGTTGTCGGGATTAATCTGCGTCAGGTAGCTGCGATAGGTGTGTGCCAGCTGAATGATCGAGAAGCTGAGATAGGTGCCGGGATCGTGGCTGTCCGACGTGTTACCGTCATGGGTTCCCAAACGGAATGTGCCGCCGCTTTGCGGTGCCGCCATGGCGACTTTGGATTTCCAGGCGCTTGCCGCGACCGAAGTGCCAAGCCCGGCGGCGACAGCGTAGCGCGTAAAATCACGCCGCGACAGGCGGCCGCGACGGGCCTCCTCCGCCATACGCTCGATCATTTCATTGTATTTACCCTCGGACATAACCCCTCCGCTGTTCTGTTGTGGAATTTTGTAATTATGAACGTGAAGTCTTACATAAAAAAACTTACCTGCAACCCCTTCGCGTTGGCGATTTCACCAATATTTGAAGGCGCCCCATATGATTGGGGGGTGATTTAACCTATGTACAACATGTTGCCTTTTAAGATTCATTATTATGAATTTGGCTGCATAGGAATGGTTAATGCGCTTTTTCATATTTTTCTTATATAAAAAGATTTATGAGGCGGTCTGTGATTTTCTTTCAATTACGGGATGCATGAGATCTTGGGAATTCGGTTTTCGGATTCCTGTGTTCACGAAACGGTCGCAAGTAGTATGGAAGCATTCGCTAATCGAGTAGCCGGACAGTGGTGCAGCGATATGTTGTAAGGTGCGAACCAAGGTCCACCACTGAATGGGGCAACAAAAATATTTTCGAAGGCGGGCGGTCCCCAGGCTTCGCACGCGATTTATTTCGTGTAAGAGTTCCACAAGAAAAACAGAGTTTGCCCCGGAATGTGCAGGTCCTGCGGACCCGTTGTTCGCGGCCTTCAGAAGTAAAACTGATTGCAACAGGGAGAAAGCAACAGATGCAAGATTATGAAACCAAACGGACCTTGGACCGCATCGTAGAGGCGGCGAAGGGCCGGAAACTTGATCGCCGCCAATTCATGAATCATGCGGTGACCGCTGGCCTTACCGCCGCGGCCGCATCGACGATGTGGAGCGAACGCGTTGCGGCGTCGACGCCAACAAACGGCGGCACCTTCAAATTCGGGGTCCATGACGGCAATACCAGCGACACCCACGATCCCGGAACCTATTACAGTGTCCAGCACATCCAACTTGCGCACACGTTCCGCAGCTATTTGACCGAAATCACGTCTGAAAACGGTCTTGGCCCGGATCTGGCGGACTCCTGGAGTTCATCCGAGGGTGCGACGCAGTGGGTATTTGAAATCAACAAGGATGCGACTTTCCACGACGGACGCCCGGTGACCTCCAACGATGTGATCGCGTCCATCAACCATCACCGCGGCGACGATTCCACGTCCGCGGTGAAGGCGCTATTCTCCCCCATCGAAGATGTCCAGGCGGATGGCGACCATGCGATCAAGCTAACCCTTTCCGAAGGGGTGGCGGACCTGCCGTGGTTCTTTACCGATTACCATGCGGTCATCTGCCCGGCCAACGAAGACGGCTCCATCGACTGGGAGTCCGGTATGGGGTCCGGCCCGTACAAGATTCGGGACTGGCAATTCGGGATCGGCGGCATTCTGGAACGTCATGACGGTTGGCATCGCGAAGGCGCCTATTTCGATGAAATCGAAGTCACCATTCTGAACGACCCGAACGCCCGTCAGACCGCACTGGTCACGGGCGATGTGGACGCCATTACCTCTGTCGATCTGAAAACGCTGTCGCTTCTGGCGCGCAGCCCGGATGTCGAAATCGACGATGTTCCCAGCGGATCGGCGATCACGTTGCCGATGTTCTGCGACACGGCGCCGTTCGACGACGTCAATGTTCGGTTGGCGCTGAAATACGCGATCAACCGCGAGGAAATCATTGAAAAGATCGCCTTCGGCACGGCAACAGTCGGCAATGACTTCCATGTCTCCCCCAACATGCCCTATTACCCCGAAGGTCTGGAACAGCGCCCCTATGATCCCGACAAGGCGAAATGGCATCTGGAACAGGCCGGTCATTCCAGCCTGAGCATCAATCTGTCGGCGTCCGACAGCGTCTATCCGGGCGCGGTCGACATGGTCACCCTTTTCCGGGAACACGCCAACGGTACCGGCCTGGACATCACGCCGGTTCGCGAACCGGCGGACGGCTACTGGGGCGACGTATGGCTGACCAAGCCGTTCGTGTTCGTGAAATGGGGCGCACGCGCGACCCCGGACCAGATGTTCTCCATCGCGTACAAGGACGATGCGCCGTGGAATGAGTCGCACTGGCAGAACGAACGGTTCAACGAACTTCTTATCATGGCGAAGAGCGAGACGGACGAAGCGCTGCGTGCGGAGATGTATCGCGAAATGTGCATCCTCGCTAAAGACGACGGCGGGACCATCATTCCGATGTTCACCAACTTCGTCGGCGGTCGCCGGAAGAACGTTCGCCACGGACCCAGCATCGCGTCCAGCTGGGAATCCGATGGTGCACGCGCCACACACCGCTGGTGGTTCGAAGCATAAGCCGGATCGAAAAGTCGATTTGGTTGGTTTTAAGGCCGGGGGCATTTGCCCCCGGCCTTTTTTCTTTCGTTTTTCTTTTTGCAGCCGATGGCTCGGGTGGCCCGCGCCGGGGTCTGTCAGGACAGCAGGTTCTGCCAGGCGTCGGTGCCGCGGACGATGTCCGCCATCATTTGGTGCCCGGCCGCAGTCGGGTGCACCCCGTCCCCGGCTTCCATGTCCCGGTTCCAGTCCGGCATGTCTTCCAGCGCGCTGAACAGATCAATATAGTCGATGCCCAACTTCGCGGCGGTGGCTTTGAATCTTTCGTTCAGGTCCGCCATGCGTTCGCGATAGAAGGTGAAGCGGACGCCGGGCCCCGGTTCGATTGAAGGCGGTTCGATCCGCGGCGGTGTCATGCCGACCCACAGGGTTTTTTGCCACGCCGCGGCTTCCGCCAGCATGGCGCTGACCGTGGAAAGGCTGTCTTCCGGCGCGACCCGGCGGCCGACCCCCAAGGCATCCGCACCGTCATTCAGACCGAAACTGAATACCAGACGCCCGTTCACGTGGGGCGGCAGGCGCGGCTCCGCCTCTATCCGCCATCGCTTTGCCACATCGACCGACGTTTCGGCCCGAATGCCCAGATTGTAGCAGCTGATGTCATGACCGTCGTTTGTCGACGCCTCGCACAGGTAGGACGGCCAACCACGGCAGGCACCGTCGCCGGTCCCGACCGTAATGCTGTCCCCGAAAAAACAGATCCTGACGATGCTCACTTTTGGCTTCCTCCCCCTTCTTTTGCGGCTTCCCGCACCAGTTCCATAAGCGCGGACCGGTCCGGTTCAAAATCACTTTCGATCCAGTATGTTTCAACCCTGTCCAATATTCGCCCAACGTCGGGGCCTGTCGGAACGCCGGCGTCCAGGACGTCACGCCCCTGAACCGGCAGGGACGGCGGTGTCCAGCATTCGACAGTTTCGACCAGTATGGTCCATTCATCCTGTCCCCGTGCCCGCCCGAAAAGGCCAAGGTCCCGTGCGGCTTCCGGTCCCAATCGATAGGCCAGTCGGCGGACTTGCGCCGCCGAAACTGGCGCGGTCATGTTCGGGTCCAGCGCGCTCAGGCGATCCCGTTCGACGCCGGACAGTTTCAGCCGGTCGGCAATGTCCGCTGCCTGCGTTGCCCCGGCGGTCAGCACCGCCAGTCTGAGGACAGGATCCGGCCCGAATTCGATTTCGTTCAGGCACCGCAATGCGTCGATATCGCGCGCTTCCGGCAGCCAATAGTCCAGAATCCCGTCTTCCATCATCGCCGCGACGGCGGGGCACGGGTTTGGTGCGCCCAAAATCTTACGGATTTCCATCGCGACGCGTTCAGCGCTCAGCTGCGCCAGACCTTTGCGTTCGGCACGGCAGGCATCACGATTTTCGTCGTCCGGGATGTCGAATTCCAGTTGGCCCAGAAAGCGATAGAAGCGCAGAATGCGCAAATAATCCTCGCGAATCCGGGACGTCGCATCGCCGATAAAACGAAGCCGCTGTGCCGCCAGGTCGGCAATCCCGTCGTGGAAATCCGTAACCGCGCCGGACCTGTCGGCATAAAGCGCATTGATGGTAAAATCGCGTCGCAGGGAATCTTCGCGAAAATCCGTGGTAAAGGAGACAACGGCCCTGCGCCCGTCCGTTTCGACATCGCGCCGCAGGCTTGTCACCTCCACCGGATCACCATGGACGACGGCGGTGACCGTCCCGTAGTCGATGCCGGTCGGCACCGCACGAATGCCGGCATTTTCCAGTGTGGACCGAACCGTGTCCGGCACCATGTCCGTACACAGGTCGATGTCACCGACCGGGCGGCCCAGAAAACAGTCCCGCACACACCCGCCGACGAACCGCACGGTTCCGCCCGCGCTTTCCAGCGCGTCGAAGACGGCGACGGCACCGGTCCGTGCCATCCAGCGCGTATCGGGAAGCTGCGCCGTCATGATCGTCACGCTACCAGTCGTCGTTCGACGGCTCGATCGGTTCGAAATGACCCGGGACGACCACGCCGTCGACCACCGTCGGCGGAACCCAACGACCTTCCGGGATCGGATCGTTTCCGAAGAACAGGAACCCCAGGGAAATGATGACCAGCACCCCGCCCGTCAGAATCAGCCGTCCCCAGGGCCATGTCTGCCATTTCTGCAGTTCCTCGCCATGTTCCAGCGTTTCCCGCTTCCGGTTCGCATACCAGGACCAGATTGCGAAACAGACGAACGGCAGGATAAAGGGAATCAGAATGCTGAGGATGGTTCTTACCACAAAAGACTCCTTAACGGCGTTCAAGGTCCAGCGTATCCGCCAGACTGACGATCATGCCGGCGGTTGCACCCCATATATAGAACCTGCCGTACGGCATTGCATAGAATTGACGGCTTGTCCCGGCGACATCGTGCGAATGACGCTGATGGTTCCGCCGGTCCAGAAGAAATTTCAGCGGCACCTCGAATATCTCGTCCACCTCCGTCGGCTCCGGACGCGGCGCGATCGGCGGTTCGATTATGCCGACGATGGGGATCACACGATAGCCCGTTCTGGTATTGTACGGTGCCAGCCGCCCGATCGAACGGATCGCGGTGCGGGGAATGGCAACCTCTTCTTCCGTTTCGCGAAGTGCGGTTGCTTCCGGACTGACATCGCCCGGATCGCGCCGTCCGCCCGGAAAGGCGACCTGGCCGGCATGGTCCTTCAGCTGATGGGTGCGGACCGTCATCAGGACACTGGGCCCATCCGAATGGGCGATGATCGGGATCAGGACCGCCGCTTCGATGATCGTATCCCGGATCGGCTTCATGCCGGGGTTGAGGTCGAAGTCGCTGCGCGTTTCTGTTCGGTCGGTTCCCTCGCGCAGGCGGCGCTCAAGCTCGGCAACATCCATCACTGTATCCCAGGTCCCTTTCCGCCTACACGCGACCAAGCAGGAACGGGGTGCCCGCGCTTTCGACAAAATACTCCGTGCCGTCCGCGGTTTCCACACCGCGCGCCCTGTCGACCAGGTCATAGAAGACAGGCCGCGCAATCAGCGCCTCCAACCCGTCGCGGACCATTATATAGGGGGACGGTTCGTCGGAAGCCGGATCGCTTTCCACGCGAATCGGATGGTCCGCATCCGCACGCACCCAATAGTCGAGATTGGTCCGAAAATGCAGGACCGGTCCGTCATCCCCGTCCTCGGCCTTCAGTTCAACTGCATTGAAGGGTACGTCTTCGACATCGATACGCCCGCGTTCCCCGGGTGTGACCAGCCAATAGGTTCCTTCTTCGTCCCGCTGAAGGACGGTCGAAAAAAGCTGACACAGCTTCAGGCGCCGGATCGGATCGCCCTTATAGGTCCAGGTTCCGTCGCGCAGAATCCGGATGTCGAAGTCCGTATAGCGTTCCGGCCAGTCGAAGCCGGTAAGGCCTTCGCCCGTCGCCATCAACTCCTTGAGACTTTTCCTATTCAAGTCTTGTTTCCGCATCGGTCCGGCATCATCCTTTGATTCGAAGATGTGGCAGGATCGGATCCAAAAGCAAGGGAGTAGGGCCGCGTGACCGGAAAGAGTGACGAAACCCAGTCCAATGCGCGCGAGGCGGCCGCCGAAAGCCGTGCCAGTGCGCTGGTGGAAGATATGGAGCGGGTCGGGGAAAACCTTGATGCGGTCAGACAGCAGATCAAACGGGTGTTCTTCGGCCAGGATCGCGTCGTCGATGAGGTTCTGACGACAATTCTGGCTGGGGGGCACGTCCTTCTGGTTGGGGTCCCGGGGCTTGGAAAGACGCTGCTGGTCGACACGTTGAGCCGTGTCCTTGGGCTGGATACCAGGCGCGTTCAATTCACGCCGGACCTGATGCCGGCGGACATTCTGGGGTCCGAAGTCCTGGATCAGGACGATACCGGACGGCGGTCCTTCCGCTTTCTGCCGGGACCCGTTTTCACGCAGCTTCTGATGGGCGACGAAATCAACCGCGCCAGCCCCCGGACCCAGTCTGCGCTGTTGCAGGCGATGCAGGAAAACACCGTCACCGTAGCCGGGGAATCCCATCCGCTGCCGGACCCGTTCCACGTCCTTGCAACCCAGAACCCGATCGAACAGGAAGGGACCTATCCCCTGCCCGAAGCGCAGCTGGACCGTTTCCTGTGTCAGGTCAGCATCTTCTATCCCGAACATGAGGCGGAACGCGAAATCGTCCTGAAGACGACGGGGGTGGCGCTGTCCACCGTGTCGGAGACCATGAACGCGGCGGAACTGAAGCATGCACAGACGCTGGCGCGGCAGGTTCCGGTGGGCGAAAGCGTTGTCGACGCCATCCTGACGCTGGTGCGGAACGGGCGCCCGGAAACCAGTGCCCTTGATTTCGTGCCGGACCGTATTTCCTGGGGTCCGGGGCCGCGCGCCAGTCAGGCGCTGATGTTGGCCTGTCGCGCCCGCGCCCTGCTTCAGGGGCGGCTGGCACCGTCGGCCGATGATGTCGAGGCACTGGCAAAGCCGGTTCTGCGCCATCGCATGGCCCTGACCTTTGCCGCCCGGGCCGAAGGGCATGACATCGATTCCACGATCGACGAAATGGTGACCGCCAGCCTATGAGCGAACCGTTACGGTCAAAAGCGGATGATCCGGCCGCACTTGCCATGCGGGTCCGGGATGCGCAGGCAATCGGCGATGGCCTGCCACCGCTTCTGATTGCCGCGGAACGGGTCGCCGCGACCGTCGCACAGGGTATCCACGGGCGGCGCCGGACCGGGACGGGCGAATCCTTCTGGCAATACCGACCCTATTCCGAACAGGACAATTCGCATTCCATCGACTGGCGGCGTTCCGCGCGGTCGGATTCGCTGTTCGTGCGTGAATCGGAATGGGAGGCATCGCAAAGCGTCTGGCTTTGGTGCGACGGCAGCCCGTCCATGGACTACCGGTCGAAACCGGTGCGCGATACCAAGCGCGACCGCGCACAGCTTTTGATGTTTGCCACCGCAGAGGCGCTTCTTCGCGGCGGGGAACGGATCGGCCTTCTGGGGGTGGACGGCCGGGCAAGCGGCGGGAAGGCGCGACTGCGCGCGCTGGCTGAACGTTTTTATTCGATGGCGGACACGGAAAGCGGAATGCCGCCGGCGGCCAACCTGCCGAAACATTCCCAGGCAATCCTTTTCAGCGATTTCCTGTCGCCAATCGAAGACCTGGAAGCACGCTTTTCGGAGTTCGCAGAACAGCATGTGCGCGGGATCGCGGTGCAGGTCCTGGATCCGGCGGAGGAGGAGTTGCCCTTTTCGGGACGTGTCCGCTTCCACGGGCTGGAAGATGAAGGGCATTTCCTTGCGGAGAAGGTCGAACAACTTCGCCCCGGCTATAAGAACCGCCTGCAGGCGCACCGTACGGCACTTCGGCGAATTGCGCGCGCATCCGGTTGGGACCTTCTGGTCCATCATTCCGGCACATCTGCCGAAGCCGGCATGATGGCGCTGTTCATCGCCCTGACGGAAGCACGGGGGTAGGCCTGATGCTGTCCATGGGTCCGGTCCTGTTCGCAAGCCCCTGGCTTCTGACCGCGCTGGCCGCGCTGCCGCTTCTGTGGTGGCTGTTGCGGCTTGTGCCGCCGGCCCCGCGCTTTATGCCGTTCCCGGCGATCCGGCTGCTGTTCGGATTAAGGGGGGAAGAAACCGTGCCCAGGGCCGCGCCCTGGTGGCTGGTGTTTCTGCGCCTGGGTCTGGTCACTTTGCTGATTGTCGCCGCCGCCCGGCCGATCCTGAACCCCGACTGGACGTTGGGCGCGGGTGGTCCGGTCGCGATCGTCATCGACGATGGCTGGGCCGCCGCGCCGGAATGGGATCAGCGCATCGAACGGGCGGTCGCTGTAGTGAATGCGGCGGAACGGGCGGGGCGACCGGTCTACCTGATAACCGGTGCGCCGCCTGCCAGCGGCGATGTGCTGGAACCGCTGCGGCTGCAGGGTGCGGCCGAAACGCGGGAAGCATTGGGCGCGCTGGAACCCAAACCGTGGCCGGTTGATCGGGTGGCAATGGCATCTGCCGCACAGAACCTGATCGAAGACGCCGGCAGCGCCGACATTTTCTGGTTCACGGACGGGTTGGACAGCGACGGCGCACAGACCCTATCGGAGATACTTTCGCGGGCCGGGTCCCTGACCGTCTTGGCGCCGGATCTTTCCGCCGGACCCATCGTCCTGCGTCCCCCGTCGGCGGCGTCCGCACAGATGTCCGTTGATATCCTTCGGCCGGAAGCGGGCATCCCGCTGGATCTGGCGGTGATCGCATTTGCTGAAAACGGCCGACCGCTGGCGCGCCGCGACATTACTCTGGGTGCTGGCGACCTTCGTGGAACGACGGCTTTCGACCTGCCGCTGGATATCAGGAACGAAATTGCCAGACTTGTGGTCGAAAACAGGCCGGGTGCGGCGGCGACCGCACTGATTGACCGCCGCTGGAGCCGCAGGCCCGTCGGTATCGTTGCGGATATCGGAAGCCGTGAGGTGCTGCCGCTCCTTTCGGAGATTTATTTCCTGGATCGCGCGTTGCAGCCCTGGGGATCGTTAGGGCGCGGGCGCGTCGACGAACTCCTGGATCAGGACCGCGCGGTTTTGATTCTGCCCGACGATACGGTGCTGGACAGTGAATCGCGGGACCTGTTGGACGGCTGGCTTGACGATGGCGGGGTCGCCATCCGTTTCGCCGGGCCGCGTCTGGCCGCCGCGCCGGACGACCTTCTGACGCCGGTTCGTCTGCGGGGCGGGGGGCGTCAGCTGACCGGTGCCATGCAATGGACCGAACCCGCGCGAATCGGAAGCGTCGCGGACAGCGGCCCCTTTGCGGGTATGCGCATCGCCGGGGATATCACGATTTCCCGTCAGGTCCTGGCGGAACCGTCGCTGGATCTGGATGCGAAAACCTGGATGCGCCTGGAAGACGACACGCCGCTGGTCACCGCCGAACAGCGTGGCGACGGCTGGCTGGTTCTGATCCACACGACGGCAAACACCGAATGGTCGGATCTGGCGCTGTCCGGGATGTTCGTTGAAATGCTGGAACGCCTGATGCGGCTGGGCCAGGGGGCGGCTGATCCTGGCGGCGACGACACCATCTATTACCCGCTGGATACATTGGACGGGTTCGGGCGGCTTTCCGCGCCGCAGGCTTCGGCGCGACCGCTTTCGTCGCGTGTATCGGACCTGACGGAATTGTCCGCCGAATTGCCGCCTGGTTTCTATGGTACGGAAGAAGCGCGGGTCGCCCTGAACCTGGGCGGGTTCCTGGAGGACCCGGTCGCCATGGGATCGTATCCGGCAGGGGCCGTCGTAACCGATTTCGCGAAGGCCGAAGAAGTCCCGATCACCCCCTATCTGCTGTTGGCAGCATTGCTTCTTCTGACGCTGGACACCGTCATCACCACGGTCATGCGCGGCTATGCCGGCCTGTCGCGGTCCCGCGGTGCGGGCGCTGCGGCGGCAATATTGCTGGGCGTCTTCCTTCAGCCGGCCGATCCGGCGATGGCGCAGGATGCAGCAGTTCCCCCCGGCGCATTGGCGACGACCTTCGCCTATGTCCTGACCGGCGATGAAGAGGTGGACCGCATCAGCGCCGCCGGGCTTCAGGGGTTGAGCCAGGTCCTGACCAACCGCACGGCGGTTGAACCGGGCCCGCCGGTCGGCGTTGATATCGACCGGGATGAAATCGCTTTCTATCCGCTTTTGTACTGGCCGGTGCTGGAAGATCAGGGCCGTTTGCCCGCGCCCACGGCGGACAGGATAAACCGTTATATGGCCGCCGGCGGCATGGTCCTGTTCGATACCCGCGACGGTTACCTGATCAACACCCAGACCCGAACGGCGTCTGATGCGATGAGGGAAATTGTCCGGTCGCTGGACATTCCACCACTGATCGCGGTTCCGGCGGACCATGTCCTGACCCGCAGTTTCTATCTGATGGACTTTTTCCCCGGCCGCTGGTCGGAAGGGGTCGTCTGGGTGGAAGAAGGCGGCAATACAACCAACGACGGCGTTTCCCCCGTTGTTGTGGGAAGTGCGGACTGGGCGGCAGCCTGGGCGCTGGACAATTCGGGACGGCCCCTTCTGCCGATCGGGAATGGCGGTGAGGCCCAACGTGAACTGGCCTATCGGTTCGGTGTGAACCTTGTGATGTATACGCTGACCGGGAACTACAAATCGGATCAGGTTCACGTCCCGTCGATCCTGGAAAGGCTGGGTCAATAAAATGACCGGCTATTCGATCGACTTCGCCCCGTTCATTCCTTTATGGACCATTCTGGTCATCGCGGGCGTGTGGGCGCTGGCATCGGCGTTCCTGTTCTGGCGAGGTGTGCCTGCCGCATGGGTTCGCACAGGCGTGGCGGCGGTAATCCTGGCCGGGCTTGCCAACCCGACATTGCATCAGGAACGCCGCGAACCGAATGCCGATGTCGCGCTTCTGATTGTCGATGAAACACCATCGCAGGAAATCGCCGGACGGATTGAACAGACGCGCGCCGCCGCCGAGGTCCTGCGCCAGTCCTTGTCCCGTCACGAACCGGGACTGGATGTGCGCGAAGTCATCTTGCGCCACGACAGCATTGCTGAAAGTGACCGGGGCACGACCCTGCTGGAAGCGGTTCGCACCGCACTGGCCGACGTGCCGGACCGGCGCTACGCCGGCAGCATTCTTGTCACGGACGGCCAGATTCATGACGCGGACCAGTTGGGCGGGCTTCCGGACGGACCCCTTCATGCCGTCTTGATCGGTGATCCCGGCATCCCGGACCGGCGTATTCGGATTGTCGAATATCCAAGCTTTGCCATCGTCGGCGAACCGTTCGAGATGGTGATCCGTGTCGATGATCCGACCGCCACGGCCGGCGATAGTATTCGCGCGAGCCTGAGCGTGGACGGGGAAGCGCAGCGGCTGAACCGCATTCCGTTCAACGAAGACGTGACAATTGAAATCGCCCTGCAACGGCGAGGGGCGACGGTGGTCGAACTCAGCGTACCGGACCTGCCCGAGGAACTGTCGACGCGCAACAACACGGCGCTGGCGGCGATCAACGGCGTTCGGGACCGGCTTCGGGTTCTGTTGATCAGCGGGGAACCGCACCCCGGCGAACGAACCTGGCGAAATCTGCTGAAGTCCGACCCGTCGGTGGATCTGGTCCACTTCACGATCCTGCGGCCGCCGGAAAAACAGGATGGAACCCCCATCAACGAACTGTCGCTGATCGCATTTCCGACCCGCGAGTTGTTCGAAGTGAAACTGAACGATTTCGACCTGATCGTTTTTGACAATTACCGGCGGCGCGGGGTTCTTCCATCCGTCTATCTGGCGAATGTGGTGGACTATATCTATGACGGCGGCGCCCTTCTGGACGCGGCCGGTCCGGGCTTTGCCGGGCCTTTCAGCTTGTATCGCAGCCCGCTTGGGGAGGTTCTTCCGCTGGAACCGCTGGACAGCATCAGCGAAGGTGTGTTTCGCCCGATGCTGACCGAACGCGGACGGCGGCATCCGGTCACCGCATCCCTGCCGGGCGGGCCGCGCAGTTTCGCCGGGCCCGACGACGAACCGCGCTGGGGGGCGTGGTTGCGCCAGGTCGATGTGGCAAGCCGGTCGGGGGATGTTGTGATGACCGGCCTGAACGATCAGCCGTTGCTGTCGCTGGACCGTGTCGGCGAGGGGCGCGTCGCACAGATCAGCAGCGACCATATCTGGCTTTGGGCGCGTGGTTATGAAGGCGGCGGCCCCTATGCCGAACTGATGCGGCGGCTGTCGCACTGGCTGATGCAGGAACCGGAGCTGGAAGAAGAGGACCTGAGCGCCGAAGTCCGGAACGACCGGCTGGAAATCCGCCTGCGGACGCTGGACGATGTGGGGGACAATCTGACCGCGACCGTCGAACAACCGGACGGCACCGTGGCGCAGGCGCAACTGGAACCGCTGACCGACGGCGTGTTTTCCGGGTCCCTGCCGCTGACCCAGAACGGTTTGTACGAGGTTGGCTTGGGGGACAGAACCGTGCGCGTGGCCGCGGGGTCGCTGAACGCGCGCGAGGTGTCTGACCTGACATCGACGGACCGGCTTCTGGCCGGGCCGGTGGCGGACAGCGGCGGCGGGCTGCATCGATTTGACGCAAGCGACCCCATCTCCGTGCGCCGCGTCTCTACGGATCGACCGACATCCGGTAGCGATTGGGTCGGTTTACGCAGAAACGGCGACTATACGGTGGTGGGATTGGATTCCGCCGCATTGCTGCCGGGGTGGTTTCTTCTTGCCCTGGTGGCCGCGGGGCTTGCCTTTGCGTGGCGCCGGGAAGCGCAATAGGCAAAATGCAATTGTTAAATACTTGACGGAAAGGTGACAGCATTTGAAGCTTTCGCCTTCGTTTGAACTGCATGTGACGGCACCTCATTGAATCAAATAGCCCCCGATAACGGACCGGACTCACCGGCCGCGCCGAACGATTCCGACACCGAATCCGGCAAACCATTCGGCGCGCGGGCGCGGGCTGACTTTCTGATCGAAAGCGGCGTTACCTACCTCAACCACGGGGCTTTCGGCGCGACATCGCGCCCTGTCATGGCGTCGGCGCAGACCTGGCGGGAGAGGATTGAGGGCCAGCCGTCGCGTTTCATGAAGGCCGAACTTCAACCGCTTCTGCGCCAGACGGCACAGGCGCTGGGCGGGTATGTCGGTGCGGACGGAAACGACATCGTCTTTCTGGACAATGCATCGACGGCGATCAATGCGGTGCTTCGTTCGCTGGTGCTGTTTCCGGGCGACGAGGTGCTGACGACGAACCTGACCTATGGGGCGGTCATGCGCACACTGGAATTCGTGTGCGACAGGGCCGAATCCCGGCTGGTGGTGGAATCCATCGACTATCCGATCCAAAGCGCAGAACAGATCATCGACACGCTGGAAGCGGCGATCACACCGCGAACCCGCCTGCTGGTGATCGACCACATCACGTCGAAATCCGCGGTCATTCTTCCCGTCGCCGAAATTGCCGAGGTCTTCGGGGATCGCGGCATCCCGGTCCTGGTCGACGGCGCGCATGCGCCCGGCATGCTGGAGCTTGATATCGCAAGCCTGGGTGTCAGCTGGTACACCGGGAACTGCCACAAATGGATGGGAACGGCACGGGGGGCGGCCTTCCTTTGGACGGAACCGGCCCGCCAGGCCCGTGTCCGGCCAACGACGATCAGCCATTTCGTGGCGGACGGCTACCTTCCGGCCTTCGACTGGCCGGGAACAAAGGACTTTACGCCCTACCTTACCGTGCCTGATGCGATTTCATTTCGCGCCGGATACGGGGAAGGGCGGATCGCGGACTATTGCAGTGCGCTGGCGTGGGACAGCGCCGAAAAACTTGCGGGCCACCTGGATACGGAAATCGGCACGCCGCCTGAACTGACGGGCTTCATGGCGTCCGTCGCGCTTCCCGCATCGTTCGGCCGTGCGAAACAGCCGGTTGCCGATGCCCTGCGCACCCAGATTCGCGACCGCCACAATCTGGAAGTCGATATCCAGGCCTTTGACGGGCGAATGTGGATGCGCCTTTCGACATACATCTACAACGAGTTGTCCGATATCGACCGGGTCATCGATGCGCTGAAGGATGCAAAAGCGTCCGACTTGTGATCCTTACCAGGTGAACCGTTCCTGATAGTAGGTCGGGATGGCGTCAAACTGCCGTCCCAGGGCCGCGATGTCGTCCGGACCCGGTACCGGCGGCAGATCGGTCGCGTGAATGCCGCCCGTCACGAAGACACTGTCCATACCGGCATCGACAGCCCCCTTGATGTCATGGGACAGGGAATCTCCGATCCCCAGACCCGCGCCGTCCACGCCGGTTTCCTGGCGGATCTTGCGATAGGCGTTCTGTTGCGGTTTACCGTGCCATTGGACGCGCCCGCCCATTGCCTCATATTTTTCCGCTATCGCGCCGGGACAGATCTTCAGACTCCCGTCTGGCTGGACGCTGACCCGGTCCGGATTGGCACAGGTCATGGGAAGTCCCCGTTCCAGCGCACGGGACAGGACCGGTGTATAATCGTCCAGGGTCGGTCGGTCGGTGCCGGCGCAAAGAATGAAATCCGCATCTTCGACACTGCCGGTTTCTTCAAAGCCGGTTCCTTCCGTGATCGACCGGTCATCGTCCCAGGCGAACATCAGGAATCGTTTTCCCAAACGGCCATAGAAGTCGCCTTCCTTTCTGGACAGTCCCTCAAAGACCTGCTCGCCCGACGTCAAGGCCAGATCGTAAAGGTCTCGTTCGAACCCAAGCGCTGCCAGACGCCGGTGGCTTTCGGCAACCCGTTTTCCGGAATTGGAAAGAAGGACGACCGCGGCGCCCGTCGCCTTCAGGTTCTTCAGCGCGTCATGGGCGCCCGGATGCGGCTTTGCGCCGTCATGCAGAACACCCCATTGATCGACCACGAACAGATCGTATCGGTCGGCGATTTCGGACAGTCCGGAAAGAGCGTGTGGAATCATGGCAGCGCGGCTATGCCCGGTCCCGCGCGGCCCGTCAAGCAGGCGCCGGTTCCTTGCTCAGGCGCGGTTCGCCGAACAGGTATCCCTGGCCATAGTCGATGTTGAAATCCAGGAGTTCGACCAACGTCGCCTCCGTCTCGATCCGTTCGATGATCAGGTCGATTTCCTGGCTGTCCAGGGTCTGTTTCAGCGCCCGGACGGCGGCGGCATCGGACCCGCCATGCTGAAGCGCCCGCAGCACGATGCGGGCGTCGATCTTCACATAAGCGAAATGAGATGCGATCAGCCGGTGGATATCGATGTCCAGATCCTGGACCCCATCCAGCGAGAAACGATAGCCAAGCGCGCCAAGGCGACCCAGATCGCGCTTTACGATGTCCCAGTCCTTTTCAATGTCGGCCTGTGCGAATTCAAGGACCAGGTTGGGTGCGAGTTCGGAGTGGGATTCCATATAGGCGATAAAGTCCTGGAAGAACTCGCGGTCGCGCAGGGTGGCCGGCGCGATATTGCAGAAGAACGCGGCGGAAAAATCCTTCCGCCGAAGTTTGCGTAGAAGCTGCACACAGCGGAACAGAAGCATGTTGTCCACTGCCGCCAGAAGTCCGGCCGATTTTGCGACATCGATATAGCGGTCGGGTCCCACGATGTCGCCATTGGCCGCGCGGACCCGGCTGAAACATTCGTAGAAACGGCGCTTGCGCTGCGGCAGGCTGACGATCGGTTGAAGATAAAGATCAACCCGGTCTTCACGAAGCGCCTCACGTACAGTTGCCAGCACGGCCTGATCATCGTCGCGAATGCGTGCGGCGGTTTGTGTTTCCGCGGCCGGTGCAACAACGCGAAGGCCGGCGCGACCGCCGCCTGCCGCCGCGACCGCCGCTTCCTGTCCGGGGCCGTCCGGCCGCCCCCGGAAATTCGGTTCGCTGCGATTGCCACGGGCCGGTTCCGGCCGTGCCGACCGAAGCGAGACGGAATCTTCGGACAGGGATCGCGGCGATTTTTCCCGTCCGGAATACAGCTGTTCAACCAGATTATGCAGCACGCGGACTTCGGCGCTTGCATCCTTCAGGGACTGGTCGGTGTCCGCCGCGGCCGGGCGTCGGCGTTTGCCGGACCGGTCGGCGGTCGCGGCGCCACGATCCGCGTCCCGATCTCTGCTCATCCTTTCAAGCATGCCATAGGCCGCTTCTTCCGCACGCTTGCGCGCGTCCGGCCCGTCGGCCGCTTGCAGGCCACCAACTTCGGCGGTCAGTCTTTCCAATGTATTCTTCAACTGTTCGCCGCCGCCCTGTTCGATGATTTCAAACAGGCGCCGTATCTCGTCACGCGCCAGCGACAGTTCTTCCCGGTTCTTGTCCAGCGCACGTTTCAGCAACAGCAGCCGGCGGACATCCTTCGCCCCTTCGGCGCGGCGGATCATGCTTTCCTGAAGCACGGCGCATGTCAGAAAGATCATCGCGCCGATAAGGATCGACATGGGAAGGTCGATTTCCGGGATGACATGATGGCCCAGCACGCCAACCGCTGACGCGAGCGTCACATAGCAGAAGAAGGCGAGCATATGCCAAAGGCGGCTCATGCGGGCTCCCGTCGGTGGACATGCAAACCAGGGTAAGAAAGGGCTGCATGAAATCCCGGAGAATGTCCGGGACGCGAAAGATTATTCCAATGCCTGCGACGATACCAAAATCTGTCACAAATCACACGCGATTAACACCGATTCTAGGGGATTCGATTGAAACCTGCCGCATGTTTTAAGGGGATGGCTATCCGTTTCCGGCTCCAGAGCCGACTGCCTCAGCAATCGACCCATAGCCGTCGCGATCAAGCAGGTCCGACAGACCGGCTGTGATGGTGGGGATCAGGTCGGGACCATGATAGACCATCGCGGAATAGAGTTGTACCAGGCTGGCGCCGGCGCGGATTTTCTCATAGGCGTCCCGGGCGGACGCAACCCCGCCCACACCGATCAGGGGGATTTTGCCTTCCGTTCGCCGGTATATCCGCGCCAGAAGGTCGGTCGACGGCCGGAACAGGGGCGCACCGCTCAGGCCGCCCGCTTCGCCCCGGTGTCTGCTGACCAGGGTATCCGGTCGCGCGACCGTGGTGTTCGATATGATTATCCCGCTGACCGCCGGGTGCTGCGCGATGGATGACACTTCTTCCTCGCCCCGGGTGTCCAGATCGGGAGCGACCTTCACCAGGATCGGTTTGGGTGTGGTAACCGACCGGGTGGCGTCGTCCACCGCTTCGACAATTCTGGCAAGCCAGTCCGCTGTCTGCAGGTCCCGCAACCCCGGTGTGTTGGGGGAAGAAACATTGACGGTCAGATAGTCGGCATAGGGGGCCAGCGTTTCAGCACATGTCCGATAATCCGCGACAGCGTCGTCGCTGTCCTTGTTCTTGCCGATATTGACCCCGATCGGGGGCAGTAGGCGGGACCGGTCCAATCCACTAAGACGTTGGGCGGCGCGGGCGGCACCCCCATTGTTGAACCCCATGCGGTTGATGACGGCACGGTCTTGCGACAACCGGAATAATCTGGGCTTCGGGTTTCCCGGCTGAGGGCGGGGCGTGACGGTACCGATTTCCACGAAACCGAAACCCAGGTTTCGGCAGGCGCGGACGGCTTCGGCGTCCTTATCGAATCCCGCGGCCAGACCGATGGGTGTCGGAAACCGAAGCCCGAAGACCTCGCACCCCAATCGCGGGTCGGGCGCGGTCGTGTTTCTGGGCCCGATCCCCCATGCAAGCGCGCGAATCGTCGCCCGGTGTGCGCGTTCCGGGTCTATCAGACGGATCGCCGGCAAGGCCAGTCGCGCCCAGCTCATCCGTCTGTACTCGGGGGGAAGGATGCCGGAAGGTTTTCCGGGAACACGTGGTCCCCTGACCGGTCCAAAGGCAGGTCGGCCGTTCCTGTCACGGCGGCAATCGGAAGCGACTCATATAGATGGGGAAACAATTGCCCGCCGCGCGACGCTTCCCAGACAAGAGTTTCCGGCAATTGTGTCTCGTCAACAAAAAGAAGAACCAGATCGGATTCGCCGGTACGGTGTTTCCTGGCGCTTTCCCTGATTTGCTTGTCAGTGGAAAGATGAAGAAATCCGTCGGCGCGGTCGGCCTCGGCCCCGCGATAGACGCCGGTCTCCTGCGCCTCGTTCCAGGCCGACTTTTTTGCAAGATGGTAGATCATGTCGGCGGCAACAGTACGCAGCACCGGTTTTTACGGCAAGACCGCTTCCTACAGCGGCGGTATCAGCATCAGAACTTTTTATATATCGTATTTGTTCTATTTAAATACGACAAAATCACAAAATATATTGACATTAAAAGAAACATATGTATGTTCCTTTTCAGGAACGGGCCACAAATGTGCCTGAACAGTCCCGGATGAACCACCCCTCTCAACGGATTAGGGGCATTCCGGATTGATCAGGAAAACATGTTTGTCGGTCGGACCGCGCCAGCGCTTTCGGTGCGACAATCCGTATACTCCCTTCTGACATATGGGGCCCCGATTGCCGGACTTGTCCGGAACGGTCGTCCCGCCCTTCGCGGCCGCGTCGTTTCAGGCGCGAGAACCGCGGCAAAATCCAATGGAAAATGAAACATGGGCGGTGGTGCCGGTGGTGAGAGATCGCCGGTGCTTCTGCCCGCATCTATGAAAGGATGACCCCATGTCCACAACGGTGGATCAATCCTTCAGCCGCCAGTTTGAGAACGAGGTCCATAACGCCTATCAGCGGATGGGATCCAAGCTTCGCAATACCGTGCGGACGAAGGACAATATCAAAGGCTCTTCCACGACCTTCCAGAAAGTCGGAAAGGGCACCGCATCGACCAAGGCCCGCCACGGCAAAGTCCCGGTCATGAATGTCGACCATACGCCGGTCGAAGTCTCGTTGCAGGATTACTATGCCGGCGACTGGGTTGATGCCTTGGACGAAATGAAAATCCGGCATGACGAACGATCGGTCGTTGCCAATGCCGGCGCTTATGCACTCGGCCGGAAGACCGATGATCTGATCATCGAATCAATGGAAGGTGTGGCGTCCGGCCAGAATGCCCAGGATGGGTCCGACGGCCTGACCAAGGCAAAGGTCCTGGAGGCCTTTGAGATGCTAGGCGCCGCCGACGTTCCGGACGACGGTCAGCGGTTTGCGATCATCGGCTGGAAGCAGTGGAGCGACCTGCTGGACATCGAGGAATTCGCGAACGCGGACTACGTCGGCAACGATGACCTGCCTTGGAAGGGGACCCAGGCGAAGAACTGGCTTGGTACGCTTTGGATGCCGCATTCCGGGCTTGTTCTGTCTGGCGGTGTGCGGAACGGGTACTGGTACCACAAGACGGCCGTCGGTCATGCCATCGGCAAAGATGTCACATCCGATATCTCGTGGCACGGCGACCGGGCCGCCCACTTCGTCAATCACATGATGAGCCAGGGTGCCGGCGTCATCGATGCGACCGGCATCGTGCGCCTTCCCTGCCTCGAATCCTAACCGAAGAGGAGGGTTAACCAATGGCCTATGCTTCACGCGACCTGAGCGTCATCGCCTATGCGAACGGTTTCACCTTGTGGCACTACACGACACAGGATGCCGCGACCGATGTCGATACGGCAGGATATTTCAATGACGCGGCGGATATGCTGCGCGTCGGCGACATGATCCTGGCCAACACGGATACGGACGGAACGCTCACATCCGGGATTTTGCATGTTTCCGCCAATGATGGGTCGTCCGTCGATGTGGACGACCTGACGGATGTGGGGTCCAGCGATACGGACTGACCCGGGAACGTCAGATTTCATCATTGTCCCAACTGGACCGCCCGGGCGTCGACCGGGCGGTCTTCTTTTTTCCGGAGATGTTTCATGGCCCTGAACAGCATTCAGCTTGCCAGCCGTGCATTGATCAAGATCGGCGCGTCACCCATTGCCGGGTTCGATGAGGGGACGGCGGAAAGTGTTGTTGCGGCGACACTTTATCCATCGACGCGCGATGCGCTTCTGTCGGCCCACCCCTGGAGTTTTGCGACCGCCCAGCGTGACTTGTCGCGTTTGGTCGGGGTGCCAGTCGCCGACTATGATTACGCTTATCAGTTGCCGTCAGACTTTCTTCGCGCCCTCTCCGCCGGTGAGGCCGGGTACGGCCGCGGGCTGGATTACCGCCTGGTCGAACGTCGTCTTCATACGAATGCGGGCGCTGTCACCCTGACTTATATTTTTCGCCCCAATGAATCGTCGTTTCCCCCATTCTTCGACCAGGCTTTGATCGGCCGGCTGGCAGCCGAATTCTGTCTTCCTATTACGGAAAGCGTCTCACGATCGGAGGTTCTTCACAAACTGGCCGAAAACCAGTTCCGGCAGGCTCGCCTGATTGATGCCCAGCAAGACATGCCGCCGCGCTTCGATGATTACACTCTTGTGGGAGTAAGGGGCTGATGGCTCGGGTCAAGACGATAAAGACAAATTTCACGGCAGGGGAATTGTCGCCCGAACTGATCGGGCGCGGTGATCTGAGCGCCTATGAAAACGGAGCGGCGAAACTGCGGAATGTGCGCGTCATTCCGACCGGCGGAATTCGGCGTCGGGCTGGTTTGCGGCATATTGCGAATGCGTTGGGCGGCGGACGGCTGATCGCCTTCGAGTTCAACACGGAACAGGTCTATCTGCTGGTGCTCAGCAATTTGAAAATCGCCGTTTATGCCGACGATTCCGAGGTTGTGACGATCGATGCGCCCTGGACGGAGGTACAACTAAGACAGGTCAATTGGACGCAAAGCGCGGACACGCTTCTTCTGGTTCATCCAGACGTTCCGCCCAAGCGGCTTACGCGTTCGAGCGCCAGTGTCTGGACTCTGGCGGATTGGGTGTTCCACGAAAATTCCGGTCGGATCAACCAGCCGCATTTTAAGTTTGCGTCGGACGATTTGACGCTGACGCCCAGCGGGACAAGCGGCTCAATTTCGGTGACGGCTTCGGGGGACGTTTTCGTCCAGGGCCATGTTGGTGTTCGCTTTCGCATTGCCGACCGGGAAATTGAAATCACTGCTGTCGCCGACGCAAGGAATGCTTCCGCTGACGTGTTGGAAACACTGGCCGCTACCGGCGCAGAGAAGGACTGGGAGGAAGCCTCTTTTTCGCCGGTGCGTGGTTACCCCGTCTCATGCACATTTCATCAGGACAGGCTCGTGATTGGCGGAAGCCGGGATCTCACCAACCGTTTGTGGCTGTCCAGGTCCGCGGATCTTTTCAATTTCGACCTAGGTGATGCGGAAGACGACGAAGCCATCGAGTTCGCGATCCTGTCCGATCAGGTCAACGCTGTACGCGCTGTCTTTTCGGGGCGTCATTTGCAGGTTTTTACATCTGGCGCGGAATGGATGGTCTCCGGCGATCCGCTTACACCGTCAAACATTCAGTTGAATCGCCAAACCCGAATTGGTTCTCCGGTGGATCGGACCATTCCCCCCAACGACGTGGATGGCGCAACGCTTTTCGTTTCCCGCAGCGGTTCGGAACTGCGGGAGTTTCTTTTTGCAGATGTGGAACAGGCGTACCAGTCGACCGACCTTGCCGTGCTTTCAGAAGATATGTTGCGATCGCCGGTTGATCAGGATTTTCACAAGACGGATCGAATTCTTTATGTCGTCAATTCGGACGGAACGATGGCGTCGGTTACCGTCTTCCGGCGCGAAAGCGTCAATGCCTGGACGCTTTTCGAAACGGATGGCGCTGTCCGGTCGGTGGCGGCGGTGGGTGAGGAAATCTATTGCCTGGTAGAGCGCGACGCGTCTTTCCGAATTGAAAAACTGGATTCGGATGTGCAGACCGACGCGGGCATAACGGCAAGCGTCGGATTCGAAGAGTTGCCGAAGAACGAGTGGAATGGTTTCGGTCATTTGGACGGGCGTACCGTCGATATTGTCGCGGATGGTGTTGTCCGTGACCCGGTGGAAGTAATCGCGGGAAAAATCATACTTTCGCAGCCTGCGACAAACCTGCAGGCAGGTCTTCGGTTCACACATGTCGTAGAACCTCTACCTGTCTTTCATATCCCAGGTGGCGGTGTTGCCCAGGGTGCTGCAGTTCGCCTTGTGAAAGCAACATTTCGCCTTTTCCAAACACAGGCCCTGCGCGTCGACGTTGGTCAGGGGCTCCGGCCACTGCCTTTCAAGACTCTTGGTCCGGAAGCGCTGGATTCTCCAATTACGCCGATTACGGGCGACAAGACGGTTCGGGCTCTTGGATGGACGCGTGGGGACCCAAAACCGCTTTGGCGGATTGAACAGCATGACCCGCTTTCCTCAACCATCCTGTCGGTTCTGGCAGAAATTTCAGTCAACGGGTGAATGACACGCAATGGAGAATCACGATGGCAGAGATACAGGCGATCATGGCGGTCGCTTCGACACTTCACGGCATACAGCAATCTAACCGCCAGCGAAGGAAACAGGCAGCCCACGCCGCCCAGCAGCAGCGCCACGCTACTTTGCGGCAACAGATCGAGGAACGCAGACTGGAGCGCGAACGGCGTTCGGCGGAAGCGTCTGCACGGGCGCGGCTCGGTGCCTCGGGGGCCGGGGTTGGGGATGGTTCCGGTGCCGCTGTTCTTCGGGGGCTCAACAAGAAGTTCGACGAACAACTGGCCGAAGGCCGTTCCTTGTTCAACGCATCGCCACAGGCCGGAAGTTTGCTTTCGGATGACGATCCATTCGGCTCAATCCTGGAAATCGGACAGTCGCTGGTCACGCTTGGGTCTGTGATCGAAGAGTCCGAACCGCAAGAAGAGCCGGGTCCCTGACGACGCCCAAGAACCCTGAAACCATAACAATCCGTCTTTGGAGTTAGCCATGCCCGACATTCTGATCAATGACATCCGCCCGCGCGTTCAGGTTCTGCAAGGCGCGGGTGAGAACGCCACAGATACATTTGATTTCGACTTTCCGGTTCTTGCTGCGAGTGACCTCAAGGTTGCCGTGAATGCTACAGTTTTGGACAGCACCGACTACACCGTTTCCGGTGTAGGAGAACCTACCGGAGGATCTGTTCAACTGTCCGTCATACCCGCTGATGGCGCCCGTGTGACGATGTGGCGCGATATGCCCTTTCAGCGTACCACAGATTTCACGCCGGGAGCGGACCTTCGGGCTGCGGTCCTGAACGATGAACTGGATCGGACGGCGTTGCTGTTGCAGCAAACAGAGGCGTTGGTCGGCGATTCAATACATCGCCAGCCATACGACACGGATATTGAACTGGTCTTGCCGACTGTCAAAGATCGCGCCGGCATGTTGCTGAGTTTTGACCTGGACGGGAGACCGGAAACGGTGAACGCAAAGATCAGCGGCAACATATCCAGTTTCGCACTGATCTATCTGGGAACCGGTAATTTGGAGAACCAACCCATCACCCGGATTGACGGTTCACCGTTACAGGCGGGGGACTTCTATTTCGACACAGGCCTTGAAAGCCTGATGGCCTATACCGGGTCTGGATGGACGGAGGCGATTGCGACGGCCGATATATATCTCGCCCGGGACGGATCGGCCTCAATGACCGGGCCGCTCGACATGGGAGCCCAGTCAATTACGAATGTGGAGACCATAAATGGCCGGGATCCGGATGCGGACGGAAATCTGCTGGACACGATCAGTACAAATGTGACCGCGCTGGCCAATACCGCTGACCTTGCCCTTGTAACGGCATGGGAATTGGCACGCATCGACGGGCTTGGGCCGAAAGCTTTGATTAATACGTATCTCGATGTCTTTTCCGACACAACCGGATTGGACAACGCTAACTCGTCCAACGTCACCCATAAGTCTATTCCGGGCTATATCACCAACAGAAGCGCCGCGATTGTTGCGTGTGACGCCGGGGTGGACGATACGGCATTCGACGGTAGCGGGGCTCTCAATGGCTGGACTATCAGCGAAAACAACACCGGTGACGTTGATGCCTCCGCAGGATCTGTTGGTGGGAAATCGTGCATTTCCCTGGTTTCCACCAGCCCGCAAGCCAACAGCTATGCTCATATCTACAAGGATATAGGCCATTGGGGCTCGGAGAGTTTGGTCTCGATGGAATTACGGTTCTCCGACATTGCGGCGCTGGGAGCGTTTGCCGATGGTGGCACCGCAGTCTATCCGGCATTGCAGATATACACGACACACGATTCGGGGCGGCGGTCCTTGCTGTCGATCGACGGCAACGGACGCCTGGTCAAGAACCGTGGAGGGGGCGTAAACACATACCATTTCCTGAGTGATGCCGGGACCTTTGTTGACGATGTCTGGTATGTCCTGACCATCTGGCAGCGATTGGACAGCAGCAATTGCATTTCTGACATCAAGGTCTGGCTCGATGGTGAAAAGATCGTCGATCAGTCCGAACAGGATTACGAGACCGATTCGACTGGCAGCGACGGTGAAACGCGAATTGGGATCAGCGCGGAGAGTGGGGCCGGCGGATCGTATGTGTATCTGTCCTCGGTCAAATGCGGTGTGTTTCCTGTCACGAGCGGGGACGTCTTTTTCAACGAAGATTGGACATCCGGTCATTACACACAGATTGTCGGTTCTTCCTCGGCGGGTGACTATGCACAATCCTTCGAAGTGTCTACCGGAAACAGAATTATCGGCGGCGGGCTTGCACTTTACGACGGGACCGGGCTCGGAACATCAAATGAAGTCGTCTTCGCCATCTTCGGCGACAATGGTGATGCACCGGACATTGCCGCGGGGGCCCTCGCGGCCTGTACGGTAGACATCAGCAGAGACATGAACAGTGCGGCCGCCACCTGTCTTTTCACCTTTGACATTCCGTTCACGCCGACGCCTGCGACGAAATACTGGTTGGTGGCTGATCCGGAAACGACGTTCCGGGTCAAGTATGATGATGCCGGCGGATATCCGGATGGCGCAATGCGTACGGCCGGAACAAACGACCCCGGTTCGGACTGGTGCTTCTGGATAGAGCAGGATCACGCCATCGGATTGGATATGACCCTAGTCAGCAATCCCGTCACCGCATCCGCCGACCCGACCGAGCTTCGTGCAATCATTGACCTTGAGAAGGTCGGTGACGCGGAAGAAAATACCGACTTTTCCGCTTCGGTAAGCCGTGATGGCGGTGCGACCTGGACGGCGGTGACCCTGACGCCGGCTTCATTTTCCGGTTCCCCGCGATGTATCTATTCCGGTTCGGCCAATATTGAGAGCATGGGGACGGGCACAGATTGCGTCGTGAAACTTGAGGTCACCAATGAAAAGGAAGTTCGTTTGCATCGATGGGCGCTTCAAGCCGACCAGCCCTTGTCGCTGTAACCGGCAGGGCAGGGAAATTGCAATTCCGTACACGGATATTCGGCGGCCTGCGTGAAAACACCCAAACATATTCGGGGTAGTTGTCGAAACGGCCCTGAATACGACGGACATTGGCCGGATTGGGAGCAGCGCTTGTTTTAGCCCCGGCCTCCCCAACCTAACATCGTTCTTCTGACCCCGCCGGCCTGCCGGCGGGGTTTTTCCTGCCGCCGCGCAGGCCGAAAACAGGACAGACAACCACATGGCACCAAGACCGAAATCTGGCCCGGCACGTCGCCGGACGCAGGCACAGCAACTGCGCAAGGAACTCATCAGGCGGCTGCCGGAAATGCTGGATGCGGCAATTGCCGCCTATCAACGTATTGCGCTAACCGGGCAATCCGACGACCCGAAGAGTTTTGTTGCAACTCACACCGGCGCGAAGGCGGCGCTCGCCCATATCGAACAGATTATCAAGCTGGCGGAAACCGCCCTGGAGAAGGAACAAGTCGCCGACCAAGGGAAAAAGGGAGAGGTCGAAGCCTATTTGTCAGCGGCGCGCCTGGCTCTTGCTGCGGATGCTTCGTCCGCCGAAGAGGACCCATAGAAGATGGAGAAATGCACATTTCTTGAATTCGTCTGGATCTGGAACCGGCATCAAGGCGTTGAAACGCCGCTGGCGCATCGTCGAATTTGCCGATGGTTGAACGCGCGTTGGTCCGGTGGCGATACCCGTCTTCTTCTGATGGCGTTTCGGGCCGCCGGAAAGTCGACCCTTGTGGGGCTTTTCTGTGCGTGGCTGCTGGGTCGGAACCGCAACTTGCGGATACTTGTTCTGGCAGCGGAACAGGACCTGGCCACGCGTATGGTTCGAAACGTCAAGCGTGTGCTGGAACGACATCCACTGACCCATGGCCTGAAGCCGGAACGGTCGGATCAATGGGCCGCCGACAGGTTTACCATCGATCGAGATCTGGAACTGCGCGACCCGTCGATGATGGCGCGCGGTATCAGCGCCAACCTCACCGGCAGCCGAGCGGACGTCATTGTCTTCGACGATGTGGAGGTGCCGAACACGTGCGACACCGCACCGAAGCGGTCGGATCTGAGGGAACGTCTGGCCGAAGCGGACTACATTCTGGTGCCCGGCGGCACGCAGATTTATGTGGGGACACCCCACACTTACCATACCATCTATGCGGAAAGGGCGCAGCCGGAACTGGGCGAAACTCAGGCGTTTCTGGCGGGTTTTCTCCGCTTTGAAATGCCGATCCTGAAGGCGGACGGGTCGTCGTCCTGGCCGGAACGATACGATAGAGAAGCTGTGGAAAGCATCCGTCGGCGTCATGGGGATGCGAAATTCCAAAGTCAGATGATGCTGAAGCCGGTGGCGTCCGGTGATATTCGGCTGGATCCCGGTCGAATGCGTCTCTACGACGCCCGGCTCGAACTGTTGGAACGCAATGGCGAGGCGATCCTGATGCTGGATGATATACGAATGCGGTCCGCATCCGCCTGGTGGGACCCCGCATATGGGGCAAAGGGGGCCGGCGATGCTTCCGTGGTTGCCTGTGTCTTTACCGGTGATGACGGGCTTTATCGGCTTCATCGTGTCCTATATCTGGAAACGGACCCGGGTCTTGCGATGGACGAGGCCCGACAGCAGTGCCGCGCTGTCGTGCGGTTTGCCCGCCGAAACTTCCTGCCCAGCGTCACGATTGAAACGAATGGCATTGGCCGCTTTCTGCCGGGGTTGCTTCGGTCGGAAATGGCCGCCTGCGGCGTAGCCTGCGCAGTCCGCGAACATCATTCGTCAAAGTCGAAGGAAACCAGAATACTGGAAGCGTTCGATGCCAGTCTCGCGGCGTCGCAGATCCTATGTCACACATCGGTTTGGGATACGGCTTTTCCGGCAGAGATGCGGGAATGGCGACCCGATGGAACCGCTGCCCGCGATGATGGCCTCGATGCCGTCGCCGGGTGCTTGCTGATGGAGCCTGTCCGCCTTCCGCGGCACGGCCCGGTCGAAAACAGGAAAAACTGGCGCGGGCATGACCATACCGTCCTTGCACCCAGCGAGTTCTCTGTCTGACCACAAATTTTAAATCCATAGGAAAGGAAGCTTCCGATGCCAGAGGCGTCTCAAGACCTGCTTTGGTGGATTGCGGTCGGTGAAGTTCCGCTGATAACCAGCCTCTGGTGGCTGTTGTGGCGAACCCGGCGCGATCAGGATGTTGCATTGGATCAGCATCGCCAAAGGATCGAAACAGCGGTCGCGCGCGCACGGGAGGCCCTGGGCGCCTACAAACTGGAAGTGGCCAAGAGCTATGCGTCGACCGCCCAGCTCAAGGACCTTGAACACCGATTGACCGATCATCTTTTGCGCATCGAATCCAAATTGGACCGCCGGGCACAGAGTGCCGACCCGGGCCGCTGACCCCCACACGCGTCTTGCGTGCCTTCGGCCCATCTCGACGATTAGGAGAATAAGACCATGCTTCCTGCCCTCTTGGCCCAGGTTGGTATTCCCCTGTTGGCCCGCGCTATCGGAGGCGCGTTGTCCCGATCCGAAAACTCCGTCGCACAGGCCGCCGGCGATGCGCTTTCCCAACTGGATGCGGAAATTGAATCCGGTCGGTTGAGCGGCGACGATCTGATGGAAATGAATCGCCATGTAGAGGCCATGTCCGAACTTGAATCCCGAACGGACCGGACATGGTTGGAACAGGTAAACCGGACCATCCGTGCCGAAGCAAAGAGCGAAGATGCCTATGTCCGGCGCATGCGGCCGACATTCGGCTATATCATGGCGTTGACCTGGGCCGCGCAGATGGGCGCCATTGCCTATGCGGTGGTGGCCGACCCGGAAAGCGCCGGCACCGTCATTTCGGCGATCGCCTCCCTGGGCACGATATGGACGGTCGGTCTGTCGGTTCTGGGTATTTATGTCTATCGCCGGTCGGACGACAAACGGCGGGAGGCCGGTGACGACCGACCCGGTCTTGGCGAACAGTTGCTGCTTGCCCTGCGGCGCGAACCGGGCACCGCATCTGATAACCCTGCCGCAAACCAGTAGAATGCAATTTGGCCGCCTCCCTTCTGGACAGGTTTTCCCGGTCTTGGGATAAAGTAGGGATCAAGTTGCATAAGAAAGCTTTTCTCCGGGGGGTAAGCGGCCATGACGAATGCGTATGAAATCGGTCTCGACCGAAACCAGGCAAACTATTCCAGTCTTTCGCCGCTCAGTTTTCTGCGGCGCGCCGCCCATGTTCACCCCGACAGTCTTTCCGTCATTCACGGCGAAACGGCCTATACCTGGGCGCAGACGGAACGGCGTTGCCGCCAGCTTGCGTCGGCCCTTCACCAGCGCGGCATCGGTAAGGGGGATACGGTTGCAGTCATGGCGCCGAACGTTCCCGCACTGTATGAGGCGCATTTTGGTGTGCTGATGGTCGGTGCCGTCCTGAACGCGCTGAACACCAGGCTCGACGCGTCGAATATTGCCTTCATCCTGAATCACGGTGAAGCGAAGATCCTGATCACGGACAGGGAATATGCTGCGATCATGGAACCGGCGCTGGCGGAAATCGGTCGGGAAATCACAGTCATCGATATTGACGATCCACTGGCCGCCAATCCGGGCAAGGCGCTTGGCGAAATGGAATACGAAGCGTTCATCGCCGAAGGCGACCCGGAGTTCGAATTCGCCCTTCCCGACGATGAATGGCAGGCCGTGACGCTGAACTATACCAGCGGCACCACCGGCAATCCGAAAGGCGTCGTCTATCACAGTCGGGGCGCCTATCTCCTCGCGCTGGGCAATGTTGTCAGCTGGAATATCCGCAATGGTGCGCGCTATCTTTGGACACTGCCGATGTTCCACTGCAACGGCTGGTGTTTTCCGTGGACGTTGGCGGCGATTGCGGGAACCAGCGTCTGCCTGCGTCAGGTGACTGCAGCCAATATCTTTCAGGCGATCGACGAACAGAAGGTCACTCATTTCTGTGGTGCGCCCATCGTTCTTGGTATGGTGATCAATGCCAAACCGTCGGAACGCCGGCCGCTTCCCCACACGGTCGAGGTCATGACCGCCGCCGCGCCGCCACCGGCGGCGGTTCTTCGCCGAATGGAAGAAGAAGGGTTCCACATCACCCATGTCTATGGCCTGACGGAAACATACGGCCCGTCGGTCGTATGCGAATGGAAGGATCAATGGAGCGAATTGCCGCCGGATGAACGGTCCAGGATGAAAGCGCGCCAGGGGGTCGGGTATCATGTCCTGGAAGACCTGATCGTAGCCGACCCGCAAACCAACGAACCTGTGCCGCGGGATGGACAGACGATGGGTGAGGTCTATTTCCGCGGCAACATCGTCATGCGGGGTTACCTGAAGAATGAGGCCGCGACGGAAGAGGCCTTTGCCGGTGGCTGGTTCCATTCAGGTGACCTGGGGGTCTGGCACCCGGACGGGTTCATCGAACTCAAGGACCGGTCGAAGGACGTGATCATTTCAGGCGGGGAGAATATCTCTACCATCGAAGTGGAAAACACGCTGTACCAGCATCCAAAGGTTCTGGAGGCCGCGGTTGTCGCCAAGCCGGATGAAAAATGGGGCGAAACGCCGTGCGCCTTCGTCACCTTGAAGGATGGTGAGGAAGCCACCGCGGAAGAAATCATCGCCTTCGCCCGCGACAACCTCGCCCATTACAAATGCCCCCGCTATGTCGTCTTCGGGCCGCTTCCGAAAACATCGACCGGCAAGGTCCAGAAATTCGTTCTGCGCGAACGCGCGGCCGAAGCCTGAGATTATCGATTAAATGGAAACGCGACTGAATGAACGCACCGTCTATCTGAACGGTGAGTTTCTGCCGGAAAGCCGTGCACTGCTGTCTTTCCGTGATGCGGGGTTCGTCTATGGCGATGCGGTTTTTGACACGGCGCGCACGTTCAATGGCGTGCTTTTCCGTCTGCGGAACCATGTCGACCGCCTGTTTTCCAGTCTTGCCTATTGCCGGATTGCAATCGGCATGGACCGCGATGAAATTGCCGAGGTGACGGAACAGGTGGTTGCCAGAAACCGACCGCTTCTGGGCCCGAACGAGGATTACTGGGTTTCCCAACGGATTTCCAGCGGTCCGGTCCCGCTGGATGGTGAGCCGCCGATCCAGGATGGGCCGACAGTCGTCATTGAATGTACGCCGCTGCCGCTGCGCGCACGCGCGCCGATGTTCCGGGACGGAATCGACGCCGTGACGGCGCCGCTGAAACGCATTCCGCCGGACGCCCTAAGCCCGAATGCAAAGATGAATAACTACATGAATGCGGTACTGTCGCAGCGGGAAGTCAGCGCCATCCACCCCGGCGCCTGGGCACTTCAGCTGGACCGCAACGGTAACATCGCGGAAGGGATCGGTTGCAACGTCTTTTTCGTGATCGACGGGGTGATTCACACGCCCAGGGAAGAGTTCATCCTGCCGGGGGTCACGCGTGCCGTCGTGATCGATCTTGCCAGAAAGTCAGGGTTTGAAGTCGTGGAAACCGACGTCTCACTGCATCGCGCATCCATCGCGACAGAGGCGTTCTTTACGTCGACCAGCCTGTGCGTCTGCCCGTTGCGAAGCCTGAACGGCCGCAGCTATCTGGGCCTCGCCGGTCCGGTGGCCAAACAACTGATGGCACTGTTTTCAGACGAAGTCGGGATGGACTTTGCCGCGCAATATCTGGCCCATTTGCGCGACGGGTCTGCGAAAACCGGTTTCTAGAGGCGCACGCCGGTCAGTTGGACCGCGCAAGCGCCCGCATCATTTCCGCCAGCTTCTGCTGCAGCTTTTCGTCCCCGACACGCTGCCAGTCCCGGGCGACCTTGGACGCGCGTACATTCAACGGGTCATCCTTGCCGCTTGCTTTTTCCGCCTTGCCCAGACCTTCGAAAAAGCTTGCCACCGGCACGTCCAGCACATCCGCAATCTGGACCAACCTGGAAGAACCCATACGGTTCGATCCGCGTTCATACTTCTGAATCTGCTGAAAGCTGACCCCAACACGCTCCCCCAGGGCCTGCTGCGACATGCCCTTGCGGATCCTCATTTCACGTACCCGATTTCCAACAGTAACATCAACAGGATGCGGCATTCCTGACTACCCCTATCTGAACGGTCCCGCGTCCCAAACCAGACAACGGGATACGGATTTTAAGTTTGCGCAATTACTTCACGGTTTTCTCTGTATTGCAAGATAATGGTCGTGTACACTTGATGAGCGTAGTTTTTAATTTGTTATCGCATAGTAAATACAACTAAAACGTAAATTTTCTTAAAAATTAAATCAATATGCCGCTATAAGTGAATTGGCTTCCGACAGGTTCGGTTCCGGCGGACATATCCGTCGATCGGCCCGGAAGGTTCATGAACGCAAAATAATGACCATTTGCGTCGACCGCCGCAGTTCGGCGGACCGCGCGCCGGGTTGAAATTGCGGCACGTCTTTAACCGTTCCGGGGCGGACGACGGTCGGTGGCCCTATCGGGGCCGAAGCATCGGCACCTGGAGGACGCAGCCCCGATAGAGCGGGCTGCCGACGTCAGGTCTGAAGCGTCTGGATCTCGTCCTTGATTTGAAGCTTTTGCTTTTTCAGCGAAAGAAGAAGCGATTCGTCAGGCATCGGCCTGGAAGTCTCATCAGTCAGTTTTTTGTCGAGAAGGGCGTGCTTGTACCGAAGGCTCTCAATACGCTGTTCGATGCTCATGGGGTCGCTCTCCTTCGTTTTGTTCGGGCCGCATTGGCGGGTCCATCTTATTGTGCCGCGCACCCGGTCAATGCCGTGGACATTGGGCCCTGGACGCTGGCCGCGGTATCCGGGAGTCTTCGGACGAATACTCCTGGACGGAGCGGAGAGTGGCCGGGCCGATTGAAAATTTTCCGGCACGCGGTACCTTTCAGGATACAACAGTTGGATTGAATGTGAAGGGGTTTCTATGGCCGCCAGAAAAATGGTCGTTGGCATCACCGGCGCGTCGGGCGTCGTCTATGGCCTTCGGATGCTGGACGCGCTGCGTGCAAGCGGCGTCGAGACGCATTTGATCCTGACCAAGGCTGCGGAAATGACGCTGGCCTATGAAACGGACCTGAAACCCAGGGACGTACGGGACCGGGCGGATTTCAGCTATGCCATCGGTGATGTGGGTGCGCCGTGCGCCAGCGGGTCCTTTCCCTGCGACGGGATGGTCGTCGCCCCCTGTTCGATGAAAAGCCTGGCGGAAATCGCCACCGGCGTGACCGGGACCCTGTTGGCGCGCGCGGCGGACGTCATGCTGAAGGAACGCCGCCGCCTGGTGCTGATGGTGCGGGAAACGCCCCTGACCCTGGTTCATCTGCGCAATATGACGACGGTCACCGAAATGGGCGCAATAGTAGCCCCGCCGGTACCGGCGTTTTATGCCAGACCGGAAACCTTGGACGATATGGTCGACCATTCCGTGGGCCGGGTCCTGGACCTGTTCGGGGTCGACCATGATCTGGTCCGGCGCTGGAAGACGGACGAGGCGGAAAAGGATACGGGCGCCGACGGCGGCGCCGAGACGGGCGCCTTGCGCGAAATCTGACGTCAGTCTGAGGAAACGCCGAAGCCCGCGGGTGGGCGGCCGCCATAGCTTTGCGTCACCGAAACAGCCGCCCTGTAGACCAGTTCCCCCAGACGCTGCAGCGCGTCGTCGGAAATCCGGGCCTGGGGTCCGGAAATGGAAATCGCCGCGACGGGTTCCGCAAATTCGTTGAAGACGGGGCTTGCGACGCACCGCAGCCCCACGGCGTGTTCTTCATCGTCGATGGCAAAGCCCGTGCGCCGCGCCCGCGCGATGTCATCCATCATGGCAAGCCCGTTGCGGATTGTCTTCGGCGTGAACCGGTCGAAGGTCAGCGACTGCACCAGGGCGCCCGCGTCTTCCGGTGCCATGCCTGCCAGAAAGGCCTTTCCCACACCGGATGCGTGCAGCGGCGCGCGCCCGCCGGGCGGTGCCAGGGCGCGCATCATCTGGCGGCTTTCGACTTGCGACAGATAGATGGTTTCCTGACCGTCGCGGATCGCCAGATTGACGCTTTCGCCGCTTTCGTTCATGGCCCGGTGCATGAACGGCCGGGCGATTGAAACGAAGTCCCTGTTCCGCAGGAAACCCGCCCCGACGGTAAAGGCCTGAACGCCGGTGAACCAAAGCCCGCGCTCATTGTCCTGCGTTACGAACCGGTGATTTTCCAGACTTTTCAAAAGCCGGTGTGCGGTTGACGGTGCCAGTCCCGCACGAACGGCCAGGTCGCTGAGCGCGATCCCCTCGGCATGGTTCGAGACATCTTCCAGCAGCGCCAACGCCCGGCTGAGGGACCGAACCCCGCCATCCCCCGACGCGCCGCCGTCGGATGCCGGTCTGCCCCGACGTCGACTGGCTTCCGCACCTGAATTCCGATCCTGCATCTGTTCAGACATAAATTCACACCAGCATATTGACTTTAAAAAACATTCAATTTTCCGTCCTACGGAAATTCGTTTTTACCTTGTGCCCCGCAAAGGTCGATTTTTCAAGCATTCTGGGGGCGAACCTTTTATAGTTTGCTCAGTCCGCTCCAGGGGCGGTGCGGGCGCGTTTTTATTGCGGTTAGGATCGGGAATGCGACGTCATTACAGAACCAAAGTAGTAGCCACGCTTGGGCCGGGCAGTGGGGACCCGGACAGTATCCGGGAGTTGTTCGATGCGGGTGTGAACGTCTTTCGACTGAATTTCAGCCATGGCGAACATGCCGAACACAAGGCACGGCTGGACGCGATTCGCGAAATCGAACGCCAGGCGGCACGTCCCGTTGCGGTCATGATGGACCTGCAGGGCCCGAAACTGCGCATCGGCACATTCAAGGACGGCCCGATCGAACTGTCCGACGGGGACGATTTCCGGCTGGATCTGGCCGATGAACCCGGTACACGGAAACGGGTGACCCTGCCGCACCCGGAAATCTTCGCGGCGCTGGAAGTGGGGGCCGAACTGCTTCTGGACGACGGGCGCATCCGCCTTTCGGTCCGCGACTGCGGCGACGGCTATGCGAACTGCCGGGTCGAAGTCGGCGGCCCGCTTTCCGAACGCAAGGGCGTCAATGTGCCGGGTGTCCTGCTGCCGCTGTCGCCGCTGACGGAAAAGGACCGGGCGGACCTTGAATACGGGCTCAGCATCGGCGTCGACTGGGTCGCGCTCAGCTTCGTCCAGCGCCCTGAAGACGTGCTTGAGGCGCGGGAGCTGATCCGCGGCAAGGCGCAGGTCCTGTCGAAACTGGAAAAACCGTCGGCGATCACCGCGCTGGATGAAATCGTCGCCGCATCGGATGCGGTGATGGTGGCCCGCGGCGACCTGGGCGTCGAAATGCCGCCCGAAGACGTGCCGGTCATTCAGCGGCGCATCATCTCCGCCTGCCGGTTGGCGGGAAAGCCGGTGGTGGTCGCAACGCAGATGCTGGATTCCATGGTGGAACGGCCGATCCCGACCCGGGCGGAGGCATCGGACGTCGCAACCGCCGTCTATTCCGGCGCGGATGCGGTCATGCTGTCGGCGGAAACGGCGGTCGGCGACTATGCGGTGGAATCCGTCGCCATGATGAAGCGCATCATCGAACGGGTGGAACGCGACCCCAATTATCGCGAAGGGTTGGACGCGCAGCGTCAGATGCCAGAACCGACCACGGCGGATGCGGTGGCCACCGCGGCCTGCCAGATGGCGGCGACGCTGAACGTCAACGCGATCGCGACCTATACCACGTCGGGGTCGACCTCGCTTCGTATCGCGCGGGACCGGCCGATGGCGCCGATCCTGGGCCTGACGCCCCGGGATGACACGGCCCGGCGACTGGCCATCGTCTGGGGCGTGCATCCGGCCCGCGTGCCGGACGCCAGCAGCCTGGACGACATGACCATGACGGCGACGCACCAGGCGAAAATCGACGGGTTCGGTGAAGATGGCGACCGAATCGTGATCACCGCGGGCGTGCCGTTTTCAACGCCTGGGAAGACGAACCTGTTGCGCATCGCGCGCATCGGCGCGGTCCACGAATCGGGCTGACCGGACGAAAGGCTTCTAAAGCGCAAAAGACCGGCGGCGAATAGGGTTTCCTATTCCGCCGCTTCGGCTTCCTTCGGCGCGGCGGCGACCTTGGCCGCGCAGAATTTGAACTCCGGAATCTTGCCGAACGGATCCAGTTGCGGGTTCGTCAGCATGTTGGCCGGCCCTTCCGCGAAACAGAAGGGGATGAAGACCATGTCTTCGGTCACGTCGCGGTCGGCCCGTGCCTTCACCAGCACCGTGCCGCGCCGCGTATGGACCGTCACCATGTCGCCGGGCGCCACCTGGTTCGCAGCCATCCAGCGCGGGTTCAGATGGGCCACCGCTTCCGGTTCCAGCGTGTCCAGAACGGTCGCGCGCCGGGTCATTGCCCCGGTGTGCCAATGTTCCAGAAGCCGGCCCGTCGTCAGCACCATCGGATATTCCTCGTCCGGCATTTCCGCCGGCGGGACCAGGTCGGTCGGCACCAGTTTCACCCGGCCGTTCGCGGTCGGGAACTGTTCGGCAAAGATGATTTCATGGCCCGGCTGGTCGGTGCCGTCGCATGGGTAGGTGACGGCATTTTCGTTTTCCAGCCGTTCCCAGGTAATGCCGTTCAGGGACTGCATGATCTGGCCCATTTCGGCAAAGACATCCTTGGCATGGGTGTAGTTCCAGTCCAGCCCCATGCCCCGGGCGATTTCCTGGATCAGTTCCCAGTCCTGACGTGCCTCGCCCGGCGGATCCAGCGCGGGGCGGGCCAGCTGAACCTGGCGGTTCGTGTTGGTGAAGGTCCCCCATTTTTCCGCCTTGGCCGACGCCGGGAAAATGACATCCGCGTGGTAGCAGGTTTCCGTCAGGAAAATGTCCTGGACCACCAGATGTTCCAGTTTGGCCAGCGCCTGTCGGGCATGCTTGGTGTCGGGGTCGGACATGGCGGGATTTTCGCCCATGATATACATGCCGCGAATTTCGCCGGCCAGGATGGCGTCGACGATTTCGACCACCGTCAGCCCGCGGTTCGGGTCCAGTTCCGTGCCCCAGAACTCTTCGTACATGGACCGGATGTCCAGCGCCTCGACCGACTTGTAATCGGGGAAGACCATGGGAATAAGCCCGGCGTCCGACGCGCCCTGGACATTGTTCTGACCGCGCAGCGGGTGCAGGCCCGTGCCGGGACGCCCGACCTGGCCGGTGATCGCCGCCAGCGTGATCAGGCAGCGCGCATTGTCGGTGCCGTGGACATGCTGTGACACGCCCATGCCCCAGAAGATGATCGACTTTTCGGACCGGGCATAGACGCGCGCCACCTCGCGGATCGTCTCTGCGTCGATGCCGCAGATTGGGGCCATGTCCTCCGGCGAGAAGCGCTTGATGTTTTCCTTCACCGCCTCGTAATTGTCGACGCGGGCCTGGATGAACTGTTCGTCCACCAGATTCTCTTCGATGATCGTGTGGATCATGGCGTTCAGCAGGGGCACATCCCGGCCCGGCGTGAACTGCAGGTGCTTCCATGCGTGGCGGGCCAGCTGCTGGCCGCGCGGGTCCATGACGATGAGTTTCGCGCCGCGCTGGGCCGCCTGTTTCAGGAAGGTCGCGGCCACAGGGTGATTCTGGGCCGGGCGCGCGCCGATGACGATCATGCAGTCCGCATCCTTCGCCGCCGTGAAGGGGGCGGTCACGGCGCCGGAATTCACCCCTTCCATCAGGGCGGCGACGGACGATGCGTGACACAGGCGCGTGCAATGGTCGACATTGTTCGTGCCGAAGCCCGTACGCACCAGTTTCTGGAACAGATAGGCTTCCTCGTTCGATCCTTTCGCGGAACCAAACCCGGCCATGCCCTTGGGGCCCTGTTCCTCACGCACCTTGCGCAGGCCCTTGATCGCGACGTCCAGCGCCTCTTCCCAGGTCGCTTCCCGGAAGTGGGACAGCGGGTTCATTGGGTCGATTTCGATGTCCCAGGCCTTGCCCACACCCTCTTTCCGGATCAGCGGCTTGGTCAGGCGGCCCTCATGGTTGGTATAGTCCATGCCGAACCGGCCCTTGACGCACAGCCGCTGTTCGTTGGCGGGGCCGTTCTTGCCACGCACTTCGACGATCTTGTTGTCCTTCACATGGATTTCCGTCTGGCAGCCGACGCCGCAGAACGGACAGACACTGTCCACCACCTTGTCCGCCGGGCCGACATAGACCTGATTTTCGTCGACTTTGGTCGCGGGCATCAGCGCGCCGGTCGGACAGGCCTGGACGCATTCGCCGCAGGCGACGCAGGTGCTTTCCCCCATCGGGTCGTCGAAATCGAAGACGATTTTCGCACCATGCCCGCGATAGGCCATGCCGATCACGTCGTTGACCTGAACTTCCCGGCAGGCGCGGACGCACAGGTTGCAGTGGATGCAGGCATCCAGATTGACCCGCATGGCCGGATGGCTTGCGTCCGTGGCCGGGGATGCGCGTTCCGGGAACCGGGTCGCGTCGATGTCCATACGGTCGATCCAGGTCCAGAATTTGCTGTTGGTTTCATGGGCGACGTCGCGTTCCGGCTGGTCCGCCAGCAGCAGTTCGAACACCATGTCGCGGGATTTCTTCGCCCGGTCGGATGCCGAATTGACCACCATCCCTTCGGTCGGCGTGCGGATGCAGGACGCGGCCAGCGTGCGTTCGCCCTCAATCTCCACCATGCAGGCGCGGCAATTGCCGTCGGCCCGGTATCCCGGTTCCGGCTGCCAGCAAAGATGGGGAATTTCAACGCCCTGGCGCTGTGCGACCTGCCAGATGCTTTCCCCCGGATAGGCGGTCACATCGCGTCCGTTGAGCGAGAATGTCACGGTTTTCAGGGCGGTATCCGGCATGACGGTCCTTCAGCGCAAGTCAGGTACAGGCGGCGGGGCGCCGAAACGGCGCCGGTGCCTCAGGCGCGAACACTGCCCGAAGACCATGACAGTTTATAGCCAAATTGCGCCTTTGAGGAAGCCGGAAGCGTCACCGGCCCCGGCGGGCGACAAACCGCGGGCGGAAGCGGCCAATGCGAACGCCCCGACACCGTCATTCGGGGCGCGGATTGTCGGTGATGCTGTCCGGCAGGATGTTCTGTTCGTTCCAGCCGATGCCCAGGATGCTGTTATGGTCCATCCAGGAAAGTCCGTAGACGGTTTCCAGATCCCGGTGCAATGTCCCGTCCGCGGTGAAGACCAGAGCCCCGAACTTGGCAATTCCGGTCCGGTCATAGTCCCCGTAAAGCGTCGCGCGCGGCACCTCGATCGAATCCGACAGGGGCACCGGAATGGTGAATCCGCCGACGCCGATATAGAACAGCTCGTTATTCAGCGACAGCGCGCCGGAGCGCAGTTCGACAATGAAAGCAGCGTCTTCGGGGGCATCCACGATGCGCACGCCGTCGCGCCCCAGTTTCCGCCTGGTGAGTGCCAGGACATAGCCGGAATCATAGCTTTCGAAATAGTCCCGGCGCAGAAAGACCGCCTGTCCCGCAAGCGAGGTAAAGTCGAACTGTTCGACCGCATTGTCCGCCGCGGTCGAAATCAGAAGCTGTTCCGTCGCGGTGCGATCCGGTTCCGTCTCGCGGATGTCGGTACATGCCGCAAGGCCCAGCAGGATTGCCAGTGAACCGATAATTGCCGCTGTCTTCATGGTGCCAGAATCGAAAATCCCTGTTCACGGGGCGTGTCCGCACCCCGCATACGTTGCCTTACGACGCCGGAGTTTCAACGACCGGCGCCAAAAGTTCAAAGATTTTCAGTAATTGGCCCGAACCCGCACGGCGCGGGGAGGCCAGACAGGCAGTGGAGGCGGCGCGGGACGCTAGGCGGTTGCCTCCAGCGCGTATCCGGCGGACCGCACGGTGCGGATAACGTCCTGTTCCCCGCCTTCGTTCAGCGCCTTGCGCAGTCGGCGGATATGGACGTCGACGGTGCGCAGTTCCACATAGACGTCGCGGCCCCAGACGGAATCCAGCAGCTGTTCGCGGCTGAAGACCCGGCCCGGATGTTCCATGAAATGGCGCAGCAACCGGTATTCGGTCGGCCCCAGCTTGATTTCGCGCGTGCCGCGATAGACGCGGTGCGCGGCCAGATCCATCTGCAGGTCGGCGATGCTGATCGATTCGTCCGACAGGGCCGGGCGCGACCGCCGCAGAAGGGCATGGACCCTGGCCGACAGTTCCGCCGGCGAAAACGGCTTGGTTACATAGTCGTCGGCGCCGGAATCCAGGCCGCGGACCGTATCCGCCTCTTCCCCGCGGGCGGTGAGCAGGATGATCGGCATTTGTTTCGTGGCCGGGCGGCGGCGAAGCTGGCGGCAAACCTCGATTCCCGAAAGCTGCGGCAGCATCCAGTCCAGCAGGACCAGGTCCGGCGGGTTTTCTTCGACCGCGACCAGTGCCTCTTCCCCGTCGGATACGGCATCGACTTCAAACCCCTGATGTTCCAGGTTGTAGCGCAGCAGGGCTACGACCGCCGTTTCGTCTTCCACGATCAGGATTTTCGGTTTCAGGCCCGTCATTGGCCGGGTACTCCCCTCATGATACGGCGCGGAGCGCCGCGCCTCAGTCGTCGTCATCGTCATCCAATTCATCCTCTGGACGAAGCACCTCGTAGTTCGATCCGTCCGCCTTTGGCCGCCGGTCGGCCAGTGGCGTGCCTTCGACCTGGAAATGGATCGTTTCCGCGATGTTGGTCGCGTGATCGCCGATCCGTTCCAGGTTCTTGGCGATGAACAGCAGGTGCGTGCACGGCGTTATGTGCCGCGGGTCTTCCATCATGTAGGTCAGCAACTCGCGGAACAGGCTGGTATAGAGCGCATCCACTTCCTCGTCCGCTTCCCAGACGTCGATCGCCTTTGCCGTGTCGCCCTGAAGATGCGCGTCCATCACGTCCTTCAGCATGGCCTGGACCGGCTGGCCGATGCGCACGACCCCCCGCAACAGCGGTTCGGCCGGCAACTGGTTCAGCGCCATGGCGCGTTTGCCGATGTTCTTCGCATAATCGCCGATCCGTTCGATGTCGGACGATATGCGCAAGGTCGCGACGATATAGCGAAGGTCGTTCGCAACGGGCTGGCGAAGGGCCAGCATGCGCACGACCAGCGCTTCGATATCGATTTCCAGCTGGTCGATTTCGCGGTCGCCGTCCTTAACCTTCTGGGCGAGCTTGTCGTTGCGTTTTTCGATCGCCGTCAGGGCGTTCGAAAGCTGAACTTCCGCCAGTCCGCCCATCTGGGACAACAGCTTCGTCAGTTTCTTGAATTCCTGATCGTACGCGGCGACGATATGACCGTGGGATACATCCGCCATGTTTGATGCTTACGCCTTTCCTTGAACCTGGTTTCCCACCCAAGCCCCATATTAGCCGAATCGGCCCGTAATGTACCCTTGCGTGCGTTCGTCCTTCGGGTTCGTGAAGATCTGTTCCGTTTCCCCGTATTCCACCAGATTGCCCAGGTGGAAGAAGGCCGTGCGCTGCGAAACGCGGGCTGCCTGCTGCATGGAATGGGTGACGATCACGATGGTGTAGTTTTCCCGAAGTTCGTGGATCAGATCCTCGATCTTCGCGGTCGCGATCGGGTCCAGCGCGGAACAGGGTTCGTCCATCAGGATGACTTCGGGCTGAACCGCGATCGCACGTGCAATGCACAGACGCTGCTGCTGGCCGCCGGAAAGACCGGTGCCCGGCTGATCCAGACGGTCCTTCACTTCTTCCCAAAGGCCCGCCCTCTGCAGGGATTTTTCGACGATCTCGTCCAGTTCCGCCTTGTTTGCCGTCAGGCCGTGAATGCGCGGGCCATAGGCGATGTTCTCGAAAATGGATTTCGGGAACGGGTTCGGTTTCTGGAAGACCATGCCGACGCGGGCGCGCAACGGCACGACATCGACCGATTTGTCATAGATATCGTCCTGATCCAGCGTGATTTTCCCGGTCACGCGGCAGATTTCGACAACGTCGTTCATGCGGTTCAGACAGCGCAGGAAGGTCGACTTGCCACACCCTGACGGGCCGATCAGCGACGTGACCTCGCGTTCCGTAATGTCGATGTCGACATCGAAAAGCGCCTGCTTGTCCCCGTAAAAGACACAGACCTGACGGCCCTGCATCTTGATTTCGGGCGCGGCGACCGGTGCCGGTGCGGCCGGCGTCTGGTCTGGCTGATCGGACGTTTCAACAGAAGTCATCTTGCTTTCCTATTCGTCTGTCGTCTCGGTTGTCGGTTCGATAGTCGTTTTTCGTCACACTTACCAGCGGCGCTCGAAGCGTTTGCGCAGCAGGACAGCCAACAGGTTCATGCTGATCAGGAAGCCCAGCAGGACCATGATCGCCGCCGATGTGCGTTCGATGAAGGCGCGTTCGGGGCTGTCTGCCCAAAGATAGATCTGCACCGGAAGCACCGTCGACGGGTCGGTCGGGCCGCCCGGAATATCGACGATGAAGGCGACCATCCCGATCATCAGAAGCGGGGCCGATTCGCCAAGCGCCTGGGCCATGCCGATGATCGTCCCGGTCAGCATGCCCGGCATCGCCAGCGGCAGCGTGTGGTGCGTCATGGCCTGAAGCCGGCTGGCGCCCATGCCCAGCGCCGCCTCGCGGATCGACGGCGGAACCGCCTTCAGGGCCGCGCGGGACGCAATGATGATCGTCGGCAGGGTCATCAGGGTCAGCACCAGGCCGCCGACCAGCGGCGCCGACCGCGGCAGTCCGAAGAAATTCAGGAACACCGCCAGCCCCAGAAGACCGAAGACGATGGACGGCACCGCCGCCAAATTGTTGATGTTCACTTCGATGAAATCGGTGATGCGGTTTTTCGGTGCGAACTCTTCCAGATAGACCGCCGTCATGACCCCGATCGGGAAACTCAACAGGAAGGTGACCATCAGCGTGAAGAAGGATCCCACCGCGGCACCCCAGATGCCGGCCTGTTCCGGTTCGCGGCTGTCGCCGGCGGTGAACAGCGTGGTGTTGAAATTCTGTGCCACCACACCCTGCTGATCCAGCGTGCGCAGCCAGGTGATCTGCTGGTCGCTCAGGCGGCGCGCCTGGACCGGCGTTTCATAGACGACGATTTCCCATTCGTCCCTGGCCGCATCATTCGTCGATTCCAGCGGGATGAAGACATCCCCGGTGATTTCCGCACCGCTGACGGACGTGATCTTCACGAAGCCGCCATTGATCGACACGAAATAGCTGGGCATGGCATTCGACAGGCGTTCGGCGCCTGCCGGATCGTCGGCGCGCGCGATCAGGGCGGCGGCATCGTCCCGCAGTTCCTGCTGGTCCGCGCGCACGATTTCCAATTGCGAGCGGGCCTCTTCCGCCGCTTCGCCGCCGGCCTGCAACGCGCGTTCATGGGCTTCGATCACCGCATCCAGGCGGTTCGCGTCGCGTTCCAGGTCCTGTGCATCCTGGCGCAGCAGGTCCTTTACCGCCTGCAGGATGTCATTGAAGTCGTTCGACGTGGACAGGATGCGGATTTCATCCTCCGTCCCCGTCGGGGATGCGATACCGTTGACCGGCCGCGTGCTGATGTCGGTGGACCGGCCCTTGAAGAAGACGTCGGCATCGTCCGACATATGGACCCAGACCTTCTGGGTTGTCCCCACGACGTCCGGGTTGTCCTCTACCATCTCGCGCAGGGAATACTGCGCCCCCCCGGACATCAGGTCGAACATTTCCCGGCGGGCGGAACGGCCGGACACGCCCGGGAAGTAGGATGCGAAGGCATCGCGGGACAGGGTGCGGTAGTCGCCCGCCAGAAGCGATTCTTCGGACCCGTCGCCGCGCGGATCGACGATTTCCTGATCGAAGGTGATTTCGATCTGGACCTGGGTCTGCCAGAACGCGGTGATCCCGTTCGAAATGATATCGGTGAACAGGAACGCCAGGAACCCAAGCGCCAGGAAGATCGCGATCAGCCCATAGGCCTGGAACCGCTTTTCCGCCGAATAACGCCGCGACAGGGTGCGTTTGACTACCTGATAGATGCCTTCGCCGTCCGGCGTCGAAGGCCCCCCTTGCATCGTCGTATCAGTCATATTGTTCCCGATATTTCCGCACCACGTGAAGCGCGATGATGTTGAGACACAGCGTGACAAAGAACAGCACCAGACCCAGCGCAAAGGCTGCCAGTGTCTTCGGGCTGTCGAATTCCTGGTCACCGATAAGAAGCGTGACGATCTGGACCGTCACCGTGGTCACCGCCTGAAACGGGTTGGCGGTCAGGTTCGCGGCCAGGCCCGCGGCCATGACGACGATCATCGTCTCGCCGATGGCGCGGCTGACGGCCAGAAGAAGCGAACCGACGATCCCCGGCAGGGCGGCCGGCAGGATCACCTTGCGGATCGTCTCGGACTTGGTCGCTCCCAGGCCATAGGACCCTTCGCGCAGCGACCGGGGCACCTGGGAAATCACGTCATCGGACAGGGACGATACGAACGGGATGATCATGACGCCCATGACCATGCCGGCGGCCAGCGCGCTTTCGGACGCGACGTCCAGTCCCACCGATTCCCCCATACCCCGGAACATCGGCGCGATGGTCAATGCAGCGAAGAAGCCGTAGACCACGGTCGGGATACCGGCCAGGATTTCAAGCACCGGCTTGATCACCGCGCGGAATTTCGGGCTGGCATATTCGGACATGTAGATCGCGGAATAAAGGCCGATCGGCGCCGCGACGCACATGGCGATGAAGCTGATCAGTGCCGTGCCGACAAAGACGGGCACCGCGCCGAACGCGCCCGACGATCCGACCTGGTCCTCGCGGATGGCGATCTGCGGCGACCATTTCAGCCCGAACAGGAAGTCGGTCAGCGGGATCGTCGCGAAAAAGCGCGATGCTTCGAACAGCAGCGACAGCACGATGCCGATCGTGGTCAGAATCGCGATGGTCGAACTGATCATCAGGATCGCCATGACCACGCGTTCGACACTGTTGCGGGCGCGGAAGTCCGGGGCGATTTTCTTCAGACCCATCATCAGGCCGACCAGGCCCAGCGTCAGGGTCAGGATGTATTTGGCCCAGGCGCTGGTGCTGGACAGGCTGACATAATAGTCCGCGGCGGCGCGGATTTCCGGGGACGGTTCGCCGGACGTGATGTTGCCGTTGGCCAGGTTGCGGATGTCATTCAGGATCAGGCCCAGCTGGTTCGGGGGCAGATCCTGCGTTGCCTGCGGCAGGCTGCCGACGACCATGCCTTCGACGATGGTCGTCTCTGTCGCGCTCCACAGCGCCAGAAGCAGCGCGGCGGGGATCAGAAACCACAGGGCGGCGTGAAAACCGTAATAGCTGGGAAGCGAGTTCAGCCGCGCCGTGCTGCCGCCGACCGCGGCATGGGCGCGGCGCCGTCCCATGGAATATGCGGCGGCGGTCAGACCCAGAAACACCACCGTGAAAATGAAACCAATCATATGAACCTCGCCCCCCGTCTTGACGGCGCGGCAGAGGTTAGGGGCCGCACCCGGTTTCGCAGACAACAGTGTTAGACGCCCGGATGCCGGGCAGAAGTGACGAACGAATGAAGTTTTTTAGAAGATGAAAGAAAGAAGTCGGGCTTTGGAGAATGGGCGGCAAGAGAAGTCCGGCCGGCGGGGGTGTCCCTGCCGGCCGGTCTCTCTGACTTACATGCTCAGGCTGGATAGGTTCTCCGCCGCGGCACGGAACGTCTGGCGTTCCTCGTCCGGCATCGGGATCAGGCCCCGTTCCGCCAGATAGCCGTCCGGACCCCAGGCGCCTTCGCTGGTGAACTCGGCCAGGTATTCTTCGATACCCGGAATGACGCCCACGTGGGCCGACTTCACGTAGAAGTACAGCGAACGGGAAACCGAATAGTCGCCGGCAGCGATCGCTTCGAACGTCGGTTCGTTGCCGTCGATGACCGAACCCTGGATCAGGTCGGAGTTCTGGTCCAGGAAGGAGAAGCCGAAGATGCCGAAGGCTTCCGGATTGTCGGTCAGCTTCTGGACGATCAGGTTGTCGTTCTCGCCGGCTTCGATGAAGCGGCCGTCTTCACGCAGGGTGTGCGCGATTTCTTCGAACGCGTCCTTGTCCGCAGAGCGGAGTTCGGCCAGCTGTTCGATCTGACGGGCGCCGCCTTCCATGGCGAGCTCGACAAACGCGTCACGCGTACCGGACGACGGCGGCGGGCCCAGAACTTCGATTTCGTAGTTCGGCAGGGACGGGTCGATGTCCGACCAGCGCTCGTAAGGGTTTTCGATGATGTTGCCGTTGCCGTCCGGAACCTGGGCGGCCAGGGCCAGGAACAGCTGGGCCATCGTCAGTTCGACCTGTTCGGCATCAACCGAGTTGCCAAGCACGATGCCGTCGTAACCAACCTTGATTTCGACGATGTCGGTCACGCCGTTTTCGGCACAGGTTTCGACTTCAGAAGACTTGATGCGGCGCGACGCGTTGGTGATGTCCGGATGTTCGACACCGACACCGGCGCAGAACAGACGCAGACCGCCGCCGGAACCCGTCGATTCAACGACCGGCGTCGGGAAGGACGTCGTGCGGCCGAACGTTTCGGCGACAGCGGTGGAAAACGGAAAGACCGTCGAAGAACCGACGATGTTGATCTGATCGCGCGCTTCGGCGCTCCCAGCGAACGCGACGGCGCCAAGTGCAGCAGCCGCGAGCGTTGCCTTAAGTCCCTTCATAGTTTCTCGCTCCATTGATGACTTTAGAAAGTCTTTCGGATTGGATTTTCGAAGCGTTCCGCAACCTGGGTTGCGGCCCGGCAACGACCTTTTCGTTCCAAGGGCACGGTTGAAGGTTGGTCAGATGCCCCTAAACGACGGCGGACTAATAAGCCCGCGTTCTTGCGGTTTGATGATCGAACGAAGACGTTTTCGTTACAGATGGTCCGATTTATCTAGACCAATAATGTCATATTAACCGGCGCGCCGGCGCCGGACGGATTCTTCCGCATCTGTCGAACCATCTGGAATCATTCGGGAATTTTGAAGGACGGGAAGGGCGACACCAAAGACGCTCCCCTTGCCCAGCTCGCTTGTAATGGTCAGCCGCGCGCGATGGCGGTTCAAAATATGTTTCACAATTGCCAGCCCCAGACCGGTGCCGCCCAGTTGCCGCGAACGGGCGGTATCGACGCGATAGAACCGTTCGGTCAGGCGCGGGATATGTTCGGCCGGAATGCCGGGTCCAAAATCCTCGATCTCGGTGACGACGCGTCGGCCGTCGCGCACCGAACAGCGGATTTTCACGACGCCGCCCTGTTCCCCGTACTTCATGGCGTTTTCCAGCAGGTTCTGGAATACCTGGAACAGCTGGTCCGCATCGCCGCGTACCGGCGGCAGGTCCTCGGGGACCATCAATTCGATGCGCACGCCGCTGGCGACCGCCCGCGGTTCCAGCATGGCGACCAGCCGTTCCAGGATTTCCGGCAGGTTGACCGGCTCCTTCGGGCGGCTGTGTTCGTCCAGTTCGATTTTGGACAGGCTCAACAGGTCGGAAATCAGCCGGTACATCCGTTCGGACTGTTCCTGCATGATGTCCAGGAACTTTTCCCGCGCCTCGGCATCGTCCTTTGCCGGCCCGCGCAGGGTTTCGATGAACCCGGTCAGGCTGGTCAGCGGCGTGCGCAACTCGTGGCTGACATTGGCGACGAAATCGACCCGCATCTTCTCCGACCGGCGAAGGGCCGTCACATCCTGAAGGTCGACCAGCACCACCGGTGCGTCGCGGCCCTTGGGCGTGCCGGGGGGCGGTTCCACCGGTTCGATGCGCGCGATATAGTCGGTTTCCACCGGCACCGGTATGTTCAGGTCGACCGACTGCGGCCCCTCCCCCTTCAGAACACGGTCGATTGCCCCCATCAGGCCCGGGTCGCGCAGCCCGTCCCCCAGGTCGCGGCCGGTAATGTCGGAATCGATCAGCGCGCCGGCCACGGCGTTCATGCGCACGACCCGGCGATCCGAATCCAGGAAGAAGATCGGGTGCGGCAGGGAGTTCACGATCCGATCGGCGACCGCAGCCTTATAGCTCAACGCGTCCAGCTGCGTCTGTGCCTCCGCCGTCAGCCGGTTCAACCGGCGCATGACGACATCTTCGGCCTTGATGCGGCGACGCACGGCGATGCCCGCACCCAGCAGGACCGCCATTGCCAACAGTATCGCGACGGCGGAATCGATCTTCTGTTCGCTGACCAGCAGTGCCAGAAGCAGCCCCGCCGGAAGAAAGGCGAGCGCGATCGATTTCAGCCAGGACCCGGACACCGGCTATCCCTTCCTTATCTTCAGTGTGCCCGGCGCATCATCGCGACAGGTCCAGCGCATCATGGGCCGCCAGCGCCGCCAGCGAGACGATGTCGCTGACATTGGCGCCCATCTGCGCAATCTGTACCGGATGTGACAGGCCCAGCAGCATCGGGCCGATCATCGTCCCCCCGCCCAGGCTTTGCAGCATGCGGCTGGCGATATGGGCGGAATTGATGCCCGGCATGACCAGCACGTTTGCCGGGCCGCTCAACCGGCAGAACGGGTACAGCCGCTGCATCAGGTCATAGTCCAGCGCCGCATTGGGCGAAATGTCCCCGTCATATTCGAAATCCGGATTTTCCCGGTCCAGGATGGCAATCGCATCGCGCACCCGCCTGGCGCCCGGCCGGTCCGGATTCCCGAAATTCGACGCATACAGCATGCCCACGCGCGGTTCGTGCCCCAGCCGTCTGGCATAGGCGGCGGCCGATTTCGCCACTTCCGCCAGGATATCGCCTTCGGGGAGTTCGTGGACCGATGTGTCGGCAATGAAGATGGTGCGGCCGCGGGCCACCATGATGGACAGCCCCATGGCAATGGACCCGTCCTTCACGTCGACCACCTTGCGGACCCCCTCGTAGGCGATGTTGAAGGCCCGCGTGGCCCCGGTCACGACGGCGTCGACCTCGCCATTCGCCATCATGCAGGCCGCAAACACATTGCGGTCCTGGTTGACCAGCCGCTGGCAGTCGCGGTGCAGGAACCCGTGGCGCTGCTGTTTCGCGTACAGGAACTCGGTATAGGCGACATTGTTCGAACTCAGCCGCGCGTTGTGAATTTCAAACGGTGCTTCTTCCAGTCCCAGTTCGCGCGCCGTGGCGCGGATTTTCTCTTCCCGGCCGACCAGGACCGCCTTGCCGTAGCCGGCGGACTGGAACAGGGCGGCCGCGCGGATGATGCGCGGGTCTTCCCCTTCCGCGAAACAGACGCGGCGCTGGGCCTGACGGACGCGTTCGAAAATCAGGTGCAGCATGTTGGCGGTCGGGTCCAGCCGCGCCTTCAGTTCCTGACGATAGGCTTCCATGTCCATGATCGGACGCCGCGCCACACCGGACGTCATGGCCGCTTCCGCGACGGCGGCCGGAACGGCGACGATCAGACGGGGGTCGAACGGGACGGGAATGATATAGTCCGGCCCATAGTGCAGCGACTGCCCGCCATAGGCGTTCGCCACCTCGTCCGGGACATCTTCGCGCGCCAGTTCGGCGATGGCCTGGGCGGCGGCGATTTTCATGTCGTCATTGATGGTCGAAGCCCGCACGTCCAGGGCGCCCCGGAAGATATAGGGGAACCCCAAAACGTTGTTCACCTGGTTCGGGTAGTCGGACCGTCCCGTTGCAATGATCGCATCGTCGCGCACCGACTTCGCCTCGTCCGGGGTGATTTCCGGGTCGGGGTTCGCCATGGCGAAAATGATGGGCCGGTCGGCCATGGTCGTTACCATGTCGGCCGTCAGCGCCCCCTTGACCGACAGGCCGAAGAACACGTCCGCGCCGCGCACCGCATCCGCCAGGGTCCGTGCGTCCGTCTGCGCCGCATGGGCGGACTTCCACTGGTTCATGCCCTCCTCGCGGCCCTGATAGATCACGCCCTTGGAATCGCACAGAATGACATTGTCGGGCTGCATGCCCATCGCCTTCACCAATTCGGTGCAGGCGATGGCCGCCGCGCCGGCGCCGTTCACGACCAGTTTCGTGTTCCGGATGTCCCGCCCGGTCAGCTGCAGCGCGTTGATCAGGCCCGCCGCCGCAATGATCGCGGTGCCGTGCTGGTCGTCGTGAAAGACGGGGATGTCCATGATTTCGCGCAGGCGCTGTTCGATGATGAAACATTCCGGCGCCTTGATGTCTTCCAGGTTGATGCCTCCGAAGCTCGGCCCCAGAAAGCGCACGCTGTTCACGAATTCGTCGACATCTTCGGTGTCGACTTCCAGGTCGATGGAATCGACATCCGCGAACCGCTTGAACAGAACCGCCTTTCCTTCCATCACCGGCTTGGACGCCAGCGCGCCGATATTGCCCAGACCCAGGACCGCCGTGCCGTTCGAAATGACCGCCACCATGTTGCCGCGCACCGTATAGTCATAGGCGGTGTCGGGTTGTTCGGCGATGCGAAGGCACGGCGTGGCGACACCCGGCGAATAGGCAAGCGACAGGTCCCGCTGCGTCGTCAGCGGCTTTGTGGGTGCCAGTTCGATCTTTCCGGGGCGCCCCTGCGCGTGAAACTGAAGCGCGTCTTCTTCCGTGATTTTCTGTTCCGCCATATGTGTCTGCTCCCCGGTTGCCCTGAAACCCGATCAGGCCCGTATCTATCTTTTACCAAGGCAATATTGCCGATTTTGGACCATATTGGCGTAGTCGCTTTGGTTTGTCATACACGCTTTCATTGGCGACACGCGCATCATAGGGTAGACATACCGGAGGGAGCGGGCTGGACAGCGAACAATAATACCGCCGCCGGGGACGGACGAAACTTTATGGCACAGAAACCGGGCACATCGATAAGCCAGGAACACCTGCTCCTGGATTATGCGCAACGACTTGAACGGCACCGCGAGGGGCGCCGCGCGGTGCACGTGCACCTGTCGCGGCTGAAACCGCAGAACCGCCGCGAACATCACATCCGCATCGCCATGAACACGCTGGATGACTTTGTCACCACGTTCGAAGGGCAGACGTTCCTTCTGGGGAACAACGATGTGGTCTTTTCCGTAAAGGGCGCGAACCTGCAACAGCTGGACGAAGCGGTGATGCGTCTGCGCTATCTGTTCAGCGACGATCCGCTGACCCAGTCGGAAGCGGATTCCGAAGGGCACGGCCGGTTCGCGACGCTTTACAATATCGAAGGCCAGTACGCGAAATTCATGGAATTGTGCGAACGCGTGTTCGAAGAAGAACGCGCGCGCCAGAAACGCCTGCAGCAGATGGCCGAACAGGCCGGCGAATCGTTCGAGGATTCGCGCCGTCCGCTGAAACCGGAACAACTGGGCCGGCTTGAGGAATTTCTGGAACGCGCCGACCTGTCCAGTGTGTTCCGCCGACAGGCCGTCAGCGTCGTGCACAAGGACGCGCCGCCGAAGCCGATTTTCAACGAACTGTTCATTTCCATTTTCGATCTGGCGAAAACCGTCCTTCCGGATGTGGATCTGGCCGCCAACCGCTGGCTGTTTCAGCACCTGACCCAGACCCTGGACCGGCGCGTCCTGAAGATGCTGGTCCGGGCGGATGACCGGACGCTGCATTCGTCCTTTTCCATCAATGTGAATGTCGGCACGCTTCTGGCGCCGGAATTTCTGGATTTCGATTCGTCCCTTCGCATGGGAAGCCGGGGTACGCTGGTCGTCGAACTTCAGATGATCGACGTGATGTCGGATTTCTCGTCCTTCATCTTCGCGCGGGATTTCGTGCGCGAAAAAGGCTATCGCATCTGTCTGGACGGGATCGGGCCGGATCTGGTGCCCTTCATCGACCGGCAATATATGGAAGTCGACCTGGTGAAGATCGCGGCCGGCCCCATTTTCGATGCCGGCGGGTCCGAAGAACAGCGTGAACGCATTGCCAAATGCGTCGAAAAAATCGGCAAGGGGCGGGTTATCCTGGCCCGCTGCGATAACGAAACGATGATCCGAACCGGTCAGGAAATGGGCATCACGATGTTCCAGGGCCGGTATCTGGACGCCGTCCTGCAGCAGATTTCGCGGTCCAAGAATCCGCCCGCCCCGCGCGCGGCACGGCGCTGACGGCGGGGGCGGGAACGTCAATTCCGGATATGCCGCTTTCCGATGTCCTGTACAATGCCACCGCATGGGTCGCGGACGGCCAGTCTTTTGCGCTGATCCTGGCATTTGCCCTTCTGTTCGACGCGCTGGTCGGCGACCCGCGCTGGTTCTACAAAATCGTGCCGCACCCGGTGGTGCTGATCGGGCGGCCCATCGGCTGGCTGGATGCCAAGCTGAACCGCCCGAACCGCAGCGAAACCGACCGGTTGATCCGCGGCGCGATCGCGGCGCTGATCGTCGTGTCCTTCTGGGTCGCGGTGGGGTGGCTGATCGCGGACCATCTTCGGGACTGGCGCTATGGCTGGATGGTGGAGGTTCTGATCGTCGGGGTCTTTCTCGCGGCCAGAAGCCTGTATGACCATGTCCGGCGCGTCGGCAAGGGACTGCGGGACGGCGGACTGGAAGGCGGGCGGCGGGAAATCGCCCATATCGTGTCCCGCGACCCGAAAAGCCTGGACCGGCATGGTGTGGCGCGGTCGGCCATCGAGTCCCTGTCGGAAAACTTCAGCGACGGCGTGGTGGCGCCCGCGTTCTTCTATCTTTTGTTCGGTCTGCCGGGCCTGTTGGGCTACAAGGCGATCAACACGCTGGACAGCATGATCGCCTACAAGACCGAAAAGCATCGGTCCTTCGGGTTCACGGCGGCAAAGCTGGACGACGTCGCGAACTGGCTGCCGGCCCGGATCAGCGGGACGCTGGTGTGTCTTGCGGCCAGTTTCATGCCGACCGGATATCCGCTGGCCGCCGTTCGGGTCATGCTGCGGGACGCGCCGAAGCACAAGTCCCCCAATGCGGGCTGGCCCGAAGCGGCGTTCGCCGGGGCGCTGAACATCGCACTGGGCGGGCCGCGCACCTATCCGGGCGGGGAAGTCGTCGGCGTGTGGATCGGCGACGGGCGGGCGCGGCTTGAACCGCGCGACATCGACCGGGCGCGCGGGCTTTATTTCGTCGCCTGCGCGCTGATCTTCTTTGTCCTGCTGTCGGTCGGCCTGCTTCTTCTGTTGCGGGGCGGCTGACCGAAAGGCCGGGCTTGCACCCGGCAGCGCGGGGCCGCATAACCTCGATCCATGAAGCTCATTCTCGCGATTGCGGCGGGGGGCGCCATCGGCGCCGTCGCGCGCCATTTCTTCGCGGCCCAGGTCATGCATCTGACCGGCGGCGGGTTCCCGTGGGGCATTTTCGCCGCGAACGTGCTGGGGTCCTTCCTGATGGGCGTCCTGGTTCATGTCTTCATGCATCTGGCGGAACCGATGCCGGCCCTGCGGGCCTTTCTGGCGGTCGGTGTGCTGGGGGCGTTTACGACCTTTTCAACCTATTCGCTGGATGTGGTGCTGTTGATCGAACGCGCGCAATTCGGACAGGCGGCCTTCTATGCCGTCGGGTCCGCCGTTCTGGCCATCCTTGGGCTGATGGGCGGCATGGCCGTCATGCGGCTGGTGCTGCCATGAGCGGGGTTCAGACAATCGATGTCGGCGCCGGCGAAGACGGCATGCGCCTGGACCGGTTCCTGCGCACGCGCTTTCCCGACATGCCCCACGGGCGCATGCAAAAAGCCCTGCGCAAGGGTGAAATCCGCGTCGACGGCGGCCGGGTGAAGGCGGATTTCCGCGTCGCCGCCGGACAGAAGGTGCGCATTCCACCCTATGAACCGGCGGACCCGAAGGGCGGCCCCGCCCGGCAGAAGGGCCCGGATCCGAAGGATGAGGTTTTTGCCAAATCTCTGGTCATATTCCGGAACCGCGATCTTCTGGCCATCGACAAACCGTCCGGACTTGCGGTTCAGGGCGGCAGCAAGACCGAACGCCACCTGGACGGCATGCTGGATTTCCTGCGCTTCGGCGAAGAGGAACGCCCGCGCCTGGTCCACCGCCTGGACAAGGATACAAGCGGCGTCATGCTGCTGGCCCGGCGGCGGGAAACGGCGGCCGCCCTTAGCCGTGCGCTGCAGCGCCGCGACGTCAAAAAGATATACTGGGCGGTGACCGTGGGCGTGCCCGACCCGTCCGAAGGGACGATCCGGATGCCGCTGTCCAAACAGGGCAGTGCCGGGGGCGAACGCGTCGTGCCCGACCCGGACGACGGGCAAAGCGCAGTGACGGATTTTGTCGTCCTGGATCAGGCGGCCCAGCGTGCGGCGCTGGTGGCGCTATGGCCGCGCACGGGGCGCACGCATCAGATCCGCGCGCATCTGGCCTATCTGGGCACGCCGGTCCTGGGGGACGGGAAATATGGCGGCAAGGCCGCCTTTCCGCCCGGCGACGAATTGCCCAAGGGCCTGCATCTGCACGCGCGGATGATCGAACTGCCGCCCGGCGTGGACGGTGCGGGCGCGCGCATTACGGCCAGTCCGTCGGCGCATATGAAAAAAACGCTTACCCTGTTTGAATTCGAAACCGAACCGGCGATGGGTGAAGACCCGTTCGACGAACTGGCGGAATAAGGCGCGATGGCGGAACCCAAACTGATTGTTTTCGATTGCGACGGGACACTGGTCGACAGCGGCCATATCATCGTCGCGACCATGCATGCCGCCTGGGACGGGTTGGGAATTGCCCGGCCGGAACCGGACGACATTCGCCACCAGATCGGGCTGCCCCTGTTACAGGCGATCCGCAATCTGCACCCGGCCGGAAATCCCGGTGTGTGGGACGCGCTGGTCGAAGGATACAAGAACGCGTTCGTTTCCGGTCATGAAGTGACACGGGACGATGAACCCCTTTATGAAAACTGCGTTTCGGTGCTGACGGAACTGTCGGCGAACGAGACGATGATTCTGGGCGTTGCGACCGGAAAAGGGCGCCGCGGATTGGGTCATACATTGACCCGTCATGATATCGCCGGACATTTCAGTGTCTTGAAAACGGCGGATGACGGCCCAGGTAAACCAAACCCGGATATCCTGCTGGACGCGATGGGAGAGACAGGCGTTTCCCCTTTGAATACGGTCATGATCGGCGATACGATATTCGATATGGAGATGGCGGTCCGCGCCGGCGCGCACGCGATTGGCGTTTCGTGGGGCTATCATCCGCCGGAACAACTGACAAAAGCGGGCGCCCGGACCGTGGCCGGACATTTCACCGAAATCCCTGGCCTGCTGAAACAGATATGGAGCGATTGAGCGATGCGGCGTTTCCTTAAAATCCTTGGCGGCGTTCTTGTGGTCCTGCTGGTCTTCGTGGTCGGGGCCGTCGCATATGTGCTCAACATCGACCTGAACGACTGGAAACCCGAAATTCAGGAAGCGGTGCGCGAAAACACGGGCCGCCAGCTGGTGATCGACGGGCCGATCGAATTCGACCTGGGCAGCGACACCTATTTCAAGGCGACGGGCATCTCGCTTTCCAACGCCGACTGGGCCAGTCGCGAACAGATGGTCGAAATCGGCACGGTCGAACTGGGCTTCAAACTGTTTTCCCTCCTTGGCAATACGCCCGATATCACCATGATCCGGGTCGACGGCGTGCGCGCCGCGCTGGAAACCAGCGCCGACGGGACCATGGCGAACACCCGGTTCGAAACCGGCGATGACATGCGCGACGACCGCGACCATGGCGGCGGTGGCGGGGACCTGGTCCTGCCCATCATCCGCGACCTTCAGATCACCGACGTTCAAGTGGACATGATCCAGCATCTGGGCGACGGCGCGAACGAGGTCCAGACCTTTACGCTGACGGAACTTGCCCTGGGCGGCGATTCCGCCACCGCGCCGCTGTTGCTGAATCTGGATGCGGCATTCGAAGACCTGCCGCTGATCATGGCGGGCACCATGGGGTCGCTTCAGTCCATGACCGACGGCGCGCAGCCGACGCCCATCGACTTTGTCGGCAACCTTGCCGGGATCGATGTCGCCATCAATGGCGCGATCCAGGACCTGGCCGGTCAGGAAGGGATCGACGTTACGGTTTCCGCCCTAGGTCAGGAACTGGCCGAAGCCGCCGGTGCCTTCGGCATCGACGTGCCCAGCCTGGGTCAGTTCAAGGTGGATGTAACGCTGGCGGGCAGCGGCGATGCGCTTTCCATCAATCCGCTTTCGGTCGATATCGGGACAGCAGATGTCATTCACATTCTGGTAGACGGCCAGATCGAAGATGCGATCGGCCAGGAAGGCATCAATGTCACGGCCAACCTGGAAAGCGTCGAAGTCGGCAACCTGTCGCCCATCACGCAGGCCTTTGCCGGTCAGGATGTGCCCGCCGTCGGCCCGCTGAACGTATCCTTCGCGGTTCGGGGCGGACTGGGTGACGGGCTCGACCTTTCTGATCTCAGCGCGGCGGTCGGGTCGGAAGACCTTATTCTGGCGTCGGCCGGCGGCAATATCGCCGACCTGACGACGGACCCGACTTTGGACCTTGCGATCCGCGTGGATTCCCCGCAGATCGGCGACCTGTCGCCCATCGCGCAACAGTTTGCAGGCCAGTCGGTGCCGCCGCTGGGCCGTCTGGCGCTGTCGGCCAATGTCGCCGGCAGCCCGCACAGCGGTCTGTCGCTTCAGGACATGAATCTTTCGCTGGGCTCCGCCGAAGCGCTGATCCTCAATGTCGTCGGCTCCGTCGGCGATCTGATCCGGTCCGAAGGGATCGATATCGAAGTCACGGCGAATTCCCCCGAACTGGGCAACCTGTCCGACATCGCAGAGGAATATTCCGGTCAGGGCATTCCCGACATCGGGCCGATGGACATGATTGCAAAGGTTTCGGGCGGCCTGGAAAGCGGGCTGGCGCTCAGCGACCTGGCGCTTGATTTCGGCCGGCCGGAAACAATCCAGATTCAGGCCGCGGGCGGTATCGCCGACCTGATGGCACAGACGGGCGTCGACCTGACGGTCAATGCTGTGTCGCCGGAAGTCGGCAACCTGTCGCCGCTGGTCGAAGCCTTCACGCCGATGGCGGTCCCGGCACTGGGGCCGCTGGACATGGCGGCGCGGGTTTCGGGCGATGCGAACGGGACGATGAGCCTCAGCGATCTGGCGCTGTCACTGGGTAAGGCGGAAACGCTTCTGGTGGAAGCCAGCGGTTCCGTATCGGACCTGGTCGCGCTCAGCGGCGCGGATCTGGGCTTCTCCGTCGTCTCCCCCGACCTGTCGGTCCTGTCCGACCTGGCGGGAACAGACGTGCCGCCCATCGGCCCCGTCGATATCTCAGGGAATCTGACGGGCGATGCGGGCGAACCGATCACGCTGAACCCGTTCACGGCGAAAATCGGCGACAGCGACATTTCGGGCACGGCCACGCTGGACGGTACCGGCGATGTTCCGTCCATCGTCGCGACGCTGTCATCCGACTATTTCAATCTGAATGATGTGATGCCGGCATCCGAAGGCGGCGAATCCGGTGGCGGCGCGGCGTCCAGCAACCGGACCGCGGCACAGGGCGGTGCGGACGATGGCCGGGTCATTCCGGGCGACCGCATTCCGTTCGAAGCCATGCGCGCCATCAATGTGGAAATCCAGTATACGGCCGGCACCTTCATCGGCGCGATTTCCGAACTCAATAACCTGGAAGTCGGGGTCTCCCTCCAGGGCGGCGATCTGCGGGTCGACCCGCTGAATGCGAATGTCGGCGACGGTACGCTGACAGGGACAATTTCCCTGGGCGGGGGTGATGCGACCCATCCGCTGAACGTCAATCTGACGGGCCGGGCGATGGACCTGTCGCGGCTGCTGGCCGAAGCCGGCTTCCGGGACAAGATCGTGGGGCCGCTGCGCCTGGATGTGGCGCTGACGGGCCAGGGGTCGAACCCGCGCGATATTGCGGCATCGCTGAACGGCAATGTCGGCCTGACCATGTATGACAGCCGCGTCCTCAGGGCCGCGTTCGAAGATGTGATGGGGCCCACACTGGCGGGCATCATGTCGTCGGAAAACGGCTGGATCGTCATCGATTGCGCGGTCTTCGACTATGATATCTCCAACGGGCTGATGAACACGGTTGCAGGCTATACCGCGTCGGGCCCGGTGACGGTGACGTCGGAAGGGGAAATCGACCTTAGGACCGAACGGCTGTCGCTGGATGTGAAACCGTCCGGCGGGGCGGGCATCGTCAGCCTCAGCGTGCCGCTGGATGTGACCGGGACCTTCGCGTCGCCGACCGTTACGCCTGACCCGATCGCCGTGGGCGGCGGCATCCTTGCCGGTGTTCTGACGGGCGGGGTGGGCACGGCGCTTCTGGCGCTGGTCGCGGACCTTCCGGACGGGCACCCCTGCCAGGAGGAAGTCGCGGAAAGCCAGGAACAGGCGCAAAGCCCCAGCACCCCCGAAAACGCGGACAGCCCCGGTAACGTAATCCAGAACCCGGGCAGTGCCGTCGAAGGCGTGGGCGAAGCGATCGGCGAAGGTGTCGGCGACGCGCTGAACAACCTGTTCGGCAACTGATCGCCCCTGATAGCGGTTCAGGCGTTCCGGTGAAGCGGTTCTATAAACAGGCCGAAGCGGCCGCATGTGAGGGTGGGCACACCGTGCATCTGGACGGGCGGCCCATCCGCACGCCGGCAAAGGCGCCGCTGGTCGTGCCCACGCCCGCATTGGCGGGCGCGATCCGCGACGAATGGGCGGCGCAGGGCGACAAGATCGACCCGGACAGCATGGGCTTCATGACCCTGGCGGCCACCACGATCGACCGGGTGATCCCGAACCATGCGGCCGTCGCGGCGGAAGCGGCGGGCTATGCCGGGTCGGACCTGTTGTGCTATCGCGCCGAAAGCCCGCCGGAACTGGCCACCCGTCAGGCAGAGGCATGGGACCCGGTTCTGGAATGGGCGCGCGACCGGTACGACGTCACCTTTACCGTCACCGCGGGCCTGATGCCGGTCGACCAGCCGGAAGAAACGCGCGCCCGTTTCCTGACCGTGGCACAGGGTTATGACCCGTTCGCGCTGACGGCGGTGCATGTCATGACGACCGCGTGCGGGTCCTTCCTTTTGGCGCTCGCCATTGCCGAAGGCCGCCTGTCCGCCGAACAGGGGCTGGACGCGTCGCGCATCGACGAGACCTATCAGGAAGAACTGTGGGGCCTGGACGACGAGGCGCAGGCACGTAAGGAACGCCTGCGGCGGGAGGTCGGCCAGGCGGCGGAGTTTCTTCGGAAAGCGGGTTAGGAACGCGGTCCTTTCCCGCGATTTGATCCGCAAGCCGGCAGGATTTCCCCATCAACCGCAGCAATCGCTACCTTCCTGGATCGGTGGACACGGGACCGTCCCGAAGGAACAAAAGACGCAGCAATCCCCTGTCTCTGGCCTCAACAGAATTTTGCATCCCTTACATTCATAAAACCACTGGCAGGCGTTCGTCGGCATCGTTTCTGTTTCACGATGTCCGCATTCCGGGCAGGTGATTGTGGATTGAAGTGCTACGACATTTTTTTGCGTCGCCATACTGCGTACCCCGTAATGGCCAAAAAGACTGCAAGCGCCGGAAAAAGTACCAGGTCCAAATAGCCGGTGGCGGCCGCCAGGCCCGCCGCAGCCAACAGGACCACCAGTACCGGCGTGAAACAACAAAGCGCGACTATAATCGTGCCGACGACCCCGGTCAGAAGAAGTCGGTCCTTCATCGTTGATTTGCCCATATATCCAGTAGCGCGCCCGTCACCTGGGCTTCCCAAAGCGGCGCGGACCATGCGATCGCGACGGCCAGGGTCGCAATGATTGTGCCCGGCGAAAACAGGTGAGCAGACGGCCTGTGCTTCACCCTCCGGAACATCCGCAGCCAGAGCAGGCCGACGACAGCGGTCGTGACGAGCAAGATCAATTCACGGTGCGTTGCAAATGGTCCTAGAAAGGACAGCCAGGCGCCACCCAGGCCGACAATCGTCAGCCCGATCGGAATGATGCAGCATGAAGCCGACAGAAGGGCGGTCAGAGCCGCCCCGGCCAGCGCGACGGTCCGGGCGGCAAACGACCAGGGGCGGCTGTCTTCAACGTGATTTGCGGTCATAACAGGATCATGCATCCTGTAGTAACTACAGGATCAAGGGGAAATTCGATGGTTCCAGTTGGAATGGCGGCCAAGCGAAGCGGCGTCGGGATCGAGGCCATCCGGTATTATGAACGCGAGGGGATCGTTCCGGCCGCGAAAAGGGCCGCGAACGGCAGGCGGCTGTATGATGCGGCCGCCATAACCCGTCTCAGGTTCGTGCGCCGGTGCCGTGACCTCGGCTTCTCCATTGACCAGGTGAGGGTGCTGCTGTCCCTGTCGTCGGCCAGCACGAGAAACTGTGACGACGCAAGCCGCGTCGGGAAGACCCATCTCGATGACGTTCGGGCGAAAATCGCGGACCTGCAACAGCTTGAAATGGCCCTGTGCGAACTGCTGGCCAATTGTGCCGGCGGCCAGGCGCACTGCCCGATGCTGCAGCGGTTGTTCGAAGACTGACCGCGTCAGGCACAGACCCGCCGCCCGACCCCTTGCAAGAGGCCGGTAAATCGGGGCATGAACCGGCTTTTCGGAATTCGTGACCTGTGGTCATCTGGCCTGCGACAACGCGGCGTCCATCCGGCACTGGCCTATCCGGCGGGCTGTTAGTAAAAGAAAAGAAACAGGAATTCAGCGGGGGGAAGATATGCAAGATATCGTTCAGCGCCTGGAAGAAATGCGCGACGGCGCACGCGGTGGCGGCGGGGAAAAACGCGTCGACGCGCAGCACGCCAAGGGCAAGCTGACCGCGCGCGAACGCATCGCGCTGCTGCTGGACGAAGGGTCCTTCGAAGAATGGGACATGTTCGTCGAACATGACTGTACCGACTTCGGCATGCAGGACACGAAAGTCCCCGGCGACGGGGTCGTAACCGGCCACGGTCTGGTCAACGGCCGGCGCGTCTTCGTCTTTTCCCAGGATTTCACCGTCTTCGGCGGCTCCCTGTCCGCGGCGCACGCCCGCAAGATCTGCAAGATCATGGACCAGGCGATGAAGGTCGGTGTCCCCGTGATCGGCCTGAACGACAGCGGCGGTGCGCGCATCCAGGAAGGGGTCGCGTCCCTGGCCGGGTATGCCGATGTCTTTCAGCGCAACGTCATGGCGTCCGGTGTCGTGCCGCAGATTTCCATGATCATGGGCCCGTGCGCGGGCGGCGCCGTCTATTCCCCGGCCATGACGGACTTCATCTTCATGGTTCAGGATTCGTCCTACATGTTCGTGACCGGTCCCGAAGTGGTGAAAACGGTGACGAACGAAACCGTGACGGCCGAAGAACTGGGCGGCGCATCCACCCATACGTCAAAATCCGGCGTTGCCGACCTGGCCTTTGAAAACGACGTGGAAGCCCTGATGCAGCTTCGCCGTTTCCTGGGCTATCTGCCGTTGAACAACCGGGAAAAGCCGCCCCACCGTCCGACGGACGACCCGGCGGACCGTCCGGACATGTCGCTGGACACGTTGGTTCCGCCCAACCCGAACAAGCCCTACGACATCAAGGAACTGATCGAAAAGATCGCGGACGAGGGCGAGTTCTTCGAAACCCAGCCGAACAACGCGGCGAACATCGTCACCGGTTTCGCGCGCATGGAAGGCCACCCGGTCGGCATCGTCGCGAACCAGCCCATGGTGCTTGCGGGCTGCCTGGACATAGCCAGTTCCATCAAAGCGGGGCGTTTCGTGCGCTTCTGCGACGCCTTCAACATTCCCATCGTCACGCTGGTCGACGTCCCCGGCTTCCTGCCCGGCACGGCACAGGAATATGGCGGCATCATCAAGCACGGCGCGAAGCTTCTTTATGCGTACGCCGAAGCGACGGTGCCGAAAGTGACGGTCATTACCCGCAAGGCCTATGGCGGGGCCTATGACGTCATGGCGTCAAAACATCTGCGCGGCGACGTGAACTACGCCTGGCCGTCGGCGGAAATCGCCGTGATGGGCCCGAAGGGGGCGGTGGAAATCATCTTCCGCGCGGACAAGGACGACCCGGACAAGCTGGCGGAACGCGAAGCCGAATATCGCGACAAGTTCGCGAACCCGTTCGTTGCCGGGCGGCAGGGGTTCATCGACGACGTCATCATGCCCCACAATACGCGTCGGCGGGTCTGCGGCGCGCTGTCGATGCTGCGCACGAAACAGCTTGAAAACCCGTGGAAGAAGCACGGGAACATCCCGCTGTGATGTCGGCGGTCAGGGGGCGGAAGATGCGCGCGCCGCGGAACCTACCGTTTGATATAGACGGGCTTGGTCAGGTAGTCGCAGCAAACGAAAATCATGTCGACCGTGCGGCCGTCTTCGGCAAGCGGCATCAGGATATCTTCGATCTCGTAGATTTCCTTTTTCGTGCCGACATAGGGCGCGCGGGTGCTCATCGGCATCGCGGTCGTCGCCGTTCGTTCCAGGCCTTTCCAGATCGTGCTTCCCGGTCCTTGCTGTTTCGTTGCGCGGATACAGACGCCGGTCAGATTCTTGAGCCAGAAACTTTGATGTTTGGTGCCGATCAGACGGTAGCGAAAGTCAAGTTCGGGTTCCCGAATGACGTCCATCAGCATGACATACGGCAAAAAGGGAAGCATGTCCGACGGATCGATATGACGTCGCCCCGGAAGGCGATCACCGTCGGTCAGCCCGCACCAGTATTCATATGCTGCGGCGTTCATATCGGAACGGAAATTCAACGCGCGAACGTTCGTCATATGCCCCTTTCCCGGATCCTCCGGGACCAACTATACAATCCTGCAGGATGAAAATCACGATGTTCAAAAAAATCCTGATCGCCAACCGTGGGGAAATCGCCTGCCGTGTCATGCGCACGGCGCACAAGATGGGGATTGCGCCCGTCGCCGTCTTTTCCGAGGCGGATGCCGAAGCCCTGCATGTGCGCACCGCGCTGAACCTGGGCGGGGAGGCGGTGGCCGTCGGACCGGCCGCGTCCAACCAAAGCTATCTGGTGATCGACAACATCATCGCGGCCTGCAAACAGACCGGCGCCGAAGCGGTGCATCCGGGCTACGGGTTCCTGTCCGAGAACAAGGCCTTTGCCGAACGCCTGAAAAAGGAAGGCATTGCCTTCATCGGCCCGCCGCCGGGCGCGATCGAAGCCATGGGCGACAAGATCGAATCGAAGAAGATCGCGCTGGCGGCCGGCGTCAACACCGTCCCCGGCCATCTGGAGGCGGTAAGCGACCCGGAAGAGGCGGTGCGCATTTCAAACGAAATCGGCTATCCGGTGATGCTGAAGGCGTCCGCCGGGGGCGGCGGCAAGGGCATGCGGCTTGCCTGGAACGATGCGGAGGCCCGCACCGGCCTTGTGTCCGCGATGAACGAAGGTCGGAACAGCTTTGGCGACGACCGGGTCTTCATCGAAAAATTCATCGAAGAACCGCGCCATATCGAAATCCAGGTCATGGCAGACGTGCATGGCAACTGCGTCTATCTGGGTGAACGGGAATGTTCGATCCAGCGCCGCCACCAGAAGGTGATCGAAGAGGCGCCGTCCCCCTTCCTGAACGAGGAAACCCGCAAGGCCATGGGCGAACAGGCGGTCGCGCTGGCGAAACAGGTGGACTACCTGACCGCGGGCACGGTCGAATTCATCGTCGACAAGAACCGCAATTTCTATTTTCTGGAAATGAATACCCGGCTTCAGGTCGAACACCCCGTCACCGAACTGGTCACGGGCTACGATCTGGTCGAACTCATGATCCGGGTCGCGAACGGTGAAAAGCTGCCTTTCACGCAAAAGGATGTGAAGCTTTCCGGCTGGGCGATCGAAGCGCGCCTTTATGCCGAAGACGCCGAACGCGGGTTCCTGCCGTCCACCGGGCGGCTGTCGCGCTATATCGAACCGGCGGCGGACGAAGGCCGGGTGCGTGTCGACAGCGGGTGTTACGAAGGCGCGGAAATTTCCATGTTCTACGACCCGATGATTTCGAAACTGATCGTTGGCGGAGAAAACCGGGAAACGGCAATTGCGGAACTGCGCCGTGCGATCGACGGGTATCTGGTGCGGGGGTTAAGCCACAACATGCCGTTCCTGGCGCATCTGGCGAAGCATCCGCGTTTTGCCGAAGGGCGCATCACGACGAATTTCATTGCCGAAGAATATCCGGACGGCCTGACCGAAGAACATCTGAAACCGGTAGACCCCGCGCTGTTCTCGGCGCTGGCGGCGGTGGTACAGGACCGGATCGAACAGCGTGAACGCCGCATTACAGGGCAAGAGGAAAACCGCGCCCCGGATCTGCCGACGGACTATTGCGTCTTCATGGGGGACAAGGATCTGAGCGAGCTGACCATACATATGGAACGCGGTGCGGACGGTGATCGCCTGACGGTCGGCGGGCGCAAGATCTTCGTCGAAACGGGCTGGAAGCCCGGCATGCCCATCATCCGCGCGACGGTGGACGATACCGAACGAACCTTCCAGTGCGACCGCGACGGTGCGGGTTTCGTGTTGAGCCACGATGGCGCACGCATCCGCTGTCTGGTGCTGGAGGCGCGCCACGCCCCGCTGCGCCGGCTGATGCCCTACAAGCCGCCGCCGGACATGTCGAAATTCCTGCTGTCGCCGATGCCGGGCCTTCTGGTGCGCCTGTCGGTCGGTGTGGGCGACACGGTCGAGGCGGGCCAGGAACTGGCAGTCGTGGAAGCGATGAAAATGGAAAACATCCTGCGTGCCGTCAGCGGCGGAACCGTCAAGGCCGCCCATGCGGCCGAAGGCGACAGTCTGGCGGTCGACCAGCCGATCCTGGAGTTCGAATAGGCCGGGGTACCTATCCAGCAGACTGTTTCAGCGATGCCCGCAGCGCATTGCGCCGCACCTTGCCGCTATTGGTCCGGGGGATGGACGCCGTCGTCAGTAACTGGATTTCACCGGCTTCCCGCGGCAGGATTTCCCGTACCTTCGGCACGATCCCCTCAAGCGCCGCGCCGGGCGCCAGACTGACGATCAGGCACAGGCCGCCCGTGTTCGGGGAATCGACCAGCGCCGCGTCGGCAATGCCGTCGATCCGCTGAATTTCCGTCTCCATTCGGGTGGCGGGCAGTTTCAGGCCGCGGATGTTCAGAATATCGTCGGCCCGCCCGATGACCCGCAACAGGCCGTCTTCGGTCATCGACCCGATGTCGCCCGGATAGAACCAGCCGTCCCGGAACCGCAGGGCGGACCGTTCCGGGTCGCCGATATAGCCGTCATACATTCCCAGCCGCCGAACCCGGATGTGGCCTTCGGTGCCTGCGGGCAGGGGGTGGTCCTGATCGTCCGTGACCTGGACTTCGGCGTCTTCGATCACCCGATAGACCCCTTCCGTGACGCGGCGCGCGACCGTCCCCACCTCGTTCGTGGCATAGGTCGCGGCAAACGTGACGGCGGGGTGGCGGCCCTGCAGGCGTGTCAGCATCGCATCCGACAGGGCCCCGCCATAGACAAGCAGGGTCAGCGGGTCGCCGTTAATCGGGCGGCAGGACGGCCGGTCCAGGTTCTGAACTTCCATCGGCAGCAGTGCCGCATGCGTTGGTTTCGTGTCGATCAACGCGTCCACGAACGGCACCCGTGTTTCGAATATCACGGTCCCGCCACACCGCAGGCAGGCGAACGCATTGTGGTCGACCGCCTGAAAGGAAAAGGGCATGGCCGTCATGAATCGCGATGACGACGTATATCCGTATTCCCGGTGCAGGGCGTCGATCCGGGCATAGGCGGCGGACCGGCTGGCGCGCATCAGGTTCGCCTGACCGGTCGTCCCCGACGTGCGCACGATCCGGAACCCGTCCTCGGGGGCCAGGGGCTGGCCCGGTATGCCGGCATCCGGCCCCGACAGGACATCCGTCCACCAGGCATCGTCGGTCACCGTCGCAGGTATCGACGTCGATGCGTCTTCCCGCGGGGTGAGCACGCGCGATGCCTCATCGAACAGGGCATGATAGCCCGACCGGTCCAGCGGCCCGTCAAAGCTGGCGGCCGTTACGCCCAGCCCTTCCAGCGCCAGCAGAAGGGTTACATGTCGGGTCAGGCTGTCCCAGCCAACCAGAACCGTATCGCCCTTTGCCAGACCCTGGTCCGCCAGCGCCCGGGCCGCCTTTGCCGCATTGCGGGTCAGGTCGGCAAACCGCGTTTCAACCCCCTGGTCCCACAGGGCGACGGCATCGGGCCGTTCGGCGGCGATGCCGCCCAGGACGTCAGTGTTGGATCGCAGCGTCAAACCTCATCCTCTGTTCGGGACGACTTCGTAGCCCGGCTCCTCCGGCTCGTCATCCAGGATTTCCGGCGGGAATCCGGGGGCCAGGACTTCGACGCCGCAGGCATCTTCCAGCCGCCGGATGATGTTGGGGGACCATTCGCGCGGGCCATAGCGGCGCTGACCATCTTCGAAAATCTCGATCATTTTCGGGTTCAGCTCCACCGGCACGCCCGCCCGGTCGGCGAATGTCTGGAACAGGCCGATATCCTTCAGCACCAGATCCATGGTGAAACTGATGTCGCGGCTGCCGTTCAGGATGACCTGGCTTTCCGTCTCATGGACGAAGGAGTTGCCGGACGAAATCTTGATCGCCTCGAACGCGACATTCAGGTCCATGCCGGTCTGTTTGGCGACCGTCAGCGCCTCGGTACAGGAAATCAGGTTCGCCGTCGCCAGATAGTTGGTGATGACCTTCAGGATCGACGCCGACCCCAGCGGTCCGGTATGCAGGATGCGCCGACCCATCTTGGTCAGGAACGGCAGCATGCGTTCGAAGGTCGCCCGCTCGCAGCCCGCGAAAATGGCGATGTTGCCCGTTGCCGCACGGTGGCAGCCACCGGAAACGGGGCAATCGATCGGCTCCCCGCCCGCGGCCAGCACCTTCGCGCCCAGGCGTTTGACTTCCGCTTCGTCGGTCGTGCTCATTTCCGCCCAGACCTTGCCGGCGGACAGACCGGCGATGACGCCGTCTTCGGCTTCCAGCACGGCGGCACTGGCGGCGGGCGACGGCAGGCAGGTGATGACGATATCGCAGGCTTCCGCCATTTCCTTCGGCGAATTTGCGACCGATGCCCCGCCGGCGGCGAATTTCGCGACCAGTTCTTCATTCAGGTCGCGGACCATCAGGTCCGTTCCGTTGCGAAGCAGGCTTCCCGCCAGTTTGCCGCCGACATTGCCAAGCCCGATAAATCCAACCTTCATGCCCGATCACTCCGATTTCGTGAGATGTTTGGAAAAATGCGGCGTCAGATCCCCGATGCGCCGCAATCGGGACCGTTTCACAAAACGCGGCGAATGCCTATTCTTTCTTTCACCTGTTTGTGCAGTTTTCAGAGGGCATGACGGATATGACCGAAAAGACGGTCCGCGTTTCGATTAACGGACGGGTCCAGGGCGTCTGGTACCGCGCCTGGACGGAAAAGACGGCGGCGGGGCACGGGTTGTCCGGCTGGGTGCGCAACCGGCCGGACGGGTCGGTGGAAGCCCTGTTCAGCGGCCCGGCCGATGCGGTCGACCGCATGCTTTCCGACTGCCGCGACGGCCCGCCCCTGGCACAGGTGACGGGCATGGATATCGCCGATGCAGACCCGCCCGGTGTGTCGGGATTCAAGGTGTTGCCGGACGGGTGACCTCACGCAGGCTTGATTTCGGCGGATCGCTGGGCGCTGGCATGGTCGTCCCATGTGGCGCCTTTTCCTCATCGCGCTGATCGCGGCGCTGCCGGCCGCCCGACCCGCGGCGGCACAGATCCTGCCGCAGTTCTGTCAGGAACTGGTCGGCGATTTCTGTGTGTCCCATGCGCGCGAAGAATTTCCGCTGAATGATTTCGAAACCGCATCCATCGACCTGGCCGATATCCTGTCCGGCGGGCCGCGCCGGGACGGCATCCCGCCCATCGACCGCCCCCAATTCGTCGGCATTTCAGAACTGGAGGGTTTGAGCGACACCGAACCGGTTGTCGGTCTGACGGTCGGCGGCGAATGGAAGGCTTACCCCCTTCAGGTGTTGATGTGGCACGAAATCGCGAATGACGAAATCGGCGGCGTGCCGGTGGCCGTCACCTTCTGTCCCTTATGCAATGCGGTCATCGTCTTCGACCGCCGGGCCGTAGGGCGCACATTGGATTTCGGCACGACCGGGCGGCTCAGGAATTCCGATCTTCTGATGTATGACCGGCAGACGGAAACCTGGTGGCAGCAGTTCCTTGGCGAAGCGATTGTGGGTGAACTGACGGGCACGCGCCTGGACATCCTGCCGGCGCGGCTGGAAAGTTTCGCCGAGTTCCGGGACCGCGCACCCGCTGATGCACAAGTTCTGGTTCCCGCCGACCGCCGCTTCCGGGCCTATGGCGCAAACCCGTATGAATTCTATGACACGATGCCGCGTCCGTTCCTGTACCGGGGGGAGGTGCCGGACGGCATTGCGCCGCTGGCCAGGGTGGTATCCCTGTCGGACCGGGCGCGCGCCTGGTCGATGGACCTGCTGCGCGAACAGGGCCGAATCACGGCGCCCGACGGCACGGTTCTGACCTGGCGGCCGGGTCAGAATTCCGCCCTGGACGCGCCGGAAATTTCCGACGGGCGCGACGTCGGCACGGTGACGGCAACCCGCGACGGGCAGGATGTTCCTTACTTCGTTGATTTTGCTTTCGCTTTTCACGCCTTCCATCCGCAGGCGGAAATCCTCACGCCCTGACGCGGTTTATGGTTAAAAAACGGGCATTTGCGCCGCATATTGTGGATTGGCTGTCGGATTTTCGCGATTATGGCCCAAATCTTGCGATATTTTCGATTACTAAGCCGACGCCCTGGCCGTCAAAGACCCTGGCGCCGACGTAGGACCAAAAACCCAATAGCCCTGATGGGAAGGTCGATATGTCGATGGAAGAACAGAAACGGGATCAGGATCACCCTTTGCAGGGGCCTCATCCCACGGACTGATCGCCGATCGGTCCGAACACGTCCGCAAACGCGGACTGTAGCGCAAGATCCAGGTCCTGCAGGGTGACCGGCAGGCCCAGATCGACCAGCGAGGTGACGCCCAGTTTGGGGTCGGCGATGCCACAGGGCACGATGCCCTGAAAATGGCTCAGGTCCGGTTCCACATTGATGGCAACGCCGTGAAAGCTGACCCAGCGCCGGACGCGCACGCCGATCGCGGCGATCTTGTCCTCGCGCCCGTCGCCGCGCTCCACCCAGATGCCGACCCGGCCGTCGCGCCGTTCGCCCACCACGTTGAACTGGCTCAGCGCCCGGATCACCCATTCTTCCAGGTCATGGACGTAACAGCGCACATCCGCGCCGCGCTGTTTCAGGTCCAGCATGGCATAGGCCACCCGCTGGCCCGGCCCGTGATAAGTGTATTGCCCGCCCCGGCCCGTTTTGTAGACGGGGAAGTCCCCGGCGCTCAACAGGTCCCCGTCATTTGCGCTTGTGCCGGCGGTGTAAAGCGGCGGGTGTTCCAGAAGCCAGACCAGTTCCTTCGCACCTTCACCCCGGATGGCCGCAACGCGGGCATCCATGACGTCCAGCGCGTCCTGATAGGGGACCGGCCCTTCCGATACATGCCAGTCCGGGCGCGCGGTTTCGCTGCGCCGGTCGGGGAAGCAGGCGGTGGCGGTCGTTTCGTTCAGGGACAAGGGGTTGGGTCCATCTGAAATTCAAAGGCCATGGTCGCGATTCCGACGCTTGATCGCAGTCGGGCGATTGGCTATACCATCGGCCTTCCGGCGGCGAAAGGCCCGCCGGGGTGATTGCCCCATGATGTGCGGTCGTGGCGGAATTGGTAGACGCGCAGCGTTGAGGTCGCTGTCCGGTAACACGGGTGGAAGTTCGAGTCTTCTCGACCGCACCATTTTCTCTGGTCCCCGATTGGGCCTAAGAAGCGCTTTACGGCGATATTGATAAATATCTAAGCATACGCCGACATTTTTCGGATGTTTCTCTCCGTAACGCCGATTGGGTTGAGGCATTTCTAAAGACTGCTCAGTCGATGGCGAACCTGTGCGATCAGTTCTTCGGCATCGATCTGATCGGTCATCCGGCCGCGCCTGACCCAGATATGGTTTTCGAAATGTCCACCCTGTGCCGTCACACTTTCCTTAAAACGGTCGATATAGGTATCCTCGAATTTGCTGTTGAACGTGTTAAACAGGATCACATCCTTGGCCGTGAAGTCGTTCGACGATACGAACTCCATGATCGGCGGCGCGGGGCTGTAGAGCCATATAGGCGAACCAATAAAGACCCTGTCGTACTCTGAGAGATCGACAGTCGAAGGCGCGATCGCTGCGTCTTGGCCTCTAGCGTCCTTCATCGCGTTGATCCATCCCATCAGGCCCAGACGATAGGCGTCCGCTCCAAGTCGGATTACGTCCGCCTGTTGATCCTTTGCAATTTCCAGCGCCATTAGCTCGGTATTTCCGGAGCGTGAAAAATATACGACCAGCGTCCGTGATCGGTTGCCGCTGGGCGGATCATAGTTCGCCAATGCTCGATTTTGGTCGGCCTGTTTCCACTCGGTTCTGACAACATAACCAATCACGCCACTTCCGATCAAAGTGGCGGCAGCGGCAGCAACGGCTCCTAGTACAAATACGCGGCGTTTCATTTTCTGTCACCCGGTTGAGCGAGGCAGGACCAGGGGTCCTGCGCTCGCTACCAACCCTACCTCAGTTCATGTGCTTTTCGAGATAGGACAATACTTTCTCGGGGTGGCGTCCGAAATGGTTGTAGCCATCTCGGAACCGCTTGGTTGTTCCTTCAATCCAGAACAGTTCCTTGTCGTTGCTTCCCAACAGATCGAATGTCTTTTGCCCATCTTCAGGGTTGCGGGTCCATTCATCGTCGTAGACCTGAACCATCAGCACCGGCATGGTAACGCCAGGGGCAAAGTGTTGCGGCGTCATTTCGGCTGCGACCCATCCACCCATTTTCAGCAGTTCAAGATCGATCAGTTCTTGGTACTGGCTGACCCCCTGAATTTCGGAGAAGGCGTCGTAGATCGCCGACATAGAAACCACCATCGGGCTCACCATGCATCTTACATTCTCGAACAGTTCGGGATGGCGATAGATCGCCTCGTACTGCGAATTTCCACCCATACACTGGCTGTACAATCCGACCGTCATCTTGCCGAGGTCCGGGTGTGCGTCCACGTACTTCTTCACGCCGACGCAGTCGCGCCATTCCCACCGACCGATGCCACTGATCCCACCGTTGGCCGCACCGCTGTTGCCGTGGTTGCGAATGTCATAGGCGAGAACGTTGTAGCCTGCGTCGGTCAGGTGCTTCATCTGGATAACGAAATCGATCTCGACCGCATCGAAATTGCTCCAGGGCTCTCCAAGGTGGCCTGGGAAACCCGCCCGACACATCGGAAGCGCATGGTTGAAAATGATGAGCTTGTTGCTCTCTCCATCCTTTGCCGGGATGTACCAGCCCTCAAGCGGCACGCCGTCGTCGGACTGGAAATAGATGTCCCGCCAACCGGTCATGCCGTAGTCGTCGGGGGTCTTGTGAAGCACGCTTCGAAGCGGACGTACGATATTGGCGAGACCTTGCACTTTCGCATGATCTTCCGCGGAAATGGACGATAGCTGGTTGAGTGCTTTTTCCATTCGTTCCTGGGACATTCTTGACATCTGTCTCTCCTGGCTGGGTTCGTTTCAATCTGGAGCGAACGGGCCATGAATGCCGTGCCGCTCAACTATGTCGTGCTGTCTCCGCACGACCTGATAGAAAAATAGGGAACGGTTGTTTATAAATTAATCGAAGAAAAGTTATTGAACCTAGTAATGAGGTAATAAATGCAAAGAGATGAGATAGCCGACCTAACCGCGTTCGTAGCGGTAGCGGAAGAGCGCAGTTTTACGCGCGCTGCTTCCAGGCTGAACGTCACGCAGTCAGCCCTGAGCCAGATCATCCGTCGGTTGGAGGAACGCCTGGGCGTAAGGCTGCTAGCCCGCACGACCCGAAGCGTGGCTCCGACGCAAGCGGGCGAGAGGCTATTCCAGTCCTTGGTGCCACTGCTTCAGGAGATCGGACAAAGTGTCGCCGCATTGAGCGAGTTCCGTGACAAGCCCGCCGGCACGATCCGCATCACCTCGGTGGAACATGCGGCGAAAGCCGTACTGCTGCCCAAACTGTCGCCGGTGCTCAAGGCCAATCCGGATATCTCGGTAGAGATCATCGTCGACTACGGATTGTCGGATGTCGTTGCCGACCGGTATGACGCCGGCGTCAGGCTTGGAGAGCAGGTCGCGAAAGACATGATCGCTGTAAGGATTTCACCCGATATCCCGATGGCCATTGTCGCGGCACCGGACTATTTGAAGCACGCAGGGCGCCCCCGGGACACCCAGGAACTGGTCGAGCACCGCTGCATCAACTTGAAACTGCCGACCTCGGACAGAATGAATGCCTGGCGACTTTCGCAGGATGACGAAGAAATCCGCGCGCAGGTGGATGGTCCGTTTGCCTTCAATTCCATCGATCTTATCCGGGATGCGGCCCTCTATGGTGACGGATTGGCATATCTGCCGCGCGATCAGGTCGCTACCGACATCAAAGCCGGGGCTCTGAAGCAGGTGCTCTCTAAGCAAACGCCGCCGCTGCCCGGATATCATTTATATTATCCGAACCGACGACACGCGTCCCCGGCATTTAAACTGATCGTCGATGCGGTTCGCTATCGATAAGCATCGTTTTCTGCGAGGGGTTGCTCGATATCCTTCCGTACGGAGCGATGATCATAAGGATTTTGGCGATGGTAATTCGGGAATCAAATGTCTTCGACGAGCCAGATGATGGTGTCGCCGTGCAAAGCAGTTCCGGCGACATCTACCGTTATCGTCGTTTGGCGACATTTATGTACCCGTTCGGTGTCGCCGCCCACGCGGCCATGGTTCTTGTTTTTTACCTTCTCAAGCAACCGGAGCTTTGCCTGTTTAATGTTCTCAGCGTTGCTATGTGGGTCGGCGGATATTTCCTGGACAAGCATGGTCGCATTCGCACGGCCTATCTCTTGGCAATGACGGAAGTGGTGTTCTACGGAACTCTCGGCACGCTGTATCTAGGTCTGGAAACCGGCCTCATATCCGTGTTTATCTATCCGGCGGCGACACTCTATTTCGTCCCTTTCGTCTCGCCGAAATCCCGGACGAGAGCGATTGTCCTTATCGCGTTCCTGCTCGCTGGTGCCGTGGCGCTGAGCGCTGGTGTCGGCGCGCTTTCACCAATTGAACCGCGGTTTGCGGCTGCCTTTCTCGCGGCCAACATGCTGATCATGGTAATCGGTATTGCCATCATCATGAATGCCTTCTCAGAGGCGGTACAGCGGGCGGAGAACCGGTTAGCGGAAGCGAACCAGAAGCTCTCGGACTTTTCACTCTCCGTTTCCGAGTATCTCGATCCTTTACTGGTGGACGGATTGCGAAATGGCGACGACCTGAGCCCTCGGACACATTTTCTAACGGTGTTTTTCGCAGACCTCGCGGGCTCGACACGGATCAGCCGTAGCATGAGCGAGGAAGCATTCGGTGACATGCTCCAGGAATTTGTCAGGGAAATGCAGCGGATCATAAAATCACACGATGGGTTCCTCGAAGACATTTCAGGTGACGGCATATTCGGCTATTTGGGGAACTTCTCTACTTCAGGCCCGAAGGATGACGCCGTGCAAGTGGTGACGTTGGCTGTCGAGATGCAGGAGCGTCTTTCCTTTTTGAACCCTGAATTCAAGGCGCGATATGGCCTTCCGGAACCACTGAGCATGCGAATAGGCATCAGCAGCGGGCATGCACAGGTGGGAAAAACGTCGGGAGCGCGGGCGATCTATACAGCCAATGGAGATATCGTGAACCTTGGCGCAAAGCTCGAACAGAGAATGAAGGACATTCCAGAGGCCGGCGGCATTCTGCTTAGCAAGGCTACCGCCAAATTGGTTGAAGGCGATTTTATTCTCAATCGCTGTGAGGCATTAATCGAAGATCAGGCAATCGAGGTGTTCTCTTTGGCAAGCCGAACACCAGGCAAGCAACTGTGACCGCGACATTCTTCGGTTCAGATGACCGTCCAAGCGGCGGTCGCGCCGCCGGCCGCGCCCGGTCGGGCCGGGTCGGATAAATTCGCTCGCCCTTGCGCGGGCGCACCCTATATAATTGCGCGACCCTTCAATCGTGATGCTGGAACGGGATTTCCGTCAGAATGCGTGCCGGTCGGATCTGTGTGCTTTCAATCGCGCTTGCCCTTGCCGTCGTCTCTGCGCGGGACGATGCGGCCGCCCAGCGTATTGCCCCCGTCGCGACGGAGGAATTCCATGCCGACGCCGGCGTTGAGCAGGTCTGGAACGACGTCAACTACAACGCCCTTCTGATCGCGATCGCGCGGCTGGAAGAACATGGGCTGGATCCCGAACATTACGGCCTGTCGTCGCTTCGGACGCTGCGGACGGACGAGGATGCGCGCGACCGGGTTGCGACCGCCTCCTGGCTGACGGCGGCGGCCCATCTTCTGTACGGCAAGACCGACCCTGTGATGCTGGAGCCCAGCTGGGCCGTCGCCCCGCGTGAGGCGGATTTCGCAGACGCCCTGCTGACCGCGCTGGCGGACGGCACGGTCGGCCGGTCGCTGGAAGCGTTCGCGCCCCGCCAACCGCTTTATGCCGCGATGCGCGACGAATTGGTCCGGCAGCAGAATCTGGGCGAAGACCCGATTGTCCGGATCGACGAGGGCCCGACCCTGCGCCTGGGTGATACCGGGCCGCGGGTGGCGGCGCTGCGCCAGCGGCTGCAGCAACTGGGCTGGCTGCCGGAAGCGGGCGGCGGGCCGGATTTTGATGAAGGAATGGCGATTGCCGTCGAAGGGTTCCAGGCAAGCGAGGGACAGGAAGCCGACGGCATCGTCGGTCCGGCGACCTTGCGCGCGCTGAACCGCAGCCCGTCCGAACGCGCGGACCAGCTTCGCGTCAATATGGAACGGTTCCGCTGGTTGCCGACCGAACTGGGACGCCGGCATCTGCGCGCGAACATCGCCAATTTCGATGTGACCGCGTTCGAAGACGGCGAACCGGTCCGCACCTATCTTACGATCGTCGGCCGTCCCTATCGCGCGACGCCCGTCTTTTCCGATGAAATCGAATATATCGTCTTCAACCCGTGGTGGGAGACGCCGCGCAGCCTGGCGGTCGCGGACAAGCTTCCCCTGTTTCAGAGCGACCCCGGCGCGGTGGACCAGCTTGGCTTTCAGGTTCTGGACGCGAACGGCAACCGGGTCGATGCGTCGACCATCGACTGGAACAGCCTGTCGCGGTCGAACTTCCCCTATCGTATCCGCCAGGCGCCGGGCCCGATGAACGCCCTGGGTCTGGTGAAGATCATGTTCCCCAACCCGCACAACGTCTATATTCACGACACGCCGACGCGCGGCCTGTTTTCGCAGCGTCAGCGGGCCTTTTCGTCCGGTTGTCTGCGCACGCAGGACCCGATTGCGCTGGCGGAATGGCTGTTGGAGGAAACCGACGGCTGGAATGCGGACCGCATCGACATGGCGCTGGAAACGGGCCGGGAAAACCGCGCCGATCTGACCGCCCATGTGCCGGTCCACATCCTGTATCAGACCGTGATCGCCGACGGTGCGGGCGGTGTGCGGTTCCTGGACGATATTTATCAGCGCGACCCGGCCGTTTTGTCCGGGTTGGAAACACCGCCGCCGCGCGGCGATTGAGGATACCCCAAACATCATGCGTGTGACGTTTCTTGCGGCCCTTGGGGCCGCCCTTTTGGCGGTGCTGCCCCTGGGTTCCGCCGCCGCGGTCGCCCAAGGCGATGCGGACCGCGTCGGCTATATGCTGGGCCTGGACGATGTCGAAACCGACCTGGCGCTGATCTCGGCGATGGTCATGCCGGGCGCGGACCTGCGTTTTGCCGTCGATGCGGACGGCCAGGCCGACAGCGGCGCCCTGCGGCGCGACGGCGGCGACTGGGTCTGGCGCGCGCCGTCTTCCCCCGGTGTTTCGCGCATCACCTTCATCAACGGCGGACAGGCGCGCGACATTCTGGTCTTTGTGCTGACGCCGTTCGAAAACGGCCGCCAGTCGGAACTGAACGGATACCGGATCGGCGCTTATTCCCCGGACCCGCACCGGGGCCTGGACGTCTATCGCCCGCCCGAAGGGTTCATCGAAGTCACACGGGATATGCGGGACCTTTACGTTTCCCCGAATTTTCAGCTGTGGCAGTTTCTCTGCAAGCAGCAGCCGGACCATGACACCGCGTATCTTCTGATCCGCCCGTCCATGCTGGCAAAGCTGGAATCGGTGCTGGACGCGGTTCAGGGGGCTGGCCACGACGTTCCCACCCTGACGGTGATGAGCGGGTTTCGCACACCCTGGTACAACGCGTCGATCGGCAACCGGACCACGTCTTCCCGGCATCTGTTCGGCGGCGCGGCCGACGTATTCGTGGACGCGGACGGCAACGGCTGGATGGACGACTTGAACGGCGACGGCAGGATCGATATCGGCGACGCCAGGATGCTGGCGGGTTGGGCCGAGGACATTTCGGAATCGACCGGCAACCGATACTGGCCCGCGGGCGGTCTTGGGATCTACAGCGCGAATTCCGTGCGTGGGCCGTTTGTTCATATCGACGCACGCGGCTATCGTGCGCGCTGGTGAGGGGCGCAGGCCGGTTGTGCATGTCTGTTTGATCATGTCGGTATTTTGGTTCATTCACGATCGTCGACTGAGCCGCCATCGAACTTCGACCTGGTTGACAGTCGGAATGGGATTTCCCTGATCCCCCAAACGGAAAACCCGATCAATGCCCCAGTGGGAACAGCGTTCTGAAGCGGCCTGCTTCCGGAGGATTTGGCCGTTTTCATGGGGGTGCCAGCGTCCGCTACGCAACAGAACCGTTTCTGCTGGGGGCAAGGTGCGCGTTCTATACGACAGAAGACGGTGGTGAGTTGGCAAGGACAGCACCGTCCGGTCGATGGTGAGCGACAAGTTAGTCCCTGCGGGTCAGCACCTCGTCGTCGGCATCGACCTTCTCAATTTTTTGCTCGACCCGATCTTGGTCCTCAGCATCAGCTTTCAGTTCGGCATGTTCGTGTTCGGCACCGGGCTCATAGTGCAGCACCGCAAGAACCGGAAAATGATCCGACCCGATATAGCCGAGGCGTGAGAGAGAGACCAAAGTGAAGTCGGGCGAGCAGAAAACGTGATCCAGGGGCCAGCGCAGGAATGGATAGCCAGCGTGAAAAGTGCTGTACAAGCCGCGACCGATCCGGGGGTCGAGCAAGCCGCTCACTTTCTGAAACAGGCGGGTCGAGGCGGACCAAGCGACGTCGTTTAGATCGCCCATAACGACCACCGGACCAGTTGTTTCAGTGATGGCATTTGCCACGACGAGCAGCTCTGCATCGCGCTCGGCGGCGGTTTCATTTTCGGTGGGGCTTGGCGGGGCGGGGTGAATGCAATGCAATTTGACCCGATGGCCGGAGCCCAGCCTTACTTCGGTGTGAATCGAAGGAACGCCCTCCTCGACCAAGAACTGGACCTCCGGGTCGATCAGTTCCAGGCGGGAGTAAAGGTGCATTCCGTAGAGGTTGTCGAGTGGGTGTTTGACGGTATGGGGGTAGTCGGATTCCAGCCCGTCCAATTGGCTTTCCCACCACGAGTCCGTCTCCACCGCGAGGAGGATATCGGGATTGTGCACCCTGACCAGGCGCATTAGTGCGGCGGCGTTCCGGTTCGGCGTTAGTACATTCGCGATCATTACGGCCAGCGTGCGGCGCGGCTCCGGTGCGGCCGCGGACCGCAGCTGTTTTGGGTAAAGCGAGGTGTAGGGTGCGATGCGAATCAGTTGGAAGGCCGTGCACGCCGCAAGAACCGTGATCAGAATCCAGTCTTCGGCGTCCCGCCAGCCCGCGATTGCGAGGTATGCCGACAGGACGGCCGCTGTCAGCACTGTCACCTGAACGCGGGGAAATTCGAACCCGCGGATCCACCACGCATCATGGCGAAACAACGGCAGTATGGTCCATAGTGCGGCGCAAATCGCCACGAGTGCGGCAATCCAATCAAGAATCATCTTCGGTCCACAAAGCCATATGGTTGCACAAGCTTCCTGTCAGGAACGGGGGGCAACGGACCGCATGTCCTGACCCGGTCTTGCGCGTCTCTAATCAAGGCCAATGCCCACAGCAGCTGTAGAGTCATGGTCACAAGTGTAAGCGCAATCCGAAACAGCATCAGCAAAATTGCGAGGATGCCTGCCAGCACCTGAAAACGGCGCAGGCGCATCTTCGTGCAGCCATGGGATCTGCAGCGCGAATGCTGTGCGCGGGCCGTTTGTCCATATCGACGCGCGCGGCTATCGTGTGCGCTGGTGAGGGGCGCAGGCCGGTTCTGCATGTCTGTTTAATCATGTCGGTGCTTTGGCGGTTCACACCGTCCCGCGATTGCGGCAAAAATAACCGGTACATGAATTGACAGACACCTGATCGACAGGCGCCCCGTCAAACGGCGCATCCCGGATCACACCCGACCAGAAGGCATCAGATGGACAAGGCGACGCTTCAGCTTTTGGCAAAATGCAAGCTGATCCATATCGAACCGTCCCCGCGCCTGACCGAGGCACTGGAAGGCGTCCTGCATGAGGACGGCATTCTGGATATCCGCCATCTGCCATCCGCCGGCCGTATCGCGGAAAAGCCGCCGACCCTGGATACGGACGTCATCCTGATCGACTTCGACCATGATGTGGCGGACGGGCTGGATCTGGTGCACGGTCTTCGGACAGGCCAGCATGATGCCGACCCGTTTATGGTGATTGTGGGGACGCAGTCGGATACATCGCGCGAACTGGTCGGGGAAGAGGTGCGCGCCGGACTGGACATCATCCTGAAGAAACCGTTTTCCGCCGCCGACCTGATCGACCATATCGGGATGCTGGCACGGCGGCCGCGGCGGTTTGCGCTGGCGAAAAGCTATATCGGGCCGGACCGCAGGGACAATCCGCGCATCGGGACGGAATGGGAAACCTTCATCGCGCCCAACCGCCTGACACTGCGGGCGGGGGACCGACTGAAAACGGACGACGTGTCCAATTGGCTGACGGCCTGGCGGGGCATGGTCGCGGACCTGGATGCCGACCGGCCGATCATGGACCGGCTTCCGGTACCGATTTTCCTGTAGCGGGTTGAATGGGTCGGCCTACCCCGTCGCCAGCCAGGCACGGGCTTCGTCCAGGACTGCAAACCATCGAACGTCAACTCCGAACCGGTTCATCCAGTTCCGGTAATGCTCGGTCATCGCGATCAAGGTGTCATTGTCGGTCACGACCGCGATTTTGGATCGTTCGGATGTCAGTGATGCCGCGTTGTCCTGGAAGGCGACTTCAACGACATAATCGTTGTCGATCCGGACACCGGAAATATCCGAATAGTTCCAGAGTTCATATTCGGCGCGGCTCCAGCTGGGATGCCCCCAGATTATGTTGACGGCTTCGTCGATCAAATCCCGCGTCACCACGCCTTGGATCCGCACATATACGCCGCGCTCTTCGAAATCTATCTGGTAGGGCATGTCCCTGTGCGATTCCCGTCAAATGGTGACAGCTGTTCCCGAATTCCCTTGGGAACAGCCTACAGCATTGCCCGTGAATTCACCCAAGGGAAACTGCCGCGCCGGAATTTTGCTTGTGCCTGCCGGGAACCGTTTTTGACTGGTACAGCGTCAAGCGGCTTTACGGTGGTTGATATCGGTTCAAATGTAATGGTTGCGAATGCCGTTCAGCCTTTGGGCAAAGGCGATTTCTTCCGGTGCGTGGAACCCGTCCGCATCGATCAGGCACCCGGCATAGTCCAGCAAGGTTCGAATGCTGGTCTCCCCCATACCCCGCGCCAGCATCTTCGCACTGTGAACGGCAACTTCCGCATCGGGGCATATTCTGTCCAGCAGCCAGTTCAGCCGGTCTTCGTCGACATCCTGGTCGCAGGCGATCTGTCGGACGTAGGTCAGCACCACATCGCGTTCCCGGGCGCAGTAATGCCCGTCGCAACGCGCCAGATAGGACAGGACCGTCAGTCCGTGGCGACACTGTTTTACCGCGGTATCCGTTTCGTCCAGGTTCAGCAGATCGATCAGCGCTGTCGGGGAATCATACCGTTCCCCGGTGACGCAATCGATGACCTCGCGGATTCGGTCGATCCGGAAGCGACGCCGCGCCCGGCGCACATGGCAATATCCCAACAGGGTCGGGTGCCCGTTCGGCCCGGTGACCAGACCGCGCAAGGTGACCTGGCGTTCGCTGATGACGCCGGATGCGTCCTGATAAATCAGAAAGACCAGGAACGGCACGAAATCGCAAAGTTCCGCGGTATCGATCATGTCGTCCGAATCCGGCGCTTGCGCCGCTTCGAAACGCCCGGGCGGGCGCTGCGCCTCAGGCCCGTCCACACTCAAAATCAAATCGATCAGTTCATTGGCCGATGCCACCATCTCTCCCGTCCCTCTGTGATCCCGATTCTGGAAAGCGCCCGCCGCGATGCCGCGACCCGATTGCGGGGCCCGAACGCGACCGGCGCGACGACCGTTCTGCCGTCGAAACAAGCGGTGCATGTCCTGTGCCAAATCCGGAAATGGGCGGGGGCCGTGCGGGGCGGCACCAGCGTCCATCCCACGTATGGGCGTGTCATTAACCACGTTTCTCCTTAAAGTCGAAATTCCCTGCGAATTCCGTGTCTTACAGCCGGATATCCCGGAATTCCCGCTATTCCCCGGGACCAGTCTGTCCTACTATCCAAGATTGGTTGGGGTAACGGCATGGTTAGCGATTATCTTAAGCGGCCGGTTCGTGACCAGATGGGATATCTGCGCGAACTCGCGCTCACGGGCGTCTACAGCGACTGGGAGACTTTGTCGCAATATGCGGGCCTTTTGCGTGTCGTCGCGGCGGAAACCGATTTGAACGGAACGGGCCAGCCCGTTTTTACCCGCATCGCGGGCGACCTGTGGGATCTTGCCGGGTACGAATCCCACGAACTGATCGGACGGAACCCGACCGTACTGCAATGCGAGGCGACGAACCTGGACGAAGCGCGGCGCCTGATGCCGCAGGTCCGGGAAAGCGGCGCGGGTGAGGTTCGGATCATCAACCAGCGCAAGACCGGGGAACTTTACGGCTGCCGCATTGTCGCGGTCCGCGTCCCGCGCCACCGGGACCGCCCGGAACGGCTGATCGCCTTCCTGCGCGAATGCCCGATGGACGAATGCCCTTGACCGGACGCACAACCTCCGGTGCCGCGCCGGCCCCAGCGTCCCGCCCCGGGTTCGCGGGCGCAATAGTGCCCGTCGCAGCGTGCCCAAGGATGCACCGGTCCATCGCCCTCGTTTCAGGGAAATAAGCCCAACGGAGGACCCGATACAGTATCGGGCCCTCCGGCGGCACAGATCGTGTTTTCAACCTGAAGAAATTACAGTTTCAGGCGCAAAAGTCCTTGGCAGGCGACCCCGGGATGGCGGGACCGTCCCGGTTACCGGCATTGCTCGCGAATTCCAGCCGCGTTGTCCCAGGCGGATTGAGCGCCGACCGCTACAGCTCCGGCATACACACTGGCTGCACCGTGACAAATTGTATCCAACGCGCCGCAGGCCTGAACCATATTTGCGAGGAAGCGCGTGTCGCAGTCGGACTTGCTTTCGCCATGAGTCGCATAACAGCGGTCATGATCCACACAGGCATGGTCGAATATATCGTTGAAGTGATCCGTTATTGCCGAGTTCGCATAGGGTGGCGTCGAACACGCGGGGTACTCGGACGCCCAGTTCTGCGAGATACAATCGTTGTATTGATCGGAATACGGATTTCTTTCGAACGCGTATGCCGTTGAACCGAACATCAGCACGATAGCGACAACAAAAATCCTCATGGAATTCCCCCTCCACTAAAGATGAAATGTTTCCCCCACCATTCACCTAGTCTGAAAAGTATGGGTCTGTCGTCGATAGGAACGCAACAAAAAACATATCGGAATCAAGAACTAACATGCTATCGCCGCGTGGTCGTGGTGGTGGTTGGCGGCGCGCTGGAAGCCTCCGACTCACTGACCGTACTCGTTTCGGTGTCGGTTATTGCGGTTGTTGCGCTAAAGGTGTCCGTATCGGTTGTGGTGAGGGTGTCGCCAATGGTAACGGTCGTTCTTCCAGCCTCGGTCGGCCAAACATTCGACACGGCGTCCAGTGTCCGCAAATACAGGTCGAGCGCTTCATCCTTCGAAAGACTGAAGTTCCTGGAAAACTCACAGGCCCGATAAAAAAGCTCGCGCGTCATCAACACAGTGGGCGTTCGCCCGGCCATTTCCTGTTCGGATTGGCCTTCGTTTATTTCGTCTGCATCATCACCAAGAGAGATGAGCGAGAGGTTGATGCTCCCCGACTCGGACGCATCGAAAACGGCATCCGGTGCCCCCTGTGAACATATGATGTACCCGCTGTCGGGGGGCAGGGCGGTGGTGTGGGACAGAGCCGCCGTTGAGGAAAGGATCGTGCCGGATTGGACCGTTGTTGCGGTCAATGCCGGTTGATACGGGTCGCTACATCCGCTCAGTGTAAACATCGCCGCCAGCCCGAGGAATAACGCAGGAAGCCCCACTTCGGTTTTCTTCATCATGGGTCTCCAAGATTAAGCCCGGTGCAGTTTCACGCTAAAGCCAGAAGTTTTGTGCGTCAAAACTTTAGGGAAGCGCACGGTAGTCAAAATCCGTGTCATGCGAACGGTCCACCAGTTCTCGCTCTGCCCAGTTTAGTTCCGGGGATTGGGCCGTTCCACAGTTTTTCCGTCCGCGTCTCAGAAAAAAATCCCTCCCCCTCCCATAGAGGCTCGTGGCTGAAACCCGAACCCCTGAAAGAGGGAGGATCTTATGTCCAAGAGTATCACCAAATATGTTCGCCGCGCGGTCCTGATGGCCGGTGCTGCCGCCGCCCTGGCCGCGTGCGTTCCGCAACAGAGCCCGACCGGTGAAGGCATCGGTTTCCGGGCCCAGCGTTTTGAGGAAGTCGCCGCCATGCGCGAATACCGCGCCTGTGTCGACGACGCCATGCAACTGGACCAGCAGGCGTACAACACACGCTCGCCGGCACAGTACCTGTCCAGCGCGCGCCTGCTGGAAAGCTGCGAGGCCGACCTTGGCCCCGTCGCCGGTGAGGTGCCGATGGACGAACGCATGCATTCCTATGGCCTGGCCGTTCAGAACTATGTGAAGGGCGGTGACCTGGACGCGGCGCGTTCGGCACTGAACAATTTCGAAACCGCGTTTGCCGGTCATGACCTGTACTACGCCGACGGTTCGTCCTTCACCGACACGATGGGCGCGCTGCTGGGCCGGTATCAGGCCGTCGACTTCGGCCAGTTTTCCACTCTGAACGTCAGTTCCGACCTGAAGGCGGAAATGCGCCGGGTCAATCACTGGGCCTCCAACTGAGGCCCGGTTCCAGGCGAACCGGCCGAACAGCCGGCCTTTAGAAGAGGAGTAATCCAAGATGTTCACGTTCACCCGTAAAAAGAACCGCCTTCTGGCCGGCGCTGCACCGGTGGCGCTGGCGGCCGCGCTCCTCTTCCAGGGGATCACGACCACGCCGGCGCTTGCCACGACCGAAGGCGCGCAATGGACGCCCCAGGCGTCCGAACGCCTGATCCGTCTGCCGACCGTCTATCTGGAACGCACGATCGACCGGGACTTCCAGTCTTCCGGCCTGGCGGCCGCGATCCGCGACCGGACGGACAATCTGGCGCTCACTCAGCAGACGATCCTGGAAATCCAGGATGCGCTGGAACTGGCGGACGGCGATGTTCGCATCGAACTGCAGCACCAGTTGCTGGCCCATAAACAGCAGTTCGTGCAGTTGATGGGCGCGCGCCTGGAACTTCAGCGGCGCGAGGCGGAAACCCGCATGCGGCTCTACAGCCGTCTGCTGGACCGCATCGAATCCGAAAACGCGGCGATGACGCCGGAGCGCGAAGCCCTGATCGAGGCCCAGGAACTGGCCCGCAACCGCTTCGAAAGCGTCATCGGCGATGTCGATATGGAAGTCTTCGGCAGCGGTGCGGAAATGAGCCGCTATTCCGAGGAATATACGGAAAACCGGGCCGCGATCGAGGCATTGGCGGCGCGCATCGACGCACATCCGATGAACCAGCTGCCGGTTTTCGATGGCGAGGCGATGGATCGCCAGACCTATCTGCGCCGCCTTGTGGAAGACAGCCACACCACGCTGGCTCTGCTGGACCAGGAAGAAGAGATCCTGGGCTACATGGGCAAGCTGGTCGCGCTGGACGCCATGGCCCTGCATGAGGAAATCGCCGAACAGAACGCCATCGAAATGGGGATCGACCCGGACGATGCCGGCGTCGACGTCTCCGAAGCGGCGTCGATTTTCCTGAACTGATCGAACCCGGGCCGGGCCCCGCCCTGAAAACGGGGCCCGATCCGTCGATAGATACGCGCATCACCCGCGTTTGCAGAATTGAATGAGAAGGAGTGAAGCCATGTTTCGTAAGACCTTGATCGGCGCTGCTGCCCTTGTTGCCGCATCCGCCGCCAGCGTTTCCGCCCCTGTTTCCGCATTGGCAACGGATACGCTGGAAAATCTGGAACGTGAGCGTGCGCTGGCGGTCCAGACCTTCATGGACCCGGCACTGGAACCGTCCGAACGGTCCGAACGCCTGGTCACGGCCCAGCGCCGCCTGACCGACCTGGAACGGATGGTCATCCGCGACGACAGTCTGACGGGCGACCCGTCCCCGGTGGTCCGGGTTGCGTTTTCCAACTACGACCTGACCTTCCTGGTTCATGGCGCGGTGGAACGCAATGTGACCCTGATCGACCAGTGGATGGAACAGGTCGGGATCACCACCGACACGCTGATGACCGCCCGGATCGGACGGCGCTACTGATGTCGGGGATCTTCGGCATGGGCTCCGCGGCACTGCGCACGGCAAGCTTCCTGCTTGGCGGCGCGGTGATCGCGACCGCGCTGGCGACCGGGGCAACCGACCTTTCCGCGGCAGAGCTGCTGGAATGGCTGGCCGGGACCCTGGGGACGACGTTCCTTGTGCTTCTGGGTGCGCTGGTCTTCGCCGCGGTGCTGGCCTGGGTCCGGATCGTCCAGCGCAATGCGAATTCCGACTTCTGGCTGGAAGCGGGCCTGCATGCGTCTTCGTCCATCGCCACGCTGGCACTGACCTTCACCCTGTTGGGGATCAGCATCGGCATCGGCACGCTGGCGCATACGGAACTGACGCCGGAAACGGTGCAGGGCGTGATCGGCACGCTGACCGAACAGTTCAGCCTGGCCTTTCTGACGTCTGTCATCGGACTGCCGCTGTCGACGGGGCTGCGCGCACTGCTGCTGCTGACCCATCAGGCGGTGGAAGACCGGATCGAAGTCCTGGAACCCACGGTCGAACCGGCCCGCGACACAGTCGAAGACGCGGTCTTCGTCGACGAACCCGCCGCCTGACGGCCCGCCCCGCAGAACATGGGGCACGGTGTGGCGGACGGATCTTTAAAAAGGATTTTTGAGTGATGAAACATCTTCTGTTCAACGCCGTCGTCCTTGCCTCGCTGGGCTATCTTTTCGCCGCCGAAGGCCGGATCGACATTCCCTTCCTGGGCGACGACACCGAAGCGGCCGCACCCGCCATTTCCGTCCCGGTTGATTCTACCCCGGCAGAAACGGCACCTGCGGCCGATGTCGCGGAAACACCGGCGGTCGAAACGGCGGTCGAACCCGCGCCCGTCGCCGAAGCTGACCCGGAAATTGCGACCGCCGCCACGGAAGAAGTGGCTGCTGATCCCGCCGAACCCGCCGAACCCGCCGAACAGGCACGGGAAATCGCCGAACTTCCGGCGCCGGTCTCAGCCGAACCGGTGCGCGAAACCCCCGCACCGGTGGTCGAAGCCGCCGCCGAACCCCAGGCTCCGGCCGTGGAAACCCGCGTCGCGGTAACCGAGGCCCCGGTCGTTGAACCGCCGGTCACCAGCTATGACCCGAATGCGGGCGTGATTGCGCCACCGCCGGCGGAAGACATTCCCCAGGCCGCTGCCGAAACCCAACGCGTGACGCTGGAACCGCTGCCGGACCTGGGGGAGGCGGAAAGCGTCGCCGCCCTGCCGCGCGTGTCGGTCGACCCGAACGCATCCGTCCTGTCGTCCGCGGGCGCTCAGGCGTCGGCACCGCGCACGCCGGATCCACTGGACCTCGCGCTTGGTTTCCAGAACACCGACAGCGTCCAGCTGGCGTCAGGTCAGGCGATGATGTCGCCGTCCGAACGGGTCCGCGACCTGGACCGGATGATCGAGGATATGGAGCTGTTTTTCCTGGAACACACGATCGACTGATCGGGCATTCCGCCCCGGTCGGTGAAAGAGCCGCTGAAAGGCAACGACAATGGCCGTCCGAAAGAAACTTGCAGACCGCGCCGCGACCGGGCTGATGCTGATCACGGCGCTGCTGCTGGCCTGGTCGGTCGTCAGCGACCCGTCGGACGACGCACACCCGCCGCCGGAACCGCCCCGCCCGCCCCAACAGGCGGAGGAGATCGCCCCGGAACCCCCGCAGATGCCAGTTACCGTGGCCCTGCCATCCCCGCCCCCCCTGCCGGAGGAGTTCGAGAACCCGCCGGAGGAAGAGGCGGGCGAAACCGAATCGCAGGAAGAAGAGGTCGAAACCGCACAGTCGGCGGAAACGCCGCCGGCGGAACCTAACGTTGCGGCGGCGCAGCCGACCCATACGGTCACCCCGATGCAGCCGCGCGAATCCGCCAATCATGAAATCCGGGAGACGCCGGAACAGCTGCTGGAACGCCTGCGGGCCGAACAGCCGGTTCAGGCGGCACAGGACACCGCCCCCCCGGTTGACCCTATGCCGCCGGTCGACCCTATGCCGCCGGTCGAACTGGCAGAAGCCCCGCGTCAGACCCCGGAAGAATTGCTGGCCCGCCTTCGCGCCGAACAACCGGCCGAATCGCAGGACCGGGAACCGGTCGACGTGACTCCGATGCAGGCCACCCCGGTCCAGGTTGCGGCCGCCGTCCCGGAGCCGGTTCAGCAGTCCCCCGAAGCGTTGCTGGAACGGCTGCGCGCACAGGGGCCCCTGCCGGACCTGACCGAACTGGACCCGATCCCCGACCCCGCGCCCCAACCGGCGCCGGAACTGGTTCAGGTCGCCGAAGCGCCCGCTATAGAAACGCCTGCCGCAGACGCACCGGTTCAGGAACTGCAGGAATCGCCCGAAGAACTCCTGGAACGCCTGCGCCAGCGCGAACCCTTGCCGCCGATGCCGGAACTGGACCCTCTGCCGGAATCCGTTGCACAGCCGGACAATTCGGAACCGCAGCCCGACCCCTATGAACAGGGCGCGGCCGCACCCGACCCGGCACCGACCACGGATTCCGCCCCCTCCCAGCGGGAAGTTCAGGTCGCCGCCAATGCGCCGGAATCCCGGGCGACGGAACGCCAGGGTCGCGCCCTGCTGCGGCTGATGGAAACCGGGTCCGGCCCGTCCGTGCGGATCGCCTGGCCGTCGTCGGCGTCGGCGCGCGAACGGCTCTATTCTGTCCTGACCCAATGCTATGGCATGGAAACCGTGCTGATGAACCGCGAAGGCGGCCTGTATTTCGAATCCGGTGCGTCCGGTCAGCCCGTCATGGCCGACACCAGCCGCTACAGCGGCTTCGTGCGCGCCGCCGAAGGGGATATCCCGTCCCTGGAAAACGCCGTCCTTGGCCGGATCCACAGCCGCCACGGTCTGACCCACGGGTCGGCCCAGGTGGTGCGCCTGTTCCCGCGCCGTGCCGATGCGCTGCTTCTGGGCGGGCTGTCGGAACTGATCGACGGCGGCCTGGGCGGCGGGGCACAGGTTGATGCCCGCTATGAATGGTCGTCGCGCGGGCTTTCCATCGTGGATATCCGCCAGAACGGGCAACCGATCGACGGCCGGGTCACGGTTGCGCCGATCGAATCCTGCAGGGAGGTATAGAAATGCCGACGCTGTTTTCCCGCGCAACGTTGATGGTGCTGGCGGCGCTGGGTCTTGGTGCCTGTGTCAGCACCGGCCAGCAGACGACAACCTATGGCGCGGGCGGCGAAACACCGCCGGACCTGCGCCGCGAAGTGGAAGTCGACCTGACCGAAGCCTATTACCTTCACCTGCCGGATTGTGTGACCGTCCTGCCGATGGCGGATGAGGACGGTGCGCTGTTTGCCGGGGCCGACGTGTTGGAAGCCGCGATGGTGCGTTATGCCCGCGACCGGTTTTCCCGCGTCATCGGCGGTACCGAACGGCTTCAGATCGAAGACCGCATGCTGGTCAACCTGACCAACCCGGACGACCGCGCCTATTACACGCGCCGCACCCGCTGCCGGCATTTCCTGGAGTTCCGCCCGTGGCAGGACGCCAGCATCTATGCCGTCGTGTGGACGCGAAAAACGGTCGGGATCGACGCCCAGATCACCGATGCGTCGGGGGAAGATTATTTGTGGCGTGCGCGTCACGTGACCGCCCGGTCGGACGGCGGGCTGCCGCTGTCGCCCATCGGCGCGGTCATCGGCATCTTCGAAGCGACATCCATGGAATCGGACCGGGATCTGCCGGAATCCATGGCGGACGATGTGGCCCGGCGCCTGATCGCGACAATCCCGGACCTGGGGCTTGCGTCCGGCGGCGGGTATCTGACGGGCGATTATACGAATTGACCGCGCATTGGCCGGGCCGACGGAACGGGTCCGGCCGGCGCGTCCGATTGACGGGACCGCGGGCGCTACCTACGCTTCCCCGGGGCGATGGCAGGTGATTGGAAATTGTCGATGATGGAATGGCTTACAGGCGGAAAGGCGGTACGGGCGATGGGCATCGCCTGTATGTTCGCGCCCGCCCTTGCCATGGCGCAGGATGCCGCCGTTCCCGCCGACCCGGAAGACGAAATCGCAGCGGCTGTCCTGCAGACCATCCCCGACGGCACGCGCATCGCGCTCAGGCCGCTGCGGGGGCCGGACAGCAACCTGACGGAAACCGTCGCGCGCGGCCTGTATGAGGAAATCCTGGAAGGGCTTTACGGCGAATCCGGCGGGCGGCACACGGTCCTGTCCCGCGAACGGCTGGATGAGGTCTATCAGTCGTGTGAGGAATTCTATACCTGCGGCGACATGGCCGCACGCCTGGAAGCCGCGCGCGCCGATGTGGAGGTGATCTGCACCACCTCCCCGCGGGAAGGGGGGTTGGCCGTGTCGTGTGCAGCGGTCACACTTGCGACCACAACCATCGTCGGCCACGGCAGGGGCGAATTCCCGCTGGATGAAATCGGCCGGGGACAGGACTGGCCCCTGGCGGTCACCGATATCGCGAACCAGATCGACCGGGCCGTGGAAGTGCCGGGCGGCATCGGCCATGCGGTCGTCATCGACCAGCGCGCGGGCAACCAGACGGATTTCGGGACGCTTCTGTCGAACCGGCTGGTGCTGGAACTGTCCGGCCGTTTCGACCGTCGCGCACGGACCGATTACAGCGAGGCGCGCGCCCGCGCCCAGCTGGGCTATGACGATGCGGTGCTGCCGGAACGCCCCGCCTATACCGTTCATGGTGTCCTGTGGCATGTCGGACCGGAACGGCTCAGCCTGCTGGTCGAATTGCGTCATGGCGACCGGACCGTGGCACTGGGCGGGGCGGAAATCGACCCCGCCAGCGTCATGGATGGCGAACTGATGGGGTCGGAACCGGACGGCGGCTTTTTCACCGCCGTGGGGGAAGCCGTCGTCTCCTCCCGTCTGGATCGGGCGTCGGCCCTGCGCGCGGCCCGGAATCTGGCCCGTGCGCGCGTCGTCGCCCAGGCGCTGGGTCGGGGCGACCCGACAATTCATGAGGTTGTGACGGAAGCAGATGCGGCGTCCCTTCTGGCGAACACGCTGACGCACGCGATTCCCTATGACGAAAGCTTCGAAGCGGTGTCCCCCCAGGGGTCGGGCGAACGGGTCGCGGTGCGGCTGGAAGCCCGTGTGCGGCCGCTGGGCAGCGTCATCCGCCCGTCGGTCCGCGCGCGCCTGGAACAATCCGTCTACCGCACCGGGGAATTCATGCGCCTGGAACTGGACGCGGATGCCCGCACCTATGTCGGCGTCTTCTCATGGGATGCGCTGAACCGCGTCGCGCGCGTTTATCCCGCCGGAAATCAGGCGCAGTTCACCATGGGGGCCGGCGAAAGCCTGCGCCTGCCGCACGCATCTGAAAACCGGCAACTGGCCAGCGCACCGCTGCCGGGTACGGCGAGTGCCCCCAACCCGGAAGATCACGAGATGTTTCTGGTCCTGACCAGCACTACCCCCATAGATTTTTCAAACCTGGGGGGCGCGATCGGGGCATCGGCCGCGGAAACGGCGGATGCTGCCATTGACGGCACCGCTTTCTTTCAGGCGCTGTCGGATATGGACCTGTCGCGCATGGCGCTGATCCCGCTTTCCTATCAGGTAACGCAGTAGGGGCGGGTCACGCCGCGCTGGACACCGTTCCGTTCCGGTCCAGAACCGGGGACAGGTTGCGCACGAACTGGTCGGTGCAGGCCTGCCAGGAAAAGCTTTCGGCATGCTGGCGGCACAGTTTCGGGTCTATTTCCAGTGCCTTCAGCGCCGCTTCCTTCAGATCATGGTTTAGAACGCCGCAGGGCGCGTCGCCTATGACGTCGACCGGGCCCGGCACCGGCAGGGCCGCGACCGGCACGCCGCTGGCCAATGCTTCCAGCAGGACCAGCCCGAACGTATCGGTCTTGCTGGGAAACACGAAGACGTCGGCGGCGGCGTAATGGGCGGCCAGGTCCTCCCCCGTCTTGGGGCCCAGGAACTTCACGTTCGGATAGGCGGCCTTCAATTCGTCCAATTGCGGGCCGCCGCCCACCACCACCTTCGTACCGGGCAGCGGCAGGTCCAGAAACGCGCCGATATTCTTTTCCACCGCGACGCGGCCGACATTCATGAAAATCGGGCGCGGGAAGTCCAGAATGTCCTTCGGGCGCGGCCGGAACAGGTCCAGGTCCACACCCCGCGACCAGATTTCCAGGTGCCGGAAGCCGCGTCCCGCCAGATCGTCGCGCATGGTCGGGGTCGTCACCATGGTGACTTCCGCATCGCCGTGGAAACGGCGCATCCAGGCATAGGTAATTCCCGTCGGAAGCCGGCACCTGGCATGGATATATTCCGGGAACCGCGTGTGGAAGCTGGTGGAAAACGGATGCTTTCGCTTCTTGCAGTAACTGCGCGCGGCGGACCCCAACGGCCCTTCGGTCGCAATATGGACCGCGGCGGGCATCAATTCGTCCATAATGCGCGGCAGGCGCCATTTCGCGGTCACCGCCAGGCGGATTTCCGGATAGGTCGGACAGGGAATGGTGAAAAACCGGTCCGGCCCGATGACATGCACGTCGACACCCAGATTGGTCAGTTCCGCGCGGGTGCGGTCCAGGGTCCGGACCACGCCGTTGATCTGCGGGAACCAGGCGTCGCTGACGATGACAAGACGGCCGCCCGGAATGTCGGCCAGTTGCGGGGACAACGATTCCTTTGTGCGCGGTTCCGTCATGCGGATGCCTTCGCCGGCAGGCGCTTCGGGTCGATCTGGGACACCTGTTCGGCGACTTCGGTCCAGCGCACGATTTCCAGCGACCCGTCGGCCCGTTCCACCAGCGCGGTACAGCTTTCGACCCAGTCGCCGTCATTGCAGTACAGGACGCCGTCGATTTCACGCATTTCCGCATGGTGGATATGGCCGCAAACGACGCCGTCGACGCCGCGCCTGCGGGCTTCCTGAACGACGGCGTCTTCGTAATGGCTGATGAATTCCACCGCGTTCTTCACCTTGTGCTTCAGATAGGCCGACAGCGACCAATAGGGCAGTTTCAGCCAGCGCCGCACCATGTTGACATAGGTATTCGTGCTGAGCAGCACCGTGTAGGCCCAGTCCCCCAGAAGGGCGAGCCATTTGGCATAGCGCACGACGGAATCGAACTTGTCGCCGTGGATCACCAGATAGCGTCGGCCGTCGGCGCCCTTGTGGATCGCCTCTTCCTTGACCAAGACGCCGCCGAAGAAGAGTTCGGTATAGTCGCGCAGGACTTCGTCATGGTTGCCGGGGACATAGATTACCTGACATCCGCGGCGGGACTTCTTCAGGACCTCCTGGACCACCTCGTTCTGTGTTTCCGTCCAGTACCAGGACCGTTTCAGGCGCCAGCCGTCGATGATGTCGCCCACCAGATACAGGGTTTCGCATTCGGTATGCCGCAGGAAGTCCAGAAGGAACTCGGCCTGACACCCGCGCGTGCCCAGGTGCGTGTCCGAAATCCAGACCGTGCGATACCGGCTTGTTCCACGTATTCCGTGCATGGCATTCACCGCCTTTCAGAAACCCCAAGACAGGGGCGTTCCTTTTCAGCAGTGGATACGGTCGAAATATGAAAGAAATAAGTAAAAGGCCGGTTTATACTTGACCTTCACCTAAGTTTAATATTTGAGACATGGAAACGAAACCTATCGGGGTTTCTTGCGGTATTTTAGGGTGTTTGAGGTCTTAATTCCGTGTCTGATTCCAAAACGGTGTCCCCCCCGATTCGCAAGCGTGTGGCGGTAATCTACAATCCCGTCGCGGGCTTCTTTCAGCGCGGCCGCCTGCGCCGTTTCCTGAAGCATCTGCGCGGGCGCGGGCATGAGGTTCTGCTGCGCAAGACGGAATTCGCCGGACACGCGACCGAAATTGCGCGGTCGATCCCCATCGGGTCGGTCGATGTCGTCGTCGCGGCGGGCGGCGACGGGACGATCAACGAAGTGGCGAACGGCCTGATCGGGCGGCCCATTCCCATGGCGATCGCGCCCTTGGGCACGGCGAATGTCCTGACGTTCGAACTGGGCATGGGGCTTGGCATGCGCCACGCAGCGGCCCTGCCGTCGGAAGGCCATGTGGTGGAGGTTCGCCCCGCCATGGTGGACGGGCGCGGGTTCCTTCTGATGGTCAGCGCCGGGGCGGATGCGCGGGTCGTCGCCCGCGTCGGAAGCCGCCTGAAGCGGCTGACGGGCAAATTCGCCTATGTCGTCGCGGCCCTGCGGGAAATCTTCGCCGGGACGCAGACCGGAATCGACGTGACGGTCGATGGCGTTGCCTATCGCGCGGGTCTGGTGATCGTTACCCACGCCAGCCATTATGCCGGGCCTTTCGTCATCGCGCCGGACGCGCGGTTGGGGGAAATGGCGGTGCGGGTCGTTCTGGTGCCGGAAACCGGGCGGCTTGGCCTGCTGGGGTATGGTCTGGCGCTGGTCATGAACCGGATTTCACGGCAAAGCGGCGTGCGTATCCTGAAGGCGCATCAGGTGCGCATCGACGGCCCCGCTGGTCAGCCGATCCAGTCCGACGGCGATACGATCGGCATTGCCCCCGTCGATATCGCGCTGGGCGACAGCCCGTTGCAGATGCTGGTTCCCGACCCGAACCGGGTCCTGCCGGTGACCCATGCGGACGTCCCGAACGACGGGCGCGCAAAGGCGGAAAATCTAGCAGTAGCGCGCGGTTAGGGTTTCTGGTAAAAGAATGCCCGCTTACGGCATTCCAGAATGGGCTGCATAATGCCTAACCGGGAGAAAACGGTATGAGACATCCGGCAAGTAATTTGCGCGCGGGTTCCGCGAACGGGACGGACGGCGCAGTTTCCAGAAAACCGGCATCGACCCTGCGCCGGCGGGCGGTTTCCCTGTCGCTGGCCGCGGCCCTGACGGTTTCGTCCGCGGGTTGCGTGACACCCGGCGCCGGCGGGGAAATGTCCCGCGAAGACCAGATCGCCATCGCGACGGTCGGCGGCGCGGTCATCGGCGGGCTGATCGGCTATGAATTCTTCGGAACGGACGATACGCGGATCCTATTCGCGTTGGGCCTTGGCGCGGCCGGTGCTTATGGCGGCCAGCTTCTGGCACAGCAGCTGACGCGCTATGACCGGACGTCGATGCAGGAAACCGCCTACAACACCCTGTCGGCCGGAACCACGGGCGAAACCAGCACCTGGCAAAACACGAACACCGGCACCCACGGCAGCATCACGCCGCGCCGGACGTTCCTGGATTCGCAGGGCCGCATCTGCCGCGAATACGACGCCGCCATCAGCGTCGACGGGCAGGAGGTTTCGGGCAGCGAGACGGCGTGCCTGACGGATGCGGGCCACTGGGTCGTTTACTCGACAACCGGCTGATCCCGGCGCTGTCCTGACCGCACAGAAAAAAGGACCGCGCTGAAGAGCGCGGCCCAAGTTTAGGGAGGAAACGCCTTAGACTGGCGGCTCTTGCGTATCTGTCGACGCGGCTGGCGCATCGAGAGCCGAAGAGCGGCCGCAGCACAACAGGCTATCATGCTGCAATGCAAAATCTGGCAGCATTATCGATTGAATTCAAGGAGTTTTGCTTTGTTGCAACGCACAAATATTGGGCAAATCCATGAATTTCTGCCTAAATTTGCAGGTATTCCAACATGCAAGCGGGGTTAACCATATGTTGCGCTGCATGATGCCGCACCCGCGCCCCCGGTCCCGGCATCGTGTCCATGGCCGGTCGGCCCTGTCCGGGTTCCTGACGCTGGCGGCCGGAATCATCTTTTCGTTCCAGGCCCACGCCCAGGGGCAGCAGATGTCGCCGGCAAGCGATATGGACAGCGCGGCCGTTATCTTTGCCTATGAATGGCCGGAAAGCAGAAGCGCCCTGACGGGGGAGGTTCTGCAGGGACCGGGCCCGGTTGCCGGTGCGCCGCTGGATCTGGCGGCCTTCCTGCCGGGGGGACAGGTCTTTCCCGGCGAAAACATTCGCGGAGAGCTGACCTTCACCGCCGTTCCGCTGTCGCTGGAACGGATCGGGCCGGATGCGCCCGCGGAAATCGCCATGCCCGACTTCACGATCGGCATAACGGTCCATGGCGACCGGCTGGTTCCGGTCCCGCTGGGCGAAGGGATCGTGGTCGACCGGCGCCGCCCGGCGCATCTGATACCGGGGGTCGGGCGTGTCTGGCGCGAAGTGGCCGACCGCGGGCGCAGCCGCGCCCTGGTCCCGGTCAGCCTGATCGACAGCGCCAGCGGCGATGTCCGCAACGGCCTTCTGACCTTCCTTTACGGGGATGGACGTCCGATTTCCAACGGCTTTGTCCAGTTTTCGCAGGAAACGGCCCCCCGGCGAGAGGCGAATGCCTGGGGACGGGTGCCGCTGTCATTCGTATCCGTCAGCCTGCCGCAGGCGGAAGCCCGGATCGAAGCCTTCCGGGAAAGGCTGGCAAGCGGTCCCGCCTACCGGAACTGGGATCAGCTGGAAACCCGCTTCGATAGGGAATTCAGCGGTTTTGACGGTGCGCTGGGGGATGCCGGGTCGATTTCGGCAAGCGGTATCATCGTGGACGAGGTGGTCTATCTTCGCGGTTGTCCCACCCGGCACGGGCCTTACCCGTTCTGCCGCCAGATGCGCCATGCAATCCATGGGCTGACCTATCCGCTGCTGGCGGCGGTGGCGCTTGCCCATTTCGCGGAACATTTCGGTATCGACGTTCTGAGCCAGACCGTTGGGTCCCAGGTCCCGGAACTGGCCGGTCATCGCGGCTGGCGCGATGTGCGCATGATCAACCTGATCAACATGGCTTCCGGCCTGGGGGAGGCGGAGCCGACCCGCGTTCCGACATTCGTCGCCGCGGACGCCGATGCGACGGCCCTTGAAATCCGCCGCGCCCGGACGATCCCCGAAAAGCTGGATGTCGCCTTGCGCTTTCCCTTCTATTCCTGGGGGCCGGGACAGGTGTTTCGCCACCGGTTCGCCGATTCCTTCGGACTTGCGCTCAGCCTGGACCGGCTGGCCAAACGGTTCTATGGCCCGGACCGGTCGCTCAGGACCGCGCTGCAACAGAATATCTTCACGACGATTGGCATCCCGCGCCTGCAAATGCGCATGACCGACGGGGAAACGGTCGCCGACCGGGTGCCCGACCTCGCCGAAGGGCTGCTTGCCACCACGGGGGAGGTGGTGCGGCTTTCGATCCTGCTGCGCCGGGCGCAAAGCCTGCGCCACCGCACGCCGCTGGCGGCGCGGCTGATCCGCGACGCGCTGTCCACCGAACGCGGCGTCGGCCGACTGACCGGGCAGTCCTGGCCGGATGGCGAGGGATATTATCATTTCGGGTTCTGGCGCATTCCCTACCGGTCGTCGGAACGCTGTCTGGTCTATATCCCGACCGGGCTGGGCCGCGGCGGCAACGTGGTCAATTTCATGCCGAACGACATGACCGCCTTTCGCATCGCCGACGGCGACAGCGCCAACCCCGCGACGCGCGACAGCCGCGACATGCGGCGCATCGGCAACGAAATCCGCCCCTTCTGCGGCTAGGGGGCGGTCCGGGTACCGGCGTCGGGGCCGTTGACGATGGCTTTCAACTCGTCCAGCGCAAGCTGCAGGCGTTCGGCGTCAATCGGGTTGTCGGGATAGGCCAGATAGGTCGGACGGCGGAACTGCGGCGCGCCCTTTACCCGGAAGATTTCCCCCGATTCCAGATAGGGCCGGACCGCGCTTTCCAACAGGTATGCGGTGGCACCGCGCTGGCGCACGAATGTGAGCGCCAGGGCGGGATGGTCGATCTTCAGCTTCGGTGCCAGCCGTTCGGTAAAGGCCAGGCTGTGTTCGTTCGCGAAATCGTCGCCCCAGTCGACGAAGATATAGTCTTTTTCCCAGTCCGTGCTGGCGGACCGGTCCCTGGTGCCCGACACCATGATCAGGTCGTCTTCCATCAGCTTTTCGACGATCAGGTTCGGCCGCTGTTGCGGGACATAGATGGCCGCGACATCCAGCAGCCCGTCGCAGACAAGCCGGGTCAGCGCGTCCGAAAATTCGACCGTCGTGCGGATCGCCAGGTCCGGCGCGCGCGCCTGAATGCGTTCGATCCAGTCAAAGGCGATGCGGTCCCACAGCGTATGGTGGACCCCAATCCCGATGACATAGGACAGGGATTCCGGCAGCGCGATTTCATGGCGCGCCTGTTCCCACGCGCGCACCGCCGTCAGCGCATAACGGTGGAAATGATGGCCCGCCATGGTCAGTTCCGCGCCGGTGCGCCGGCGGTTGAACAGCGGCCGGTCCAGGCGGTCCTCCAGCACGCGGATGCGCGCGGAAATCGTCGATTGCGTGACGTTCAGGCGCGACGCCGCCAGCTGAAAGCTGCCGGTGGCCGCGACTTCAAGAAAGGCCCGCATATGATCGATGTTCATGGCCCAAACCGCTGCTTGCATTTGTTTTTTCGATTTTGACGATAAAAGAAATCCGATTCCCCGTGCAAGGAATTTGCGGCACAGTCGAAACACCCTGAACGGGCCGGACCGGTGTGGAGGAAACCATGCGTAAGAACGACCAGGTGGAAGAACGTGCCCGCGCTGCGGCGGACCTGTCGCGATACCCGATCGACCGGCCGGGAACCGCCGCCTATCGCGACCTGGTCGCCCATTGCCGGGCGGAACTGGCGGACGACGGGTGCTGTCACCTTCCGGCGTTTCTGTCCACCGGTGCGGTGTCGCGCATCGCGGCCGAAGCGGACCGGCTTCAGGACCGGGCACACCGCACGCACCAGACCCACAACCCCTATTTTTCCGAAGCGAAACCGGACCTGGGCGCGGACCATCCGGTCAACCGGTTTCAGGACCGCACGAACGGGTTCGTCTGCACCGACCTGATTGCACCGGACTGCGACCTGTGGGCGCTTTACGACTGGCCGGTGCTGACGGCGTTCCTGTCGGACGCGTTCGACATCGACCCGCTTTATCGCTATGCGGACCCGCTGGCCTGCATGCCGTTCAACACCATGCGGCACGGCGACCAGTTCCCCTGGCATTTCGATACGAACGAATTCACCGTCACCTTCATGGTCCAGCCGTCGGAAGAAGGCGGCATTTTCGAATATGCGCCGAACATCCGCACCGCCGCCGACGAATGCTATGACGCGGTCGGCGCGGTCATGGCGGGCGACCGCGGGCCGGTCCGCACCCTGGAACTGCGCCCCGGCGACATGCAGCTTTTCCTGGGCCGGTACACATTGCACCGCGTGACCCGGGTCGGCGGCACGCGCCCCCGGCATGTGGCCATTCCGTCCTGGGCGCGAATCGACGGCATGGTCGGCCAACCCCACCGCACGAAACAGATCTATGGCCGCGTCCTGCCGGTCCACCTGGAACGCGCGGGAATCCGCGCCGATGCCCTGACGGACTAGAAACTTCGCCGCGCCGGGGCTGGAATCCGGCCGGTAAAGCCGCTATCTGTCCTGAAACGATCCGCCCGCCAGCCATCGCGAACCGGAGAGAGAGGCCGCGCATGACGCTCAGCAAACCCTATACCGGCGTTCTCAGCATGATCGGCAACACGCCGATGATAAAGGTAACCAAACTGGACACCGGTCCGTGCGAACTGTTCCTGAAGCTGGAAAGCCAGAACCCCGGCGGGTCGATCAAGGACCGGATCGGCCTTGCCATGATCGAAGCCGCCGAACGCGACGGCAAGATCAAGCCTGGCGGCACGATCATCGAAGCGACGGCGGGCAATACCGGCCTGGGTCTGGCGCTGGTCGCGGCCCAGAAAGGGTACCGCATGGTGCTCATCATCCCCGATAAGATGAGCCAGGATAAGATCTTCCACCTGAAATCGCTGGGGGCAGAGGTCATCATGACCCGGTCCGACGTCGGCAAGGGGCACCCGGAATATTATCAGGACATGGCCGAACGCATTCAGTCGGAAACGCCGAACTCCATCTGGATCAACCAGTTCGCGAACCCGGCCAACCCGCAGGCCCATATCGACACGACCGCGCCCGAAATCTGGGAACAGATGGACCATGACGTGGACGCGATTGTCGCGGGCGTCGGTTCCGGCGGCACGATCAGCGGCATCGGGCGTTTTTTCCGGGACGTGCAGCCGAACCTGAAAATGATCCTGGCGGACCCGGACGGGTCCGTCGTCGGCGACACGGTCAAGACGGGCCGGATGCCGGACGAGGTCGGGTCCTGGCTGGTCGAAGGGATCGGGGAAGATTTCATTCCCCCCAATTGCGACCTGTCGGTCATCGCCGACGCGGTCTATGTCTCCGACAAGGAAGCGTTCGGCGCGGCCCGCGACCTGGTCGCGGCGGAAGGCATCCTGGGCGGGTCATCGACCGGCACGCTTCTGGCCGCGGCGCTGAAATGGTGCCGGGCACAGACGGAACCGAAGCGGGTGGTCAGCTTCGTCTGCGACACGGGCAACAAATACCTGGCAAAGGTCTATAACGACGCCTGGATGGTCGATAACGGCCTTCTGGACGTGGAAGAACACGGCGACCTGCGCGACCTTGTCACGCGGCGCGCGGACAAGGGCCAGGTCGTGACGCTGAAGACGAACGAGACGCTGGCGACCGCCTATGGCCGCATGCGCATGTTCGACGTGTCCCAGATTCCGGTCATGGACACGGACGGGCATATCGCGGGCCTGCTGGACGAAAGCGACCTGATGCTGGCCGTCCACGAAAGCGACGATGCGTTCAACGAAGCGGTCGGCGACCATATGGTGACCAAACTGGAAACCGTCGCCCCGTCCGACCCGGTCGACGCGCTTTTGCCGCTGTTCCGGGCGGAAAAGGTCGCGATCGTCAAGGACGCCGACACGTTCTATGGCCTGATCACCCGGGTCGATTTCATCAACTACATGCGCCGCCGCGGGAAGTAGGACGTCGTCTATTCGTCATGTCGGGTGGAATCTGGTTTTGGGATTTCAATGAAGATTAGTCGAAGTCTCGAGAGGTGGCTGTAAAAGTCCATCGAACTATGGAGTGCGCCCGCCAATTGGGACCTTAGTCAATCCATATGCTAGGTTTCCCACGTCGGTCATCGCTTTGTACGCTGCCGAAGTATTGTTTTTTATATCGCTTATCTTCACGCCGAAAGCCTTGGTTTTGAAGTTTTGTGGGTCTGTGGAGAGTTTTTGCCAAGAGGGTTCCTCACTATTGCCATGGAAAAATGCATTCCATGGTCCATGGATGAGTCGATTGCGGTAGGTGTTTATTCTGGCAATCTCTTTCGCTACCCTTTCGGCTTCTTCGCGAAGCTGGCAATTCTCGGTTTGAATTTTAACGAGTTGCTGAACCAATCTAGCCTTTGCAGCGACGCTTTGTATCTGCGCCGTAATGGCGTCCGACTCACGACTGCTTTCGATCCGCAGTAGTGCGCCAATGGCGGCATCAAGTTGGTGCTCTAGGTACCCGAATGCAAAGACAAAGGTGCCAATAGGCTCAGCAAAAGCTTTGTTGGCGTCAGAATGGATCGGTTCCGGTGTAGGCATTACAGACTCCAATTAAGATGAAGAAGAGCGGAACGAGACGCTACGCCGAATGTTGAAAACGCCTCCGAATCCCCACAAGAAGGAAAGCGCGGAGGAACATATGGGTGGCGACCATCGCTATAAGTCTACGGATTAACCGTTAGCACTTACTCGGCTTCGAGCGCTTGTGGCTTTTAACCGAGACGTTCTTCGGGCCGGGCTTCTTGCCCTGACGCACCTGACGAACGGTCCTCTTGCACTTAGCCATGATATTGCTCCTATCGTGGCTGGCGAGTAGAAGCTCGCCGCTCTGAGACGCCCTATGCGCCCCCCTTCAATTGGGCGCTAGGGTTCCAGAGTGCGCAAAAAGACAGCGATGGCCGCCGGTCGATAAGGACTCAACGATTCTTCTGCGAGTTCAACCGGATTGATAAAATAGCTTGAATGCCAGAATCAGGTGCATTCCTGCGCCATTGGCCGCCTACCTATTCGTCATGTTGGGCCCGGTCCGGAGTGCCGGCGGTCTCGGGAACCGGACCTGAACCCTAACCGGCCGCCAGTTCCTGGATGGAGTCCAGATCGACCCGGTGCGCGGCCAGTTCCAGGTCGTAATTGCGTTGAAGGTTGACCCAGAAACGCGCGCCGTTGCCGAACGCCTTTCCGAACCGGACCGCCATTTCGGCGGTAACCGGCTGGCGTTCGTTCAGAATGTCGTAGAGTGTCTGCCGCGAAATGCCGAGCGCCCTGGCGACCGCCGACTTGGAATGCGGCAGGGCGGGCAGAATATCCTCGCGCAGGATTTCGCCCGGATGCATCGGCGCGATGGAAGCATGTTTTTCCAGCATCAGTGATAATCCTCTATATCGACTTCGACCGCGCAATCGTCTTCCCAGGCAAAGGTGACGCGGAAGTTGCCGGTCAGTTGTACCGAATAGCGGCCCGCCATGCGTCCGGTCAGCGCGTGGAACCTGTATCCCGGCAGATTCATTTCCTCTGGTACGGATGCGGCGTTCAGGGCCATCATGATCCGGCGGCATCTTGCGACCCAGTCCGCATTCAGTCCCTTCGTCTGGCCCTTGTTCCAATAGGCACGCAGACCCTTGTGCCGGATCGATCCGATCATGTTTGTAAGGTAATGGCTGACAATATTCCTGTCAAGCAATGGCTTACATATGCCCGAAATCTTGAAAATTTCTTGCCCTTGCCGCCCGGCACCCCGATATCTGCGGGGCACAGGATCAGGAGGTGACGACATGGGCGAAAACACACGGCGCAACAGACACGGGCTGTCGACCCGCGGGATTCACGCGGGCCAGGAACCGGACCCGACGACCGGCGCGATCATGACGCCGATCTATGCGACGTCGACCTATGTCCAGGAAAGCCCCGGCCAGCATAAGGGGTACGAATATTCCCGCAGCCAGAACCCGACGCGCATGGCGCTGGAACGCTGTGTCGCGGACCTGGAAAACGGCGCGCGCGGTTATGCGTTCGCAAGCGGGCTGGCCGCCATGGGCACGGTTCTGGAACTGCTGGATTCGGGCGATCATGTGGTGGCCATGGACGACCTGTATGGCGGCAGCTACCGGCTGATGGAAAATGTGCGCAAGCGGTCGGCCGGGCTGGACATCACCTTCACGGACCTGACGGACCCGGCCAACCTGGAAGCGGCGATCAGGCCGAACACGAAAATGGTCTGGGTCGAAAGCCCGACCAACCCGACCCTGCGGCTGGTGGATCTGAGCGCGATTGCCGCCCTTGCCAAAAAGCACGGGCTGATCAGCGTCTGCGACAACACGTTCGCGTCCCCCATCGTGCAACAGCCCATCGACCACGGGATCGACATCGTCCTGCATTCGGCGACCAAATACCTGAACGGGCATTCGGACATCGTCGGCGGCATCGCGGTCCTGGCACAGGACGGGGACCTGGCGGACCGCATGGCCTATCTGCACAATGCGGTCGGCAGCATCCTGGGCCCGTTCGACAGTTTCCTGGCGCTGCGCGGCCTGAAGACGCTGGCGGTGCGCCTGCGTCAGCATTGCGCCGGGGCGCTGGCCATCGCGCAATATCTGGAAGCCCACGACAAGGTGGAAAAGGTGATCTATCCCGGCCTTCCCAGCCACCCGCAGCACGACCTGGCGAAACGCCAGATGGTGGGCGGCTATGGCGGTATCGTCACCGCCATCCTGAAGGGTGGGCTGGACGAAAGCCGCCGGTTCCTGGAACGCACGCAGCTGTTCGCGCTGGCGGAAAGCCTGGGCGGGGTGGAAAGCCTGATCGAACATCCGGCGATCATGACGCACGCGTCGATCCCGCCGGACATCCGCGCGGAGCTTGGCATATCCGACAGCCTGGTCCGGCTTTCGGTCGGGATCGAGGATACGGACGACCTGATCGCGGACCTGGAGGAGGCGCTGGCGGCGGTCTGACGGCGACCGGCCCCTGACCCGGCGGAAGCAAAGGCGATGGCGAAGAAAGGCGGCGATGACGGCGATGCGCTCTGGCAGGCGGTAAAGGCCAGCGCCCGGCCCGTCCGCCGCGATACGATCCGCCCCGGCGGTGCGACCGATACGCCGGCCAAGCCAGAGAAGCCCGAAAAACAGAAGAAGCCCCGCCCGCGCCGGACAATGGCGACGCTGATGCCGGCGGACCTGCCGGACCCGGCGCCGCTGCCGAAACCGCCGGGGGTGCCGGAACTCGCCCATGGCTGCACGCCCGGCGTCGACCGGCGCACCGCGGACCGCCTGAAAAAGGGGCGCATGGAAATCGAAGGGCGCCTGGACCTGCACGGGATGAGCCGGGAGGCAGCGCACCGCGCCGTCATCGGGTTCGTGTCCGGCGCGCGGGCGTCCGGCAAACGCTGTGTCCTGATCGTCACCGGCAAGGGCAAGGGAATCCTTCAGACCGAACTGCCGCGCTGGCTGAACATGGCCCCGGTGCGCGACCAGATTCTAAGCTTCACCCACGCCCGTCCGAACGACGGCGGGACCGGCGCGGTCTATGTGCTGCTGAAACGGGAAAGGGCCCTTCGATGACGACGCCGTTCGGTGAAAAACTGCGCGAATTGCGCCGGGAGCGCGGCGTGACGCTGGTCGAACTGGCGGATGCGATGGGCGTCAGCCAGGCCTATCTTTCGGCACTGGAAACCGGCCGCCGGACAAAGCCGACGCCCGCGCGCATCGACCAGATCTGTGCCTTTTTCGGGATCATCTGGGACGATGCGGAGGAACTGAAGGACCTGGCGAACCTGTCGCAGCCCCGGGTCACGATCGACACGACGGGCCTTGGCGCGGAAGCGACGGAAATGGCGAACCGCCTGGCCAGGCGCATCCGCCGTCTGGACCGCAAAACGATTGCGGAAATCGCCCGGTTGATCGGCTAGTTGCCGGCAGCATCATCCATCTTGCTGAACGGTATCGACATAGGCCCGGAAGGCGGCGCGGTCTTCGACCGACTGCGGCGACAGGATGAAATCGATTACCTGGTCGCGCTCTTCCATGGTTCCGCAATACAGTATCCGGTAGATGGAATCATACGGCATTCCGCTGGGCGCCCCCTGACTGGCGTATGTCGTCAGCCCCGCGCCGACGTTTGCGATGACGCAGTTTTGCTGATCACCGCCACCGAAAAGTCCGTACCAGCCGCCGGTCCTGGAATAGGGGTTCCCGACCTTCACGAATTCTTCGATCAGGGTTTCGCTGATGCCAACTCTGTTGAGCCAGTTTCGAAATTCTGCCTCATCCTGAATTCGCTGCGCGGTGCCCCTGCTGAACAGTTCGTAATATTCGCGGATGTATTGGCCTTCATAGTAGCCCCGCGTACCCTCCAGTTTGATATCCACGATCGGGTGGGTGTTGTCGCGCAGGCTGTAGGTATATGTCTCCGACCAGCGAACGATGGGTTCCGGCAGCCAACTGACGGCGCTGTGAATCGTCGAATTCTGTTCGTCGATGGTCATTGGTGTGCCGCCACTGTCCGTTCGTCCCGACTGGCACCCGGCCAGGACCAGCCCGGCCATAAACACAACGACACATGAAACAATCCGCATGAAACTTTCCCCCATCCCGTTTCCACAACGTTACACGGAAAAGTTATAGCCAATCCCTCAATTGCGCAACCAGGGGTATGTCCGCGGGCGGCATGTCATAGTCGCCCAGCCGCGCCGCGCGGACCCAGGCCAGCTGCTGGCCTTCGCGTGCGACGGGCGTTCCCTGCCACACGCGGCAGACGTAAAGCGGCATCAGAAGGTGGAAATCGTCATAGGCATGGCTGGCAAAGCCGATGGGCGCCAGACAGCTTGTGCGCGTGTCGACGCCCAGTTCCTCGTCCAGTTCCCGGATCAGCGCGCGTTCCGGCGTTTCCCCGTCATCGACCTTGCCGCCGGGAAATTCCCACAGGCCCGCCATCTTCTTGCCTTCCGGGCGCCGGGCCAACAGGACCCGGTTGTCCGCGTCCAGAAGCGCGACCGCGACGACCAGCGTGATCGGCACGTCCCGGTCTTCGGCCAGAAGCCCGCCGGACGCATCCCAGCAGCCGCTCATGCGCCAATAGCCCCGGTGGCCCCGGTGGCCCCGGTGGTGGCCCCGGCGGCGGCCCCGGTGGTGGCCTCCGCCGCGTCCCAGTCGGCCCGGGAAAGGTCATAGAAGTTCACGTCGACCATCCGGTCGCGGGCAAAGGCGTCGACGACACCGACATGGCGGAACCGCATGCCGATCCGCTGGCACAGGCGGTTCGACGGCTCATTCTCCAGAAACACGCGCGCGAAAATGTTGCTGAGGTTCCGGACCGTGAAACCATAGCGCACGCCCGCGCGCGCCATTTCGGTGCCGTATCCCTGTCCCCAGACCGGCCGGGCCAGAAGATAGCTCAATTCCGCCTGTCCATGCGTGTCCGGGTCCGGCGTCAGGCCCAATTGGCCGACATAGATGCCGTCCGATTTGCGCCGCGCCGCCATCAGCCAGAATGTGTCCGCATCCCATTTGTCGACCGCGCTTTCGATGAAGCGCAGCGCCTCCCCCGCCGGATAGGGGTGCGGGATGCTGGACGTGTAGCGCACGGATTCCCAGTCCTGACAGGTCGCATCGACCTCTGCCGCGTCGACGGGGTCGATGCGGTGAAATCGCAGGCGTTCCGATTCGAACAGGACCGGGCGGTCAGCTCCGGTAGTCGGCATTGATGTCGATATAGCCATGGGTCAGATCACAGGTCCAAACGCGGGCCGAACCGGTCCCGAGGCCCAGGTCGACTTCGATATGTATGTCGCGGCCTTTCAGATGTTCGGCCACGGGTCCTTCGTCATAGTCGCTGACGCCTTCGCCTTTTTCCGCGATGATCGTGCCGCCCATCGATACGGTCAGGCTGTCGCGGTCGGCGCGTTCGCCCGCCTTGCCCACGGCCATGACGACGCGGCCCCAGTTCGCGTCTTCCCCCGCGATTGCCGTTTTCACCAGCGGCGAATTCGCGATCGACAGGCCGATCCGCCGGGCCGACCCGTCCGACACCGCGCCGGTGACGTCGATGGTAATGAATTTCTGGGCCCCTTCGCCGTCACGCACGACCTGGTGCGCCAGGTCCGTCAGGACCGACAGAAGCGCGGCCCGGAACTCCTTCAGCGCCTTGTCCGAAGACTTCTTCGGCGGTTTGTTCCCCGCCTTTCCGGTTGCCGCCAGAATCAGCGTGTCGCTGGTCGACGTGTCGCTGTCGACGGTGATGGAATTGAAGCTTTTGTCCGTCGCCTTGCGCAGCAGTTTCTGCAGGATCGGCTGCGGAATGGCGGCATCGGTAAAGACGAAGGACAGCATGGTCGCCATGTCCGGCGCGATCATGCCGGACCCTTTGGCGATGCCGACGACCTTGACCGGTGTGTCGCCGATCATGCAGGTCGCAGCCGCGCCCTTGGCAAAGGTGTCGGTCGTCATGATCGCCTTTGCCGCGCGCGGCCAGGCATTCGGTTTCAGCGCCGCGTGCAGTTTCGGCACCGCCTTCGAAATCCGGTCCGACGGCAGTTTCACGCCGATGACGCCGGTCGACGCGACCAAGACTTCCTTGCGCCGACAGCCGACGGCGTCGGCCGCGGCCGCCGCCATGGCTTCGGTTCCTTCGCGGCCCGCGCGGCCGGTAAAGGCATTCGCATTCCCGGCATTTACCAGGATCGCCCGTGCCTTGCCCTTTTTGATCACGTCGGCGCACCAGTCGACCGCCGACGACCGGGTCAGCGACCGCGTCAGGGTCCCCGCGACCACGGTGCCCGGGTCCAGTTCGGCCATGAACAGATCGGGCCGGCCGCGGTATTTAACCCCGGCTGCGAACCCGCCGATGCGGACGCCGTCCACTTCCGGCAACGACGGAAACCGCTTTGGCGCAAGCGGGGAAACCGACGTACTCATGCTGGCATGTCCTTTCCAAATATGCGCCGCGACACCGCGGCCGGGCCCGGTTATTGCGCGGGCAGGGGGTTACCGTTCAGGTCGAACCGTTCCACCGACGCGCCGGCGACGGCGGCTTCGACAACGCCGCGGGCTTCCTGTTCGGCCAGTCGCTGGCGGATCGGATCCGCGACTTCTTCCAGCGGCGGCGGTTCGATCTGGCGGCGTTCCGACACCAGAATGACATGCCAGCCGAAGTCGCTTTGTACGGGCACGCTGGTGAACGTGTTCGCCGACAGTGCAAAGGCCGCTTCTTCGAATTCCGGCACGAACATGCCGCGCCGCGACCAGCCCAGTGCCCCGCCATTCGCACCCGACCCGGTGTCGATGGACAATTCGCGCGCCAGATCGGCAAACACCTCGCCAGCGGTCACGCGCTGGATCACGCTTTCCGCCTCTTCGCGGGATTCGACCAGAATGTGGCTGACGTTGATTTCCTCTTCTTCCGGCATCTGGCCCACCAGTTCGTCATAGGCCGCCTGAACGTCGGAATCGCTGACCTGGCCTTCCGCCTGATCGACGACATAGGCGTTGTAGATCATTTCCTGCTGGAATGCTTCCAGCTGTGCCGCCATTTCCGGCGTCTGGTCGAACCCTTCGGCGCGGGCTTGGGACACCAGGACTTCGCGGGCAATCAGTTCTTCCAGCAGAAACGGATAAAGCGCTTCCATGCCGTTTGCCTGTACCTCCGGGCGCAGCCCCTGGAACAGGCGCACGACGTCTTCCTGGGTCAGTTCCGTGCCGTTCACGATCGCGACCGTCTGCGCGTGCGCCTGCGGGACCGGCAAGGCCAGCCAGACCGCGGATGCAAGCCCCAGAATTCCGCCGCGGACAATGTGAGACATGGACGCCATGTGATTTGAACCTTTCCTGAATATCGTACGGTTGGGGCCCGGTCGGGACCCCGAAAATTTCTCGCGCGAACGAAAACATGTCTTGGCTGCTATCTCAAGCGGAACCGCCCGGATCCGGCCATGGGCGGCCGTGTCGCGCCAAGCCTTCGTTGACAGGGCCGGGATCGCCCCTTATCTCCACAACCGGTATTCTTCGCGGCGGATCGGGAATCGGGGCGATCGAAGGCATGGACCAGAACCAGATCCGCGCTTTCCATCCTCCTGAACGCGATCCGGTCCGCGGCGGTCTTTCCACGATGCTATCAAAGGTTCACGACACTCATGTTCGGCGGAATTCTTAAATCGGTATTCGGTTCGGCGAACGACCGTATCGTCCGGGACTTGCACAAACGCGCGGAACGCATCGGCGCGCTGGAACCCGGGCTGGAAGCCTTGGACGACGCGGCGCTTCAGGCAAAGACCGACGAATTCCGCGAACGGCTGGCGGGCGGCGCCAGCGAGGACGATATCCTGGAAGAAGCCTTTGCCGTTGTCCGCGAAGGGGCGAAACGCGCGCTAGGCATGCGCCATTTCGATGTCCAGCTAGTCGGCGGCATGGTCCTGCACCAGGGCAAGATTTCGGAAATGAAAACCGGCGAGGGCAAAACCCTGGTCGCGACGCTGCCGGTCTATCTGAATGCGCTGTCGGGCAAGGGGGTGCATGTCGTCACCGTCAACGATTATCTGGCCCGGCGCGATGCGGAATGGATGGGGCGGCTGTACCGGTTTCTGGGGCTGACGGTGGGCGTCATCGTCCCCGGCGTGGCCGAAGCCGAACGCCAGGCGGCATACAAGGCCGACATCACCTATGGGACGAACAACGAATTCGGGTTCGACTATCTGCGGGACAATCTGAAATTCCGCCTGGAACAGATGGTTCAGCGCGAACCCAACTACGCCATCGTCGACGAGGTCGATTCCATCCTGATCGACGAAGCGCGCACGCCGCTGATCATTTCCGGTCCGACCGACGATTCGTCCGAACTCTACATGAAGGTCGACGCGATCATCCCGCTTCTGACGGAAGACGATTTCGAAAAGGATGAAAAGCAGCGCGCGGTGACCCTGACGGATGCGGGCACAGAACGCATCGAAGTCCTGCTGCGCGAAAAGACCGACCTGTTGGGCGAAGGCGGCCTGTACGATGTCGAAAACGTCACCGTCGTCCATCACGTGAACCAGGCACTGCGCGCCCACAAGCTGTTCACCCGGGACAAGGACTATATCGTCAAGGACGGCAAGGTCGTCATCATCGACGAGTTCACCGGCCGCATGATGGAAGGCCGGCGCTATTCCGAAGGGCTGCACCAGGCGCTGGAAGCAAAGGAAAAGGTCGCGATCCAGATGGAGAACCAGACCCTGGCCTCCATCACGTTCCAGAACTATTTCCGCATGTATCCCAAACTGGCGGGCATGACCGGCACGGCCATGACCGAAGCCGGGGAATTCGCGGAAATCTATGGGCTGGAAGTGGTCGACATCCCGACCAACAAGCCGATGGTCCGCATCGACAATGATGACGAGGTCTATCGCACGTCCGCCGAACGCGACGACGCGGTGCTGCAGCAGATCATCGCCTGCAACAAGAAGAAACAGCCCGTTCTGGTCGGCACGGTGTCGATCGAAAAGTCGGAACAGCTGTCCCGGCACCTGAAAAAGAACGGCATCAAGCACGAAGTGCTGAACGCCCGCCAACACGAACGCGAAGCCTATATCATCGGCGAAGCGGGCGTGCCGGGCGCGGTGACGATCGCGACCAACATGGCCGGTCGCGGGACCGATATTCAGCTGGGCGGCAATTTCGAACTGCGCGTGGCGAAGGAACTGGACGGTGTCGAGGATGAGGGCGAACGCGAAAAGCGCGCCCAGGCAATCCAGGCGGACATCGATGCAAAGCGGAAGCTGGTCCTGGAATCGGGCGGACTGTTCGTTCTGGGTACCGAACGCCACGAAAGCCGTCGCATCGACAACCAGCTGCGGGGCCGGTCCGGCCGTCAGGGCGATCCCGGGGAATCGAAATTCTTCGTCAGCCTGGAAGACGACCTGATGCGTATTTTCGGGTCCGAACGCATGGACGGCATCCTGCAGAAGCTGGGCCTTGAGGAAGGGGAGGCGATTATCCACCCCTGGGTCAACAAGGCCCTGGAAAAGGCGCAGTCGAAGGTCGAGGCACGGAACTTCGAAATCCGCAAACAGCTGCTCAAATACGACAACGTCATGAACGACCAGCGCAAGGTCGTCTTTGAACAGCGCAAGGAACTGATGGGCGACGAGGATGTCAGCGAAACCGTTCGCGACATGCGCGAGGAAACGGTGGAAGACATTGTCGGCCGTTGCATCCCGGAAAAAGCCCTGCCGGAAGAATGGTCGCTGGATTCCCTGCATGAGGAATGCCTGCGGGTGTTCGGTCTGGACCTTCCGATCCATGACTGGGCAAAGGAAGAAGGCGTCGGCCATGTCGAGTTCCGCGACCGGATCGCGGACGCCATTGACAAGAAGATGGCGGAAAAGGCGGCGCGCTACGGTGCGAATGTGATGCGCATTGCCGAACGCAGTCTGCTTCTGCAACTGCTGGACAATGCCTGGAAGGACCACCTGTTGCAGCTGGACCATCTGCGTCAGGGGATCGGCCTTCGGGCCTTTGCACAGCGCGATCCGCTGAACGAATACAAGTCGGAAGCGTTCTCGCTGTTCGAATCCATGCTGATCGGCCTTCGGACCCAGGTGACGATGGTTCTGGCAAAGGTGGAAATGCGTACCGACGTCGAAGCCGCGATGGCCCGGCGGCGCGAACAGATGGCACAACAGGAACTGAAGCCCGCGGCGGAATCCGACATCGAACAGGCCGCCCGCCCCGTGCAGCAGCAGGCGGCGCCCGCGGCAACCGGGGGCCAGTCGGCACAGCCGATCACGGCGGAAAACGCACCGCCGGGCTTTGTGCACCATGCCGCGACCGACCGCTGGCTGCATCCGGGCAATCCGGAAACGTGGGGCAAGATTCCGCGCAATGCGCCATGCCCCTGCCAGTCCGGCAAGAAATTCAAACAGTGCCACGGTAAGACCTGAGTGATGGTCGCGGCGGACCGGATCGCCGCGCAATTGCGCGATGCCGTCGCCGCGTATCAGTCCGGGGATTCAGACAAGGCGGACCGTCTGTTCAAGAAGGTCGCTTCGTCCAGGGGCGCCGGTCCTCAGGCCGCTTTCAACTATGCCATTTTCCTGAATCGCACGGGTCGGCCGTCGGATGCGGCCTATTGGCTGGACCGCGCCTTGCGGGCGGACGCGGCCTATCCGGGTGCGGCGGCGGAACGCGCGCGGCTTCATTTTCAGACGGGGGAATGGCCGTCGGCCGAAAGGCTGCTGGCACGGCTGGACCGGGGCGGTGCTGCGGGGGCGGAAGATCGCCTTTTGTGGCTGCGCGCGCTTCTGGAATGCGGCAGGCTGGATGACGCGGACCGCCTTTCCAATGATCTGATTCGGTCGGATCCGGCCCTGAAGCCCGCCGTTCTGAAGGCACGAACCCGGCGTTCGAAGGGCCGCCTTACTCTTTTTGAGGGCGGTTAGCGCCATAATGCCTGCGGGCCAGACCAAAGGTCGCACGCTGCTCGCATGGTACTTGCTCCAATACTTGTGTATCATCCTTGGCGAGGTGGGAACTTGGCATAGAAAAGGCCGGGGCTATAACGCATGGGCGGGAACTTCGACGTTTTCCTGTTGCTGCTGAACAACATTTCCATCTTTGTTGTTCTGATTGTCGGCTATTCCTATCTGATCGATCTGCTAAGACCTTGGAAGAGTGCCAGCCGCCAGCTGGTCCTGGGACTGTTTTTCGGGCTGGTCGCGATCGGGTCCATGTATGTCAAAATTCCCGTAGCCGAAGGTGTGATTGTCGACCAGCGGAACGCCATCATCGTGCTGTGCGGGGCCTTCGGCGGTCCCTGGGCCGCGGTAATCGGCGGTGTGATGGCCGGCGTTTACAGGACCTATCTTGGCGGCGCCGGTGCGCTGGCGGGCGTGTTCGGGCTGACCCTGTCGGCGATAGTCGGTGGCGGTCTTTACTATATGCGCTGGTACAAGACGGATGCGGTCCGGCTGGCGATCGGTGCCTTTCTGGCGGTGCTGTTAACCGCGCCCGGCTTTCTTCTGGTCGGGGATTTCTGGTTCGGCCTGGATCTGATGAAGCGGATGATCGTACCCTGGGGCAGTGCGATCTTTACCGGTATTTTCGTCGGCGGGCTGCTTCTGGCGCGCGAGGACCGGCGTCAGCGGCTGGAGCGGGAAAAACAGGACAGCCAGTCGCTGTTTGAGCGCCTGTTCGAAAGTTCGACCGGGGCGTATTGGATCGCGGATTTCCGCGCCGTCCTGGACACGCTGAACACGATCCGGAAGTCCGGTGTCCGGGATCTTCGGGTCTATCTGGGTCAGAACCCGGAGGTACAGGAAAAGCTGGCGCGCCAGGTGTCCATTTCCCACATGAATCAGGCCTGCCTGTTGCTCTATGGTGCGGATTCAAAGGATGCGCTGATCCGCGCGCGCGGCCGCGTCTTCGGTCCCGACGGCAGACGCGTTTTTGTGGAACAGTTGTGCGCGATCTGGGACCGGGCCGAACGGGTGGCGGTTGAAACCGAACATAACCGGCTGGATGGGGCAGTTTTGTCCGTCATCGTTTCCATGCCAATTCCGAATGACCCGTCCGAATTCGCCGCCATTCCCGTAAACGTCGTGGACCTGACGGAACGCGTTGCCGCCGAACGTGCCCGGGACGAGGCGCTTCGCGAGGCGCGGGAGGCGGACCGGGCAAAATCCCGTTTCCTGGCCGCGATGAGTCATGAATTGCGCACGCCGCTGAATGCGATCCTGGGCTTCTCCGAGGCGATCCAGCAACGGATGTTCGGCCCGCCCGGCAAAGGCGTGTATCGGGAATATGCCGGCTATATCCATTCCAGTGGCAAAATGCTTCTGTCGCTGGTGGAAGACATCCTGGATGTCGCCGAAATCGAAGAAGGCAAGAAGTCCCTGACGCTGGAGAAGTTCGACCTGGCCGGCGCGGTGGGCGACTGTGTCGCCATGCTGAAGCATCGCGCGGACGAGTCGGGCCTGACCATCACGACCGCCATTCCGGTTCAACTGCCGCAGGCGTTCGGCGACAGGCGCGCGGTCCAGCAGGTCCTTTTGAACCTACTTTCGAATTCGGTGAAATACACGCCGTCCGGCGGGTCGATCCGGATCGAAGCATCGGCGGTCGATGGCGCGACCGAAATCCGTGTGATCGATACCGGAAAGGGCATCCCCGCAGACCGGCTGCATGATGTGCTGGAACCCTTCATCCGCGGTGAGACGGACCCCCACCGGGCGCACGAAGGCTGGGGTCTGGGCCTGTCGATCGCGCGCTCGCTGGTGACCCTGCATGAAGGGGATTTCCGGATCACCAGCGCGGTGGGCGAAGGCACGACCGTTGCCTTCACCCTGCCGGACCCGCGGAATTAGAGGTTTCGCCGGCTATTCGAAGATCCCCAGCAGCATCGCCTGCGTCGCGCGGACATACGGGTCCGGGTCGGCCCCGTCGGCAATTGCCAGCGCCGCCCGGTCGAACGCGGCCGAAAGCGTGTCCGCCAGCGCGTCGATGGGAAGGTCCGGCCGGTCCAGGATATCGGCCGCCGCCGCCAGGCCGTCGCGCAGGCTGCCGCCGCCGGTTTCCCGGTCGATCCGCGCCATTTCGTCCAGTCCCAGAACGGCCGGCCCGTCGATCAGCAGCAGGCGGCACCGACCGGGCCGCCGCATCGCGGTGAAGTAGGCTTCCGCCCCTTTCGACAGGGCGACGATCACGTTCTCCTCCTCCCCGGTGGATGCGTCGATGTCCGCGGCGACGGCTTCGGCCTCGCGTGTCACCACCGCGCGGAACAGGTCCGCCTTGTCCGTGAAATGATGGTACAGCGCGCCGCGCGTCACATCCGCCCGTTTGACGATGTCGGGCGTGCCGGTTTCCGCATAACCCTGGTCGACAAACAGCGCCCGCGCCGCGTCTATCAGGCGGGTGCGGGTTTCTTCCGACCGGTCGCGATTGGACCGCCGCCGGGGCGTGGGGTCCGAGGATGAAGGGGAGGGGTGATTTTCCTGTTGCATACATGCAGCCTGTATGTTTATGGTTCATTTACATACAAACTGTATGTATATTTATGAAGCCCGGCAAGCGAGAAAGGACATCAGTCATGCGCTGCACCCAATATTATCCCGTGATCCTGACCGACGATGTGACAGGGACGTCGCGGTTCTATCAGGACCATTTCCGGTTCCGCCCCGCGTTCGAGGCGGACTGGTACGTCCATCTGCAATCGGCGGAGGATGAAAGTGTCAATCTGGCGATCCTGAACGGCACGCACGAGACGATCCCCGCGGCGGGGCGCGGGCGCACGGCGGGCCTGATCCTGAATTTCGAAGTGGAAGACGTGGACCGCGAATATGAAATGGCGGAACGGGGCGGCCTGCCGATCCTGCTGGCATTGCGGGACGAACCGTTCGGCCAGCGTCACTTCATCACGCAGGACCCGAACGGCGTGCTGATCGACGTCATCAAACCGATCCCGCCTTCGGCCGAATTCCTGGCGCAATATGCCGAAGACGCGGTGCCGGCCTGACCCCTATCCGTCGGGCCGGGCCCGGAAATTCTTGCGGTATCCGCCGCGTTCGTCGCCGATCAGGTCCAGCGTTTCTTCGACCTTTGCCGCGTGGTCGCCCGTCAGTGTTTCAAACGCGGCGGTGCTGCCGCGCGGCACGGGCCAGATCTGGGCGACGGGCGTTCCCGCCGTCAGGGTCCCGGTCCAGTCCGGGTCGGTCCACAGCGCCGGGAAATGCACGAACCCGTGGCTGAACGCGTCGCAATCGACCAGGCCCGACAGCGTCCGGAAGGGCAGGTCATCGCGGTTCGCCGGGTGCGTCACCAGAACCGACCAGCCGTCCGGCACCTCAATCGTCCAGGCGTTGTTGAACTTGATGGCGGACAGGCCCGGTTCGGCGAACGGCGCGCCCTGGATCTGTGCCGACACATGGGTGGAGATGGGGGACCGCGTCAGCCGGTCCAGCGTCGCCGGCGGCAGGTCCCAGTCCCATTCGAATGTCAGCCCGGCACCCACCGTCACATCGCACAGAAGCGGCATGACCCAGCCCCCGCCCATGGCATCGATGAAGGGCGGGCATTGCTTTACCGTGCGCACGTTTAGGTCCAGCGCGCCGGAAAAGGCGGTCGCCGGCATCGCCTTCAGCCAGTCCGGCAGGGCGTCGCGTCCGGCCACGGGTTTCGGCAGGATGTCTTCCCATTCGGGCGGGCATCGAAAAGTGATGTTGATTGTATCCTGCGGCGGCAACAGTCCGTTTCCCCTGAATGCGCTGGCTTCGGCCCGACCGGACCTTATATTCATGGATTATGACGGGGCAATGACCCCGGGGAATTAATCAAAGGCGACACGGCAATGCACATCACCCGCACCATTCTGGGCATGGAAACTTCCGACGGGGACGGCGTGCGCCTGACGCGCATGATCGGCACGCCCCAATGCGACATGATCGACCCGTTCCTGATGCTGGACCGGTTCGACAATGACGACCCGGACGCCTATATCGGCGGCTTCCCGGACCATCCGCACCGCGGGTTCGAAACCGTGACGCTGATGCTGGACGGGCGCCTGCGTCACCGCGATTCGACCGGCGGCGAAGGGATCATCGGCCCCGGCGATGTGCAGTGGATGACCGCCGGGCGCGGGATCATCCATTCGGAAATGCCGGAACAGATCGAAGGCCGCATGCGCGGGTTTCAGCTGTGGGTGAACCTGCCGTCCCACGACAAGATGGCACCCGCCGGTTATCAGGACATCACGGCGGACACGATCCCCGAACTGGCAAAGGACGGGTTCACCGTCCGCCCCATCGCGGGCGACTATGACGGCACCAGCGGCCCGGCGCGGACCCGCACGCCGATCCGCCTGATCCGCATCGACGCGGATGCGGGTGCCACCGTCCCGCTGACGGCGCCTGCGGACCACAATGCCTTCATCGCCGTCTATGAAGGGGCCGTCATCGGCACGGACAACCTGGGGCGCGATGTGACGGTGACCGCCCCGTCGCTGGCGGAACTCAACGGCGGCGGGGACCTGACGCTGACGGTCGGGCAGGACGGCGCGGCCTTCATCTATGGCGAAGGCAAGCCCATCGCCGAACCCGTCGCCCGGTACGGCCCGTTCGTCATGAACACGCGGGATGAATTGATGCAGGCGGTCGACGATTTCCGCAGTGGCCGGCTGACCGGCTGAGGTTTCGCCACCAACACATCAAAATAATGAGAATGTGTGTCCGTTAGTCGTGAACTACCGGCAACGGGGACAAACTTGTTTGCCTGAATGAAACTGAAAAAGAGACCAACGAAAGATTGAAAATTCATATACTGTAACCGCTATGATATGGTTCTCCAGTATTACAATCCTTCAACAGGTCGATTCATGGCAAACATCCAATTCGCTGATTTGATAAGAGCATCGGGGCTTTCCCCTCAAGATTACATTTCTTGGTGTGAAAAGAATTCAGGAAACAATCTGGTTCTAATGCCAGAACATTGCAATGAAGGTGCAATAAAAATTCTGAGATCGCTCCCTTTTATCCCATCAACAAAATTGGTCGGAAGATTTGTTCATGGTACAGACTTCTCAAAAATAAAAGTAAATGGAGACTTGGTTTTAGAAAAAGATTGTATACTAATAGGAAATATTGATTTTTCGGAAACGGAAACAATCAGAAATTTTGTGTTTAGTCCTAATAACCAAGATCAGAAAAAGATTAACGTTTCTATCGGAAAAATTGGTGGAGATTTATTTCTGACTTTGGAAAATGGTGTTCAGAAGGCATTATTCGAGATTTGGAAAGTTGATGGGTCGGCAATTATTAAAATACCAAAACAGTCTGCGGATACTATTATAACGGTTGATTGTGCCGGAGATTTGGACGTTAGCGGAAATGACACACGGGGCCTTGGAATCTGCGACACAAAAGTAGGTCAGGATTCGCACCTTCGTTTTAGTGGTACAGGGAAGAGCAAAATATCAATAGTTAACTGCGAATTTCTTGGGGTAACGAAATTTGAAAACAATGGCCTAGAACTACAGTTAGAATGTGCTTCCTCGAAATTCAAAGATGATGTGGCCTTCTCTCGAACGAAATTTGCGAGAACCACAAAATTTGTGGATTGCAATTTTCTTGGTGAGGCGGGAAATGCGATAGATGTGTCCTTTCGGCATTGCGTGTTTAGCGAAGGGGCAGAATTTTATGGTTCAAAGTTTTCCCGTCCGCCAGATTTTCGAGGCGCGGCTTTTAATCCGAGTTACACGGTAGAAGGGCTAAATATTGCGCTCCGGCCATTTCACACTGGAGCGATGTTTCCACTTTTTTACGTCTACCCGAGAGACACTATCGAAAGGGTGCGGAAACTGAAAGAGATCGCAAAATCCGCGAATGATCATGAACAGGAGATAAACTTTTTCGCCATGGAGCTTCGCGCTAAGCGAGGTAACGAAACCGATTTGTTTGGTGCCGTGGCAAATTTCCTCTACGAGGTTTCGTCCGGGTATGGCTATTGCGCATCTAGGCCATTTTATTGGCTTCTATTCCTCTTTGTTCTATTCGCCTTTGTCTTCAATAGAATAGCTGACAGGCCTGATGTTTGGGGATCAATGCGGCTTTCGCTATCTAATATATTTACCTTTCTTCCTTATACCCGCGAAATTCGTTCAGTTGCACTAAATGAAATGTTTTCTTCTTCGGAGTATCCCGAGATTATCCACTGGCTATCTGTATTAGAGAGTCTTCTTGGCGTTGTCCTAATTTTCCTTTTTGGCCTGACTTTGCGAAACCGATTCCGGATGTGAGTCTCTAAATCTGTACTGCCTGAAGGACAGAATTACCATTTCGCCCGCATTAACTAGCTAGTCATAGCGGGTCTGGTTCATGACCGTCCATTCGTGGGCGCTGAGCGCGCGGCCCTTCTCTGCGATGTTGCAGACAAGGAACCTTGCCATCGTGCCGCCGCATTCGGTGTAGACCGGAAGGATCAGGCGCTGCCAGGTGTTCGCGTCCAGCCAGCTGATCGCCTGATGCTTTGTGAACATCGCCCTGTTTTCCAGGAAAACCGCACGATAGCAGCCGCGATAGAAAAGCGCCTGGTTGGACCGGACCGACCGGTTCATCTCGGATACGAGCTTGCCGCTCCAGTCCTTGCCGACCTTCGATACGATGCCGGTGCCGTAGACCCGGTACCTGGCGTCGAACCCGTCATCGACGATGTCCAGAAGCATCACATTCGACAGGATCGACGGAATCTCCGTCGGGTTCACCATCTTCACGGTGAAAAGACCGTCCGGACGGGTCGCCTTCTGTGCGGTCCAGTAATCCAGTATCGTCTGGTGCGCCGGGATTTCCGACACGAACCCGTCATCCAGAAAACTGATGTCATCGACGCCGTGGCTGAAGGCGTTCTGCCAACGGTTTGACCGGACAAGGCCGGCCACCTGGTCGATCTCATCTTTCGTCGGTTCAACCCAGTCTTCCATCCGTCACCGTTCCCGTGAAAAGGCGATCGGCCGCCCTTCCGATGCACGGCCGACAGGGCGCACCCTGTACCATCCATCATAGGCACCGGCCCCTAAGATTTGGTTAAGTGGGATTTGCCCGGATTGGCTGTGCGGAATATGCCGGGGCTCGGCGCGCACCGGTCCCGGGCGGGTGTCCTAATACCCTTCGGTGCGCAGGATGGAATTTTCCTCCTCCGCCGGGGGTTCGTCCCCGTCACGCTTCTTGCACGCGGCCAGCAGGGCGGCCAACGGGATCAGCGCGGCAAATCGAATTGCGTCTCTGCGGGTCATGGGCTTGGCCTTTCCGTCCGGTTCGCAAACCAGTCTATCACACCATCGCGCCATAGACCCAGCCCGCGGCCATGGATCCGGCGACCGCCAGCAGTAAATAGAGCGTGAACGGTTTCAGTCGCAGAACCGGCAGGATCGCCATTGCGCCCCAGATACTGACGACCCCGCCTGAGACAAGGAAGGCCATCGCCGCGCCGGGGGACATGCCGTGGTCCATCAACCCGCGGGTCAGCGGCAGGGCCGCATAGCCGTCCAGATAGGCGGGTGCGCCGACCAGCACCGTCAGCGGGACCGCCCACCAGACATCTTCGCCCACCAGACCCGCAAGCGCGCCGGGGTCCAGGACCGCATGCAGCAGATGTTCCGCCGCGAAGGCCGGGATCAGACAGATCAGGATCAGGCGCGTCGTCGCCCAAGTCTGGCCGGCAAACAGGCGCCGGCGTTCGGCGTCCCGCCAGGGCGCGGCGACAAACGCCGCCGGACCGCACGCACCGTTCCGGTCGCATTCGCCGCCTGGTCCGTTGCCCCCTGGTCCGTTGCCGCCTGGTCCGCTGCTGCCGTCCAGCCCGCGCACGATTCCGTTGTCCCGCAGGGGGCTTGCGATCCAGGGCCGTCCGGTGAACAGGCCGGTTGCGACCCCGCCCAGAAGGCCGATGCCGAACGCGGCCGCCGTCTTTCCGACGGCAAAGGACCAGCCAAGCGTCGCTGCCGTCGTCGCCAGCATGGCCGGGTCGGTGACGGGCGACGACAGCCAGAAGGCCATGACCGGGGCCAACGGCACACCCGCCGCCAGCAGTCCCACCATCAGCGGCAGGACGGTAACGCCGCAGACCGGGGTCACCGCGCCGACCGCCGACGCGATCAACACCGCCTTTACCGCATGGCCGCCGAACGCGGCGGAAATGCGCCCGCCGGCCCCGCTGGCCATGACCCAGGCGGCAATCAGGATGCCGGGGATGACCAGCGGCGCGACCGACACCAGCGCGTCAAAGACGAAGACCGCGGTGTCCCATGCCGCGCGGGGATAGAAGGCGGCGGCCAGGGCCGTGCTCGCGCCCGCCACGCGCAGGGTATTTTGCCATGTGAAGATGGGCGCAAGCGCGCGCAGGCTTCGGATCATCGGGTGGTTCCGCCGTCGGTCGTTTCTTCCTGTGCTTGAGTCTGGGGGCGAAAAAGGTATTTATAAAGCTTGTAATATTAATATGAGGTATTGGTATGGTTGATGGGTTGTCGACCCGGAATCTGGACAGCGACCTGTTGCGCACCTTTCTGGCGGTGGCCGACAGCGGCAGCATCACCGGCGGCGCCCGGCGGATTTTCCGCACCCAGTCGGCGGCAAGCCTGCAGATCAAGCAGCTGGAAGACCTGATCGGCCAGCCGGTGTTCGACCGTCACGGGCGGGGCGTGCGCCTGTCGTCCGCGGGCGAACGGCTGGAAACGGTCGCGCGTCAGGTGGTGGGCGACCTGGACCGGGCGTTGAGCGAGCTTTCGGGGGCGGGTCTGGCGGGGCGCCTGAAGGTCGGGATACCGGATGAAATCCGCCATGGCGTCCTGTCCCGCGTGGTCGGTGAATTCGCGGCCGCGCATCCGCTGACCGAAATCGCCGTCAGTTGTGCCATGAGCAGCGGCTTTTCCGCGGCACTGGATTCAGGCGCGCTGGACATCGCCGTCTATGACGCCGAACGCGTCCCCGACGATGGGGATGTGCTGATGCGCGAACCGGTGCATTGGGCGGCGTCCCGGCGCAACACGGGCTGGCGGCGCGACCCGTTGCCGGTCGCGCTGTTCGACCGGGACTGCTGGTGGCGGGACGCGGCGCTGACCTATCTGGCGCGGATGCGCAGGCCCTATCGCGTGGTCTATTCCAGCGAAAGCGCCGAAGGCGTCGTCGCCGCCCTGGATGCCGGAATCGCCGTCGGCATGCTGGCCGAAGGGACGGTCCATGACGGGCTGACGATCCTGGGCGCGGAAGACGGCTTTCCCGACCCGCTGCCGGGTACGACACTGGTCCTGCGCATTTCGGCGGGGATGAAGGACAACCCCGCCGCAAACGCCATGGCGGCGGCGCTGAAGGCGGCATTCCGGGGATGAACGATGGCACGCTGCTGCAACGGCTGAAGGCCGGTGCGCGAAAGACGGTGGGGGAGGCCCCGGCCATCGGGCAGGAACTGGCCGGCGGGGGCATCGACCCGGCGGACCTGTTCGACCTGTTGGTTCGTCATGCGGGCGATGCGGTCGTGGTGTCCCACGGGACCCATGCGTTGAAGGATTCGGCACTTAAGAAACCGACCCTCGCGCCCGCAATTCTGGACTTCTTCATCGCTGAGATCGGCCGCTTCGATGGGTGGGAGGCACGGGAGAACTTCCTGCGCGTTGCGGCCCGGTTCGGGCGCGACCACCCGAAAGCCGCCGAAATCCATGCGCTGGCCGTCGACATGACCGGTGACCGCAGCGCCATCGTGGCGGCCTATGCGCTGGAGGTTGCGGTCACGCTTTCAGGCGCGGGCGCGGCGGCCGATGCCCTGATCCGCGACGGGCTGGAACATCCGCGCGCAGCCGTCCGTGCCCGCGCCCGAAAGCTGGCGGCGGGTACCGCCGGCTAGTCCTGCAACTGCGGCAGGTCCCGGTACAGGTCCAGTGCTTCGGGGTTGGCCAATGCCTCCGCATTCTTGACCGGGCGGCCATGCACGACATCGCGCACCGCCAGTTCGGTGATCTTGCCGGACCGGGTGCGCGGAATGTCGGTGACCGCGATCACTTTTGCCGGAACATGTCGCGGCGTGCAGTTGGTGCGGATGCGTTTCTTGATGTCGGCGATCAGGTCGTCGCCCAGCGCCTCGCCGTCGCGCATGCGCACGAACAGGACGACGCGGGTGTCATTGTCCCATGTCTGGCCGATGACGATTGATTCCAGAACCTGTGGAAAAGTCTCCACCTGACGGTAGATTTCGGCCGTGCCGATCCGGACCCCGCCGGGGTTCAGTGTCGCGTCCGACCGGCCATAGACGGTAAAGCCGTGATGTTCCGACTGGGCGATGAAATCGCCGTGGGTCCAGACATTGGGGTATTTTTCGAAATAGGCGGCGCGGTACCGTTCGCCCGTATCGTCGCCCCAGAACCCCAGCGGCATGGACGGGAAGGGACGGGTGCAGACCAACTCCCCCTGTTCGCCGGTGACGGGGTTGCCGTTGTCGTCGAAGACGCGCACCGCCATGCCCAGGCCCGGCGACTGGATTTCCCCGCGCCAGACGGGCTTCACCGGGTTGCCCAGCATGAAACAGCCCAGAATGTCCGTCCCGCCGGAAATGGAACTCAGCTGGATGTCCTGTTTCACGTCGCGATAGACATAGTCGAAGCTTTCCGGCACCAGGGGCGACCCGGTCGAACACATCAGCCGCACGGTGGACAGGTCATGGGTCTCACGCGGTTTCAGCCCGGCCTTGGCGCAGGCGTCGATCCATTTCGCGGACGTGCCGAAGATCGTCCATTTCTCATCGCGTGCATAGTCGAACAGGACATTGCCCGACGGCGCGAAGGGCGACCCGTCATAAAGCATCAGCGTCGACCCGCAGGCCAGACCCGCGACCAGCCAGTTCCACATCATCCAGCCGCAGGTGGTGAAATAGAAGGTGCGGTCCTCCGGACCGGCATCGCAGTGAAGCAGATGTTCCTTCCACTGCGTCAGCAGCGTGCCGCCCGCCCCATGGGTGATGCATTTCGGTTTCCCGGTCGTGCCCGACGAATACATGATGTAGAGGGGGATGTTGAAGTCGAACTGGGGGAAGTCGATTTCCTGTGCGTCGAAATCCGCGATGAAATCGGACAGCGTTTCCGCGCCTAAGACGTCCGAACAGTCCGGGTTGTCCGACACCAGCGGCAGGACGACGATTTTCTGCACACTGGGCAGGTCGGTGATGAATTCATGCACGCGCGGCAGGCTGTCGACCGTCTTGCCGTTGTAGAAATAACCGTCGGCGGTGAACAGGACCTTCGGTTCCGACTGGCCGAACCGGTCCAGCACGCCCTGAACGCCGAAGTCCGGCGAACAACTGGTCCAGATCGCGCCCAGCGACGCCGCGGACAGCATGGCGGCAATCGTCTCCGGCATGTTGGGGACGAAACCCGCGACCCGGTCGCCGGGGCCGACGCCGGCGGCCGCCAGCGCCTGACGCAGGCGGGAGACCAGGTCGTAAAGCTGGTTCCAGGTCATGCGGCGCTGGACCTTGTCTTCCGCCCGGAAGACCAGCGCGTCCGTATCGTCCCGCCGGGACAGAAGGTTTTCCGCGAAATTGAATTTGGCGTCGGGGAAGAATTTCGCCCCCGGCATCCGGTCGCCGTCCGCCAGCACGCGCGCGCCCCTGGTTTCCGCCTTGATTCCGGCGAAATCCCAGAACGCGTCCCAGAATGCCTCCGTCTCGGTCACAGACCAGTCCCACAGCGCATCATAATCCGGCAGGTTCGCGCCCGACCGGTCCGCACAGAATTTGCGGAACCGGGTCATGTTGCTGGCTTCCACGGCCTTCGGGTCGGGGGTCCAAAGCGGTTCGGTCATGGTCGCGGTCACTCCCTTGGCGGTTCTTGTCTTGTGCGGCGCCGGAACGGCTGTCGGGCCCGGCCACCCCCTTGGCAATCCGGATTGCGTAAGGCTTGTTAGGGGACTGGATTAGCACGTGTATCAGCCCCAGGCCAAGATGTGAGACAGGCCCCGTCATGAGCCCCCCGATCGTCGAACTCGATCATCCGCCCGCAAAGCCGCTTTCGCCGGATGCGCCGTCGCGCCCGCCGGTCAATCGGCCGATGCTGGGCGCGGTTCTGATGACGGTGGCGGCGCTGTTGCTGGCGGCGTTGAGCGGGCTTGCCAAATATGCCGCCGAAAACGGGATGGACCCGCTTCAGATCGCGTTCCTGCGCAGCCTGTTCGCGACCATTGCCATGATGCCGATGCTGGCGCCGTCGATCCTGAAGCACGGGATCGGCTGGATGAAGCCGGAACGGCCGTGGCTGATGGCGTTCCGGGGCCTGTCGTCGGCCGTCGGCGTGTGCATATTCATGATCGCGGTGGCGAAACTGCCGTTGGCGGAAATGACGGCGATCACCTTCACCGCGCCCCTGTTCGCGACCGTGGGCAGTGCGCTGATCCTGCGCGAAACCGTGCGGCTGCGGCGCTGGTCGGCGGTCCTGATCGGGTTCGTCGGGGTGCTTGTCATCGTCCGGCCGGGGCATGTTCCCCTGTCCGAAGGGATGATCTGGGCCGTGGCGGCCACGCTGTTCATGGCGATGGCGGTGCTGGTCATAAAGCTTCTGACCCGGACCGATTCGTCGGAACGCATCGTCTTCTGGACGAATATCGGCCTGACGATCGGGACGCTGGTGCCCGCCATCGTCGTCTGGGTGCCGATGCGCCTTGAATTCTGGCTGATCGGGATCGGCCTCGGCCTGTTGGGGGCGGTCGGCCATGTCTTCCTGACGCGGGCCTTTTCCGCCGCCGATGCGTCACTGGTGATGCCGTTCGACTATGCGCGTCTGCCGTTCGCGGCGCTGATCGGCTATTTCGCGTTCGGGCATCTGTCGGACGCCTATACCTGGATCGGCGCGGCGGTCATTGCCGGTTCCGCGATCTATGTCGCAAGGCGCGAACAGCAACTGGCGAAACAGGCCGAAAGCTAGCCGCCGATCAGCATCGTCCCGGCGGTGAGCGACAGGATGAAGGACGCCAATACCCCGGTCGTCAGACGCTTGCGCAATGTCCCGTACCAGGCCGGGAAGTGCCCGGCACGCACGGCGCGAAGGTCGACGATATAGGCGACGGTAAAGGTCAGCGCGAAACCGAAACTGATCAGCCGCGGGTCCGGCAGCACGATGGGTACGATCAGAAGCACCCAGCCGAACAGGGCCGGCGTTACGGACCAGACCAACCGGCCGGTCGGTTGTGCCGACGACGGGTCGCCCGCCAGCGCCCGGCCCCAATGCACCGCCCCCAGAAAGGACAGGATGATCGCGGCATAGGCGAATTGCACCGCGAACAGAAGTTCCTGAAATTCCGCCAGCGCCGGCTGCCACAGCCCGATGGCCGGAAGGAAAAAGGGAACAAGGCCGCCATAGCCGAGCCACGTCGCGGCGGGCGGTGCCTGATGGTCGTGATGCGGGTGTGTGCCGTCCGTCATGACCCGCTATCTAGCGGATTGGCCGGAAAAGGCAAATCCCCGGCCCGTGGGTTTTGCGCCGGGCCGGTCATCATTCTGTCAACCGAAGTTAAAGATTCTGCAACGCATCGGTCACGGATCGTTCAAGTCGCGGGAGTAATGGAAACCCCTCGCGCAGCGAAAGCCTTCGTTCGCGTCATAATTCCATATCAATGGACATCAAAGGGGGTCCCCATGTCATTTACCCGTCGCGCCGTTTTGCAGGGAACCGCAGCCGTCATCGCTGCACCGGCCATTCTGAAAGCCCATGATGCGCTGGCGTCGTCCGGTCAGGTCGATGTCTTCGCCTGGGGCGACTACGTCCAGGACAACATGATCGAAAAGTTCGAAGCCGACACCGGCATCACGGTCAACCTGTCCACCTTCGGGTCCAACGACGAAGCCGAAAACAAGCTGCTGGCCGCCGGCGGTACGGGTTTCGACGTGATTTTCCCGTCGGTCACGAACGGCCCGAACTACTATCCGAACGACCTGCTTGCGCCGCTGGACGAAAACCGCGTCAACATGGACAACATCATCCCGTCCATGGTGCGCGATTCCATCAATCTGGGCGCCACCTATCGCGGCAAGCGTTACCTGCTGCCGTTCGATTGGGGGACCGAGGCGATCACCTATGACAGCAGCGTCTGGCCGATGGACCGCGACGAGGTTTCCTTCGGGTCCCTGTGGACGCCGGAAGCCGCCGGTGCCGCCGCCTTCCGTCAGAAGTCGGTCATCATGGGCGTCGCCATCTATCTGGATGCCACGGGCGAAGTGCCGTCCAACCGGGCGCTGGACATCTATCGTTCCGAAGACGACGCGCGCCGCATCTGGGACGCGTGCACGAATTTCATCCTGGAGCGCAAGGATAACATCGCCGCCTTCTGGAACAACGCAACCGAAGCCACCGCGGCCTTCACCGACGCGGGCGCCACGATCGGCCAGACCTGGGACACCACGGGTCTGCTGCTGAACCGCGAAAATGCCAACTACAAGTATCGCATGCCGGTCGAAGGCGGCATCACCTGGATGGATTCCATGGGCGTCACGTCCGGCGCGGCCAATGTCGACCAGGCCTATGCCTTCATCAACGCGATGCTGGATCCGGAAATGGCGGGCATGTTCGCCGCCAACACCGGCTACAATTCCGCGGTCGTCGGCGCGGCCGAATATGCCGGTGACGACTACAAGGCGCAGTTCAACGAAGTCTATACCGAAGAGGCTCTGGCGAACCTCTGGTGGTGGCAGGCGGATACGCCGTACTTCGCGCCGCTGCGTCAGGAATATGTGGAACGGATCACCAACGCCTAATTCCTGGAAGTCCGGATCGGGCGGTGTCGAACAAGGCGCCGCCCGAACCGCTTTTGGGGCCACGCTCCAGGGGTTGGAACGACCGGTCCCGGCAAATCGCAAAGTTTCCGGCCGTAACGACAGGAGGGGATGTCATGCGCGGGAAGGATGTGCGCCTTGAAGATACGGTGATGCGCTTCGGCGATTTCACCGCCGTTCACAAGACCAGTCTGAAGATCAACGCGGGCGAGTTCTTTTCCGTTCTGGGACCGTCGGGCTGCGGGAAGACGACGATCCTGCGCATGGTGTCCGGTTTCATCGAACCGACGCAAGGCAATGTCTTCATCGGCGACGACAATATGCGCGGCCTGGGCCCGGCGAAGCGCCCGACGGCGCTGATTTTCCAGAATCTGGCACTTTTCCCGTTGATGAGTAATTGGGAAAATGTCGCCTTCGGCCTGGAAGCGCGCGGCATCGACCTGAAGACCCGCCGGGAGAAGGCGTTCGAGCTTCTGGCGCTGGTCGGCCTTCAGGGGCATGAGGAAAAATCCCCCAACGAACTGTCCGGCGGCCAGAAACAGCGTGTCGCCATTGCCCGCGCACTGGCGGTGGAACCGGCGGTCCTGTTGCTGGACGAACCGCTGTCGGCGCTGGACCTGAAACTGCGCCAGTATATGCGCGCGGAACTGAAGGCCATCCAGCGCAAGACGGGCGTCACCTTCATCTTCATCACACACGATCAGGGGGAGGCACTGACCATGTCCGACCGTATCGCCGTGATGAAGGCGGGTGTTGTCGAACAGGTCGACACCGTCGACCGCATCTATGCCAACCCCAGGACGCCGTTCGTCGCCACCTTCGTCGGTGAAAACAACGTGCTGGAAGGCAAGGTCGCGAAGGCAGACAGCGATTTCGCGGTCATCGAAACGCCCTATGGCCCCCTGCGCGGGATCAATCAGGACAAGTTGTCGTCCGGCGAACGCGCGATGCTGTTCGTGCGGCCCGAACGAAGCCAGGTCGTAAACGGGGTCGCATTGGATAACGCGTTCGACGCGAATTTCGAACGCCGCGATCTGGAAGGCGCCTATGTGAACCTGTTTTTCAAGGCCAACCACGGCGACTTCATCGTCCATCAGGCAAACCTGGGCCAGCATGGCGACCTGACCGGCGCGGCCCGGGTCGGGTTCAACGCGTCCGATGCGGTCGTCATGCGCGCGGGCGAGGTCAACGATGAATGAACTTCTGCGCAGCTATGGAAAGGGGCTGACCACCCTTTTTGTCGCCCTGACGGCATTCTGGATGCTGGTCCTGATTATTCTGCCGCAGGCCTTCATGGTCGAAAATTCCCTGTGGCTGATCGACCGGGACGACCAGCTGGGCATGCGCATCGACCGGGCCTATTCGGACCTGGGGCTGCTGGAATATGATTTGAACAATGCAGGCGATGACGAAAAGCCCGCGATCCAGGAACAGATCGACACGCTGACCACGACGATCGCCGAACTGGAAGCCCAGGAAACGGACCCGCCCCGGGTCTATGGGTTCGCGAATTACACGAAAATGTCATCGCTGCATTTCACGATCTTTGTAAAAAGCATCCTGTATTCGCTGTGCGTGACGGTTTTGGCGTTGATCGTGTGCTATCCCATCGCCTTTACGATCGCGAAACTGGCCACACCGCAGCGCGCGGCACTGCTTCTTCTGGGGTTGATCGTCCCCTATGCGATCAACGAACTTCTGCGCGTTTATGCCTGGCTGATGATCCTGGACTATCAGGGCGTCATCAATTCGGTTCTGGCCTGGCTGGGCATGGTCAGTTTCGAAGACCGCACCTGGGTTCCGTTCCTGGAATATTCGGGGTCCGTCTTCGTGGCGCTGATATACGCCTATGTTCTGTTCATGGTCTTCCCGATCTACAACACCGTCGACACGCTGGACAAGAACCAGCTGGAAGCGGCGCAGGATCTGGGCGCGGGGACGATCCGCACCCATTGGAAGGTTGTCATTCCCCACGCCAAGCCGGGAATCGCGGTCGGGTGCATCATGACCTTCATGCTGTCGGTCGGGTCCTATTCCGTGCCGCAGATCATGACGCGGGGACGGTCCGGCGACTGGTTCTCGCAACTGATCTACCGGCAGTTCTTCGAAAGCCAGAACTGGAATGTGGGGGCGGCCTATTCCTTCAGCCTGGTGCTGGTCTGTCTGGTGTTCATCCTGATCATGATGCGGGTCTTCCGGGTCGGCATCCGCGACATCGCGAAATAGGGGGCGCGGAACCATGACGGCAATTGCTTCCAACGGTACCTCCAACGGCACGGCCCCGGCGGCCGCGGCCCGGCGCAGCGGCGGCATCGCCTGGTCCGACGTGATCCTGAAGGTCTATATCGGCGTTTTCTTCATCTATCTGTTCGCGCCGCTTCTGGTCATGTCGCTGGCGGCGTTCAATGCCTATGACTATCCGTCGATCACGCAATGGCGGGGCTGGACACTGCAATGGTTCGGCGAACTGGCCGAAGACCAGCGCATCCTGCAAGGGATCGTGAATTCGCTGATTGTCGCGGTGGGCGTGATTGTCATTTCCCTGCCGCTGGGCCTGTCGGGGGCGTTCATCCTGACCCGGCTGCAAAGCCGCTATAACAACATTCTGTACGCAATCCTGGTGTCGCCGCTTCTGATGCCGGGGATCATCCTTGGGATTTCGACCCTGATCTTCTGGGGACGGTTCAGCGTGCCGGGCGGTCTGCTTCTGACGGTGCTGGCACAGGCAAGCTTCATTGCGTCCTATTCCATGCTGTTGTTCATGGCGCGCCTTCAGCGTCAGGACCGCGTGCTGGAAGAAGCGGCGCTGGACCTGGGCGCATCCAGCTTTTTCATGTTCCGGCGGATCACGCTGCCGTTCCTGGCGCCGACCATCGTTACCGCGGCGGTCATCGCCTTCCTTCAGTCGATCGAAAACTACAACACCACGGTATTCGCCATTGGCGGGGACTGGACGCTGGTGACGGAAATCGGCTCGCGCTTCCGTTTCGGCCTGTCGCCGGTCATCAACGTGATCGGCGTTCTGTTCGTGCTGGTGACGGTGCTGGCGGCAACGGTCTATACGATCCAGAAGGAACGCGAACGCAAGCGCAAGGCGGCGATGAAATAGGCGTCAGTCCCGCGCGTCCAGAAACGCCTTCATGTGAAACGCCGCCTGACCGGGCGCGTACAGGTGCGGCCCCGCGACCGGACAGGCGCGCCGCGCCCGGCACCCGTCCGACAGGCAATCCGCGCCGTCCGGCCTGCGCAGGTGCGCGGCACAGGCCGGGACATCATACCCGTCTTCGGTAAAGGCACCGGCCGGACAGGTGGTCAGGCACGGCTTGTCCGCACAGGTCAGGCAGGGATTCGGCAGTCCCTCGCGCGCCGGGACGGGGATCGCCTGATGCAGGCAGATCGCCGCCCGATAGGCGTGCCACAGCCCGTGTAGAGGATGAATCAACAGGCCGATGGGGGACGGAAAGACAGCGTCCACCTTCTGTGCCCAGCGCTGAAAGGGAAAGTACGGCGGCCCGTCGGACGGGTAGACGCCCCAACCCCGGACCTGACCGGCAATCCTGTCGACCGTGCGTTTGGTCCAGGCATCAAGCGGGTTCGGTTCGTCCCTGCGGTCGGCTTCGAACCGCGCCCAGAATTCAGGGCCCGCATTGCCGACCAGTATAACCGTGCGGGCCGAAGCGGGCGCCATGTCATCCACCGTCGGGTGAAAGGCGCCGCGCGCCAACAGCCCGAATTCGCCCAGCGCCGCCGCGATTTCCTGATAGTTCATGGTGTGCCGCCGCCGCGCCGGGTCGGCCGCCAGTCCGGTGGCGCCATTTCGAAACTTTCGAACTGGAAAGCCGGTGCGACGGTGCATCCGACCAGGGTCCAGTGCCCCAGGCTTTCTGCTGTCTGCCAATGGTTTGCCGGGACGACGACCTGCGGGCGCTGGCCGGTGGCGATGTCGGGGCCCAGCCGATGCGCGACCGCATCATGGCCATTGGGTGAAATCGTCAGCGCCAGCGGGCCGCCCGCATACCAGTGCCAGATTTCATCCGCGTCCGTGACCCGGTGCCAGGCCGAACAATCGCCCGCTTCCAACAGGTAATAGATCGCGGTCGACGCGCCGCGCCCACCGCCGTCCGGTATATGGCGGTAGGTTTCGACGAACCAGCCGCCTTCCGGATGCGGCTGAAGGCCCAGCCTGTCGATCAGGTCGCGCGCGCTCAGGTCCGGCATGTCACCCCTGCGGCGCGGTCGCCTGCATCGACGGGCGTTTGACGAATTCCGTGTACCAGTCCGCCAGTTTGGGGGCGTGCTGACGCCAGGCGGAATCCGGGAACCGCAGGTCCAGATAGCCAAGCCCCGTGGCAATCGAAATCTGACCCAGGTCGATATCGCCGTGAAGGGAGGCGATTTCCTTGTCCACCGTCTTGCAGCTTGCCTTGATCGCATCCCACTGGCGTTCGATGTACCAGTCTTTCGGCAGGGGGGTATCCAGCTTTGCGTCGCGCATGACCTGCGTGCGCAGGATCAGTGCCGCATCCGTCAGCCCCTGGCCGATCGCATGGGTGCGCAGGACCCTGGTGCGTGCCTCACCGTCCGCAGGAATCAGTTTCGGGCCGGTCCCGATCCGGTCCAGATAGTCGCAGATGACGAAACTGTCGAACAGGCCGGTATCGTCGTCCAGGATCAGACAGGGAATCTTGTTCAGCGGGTTCTTGTCCCGGATTTCGCGTTCGTAGATCATGATCCGGTCGATTTCGACCTGATCGGCCAGCCCTTTTTCATGGGCGACCACGGCGCATTTCCGGGCATAGGGGGAAGCATCGTTAAAAAGCAGGCGCATCGCCATCAATCCTTTGCTCATGACGTCACGGACCAAAAAACGCTAGCCCAGAAATCGCGTCTTAGAAATTATCTTTGCGCGTCCGGACCTCGGAAAAAACGGCGTCCGGATCGGCGCCCGGAAGCCCCAGCGACGCAGCCAGATCCGGCACATCCGCACGCAGGAACGGGTTCGTGCGCTTTTCCGTCCCCAGAAGCGACGGCACGGTCGGTTCGTTCCGGGCGCGGGCTTCGTCGATTTCGCGCGCCCGGGCGACCAGATCCGGGTTGCCGCCTTCGACGCTCAGTGCGAAACGGGCGTTGGCCTGCGTATATTCATGGGCGCAGAAAACCCGCGTGCTGTCGGGCAGGTCGCGCAGTTTCCTGAGGCTGGCCCACATCTGGGGATGGGTTCCTTCGAACACCCGCCCGCAGCCCAATGCGAACAGTGTGTCGCCGCAGAACAGCGCATCATCGTCGGCGAACCAATAGGCGATGTGCCCGCGGGTGTGGCCCGGCACATCGAAGACCGTGGCGGCCGCGTCGCCGAATTGATAGCTGTCACCGTCGCCCACTTCGGTCTGGATACCGGGAATGCGTGCCCGGTCGGCGCGCGGACCGACAATTTCGCACTCGGTCGCCGCCTGGATTTCCCGGTTGCCGCCGACATGGTCGCCGTGATGGTGGGTGTTCAGGATATGGGTGATCTTCCAACCCAGCCGGTCCGCTTCCTGAAGGATCGGTTTTGCGACCGCAGGGTCGACCACGGCGGTCGCGCCGGAGACGGTTTCGCGCACCAGATAGACATAATTGTCGTTGAGCACGGGAATTTGCCGGATGTCGAGCACGGGCCCCACCTTACTTGTCAGCGGAAAAACTTGCTGACCCTAGAACTAGGGTCATTGGTCCCGTTCGGCAAGGCATGCGTTGTCGCCGCGCGCATGCTAGAATTGCCGCCATGTGGAGCGATGTCGTCGATTTCAACCGGTTCTACCGTGGCCGCCTGGGGCAGACGGCGCGGGACTATGTGCGTACGGAAATCCGTCGGCACTGGCCGAACGCCCATGGCCTGACCGTGGTGGGAATCGGTTATGCGACGCCGTACCTGGACCAGTTCACCGACGAGGCGGCCCGCGTCGTCGCGCTGATGCCGGCCCATCAGGGGGTGACCCACTGGCCGCGCGGCGCACCCAGCCGGGTCGCCCTGACGGATGAGGTGTCGCTGCCGCTGGAGGACATGTCGGTGGATCGGCTGCTTCTGGTCCATGCGGTCGAAAATGCCGAACATCTGCGCGCGATGATGCGCGAATGCTGGCGGGTGTTGAGCGGGCACGGGCTTCTGCTGGCGGTCGTGCCGGCGCGCCGCGGGATCTGGTCGCGCACGGAACGCACGCCGTTCGGTCACGGCAAACCGTTCAGCAAGGCGCAGATGGAAAAACTGCTGAAGGATGCGCTGTTCGAACCGGTATCGATCACGCGCGGCCTTTACATGCCGCCCAGCGAATCGGAACTGATCCTGCGCATGGCGCCGACACTGGAACGGCTGGGCCGCCGCTGGGTTCCGCGCCTGGGTGGCGCCCTGTTCGTGGAAGCACAGAAACAGGTCTATGCCGGAACCCCGGCCCGCAGGCTGGCGTTCCGCCCGCGGCTGGTGCCGGTCCCGTCGATGGGCCCGGCGGTCGCCGGACGCCACAACGCACACCGCAACAGCTGACCGCAAACTGCCGCCTTGCGACGGACGCTTCTTTTCATCTAGGCTTTCCAGCGGCGGGGCCAGTTGCCGAAAGGGGAATTTAATGAGCCTTTCTGAAATATTGGAAAATCACTCGGACCCACTCTCCGTAGAGCCGGATACCTCCATCGCTGCTGCGGCCAAGATCATGGCGGACAGGAGGATTGGCTTTCTGCTGATCTTGAATTCGGATGGCAGTTTGCACGGCGTTATTTCTGAACGCGATATCGTGCGTGATGTCGCCGCAGGCAACGATGGGTTCGATTCGCGGTCCGTTTCCGGAATTGCAACGCGGTCGGTCCAGACCTGTTCGCGGAATGACGATCCCCATCAGGTGTTCGATCGCATGACCAAAGGAAAATTTCGCCACATGCCCGTTGCCGAAGACGGCCGAATACAAGGCGTCGTGAGCATGTCCGACTTGTTGCGGCATTTCGAAAAGGCAAGTTCCCCCGACGCGCGAGCGAAGGCATTTCAGGCATTCTTTTCCGGGGATGCGGTGCCGGGCGGATAACCAGCCAATAAGGGTCGGGTTCAAACCGCCGACGGTTTCGTTGCCTGCCAGTTGTCGACGACGCCGCGCGCTTCCCCCTTTGCCTTCGCCAGGATGTCCGGTGCCTCCGGCGTCGGCGCCGTCAGTTCGATGACATAGCCGTTCGGGTCGCGGAAATAGATCGATTCAATGAAATGATGGTTGGCGACGCCGCGTGTTTCGATGCCCGCGGCCTTTCCCTTTTCGAACATTGCCATCATGTCGTCGCGGGTGACCTGAAGCGCGATATGCAGGTCATAATCATGCTGCTTCTTGAATTCGAACGGATTGTCCGGCGCTTCGAAAAAAGCAAGGCAGGACCCGTCGTCCATCTGGAAGAACAGGTGCAAGACGCGGGTGTCCCGGCCGGTTTTCGTTTCGTGAATTTCGAACGCATGGACCAGTTTCAGGCCCAGGAAATCCTCGTAGAAGGCTCGGGTTTCCTCGGCATCGCGGCAACGGTACGCGTTGTGGTGAAGTCCTTGGATCACGGTCATTCCCCTGATTTCCGGTTCATGTCAGTCCGCCGCAACCATCGGCGTGCGTTGGACCCTGTCGGTGTTTGTCCCTTCGATCCGCAAAAGGCGCGTCGCCCCGTAGCGGATGGGCGCGTGAATGGCGCCGGTGGCATAGGTATGCGCATCGCCAGGGCGCAGGGTATAGGTCCTGGTCTTTTCGACGCGTGCCGGACTTTCGTCCGACGCGGGTTCGACCACGCGCCAGTCGGTCATTTCCGTTTCCCCCTCCGCCTGGCCATAGATGGCCCAGGTCGGCCCATGGTCGTGCGGGTCGCCCGGTTTGGCGGTGCCATAGACGTGGGCGCAGACGCAAAAGCCAAGGGTCGGGTCTTCATAGATCACATTGCGTTCCGGCTGGGTCGGCCGGTTCAGGATATGCGTGTTCAGGAACTCCGAATCCTTCAGCGCCCGTTCGACGCATTGCCGCACCTGTTCCAGGGCGGCATCGGATTCGCCGTCCCGCAATGCATTGCGGCAGTCATCGGCCAGTGCCTCCAGGCTGTATGTCATCCCGGTTCCTCCCACGGATTGATTGACTGTTATGGCATAAGATTAGTGCACGGTGCCGGATTGGACCAGCCCGCGGCGGCCGGGCGCGCCATCCGGATTCGTGAGGCAATTCGTCCCAAATCATCCGGTGGACGCCGCAGTTCGTAGAACAATATCCTAGGGCGGGTGACATTCGAATTCATGGAGCGGTATGAAATGAAGAACCACCAATTTATGGGTATGGCGTTGGGCGTTGCGGTCATGTTTTCCGCGGGCGGTGCCCTTGCGGACGGCGATCCCGAAAACGGTCAGGCGGTTGCGGAACGGCGGTGCGGGTCCTGTCACACATTCGAACAGGGGGACCGGAACAAGGTCGGGCCGAACCTTTTCGGTGTGATCGGGCGTGCCGCCGGCACTGTCGAAGGGTTCAACTATTCCGATCTGAGCGCCGCGGCGACCGATGCCGGACTGGTCTGGACGGAGGAGCTGGTCGTGGAATACCTGCCGAATGCGCAGGACTTTCTGGAAGACTATGTCGCCCGGAACGGCGGTACCCCGACCGGCCGTACCCGCATGACCTTCCGGCTGCGCGATGAACAGGACCGGCGCGATGTCGCCGCCTATCTGGCGACGCTTCGGGCGGAATAGCGCGACCGTCCCTCGCGCGTCGCGGGGGGCGTCCATCCGGCATCGTCAGCCGCCTTTTCCGGATGACAAAATCCGATACTATGCCGTCCGGACCACCCCGGTCCCGGATAGGGGCACAGGGGCAGTCGGTCACAATGGCGGCATATTTTACGGAGGGCGGCGATGGTGAAGGACTTCGATCAAGAGGCACTGTATTATCATCGGCTGCCGCCTGCCGGGAAGCTGAGCGTCGTCGCGACCAAGCCGTTGGCGAACCAGCGCGACCTGAGCCTGGCCTATTCGCCGGGCGTCGCCGCGGCCTGCCGTGAAATCGAACGCGATGCGAACGAGGCTGCAAACCTGACGGCGCGCGGCAATCTGGTCGGTGTGATATCCAACGGCACCGCGGTTCTGGGGCTGGGTGCCATCGGCCCGCTGGCGTCGAAGCCGGTGATGGAAGGCAAGGCGGTCCTGTTCAAGAAATTCGCCGGGATCGACGTATTCGACATCGAAGTCGACGCGACCGACGTAGACCGGTTCTGTACCGTCGTCGCGGCGCTGGAACCTACCTTCGGCGGCATCAATCTGGAAGACATCAAGGCGCCGGAATGTTTCGAAATCGAACGCCGCCTGCGTGAGGAAATGAACATTCCCGTCTTCCATGACGATCAGCACGGGACGGCGATCATTGTGTCCGCCGCCGTCTTCAACGCCCTGGAACTGGTGGGCAAGAAATTCGAAGACATCAAGATTGTGGCATCCGGCGCGGGCGCGGCGGCGCTGGCCTGTCTTGCCATGCTGGAAGCCATGGGCGCAAAGCGGGAAAACATCTGGGTCACCGACATTGACGGCCTGGTCTATGAAGGCCGCCCGCAGATGGACCAGTACAAGGGCATCTATGCGAAATCGACGGACAAGCGCACGCTGGGCGATGTCATCGACGGTGCGGACGTCTTTCTGGGGCTGTCGGCGCCGGGGGTTCTGAAGCCGGACATGGTCGCCCGTATGGCCGATGCGCCGCTGATCCTGGCGCTGGCAAACCCGACGCCGGAAATCCTGCCGGAGGAAGCGGTGGAAGCGCGGCCCGACGCCATCGTGGCGACGGGTCGGTCGGATTACCCGAACCAGGTGAACAACGTCCTGTGTTTCCCGTTCATTTTCCGCGGCGCGCTGGATGTCGGCGCATCGACCATCAATGAGGAAATGAAGGTCGCGGCGGTGAAGGCCATTGCGGCGCTGGCCCGGCGGGAGGTGTCCGAGATCGTTGCAAAGGCCTATGGCGGGGCCGGCGGGTTCGGGCGGGACCATCTGATCCCCAAACCGTTCGACCCGCGGCTGATCCTGGAAATTGCCCCTGCGGTTGCCAAGGCAGCGATGAAAAGCGGCGTCGCCGCGCGCCCGATAGAGGATTTCGAAGCCTATCGCGCGCGGCTGGAAAGCTTCGTCTATCGGTCGGGAACGGTCATGAAACCGGTGTTCGACCGGGCCATCGCCAACCCGAAACGCGTCGTCTATTCCGAGGGGGAAGAGGAACGCGTCCTGCGGGCGGTTCAGGTCGTCGCCGACGACGGCATTGCACAGCCGATCCTGATCGGCCGGCGCAAGGTTGTCGAAAACCGGATCGAAAAGCTGGGTCTGCGGCTTAAGATCGACCAGGATTTCGAACTGTGCGACCCCGAGGACGACCCGCGGTACAAGGAATACTGGACCGAATATCTGAACATTTCCGGCCGTCAGGGCGTGTCGCCCGAACTGGCGCGCGAAGTGGTGCGGACCCGAACCACCGTCATCGGCAGCCTAATGGTGCGGCTGGGTCAGGCGGATGCCCTGATTTGCGGGACCATCGGGCGGTTTCGGGACCATCTGAAGCATGTCCGCCGGGTCATCGGCGTGCGCGACGGCGCGCTGGACCTTTCGACCATGAATATGCTGGTGCTGAACAAGGGGATTTATTTCCTGGCCGACACCCATGTCAGCTACGACCCGTCGGAAGAGGAGCTGGCGGCCATGGCGGAAATGGCGGCGGACGAGGTGCGCCGGTTCGGCATCGAACCGAAGCTGGCATTCCTGTCGCATTCGAATTTCGGCAGCTCGGATTCCCCGACATCGATCAAGATGCGCCGCGCGGTGCAGATCCTGCAGCAGCGGACCGACCTGGAAGTCGAAGGCGAAATGCATGCGGATACGGCGATGGACGAAGTGCTTCGGTCGACCCTGCTGCCGGACAACAAACTGACAGGCGCGGCGAATCTGCTGATCATGCCGACACTGGACGCGGCGAATATCGCCTATAATGCGGTCAAGATGCTGGCGGACGGGCTGTCGGTCGGCCCGATTATGATCGGGACACGAAGGCCGGTCCATATCTTGACGACATCGGTGACGGCCCGCGGGATCGTCAATATGACGGCGGTTGCGGTCGTCGATGCACAGACGGAAGCCGCCGCGAAAAGCTAAAAACCCTTTCCGGATCGGATCAGGACATGTCAGAGACGCTAGACGCCAAGGAAGCGGAAGACACCGGCGATGCGTTCGACGAACTCTACGGGCTGAACGAGGAAACCGTAGAGGCGGTCGAGGCCGCCCTGGACGAAGGGGCGGGGTCCGATGTCGTGCGCAATCTGGTGCTGCCGCTTCACGCGGCGGACCTGGCGGACCTTCTGGAACGACTGACAAATGAAGAACGCCTGTCGCTGGTTCATGCGCTGGGCAATGATCTGGATTCCGACGTCTTTTCCTATATCGACGATTCCGTCCGGGAATCGATCGTCGACGAACTGCCGAACGAAGTCCTGGCCGGGATCGTCCGCGATCTGGAATCGGACGATGTCATCGACTTTCTGGAAGACCTGGACGAGGCGGATCAGCGGGAAATCCTGGACACCGTTCCAGCCGAAGACCGCGCGCTTTACGAACAGAGCCTGAGCTTCCCGGAATATTCCGCCGGCCGCCTGATGCGGCGGGAAACGGTGACAATTCCCGAATTCTGGACCGTCGGCCAGACGATCGATTTCATGCGCGGGGAGGAAACGGACCTTCCCGATGATTTCTATAACCTGATCGTCGTGTCGCCGACGCACAAGCCGGTCGGGCTGGTGCAGCTGTCCAAACTGTTGCGTACGCGTCGCGTCGTGCCGGTGTCCGCGATTATGGAAGCGGAACCGAAACTGATGCCCGCCGATATGGATCAGGAAGACCTGGCGTTCCTGTTTCGCCAGTACGGTCTGGTCGAAGCGCCGGTGATCGACGACGGCGGCCGCCTGGTCGGGGTTGTGACCATCGACGATATTGTCGACGTCATGGACGAAGAACACGAAGACGACATCCTGAAGCTGGGCGGCGTCAGCGAGGATGACTTCTATTCTGACTTCATGGAAACCACCAGGCTGCGGTTTTCCTGGCTTCTGGTCAATCTGGGCACGGCAATCGTCGCGTCGCTGGTCATTGCCCTGTTCGAAGACGCGCTGGCCCAGGTGGTGGCCCTTGCGGTCCTGATGCCGATTGTCGCGTCCATGGGCGGAAACGCCGGAACGCAGACCCTGACCGTGGCTGTACGTGCTCTTGCCACCAATGAGCTGACAGCCCGAAATGCCGTACGCATACTTGTCAAGGAAGTCCTGGTCGGCAGTGCCAACGGGTTCCTGTTCGCCATCATAATGGGGCTGATCGCGTGGCTGTGGTTCAGCGACCCGATCCTGGGCGCGGTCATCGCGTCCGCCATGGTGCTGAACCTGATGGTGGCCGGACTTTCCGGTGTCCTGATACCGCTTCTGATCGACCGGATCGGTCAGGATCCGGCCATCGCATCGACCGTCTTTCTGACCACGATCACCGATGTGGTCGGGTTCTTCGTCTTTCTGGGGCTTGCGTCCTGGGTCCTGCTTTAGCGCCGCAACAGCGCGTCCACCAGCCGTTTCGCCCCGACCGACGCCGGCAGGGTCCCGGTTGTGACCGCGTCTTCCACGTCCTGAACGATGCCGTTTACGGCGTCATCCGCGCGAAGGGCGTCGATCAGCGCGGCGCTTGCCTCCTCCCACAGCCAGGATTTCGCCTGTTCGGCGCGGCGCTGCGTCAGGGCGCCTGCGTCCTTTGCCTCGTCCATGAAGGATTGCGCGCGGGACCAGATTTCCGCGACCCCGTCCCGGGTTGCGGCGGAACAGGCCATGACGCCGACTTCCGACCGGTGCTTGGGCTTTCCAAGCAGGCGCAACGCGCCGTGATAGTCCGCCGCCGTGCGGCGCGCCTGGTCCTTCAGGTCGCCGTCCGCCTTGTTCACCAGGATCAGGTCCGCCAGTTCGACGATCCCCTTTTTCATACCCTGCAGTTCGTCCCCGCCCGCCGGCAACAGCATCAGGACAAAAATGTCGGTCATGGCGGCGACCGCCGTTTCGGACTGGCCGACGCCCACCGTTTCTACCAGGATAATGTCGAACCCCGCCGCTTCGCACAGAAGCATGCTTTCGCGGGTTCGCCGCGCCACACCGCCCAGCGTTTCCCCGGCGGGCGACGGGCGGATGAAGGCCGCCGGGTTGCGCGACAGGGTTTCCATGCGCGTCTTGTCCCCCAGGATCGACCCGCCGCTGCGTTTCGAACTCGGGTCCACCGCCAGGACGGCAATCCGGTGTCCGGCTTCGGTCACGTGGTCGCCCAGGGCTTCGATCAGCGTGGATTTACCGACACCCGGAACGCCGGACAGGCCGACCCGGTAGGCACCGCCCGTGTCCGGCATGATTTCGGTCAACAGGGCTTCCGCCCAGGCGCGGTGGTCGGCCCGGCGGGATTCGACGAATGTCAGTGCACGGGCCAGCGCGCGTCGGTCGCCGGACCGGATTCGGTCCGCCACGTCTTTCGGATCGGTCTGGATGTCCGCGGTTCGCGGCATGTTGGAATTCACCGCTGTTTCTTCTTGTTTGCGCCGACGCCCAGCGCTTCCTCGGCCATGTTGCGCAGCTGCTGGCGCTGTCCCGGGTCCAGTTCGTTGAACGCGGACTGCTTCAGCTTGTGGACGGTCATCGCGGCCTGGATCAGCTGTTTCTTGCGTGCGACGGCGTCGGCCGGGTTTTCCGCCGGATCCGCCTTTCCCCGCGCGGCCTGGGCACGCACGCTGTTGTTCATCGTACGGTCCCGGTCGGCCAGTTCGCGTTTCGCGGTTTCGATCGCGGCGATGATCGTCATGTGGTCCATGCGTTCGTCCCCCGGGGGGACGGTCTGGGGCGGTTCCGAGCTTTCATTCGGGGCCATGACCGGGGGCATGGCCGTCTTTTTCCGGATGCGGGCCTTTTCTTCCTGCTTCTTCTTTCCGCCGCCGAACAGGTTCCAAACCATGGCAATTCGTCCTTAAACCCTTTTGCGAATACCCTTTTGAATATGGGGTCAGTCGCAATCGATGCAATTTGCAGGCCCAATCCACTTTGCCATCAGAACTTCGTCTGCGAAACGGATCTGACCGGTATGCGGGTCGGCACCATAGCGCACCGACCGGTGCCTTCGCCCTTCCTCAAGATATCCGAGTCGCCGGTAGAAGTCGCGGGCGCGGTGGTTGTGCGCCAGGACCGTGAATTCAAGGCGTTCCAGTGCGAATGCGGCGGCATGGTCTTCCAGAGCCGTCATCAGCGTGCGCCCCAGCCCCCGGCCCCAGTGGGCGCGAAGAACGCCGATCCCGATCATGCCGACATGGGCAATGCGTTCCAACCCGCCTGTGCGCAGGATTGCTTCCGCAACCGGGGTGCCGTCCTGCCACGCGTTCAGCATCAGCCAGCCCGGATTTTCGGCAAAGCTGTTGATGATTCCCTGCATTTCCTGACGGTCGGCGGCCCGTTCGCCCGGTCGTCGCAGGAAGAAATCCGTTTCGCTCAACAGGGTCCTGCCCAGCAGCAGAAGCGCGTCCGCATCGTCGGCGGATGCCGGTCGAATGGTCGGTGCGGGCACGGTTTCGGGCAAGCGGGCACCTCGTTCCAGGGGGCGGCGGGCGGCACGGTCGCGACCGCCGCGGCTGGTACATGGACAGGAACTGTTCTTTTTTTCCAAGATATTCTGCATTAAGGGAGAATTATGGTAAACACGAAGCGACGATGCCGAATCCATGTCGGGTTTCGGGTCGTCCCGTCTGACCGGGGCTTCTTTTCCGGCGGGCGGTCTGACTGTAATTGCGGGTGCGGTTCCGCGGTGGGGACGTGAAGGATACACGTTAAAAAGATGGCTAAGAATAAGGCCCCGGTCCTTCCAAAGACATTTCAGCAGCGCGGCATCTATCTGCCGTTCACCACGCCTGTGCTGATGTATGCCAGGCTGCGGCGGCTGCATGGCAGTTCCATGGAAATCCTGATCCCCGGTCTGGGCGGCGGGTCGGAAACCTATGTCATTCCCTACAAGGTGCTGCCGCAGGTCATCAACACGTCGGTGCATGACCGCGCCCTGCACGAACAGATGATTCTCTTGCGTGAGGTGTCGCCGGCGGCCGTTCGCCAGATGGCATCCAAGGTTGCTGTCACGGGGTTGGGGGGGCCGTTCCTGGCCCGCCGCGCGAAAGAAAACATGCGCGCGGAAAAGGAACTTCCGAACATCATCCTTTTAAGCCTGATCCAGACCGCGATCCGTCAACTGGCGCCGAACCATCCTGGCGTGGACAAGCTGGATGCCACAACGATTGCCACCGCAGACGGCATGAACCTGGCGCGCGACGCCCTGGGCGGATACGCCAGTTCGATCGGCGAACGGGGTGACAAGATCTATGGCCGACTGGAAAAATGGGCGTCGATTCTGGCGCCGGTCGGCTCTCCGGATGAAACCGTGGCCGGCCCGGGGCTGAAGATTCTGCACGGGACGGAAGCGATGGCCGAACAGCTTTCGAAATGGCTGATCCAGGAACCGCCGGAAACCGCCGAAATGGCTCAGCGCACAGTCACCGCGGCACGGGAAGCGGTGAAACGCGCACGCGAAACCCTGGCCAACATGAATGCCTTGGCGGAAAGCATGGCAGAGCCGCTTCGTGATTTCGACAATACCATTGCCAAGCTGAAGGCGGGGGTGGACCTGTTCCAGTTGGTGATCGACGGCTGGGAACGGATCGTCGAGCTTTGGGACGAGGCGATGAGGGGCGACCGGTTCGTGCAGCGCGATACGCTGGAGATGTTTTCCCAGTTCCTGCCCATCCTTCCGATCGAAGGGGCGGGCGGCAATACCAAGCTGTGGGAAGAACTGCGCGAAACCCAGTCCCGCTGGACCAAGACGGCGCAGCACCGGATTGATTCCGACCTGGACCAGAGTACGAAGGACAAGCTGTCGCAATTCCGTAAGGAGCCGGTATGAGCGATCCGGGCGAACAGCTTAAAATGTTCCTGACCCAGCTTCCCGACCGGGAGCTGAAGCTGCTGGCGGCCAAGATCGAACTGGACCGCGGGGAAAACCGGTTCGGTATTCCCCACGACGCGATCATGGCGCTTCTGCGACCGCGTCTGGCGGAAATTCGCGCACCGCGCATCTATACGCCGCAGCGGCTTCTGTGCCTTCCGTTCGAAGACATGCTGATCTTTCAGGATCCGGATCCCAAGGAAATCGGCAAGATTGCGCGGGCGTCCATCGGCCCGATGTGGTCGCTGTTGATGGAATTGCTGGGTGACAGATGGGAACCGGTCGCCGAAACCTTCATTACAGCCCAGAAGAAAAGTGATGAGGACGGCAAGAAGTCCGCCGCATCCCAGCTTTGGACGATGGCCGCGACGGCGCTGAAGGAATGGGATGCCGGTCTGGGCAAGGACGCGGGCGAAATTCGCGCCGCCGCCAAGAAGATCGGCGGGACGAAGCGGCTGGAAGACATCCGCGAGATGGCGTCCGTCCTGATGATCGCCGATTTGGTGGAGGCGATGAAGGCCGGACTGCCGCGCAAGCCGATCATTCAGCTGACGCCCGAACATGTCACCGTGGTCAAGCGGCTGTATGACAAGATTGACGAACATGCGCCCGACCATGAAGTCTACCTGCTTCTGGCCCTGATCGGGCGGCTTTTGCAACCGTTCCCGATCCTGCGTGTCTTCCGCGCGCTGTCGCGAAAGATGGATGATACGCTGACCAGCAATTCGGACCTGGCGATTGCGGGTGACATCGTGATCGGCGCGCTGGAAAAGGATGCGTCCGCGGTGGCGGAGGCGGCGGATGCCCCCAACGCGACCGAAACCGATGTCGTCGCCAAGGCGAAGCGCTTTGCGAATGCGTTCAAGGGCATCACGGCGGACATCGGAATCCGGCGCGACGGCGAATGGGGAAAGCGCATGTATGGCTGTCGCGGACAGGTCAGCGATGCGGTGGAAAACCTGGTTCTGGCAACGGCGCAGGACGTCATTCTGGACGTGCTGCCGGGCAAGGGGAACGGGGAGCCGGACTTCAACAGTTTCCCCGACGAACAGAAGTTCGAAACCGCCGAACGCCGCGCCCGCGCATTGGGGGAAGCGTCGCGCATCGCCGAACAGATCGGACTTCAGTCCGCCTGTCAGAGCAAGGTCAATCAGATGCGCAAGGAGCTTGAGAAATACGGCGCGAAGATCATCGAACGCCTGCCGAAGGTCGACCCCGGCAACCAGGCGGAGGCAAGCGCCCATCTGGCGACGACCGTGCGGCTGGTGGAACTGATCACCAACGCCGACACCGCCGACCTGTTGCGCCGCCGGGGTAATGCGGCGCTGACCAAGACCATGGTCAATTAGGGCGCGCGGCCCGCCAGCACCTGTTCCGTTTCCGTCAGGGCCTGTGGCGTCCCGACATGGAACCAGTCGCCGTCATGGACGATGCCGAACAGCCGTCCCCTTGCCGCCGCGGCGTCGAATATCCGGTTCAGCGAAAACGGTTCGACCGTCATGCCGTCGAACAGGCCGGGCCGCAACACCGACAGGCCGGCAAACAGATAGGGGGCCGGCATATCCCCGTCGCGGCGGGAAAGCCGCCCGTCTTCGTCCATATGGAAATCGCCGATACCGTCGTAGTCGCCCCCGGCCCGTTCGACCGGGTGAAGCAGAAGCAGGACATCCATATCGGACGCGGCATAGCGCCGTGCCAGTCGCCGGACGGCGGGTTGCGCGCCGTCGGTCCAGAAAGTGTCGGCATTCGCGACGGCAAAAGGCGCATCACCGAAAAACTGTAATGCGTTCAGAACGCCGCCGCCGGTATCCAGTATTTCCGCTTCGGGCGACAGGGTGACGGCGGGGTCGTCCCGGAAATGCGCTTCGATCTGGTCGCCCAGATAGTGGGAATTGACAACGAACCGTGTGATACCGCCGGCGCGCATCCGGTCCATGGTCCAGTCGATCAGGGGTTTTCCGGAAAGCCGGACCAGCGGTTTCGGGACCGTGTCGGTCAGGGGACGCATGCGTTTGCCGAACCCGGCTGCCAGGATCATGGCGGTGTCGATCGCGGTCATGGCGCTGCCTTCAGGGTTTTTCGTCCGCGCGTTCGCCGGGCGCCGGGGGTGGCGCGCGCCGCATGTCGCGCGGGAAATAGCTGTCGTACCAGGTCCGCAGGTCGAACAGCATCGGGTGGTTCAAGCCGCCTTCCAGCCAACGCCAGGTCCGGTCGATATGTTTCAGGTACTGGGATTTTCCATCGCGCCGGTCCAGCCGGGTGAAAATGCCGATGATTTTCGTCGCGCGCTGCACCCCCAGAACCGCATAGGAAAGCAGAAGCGCGTCCGGCGGCAGGGTCGGGAAGGCGTCCAGATACCGGCCGATCAGCTTTCCCGCCAGCGGGCGCGGCACGTCGCGGCGCGCATCTTCCAGAAGCGAGACCAGGTCATAGGTCACCGGACCGATCAGCGCGTCCTGAAAATCCAGAAGCCCGCATTGCGCGGTGCCCTGGCGGTCCGGCAGGTGGATCAGATTGTCGACATGATAGTCGCGCAACACAAGCGAATGCGGCACGGAATAGGCGTGGCTCAATGCGTTCATCCACAACCCGTCGAACTCCGCGCGCACCGGTGCCGGACAGGGCGTGCCGTGAATGGCGGGCCAGTACCATTCGGTCAGAAGGCGTGCCTCGCGCTCCAGCAGGACGGACTTGTCGTAGTTCGGAACGTCCGCCCCGCCCTGATAGCGCCGGTGCAGGTCGATCAGCGTATCGGTGGCGAGCGTATAAAGCGCCTCTTCCTTCGTGTCGTCGCGGGCCAGGACGCGGGTATAGGTATCGTCCCCCAGATCTTCCAGCAGCAGGAAGCCGTTTTCTTCGTCCGCGGCCAGGATGTCGGGTGCGCTGAACCCAAGGGATGTCAGGACACCGGCGACATGGCAAAAGGGGCGGACATCCTCCTTCATTGGGGGGGCGTCCATCAGGACCGCGCGCCTGTCCGCACAGGCGATGCGTTCATAACGGCGGAAGGACGCATCGTCGGCCAGCGTTGCGCGTTCGGCACCCGACCAGCCGCTGGCGTCCAGGAATGCGTCGATCTGTGCGCTACGCGCCGTATCAGTCACCCGTCAACTCTCCGACCCGGTCGTGCCAGTCATCCGGCGCAGCTATGCCGATTCGCCGTCCTTCGCCCACAATCTCTATCGTCAGGCACAAGGCCCTGTGCGGCAAAGCACGGCCCAACCGTCCCGGCCATTCGATCAGGCTGGCGGCATCGGAAAACGCCTCCATCAGGCCCAGTTCCTCGGCATCCGCGGCGTCGTCCAGCCGGTACAGGTCGACATGCCAGATTTCCAGATCCGGCATCTCATAGGTCTGGACCAGGGTGAAGGTGGGGCTGGGCACATCGGCGTCCGGGTCGCCCAGGCGTTCGCGGATCGCAGCCCGCGCCAGGCTGCTTTTCCCCGCGCCCAGCGGACCATCCAGCGCGACGATATCGCCGGGACGCAAAAGCCGTCCAAGGCACGCCCCGAACCGGTCGGTCGCGGCCGGGTCCTTCAGGTCAACGCTGTGCATCGCATCGGTCACGGGGTGCGGTCCAATCTTTCCTGTCTGACGCGCGCCCGGTATCGTGAACGAGCCCCCTTGACGCGCTGTGTGAGCCAAGCTCTTCATAGCACCCCCGATTGGCTTGCCAAGCCCGCCCGAAACTTCGACGAAAAGGTATTCCCGCATGACGGACCAGCGTTCCCCTGAACCGATCGAAACCGACGCGCTGATCGTCGGCGCAGGGCCGGTCGGTCTGTTCGCCGTGTTCGAACTGGGGATGCTGAAGATCCGGGCCCATCTGGTCGACAGCCTGGAACAGATCGGCGGCCAATGCACCGCGCTTTATCCGGAAAAGCCGATTTTCGACATCCCCGCCTGGCCGCGCATCGACGGCGCCGAACTGATTGAACGGCTGGAAGAACAGGCCGCGCCCTTTGACCCGGTCTATCACCTGAACCAGCAGGTCACCATGCTGGAACGTACCGGCGACGGGCGGTTCCTGTTGGAAACGTCGCAGGGAAAGCGCTTCCTTGCGAAGGCCGTGGTGATCGCGGCCGGGGGCGGGGCGTTCGGTCCGAACCGGCCGCCGCTGGATGGCCTTGAAGAATACGAAGGGACGTCGGTTTTCTACATGGTTCGGCGGCGCGACGATTTCCGCGGCAAGCGGGTCGTCATTGCGGGCGGCGGCGATTCCGCCGTCGACTGGGCCATGTCCCTGCCGGAAGTCGCGGAAAAGGTCTATGTCGTCCACCGGCGGGACAAGTTCCGCGCCGCGCCGGAATCCGTCACGCGCATGAATGCCTGGGCCGCGTCGGGAAAGCTGGAACTGGTGACGCCGTATCAGTTGAGCGGGCTGGACGGGGCCGACGGCCGGTTGAATGCGGTCCTGGTAAAGGACTTCGACGGCAATGAACGCCGGCTGGAAGCGGATGTGCTGTTGCCGTTCTTCGGCCTGGCGGCAAAGCTGGGGCCGATCGCAGACTGGGGCTTCCCGGTGGAAAAGGCGGTCATTCCCGTCGACCGCGCGACCTGCCAGACGCCGATGCCGGGCATTTTCGCCATCGGTGACGTCGCACAGTATGACGGAAAGCTGAAGCTGATCCTTCAGGGTTTTGCGGATGCGGCGGCCGCCGCGCACGCGGTGCGCGACATCGTCTATCCGGACGAACCGCTTCATTTCGAATATTCGACGACCAAGGGCATCCCGACGGGCGGGTGACGGCGACGGGCGGGTGACGGCGACGGGCAGGTGACGGCAATGGGGGCGGATAAATCCTGCGACGGGTGCGCGATGTGCTGTTTCCTTCTGGGGATCGAAGCCCTGGGGAAACCGCGCGGGCACTGGTGCGTCAACTGTTCGACCAGGCGCAGCTGCGACATCTACGAAGACCGGCCCCGGGAATGCGCGGACTTTTATTGCCAGTACATCCTGGACCCCGCGCTGGATGACCGCTGGAAGCCCAGCCGGTCAAAGATGATGCTGGTGTTCAATCAGGCGGGGGACCGGCTGACCGTCTATGTCGACCCGAACCGGCCCGACGCCTGGCGCAAGGAACCGTTCCGGTCCCGCCTGCGGGACTGGGCGCAGTCCGCCGCCGCGCGCCGCGAACAGGTCATCGTGTCGGTCGGAAAGTCCAAATATGTCGTGTTCCCGGACCGGGACGTGCATTTGGGGGAAGTGCGGGACGATCAGGAAATCGTGACGACCGAACAGCGCACGGCCGCCGGAATCGTCCTGGATGCCTACGTTCGGGACCTTTAGCCGGCGGGTTCGCCGGTCTGCGATCCCCAGACGTCGGTGCGCCGCACCCAGCCGTCATAGCCGTTGACGCTGACTTCGCACCAGTCGGGTTCGCACCGTTCGACGCGCGCGACCATGCCCTGTGCCAACCGGGCGACGGCGGGCGCCGCGTCGGCCGCCAACTGACGCAGCGTGGTTTCTGCTACGGTGACGATCACCGACTGGCGGCTGCTCAACAGGGCGAAATGGACCCAGCCCTCGTCGCCTTCCCAATCGCGGATTTTCCGCCAGTTTTCGAATTCCGCGATGACTTCGACCGGCGCGCCCAGTCTGCGATAGACCCAGCGGATCGGGTAATCGACGCCGGGGCCGGTGCGCACGTTCGCTTCCGCCGATTTCACGGACACCATGCGCGGCACCGCAAGACCGCTGGCGTCGTCCGACTGTGCGGACGCCGGTGCGCACCACAACAGCGCGGCGGCCAGTAGGGCGGAAAGGACGGTACGCATTGGCAAGCACTCTTTATGCATGCGGGATGCCGCAGTATCGGTTTTCTATAGCTTGATTCTTCTATAATAAAAGCGTTGCGGTCCCGTGCGGGGCTGCGTCAAACCGACCGGATACGGGAAAAAACGGCGCCAGAAGGATCAGGGCGCCGATCAGGGCGAGGAAACCCATGACCCACAGGAAGCCAAAGGTCATCGTGACCCGGAAACTGCCGGACATCATCGAAACCCGGATGATGGAACTGTTCGACTGCGAACTGAATCTGGGGGATGAGGCCTTTACCCGCGACCAGATGCTGGATGCCGTCGGACGCGCGGAAGTCCTTGTGCCGACGGTGACCGACCGGATCGACCGTGAAGTGATCGATGCGGCGAACGGGTCGCTGAAAATGATCGCCAGTTTCGGGACCGGGGTCGACCATATCGATTTTCCGGCCGCCCGGAAGGCCGGCATCATCGTCAGCAACACGCCGGACGTCCTGACCGAAGACACGGCCGACATGACCATGGCGCTGATCCTGGCGGTGCCGCGCCGTCTGGTGGAAGGCGAACAGCTGGTCCGCGACGGCGAATGGACGGGGTGGAGCCCGACCGGCATGCTGGGCCATCGCATCTGGGGCAAGCGGCTGGGCATCATCGGCATGGGCCGTATCGGGACCGCCGTCGCCCGCCGGGCGCGGGGCTTCGGCCTGTCGGTGCATTACCACAACCGCAACCGGGTGCCGGAAGATCTGGAAGATTCGCTGGAAGCGACCTACTGGTCGTCACTGGACCAGATGATCGCCCATATGGACATATTGTCGATCAACTGTCCGCACACGCCGGCGACCTATCACCTGTTGAACGCGCGCCGACTGGGCCTGATGAAAAGCCACGCCTATGTGGTGAATACGTCCCGCGGGGAGGTGATTGACGAGGCCGCTTTGGTCAAGGCGCTGTCCCAGGGGCAGATTTCGGGTGCGGGACTGGACGTCTATGAAAACGAACCGGCGGTCAATCCGAAGCTGATGAAGCTGAAGAACGTGGTCCTGTTGCCGCATATGGGGTCCGCGACGATCGAAGGCCGCATCGCGATGGGCGAACGCGTCATCATCAACATCAAGACCTGGGTGGACGGTCACAATCCGCCGGACCGAGTCGTCGATACGATGTTCTGACGCGCGTTATTCCGCTTCGTTCAGCCGAAATCCGAAGGGACAGCCGATCAGCAGCAGGCCGCTGCCGGTCATCCCGCGCCGATTTTCCGGGTCCGGAAAGGATACTTCGTCCCGCACAGGATCGGGCGGATCGGCCGCCAGGATCCGGTCGACCATCGTTTCATGGCGTCCGTCGCGCAGGATCGGGTACCAGATCAGGGTGACCGCCTGCGGCCATTTCCGGTACAGCGCCGCGACCGTTGCGGCGACACGGGCATAATCATCCTTCACCTCATAGGACGGGTCGATCAGGACCAGCCCGCGCCGCGGCGTCGGCGGCGACAGCGCCAGCAGCCCTTCCAGCCCGTCGCGGCGGTGGCAATGCACGTTGTCCGCCCGCAGGTTCCGTTTCAGCGCCGGGAATTCCGCCGGATGCAGTTCCATCAGATGCAGGACATCCTGGTCGCGCAGGATATGCCGTGCGATCCAGGGGGATCCCGGATAGAAATTCGGGCCGTACCGTGCCCGGACGGCCGCCACCGCCGCCGCATAGGGGGCGGGCAGGGATGTGCCGTCCGCTTCATCCGCCTGCGCCAGGATGCCTTCTGCCGCTTCCGCGGTCTTTTCCGCTTCCGGCCCCGAAAGGTCGTACAGACCGCGCCCCGCATGGCTTTCCAGATAGCTGATGGCTCGCGGCTTTGCGGTCATGTGCACAAGAAGGCGTGCCAGCGCGGCGTGCTTGTGCAGGTCGGCCAGGTTCCCGGCGTGAAAGCTGTGCAGATAGGACAGAATTTTAAAGATACTCCCGTCGGTCGGACCTATCCCTTGTCGCATCCCATCCGGGCTTGCAAGTCCGGCGCTTTGCGGCGAAGAGACATCGATGACTTGCGATACTCCCCACCCGTCCGTTCGCGAAGAAGGCTGGTCCTGGTTTTTTGCGCGCTTCCGCCGGCATTCGGCGGAACTGGCGCGGCTGGCCACGCCGGTCGTCGTCAGCCGGGCGGGCATCCTGACCCTGGCGCTGGTCGATACGGTCATGTTGGGCCCGCTCGGCGCGGAAGAGGTTGCGCGCTATGGCCTGGGCACGTCCGCCTTCGTCGTTCTGCTGGTCCTTTGCATCGGACTTCTGTTCGGGACCGTCGTGGAAACCAGCCACCTGCGGGGGGAGGGACGGTTGACCGAAACCGGCCAGGTCTGGCGCAGGGTGCTGCCCTATGCGGCGATCCTGGGTGCGGTCGGCCTGTGCGCCACGCAGGTGTCGGAAACCTATTTCCTGGCGGTGGGTCAGCCGGACCGTCTGGCCGCCATCAGCGCGGATGTAACGCGCATTCAGGGACTGGGGCTCATCCCCATGACGCTGTATGTCGCAAGCAACTTCTATCTGGAAGCGATGGGAAAGCCGCTGCCGGGGATGATTGCCGTCTGGGCCGCGAACATCGCCAACATCTTCCTAAACCTGTGGCTGATCGACGGCGGCATGGGCGTGTCCGGCGCCGACGGGGCGGCGCTGGCGACGACGATCTGCCGGACCGGCATGATGGTCTTTGTCGTCGGTGCGGTCTGGTATCTGGGCGGGCGCAACGACTGGGGCATCCGGCAGCGGCCGGCACCGGGCTGGTTCCGCGGCGGTGCGCCGATCCGCCGTCACGGCTATGCGTCGGGTGCGGCCTATGCGTCCGAAAGCGGGGCTTATCACGTTATGCATATTTTTGCCGGCTGGATGTCGACGGAACAGCTGGCGTCCTTCACGGTCAATATGAACCTTCTGGCCATGACCTTCATGGTCTCCCTTGGTATCGCGAACGCGACGGCCGTCCGTGTCGGCGTCGCCCACGGGCGGCGCGACTGGCCGGACCGGACGCTGGCCGGGTGGACCGGCGGATTCTGGGTCGTCGCCGGCCTGTCGCCGCTGGCGGCGCTTCTGATCCTGGCGCCGGGTCAGACCATGTCGACGCTTTATCGCATCGACGACCCGGTTCTTCTGTCGGTGATGATGCCTGCGACCGTGGTCGTCGGTTTCGCCATCATGCTGGACGGCGCGCAATTCACGCTGGCGAACGCCCTGCGGGCGTCGAACGACGCCTGGGTCCCGACCTTCCTGAATTTCCTGGGGTTCATCGTGGTGATGATACCCGCGGCCTATGTCGTGGGTGTGGCGATGGACGGCGGCGCGGTCGGCCTTTATCAGGCGGTGCTGCTGGCCAGCGGCGTCGCGGCGGTCATCCTGTGCGCACGCTGGATCTGGATCTGCGCCCGGGCGGGAACGCGGACAGGGGATCTGCGCTAGGGTTGGATTACCCTTTCGGGCGCAGTTCCACCGCCGTGCCGAACGTCAGCAGTTCCGCCGCCTTGTGCATGATCATCGATGTCGTGAAGCGCACGCAGATGATGCCGTTGGCACCGACGCCTTCGGCTTCTTCGATCATGCGGGCCAGCGCCTGTTCGCGCGCGCCCGCGATCATGGAGGTATATTCGGGGATTTCGCCCCCCACCAGATTGCGGAAGGCGGCGATGAAGTCCGTGCCGATATGTTTTGTGCGCACCACATTGCCGCGCACCAGCCCGATGGTGCGCGCGATTTCGTAACCTTCCACCGTTTCCGTCGTCGTGATGATCATGGCGTCCCCTTCCCGATCCGTCGGACTGTTACCGGTCGATCCGGTCGTAATGGTCGTCTTCCTTGTTGCCCAGGCGCTGGCTGATGACGCGGCCCAGGATATAGGCGACGACGCAGACCGGGATCAGGATGATGATGGCCAGCCACCCGCCGACGACGATGATGCCGCCCAGCCAGATTCCGGCATAGGCAAGGGCGGCGACGATCACAAAGATCAGGGCGATTTTGTCGACGGCCATCGGCGCCGGTATCCTTTCCTTACCCCCTCAACGCGTCCATGGCGTTCACCAGGGCGGCGATGATGCCCGGTTCCATCGCGGAATGTCCAGCATCGTCGACGATCTGCAGTTTCCGGCCGGGCCATGCCTTCGTCAGGTCATAGGCGGATCGCGGCGGGCAGACGACGTCATAGCGTCCCTGGACGATGGTGCCGGGAATGTCCCGGATGCGGTCGCATTCGTCCAGAAGCTGGTTTTCACGCAGGAACAGGCTGTTGCGGAAATAATGCGCCTCCAGCCGGGCAAGCGGCAGGGCCGCGTCCTTGAACCCGACGGACCGGACACTGCTGGTATTGGGTTTCAGGGTCGAACAGACGGCTTCGAAGCGGCTCCACGCTTCTGCCGCGGGGCCGTGCACCGCCTCGTCCGGGTTTTCCAGACGCGCCCAATAGGATTCCAGCGGGTCGGCGCGTTCCTCCTCCGTCAGGTGGTGCAAGAACCGGGCATATTCTTCCGGAAAGAAATGGCCCATACCGTACAGGAACCAGTCCACTTCCGACCGTCGGCCCAGAAAGATGCCCCGCAGGACCAGGGCCCGCACGCGGTCCGGATGCGCCTGTGCATAGGCAAGCGCCAGGCTGGACCCCCAGGACCCGCCGAAGACGATCCAGTCGTCGATTTCCAGTTTCCGGCGCAGGGCTTCGATATCCGAAATCAGCCGCCATGTGTCGTTGTTGCGCACTTCCGCCAGCGGGCGGGACCGGCCCGCGCCGCGCTGGTCGTGCAGGACGATGCGGAAACTGTCCGGGTCGAAAAACCGCCGGTGACCGGGCGTTGTGCCCGCGCCGGGGCCGCCATGCAGGAAACAGACGGGAATCCCGTCCGGGTTGCCGCACTCTTCCCAATAGATACTATGAGGTGCTTCGACCTCCATATATCCGCTTTCGCGCGGTTCTATCGCTGGGTAAAGCCTGTCGCGTGCCATGGGGTGTTACGAATCTGCCGCTGATCTGGACGAAGGAAGGCGGTTGCTGCGATGCAGTATTACCGGGATGGTCTGGTTAGGCAAAGCCGATTGTCGCGCCGCACTTTTGTCGCGGGCGGTCTTGCCGGTGCGTTTGCCATGAACTTTCGTGCCGGCCATGCCGCGTCGCCCGAAGGCCCGTCCAGTTTCCTGGCGCGCATTGCCGCCGTTCCCGACGGAAGGACGCTCAGGACCGGTGACGGCGCGGACATCATCCTGCCGCATATCCTGCCGCCGGGTCCGGACCGCCATGAACCGATGGAGGATCTGACGCCGGTGCGCCTTGCGGCGCGGGCATTGGCGGACCTTGCACTGGGCCGGGAAGTGCGGGTCGACTTGGCTGTCCCGGGGCAGGACCGGCATGGCCGCTGGCGCGGGTCTGTCGCGATCGACGGACGGGATGTGGCGACGGAAACGGTCCTGCTGGGAATGACGCGCGTCTTTCCGGAACCGGGCGCGACGCCGGCGGAAGTGGCGCCGCTTCTGGCTGCGGAACGCGCGGCACGGGACGGGCGCGCCGGTTTCTGGGGCGCCGGTTTCTGGCGATCCGGTTTCGGGGGGGACGGCTATTTCGCGGTCCATGATGCTGCGGCCTATGGCGGCGGGACGGACCGGTTCGAAATCGTTGCCGGTGCCGCCCGGCGGCAGTCCCGTATCGGCGACCGCCTGCATCTGGAATTCGGGGACGACTGGCGCGACGACTTCACCGCGGGGCTGTCGCGCCGCGCCCAACGGGCGGTAGAGGTTGAAGATTTCGAAGGCCGTGCCCTGACGTTGCGCGGCTGGGTCCGACACTGGAACGGCCCCTTCATGGAAATCGAAGAGGCCGTTCAGATAGAGGGATTGTGACGGAAGGAAGGGTCAGGCTTCCACCATCAGGTCCGTCGGGTCGCCGACGCGTTTTGCGATGGAAACCTTCAGTTTCTGAAGCGCGCGGTGTTCCAGCTGGCGCACCCGTTCCTTGCTGACGCCCAGGACCTTGCCCAGTTCTTCCAGCGTCGCGCCGTCGTCGACCATGCGGCGGCGGCGGATAATCGTCTGTTCGCGTTCGCTCAATTCGCCGATCGCCTCGCGCAGCCAGCGGGACCGGCTTTCTGCATCCTTCAGGCCGATCACGACCTCTTCCGGGCTGGGGCCATCATCCTTCAGGAAGCCGATCCATTCTTCTTCCCCGTCCTCGCCGACGCGGGCGTTCAATGACTGGTCGGATGCCGAAAGACGGCTTTCCATGGATTCGACGTCGGATGTGTTCACCCGCAATTCTTCGGCGATCTGGTCGCGCTGTTCCGGGCTCAATTGAGTTGCAGACGCATCGGCGATCTTCGCCCGCAGCCGGCGCAGGTTGAAGAACAGGGATTTCTGCGCCGCGGTCGTACCGGTGCGCACGATCGACCAGTTCCGCAGGACGTAATCCTGCATGGCGGACCGGATCCACCAGCTGGCATAGGTCGAAAAGCGCACGTCGCGTTCCGGTTCGAACCGGGCCGCGGCCTGCATCAGGCCGATATTGCCTTCCTGCACCAGGTCGCCCATCGGCAGACCGTAATTTCGGAATTTCCCGGCCATGCTGATGACCAGGCGCGTATAGCTGGAAACGAGTTCGTGCAGCGCGTCTTCGTCTTCGTTTTCCCGCCACAACCGGGCCAGGTGCATTTCGCGTTCGCGCGTCAGAAGCGGCTGTTTCATGGATGCGCGGATGAAGCGAACGTTTGCGCGTTGCGTTGCCGGATTGTCCAGATATGCCATGAGATGCCCCTTCCTATTCAAATCTTGCGTGTCACGAATGCCGATTTTTCGATCGTTACTTTTGATACGGCAGCGCAGACCACATGGATCAGGATTAAACCCTGATTGTGTGATTTTTAAGACCTAGGGGGGTGGATAAGACCTATTCCGGAATGGATTAAATACAAGAAACAGCACAGATAATTGAACTATATGGATATTTCTCTCAACAGTTCACCGGATTGTGATAACAGGACGCCGTTCAGCGTACCGCCGAATCCGGCGCCGCCGTCGATGGACAGGGTATATTCCCCTTCCAGGAACCCGGCATGGTCGGGGTCATACCCGCGCACAATCTTCTGAAACCCACGATAGGGCGTGTCGATTTCAGCAAAGCTGTTGGCCGCCCACCAGAAGGCATCGGCCTGACGTGCCAGCGGTTTCGATGTGTCCAGCCCGGTATGGACGAACAGGACCGACCCGTCGTCGGTATAGGCTGCGCGTTTCAGCGACGAGAACAGCGCGTCATAGCCGGGCAGCGAATGCGTCATTTCCCGAATGCGGTTGGTCCAGTAAGTCAGCGCCAGTGTGCCTTCTGACGCGCGTTTGCGGCCGTCCGCCACATCGAACCCCAGTCCCGACAGGATGGTCCCGATGCCGCGTTCCACCATCCAGTCCAGCACCGCGGGCGGGTCCGGTGCGAATTGAAGCTGCATCAGTTTCCACAGCATTTCTTCCTGTGCGCCGCGCAGGAACACAAGATCGTCCGGATGCTGATAGGGCGGATGGGCCAGAAACCAGGACCGGAATCGCAAAAGCTCTTCCAGCGTTTCCAACGGTTCCGGCCCGTGGCCGAAATAGTTGCCCAGATAGACCACGCGGTCGCCGAACTCCAGGTCCAGGGCGATTTCGTCATGCAGGGCGGCCAGCTTCTGTGCCTCGCCATGGATTCCGGCGACGGCCCAGATGCGTTCCGTGGCACGCAGTATGGAAAAACGTTCGGATGGGCTCATGAGGTCATGAAGTCTGGTGGCGTCCGATAAAGCGCATGACCCTGACAGCGGGTCCGCCCGCTGTCAGGCTAGGCAAGAGAAAACAGGGATTCTCGGCTCTTGGCCAGTGCGAACGTGGCGCCCGACAGAACAAGCCCGCCCCCGGGTTGCGGGGACGGGCCTGAAACTTACCCTATTCGACGCCGGAACGACGGTGTCAGGCGGCCGCCTTTTCCATCATTTCTTCCAGCTTCAGCGCCGCTTCCTCTTCGCCCAGATCCTCGACCGCGGCGAATTCCCGCGCCAGACGGTCCAGCGCCGCCTGGTAAAGCTGGCGTTCGCTGTAGGACTGGTCCGGCTGGTTGGCGTTGCGGAACAGGTCGCGCACGACTTCCGCGATTGCGACCGGGTCGCCGGAGTTGATCTTTTGTTCGTATTCCTGCGCCCGGCGCGACCACATGGTCCGGCGCACGCGGCTTTTGCCCTTAAGCGTCTTCAGCGCGCTTTTCATCATTTCCGGCGAAGAAAGCTTGCGCAGGCCGGATTTGTCCGCCTTCGCAACGGGCACGCGCAGTGTCATGCGGTCCTTGTCGAACTCGATGATGATGAGTTCAATTTTCTGTCCGGCGATTTCCTGATCTTCGACGCCAAGAACCTTGCCGACGCCATGGGTCGGGTATACGACGAAGTCGCCTTTGCTGTATGCACTTTTCTGAGCCATTACCACCATTCCTAAATGTTTCAAAAACTTGCCAGGTATCGTAACACGCGGCATCGGGGAAACCTTTATGCCCGCTGCCGGAACAGACACCGAAAAGCACCCTCACGCCGCTTCTCTCGAAATCGGCCCGAAGACTTTCGGTGCTCCTGGAAAGTGACGCATCCCTTGTGGGATATCGCGTTGCAGCGACGCCGGCCCGCTTGCGGGGCGCGCGTCTGCCTGACGCACCAACGCGAAAACTCTCCATATAGAGTTAATATATATCACAAAATTCTGGTTATTCCGAGTCCTGAATTACGGCCATATTGCCGCATTGTGCATTGCACGATAGGACCGGCGCGGGTCAGCTTCCCTTCCCGGGTTCGGGGGAGAAGTGATTCTTGAATTTGTCCGGCACGCCCTGCCATTCCTCGGCATCGGCGGGTGCCTGACCCATGACGGTGATATTCGGCCAGACTTCGGAGTAATCCTTGTTGAGTTCCAGCCACTTCTCCGCTTCCGGCTCAGTGTCCGGCAGGATCGCCTCGGCCGGGCATTCCGGTTCGCACACACCGCAGTCGATGCATTCGTCCGGATGGATCACCAGCATGTTCAGACCCTCGTAGAAACAGTCGACGGGGCACACTTCGACACAGTCCATGTGCTTGCATTTGATGCAGTCTTCCGTCACGACATAGGTCATTGTTGTTCTCCGAAGAGGCTTCCGATCGAGTTTTGTTGCGGCGAATAATCCACTATTCCGGTGTAGATATTCGAGACGTCCCTAGGTGTGCAACCTCTTTTGTGTAAATGGGAAGAAATCGCCATGAAGCCAACGGGAAATTCCCGCGACGAAGGCGCGCAGCGCCACGCACCCGCGACCCTGCGGAACCGCGATCCGATCCTGGAAGTGCTGAAGTCGCGGCTTCCGGACGGGGCGCGGGTCCTGGAAATCGCGTCGGGCACGGGGGAACATGCCGCCTTTATGGCGCCGCGCCTTTCGGGCGCAGTGCAATGGTTCCCGTCTGACGTGGACCGCACGGCGCTGGCCGGAATCGATGCGCATGCCCGCGCGGTGGATTGCGGCAGCATTCATCCCGCCCGGCATCTGGATGTCACGAAGGCAGGTTGGGAAGCGGACGCGCCTGATGCGCCCGACTGCATTTTCTGTGCGAACATGATCCATATCGCGCCGTGGGAAGCGGCGCTTGGGTTGCTGAAAGGGGCGCGCGCGCTTCTGGCGCCGTCGGGCGGGGAACTCCTGTTGTATGGTCCGTTCCGGCGGGACGGCAGGCATGTCAGCGACAGCAACGTCGCCTTCGACGAAAGCCTTCGTCAGCGTAACCCGTCCTGGGGTGTGCGCGACCTGGAACAGGACGTGGTCCCGGCGGCGGAACGCGCGGGCCTTGCCCTGCGGGCATGCATTGACATGCCGGCGAACAATATGATCGTCTGCTTTTCACCCGCGCAGCCTGCCTAACCCCGAAAGGTCCCGACCGGCCATGCGCGCATCCCTTTTCACATCCGCCTTCGTGGCGGTCATAGTCGGCTTCGGCGGCAGCGTCGCAATCGTGCTTGCCGGCGCGGACGGTGTCGGCGCGACGGCGGCACAAAAGGCATCCTGGGTGACGGCGCTGTGCCTTGCCATGTTCGCGACGTCGGCCGGCCTGTCCTGGGCGCACCGGAAGCCGATCGTCACTGCATGGTCGACGCCGGGGGCGGCCCTGATCGGTGCGACGGCGGTGGCGGGCACACCGACCATCGGCATCGAAGCGGCCGTCGGTGCGTTCCTTCTGGCGGGGGCGCTTGTCATGTTGAGCGCGGCGATCAAGCCGCTGGCCGATGCCATCGCCAAAATCCCGACCGCTATCGCCGCCGCCATGCTGGCGGGCGTGTTGCTGGGTTTTTCCGTCGCGGTCTTCGATTCCGCCCGCCAGGACCCTCTGCTGGTCCTGCCGCTGGTCGGGCTGTTCCTGATCGTCCGGGCCGTCAGCGCGACATGGGCGGTGATCGTGGTCCTGGTCGCGGGTGTCGCCTGGTCGCTGATCCTTGGGCGGGTTGCCGATACGGCCTGGGGATTTTCCGCACCGACACTGGAATGGATCACGCCGGAATTCGACCCGACCGTTCTGGTGGGGCTGGGCCTGCCGTTGTTTCTGGTGTCGATGGCGTCCCAGAACCTGCCAGGGTTCGCCGTTCTTCGGGCCGCCGGGTACGAACCGCCGACCCGGTCCAGCCTGGCGGCGACGGGGCTGGCGTCGGTCCTGACGGCGCCGTTCGGCGGTCATACGACAACCATGGCGGCGATCACCGCGTCCCTGTGCACCGGGCCGGACACACATCCCGACGCCGACAGGCGCTGGCCCGCGGGTATTGTCTACGGGTTCATGTATCTGGGACTGGCCGTGGTCGGCGTGACGCTGGTGGCCGGTTTCGCGATCCTGCCGTCGGCGCTGATCGTCACCATCGCGGGGCTGGCGCTTCTGGGGGCGCTTACCGGGGCGCTGGGGTCGGCGCTGGGGGATGCCCCGATGCGGGCCCACGCGGTGCTGACCATCGTCGTCACCGCCTCCAGCCTGTCGCTCTTCGGCATCGGCTCCGCCTTCTGGGGGTTGGCGGCGGGTCTGGGGTCGCTGGGGATCGAACGGCTTCTGTCGCGGCGCACATCCGGGAACTGACCCGAAACCGGCACGGCTTTTGCTTCGTTACCGAAACGAAATGGCCGCGCGGGTAGAGAGCGGTTTTTGGAGAGAGAACGCGATACCATGTTGAGCACCAACAATTCGGACATCATGCGGGTCGCCACCGCCTTTGAATCCCAGAAGGAACTGCGGACGGTGGACCCGGAGGTCGCCGACCAGACGAAGCTTCTGGGCCGGGACCGGTTCTATGACGCGCTTGCGGGCCGCTATGGTCTGGCCGGCAATATCTTCCGGGAGGCGGACCGGATGGCACAGGCGGCCGGCGCGGACGGGGATACGGCGCTTTCCGGCCTGGATCTCACCCAGCGCTATGACCTGAGCGCCATGACGGTCGACGACATTCTGGCGCTGGCCGAACAGTTGCGCGGCGCGCGGCAGCTGACCGGGGAACAGGCGGACCTGATGGGCTACCGCCTGGACAATCTCAGCTTTTCTTCCGACGGGGCCTTTTCATCGTCCCCGGTCGCGGAATTCGCCCGCTTCATGGAAGGATATGGCGGGTCCGGGAACAACCGCACGGTGAACCTGATCCGTCAGCAGGAAGAACAGCTTCAGTATCTGGTCGAAAACGATGCGGACCCGAAGGCCATCGCCGGGTCGCGGGCGGTCCTTTCGCAACTTCGCCAGATGCAAGTGGAAGAAGCCCTGTTCGCACAGATGGATGCGGCCCGTGAGCGCAAGGATGACCGGTCGTCCGGCGGTTTCGGGCCGTTCGGCGCATCAACGGACCTGTTCAGCCTGCCGCCGTCCGCCGTGTCCCTGTTTGCACAGGCGGCCTGATCCGTTTCGCACTTGCCTGAACCGGCGCGTCCCCTGAAACTTCGCCCCGACGGAAACGATACAGGGGACGGGCCTTGGCCGCATCGGAAGGGAAGGGACGCCGCTGGCATGCGGATGCGCTGGCGGCGCTGAAACGTCATGGTGTGCGCCAGGTGGGCTATGTGCCGGACGCGGGCCTGTCGGGTCTGATCGCGTTCTGCGAGGATGATCCGGACATCGACGCGACCGTCCTGACGACGGAAGAAGAAGGTGTCGCCCTTCTGGCCGGCGCGTGGCTTGGCGGGGACCGCGGCTGCCTGATGATGCAGTCCAGCGGCGTCGGCAACATTCCAAACATGCTGGCCATGCGCGAAAGCGGCGGATTTCCGCTGGTCATGATCGTCACCATGCGCGGCGAACATGCGGAGTTCAATCCATGGCAGGAACCGATGGGCCGCATGACCCAACCGTTGCTGGAAGCGGCGGGCCTGACGGTTACCCGCGCGGCGGCGGAGGATGCGGTGGGCGGCCTTCTGGACGACGCGTTCACCCATGCCTACGGAAGCAGCGCCGGTGCGGCGGCCGTCCTGATTTCACAAGAACTTATCGGGGCAAAGACATGGTAGGCGCCGCAATGGACCGGCGGGCGGCCGTGGCGGCCGCATTTCGCCATCGCGGGGCGGACGGGCTGGTCGTCACGGGCCTGGGGTCGCCCACCTGGGATGCGGCGGCGACCGAAGACAGTGCGCTGAATTTCTATCTGTGGGGCGGCATGGGCGGCGCGGCCTGCGTCGGACTGGGCCTTGCGCTGGCACGGCCGGACCGGCCCGTGTGCGTCCTGACAGGCGACGGTGAAATGCTGATGGGGATCGGCAGCCTGTCGACCGTGGCGCGGAAGGCGCCGAAGAACCTGTCGATCCTGGTGCTGGACAACGGGCATTACGGTGAAACCGGCATGCAGCCCAGCGCCAGCGATACGACCGACCTGGCCCGCGTCGCCGCGGCCTGCGGCATTGCCGACAGCCGGTCAATTGCGACCATGACCGACCTGGAAGCGGATGCGGGGACCTATTTCGCGCGCAACGGGCCGGTGTTTCGGCGCATCCTGATCGCGACAGGCGATGCGCCGCGCGTGCTTCCCGAAAAGGACGGGGTCAAGCTGAAGGCCCGGTTCAAGGATGCGATAGGGGTCCGGATTACCCACGCCTGACGGCGACAAGGCCCCCGGCCAATATGATAACCAGAATGCCGACCCACGTCTGATATTCCGGCCAGTCCCCGAATGCGACCAGGCCGACGATCACCGCGGCCACGATCTCCAGATAGACAAGCGGTGCCAGTATGCCCGCCGGTGCAAATCGAAATGCGGCGATCGAAAGACCATGGGAGGCGCATTGGAAAATTCCGATCATCGCGAACAATGAAAGGAAGTCCTCCGTTCCCGCCAGCCCCACTCCGATCGCAAAGGGCGTCAGGACGATCGCTCCGAGTAAGGACTGATAGGACAGTGCCGCCAGAGGCGGTGCCTGTTTGGCCGCCAGTCGTGTCGCGAGCATATACAGTGCGAACAGAATTCCGGCGGCCACCGACCACAGAATATTCGGGTCGAAATCGCCTTCCGGCCGCAATACGAGCAGGACGCCGATGAAGCCACAGGTTACCGCGCCTGCGACCGTCCATGTCAGACGCTCTTTCAACACGAAAGGGGCAAGTGCCGCCGAAACGAAGGGCGCAACGAAATAGGCGGCAATCGCGTTTGCCAACGGGACGGTGCGGATTGAAAAGAAAAAGATCGTCATCGAGGCGACGAGCAGCAGCGTCCGTGCGGTCTGAGACGGCAGTCCGGGGGGGCGAACTGCCGCCCGGCCATGAAACCAAAATGCGATCGGAACGGATACCAGTGCTGCCGCAAGATAGGTGCCCCATGCAATCGTGAAGACCGGAAGGTCGGCCGTCATATGCTTCGCAAACCCATCCCGGATCGGGATGATAAACATCGCGGCCGCCATCAGAAGCAGACCGAAAAGAATGCGGTCATTCGGCGGGGCCACGGTATTCGGTGCTTTGTCCTGCATGACGTTCCATCGGCGTTCGGTTCAATCAACGCCGCCAATTTGAGTAAATCGGCCGGATTGGCAAGCAGGCCGCAAAAGCTGATGCGGATTCGGTGCCGAACCGAGTCCTAGGCGATCGTGGAAAAATCGGGACGATGTACATCAAATCGAAATTGACGTTTACGTAAACGTAAAGTAAAGATTCCGGACAAGAGGCCGGATCGAAAACCGGCCCGGAAAAGACTGGGAGTGGGAGCGCAAGTCCAGCATGACCGACCCGCGCGAAATGACGATTGCGGAACTCGCCGCCGCCATGGACGTGACGGCGCGCACCATCCGCTTTTACGAGGCGGAGGGGATGATTTCCCCGGAACGCCGCGGCACGCAGCGCATCTTTCACCCGCGCGATCAGGTGCGCCTGAAACTGATCCTGCGTGGAAAGCGCCTTGGGTTCACGTTGGCGGAAGTCCGCGACATCATCGACCTTTATGACAAGGAACCGGGTGAGGCGGGTCAGCTGGAATTCTTCCTGGACAAGATCGCGGAACGGCGTGCGGACTTGGAACAGAAACGCCGCGATATCGACCTGACACTCAGCGAACTGGGACAGGTTGAGCAGAAATGCCGCGAACGGCTTCATGAATTGGGGGCCGACCTGCGGGGCCGGGCAAAACGCACTCTGGGGGAGGCTGCGGAATGAGCGAGACCGAAAACGACCCGATCTGGGGGCGCGGCACCGTCTATCCGGACGATTGCGACCATATGGGGCACATGAATGTCGCGGCCTATGTCCGCAAGTTCGACGAAGCAACCTGGGCCCTATGGTCCGGCGTCGGCATGACGGCGAAACGCATGCTGGGCGACGGGGTCGGGCTGGCGGCCCTGGAATCGAAGTTTACCTATCACAAGGAACTGTTCCCGGGGGACAGTTTCGTCGTCCGGTCGCGCATCCTGGCGCGGTCGGCCAAGACGGCGCGATTTCACCACCGCCTTTACCGGCTGGAAGAAGCGGATGGCGGATTGATCGAAACACTGGCGTCGACCTGCACCTACACGGTCGCCTGTCTGGACCGCGACGCGCACAGGGCGCGGCCCTGGCCCGAAGACGTTGCGGCACGCGCGGATGCGGTCCTGACCCCGCTTGCGGAGGATGCGGCATGACGGCACCAATACCCCAGAACCCGGATTTCGAAGCCCGCGTGCGCGACAGCTTCGCCCGCCAGCCCTTTATGGGCCTTCTTGGGGCGGAAATGACGGCGGTCGGCCCCGGCATGGTGGAAATCCGCCTGCCCTATCGCGAAGACCTGTGTCAGCAGCACGGCTATTTCCACGGCGGGGCGATCGGGACGCTGGCGGACAATGCGGGCGGATACGCCGCGTTCACGTTGATGGCGGCCAAGGATTCCGTGCTGACGGTCGAATACAAGATGAACATCGTGGCCCCCGGCCGGGGCGACGCGCTGGTCGCGGTCGGCACGGTTCTGAAACCCGGCCGCCGGCTGACGGTGACAGAGGTCAAGGTCTATGGCGAAAAGGACGGCGTGCGCAAACTGTGCGCAACGGCGATTTCCACCCTGATGACCATGGAAGACATGTCCGACGACAAGGCGGCATAGAACAACATTCGAGGAAACGGCGACATGAGCATCCCCAACACATACCCGACCCTGGATTTCGACCTTGGCGAAACGGCGGAAATGCTGCGCGACAGCGTTGCGACCTTCTCTGCCGACGAAATCGCCCCACGAGCGGCGGAAATCGACCGGACCGACCAGTTCCCCATGGACCTGTGGAAGAAGATGGGCGACCTGGGGGTGCTGGGCATCACGGTGGAAGAAGAATATGGCGGCGCCGGGATGGGTTACCTGGAACATGCCGTCGCGATGGAGGAAATAAGCCGCGCGTCCGCGTCGGTGGGGCTCAGCTACGGCGCGCATTCGAACCTGTGCGTGAACCAGATCCGCCGCAACGGCACCGCGGACCAGAAACAGCGCTATCTGCCGAAACTGATATCCGGCGACCATGTCGGTGCGCTGGCCATGTCCGAACCGGGTGCGGGGTCCGATGTGGTGTCGATGAAACTGCGCGCGGAAAAGAAGGGTGACCGCTATATCCTGAACGGGTCCAAGATGTGGATCACCAACGGCCCGGACGCCGATGTCATGGTGATCTATGCCAAGACCGACCCGGACGCGGGACCAAAGGGCATCACCGCCTTTCTGGTGGAAAAAGGGTTCAAGGGTTTTTCCGTCGCTCAGAAACTGGACAAGATGGGCATGCGCGGGTCCCACACCGGCGAGCTGGTGTTTGAAGATTGCGAAGTTCCGGAAGAAAACGTCCTTGGCGAGTTGAACAAGGGCGTACGGGTCCTGATGAGCGGGCTGGATTACGAACGCGCCGTGCTGGCCGCAGGACCCCTTGGGATCATGGATTCCTGCATGGATGTCGTCATGCCGTACGTGCATGAAAGAAAGCAGTTTGGCCAGGCAATCGGCGAATTCCAGCTGATGCAGGGCAAGCTGGCCGACATGTATACCACGATGAACGCGTGCAAGGCGTACGTGTATGCCGTCAACAAGGCCTGCGACCGGGGTCAGACGACGCGCAAGGACGCGGCGGGCGCCATACTGTACGCGGGGGAAAAGGCAACCTGGATGGCGCTGGAAGCGATCCAGGTCCTGGGCGGCATGGGCTATATCAACGAAAGCCCGACCGGCCGCCTGCTGCGCGATGCGAAACTGTATGAAATCGGGGCCGGTACGTCGGAAATCCGCCGCATGCTGATCGGCCGCGAACTGTTCAACGAAACGGCGTGATCTGGAAGGATAAAAGGAAATGACTGCATCGGACCCAATCGTCATCGTCTCTGCCGCCCGGACGCCCATGGGCGGCTTTCAGGGCGACCTGAAGGACGCGACCGCCGCCCAACTGGGCGCGACGGCGATCAGGGGCGCGCTGGAGCGCGCCGGGCTTAAGGGCGACGACATTGAAGAGGTTATCTTCGGCAATGTCCTGCCGGCCGGTCAGGGGCAGGCCCCGGCGCGGCAGGCGTCGCTGGGCGCCGGTATTCCGGACGGGACAGGTTGCACGACCATCAACAAGATGTGCGGGTCCGGCATGAAGGCGACGATGCTGGCCCATGACCTGATTACGGCGGGCGCGGCGGACATCATGGTCTCCGGCGGGATGGAGAGCATGACGAATGCCCCCTATCTGCTGCCGAAGGCGCGGGGCGGCATGCGCCTGGGCCACGGTCAGGTGGTCGACCACATGTTTCTGGACGGTCTGGAAGACGCCTATGACCGGGGGCGGCTGATGGGAACTTTTGCCGAGGATACCGCGACCCATTACCAGTTCACCCGGGAGGCACAGGACAATTATGCCATCGAAAGCCTGTCCCGCGCCAGGAAGGCACAGACGGACGGCACGTTCGCCGACGAAATCGTGCCGGCAACGGTCAAGACCCGGAAGGGGGAGGTCGCGGTGACGGAAGATGAACAGCCCCGCACCGCAAACCCGGACAAGATTCCGACCCTGAAACCGGCCTTTGCCAAGGACGGCACGGTGACGCCCGCGAACTCGTCGTCCATTTCCGACGGCGCGGCGGCGCTGGTCCTGATGAAACGGTCGGAAGCCGAACGGCGCGGCCTGACCCCGATTGCCGAAATCGTCGCCCATGCGACCCATGCGCAGGCGCCGGCCTGGTTCACGACGGCCCCGGTCGACGCGATCCGGAAATGCCTGGAAAAGGCGGGTTGGGATGCGGGTTCCGTCGACCTGTTCGAAGTGAACGAGGCTTTCGCCGTCGTCGCGATGGCGGCGATGCGGGACCTGGACCTGCCGCATGACAAGGTGAACGTGCATGGCGGCGCCTGTGCGTTGGGCCATCCGATCGGCGCGTCGGGTGCGCGCATTCTGGTAACGCTGCTTAACGCCCTGAAAAAATATGATATGCAGACCGGCGTCGCGTCGCTGTGCATCGGTGGCGGGGAGGCCACGGCCATGGCCGTGAAGCGAATTCATTAAACGCCTTGGGGACGGAGGAACATGCCGACATTACTTCTGACGGGTGCCAATCGCGGTATCGGAAAACGGCTGGCGGAACTGTATGCCGAAGACGGCTGGGACGTCATTGCCGCCGTTCGCAGCCCGGACGCCTATGACGGTCCGGGGGACGCACTGCCGTTGGATGTTACGGATGCGGAAAGCATCGATGCGGTGGCGAACACGCTGTCGGGTCGGCCGATCGATGTCCTTTGGAACAATGCCGGCGTCTATCTGGACAAGAATGTCCCGCTTTCGCAGTTGAACGCCGATGCGTGGGAAGAGACGTTTCGCGTGAACACGATCGCGCCGATCATGCTGGCGCGCGCGCTGATGAACAATGTCCTGGCATCCGACGAACGCAAAATGGCCTTCACGTCCAGCAAGATGGGGTCGGTCGCCCTTGTCGGCAGCGGGGCCTATGCCTACCGGTCGTCGAAGACGGCGCTGAACATGGCGGTGGCTCTTCTTAATCAGGAAGTCGGCGGTCGCGGCGGCAAGACGGTCCTGTTGCATCCGGGCTGGGTCCGGACCGACATGGGCGGCCCGTCGGCGGATATCGACACAGATACGTCCGCGGGCGGCATGAAGTCGGTCGTGGACGGGCTGAGCGATGCGCAGTCCGGATCTTTCATGAATTATGATGGCAAGGAGTTTCCCTGGTGAATCCGATCAACCGTATCCTGGCGGGATACCGCAGTTACCGCGCGCTGTATCACGAAAAACGGGCTGAATTGACCCGCCGTCTGGCCGAGGAAGGACAGAAGCCGGAAGTCCTGGTCATCGCCTGTTCCGACAGCCGCGTCGACCCGGCGATCCTGTTCAATGCGGACCCGGGTGAAATTTTCGTTGTGCGCAACGTGGCGGCCCTGGTTCCGCCCTATCAGCCGGACGATGCGCATCACGGGACGTCGTCGGCCATCGAATATGCGGTGCGCGATCTGGGCGTGACGGACATTGTCGTCCTGGGCCATCATATGTGCGGCGGCATCATGGCGATGCGCGAGGTGCAGAGCGGCGCGGTCGAACTGGACCGCGAATTCATCGGTCCCTGGATGGCGCTGGCGGCTGAAGCGTGCGCGGTTCACGACGCCGACGATCCGGAATCGGGCGCGGCTGTGGAAATGGCGACGATCAAGCTTTCCATCAAAAATCTGAAAAGCTTCCCCTGGATCATGAAACGCGTGGAAGATGGAAATCTGACCCTGCACGGATGGTGGTTCGATATCTCGACCGGAAATCTTCTGGCCCATGATCCCCGCACCGGCCAGTTCAAGGCCATAGAACGCGTTCCGGAATAGGTGCAATTCGGGTGCGCCGGCGCCGAAAACAGAAAACACGAGGAAACAAGCGATGATCCCGACTGAAGAACAGACCATGATCCGCGACATGGCCCGCCAGTTCGCGCAGGAACGGCTGTTGCCGAACTCCCCCGAATGGGATCGCGAGGCACGCTATCCGAAAGAAGCGATCGAAGAAATGGCGGCGCTTGGTCTGATGGGCATGATGGTGCCGCCGGACTATGACGGCGCGGGGACCGATGCCGTATCCTATGCGCTGGCGCTGGAGGAAATCGCCGCCGGGGACGGGTCCGTTTCGGCGATCATGAGCGTGCATAATTCCGTCGGCTGCATGCCGATCTATCGCTACGGCACCGAAGAACAGAAACAGGAATACCTGAAACCCATGGCACGGGGGGAAGTTATCGGCTGTTTCTGCCTGACGGAACCGCAGGCCGGGTCCGACGCGTCCAACATCAAGACCCGGGCGCGCAAGGACGGGAACAAATGGGTTCTGGACGGGGCGAAGCAGTTCATCACCAACGGGTCGACCGCGGGTGTGGCCATCGTCTTTGCGGTGACGGACCCGGATGCGGGCAAGCGCGGAATTTCAGCCTTTCTGGTGCCGACCGACAGCGAAGGTTACATCGTCGAACGTATCGAAAAGAAGATGGGGCTGAACGCGTCCGACACCTGTGCGCTGCGGTTCGAAGGGGTCGAACTGGCACCGGAAATGATGCTGGGCGAAGAAGGCCAGGGCTACAAGATCGCGCTGTCCAACCTGGAAGGCGGCCGCATCGGCATCGCCGCCCAGGCGTTGGGCATCGCGCGCGCGGCGCTGGACCATGCCGTTGCCTATGCAAAGGAACGCACATCGATGGGCGAACCGATCCTGAATCACCAGGCGGTGGGTTTCCGTCTGGCGGATGCGGCCGCCAAGCTGGAGGCGACGCGCCAGCTGATCCTGCATGCCGCGGCGCTGAAGGATGCGGGCATTCCGTGTCTGACCGAAGCATCGATGGCAAAGCTGTTCGCCACGGAAACGGCGGAAGTGGTCGTGTCCGACGCGCTGCAGACCTTTGGCGGCAACGGATATATGAAGGACTATCCGATCGAACAGCTGGCCCGTGATGTGCGGGTCACCAAAATCTATGAAGGGACCAGCGACATTCAGCGTATGCTGATTGCGCGTTCGCTGGCGGCGTAAGGGTAACCACGAAAATGGGGCTGCTGGACGGGAATGTCATCCTGATCGTGCACGCGACCGAATTCGTCGGTGGCGCGGTCACCGATGCCTGTCTGCGGGAAGGCGCGACCGTCATCGCCCAGGATGAGAAGTTTCACGATTTCGCCGAACGTGAGGCGTTTGAAGGGGCGCATGCCGGTGCCATTGGCGTCGGGACCGAAGATCCGGACGACCTGATCCGGGAAGTCCTGTCCGGTCAGGGGCGTCTGGACGGGCTGGTCGCGAACGACGGTTTCCCGGCAATCCGGGCAAAGGTCGAAGACGCCGACCCGCAGGACATGCGCAACGGCCTGGAAGCGATGGTCGTGGAACCGTTCCGGCTGATCGGCGCCGCCGTGCGGCATATGAAACAGACGGGTTACGGGCGCATTGTCGTTGCCAGTTCCGCCGTTCCGTTTCGCGGCCTTTCCAACTACGGCATGTATGTGACCGCCCGCGGCGCCCAGAATGCGATGGTCCTGTCCCTGGGGCGGGAATTGGCGAAAACCGGAATCACGGTGAACGCGGTCGGCCCCAATTTCGCGAAAAACCCGACCTATTTCCCCGACGAGCTTCTGGCGAACGAGGATATGCGCGCCAAGATCGAATCGCAGATCCCGATGGGCCGTTTCGGTGAACCGGAAGAGGTTTCCAGCGTCTTTACCTATCTGCTTTCACGGAACGCCGGCTTTGTGACCGGGCATTGCGTGCCGGTCGCCGGCGGCTGGGCGTAAAGAGGACGGCCATGACCGACAGTATCGATTTCTATTTCGAATATTCATCCCCTTACGGCTATATCGCGTCGGAAAAGGTGGAAGCGCTTGCGCAAAGGCACGGCGTATCCATCAACTGGCACCCGTTCCTTCTGGGCGCGGTCTTCAAACAGGAAGGGACACAGTCCCTGGTGTCCTATCCGATGAAGGGCCCGTATTCGAAGCACGACATCGAACGCAGCGCCCGGTTCCATTCGGTGCCGTTCCGATGGCCGCCGACCTTTCCGATTTTCACCGTCAATGCGGCGCGCGCGACCCTGTGGGCGCAGACCGCCCATCCGGAAAAGGCGGTGCCGCTCATCCATGCGCTCTACCGGATCTGTTTTGCGGACGGCAGGGACCTGGGGGAACTGGACATTGTTCTGGAGGCAGCGGCTTCGGTCGGACTGGACCCGGACGGCGCTGCGGCGGCGGTGAAAAGCCAGGACATGCGCCAAGCCCTGAAGGACAAGACACAGGCGGCGATTGACCGCGGCGTCTTCGGGTCGCCCTTTATCCTTGTCGGTGACGAACCGTTCTGGGGCGCGGACCGCCTTTCGATGGTGGATGCCTGGCTGGAAAAAGGCGGCTGGTGATGACCGGACGCGGCGTCAGTTTCGTCGTACCCGTCTTCAACAAGGCGGATTGGCTGCCCGATGTCCTGAATCGCATCCGGGCACAGCGGGGCGAATTCGACCGCCAGTATGTCTTTGTCGATGACGGGTCGACGGACCGGTCGCTGGAAATCCTGAAGGAAGTGACGGCGGGCTGGCCCGATTGTGTGATCGAAAGCCAGCCGAACGCCGGGTCGGCGGCGGCGACGAACCGCGGAATCGCGCTGGCGGCGCTGCCGTTCGTGAAATTCGTCGATGCGGACGACCTGCTGCATGCGGATACAACGCGCGTCCTGTTGGATGCGTTGATCGACGACGACCGGGCGTGCCTTGCCTTCGGTCAGAAGGCTGTGTTCCGGAACGCCGCGGACTTGGACCTGGACGGGGATTTACCGGCCCCCACCGTAACGCGCCATGAACGCCCGCTGAAGGCCGCGACCTTCCGGTCGCTGTTCAACCCGACGCAGTTCCTGGCCCGGACAGAGGCGTTGCGTGCCGTCGGCGGTTGCGACGAACGGGTCGTCCATTCACAGGAATATGCCCTGACCATGCGTCTGGCGCGGCAGTGGGATTTCCTGGAACTGGACCGGACGGTGGCGTTCCTGCCGGAACAGGTTGGGTCGCGCCTTTCAAACAACGAAGCGCGCCAGCTGCAGCGTGTCACACGGGCGGTGGAACTGTTCCTGTCCGACCATCCGGACCTGCCCTGGTCCTTCAAACAGGCGGCCGCCCGGCGCATGGCCTATCGCGCCTGGAAATACCATCGCCGCGTGGACGGCGTCTTCTGGCCGACCAGTCCCGTCTTCTGGCGGCAGGCGCTGGCCTGGCTTCCCATTCTGGGCGGGCATGACAAGTTCGTTGCCAAATGCGCCAGAATTTTCGATACCGCCGACCCGCGCGCTGTGACCGCCGGGATGGGACAGGGCACATCATGAAAGGTCAATTCGCGGAATGAGCGGCGACTACAATCCCGGCTACGATCACGCATTCTATGACGATCTGGAAAACACCGCGCTTCCGTCGGCGCGGCGGGTCGTCCCCATGCTGCGCGACTGGTTCCCGATCCGAAGCGCGGTGGATGCCGGTTGCGGGGATGCGTCCTGGCTGTCGGTGATTGCGGAAACCGGCGCGGACCGTGTCCTGGGCCTGGACGGGCCGTGGGTGGACGCGGCGCAGCTGAAGATCGATGCCGACTGTTTCCGCCGCTGCCGCATTGACGAGGCGCTGGACACCGGCGGCGCGGACCCGTTCGACCTTGCGATCAGTCTGGAAGTGGCGGAACACCTGCCGCCGGATCGCGCGCCCGGATTTGTCGCCGAACTGTGCGCGTTGGCACCGGTCGTGCTGTTTTCCGCCGCGATCCCGGATCAGGGCGGTCATCATCACGTGAACGAACAATGGCCCGCCTATTGGGCGGACCTGTTCGCGGCGCAAGGGTATCGCGCGGTCGATGCCCTGCGCATCAAGGTCTGGAACGACGCGGACGTCTGCTGGTGGTACAAACAGAACATCCTGCTGTTCGCGTCGGAACAGGCGCTTCGGGACAATCCCGGTCTGGCGGCCGCGGCGGAAGCGTCGCCCAATCCGCCGCCGTCGCTGGTGCATCCGGACGTATTCGCGCAGGCCGTGCGTCAGGCCAACCCGTCCTTCGGACGTTGGCTGAAACAGGGCGGCAAGGCATGGAACCGGTCCGCCGCGAAGCGCGCGCGAAAGCGGGGGCGCTGACGCCATGTGCGGAATCGCCGGGTTCATTGATGGATCGAAGGCGCGCGACGATGCCGGCCTGACGCGGATCGTCACGGCCATGGCCGATTCCATGATGCATCGCGGGCCGGACGATGACGGTGCCTGGACCGACGCCGCCGCAGGCGCTGCCCTGGGTTTCCGGCGCCTGGCAATTCAGGATCTAAGCGCCGACGGCGCACAGCCGATGGCGTCCCACGATGGCCGCTACACCATCGTCTATAACGGCGAAGTCTATAATTTCCTGGAACTGCGCCGGGCGCTGGATCAGGAAGCGGATATCCCCTGGCGCGGCCGGTCCGATACGGAAGTCATGCTGGCGGCTTTTCAGACCTGGGGCCTGGAAAAGGCACTGGATGCGTTCGACGGCATGTTCGCCTTTGCCCTTTGGGATTCGAAGGAACGGACGCTGACCCTTGCCCGCGACCGGATGGGGGAAAAGCCGCTGTATTTCGGCTGGGCGGGAAAGTGTTTCGTCTTTGCCTCGGAACTGAAGGCGATCGCCACTCATCCCGATTTTGAAAAGCGGCTGGACGCGCGCGCCGTCGCGGGGCTGGTTCGCTATGCCTATATTCCGGGACCGGCCAGCATCTATCAGGGCATTGAAAAACTGCCGCCCGGCGGCATGGTGCGGCTGAACGCCGAAACAGGGGAACTGCAACGGGGCAGTTACTGGAATGCGGTCGAAGAGGCGGAAAAGGCAGCCCCTTTCGAAGGCGAGGATGAAAGCGCCAGCCGGGAACTGGAACGCCTGATCATGCGGTCCGTCACGCGGCGGATGCTGGCTGACGTGCCGTTGGGCGCGTTCCTGTCCGGCGGGATCGACAGCGCGACCATCGTCGCGATCATGCAGAAGACGACTTCGCGGCCGGTCCGGACCTTTACCATCGGATTTACCGAACCGCGCTATGACGAGGCGCCGCATGCCAAGGCGGTGGCCGACCATCTGGGCACCGACCATACGGAACTTTATGTAAAGTCGCAGGATACTTTGGGCATGTTGAGCCGCATGCCCCAAGTCTATGACGAACCGTTCGCCGACCCGAGCCAGCTTCCGACCCTGTTGTTGAGCCATCTGACGCGCGAACATGTCACGACCGCGCTGACCGGCGACGGGGGGGACGAATTGTTCGGCGGCTATCCCCGCTATCGCAAGGCCATGGCGCAATGGCGGAACGACCCGCCGATGTCGAAATCCTTCCTGAATTTCGTGCCGTTCGGTCCGCTGAACCTCGTATCCTCGGGCCTGGGGAAGCCCGGCCGGTTCGGGGACAAGCTTTGGCGGCGCATGTCGGACCGCACGAAACCGTCCATCGAACTTCTGTACGAAGGGTACATGTCGCGCTGGCGCATCGTCGATCAGCCGATTGCCGCGCCGGGTTACGGCTATTTCGTCGAAGGAACGCGCCGCCCGGACGTGGATGACGATCTGTTGCGGCTTTCCGTGGCGGACAGCATGACCTATCTGCCGGACGATCTGCTGGTGAAGGTGGACCGCGCCAGCATGGCCGCATCGCTTGAGACGCGTGCGCCGTTGCTGAACCATGATATCGTCCGCTTTGCCTGGGGCCTGCCGGCACATATGAAACTGCGGGACGGCGAAGGGAAATGGGTGTTGAAATCGGTCCTGGCGCGCCACGTGCCGCGGTCGATCACGGAACGCCCGAAACAGGGGTTCGAACCGCCGCTGCGCGACTGGTTGCGCGGCCCCTTGCGCGACTGGGCGCAGGCGCTTTTGTCGTCGGACCGGCTGGCGGACGGCGGGTTCCTGGACCCGGAACCGATCCGCGCGGTCTGGGAAGAACATCTGAAAGGTCAGCGCAACTGGCATCTGGAATTGTGGAACATCCTGATGCTGCAAAGCTGGCGCGAAGCCTGGAAAGTATAATGGTGAGCTGACATGACCCAATTGACGAGCACCCATAACCCCAAATCGCCCGAGGCACAGGCCAATGCCGCCGCGATGCAGGCCCTGGTCGACGACCTGAAACAGACCGTCGATACGGTGAAACTGGGCGGCGGGGAAAAGGCCCGCGAACGCCACCTGTCCCGCGGGAAGCTGTTGCCGCGCGAACGGGTCCGCACCCTGCTGGACCCCGGTTCCCCCTTCCTGGAGCTGTCGCAGCTGGCGGGCCACAATGTCTATGACGACGATGTGCCGTCGGCTGGTGTCATCACCGGGATCGGCCGCGTGTCGGGCCAGGAATGCATGATCGTCGCGAACGATGCGACGGTGAAGGGCGGCACCTATTACCCGATGACGGTAAAGAAGCACCTGCGGGCACAGGAAATCGCCCGCCAGAACCGGCTGCCCTGCATCTATCTGGTGGATTCCGGCGGGGCGAACCTGCCGAACCAGGACGATGTCTTCCCCGACCGGGAACATTTCGGCCGCATCTTCTATAACCAGGCCAACATGTCCGCCGAAGGCATCCCGCAGATTGCCGTCGTAATGGGGTCCTGTACCGCGGGCGGCGCCTACATGCCGGCCATGTCCGACGAAAGCATCATCGTCCGGAACCAGGGCACGATCTTCCTGGGCGGCCCGCCGCTGGTGAAGGCCGCGATCGGGGAGGTTGTGACGGCAGAGGAACTGGGCGGTGCCGATGTTCATTCGCGGACGTCGGGCGTGACCGACCATATGGCGGAAAACGACCCGCACGCCCTGTCGATCGCACGCAAGATCGTCGCGTCCCTGAACCGGAAGAAGCAGGTGTCGGTCGTCACCCGCGACCCGCGCGACCCGGTTCTGGACCCGGCAGATCTTTACGGCGTCGTTCCGCCGGACCTGCGCACGCCCTATGATGTGCGCGAAGTGATCGGTCGCATCGTCGACGGGTCGGAATTCGACGAGTTCAAGAAACTGTACGGGTCGAGCCTGGTCTGCGGCTTTGCCCATATCTGGGGCTATCCGGTCGGGATTGTCGCCAACAACGGCATTCTGTTTTCGGAATCGTCCCTGAAGGGTGCGCATTTCATCGAACTGTGTTCGCAGCGCGGCATCCCGCTGATCTTTTTGCAGAACATCACCGGCTTCATGGTCGGCAAGAAGTATGAAAGCGGCGGGATCGCCAAGGACGGCGCAAAGCTGGTGACCGCTGTTGCGACCACGTCGGTGCCGAAATTCACCGTCATCCTGGGCGGCAGTTTCGGGGCCGGGAACTACGGCATGTGCGGGCGGGCCTATTCACCGCGTTTCCTGTGGATGTGGCCGAACGCGCGGGTGTCCGTTATGGGCGGCGAACAGGCGGCAAATGTTCTAGCGACGGTGCGCGAAGACGGCATGGCCCGCCAGGGCAAAAGCTGGACGCCGGAAGAACGCCAGGCCTTCATGGATCCGATTCTGGCGCAATACGAACATCAGGGGCATCCCTATTACGCGTCGGCGCGCCTTTGGGACGACGGCATCATCGACCCGAAGGACACGCGCATGGTTCTGGGGTTGGGGCTGTCCGCGACGCTGAATGCGCCGATTGAGCCGACCAAGTTCGGCGTCTTCCGCATGTAAGGGGAACGGGGCGATGACGGAAACGACACGCTATTCGGAAAAGCTGACACTGGATGTCGATGGGGCGGTGGCGTCGGTTCGGCTGACCAACCCGGACCGGCACAATGCATTTGACGACGGGTTGATCGCGGACATCACAAAGGCGTTTGAGGCGGTGTCGGATATGGACATCGTGCGCGCGGTCATCCTGCGTGCCGACGGCAAAAGCTTTTCCGCCGGGGCGGACCTGAACTGGATGAAGCGTGTCGCGGGCTACACGTTCGAAGAAAATGTCGCCGACGCCGGCCTGCTGGCGCGGATGCTCCAGGTCATCGACACCTGTCCGAAACCGGTGGTCGGCCGCATTCAGGGCGCGGCGTTCGGGGGCGGGGTCGGTCTGGTTTCCTGCTGTGACATCGCCATCGGCACGCCCCGGGCGGGCTTTTCCCTGTCCGAAGTGAAACTGGGCCTGATCCCGTCCGCCATCAGCCCCTATGTCGTGAAAGCCATCGGCGCGCGCGCCGCGCGGCGTTACTTCCTGACGGCGGAAAAGTTCGACGCGGCGGAAGCATACCGGCTTGGCCTGCTGCATGATGTGGTCGCCGAAGACGCGCTGGATCAGGCGGTCGATGCGATTGTCGACGCAATCCTTGCCGCCGGACCGAATGCCGTGCGTGAGGCGAAGGACCTGATCTTTGCGGTCGACCGTCCGATCACGCAGGACATCATCGACGATACCGCGCACCGCATATCGCGTGTCCGCGCCACGGACGAAGGACAGGAAGGCATCGCCTCCTTCCTTGAAAAAAGGAAAGCGTCATGGACGCACTAGACTTGGACCGCGACCGCCGGGACTTTCTGGCCCATCCCGCGCACAGTTTGGGGCTTCCCGCGCTGTTCTACGGGTCCCTGCGGGCGCCGGAAATTTTTGAAGTGGTCATCGGGCGGGCTCTTGGCGATGCCGACCACGAACATGTGCAACTGGAAGGCTACGAATTGTCCCATGTCCTGGCGGGCGGGGAATTCCCGGGCATTTTCCCGTCGGCGGATGCGGGGCTTCTGGACTGCATCATGGTGCGCGGCCTGACCTGGGCGGAAACGCTCCGCGTCGCGTGGTACGAATGGCCGGAATACAAGCTGGGTCAGTTCACTTTGACCGATGGCCGCGTCGCACAGGCCTTCGTGCCGGACATCGACGCATTGCGCCGCGAACATGGCGCGATCGACTTTCGGCCCTGGGACTATGACGCCTGGCGCCGGGATAATCTGACCGCCGCGCTGCCGGGCGCCCATGACTGGATGTCGCAGATGCCGGACCTTGCGCCCCTGGTGGGCCCGAAGGCCGCGACCGGATAAGGATGGATACCCAATGTTCGACAAGATACTGATCGCCAATCGCGGGGAAATCGCATGCCGCGTCATCGAAACGGCCAGACGCATGGGCATCCGGACGGTTGCCGTCTATTCCGATGCGGATGCGGCGGCGCGCCATGTCGCCATGGCGGACGAAGCGGTGCATCTGGGCCCGCCCCCCGCCCGGGAAAGTTATCTTCTGGGGGACAGGATACTGGCGGCCGCGGCCGATACCGGGGCTGAGGCCATTCACCCAGGCTATGGGTTCCTGTCGGAAAATGCCGGTTTTGCCGATGCCTGCGAAAAGGCGGGAATCGTCTTCATAGGCCCGCCCGCATCCGCGATCCGCGCCATGGGTTCCAAGGCAGAGGCAAAGGCACTGATGGGCAAGGCGGGCGTGCCGCTGACCCCCGGATATCATGGGGAGGACCAGGATGAGGCGACGCTGAAGGCGGCGGCGGACGATATCGGCTATCCGGTTCTGATCAAGGCATCGGCCGGCGGCGGCGGCAAGGGCATGCGGCTGGTCGAAAAGGCAGCGGACTTTGCCGATGCGCTGGCATCCTGCCGGCGGGAGGCCGCGTCCAGTTTCGGCGACGACCGCGTGCTGGTCGAACGGTTTGTCACCCGTCCGCGCCATATTGAAATGCAGGTATTCGCGGATTCCCACGGGAACGCGGTCCATCTGTTCGAACGGGACTGTTCCATTCAGCGCCGGCACCAGAAAGTGCTGGAGGAAGCGCCCGCCCCCGGCATGCCGGAAGACCTTCGCGCCCGAATGGGCGAAGCCGCGGTCAATGCCGCAAAGGCGGTGGGGTATCGCGGTGCCGGGACCGTGGAATTCATCGCCGAATCCCGACCGGACGGCACGCCGGGCGATTTTTTCTTCATGGAAATGAATACGCGCCTTCAGGTCGAACACCCGGTGACCGAAGCGGTGACCGGTTACGACCTGGTCGAATGGCAGTTGCGGGTGGCGTCCGGCGAACCCCTGCCGGCCGGTCAGGACGATATCGCCGCCACCGGCCATGCGATAGAGGCACGGCTTTACGCCGAAAATCCGGAAGCCGGGTTCTTGCCGTCGACGGGTCGGCTTGAATGTTTCCGCACCCCGGCGGCGGGCGCGCGCATCGACACCGGTGTGCGCGACGGGGATGAAATATCGCCCTTCTATGACCCGATGATCGCAAAGGTGATTGCCCATGGCGCGGACCGGGAAGAGGCGCGCCGCCGCCTGATCGCCGCGCTGGCGGAAACCCATGTGGCCGGGATTTCGTCCAACCGGGACTTTCTGATCCGTGTGCTGAAAGCGGGCGATTTCGCGGCGGCAAAGCTGGATACCGGGTTCATCGAAAAACACGAACGCGATCTTCTGCCGGAACGCGCGCCGGCGTCTGACGTTATGATCGCGGCGGCCGCTCTTATTCACCTGACCCGGATCGAACGGGACGCGGGGGCCCGGCGCGCCGACAGCGGCGACCCGACATCGCCCTGGGCGCAGGCCCGGGGCTGGCGCATGCTGGACCGCGGCAGGATTACCTTCGACATCGGCGATGACGGGGCGGTGCGTTCGATCGCCGCGCATGCGCTGGACGATGGCTGGGAAATCTCCATCGACGATGGCGAACCGCTGGTTGCCGAAGGAACCAGCCTGACCGAAGACGCCGTTTCGGCGCGGGTCTCGGGCCGGGCCGTCCGCGCTGGCTGGGCCGCATACGATTCCGCCGGGACGGAACAGATTGTCCTGTTCGATGCGAATTCGACGATCCGGCTGTCGCTGATCGACCCGCTGGCCGGGGCGGCGGGCGGCGACGGGCCGGACCATTCGCTGACGGCACCGATGCCGGGGAAGGTCATGTCGGTTTCCGTGGCGCCGGGCGATGCGGTTGTCAGCGGCCAGGCCCTTCTGGTTCTGGAAGCGATGAAGATGGAACACACCATTCGCGCGCCGGAAGACGGGGTCGTCGCGACCCTTCCCTTCGCGGTCGGCGATCAGGTCAGCGAGGGGGCGGTGCTGATCACGTTCGAGGAGGCGGGTGCCGAATGACGGATCGCGTTCACCTGGTCGAAGTCGGCCCGCGCGACGGACTGCAGAATGAAAAAGCGACGATTTCGGTGGCCGACAAGGTTCGCCTGATCGACATGCTGGGCGCGGCGGGCCTCACGGCGATCGAGGCCGCGGCCTTCGTGTCTCCCAAATGGGTGCCGCAAATGGCCGACAGCGGCGCGGTCATGGACGCGATCGACCGGCGGGACGGCGTTACCTATCCGGTTTTGACGCCCAACATGAAGGGGCTGGAGGCGGCGCTGGAACATGGCGCGACGGAAGTCGCGATATTCGGTGCCGCGTCGGAGAGCTTTTCCAGGCGCAACATCAACTGTTCGATCGCCGAAAGCCTGGACCGGTTCCGGCCCGTCGCCGAACGCGCGCTGGCCGAAGGGGTGCGGGTTCGCGGCTATGTCTCCTGCGTTTTGGGCTGTCCCTATGAAGGGGCGGTCGAACCCGGTGCCGTCGCCGACATTTCGGAAAAGCTTCTGGCCATGGGATGCTATGAAATCTCCCTTGGCGATACGATCGGCGTGGGCACGCCGGCGGCGACCCGGGCCATGCTTGCGGCCGTCGAAGCCGCGGTGCCGGTTGCGAAGCTGGCCGGTCATTTCCACGACACCTATGGCCAGGCGCTGGCGAATATGTGGGCGGCGCTGGACCGCGGTGTGCGGGTGTTCGACGCGTCCGTCTCCGGCCTGGGCGGATGTCCCTATGCGAAAGGGGCCAGCGGCAATGTCGCAACCGAAGATGTCGTCTACAGCCTGGAAGGAAGCGGCTTGAAAACGGGGGTCGACCTGGACCGTCTGGTGGATGCGGCGGCATTCGCGTCCGGCCTGCTGGACCGGCCGGTGACATCCCGGGTCGGCCGCGCAATGCTGGCGAAACGCGCGACCTGAATCCGGGGCAGGCGCGGTGCCTTGCACCGGTTGGCCGCTTTCCGTTAGATTGCCTTTTGTCTGCGGAAGGTAAGGGGGCATCCGACCGTGGGCGCAAGATCGGTGTGTCGGCGGCCAGTTTCCGTTCCGACAGGGACCTGCGGATGAGTTACGACCTTTCCAGTGTGCGCTTTTGCGTTGTCGAGGACAGCCGCCACATGCGCAGTCTTGTCTGTCGGGTCCTGGCGTCGTTCGGCGTCCAGGACGTCGTCGAGGTGTCGGACGGCAACGCGGCCCTGATGGAACTCCAGACATGGATGCCGGATATCGTGATCACCGATTTCGCGATGGCGCCGATCGACGGCATCGAACTGACCCGCCATATCCGCAATCCCGATGAATGCTCCAACCCCTATCTGCCGATCATCATGATGACGGGCTATACGGAAATGCACCGGGTGATCGAAGCCCGCGATGCGGGGGTTACGGAAATCATCGCCAAACCGGTATCCGCCATGGCGCTCTACGGCCGCCTGGTGTCGGTGATCGACCGCCCCCGGCCGTTCGTCCGCGCGGCGGGTTTCTTCGGTCCCGACCGCCGTCGCCGGCAGATTGATTTCAAGGGGCCGGAACGCCGCAACAGCGGGAACGAGATCGAAATCTGACAGGACCGCGGCGGACCGGGACATGGGACCGGGAAATCCGCCCTCGACGGCATCGGGACTCGGACTAATATCGGGTTCATGACGCTACATATCCGAAAACTGTGTGTCGGGGCGGAAAGCCTGGACGACCTTGCGCGCTGGCAGGAGGGCCGGCTCAAGGTGAATGACGGTCTGCTGTGGCACCGGACCCGGACCTGGCCACGCCGGTCGCAGGATATCCTGGGTTCCGGCGGGTCGCTGTACTGGATCATCAAGGGACAGATGGCCTGCCGGCAGAAGATCGTCGGGTTCGAACCGGAAGCGCACGAGGATCCGGACGAAAAACCCTATTGCCGGATCATGCTGGGGCCGGACCTGGTGGCGACCGACCCCTGGCCGCACCGGCCGTTTCAGGGCTGGCGCTATCTGAAGGCGGAAGAAGCGCCGCCGGATCTGGAATCGGCCCGGGATGCGGACGGTCTGCCACCGGCGCTGGCGGCGGAACTGCGGGCCATCGGGGCCTGGTGACCGGCCGTTTTCCGGGGCAACCGGACCCCAGAAAATTACCTGACATTTTTTCGTAATTTTTCTCTTGCCAAGGATCGTGGTGGGGCCTATACCCCGCCCCGTCGCGAACGGACGGACCATCTGCCCGGCATCGCGGACGGTAAGTGTCGATCCGGTTTCTGAAATCGGTTGAAGCACGAAAGCCCAAGGATTACACTGAAGACTTGCGCCGACTGCGAATCGGGTCGGTGTGGGACGCTTCGGTCTTTTTCTAAGGCGCCCGTTTGTTGTTTGACATTGTGGATATTGAGGAAGGGATACGCGGCTGGCGGTGGTTTATTCTGCTGTTTGGTTTTGTGTATCCTGGAACACGTAAATTAATGTTCAGTCAGCGCTGGGTGCTGGCGGGGGTTTATCTCCTGTT
>JAVJPW010000006.1:0-1533214 GCA_040217575.1 Alphaproteobacteria bacterium | reverse complement strand
CACCGCAATCCCCCTCGACATCTCCGTCACAGGCATCCAGGACGGCGATGCCGCAGAGGTCTCGATCCAGAACATCCCCGACGGCGCAACACTCACCAACAGCGCCGGCGATACCATCACCGTCACCGACGGAACCGCCACACTCACCCCGGACCAGCTCGACGGCCTCGCCATCACACCGCCCGCAAACGCAGACGACGACTTCAACCTCACCGTCGCCGTCACAACCACAGACGCAGAATCAGGCGATACCGCCACCGTCACCGACACGCTCGCCGTCTCCGTCGATGCCGTCGCGGATGCAGCCACAAATGTCACCGTCACAGTGGGCGAACCGCAACTCGGCACGCCAGACGATGCGGGTGCCGGACAAAGCCTGGCGAGTGACGACTTCGCCAGCGGCGTATCAGGCTGGGGCGGCGACGCGGTCGCGAGCGGCGGACAATTAGCAATCGGCCAGGACAAGGCCGTCACAAAGACCTTCGACTTCGGCGCGGACCATGCAGGCGAGACGGTCACCATCAGCTTTGATGCGGCGACATTCGGTGGCTGGGACTCGTCCGGATCGTATGTCGACTATTTCTCTGTCACCGTGAACGACACGCAGTTGTTAAACACCGCCACCAGCATCAACGACACGCACAGTTTCGAAGTGACGTTGGATGAGAATGGACAGATTTCCGTCAACCTTGCGGTCGATGCGACGGCAGGTGACGAAGGCGTAAATATCGACAATTTCACGGTTACATCCGGCGACGACTGGTCTGGCAGCACGCCGTCCACATTGTCGTACGACCTGGATATCAGCGCCCAACTGCCGGATGCTGGCGAAACACTTTCTGTGGAACTGAGTGGGCTGCCCGACGGCGCAACCCTGACCGCGGGCGGCCAAACCATCACAATTTCAGGCGGGACGGCATCCCTGACGGCAGATCAATTGGACGGCATCGTTCTGACGCTTCCGGTCGACGCCGACAATTTCACACTGACAACGACAGCGATCACCGCGGAAGCCAACGGCGACACCGCCACCACGGTCGTCACAAGCGCGATCGAAGTGCCGGACATTGCCGATGCCCCCACACTGGAAGTATCGAATGCGACTGGAACGGAAGATACGTCAATCGCACTGGACATCGATGCGGCCCTGACCGATGTGAGCGAAACACTGTCCATTGAAATTTCCGGTATCCCCGACGGCGCAACACTCACCAACAGTGCCGGCGATACCATCACCATCACCGATGGCTCAGCCAGCCTGACAGCAGATCAGCTCAACGGGCTTGCCATCACGCCGCCCTCCAATTCCGATGCGGACTTTGATCTGACCGTCACCGCAACCTCGACGGAAGGATCCGCAAGCGCCAGCGAAACAGCGACCCTTTCGGTCACGGTGTCCGGTGTAGCCGATGCTCCGGCGCTCAGCGTCAATCTGGGTGCCGGCACCTCAGTCGAACTGACGGAAGGATCGTCCAGCACGACGACGGTATTCACATCCAACTTCGGCTCGGATGATGGCTGGTACGATACATTGGACGGGTGGAGCACGAATTCCGACAAGATCGAAGCCTGGGAAAGTGCGTCCGGACATACCGGGGACGGAGTGTTTGTCGAACTGAACGACGATTCCACCGATACGTATGATGACGCAACCAGCATCGACCGCGACTTCAATACGGTTGAAGGCGCCACCTATACATTGACGTTCGCCTATTCACCGCGACCGGGCTTTGATGCCGATGCCAACCAATTCTCTGTGAAGGTCGATGGCGCAACGATCCAGACCTACAGCCCGGACGGCACAAACAATTCGGACAATGAATGGTCAACGGCGACCATTACCTTCACGGGGACCGGATCGCCAATGAACCTGGAATTCATTGCCACGGGTGAAGCCCAGCAATATGGCCGCGGCGTCCGTCTGGATGACATATCGGTTACCGAAACGGTGACGGAACCAGGTGATATGGGCACATCCTACCCGCTTGATATCAGTGCGGCACTGACCGACACGGATGGGTCGGAATCCCTTTCGATCACGATTGGAGATCTTCCCGCCGACGCGGTCCTGACCAATGCGGCCGGCGATACCATTACAATTTCCGGCAACAGCACGACCCTGACTTCGGACCAGCTGGAGGGGCTGACAATCACGGTTCCGGAGGCGACCGATAATTTCGACCTGTCCGTGACAGCAACGTCCAGTGAAGGCGGCACGACCGCGACCACGTCGACCACGGTATCCCTCATCACCGGGGACGGCGGCGTATTGACAGGAACGGAAAGCGGCGACGTCATCCACGGCAGTGCCGGATCGGAAGGCAGCGGCCTTTCCCCGGTCTTCCATTTCGAACTGGAGGACACGACCTGGAGCAGCAACGAGACGGTGACAGATACGATCACCGGCATGACAGGCACGTCCAAGGGCGGTACCGGGACAACATCGTCCGGCGCCGAAGGCAAGGCCGCCCAGATGGATGGAAGTGGCGACTATATCGAAGTTCCACACAACAGTGCCATGGAACTGTCCAGCGGCACATTCTCCATCGACTTCAAAGCCTGGAACAACGGTACGATCGCGTCCAAGGATTCATCGGGTTACGATGATGGCGGGCATTTCAATCTGGACCTGAACAGCAATCACCAGTTGGAACTCCGGGTACAGACGGAAAGCGAAAGCTTCTACATCACGTCCGACACAGTGGCGTGGGACTCTTGGGTTAACGCGACCGTCACCTGGGATGGTGAGAATGTCACACTTTACGTAAACGGCGAAGAAGCCGGATCCGTCGCCACAAGCTACACGATGGAAAACAACGAAAATCCCTGGACCTTTGGCGCAACGCAAATGTACAGCGGTGACAACGTCGCCACCAATCTGTCCGACTATTTCGACGGTCAAATAGACAATCCGACTCTGATCGACGGCGCCATGACGCCGGCGCAGGTCAGCGAAATGGTTTCTTCCGGCGTCAACTCCTATGTCGAGAACAATCTGGTCGATCAACCGGTGAGCGCTTCGGGCGACGACGTCATATCCGGCGGGGCCGGTGACGACCTGATCTATTCCGAAGGCGGCAGCGATACGATCGATGGCGGCACCGGGAACGATACAATCGACCTGACCCATACCGACAATGCGACTCCCGGGGTAGCCCCGGTCAGCTTCTGGAAGTTCGAAGAGACATCCGGAAGCACAATTGCAGACACGGTTGGCGACAATGACGGCTCGGTAAACAGCGACACTGTGCTGGATTTCACAGGCACAAGCGGGTCCGGCGCATCCTTTGATGGAAACAACGACTATGTCACTGTCGGTCATGACAGTTCCATGGAACTGGCAAACGGTTCGCTTACGCTTTCCTTCAAGAGCACGCAGCAAGACGATACGCTGGTTTCAAAAGGCAAAGACGGCCAGGACCCTGGCGAGTTTGAGCTGAAAGTTCGAGACGAAGGCACAATAAAGCTCGAATACACCGACGAGAATGGTGACAAGGTCTCAATCGAAGGCGGCAACGTCACATGGGGCGAATGGAACACGGTCACCATGACCTGGGGAGACGACGGTCTGCAGCTCTATGTGAACGGAGACCTCGCCGCCAGCGATTCGAGCGTCACCAACGGGATCGATGGCAATACGGCCGACCTTCGTTTCGCCGCCAAGGAAGATGGCGGCGACGAGTTCGAAGGTGCGCTGGATGAAATAGCGCTATTCGACAAGCAGCTTTCCGTAGATGAAATCAACACGATTGAAACAGAAGGCGTCCAGTCCCTGGTCGATGGAAGCGAAGGAACGTACGGAAGCAGCATTGTCGATGGTGGCGAAGGCGACGACACGATCGTCGGCGGTGCCGGTGCCGACACATTGGACGGGGGGGACGGAGAAGATACGCTCGACTATTCCAATTCGGATGAAGCGGTCATGATCGACTTTGAAAACGGAACGGTTTCCGGCGGGGATGCGGAAGGCGACCATATCGCGAATTTCGAAAATGCGGTCGGGTCAGACTTCGATGACACAATTATCGGCAATTCCGGTTCGAACCGACTGGACGGCGGCAAGGGCAGTGATGAGCTGACCGGCGGCGATGGCGCCGATGTCTTCGTCCTGGGCGGCGTTGGAGACGGCGTTGATATCATTACAGATTTCAATGCGGCAGAAGGCGATCAGCTGGACATTTCCAGCGTTGTGAACATGGATGACGTGGACCAGCTCCAGAACTATCTGAAACTGGAAGAGGACGAAAACGGCAATACCACCGTTAAGGTCAATGAAAGCGGCGACGGCAATGAAGAAAACTTCGCCGCGGTCGCCACGATCGAGGGCGTGACGGGTCTGGACATAAATTCAATCATCCAGGATCAGAACGGCGGTGGCGAGGGCAACGTCTAACCTTCGCCTCCCCCTTCCCGGCATCAATTACGTTGATGGCGGGCGGTTTATATCAGAAAGCGCCGATTGGATTTGGCGCAGCCACTCTGTTATCGCCGTGCGCGGCGCGCCGGAATCTATTTCGTCCCGAACGCTTTCAAGTGCTTCCAGCGCGCGGTTAGCATGAAGGTTGAACCAGGGTGTCGGAACATCGGAAAGCGATTTTTCCGGACCTGGAACGAAATCGCCTTCATCTGCGGCCTGGCCAGGCCGAAGACTGGCATCCTGTGGGGGCCCAACCGGCTGATCCGCCCGAATTTCGGTTTCCGCCAGAATGAACCGACGCAGCGCATCGGTCAAAGCCTGAACACCAACGAAAACATCCCGGTCACTGCCATTGCCATCGGCAATATTGACAACCTCGCCAGCGAGTTCATGAACCGCATCCAAACCGGCGTCACGACTTTGAGCCTCCGCCCGTGACAAGGGAATCAGAAGAAGCGAAAGAAGGAAAGCCGCGGAAAATAGTACAGAACGAAGTGTCATCAGTCCTCCCGAAGTGCCCAATCAACAGCGGCATCGATCTGATCAGGAACCATAATGGTCGGCGCGTGACCACAGCCTTCAATTTCAACCAGGGTCGCCTGCGGTCCGGAAACGGTCATCCGATAAGCCGTATCAGCCGACAGTAAATCCGATTCCGCCCCCCGGAACACCGTCGTCGGAACCGAAATCTGATCCCACAATTCCCATAAAACAACATCCTCTATATCATTGCCCTTGAACGGTTCTGAAATCCGCAGGTCGTATGCATTGGTCCAGGTTCCGTCATCCCGTTTCGCCAGACTGAGTTCAGCGAGATAGCGCCAATCCTCCTCTGTTTTCAGACCAAACGGTTCGTATGCCTTCTTGATATGCTCAATGCCTTTTTCGAAAGATTCGAACCGCCATTGGATTCCGACATATTCACCGATCCGCTGAAGTGCGGATTTGGGGACGAATGGCCCGACATCGTTAAGCAGCATTCGCCGAACGGGATGCGCCGGCTGCGATGTCCACGCCATCGCAATAAGTCCGCCCATCGATGTTCCGATCCAGTCGACTTTGTCGATGCCTTCCATGGCGAGCAAACAACTCAAGTCGGCAATATATTGGGGAATTTCATATGTCACGCCCGGTCCCAGATATCCCGACCGTCCGCGGCCTGCGATGTCGGGGGCCAAGACCCTGCAGCCCTTTTCCGCCAGCACTTCGGCCAGTCGGTCAAAATCACGCCCGGAACGGGTAAGCCCATGGACACAAAGAATTGTCCGATCACCGGTTGGGTCGCCCCAGTCCGAATAAACCATTTCGTGAAAACCACCCTGATGCGGGCAGGTGACGGACTTTTCCTGGCACCCTGCGGGCATGTTCTGAACCTCCTTGGGACATATGGAGTTATCGGCGCAAGTCTGCCGAACGCAATGGCTGCATTCAATCATCGCATGGGTTAAAACCGGATGAACGGAATGGCCAAATGGCCGCCCGCGGCAAGTCAGGGAGCCACATGCGGTTTATCTGGGGCATTGTTAAAATCCTCTCCATAGTAGGGATTGCAGGCGCCACCATCTTTACGGCGGTGATCGTCGCCGTTGGGTATCTCAGCGTCCCGCCGGATTATGAAAGCATCGAAATCGCCGGGTTTGATGCCAATGCGGATGCCTATTTCGACGAAAATGGTATCCCGACTATCCGTGCCGAAACCATGCGTGACGCCTACCGCGCACTCGGCTACCTGCATGCACGGGACCGTCTTTGGCAGATGGAGGCGATGCGAAGAATCGGCACGGGACGTCTGGCGGAAATCGCCGGTTCCTTTGCGGTGGATGTCGACCGGCTTATGCGGGAACTGAGGCTTGCCGCCCAAGCGTCGGCACAGGTCGAACGCCTGCCGCCAGACATAGTCGCAGACTTTCAGGCCTATGCCGACGGTGTGAATGCCTTTATTTCAAACCGCACCCGGCCGTTGCCGCTTGAATTCCAGCTTCTCTGGTTGGAACCGGAACAGTGGACAATCCGTGACAGCCTGATCTGGGGGCGATTGATGTCGGTGCAATTGTCAGGCGATGCTTTTCGTGAAACGTCTCGGTCGGACCTGCTTGCCCGTCTGGGGGGCGACATGCTGCGGGACTTCCTTCCGTCACACATGGAAGGACCGGTCACGTTGGATGAAAGCAATTTCTCCGCATGGACCCATCCCTATGATGCATCGAACGCATGGGTTCTGGACGGAAGCAGAACGGATACAGGGCACCCCATCCTGGCGAATGACCCCCATTTGGGCCTTGGCATGCCGGGGCAATGGTATCTGGCCCGGATTGAAACGCCGGAATTGACCCTGGTGGGTGCTACGGCGCCTGGCGTTCCATTGCATGTGCTTGGCCATAACGGGCGGATCGCATGGGGCATGACAACGACGCACGCCGACAATCAGGATACGGTTACCCTTTCATCGAATCAGGTCGAACGCCTTGAATCCGAGGAAGAAACCATCGGCGTTCGTTTTTCCGAAAACATAGAAATCGAAATTGGCTTCAATGAGCATGGCACTGTCATCAGCCGTTTTGGCGACCGGACCACATTGCTGCAATGGTCCGGGGCCGACACCGATCAGGATACACCGCAGGCATTGCACCGACTGAACCGGGCAACCGGATGGCATCAGTTCAATGCGGCGCTGAACGCATTCAGCGACCCGGTACAGAACATATTTTATGCCGATACCGACGGCAGAATCGGGATGCGTGTGGCGGGGCGACTGCCGGTGCGCGCCGATGACATGATAGGCGACCGACCCCATGCCCAGAGAGACGATGAAGGGTATTGGATCGGGCGTGCCCGGTCGAATGAGCTTCCCGCCGCTGTTGATCCGGAAAACGGATATTTCATGAACGCAAACAACCGGATCATCGACGATACTTACCCCTATCGGATATCAAACGAATTCGAGGAAGGGTACCGGGCAAAACGACTGGTTGAATTGCTGGAGACAACCGGCGAGCGTCACACCGTGGCTGACAGTATGGCAATCCAGAACGACATCCTGTCGGATGCGGCCCGCAATCTGGTTCCCTTGATGCTGGACGCGGATACCACATCGGAAACTGGTCGTTCTGCAATGCGCCTGCTATCCGAATGGGACTATCGAATGGCCGACGATCAGCCCGCTCCGCTGATCTATGCGACCTATCTCAATGAACTGGTCCGTGTTCTGGCGGAAGACGACATCGGGACCGATGCGATTGAGACATTTTGGCGGGTACGCCCGGCCTTTGTTATGGCTGCCCTGACCGACCGGACGATTTGGTGCGATGACCGCAGGACAGGGCCCGTCGAACCATGCCGTTGGGCACTGAACACCGCCTTTGAACGGGCAATATTGCGGTTGTCCGAAGCCCACGGCCCAGACCCGTCGGACTGGCGATGGGGGGCCGAACACACGGCACCGATGGCCCACCCCATTCTGGGCCGAATTCCGATCATGTCTTGGCTTTCCGACCGACCTGTCGAAACGCCGGGTGGGGACCATACCTTGAACCGTGGACAGGCATCCGGCGGTGCGGGAAAGGCCCCCTTCCGACACCTTCACGGTGCCAGTTTGCGGGCGATTTACGATCTGGCTGATCTGGACAACAGCCGCTTTGCCCTGGCAGGAGGACAATCCGGCAATCCATTTTCCCGGTTCTACGGAAGCCTGATAGAGGATTGGCGCGACGGTCGTTATTTCAGAATTCCCGGACGCGGCGACGATATCGCAAGCGAATCGGCGGGTGTAGTGCGCTTTCTGCCGACAAGTGGCGGCGCCTCACGCTAAAAAGCATCCCTCCAATGCGGAGTATTTGCGCATGTTCCTCAGCGTCTTCGACTTGTTCAAGATCGGTATCGGCCCGTCGAGTTCGCATACCGTCGGACCAATGGTGGCGGCGGCACGCTTTATAGAAGACCTGAAATCCGATGGCGCCTTCTGGAAGGTGGAAAGCGTACGATGCAGTTTACACGGCTCCCTTGCCTGGACGGGCAAGGGGCACGCAAGCGACCGGGCGGTCATTTTGGGCCTGGCAGGCGCCAGACCTGATGCGATTGCCCCAGAAGATGCCTTCAATCTGGTGCATCAGATTGATGCGGAGCTGACCCTGCCATTGGGTGGGGAAAAGCCCATTGTATTCGAACGGGACCGGCACCTGATTTTCGACTTTGGCGACCCGCTGCCAGGCCACGCGAACGGGATGATATTCGCAGCATTCGATTCTGGCGGGGATTTACTGGCGCAGCAGACGTTCTATTCCATCGGCGGGGGTTTTGTTGCCAGCGCGGAAGAACTGGAACAACGAACCGGCGCTGGGTCCCTTCCCCAGTCGGAAGTGCCATACCCGTTCAATTCCGCAAAGGAAATGCTGGCCATGGGCGAAGCGTCCGGGCTGACGATCGCCGAAATGAAACTTGCAAACGAATGCGCAGTCCGGGATGAGGCCGACGTTCTGGCCGGACTCGACCGGCTGTGGTCGGTCATGAATGCCTGCATCGAACGGGGATTGGAACAGGACGGCAAACTACCCGGCGGCCTGGACGTGAAACGCCGGGCGGGCGCGATCCTGGATCAACTTGAAAAAAACCGCCAGTCCAACCGTCGTTTCGATCATGACATCATGGACTGGATCAGCCTCTACGCGATTTCGGTGAATGAAGAAAACGCGGCCGGTGGCACCATCGTTACGGCGCCAACCAATGGCGCCGCTGGTATTATTCCGGCGACCATAAAATACTATCGTACCTTCATTCCGGATGCGTCCGATGATGGGATCCGGACGTTTCTGCTGGCGGCTGCGGCGGTCGGCGGGATTATCAAACACAATGCGTCGATATCAGGTGCGGAAGTCGGGTGTCAGGGCGAAGTCGGGTCCGCATCGGCGATGGCGGCCGCGGGAATGGCCGCCGCTTTGGGGGCCACGAACATGCAGATTGAAAACGCCGCCGAAATTGCCCTGGAACATCACCTGGGAATGACGTGCGACCCGATCGGCGGGTTGGTGCAGATTCCCTGTATCGAACGCAATGCGATGGGCGCGGTGAAGGCGGTTAACGCCTGTTCGCTTGCGATGAAGGGGGATGGCACCCACTTCGTCCCGCTGGATGCCGCGATCAAGACGATGAAGAAAACCGGCGAAGATATGCGCAGCGAATACAAGGAAACCAGTCAGGGGGGCCTTGCGGTCAACGTGGTCGAATGCTGATACGACCTTCAGCTAGGTCGCATCCTTTGGGCCGATCCAGACGAAAGGATTATGGGCCACTTCCCACAGATATCCGTCCGGATCCTTGAAATACCCGGAATACCCGCCCCAGAAAACTTTCTGGGCCGGCTTGACCAGAGTAGCGCCGGCAGCAACCGCCTTTTGGATAACGACGTCGACGTCCGCCTCGGATTGGACATTGTGAGCCAGTGAAAAGCCGGGAAAACCATCCCCGTCGGCTGAAACACCGGCATCCTCTGCCAGCGACTCACGGCCGAAGAGGCCAAGCCATGTTCCGTTCAGCGTAAAAAACGCGACCTCTGGCGGGCTTTCCATGCGCGGGAACCCCAACCCGGTTTCATAAAACGAAACCGCTCTTTCCAGATCACGTACACCAAGGGTGATCATACTGATCCGGGGCTGCATGATGATGCGTCCTTTCGTCTGTTGACGGCGACGGCCTTATTACAGGCGCCATTAGGTATTCAATCCCGCGTAACCCCCACGATAGTACAGCAGCGGTGCTAGACCGTCAGACGGGTTCAGATGCGTCGCCACCACCCTGGCCACAAATATCGTATGATCACCGCCCGGCACCTTTGCTTCCGGTCTGCATTCCAGAACGCACAGGCAATCCGAAAGGACAGGCGCACCAGACGAATTCTCCAGCGGAACACCGTCAAACCGGTCCTGGTCACGTACCATCGAAAACCTTTCAGACAACGCTTTCTGTTCGGTCGATAGAATGTTGACCGCCATGTCCGCAGCCGTCGTGAATGCTGCGAGCGAGCTCGCATTGTTTTCTATCGAAAACAGAATAAGCGGCGGATCAAGGGAAACGGACGAGAATGAATTGATCGTTAGGCCCCACTTGCCGCCAGACCGGTCCGTTGTGGTTACGATCGCCACTCCCGTTGCAAAACGACCGCAGGCTGCCCTGAAAGAGGCACCTGTAACCGGACCGCTGTCGTTCATTGAAAGACCTTCTCCTAGCCTGATGCGGAAATCTGCTATGGCATCCGTGCACGCGTCGGAGATAGCATGACAGCCATTTGGGGGAAAGCAGCGGGTATGCGTTTTTCAGGTCGAAAGCCAGTCTTGATCGCCATCGCATCGCAAACCGTGGCTGTTGCCGGTCTTTTGGCAGTCATTCAGGGCTATCACAGCTACACCGGCGGCGACCTGCAGACCTGGATGAAGGTCACATTGGCCTGCGTACTGGCTGGCGGAACCTCCGCCCTGTTTCGCGCCGATATCCGCTGGACCGCGTTCCTGACCGCCCTGCCCTTTCTGTTCTATTTGGGCTTGACCCTGTCGCTTCCGGCATGGGTCCCGTTTATGCTACTTGCGGCATTGATCGTCGTCTTCAGGAACGTCTGGTCGGACCGGGTGCCGCTTTATCTGACCAATCAGGAAACCCTCGCGCATCTGGGAGCCAGACTGGGACCGGCAGACAAAGCGGTTCGTTTCATCGACCTGGGATGCGGCACGGGAACGGTTCCAATCGCGCTTTCGGCAATGAATTCAAATCCCGACAGCCGGTTCGACGGTGTGGAATCCGCTCCCATTCTTTTTCTGATCGCCCGGTTGCGGGCGCTCATGACCCGGGACAGACGAATTACAATTCGCTATCAGTCCATCTGGGACGCAGACCTTGCATCTTATAATACCGCATATGCTTTTCTGAGCCCACACCCAATGGCCAAACTATTCGACCAGGTCTGGCGCACAATGCCGGCGGGAGCGACGTTCATCAGCAATTCTTTCGATGTCCCCGGCCATCCTCCCGACGAGACCATTCCCTTATCCACCGGTCGCGCAACAAAGCTTATGCTGTGGTACATACGCAATACGCCGAAATGACGCGGAATCAACGCGTTCGTGATGGACACGGACTTGCGAGTCTGACTAAACTCGCCCATGATTCAGCCCCGCGTGGCACGGGATGCACATGACGCGCGGCAAAAGAGTTTTTGAACGGGCGAGTTTGTTCAGACGAAAGGTCCAGCACCTTCCATGTTCGTTATCATCGGAATTGTGGCGGTTATCGGCTGCGTTCTCGGCTCCTATATGGCGATGGGCGGAAAGCTCGGCGTTCTGAACCAGCCTTTTGAATTTACGCTGATTTTTGGTGCCGGTGCGTCTGCTTTCATCATCGCCAACCCAATGCGCGTGGTGAAGGGCGCGACTGGCCGTCTGGGCGGCATATTCAAAGGCCCGAAATACAAGAAGGCGGATTATCTGGAACTGCTGACCATGCAGTATCAGGTCTTTAAACTAATCAAGCAAAAAGGCGCGCTTGCGGTTGAACAGCATATCGAGAACCCGCACGATTCCGCTCTTTTTCAGCCTTTTGAGAAATTTCATGGGGATCACCATGCGCTGGAGTTCTTCTGCGACTATTTGCGCCTGATGACCTTGGGGACCGACAACCCTCACGAAGTCGAAGCCCTGATCGATTCCGACCTGGAAACCCACCACCAGCATGACCATCAGGTTGCCCATGCGCTGACCGGAATGGCTGAAAGCTTCCCGGCTCTTGGCATTGTTGCCGCCGTGCTGGGCGTCATCAAGACGATGGGTTCGATCAATGAACCGCCCGAAGTTCTGGGTAAACTGATTGGTGGCGCGCTGGTCGGTACCTTCCTTGGGATTCTGTTGTGCTATGGCTTTTTTGCGCCCTTTGCCAGCAATGCAAAGGCGATCATGGAAGAAGAAGCGACCTATTTCAGTTGCATGAAGGCAGGCATTCTGGCGCATTTGGCGGGCTACGCCCCGTCCGTATCGACAGAGTTTGCGCGCAAGTCACTTGCGCCTCATAACCGGCCGACTTTCGCGGAAGTTGAAGAGGCGGTAGAATCCTTGCCGCCGCCGGCCGGCTGATCCGCGCGCACCCAAATTTCACCGCTAAGGCAAACTGATGGCGGATGGCCTTCAAGGCGAAGAAATCGAACCGCTGATCTTGAAAAAGAAGATCAAGCTGGCAGCGGGCGCACATGGCGGCGCCTGGAAGGTTGCCTATGCGGACTTCGTGACTGCCATGATGGCTTTCTTCCTGCTGTTGTGGTTGTTGAACGCAACCACCGAAGAACAGATGACAGGCCTGTCCGACTATTTCGCACCGCCAAGTTCATCGGAAGACACGCAAGGAATCGGCGAAGCGCTGGCCGGCATGTCCGCTGCGGTGGAAGGTGCCATGCGATCCGCCTCCTCCCCCCCGATGACCAGCGTGGTTATCCCAAGTTACGGTTCCGAAGCGGAAGGCCAGGAAACCGGCGAACAACGTGAATCCGTTGAAATGACCGAAGTTAACCCTAGCAATGCGATGGAAATCGAACAGGAAGAGGAAATCCTGGACGATGCGCTGGAACGACTTCGCCAATCCATCCAGGAAGATCCGCTGGTTCAGGACCTGCAGGACAGCATCCAGTTTGAAATCACCGACGAAGGGCTGCTGATCCAGCTGCTTGACTATGGCCGCAGACCGATGTTCGAACCGGGGACGGACGAACTGACACGGCGTGCCATCCGTCTTTTGGCATTGATCAGCGCAATTTCGGTACAGCTTCCATTTGATCTGGCGATTTCGGGGCACACCGATTCCAGTCTGCATCCCAACGCAACGGAAAGTTATACCAATTGGGAACTGTCCAGCGACAGGGCCGCTGCCAGCCGCCGCTGGATGGTGGAAAATGCCTTTCCGGAGCGCCGGATTGTCCGGGTCGAAGGACGCGCTGATTCCGACCTTTTGAACCCGCGCGACCCTGAAGATGAAATCAATCGCCGCATATCGCTGCTGCTGCTGCGGGAACATCCGCCGGAACCGGCCCCTCCCCCCATTCTTGGGACAGAAGACACGGCAAACCGGTCCCCATCTCCCGGCCCTGCGCCGGCCCGCGATTCAAGCGGCCTCGCGCCGCCGCCACTACCTGAAAACTAGGGGGCATCATGGCGGACTTGGAACAGCCGGTCATTACGAAGAAAGTCAAGGTGGCGGAAGACGGCCACCACGGTGGTGCATGGAAGGTCGCCTATGCTGACTTCGTGACGGCAATGATGGCATTCTTTCTGCTGCTTTGGCTTCTGAACGCCACAGAACAGGAGGTGCTGGATGGCATTTCCAACTATTTCACGCCGACCACACGCACCAGCTCCGCCCCATCGGGGTCAGGCAATGTCTTCGGCGGGGCCACACCCAACGACCCCGGACCGACAGATGACCGTCGCACGCAATCACCGGACGCCAGTGATGGCACGACGCAGGGAAACCTCAACTCTCAGGAAGATGAAACCGGCCCCAATGACGAAGACAGCACCGGCAGTGACGGTGCGGTAAACGCAGAGGAGGAGGAGTTGCGTTTCAACCAGGCACGCCGCAACCTTGAAACGCAGTTGAATGAACTGCCGCCCGAACTTCAGGATTTGAAGGATTCCATTCAGGTCGACGTCACAGAAGAAGGTCTGCGCATTCAATTGATCGACACACAGGACAATGAAAATTTCTCCGAAGGTTCCGACGAACTTACCGAACATGCCCGACTGGCGATCCAACTGATTTCCGACATCGCGTCCACGCTTCCGAACCCGATTTCGGTCACCGGACATACAACGGCTGAAGAAGGCGGCAATACGCAGTGGGAGTTGTCCGTCGACAGGTCGAACGCCGTTCGGCGCGGGCTGATGCAGAACGGGATCCCTGAACGTCGCTTTGATACTGTGGTCGGGGTCGGCGCTACAGCACCGCTGATCCCGGAAAACCCATCCTCTCCCCGAAACCGGCGCATGAGCGTGGTCTTGTTGCGTCAGGCCAATTGATGATGGCCGGTGATATTGCGGGACACGCCTGCCGCCCCCATCTCTGACATGTCGCACACTTCCGGATAACAGCTTGGTCACCTCATGGCAGATAACCTTCCCAAACCACTTGGTCGCGGCTTCAAACTGGGGGATGACGCAACAGACAGCGGTGGCAATCATGACCGTGGCGGTGCCCGAACAGGCGGCTTCAGCGCCTCAGTCGACGACCGGTACCGGGATACTGACTTCTGGGAAGGCACGATAAGCCGCCGGATTGTCGCTTATCTGATCGATCTGGTGGTATTAAGCGTGATCTGGTTTGCCCTTTCGGTGGTCGGCGTATTGTCGCTGGGCCTGTTGAGCCCGCTGACAGCACTGGCATGGGCCCTGGCGCCGCTTGCGTATCATACGTTTTTTGTATCCCAGTACGGGGCAACCGTCGGTCAGCGAAGCATGAAACTTGCGGTTCGCGACCCGGAAACCGGGCAGAAACCGTCAATAGTCCAAGCGTTCCTGCTGACCGTCCTGTTCTATGTCAGTATTACTGTCCTGGCGTTCGTGCCGCTGCTCTATTGCCTGTTCGATGACCGTGACCGGTTCCTGCATGACCTGTTCAGCCGCACGCGTACGGTGCGTGCGGATTCCGTCGAGTAGACCTGCGACAGAGTTGCGTGAATTCGCTGTTGTAATCCACTGGTAACCTTCCATACTCATTAACAGCGCATGCGAAGGCAGTCGGACACGGGATCGGGCTGTCTGACGGTCAATAGAACAAAAAACTATCGGCATGCGGGGTGGCCCAACAGGAACAGAGGGGGTCATGGAAAACAAACAATCCGACATACCGGCACTGCCCGGCTATGACCGGCAAGGCTACTATTGCGAAGTTACCTCCGCCACCGAAGAAGGCGGTGTTCCGAAAGACTTCGTCGAACGTTTGCGGCAGATCGATATTGCCGAACTGATGGAACGATCGGATGCGGCTTCACGCGAACTGTTCAATCTGGGGATCACTTTTACGGTCTATACCGACCGGGACATGATCGACCGTATTCTGCCGTTCGACGTGCTGCCGCGCGTTATCGGCAGTCCCGATTGGAAAATTCTGGAAGCCGGCGTACGTCAGCGTGTGACGGTCCTGAACCAGTTCATTCATGATGTCTATCATGACCAGAAATGCATCGCCGACGGAATTATCCCGGCGGATCTTGTTCTGGGAAACAAAAATTACCGTGAACAGATGGTCGGAGTAGACGTGCCGTGCGGCACCTATGTCCATGTTTGCGGCGTAGATCTGGTCCGGGACGGCAATGGCGGATTCCTTGTTCTGGAGGATAACGCCCGCACACCATCAGGCGTATCCTATGTGGTCGAAAACCGGCACATGATGCAGCGGGCATTTCCCGACCTGGTGGACGACATCGGCATTCGGGATGTCGACGATTATGGTCCGCGGCTTCTGAAGGCCATGATGGATGTCGCGCCCGATGGCATAGACGACCCGCAGGTCGTCCTTCTGTCGCCCGGAGCTTACAATTCCGCCTATTTCGAACATATTTTCCTGGCCCGCGAAATGGGGGTTCCGCTGGTCGAAGGGCGCGACCTTATCGTCGAAAATGACAAGGTCTATATGCACACAACCGAAGGGCGGGAACAGGTTCATTCGATATACCGTCGCATTGATGACGACTTTCTGGATCCCCGGTCATTCAGGGACGACAGCCTTTTGGGTGTGCCAGGAATTTTTGACGCCTATCGCAAGGGCAACATCACGTTGGCAAACGCGATCGGGACCGGCATCGCCGATGACAAGGCCGTCTATGCCTACATGCCGCGACTGACGGAATATTACCTTTCCGAAGAACCGATCATTCCCAACGTCCCGACAAACATCTGCCGGGAGCCGGAGGGGTTGGCCTACACCCTGGATCACCTGGAAGAACTCGTGGTCAAACCGGTGGGCGAGTCTGGCGGGTACGGCATACTGATCGGCCCGCGGGCCACCCGGGAGGAACTGGACGAGTTCCGCGTAAAGTTGAAGGCCGATCCCGCGAACTTCATCAGCCAGCCGATGATCAACCTGTCCGTATGCCCGACACTGATCGATGGCGCGATTGAACCGCGCCACGTCGACCTTCGACCGTTCTGTGTCACAGGGCGGGAAAGCTGGGTCCTGCCGGGCGGCCTGACAAGGGTCGCCCTGCGCCGGGGGTCCATTGTCGTCAATTCAAGTCAGGGCGGCGGGTCGAAAGACACGTGGGTCCTGTCCGACTGAGCATCCGTCACGGGAAGCAATCGATATGAGACAACTGAGCCTTCTCGCGCGGTACGCGGAAGACATATACTGGATGGGCCGTTACATGGAACGGGCTGACAACCTGGCCCGTCTGTTGGAGGTAAACGAGGTTTTCGCCCGCGACAGCAGGGGCGCGCACAATTGGGACGCAATCATAGACCTGAATTCGGACCGTGACCGTTTTGCCGAACAGCATGGCGACCCGACACCGACGCGCACTGCCTTCTTCTACATGTTGGACGACAAAAACCCGACATCCATTCTGTTTGCGGTTCGCGCCGCCCGGGAAAACGCACGCACGCTGCGCCCCCTGATTTCGACGGAGATGTGGACCCATCTTAATGTCTTCTACAATGAACTCCGTGCAATATCCGCGTCGCCTGAAAGCGTCCCCAACATTTCCCGTTTTTGCGAGAAGGTGAAAACCGCCTGTCAGGCCCATGCCGGCATCACCGAAGGAACATTCTACCGAGATCAGGGATGGTACTTTTATCAATTGGGGAAATATGTCGAACGGGCTGACCAGACGACACGGTTGGTGGACGTCAAGTATCATACCTTGCTTGGCAGCCCGAACGAGATCGGATCGGCCATGGACATCAGCCAGTGGAACGCCCTGCTGCGGTCCGCGGCCGGCTATCACGCCTATCGCCGCGTCCACCCGCGCGGAATCGAACCGACGAAGGTCGCGGAGTTTCTGGTTTTGAACAGCCGCTTCCCGCGTTCCGTCCGGTTCTGCGTCAAAGAGATTTCGCATCTTCTGTCGCAGCTGATCTTTACCTTCCAGCTCACGCGGGGCGATTCGGTCGTTCAGGCGACAGACGTCATTCATACGCGGCTGGAAGAAACCGATATCGATTCGATTATCCAATTCGGAATGCACGAGTTTTTGGACGCGATTCAGCTCGATCTGATAAAAGTGGCAATCACGATGTCCGAAGCCTATTTTGGCCACACACCGGTTAGCAGCGACCAAGCGCAGGAATCCTAGCCCCGATGTCGTATCAACGCGCCCTTTCGCCGATTGTTTTCCACCGGTCCGGGCCGATGTCCTGTCCGTATCTGGAAGACCGGACCGAACAACAGCTTTTCATGGAGCTATCGGGGCCGGGCGCACAGGAAACCTTCGAACATTTAAGCAAATTCGGTTTTCGCCGGTCCCATCATATTGTCTATCGTCCGACCTGCAGGGGATGCACGCAGTGCGTCCCGGTTCGCGTTCGGATCGCGGATTTCGAACCGAAACGGCGTTTTCGAAAAATCATCAATCGAAATTCCGATCTGACATGCAAGGATGTCGGACAGGTCGCGACCCGGGAACAGTACGACCTGTTTGCCAAATACCTTCGCTGCCGCCACGCGGACGGGGACATGGCCGGCATGACAATTCGAGATTATTCGAATCTGGTCGTTGCAAGCCCGGTGGACACCGCGCTTCTGGAATGGCGGGACCAATCGGGGCGTCTGGTCGCGGTTTGCATCACCGACCGGACACGCGACGGGCTGTCGGCGGTCTACAGTTTCTTTGATCCGGATCAGCCGCGGCGCAGCCTTGGAACGAATATCGTTCTTTCGCTGATCGAACTCGCGCGCAGCCAGGGGCGCCCGTACGTCTATCTTGGCTTTTGGGTGCCGCAGAGTCCGAAGATGGCCTACAAGGCTGATTTTACCCCAATCGAATGTTTTACGCCCGCCGGATGGCAGAATCGCGACCGACTTTCATTTTAGAAATCGCGACGCAAACTGTAGCAATCCACCTCTTTGATATGTTGCAGAGCGAAGAAATTAAGTTATAACTGTCACAACCGGCTGGAAATTAAGGCCGATAACAAGGGCAGCAGGCAAAAGCCCGGTTCATATAGGGAAGCGTTCGACACAGGACGTGTTTGTCAGCAGTCCGTGAGAATGCCCGGGTCAAAGCGATCGCGAGGATCGCTGTGGGGACGGGCATAACGGGACGTCACGAAGAGGGAGAATCATGAAACGTCGCGATTTTCTGAAAGCGGGTACCGTCGCCGCAGGCGCCGCCGCTGTTACCGCAGCTTCTAACCTAGCCACCCCGGCGCTGGCGCAAAGCCGCGTTGAGATGGCGATCGTGTCCACATGGCCGCGGGACTTCCCGGGTCTGGGCACAGGCGCACAACGTTTCGCGCAGCGTGTGTCAGACCTGTCCGATGGTGAAATCGCCGTCGAATACTTCGCCGCTGGCGAACGTGTGGGGGCGTTCGACTCCTTCGACGAAGTCGCATCCGGGAACGCACAGGCCTACCACGCCGCTGACTATTACTGGAAGGGTAAGCACCCGGCCTGGGCCTACTTCACGTCGGTTCCGTTCGGCCTGATCTACACCGAAATCAACGCCTGGATTCGCTATATGGGCGGCCAGGAGCTTTGGGACGAAACCGCAGAGGAATTCGGCCTGAAGTGCATGATGTGCGGTTCGACCGGCGTCCAGATGGGCGGCTGGTTCAACAAGGAAATCAACTCGGCTGACGACCTGCGCGGTCTGAAGATGCGTATTCCGGGCCTGGGCGGCGACGTCATGGCAAAGCTCGGCGCATCGCCGGTTTCCCTGCCGGGCGGCCAGATCTACGAAAACCTGGTTTCCGGCGCAATCGACGCGACCGAGTGGGTTGGTCCGTGGAACGACTATGCGATGAAGTTCTACGAAGCCGCCAAGTACTACTACTATCCGGGTTTCCACGAGCCGGGTTCGATGCTGTCTTGCGGCGTGAACAAATCCTGGTGGGAAGGCCTGACCGACAACCAGCGTATGGTTATCGAAACGGCGGCCACGGCCGAAAACGAAATCATGATGTCCGAGTTCAATGCGAACAACGGTACGTTCCTGGCCACGCTCATCAACGAGCAGGGTGTGGAACTCCGGTCGTTCAACGACGACGTCTATGATGCGTTCGGTTCCGCTTCGGAAGAAGTCTTCGATGAAGCACGCGCGCACAGCGACCTTGCGAACCGCGTGCATGAAAGCTTCGCAGCGGCGCGTGCCGATGTTGGCGGCTGGGGCAACCTGGCGGAAGGCGCCTACCTGTCGCAGCGTAACCGCGTTCTGGGCGTTTAAGTCCGGGTTTGCGGATGGGGTATTGAAAAGGGCAGACGGGAAATCCCGTCTGCCCTACCCTTTCCTGACATGGGAAATTCCATTAATTTCATATGATTATACCATTGATTTCACTCTATTAGGCAGCGCCGTTTGGGGGATGAACCATGGTTTTTAGGACGTTGTGGTCATGAGCGCCGTCTCTGACGCCCAACAATTCGGCAGTGATGGCGCGGACGGGGAAGTCGCACGTCCGGCACCACTGACACGCATCTTCGGTTGGTCCATGCTGGCCTTGATGTTCGCCTATATCGTCAACATCGTCTTCAGTGTCTGGATCGAGTTGCCCGGCATCGCTGCGCTTTCCGCCGACGGCGATGCCGAAGTATCTATGGCCGCCCCGATTTTTCAGTTGGCTGTCTATATTCTTGGGATCGTCTTTTCCTGCCTTTTCGTTTTGAAGACGCCAAATCGCACTCTTCGCGATGATTCTGCCGTAATGGTATCTGTAACCAACTATATCGTCGCCGGTGCCTTTTGGTCGGTGGTCCTCATTGGCCTTGTGGACATGGCCATTTCGTTTCTGCGTGTCGAAGGACTGTTGGCCGCCGTGGTTGGTGAAGATTTGACGACGGAAATAGGCCGATCCAGGTTCCGCGGGCCGTACATCCATATCCCGCTTATCGTTCTGGGTTACCTGATCCCGCTTTCAGCGCAACTTTTCGGCTTTCCGAAATTCGGAAAAACATTGGGATTTCAATGGCTTGCGCTGCTTGTTGTTATTGCCGAACTGTTTATCGTCCTAAGTCGCTTCGTCTTCTCGTACGAACAGGCGTTCCAGGGCGATCTTGTCCGTTTCTGGTATGGGTCGCTGTTCCTGTTCGCCAGTGCCTACACACTGTTCGAAGACGGACATGTCAGGGTAGACGTCCTGTATTCAGGTTTCACCGTCCGGCGCAAGGGTCTGGTCAACGCCGTTGGCTCGCTGGTCCTGGGACTTTCGCTGTGCTGGACGATCCTGATTTTTGCAATGTGGGATAAATCCAGCATCGTGAATTCAGCGCTCCTTACGTTTGAGGTCTCGCAGTCCGGCTTCGGTATGTATGTGAAATACTGGATGGCCGCATTTCTTGCGATATTCGCCATTTCCATGGCGATCCAATTCATCAGTTATTTCCTGGAAAGCGTGGCGGACCGGCGTGGCGATCCCGGCCATCGGGAACCACCGGTAATGGGGCATTGACGGTAAAATCATGGAACTTTTCTTTCTCGCAGTCCTGATCCTGCTGATGGCCGGTGCGCTGGCATCCGGCTTTCCCGTGGCATTCGCCCTCCCCGGCTCGGCGATTGTATCAATCGCCCTGGCCGCTGCGTGCGGATACTTCTTCGCCGGCGATGCCGACGCCTTTTTCGCCCAGGGTGGCGCAGACAACTGGTTAAGTGCCGGGGTTACCAACTTCCGCGGGATTTACTGGGAGGTAGAGCGGGATACCCTGATCGCCATTCCTTTGTTTGTGTTCATGGGGATCATGCTTCAACGGTCCAAGATCGCCGAAGACCTGTTGATTACAATGGCGCAGCTGTTCGGTCCGGTTCGGGGCGGACTTGGCATTTCCGTCGTTTTTGTTGGCGCACTGCTGGCCGCAACCACGGGAATTCTGGGCGCAACCGTCGTTGCTATGGGCCTGATCTCCCTGCCGGCAATGATGCGCAACAATTATCAGAACTGGCTGTCGACCGGAACGATTGCAGCGTCGGGCACATTGGGTCAGATCATTCCCCCGTCGATCGTCCTGATCATTCTGGCGGACCAATTGTCCAACGCAGTTGATCAGGCGGCGGCCAGCCGCACCGCCCTTTACAAAGCGGCGACCGGTGAATTTTCAATGCCCAGCGAGTTCGGCGTGGTATCCACCAGTGCCGGCGACATGTTCATGGGTGCGATGTTCCCCGGTTTGGTCCTTGTCGGCGTCTACATGGCGTTCATTCTTGTTATCGCGTTCCTTCGCCGTTCGGTCGCACCGCCCGTGCCGTTCGAAGGGGAATTCGACCGGCAGTTCCTGACCCGTGTACTGCTGGCGCTGATCCCGCCCCTGGCGCTGATATTCATCGTCCTGGGTTCCATCATCACGGGCATCGCAACGGTGAACCAGGCTGGGGCCGTTGGCGCTGTGGGTGCGACCGTAATGGCAGGCTACCGCCTTTACGAAGGCCGACGCGGCGCTTACTGGCCGGCCATTCTGGCAGGTGTATCGATCATCGCGATCCTGTTCCTGACCAACAGCCATACGATCAACGTCAAGGCAATTCACACCGACCTGGACGCCATCATGGTTGGCATCGCGGCCGTCTTCGTCACGTTGTTCGTCATCGCCGTGGTATGGAGCGGCTGGCGGACCCTTACCGTCGACAAGACGATGCAGGGCGTGATCATGGAAACCGCAAAGACGACATCCCTCGTCTTCATCATTCTACTTGGCGCCGCCATGCTGACTTCGGCTTTTAGGGCGTTCGGCGGAGAAGAACTGGTGAGGGAGTTCTTGCAGAGCCTGCCAGGTGGTTTCTGGTCTCAGTTTATTATCGTCATGGCGGTGATCTTCTTCCTTGGATTCTTCCTGGATTTCATTGAGATCGCGGTGGTGGTCGTGCCTATTGTCGCCCCGATTCTGCTCGCCGACCCTTCTGCAAACGTAACGGCGGTCTGGCTGGGTGTCATGATTGGCCTCAATATCCAGACCAGTTTCCTGACCCCGCCATTCGGGTTCGCGCTTTTTTACTTGCGCGGCGTTGCTCCTGCGGCCGTCAAGACAATCCAGATGTACAAGGGTGTTGTGCCGTTCATTGCATTGCAGCTCATCGCACTGGTGATCGTCGGGTACAATCCGCAGCTGGTGAATTATCTTCCGCTTCGAATGTCGCTTCTGGCTGACACGGCGCCGCCCCCGGCCAACCCGCGCCTTCAAGCCTGCATAGAAGATTACATCACAGAACAGTACGAAACGCGCGGTGACGAAATTCTGGCGGCCATTGCTACAGCTCGTTCCTGGGATTTGAACGGCGTTCCGGATGGTTTGGCGAACGACGTGGAAAGTGCCATCAACGACGCGGAACAGTCTATCACTCTGCTGGCCGAAGCACGCGCCATCAAGGCGCAGATCGAAGAGGCCAGCATCGACTACGTGCCGGTTCTACGCATCGTGAGGCACGTCGAAAATGATATCGTACGGCATGACGAAGAAATTGAGGAAACCGAACAACGGCTTGACCGTCTGATGCGAAGTGATCCCGATGCAACGGATGATATAGAAAAGTTATCTGAACGCCTTGAACGTTTGCAGCAGGAACGAAATGACCTGGACAGTGCAACCCCTGCGGAATGGGAAGAACTTCGCCCGGCATTCTCAAGCCTTCTGACGGCAGAAAAACGAGCGTTTGGCATCTATCGCCGCACCGCAGACAGCGGGTATGAACCGATCCGAGAATTTGCCAACATCCTGCGCGGCGCCGAGACATTGAGCGCGATGCGGGAAGAAATTGCCAGCCTGAGCAATATCATACCGACAGAAGATCCGGATCGGCTGACCGAAATCATGCAGGATGTCGAAAGCCGTGTCGGCGATATCGCCGGGGCCGGCGACATCCGCACCGCACTGTCAGAATCCCGCCGCGAGCTACGTACGTCCGGGAACGAACCGCCTGATCCGGACGCTGCGCTCGCCGAGCATGCGGAGGCGATGGAAATACTGGATGCGGAGATCGCCTGGCGGACGGATGTAGCGGCCCGACTTCTGGATGATGTCGTGGCTTATGAAACAACTATTTCCGATACAATCGGACTGCGTCAGCAAAACGCCATCCCGCGGAATGTTGCGCTATATATCGCGTCCTGCAATTCGACACACAGGGATATTTCGATCTACTTCTAATGCCGCCCGGTTCGTGTAAGGCCAATTACGTGCCGGACTGCATGCCCCCTAGTTATATCTGTCCGGGGAACCCACGGCGTTCTTGAAACATGCCCTGCGCGCAGGATCACCGCAGGGGTGAACGGTCGGGTGACTTGCCCCAATTCATTTATCAGTCGCCGCCGCACGGCATGTTTTTGGGACGACCAAGAGGTTCCGTACGGAATCGCCGGTCTACCTCTTTGTCTATTGCGTTGTTTTCGCGGTTTTACAGACAACGATACACAACGGGCATATCCACGCCGTATCCCCGCTAACGCGTCACATGCGTTAAGCCACTTCTCGGGTCCGTGCGGCCGGTGACCTGTGTTTCTGCTTTTGCCGTTCGGGATTGTCCAATACTGCCTGCGCGGGGTCGCACCAAAAGAAATAACGACCGGCCACATCCATCGTGGCGCCGTGCCGTTTGCAGGAATACAGAACCAGGCAATCGCCAACGTCCGGTTCTGGCCCGGCATCGCGAATTGGCCGCCCAAGATCATGTTCCCACAAACGAAAGGGGCGGCAGCCGAAGCCCCGCCCCAACCGTTCAATCAGTCTGTTAAAGGCAATCAGTCGTTCTTGCCGCGTGGCAGGATCTTCCAAAGAAGCGGCAGCACTGCCGCCGCAAGACTGATTTTGACCAGAGCGCCGAACAGGAAGGGTGTCAGGCCGTTGGTCATGGCCGCACCAAACGCATCGGCAAAGGCCATCGTATTGGTGATGGCCAGGAAGCCGGTCAGCCAGGAAACGCCCAGAACAAAGATAATCGCAGTTCCGATGGCGTTTGCGACAAAAGTCGAAACCGGGCTGCGGTCCCAACCCTTTTCCGCAAGCCAGCCAACGGCGACCGCCGCGACCAGGAACCCGAAAAGGTAGCCTGTCGTCGGACCGGCGAAATAGGCAATACCGCCACCACTTGCGAAAACCGGAAGTCCAAGCGCCCCTTCCGCCAGATAGGCAACCAGCGTCGCACCGGCCAGTTTCCAGCCGTACGCCATGGCAATCACCAGGACTGCAAACGTCTGCATTGTCATCGGCACTGGCCACATCGGCACATTGATCCGGGCCGAAATCGCCATCAGCGCCGTCCCGGCGAGAATCAGGACAATGTTGCGGACAATACGTGCCTGCCCTTCGGATTGCCAAACCGCGTCAGCAAGGGTTGCGTGGCCTACAGTTGCAGTAGCCATATTTCAGATCTCCTTCATCCCCAAAAAAGTACGCATCAGACCTAGAATGCCGATGGTATCCACCGGGCTTATAACCGATCCGGCCTTATGCGTCATGTGTTTCGAATACCGCGGGCGACGTGATTTCAAGCAGTTCGCAATCGCCGGAGCAAGACATGAGTTCATGTGCAATGCCAGGGGGCTGATGAACACAAGCGCCCTTCTGAAATGTGATTTCCCCTTCCCCTTCGTACCAGAATTTCACCCACCCCTGCAGAACATAAACCATCTGGAAATCAAGCGTGTGCGTATGCCGTCCAGTGCCGTCGGTGCAAGCTTCCGTAGCGCGGATCACCTGGGCATGGAACCGTCCGCCTGTCGCATCATCGATGCCTAGATCGCGGTATTCGAAGAACGACCGAAGTCCTTTGCCTTCGAACTCCCCATCCTTTTCATGCTGATAGGCGAATTTCATGATCCATCCCCTTTTCCATCCCGTGCATAGCGGGTCAGCATGACATAGTCCTTACGCGGCCCCAAGACCCGCCAACCCAGAAGAATTGACGTTCCTGACCAATGGATCAGGCGGGCGCAATATCGGTCTTCCCCGCACAGATGCCAGGATTCTGAAGGAAGTCCGGATGAATCCAGATCGACAAGCGGCAATCCGTCGGCAAAACGGATCGACAGACGGGCCTTTTCTGCGGACCAGATCGTTTCGCGGTATCCGTCACGCCCGTCAAAGAACAGATCCTCCCGCAGCCGCCAGTCTGTTGTGGTTAGGCGCGTGAATGACGCGGTCCCCTCGCCACGCAGGAAGCGATCGCCACGCCCGTCCCAGACCAGCCGCCGCAGCCGCCAGCTGCCGGTAAATTCGGTCAATCGAACTTGTTGGACCGGGGGAACCCGGCCGGCGGCATGCGTCCCGCCTGTGCGCGTTTCGCGAACCAGCCCGTCAGGTCTGTTTCCGTGCGCGTTCGGTCCCCGATTTGCCAGGTCAGGCCGTCCGCCTTGCGGAAGGTCTTTGCATCGCTCAGACCGCCATCGCGATAGCGCTGCAGCATAACGCCCCGCCCGCGGGTCATTTCAGGCAGGTCCGACAGGTCAAAAGCAATCAGTTTCCGGTTTCGACCAATAACCGCAATGCTGTCATCCCCGGCAGCAACCGGACGACACACCGCCGCCTCTACCTTACCGGAGACATTCAGGACCTGTTTCCCGTTTCGGGTCTGCGCGACCACATCCTTTTCCGGAACGACAAATCCGCGACCATCCGACGACGCGACCAGCAGACGGCGTTCCGGATCAAAAACGGTTACCGCAACAATTTCGTGATCGTTGGGAAGGTCCACCATAAGCCGCAGCGGTTCGCCGTGACCGCGCCCGCCAGGCAACTTGTCCGCACCCAGGGTATAGAAACGTCCATTGGTACAAAATATCAGAACCTTGTCCGTGGTCTGCGCCGGCATGACGAACCGGGGACCGTCCCCTTCCTTGTATTTGATGTCGGCATCCGGCCCAAGATGCCCCTTCATGGCCCGCACCCATCCCTTTGCGGAACAGACAATGGTGACCGGTTCCTTTTCGATCATCGCTTCCAGCGGCACCACCACGGCACTGGGCGCGTCGCCCAGTTCGGTTCGTCGCCGGGCCAGTCCGGGTATCTCGGAATAGGTTTTCTTCAGTACCTTGATATCGTCGCCGATGCGGCGCCAGCGCAGATCCTCGCTTTCAAGCAGTTCCAGCAACCCCTCCAGTTCCTCTGTCAGGGTATTGAATTCCTTCTTGATTTCGACTTCTTCCAGTTTTCGTAGACTGCGCAAGCGCATGTTCAGGATGGAATCCGCCTGAAGTTCCGTCAGGTCGAATTTCGCCATCATCACCTGCTTGGGATGATCTTCTTCCCGGATGATACGGATGATTTCGTCCAGGTTCAGATAACAGACGATATAGCCTTCCAGGATCTCCAGGCGGCGTTCGATCTGGTCGCGGCGATGTTCGGACCGCCGGATCAGGACATCGTGGCGATGGTCCAGAAAGGCCTGCAAAGCCTCCCGCAGGTTCACGACCTTCGGCACCTTCCCCCCGTCGGTCAGAACATTCATGTTCAACCCGAAACGGGTTTCCAGGTCCGTCTGACGGAACAGGCTTTCCATCAGCATTTCCGGTTCGACATTGCGCGATTTCGGTTCGATCACGATGCGCACATCTTCGGCGCTTTCGTCCCGGATATCGCCCAGGATCGCGATCTTGCGTTCGTGGATCAGCTCCGCGATCCGTTCGATCAGCCGGGACTTCTGGACCTGATAGGGGATTTCCGACACGACGACCTGCCAGCCGCCGCCCTTCAGTTTTTCCACCTCCCATTTTGCGCGAATTCGGAAACTGCCGCGACCGGTCGCATAAGCCTCTGCGATCGTCTCCTTGCTTTCGACAATCGTGCCGCCGGTGGGAAAGTCCGGGGCAACCATGAACTCCGTCAGCTTGCCAATCGTCGCATTGGGGAATTTGATCAGATGGGTCAGCGCATCGCAGATCTCGATGACATTGTGGGGCGGGATGCTGGTTGCCATGCCGACGGCAATGCCGGCCGCCCCATTCGCCAACAGGTTTGGAAAGGCCGCCGGCAGGACGACAGGTTCCGCCCCCTCCCCGTCGTACGTATCGCGGAAATCGACGGCATTCTCGTCAATCCCTTCCAGAAGACGATTTGCCGTTTCCGTCAGGCGTGCCTCGGTATAGCGCATGGCCGCCGGGTTATCGCCGTCCACATTGCCGAAATTCCCCTGGCCGTCGACCAGCGGGTAGCGCACGGCGAAATCCTGCGCCAGGCGCACCATGGCATCGTAAATCGCCTGGTCGCCATGGGGGTGATACTTACCCATTACATCACCGACGATGCGCGCGCACTTCTTGAAACCGCTTTCTGGGTTCAGCTTCAGTTCGCGCATCGCATACAAAAGCCGACGGTGAACCGGTTTCAGCCCGTCCCGCGCATCCGGCAGGGACCGGGCGGTAATCGTCGACAGGGCATAGGCCAGATAACGTTCGGACAGCGCATCGGCCAGCGGGGCCGGGCGCACCTCGAAAGCGGCGGTTTCTTCAGACATGGGTCACTCTCTCCTGATCCACCCGATATTGTAGTCAGGAGAGCCGGGCACGCAAGATGAAGTGTGGTTGGGGCGACGAATTACTCCGCCGCCGCGACGCGCCCCGCGCGCGCCGAAAGGAATATGACGCAAAGCCCCGCCAACGTCACAGGTCCCGCAACGGAAAGGGTAATCACCTCCCACCCGAAGGCCTGCTGCAGGGCACCCGACAGGAAACTCGCGATCGTGACCGACCCGAAGACCAGAAAATCGTTTATCCCCTGAAGCCTTGCCTTTTCTTCCGGTTCCGCAAAGTCCGTTAGCATCGTGGTTCCACCGACAAACATGAAATTCCAGCCCACCCCCACAAGAATGAGGGATGACAGGAACTGGACCATTTCAATACCGGAAAAGTTGATAGCCGCCGAAATCAGATAAAGCAGCGCGCCTGCAAGAATAATCTTTGGCGCCCCGAACCGGGTGATGAGCGAGCCTGTGAAGAAGCTTGGTGCGAACATGGCCACGACGTGCCACTGGATGACGAAGAACGCATCTTCCTTCACAAACCCGCAATCAACCATGGCAAGCGGCGTCGCGGTCATCAGGAAGGACATGCTGGCATACCCTACCATGCCGGCGATTACGGCGATCAGAAACTTCGGTTCCCGCGCGACCTGGGACAGCGGTCGGCCCCTGCTGTCGCCCGGCTGGCGGCGCGGCGGTGTCGGGATGCGCACGAACTGCAGAATCGCGATTGCCACAAGCGTCAGCGCCCCGATTGCGCCATAAGCACCGGCGAACAGGACCGGCGCGAAAAGGTCGGATGCATGCTTTGCGATTTCCGGCCCGAAGATCCCGGCAAACAGCGGGCCGATCATGACATAGGAAATCGCCTTCGGTTTAAACTCCGGCGAGGCGGTGTCAGCCACGGCAAAACGATACTGCTGCCAGAACGCGGAATGCGCGCCGATCAGGAAGCCGCCCAGAACAAAAATCCAGAAACTTTGTTCGAACAGCGCATAGACGGACGTACATGCACCGGTAAGTCCAATCAGCTGTCCCAGGGTAAAGCCCGCGCGCCGGCCGATCCGCCCCATCAACAGCGCCGCCGCCGGGGCGGTGGACATGGTGCCGACGAACATCATCGACAGAGCCAGGGTCGGAAGCGCCGTTTCCGGAAATTCCCCGACAAGCGGCAGCCAATAGGTCACCCCTTCCCGCGCAAGATACACACCGGCCAGCGCGGTCACCGACATCATCAGGACAGCGCCTGTGTTGCTGAGCGCCAGGGCGGCGCACAACAGAAGCACGTTGCGTTTCGTAGGATCCGGCCGCGCAGCCTCAATGGTACTGGTAGTCATGAATACCGGTGCCTTTCTTAAGTGCCCTTAAGCGCGGAATCGGGCGATGAAACGGCCCCCTGAATACAGCCTGCGGCCCGAATGGCCAAGCATCCAGGCGATCACAAAATTGGTAGCCCGGCGGATCAAATCAGGTCCGGAATTTAGTACCCGATTGCGCAGCCGTCCTTGCGCGGGTCGGACCCGCCGGTCAGGATCCCGTTTTCCCAGTCAATGGCGATCGCCTGACTGCCGCCCACGGGCGCTCGCGGCGCGACCAGGTCATGACCGCGCGCGATCAGTTCGGCACGGATATCATCCGGAATGGCGCCTTCGAACTCGACCGTGCCGTCAAACGGGTCGGGCATGAAACGCGGGCGGTCCATGGCTTCCTGGATATCCAGTCCATAGTCGACATAGCGCGTCAGAAACTGCGTCTGTCCCATCGCCTGATAGTGCCCGCCCATCACGCCAAAGCTAAGCTGCACCTTTCCATCCCGCGTTGCCATTCCGGGAATGATGGTATGCAGCGGACGCTTACCGCCTTCGATCACGTTGGGATGCCCCGGTTCCAGGGTGAAGCCCATTGCCCGGTTCTGAAGCAGGACGCCGCTTTCCGGCGCAACAAGGCCACTGCCGAAACTGTAGAACAGAGTATTGATGAAACTGCACGCGTTCCGGTCCTTGTCCACGATCGAAATATAGACCGTACTTTTGTGCTTGGGCAGCGTCATGTCCGGGGTCGGGAATTGCGCGCGCGTCGGGTCGATGCGGTCCACAATAGACTGCGCATAGGCATCCGACAGCAATTCTTCCACCGGCACCGGCGCAAAGTCCGGGTCCGCCAGATAAAGGTTGCGGGCCTGATAGGCCATGCGGCACGCCTCAATCTCCCGGTGGATACGTTCCAGTTCAATCGGGCCGGCATCCCGGTCCACATCCAGCTTCTGCATCGCCTTCATCAGCAACAGCGCGATGACACCCTGGCCATTCGGCGGGCATTCCCAGATGGTCAGATCCCGGAAGGCACCGGAAATCGGAGTAACGAAGATGCCTTGCGTATTCTTCATATCATCGACGGTCTGCAAACCGCCCAGCGACTGAAGGTAGGAGACGATGTCGTCCGCCACCGGACCGGCATAGAAACCGTCCCGTCCTTCTTCGGCGATGCGTTTCAGTGTGGACGCCAGCTTCGGCTGCGCGTGACGCGCGCCCACCGCCGGAACCTTACCGTCCTGCAGCAGGGCTTCGGCGGCCGACGGCGTGGCGGCCAGAAGTTCGTGTTCGGCATTCAGATCCCGATGGATGCGATTGCTGATCGGATAGCCGTCGCGGGCATACCCGATTGCCGGCTGGAATAACTCGCCCCAGGACATCTTGCCATGCGTCTGGTGCAGCCGGAACCACGCATCAATTGCACCGGGAATGGACACGGAATGGACATCGCGCCCGATCTCCTCGATTCCCTGTTCTTGGAAATATCCAAGGTTATAGTCCGCGCCCGCCTTCCCGGACCCGTTGAATGCGACAATTTCGCTTTCTTCGCCACCTGGCGCATAGATACAGAAATTATCCCCGCCGATACCGGTCGAACCGGGTTCGACGACGCATTGGGTCGCGCATGCGGCAATCGCGGCATCCATGGCGTTTCCGCCCCGCTGCAGAACATCAAGTGCGACCTGTGACGACAGCATGTGGGATGTCGCCACCATGCCGTTTGGTGCATGTGACGGGGAGCGGCCGGGGCGTTCCAGATCTCTCATATCTCAATCAATCCAAAGCGTTGTCTGTGGGTGCGGAAATCTAGCGTCCACGGATGCACCGGTCACGCAAATTCCGGGACAAGACTTTGTGCGGCCGGCGACTAAAACGGCTAACCGCTTTGCTTGAAGGCATTTTGGATCAGAACGTCCGTTATGACGCCCGGGCCCAGCACGCGTTCGCTCAACACCATCAGGCGCCGTTTCACCGACCGCACCATGATCCTGTCTTCGACCGGAACCGTAGCAAAATATCCATTCAGATCCGTCAGGAACGCATTCCGCAGCCGCGGCAGAAGGGAAATTGCAAACTCTTCATTTTCCGGCCCGATCGTTTCCAGCGACACCGTGATCGCCACATAATTCACAACCGCACCGCCACGGATCACAGGAATACGCAGGCTGTCCATCTCAATAAAGCGGATGTCGGGCGGCGGTTCCGGCTCTTCAGCCATTTCTCCTTCCGCCGCCAGAATGAAGAAATAGTAGTACCCGCCTCCACCGCCACCGGCGAGCAGGAGAATAATTAGAATAAGCAGTATCTTTTTCATACGATCCGAACCGCCCAAGACATACGGACAAAGGCAAATTCTACCACCGTTCAGCCGTGACGGTAGCCTTCACGCGTAAAAGACATCGGCACCCCGTCCCGGTCCAGTACCGCGATTCCGGGCTCATCGACGATGGTTCCAATGCACCGGACCGGCGTTCCGCATGCGGTGGCAGCATCCTTGATCGCATCCGGCGGGCCACACAACAGAAGTTCGTAGTCATCTCCGCCGGTGATGGCCTCCGTAAAAAGGGCCGGATCGTCCGCAATAAGGGTCGCCGCCGCATCGGATAGGGGGATGTCGGCGGCCTGGATTCGCGCGCCGACTTTCGACGCGTTGCATAGGTGCCTCAGGTCCGCCACCAGCCCGTCCGAAATATCCATGCCGGCATGGGCGACGCCCGCCATGGCAAGGCCCAGGTCAATTCGCGGCTGTGGAAGGCGATAGCGGTCCAGCAAGGACGCTGTCGCCGCCGTTTCAAAAAAACGGCCCTGCGCGACGCCTAGGCCCAACGCGGCATCGCCAATCGTACCTGATACGAAAATACTGTCACCAACCCGCCCCGCCGACCGGCGCAAGGCGGCTTCGGGCGCCACCTCACCCATCGCGGTGATTGTCACGGTAACGCGGTTTTCCGCCGATGTACTGTCGCCGCCCAGAAGAGACCATCCGAACTCGGACTGATCCGCTTCCAGTCCGGTTGCGAACGCTTCCACCCACCCATCGTCAATCTTTGGCGGCAGGGATAAAGCCAGGAAATAGCCCACAGGCCGCGCGCCCATACCCGCAAGGTCTGACAGGTTGACCCGCATCGCCTTGCGGGCGATCAGAACCGGCGGCTCATTTCCGACAAAATGCACACCTTCGGTTAGCGTATCGACAGTAACCGCATACGCCCCCTGGCCCGGCGACGTCAGAAGTGCCGCGTCGTCTTCCAGGTTCAGTGCCCCCGCGGCGCCGCTGCTGAGAGGTCTGAAATACCGGGCTATCCGTCCGAATTCGCCCAGCCCGACCGTGTCAGTCATCATTTTCCCGAAGAACCCGGCCCAGCCGGTCAAGGACGCCGTTTACGAAACTTGTCTCACCCGCATCATAATAGGCGGCGGCTACGGTCACATATTCATTGATCACGACGGCGGCATCGATGTCGTCACGGCGCGCCATCTCATATGCACCGCAGCGCAGTATGGACCGAAGCACGGTTTCCAGGTTGCTGACCTGCCGTCCTTTTTGCAACGCCTCCCCGATCAGGCGGTCCAGGTCGTTTCGTTCCGTTGTGACCCCTTTCAGGAGTTCGGTAAAAAACTTTTCGTCCGCCGGGATCATTTCACCATCCAGGTCGGCCGTTCCGCCCCGCGCGCGAAAACCGTCCAGGGCCTGCAAAGCCACGTGGCCTGAAATTTCCATGTCGTAAAGTGCCTGCACCGCCGCAAGACGCGCAGCACGTCGGCTTGCGCGGGATTGTTTGGGCGATGCTGATTCCGCCGGTTGGCTCATGATCCTAGTGCCTTTTCCAGTCCGAACCGATACCGCAGTCCGATCATTTTCAGGCACGCGGCCGCAGCGTCGCGCCCCTTGTTCTTTTCGTCGACCCTGGCACGGGCCCAAGCCTGGGCTTCGTTTTCCACTGTCACGACGCCGTAGCCGATTGCCAGATGCCGGTCGACGGACAGATTCATCAGCCCGCGCGCGCTTTCGTTGCAGACATAGTCGTAATGCGTCGTTTCCCCCCGGATAACACAGCCAAGGGCAAGATATCCGTCGAAATGTTCGGGGCCCGCGTCCGCCATGGCAATGGCGGCCGGCAGTTCGAAAACGCCAAAGACCTCCAACCTCTCATAGGTCGCGCCCTGTGCCTCCAGTTCGGCGATGGCGCCACGGGCCAATTCTGCGGAAATTTCCGCATAATAGGGGGCTTCGATAATCAGGATATGCGGGTTTTCAGACATTTCGTTGGTCCGATCAATCCGAAAGCGGTTTCCGGTCGACGATCCGAAGGCCATAGCCGTCCAGACCGATGACGGTTCGTTCCGTGTTCGACAGCAATATCATATCGCTGACCCCAAGGTCCGTCAGAATTTGCGCGCCTACCCCGTAGTCACGAAGTTCTGCTGTTTCGACTGTCTTGTTTTCGCGAAGCCGGACACGGTCAGAAAGCGACTTGGGATGCGGCTCGCGGATCAGGACGACAACCCCCCGTCCCGCATCACCGATCATGTCCATCGCCCGCTGAAGGTCGCCTGCCTTTCCGCTTTCCGAATCCATCAAAACGTCATCCAGGACGTTCAGCGCATGCATCCGCACCATGACGGGACCGTCCGCAGACGGGTCGCCTTTTACCAGCGCTACATGTTCAGCATAGGAAATGCTGTTTACATAGACATGCATGTCGAATTCGCCGCCATGGACCGATGAGATTTTGGTACTTTCAGTCCGCTCCACGACACGGTCGTTCTTGCGGCGATAGGCGATCAGATCGGCAATCGCACCGATTTTCAGACCGTGATACTGCGCGAATTGAATCAGATCCGGAAGCCGCGCCATCTCACCGTCGTCATTCATGATCTCGCAGATAACGCCGGACGGGTTCAACCCCGCCAACCGCGAAAGGTCGACTGCGGCTTCGGTATGGCCGGCGCGAACCAGAACGCCCCCATCGCGGGCCAACAGGGGAAAGATATGACCCGGGGTCGTGATATCCTCTGGCGTGGCATCCGGTGAAATGGCCGCGGCGATTGTGCGGGCACGATCAGGCGCGGAAATGCCGGTTGTCACACCTTCGCGGGCTTCAATCGAAACGGTAAAGGCCGTCCCGAAGCGACTGGCATTCTTCTGCGGCATCAAAGTCAGGCCCAGGCGGTCCACCTGGTCACCCGGCAAGGCCAGACAGATCAGTCCACGCCCGAACTTGGCCATGAAGTTGATGGCTTCGGGGGTAGCCATCTGCCCCGGAATAACCAGGTCGCCTTCGTTTTCCCGGTCCTCGTCATCGACAAGAACGAACATCCGTCCATTGCGGGCTTCCTCGATGATCTCTTCGATCGAAGACAGGAATGCCAGATCGTCCGCGGCGCGGGCGATGTCCTGTTTGGAAACGCTTGCCAGTTTGTCAGATGCCATCTGTGGCTATCCTTCCTGTCCCAAGAGGCGCGCAACATATCGGGCAAGCGCATCGACCTCAAGATTTACAAGATCCCCGACATTCGCGGTACCGAACCCGGTAACATCCGCGGTATGCGGGATGATATTGACGCCAAAAGTCTCTTCCCCGACCTCGTTCACCGTCAGGGACACGCCGTCCAGAACAATGGATCCCTTAGGCGCAATATACTTTCGCAGTTCCCCCGGCGCCCTGAACGTGAAACGAAGACTGTCGCCTTCCGGCGCAATCGCTTCTATGGATGCAACACCGTCAACATGCCCCAGGACGAAATGACCGCCCAGTTCATCCCCCAGGCGCAAGGCGCGTTCCAAATTCACACCCGTACCGGCCTGCCAGCCGCGCAGAGTCGTTTTCGACAGCGACTCTTCCGAAACGTCGACCGCAAACCAATTGCGTTTGCCGTCATCCGTGCCCTTGTCGACCACCGTCAGACAACAGCCGGAACATGCGATAGATGCCCCCATGTCGATGCCGGATGCATCATAGGAACAGGCTACGACAAAACGCACATCCCCGCGGTCTTCCCGCGACAGGATCCGCCCGCGGTCCGTGATAATGCCTGTAAACATCGACTGCCTGTCCTTCGGATTGAAAATGCACAAAAGCAAAACAGGGGAGCCTCCCGGCTCCCCGCCCCACTATTTACGCTTTCCGCCGAAGAAGGCAAACGCCGCAACATGCCATAGTTCAGTTTTCAAAACGCACCGGCAGTGACCGAAACGCCTCAGCGCCTCCGGGCGTCGGAACAGACACCTGGAAATGCAGGTGCGGTTCCGATGAATAACCCGAATTGCCCGACAGACCGATTGGCATGCCCGTCGTGACGCGATCTCCGGCGGAAACGAATGCGCCCCCCGGCAACAGATGCCCGTACCAAGCGAAAGTCCCGTCGTCATGCCGTACGATGACAAGGTTTTCATGGCCGTGCCAGCGCAGGCGCGACCCGTCATAGGCAACGGCCACCACGCCATCGCGTGCGGCCAGGATCTCCGTCCCAATCGGCAGGGCCCAATCTACGGCATTTTCCTGCGCCCCGCGATGCGTTGCATGTGCCCCTGCCCCGTCACCGCCAGGCCCCTGCAGAACAGGAAATGCGCCTTCCGGACTGAATGGGTAGGCATAGACATATTCTTCCGGGGTCGGGGTGAAATCCGGGTCCATCGGATGAACGGTGAAACGCCAGTTGTAGGAAAAGTCCGTGCCGGGTGCGGCCAGAAGATCCAGGATCTGCCGTTCCATCGGTCCGTCCAGGATCAGTTCGATCCGATCCTCATACCCCCCTTCCATCGAACGCTGATCGGTGCGGATGATCAGAAGATAGGTAGTGTCGCTTTGTCCATCGTAGGAAAAGTCCACGCTAACGCCATGTCCGTCGGCATAGGTCGTTGTCGTGAAGCAGAAAAGCCCCCATGTGCAGTCCGTTTCCGTCTCTGGCGGGAGTTCGGGAATTTCCACTTCGGCGCAGGCGGCCGCGACCAGCAACGCCAGGGCAACCATTGTGCGCATCACGTCACCCGTTCAAGGCAGTCAACGCGGTCCGCGCCAAGGGTTCGTGCGCCGGTGAACCGGAAACGTTCCACCGTCGCCAGGTCGTCGACCGTTCGCGCCGCGATACATGGCACCCCGTCCGCCCCCAACAGAATTCCTGCGCGATACCACTGGATTCGATCCACCATGCCGGCCGCAAGGAAGGATGCCGCCACCTTGCCGCCGCCTTCCACCATCACTCTGGTGATGCCGCGTGATGCAAGTGCCCGCAGCACCTCGGGAACGGAAATCCCTGGCTCCCCAGCGTCTGGTGGAATTTCCATCCGCGCCACATTCCGGATCGGCGGTGCGGCGCACCCCGTGGCGGTTATCTGTATGGACGTCATTGTGCCATCGCAGAATTTGGACGCGGTGGGCAGGCGACCCTGGCTGTCCAGCACGACCCGCACGCCGCCATCGGCGTGAAGTCCGGGCAACCGGCAGGTAAGGGCCGGATCGTCCGCCAGCACGGTGCCGATACCGACCAGGACGGCATCGTGCATCATACGCAGCATATGCGCGTCCTGCCGGGCTGCGTCGCCGGTAATCCATTTGCTTTCACCGGTCGCAGTGGCAATCCGGCCATCCAGGCTGGTCGCCAGTTTCAGTGTAACAAGCGGCCGCCCTGTTGTTCGATTTAAGACGAACCCCTGGTTCAGATGCTGCGCCTCTTCGTGCAGAATACCGACCGACAGGTCAATTCCGGCCGCTTCAAGCATTGCAATTCCGCGACCTGACACCCGGTCATCCGGATCTTCCATCGCGATAACCGCCCTGGAAATTCCGGCCGCGATTAGTGCGTCAGCGCACGGTCCGGTTTTTCCGGTATGACTGCAGGGTTCCAGCGTGACATAGGCAGTTGCGCCACGGGCTTCGGCGCCCGCTCGGGACAGGGCTTCGGTTTCCGCATGGGGACGCCCGCCAGGTTGCGTCCAGCCCCGCCCGACGGGGCGCCCGTCACGCACTAGAATACATCCGACCGCGGGATTGGGGGCGACACGGCCAAGACCGCGTTCGGCAAGCCGCAAGGCGGCCGCCATCCAACGCGCATCCTCTTTCGCTGTGTCGATTGGGGCCATTGCCCCGTCCTTACAGGTCGTCTTCCAGCCGGGAGACGTCGCGCTGCACGAAATCCGTGAAATCCTTTGCCTCACGGAAATTTCGGTAGACGGATGCAAAGCGGACATACGCCACCTGATCCAACTGCAATAAGGCTTCCATCACCATCTCGCCGACCGTAGACACCGGAATTTCGTTTTCTCCAGAGCTTTCGAGGCGCCGAACGATGGAATTCACGATCCGCTCTATCCGTTCCAGTTCCACATTGCGTTTGCGGCACGCGATCTGCATCGACCGAATAAGTTTGTCGCGATCGAAGGGTTCCCGCTGGCCGTTCTTTTTGACCACGGTGAGTTCCCGAAGCTGGACGCGTTCAAAGGTCGTAAACCGTGCACCGCAATTCTGACACATACGGCGTCGGCGGATCGCCGAGTTATCCTCGGTCGGACGGGAGTCCTTAACCTGGGTGTCGTCGTGACCGCAGAACGGACATTTCATGGCCCAATAGCCCCCTTCTCTGATCGGGTCAGGGACCGCCGGCAACCCGACGCCGACGGACCTGGCCCGAAACTAATCGTCAATCAGTAAGGCGACGCATAAAGCGGGAAGCGCGCACAAAGTGCCTTCACCCGTTCATGCACCGCGTTTTCAACCGCACTATTGTCGTCACGATTCGCGGCCAGACCGTCCAAAACCTCGACAATCATTTCACCGACCTGTCGGAACTCCGCTTCGCCAAAACCGCGCGTCGTTGCCGCCGGCGACCCAAGCCGGATACCGCTGGTCACCATCGGTTTTTCAGGGTCGTTCGGAATGCCGTTCTTGTTACAGGTGATACCGGCCCGTTCCAGGCTCTTTTCCGCGATGTTCCCGGTAAGCCCCTTCGGCCGCAAATCGACCAGCATCACATGCGTGTCCGTACCGCCGGAAACCATGTCCAGCCCGCCTTCGATCAGTGTTGCCGCCAGAACCTTGGCATTGCGGGCAACCGCCTGAATATAGGACTTGTATTCCGGACGCAGGGCTTCGCCGAATCCGACCGCCTTACCGGCGATAACATGCATCAGCGGCCCACCCTGCAGACCGGGGAAAACAGCGGAATTGAACTTTTTCGCCAGATCCTCGTCATTGGTCAGGATAATCCCACCGCGGGTGCAGCGAAGCGTCTTGTGCGTCGTCGAAGTGGCAACATGGGCATATTCGAGCGGGTTCGGATGCGCCCCACCAGCCACCATGCCGGCAAAATGCGCCATATCGACCATGAAATAGGCCCCGACTTCATCCGCGATTTCACGGAAACGCTTGAAATCGATGAACCGCGGATAGGCGGACCCGCCCGCGATGATCAACTTCGGGTTATGTTCCCTGGCAAGCTGCGCGACCTGTTCGAAATCAATCTGATGGTCGTCGGGCTTGACCCCGTACTGAACCGCGTTGAACCACTTTCCAGACTGGTTCGGCGCGGCCCCATGCGTCAGATGCCCGCCCGCATCCAGCGACAGCCCCAGGAACGTATCGCCCGGTTTCAGCAGGGCCATGAAAACCGCCTGGTTCGCCTGCGCACCGGAATGCGGTTGCACATTCGCGAACTTGCAGTCGAAAAGCTGACAGACACGTTCAACCGCCAGAGTTTCAACGACATCAACATATTCGCAACCGCCGTAATAACGGCGCCCGGAATATCCCTCGGCATACTTGTTCGTATTGACGGAGCCAACAGCCTGCAGCACCGCGCGGCTGACGATGTTTTCAGAAGCGATCAGTTCGATGCCGTCATTCTGGCGATGAAGTTCCTGTTCCAGCGCCGCATAGACCGCCGGGTCGGACTCTTTCAGATCCGCTTCAAAGAAACCTTCATAACCATAGGGTGCCGTATTTTCCGCAGTGCTCATATCCTCAGGGTCCTTCCCGGTTGTGGGCCGATCCGCGCCCGAGGTCCGCGCCATCATCCGCCCTGTTCAATCCATGTAATCAGCACCACCCCAATACCGACTGCAAAGGGCGGCAATCTGAAATCTTACCTAGCTATCCTGAATGTCCGGCGTCAGTTTCCCGACCCGGCGCGCATGGCGTCCGCCGTCGAACGCTGTTTCCAGGAACGCGCTAACACACTCCAGCACGACCTCCACGCCCATCGTGCGCGCGCCGAAAGCAATCACGTTTGCGTCGTTGTGCGCCCGCGACAGCCGCGCATCGGTCGTGTTGTGGCACAATGCGGCACGGATGTGGGGATGCCTGTTGGCCGCGATCGAAATGCCGATCCCTGTTCCACAGATCAGAATGCCGCGATCAGCCACACCGTCTTTCATCGCTGCGGCCAGTTTGTCTGCAAAATCCGGATAGTCGACGCTGTCAGACGTGTCTGTACCTAGGTCGATCACCTGATACCCCCGATCCTCTACTGGACCCGTGACGGCGCGCTTCAGTTCCAGGCCCGCATGATCGCTTGCGATGACGATGGTCTTATTACCCATTGGCCCCTTCACTTCCGGGCCGCGATCACACCACCGCAACCCAATTCGAACCGGTTGTGGCGGTATCACAGCAAAAGGGAGTTTTCCAGCGAAACCAACGATGCGTGGCGGAATATTTGGAAAATCATGTAGGAAGCGGCCTTTCAGCCCCCTATCCATGGTATATCGGCCTTACCTCTCCGGCCCATTGCTCCAAGTCAAAATTCGTTCCTTTTGGCTACCCTATATAGTGTTGTAAATATTCAATACCGCCAAATCATGAATCCGCGCAAGGTCATCAAGAACGATCATATAAATTTCTTTATCAGCCTTTGCGAAACTACATTGATTACGCAGCGGTTGTTTGCTTAGATTTGCGTCTTAGTTTGCTTGAACAGGTTGTGCCTGACGGCGTGGGAGGCCGTCGTGTTCATCAGGCACCCGGTTGAACTGTTTGGGTAGGATACCTTATTCGGGTCTGGCGACGTTAAGGGGGAAATTCATCATGGCGAGGACGAAGGTCCCACCGGTTTCGCGTGGTGGCGAGGAATTGGAGACACGCACTGACGGCCCGGTTGGCGCCTCACGCGGCGACATCCTGCATATGACGGCGGAGGTTGTTTCAGCCTATGTTGGGAACAACAAGGTCGAAAAGGCGGATATCAGCGGCGTCATCGGCGAGGTTTTTACGAAATTTTCTTCCTTGAGCGATCAGCCCCCGCGAACACCAGCAAGACCGCTGAAACCCAAGGCGGCAGTTGCGGTCAAGGATTCCGTTCAGCCCGACTTTATTGTCTGTCTGGAGGATGGCCGGAAACTTAAGATGCTGAAGCGCCATCTTCGGACCGCCTTCGACATGACGCCGGAACAGTACCGCGCGAAATGGGGCCTGCCGCCGGATTACCCGATGGTGGCACCAAACTATGCCGCACAACGGTCTAGTTTTGCCAAGCAGATCGGACTTGGCAGGACAACCGGCCGTGGCGGACGCGGATAGGTTCGCGGCATGGTTAGTCCAATTCCGCCCCAGGCTTTCACGCAGTTATAGATCCCAGCCGCTGGGCGTTTCCTGGCGACGCGTCCGCGGCACCGCGCGGTCCGCCTCTCGCCCAAGTGTTTCCTTGTCGAACCGTCGCTTGTATACGATACGTTCAAGCTTCTTGATCGCGATCTGCGACAGCAAATGTTCGCCCGCGGACGGGTCGCCGACAATCGAAACCTCGATATATGTTACCGGGTCGACCGCTGATACTTTCACATATCCGCCTTGGGGCACGAATTCTATCAATGCCCCTTGTGGCAATACTGTGCGGTTCGCGGTCACTTTTCTTCGGCTCATGAAACGAGAATACGGCGCGTCGCGCCGAACCGCCAAGCGTTAGGTCGCGTAAAGCCCGGTCTTGCATTTATTTTAAGTTTAAAATATATCTCCTGTCAGTGCGGCGCTTGCCATTCGCCTTTCCAGCGCGATACTGCCCACCGTCAGCACGGAACGCCGACCCAAGAACAAGGATTTGAACGATGAGCGATCGCAAAAGCACTGCCCCTTTCGAATGGCAGGACCCCTTCCTTCTGGATCAGCAGCTGAGCGAAGAAGAGCGAATGATCCGCGACACCGCGCGTGATTATTGTCAGGACAAGCTGATGACCCGGGTTCTGGAAGCAAACCGGCATGAGCGCTTTGACCGTGAAATCATGAATGAGATGGGGGAACTCGGCCTTCTGGGAATGACGATCGACCCGGAATATGGCTGCGCCGGCGTCAATTATACTTCCTATGGTCTGGTCGCCCGTGAAGTCGAACGCGTCGACAGCGGCTATCGGTCGGCAATGTCCGTGCAAAGCTCGCTGGTCATGCATCCGATCTATGCGTACGGCACTGAAGAACAGCGCAAGAAGTACCTTCCGCGCCTTGCAAGCGGTGAAATGATCGGATGCTTCGGACTGACAGAGCCGGACCACGGCTCAGACCCGGGTTCGATGAAAACCCGCGCAAGGAAGGTAGACGGCGGATACAAGATTTCCGGTTCCAAGAACTGGATCACGAACTCCCCGGTCGCGGACATCGCCGTGGTCTGGGCGAAGACCGAAGACGATATCATTCGCGGCTTCGTGCTGGAGCGCGGCATGGACGGATTTGAAACCCCCAAGATTGAAGGAAAGTTCAGTCTTCGGGCGTCGATCACCGGTATGATCATGATGGATGAGGTATTTGTACCGGAAGAAAACCTTCTACCAAACGTGCAGGGATTGAAGGGTCCGTTCGGCTGCCTCAACAACGCGCGCTATGGAATCGCGTGGGGGGCACTTGGCGCCGCGGAATTCTGCTGGCTGCAGGCCCATTCCTATACAATGGACCGCAAACAGTTCGGACGCCCCCTTGCGGCGAACCAATTGATTCAAAAGAAACTGGCGGACATGCAGACCGAAATTTCAATCGGGCTTCAGGCCTGTCTGCGCGCCGGACGTCTGAAAGACGAAGATCGCTGCCCGCCGGAACTGATTTCGCTGATCAAGAGGAACAGTTGCGGCAAGGCAATTGAAATTGCCCGCACCGCACGGGACATGCACGGCGGAAACGGCGTGTCCGACGAGTATCATGTTATCCGCCATGTCATGAACCTGGAGGCGGTGAATACCTATGAGGGGACGCATGATGTCCATGCGCTGATCCTTGGCCGGGCCCAGACCGGAATTCAGGCCTTTATGTAATGAACATTGACCACCCCGCCGACACCGGCAGAAAGCCGGTGCCGGCGATGGCATGGCTCTTGTTGTGCGGTCTGACCCTGGCTTGGGGGTCCATGTGGCCGTTCATGAAACTTGCGTTAACGGAAGTTCCCTTGCTGACTTTCCGGTCGAGCTCGGCACTCGTAGCGGGACTGGTTATGCTGGTCGGCGCCGCTGCGTTCGGAAGTCGCATCAGGCCCGCCGCGGGAGAGTTTCCGAAAATATTTCTGGTCGCCACCTTTGCGGTCACGCTCTGGTTCTTCCTATCCGCACTGGGCGTCCAGTATCTGACGGCCGGTCGCGCGGTTCTTCTGGCCTATACGATGCCATTGTTCGCAATGCTGATCGGGGTGGTTGGATATGGGGAACGCATCACACTGAAACGCGGTTTCGGCGTGGCGTCCGCCACGGCGGCGGTACTGATTCTTGCCTGGCAAGACCTGTTTATGGCCGAAAGCGGCGCGGGACTGCCGATCGGTGTAGTCGCGATGCTGGGCGCGGCCTTCTGCTGGAGCCTTGGTTCCACCTTGCAGAAGCGGTTCCAGTTTCAGACACCTGTTCATGTCCTGGTCGGGTGGATGTTCTTGTCGGGTGCTGTCCCACTGGGTATCGCAGCAGGGGTCCGCGACCCGGCCATCGACTGGACAGAACTGTCCCTGCCCGTCGTTTCCGCGTCACTTTGCGTCACGCTGATCAGTCAGGCGTTCGGATTGTGGTGCTGGTCGATGATCCTGAAACTGACGGACGTCGCATTCGCATCAATCGCCGTCCTGACGGTACCGCTGGCGACTCAGGTCCTTAGCTTCATCATCCTGGGCGAAACATTCGGCTTAACCGAGGGGCTAGGGCTGGTCATGATTCTCCTGGGCCTGACGGCGGTCCTCCCGGTCGGTCACATGTTGCGCCATCTGCGCGGCAGATCGGCAACATAAGCATGCGGAACCGGTGCGGCGATGTTGCATTTCCCATAACTGTCGCTTGCTTCATTGGGCGCATTTGCCTATCTACTTCCGAACCGCTGCCCAACGGGCAATTGAGGAGTCGTTTCATGCGTGCGCTGATCGCGGCCATCGCCATACTTTTTGCGAGTGTCTCCGCGGCGAATGCGCAATCCTCCGGCAATGTTCGCGTGATCGATCCGGCAGATGCCGCCGCCTTTATCGAGTCAATCGGCGCGCAGGCGGTACAAATCCTTCGGAATCAGGATATTACGCTTGAAGATCGTGAAGCCCAACTTCGCGACATCGTGGAAGACAGCTTCAATTTCCGCGCCATCGGACGATTTGCCCTGGGCAGTGATACCTGGGACGCGGCGTCGGATGCGGAAAGGACGGAATACCTCTATCTTTTCTCCACCTTTCTGTTGCAGAGCTACACCCGCCGGTTCGGTGGATATTCCGGACAGACACTTCTGATCAACGAGGCGCGCCAACATCGCGACCGTGATGCGCTGGTAATCACCACTATCGAGACAGAAGGTGCGGATTCAACGGATGTCACGTGGCTTGTGCGCGAATCTGAAGACGGCCCGCGCATACTTGATGTGATTATTGACGGCACCAGTATGGCTCTCACCCAGAAACGCGAGTTCGAAGCCATCCTGGCGCGCGAACAGTTGACCGGATTACTGGAGCTGCTTCGGCTTAGAATTACCCGGTTTTCTGCCGAATCGTGAATTGCCCCCTGTGGCGAATGTGGCACCATTCCTTGCTTCAATCGTCAATTCGTCGCATAATTAACCAAAGGCTTACGGAATGAAGGTTACGTGATGCGTCTGGCCTTGAAATCCCTGCGCACCGCGCTCTTGGCTGGCGCAATGGCGGCTTGTGTCGCTTTGCCTGCAACGCAAGCCTTTGCCGATACATTTCAGGAAGGTTGGGCCGCGTACCAGCGCGGTGAATTTGTCGCCGCGCGTCAGGTGTGGGAACCCCTGGCGGAAGCTGGCGACGCCAAGGCCATGTTCAACATGGGTGTGCTCTATGACGAAGGTCGAGGTGTCCCCGTGGACCGGGATGCCGCCATCGAATGGTGGACCCGCGCGGCGGAGGAAGGCCACGCCCGCGCTATGCACAACCTGGGCCTGGCCTTTATCGCTGGCGACGGCGTGGAACAAAACTACGACCGCGCCTATGGATGGCTGGAACGGGCCGCTTATCATGGCCTCGTGCGGTCGCAGTATTCCCTGGGCAAGATGTTCGAATATGGTCTTGGGGTCGCACAAAGCGACATTCGTGCGGCGCTGTGGATCGAACGCGCGGCAATTGCCGGTTTCGACCGTGCCCAATACAATATGGGTAAGCGTTATCGCGACGGGAACGGCGTCGACCAGGATCTAGAGATGGCGGCACGGTGGTTCCTGGCCGCTGCCCGTCAGGGCTATGCCAAGGCGCAGAATCATATCGGCGTTCGATACATGCGTGGCGAAGGCGTACCTCAGGACAATGTGGAAGCGCTGAAGTGGCTGACACTGGCCGCCGAACAAGGTCATGGGCTTGCCATCCGCACGGTTGAGGAACTTGCCGCACAGATGACCGAAGAAGAACAGGCGGAAAGTCTGGCACGGGCCGAAGCCTTCGTTCCCGAACGATCCAGCGTCTACTAGGTCTTCGGTTGCACCGAATGGGAATGTGAGAAGGGCGGCCATTCAGCCGCCCTGTTTCATTTTTCGGCTTGATTGAAATTCAGATCAGAGGCCTTCGCGAATTCCAGGCCAATTCTCGTCCGCCGCGGTAATGTAGTTGTCGCGATCGCCGCGCCACCGGTCCTGAACCCCCAGCGAATAGTTCAGATACAGTTTCCCATCGACGATGTCCCAAGCCTCAGGAACCGTTGATGCGGTATACCCTTGGCTCACCGCATAGGCGCAGAAACCGCCATATTGCGGGGCATAGGCCTCAGGGTCCGCGGCGAACAGGTCACGGTTTTCGGCGCTGGCAAAATACCAGGTTGCCCCACGCCATTCATGGGTGAATTCATCACTGCCTTCAACCGGCACGCCCTGTGTGTGATAGGCGACCGTATCCGTTCCATCTATGGCGACATCATCGAATGTACCAGTATAGATTTCGTCCGCCTGCGCCACTGCGGCACCCCCGCCAAACATCAGAAAAACCGCCAGAATTCCTGTACGGATTACGCCAACGGGAAAATCTGTTCGTGTCATTACCCAAGACTCCTTCAATGCATCGTTTGTGCAACCATCGACCGACCCGGATACAACTTTCGTCCCGGCGATGGCACATGTTCAGGTGGATATCTGAGAGCAGACTAACAGATAGCTTTGAGGGGCGTCGCGAACCTCACGAAGCCGTCAAAAAACGTGTTCTGAAATACCGGGAATGGAAAATCAGGGATCTGGCGACCGGTCATCCCCAGCCTTCGACGACACCCTGCCGGCGGGCGCGCACTACGGGACGTCCTTTGGAACCCGCGCCACGCGGTGGAATGCTGGCGGCCTTTGAAAGCTTCTTCGCGTCTTCCAGACTAGTAAGATCGAACATTTCCCCGCCAACACGATCGAAATGTGTCATTGCGGATTCCAGCGTGTCGGCGAAATCGTCCGTATCCACCAAATCATCGATGGAAAGCGCGGTTTCGCTGATACCCAGGTCGACATTCGGGACTTCCATCTTCGCGACTTCCGTCATCCGGTTCTTCACGCGGGAAACATCAACGCCATCCTCAAGAAGGACGGAATATTTCCCCTTTGAGATTTCCCCCACGGATCCATCGGCCGACCATGCCTGCATTGTTTCGACAAGAGACGCGGAAAGCTTCTCACTGTCCTTGTCCGTCATTCCCTGTTTTTCGGCGCCTTCCAGATCAACATCGAACATTGCAAAGTTCAGGACGTCGCCGCTTTTTTCTGCGGCCCTAGCCGTTTTTTCCACATGGGCGGCGTGTTCTTCCGCCGTAACGGGGGACTTTGCGCGGGACGCCTGGGCTACGCGCATCATGAAGGTCGATTGCCGGAATGCCAGGTGGAAAATACCTGGTCGCTGGGGGCTGGCCATGCCGGAAACGGCTGCTGTATGCACCTTGCCATCGCCACCGTTCAGGTCGATCAGCGTTTCTGCGGCCCGACCGGAACTCATTAATTTTGCAATGAATTCCGAAAAAGCGACACGGTTGTCCTTGGTCGCACTGTCCAGAATCTCCGTTCCCATGATCTCTTCGGTTGAATGGGCGAACAGCGACTTCACGGAACCGGCCACAAAACAGACCGACCCTTTTGCGTCTATTTCAATCAGAACATCCGATGCCGCGAAGGCGAAAGCCACGAAACGGTCGCGCTGATCCGCAATACTTAACTCACCCATAATCGACCACCTTTCCCAGGACGGGCTCGGGGAAATTTCCTGCAATCGAACCCTAACGCGTTATCGGTTAAAGGAGAGTAAATATGCCCCCTGCAATCGGACTATGCGCGCTCTTTCGTCTTGGAAAAGCGAATATCCGGATTGTTCTGTGTCTGGTGGTTCAGTTCCCAGTAGTTTCTGGCAAGAAAAACCGGTGCGCCGTCGCGGTCGACCGACATCGCAGAACGTACCGACGACATGAACTTGTCTAATACACCGTGGTCGTCGGCGGCAACCCAGCGGGCAGTTTCGAACGGGGCTGGCTCCAGCGTCACATTGATACCGTACTCCGCTTCGATCCGGGTTTTCAAAACGTCCAGCTGCAGTTGCCCTACCACCCCGACGATCCAGTTAGCCCCCAGTTCAGGTTTGAAGACCTGCGTCACACCTTCTTCCGCCAGGCTTTCCAGGGCCTTTTTCAGATGCTTGCCCTTCATAGGGTCATCCAGCCGGACGCGGCGCAGGATTTCCGGGGCGAAGTTTGGAATTCCGGTGAAGCGGATTTCCTCGACCTCGCTCAACGTATCGCCCACACGCAAGGTCCCGTGGTTCGGTACCCCGATGATGTCTCCCGGGTAGGCCTCGTCCGCGATTTCCCGGTCCTGTGCAAAAAACAGGATGGGATTATAGATGGCCATGGGCTTGCCGGACCGGACATGCTTGAGTTTCATGCCGCGTTTGAATCTGCCGGACACCAAGCGCACAAAGGCAATTCGGTCACGGTGGTTCGGGTCCATATTCGCCTGCACCTTGAAGACGAAACCGGTCACCTTCTCTTCCGTCGGATCGACGGCACGCTTATCCGTCGCCAATGCCTTGGGCGGCGGGGAATAAAGGCTGATCCCCGACAGAAGATGCCCGACACCGAAGTTCCGAAGCGCGCTTCCGAAATAAACCGGCGTCATCGTGCCATGCAGATAGGCTTCCAGATCAAAGGTCGGGCACGCTTCGCGGGCAAGTTCCGCTTCTTCCCGCAGGGTGTCCAGCTGTTCCGCCGGAACAAGGTCCGCCAGCTTCGGATCGTCCAGACCGTCGACGGAAACGGATTCCGTCCGGTCCTCCCCCATAAGCAGGACACGGTCGTTCAGCAGATCATAGCATCCCTTGAAGTCGCGCCCGGACCCGATCGGCCAGGCAACGGGCGACACATCCAGGGCCAGTTCGTCCGCGATTTGGTCCATCAGTTCGAACGGGTCGCGCGCCTCGCGGTCCAGCTTGTTTATGAAGGTCGCAATCGGCATGTCGCGCAGACGGCATACTTCGAACAGCTTTCGCGTCTGGGGTTCGATCCCTTTTGCCGCATCGATCACCATGACCGCGCTGTCGACCGCCGTCAGCGTTCGATAGGTGTCTTCCGAAAAGTCCTCGTGGCCCGGCGTATCCAGAAGATTGAAAATCACCCCGTCGCGAATGAACGTCATGACGGACGTGGTGACCGAAATCCCGCGCTGCTGTTCAATCTTCATCCAGTCCGAACGGGCCCGCCGGCGGTCGCCCTTTGCTTTCACCTCCCCCGCCAGATGGATTGCCCCGCCACGCAGCAGAAGCTTTTCCGTCAGCGTTGTTTTCCCAGCATCGGGGTGAGAGATGATGGCGAAGGTCCGGCGGCTGCCGGCCTCCTCTGCAAGGGTGGCCATTTCAGTTTCCAAACGGATATGATTGCTGACGTCGGCCCGGTTCTAATGCCGCCGGGTCACAGGTGCAAGTCCGGCGGTCCGGGATTGAAGCGCCGTTCATTTAGGCGTATTGGCGGGCCATGAACCAACGTATCGACAATCCAAGCCGCGGCATCGCCCTGGTCGTCATGGCGACGTTCATCTTTGCCTGTCAGGATGCCGTCACCAAGCACCTGGCGCAGACCTATGATATCCCGCAGATCATCTGGGTCCGCTTCCTATTTTTTGCCGTCTTTGCGATGGCGCTGTCCGGTTGGAACAAGCCACTGAAACAGGTTGTGCGGGCAAAACGTCCTGTGCTTCAGGTCATAAGGTCGCTGATCATCGTCTTTGAGATCCTGGCATTTGTTTATGCGGTGCGCGTACTGTCACTTGCGGAAACCCATGCACTGTTCGCCAGCTTCCCCTTGATTGTGACTGCACTGTCCGCGCTGTTCCTGAAGGAGGACGTCGGTATCCGCCGGTGGGCCGCGGTACTGGCGGGTTTCGTCGGCGTGCTGATCATCATCCGCCCCGGTTTCGGCGTGTTTCAACTGGAAGCCATCGTCGCCTTGGTGACCGCGTTCATGTTCGCGCTCTATCACGTGATCACACGCGTTGTCAGCGCCGAAGACGGGTCCGACACGTCGCTTCTTTATATGGCGGTCATCGGTGCGGCCGTCACAACGGCGATCGGTCCTTTCTTCTGGACGGAACCGACGCCCGAAGCATGGCGTTATCTGGCGCTTCTTTCGCTCACCGGGGCAATCGGCCATATGCTTTTGATCAAGGCGCTTGAGTGCGCGCCCGCATCAACGTTGCAGCCGTTTAACTACACGCTGTTGGTCTGGGCTACGGTGATGGGCTATCTTGTGTTCGGCAATCTGCCGGATGTGTGGACCGTTGTGGGCGGGTCGGTCGTCGTCGCAAGCGGGCTCTACACGATCTATCGTGAGCGGATTCGACATGTGCCCGAACCGCCACGCAACGTGCAGGTCAAACCATAGCGCCGTCATTTCAAACCAGGGGGACAAATATGAGCGATACCGTAAACCTGACACTGGAAGAAGCGGACGCCCTGTCCCGAAAGGCTTTGACCGCCCATGGGGCGGATGCGGAAAACGCCCGCGCAGTCACCGACATCATGATCCGCGCCGAACGGGACCGCTGCGCCAGTCACGGTCTGTTCCGGCTGGAAGGCTATTGCAAATCCCTGAAAAGCGGAAAGGTAGACGGCAAGGCACGGCCCGAAGTGACGGAACAGGGCCCCGGCGCCATTCGGATTGATGCGAAGGGTGGTTTTGCCCCCCTGGCGCTGGAAGCCGCCCTTCCCGCCCTGGCCGAAAAAGCACGGACCCAGGGGATTGCCGTAGTCGGACTTGTCGACATCTATCACTTCGCGGCTTTGTGGCCGGAAGTGGAAACGCTGGGGGAACAGGGGCTGTGTGCGATTGCGGTGACACAGGCTTCCCCGATGGTAGCGCCGTCCGGTGGTATCAAGCCGCTGTTCGGCACGAACCCGATGGCATTTGCCTGGCCGCGCCCCGGTAAGGACCCGTTCGTGTTCGACCAGGCGTCCGCCGCCATGGCGCGTGGTGAGGTCATGATCCACGCCCGCGACGGTCACAAGGTACCGCTGGGTACCGGTATCGATGCGGACGGCAATCCCACCGAAGACCCGAACGAAGTCCTGAAAGGCGCGCAGCTTGCCTTCGGCGGTTACAAAGGCGCCAACATCGCATTGATGGTGGAACTTCTGGCCGGCGGCCTGATCGGGTCCGTATTTTCTTTTGAATCCGGGCGATTGGACAACAAGGACGGCGGACCGCCCGTCGGCGGCGAAGCAATCATCGCCATCGATCCAGAGCGCCTGGGTGGCGCCGGCTGGGCGCAGCATTGCGAGGCCTTGTTTGACGAACTGGCGGCCATTCCGGGCGTGCGGCTGCCGGGCGAACGCCGACGCAAGGCGCGGCAGGAAACGCCGGAAACCGGCATTTCCCTTCCCGCGGCCCTGCATGCAAAGGTCGTCGAACTGGCAAACGGCTAAAGTTCGTAATAGTCACCCTTCGTATCGGTGAAGATATGCTTTTCCGTCTTAAGGCCCGTCGCACCGTCGATGGTGCCCGCCATGACAGAGACGTGAGTGTCGCTATCAGGCCACCAGAACAGGTTCCCGCCGCAACGCGAACAAAAGCCCCGTCTGGCAGTGTCCGACGCCCGGAACCAGGTCAGCGTTTCGTCCGTATCAATTACAAGGTTCGGCACATCGACGCGGGCGGCGGAGACATAATGCCCGGATGTCTTGCGGCATTGGGTACAATGACAGGACACGACATCGCTCATCTGGCCCGTAACCGTGTATCGGACTCCACCGCAAAGACAGCCGCCGGTGTGGGTATCACTCATTCCAATTCCTCCCTTTGATCGAAAGCCGAATAGATCAGCTATGCATTGAAAAACAGGAACGTCCGGGTCTCAATGCTGTGTCGTGCAGGCGCATCTGCCCGCGTTTCCGGGTGTTCGAACGCCGTATGAGGCGTGAACCGGCTGCGTCCGTCCGTGGCACTGTCATACCCTTTCAACAGCAGCACTTCATCTGTCGTCATCTCCGGGAAATATGTCCAACGCTGCCGTGGCGAATAGGTCAGGTGGTACGTCTCCCCTACCCGGCCGGGGTAGACCAGCGCGGACTTGCGAAGGTCATACGGGTCCACGGTGCGTGCATCCGCCACCGCCAATGGCAGCGCCTGGACAGGCCCCTTTAAAGGACGCCAGACATTTACCTGTGCCACGCGGCCGTCGAACCGCCTGGCCGCATCCTTATCCCCGATCAGTTGTGCCACCCGTTGGGGGGCAGAGGTTTCGGTATAATCATTATGGGCCTGAAAAACCGGGCGGCGCCCGTTTCGATTACCTGCGATGCGAATTGTGTGGTCGAAAATCAGGACGTCATCCGCGCCGGTCGCAGCCTTCAGCAGCCGGTCGATCTCCGGCTCGTAAATTTCTGCAATATCCGGGTGCGCCGCGTCTTCAACCGCGCCCAACGCCGTCGAATGGGGGACCAGTTCAAACCCGTGCGTATCCAGTTTAAAAAGATCCTGTTCGACGCGTCCGTTTGCGATTCGGACAGAACGGATTTCGGGTTCGTAGTTCTTGACCGCCTCTGTTGATCCTTCGACGTACCGGGATTCCGGCGATCGGACCCCTGCCGGCACGAAATTGATATCCGCCAGCGTAAATGGGTAGTTTGACATCAGATCATTCCTTTCATGACCCCGCGCCCTTGTTAAGCGCGGTTTATCAGTTTCCGGGCTGCGCCCCCTATTTGATGTCCAGTATTTCGGTCTTTACTGAGAATTCACAAACGATAGTTTCTTGATTGATTTTTAAATTATACTAAATAATATCCATGACAGAACATATCCCGATCCCACAATTCCGCGCCTTTGAGGCCGCATCCCGTCATCTAAGCTTTACCCGCGCGGCGGAAGAATTGAATGTTACGCCCGCAGCGGTCAGCCAGCAGATCCGGGGTCTGGAAGAACACTATGGTGTCACCCTGTTCGAACGAACGACCCGCAGCCTTGCTCTGACCGCGCTTGCAAAGGCCGTCCTGCCGTCCGTGCGGGAGGGGTTCGCTTCCTTTCGGGACGTACACAATCAACTAACGGCTGTGACGGCCAGCGACGTCCTGACCGTCAGTATCTATCTGACCCTGGCGGAAAAGTGGCTAATCCCGCGGTTGGAAAGGTTTCGCAGCGACTATCCCCAGATCGATATCCGAATTCACGCGACGGACGAACTTGTCGACTTCACGCGGGATTCAATCGATGTGGCGGTGCGCTACGGAACCGGAAACTATCCCGGTCTCACCGTTCTGCCCTTGATTACGGAATTGGCCTTTCCGGTATGTTCCCCACGGGTGGCGGATGCCATTCGCACGCCGGAAGACCTTCGCAATCAGACACTTCTTCATGGCGAATGGCGCATGGAACGCGATGTCGGTGCGAACTGGCGTTTGTGGCTGCGCGCGGCCGGGCTGGGCGACATCGATGCCGGGCGGGGAATGCGCTTCAATATGGAAAGCCTGTTGGTCCAGGCCGCGATTGATGGGTTGGGAGTCGCGCTTATGCCGGAATCCCTGGTTGCCGGCGACATTTCCGCCGGACGTTTAGTGCGCCCGTTTGGCGACCGCCACGAAATAGCACCGGAATTTTCGGCCTTTATCGTGTATCCCCCATCGGCAGAGAATAACCCGAATGTCGTCGCGTTCAGGGACTGGGCGTTGGGGGAGGTACGCCCCTAGCTCTATTGGCTTTGCATGTGCCGTTGTGCCAGCGTGCGGTAGTGGGTATGCGTCCAGACCATCATATCACGATCCGAATCCGTCAGGGCGCGCTTGGCGGATGCCGGCCATCCGGTCCAAAGTTCACCGGACCGAACGCGCTTTCCCGGTGTGACCAGGGCACCGGCCGCCACCATGGCGCCGGATTCGACAACGGCATTGTCCATCACCACCGCCTTCATGCCAACGAACGCCCCGTCCTCGATTGTACACGCGTGCAGAAGTGCCATGTGACCGACGGAAACGTCGTTCCCGATATACGTTCCCTGCCCTTTGGATGCGACGTGGATCACCGTGCCGTCCTGTATGTTCACACCGGACCCGATGCGGATCTCATTCACATCGCCCCGAAGGACGCATCCGTACCAGATGCTGGAATCCGCGCCGATCTCTACATCGCCGATGACACAGGCACCGGGGGCGACGAAGACGTTGTCCGCCAAACGCGGGGTCTGGTCTTCAAACGGCAACAGACCTGTCATTGCGTCTCTTCCTCCATCTCTTCCGACTGACCGGTGGGGCCAGGCTCTTGTTCCGCCGCGGGTTCGGTATCATCCCGGAAATAACGGAAACTGATAGCCTCCCCGAACAGACCTGCCGCTGTGCTCGTGACGATGGCGGGGTCGCCGCTGGTCAGATAGGTAACCTGTGCCGGCACAGGGACCGGCGTTCGGAATTCCGGATGACGGTCCAGATATCGGGCCAGGCTGTCTGCGATAATGGAAGGTTGATCCATAATCGGCGTCTTGGGCGGCAGGGCTGCTTCGAAATAGTCGCGCACCAGCGGATAATGGGTACACCCCAATACAACGAGTTCGATCGGCGTCCGTCCGGCCTTTGCCAGCATCTGTTCGCAATAGCGTCTTACGCCCCCCTTCAGCAGATCGGGATCCAGCGCCTTCTCTATCGACTCGGCCAGCCTGGGGCAGCCTTGCTGTATTACCTTTATCCCGCGCACGCGTTCCTGAAGCTCCGTTCGGAAGGCCCCGCTTTCGACGGTCTTGCGGGTGGCAAACACTCCAACCGTCTTTGCGATCCGGCGCGGCGAAAGGCGGGAAGGTCCGGCTACCGACCATTCCTGACCGCTCAATGCCTCAATTACCGGGATGAAGACCCCAAGGATGCGCGCGTCAGGTGCATGGACAGGCAGCCACTCCTGTTGCAACCGGCGCAGGGCAACCGCGGACGCGGTATTGCAGGCAAGGACGACCAGGCGGCACCCCCGGTCGATCAGAAACGCGACACGGCGCCTGGTCAGTTGGTAGATTTCTTCCGTGGAGCGCATGCCATAAGGGGCATAGGCATGGTCACCGAAATAGGTAAACTCCTGGTCAGGAAACCGGGCGGTCAGGGCCCTTAGAACCGTAAGACCGCCATGCCCGGAATCAAAGACGCCGATCATGCGGCCCTCTGTGTGCGGGAAAGCCCCTCCCCTTCTGTGAGGCCCAGCATGAGATTCAGGTTCTGAACCGCCTGACCGGACGCCCCTTTACCCAGATTGTCCAGTTGGCCGATTATAACGGCCTGGTCGCCGGCCGCATTGGCAAAGACATGCAGGCGCAAAAGGTTCGTACCGTTCACCCCTTCGGGATCCAGTTTCGCCATCGCCCCGGTATCCGCCAGGGGCACGACCTCGACGAACTCCTCACCCGCGTAATGATCGCTGAGTGCCTTATGCACCGCGTCCACGCCCGGTTTCCCCGGCAGCGCCCAAAGCTGCAACGGCACCTGAACCAGCATCCCCTGCGCGAAACGACCGACGCTGGGCACGAACACCGGTGTGTGGTCCAGCCCGCTCCAGGTTTTGATTTCGGGAAGATGCTTGTGCTGAAGCGTCAGGCCGTAGACGCGAAACGCCTCGTCCGTGTGATCGGGTGCCGACGGGTCTTCGAAGGCGGCGATCAGGGCCTTTCCACCGCCGGAATATCCCGATACGGCATTGATCGTAACCGGCCAGCCTGACGGCACGACCCCGGCCCCGACCAGCGGATGCAGGATTGCCACCGACGTAATCGCATAACATCCGGGGTTGGTAACCCGGGACGCCGCAGCGATTTTCCCGCGCGCGGCCGCATCATATTCCGGAAAGCCGTAAGTCCATCCCGGAGCGACACGGTGCGCGGACGATGCATCGATGATCCGTGTATCCAACCCTTCGGCCAATGCCACAGCTTCGCGCGCCGCATCGTCCGGCAGGCACAGGATCACGACATCGGCCGCTGCCATCGCGTCCCGGCGGGCGTCACTGTCCTTCCGCAGGTCGTCACCCAGGCTGATGAATTCCAAATCCGCGCGCCCTTCCAGTCGCGTCCGAATCTGAAGTCCTGTCGTTCCCGCCTCGCCATCGATGAAAATTTTTGCCGCCATGACCAGCACCTGTTCGAATTTCTGGAACCGAGTGGCAAGAGAAGTACACCGATCCCCCCGCCCGGAAAAGCCTATCGCGATCCGTCCAGCGCCTCCAGACGGTCCCGCATGCCCGGATGGGTCGAAAACAGGCTGGTTTCGTCGCACGCCTCCCCACATTCGGCGTTAATCCGTTGCAGCAGGTCGATAAGCCGTTCGGGATCCCGCCCCGTCCGGTCCATGACATCAGCCGCAACGCGGTCGGCCTCCAGTTCGAACTCTCGGGAATAGGATAGCTCCCAAAGGCCGGCGCCGACGGCGGCCACCTCTTCCAATATCGAAGAGGTATCGCCGATCACCACGGTAACAAGCACTGAAATACCGGCCGCCCTTGCGATACGCCGCAATGCATGGCGCTCGCTCACATGGGCGATTTCGTGGGCCAGGACAGCCGCAATTTCGTCGTTATGTTCCGAAAGACGCACAAGTTCGTCCATCAGGACAATCGTCCCGTCAGGGAAGGCAAGCGCATTCGCGCCAAACGGAACCGACGCCCGAAAAGCCAGGCGCACACTGTCGGGCGGGGTTTCGGAAGCCACCACCATTTCGTCAAATATGTCCGAAATTTCCTGTCGTCGTACCGTCGACAGGGACGTCGGTCTGAACACGGTTCCGTCCAATTGTTCCATGACCGACCGGCCCAGTGCGCGGTCGACACTTTGCGGCAGACTTCGCGCGACGGAGTCCGCCAGATAGGGATATCCGAACCATGCTGTCGGCGGCACCGCGAGGCTGAGAAGGAAGAGGATCGCCCAACGCTTACAGCTGATATTGCCCTGCCAACGGCTTGTAATCAGATCCGCCCCCTCAGGCCCGAATACCTTCCGAAAGGCGGCATGATCATCGGTTTCGAAAAGACCCCCGCTCCGGAGTTCCGCCTTGCATGGCAGGCCCGCAACATCAGCGGTAAGGTGAATCGTATCCAGAGGACCGGATTCCAGGACGGATTCGTCGCGCGCCAGAACCCGGAAACCAGCCCCGTCCAAATGAAATGTGACCAGTTCAAACCGGCTGGTCCGGGGTGCGAAGTACCGGCCGGATACGGATAAATCCTGCATGCCCTTCCCGTCAGATGCCGATGGCGCCGTCTGCTATGCCATCCATTATGCCATATTCCGCCGCAGCCGCACCGCCGGCATTTTCACCTTCACCGATGAACCGGTCCAGGTCACCCTTTGCATGCAAGGTGGTATGGCCCATCAGATAACGATGCAGGTCGACCCGGGCCCATGGAAGCAAAAGCCCGATGCTGACCGTTGCCAGGAAGCCACGCGAAAGTACACGCCACAGGTATCCCATTACGGGGACGTCGCTTCCAAACGTGTGGCCACCCTCGACCACAGTCGCGCTGACGGCAACATTGCGTAAGACGGTATTAAAGACCGTCGCAAAAATCAGGAATCCGATGATGGCCGCCACATAAAAGCCGGCGAAATAGGGCCCCATGGAAGCAACACGTTGCTGTATTTCGCCGCTGGCCCCGCCCCCGGATTTTCCGACTTCCATCGCAAGGGTCACGAACTCGTAGATCCCATAGCCGACAATCGCAAAAAACGGCAGCATGAACACGACAACCGCCAGTGCAAAGACCTTGAACAAGGGTCCAACCGGAATGCTGACGAAAAAGCTGGAACGACCGAAAAAGGTCTGATTGATCGTATATTCCCGAAGCAGTTTGGCATAAAGCGGATACAACAGTCCCAGTGACAAAGGTAGGACAAAAACAGGCATGACGATAATCAGCAAGAAGGCGTGCCAATAGCTTCCGGCGAAGCGAAAACGAATGTTCCGATAGCTTGTGTTTCCAAGCTGAAATTCCAGAACCCGGTTATAGATCCAGGGAAGAAGGACGATGAATGCAATTGGAAAAATGAGACTGAAAAGCGGGAAGAATGCGCCTATCAATTGAATGGCAATCAATATGCCGATGATGATCAACCGTCCGACAAGAATCTGCACAGGTCGTGCGTGATAGTCGAAGCCATGCCCGGCGACTTTGGTATTACCCCAGAAATAGCGGCGCCGTTCAACCGTGCCCCAAGCATCGTAAATTCCCAGCGTAATGATCGCGAGCAGAAATGTCCTGAGGCAGATCAGGAAATATTCAACGCCGTTTCCGTCAAAGGAAAACGGATGTACGACCGTCGGACTGGCATTGTCCGAAACCATGGATGACATGACTGACCTCCCCAACCTTCCCCGGCAACTATCGGAAAAGTAGCAGTTTCATCCGTAATATGAAAGTGCGTTGCGACTGTCTCCAACAATACCTCGGGTCACCACATCGGCTTGTCAGGCTTATTGTGATTGTCCATATACGATGTGTCCAAACCGGGGTGGTGCCGTTATGTCCAGCAAGACCGATATCGGTCAGATCTTTCGAATGACCGTTTCGGTCCTTCGCGCCAACGCGTCCGCTTTCCTGTTGTTCACGGGCCTCATGGCGGTCGTCACCAAACTGCTGATGTTGGCGATGGGGCTGGACCATGTCCTGGTCGAAGCAACATCCGGGGCCGGCAATCTGGCGGCGCTTCCGGGCGGCCCTATTGTCGGCACGGCAAGTCTGCTGCTGATCGCGATTGTCCCCTATCTTGTGGCCCTAAGCGCCATTTCGCATGGCACAGCGGCCTTTCTGGCGGGTACGCCGGTTACGGTCGGCGAATGCATCGCGGTCAGTGTTCGGCGCATGCCTGAAATTTTGCTTCTGGGTGTCGTCGCCGGGCTTGGCGTGTTTTTGGCCGGTATGTTTCTGGTGATTCCAGCGGTCATTTTGATCGTCCTTTGGTATGTCGCGCCGCCGGTGCTCATTATCGAACGTGTGGGCGTCATGCGGTCCCTGGGGCGCAGCATTGAACTAACACGGGGTCATCGCCTGATGATTTTCGGTCTGATATTCGTTTTGATGGTTGTGACGTTCCTGGTTTCCGCGCTGGTCTCTTCGATTTTTCTGCCATTCGGGATACTGCCGGCGCAGATCGCGGCGGTTGCAATCGACGCCGTGCTTTCCGCGGTCGGGGCTGTGGCCTGTTCTGTTACATACTGCGCCCTGGCGTCCTGAACCCGAACAGTGCGGCGAGCGCCCGCGAATAACGGTCCCATCGTTCCCAGATCGATTCATGGGCGGAATAAGCGACGGTCTGTACCATTGGTTCGATTATTCCGACACTCAACGCGATAGCAATGTCCCCGGTCAGGATATAGGCCACGGCGATCGCGACACTAAGGTGCATGATCGCGTAACTTGCGGTTTTCAGGGTCGCTCGTTTCATCATCTCTCTCCGCCATCGGAATTGATCGCGTTGCCGTCTGAGGGGGTCGGGTGCCACAAGTTTACCCGTTCCCCGAAAGCCATCTATCGGCCCGAAGAATATATATGCGACTCATTCTTAATATCAATACAAAATCAGGATCGCCAACATATTGGCACCCCGAAGCCGCCTAAGCTTTCACACACATGATCTGAATGGGATGCGTCCGCCCTTCTTCGATATTCCGGGCGGCGTTAAGCGTCTTGGCCGGTGCAGTCTCACCCATCAGGATATGCACACCGAAGGAAGGCAGTTTTCCGGCTTCTGCCAGCTCTATCGCACGACGATACCCGGCAAGGTATTTGGAACCCGTCGCAACCACCTGAATGTCCGCAAATCCCGCATCGGCCAGAAAACGAACCGTTGCATCCGGTTTGACAAGATGGGATCCCGCCCCGTCTTCCGACCAGGGAACCGGAAAATATGGCGCGCCCGTCGGGCCAAGACCGTGTTCACTCAATGCAAAGAAACCACCCGACCGGATAACGCGGGAAACTTCCGTGAAAAATGCCATGCGATCCGGAATGTTCATTGTCACATGCTGTGCATAGGCGCCATCGAACATTCCATCCGGAAATTCCAACCGGTTTGCATCGCCCAGCCTTAAGTCAACCTTGTCTTCCAGACCGACCATCCGGGTCAACCGGCGGGCGGCGTCCACGAAATCCTGTGTAATGTCTATTCCGGTCACCCGGCATCCGAACCTTTTCGCAAAATACCGGGCAGGACCGCCGATACCGCAACCGATATCAAGCAAATGATGGTCGGCCAGAACCGGCATGGCATCGCCCAGTTCGACGGTCGCGGGAAATCCCCGCGCATGAAAATGGTCAAGCGGCGCCAGATCCTCGACCGTAACGGTCGACGGATCCAACCCTTCAGCTTCCATAGCCTTCAGTATCTTGTCGAAGATGCCACCCTCACTCCAACGGTGGGTTCTCTCCTTGCTCATGGCATCCTCTCAATCCACGAAATAACCGGAACCCGGCCTGAAGGGGATATCGGTCGTCCCATAGTCAATTCCCATGGCGTGAAGGGCGGACGTCACCTGGCTGCGATGATGGGTCTGATGATTGAAAATCTGAACAGCCAGCACCCAGCGCGGCATCATGCGCGGTTCGGGCATTCGCGGGCTGTTGATCTCCACGACTTCGGCCAGCCATTCTGCCTGCCAACGACCCGCCGCCATTTCCATCTGCGTATCTTGCGACAGGCGGACCGCCTTCAGTTCATCCCAATCCGGCCAGACAATATCGCCATACCCGCCTTTCGGCGGCACGCCGTCTTCCAGGTAAGTTACCAGCGCACGGTGTACCATGCAGATATGGTCCAGCGTCCGGTGGATGGAACGAAAGAACATGCCCCGATCCAATAGCCGCTCTTCCTCCCCGATTTCATCGCACAGCCCATAAACCGTATCATTCTGCCAGCGATTGAAAGCGGACATTTCAGTCAGATAGCCATTCGTAATCATCGCCGTCCCCTTCCGGTCCGTTAATCCATTACCGAACGACGCAAAAGGGTCACCGCCTTCTTGCCCCCTTCGGTTTCCTGTTCGCCAACAACGAAGAAGCCAAGATTCGCGTGAAACCGGATCGAACCGCCATTGAAGGGACGCAGGTTGACCTCGCAGGTGACGGCGGCGGCGGCTGGCTCCCGGGCGGCAATCTGGAATACGTCCTGGTACAGCGCCTGGCCTATCCCCTTCCCTCTGGCCCGGGCGGACACCATGATGCGGTCCAGGTACAGAAAATCGTCCATGCGTCTGTCGAACCATTGGTAATTCATACTGTCATGGTCGATGCCCGGCGCCAGAAGCGTGGCAACCCCCATCGGCACACCGTCCAGCAGCGCCACCCTGGTCGCGTAGGTACGCGCCACGAGCGCCCAAAGCCTGTCTTCCGACAGGTCGTTCACCGCCGGCAGACAGTCGACGTTCAACGCGTGCATCCATGCCTTGTCCGCCTCGGTTACATTCCGGATTGTCAGGGTCATTACGATTGTTCACCTTATCAATATACCGTGCTTCGGCGCCACCCGGCGCCGACCGCAGACATACAAGCCAGATCGCACGATCAACGTCGACCCCCGCAATCGACAACTCCGTGAAGAAGGCTTGCGCTGGCCCGGCAAATACCTATAGTGCCGCGCCGATGACAAAGGCGAATGAAACATCCTTCTCACAGCGCCATCTTCTTGGCATTGAAGGACTTTCCCCTATTGATATTGGCGCCATCCTCGATCTTTCAGACACCTATGTCGAACAGTCCCGCCGGGTGGACAAAAAGTCAGAGACCCTGAAGGGCCTGACGGTCATCAATCTTTTCTTTGAAAATTCGACACGCACGCGGACCTCTTTCGAAGCCGCCGCAAAGCGCCTGGGCGCTGATGTGATCAATATGACGGTAGCCGCCAGTTCGATCAAAAAGGGGGAAACCCTGATCGACACGGCGATGACGCTGAACGCGATGCATCCGGATGTCCTGGTGGTGCGTCACGGCAATTCCGGCGCGGTGCAGCTTCTGTCGGAAAAGGTTGATGGCGCGGTAATCAATGCGGGGGACGGTCGCCATGAACACCCGACGCAGGCACTTCTGGACGCGCTGACCATCCGCCGCCGGATCGGCACCATTGCCGGCCTTACGGTCGCAATCTGTGGTGATATCGCCCACAGCCGCGTTGCCCGGTCGAACATTCAGCTGTTGCAGATCATGGGGGCCCGGGTCCGTCTGATCGCGCCCCCTACCCTGCTGCCCGCCAAGGCCGACCGGTTTGGCGTCGAAGTCTTCACCGACATGCGCGAGGGGCTGAAGGGTGTGGACATCGTCATGATGCTGCGCCTTCAACTGGAACGCATGCAGGGCGCGTTCGTTCCGTCAGTGCGCGAATATTTCCGATTTTTCGGCCTGGACCGCGAAAAGCTTTCTTATGCGAACCCCGCGGCACTGGTTATGCATCCGGGCCCCATGAACCGTGGCGTCGAAATCGATTCCGATCTGGCGGACGACATCGACCGGTCCCTGATCCGCGAACAGGTCGAAATGGGTGTCGCGGTCCGGATGGCATGCCTGGATATCCTGACCCAGCCGCTTCGAAACGGGGTGGCATAGCGATGACCGATCGGACCGCCTATCTGAACGCACGGCTTCTGGACCCGGCTTCCGGGCTGGATGAGGTAGGTGCCCTTCTGGTGGAAGACGGGCGCATCGCCGACTTCGGCGCGCATCTGTTCAAGAACGGTGCCCCGTCCGTCGACCGGCAGTTCGATTGTTCCGGCAAATGTCTGTGTCCCGGTCTGATCGACACCCGCGTCCAGTTGCGCGAACCAGGCGAAGAACACAAGGAAACGATCGAAAGCGCCAGCCAGGCCGCATCCCACGGCGGGATCACTACGCTGGTGCAGTTGCCGAACACGACGCCGGCAATCGACGATGTTTCGGTCCTGGAATTCGTAGCCCGTCGCGGGCGGGAATTGAAGGGCACGAAAATCTTCTGCTACGGTGCCCTGACCAAAGGCCTGAAGGGACAGGAAATCAGCGAGATCGGCCTGTTGTCCGAAGCTGGCGCGGTTGCCTTCACCGATGGTGAAACGGCGACCTGTAACGCCAAGGTCATGCGACGCGCACTCAGCTATGCACAGGCGTTCGATGCTTTAATCGTACAGCACCCGGAAGAACCGATGCTGGCCGCGGGCGGCGTCATGAACAGCGGAGAGCTTGCTTCCAAGCTGGGCCTTTCCGGAATTCCCGCAATTGCGGAACTGATCATGATCGAACGCGACCTTCGCCTACTGGAAGCGACTGGCGGACGGTTGCATTTCGCCCATGTCACGACAGCGGCAGGGATCGACGCCATTCGCCGTGCCAAGGCATCCGGGCTGGACGTAACCTGCGATACCGCACCGCATTATTTCGCACTGAACGAACTGGCGATCGGGGACTACCGTACCTTTGCCAAAGTCTCCCCGCCACTTCGCACGGAAGAAGACCGTCAGGCTGTGGTCGCGGGAATGGCGGACGGGACCATCGATATCGTTGCTTCAGACCACGCGCCGCACGATCAGGATTCGAAACGGCTTCCGTTTGACGAGGCGGCATTCGGTGTGGCCGGTCTGGAAACCCTGCTACCGATGGTCTTGAGCCTGCATCACAACGGCCATATGCCCCTGCTTGATGTGCTGGCGCTGGTAACATGCAAGCCGGCGGACCGATATCGGCTTCAGGGCGGCAGGCTGAAACGCGGGGCACCGGCGGATCTGGTTCTGTTCGACCTCGACCGCCCGTGGAAGATTGACGAGGACGCGCTTCATTCCAAGTCGAAGAACTCGGCATTCGGCGGACGCCCCGTTCAGGGCAAGGCGGTGTGCACCATCGTCGATGGTCGCCACCTTCATTCCGAGCTTTAGGCGATGCCGCCGGTCTGGATCGCCCTTGCGATTGGCATCGGGTACCTTTTGGGCAGCATTCCGTTCGGCCTTGTTCTCACGCGGCTGGCGGGCCTGGGTGATATCCGCAGTGTCGGTTCCGGAAATATCGGGGCAACGAATGTCCTGCGTACGGGAAACAAGCCGCTGGCGGCGGCGGTCCTGGTGCTGGACAGCGGCAAGGGTGCCATCGCGGTCCTGCTAGCACCGCTGATCGTGGCCATGCTTTCCGCGTCAGGGACGGACAGCGCAGCCGCGGCCGACGCACGTGTCCTTTCGGCAATGGCAGGGGTTGCAGCGGTTGTCGGCCATAACTTTCCTGTCTGGCTGAAGTTTCGCGGCGGCAAGGGGGTCGCGACCACCCTGGGCACGCTGATTGCCCTTTCCTGGCCGGTAGGCCTGGCCGCCTGTGCAATCTGGCTTCTGGTGGCGGTTATCACACGCTATTCGTCGCTGTCGGCCCTGATCGCAGTCGCCCTGGCCCCGGTGACGGCCTACATGCTGCTTCCGGACACCGTTGCACGGACAATAATCGTAGCATCGCTAATTCTGGCTGTCCTGGTATGGGTCCGCCACTCCGCGAATATTCGGCGCCTTATGCGCGGCGAGGAACCGAAAATCGGGCGCAAGAAGGATACGGGGCCGACTGAATCGGACGCCGCGGGCTAGCTGTCGAACTGCAGTCCCCACGCTTCACCGATTTGCCGCAGCAACGTGTTCTCGTCACGGTGCAGTTGCTTGTCGGAAATCGCGACACGCACCAGCATGACAAAAACTTCCTGCCGCAAGGCCGGGTCATCAATCTGCTGCAACACAACGCCCAGAACATGATCCGAGTCATGTTCCTTAATCTCATCATAATACAGGTTGAGGGACGCCATCAGGGCTTCCGGTTGGCGACCGGGGTCGTCCGACAGGGTCGGTGTCAGATCCGCCAGACATTTTTCGATTTCAGAGAATTCGACATCGCGCCGGCGCCCGTCCGCGTCCAGCGTCAACATCAGCAGCCATAGGCAAGCCGCCGTAGAATTTTTTCCCGGTGTCGCCATGTCGCCCTCCCGATGATGCCAAATCCTGCCAGTGCCCATCGCTGCAATAGCATCCAATGGGCGGCCCTACAATCGACGCGGTCCAGGTTCGGCCAAATCAGTTTGACGTCCCCCGGTACCAGCGGTTCAATCAACACCACCATAGGACGTTTTTTCGGGAACTATGAGCCAGAACGATACCATAGACCGCCTTCGCCTGACCCGAACGGAAAATGTCGGACCGATCACCTATCGACAGTTGATTGCCCGCTTCGGCAACGCATCCGATGCAATCAAGGCACTACCGACCCTTGCCAAACGGGGCGGCAGGCGGCGCACGCTGAAGGTGCCGGACCGTCAGGAAGTTGAAATGGAACTGGATCAGCTGGACCGTTTCGGCGGCCGGATGATTTTTCTGGGGGATGAGACATATCCCGACCTTCTGGCCGCCATCGACGATGCGCCCCCGGCCATCGCCGTGCTGGGCCATCCCGCGGTCCTAAGTCAGCGCGCCGTTGCCATTGTCGGGTCCCGCAATGCTTCCACCAATGGAAAGCGACTGGCCACCAGCTTTGCGAAAGCGTTGGGCGAGGCCGGGTTTCTGGTCGTTTCCGGTCTAGCATTGGGGATCGATGCCGCTGCGCACAAAGGGGCACTGGAAACGGGTACGGCGGCTGTCACCGCAGGCGGCATCGATGTTGTCTATCCGCGGGAAAATGCAGACCTTCACCGGGAAATAGCCGCCCGTGGAGCTGTCCTGGCGGAAATGCCATTCGGGACCGTTCCGCAGGCACGCCACTTCCCGCGGCGGAATCGGATCATATCCGGCCTAACGCGCGCCACCCTGGTGATCGAAGCGACACAGCGGTCCGGGTCACTGATTACGGCCCGGTTTGCGTCCGAACAAGGGCGCGAAGTCATGGCCATTCCCGGGTCGCCCCTGGACCCGCGCGCCCGGGGTGCCAACGACCTGATCCGCAAAGGTGCAGCACTGATTGAAACGCCGCAGGAGGCAATCGCCATCCTGTCGGAACTGCATGAGCTGTCGCAAGGAACCGGAAAACCGTTTGGCGACCCGCCGCCGTCCGATCCGGAAGAAGGTCCCTTGCGCGATGCGCGATCACACATCCTGGGTGCGCTTGGTGCAACGCCGGTGCTGATCGACGAACTGTCCGCGGACCTGGGAATTTCAATGTCTATCCTGGCGGCGGCAATCCTGGACCTGGAACTGGCTGGCGCTGTCGAAAGGCTGGCGGGCGGCCGGATTGTGCGCCTGACAGATCAAGTTGAAGACAATATTGGTGAAAATTTTAGTCAGTTTTCTCTTTTCGACTCCAAAGATTAAATAAGACCTTTCAGGAAAATTTAGGTATTTCCAAATCGATAATTCTTTGCGAAAGATTCGTCCCAAGGTACAAATGCGCCGTGTCGCTGCTGACAGAATGTCGGGCCGATGCGGATGGTTGGGGCGCTTTTTTAGGACAGAAGTCGATGCAAGGGCGAACGGTATCGTTTGAACATCTGTTGAATCTTGCCCATCAGCGGGCACTGGATGGTAAGGGTGGCCTCGCCGCATCGGTGACGAAACTCTGCCTGGATTCCGGTCAGGATCTGTCGGACCAGGAACTTGCCATCACCTACGACATCCTTCGAATGCTGATCGACAAGGTTGAGGTCACGGTCCGGCGTGGTATCGCCGACTATCTAGGGCCACGCGCCGATGTCCCGAAAGACCTGATTGCCTTTCTGGCCAACGACACTGTCCATGTTGCCTATCCCATTCTACGGGATTCCCCCCTCCTGGACGAATATGACCTGATCAAGATTGTAAGCGACCATGGTTCCAGCCATGCGCTTGCGGTCGCCGCCCGCCCGGAATTGCCGGAATCGGTCTGCAGCCACCTGATCGCGATGGACGAAGCCCCCATCGATCTGGCGCTGGCACGGAACGATTCCGCGAAAGTCGGACCAGCAGGCATGACGATCCTGGTCGACCGTGCCGTCGAAAACGAAGAATTGCATGATCCGTTGAGCCGGCGCGCGGACCTGGGTGACGAACTCGCACGGCGCCTGTTCACCGTCGTCGGTGAGGCTTTGCGTCAGCACATCCTGCAGAACTTCGACATAGACGGCGCTGCCGTGAATGCCGCTATTGATGATGCCGTGCTGAAGGCCCTGGACGAACCGGAACCCCTGGAAAACGCGATGCGCGGCGGATGGTCGGAAGACGAAGCACGCGGACGCACCGGTATCGTCGGCCAGATCCTGGCGCGTCTGGAAGACCAGGGTGCGGACGGTGCGGCGCTGGTTTTTGCGGAAAACACACATCTTCCGCTGGGCACCGCACGGTGGGTCTTCGAATCCAAGAACCCCCAACTGGTCGCGATTGCCATGAAGTCGATCGGTATGGACGTGGATGCTTTTTCTTCCGTGATCGACCGCCTGAACCTTGGCGGTGAAACTGACATTCAGAACCTTCTGTCCTATTTCGACCGGATCGATTCAAAGACCGCGACCATGGTGGTTCGAAGCTGGCGCAACCGACCGCCGCAGGGCTGAACGACCTCTACGCCTATCATTACGGTATATTTTTCAACCGGTTATAAAGCCGCTGTTGACGCTGTTGCCGGGCAATGCCAATTCTCATCCCTAATACCAGCGCGTAATTGAAAGGTTCAGTTGTATTATGTCCGGTCAGAATGTCGTGGTTGTCGAAAGTCCGGCCAAGGCAAAAACAATTAACAAATACCTGGGTGGCGATTTCCACGTTCTGGCATCCTATGGTCATGTCCGGGACCTACCGCCCAAGGACGGATCCGTCGATCCGGACCAGGGTTTCGAAATGAAATGGGAAGTCGATGCCCGCGCCAAAAAGCGGATCGACGACATTGCCAAGGCCTGCAAGGGCGCATCGAACCTGTATCTGGCGACGGACCCTGACCGGGAAGGCGAAGCCATCTCCTGGCATATCCAACAGGAACTGGAACGTCGCCGGATTCTGGGGTCATTGAATGTGCAGCGCGTGGTCTTTCATGAAATCACGAAGTCCGCAGTCACGGGCGCCATGGCTGCACCGCGCGCGCTGAATGACGAACTGATCGAAGCATACCTTGCGCGCCGTGCCCTGGATTACCTCGTAGGGTTCACGCTTTCCCCCGTTCTGTGGCGAAAGCTTCCGGGTGCGAAATCGGCCGGCCGTGTCCAATCCGTCGCGCTGCGGCTGATCTGCGAACGCGAGGCGGAAATCGAAGCCTTCGTTCCGCGGGAGTATTGGAGCATCGAAGCGATGCTGGAGACGGCGGACGGCACCCCGTTCAAGGCGCGGTTGGTAAGTCTGGAAGGAAAGAAACTTGGTAAGTTCGACCTTCCCGATGCCGATACGGCGGGCCGTGCACTCGCGGCGGTAAATAAAGGCGGCTATACCGTCAGTTCCGTCGAACGTAAGCAGGTCAAGAAGCACCCGTCCGCCCCCTTCACCACCTCCACCCTTCAGCAGGAATCCAGCCGCAAGCTCTATTTCGGGGCGACGAAAACGATGACGCTGGCCCAGAAACTCTATGAAGGGATTGAGTTGAAGGGGGAAACCGTCGGTCTGATCACCTACATGCGAACCGACAGCACCGTTATGTCGGGTGAAGCCATTTCGGCCGCGCGGACCATGATCAGCGGCGTCTATGGTCCGGACTATCTGCCGTCCGGCCCGCGGCAATACCGCAGCAAGGCGAAGAATGCCCAGGAAGCGCACGAATGCATTCGCCCGACGGACATTCGCAGACGCCCCGAACATGTCGCCCCCTATCTGGAACGCGATCAGCTTCGACTATACGAACTCATCTGGAAGCGCGCTGTTGCGTCCCAGATGGAAAGCGCCGTTCTGGACCAGGTTTCGGTCGACCTGAACAATTCCGACAGCAGCGCTGGACTGCGCGCCACCGGGTCGGTGATCCGGTTCGACGGGTTCCTTACCCTTTACCGCGAAGATGTCGACGACCGGGACGAAAGTGACGAAGAAGAAGGCAGCCGACTGCCGAACATGGATGAAGGGGACCGCCCCGACCTGAAGTCGGCTGAAAAGAACCAGCACTTCACGCAGCCGCCGCCCCGCTTCTCGGAAGCCAGCCTGGTCAAGAGAATGGAAGAATTGGGGATCGGCCGGCCCTCAACCTATGCCTCTATCCTGAAGGTGCTCCAGGACCGTGAATATGTTCGCCTGGACAAACGCCGGTTCATCCCGGAAGACCGCGGCAGATTGGTCACCGCATTCCTTTCATCGTTCTATGACAAATACTTCGACTATGACTTTACAGCAGAACTCGAAGAGAAACTGGATGATATATCGGGCGGGCGGCTGGACTGGCGCAAGGTACTGGCTGATTTCTGGGACGCATTTCGCGCAATTACGGACCATGCACTGGAACTGTCGGGTCAGGAGGTCCGCGACACGATCGATCGCGTGCTGGGTCCGCATTTCTTTCAACCGGACGAAAATGGCAGCACGGAAGAGGCACGCAAGTGTCCGTCCTGCGGCAATGGCCGTCTGGGGCTGAATTTTGGGCGTTACGGCGCGTTCATTACCTGTTCGAACTACCCGGATTGCCGGTTCACCCGGAACCTTGACGAGGCCGGAACCCTGAACGGCGAGGAAGCGGACGCAACGGAATATCCGCGCCTTCTGGGCCCGCACCCGGAAACAGGGGAGGACATTTCCGTCCGTCAGGGCCCGTACGGATACTATGTCCAGTTAGGTGACACACCGCCCGCCGAAAAGGGCAAGAAGAAGGTGAAGCCGAAGCGCGCATCCCTTCTAAAGGAAATGAGCCCGGCATCGATCGACCTGCCGACCGCGGTCCGCCTGCTCAGCCTGCCTCGCGCCCTGGGTGACCATCCGGAAAGCAAGCTGCCTGTTGCCGCTGGAATTGGCCGCTACGGCCCATATCTGAAGCACGGGGATGCGTATGTCTCCCTGCCGAAGGACGACGATGTCCTGACCATCGGTCTGAACCGCGCGGTCACGGTACTGGCGGAAGCGGGTCCCAAGGGCAAGGGGCGTGTGAACACGGCAAAGGAACTGGGCGCCCATCCATCCGATGGAAAGCCGGTCACGGTCGGCGCCGGTCGTTTCGGTCCGTTCGTGAAACACGGAAAGATCTATGCCTCCATCCCGCGCGGTACGGAACCGGATGCGGTGACGCTGGAAGAAGCTGTTGAACTGCTGGCGGCCAAGGCGGCGAAGAAAAGCGCCGCCAAAGGAAATGCGAAGAAGGCCGCTGCGAAAAGCAGCACCAAAAAAGCCGCGAAGAAATCAAAGACGAAGAAGGCCGCAAAGAAGGCGCCCGCCCGCAAGGCGTCCTGAGATGTTGCGGCCCGTTCTATTCGGCCCGCCCCCATCAAACGGAGATGGATGTGTCTGACGACAGTGCGTCCGACCCGGACGGTGTGGGCAAGACCATCCGCGACAGTCTTCCGGACAAGTCGCAGATAATGACGTTCATCGACGAAAGCCAAACCCCCGTCGACAAGCGCGAAATTGCCCGTGCCTTCAAACTAAAGGGCGCCCAGCGCACGGCCCTTCGCGACCTGCTGAAGGAAATGGAGGATGAGGGGTTGATCGACCGGGGTCATGGCAAAAAACTGGCGCCCAAAGGGGCTCTGCCGGAAGTCATGGTCCTGGCGGTCGAGACGCTGGATAGAGACGGCGAGCTTTGGGCCGCGCCTACGGGCTGGAACGAGGCGGAGGATGGCCCCCGCCCCACGGTCGTCATCACCCATGCGCCGCGCCACGGCCCCGCGCCCAAACCCGGCGACCGGGTCCTCGCACGCCTGCGGCGCATCAGCGGGTCTTCCTACGAAGGATCGGTCATTCGCGTGCTTCAGGGTGGCCCGTCCCGCCTTCTGGGTGTGCTGGAACGGACGAAGGGCGGGGCAACCCTGCTTCCCACCGACAAACGCAACGACAAGACCTGGTTCATTCCAACCGCCGATTTGGCGGACGCTGCACCGGGCGATCTTGTTCTTGCCGAACCCCTTAGGGGCCGTCGGGAAATGGGGCGGCAGGCGCGGGTGGTGGAACGCATCGGCCGGATGGACGAACCGAAGGCATTCAGCTTGATCGCAATCCATGGGCAGGGGATTCCCGTCGAATTTCCTGAAGAGGTTCTGTCAGAGGCGGAGTCGCTAAAGCCCCCTTCCATTGGCAGGCGCACAGACCTGCGAGGGCTTCCGCTTATCACCATCGACGGTGCGGATGCCCGCGACTTTGACGATGCAGTGCATGCCGCGCCGGACGATGATCCGGCCAACCCGGGCGGCCACGTCCTGACCGTCGCAATTGCGGACGTCGCCTATTATGTCCGTGCGGAAAGCCCGTTGGATATCTCCGCCCGCGATCGCGGAAACAGCGTCTATTTTCCCGACCGTGTCGTCCCGATGCTGCCGGAACGCCTGTCGAATGACCTTTGTTCCCTGCGCCCGAACGAGGAACGCGCCTGTCTTGCGGTTCGGATGCGGATCGACAACGAAGGCCGCCTGATCGACAAGAAGATCATGCGTGGTCTGATGCGTTCTGCAGCACGACTGACCTATGAACAGGTCCAGGCTGCGATCGAGGGGCAGGATATTAACGGAGCGGCCGATGGACTGGTTGAACCGGTCATCCGCCCCCTTTACGACGCATTTTCGGTGCTGGACGGTGCGCGCAAGGCCCGCGGGGCCCTGGACCTTGATATCGCGGAACTTCAGGTCCTTTTGAACGATGATGGCAAGGTGGAGGCCGTCGTGCCGCGCCGGCGGCTGGACAGCCACCGCCTGATCGAAGAATTCATGATCACCGCGAACGTCGCGACCGCCGAACTGCTGGAAGAACGCAATGCCCGCGCGATCATGTACCGTGTTCATCCGCCGCCGGCCCTGGACAAGCTGGAAGCCCTGAAGGAAAGCCTAGCGGCCCTGGGGATCAAGGCGCCGGGCGGAGCCGGTCCCCTGAAGCCGCATCATTTCACAAAGATTCTGGGTCAGAGCGCCGGGACAGAAAAGGCACAACTTGTATCCGACATGGTCCTGCGGTCCCAAAGCCAGGCATTCTATGCGCCCGAAAACGAAGGTCATTTCGGGTTGGCACTTCGCCGGTACTGCCATTTTACGTCCCCCATCCGACGGTATGCCGATCTGTTGATTCATCGTGCCCTGATTTCCGCCTACGGGCTGGGTGACGGCGGATTGTCGGACGAGCAGGCGGACCTACATGAAAAGTACGGCGAACATATATCCAATACCGAACGGCGGGCGGTCGCCGCCGAAAGAGAGGCGACCGATCGCTACTTGACGGCATTCATGAGCGAACGCGTCGGCGCGACCTTCACTGCCCGTGTCAGCGGTGTTAAACGGTTCGGACTGTTCGTGCGGCTGGATGAAACGGGCGCGGACGGTTTGGTTCCCGTGTCCCAACTGCCATGGGACAGGTACTGGCATGACGAAATTCGCCAGCGCCTGATCGGCGAGGAAACGGGGCAGGCCTATCAGCTGGCCGAATCGCTTACCGTCCGCCTGATTGAGGCTAATACAATTACGGGCGGTCTGATTTTCGAGGTAACCGATGGCGGACATGTGGTTAAAGATCGGAAGGCACGCCGACCCGCCGGAAAGCGACGCCAGAAATCATCGAAAGCGCGCTTCGGGCCGAAAGCCCCGCGTGGACGAAGGCGTGGCCGCTGACAATCTTTTGAACCGACTGCCGCTGACGGCCTTTATCATTGCCGGTGCCCTGGTGCTGAGCGGGTGTGCCGGCACGATCGCACCAGACGGCCCCCAGTCAGAGACATTCCACAGTGTTTTCGAAACCATTTATCGGGAGGCCGCGGCCGCCCATATTGATCCGGTTGATCTGCGTCGTTTTACGCAAGCAGGCTTTCAGGGGATCGATGCATTCGACCCTGCACTTTCAGTGACCTATGACGATCAGACCTTTTCGTTCACGATGGAGGACGAAGTCGTCCTGCAACAGGATTTCCCGCCGCTGGACGCCGAACCAGAACAGTGGGGTATCGCGGCAGCAAGTGCTGTCGTTGCACTTCGCGATCATTCGTCTATTGCCGAAAGCGCGCGTTTCGATGATCTGAGCGAGGCGTTTTTCGATTCCGCGCTCAGGACACTGGACCGCTATTCCCGTTACGCCAACCCGGTTGACGCCCGTCAGCTTCGTGCCGAACGAACCGGCTATGGCGGTATCGGCATAATGGTCGAATCCGGCCCGGACGGCGTTGTGATTACGCAAGTTGAACCGTCGGAACCGGCAACCGCGGCAGGGCTGATTGTCGGCGACCGGATCGTAACGATTGACGGAAGCGACGTCGCCGACCTGGAGGTCCCTGAAATCGAAGACCTTCTTCGTGGCCCCGTGGATACGGCCGTCGTCCTGGAAATCGAACGCGCATCGGTTCCGGAACACCTGACAGTTGCCGTTGGCCGGACCCAGATTGTCCCGAACACCGTGTTCTATTCCCTTTCGAACGGTCATGCTGTGATCCGGATTTCGGGCTTTAACGAACGAACGTCGAAGCGCGTTGCAGAAGCTGTCGGTCGGGCCTTCAGTGAACTCGGGAGTGACCTTGCGGGAATTATACTGGACTTGCGCGGCAATCTGGGCGGCCTGCTGGATCAGGCGGTGGACACCGCCGATCTTTTCCTGTCTGAAGGCATAATATCCATCGCCGACGGGCGTCATCCGGAAAGCCATCAGCGTTTTGCCGCCGAACCGGGGGAAATCGCCAACGGACTGCCGATCACGGTGCTGATCAATGGCGCATCGGCCAGTGCGGCGGAAATTCTGGCGGCAGCCCTTCAGGATCAGGGGCGCGCCGTTTTGATCGGTATGAGCACATTTGGAAAAGGATCGATCCAGACCGTGATCGAATTGCCTAACGGCGGCGAACTGTTCCTGACCTGGGCACGGTTCGTGGCGCCCAGCGGCTATCCGCTGGAACGGTTGGGTGTGATGCCCAGCATCTGCACAAGCGAAGCGCGCGACGCCGTGCAGACATTGAATGATGGGCTTGGCGACGGCCCGCGCGGCGGCGCACGCCTTCTGTCCGAGCGCCGGCAGGTCGCACTTTCGGATGAAGACGCCGTGCGCGCATCGTTGGAAGATTGTCCGTGGATACCGCATTCGTCCGGCGACATCGACAAGACACTGGCGGAAATGCTGCTGGATTCGCCAACGCTCTATCGCCGGGCGGTTACGGCCGGAAGGATGCAGAATGGCAGTTGACGGACCTGTTACGCCGTCCGATGCGGCCAGCCTTGTCGTCTTGCGCGGTACGGGTGAAAGGACAGAGGTCCTGATGGGCAGACGGCGCGACACCGCGCGTTTCATGCCCGGCGTCTATGTTTTTCCGGGCGGTGCGACGGAAGAACAGGACGCGGAAATCGCCGAATGTATCGGGTCCCCCCATCGTTTAATCGCGACCGCACTCAGGGAAACATGGGAAGAAACGGACGCCCTGATCGGGCGGCCTGCCGCGAATATTACCCACAAAGACGGTAACGCGTTCCTGGAGGCAGTAAACGCTGCCGGCATTTCGATACCGCTGAATCAACTTCACTATGTCGCCAGAGCCATCACACCGGCTGAATCGCCCATCCGTTTCGACACACGGTTTTTCTTATGCGATGGCGCCTATCTGCACGGATCCCCCCGCGCGGTGGGTGAACTGCCGGAAGTCGTTTGGGTTCCGGTGTCCTGGGCGCTGAACAGCAACAGGGTTCGCGGGGTCAGCAAATTCGTATTGGAAGAAGCGGTTTCATTGATGACTGAACAGGGACGGCTTTCGGACCCGGATCGCACGGTTCGGAACTATACCTATATTGACGGCGTCAATGTCATAAACCGTGAACGCCAGTCCGACGGTCTGATCTAGCTTCCCGATCGCAGACCGACGGGCAGCAAGTGCCATGCCCGCGCCCCGGCCCCCATTTGCGCGCAACCGGGCTTTGACGGATCATAGCCCGCCTTTTCAAGACGGCGCAGGTAACGCGACGCCAGAATGGCGATACCGTTTACATGCAAGTCCGCCGGGTTGCCCGCGTCGGATTTCACCATCCGCCAGTCCGAAAGACAGCTTTTCGCCTGTTCTGAGAAATGCCGAACGACCGTGCGTACACCTTTCCCGACCTGGCCGGTGTCCAGTTCGTCCTGCCAACCAGGATACGCGGCTATGATGTCAGGCGGCACGATATGGCGCCCCTGTCGATACAACGCGATCAGGCCGCGCGCCATTCCCGTCCATGCCCATGCGCGCCCCACAAGATGCGCCGCGGAAAGCTGCCCTTCGCCTATGTCGCGGCCCAGAACACAACGCGTCGCAAGCACACCGATCAGTCCGCCGGTTTCCTCGATATATTTTTCCAGCGCTGCGGCATTTGCCGGCGGTTCGGGGTACAAGTCGGCCGCACGTGCATCGACAACCCTTTCCAGCATGTCCCGCGGCAGGCCGGCCGCATCAATCACCATTTTCAGCGGCTGGACGACCTGATGGCGCCGCGGCGTGCCGTCGAAACATTCGCCAATGGCATCGCGCCACCATTGCAGACGGATTTCACCCAGCAGGGCCTCACGGACTGCCTCTCGGGTTCTGGAGACCTCCAGATTGAAGGCATAAAGCGCGCACAGGTTCGCCCGTGCCTTTGCGGGGGCCAGCATAAGGCATGCAAATCGGTCCGGGTCGCCGTTCCGGACGAGGTCTGCGCAATAGGCATGGTCGTCGGCAGCGGATGCGGTGCTCACGGGCCGATGGCTCCCAGGGCCGACAGGGCCTTTGTGCGCAATGTTTCGGTCCAGCGGGATACGACCGTGGGTTCCGGAAGCGGCGTCTCGGACAGATTATGGTGCATCGCCTCATACAGAGACAGTAACGTGTCCAGGACGGTCCTTTCCCGCAAGCCGAGGTCCGGCAACAAGTCATCGGCCACCTTGCGGGCCGTAGCCCTATGGACCTCTGCACGGTGCCCCAGTTCAAACAGCACCGGAAGTCCGCTGTCCGGTGTCGCGCCAAGGTCATTTCGCGCCAGCCCATGCCGTGATAGCAACTGCTGCGGAAGGGTTACCAGTTGACCGCCCCGCGCAACATCTTTCGCAAAATCCCGCCGAATGTGGGTTAGGTAACAGAACAAGGCCATGTCCCGGGCCTGTTGGGCCAATTCATCCCCCGACAATCCAGCCTTCAGCCCATCATTGTCGTGTGCCTGCAGCACATGCAGGAATACCGATGCTGGCGCGACCGTAGCCCCGTCGCAATAGGCATAGAAGTCGTCCCAGTCGACGAGCAGTTCCTCCCGAACATCCGACAGCATCGCACGTGCAAGCGCCTGCCACGGCGCAACAGGAAGGTCCCCGCCGTTTGCCGCATCTGCAAGCGCAGTGAACAGCGGAGCGTGAGGATGGTTAGGCGAAAGCCGCCCCCGCTGGTTGAGCGCCGCATCGGCCTGGTCCCGCCACCCGCGGATGAAGTTTTCTGCATCCGCCCGTCCGTTCCGACGTTCTTTTTCCGGTCGGTTCAGGAAATCATCGTCCACGAAATCGTCTATAACCCGCATCGTCGCATAGGACGCTTCGAACAGACGCCGCTTCGGTTCGGAAAGAAACCGCCCCACGAACCAAAGGGTGGACGCGCTGTTGCGGGTAACCGCTTCAGCCAGGTCTGCGGGCGTTTCTTTGATTGCGGATTTGCCGTTTCTCATGAGCGCGAGAGAACGCGATAGCCACGGCCAATGCAAGAGCGTTTGGCAACGTGACCGGTTCTCAGTAATGTCGGCAACAGGTTACGTAAAACAATCGTCGACACGGTACGTATCGATGGCAAAACGCGAAAATCCGGGGGGCAGGACGGATGCGGAACTGCTGACATCCCTCCAACGCACGGTGGAAAACGCCGGCATCGGGCTGTACGAGACGTCTGTGTCGGGGGTCATCGTTTTTGCCAATCAGGCACTTGCGGAACTTCTGGGGTTTGATTCGGTAGACGCATTGAAGGAATCCGGACTGACCATTCATGATTTCTATGAAGACCCGGAGGATATCCGGCGCTTTCGTGGAAAGGTTGAAAAATATCAGAATGTGGATTCGTTTCTTATTCGTATACGACGACCGGACGGTACGAAAATATGGGTCAGCGAAAAAGGTGCCGCCAATTTCAATGATGATGGCAACATCATTGGATACACCGGGTCCCTGACGGACGTTACCGAGCTGAAAGACACGCAAGACCGTCTGGCACAGGCGGAAGAGGACTACCGGCGCATGTTCGAGAACATGCCGATCGGCATTTATAGGTCATCGCTGGACGGACGCCAGTTGCGGTCCAATCCCGCCCTGTGGAAGCTGAATGGTTTTGTAAGCGAAGAGGATCACCTTACCAGCGTCAAGGACATCGCCAAGGAATGGTATGTCGAGCCGACCCGACGCGAAGATTTCAAACGGGAGCTGGAAGAAAAGGGAATTCTGGAGAACTTCGAATCCGAAATCTTTAGGCACAGGACGCGGGAACGGATCTGGATAGAGGAAACCGCCTACCTGGTCCGCGACCAGGACGGAAACCCGCTGTTCTACGAAGGAACAGTCCAGGAAATCACACAGCGCAAACGGGCGGAAACAAGCACGCTTGAGGCAAAGGACAATGCCGAACGCGCAAACCGGTCGAAGTCCCGTTTTCTGGCTAATATGAGCCACGAGTTGCGCACACCGCTGAACAGCATCATCGGCTTTTCCGACATGATCCGTCAGGAAACATTCGGGCCGTTGGAAAACGAAAGATACAAGGACTATATCGCGACAATCGCGAACAGCGCGGACATGCTCCTTAAACTGATCGACGATATTCTCGAGATCGCGAAAATGGATGCAGGAAAACTGTCCCTTTCCCTGGAACTGCTGGATCTTCAGATCGTGATCTCACAGTGCCTGCATCTTCTGGAACAGAGGATGCACAATGCGGGGCTGTCAATCTCTGTCTCCATCCCGAAGAACCTGCCGCCGATCGAAGCGGACGCACGACGGATTCACCAGATTATGGTCAATCTGCTGTCGAATTCCGTGAAGCATACGGACCCGGGCGGCACGATCGAAATTCGGGTAGCCGGTTATGCCGAATTTGTGGACATCGCCGTTCGGGACACCGGAAGCGGAATCCCCGAAGATGAAATGGAACTTGTCTTTGTCCCGTTTGAGCGGTCCCGTGATGCCGTCCGACTTGCCAAGGAAGGGACCGGGCTGGGCCTGCCGCTGGCGCGTGAGCTGGCCCGGCAGCATGGCGGTGACCTGATGCTGGAAAGTACCGTCGGGGTCGGCACGACCGCTACGCTGCGCCTGCCGTCCAATCGACAGAGTTGATGCCTAGTCGGTTTCGACCGGCAACAATGCCGCGCCGGCCAAACGACCTTCGGTCATCAAGATATTGAAGGTCCGGCACGCAGCCCCTGTGTCCATCGGATCCGCCGGCAAACCGGCATCGCGCAATTCCTGGCGAAGTGCGGAAGGCAGCATCGCCATGCGGGCGCCAGTTCCGATCAACGTGATTTCAACGGATGGATCCTGGGTCCGGATGGCAAGGATATCTTGGCTGCTGAGGTCACCAATCGCGCCGACCGGCCATTCGGCGACACGTGTCGGTGTAATCAGGATCGGCCCATGATAGACCTGCCCGCGCACGGTAAATCGCCCCGGACCATATGAATCGATCAGAAGTCGGCTTTCCGGGACGCTGGGCGTGATATCCAATGTCTGCTCCTGCCCCGCATGGGCGGGGCGGTTTCCGGTCAGGCGCTTTCCTGTTCGCCGGCACCCACTTCCTCACCCCGATGGGGTTCCAGATACAAAAGGAGCGGCACCGCAACCAGGATCGACGAATAGGTCCCGATCACCACACCCCAGATCAGCGCGATGGAAAAGTCGCGAATAACATCGCCACCAAAGACCGCAAGCGACACCAGTGCGATCAGGGTGGTGATGGAGGTCATCAGCGTTCGGGACAATGTCTTGTTTACGGCGCGATTGAACAGTTCTTCCAACGGCATCGTTTTGTATTTACGGATTTTTTCCCGGACGCGGTCGAACACGACGACCGTATCGTTGATCGAATAGCCCGCGATGGTCAGGATGGCCGCGACAGTCGCCAGATTGAACTCAAGCTGGAACAGCGCGAAAAGGCCAATGGTCGCGATGACATCGTGCGTCAGGGCGACAATGGCGCAAATTCCAAACTGCCATTCAAACCGGAACCAGATATAGATCAGGATGGCTCCCAGCGCGAAACATATGGCATAGATCGCCGCCATCTTCAGTTCTTCGCCAATGGTCGGACCAACCACTTCCGTACGGCGTTCTTCCACCACCATGTGGTCGATTGCATCCTGTGCCAGAGCCAGAGCCTGCTGTTGTTCCGTATCGCCACCCGGCTGACGCTGGATACGGATCAAAAGGTCATTGGGCGCACCGAATTCCTGGATCTGAACGTCACCAAGCCCAAGCCCGCCCAGTGCATCGCGGAAATCCTCGACCCCGGTGCCGTCCACGGTTTCGACTTCGATCAGGGTTCCCCCCAGGAAATCGATACCCAGGTTCAGGCCGCGCGTGCCGAACAAGGCTATGGACGCAACAATCAAAAGCGCAGAAAACGCAAAGGCCAGGGTCCGTCGGCCAACAAAATTATAATTCGTATCATCGGGGATAATCCGCAAAAGCATTGTCTTACGCCTCCCCCGCGCCGGTAATGGGTGTCACTTTCGCCGCAATCGGCAATTCGGTCGGTCGCTTCGTGCGGACGTAATTCACGACAAGGAAGCGCGTCACCATAATGGCCGTGAACATGGACGTAACCAGCCCGATTGAAAGCGTAATGGAAAAACCGCGGATTGGCCCGGAACCGAATGCAAACAGCAAAACCGCTGCGATCAAGGTGGTCAGGTTCGCGTCAATGATGGTGGTCAGCGCCCGCTGATAGCCTGCTTCGATCGCGTTCAGGACTGTGCGGCCAAGTCCGGCTTCTTCCCGGATGCGTTCGAAAATCAGCACGTTCGCGTCAACTGCCATGCCGACCGTCAGCACGATACCGGCAATTCCCGGAAGGGTCAGCGTCGCGCCCAGGGCCGACAGGATACCGATGATCAGGATCAGATTCAGGATCAGCGCAATATTGGCATAGATCCCGAAGCGGCCGTAGCTGATCGACATATAGACCACGACCAGGATCAGGCCGATAATGCTGGCCAGACTGCCGGCATCGATTGAATCCTGCCCCAGGCCCGGCCCAACGGTTCGTTCTTCGACCGTATCCATCTGGGCAGGAAGTGCACCGGCCCGCAGTAGAAGCGCCAGGTCTTGCGCTTCGGGCAATGTGAAGCTGCCGGTAATGATCCCCTCACCCGTCAGGATCGGTTCGCGGATCTGCGGGGCGCTGACCACTTCGCCGTCCAGGACAGCAGCCATCAGGCGGCCGACATTTTCCTGTGTCGCACGGCCAAAACGCTGTGCGCCGACTGTATCGAAAGCAAAGGCAACGACCGGCTGACCCTGCTGGAACGTCGCCTGGGCATTGTTCAGGTTCTCACCCGACACGAAGACCTGTCGCGAAACAAGATACTGACGCAACGGCGCACCGTCCGCGTCCTGTTCAACCGACGGAAGCAACAGAAAGCCCGGTGGTGCCCGGCCGGCGGCCAGTGCGGAGCCAAGCCGTTCCTGGTCTACCAGATGGAAGGTCAGGCGCGCCTGTGTATTCAGGATCGCCTTCAATTCATCGGTATCGTCCAGGCCCGGCACCTGGATCAGGATACGGTTCGTTCCCTGCTGCTGGATCGTCGGTTCCGTCAGCCCCAGCGCATTGACGCGCCGCGTCACGACCTCAAGCGACTGCGACATCGTTTGCTGATGGATCGTCGTGACTTCCGTTTCCGGCAGCGTAAGGCGGATTTGCGTATCGCCGGTCTGTTCGATCTCGTATTCCGGGGCGGCCTCGCGTGCGGCTTCCAGCGCTGCCTCCGCGTTTTCCGCCTCACGGATTGAAAACGCGATCGTCAGACGTTCCGGCGCGACATCGAACTGGCTTGCGCGAACGCGTTGTTCGCGCAGTTCCGCACGAATGCCGTCGGCGGTCGAAGCCATGCGTTCCGCCACGACCTCATCGACGCGCACCTGAACCAACAGGTGTGCCCCGCCGCGCAGGTCCAGCCCCAGGCTCATCGGCTTGCCCGGCGCCCAGGTCGGATAACCGCTGAACGGCGCGAATGACCCGATGACATTCGGCAAGGCGTATAGAATGCCCAACAGGGCAACGATCGCGATCAGACTTTTTTTCCAGGCGGGAAACTGCAGCATTCAGGTCGGTCCGGTTTGGCTGTTGGAACTTTCGGCAATAGGCGGAAAGATCAGCCCTTCTTTTCTTCGCTGTCACTGTCGTCGGAAGTTTCCGCAGACTTACCCTTCTTGTCCTTGGGTGCGTCCTTGGCCGGTTCCGTCTTGGAAATCACGTCCATCAGCGTGTGCTTCAGCACCGTGACTTCAACGTTATCAGCGATTTTCACCTTAACTTCACCGTCGTCGACAACCTTGGTGACGGTACCCATCATGCCGCCGCCCAGCACGACCTTGTCGCCGCGGCGGGCCGACGCCAGCTTCGCCTGGTGTTCTTTCTGGCGCTTCTGCTGCGGACGGATCAGAAGGAAGTAGAAAATAACGAAAATCAGCACCAGCGGAAGGAACAGTTCCAAAAGGCCGCCGCCGGCCGCCGCTGCGGCGTCTTGTGCGTAAGCAGGGGAAATCAGCATCTTCGAACTCCTAGTAAAATATGGCAGACGAACCGCGCCACCGCGCAGCCGTCCCGAATCCGCCGGGGACTATACGGACGCGCGGCGAAAGTGCAATGCCGCGATAACCGACCGTCAGGGCGTGGAAATGACCGGACTTGCCAAAGCCCGCCCGTTGCGGCAATCCAACCACAACATCGGGGAACGATCAGGCCGGAAAATCGAATGTCTGAAACGGATTACGGGAAATTGTTGGAACGTATCGCCGACGCGCTGGACCGTCTGGCGCCGCCAAGTGTTTCGGCGTTCGAGGTCGGCGATGCGGACGCATTTGTCTGGCATCCCGAAAGCATGCGTGTCGTTCCGGTGCCTTCGGTGAATCGGATCGACATTCTGTTACTCCAAGGTATTGATCTGCAACGTGATCAGTTGGTTGAGAACACGCGACGCTTTGCCAAAGGACTGCCGGCAAACAATGCCCTTCTATGGGGCGCACGCGGCGCCGGCAAGAGTTCGCTGGTGAAATCGGCCCACGCCGCAATCAATGCCGAGACCGGTGCGAATGTTGCCCTGGTGGAGCTGCATCGCGAGGATCTGATCACCCTGCCGACGCTTCTGAACCTGCTTCGGACACTGGACCGGCGCTTCATCCTATTCTGTGACGACCTGTCTTTCGACGGACAGGATGCGGCATATAAATCGCTCAAAGCCGTGCTGGAGGGTGGGATCGAAGGCCGTCCGGAAAATGTTCTTTTCTATGCCACGTCGAACCGGCGCCACCTGATGCCCCGCGACATGATAGAAAATGAACGCTCGACTGCCATAAACCCGGCGGAAGCGGTTGAAGAAAAGGTCAGCCTGTCCGACCGCTTCGGATTGTGGCTCGGCTTCCATTCCTGCGATCAGGATACCTATTTCGCCATGATCCGTGGCTATGTCGAAGCCTATGGCCTGCCGATCGACGAAGAGGTCTGGCGCCCGAAGGCCGTGGAATGGACTGTCACCCGCGGGTCACGTTCGGGCCGGGTCGCCTGGCAGTTCATTCAGGACCTGGCCGGCGAACTTGGAACGCCGCTTTCCGGCTGACCCGGCGCATTTCGCGCGTCAGTGCACCCTTGCCCTTTTGCGCCATCGTCCCTTACCATAATCCGGAACATTCGGTGGGGCGGATGCAGGGAAGGTGTTTATGGGGGCACGGAAGGAAAAGATCATCACCTTGAAGGACGTCAGACCGGCACCCACACGGGGCGGCGCACGCCCGACAAAGGTCCAGCTTGCCTATCTTCAGCGCGGTTTGCGCCAGCCCGGCGGCAAACTTCCCCTGTTCGACCGGGAAGGGCAGCGGATCAGCGACAGGACGGTCCGAAGCTGTATCGAACAGGGCTGGGCGGAACCTTGGTTCAACAATCCCATGAAACCGGACTGGCTGGTTTGTAAACTGACGGAACGGGGGCGGAAAATCGTGGACAACACATCCGCCGACAGTATGCGGGGCCTCGGTGCCTGACGCCCCTACCCCCGCCGGCCTGATAAGGGCCGTTCTTGGGGCCGTTGCGATCGGCTGTGTTGTGATATTGGGCGGTGGTGCCCTGCAATGGCTGTTCGGCAACCCGGGCGAAAATCCCCCGGTGGAAGCAATGGCACCGCCCGCCAGCACCGAAACTGCCCCCTCCTCCGCCAGCGCGACCGATTCCGAAACGGCGGATAACGCCGAACCCGCACCCCCGGAACCGGAGGCCATTGCGCCGGAACCCCCAACCCCTTCGGTGTCCGCCGACGCCGGGTCAGATCTTTTTATCGTCGAAGGTCAGCAAGGACCGGTCTATGCCCGCGACTATATGATGGTCGCAGCCCATCCCGTCGCATCACAGGTAGGGGCGGCGGTCCTGGATGATGGTGGCAGTGCCATTGACGCAATCATCGCGGCGCAATTGGTCCTGAATCTGGTGGAACCGCAAAGTTCCGGCATTGGCGGCGGCGGGTTCCTGCTCTATTGGGACGAGGCCGGTCAGGAACTTTTTTCCTATGACGGGCGGGAAACCGCGCCCGAAGACGGATCAGGCGACTATGTCCGTGACGAAAACGGTGAATTCCGTTCATTTGCGGACGCATTGACTGGTGGCGCATCGGTTGGTGTGCCAGGTCTCCTGCGCATGCTTGAGATGGCACATCGCGATCATGGCTCAACCCCCTGGACGACCCTGTTCGGCCCTGCGATCGAACTGGCGGAAAACGGATTCCCGGTAAGCGTGCGTCTGCATGGCCTTCTGGGTGACACGCCCTATCTGAACGAAATCGAACCGGCTGCCAGCTACTTCTACGATGAAGCCGGCACGCCGCACCCTGTTGGAACGGTCCTTACCAACCCCGATCTTGCGGCGACGTTCCGTGAAATTTCGGTTAGTGGTGCTGATGCATTCTATGAAGGGGAGATAGCAGCGGACATCGCCGCCGCCGTTCAGGGGGCCGAACGCAACCCGGGCGCACTCACCACGCAGGATATGGCCCGTTACGAGGCCGTGCGACGGGGAAATCTGTGTCTTCACTATCGCATATACCGCGTGTGCGGCATGCCGCCGCCGTCTTCCGGCGGGTCAACGGTTCTTCAGATCCTGGGCCTGCTCGAATATTCGGACCGGAACATCGGAGACTACGGCCCGATGACGCTGGATGCGGCCCGACTGTTTGGGGAGGCAATGCGCCTTGCGTTTGCAGATCGGAACCAATTCGTCGCCGACAGTGACTTCGTCAGCGTTCCCCTGGCGGAAATGCTGGCGGTCCCATACCTGGCCCGACGCGCCGGCACGATGGATTTCAGCCACGCAACAAAACCACCGCGCCGACCGGGCAACCCAACCGGCGACAGGGCTTTTCTGGACCTTGCGCCCGATCTGACGCCGGAACTGCCGTCTACCACCCATCTGGTGGCGGTTGACCGGAACGGCAACGTCGCATCCATGACGTCATCCATCGAAAACGGGTTCGGCTCTCGCCTGATGGTGCGCGGGTTCCTGTTGAACAACCAACTGACCGACTTCGCCTGGTCCGACACCCGCGAAGGCCGACCGGTTGCCAACCGGTACGAACCGCTGAAACGCCCGCGCAGTTCCATGGCGCCGACCATTGTGTTCGGACCGGACGGGGCTCCGCGCCTTGCCATCGGTTCACCTGGCGGCAGCCGGATCATCGGTTATGTGGCACAGGCTCTGGTCGGCGTCCTGGATTGGGACCTGTCGATTCAGGAAGCGATCGACCTGCCCCATTACCTGAATAGAAACGGCGCAATGGAACTGGAAGACCACACACAGCTAGACCGCCTGGAACCCCTTTTATCGGAACAAGGTTACGAAGTTCAGCGCCGCGCCATGACAAGTGGCCTGCACGGGGTAGAGCTTGCCGGTGGCTTCCTGATCGGCGGCGCGGATCCCCGACGGGAAGGGCTCGCCGTTGGCGAAGGGAATTTGACCCGGGATCTGAATGCCGTTTTCCAGTCGCTGATCGGCACGACTGACTAGCCGTCGTCAGATGCTGTCGTGGTCCCAGTCCGCCAGGGCGGAGTGGACTGGTTCAATTATTTCTTCCCGCGGCAGGGCAAGGCGCAGGTCGACACGAAAATACCCATTGGTCAGAACGTCCGCCTCCGGCAGGCCGTGCGCGGCAGCTTCCTGAATTTCATCCTGCAGCTCGCCGTCGGAAAAAGGCCTGCGGTAGCGGACCTTTGTCGCAATGGTGTGAAGGACATAGCCGTGCGGTGCGATGGCGTCCGCGATGGCACTGACGTCGATACGCGGCCGCGGACAAATGACCAACCATGGACGGCCGCCCACCGCCAGAAGGTTCGACATGGCCGGGGCGACCAGATGCCCCAGGGCCCCGCTTTCCAAAATCAGGTCCGCGGACAGAATATGCTCCGCCAGGTCGCCGGAAATCGGGTCCGACAGCACATCGGTCGCAAACACATGATCGCACGCGCCGGTCGTAATCGCGTACTGAAGCGCGACACCGGCAATATCGATACCGGCAATACCGATCAGCCCCCTTCGCGACACATCAATCGGCGGCAACCGATCCCGATCCTGTTCGGGGTCACCGTCCCGGGAATAGTATTCGCACAAATCGGCCATGGTCATATTACGGCGAAGACAGGTTCCGACCGCACCATACCCGCAGGCAAAATCTATTGCGTTCAAACCCAGCCCACCATTGCCGGACGGGCGGGGCCGCGCCGTCAGCAGCGGCGCCAGACGTTTAATAAGGTCTGCTGCGACACTCGGCATCCGGTAGTCCGCCGTCGCCACACCCCGAAAATACGGGCGAGGGTCCTGCAGGTCATACAGGCTTCCGAACTGCGTCCAGTGCGTCGGCGTGTCCGTCATGATTTCTGCCCTCTGTCCTGTCGTGCCGCGAATGACTTAGAGGATAGGACAGGATTTCCGCACAATGAACCGGAATACCGCCGGAAATTGGTCCGACCCCGACGCGGGTTTCGGTGGGACCGATTGCGCGACGGGGCCGGTAAGGGTTCCGGGCCGCGTCCAATGCTTCCCGGTTGCCGCGCGGTTTTTCCCGGACTCGTGTGACTATGGAATGGCGGACATTTGAAGATATCGTGACGACACCGAAATTCCGTTATCCACGGCCGTCTCTGCTATGTGACGCTAAGAGCTGTACCGACGGATAGTTCCGGTTTTCGACCGGATCCACCGTGCCGATATAGACGGCATAGCGTCCCGGTTCCGCGGCGGGCCATGTGATCGCGGGATTGTGCCCCTGCCCGTCTTCGGCACTGCATTGCCAGGTTCCGTCGGGGGTGTTCACCGCCAAAGTCGTATTCGCATCACCTTCGACGAAAAGGCTGAACATCCCGCCGTCGTTCCCCTTGTAATAGACGATATAGTCCGGTGCCTGGGCAATATGCCCGGCACATCCCTGCCCCAGCGTCGCTGCATCCAGGCTGCCGCCGGCGCGAATTTCGACCTGGAACGGGTCAGGAGAAAACCCGGCCTGCAGGATTTCCGCGCCGAAAGTCGGCTGAAGATTAAGGTCCGGCTCGACGGTGACTTCTGCCACCTCACCGGCCTGGACGGACGCGATCCAGTCGGCATAGGCCGACACACGCGTATAGGTTCCGTAATGGTCCCCGTCCTGGTGACAATAGTTGCCGCCACTGACCAAACCGATCTGGATATATTCATCGTCGACAATGCCATGCAGGGGACCGCCACTGTCCCCGCGACAGGCGTCGGCCCGCGCCTCCTCAAAGCCGGCACAGACGACGGTTGTCCCCTCGTCATCACACAGGGACGAATTGACCACCGGAACCGCGCCACCCAACAGAACGCGCGATATCTCCCATCCCGAAGGCGCATTGCTGCGCTGACGTTCGGCTACCGTCAGGTTCCCCTGGCCCAGAACAACCTGAGGTGGCGGCGTCAGCCCCCACCCGGTAATCACCGCGTCGGTGCCCGCCTGTTCAGCCACGTCCCCGGCGGCAGCCAGACGCACGGTTTCAACGCCGATGTCGCTGATCAGTTCCAGCAAGGCAATGTCATGGATCCCGACACCGCCGTACCCCGGATGCGTGAAAATCCGCGCGACATCAACAATGCGTCCGCCCCCGTCCAGGCTGGCCGACCCGGCATAAACCGCAATGCTGTTCGCCAGCGTTCCGCCGTCGACGCAATGCGCCGCCGTCAGTATCCAGCGGTCGGCAATCGCCGTTCCGCCACAGAAATGCCCGTCATGGCGCGATGTGGAATGGGCATCGCCAAGCGACACCATCCAGGGAAAGTCTTCGATCGAAATCGTACATCCCCCCATGACGCGGGCGCTGTCCTCGCAGAATGGCTCGTCAATCGATTGCCCCAGATCAAGCAGCGTCGGCGGCTGGCCTGCCGGTTGCGTCACCTGTTTGGCCTGCACCGTGAACGGAAGCGCGGTCAGCGCGCCTGCCAGCAACAGGGAAATGAAGGGACGTTTGAGGATATGGGACATTGTCTTGGTCTCAATTGCGGTTCATTGGCTCAATAAAGAGGCTCAATCTCGGAGAGGATCAGTTTCGTGTCCGGGAAGTTGCCCGACCGTTCGAACGTACCGACCCAGACGCGATAGGCGCCGGATTGCGGGTTGTCGAAACCCACGGCGGGATGGGCACCCAGGAAGTCATCGCTGCAGTGCCATGCGCCGCCCGGGTCACGCACGACCAGAACCGTGTCTTCGTCGCTGGCCGCGGATATGTAGAACGGGAAGTTTCCTGCCTGATAGTCGATGACGAAATCCGCCTGGCTTGCCACATAGCCGACACAGCCATCCCCCAGATAGGATGCGTCTTCGAAACCGCCCGCTTCCAGGTAATAGACCTGTGGGTCCGGCCGGAAGTCGGTTATCAGTTCGATCGTTTCGTAGAAAGGTGCGCCTTGTTCCTCTATCGGGCCGCGCGTCACCGGCAGGATTTCGACATTCGCTGAGGAAAGCTGCTCTGCGGCCCCTAGTTCATCCGCATCCGCCGCGCTGCTATCGGCCGTCGCGGCCGCATCGGCGGTTGTCTGATCCGCCGTCTCTTCTTCCTTGCCGTCTTCGTTCAATTGTGGAGCATTGTCAGCGGGCTGATCATTTTCCAAGGACCTTTGGGCGATCACATGCCGCGTCGCCGTCGCCTCGAACTCCGCGATAAATGTCTGTGCCTCCGGAACGTGGGCACTGTCCGGGAACTGCGCGACGAAACCGACCATGGCGCCGTAACGTGCCGAGGCATCTTCCAACGCAGAAATGCCGGACCAGACCGTTTCTGAAATGTCGGTCGCAACCGCCACAGGTGCCGACGAAGAAACGGTACCGACATCATCGCCCGCGGTGTCGCCTTCGGCGGGCAGATCGATCAACGTCGGTACCGAACGGCCAGCGAAGGCAAACTCCGCCCAAGGGACCTGACGCCCTTCGGACTGAAGCCGCATGGAATAGGAGACATCATAGATGATGTCGTCGATTTCCCGTGCCGGTGTCTCCAACGCGCCAAGAAGCGCTGCGGTAAAGGGGCTGTTTCGTCCGTCCCCATCCGACGCGACCTGCCCCTTTGCCGCGGAATAGAGGATGAACGCGGAAACGCCCGGGGGCGTTTCCATGTCGCTTAGCCCACGGCCGGATGAACGCGACCCTTCGCGCGCAGGAAGGGGATTGTTGCGGCAGGCATCCAGGATGACGACGCCAGTCACGCCCTGCCGCCCCGCCAGTCGCTGCAGAATGGACGATGCGGCATAACCATAATCCGGAAGGTCATCGGAGAATTCGATCCCGCCATCATCCACGGGGATCAGGTAGTTCGTGCCGTTGTGGGCAACCCCATGACCGGCATAGTAATAAATGGCGATATCGCCTTCATCCAGACTGTTGGTGAAATCGCGAACGGCGGCTGCCATGTCGCGGCGCCGCAGGTTCAGTTGTGCGCCGCCGCCATGAACCTCATACCCGATTTCCGACAGGCGGGCCGCAAGGTCGGTCGCATCGTTTTCCGGATTCGCCAACGGCGACGCGTTTTCATACTGCGCATTGCCGATGATAAGCGCCCGACGCGCGGCATGGGCGTCCTGCATGCCCCAGAACAGCGACATAGCCGCCAGCACCGTTCCGGCAAAGACCGAGCGTATGCAGACATGCGCCATGAAATCCGTACCTCCCTTGATCCACCCGGTTGAAGTATGGGGGAATCCGGCCACGGTCATCAACCTTCATCGGCCAAGGACCATCGAGTTCAAGGATATGGACGACCCAGGCGGGAAAATTCCGTCGCGGGCAGTCGGCGCGCGTGACACACAAAAAATAAGTGGGCGGAAGGTACAGACCTTCCGCCCACTTGTTCGCATTGGTCGGAGCGGCAGGATTTGAACCTACGACCCCCACACCCCCAGTATGGTGCGCTACCAGGCTGCGCTACGCTCCGACAATTTGCGCTGCGGCCCCTCTAATAGTGCCTAAGCAGGGTCCATGCAATTCTTCTGGTAACCATGATGGAAGGAAAAAAGAAAAATCAGTGACTCAGCCCTTGCTTTTCAGGAGTTCACGCACCCCTTCCAGGTCCCGGCGCAAAGACCGCAGGCTTTCCAGTTCCGGCGCGGCGGCCTGTTTGATCCGTGTCGCCTGCATGTCCTGTTCCGGCGGCGGCAGGACACTGCCATCTTCCCCCCAGTCCAGGACCGCCTTTTTCCCATGCTTGCGCAGAATCTTCTGGACCCCGCGGATTGTATAACCTTCCTCATGCAGAAGGCGTTTGATCACCTGCAACAGACGCACATCGTCGGGACGGTAGTACCGGCGGCCGCCCGCACGCTTCATTGGCTTGATCAGACTGAACTTTGTTTCCCAGAACCGAAGCACATGCTGCTGTACATCCAACAGGTCCGAAACCTCCGCGATCGTGCGAAACGCGTCGTTGGATTTGTCGGAATTGTCCGGATCCGAACTTTCGTCCATCGATTAAGACCTGACGATAATAAATTGAAACTTCAAAAAATTTACTGTGTGAGGATTAGTCGTTGATCCGGTTTTTCAGTACATGACTGGGCCTGAAGACGAGGACCTTGCGCGGCAGGATCGGCACCTCTTCCCCCGTCTTGGGATTGCGCCCGACCCGCTGCCCCTTTTGCCGGACAGAGAAACTTCCGAAGGATGATATCTTTACCTGTTCACCACCGACAAGGGCGTCAGCCATCTCTGCCAAAATTGCTTCGACCAGGTCCGCGGAATCGACTCGAGACAGATTAAGTTCCTGATGAACGGCATCTGCCAGTTCAGCGCGGGTAACGGTTTTTCCCGCCATATCATCGACTCCCCCAACTATTTCAAAGTATTACGCCGTGCAGGGTATCTCCGACCCTGATCGGCGTCAACTAGCGCGTTTGTAGTAACCCTAAAAGAATCGCGTGAGTCGCTGCTGGGGGTCACCAGCGAACCAAAGCTGCGCCCCAGGTAAACCCGCCACCCATGGCAGTGAGGCCGACCAGATCACCCGGCTTGAAAAGCTGCCGCTGAACCGCGTGGTCCATGGCAAGCGGTATCGTGGCTGCAGAAGTATTGGCGTGTTCTTCCAACGAAATGACGACCTTGTCCTTATCGACGCCAAGCCGCTCCCCAACCTTGTTGATGATGCGGATATTGGCCTGATGCGGCACCACCCAGTCCAGGTCGGCGACGGAAAGCCCCTCTTCCTCCAACAATTTGGATACAAGCCGCGACATGCGGTCGACCGCATGTTTAAAGACTTCCTGCCCCTGCATGCGGACATGACCGGCAGTCTGTGTCGTCGCAGGTCCGCCATCGACGTAAAGACTGTCGTAGTACCGACCGTCGGCGCCCAATACCGTCCGCATAACGCCCCGACCCGCGTCGGCACCATTTTCGGCCGCCTTCAGGACCACGGCGCCGGATCCGTCCCCGAACAGAACACAGGTGCCGCGATCCTGCCAGTCGAGGATACGGCTGTAAATTTCAGCCCCGATGACCAGTGCGCAATCCGCCTGGCCCAGCCGGATCATGTTGTCGGCCTGGGTCAGGGCATAAAGAAAACCGGTACATACAGCCTGTATGTCGAAAGCCGGCCCCTTGGTGATGCCCAGTCGCGCCTGGACGCGCGTGGCAGTGGCCGGAAAGGTGTTGTCCGGCGTGGTCGTGGCAAGCACCACCAGGTCCACGTCTTCCGCCCGAACACCGGCATGTTCCAATGCGCGCTGCGCGGCCTCACAGGCCAGGTCCGTTGTTGTTTCGTTGGGGGCCGCGATGTGGCGGCGTGCGATGCCGGTCCGCTGGCGAATCCATTCATCGGACGTGTCGACCGTTCGCGACAGTTCGTCGTTCGAAAGAACCCGTTCCGGCAGGTAAGCGCCGACACCCCGAATAATGCTTTGACGGATCACGATACCTGCGCCTTGGCCTGTTCCGGAACATCCTGCGACGATCCGAGCGTTTCAAAATCAGCCTTCATCTTTGCGATGAAGCCATGGGTACACATGTCGAATGCTACGCCGATCGCGTTGGCGAAACCAATCTTGTCCGTACCGCCGTGACTTTTTACCGCGATTCCGTTGAGGCCCAACAACACGGCCCCGTTATAGCGGCGCGGGTCGACGCGATACCGAAGTTTGGCCATGGATTGCCGCGCGAACAGATAGCCGATCTTTGCCACCCAACTCGACTGAAAGGCCTGTTTCAGGAAGGTGCTGATAAGGCGCGAGGTTCCTTCCGCCGTCTTCAGCGCGACATTGCCGGTAAAACCGTCGGTGACGACCACATCCACCACCCCTGCGGCAATGCCATCCCCTTCTACAAACCCCGCGAACTCCAGCGGAAGCGGGCTGTCGCGCAACAGGGACGCTGCTTCGCGGATTTCGTCGCGCCCCTTGAGTTCCTCCGTCCCGATATTCAGAAGCCCAACGGTCGGCTTCTGGATCCCCATGACGGTTCGGGCAAAAACTTCCCCCATGACCGCAAACTGAACCAGATGCTGGGCGCTGCATTCTACGTTGGCGCCCAGGTCCAACATGCAGGTTTCCCCCTTGTTCGTCGGAAAGAACGAACAGATCGCAGGTCGACTTACGCCCGGCAGGGTCTTGAGCCCGAACATCGCAAGCGCCATAAGCGCACCGGTATTCCCTGCGGATACGCAACATTCCGCCTCACCATCGCGGACGGCATCAATCGCCAGGCGCATGCTGGATTGTTTCAGGTGACGAAGGGCGTAGGACGGTTTGTCCGTGTTCTGGACGACCTGTTCGGCATGGCGGATTTCAAACCGATCCCGAAACTCCGGCCGTTTATCCAGCAGGGCGCGGAGCGTCTGTTCGTCGCCATAGATAAGATACCGGACGTTAGGATAGCGTTCGAGTGCGATGATCGCCCCGTCAATGACGATACCTGGCGCGTGATCCCCGCCCATACCGTCCAACGCGATAATTAGCGCCTCGGCCACGCTTCCTTCCCCTTTAAGGGCCGCACCAAGGAAGGGTACGGCCGCCGCACGTCATCGCCTACCGACCGACGCTGGGAAACGTGCCCAATCCGCCATCGTGACGTCATACCAGAACGCAAGCACAGGATTCCGGTCCAAACAATACCGAACGGGCCCCGAGGGGCCCGTTACAGGTGCAGCAATTCCCGGCCACGGCAGACACCGGACCGGGGACGCGCAATCAGAAACCGCTCTTCGGCTCCACCACCTGGCGGCCACGGTACATGCCGGTCTTCAGGTCGACATGGTGCGGGCGCACCATTTCACCGGTGGTCTGGTCTTCGCGATATGTCGGCTTCGACAGCGCGTCGTGCGACCGGCGGTTGCCACGGCGGGACTTCGTCACTTTTCTCTTAGGAACGGCCATTGTCTCTACTTTCCAATCGTGTATGGAGAAACCTCCAAAGCGGCGCGTGTAATACCGTCTTTGGGGTCCGTGATCAACCTGCTTTTTCCGCCGGTTCCGTGTGCCCCCGTCCAGCTTCAAAAGGCCAGTTCAGTCCGGTTTTCCGTCGGTTTTCAATCGGGCCAGCGCGGCGAACGGATTGTCGTCCCCGGGCTTTGCAATTCCTGACTTTCGCCCGTCGGGAACTTCGTTCAGGGCCGATTCCAGGTCGACCCCATCCAAACGTGGATATTCCTCCGCAGACAGGGTGAGCTGCTGCGCGGCAAGCTCCGCCAGGTCGATGCTGCCGTCCGGACCGAACGGCTCCGGCGGGTCGGCATCCGACAGCGTAAGGTCCAGGTTTTCCTCGACCATACCGGGCGGGGCAAAGACAATTTCAAACCGGCTGGACACGGATTCGGCAACCGGCTCGCCGGTAACGATACAGGATTGTTCAATCTGTGCCGTCAAAGCACCCCTGACACGGATCATCGGGCCGCCAGCAAGCGGCTTCAGGTCGAACTCCGCCCGAAGCGCCGCAATGCCGACATACCCGAAACGTGCAGACAGGTCTGCGCGCATTTCAGACGGTGCATCGAACACACGCGACAGTCCCTTCGACGGAACTTCGTCGACCGCCACGAATTGACCATCGTCCCGGCGCGGCGTCATCGCCTACTCCTCCGGCCCTGGCATGTCGGGTAAATGAAGGAACCATGGACCCGGATGCGCGAATTTGACCCGTCCGCCCAGAACATCGCTCTCGGAAACATTAAACAGATGCACCGACTGCCCATCAAAATAGGAAACCATCGCATCCAGACGCGCCTGATCTATATTGTCCGCATCCAGATATACGGATTTTCTAAGCGCGCCCTGAATATCATCGGCACCATCCGCGCCGTTCACCGCACCCCAAAACGCGTCGAAGCGGCCAAAGAAAGTGCGGGCCAGCTTTTTAACTTTCTTGCCGATGGACATATCGCCCACCCCCATTTCACGCAGGCTGCGATCCAGGTCCGCGACGATCTCGTCCGACAGGGCCCCGCCAACGCCGTCCCAACCTGTGCGACCGCTCATCCGGCGGAACAAAAGAAAGGCATGAAGCGCGATGGATTCCAGCCGGCCTTCCGGGGTGTCGGGGATCCCGCCCTTTGCATAAAGGACGGGCTGTCGCGCAGCCGCCACCACGGCCGCATGAAGCGACATCGCGGTTTTGCGTTCCGCGCTGAGGCTGGGTCGGATAAAATCTCGCAAGGCGGCGAACATCGAAGGTCCCTTTCAGGGGCAAATTCACGTGCGTGACATAGCCCGTCCCCTCTCTGCGGACAAGCTGTGCAGGGCATGACGGCTTGAAAAATCCGGCGGTTCGCCGCAAATATGCAGCCAATGAAGCTCAATGGGCAGATTTACCAGAATGAAAGCGTGGAAAACGGCATTTCTGATCGGCGTTGTATCCGTCGCGCTTAGCGCGTGCGAACCGCGCGTGTCGCTGCGCGGGAACGACCCGCTCGACAGCAGGATGGACGCCGTCAATGTCGGCGTGTCCACCAAGCGGGATGTCGCACAGGCGATCGGCACGCCATCGACCGTCAGCACGTTCGACGACAATGTCTGGTACTATATGAGCCAACGTCGGGAATCCTGGGCATTCTATGACGATGAAGTCGTGGAACATCAGGTCTTGGCATTTCGCTTCGACGAAGGCGGGGTCCTGCGCGAAATCGAAGAGTTCGACGAAACCGCGCTGACGGAAGTCAATTTCCGTGACCGGGAAACGCCAACCACCGGCCGACAGATGTCCATCATGGAACAGTTGTTCGGGAACCTGGGCAATGTCGGCGGCGCCACCAACTGATCATTCGGCGCGACGCCCTTCGACATTCGGATATTGGGGAATAGTCTGACTCTCCGGACCTCGCGGCGTTCAAGGTCTGTCGGGCTTGGACCTCACCTAAGAAGCCGGGCATAGCAGGCGGATGGACGGTGCCATTCACCAACCATGTCCCTTCCCCCAATCAAGGTGCCCTGTCATGCCCAGTTCACAACCGACGTTGCATATGTTTTGCGGGAAAGCCGCAGCCGGGAAATCAACCCTTGCCGCCAGCCTGGCGTGCGCAGCTGATACGGTTCTGGTGTCGGAAGATACGTGGCTGGCCGCCCTATATTCCGATCAGATGACGACCCTTTCAGATTACGTTCGCTGCGCTAAGAAACTGCGGGCCGTAATGGGGCCACATGTTTCGTCCCTTCTGAATACAGGGATATCCGTCGTTCTGGATTTCCCGGCAAACACGATTGAAACCCGCAATTGGATGCGTGGCATTCTGGAAGGCACAGGCGCGGGGCACCAACTTCATGTCCTGAACGCATCCGACGAAGTCTGTCTGGCGCGGTTGCAAAGCCGCAATGCCAAGGGCGAGCACGCCTTTTCTGTCACCGAAGAACAGTTCCGCCAGCTTGTCCGGCATTATACGCCCCCCTCCCCCGACGAAGGCTTTAACCTCGTCATGCACGATGTAGCCGAATGACCTAACCGTTGGGCATCCAGACGCCGCCCCCGAAAGGAAAGAGCCCCGGTCGATGGTCGACCGGGGCTCCCGTCATTCCAAAAAGGAACTTCCTACAAGATCAGTGCGCCAGCGCGGCCAGCAGGAGCAGGGCCACGATGTTGGTGATCTTGATCATTGGGTTCACGGCCGGGCCGGCGGTGTCCTTGTAAGGGTCACCGACGGTGTCGCCCGTCACAGCCGCTTTATGGGCTTCAGAGCCCTTGCCACCGTGATTGCCGTCTTCGATGTATTTCTTCGCGTTGTCCCACGCGCCGCCACCGGCGGTCATGGAAATCGCAACGAACAGACCGGTTACGATCACACCCAACAGCATCGCACCGACCGCCGCAAAGGCATTGGCCTGCGTCGTGACGGCATTGACGATGAAGTAGAGCACGATCGGGCTCAGCACCGGCAGCATCGACGGAACGATCATTTCCGCGATCGCCCGCTTGGTCAGCATGTCGACACAGCGGCCGTATTCCGGCTTGCCCGTGCCTTCCATAATGCCCGGGATTTCCTTGAACTGGCGTCGCACTTCGACGACCACAGCCGCCCCCGCGCGACCGACAGCGGTCATGCCCATGGCACCAAACAGGTACGGCAGCAGGCCGCCCAGCAACAAGCCGATCACGACGTACGGATTGGACAGGCTGAAGTCGACCGACAGGTGGGCGAAGAACCGGTCCAGATCCGCCGTATAGGCAGAGAACAGAACCAGCGCGCCCAAACCGGCGGAACCGATCGCGTACCCCTTGGTCACCGCCTTGGTCGTGTTACCGACCGCGTCCAGTGCGTCCGTGGTGTTGCGAACGCTTTCGTCCAGTTCCGCCATTTCAGCGATGCCGCCCGCGTTGTCCGTGACCGGACCATAGGCGTCCAGCGCAACAACCATGCCAGCCAGCGCCAGCATCGTGGTCACCGCAATCGCAATGCCGAACAGGCCGGCGATGGCGTAGGTGGCGGCGATGGCGACACAGATCAGGATCGCCGGGATTGCCGTGGCTTCCATGGAAATGGCCAGCCCCTGGATAACGTTGGTGGCGTGTCCGGTTTCGGACGCGTGGGCCACCGACTTGACCGGCCGGAAGCTGGTCGACGTGTAATATTCGGTCACCCAGATGATAAGGCCCGTCAGCACCAGACCGATGATCCCGCACCAGAACAGGTCCATGCCGGTGAAGGCGACGCCATTCACCGTAATTTCGGTGCCCATCCCCAGGACATAGTCCGTGATCGGGTACAGTAGGACAGCGGAGATCACGGCGGAGCCGAAGAAGCCCTTGTACAGCGCGCCCATGATGTTCGTGCCGCCGCCCAGGCGTACGAAGTACGTGCCGATGATCGACGCGACCAGACAAACGCCGCAGATCATCATCGGGTACAGCAGGAACTGGGACATTTCGATACCGCTGATGCCATAGATCAGCGCCAGGACCATGGTCGCACCAACGGTCACGACATAGGTTTCGAACAGGTCAGCCGCCATGCCGGCGCAGTCACCGACGTTGTCACCAACGTTGTCCGCGATCACACCCGGGTTGCGGGGATCATCTTCCGGAATACCGGCTTCGACCTTACCCACCAGGTCGGCACCGACGTCGGCGCCCTTGGTGAAGATCCCACCGCCAAGACGCGCGAAGATCGAAATCAGCGACGCACCAAAGGCCAGGCCGACAAGGCCGTTGATCACTTCCTTGGACTGGTTCGGGTCGTTGACGTCGTACTGACCGGACAGGATCACGTAGTAGACGGCGATCGCCAGAAGCGCGAGACCGGCAACCAGCATGCCCGTCACAGCGCCGGCCTTGAAGGAAACCGACAGGCCCTTCGCCAGGCTTTCGCGGGCGGCTTCGGTCGTACGCACGTTGGACCGCACGGAAATGTTCATGCCGATATAGCCGGCTGCACCGGACAGAACCGCGCCGATCACGAAGCCGATCGCGCTGGACCAGCTCAGTGCAAGGCCCAGAATGACGGCAACCGCGACGCCGACAAGGCCGATCGTGGTGTACTGACGGTTCAAATAAGCGGTCGCCCCTTCCTGGACGGCGCCCGCAATTTCCTGCATGCGCTCGCTACCGGCGCTCATGCTCAAGATGCTTTTGGACGTAACCGCGCCATAAAGGACGGCCAGCACCCCGCATCCGATGACCAAATATTCCATGGGTCTTTCGTTCCCTTCGTTCCCGCAAACCCCGTCCCGTTTTGTTTAGTTATTCCGGCGCAGCACCAGTGTTTGTGAGGCTGCGGTCCGGACCCTATGGGGACACATCATGGACAGGCTTGCTGATTTCTTCCCAATCAACCGACTTCGCTTGAACGGGTGGCATGGCCGACGGCCGCACCGAATCAGGCTTTGCGCCGCCTGCCCCGAAAAGCGGCGGGAATTTATGCGCTTTGCAACGGGCTGTAAACCGCAAGATGGTCGCAGGCAGATCAGGTTTGGCACCATGCCGTTTTTGGTGTCCTGAATGTTAGGTTCCAGGTCGTGGAAGCCGCCTTGTCAGGCCAACTTCAAAGGTATCCAGGAACCGATCAACTGACTGTGCCGATCCGTTTCTGAGGCCACTCTTGCGAAGGAGCCATGAAAGGATTTGGGGCGAAGTCAGCCCGGATCTGGCAAAAACGACGGAAATTCAGCGCCCAATGCAGATCGACCACATATCGAAGGTTCATACGGGCTTACCAATCGTAAACGCGGGTCAAGAGTCTAAAACAACGCCTGTCTGCAATCATTTGAACCAGATTTGGGGCATCCGGGGAATAGCGGGCTATTCGTAGGCAGGTACCAGATACAATTTTTCAACCCGTTGTTGGGCATGTTTTTTATCGGGCTTCTTTACCGGAGATTAAGGACCTCCAAAGTAGAAGGCTAATATTGCGATCAAAACTAACGCCAAGATATTAAAGTATAGGTTGCATTATGACAACGATCACCTCTGAAACAGAAAGTGCTGTCAGGATTTTTCGACTGCCAGCATTACATGGGATCAGTGTTCGCGCACTTGTGCTCACCCTATCCTATTTGGGAATGGTGATGGCTGCCGTTTATGCGCTTTACGTGGATTTCGAGCGGCGCGCACGAGAAGTTGCGGTCATTCAGGCCGAGTCGAATTCCGTAGGCTGGGCGAAATTCTTTGGTCACGGGATAGCAGCCGATTCCAATCTGTTTTCGGTTGAACCACCCACCGCCGCCGAGAGACGCCTAATGGAAGCGGCCTTGTCTGTGCCGGGTGTCTTTCTGTTCAAGTTGTTCGATATCAATGGCCAATTGCTTCTGATTTCCGATCATGACGGAGTCACGTTGTCAGTGGAGCGGGATCATCATGCCCAAGTTGCTGCCGAAGTCGCCCGCACCGGCATTACGCAGTCCTTTCTAAAAGAACGTAGCGAGCAGGACGACCGACCTGACGTGTATGTGGAGTCCTACGTACCGGTTCGGGTCGGCGGCGAAGTCGTAGGGGTCGCTGAAGTCTATTGGGACGGTTCCGCGACGACGCGCCATTTTCGGCTCGAGTTCTTGGCGCTAGGTGTTCTTGTAGCCGGCGCGGTTGCGCTTCTGCTGTGTTTGCCATGCCTTGGCTTGGTCGTCACCTTACGAAGGCTGCGCGCGCAACGCCGTGACCTGATCGCGCAACGCACGAGGGCCGAACGCGCCGAGCAGGTAAAAGCGGATTTCATGGCGTGTATGAGCCATGACCTGCGAACACCGTTGAACTCCATTCTTGGATTTGCAGACTTAATGCGCCTAAAGGTAGGACGGGCCAGGGATCCCGATGGCTGCGCCGAATATGCGGACCTCATTCATACAAGCGGCAGCAACATGTTGACCCTTGTGAATGATATTCTGGACCTCTCAGCGGTGGAACTTTCAAAGACCCCACACCAGGCACAGTTGGTCGACCTGAAAAGTGAATTGTCCACCTGCATTTCAGAGGTTCAGTCTGCGAATGCTGATCGAAATGTCGCGATTCAGTTACATCTACATGATGACGTCCCGGCTGCATTGGTCGACCCTCACGTCCTCCGCCGCATTGCCACCAACATACTGTCGAACGCCGTAAAGTTCACCGCCGACGGTGGGCGGGTTGATTTGCGGGCATATCGTGCGGAAGACGCGGTTTGCATCGACTTTACCGACACTGGCATCGGTTTGGCTCCCGAAGACATCGAAATCATCGTTGAGCCCTTCACGCAGCTGGGGGGCGATCCTCAAATTGCCCGAAAGGGAATCGGTCTGGGGCTTCCGATCGTGAAGGCACTGCTAGACAAGGCCGGGGGCGAAATGGTCATAAAAAGCAAGTTGGGGTCGGGTACCACCGTCACGGTTTCCCTACCTGCGGGGTGATGGGACGCTCGGTCTGCGCATTCAGCGCATCAAATATTTGAATTTGTTCGAATTCGTCCGTTTCGAGAGATTTCATTTTGAAACACTGAATTCAACGCCGGAAACAAGCTGCCGATACGATCCGGGGCAACAATCAAATCCGACCGTTGAATTAACCGGCATTTTCTGGGGAACCGGTTCAACCATTGCAGTGCTGCATAAAATTCAGTTGTGCGAACAGACTCAAAGCCCGCCAGCCTGGCCGATGCGGCTGAACGCGGACAGAAACAGCACAACGCCGATCAGACAGACCGCAAGGGATCCCATAAGCGCAAGTCCCCGCGGCACCCATGCCAACATCGCACCGGAACCGCCCGAAAGCGAAAGGCGCATCAATCCGCGCCGCGCCAATATGGCCGCGATACCAACGCAAGAGACTGTGATGGCAACCCCGATACCCATGGCGATGGCCGACAGCGCGCCGATCAGGAAAACATCGTTCGCCAACGCGAACAGAAGAACGATCAACGCGCCCGTACACGGCCGGATGCCGGACGCGAACGCCGCAGACAGGAATTCCCAGTTCCGAAGGCGGCGGGGTCCCGGAATATGGCTGTGACCGTCATCATGGGAATGGGTATGATCACAATGTTCATCATGATTATGACCGTGATCATGGTCGTGGAGATGATGCCCATGGTCATGGCCGCACTCATGCCCCATCAACACGGCATAAGTCATGCCCGCCCCTAACAAAACCACCAGCGCATATGACCCAAGTTCAACCATGGGCATGCTGTCCAAAAGGGCGATGCGGCTGAAATCCAGAGCCCAACCCAAAAGCCCAACCAGTCCGATGGCGACTGCCGCCTGAATTCCGGCAATCAGCCACCCCAGCAGCAGACCGCCCTTGATCTCGCTTTCGCGCGCCAGAAAATACCCGGTCACAACCGCCTTGCCATGGCCCGGACCGACGGCATGGAAGACGCCGTACAGAAAGGAAATAGAGATAAGGGCAACCGCCGGCCCGATCGCTTCGTCGTCCCGATAGGCCGAAACCGCTTCACGAAGTTCCCGCGAAAAATGCGCCTGTTGTGCCACGACCCAGGCCATGAGGTCGCGAAGCGGTCCCGGCAGCCAGGACCAGTCCGACTGTTCCGCACCGCTGCGGTTGCCAAGCAGGTTTGCCGACGCGTCATGCGCACCGACAATCGCCGCCGCAATCAGCAACGCCAACACAACCAATGATCCACGGTTCATCCGGTTACTTCCTCGCACAGGATTTCCGCACGAATTGGCGTCACCAGACCAAAATAGATCGGGTTGTCGGTTGCTTCGACAAAGGAATATCCACACGCCCCACCCGGCAGGTCACGGAAACGCAGCGGTTCATCGTCGATAAAATTCAGTTCGACGTAGAATTCGGGGTCATAGATTGAGAGGGAAATCGCATCCGTATAAGGGTCAGGTGCGCCAGGAACATCCAGTGTAAAACTATAAGCAACCGTGCGGCCATCCTCGGACACGGCAACACCGAAATCACGGGCACCGTCCCAGGAAACCTGTTCCCCGCCGATCCGAAAATCGGTGAAGAAGTTTACTTCGCCCAAGCCTTCGAAAGCACCCTGCCGCATGGCGGCCAATTCGTCTTCGTCAAACTGTCCGTTATCGTTCCAGTCGAAGTCCTGAAACAGAATCTCGCTGAAAAATTCGTCAAAAGCCCACTGCATCCGGATCGTGGTAAGGCGACCTTCGTCAAACCCCATGAACGCCAGGGCGTCGACCCAGACATGCGGGTGCGCCGACGCCAGCCGCAGCGGCCCTATCTGCACGACCGCAAGCATCAAAAGCGCGAAGAACAGGTTACGCAACGGTCCCTACTCCCTTGCCGGGCGGAAACGGATCGCCAGCCTATCACGGGCATCCGGCATCGGTCTGCCAAGCAGTTCAAATACATGACGACGCAGGAAATAAGCCGTTGCATCCAGCGCCGCGCTGATCGCTTCCGGTCCTGCATTGCCGCGCCCCGTCAAAAAGCTTGGCAGCGTGAACAACCGGTCCTTGTAAGGCGCGCCCGCTTCGGCCGAAACGGCGCGTCCCGTCTTGGGACTAATGTAGCGAAGATTCTCCGTCACACCAGTGGCGGCACAACAGCTCAGGTCCAGACCGAACCCAAGTTCGGCCAGAAACCCCACCTCCCAACGCACGTAGGTTTCAGCCCATTGCGGTCCGTCCAGGGCGACCATCAGCGCGTCCAGGCTTTCAAAGGCGTCCGTATGGGGCTCGCGTTCCGCGAAGGCCGCTTCTACCAGTGCCAAAGCCGATGTCATGGCAAGAAGCCGGCCCGCATCCAACATCAGGGCCGCGGCATGACCCTGGACCGGTTCCACGGTCATGGTGCCCAGGTGTTCTTCCAATCTGGCGCGCCAATCCACGGATATTCGATTACCCGGCTGCAGCGCGCCCTTCATTTTTCGGGACTGACCGCCACGGACAAGTCCGGAATAGCGCCCGCGTTCGTGCGTCAGGACGGACAGTATCAATGCATTCTCGCCGTGTTTTCGCGCCGATAGGATGATTGCTTCGTCACGCCATTCAATCATTGGAGCCGTCCCACCGACCGCCGGGACGGCTTGTCAGTCCGATGCGATAGCCTTCTTGACGGCGCTTGCCACATCTTTGGTTGCCGGTTTTGCCTTGTTCATTGGATCGGCGCCGCTGCGCCCCTGCATGACGCGACGGTAGATTTCCTGATCCAGCGTATCGTCCATCCAGGAATGCATTTCTTTGACGATTCGCCCGCGCATCATCATCAGATTATCGCCGCCGAAACGCCGCTCCACGAAATCGTCGAGTTCCCGTGGCGGTGCCGGCATCTGACGCAGGATGAAAGTAAGGACGGCATTGCGTGCCGGTATGTCGTCTTCATCGACGCTGAGCCAACGCGTCGCGTGGCCCGCCCATCCATCCAGTGCAAAGGAAATGCGCACCCGCTCTTCCTTTATCAAGGCCAGGAGTTCAGCATATTTCTTGTCATTAAGGTAATGCGTATCGTCCAGGACCGCGGCCTTGATGGTGCCGGCCCGCTCCAGCGTATATTCGATAAAGGTCTGAAGGTTGAAGTCGATAAGTCGTCCCGCCTCCAACACCTCATCCGGGCGTGTGACGCTGCAATATTCGGTGACGCCGTCATGCAGTTGTTCCAGCAGTCGCATCTGTCGGCTCAGGAACCCGACGGATCGGGTCTCGTCATCGGTAACCAGGGAACAAATCGGCGCGGCATAGTCGCTGAGCGTATCCAGTCGCCCCTGCAGTTCCTCCCGGCTCATTGATGCGCCGGAAACGACGGCGCCCACAATGATGCGTACCAGACGCAGCATGTCGGTGGGGCTGCTTTCGCTAAGCGACATCAGGACCGCGCGGCTGACGTTGCGCAGTTCTGCTTCTTCCCGGATTTCGGCATACTTGCGCCCGAACATCGCCAGGATTTCCAGGAATGCGTTCTGAACATCCACCTTGGAAATCGCGATTTCATTCTCTGCGAGCCGTTTGTCCCGTTCCTCCCCTGCTTCCAGATCCGCCTGCAGGCGCATATCGCGCACCGTGATCGGGTCCAGGTGCCCTTCCCGATCAACGAAGGATCGCGAAACCCGTTCATGCAACAGCTCGTCACGGCCGATCAGATCCGACCAATCCGCCAGGTCATGAAAGGGCATGACCAGATCATTGGTGACCTTCATGCCGTCGCCGCCGCCAAAATTGGGGATGATGGCTTCGAAGTCGCGCATGTCCGGGTCGCGCGGAAACCGGCAGCGCACCATTTCAACCGGGCGCCCCTGAAATCCGACATAAACGCCGCGATCACGAAAGCTCTTGTACTGGACGGCCATTGCGGGCGCGACTCCTGAACGTAGATACTGGAATGGAACGATACCTCAACCGACCGGGTTTGTCTGTGACCGCGGTTACAGGTCTGCCTTGCGGATTATTCCGCCGCCGCGCTGGCGACCGGGGATTCGAAAGCCCGCACCGCCGGGACCGCACCGTCAAAGGGGGCGACTTCCACCAGGCAGGTATGCGCGCTGGGCCCTTGCGCCAGGGTTCCTGTTCCCCGATCCGCCGTCAAAACGTTGGGATTCCCGTGCCGGTCGATGCTGGCCGGCGCCGACGGATCATCCGGGTCATACCATGCGCCAGTGGCCAGTTGCAGCACACCCGGCATTACGGCGTCGTCCAACGTAACCCCCGCCAGTATGGCACCGCGGTCATTGAACACGCGCACGACACTGCTGTCGGCAATACCCCTTTCGGCAGCATCCGCCGGGTTCATGCGCATTGGCTCGCGCCCCTGAATCTTCGAACCGGTGCTGCCCGCGCCCGGGTCAAGTTGGCTGTGAAGGCGTGTCCGGGGCTGGTTGGAAATCAGATGCAGCGGGTAATCCTCGCCCCCATCGACATTGCCCAACCATTCATACGGCGCCTGCCAGGTTGGAAACGCGCCGATGTCGGCGTAACCGAATCTGGCGATGGTTTCCGACGATATCTCAATCCGGCCCGATGGTGTGCGAAGCCGGTTTTCGCGCGGATCCTCCCGGAAATCGCCCAGGAAGCAGCGAATCTGCGGCCCGCCCGGCAGATGCAGGTGCCCCATATCCCAGAATTCATCGAAACCAGGCAATTCTATGCCGGATCGACCCGCCTGTTGACGGCTGCGGTCCCAAAGGTCGCGCAGCCAGTCGCGTTCCGACCGTCCTTCGGTGAACCTGTCGCGAAACCCAAGGCGTTCGGCCGCGTCTGCGAAGATGTCGTGGTCGTTCCGGGCCAGCCCCACCGGCTGGACCAATTGCTTGTTCGCGACGACCCATCCATCCAATTGTGCGGCAGCGATGTCGTTGCGTTCCATCGGTGTGGTTGCCGGCAGCACGATGTCCGCGTGACGGGCCAACGCGTTCCAGAATATCTCGTTCACGACGATTGTATCAGGCTTTGCCCAGGCGCGGCGCAACCGGTTCAAATCCTGATGATGGTGAAACGGATTGCCGCCGGCCCAATGGACCAGCTTGATATCCGGATAGGTCATGCGCCGGCCGTTATAGTCAAACTCGGCGCCGGGATTCAGAAGCATGTCGCTGATCCGGGCGACCGGTATAAAACTTTCCACTGGATTCTGCCCTTGCGGAACGGCGGCCCACTTGACCTGCGGGTCCGGATTCCCCTGGCCGTGTTCAGCCGCCAGGCCGATTGCAATGCCCCCACCCGGCAGACCGATCTGGCCGATCATCGCCGCCAGTATGACACCCATCCAATAAACCTGTTCCCCGCGGTCGGCGCGCTGCAGCGACCAGGACAGGGAAATCAGGATGCGCCCACTTCGCAGCAACTTCGCCAGATCGCTGATCCGGTCCGCCGATATGCCGGTAATGGGTGCCGCCCAGTCAGCATTTTTTGGCTGACCGTCATCCTGACCCAGAAGGTAGCGGCGGAAGGGTTCGTATCCGACACAGTATTTTTCGATAAACGCATGGTCCGCATGCCCGGAAACCTCCAGATCATGGGCCAGCGCAAGCATCAGCGCGATGTCGCTGTTCGGGCGAACCGGAACCCAATCCGCGCCGAGGACGGCAGGCATATCGTCTTTCAGCGGCGAAATTCCGATGAACCGTCCCTTCCCCGTCCCCAGACGGCGCATCCAGTCCCCGATCGTATGCACCCCCACGATCCCGTTCTGGATCTGCGCATTTTTGACCGGCCATCCGCCAAAAGCCAGCACGGTGTCGGTATGTTCGGCAATTTCATACCAGGAGGGACTGTCGCTCATGGTTTTGCTGAGCGGGCAGATCACATGCGGCAGAATCACCTCTGCCGCTGCAAAGGAATAGGCGTTGACCGACCGGACATAACCGCCCGCCATGTTATAAAAACGATGCAACTGGCTCTGCGGGTGGTGAAAGCGCCCTGCACTTCCCCATCCGTACGACCCCGCATAGATCGCCTCATTGCCGAATTCCGTTCGAATGCGTTGGATTTCATCCGTCAGCAAATCAAGCGCCCGGTCCCATTCAACCTCTACAAATTCATCCGCACCGCGCATGTCCCCAGCGGTTCCAGGCCCGCCTTCAAGCCAGGACTTACGGATCGCGGGCTTTCGAATGCGCGACGGACCATCCAGCGTATCGATCATGGACTGCGTCATGACCGACATTTCATCGCCGTCAACCAAGGGTTTCAGATCCGTCACACGACCGTTTTCGACAGTCGCGCGGTAACTTCCCCAATGATTGGCTGTTGTCAGTTCCGTCATTCGGCCCTACCTGTTCATTCGTTGTGTGCCGGGCTTTTCCGGCCACCCGTTTTAGACCGAAGCGGACATGACAAAAAGCGCATTCACTGCCGGGCCCCGGTATTCAGCCCGTCGCGCCCGGCACCTCGCCGGGGTCCTGGCCATTTTGTTGGTCCTCTTCCCCGCAACCGCTTTGGCAGAAACCGAAGTCGACGATTCCGGCACGATCAATCTGATCATTGAAAACGACCTGTTCGGGTCCGGCACCGACCGCCATTTCACCCATGGTACGAAACTCAGCTATTCCAGTCGCGAGTTTGAAGTACCGGATGAAAACCACCCTGTTGCCATCGTCGCAGGCCTTGTCCCGTTCTGGCCGCAAGGGGCCCGGGCCAGGGCCAGTTACGCCATTGGTCAGAACATCTACACACCGGAAGACATTTCGGCACAGGTGCCTGATCCGGATGACCGCCCCTATGCCGGCTGGCTTTACCTGAGCAGCGGCCTGACCGCGGTGTCGCCCGACGCACGGCGAAGCGACAGCGTCGTCCTGGAAATCGGCATGGTCGGGCCAGCGTCCCTGGCCGAACATACGCAAGTGACGTGGCACGATACGTTTGGATTTCCTGATCCGAACGGTTGGGATTCGCAACTGAAGAACGAACCGGGCTTTTCGCTGATTTATGAACACAGCCGGGAAATCTGGCAGCAACCGCTGGGGCTGGGACTGAATGCGGACCTTGTCCCGAATGCTGGGTTCGCAATCGGCAATGTCGCCACCTATCTGTCCGGTGGAGTAACACTGCGCCTGGGTCATGATTTGACGGCCGATCTGGGACCACCCCGAATTCGGCCCAGTCTGCCGGGAAGCAGCTATCTGCGTCCGGTCGACGGGTTCAACTGGTACACGTTCGGCAGTCTGGGTGCGCGTCTGGTTGGTCGGAATATTTTCCTGGACGGCAACACCTTCAGCGACAGCCCCAGCGTCGACAAACGCTATCTGGTCGGCGACCTGCAGGCAGGCCTGGTCCTGCAATATTCGGACTGGCGCTTCAGCTACACCTATACGATCCGGACGGAAGAGTTTTATGGTCAGGATCAGGTCAATCGGTTCGGTGCGCTTGGACTGTCCTTCCGCTTCTGACCGCCCGGCACTTCACCCCCCGCCGGTCAGAATGAAAGCACCATAGACCGATGGCGGATACCCTTCCGCCCGCAAAGTATCGCGCGCCTGTGCCCATGCGTGAACCGGGTTGCCACCCACCAGGATCGTCTGGTGAAACACTTCCATATATCGGCGTGTGCCGGCGTCGCTGATGGGCCAAAGACTGTTGACCACCGTTCCAGCCCCTCCCAGGAAGAAACTGCGCGCCAACCCCAGGAAGTCGTCACCCGCGACGGCCGTCCCCATGCCCGTTTCGCACGCTGACAGTACGACCAGATCGGCCGGCAACGGGTCGGCGAAGATTTCCGCAGCGGTCAATGCCACCGACTTCTGTCCGTCGGTCAGATAGATTGCGGACTGAAGGGGCTGTTCCGCGTCAAACGCACCGTGCGTTGCGATGTGCAAGACACGCGCGCCGCCACCGACCTGGTTGCGCAATGCGTCGGGTGTCGCCTGTGCCGCCATCAAAGGGTCGGCGCCCAGCAAACTGCCCAGACTTTGCACCTCTGCGCGCGCACCATCCAATTGCGGCAGGTCCCCGCCGAAGTTCGGGTCCCCCAACAGGCCGATTGCGGTGCGGGTTCCACTGCGGATCTGGCGTAACAGCCAATCGCCCGTCGGCAAAACGACGACATGGCCGGAACCCGGCAATGCTCCCCACGGCATGAAGAACAAGTCGCCGGTCGGCACGACATACAATGTTCCATCCGCCGCAAGCGCGGGCATATTAAAGAGTTCTGCGATCAGATTGGCTGTTTCCACCTGGCGCCCGTCCCGGCGCGTGCGGACCGCCTCGCGGAACCGAAGAAGGGTTCGATTCAAATCTGATGCCGTCATTCCTGCCGTATGAATCCGTGCGCCCGCAGGTTCTACCATCAGGAACCGGATCGGGTCGTCGCCGCGCGCCGGCAAGGCATAGGCGATACGATCACCATCCGCCAACACCGCCCTAATCCCATCCAGTGACGCGACGGACGCGCCATGGACATCGGCCAGATCCGGGTCAACGGACCTGAGTGCGGCAATCGCATTTTCGCGTTCGCGCAAGAGATCCTGCAGTCGTGCCGCGTCCGCAGGGGACGGATCCACCGGTGCCAGCGCCCGTACCCGCGCCGATCGAATCTGTTCGTCCAGGCCGCGGATCGTTGCAACCAGATCGCTCTGCCGGCCGGGCGCTACAGGACGGTCCGCCAGCATATCCACGAACGCACGCGCACGCGCCTGTTCCAGGTCCGTGAAAAGCTGGTCCAGGTCCCCCCGCGCCAGATTGAATTGCGACAGGCGATAGGAAATCGTCTCTTTCCCGACACCGTATCTCAGCTTCGCACGGTCCGACGCCAATGCACCTGAAACCAGGTCGACGGATGCGTCGGCGCGCCGGAACGCCGATTCCGCCTCATCCATGCGGCCTTCGTCGATCAGCATCTCCCCCCGCAGGGCGGAAATACGCCACACGAAGTCGGGAAAACCCGCATCGATTGCTAGCTGAACCGCCTGTTCGGACAGGTCGAGCGCCCGGTCGCGGTCCTGGTCAAGTTCATAGAGCGTCCAGGATTCGATCGCTGCGGCCGAAATCATGCCTGCTCGATAACCGATCGCATCAAAAAATGCTCGCGCGGCTGCCATGTCCTGCGCCCCGGCGCCCACGTCTTGTGTCGTCAGTGCGGTGGATGCACCACGGAACAACAGATTGAAGGCACGCCCATAATAACTTTCCGGATACGGCTTCAGAAACGCACCATAGATCATATGGTCGGCGACCTGATGCACGGTGGCGAACCCGCGCTCTGCCGCGTCGGCCCACGGTCGGGCAGCGGCCGCATCCCCGCGCAGCAGGTTAAGCCCCGCCAGGATCGTATAGGACCGAAGCTGCGCCGTGGTAAGAAGCACGATTTCCGCCATATTGGTGGGGGCACCACCATAGCTGGATGGAAGAATCCATGCCTGCGTCGCCTGGGCAACGCGAAGGGCATCCAGTTCCGCCCCGTCATAGTCCGACAGCCAAAGCCGCGCTTCCGCCCGCAGGGCGAAGGCATTGACGTCAGTGCCCATTGCCGCGCGTTCCAGTGCCGCAACGTCGGTCGTCATCGCCTCCGCATCCGCGGCACGCCCCATCATGATCAGGGTACGCATTCGCTGGGCACCCAAATGGAACCGGGCAAGCGGTGATTCCGCGACAGACCGGTCCAGCGCGTCCAGCGCCTGTTCGCCATCCCCCCGGAAATAGGCTTCGTAGGCTTCGGCCAGGGCCGCATCGACCGGCAGTTCCAGTGCATTGGTATCCCCCGCCCGGAATAAGGGAACCGCTTCATCAGGAAGGGATGGCGGATTGTCCGGATCAGGATAGGCGGCGGGCCGAACTGGCGTCGCTACGCCAGCAGAATCGCCGGATGCCGCGACCGGCGCCTGCGAATCGACTGATCCGACGGTCGGCGTCTGTACTTCGGTGACGCAACCGGCAATCAAAAACGCAAATACGATCCCGAACCGTTTGAGGCGGCATCTTGCTGAATTTCCTGACATGACATCCCCAATTGTCTGCAGCTTTTGCGGATTCCGATCTGACTTTAGCACTTTAACCCTAGAAGCCATTGATTTCATGCCCTAGACTAGCGTGCGGGAGTGAGAAGTGCAGTCTTAAGTGTTTGGGGGACTAAGACCAGTGAATGCAAACGGGTCAAAGTTCGACGTCGCCATTGTCGGGTCCGGACCAGCGGGATTGAGCGCCGGCTGTCATGCGGCCGCGACCGGAATGAGCCACGTTGTTCTGGAGAAGGCCGACCACGCATCCGATACGATCTACAAGTTCCAGAAGGGCAAACACGTCATGGCCACGCCGGACGTATTGCCGTTGCGGGCGGATGTCGAATTCCAGATGGGCAGTCGCGAAGCGGTTCTTGAAAGCTGGAACGGCGCGCTGGAACGCAACAAGGTCAACATTCGCTACAATTCGGAAGTCACCGCACTTACCGGACAGAAGGGTGGTTTTTCGATCACGCTGAAGGACGGTTCGGTCGTCGAAGCGAACAATGTCGTCCTTGCGATCGGGCTTCAGGGAAACATCAACACGCTGCGCATTCCGGGGGCCGAGACGGCAACCCATATCCAATATCAGCTGGATGACCCCGACGAATACGAGCATGAGACGATCATCGTAATCGGCGCCGGTGACGCCGCCATCGAAAACGCCCTTGGTCTGTGTACCCACAACACGGTTTATATCGCCAACCGGGGAAATGAGTTTTCCCGCGCGAAGGAAGCAAACGAAGCTGCGGTCCTGGCGGAAATCGAACGCGGCCGTATCCTGCCGATCTACAATTCCGACTCCGTCCGATGCGAACCGGGCAACCTGACATTCAATACGCCCGACGGCGAGGTCACGGTCGAATGCGACCGGGTGATTGCGCGTTTGGGCGCATCGCCGCCGCGGCGTTTCGTGGAAGCCTGCGGCGTGGAATTTCCAAGCGATGCCAGGAATGCCCTTCCCGAAGTCAGCGGCACCTATGAATCGAATGTGCCGGGGCTTTATATCGTCGGGGCGCTGGGTGGCTATCCGCTGATCAAACAGGCGATCAACCAGGGCTATGAGGTCATAGAGTATATCGCCGGAAATGATCTGGACCCCGCCGACGAACCGCTGCTGCGGGAAACGCTGAAGGATGTGACGGGCTTTTCGCCCGAATCCTTCGTGGAACAGGTTCGCGAACGGCTTCCCATTTTTTCCGAACTGAACCCGCTGATGCTGCGGGAAATGATGGTTGAATCGACCGTTACCACACCCAAAACCGGCGCGACGGTTTTCAACAAGGGCGACTATACCAACAGCGTCTTCACGATTTTCCAGGGTTCGGTACGAATCCATATCGATGAAAAAGACCCGTCAAATTTTGTCGTCTTGGAACAAGGTGCGTTTTTCGGGGAAATGGGCCTGATCGCCGGGCGTCCGCGTTCGGCAACCATCACGTCCAACAGCGACGATACGATCCTGATCGAAACGCCGCGCCGTACGATGCTGAAGCTACGTGCGTCGGTTCCCAGCCTTAAGACCGTGATGGACCAGGAAGCGGTCGTCCGCCAGATTCAGGCCTATATCGCGGGGACGCTGGACCGCGATGCAATTCGCAAGCTGGCTGAAGCGGCGACCATTGAATCCTATCGCAAGGGTCAGGTTCTGTTTGAAGAAGGCGACGAAGGCGATGCGATCCACCTGATCCGGAAAGGGTCGGTCGTCGTGTCCAAACGGATCGCCGGGCGCGAAGTCGCGCTGGCCTACCGCGCGGCCGGAAATTATGTCGGCGAAATGGCTCTTATGTCGAACATGCCGCGTATCGCGTCGATCAAGGCGGCGGTCGATTGCGAAACGATCTGTATCGACGGAACGGCCTTCCGGCAGATGATGGCCGACAACCCAAAGGTCCGGGACGAGATTCAGGACCGGTTCGGTGAACGCATTGTCGAGACGGAGAAAATGCTGGAACGGCCGGAAGCCGGCAGCATCATCGAGTTCCTGATGGGTGAAGGAATCGGCGAAGCAACGGACGTCCTGCTGATCGACGAATCCTTGTGCATCGGTTGCGACAACTGCGAAAAGGCATGCGCTGAAACCCATGGCGGCATCTCCCGCCTGGACCGGGAAGCGGGCCCCACATTCGCCCATGTCCATGTGCCAACCAGCTGTCGTCACTGCGAACATCCGCACTGTATGGCCGATTGTCCGCCCGACGCGATCAAACGGGACCGCGAAGGTGAAGTCTTTATCACCAACGACTGCATCGGTTGCGGCAATTGCGAGCGAAACTGTCCCTATGGGGTCATTCAAATGGCCCCAGAACCGCCGTCGAAACCGGGGCTGATGAGTTGGCTTCTTTTCGGCGCCGGAAGTGGCCCCGGCGAAGACAGAAGCTATCGCGACCGCGCACCGAAAGATGCGCGCAAAACCGCGGTCAAATGTGACATGTGCAAGGATATTTCCGGCGGGGCCGCCTGCGTGCGCGCCTGTCCCACCGGCGCGGCCGTCCGTGTCAAACCGGCTGAATTCATGTCATTTGTTATGGAACACCGTTCGGAGATCGACCGATGAGCGATCCTGCCGTCCATGAATCATTTCTGGTCCACAAGGGACTGAAATTCTTCAAACTGTCACTGCTGCTCGTGGTCGTGGCCGCCCTCGCCTATATCTTTCATCGGCCACTGGGCGCCCCGAACGGCGGGACATGGCTTGGCTATACACTGGGTGGAACTTCCGCCGCAATCGTCCTGATGCTGATGTGGCTTGGCATCCGCAAGCGCCAGTATGCGCTGGGCGCGACCCGGTTGAAGGCATGGACATCGGCGCATGTGTACCTGGGTTTGGCCCTTGTCGTGCTGACGACGCTGCACAGCGGCTTCCAGGTCGGGTGGAATGTCCACACGCTGGCCTATGCACTGGTCATGCTGACGGTCGCAAGCGGCATTTTCGGCATTTATGTTTACGCCCGCTATCCGCGCCTGATGACTGCGAACCGGGCGGGAATGACGCTGGATTCCATGATGACGCAGATTGCGGAACTGGATCAGGAAATTCGGGAAGCCGGAAGCCACCTGCCGGAAGAAGTGAATGACGCCCTTCTAAAGGCGGCGCGGGAAACCCGGATCGGCGGCGGGGTCATGCGCAAACTGTCGGGCACCGACCCGGCCTGTCCCACGCAGAAGGCAATGCGGCTTATGGAAACCCGTTATGCGGAAGCCGGTGTCGACGACCCCAATATTTCAAAGGTCATCGCGCTTTTGGTCCGCAAGGCCAACCTGCTGCGCAGGGCCCGGCGCGACGTGCAGATCCAGGCGATCCTTCGGGTTTGGCTTTTCCTTCATGTGCCCTTGGCGTTGGGTCTGTTCGGTGCGCTATGCGCCCATGTACTTGCAGTCTTTTTCTATTGGTGATGAACGGGGGCGGTTGAACTGAAATGAAAGTCCTTGTCCGTCATCTCCTGAAGAAGACCCGTGCCGGCGGCTATGCCGAACGGGAAGAGACGATTGAAGCGCCATCTATCCGTTTCGGTCGTGGCGCGGAATGCGAACTGCATCTGACCGACCCCCGTGTCCTGCTGCACCACGCGGAAATGACCGAACGGCCAGCCGGCGTGTTCCTGGAGTCGGTCGGTGCCGTTGATTTCCAGGTAAATGGCAAAATCACTTCGGCCGCCAGGATCGGTCCGGGCGACACGGTCCAGATGGGTCCCTACGACCTGAAAATGCTGGATGCGCCCGAAGGATACGATGCGTCCTTCACCTTTGAGTATGCCCGCGAACTGGGCGATGAATTGGCCGCCCTGCGCGAACGGTCGAACACGAAACTGACCCGCGTCGGCATGGGACTGCGCGGTTGGGCGTGGCTCATGTTCCTGTTGGCGGTCGGGTTCGGTATTGGTGCACCGCTTGCCGCCTACTACGCGACACCGCGCGGTGGCGACCCGATGATGTCGACGGCACGCGACAACCTGTTGGCACGCGCGGATGAAATTTGGCTTTCCGGTCCGATTTCCGGCGTCCATTCCCATTTCGGAAATCAGTGCGAGACATGTCACGTCAATGCGTTTGAACAGGTTACGAACACGGTCTGTCTGGATTGCCACGATGACGCCGGCCATCACGCGGACCCCGTCGCCTTCCCCGTTGGATCGCTTGCCGGACAACAGTGCGCAAGCTGTCACAAAGAACATACAGACGGCGAAGACCTGGTCATCTCGTCCGAGGCATTCTGCGTCGACTGCCACCAGAATTTCTCGGAAGTTGCGGCCGACAGCCGTTTAATGAATGTGTCCGGGTTCGATACGCATCCGGAATTCCATCCGACCCTGATCGTCGATCATGAGGAAATGACCTTCGAACGGGTGTCGGTCGCAGCGGACCCGCCGCCGGTCGACCGCTCCAACCTAAAATTCACCCATGCGGAACATCTGCGCCCCGAAGGCATGCGTGGGCCCGATGGTACCAGGGTCCTGGAATGCGGTGATTGTCACCAGCCTGAAACAGGCGGAATTGCGATGTTGCCGGTCGTGTATGACGATGCCTGTGCGGGCTGTCACCGGCTGCAGTTTGAGCCGGCCTCTCTGGACCGGTCGATACCGCATGGCGATGTCGAAGTTGCGATGCAGTATGTGCGCGACACCTATTCCGTTCTGGCGCTGCGCGGCGGCTATCAAGGGGACGATGCGGATGCGCCGGCCGTCGTACGCCGCCTTGTAGGTGAACCGATTTCAGACACCGAGCGCGAAGACGCGCTGGCTTGGGCGGACGCAAAGGCGGCGGAAGTTCTGGAAAGCCGTTTCGGGCGCGGGCTCTGCGCCAACTGCCACGAGATTGTTGAAGGAAACGGACCTGCCGATTGGGACGTCGCACCGGTCCATCTGACGACGCTTTGGCTTCCGAAAGGCTTTTTCACCCACCGTGAACACCGCGACCGCAGTTGCACCACCTGTCACGCGGCCCCGGAAAGCGAACAGGCCAGCGATGTGTTGCTGCCGTCGATCGCAACCTGCCAGGAATGTCATGGCGGGGAGTTCGCGACGGGCCGGACACGAACGGCATGTACCGACTGTCACGGGTTCCACCGGGAGGATCTGGTGGACGACATGGGGGACGACACCGCCCTCATGCGCTGGGAATAAAAGCATCACCGCCCACTGAACACGAAGGGCAAGCAATTTACCGGAAACGCGTTACGTTTGATGGGGCAACATGTTGCTTACGCACGCCGTCCATCGAACGACGTTCGTTATTATCGCCAGACCTGACGGGTTTTCACGGCAACGCTGGCCCGTTGGGCGCAGATCAGAACTTCCGGCGGATTTCCAGCGTAATGCCAAAGATATCTTCGCTGTTGTCCAGCCAGCCCCGCATGACGTCCGACCGCAGAAGCCAGCGGTCTGTCAGATTGTGCTGATAGCGGGCGCTGAGAGCATACTGGTCCCCCAGGATCGTATCCGACTGTCCGCCGAACGGCTGAACTGTCGCGGCTTCGACAACGATCTGCCGCGTCAGATCAAACAGGTATTCGACCCCCACGGCGCCGCCAATGGCATCCTGCGCCGTCGGGTCCAGGAAGGGAAATCCGGTCAGCGCGTCACTTTCGAACGATATGCCGGTATTCTTCAAAAGACCGTCATTGCCCCGCGCGAGCGGTTGCGGACGGTCCAGTCCGATAAAGAAGTTTCCGTAGGGAACCAGGGTCGACGGCAGATGCGTGATCAGTGAGTTTTCGACCAGCAATGCAAACCCGTCGGCGGTCTGAGGCAGATCGTTCACCGGGTCCTGACCGAAGGTCCAGACGCCGCGCACGGAATTGGACAACGTATCGCCGAACCGCTGCGTAACCGCTGCCGTCAGGCTTTGATAGTCGAAGTTGCTGAGCGTGGGCGAGGTACGCTGATCTTCCACATAGCCATAGCCCGCTTCGATATACATCTCGCGCGTTTCGATGAAGGTTGCCGCCCCATAAAGGTGCCCCGCATGTTCGGCCAGCGCGCCGTCCGCGTCCTGAAGTGCCGCGGTGGAAACATCGTCGAAACCGGTGAAGAAGCTGATATCCATGTTGGAGATATCAAGGGTCGGGGAATTCATCGCAGGGATCGCAAAGGCGACCCCGGTAAACGCGTCGTCCACCCATACGCCGTTCTGGAAGAACAGCGGCATCAGCCCAAAGCTGATCGGCAGGTCGTAACTTGCCCATTCACCCATCAAGCCACCCTGGATCGCGCCGATATCTCCTTCGAAAAACAGCGTTTCGATATTACCGTCCAGGATCAGTTCGTCATCGTTTCCGGCGCCGTTTCCGTCATCACCGAAAAATTCGGTGCGCGTGAATTGACCGCCCTGATCCAGGGGCCGCAGGAACATATGAATGCGTTCCGTGGCGGTCAGACGAAGGTCGATATCCAGGTTGAGCCTGGTCGCGATCTGCCCGATTTCAGCATTTCCATTGTCGTTGAAGGCAACAGCCGTCCTGAAGTCGCCGTAGGCAAGAAGCTGCGGGCGGACAAGGTTGCGTTCCCCGATGATGTCGTGGCCGGTCCCAATGACACCTTCGGAATATTGCGGATAACCAAGTTCGATCAGCGGTCGCGGCGTATCGAAGGCGGTTTTCCCACCATAGATTTCCAGCTGTTCTTCGACATTATATTCGGCATCGGGATAGGTTGGGTCGGGGCGGAATCCTTCGCGGTCGAACTCGGTTCGACGGGTTGCGGGATCGATTTCCGGCGGGTGCTGATGGCTTTCATAATGCGGCGCATCATCGCGTTCTTCGGTCATCGTATCCGGCAGCGCTTCGCGTCGGATGATGTCCGAGGTACCGGTCTGCGATTGACTGCCGTCGTTTTGTACTGCCCCGCCGTCGGTGGCGGTATCGCCGTCGCGGCGCAGAACCTGCGCGGACGCCGGAAGCGCGGACACGCCCGCCAACAACAATGCCAGAGAGAATACAGCGCCAGTCCGCGCCAGGGATGACAGACCGTGACGCGCCATCTATTCGACCTCAAACTCGACTGCATAGGGATGAATGTCGATCATCCAGTCGTTGATATTGCGTTCCATGTCGACGGTGGCCCCGACAAAGCGCATGAAGTAAATCGGTTCGGCCCGACTGCGCATGCGAACCTGCAGCGTATAGGTCCCCGGCACGGTCATCGCTTCGGCCGGGACCGAATATTCCGCGTCCCGATGCCCAAGCGGCGGGATCGAACGCCCTTCCATACGCACGAACGGTGGATGGTTCAGGACGGTGGTCGGGACATTGGCCGGACGCAGGAACGGAAGTTGGTCTACGTCGATGTTAACCGGCAGATACATCTCCCGATCCGTACCTTTGATGTTGGTCGTCAGGAACTTGGTCTGCAGATTGAACAGTTGGTCGTCATGTTCGATCGTGCCAGCCGCCACATCCAGGGAGTGAAGGTCCGCCATGTCGCCATTGCTATCGACATAACCGGATTCAAAGACATTCTCGCCATTCGGGTTCAACAGGACAACGTTCAGCCAGACTTCCGGCTGCGCCCCCAGTGACCCGGACGGAAGATTATGCCCACGGTCCACGTTTGTGATGCGATAGCGGAAGGTGAAATCCTCCCCGACGCGGGGCGCCCCATCGTCAAAGAAAGGACCGTCAATGCGGCTTCCATTTTCCATGACCGCAAGTCGGTCGATGCGTTTCAGATCAAGAAGGTTTTCGTTCTGACCAATGATATAGCGGGCTTCTTCCCGATCATCGCGGTTGGCCCAGATTTCGGGGAAGTCCGGCGCTGCGACCTCACCCGCTTCCAACTGGTCCTCCCAATCCGGATCGCCCCAGGGCTGCCGGTAGTTGAAAGTAAGCCACTGATCGATGGTCCAGCGCAGGCTGCGCGGGTTGAACGGGAAGATACCAGGATGCGCGATCGGATAGCCGGGCCCATAGAACGCATGGTTCGAATGCCGGCGGTCCGTATCACCCACAACACGCCCGTTCACGATGGCAACCGGCCAGGTGTCGTAGCCTTCCGCCTCACCCGGGACCAGACCCATATGGCATTCCTGACAGGTCACCCCTTCGGCATGGGCGGGACTGTCGCGATACTGTTCCCAGACAACCTCAAGCTTGATGCCGAGGTTGACCGCGACCTGGTGACAGGAAACGCAGAATTCGGATTCTCCGATCGTCTCGAAAACTTCGGCACCCAGATGGATCGGATAGCCTTCTTCGTCCGGGCCGGTCGCGATCTGGTAATAGTCCGGGTCGGCCAGGACGTCGTCCAGGTTCGGCGCGTCACCCGAATTATAGATCGGGTCGAAAATTGTGCCCGGATTGATATGGCGTTCGCCGTTCACACGCCCGAAGGATGCGTTCACCCGGTGGCAGGTAATACAGGTGATCCCTTCACGCGCGACAAGGGAACGTTCCCAAAGCGGGAGTTCGCGCGGCTCGCCCTGCTGGGTGCCGACCTGCTGGTGGCAGCGCACGCAGAAACTGCCCAGTGTCCCGGAACTAAGCGCGTTCAGCGTTTGCTCAAACTTGTGGAACATCGGGGAAATCGACGCATAGGCATGGTTGGAAGATGCCCATTCCGTGAAAACGCGCGGATGACATCGACCGCACAGCGCCGCAGATGGAAACTGCGATTCCCGAAGCAGGTCCAAATGCGCCTGATCACCCTGCCCCCCACCGGACCCGACAGAACCACCCTCACCTTCAATGATGGTATCCCACTGCCGGCGATATTCGACAGGAACGTCCGATCCGTCGAATCGCGGTGCGAATGAGGCATAGAATTCGTAATTCGGCAGTTCGGTTGCCAGCATCGGTTCCGCGTCGCGGGATGCCGTTTCCGCAACCACCGGAAACAGGTTCATCGGACCGGCGGCGTCATCCGCCACGGCATCCGGCGTTGCGATACAGGCAGCACAATAGCCGACCAACGCCGCCATCACGGCAGGCCCGCCCCGACCAAATATCGAATTTCCCAGCGTCATTCCGTTCAACCTTCTTCTGCCAAACAGCCCCTCGCTAGCCACATGGCATCCAATCAAACCACAAAAATTGCCCAGGCTACGTGACGAAGCGCACAGCCCCCCGCCCCGGGACCGTGCCCTTCCGTTCATGTGCCCCCGTATCGACTGCCGCGCCGCGTTATTCGCAAATCACAGGCAAATCGATTCGAATTTATTGTCCCGCACGTCACCGTCCCCATGAAACCGGTTACTGAAGTGCGGTTCTTACCTCCTGCAAGGCCGCCACATAGGTGTCGGGCTTGTAATCTTCGTCGTTCTGCACCGCCGCATAGGCCGTTTCAAGTGCTTCGTTCACGCGGCTAAGCGTATCGCCCTGCAGTCGACCCGCGCTTTCAAGCGCCGCAACCGCGGTCGAAATGGCCAGGGTCGCCTGTTCCGCGGCAATGTAATCGACATATTCGCCGTCCAGTCCGACGTTCAGAAGGGCGTTCAGGACATTGGTCATCTCATCCCCGGTGAAGCTGTGCCCGCTGACACTGGAGACAACGCCGTTCATCGTTTCGCGAAGGGCAGCCGCCGCAGCCTGCGTCGCCTCGTACCCTTCGGTTGATGCCTGATGAAGCGCGCGGGTCTGACTTTCGATCCTGTCCCCAAGGGCCGGGTCGATCACGCCGGCAACCACCCGCAACATCACCAGATTGCCGTCATTCAATCGCGGAACGCCCGGGCCAAGGCCGACGCTGTCGCGTGCCTGCCAGCGAAGGTTCGACATCGGATGGTGACAGGCATGGCAATCAAAGAACACCAGTTCCGGGAAAATGCCATCGGAATTCCTGTTCGCGTCTGTCAGCGCCTCCAGTATTTCCTGAACCGCGACGGCCTGGCCGATAGCCCACATTTTCACGCCGTTCGCCCAGGGCTTGCGCTGTCGATAATCGTCATCCACGCGGAAGTGTGCCGGTTGAGCGAAGGTATAGGTATCCAGTTCGAACGTGAGACGGGGATGTCCTGCCCCCATGATCCGGTGCGTCACGAACTTCTGTTCATTGCCATAGTGGCAGCTGAGACAGAGGCGAGCCCGGGCAATCGGTCGGTCCGTCGGATACATGCCGGCAGCAATATTGTCTTCCCGCGCCTGACCGCTCAGGTGCCCGCCAAGCCATTGTTCGGCACCGCCGTGACAGGCTTCGCATGTCACGCCGTCGGCGATATTGAAGCCAGGGCCCCGGTTTGCCGCGGGGATGTTGTCCGCATGGCAGTCCAGACAGATCCCTGCCTGACGGGGGTCCCCGATACCCAGGTTGGCGGCAATCCTGAGGCCCCGTTCGGACCCTAGGGAGTTATAGGCCCCGGAATGCGCATCGTGGCGGGACCAGGTTACAGCCTCGTTCTGCAGGACGGAGGAGTTGGGCCAGGGCTGAACCGAACCGTGACAGGTAGATGATGCACAGGTCTGTACGCCAAGGTGGTTGGCATCGCCATATTGCGGCAGTGTCTGCGCTGAACCCATGGACGGAAGGATCGCCGCCGAGGCGAGCCCGAGAATCAAAGACCAGAACCTAACCATCACCAGCTCCCCCAAGCGTGTCTTGTGATTTTTCGCAGTATTGCGCGGCGGTTTTCAAGAATCAATGCGCGACCTGTTCCCGCCCCAAGAATCTGTGGATTCGTTGTGCCAGAAAGTCATTCTGTAACAATATATTGGGGTTTAGTGTGTTACGATTTTCTGAACTTCGGGAATCTGGTCTCAAGGCCGGATAGAATATTGAATACGCATATTATTTGCGTTCCAAACTGGACCAGCCGCGACTGATCGGAAAAATCCACCATGGCACGATATGCAGTCTATTTTTCGCCGCGCCCGGGCACCCCCCTGCACACGTTCGGACGTGACTGGTTCGGGTTCGACCCGGAAACAGGGGATGACCTGCACTACCTTCCAATCAGCGGCATGACGACCGATGAACACGCGGCCATGGTTGCCACGCCACGCCACTATGCCCTGCATGGAACTCTGAAACCGCCATTCAGCCTGAAACCCGAAACCTCCGATCAGGACCTAAAAACGGCAGTGGATTCCATGGCTTACACCTTCCCTTCCTTTTCGATCGATAGGCTGGCGTTGCGCCCGATTGGGGGATTTCTGGCATTGGTGCCGAACGAACCTTCAACTGCCCTATTGTCACTGGCGGAACGATGTGTGCGCGACCTGGACAGTTTTCGATTGCCCCCAGCACCGGAAGAACTGGAAAGGCGGCGTCGCGCCGCACTGACCCCACCGCAAGAGGAAAACCTGAAACGATGGGGGTATCCGTATGTCATGGATGAGTTCAGGTTTCACATCACATTGACCGGGCGAATCGGTGCCGAAACCGCGACTGAACTGGCGGCGAAGATCGCGCCGCGACTGAAACCTGTATTGTCGGCTCCTCTGCCTATTCAGGACCTGTGTATCTTCACCGAACCGGAAGACGGAACCCCCATGCGCCTCTGGCATCGGGTACCGCTGTCAGGGTGATAAGTGGTGCCGCGGCAATGGAAATCAGGCCAACGCTATCGCATCAATGAACCTGGAAGCCGCAAACTCGAGTTCCGCAGCGTTTTCAACGATTGCGACATCGTCACCGACGGGTTGATCCTGAGGTGCACGCCGCAAGCGTTCTTCGATATCCGCCTGATCCTCACGGCCGCGTGCGGCAAGCCGCGCCGCAAGCACCGGGACCGGTGCGGTCACGACGATAACCCGAAAATTTTCAAATTTTTGGCGTGCGGCCGGAATGACGGCGCGGGACAGGTTGGCCAACACGGACCGCCCCGCCAGAAGGTCATCGCGAACGTCGGTCGGAATGCCGTAGCTCAGTCCATGGGACTGCCAATCCAGAATGAAGGCACCAGCATCGCGCATGGATTCGAATTCCGCCGCGCTTACGGCGACATGATCCTCCCCCCCGGCGGTCGCGGGGCGCGTGATCACCCGGCGGACGAACCGAACATTTCCATTCTCACCGAAATGTACTCGCGCGGCATTGATCAAACTGTCCTTTCCCGCGCCGCTCGGCCCGACCACGGCGATGAAACGACCGTCTGCTGCCAATGTCATTGAATTCCCGCCCGCCGGTCAGGCAACACGGCCACCGCCACGCCAGACGCTTCGGATCAGGGGGTGGTGCTCGTGATCCTCGACACGGACCAGATCGCCACGAAGACCCGGGGCGATTTCTCCGCGATCATTCAGCCCCGCAGCCCGCGCCGGGTTGCAGGTCACCATCGCAATCGCATCCGCAAGTCCCATGCCCGCCACTTGATCGGCCAGCATGAATGCCGCGTGTATAAGCGCTGCGGGCGCATAGTCACTGGACAGAATGTCCAGATGCCCGTTTTCCGCCAATTCCCGCGCAGCCACATTTCCGGAATGGGATCCGCCACGGACGACATTCGGCGCGCCCATCAGAACGGAAAGCCCACTTTCATGGGATGCCTTTGCGGCGTCGGTCGTGGTCGGAAATTCGGCGATCGTCATCCCGTCGCGAACCGCTTCTGCGACATGGTCCGGTGTCGCATCATCATGGCTTGCAATTGCATACCCATATTTATGCGCAAGCGCGACCGCATAGGCGCGGTTTTTCGCGCTATATCGTGTCTGATCCTCCAGCCGGTCGGCAATATACTGATCCATCTCCTCGTCGGAATACCCGTGCTTCTGCGTATAGTAACGGCGGTAGGTGGCCAGATCCGTGAACTGGCGTTGCCCCGGCGTGTGGTCCATGATGGAAACCAACCCGACGCGCGGCTTACCGATCAGCGGGTCCAGCAGGGGTTCCAGTCCGCCAAACCCCACCTCGCACCGCAGATGGACGATGTGTTCCGACTTGAACAGGCCGTGGCCTGTCCCTTCTTCAAGCGCGTCGCAAACGTCCTGCAGCATCGCAAGGCGCATCGTGTCCTTTTCGTATGCGCCGACGGCCACGGCGTCGAACACGGTCGTAATACCGGCAGAGGCGACTTGTGCGTCATGGGCAATGGCCGCCGGAAGCGCCGGCCAATGGGCGCCCGGTCGCGGCAGGACGTGTTTTTCGACATTGTCCGTGTGCAATTCAATCATGCCAGGCATCAGAACGTCGCCAGCGCAATCAATCACCTCCGCATCGGTAGACGATGGAACGCCGTCGGCTTCCGTCACTTCGGCGATGAGCCCGTCTTCGATGCGCACCCGGCCGGATGTCATCCGGTCCGGAAGGGCAATCAGCGCGTTGGCGAAGATCACGTCGCGCTCCTGCCCCTTTGTCCTTCCGGCACCCCGTTCGCTTATGCCGTCCGTCAGTCCATCCATTTGATTTCACCCATCCCAAAACAGTGTTGTACGGTCATGCAGCCGCCCGAAACGATGCAATCTCAATTTCGCGATCGCAGACAGCGGCGCGCGTATCCGCGTCGTGAAAGATCCCGATCAGGGCGACGCCGGACGATTTCGCCTCACGGATCAGGGTAAGCACGCATTCGCGGTTTTCCCGATCGAGAGAGGCGGTCGGTTCATCCAGAAGCATGACCGGAAAGTCGGCTGCGAAACCGCGGGCAATGTTGATCCGTTGCTGTTCCCCACCGGAGAAGGTTGCAGGTGCCAGGGACCAAAGCCGTTCCGGCAGATTGAGGCGCGCCAACATCTCGCCCGCGCGCTGCCGTGCCGTCCCGTCGTCGATACCGCGATGGATCAACGGTTCAGCCACCACATCCAGTGCACCGACCCGCGGTACGACACGAAGAAACTGGCTGATGTAACCAAGTGACCAGCGCCGAATATCAAGGACCGTGCGGGCATCCGCCGATGCGATATCGACCATTGCACCACGATGCCGAACTTCGATGCTTCCGCGCGAACACAGATAGTTCGCATAGATCATACGCAACAGCGTCGATTTCCCCATGCCCGAAGGTCCGGAAAGCGCCACACATTCCCCGCCGAAAACGGAAAATGACGCCCCTTCGAAAACAGGCAGGACAGAGCCACCCTGGTTGTGAAGGGTGAAGGTCTTGGCGACGTCGGTCAGTTTCAGAAGCTCGCTCATTTTCGCCCTCCCTACGGCTGCAGCACGGATGAGACCAGAAGCTGCGTATACGGATCCTGAGGATCGTCCAGCACCTGGTCGGTCAGGCCGGTTTCGACAACATGGCCGCGCCGCATGACCATCAGCCGGTGCGACAACAGGCGTGCGACCGCCAGGTCATGCGTTACGATAATGGCGCTCAGCCCCATTTCGCTGACCAAACGCCGAAGCAGATCCAGAAGCCGTGCCTGAACCGAAACGTCCAATCCGCCGGTCGGTTCGTCCATGAAGACGATGCGCGGACCGGTGACCAGGTTCCGCGCGATCTGAAGCCGCTGCTGCATGCCGCCGGAAAAGGTGCTTGGCCGGTCGTCAATCCGGGCCGTATCCACTTCCGTTTTGTCCAGCCAATCCAGCGCTTCCGCCCGGATGGCGCCATAATTTCGCGCGCCCACGGCCATCAGGCGTTCACCGACATTGCCGCCGGCACTGACCGACATGCGAAGTCCGTCACGGGGGTTCTGGTGCACATAGGCCCAGTCCGTTCGCATAAAAAGCCGACGCTGCGATTCACTGGCCCGATAGATGTCCAGCACCTCGCCCATACGGTCGCGATATCGAACCGTTCCGCGATCCGGGACGCCGCGGCCGGCAAGGCAGTTCAGCAAGGTCGACTTGCCGGAACCGGATTCCCCGACAATGCCGATCACCTCCCCCTCATGCAGGTCGAAGGAAACATCGCTGCACCCGATATGGCGCCCATAGAATTTCGAAACATCCGCCGCGCGCAGCAGCAACTGGCTGTCGTTCAAAGTGTCGGTCATTATTCCGCCGCCTCCGCCCCGTTGTTTTCCCTGCCGGAAACATCCGCGTTGCGATGTCCCTGACAGTGATCGGTGTCGGAACAGACGAACATTCGCGTTCCCGCATCGTCCATGATGACCTCATCCAGGAACGTGTCGGTTGCCCCGCACAGCGCGCAGGGTTCATCCCACTTCTGGATTTCGAACGGGTGATCCTCGAAATCCAGGCTGACGACATCGGTCATCGGCGGGATCGCATAGATACGCTTTTCCCGCCCAGCGCCGAAAAGCTGAAGCGCCGGTGTGCGGTTCATTTTCGGGTTGTCAAATTTCGGCGTCGGCGACGGGTCCATGATGTAACGCCCGTTGACCCGTACCGGATAGGCATAGGTTGTGGCGATATGACCGTGCTGGGCTATGTCCTCATAAAGCTTCACATGCATAAGCCCGTATTCTTCCAACGCATGCATCTTGCGTGTTTCCGTTTCGCGGGGCTCCAGAAAACGCAACGGTTCCGGTATCGGAACCTGATAGACCAGGATCTGTCCTTCGGTCAGTGGCGTTTCCGGAATCCGGTGACGCGTCTGAACAATGGTCGCTTCAGCGGTTCTTTCCGTGGTCGCGATGCCCGCCACACGTTTGAAGAATTTCCGGATCGAAACCGCATTCGTCGTATCGTCCGCTCCCTGATCGATGACTTTCAGGCGGTCGTCCGGTTCCAGGATCGCGGCGGTAACCTGAATGCCGCCAGTTCCCCAACCATACGGCATTGGCATTTCCCGGCCGGCGAACGGAACCTGATACCCCGGAACCGCGACCGCCTTAAGCAGGGCGCGACGGATCATGCGTTTCGTCTGTTCGTCCAGGTAGGCAAAGTTATAGGCGCTGTCCGTGTCATCGGTACGATCGTTGATGGACGTTTTGTCAGTCATTCCGCGGCCTCCCCCCGGATTTCATCGGGTGAACTGCCTTCTGCAACCTCCCGCCGCATCCGTCGGACCAGTTCCAGTTCCGACTGAAAGTCGACATAGTGCGGCAATTTCAGATGCTCCACGAAACCGGTCGCCTGGACATTGTCGCAATGTGATAGGACGAACTCTTCATCCTGTGCCGGCGCCTCGCGCTCCTCACTGAATTCACCGGCCCGCAACGCGCGGTCCACCAGCGCCATGGCCATGGCCTTTCGTTCCCCGTGCCCCAGCGACACGCCGTATCCTCGCGTGAATTGGGGCGGCACCGATTTCGACCCCTGGAACTGATTGATCATGTTGCATTCGGTCAGTTCCATCTCGCCGATCTCTATTGGAAAGCCCAATTCTTCCGGTGTAAACTCGACCGCAACCCGTCCCATGCGGATTTCGCCCGCAAATGGATGAGACCGGGCATACCCGCGTTGCGTGGAATAACCCAACCCCAGCAGGTACCCTTCATCCCCACGCGCCAGGGACTGAAGCCGCTGGTCCCGGTCCATCGGAAATTCCGGCGGTTCACGGGTGATATCACCCGGGGGTTCAGCACTGTCCGTGTCGGACGGTGCCTCTTCCTCGACCAGCCCTTCCCGCGAAAGAAGGCCGATCACATGCGGGACGTCTTCGACCGGCGTGTCCGCCGATGCCGCCGGTTCGGGTATCTGCCCGTCCGCCGCCAAGGCGAAGTCGATCAGCCGGTGCGTATAGTCGAAAGTCGGCCCCAAGATCTGACCACCAGGAAGGTCCTTGAAGGTCGCGGAAATCCGCCGTTCCACCTTCATCCTTCCCGTTTCGACCGGATGACTGTAGCCGAACCGGGACAGCGTCGTGCGATAAGCACGGACAAGAAACACCGCTTCGATCAGGTCGCCGCGCGCCTGTTTTATGGCAAGCGCCGCCAGATCCCGGTCATAGACGGATCCTTCCGTCATGACCCTGTCCACGGCCAGTTTCATCTGCTCGCGGATCTGGTCCACCGTCAGGTCGGGCACTTCCGTCGCGCCACGGCGGTCTTCCGCCATCAGCCCGTGGGCATACTCGATCGCCCGTTCGCCGCCTTTTACCGCCACATACATACCGTTCAGCCTTTCATCAGGATACGCGTGCTGCGCGGCAGCGACGCGACCGAGGAATCCGAAACAAAAATCGTGTCGAACCCGAGCGGGAACAGCCGCGCATTGTCGGCCAGCGCATCCCACGCAGCGGAATCCAGTCCGGCCGGCGCCAGGTCTGCCGTACCGTCCACGCCGGGACCGGAAAGTTCGGCACATAGTTCCCCTTGGAACCCTTCCACCAGAATGACAGCGGTGGCGGACCGGTCCGGATATTCCGCGGTTCCGACGCGAAGGGAACGAAGCGTCCGGCCACAGGTCTTGCCGGGCATGAACGCAAAGGATGCCATTTCCGCCCGCTCGACCACCGGCGCACCGGTGTGAAATGCAAGGAACATCGAAACGCCTTCATCCAACAGGGCCGGGTCGATCCAAACCGGTGTATCGGCGTCCAACAGGGTTAATGCCACCGCGGCCGCGCCGCCGTTAAGCCCGCCCGGCGCATCCGGCACCGTTGGCAGGCGGGATACCCGTCCGGGACGGGCCATGACATCCAGAACAGTTCGGAAAACCCGTGCCGAATCCGAAACCGGTTCCTGAAACCCGGCGGACAATGCGTGACCGGCGCTCATTCGTTGTCCCCCCGAACCATGGTGAAGAATTCGACCCGCGTGGCGGAAACCTTCCTTGCGCGTGCTTCATCGCGCGCGGCACGTTCCGAAACCAACGGGTCGATTATGCGTGACTGGACGGACCCGGCATATTCAGGCAGTTGAAGCATGGCGTCGCAAACGGCAGCGAGTTCCGCCTTTTTCCGCGCACGCCCGGCGACATATCCGTGTCCCAGTGTCCCGTCGGCCAACCGAACCGAACAGCGCGTCACTGTCATCTCTGTCAGGTTGAATGGACTGCCTGTGCCCCCCATGCGCCCGCGCGTCATGACCAGCCCGATTTCCGGCGCGCGTACCAACCGATAGTCCGGCGTGTCAGCCAACCCTTCCCATAGAGTTTTCAGCCGATCAGACGGTGCTGTCGAAAGCGTCCCCATCCAACGTTGGCGGTCCGGATTACTGAACGCCGAAGGCTTTTCGGACCCGGCGGATTCTGGTTCCATGATTGGCATGCGTGCGGTCCCATTCCGCGATACCGCCGCCCGAATTTGAGGCTAGACAGTATCGACCAATTGATATAGACGTCTAGATGAATTAAGGATGCCGGATCGGAGCAGATTCCGCAAGACCGTTCCGATGTCGATTGCGTGAAATTACTGTTACGGGAACCGGGACATTCCAGACACATGGTCAAAAATACGGACGGTGAACCCATCTGGCGGCAGATCGCAGCCACATTGGAAGACGAAATGGATCAGGGGGTCTATCGACCCGGTGACCGGCTGCCGACCGAAGGGGCACTGGCACAACGGTTCGCGGTCAACCGCCATACGGTACGCCGCGCCATGTCGTCACTGCAGGAACTCGGACGCGTCAGGATCGAACAGGGGCGCGGTACGTTCGTTCAAAGCGAACTGATTGAATACCCGATCGGGGAGCGGACGCGGTTCACGCAGATCATCAGCGAAAAAAGACGACTTCCTGCAAAGACCCTGTTGCGCGCCGAACAGGTTCGCGCCGACCCGACCGTTGCGCGCAACCTGGGTATCCGGAAAGGCGCGCCCGTTGTCCTGTTGGAGGCGGTCAGCGTTGCGGACAGTATGCCGATCAGTGTTGCAACCCATTACCATCCTGCAAAACGGTTCGCCGGGATGGTTGCCGCTTTCAAGGAGACGCTGTCCGTGACAGAGGCACTGAAAGCCTGCGGCGTTCAAGACTATAAGCGTTTTTCCACCCGCATCACTGCGACAATGCCGACCCGGCAGTTAGCTGCACACCTTCAGCAACCGACCACCCGCCCGGTATTGCAGACAGAGAGCATCAACGTGGATATGGATGGACGCGCCATAGAATACGGTATTGCCTATTTCGCGAGCGACCGAACCCAATTGGTCGTCGAAAGCGACCCGTTGGAGAATCACGCCGTGATCAAGAAATCCGCCGAATGATGTTCGAAGCTGGCGACCGTGATTTTTATTCCATAGCCGTTTTCGCGGGCGACGGAATCGGGCCGGAGGTTATGACCCCCGCCAAGGCTTTGGTTGCCCGCGCATGCGAAAAGGCCGATGCGCCCGCCCCACAGTTCGAAGACCTTCCGGGCGGGGCCGGTACCTATCAGACTTTGGGCAGTGCCCTGCCCGCCGCGTCAATCGATGCCGCACGAACGGCGGATGCGATCTTCCTGTCGGCAATGGGGGACCCGACCGTCCGGTATCCGGACGGAACAGAGATCACGCCCCAGATCGACCTGCGAATGGAATTCGGCCTGTTTGCCGGCGTGCGCCCTGTGCGCACCTTTCCAGGCATGCCGGTTCCGTTGAAAGACCCGCGCGCGCAGTCGCTGGATATCGTGCTTATCCGTGAATCCACCGAAGGACTGTTCAGTCCCGATGCCCCGGGCCGCGTTTCCGAAGACGAAGCCCGTGAAACAATGCTGATTACCCGCTCGGTAACGCGGAAACTTTCCAATTTCGGGTTCGAAGTTGCCCGCGCCCGTGCCGCAAAGCGATCGGGTACAGGACAGCCTGGGCGATTGACCTGCATAGACAAGGCAAACGTCTTTCCCGCATTCGCTTTCATGCGGTCTGTTTTTGATGAATGCGCGAAACAGTATCCGGATGTAACCGCCGATCACATGTATATAGACGCGGCCGCCCTGAACCTTGTGAAGCGCCCGTGGGATTTCGACGTTGCAATTACCGAAAACATGTTCGGCGACATTCTGTCGGATCTGGGTGCCGCGCTGATGGGTGGACTTGGTTTCGCGCCATCCGCGGATATCGGTGATGGGCATGCCGTCTTTCAACCCTGTCACGGCAGTGCGCCCGACATTGCGGGGCGCGGACTTGCCAATCCAACGGCAATGATCCTTTCCGGTGTCATGATGCTGGAATGGCTGTCGGTGCGTTTCGAATGCCCGCAAACCGCGGACGCGGCGCACCTGCTTCAAGCGGCCGTCGAAGAAGCCTATGCCGGCGGAACTCTGATCCCGACAGAGGCGGGCGGAAATCACGGAACGCAGGATGTCGCGGACGCAATCGCGCGGGCGCTGGGATAGCCTGTCCGTCCGGAATGGTCGCTAAAACTCCGAACGGAATTATCTCTTAAACCTTCACGTGTAGATGTTATCCTGTATCTCCCGCTGCGAAACGACCCTGTTTCCAGCAAATTTGGGAGATATGCCATGCCCATCGACCGTAAGGATAAGTCACGACTGACGGAGCGTGAGGCGTTCCTGGCCAACTTCCAGTACGGCAACTGGACGGGCGCATCCTATGGCGGCGGGCTGTACTGGACTGCAGGGGAATTCTTCACATCCGACGTATTGGACAATGTCGACCCGATCGACAGTTTCGACGCGCTGTCGAAATGGCACGACATTGCCTATGACAACGCCCAAATGCGGCAAGCGGTCGATATGACCCTGGGGGAAGATCCGGGCATTGCACGCACCAGGTGTTCCCTTTCGATCTGGCATTCGGACCGGGTCTATCTGGCGCAACTCCCCTTTCACTATAAGAGGGACAGCCACCGGACGGTGGCCTACCGGCAAAAGGCGTACAGCGTCTTTCAGATCAAATCCAAATTCGACTGCGACGATGTGGAAGATTTCCTGGAAGCAACAGAACCCACGGTCGACCAACAGCCCGAAAGTTTTCAGTCCGGATGGAAGGACCTTGCGAAACGGTTCGATGCCCTGCGGGCATGCAAACTTCTGGACCGCACACCCGATTACGATGCACAGCCTTTCATGAACCATGTCTTCTATCGGAAAATGGTGGAGACGGTCGCGGACCCGTCGGACGGGCCGTCCGTTCGCGCGGACGGCACGCTGAAATCACTCAGTCAGTCGCAACTTCGCGACCTGATAGAGGATTGCGGCGGCATAGAGATGACGACGGACCCGGCCGACCAACCCGTCAATCAATTCGTCAAGAAACACCGACAGGACAAAGTCTGGGTCGATGACTTAAGCACCGACGCGCAGAACCTGTATCTGGACGACAAGGAACTGGGTCGCCGACGGATGTACGGGGGCGACCGTTGACGGGCTTTTCGCCCTATTCCAGGAAGTCCGGCTGCGTGCGTACCAGGTTGTCGTATATGGTCTGGAAATGCAGCCAACCGATATAGTCGCTGCCGACATGTTCGGCGCTGTGGCGCGCCCGTTCCTGGGAAACGGGAATCGGCTTCGACCCGGACGCATCGACCATCATCTGGACCTGACAAGCCCGTTCCAGCGCAATGAACCAATAGCATGCGTCGTCGACGCTGTGCCGGCTGGCGGTCAAAAGACCGTGGTTCTGATGCAGAACCGCGCGGTTGTTGCGAAATGCCTCTATCACGCCCTGTCCCTGCCCCTTGAACACGGCAACCGCGCCGCCTTCGTCGTTCACGACGGCATGGTTTTCATAGAAACAGGCCGCGTCCTGCGTGATGGGTTCCAGTTCGCGCCCCAGGGAACAGAAGGCCGTGCCATAGACCGTATGCGCATGGCACATGGCGATGATGTCGGGGTTTGCCTCATGCACCGATGCGTGAAGGATGAAACCGGCCTGGTTGATCGCATGGCGCCCTTCGACGACATGCCCCTTGTGGTCGGCCAGGATCAGGTTCGACACCTGCACATCCGCGAAATGCACCGCCATTGGGTTGGTCCAGTAAAGTCCGGAATGTTCCGGGTCGCGCACGGAAATGTGACCCGCAAATCCGAAATCGAAACCGTGCAGTGCGAAGGCACGGCAGGCCGCCGCCAGATGCCGCTTGCGATAATCGCGTTCTTCGGCATGGGTCGTGAAAACCGGGCGTTCCGGAAAGATCAGACCTTCCTGATCCGGCTGATAGACGGATTCCTTAACCTTGCTGTGACCTTCGGGCATATCGTACCTCATGTCGTGTCTGCTGGGACTGGAAGTACGCGATCCTATCAAAACACTTTACCGGATCAAAGTGCATTGCCTGTTCCGGCAGTCATTCCGCCGTGGAAACAATGCTGCCGTCGGTCATGGCCCGCCGGTGCGCAGCGATATCGGCGTGTTCGCCCAAAGAACCCGTGCCCGCCCGGAGCCCGCGTTCACATACCGATGCGGGCGTTGGCTTGAAAATGAAAAGCTGTCCCCTTCCTTCAACCGAAAGACATTGTCGTCCAGATACAGATCAATCGCCCCTTCCAGGATAAGGCCTGCCTCTTCCCCATCGTGGGTATACATCTCGTCCCCTGTGGAGCCGCCAGGCTCATAGGTGGAAATACCCAGCGCAAGTTTCCCGTCGAGGTTCGCAGACAGGAGTTCGTCGCGAAACCCAAGATAGTCCGTCGACCCGATCCCGGCATAGCTCAGGCGCCGTCTGGCCCCGCGCCGCACGACAAAGGGCCGTTCTTCCGCGGGAACCGGCCCGTCACTTGCGAAGAACCAGCCGACCGGCACATCCAGCACTTCCGCGATATCCTGAAGTGCCGTCATGGACGGTCTGGCAAGACCACGTTCGATCTTGCTGATGAAACCGACGGATCGGCCGCACAGTTCGGAAAGCCGTTGAAGCGTATAGCCGTGGGCCTGACGCAATCCACGAATCTGGACGCCGATATCCATGAGTTCCGCGTCGCCCTTTGCAGTCGACGTTTTGGCTGTTCGTTCCGTCACGACAGGTCTCCAAAAAAACATTTTGAGGCAATAAAACATCATTCTATTGACGATGAGGAAAATTTAACACAATTTTTTTCCCACACTCATACTTGCAGGAGTCTCCGCCATGGATTCGGTCGCTGTACACAGTTCCGACCCCGCCGTTTACCAAAATGTCGTGGCTCTGATCGGCGAAGATGGGTTGTCACGGACATTTGCGCCCCTGGAAGATGCATCGGGCCTGCCGAACAGCGCCTACACCTCACCGGAATGGTTCGCACTGGAACAGGATCGAATATTCAGACGATCCTGGCTTTTTGCGGCGGCTGGACCGGAGCTCCCGGAAACTGGCGACATTCGCCCGGTCTTGATCGGTGGCGTACCGATCATACTGGTGCGGGGCTCAGACGGTTCGGTCGCCGCTTTCCACAATGTATGCAAACATCGCGGCACCAGACTGGTAACCGAACCGTGCCGTAAACGCATCATCACCTGCCCCTATCACGCCTGGGCGTACCGGCTGGACGGCAAGCTGAAATCCCGACCGCATTTCCATGGCGCCGACAAACATGATGTGCTGGCCGACGGCGGCGGGCCGCGCCTGGACCTTGCGCCGGTTCGATGTGCGGAATGGAACGACTGCATCTTTGTCGACCTTTCCGGCACAGCACCGCCGCTTTCCGACTGGCTCCGGCCGCTTCTGGACCGCACATCGGGGTTCGATTTTTCCTGTATCCGCTGGATCGGAAAAAAGGAGTTTCGGCTGAAGGCGAACTGGAAACTGATCTATGAAAATTTCATGGAAGGATACCACGTTTTTGCGGCCCACCCACGACTACTGGATTTTGCGCCGATGAATGTGCGCTGGTCCGGCGAATGGCTGGAGCATGTCTTTTATAACGACTACATTTTCCCTAAAGCAAAGGAAGGACGCGGTGGCGGGAAGCTGCCGTTCTATCCGAACCTGTCCGAAGCGGATACCAGCCGGGGCATGTGGTTCGCCTGTTTCCCGAACTTCGCGGCAGAGGTCTATCCCGATCAGTTCACGGTTCTGACAACAACACCGGTTTCGCCTACCGAAACGGTGGAGGAAATGCACTTCTTCGTCTGCGGGGACGCCGCCGCCAGCGCACCGGAATACGAAGACGGCCGAAGGGAGTTGCTGGAGATGTGGATCGACCTTAACAATGAGGATATCGGCCTCCTTGAAAGGTTGCAGTTGGGTCGCCTGTCCCCGGGGTTTGATGGTGGAAACCTGTCGCCCGCATGGGAGGGGCCGACCCACCAGTTCGGCCGGAAAGTGGTCGAAGCAATCCTGTCATAGGGCCGCAGGATAATGGGAGGAAGAAATGTCGCTGCCTGAACCGATCGACGCGCCATGTGCATGGCATGGCCGGGATATGGGCGTATCCGACAAATGGGTCCGCACCCTGTCGGCCAAAGAAATTGCCGAAATAGACAGGGCATTGAAAGCGGTCGAAAGGCGCGGTCTGGCCTGGCACGATATCGGCGCGGCGGATTTCCCGGTCCCCGGCCTCGCCCCCCTGATCGAAGAGATTCGAACGGAGCTTGAAGATGGCTTCGGCCTGATCAAGCTTCGCGGCCTGCCCGTCGAACGGTATTCCCTGGACCAGCTCAGAAAGCTCTATTTCGGGCTGGGCTGCAATGTCGGAACCCCCGTCCACCAGAACCGCAGCGGGGAACTCATGCGCCTGATCCGCGACGAAGGCGGCGACGTTGGTGCCAAGTATGGCAAGATCGACGGTGCCACGATGGCCGGCGGGCAGACGTTCCTGTCATCCTATGCCCGGACGCTGACCAACGGGGCCCTTCGTTTCCATACGGACCGGACCGACACCGTGACGTTGCTGTGCGTTAATCAGGCGGCCGAAGGTGGCGTCAGTACGATCAGCAGTTCGGTTTCTGTAATGAACGAGATGATGCGTCGCCGTCCCGATCTGGCGGCCCTTCTGTTCGAACCCATCTTTCGCAGCCGCCATGGCGAGGAGGCCGACAGCGCCAATGACATTTACCCCCTGCCCGTTTTCGGCATCCGTGACGGACGGTTCACCAGCCATTTCTCCCTGACCTATATCGAAGCAGCACAAACCGTCGACGGTGTCCCGAAACTGACCGAACAGCAGTGGGAGGCCATTCATATGCTGCTGGACCTGGCAAAGGAACTTGCGTTCGAGATGGTTCTGGAACCGGGCGACATCCAATTCCTGAATTCCCACGTGACATATCACGGCCGCACACCGTTCAAGGACGCCCCGTCGGGCGACCGTCAGCGGTTGCTGATGCGGCTCTGGCTCAGCATGCCGAACAGCCGTCCACTGCCCCAAGACCATGCCGTCCTGTGGCGCCAAGTGCAGGCCGGTGCCATTCGCGGCGGCATCGGACCGGGGTAAGCTTATCCCGGTCGCTCCCGGAAACTTGGTTCCTAATATTGCGGATCCGCGATCCACGGTTCGTAGACAAGCTGGACGCTGGACCGCAGCAGAACCTGATCGGCTATGCGTTTTACGTTCGGAAAGTCGGCGCAAACCGGGTGCCCTTTCGCCGACCGCAGCCAAGTGGTCAGCATGAACAAATAAATGTCAGCGGCACTGAACCGGTCCCCCAGCATCCAGGCGCCATCGCCGATCTGATCGTCAATTACCTGCCACGTCTCCCGAAGCCGCCTGGCACCGCGCATTTGGGCCTCCTCCATTCCCTCCGGGGTTTCCGCGAAACGGTCCGGGTAATACGAAAGCTGGAACGCGTTTTGTACGGAACTGCTGAAATAGACCAGCGTCTGCAGGAACCGCCCGCGCATCGGGTCGTCGACTGCCGGTGCCAAACCCGCCTGGGGGTGTCGGTCGCACAAAAAGACGGTAATCGCCGCGCATTCATACATCGCACCGCCGTCCCAGGCCAAAACGGGGATCCAGCCGTTGGGGTTGATCGCCAGCTGTTCCGGGGGACGCGGTTCCTTCCGGTCGGTGGTTGTCGGAATCAGTTCATAAGGTGCGCCGATCTCCTCCAACAGGACCCGAACACCCATGGAAGCGCTCTTCAACGCATAGAACAGTTTGTACATACGCACCCCCTACCGACCCGGACCATGTCTTAATGTGATGCTGACCCGCCTGCCGCGCCTGTCCGCAACGCATTGCGGGCTCGGGGACAGGTGACCAGACCGGCGAAAGGCGCGGCCTAGCCGCCTTTCATCAAGGTTTCGCAAACCAGAATCTTGTCTATTTCGGTGCCATCGTCCGCAAGCGGCAGACGCAGGATCTCGACCGTATATTCCAGATGCTGCAGCCGGATCTGCAGATGTTCCATGGTCGGAGCCTGCGCATCCACCACTGCCCGGTAAGCCCCCAGTATTGCATCCCGATATTCGCTGTCGCTGAAGTCGGCCACAAGCTTCTTGGTCATGTCGACCTTGTGCGCACGGGAATGATAGGTTCCGAAGAACCGGTATCTGAAATCCTCCCCCCCATCGACCACATCGACCAGCATCAATGTGGGCACCACGCGCATGGGCATTTCCAACCAGTCGAAGTCCCGCCAGGCCGGGAATGCGCGGCCCTTGCGCTTTTCATCCCACATGGCCAGGAACAGCTTGGATTCATCCGTGTAGTCGGACGCGCCAGCGTTGGACACATTGGCATGGTTCAATATCTGATAGGTCTTCACATTTATCCTCACACCATCGGTACAAGGCATTTCCTTCGGGGAATTCACTTACACGTCGGGACGGCGGTCTGCACCTAGACCGACCCGGACACGTATCAGTCCACCCGATTATCGGCGCACAGATGCGGATTGTCCATTGGACGCCAGGGGAGATGTTGGCGCCAGGTTGCAAAGGCCTGCGGCCGATTAACCAATTTATCGGGTAATTACCCCACCCCGAACCTAGGTGCTTGTACCGTATTCTCAGGCACGTCCGGGAATATGACCTGGAATCAGAAGGACGATCTGCGCTGCGTGAGAGAATCCAGCGCGTTCAGAGACGGATGCAAAACCGGTACGCCATAGTTTCAGGATCGCCAGCACCAATCCGGATAACCTATTCCAAACATCGGCCCTGGCCGAAGACTTCGGGACTTGCACATACGCGAACAGGAGGCGGCAATGAAGTCCCTTGTCTAATCAGACAACTCATTGCGATGGCGAGACGCAACATACTCTCGAACCAGTTTTAGACTTTCATCTACCTCCCGACGCAACTCGCCTGTGAATTCATCATACTGTGCCGGGTTCATATTTTCTTTTTCCAGTTTCTTGGCCATTTCAGCCACCCCTGCCAATCCAAAGCCCAAAGCCATTCCCTTCAACTCATGGGCCGGCTTGGCGGCGGATTGACCCTGGCTAAGCGCAGCATCAATTTGGCGCAGAACCCGGTTACATTCTTCTCCCATTTTCTCCACGAGTTCGGAAACCTTTGCCACCGAAGCGACATCGATCAGGTTCTTGATCTGGTCGTATTCGACATGCGTTTCGCGATCACCCTGCTCTGGATTTACCCCATCGGAAGACATCGATTTTCCCGGGCTCGTCTTCGCGACATGGTTCTGGATAGCGTCCAACAGAACCTCCTGCTTGATCGGTTTGGTCAGTACATCCTGCATTCCCGCCGCAAGATAGTCCTGTTTCTGATCTTCAAAGGCGTTTGCGGTTAGCGCCAGGATCGGCAGGTCCGCCGCCAGGGCGCCCAACTTCCGTATTTCCCGGGACGCTTCAACACCATCCATTTCCGGCATCTGGATATCCATCAGTACCAGATCGTAATCGCCCGGCCCTTCCTTGACGGCATCAACAGCGTGTTTCCCGTTTTCTACGATTGTTGTCCGGTGTCCGGCGTCTTTCAGAAAACTCTCGACGATCATCTGGTTGATCGGGTTGTCTTCCGCGACCAGCAAGCGGACGCTTTGATTCTGCACTACGGGTTCCCCAGGCCCTTCGTCGTTCACGTTCTGGCTCACTACCCGGATCGGCACCAAGCAAGTAACCTTTGTGCCAAGGTCGACGACGCTCTCTATTTCAATTGAGCCGCCGATGGACTGGACAATCTTGTTCACGATGCTGAGGCCCAATCCGGTGCCTGCGCCACGGGCGTTACTGGCCTTTGCGAATTCTTCGAAGATGCGGGGAAGGTCCGTTTTTGGAATGCCAATCCCTTCATCCTGCACGAAAATCTTCAACTGCGCCGACTCTTCGGACACATCGACGATTTTGAAGTGGACGCTAACCTTTCCACGATCTGTGTACTTCAATGCGTTTCCAACCAGATTGAAAAGAATCTGACGGATATGGGTTACATCCCCAAGATAGATTCCCGTGTCCTCTTTAGGCGAGTTCGTTTCAAGCGCGATGCCTTTGTCTTCAAACTGGAATCCGAATATCGATTCGATATCCGATGCTATGCCACCCAGGGTAAACTCTTCCTCGGAGTGCTGAAGTTTGTCGGACTCAATCCGTGAGAAATCCAGAACCTGATTGATCAGGGACAGAAGATAGAAACCCGAATTCTTGGCCACCTCCAGGCGGGCTCGGAACTCGTCATCGACCCGAAATCTGTCTGTCATTTGCAGAACGCCAAGGATCCCGTTCATAGGCGTCCGAATATCGTGCGAAATTGCCGCAACAAAACGGGATTTTGCGATTGTTGCATTGCGCGCGGCCTCTTTCTGCGCAACGAGTTCCACCTCGTGCTGACGACGGGTCATTTCATGACCGATCAGGGTTCCCAGCACCGCAATGCCGATGACGTTGGCGATGCCGAATATGGGATAAAGGCTGATGAGAACGGAAAATTGCAAAGCCGGTGGCAGCATAAGAACAAGTGGAATCGTCGCGATAGTCGCAATCACGGCCAGCAATACCAGTCGCCCGGTACTTGTGCTATCGGATCGGCCGGTTCGCCGGTGATATTCCCCCCATACAGCGCCGATCACGCAGATTATGGCGATGTAGGCGGCTCCCGGCATAGCCCCGGCACCTCCAAGATAAAGCCTCATCGCGCCACCGATGACCATCGCAATCAGCGCCGCAATCGGCCCGCCGATGATTCCGGACATAAGAAGCGGTGCGCCGCGACCGTCCCCCTGAATACCGGGCTGAATTTCAACCGGGATGTTAATAAGGAATGCGGCTGCGAGCCCACAAGAAATTCCCAGAACAACTGACATTGGGCGGCTCATCCGCCCGACCGTATGGTAGCGCATGGCACCGGACAGGGACACCGCCCACGCCAGCAATGCCAACATGCCGATGTTCGCCACAAGCGGGATCAAATGCGAAGTGAATTCAAACATTGCCTTAGCCTACCGTTTCGAGATTGCAATGAATTCTGCGCCACCAATGTAGTCTAGAGTGCCCGGCTTTCGGTCAGCGGCCCGAGCCGAGCCGCGCCCAGCTGAAAAATCCCGTTCGTCAGGAATTCCCGCAACGCACCGATGGTCATGGGTTTTGCCAGCAGAAAACCCTGTACCGATCCGCATCCCATTTTGGTGAGGGTTCTAAGCTGGTCATGCGTCTCCACACCTTCCGCGACGACGGTCAACCCAAGGCGATGGGCGAGTTCAATCGTAGACGCGACGATCGAACGTGACTTGGTACAGTCCGGCAGGCGATCGACGAACGACTTGTCGATCTTCAGTTCCGAGAAAGGCAGCCGCTGAAGTTGCGACATGGTGGAATGTCCCGTCCCGTAATCGTCGATCGCAACGCTGAACCCGCGAAGCCGAAGGCGCAGTACGTTTTCGATTGTGTTGAAAAGCTGCGCAATGACCCCGTGTTCAGTAATTTCCAGAACGAAATCGGACGGTTTCAGACCGCGTTCCGATGCCAGATCGCTCATCTGTTCGGGGAAATTGGCGTCGGCAAGTTGTTCGCCTTCGACGTTCAGCGCGACCTGGACGTCGAACCCGTCGCGCCGCAAGTCGGCCAGATCGTCAGCGGCGGCGCCGAACATGCGCAATGCAACTTCGTTGGATAGCCCCATCGCGAGCAGTCGCGGCAGAAATGATCCCGGGTTGAGAACTCCGTGGGCCGGATGTTGCCAACGCGCAAGGGCTTCGACACCTTTGCATTCCAACCGCCCTACAGACAATTTTGGCTGATAGTGCGGGCGGATTTCGCCATTTCTCAAGGCAGCGACAATCTCATCGTCGCCGAATGCCTGCGATGCTGTAGGGGCGGCAGAACCCTGCGCCATTTCCGATGGCATGCACAGCAAAGATTCCAATTCATCAATGGAGACCGGCTTCTGAAGCGCGCCGATTACGTTCAGCCCCCGCTCTGCAGCGATTTCCCTGGTTGTTTCCAGAATCTGTTTGTCCACGCCGCTCATCAGGATGAGGTGAGCTGAATAGTTTTGATCGGAAAGCCATCGTGTGAGTTCAATTCCGTCGGAATCGGGAAGCGAGAGGTCCAGAACAATGACGTCCAGGTCGTTGCTGTAATGATCCATGAATTGCGCGCAGTCATTCGCCGCTGCGACCCATAGACCGACCTCGTTACCGACGTCGCAAACCAGATCGGCGAAGTCTTCCTCGTCGTCCAGAACCAGTAACTTGCGCTGTGGTTGAATGGCGTTCATCGATGATCTCCATTGACGATCATGCGGGTTTGGTCTGCCGGTTCAAACGCTATACCGACCGTTCTTTCTTCAGAATCCAATGCCTGCCGAACCGCATCCAGCAGACCTGTGGCGGTGTATGGCTTATCGATGAAGCCAACGTTGGTTTCGCCAAAGAACTTGTTCGTGAGGTTGCCGCTGAAACCCGAAGAGAGGACGACAGGTATTGGCGGATCATACCCGCGAACCTCTCGCGCAAGGTCCGCGCCGTTGTGTTTTCCCGGCATGATGACATCCGTGACCACAACATCGATATCGTGATTTTCCAGAACCTTGCGCGCACTCTCGACATCGACAGCGGTCAAAACCCGATACCCGTGATCTTCCAGGATCGAACAGCCGATGTCGCGGAGTTCGGCCTCATCATCGACGAACAGGACGAGTTCACTTCCCCGAAGTTCCTCGGACGGGTGAAGGTCTCTGGCCCTTGCGAAGTGATCACCAACAACGGATTTGCTGCGCGGCAAGTAAATCTGAACCGTGGTCCCGATACCGGTTTCGGAATAGATGTTCATGTCACCGCCAGAGCGTTTCGCAAAAGCGTAGACCATGCTCAGTCCCAGACCGGTACCTTTCGATTTTTCTTTGGTGGAGAAGAACGGTTCCAGCACACGGTCACGAAGGTTCGCTGGAATACCTGTTCCGGTGTCGCTGATGGAAAGCACGACAAAGTCCGCCGAATGATCGGGGTGAAGTCCGCCGTTTGGTAGCCGGTCCGTCGTCTTGTTCGCCATTTCGATATAGATCTCGCCACCGTCGGGCATGGCATCCCGGCCATTGATGACCAGGTTGATGATCGCGTCCTCCAGGTCGCCCTGAACGACGTCCGCCACCCAAAGATCCGCCGGGGCATAAATATGAAGCCGGACACGCTTGGTGACCGATCGCGAAAGCATGTCTTCCAGATCGTCTACCAGCTTGGCGATGTCCGTGGGTTCGCCCGCACCTTCTTCGTGGCGCGAAACGCTCAATAGCTTGCGTGTCAGATCGCTGCCGCGTCGCGTCGCCTTTTCGGCGGCATCCAGGCGCTTTGTAAGCGCTGCGTCGCCATCGACCTTGCGACGAATAAGATCCAGATTGCCCTGGATGATGCCCAGAAGGTTGTTGAAATCATGTGCGATACCCCCGGAAAGCGCACCAATCGCTTCCACCCGGTTCGTGCGTTCCAGCGCAACCTCTGAAAGGCGTCTGGCCGTTATGTCCTGTACAATTCCGTTTGCACCGACAAGGCGGTCGCGCGAATCGCGAACGGGACGGCCGACATAGTAAAGAAAGCGTTTGCGGTTGTCGCGGCCAAGAACCTGAAATTCCGTTTCGAACGGCTTTCCCTCCTCCAGCATGGCCGTCCGAAGTGCCATGAAACCCTTACGTGTTTCCGTGTCCATCAGGTTGGTCAGCATTTCCAGTCTGGGTGGCTCGTCAGACGGCGAAAGGCCCAGAATCGCGTACATGCCGGCCGACCACTTGAGGGTTCCGCTAGAGCGATCAACCTGCCAGCTTCCCATTCCGGCAATTTCTTCGGCTTTTTCCAGAACTCCCCTGTCCGCCGCTCGTCGCGTTTCGGACCGTTCGACATTGTTTCTAAGGCCTGCAATCTTCACTGCGGACCTGATTGCGCGTTCCAGGCTTTCCGGGGTCAATGCGGATTTCGCCAGATAGTCGTCCGCCCCGTTTTTCATTGCGTTCGCGGCCAGCAACTCGCTGCCGGAACCGGAAAGCATGATAATTGCCGGAATGCGATCCGACTTGTCTACAAGCTCTGCCAGAAACTCCAGCCCCGAGGCACCGGGAAGACCGTTGTCGATCAGGACACAGTCGAAGCCCCGGGTTGCATAGATCGACCGGGCCTCTTCCGCGTCGGCGGCTTCGTACAGGGCGACCGAAAGGTCGGAACGATCCAGACAGCGTCGGACCAGCATTCGGTCCAGAGTTTCGTCGTCGACGACCAGAATATCGAGCTTCTTAGCCATTCGGCAGCTCCACGGTGCGGCTGTAGGCGTCGAACAACGATCCGATATCCTTGAGCGCATCGTCGTTGCCGCGCTTCAGAAGGTAGCCTGCGACATGATGGCTGTATGCAAGCTGCCGGTCCTCTTCCGTCGCGGAGGTGGAATAGACAAAGACGACCGCATTCGCGAGTTCGGGGTTTTCCCGCACCGCCGCGACGAATTCGTGGCCATTCATGCGTGGCATGTTGATGTCGGTCACAATGACGGTGTTCTGAGGCCCGCCGGAGGAATCCCCCCTACCGACAAGAGTCTGCAGGAGTTCCAGTGCCTCGGCACCATCGGTCGCATCGACGACCCGGCACTTCGCTCCGGCCTTTTCCAGCGCACGGTGAAAAAGCATGCGATCGACTTCGTCATCTTCCACAAGAAGAATGTTCATTGTCATTGTTCGTGCACCTTTCCTGTCATGCCGCGCAGGCGCGGCCCCCGGGGATTGGCCAATCAATATGAATTGAGGCACCGCGCCCCTGGTCGTTTCCTGTCACCGACACCTTGCCGCCCGCGACGTCCATGACCCGGCGGACGATTGCCAGCCCCATGCCGCTGCCTTCGACGGAATCGCGGGACTTCAGTGTCTGGAACAGGGCGAAAACGCGTTCACGGTATTGTTCCGGAATGCCGGGGCCATCGTCTGAAATGGTGATCCGTTCGAATCCCTGCTGGCGGGAGGAGGAAACCCTGATTTTTCCGGTTTCGGCGTCATGGTGCTTTATGGCGTTGCCGATGACATTCGCTACCACCTGCTGAAAGGCGATCGGCGTACCGCGCAACACCGGCAGAGGCTCCGATATCTCCAGTTCGAAGCGCTGCTCCGCATTCAAAAGATCGAATGCCTCTCGGATCTTCTCGTCGGATTGGAAGTCGGCTTCCTGAAGGTCGGTGCGGCCGATGCGGGAATATTGCAAAAGGTCTTCCAGCATACGCTCCATGCGCTGCACGCGATCCGTCATCAGCTTGAATTTCGCTTCGGCTTCCTGATCGACCTTGCCGCCCAGATCTTCCCGGACCCAGCCGATCAGGTTGCCGATTCCCCGAAGCGGTGCCCGAAGATCGTGTGAGGCGGTATAGGCAAAGCTCTCCAGATCCTCGTTGGAACGTTCAAGCTCCCGCGTCATCTCTGCCAAACGCAGCTGAACGGCTTTTCTTTCTTCGACTTCCAGGATCAAACGGGAATTGGATTCGGACAGATTCTTGTTCGACGACTGCAGATCGTTCGTACGTTCGGCCAGTTGCTCGCGCGCCGCCGCATGCTGCGCGACTTCCGAGGCCAATTGGGAATTGGACTCGATAAGGGCCCCGTTAGAGGCCTCAAGCTCGTTCGTACGTTCGGCCAGTTGCTCGCGCGCCGCCGCATGCTGCGCGACTTCCCAGGCCAACCCCTGGTTGGAGTCGCGCAACTGGTTCAAGCTGGGGAGCCCATAGAGTACGGGAAGAAGCTGCCAGACCAGATAGGCCGTGGCGATCGAAACGACGGCGGTGGCAAGTTTCACCAGCGCCTGGAACGCATAGTTCGGTTCCCACAACACATACATGTTGACCGCATGGGTCAGCCCGCACAGCAGAATGAAGGCCGCGAAGGTGTAAAGAACCCAGCCCAGTTGAATATCGTCGCGTGCCCTTACAAGCTTTAACAGGGCGAGCGGTATCAAAAGGTAGGCTACCGTGATGATGAGATCTGCGCCGGCATGGGCAAACACCAGTTCCGGGCGCCACGCGAAGCAAACGCCATGGGGCATCAAACCTGCCCGGTCGAAAACATTGGTCAACGTGTCAATCATTTCTGTTTACCACCAAACCGTTTGTTCCGACGATCGCGTCGTCGTCTAGAACCTGAAAATCGATATTGGAGGTATACGCTTGCTGGTTGATTCTGCTTTTGGTGTAATATGACTCCAGTTTGACTGAGATTGAGATTGTGACTCATGACTGGATCGACTTCGGCCCGCATCCTGATCATCGAGGATGTGAAGATAATGCAGGAATTTCTCCGGCTTCAGATGGAAGCCGGAGGGCACGAAGTAACCGCCGTGGGGGGGGCGGAGGACGCCCTCAATGCAATCAATCGTTCAACGTTTGACCTGATTATGATGGATCTGGGGCTGCCGGACGAAGACGGACTGGTTCTGGTTCGGCGCATTCGGACATTGCGCGACACGCCGATCGTCGTATTGACCGCGCGCGAGGAAGATGACGCCAGACTGGCGGCCTTCGAAGCCGGCGTGGACGACTATATAGACAAACAGGTCAACGCCCGGGAACTCCTGGCCCGGATCGGGAACGTGCTCAACCGTGGCAAAGGTCGTACCGGTCGGGCCGACACATCCACGCTGCATCGATTTGGAACCTGGACTCTCGACCTCGACGCCTACAGCCTTGTTGATGAGACCGGCAGACAGCTTGATCTCACGCCAATGGAATTGCGGGTTCTGGGCGCCCTCGCAAAGGCAAATCGCCGCGTTCTGAGCCGCGATCAGCTGCTGGATTCTATCTCCGACACGGACGAGCCGCCCACCGACCGCATGATCGACGCCTTTGTCAGCCGCATTCGGCGGAAATTGGGGGATGCTTCGGTTATCCAAACCGTTCGCGGCGTGGGATACCGCCTGGGTTATCCGCGCCAGGACTGAAAGGCGCCTCCCCCTGCCGGCGGTTGGCGGAAAAAATCACCGAATGCGGCAGGTGAGAATAACTGGCCAGCATAGCGCCCGCACACCCAGAAAACGGCTATTGGTCCGGCCTGTCTACAAACGCCACTTCTCCAGAATGTTTCCGGACGAACGGAAACTCTTCAGCCTGCCACAGATCAAGTTTTTCAAGATGATTGGCGACCCCTACGGGATTCGAACCCGTGTTGCCGCCGTGAAAGGGCGGTGTCCTAGGCCTCTAGACGAAGGGGTCGCAATAAGAGGCGCGGGCGAAATGCATCCCGCTTGTGGAGCGGGTGTTTAGCCCCACACGCGCCATCGGTCAAGCGCCGGATTGACCCTGACCGCAAGATTTTCCCACAACATCGCCCGGGACCTTCAAGCAGATACCGACACAGGCCGGAAGGCCCGGAATTTCAAGGGTCGGCACGACAATTGCATCAACATTCACGCGGGGTGTGGTCCGTCCGCATCGCTGCGTCCTGGAGACTTCGAGGAACCGACCATGGTTGCCTATTCCATGTTTGCCCCGTCGATCGCGGCGCTGCAGTCCTATTCGCAGTCATTCGACAGCGTGTCGGAGAATATCGCGAATGCGCGAACGCCGGGCTACAAGAACAGCCGCATCGGATTTCAGGAATCCGTCGTTGCCGCCAGCGGCAGCAAGGTCAGTTCCACATTCCTTGGGTCCGAACCGTTCCGACAGGTCCTGCGCACCAACGAAGGCGTCGTGATCGGCACCGACAACAAGTTCGACGCCGCGCTGACCGGGCACGGCATGTTCGTCACCTCCCCTTCCCTGACCTTCACCGAACAGGACCTGGAATTCACCGATGCCGGTCAGTTCCGCCCGACACTGGTCGGCGAGGTCGGCGTCAGCGAAGAAGTCTACCTGACGGACATCAAGGGCAATTTCGTCCTGGGATGGCCGTTCGATCCGGCGACCAACACGTTCAACATCGACACGAACAGCACGGCGTCGCTGGAACCCATCCGGATCGACCCGGATGCCAACCAATTCGATGCTGTCGCGACGACGGCGGCCCGTCTGATCGTCAACCTGCCGGCGACGGCAGAGACGGGCGATACATTCGACTTTGACCTTCCGATATTCGACGGAACGGGGGACGATGACGGCATTGCCGACGAACAGCAGGTCATCCTGAGTTTCGTCAAAACGGCGACAAACAATACTTGGGACCTGACGGTGTCCGGCGGCGGCGGGACCGTAAACACACCTGCCGTTCAGCCCGTGTCCGTCGTATTTGACGCGGAAGGCCAGATCCAATCCGTCGGCGGCACAGCAGGCGGCGACCTTCCGCTGGACATTACCTGGGCCAATTCGGGCGCCACCAACACGTTTACCGTCGACCTGGATCGGTCGACGCAGATCTCCAACTTCTCCGACCAGTCGGACCTGTTCACCAACGGCAATTCCGACGGATCCCTGTCCAGTGTCTTCTATGGCGACGACGGCAATGTCATTGGCTCGTTCTCCAACGGCCTGACGCGCCCCCTGGCCCGTTTTGCGGTGGCCGATTTCGTGGAACCGAACCGTTTGGACCTGGTCGGCGCCACCCATTACAGACAATCGGTCAATTCCGGGGAGATCCAGTTGATCGACCTGGCCAATACGGACCGGGTCTTCTTCGTGGCCGAAGCGCTGGAGGAATCGACGACCGATATCGCGAACGAGTTCACCCAGCTTCTGGTGACGCAGCGTGCCTATTCGACTGCCGCAACCAACCTTAGAACGGTCGACGAGATGATGCGAACCGCGACGGAACTCAAGTCCTAGCGGATACTGGCGGCGCGTCTTTTCATTAACGATCAGGTGGCGGGCGCCGCATCGTCCAGCATGATCTGGACCCGGTCGCGGCCCTGCCAGCTGTCCTTTCGCAGACGCCCGACCAGATGGATGGGCCGGTCTGCACGTGCGGCCAGAAGAAGCTGGCCCAGCGGCGTATCGGCGGTGCGGAAGGATATTCCCTTCAACCGTCCGCCCGTATCGTCACCTGCCAAGAAACTGACATGGTCCTTTCCCACCACGCGCGCTTCGAACAGGCGTGCATCGCGGATTGCAAAGCGCGGCTCTGCATTGCCCTGGCCGAATGGCTGCAGGCGCTCCAGCGCCTCCACCAGGTCCAGAGATGCGCCGCCGCAGGTCACGATTCCGTCCGCCTTCAAAACCGGGACAAGCCCGCCGGCGCCGACCGATGCGGAAATGCGTTCGCTCAAAAAGTCACGAAGCCGGTCCAGTTTGTCCGCCGACACCGTGAATCCAGCCGCCATCTTGTGGCCGCCGCCGTTCACCAGCAGATCGCTTTGTTTCGCGGCGATGATATGCGCCCCCAGATCGACGCCGGGAACGGACCGGCCCGATCCTTTCCCGACCCCTTCACGATCGATCGCGACAACACAGGCCGGGCGGTTATAGCGTTCCTTCAACCGGCCCGCGACAATGCCGATGACGCCGGGGTGCCACCCTTCGGACGCCGTCAGAATAAGGGGAGCGTCCGTGTCCGCACCCGCCTCCACGCTTTCGATCGCCTGTTCCAGGCAGCGTGCTTCGATGTCGCGGCGTTCTTCGTTATAGACGTCCAGTTGCTGGGCGATCGCGCGGGCGCGCATCATATCGTCGGTGCTCAGAAGTTCCGTTCCCAGCGACGATTCCCCGACCCTGCCGCCCGCATTGACGCGCGGCCCCAACAGGAACCCGGCGTGATAGGTCCCCGGCGTTTCATCGACGCGCGCGACATCGGAAAGCGCGGCCAGACCGATGTTCGCACGGCCCGCCATAACCTTCAGTCCCTGAGCCACCAGCGCCCGATTGACCCCTGTCAGCGGCACGACATCGCACACCGTCCCCAGTGCCACCAGATCCAGCAGGGCCATCAGGTCAGGCGGCTTGCGGTCCGCAAACCAGCCGCGTTCCCGCAATGTGCGGTTCAAAGCAACCAGCAATAGGAACGTAACCCCTACGGCCGCCAGGTTGCCGTGGGGGCTGTCGTCGTCCAGGCGGTTCGGGTTGACGACTGCGATTGACCTTGGCAGGCGCGGTTCAGCCACGTGATGGTCGATGACGATGCTTTCGATGCCGCGTTCGGCCGCGGTGTCCAGGACGTCGAACGCAGTAATCCCGCAGTCGACCGTGACGATGATATCGGCGCCTTCCGCTTTTAGCCGTTCGAACGCCTGAAGGTTCGGGCCATAGCCTTCGGCGATGCGGTCTGGGATATAGCTGCTGATCGTCCCGCCCACGGCGCGGACATAACGCAGCAACAGGGCGGAAGATGTCGCGCCATCGACGTCGTAGTCTCCGAACACGGCGATTTTTTGTCCGTCGCGAACGGCATCCGCCAACCGCCGGGCCGCCGCGTCCATATCCTTCAGGTGCGACGGGTCCGGCAGGTCACGCGACAGTTTGGGGGTAAGGAACGCCTCTGCCTCGTCAAGGCCGATACCACGCGTCGCCATGGCGCGCGCGACCGGTTCCGGCAATGAGAAACGCTGTGCCAGTGCAGCAACCAGACGGCCATCCTCCGGCCGTGCCTCCCAGCGTTTGCCGGAAGCGGAAAGCGAAACACCCAGAAGCGGTTCAGTGCCGTCCGTTATGGCCATTGGCGCCTTTAGATCTTGATCCAGTCCTTGCGGGCAAAGTCATGGACCGTTTCGATTTTCCGGACCGTACCGGTGGACGAACGCATGACCAATGACTGTGTGCGCGCACCACCTTCCCGCAGGTCCACCCCTTTCAGAAGGTTACCGTCGGTGACGCCGGTTGCCGCAAAGATAACGTCGCCCGCAGCGAGTTCCATCATGTCATATTTGCGGTCCAGATCCTGAATACCGATCCGTTCGGCGCGGGCCTTTTCTTCGTCATTCCGGAACATCAGGCGCCCCTGGAACTGCCCGCCAATGCAGCGAAGCGCGGCACAGGCCAGAACCCCTTCCGGTGCGCCGCCGGACCCCATATACAGGTCGATCCCGCTGTTGGCCTGGCTGGTTGCCATGACGCCATAGACATCGCCGTCGCCGATCAGGTTGATGCCGGCACCAGCCGCACGAACGGCCTTGATCAGGTCCGCATGGCGGGGCCGGTCCAGAATGCAGACCATCAGGTCCGCGATCTTGCAGCCTTTCGCTTCCGCGACACGGCGCAGGTTCACTTCCGGCGCATCATCCAGGTCGATCACATTCGCCGGAAGGCCGCCGCCCACGGCGATTTTGTCCATATAGACGTCCGGCGCGTGCAGAAGCTTTCCATCTTCGGCAAAGGCTATGACGGCAAGTGCGTTCGGCAGGCCCTTCGCCGTAATCGTCGTCCCTTCCAGCGGGTCCAGCGCGATGTCCACGCGCGGTCCCTTGCCGGTCCCGACTTCCTCACCGATGAAAAGCATCGGTGCCTCGTCGCGTTCCCCTTCGCCGATGACGATGCGGCCGCGAATCTCAAGCCGGTTCAGCGCAGTGCGCATGGCGTCCACCGCCGCCTGGTCCGCCGCGTGATTGTCCCCGCGCCCGCACCAGCGCCACGCCGCCATGGCGGCCGCTTCGGTGACCCGTGCGGCGTCCAGAACCAGGTTGCGATCCATATTGGCCATTGTCGTATCCTCTCCTCAAAAATCTGCTTTTGTCTTTTCCGGCCGTTCCACGGCCAGCGTCAAATCTGCCTAGCGTTCAATGCGTATCATGTTCGGCGCTTCAATTACGGATTCGAGCCCCGAAATCGTCTCCAGCGCGCGTATCATTGCCGCCTCGGTCGTCTCGTGCAACGTGAGGACGACATCCACCGGCTCCCCCGGGTCGCGTCCGCGCTGCATAATCGACTCCATCGAAACATTCTGGTCACGCAGCGCCGCGGTAACTCCGGCAATCACACCCGGACGGTCATAGACGCGCAGGCGCACATAATAGGCTCCGACCCGGCTTTCCATGGACACGCTGGACGCCGGCGAAAGCTGATCGACCGGAATGCCGAACACCGCCGCCTTGCGGCCCATGGCCAGGTCGACGATGTCACCTACGACCGCCGATGCCGTCGGACCAGCGCCGGCGCCGCGTCCTTCCAGGACGGACGTGCCCACTGCATCGCCTTCAATGACGATACCGTTGAAGACCCCTTCTACCGCGGCAATCGGCGCATCGGCGGGGACCAGGACCGGGTGGACGCGCTGACAGACACCGTCACCTTCACGCGACGCAATTCCCAGAAGCTTGATGCGAAAGCCGAGTTCTTCGGCGTGGGCAAAGTCGGCCGCCGCAATCCGGGAAATCCCTTCGACGTGAACGCCGTCGAAGTCGACCTCATGACCGAATGCCAACGCGGACAGAATGGCAAGCTTGTGCGCGGCATCGACCCCTTCGACATCGAAGGTCGGGTCGGCTTCCGCATAACCAAGCTGCTGCGCTTCGGCCAGGACATCTTCATAGGCGCGGCCCGTTTCGCGCATCGTCGTCAGGATGTAGTTGCAGGTTCCGTTCAGAATGCCTTCGACGCGCAAAATACGGTTTCCGGCAAGCCCTTCGCGCAGCGCCTTCACCACCGGAATGCCACCAGCGACTGCGGCTTCGTATGCCAATGCGGCACCGGCACCTTCGGCAATGCGGGCGAGTTCCGTTCCGTGAATGGCGAGCAGGGCCTTGTTCGCGGTGACGATGTCGCGCCCCGCCCCCAAGGCGGCCTCGCACAGGTCCTTGGCAATTCCTTCACTGCCGCCGATCAGTTCGATGACCGCGTCGCAGTCGGCGTTCCGCGCCATTTCGACCGGATCGTCGAACCATTCGAATTTGGAAATATCGCAGGGACGGTTTCTTGTGCGGTCCCGTGCAGATACGGCCGTCACTTCGATTTTTCGACCTGCGCGTTTCGAGATCAGGTCCGCGTTGTCCGCAAGCATCGAAACCACGCCGGATCCGACGGTTCCAAGCCCCGCGACCGCAATTTTCAAATTGTCCGACATCTAACCCCTCGTCCTACCAGGATTGCGCCTGTCATTCCGACGCCAGGAACCCCTTGATACCCCGCAGCGCCTGGCGAATACGCTGGGTATTCTCCACCAGCCCGAAACGCAAGTACCCTTCGCCGTATTCGCCGAACCCGACACCGGGTGCAACCGCCACACAGGCTTCTTTCAACAGGCGTTTGGAAAATTCCAGCGACCCCATATTACTGTACCGTGGCGGAAGCGGTGCCCAGACGAACATGGTGGCTTCCGGCGACGGCACTTCCCACCCGATCCGGGCAAGACCACCCACCAGGACATCGCGACGTTCCTTATAAAGCGCGCGCATTTCCTCGACACAGTCCTGGGGCCCGTTCAGCGCGGCCGCGGCAGCAACCTGAATGGGCGTAAAAGCACCGTAGTCAACATAGGATTTGATCCGCCCCAGCGCGGCAATCAGGCGCTTGTTCCCGGCCGCAAACCCCATCCGCCAACCCGGCATCGAATAGGTCTTGCTGAGAGAGGAAAACTCCACCGCGATGTCGCGCGCATGGGCCACCTGCAGAACGGATGGCGGCGGATCTCCGAAATAGACTTCGGAATAGGCGATATCGGACAGGATATAGATTTCGTGGTAGCGGCAGAAGTCGACGATTTCCTCATAGAAATCCAGGTCCACACATTGCGCCGTCGGATTCTGCGGGAAGTTGAGGACGACCGCCAGCGGCTTCGGAATGGAATGCGCGACCGCACGGTTCAGCGCGTCCATGAAATTTTTTCGGAAGTCCGCCAGGGGTTGGTGCACTTCGCCCCCCGCCGGCAGGCTGCGGACTGCACCGCCGGCAATGATGAATCCGAAACTATGGATCGGATAACACGGGTTGGGCACGAGGACGATATCACCGGGACTGGTGATTGCCTGTGCCAGATTGGCCAGCCCTTCCTTGGACCCAAGCGTCGCGATCACTTCAGTTTCCGGATCGAGGGAGACATTGAAGCGGCGTTCGTAATAGGCGCTCAACGCCTTCCTAAGGCCGGGGATGCCGCGGCTGGTGGAATACCGGTGTGTGCGCGGGTCCTGCACCGTTTCGATCAGCTTGTCGACGATATGCTGCGGCGTCGGTGAATCCGGATTTCCCATGCCGAAGTCGATGATGTCGGCGCCTTCCTTGCGAAGCTGTGCCTTGGCGGCATTCACTTCGGCAAAGACGTAAGGCGGCAATCGGCGAATGCGGTGAAACTGTTCGTTCACGGGTGGTGCCCCCACGATAAGGTAAGGCCGGAATGGGAGGCACTGTTTAGCGGAAGCCGCCGGTCAGATAAACGGGTTTGTGGTCTGAAACCGGCCTGCAAGAACGACATCGGACGACCCGACCGCAATGTCGGCACACAATGGCGGAAATTCATACCGGCATCAGGTGCAACAGTGGCGGCGCCTTGCGGCGCATCAATATTGCAAAAAGACCTCTGCGCGGCGGTTACCCGCCTCCCCGGCGGCGGTTTCCTCGGAATATTTCAGTTCATTGGCGCCACGGGCATCGACCACAATCTGGTCAATGGGAATGCCTGCTTCGACCAGCCCCTGACCGACGGATGCGGCGCGGTCCAGCGATACCTTGTAATTGACCAGTGCCTGTTCCGATTGCGACCCGGACGCCCCGGACAGGCTGGAATGACCAACGATCACGACCCGGCGTCCACCATCCCGACGATAGATATCGGCAACCTGTCGCAGGATACCGCGATCCCGTTCCGTCAGCCCGGCACCGCCATTGGGAAAGTAGATCGTGGCAATCATCTGCGCCTCAGACAGAGCCGCGGTTTGCGCGGCGGCAGTCGACGCGGCACCTGGTGTTTCAGACGCAAGTCCGGCAGCCGACGGTGGCGGCGCTTCTGCCTGTGCCGGCGCGGCCTGTTCCGTAGCCAGGGGTTCGGGCGCCGGGGCCGGTCGCGGCGCCGACGTTACGGCTTCCGGTTCCGGTGCAGGGGCCGGCTGCGGCGCGGGCTGGGGTGCAACGGCAACCGTTTCTTCCTCAACCGCGGCGGGCGCAGGTGCGGGCTGGGGCGCCGGCGCCGGTTGCGGCGCGGCGGCAGCCTGCGTTTCCGGTTCTTCCGGCGGCGCCTCTATGATCGATGCCACCGGCGGTTCCGGCGGCGGCGTAACGGGCGGCGCGGCTTCGGTACGGCGCGATGGCGGGGATTCCCTGCGGATGATTTCGTCCGAATATCGTGCGTTTTGCCGGTCTGCCGTCAAAACATCGGCCAGGCTGAGATATTCCCGACGGATGCCAGGTTCCGCCGGCCGGTCCGGCACCTCACCGATCGACGGATAGGGCCCATCCGCCCCAGGGACCGGGGCCGGTTCTGTGTTTTCGCCCCCGGAATCCGAATCGCTGTCGAACCAGTCGGCCGGGTTCATCGCATCAACCACGTCACTAGTCGTGTCACAGCCCCCCAGAAGGACCGCGACCGACACGGCTGCGGCCGCAAGTACCCGGGATTTGCGTTCCAATGGGGTCATTCGCTCTGGCATTATTGTCCCAACCCGTAGAAGATTTTTCAAATTTCCGACAGACTGCCGGGGCGCGTCATTTGGGCCGCGCATCATATGGATCACACCCCAGCCCCGCAATATGTGAACGGATGATGGCAGGAATATGGTGAATAATGCCGAACCCTTTGGTTACTGCGTCATTTCATCACGAAAGGACCCGATACCCTTGGCATTTATGCTGCAGTGCAGTATATGCAGCCGGAGCTAAAGAGTAAGGTTGAGTCGCCGCGGGCGTCCAGCCAAAGAGCCTGCAACGCGCCTATACGCGCCGCCGGTTTTCAGTCCCTGAGGAGCACAGATTATGAGCGCACAGGAAAAAGACCAGAACGACACGCAAGCCTGGCCGGACCCGGTTGAATGGTCCCGGAATATGACGGCGATTGCCGAACGCAGTCAGCGTCTGGTGCAGGACTTCCTGGCGCAGCAGCAATCCGATGGTGAAAACCCGCTGGGACATGGCGATCCGCTGAACATCGGTCAGACCTTTATGGAGATGACCCAGGCGATGATGCGCAACCCGGCCGCGGTGATGCAGGCGAATGTGGCGCTGTGGACCGACTATATGAACCTGTGGACGGCCACGACCAAAAAGATGATGGGTCAGGATGCCGACACGCTGATTGAGCCGTCGCGTGAGGACCGCCGCTTCAAGGACGCAACCTGGTCCGAAAACGCGCTGTTCGACTATATCAAACAATCCTACCTGCTGACCGCGCGCTGGATGCAGAAGACGGTGAACGAGGTCGAAGGTCTGGACGACAAGACCATGAAAAAGGTCGATTTCTATACCCGCCAGTTCGCCGACGCGATGGCGCCGACCAACTTCGTGATGACCAACCCCGAGGTCCTGCGTGAAACGCTGGATTCAAAGGGCGAAAACCTGGTTCGCGGGCTGGAAAACATGCTTGGCGACCTTGAAAAGGGTAAGGGCAAGCTGCGCATTTCCATGACCGACGCGGAAGCATTCGAAGTCGGCGGCAATATTGCGACGACACCCGGTTCGGTCGTCTATCAGAACGATCTGATCCAGTTGATCCAGTATGCCCCTTCCACCGAACAGGTTCATGCGGTGCCGCTTCTGATCGTCCCGCCCTGGATCAACAAATTCTACATCCTGGACCTGCGGGAAAAGAACAGTTTCATCAAATGGGCTGTCGGTCAGGGCCTGACGGTTTTCGTCGTTTCCTGGCGTAACCCGGACAAGGAACTGTCGAACAAAAGCTTCGAAGATTACATGCTGGAAGGCCCGCTGGCGGCGATCGACCAGATTGAAAAGATCACCGGCGAACCGGCGGTCAATATGATCGGTTATTGCCTGGGCGGCACGCTGACGGCGGCGACGCTGGCACACCTTCACGCCAAGGGTGAAGAAAAGAAGGTGAAGTCGGTGACCTACTTCACCACCATGATCGACTTTGCCGAGGCAGGCGAGTTGGAAGTCTTCATCGACGAGGAACAGTTGGCCACGCTGGAAGCGAAAATGAACGAACGCGGCTATCTGGAAGGGTCGGAAATGGCGACGACCTTCAATATGCTGCGCGCGAACGACCTGATCTGGTCCTTCGTCGTCAACAACTACCTGATGGGCAAGGATCCGTTCCCGTTCGACCTTCTGTACTGGAACAGCGATTCGACCCGCATGCCGGCCGCCATGCATTCGTTCTATCTGCGCAAGATGTATGTCGAAAACCTGTTGATCGAACCGGGCGGGATCGAACTGGCGGGTACGCCGATTGACCTTTCCAAGGTCAAGACACCGACCTTCGTGCTGTCGACGCGCGAAGACCACATTGCGCCGTGGAAGTCGACCTATGCCGCAGTCAACACATATGCCGGGCCGGTGAAGTTCTGCCTGGCCGGGTCCGGTCATATCGCGGGCGTGATCAACCCGCCAAACCCGGACAAGCCGAAATACGGCTACTGGCTCTATAACCGCAAGGTGAAGGACCCCGACGCCTGGTTCGAAAAGGCAACCCAGCACGAAGGGTCCTGGTGGCCGGAATGGAAGGGCTGGCTGGAAAAATCTTCGGGTGCACTGATCGACGCGCGCGAGCCCGGTTGCGGCAAGGTAAAGCCGATCGAACCTGCCCCCGGATCGTACGTGAAAGAGCGGATCACCTAGACCGCAGGTAACTTCACGACAGATTCATGAAGCCCGGATGCCCCACGCATCCGGGCTTATCGCTGTTGGAAGCGATTTTCGGCACCGGGCTGGTGCAAGGAATTGTGATGAGACAAGTGCACGCAAAGGGCGTATCGTAGCGCTTGGTTTGAGTGATTTTGGTACCCTGTCCACGACACTGAAAGGGAACCGTCATGCACGCCATTCGCAACCCAATCGAGGTAACAGCCGACGCGTTCAGGGCGTTCGGCCATGACATCATTGCCGCGGCGCAGGCGATCCGCGGCGAAAAAATCGAATCCGCCGGGCACGCAATCCAGGTCCAAAAAATCACGGTTGATGACGTGCGTGCAGCACTGTCCGCCGGATTAAAGGACTTTAGCGCCTGCCGAACGGATGTTGCCTTCATCGTACTGATCTATCCGATCGTAGGTTTGGTCATCGCCCAGGCTGCGGCGGACCATGAATTGTTGCCGTTGATATTCCCGGCGGCTTCGGGCTTTGCGATTCTGGGGCCGGTCGCCGCAGTCGGACTTTATGAGTTCAGCCGGCAGAGGGAGTTGGGAAACGACCCGCGCTGGTCGACCGCGTTCAGAGTTCTTGTTTCGCCTGGCATCGGGGCAATCCTGCTGTTGGGCCTGACGCTGTTTCTCATCTTCATGGCCTGGTTGGGCGCCGCGTTCCTGATCTTCTCTGCAACGCTGGGACCGGAACCGCCCGTCTCTGCCCTGCAGTTCATTGGGGACGTGCTGACGACGGGACCGGGCTGGGCCATGATTGTGCTGGGATGCGGCGTGGGTCTGGTGTTCGCGATCATTGCGTTCACGATCAGCGTCGTGTCCTTCCCGCTCTTGATCGATCGTAAGGTCGGCGTTGGCGCCGCAATCGGAACGTCAATCCGCGTTGTCGCAGCCAACCCATCGGCGATGGCGATATGGGCCGGTATCATTGCTGGCGGATTGATTCTTGGGACAGTCCCGTTCTTTCTGGGCCTGATTTTCGTACTGCCGGTTCTGGGCCACACCAGTTGGCACATTTACCGCGCGACCGTTGCGCCGACAGACGAAGCCTGAACAAGCGCGGTCCTGGCGCGGTTGCCATTGCGGGCAGCGCGGCCGGTGCTGTCCGGCCTTAGTTCGTGCCGGGACTTTTTCCTGACGGGTCCCATGGATTGGGATGACGGGCGTGGCGCGGGGCGATAGCATCGCCGGCGAAACCCCGCCACCGGAAGGCCCGCCGTACCATGAAAATCATCAACCATTTTCCAAAGGAAATCACCGAAGACCCGGACATGGGCATTATTCTGCCGGACGGGACGCGCCTGTCGGCCCGGGTCTGGATGCCGGTCGATGCCGCGGAAAATCCGGTCCCGGCAATCCTGGAATATCTGCCCTATCGCAAGACGGACGGAACGGCAGTCCGGGATGAAACGATGCACCCCTATTTCGCGGGGCATGGTTATGCCTGCATCCGCGTCGACCGTCGCGGTTGCGGCGACAGCCAGGGCTTCTTCGACGATGAATATTCGCCGGAAGAATTGCGCGACGGTGTCGACGTCATCAACTGGATTGCGGACCAGCCCTGGTGCACCGGCATGGTCGGCATTCAGGGCATTTCCTGGGGTGGGTTCAACGGGCTGCAGCTGGCGGCGCTGGCGCCCGAACCGTTGAAGGCGGTCATTACCATTGGCACGACAGTCGACCGCTATGCCGACGACATTCACTACAAGGGCGGGATCCAGCTATCGGAAAATATCGGCTGGGCGTCTACCGTCCTGTCCTGGTTTTCGATGCCACCGGACCCGGCGGTGGTGGGGGACAACTGGCGGGAAATGTGGCTGGAACGGCTGGAACGCACGCCGATGCTGTCCGTTCCCTGGACCCGCCATGCCCATCGTGATGCCTATTGGAAACACGGGTCGGTGTGTGAAGATTTCGGTGCGATCAAGGCCGCGGTTCTGGCCATCGGCGGACATAATGACGGATACCGTAATGCGATGGACCATCTGGTACGGAACCTGTCGTCCCCGGTCAAAGGGATAGCCGGCCCCTGGGGCCATAAATATCCGCATATCAGCCATATCGGACCGGCAACGGACTATATGAAGGAAGCACTTCGCTGGTGGGACCGTTGGCTGAAAGACATCGACACGGGTGTGGAAGGTGACCCCGCCTATTGCACCTACATCATGGATTCGATCCAACCGGCGGACAACCAGCCGCACCGGCCGGGATTCTGGCTGGAGTTGGACCAATGGCCGTCACCACAGGTTCAGGGCACGGCACTGGCACTGACCGGGGACGGCGGGCTGGTGCCGGATTCGAAGCCGCAGACGATGGAATGCCCCGTTCCTTTTGACCTGGAATGTGGCAAGGGTGCCGGCGAGTTCTTCACCTTCGGCTTCGGTTGCGGGGAACTACCGGGGGATCAGACCGCGGACGATGCGCGGTCGCTGACCTTCACCCTGCCACCGGGGGAGACGGACCGCATCATCCTGGGTGCGCCGAAGCTGTCGCTGAAACTTTCGAGCGACCGGCCCCGCGCCCAGGTCATTGCCCGACTGTGCGACGTGCGCCCCGACGGCACGGCCATGCTGATCGGTCACGGTATGCTGAACCTGCGTCAGCGTGAGTCCCGCGAACATCCCAAGGACCTGTCGCCAGGGGACGTCTACGACATTTCTTTCGACCTGGACCAGGTGAGCTATCGCCTGCCCGCGGGTCATGGATTGCGCCTTTCGCTGTCTTCCAGTTATTGGCCCTTCATCTGGCCGGAGGGGGAGCGATTCCAATTGACCGTTCATGGCGGCAAGCTTTCCCTTCCCTGCTATGTCGGGGCGATCGACCGCAACACCATGCCGTTCGGGGAACCGGAAAGCGCACCGCACCGCCGGGTCGAAACGCTGGAAGACCAGGTCGACCGCAAGGAATGGCAACGGGATGACGAAACCGGAGAGATCGTGCTTCACATCTCGTCGGAACGGGCACGGACACTGGACCATCAAACGGGCCTGACGACCGGGAACGGGTTCCGGGAAAGAACCGTGATCCATCCCGACGACCCGGGCACGGCGGCCGTCCGGATCGACTGGGAACGCAGCATGGCGCGCGGCGACTGGTCCGTTCGGACCGAAACGTCGTCCGTGATGAGGGGAAAAAAGGACCGCTGGGAAATCGAACATACGATCACCGCGTTTGAAGGCGAAACGCAGGTTTTCCAATCCACATATAGCGCCGATATTCCGCGGGACTGACGCTCGGGCATCATTTGCCACACAATTCATTCAACCAAATGGTTGACAGTTGTTTTTCGAATTCATATATTCAACCATATGGTTGAATATCAAAACACCCAATTGAACTCCGTCTTTCAGGCACTTGGCGACCCCACCCGGCGTCAGATGCTGTACGCACTGGCAGCGGGGGAACGAACGGTCGGCGACCTGGCCGAGCCGTTCTCCATCTCACTGGCCGCGGCTTCCAAGCATATCAAGACATTGGAACGGGCGGGACTGGTCCGGCGCGAAATCCGCGGACGTGTCCATGTCTGCCATCTGGAACCGGGACCATTGGCCAGCGCGCATGAATGGCTGGGCTTCTATGAACGTTTCTGGACCGACCGTCTGGATGTTCTGGACCGCCTCCTCCGCGAGGATGCGGCACGCAATTCCTCACAACCCAAAAATGGAGATGATCCGTGAATGACATTAAAACCCCCGGCGAATACGGCGTCCTGACCGACCCCACAACGCTGATCATTCAACGTTTTCTGCCCGGCCCGATAGAGCGCGTATGGTCCTATCTGACAGAAAGCGACCTGCGCCGTCGCTGGCTGGCCGCAGGCGACATGGAAATGGTCGAAGGATCCACCTTCGAACTGACTTGGCGCAACAACGAACTGACGGACCCGCCCGGCGCCAAACCGGAAGGTTTTGGCGAGGAACACAGCATGGCCAGCCGCATCGTGGAACTGAACCCGCCGCGCAAGTTTGTTTTCACCTGGAATGAAACCGGCGAGGTTTCCATCACGCTGGAACAGAAAGGGGAAAGGGTCCTGCTGACCCTGGTGCACAGCCGTCTGTCCCGCGATGCGGTTCTTATGGTCGGGCCCGGCTGGCATGCGCATCTGGACCTGCTGGTCGCCCAAACGTCCGACAGTCAGCCGGAACCCTTCTGGGACAGCTGGCTGCGGCTGAAGTCCGAATACGAAAAACGCCTAACCTGATCAGCGTGCCGAAGATGGTGGGCGTCCCTACCCGTCCAGCTTGGACTTCAACAGGTCGTTCACCATCTTTGGATTTGCCTGCCCCTTTGTCGCCTTCATGACCTGGCCGACAAACCAGCCGATCAGGCCGGTTTTTCCACCGCGATAGGCGTCGACCTGGCCCGGATTGTCGGCCAGCAACTGATCGACAATTCCTTCCAACTCGCCCGTGTCCGAAATCTGTTTCAGACCCTTTGCGTCGACGATTTCAGCCGCAGACGCACCCGTCTCCAACATCTCGTCAAAGACATCCTTGGCGATCTTGCCGGAAATGGTTCCATCCGCAATCAGCTTGATCAGTCCACCCAGCCCTTCGGCATCGACCTTGATATCGGACAGGCGTTCCCCGGATTTGTTCAGCCGACCGAACAGTTCCACCGTCAACCAGTTGGCGGCCAGCTTCGCATCGCCGCCGGTCATTGCCGCCGTTTCGAAAAATTCCGCCGTTTCCCGTTCGGCGACCAGGACGCCCGCGTCATAGGCGCTCAAGCCATAGTCTTCCATAAAGCGATGCTTCTTGGCGTCCGGCAGTTCCGGCAGCCCCTCGCGGCAGGCATCGATGAACGCGTCGTCGAATTCGATCGGAAGCAGGTCCGGGTCCGGGAAATAGCGATAGTCGTGCGCGTCTTCCTTGGACCGCATGGACCGCGTCTCCCCCTTGTTCGGGTCGAACAGACGCGTCTCCTGAACAATCTCACCGCCGCTTTCCAAAATTCGCACCTGGCGCTTGGCTTCAACTTCCGCCGCCTGACGGATGAAGCGAAGAGAGTTGACGTTCTTCACCTCTGCCCGCGTGCCCAGCGGGTCGCCCGGCTTGCGCACCGACACGTTGATGTCCGCGCGCAAGGACCCTTCCTGCATGTTTCCATCGCACGCGCCGATGTAGCGCAGGATGGACCGCAGTTTTCCGACATAGGCCGATGCCTCCTCCGGTGAACGGATGTCGGGCTTGGAGACGATTTCCATCAGCGGCACACCGGCCCGGTTCAGGTCGATCAGCGTCCGGTCCGGCGTCTGATCATGGATCGACTTGCCCGCATCCTGTTCCATATGCAGGCGTTCAATCCCGATGGTCCGGATTTCGCCGTCATCCAGGTCGATTTCGATCTCCCCCTCCCCGATGATCGGCTCCTCATACTGGCTGATCTGATAGCCCTGCGGCAGATCGGGGTAGAAGTAGTTCTTGCGCGCAAAGACGGACCGTTTGTTGACCTTTGCATTCAGCGCAAGACCGGTGCGGACAGCCTGACGGATTGCCGCTTCGTTGACGACCGGCAGCATGCCCGGCATCGCCGCGTCAACCAGGGAGACCTGTGTGTTTTCGTCCGCCCCGAAACCGGTCGGCGACCCGGAAAACAGCTTTGCATTTGTCGTCGCCTGGGCATGGACTTCCATGCCGATCACGACTTCCCATTCGCCCGTCTTACCCTTGATCCGATAGGTCATGTCTTGTTCCCTCCCCGGATCACGCGCGCAGTTGCGCGGTCGCGGTGATACCGGCCGCGCGTTCGATGGCGCGCCCGGCCCGCAGCACGGTTTCTTCGTCGAACGCCCGGCCCAGGATCTGAAGTCCCAGCGGCAGGCCCTTCGGGTCCAGCCCCGCCGGAACGGAAATGCCGGGCACACCCGCCAGGTTTGCGGGCACGGTGAAGACGTCGTTCAGATACATCTGGATCGGGTCGTCCTGTTTTTCGTCCATGCCAAAGGCGGCCGACGGCGTCGCGGGCGTCAGAAGGACATCGCATTTCTGCCAGGCCTTCGTGAAATCTTCCGCAATGCGCGCACGAACCCGCTGTGCCTTCAGGTAATAGGCATCGTAATAGCCTGCCGACAGCACATAGGTCCCGATCAGGACCCGGCGCTGCACTTCGTCCCCGAACCCTTCGCCCCGGGTGTTGGCATACATCTCATCCAGCGTGTCGCCGTCGACCCGCAGGCCATAGCGTACCCCGTCGTATCGGGCCAGGTTCGACGACGCTTCCGCCGGTGCGATGATGTAATAGGCCGGCAGCGCATATTTCGTGTGCGGCAGGCTGACATCGACAATTTCCGCCCCTTCGGCGCGCATCCATTCAATACCCTGGCTCCACAATGCCTCAATCTCGTCCGGCATGCCGTCCAGGCGGTATTCCCTGGGGATGCCGATGCGAAGGCCCTTCACCCCGCCTTCGACGGCCGCTTCGAAATCCGGGACCGGCACATTGGCACTGGTCGTGTCCTTCGGGTCGTGGCCCGCCATCGCACCCAGCATGATGGCCGCGTCCTGTACGGTTCGCGTAAACGGCCCGGCCTGGTCCAGTGAACTGGCAAAGGCAACGATGCCCCACCGGCTGCACCGGCCATATGTCGGTTTGATCCCGACCGTACCGGTCAGCGCGGCGGGCTGGCGGATCGACCCGCCCGTGTCCGTTCCGACCGTGGCCAGCGCGGATCGCGCCGCCACCGCCGTTGCCGACCCGCCGGACGACCCGCCCGGCACCAGCTTGCGGGACGGATCGTCCCGGTCCTGCCACGGGTTCTGGACATTGCCGTAATAGCTGGTCGTGTTGGACGACCCCATGGCGAATTCATCCAGGTTCAGCTTGCCCAGCAGAACCGCACCCGCATCCCACAGCTTGGAGGATACGGTCGATTCATACTGCGGCACGAACCCGTCCAGAATATGCGATGCCGCCGTCGTCCCGACGCCTTCGGTGCAATACAGATCCTTCACGCCAAGAGGGATGCCTTCCAGCGCGCCGGCCGTGCCGTCCGCGATACGACGGTCGCTGTCCGCCGCCATCTGGCGGGCCTTTTCCGGAACTTCCACGATATAGGCGTTCAGGCCGCGCGTCTTTTCCATTGCGCCCAGATACGCCTCCGTCAGGTCGGCGGCGCTGAATTCCTTTGCCAGAAGTCCGTCGCGGGCACCGGCAAGGGTAAGGTCTAGAAGATCCGTCATCTCATCCAGCCCCTTATTCCACGACCTTGGGCACGGTGAAGAAATGTCCCTGCGGGTCCGGCGCATTCGCGATGACACGGTCGGGATAGCCGCCGTCGGTCACTTCATCCCTGCGCCAATCCGATGCCTGTCCGACGACGGAGGCCATGGGTGCGACCCCATCCGTATCGACTTCCCCCAACTGTTCGACCCAATTGACGATGCCGTTCAGTTCGTCGGCCAGCGGGGCAAGGCGCGCCTCATCCACCTTGATGCGCGCCAGATGTGCTACTTTGCGAACGGTATCGACATCGATCGACATGGGACGGAAAACCTTCCTGGTAAATTTCTGGAATGGGTCTGTCTGGAACAGGCGCGGAAGCTATCATTTCGACCCCTCGCTGGGCAAGCGGACAAACGCCGGTTTCTCTTGCTTTCCGGGATGCAACGCGCCTATGGAATGCGCAATGATACTGGACAGCATTCACGACCTGCCGGGCGGCGTGCCGCTGCTTGGCCTCGACCTTGGGGAAAAGACCATCGGTCTGGCGATTGCCGACCCGGGGGGCATGGTTGCCTCCCCCCTGCAGACGATCAGACGCGGCAAATTCACCAAGGACGCGGTCGCGCTGGAAGCGGTCGTCGCGGATCGCCGTGTGGGCGGGTTGATCCTGGGCCTGCCGGTCAATATGGACGGGTCGGAAGGGCCGCGCTGCCAGTCGACACGCCAATTCGCCCGAAACCTTGCCGGTCGACCCGGTTGGGAAATCCCCATCGCCTTTTGGGATGAACGGCTGTCCACGGTCGCGGTCGAACGCGTCCTGATCGATCAGGCGGACATGACGCGCGCAAAGCGCGCCCAGGCGGTGGACAAGATGGCGGCCGGGTTCATATTGCAGGGCGCCCTGGACGCGCGGCGACGGGGATCGAGTCAGTAGCGCCCCAGCACCAGATTCTCGCGCACCAAGACCTCAAACCTATCGTCGGCTCTTTACTGCACCGCGGGGATTGTCACGGAGTAGTGGCTTCCGTCTCCGACAGATCACGAGGCTAGGGTTTCGCCCTTCCCGATATCGTCGCGGTGTTCCGCCTCAATCCAAATGCCGTCGGAAATCATGCCCCCGTTCCAAGTGGACCCGGCGAATAGCGTGCTAACCCAGCGCCGCCTCGATGGCTTCCACGACTTTGGGCGCGGCTGAGCCGTCGGGGCCGCCGGATTGCGCCATGTCGGGGCGACCGCCGCCACCCTTTCCGCCCATCGCTTCGGACCCGGTGCGCACAAGGTCGACCGCATTGAACCGGTCCGTCAGGTCGTCCGTCACGCCGACGACCAGCGACGCCTTGCCGTCATTCACCGCAACCAACGCCACAACGCCGGAACCAATCTGTGCCTTTATCTGGTCCGCCAGCGGTTTCAGTTCCTTCGGGCTGACGCCGTCCAGAACGCGGCTTGCGAATTTGATGCCTGCGATTTCCTTTTCGTCCGGTCCGGATGATGCACCGCCCCCGCCACCGGCGGCCAGCTTGCGCGTCAGTTCCGAGACTTCGCGTTCCAGTTTCTTGCGTTCGTCCATCAGGGCCGCGACCCGGTCCGCCACATCGGCAGGCGACACCTTCAGCGCTGCGGCCGCGGCCTTCACGCGGGCTTCCTGTGCCGCCAGATGGTCCAGCGCCGCTTGACCGGTCAGGCATTCAACACGCCGCACACCCGCCGCAACCGCACTTTCGCTGACGATCTTGAACAGGCCGATATCGCCGGTCCGTCGAACATGCGTCCCGCCGCAGAGTTCCGTCGAATAGACGTGGCCCGCCTTGTCCGGTTCGGGACCGCCCATGGATACGACACGCACTTCGTCCCCGTACTTTTCGCCGAAAAGCGCCAGCGCACCGGCCTTGATCGCCTCCTCCGGTGTCATAAGGCGGGTCACCACGTCCTCGTTCACGCGGATCTGATCGTTGACGATGCGTTCGACCGCAGCGATTTCATCATCCGTCATCGCCTTGGGATGGGCGAAATCGAACCGCATGCCGTCGGCCGCCACCTGGGACCCTTTCTGCGTAACGTGATCGCCCAAGACCCGGCGCAATGCCTCGTGCGCCAAGTGGGTGACGGAATGGTTGGCGCGCAGCTTTGTGCGGCGGTCCCCGTCGACCAGCATTTCCAGCGCATCGCCGGTGGCAATCGTCCCTTCGGCGACCGTCCCGATATGAAGATGCATGTCGCCCAGCTTCTTCTGGGTGTCGGTCACGGTAAAGACCGCGCCATCCGGCGTTTTCAGCACACCATGGTCACCCATCTGGCCGCCGCTTTCGCCATAGAACGGCGTCTGGTTCGCGATCAGGATCGCCTCATCCCCCGCCTGTATGCTGTCGACCGGTTTTCCGTCGCGCACCAGGGCGGTGACCACGCCTTCCGCCTTTTCCGTTTCATAGCCGAAGAATTCGGTCGCGCCGACCTGGTCGCGCAGTTCGAACCAGACGGTTTCCGTCGCGGCCTCCCCCGACCCGGCCCAGGCCTTGCGGGCCTTTGCCTTTTGTTCGGCCATCGCCTCGTCATAGCCGGCGTCGTCCACCGTCTTCCCCTGCCCGCGCAGGATGTCGCGCGTCAGGTCCAGCGGAAATCCATACGTGTCGTACAAAGTGAACGCGACCCGACCCGGCAATTCGCCGCCTTCGGCAATGTTCGCCGTTTCTTCGTCCAGCAGTTTCAGCCCACGGTCCAGCGTCGTCTTGAACCGCGTTTCTTCCAGCTTCAGCGTTTCGGTAATCAGCGCCTCTGCCCGGCGCAGTTCTTCGAAATGGCCGCCCATCTTGTCGACCAGGGTCGGCACCAGCCGATGCATCAGCGGATCCTTTGCACCCAGGATATGGGCATGGCGCATGCCGCGGCGCATGATCCGGCGCAGGACATAGCCGCGCCCTTCGTTCGACGGCAGCACACCGTCGGCAATCAGGAAGGACGAGGCACGCAGATGGTCGGCAATGACCTTGTGGCTGGCTTCCTGCGGGCCGTCGGGGTCGACACCGGTCAATTCCGCCGTCGCGTCGATGATGGAACGCAAAAGGTCGACGTCATAATTGTTGTGCTTTCCCTGAAGTACGGCGGCAATCCGTTCCAGGCCCATGCCGGTGTCGATGGACGGTTTCGGCAGATTGATGCGGTTGCCGGGTTCGATCTGTTCGAACTGCATGAAAACCAGGTTCCAGAATTCGATGAACCGGTCGCCATCCTCATCCGGGCTGCCGGGTGGGCCGCCTGGGATGTGGTCGCCATGATCAAAGAAAATTTCCGAACACGGGCCGCAGGGGCCGGTATCGCCCATCTGCCAGAAATTGTCCGACGTCGGAATACGGATGATTTTTGATTCCGGCAGGCCCGCAATCTTCTTCCACAGGTCGAACGCCTCATCATCTTCGGAAAAGACGGTGACCAGAAGCTTGTCTTTCGGAAGTCCGTATTCACGGGTGACCAGATTCCATGCCAGCTCGATCGCCAGGTCCTTGAAATAATCCCCGAACGAGAAGTTCCCGAGCATTTCGAAGAAGGTGTGGTGTCGCGCGGTATAGCCGACATTTTCCAGATCATTGTGCTTGCCCCCGGCGCGCACGCATTTCTGGGACGTCACCGCGCGGTTATAGTCACGGTGCTCCTGGCCGGTGAAAACGTTCTTGAACTGCACCATGCCGGCATTGGTGAACATCAGCGTCGGGTCGTTGCGCGGCACAAGGGGAGAGGAATCGACGACCGTGTGGCCGTTCTCCTCGAAATAGCCCAGAAACTTGGCGCGAATGTCGTTGGCGCTTACCATCTCACCCAATCCTTAAAATCCCTGCGAAGGCGCGTCCCTGCCCTTCGCTGTGTTCGAGAGCGACTAAGTAGCCCCCGCCCCCATTCTTGTCCAGATTTCCCGCCTTGAAATCGCCGCCGCGCGCCGCAGGCGGCCCGTCATTCGCCGGATGCGAAGGCCGCCAGTTTTTCCTTTACGAAATCCGGGATGGCCATGGGCGTAACGTCAGTCATGTCCATACAGACGCCGACCGTCCGGTACAGAACCGCCGGTTCCGAAGCACCATCCTTCAGAACACGCACGGAATAATTGACCGACTTGCCGCCGATCCTGTCGACCGTGATCTCGTAATCAAGATAATCGCCCCGCCGGACGGGGTCCGACACCTCTATCTCCGCCGTCGCGGAATAGGTGGAACGGTTCTCAGCCTCCCTGGCGATGGCCCCCAATGAGACGGCGTCCAGGAACACATCGCTCGCCCGGTCGCAACAGCGGTAATAGAAGAAATTGGTCGCCACGCCGTCCGCATCGAAGAAACCTGCCTCCTCCTCGAAATCCGGGCGTTCGATCTTCATTGGGCTTCCCATGGCGCGCCTCCGAGCCTGTTCGATTGGGTGATTTCCTGTTCAGTCGCGGCCCTGACGATAGGCGTGAAAACGCCCCCAGACAATCGCCCGGGCCCTAGAACCGCTTCTGTTCCACGTCGTCGGTCGGCGGGGCCGAAAGTTCCGGCAGATAGGCGGCCTGTGCGGCGCGCGGCTCGTACGGCACCTGGTCTTCGGCCGCGACCGGGGTACGCTGCATAATCCGGAACAGGATGAACAGGGCATAGACCGCCGCGATGCCGATCGCCAGATACATGAACGCCTTCACCCCCACGAATGGCATGATCGCCGTTGTGATGCCGGGCACCAGGAACCCGGACACCGACCAGGCGAACAGCATGGTCATGGACAGCGATACGTAATATTCCGGCTGCGCCCGGTCGTTCGCATGCGCGTTGGCGACGGCATAGATGGTTTCCGTCGCCCCCGCCCAGGCACCGAACAGGACAATCAGAATCCAGACACTGGCCCCGTCGGCCTGCGTGCTGGCGGTGGCGAACCCGATGATCAACAGGGTGCTAAGGATCAGCACATAGCGCCGGTCGATCCGGTCGGACAGCGCGCCCAGCGGCAGCTGAACCGCGATCATCCCGAACTGCATCAGGAACAGAAGAAGCCCGATATCCCCTTGGGAATAGCCGGTCGCCGCCGCATAGATTGGCGCAAAGCCCTGGATCAGCATGGTCAGACCGCCTACGGCCAGCAGCCCGGCCAACCCGACGGGGGAAATATTCCAGACCGCACGAAAGGCGACCGCGACGGATTGCGGCGGCGGTGGCGGCTGAAGATTGGTCAGGCCCACCGGGATGATGGCCACCGCGGAAAAGGCGGCCGCCAGGATTGGACCGGTCGGCCCGGACAGGTCGATCCAGGCGATCAGATATCCACCCAACCCGATACAGACCACATAGGTCATGTAGAAAGTAGCGACGACCCGGCCGCGCCATTCGTTGGGGGACGCATCGTTCAGCCAGCTTTGCGACGAAATAAAAAGGTTGGTGATCGCGAACCCGTACCCCATGCGCGCGACCAGCCAGACCCACGGGTCTTGGGACACAGTCATCAGAAGATGGCCCAGAATACCCAACGCCGCGCTGGCCATGAAGGTACGGGCATGCCCCACACGGCGCACCAGGATGCCTGCGGTCACACAGCCGACGAATCCGCCCAGCGCCACGCTGGTCATAATCCAGCCGGCCCATTCCGGGTCGAAACCCAGTTGTGCCAATCGCGTCGGGATATATGCGAATGCCAGGCCGGAACCGATGGCAAGAAGACCCATAGAAAGAATGATACTTGCGACCGCGAAGGGGGGCTTTGCGGGCGGGGCATAGACCTCTTGTGTCAGGACCAGATCATCGTTCATTCAATCACCATTGGTTCGGGTTCCCCTTTCGCCCGGAATGCACCCCCCGTCAATAGATGAAATGCGCGGCCCGTGAAGTTCGATCACCGGACGATAAAGCGGGCGTGATTTGCCCGGACCGTCGCCTGGCGCATACCATTTAGATGCCCTGTCATTGCGTTTGACCGAAAGAAAGGCAGCCCATGCGGAACTGGATAATCGCGTTCGGATTGTTGGCGGCGCTTGCCGCCCTTATCCCCGCCCAATCGGGGCGCGCCGCCGATGAGCCTGCGCGCGTCACCGTTCGCGGCGAGCTGATCGACACCTGGTGCTATACGTCCGAAATCATGTATGCGGTGGGAACGGCGCACCACAAATGCGCCGTCTGGTGCGCGGTCGGCGGCATTCCCGTCAGCATCCTGACGGAAACCGGCGACATCTATGTGATCATCCGGATGGAAGGGGACGATACGTCCGTTGCCAACCCCAGGCTGGTTACGATCCAGACCCATGAGGTCACCGTGGAAGGGGACCACTACCTGCGCGACGGGGTTAACTACCTGCTGGTCGACCAGGTTGCGGACGACCACGGGATCGTCACCATCAACCATGAAGATTACGGCATCCAGCCGTTCTGATGCGGGAGGAAAGAAGATGAGGTTTCTGACACTGCTTTGCCTCACCGCGCTATTGGCAATCGGCGCCGGGCATCACGCCCGGGCTGCCAGTTCCTGGGGCATCTATGGGGAGGAGGAGGCCCGCATTCAGGCAACGGTCGTCGACGTCCTGTGTGCACTGACCGGCGACTGCCCGGACGATTGCGGTGGCGGGCGCCGACAGATGGGACTGCTGCGCGAAGACGGCACACTGCTTCTTGCCATAAAGAACAACGACCCGTTCGCCGGCACGGCGAATGACCTGGCCCCTTTCTGCGGACAGTTGATCGAAGCGGACGGTCTTCTGATCAGAAACGATCATTTCCCGATGTTTGTGGTCCAGTTCAAACGGGCATTGCCGGATGGCGAATGGCGTCGTGCCAACTGGTTTACCCGCGACTGGGAACAGGAACATGGCGGCGATGGAAGCCGCTGGTATGAAAGCGACCCGACCGTTACCGAGGAATTGGAAGCAAATGGAATCCTCGGCCTGCCGGGTGTAGAACATGTCGTGGATTAAGGGCCGCGTTTCCTCCCTTCCCGGCCCTGTCTTCGCCGCGCTGATGGCCGCCTCGTTGGTCACAGGGTATTTGGCCCCACCAAGGCCCGCCGCGGCGGAGACGCTTTTTCCCCCTGACTTGTTCGGCGGTCCGTTCGAACTGACCCGTGGTGACGGCGAAACCGTGCGCGATACCGACTTCCTGGGGTCCCATCTGCTGATCTATTTCGGGTATACATTCTGTCCGGATATCTGTCCCGGTGACCTGTCCCGTCTGGCCCATGCGCTCGACATGCTGCCCGGCGAGGACGCGGCGCGGGTCTCGATCCTGTTCATAACGGTCGATCCGGACCGCGATACACCGGAAATCGCAAGCGCCTATGCCCGTGCCTTTCACCCGGAGTTCATCGGTCTTTCAGGGTCCGGTCGCGCGGTTGCGGCGGCTGTTGACGCCTTTCGTGTTCATCGCGTGAAAGTCGCGTTCGATGGGGCCGGTGCGGACGACTACCTGGTCAGCCATTCACCAAGCACCTACCTGATGGGTCCGGACGGCGGCTTCCTGACGCTGTTCCCGCACGACACCGACCCGGAACGGATTACGAGCGTACTTCGCCGCTATCTCATAGACGCGGAACCGGGCGCATGAATGAACGGCAAATCTTCTTTTCGCCGACACCGGGTTGATTGCCTGGACGCCCGCCCCTAACACTCTATCCCAACATCAATTTTATTGGGAACGTCGGGTATGCGCTTTTCGGGAACGGAATCCTATGTCGCGGAAGAGGATCTGGCGGTCGCGGTGAACGCGGCCGTGCAACTGGAACGCCCGTTATTGGTAAAGGGCGAACCCGGCACGGGAAAGACCCAGTTGGCGCGCGAAATCGCAACCGCGCTGGACCGGCCGTTTATCGAATGGCACATCAAGTCGACGACCAAGGCGCAGCAGGGCCTTTACGAATATGACGCGGTAAGCCGTCTGCGCGACAGCCAACTGGGCGACGAACGTGTCCATGACATCGCGAACTATATCGTCCGGGGCAAACTGTGGGAGGCGTTTACGACCAAACCCGCACCGGTCCTTCTGATCGACGAAATCGACAAGGCGGACATCGAGTTCCCGAACGATCTTCTGCTGGAACTCGATCGGATGGAATTCCATGTCTACGAGACAAAGGAAGTGGTGAAGGCGGAAAACCGCCCGATCGTGATCATTACGTCGAACAATGAAAAGGAACTGCCCGACGCATTCCTGCGCCGTTGCTTTTTCCATTTCATCCGCTTCCCGGATCCGGAGACGATGGAACGCATCGTTCAGGTTCATTTCCCGGACATCAAGAAGCGCCTGCTGCGGGAAGCATTAAGCCTGTTCTTTCAGGTGCGTGACGTTCAGGGACTGAAGAAGCGCCCTTCGACATCCGAACTTCTGGACTGGATCCGGCTTTTGATGGTCGAAGACATCGACCCGGAAACGCTGCGTGAATCCGACCCTTCCAAAGCGATCCCCCCGCTGCACGGCGCACTGTTGAAGAACGAACAGGACGTACATCTGTTCGAACGCCTTGCCTTCATGGCGCGGCGCGAAGCGGCCGGTCAGCGATAGGTTAGCGCGCGGGCCGCAACCGCAGGCCGGGCCGCGCATTCCGGAAAGAAAGTGTTCCCGGGTCGGCAAAGACCGGGCCCGGTGCCGCGACCGTCAGGACCGCGCGCGCGATCGGTTCAAAATCCGCGCGAAAATGGACGGAACTTTTGACCGCCAGAATACCAACGGCGGATGGTTCAATGCCGACATGCCGGTACATGGACTGGTCGCCCGCCTGTTCCGCAGTCGAAGCGACGACAACATCAACCCCATCCCGGCACAGGCGCGCATAGGCCCCCATCTCATACCGGGCGCCGCCCCACATCGGACCGGTACCTGTAAACTTCCCGTCTTCCAGCGACCGGATTTCAAACCCGCCCGCAAGCGGCGTGTCGCCCGGAAACAGTTTTCCACCCAGGTCGAAATTCACTGTCGTGCCGATCGGGTGCCGGTGCGCCCGCGCGGCGCTTTCCGGGTCGTTGAATACACCGATCGCGGCACCGCCCGGAACCAATCCCGCGCCGCCGGCCAGCATCGCACGCAACAGCCCCGTCGTGTCGCCGGTACCGCCGCCGCCAGGGTTGTCCTGTGTGTCCGCCAGAACAACCGGACCGGATCCCGGCTGCGCCAACAGGCGCTTTGCCTCGGCAACCGCCTCATCCGGCAGAAAGACCCGCTCGCCAAATGCCGCTTCCCGCGCATTCACCCTGTCGATCAGTGCGTCCGCCGCCCGATCCGCGGCAGACTGATCATCCCCGTACGCGACCAGTCCCGGCCCGACGGCATGAATATCGGACAGCGGGAACCCCATGGCGAGCGCGAGCGCCGTCAGTTTTGGATCACCCGCAAGCAATCCGGTCAGATCAGTATTGTAGAGAGTTCGCGGCGGATCGATGTCGGTGCACCCGAAATTCAACGGAATCAGGAACTCCGTCCGCCGGAATGCCTTTGCCCAGCGCCCACCGGACTGAATCAATTTCATCAGATGCTGCGCCGTACGCGCGCCCGTTTCCCCCATATCGATATGCGGGTAGGTTCTGTAAATGTCGATGACGTCCGCGTACGCGACCATTTCTTCGGTCAGGTTGGCATGCAGGTCCAGGCTGACAGCAACAGGGACGTCCGGGCCGACCAAATCACGGACACGGCGCAGCAACTCCCCCTCGCCATCTTCGGTATGTTCGCAGACCATGGCACCATGCAGGTCCAGATAGACACCATCCAGACCATCGCGCCGCGCCAGCGCCAGATCGTCCAGCATCATCTTTGAAATTCGTTCGAACGCGTCCTGCGTTACATGGGCCGACGGTGTCGCGTTCGACCAGCACAGCGGTACCATTTCGGCACCCGCCTGACGCAGGAACTCGACCGCACCGGTGATGGGAATATGCACCCCGTCTACGGAAGAAAACATCGCTTCCCCTCGGGACAAGGCGGGCCATCCGCCCGGCGTTTCAAACGCCTTCATATCCGCCTTGATCGGCGCAAAGGTATTGGTTTCGTGCTGAAATCCGCCGACCGCAATCCTGGGCATCGCATCCTCGTATCGATTCTATCTTGTTCGACGCACGCTAATGGATCACCCGGGCTTGGAAAAGACACCGATGGCGATATGCTCCGGACATGCGACCTGCACCAAGACCAACCGAAGACGCCGACAATGGCGATATGTTGCGACAGTACCGGGAACTCGGCTGGTGCCGGTTTCCGTTCGATCCCAGATTGGCAAATTGGCTGGAAGAAAGCCGCTCCGCGATCGATGCGACGCTGACCAATCCGGAGAATGCGGAATGGTGGCGTTATCAGGACACTTGGTTCGCGGGTGTGAATGTTCTGCCGAACGACGTCAACGGCGTCGTGGGCGGCGGCCCGCGGCTTGCCGGAACCGCGGTTGACTTCGTACTGGAAACCCTTGGGTTTCGCGGTATCGCCTGGGACCGCGCACAGGTTTCAGTCTGCCGCGCCGGCTATCCGCTGCCGATGTCGGGCGAAAGCGATTCTCTGTATCGGTTCCGCCGGGACCGCGATGCCGCCCACGTGGACGGACTGTTGAAGGAAGGATCGGAACGCCGTCGCTTTCTGAAGGAGTTCCACGCCTTCATCCTGGGCATCCCGGCAACGTATTATGACGAAGGTGCTGCGCCCCTGACAGTATGGGAGGGGTCCCACAAACTGGTCGGCGACTGGTTCCGTAAGACCCTTGGGACCGTTCCGCACAATGGCTGGGGAAAAATTGACCTGACGGACGGATATCAGGCGGTGCGCAAGCAGGCTTTCGAGACATGCCGCCGCATCCGAATTTCCGCCGCCCCGGGGGAGGCTTACATCGTCCACCGACATGCGGTCCACGGCATGGCAAAGTGGGAAGATGGGGCCAAGGCCGACCCTAAAGGGCGTATCGTTGTCTACTTCCGTCCGCCAACCGACGATCCGGACCAATGGATGGCACCATGACCACGTTTGAACTTGGGGACCGTATACTCTCCCATCATCAGTTCTGCGATCTCGCTCGTTCCCAGACAGTCCTGTCGTTGAATGCACGCTCTATGAACCGCGTTCGCGACGCCCGCGCATTGATCGAGAAGGCCATCGAAAACCGCACCCCCATATACGGGGTAACAACCGGCCTTGGGTCACGCGCCAAAGAGGCGCTGCCGGAAGAGTCTCTTAGCGCCTTTTCCGTTGAAACACTGAACGGCCGCGCACAAAGCCTGGGCCCTGCGCTTCCTCGCGTTTTGGTACGAGGCGCCATGATCGCGCGGTTGAACACCCTTCTGACCGGTGCCTCTGGCGCGTCGCCTGCCGTTGTTGAACACCTTAAGGACGTACTGAATGCAGATCTGGTCCCGGTGGTTCGGAGGTTCGGGTCGATTGGCGCTTCCGATCTGCTGTTGGGTGCGGAAATGGGGCGTGCCATCATGGGAATGGGCGGCGAAATAACCACCGCCGACGGTGCGGCCTTACCTTCCGCCAAAGCGCTGGCAGACGCAGGCATCACGCCCCCTTCCCTGGGGCCGCGAGACGGTCTGGCGCTTGCCAATCACGGAAGTTTTTCGACAGCCGCCGCCTGCCTGTCGTGGCATACCGTTTTAAACGTTCTGTCTGCGGCAACCCACGTCATCGCACTTTCAATGCTGGGCTTTCAGGCCAACCCCGGCCCACTGGATCAGTTGCATGACGTGGAGGATCGAAGTTGCGCAAAAGCACTGTCCGATCTGTTGTCCGGTCAGGCGTTAACGCCGCGGTTTATTCAGGATCCAATTTCGTTTCGAAATGCCGTGCAGCCGATCGCGTGCGCAAATGCTGCCCAAAAGAAGCTTGCTTCCGCGTTAGTGAACGAACTCGGCAATGCCGACGACAACCCCAGTGTCGTCCCAAGCGACGGCGACGTTGTGTCCACAGGGAACTATTTTAAACTTCGGCTTGCACTAGAGTGCAATTCCCTCGCCCAGGCGCTTGCCGTCTGTGGTGTGAGTTGCGTCGCCCGAATTTCGAAGCTTTGCAACACGGAGCATTCCGGGCTCCCGAACTATCTGGCAGACCCGGATGTCGGGACCAACGGTTTTGCCCCCTTGCTGAAACTGGCGGAGTCGCTGTTGGCCGAACTGCAACATGCCGCCGTCCCCCCTGTCATCTCTCCCAGCATCAATGCCAACGGCATAGAAGATGTTCCAACACACAGTTTTCAGTCTGCCCTGCAACTGGATGAGACAATCAATAGACTGTCCCAACTTGTCGCGTTGGAATCGGTCGTCGCGGCCCAAGCCTGCGACCTGCGTGGGATTGAAGTCGCAAGCAATCTGAGATCGACCTTCAACTTGGTCCGTGAGCACAGTCCGTACCTTAGGGAAAGCCGACCCATTGCCGGCGAAGTCGAACTGTTGGCGACAAATTTCCGCGAAAGTGGAATGCCCTGAAAGATTCGCCAGTTGAAAGCGAAGCATGGACCTTGAAAACAAAATCGAAGCCAACCGAAAGTCGTGGAGCGAGCGTGTCGCCATCCATGCAACGGACACGTCCGGCATCTATCAGTTCGATGCTTTCTTCGCGGGCGATAATTCGATTACGCCGATTGATGACATGGAATTGGGAGACGTCTACGGTCTGCGCCTGGCGCATCTGCAATGTCACTTCGGATTGGACACGATCAGGCTTGCGCGGCGCGGTGCAATCGCAACCGGACTGGATTTTTCAGAAGACGCAGTGAAGCAGGCGCGACTATTTGCCGATAAGACTGGAACCGACGTGGCATTCGTCCATGCAAATGTCTACGACGCACCGGAAGTGCTGCCCGTAAGTACCTTCGATCTGGTCTATGTCAGCTGGGGCGCGATTTACTGGCTACCGGACCTGGTTCCCTGGGCCAAGGTCATCGCAGGTCTGCTGAAGCCGGGCGGACGCCTGTTTCTGGCCGAAGGGCACCCATCCATGGTGCAGATGGAACAGGACGACCAGGGTCGGCTGTACCACGCATACCCGCCGGGAAGCCATCAACGGTTCGATGAAGACACGACCTATGCCGGAGACGGCCGCGAACTGGTCCACAAAACCACATATGAGTGGATGCATGGACTGGGAGATGTCATCGGAAGCCTCCTGGGAGCCGGACTAGAGATCCGGCGGTTCAAGGAATATCCGACCATTCCGTGGCCGGCCTTTCCGTGCATGATCCCAACCGGCGATGGCATGTTTCGGCTGCCCGAAAGCACCTCTGGCCCGCCGGGAAGTTTCATCGTCGATGCGACGAAACCCTAGCGGTCGCAGTATCCGGCCCGCACCGCCGCACCGATGAAATTGCAGATGATGCGTTCGGCGTGGACCATGGTAATGCGCCCCACATCGCGGGACGGTGCGATTTCCACCAGATCCATACCCAGGACCCGCCCCTTTTTAACCAATCCATGGATCAGTTTTCGCATCTGATGCCATGTGACGCCGCCCGGCGTCTGGGCCATGACGGCGGGCATGATGGTCGGGTCCAGACCGTCCGCGTCGATGGTGAAATAATACGGGCCACCATCAGGGATACGGTCCAGGACGGCGTCCATCCCGATGTCGTGCAGTTCGTAGGATGTAACGATGTCCGCCCCATAGGCGCGGGCATCTTCAACCTCCCCCGTGCGCGCACTGCCGATCCCGCGAATCCCGATCTGCACGATCTTGTCGAACCACGGCATTTCGGATGCCCGGCGAATGGGGCTGGAATAACCGTCCTTTTCGCCATTCACCTCATCCCGCCAGTCCAGATGCGCATCGATATGGACCAGCGTGATGCCGGTCTGGCCGGTTTCCTCCAACGCGCGCATCACCGGAATGGGAATGCCGTGATCACCGCCGAAGATGATCGGCGTAGCCCCTGATTTGAAGATCTTGCGCATCGCAGCTTCGGCCCGGCGGTAATGTTCCCTGTGGTCCGCCATGTCGGCAGTGACGTTGCCACAGTCGACCACCCGTATGTCCCGCCCGTCCAGAAGCGGCCCACCCAGGTCCCAGTCGAAATGTTCACGGGTATAGGGGGCGTGTTCGCTGTCCTGTCGGAAGGCATCCGGCGCGCGGGACTGGTCGTTTGCCATTGCTTCCGGGGAATAGGGCATGCCGAACGGTATGCCGATGAAGGCGAAGTCGGCGTTCAGATTGTCCAGATCGTCCGCAAAGGGAAAATCAAGGAATGTCCGGCACGGACCGCCCGGTGCCTCCGTCAGTTTCACAGCCATCTAACCGTTCTCCCGCAGACGGGTCAAATATCGGCATAGGTATGGGTTTCGGCCGCAGCGCCGGGGTGAGTCACCGCCCCCTTCACCGCCGGTCCAACCGTTTGTGCAAACCGCCACAGCGCGCCGGACTGATAATTGTGGCTTCGCGGTTCCCATTCCTTGCGACGTTCTTCCAGCTGGTCTTCGGTCAGGTTCACTTCAATCGTACCTTCAACCGCATCCAGCGTAATAATATCACCGTCCTTGATCAGGCCAATTGGACCGCCGACGGCGGCTTCGGGTCCGACATGCCCGACACAGAAACCCCGTGTCGCGCCGGAGAAGCGGCCATCCGTGATCAGCGCGACCTTGTCGCCCATGCCCTGGCCATAGATCGCCGCGGTTGTCGCCAGCATCTCGCGCATGCCGGGCCCGCCCTTGGGACCTTCATAGCGGATGACCAGAACGTCGCCTTCCTTGTAGTTGCGTGCCTCGACCGCCTTGTAGGCGTCTTCTTCGCATTCGAAACATCGCGCCGGGCCCGAGAATTTCTGGTTCTGCATGCCCGCAACCTTCACGATGGCCCCTTCCGGTGCCAGATTTCCGCGCAGACCGACAACGCCACCGGTGGGCGTCAACGGGTTGGATGTGGGACGCACAATGTCCTGGTCTGTCGGGAAGGCTACATCCGCCAGGTTCTCTTCGATTGTCTTTCCGGTCACCGTGATGCAGTCGCCATGCAGATAGCCACCATCCATCAGGGCCTTCATAATCACCTCGACCCCGCCAATTTCATAAAGGTCCTTCGCCACATACCGTCCGCCCGGCTTCAGGTCGGCGATATAAGGGGTCGATTTGAAGATTTCCGTGACATCGTTCAGGTCGAATTCGATCCCGCATTCATTCGCGATCGCGGGCAGATGCAGACCGGCATTCGTCGACCCACCGGACGCCGCCACCACGCGCGCAGCGTTTTCCAGCGACTTACGGGTAACGATATCGCGCGGGCGGATACCCTTTTCCAGGCATGCCATGACCGCCTCACCGGATGCTTCGCACCACGCATCGCGGCTTTCGTAAGGGGCCGGTGCCCCCGCCGACCCGGGAAGCGCAAGGCCGATTGCTTCCGACACACACGCCATGGTGTTGGCAGTGAACTGGCCGCCGCACGATCCGGCGGACGGACAGGCCGCGCATTCGATGCCATGCAGCTCTTCGGCGTCGATCTGCCCGCCGGAAAACTTGCCGACCGCTTCGAACACGTCCTGGACGGTCAGATCCCGGCCCTTGTATTTGCCTGGAAGGATCGACCCGCCATAGATGAAGACGGACGGAACATTCAGGCGCACCATCGACATCATGATGCCCGGCAGCGACTTGTCGCAACCGGCCAAGCCCACCATCGCATCGTAACAATGACCACGCATGGTGAGTTCGACCGAGTCTGCAATCAGATCGCGACTTGGAAGGGACGAATACATGCCCGCATGGCCCATGGCGATCCCGTCGGTAACGGTGATCGTCGTAAATTCGCGTGGTGTCCCATTGGCCGCCTTCACGCCCTTTTTCACCGCCTGTGCCTGACGCGACAGCGAAATGTTGCACGGTGCTGCTTCATTCCAGCAGGTCGCAACGCCGACGAAGGGCCGGGCAATCTCTTCTTCCGTCATGCCCATGGCATAATAGTAGGAACGATGGGGTGCGCTCGCCGGACCGACGGAGACGTGGCGGCTGGGCAGTTTGGATTTGTCGATGGCCATGGGGCTTCCCTCCCGAAACGGCAGAATATTATTGTCAGACGATGCTTTTAGCATCGCCCGTAGATCAGGAAAACGAAATCGCGGTGAAAAACCTAGTCCTGGAAGTCAGGAACGCCCGCCCCGATGTCGATGAAGTCCCTGCGAAGCACACCAAGCCTGCGGGTCCGACCGGTTTCATCAACGCGCAACCGCCATTCATTTTCAATTTCCTGGCCGGTGTAATAAAGGCGCGGCGTTTCCCCATCAGGCACCCCCATCGGCATGCCCAAAGCCTCGGTCTGTGCGAAAAGGCCGTTCTCGTATTCGTGCCGCAATATGACCCGCATGGCACAAGGCTGCGTTGCCAAAAGCCAAAACGCCTCAGAAGCCTTTGCCCGGCGTTCCGGTGCGACCAGATCCAGATAGTTGGTCCCGGTACTGTTAAAACCGTGCCGCGCCAGAATGGCCGAGCCCGCCAAGCGGATCCGGATCATATCCCGAGATTCCAGATCGTAGATCACGAAACTGGAAAGCAATTGCGGGACGTCTTCCGGCCGGAAATCCTTCACATGCGGAAGCAGCTCGTCGCCACGCAGCGAAAGCCAATGTTTTGCGAAGGCCTCATTCACGGGATGGAAGAACTCGGGGAGTTCAACGAGCATTGACTTTGATACCTAACTCAGCGTCGAAACGGCATAGTGGCAATACATCAATGATGCTAGCGCTTAAGGTACATTTCAAGGGGCGCGATGGCACGCCAATTCCATCCGCCGTCGCCCTGTCAAAGTTTCATTCTGACCCATACAGCAACACAGATTATTTTTTAGGCATATGCCTGCAATTTGATCTTTTGTGTCTGCCCATATTTTATGCGACATTTTATATCACATTGATTTATATGCATAAAATATAGATGCGCTTCTGGCACAGTGTGTGCTGTGTAACACGCGGCAATCCAAGCCCGCCGTCCGTCCCTGGCCCTGTCACGACGCACAACGGTGGGCGTCAGTCCAATTAAGGAAGCACTCATGAAAAAGATCGAGGCGGTGATCAAACCCTTCAAACTGGACGAAGTGAAGGAAGCCCTTCACGAGGTCGGAATCCAGGGTATCACGGTCACCGAAGCCAAGGGTTTCGGTCGGCAGAAAGGCCACACGGAACTGTACCGCGGCGCGGAATATGTCGTCGATTTCCTGCCGAAGGTGAAACTGGAACTGGTTATCGACGACGGTCAGGCGGAAGCTGCCGTTGAAGCCATCCAATCGGCGGCAAAAACCGGCCGGATCGGGGACGGAAAGATTTTCGTCTCGACAATCGACGAAGTCATCCGCATCCGCACCGGCGAGACCGGTACGGAAGCCATCTAACAAACACCCCAGTCTTTCGGGGCCATCCGGTCCTGGATCGAACCCAAAGCGTTAAGAGAGGAACAAGGGAATGTCCGACGCAGTAAAAAAAGTCATGGATATGATCAAGGAACACGACGTCCAGTACGTCGACTTCCGTTTTACGGACCCGCGCGGAAAGTGGCAGCACACCGCACAGCATGTTTGCACGATCGATGAAGACGTCTTCAAGGACGGCATCATGTTCGACGGTTCGTCCATCGCCGGTTGGAAGGCGATCAACGAAAGTGACATGATCCTGATGCCGGATCCGGAATCGGCCTGCATGGATCCGTTCACCGTACAGCCGCAGTTGATTCTGTTCTGCGACATTCTGGAGCCGTCCAATGGCCAGCCCTATGACCGCGACCCGCGTTCCACTGCAAAGAAGGCGCTGGCTTACATGGCCGGGCTGGGAATCGGCGACACGGCCTATTTCGGTCCGGAAGCGGAATTCTTCGTCTTCGACGACGTCAAATGGTCGACCGACATGAACAAGATGTCCTACTCCATCGACAGTTCAGAAGGTCCGTACAACAGCGATGCGGACTTCGACGGCGGCAACCCGGGTCACCGCCCGGCGATCAAGGGCGGCTATTTCCCCGTCCCGCCGATCGACAGCGAAACCGACCTGCGTGCCGAAATGGTGTCCACCATGATCGGCATGGGCCTGGAAATGGAAAAGCACCACCACGAAGTGGCGCCTTCCCAGCATGAACTGGGCATGAAATTCAACACGCTGGTCGAAACTGCTGATGCGATGCAGATTTACAAGTACGTCGTGCACATGGTTGCGCACCAATATGGCAAGACGGCGACCTTCATGCCGAAGCCGATCGTCGGTGACAACGGCTCGGGGATGCACACGCACCAGTCGATCTGGAAGGACGGCAAGAATATGTTTGCCGGCTCCGGCTACGCCGACCTGTCGGAAAGCTGCCTTCACTATATCGGCGGTATCATCAAGCACGCCAAGGCACTGAACGCGTTCACCAACCCGTCGACCAACAGCTACAAACGACTGATCCCGGGTTTTGAAGCGCCGGTCCTGCTGGCCTATTCGGCGCGCAACCGTTCCGCGTCCATCCGTATCCCGCATGTCGCCAGCCCGAACGGCAAGCGTCTGGAATGCCGCTTCCCCGATGCGATGGCCAACCCGTACCTGGCCTATTCGTCCATGTTGATGGCCGGCCTCGACGGTATCCAGAACAAGATCAATCCGGGCGATGCCATGGACAAGGATCTGTACGACCTGCCGCCGGAAGAACTGGAAGGCATTCCGACGGTCTGTGGGTCCCTGCGTGAGGCCCTGGAAAGCCTGGACGCCGACCGCGACTTCCTGAAGAAGGGCGATGTCTTCACGGATGACCAGATCGATGCGTATCTGGAGCTGAAGTGGGAAGAAGTCTACTACATGGAACACACGACCCACCCGGTCGAGTTCGCCATGTATTACAGCGCGTAAACCTTTCAGTTTTAAGGGAAGGTCCGGCGGCCCCGTCTTGAAAGAGGCGGGGCCGTTCGCGTTTCAGCCGGACGACAGCGCAAGCCGCGCCAGCCGCTTCGTTTCATTTGCATACTGTTCCTGGGTCCAACCACATTCCGTGACCAACCGTTCCCAACTGTCCAGTGAGACTATCGTCCACAGGATATCTGTTGCCTGTTCGTCGGTGTAGCGATCGGTAAGGACACCGTCGTGCCGCATGTCGCGAACAGCCGCCTCGCAACCGTGGCGCAAGGCCGCCATCCGGTCATCGAACGCCGCCTTTGCCGCCGGATCCGTTTTCTTCATCGCAATCAGGGCGCTGCAGACGCCGTGGATTTCCGGAATATAAGCAGCCCACGCGTCGATCAGTGCATCCAGCCTTGAAAGGCTGTCTGTGGCATTTCGGCTTGCCTCCAGACGGGCGTCCACCTGCTTTACGGCATCGATGTGCCGGACCGTCGCGACCAGCAGGTCCGCGCGGGACGGGAAATGCAGGTAAACCGCCTGGCGGCTGATCCCCGCCGCCTTTGCGATATCGCCCATGCGCACCGCGCTGGCGTCGCCGGATTCCAGCAACTGCCACGCCGCATTCAAAATTTTTGTCCGGGTGTCCGGCTCGCCACTTGACATGCTGTCAATCTATCACTACTTGACGCTATGTCAATTGACACAGTGTCAAGACAGAAAAGGAGAAGGCTATGACCAAACGTGTTTTCATCTGGGTTGCCCATCCGAAGTCGGATTCCCTTTGTGCCGGTATCGCAGAAGCCTATAGCGAAGGACTTCGGAATGCCGGTGCGGATATCCGGATCACCTATATGTCGGATATGAATTTTGACCTGAACTGCGACGGCTACGGACCGGACGCGTCTCCCCTGGAACCGGATCTTATCGACTGGCAGGACAATATGCGCTGGGCCGACCATATCCTGATCGTCCATCCCTACTGGTGGGGCGCAATGCCGACCAAAGCCAAGGCGGTGCTGGACCGGGCATTGTCACCAGGCTTCGCATTCAAGTACCGCGGTCGCGGCATTGCCTGGGACAAGCTGCTGGCAGGCAAGACAGCCGACATCATCGTCACGTCCGACACGCCGCCGTATCTTGACACTCTGGTCTATTGGCAGCCGGGGCGCCGGGTTTTGAAGAACCAGATTCTGGGTTTTTGCGGCATCAAGACACGCCGTTCCATCCAGTTTGGTTCCGTAAAGACCGCAAGTACCCGCAAGATCCAGGGATGGCTGGACCGTTCACGCCGCCTCGGCCAGCTGGCGGCCGCCTGATTTCATAATTGGGGAGAGTTCCGATGATCGAACCTTGGCCCGTCTATGCCTGCCTTGCCATGTCGCTTTGCGCGGCGATGGTAGGCGGTGTCTTCCAGTCTTTTTCGGATTTCGTCATGCGCAGCCTGTCCGCCGCCCGCGATGCAGCCGGCGTCGAAGTGATGCAGATGATCAATCGAAAGGTCTTTTCATCCGTGTTCCTGTTTACCGCGTTGGGTCTTGGACCCGCCCTGATAGCGGCCAGCTTATACGCGTCGGTATTTCTGCCGCCTGGCCCCACCGCATGGATCGTCGGGGGAAGCGCAATCTACCTGATCGCCGTCCTGCTGGTCACGATAGTCGGCAATGTCCCGATGAATGAACGTCTGGACACCATGCCGGTCGGGGATGCCGACACCACGGTCTATTGGCGCCATTATGGTCGGCGATGGACGCACCTGAACCATATGCGCACCATCGGATGCGCGATCGCGTCCGGGTGTCTGATGATCGCGGCCGTGCAATTGGCCGGGGCATAGAGCCGCATTCTAGCAGCCCAATTCCCGGCCCGGAAGCCAGGCGCCGGGCGCCGGCAAGGACAGTTCGGCGCCCGCTTCCGAAGGACGTTCGACCCCGTCCCCTGCGATACCCGCCAACAACCAGTCGACATCGCCGTTTGCCGATCTTTCCGACTGGACCCGCGCCGGGGCGGTGGCTTGCGCAACCCCCGCGGCCATGTCGGCCAGTTCGAACCGAAAGACATAGGACGGCGTCAGTCCCATACGCAGATCGGCAATCCGCACCCGGGTTTCTTCCTGTTCCAAGCGGATGAAATCATCGCTGAAATGCGCAACCCGTGCGATGTCGGCGACATTCAGGGCGCATCCCAGCGACTGAACATTGCGGGGATGCGCATAAGCGCGAACATCATCCGCGCCGCCCAGGATCGGCACATAAATATTCGCGTAATCGTCGCCGCGCAGGATCGTCGCCTTCCAGAACAGTGTGTTGAACGGCGTCGGTATCGCCAGGATTCGGTCGCCTTCCTCCAGCCCGCCGACGGCATCGATGGCACGGGCCTGCGCAATCTGTTGTGCGCCCATCGACCATCCTAAATAGCCGGTCGACAGGACAAGGGCGACCGTCAACCCGCGCGCATACCCGGCGGACCAGTTCCCCTGAAACAGGGCCCACAGGGCCAACACGAGCAGCGGCAACGTATATAGCGGATCGATGATGAAGACCGATCCGACCCCCACCGGGTCCGGCATCAGCGGCCAAAACAGCTTTGTGCCGTAAACCGTCATCGCATCCAGAAGCGCGTGGGTCGAAAAACAAAGGAACACCGCCAGGTAGACCCGCAGTCTGTGCGCCGACGGACCGTCTTCGCGAAATTTCCTGAATATACGCAAAATCGCCTCGCCAAAGACGGGCGTCGCCAGCGCATGCATGATCAATGAATGTGTCGGCCCGCGGTGCAGGACGAAACTGTCTACCGGCCCCTCATAGGGGTAGTAGACATCCAGGTCGGGAAAAGTTCCCAACAGCCCCCCAACAATCGCCGCCTTTCGCGGCCCAATACGGGGTCCCAAAACCGCCGCCCCGACACAGGCGCCCAAGACAAACTGCGTAGCCGAATCCACTGAATGCCACTCCAACATGGTAAAGTTCGCGAAGCACTATCAGATAGGGCGTCAACACGGAATGTCATGCATTAATGCAACCAGCCATGCATCGGCGGCATGGCACACCTGCCGCGCTTGCGTTTGAAGGCCCGCACGGACAGGCGCATCTGTTGCCAGACGGGCCGGTCGGCCCGCCAATGCTTGAACCCAATACCGGAGGTCTCTTATGGACACCGTGGTATTCTCGGCCATTTTCGTTGCCTTTGCCCTTGTGGCGAACGCAAGCATGCTTATGAATGCATTCGGCTGAGACAAATTTCCAATTTCAGTAGAAAGGCCCCGTCGGCACCCCGGCGGGGTCTTTTCGTTCAGGCCACACGATCAGACCGCAATCCTTGCAGGATCCGTGTTGCCGCCACAGACCAGAACGCCCACGCGTTCGCCTTTTTCCGGCCGGTAAATCCCGCTCAACAGCGCGGCCAGTGCCGTGGCACCACCCGGTTCCGCAATCAGCCGAAGCTTTTGCCACAGAATCTTCTGTGCCGCGCGCACCTGGTCGTCCGTGACCAGCAATGCGCCGTCCACAAACGCTTGCGCGGCGGCAAATCCCAAGTCCCCGATCCGTCGCGCCCCCAGCGAATCCGCCGTAAGGCCGGACACAGCGACATCCACCGGCCGGGTCGCGGCCAGCGCATCGTGCAGCGCGGAAGTCCCTTCCGCTTCCACCGCGATCACCCGTACCCGGTCGCGGTACCAGCATGCCATACCGCCGACCAGGCCGCCGCCGCCCACGGCGACCAATACCGTATCCAGGTCGGGCGCCTGTTCTTCGAATTCCAGTCCGACAGTTCCCTGCCCCGCCAGGACCGCAGGCTGGTCATAAGCGTGGATCAGACGCGCACCTGATTCTGCCATGCGTGTTTCGCAGGCAGCCAGCGCTTCAGCGAATTCGCGGCCCGTTACCGTCACTTCCGCACCCAACGACCGAAGCAGGGAAAGCTTTGCCGGGGAAATGATCTCAGGCACAAAAATTTCGGCCCGATGCCCCAGCACCGATGCGGCGTAGGCGACCGCCGCGCCGTGATTGCCGCCGGACGCGGCAACCACGCCGGATTCGGGAACAGGTTCCGACAGCATTGCATTGAACGCGCCGCGTGGTTTGAAACTGGCTGTGTGCTGCAACTGTTCAAGTTTCAGGGTCACGCCATGGTCCGGCATCAGGTCACCGGCCACGAGGGGGATCACGGGCGTGCGCCGGACATGTCCGGCAATACGGTCCATTGCCGCGTGAATTTCTGACTGTTCGATCATGTCCAGGTTACGTCCTTGGCGGAAACAGGGCGTGAATGTAGGTCCTGAGGTCGCCCAAAAACCCATATTCGAAGAGTTCGATATGCCGGGCGTCGCGATAATAGGCAAACGTCTTGGGATCCGGCGCGGCATCGAACAGGCGACGGCCATGCCGTTCGGGAATGATGGTATCCGCGCCGCCATGGCCGATCAGGATGGGGACCGAAACATCGCCGATGCGTGACAGGGAATCGAACCTGTCCCGCAACAGGGCCGCGACCGGTACATACCAGTAGACCCGTTCGGCGACGGCCACGATGCTGTCGAACGGGCAATCCAGCACCAGACCGCCCAGGTCGTCCCGACCTGCGGCTATTGCGACGGCAATGCCGGAACCAAGCGATTCACCGAACAAAACGATGCGCCCCGGGTCAATCCCGCGCGCCAGCACCCAATCCAGAACCGCCTTGCCGTCTGCGATCAGTGCCTGTTCGGACGCCTGCCCACCGGCACCTGCGTTGTACCTGTAGCCTGCCAGAAGCAGGCCCCAGCCTTCCGCCCGGAACAGACGCGCGCGAATTTCACGGTCTTCCAGTGACCCGGCATTTCCATGAAAATAGACGAAAACCGGCGACGTGTCGGAAGCCGGTTCCAGCCACCAGCTATGAAGCGGCAGTCCGTCATGGGACGGCGGCGCCACGACTTCCACCGACCCAGACAATTCTTCGCCCGGCTGCGGGCGCGCATCGTTGGGATGATACATCAGATGACGCTGCCCAAGATAAAGGCCAAGGACGACCAGACCATACAGAACCGCACAGACACCACCACCATAGAGAATATAGATCATCGTCCGTCCCATCGTGTTTCCAGCTTCCGCGGCGCGGTAACGCTCACAATCGCGTCGGACAGGCGCCGGTCTTGTTGCGGTTCGATCAGCATTACGGTTTGATGCATTCAATGGATGGGAAGACCGAGGGTTTGATGTCTGATAGCGGTTCTCCGCGTCGTCTGTCCAGACGCGGATTTCTTGGTCGGGGAATGGCTGGCTTCGGTCTGGGGGCCTGTGTCCATTCATTTTCGCCGTTCCTGATCAACCGCGCAAATGCCCAGGTTGAAAGCGTCGACCTTCTGCTGCTTCTGGCGGTCGATTCATCCTTTTCCGTCAGCCGCGTCGAATACAACCTTCAGATACAGGGACTTGCCCTCGCCTTTCTGGATCCTGAAATCATAGAAGCTGCGGCATCCGGACCGACCGGGCGGATTGCTGTTGCGGTTATGCAGTGGTCGTCCGAATTTTCGCAGATTCTGACGGTTCCCTGGACGGTTGTCGATGGGGCGCAGTCGGCGGTCCTGCTGTCGGGGGCACTTTCGACGATGCAACGTCAGACGGCGGATGGCGCAACCGCGCTGGGGGATGCGCTGTCGGCGGCGGGCGCATACATCCAGTCAGCACCCTACGAAGCGTTCCGACGGGTCATCGACGTTTCCGGCGACGGGCGCAAGAATACCGGTTCTGTCGTGACACCGGTACGCGATGCCCTGGTCGGACGGGGAATCACCATCAATGCACTGGCCATCCTGAACGAAGACCCGCAGTTGGACCTGTACTATTCCCAGACCGTGGTCGGCGGCATCGGATCCTTTACAATGGTTGCCAACGACTACCACCAGTTCGGCGAGGCCATCCGCCGCAAGCTGCTTCGGGAAATCCGCTTCGTACCCGTCTCCCAAAGGGTGGAACCGGGCGGATTAACTGTGATTCGATAATTTTCCACTTCCGGCTTGGACGCTTTAGGGGAATCGTGTTCAGTTGCGATTCGCCGCATGGGAATGTAAAACATGTGGCTTCATTGAGCGAATTGGCTCAGCTTGGAGTCGATCGTCCTTGTTTGGTGGGAATCGCGGCTGAATGACGGATCTATCCCGCGAAGAGTTACGTGCACACCTGTCTGCCGTCGAGGCGCAGGTGCGGGCCGCTTTGCGTATTGTTGCAGCCGAATCGAAATCCGTTCAGCAGGCCCATAGCGCCCTTCGGGCCGATTTGTCTGCTGCACTGATCCGCCTTCAGGCCGATCTGAATGACGGCAACAAGCGTGTCGACGGCAAAATTGAAAAGGCGATCAGCGAAATCGACAGCCTGTCCCGTCAGCGCCGGATGACCGCTGCCGTTCTGACCACAATGGTGCTTCTGTTCGGAATTACGCTGGGGCTGTTCGCCGGTGGCGGCTGGTATCTGTTGTCTCGGGACGGGGGGATGAACTTTTCGATTCCGGGCCTGTCGACGCAGTCCGGTTCCGGGCCCGCCAGCACGGGTACGTCGATCACCCTGCCGCAGAACACGGGCGCCAACACCGGCACAGCGAATTCTGGAGCTGAATTGGATTCGGGCCTCGACTCCTCGTCGGGGGACAGTTCAGGCGGCTCATCCTCCCGCCGGGTGATAACGGCGCAATAACCGCGACTTCCAATCGATTACAGATAGGCACACAGCCTGTAGGCGTCATACGTCGCCGACGCGATGTTGCGTGACGTGACACAGTCGCCGATGCGGTACAGGCGGTAGCCGTCTCCGCCCTGATCCTCGAACGGCTGCGGTCGTCCGGCGGCGAATGCCTTTACATCCAGCACTCCGCGGTTGACCGACCCATCGCGCAGCGCCTGATAGACATCGTCGGCCGGAAATGTGCCGTGTTCGACGACGACCCGGTCGGCGGACACTTCCTCGACCGTTTCCGTGATTTCGTTTTCGAACCGGGCAATCAAGCGGTTCCCTTCCCGGCGCACGTCCAGCAGGCGGCGGTCGTATTTCGGTTCGACGTTCAGTTCGTACATTCGTTTCTTCCAGTAGGCCCGTTCGGCATAGGCGAGTTCCGCAGCCTTCGTCTCGTCGATCGTGTACATCTGAACCGCCGCACCGGATGCTGCCAGTTTTTCCACCGCGGTCGCGGCGGAATGCCGGCCTGTGCTGTCCCAGACCACGACGTCGCCCGCATTCGCCGGCGTATCGGTGATGACATCCCACGTGGTCGTGATGTGTTCCGCCCCCGGAATCCAGTCGACGTCCGGAATTCCCCCCGTCGCGACGATGACGACGTCGGGATTCAGCGGCAACACATCGTCCGGTTCCACATAGCGGTTCAGATGGACGGCAACCCCCAGTCTTTCCAGTTCCGCTTCCCGCCAGTCGACAATGCCGATCACGTCGCCGCGCCAGCTTGCCGTTTGTGCCATGCGTACCTGGCCGCCCAGTTGCGCCGCGGCCTCGAACAACGTGACATCATGCCCGCGTTCAGCCGCGACCCGGGCCGCGTCCATTCCGGCCACCCCGCCGCCTATGACCACGATCCGCTTTGCCGGTCCGTCGGTTTTCGGGATGTCGTGTGAAAACTGCGTCTCACGGCCCGTCACCGGATTATGCAGACAGACCGGACGTGTCGCCCCCATGCAATGGGTCGCGCCGACACAGGGGCGGATGCGTTCTGCCTCCCCCGCCTGAAGTTTTCGAACGATGTGTGGGTCTGCAATATGGGCGCGGGTCATGCCCACCATATCCAGCAAACCTTCGGATATGGCATAGCGCGCGGTTGCGATGTCCGAAATTCGTGCGGCGTGGAATACCGGTACCTTGACCGCGCGCTTGAAGGCCGCTGCCTTTTCCAGCCAGGGCGCGATGGGCATCGCCATGCCGGGCATGTTGTCCCTCGCCAGCGCCATTGCGGTGTCGAAACGGCCATAGACCGCATTGAAGAAATCGATGATGCCCTGCTCCTGAAAAATCTCCGCAATCTGGACGCAGTCGTCCAGCGACAGGCCGTCGGCAACGCCCTCATCCACCACCAGACGAAGGCCTATCAGGAAGTCCGACCCGACCCGGCGTTTAATTTCCTCGTACACCATCAGGCCGAACCGCGCCCGGTTTTCCAGGGACCCGCCGAACTCGTCGGTGCGTCGGTTCGTGATCGGGGACAGGAACTGACCGATCAGATGGCCGCCCGCCAGCGTCTCGATCCCATCCAGCCCGCCTTCCTTACAGCGCCAGGCGGCGTCGCCATATTCCTTCACGACCCGGTCGATATCCTCGCGGTCCATTTCACGCGCAAAACCGCGATGTGCCGTTTCCCGGCAATAGGATGGCGCCAGAAGCGGCAGCCAGTCGTCCGCATAACTGTCGCCACGTCGACCCAGATGGGTGATCTGACACATCAGCGCGGCACCATGGCGGTGCATGCGTTCAGAAAAATTCTGCAAATGCGGAATGACCCCGTCGACGCCCACATTCAGCTGCTGGAAAGTATTGGGGCTGTCCGGCGAAACGTTCGAAGAACCGCCGAACATGGAAAGCCCGATCCCGCCTTTGGCCTTTTCCTCGTGATAGGCCTGATAGCGTTCGGCCGGAAATCCGTTCCCGTCACCCAGACCAGCAGCATGACTGGTGCTCATGATCCGGTTCCGGATGGTCAGATGCCCAATGGTAATCGGCTGTAGCAGTGGGTCTTTCGAAGGGACGTCGGTCATGGCTGCTCCGCAAATTCATAGAATTGTCCACGGATGCTAGCAAACCGGACAGGCAGGAAAAGCTGAATGCGGAACGAAGGACTTTCGACTGTCGGGCACGAACAGTCTTTGGCCCTTCCAGTTTCATCAAAATCTTTTGGTTTTTTGGGAATCCAGTCATTTTTCCATCTATTGGAGAAATTCATGAAGCTTGTGCTGAACACCCCGACCAAAGCCCTGTGGTTCCTGCTGGATCGCAAGGACGCGGGGTCCCTTCATCCCGGCGGCGTGGGCTGGACCGAAACATGGTCCAGGGCGGATCGCCATCAGACACGTCGCCTGTTGAAAGGGTGGCACGACAAGCGGGAGTTGGCGGCGGAACTGCGCCGGGCGTTAAGCGGCGACGGCGCCATGCGGCTGGCGGACATGGACGATGACGACCTGATTGACCGGGCGGCGGAACGTTTCGTGTCAGGCTGGGTTGTCGAAGTCGTCCGCCATTTCCCGGCCGGCGGCTGGTCCATCGGCGACGACCCGCCCGCGCCTGTTGCCGCCGAAGCTGTGGAACCCGCCGAAAACCCGACCGGCCTGCCCGAAAAAGAGGAAAAGGATCACTTCATTATCGTCGAACTGCTGGGCGAAAATGGCGAGCCGATCCCCAACGAGCTTTGCCGCATAACTCTCCCCGACGGCGAAGTGGTGGAGCGCGAGACGAACAGCCAGGGCCGGGTCGAAGAATACAGTATCCTGGAGGGCGACTGCGATATCGAGTTTCCGGAACTCGATAAGGATGCGTGGGAGCCCTATACCGGACCCAGCGCGGGAGCAGCGGCATGAACAATGGCAGCGACATCTCTTCAAACGCACCGGTTGGAAAGGGCGACTACGTCATCAAAGCTGGCGATAGCATCGACTCCATCGCGGAAACGCACGGTCACTTCCACGAAACCCTATGGAACTTGCCTGACAATTCAGAATTGAAACAGGTTCGAGAGAACAGAAACATTCTTCTTCCCGGCGACAGGGTGACCATACCGGACCTACGTCCAAAAACAGAAACACGGGAAACCGACCTGATACATTCCTTCAAGCGAAAAGGTGTGCCTGCGGAGATACGATTCAATGTTCGCGATGACGAAGGCGTCCCATTCGAAGATTGTGACTATGTCTTGAGGGTTGGGCGCAGAGAATACCGCGGAAAAACCGGCCCAGACGGTTCCGTATTTCACTACGTATCTCCCAGTGCCCGAACCGGGGAATTGACGGTGCAGCTGAACAGGTCGGGATATCCGCCGACCGCAGTCTGGACGGTTGATGTGGGACTTCTTTTGCCGGTAGAAACCGTGGAAGGCGTCCAGGCCCGTTTGACCAATCTGAATTACGACTGTGGCGCGGTCGATGGCGATTTGGGTGCCAAGACGCGCGACGCAATCTCTGCCTTTCAGGAAGATTCTGGATTGCCCATTACTGGGGAGGCAGACGATCAAACCCGGTCCGCGCTTGAAGAAGCGCATGGCAGTTGACCATGGCAGAAATCGGTTCCTCCAGTGGTTCGGGTGGCGACCAGAAACGCCAAAGGGTCGAAGGACCGGTGACCCGCAGCCGCGCAAGGGCTGCCCTTTCCCAAGGGGGGGCATCTTCTGTTTCAGTTGCGGTCGGACCGGAGCCTGAACCCGAACCCGCCGCAGTACCGACACTTTACAGTATCAAGGTTGTGGACAATGTAGGGCGTGTCTATCCGCTGGATGACTATGCCGCGGATGAACCCGATCGGGAAAACTGGATAACCGGTGACGGTGCGGAGGCAAGAAGCTGCCTTATTCAAAAAGACATTCCACTGAGCCTCGAGATCACATTTGATTGGGATATTGAAAACCCGCTGGAAAACGTCCCGTGCGCGAAAGTTCTTGGTACTGTTGAACGCCTGCGGGCACCGGATACCGATCAGCAGATTTTGAATATTGGGCTTTCAGGTAATGGCGGCGAATTGGTCGAAGGCGAACCACATCGGTTCTGCGTAACGGTAAATACAAAGCTGATCAGTCCCGATGGCGTCGCGTTCGCCGACCTGGACCCGGGGCAGGATGCAATCAACCTTTGTGCTGAAATCAATATCTGCGACTTTACCATTGTAGAGGTACAGCTGCTTTCGGGGGATGACACATATGTAATGATGCCGCCCGGCGAAAACGATCCGGCCGTGCGGGTGTATTCCATTCTGGATGAACCGGTGCGCGACAATGTCGCTGATCGCATGATTGAAGGCACCGACCGATTTGTCACTATCCGCCATTTAGAATACGCGTGCCGCTGGGCAAATGGAGCGGACGGAACGGACAGAAATCAGCTGGCAAACAATGTAATCCAGCGCATTCGCCACTATAACGAAGGCGACGATCTGGCAGCCCTGACTTTCTTTCCGGAAACGGACCAGGCTCTTGTATACCTTTCGGAAAACAGTGAGGGGGACGAGGCCGCCGACGAGAACAACGAGGGTTGGAATGTCCTGGACCGGGCACATCGCGGCGGCGACTGCACGCAGCAGGCCAGCCTGTTTGCGGATGTCTTTGGGCTTTTGGGGGTAAAGGGAACGGACATGGAGATCATCAGGGTCTTTGCCTACGACACAGTGGTGCAAGTCGGCGACGACGCGGATGATACGGTTCGTCTGATCGGGAAAGTACGCAAAGGTTTTCTAACTGAAGCAGGCGGCAACATCTGGCCAGTCCATGGCGTTTTTGTCATGCCGGGCGATGGCGATGATGCCCCGATTGTCTGCGACACATCCTTTTCCGACCCACCGAACAGGAACATTTTGACAGTCGCTCAAGCACTCTCGGTCGGCGAAGATCAATTCATCCATTCGTGGCATGACGAATGGCGCGTTATCGAAGAAACCAACCCGGAAACAAATGAGGTCACTATAGAGGACGGGTCACATCAGCCCCCCGAACAACTGGACCCATATCTTGAAGAGCACGCGACAGAAATCGCCTGGCGCGCAGAACGTAATCAGTGGCTGGCTGGCCGTTTGGACCGGGGCTAGCCCGACAGCCTCCAAAGCCGATCGGACACAACGGCCGCGTGGCACATTCAGTTTGGCACCCTGTGGACCTGAGCCAGGTATGCTTCATAGGCCGCAACCTCTTCCGCGCAGCGGTTGGCATCCCATCCCAATATCGGTCCCGCGATTTCGGCGACCCTGTGCGCCTGGGCACGGCCTTGCCCAAGTGTCCAGTTGAGCCCAAGGCGCCGCACCATCAGATCCGTCAGGTGAACGGCCCCTTCCCCGCTGGCCGCGCGGCGCACGTCGGCTTCCGTGACGCCGCCTGGTTCGTTTCCGACAGGTGGGCTGCCCGGATCATCAGGCGGTGGCGGACGGTCGACGCCCCGTCGAGGGCCCGACGCGGCCAGCCCCGGGCTCAACACTTCCAGCAACGCCCTGCCCGCCGACCGGTGAGTCATGATGGGTCCCGCCGTCATGGCAAAGACGCCCGGCAAGCCGGATTCCGAAAGGTCGTGAATTTCGCGCGACCGCTTCCCTTCCGGATAGCCCGGATCAAACCCAAGCGGCCGAACCCCGGCCCAGGTCCATAGGACGTCGCCCCGCGCCAGTGAAAGGCCCGGCAACAGGGCATTCACTTCCGTCAGAAGAAAGTCCACCTCATCGCCGGTAACCGCGATCCGATCCGGATCACCGCTGTAATGAGTTTCCGTCGGCCCAAAATAATGGAATCCACGCCAGGGAATGCCATAGATCGGTTCCTTCAGGCTGTTCAGAGAAACGATGCCCTGCCCCGCCATGTCATCCGGCAGCTTTACGACGATATGCGCGCCTTTCGTCCCTTCGATATAGCGTTTGGGTTCGCGAACCGCATTGCCGTTCACCCGGTCGATCCAGATTCCGGCGGCATTGAACACGCGGTGGGCCGTGACCGAAGCCATGTCCCCTGTCGGGCCGTCCTTCAGGTTCAGCTGCCAAAGTGCGCCGTCCCGTTCCATCCCGACGACCGCGCAATAGTTCCGGACCGTGGCGCCACCGAAACGGGCATCCAGAACCGCATCGATACAAATCCGTTCCGGCCAGTCGAACCGGTATTCGCGAAACCGCGCCACGCCTGCCAGATCCGCCGGGTCCCGCAGCCGGCTCAACAGCGGGTTTGCCTGTACTTCCGCCTGGTTCAGGATCTTTCGGTCCAGCGGGATCGCCTTCCTTCCCGCCAGAAAATCCAGAAGCCATAGCGCGATGCGCAATTGCCACAGTTTGAAATGCGACTGCCGATAGATCGGGAAATGCGATGCATAGGGGACTGCGCTGTCCGGTTTCGCGCGGACGAACTCGTCCCGGTCGCGCATCGCCTGCATGGCCATGGAAAGCGCGACCGACAGCTTGTCCGGCCGTTTCACGAAATTCCAGAAAGTGGGGTTCGGTTCCAGATAACGCAGGCCGCAATGCAGAAGCCCGCTGGACCGGCCCGACGAACCGGTCGCGAAATCACCCTTGTCGACGATCAGGACACTATAGCCTTCCGCCGTCAGGGTGCGCGCGGCACTTGCGCCATTTACACCGGCACCGACAATCGCGACGTCGAACGTCCTGCCGTCCAGCGTGTCAATCGGCTCCCGCCGCCAATCGTCCATGAACCGCCCCCTTCCTTCCGCCCCGCGATTGCAGCGCAGCAGCGGTTTGCAGGCAAGGGAAACACACGGCACATCATTTGTGCCGGCGGCGCGGCGGCCCTAGACGTCTAGGTCGCCGACCGGCAGGTTCAGGGCGATATGCACGTCTTCCAGCTGTTTGTCGGAAACCGGCGCGGGCGCACCCATCATCAGGTCCTGGGCCATCTGGTTCATCGGGAAGGCGATCACTTCGCGGATATTGGTCGTCCCGGCCAGCAGCATAACGATCCGGTCGATGCCGGGCGCCGACCCGCCGTGCGGCGGCGCGCCCAGTTTCAGCGCGTTGATCATACCGCCGAAGCGGGTGTCCACGACTTCCGGTCCGTAACCGGCGATTTCAAACGCCTTGTACATAACTTCCGGCAGATGGTTCCGGATAGCACCGGACGACAGTTCGACGCCGTTGCAGACGATGTCGTACTGGAACGCCTTGATGTCCAGCGGGTCCTCATTTTCCAGCGCGTCCATGCCGCCCTGGGGCATGGAAAACGGATTGTGGGAAAAGTCGACCTTCTTGAGTTCCTCGTTGTATTCGAACATCGGGAAATCGACGATCCAGCAGAATTCGAACCGGTTCGGGTCGATCAGTTCCAAATCCTCGCCGATCTTGGTCCGGGCCGCGGCGGCAAAGCTGTAGAAGTTCTTCGGCACACCGGCGACGAAGAAGACCGCGTCACCATCGCCAAGACCAAGTTCCGTTCGCATCGCTTCGGTCCGTTCCGGACCGATATTCTTTGCGATTGGCCCCGCCCCTTCGCCCTCACGGAAGAAGATGTAACCCAGGCCCGGCTGGCCCTGGCCTTGTGCCCAGGAATTCATGCGGTCGCAGAACGCCCGGCTGCCGCCCTTCGGCCCCGGAATGGCAAAGACGCGGACGGCATCGTCCTTTTCGATCATGCCGGCAAAAACCTTGAAGCCGGACCCGCGGAAATGGTCCGTCACGTCGGACATGACCAGCGGGTTGCGAAGGTCCGGCTTGTCGGACCCGTATTTGGCCATCGCTTCGGCATAGGGAATGCGCGGGAACGGCTGTGCGGACACAACGCGCCCGTCGGCGAACTCTTCGAACACACCATGCAGGACCGGTTCGATCGCCGCGAAGACGTCTTCCTGTGTCACGAAGGACATTTCGAAATCAAGTTGATAGAACTCGCCCGGGCTGCGGTCGGCGCGCGCGTCTTCGTCGCGGAAACAGGGCGCGATCTGAAAATACCGGTCGAAGCCGGAAATCATCAACAGCTGCTTGAACTGCTGCGGTGCCTGCGGCAGTGCATAGAACTGGCCGGGATGCAGGCGCGACGGCACCAGGAAGTCACGTGCCCCTTCAGGTGAACTCGCCGTCAGGATCGGCGTCTGAAATTCGGAAAAACCCTGTTCCACCATGCGGCGGCGGATCGACCCGATGATCGCGTTGCGCAGCAGGATGTTGCGGTGCATTTCCTCGCGCCGCAGGTCCAGGAAACGGTTCTTCAGGCGAATGTCTTCCGGATATCCGGCATCCTGGTTGACCGGCATCGGAAGCGACGCCGCGCGGGACTGAACGTCCAGATGTTTGATATAAACCTCGACCTCCCCGGTCGGCAGGTTCGGGTTAATCGTCTCTGCCGTGCGGCGAACACATTTCCCGGTCACCGTGATGACCGATTCCAGGCTCAACCCTTCGACCGTTTCCAGCAGCGCGGTTTCATCTGCATCGACCACGCACTGCGTCAGCCCGTAATTGTCCCGCAGGTCGACGAACAACAGCCCGCCATGGTCGCGCTTGCGGTGGACCCAGCCTGACAGGCGGACTTCCTGACCTTCGTCCGAGACGCTGAGCGCGCCACAGGTGTGCGTGCGATAGGAATGCATGGATAAACGCTCCGACAAGTTCGCGAGGATGGGCGAGCAGACCGCCCACCGAAATTCGGCGCGAAAGGGCCCGTTTACGCGGTAAATGTCAAGGGGGCGGGTGACGTTCCCTACCACTCCGCCGGTTTGTTGGCGTGCGCGTTCAGATAGGATTCCAGATCCTTCTGCGCGACCCGCCATTCCTTGCCGAATTTGATCGCGCGAAGTTCGTTGGCATGGATCCAGGCACGCACCGTCTGTTCCTTCACTTTCAGAAGGTCGGCTACCTCATGCACCGTCAAAAGAGGCTTGGAAAGCATCGTTCATTGTGCCCGTTTATAATATCTTTGATATAAATATGATTGTTTGTTGACGTTTTCAACTTTCACCCCATGTTTAGCGCTGATACGCCATCACGAACGTCAAGGGGATATCCATGCCGGTCAGGAAGTTCGTCGACGAAATCGCACAGGCATTCGGTCACGCGACCGCACCCGGGCTGGTGCTGATCGCGGCGGCGGCGGCGGCGCTGATCGTCATGAATTCCGGTCTGGCCGGCTGGTACGAAGGGTTGCTTTCGACCCCGTTCACCATTTCATTCGGCGATGTCGGCCTGTCGAAAGCGCTGATCCTGTGGATCAACGACTTCCTGATGGCGATTTTCTTCCTTCTGGTCGGACTTGAAATCAAACGGGAAGTCCTGATCGGCAACCTGGCGGACCGCAAAGCGGCGACCCTGCCGGTCGTCGCGGCCGTTGGCGGCATGGTGGTGCCCGCCGCCATTTATGCCCTGTTCAATGGTGGCGACCCCGATGCATTGCGGGGATGGGCGATCCCGGCGGCGACTGACATCGCCTTTGCACTGGGCGTCCTTGCGTTGCTGGGCACGCGTGTTCCCGCGGCATTGAAGATTTTTCTGCTGGCGCTTGCGATCATCGACGATCTGGGCGCGATCCTGATTATTGCGATTTTCTATACCGCCGATCTGTCCTTTGCGGCTCTTGGTACCGGCGCGGCGGTCGCGGTCGGCCTGTTCCTTCTGAACCGTTTCGGGGTGAAGGCGATTATTCCCTACATCCTGTTAGGCCTCGTCCTGTGGGTCGCCGTCCTGAAGTCGGGCGTGCATGCGACGCTGGCGGGTGTCGTCGTCGCATTTGCCATCCCACTGCGGGGGCATGAAACCGATGCCGAAGGCCCGCTTCACTATCTGGAACATGCGCTGGTCCCATGGGTTGCGTTCGGCATCATGCCCGTCTTTGCCTTTGCCAATGCCGGCGTGTCGCTGGCGGGGCTGTCCTTTTCCGATCTGGCGGCGCCGATTCCGGCCGGCATTGCGCTTGGCCTGTTCCTGGGCAAGCAGCTGGGCGTCTTCGGCTGTGCCTTCCTGGCGGTGCGCGCCGGACTGTGCACACTGCCGTCCGGCGTCAACTGGATACAGATTTATGGCGCGGGGCTGCTGGCCGGTATCGGATTCACCATGAGCCTGTTCATTGGAAACCTTGCCTTTGCAACACCGGATGATGCGGCGGCCGTCAGAATCGGCGTGTTGAGCGGGTCGATCCTGTCGGCACTGTGCGGCTATCTTCTGCTGCGGTTCGGCAGCTTGGAAAAACCGGCAGGGGTTTAGCGCAATATGGATTGGTCGCTGGCCGCACAAAACCTGATTTCGCCGCCGGTCCTTTTCTTTGCACTGGGCGTTGCGGCCGCGCTGGCCCGATCAGACCTTGCCATTCCGGAGGCGATCGCAAAGGGGCTTTCGCTCTATCTGATGCTTGCCATCGGCTTCAAGGGCGGCGTAGCGGCAAGTGAAAACGGCCTGGGACTGGACCTTATCCTGGTGATCGGCGCCGCGACCGCTCTCAGCTTTCTGATCCCGCTGATTGCCTTTGGCTTCCTTAACCTGACAACGCGTCTGGCGCGCGTCGACAAGGCCGCGATCGCAGCGCACTACGGATCCATATCCATCGTCACCTTCATTGCCGCCACAACGGCAATCGAAGCCGCGGACATCGCCTATCCCGGGATCATGATCGCCGCCGCGGCAGCAATGGAAGTACCGGCCATCGCAACGGCGCTGTTTCTGGCGCATCGGGGTGCCAGTCCGGCTACCTCCGGCGGGCCGCGCCATCGTCCCTGGCGGGAAGTCGCGCTGAACGGTTCTGTCCTGCTTCTGATCGGCGCGTTCGTAATCGGCATGGCAACGGGGGAACGCGGCTATTCCGATATCGCGCCGTTTATCGTCGATCCGTTCAAGGGCGTCCTGTGCCTGTTCCTGCTGGATATGGGGCTGGTCGCGGGACGTGAGCTTCGACAGGCGTCGCGTAACCTGACCCCGGCGCTTATCGCATTCGGGTTCTATATGCCGCCCGTCGGCGGCGTTCTGGGTGGGCTGGTCGGAATGCTGATCGGGCTTGAAACCGGCGGTATCGCCTTGCTTTCGGTTTTGGCGGCAAGCGCATCCTATATCGCCGTTCCGGCCGCCATGCGGCTTGCCCTGCCCGAAGCGAAGCCGTCCCTGTATCTTACCCTGTCATTGGCAATCACGTTTCCGTTCAACCTGACGCTTGGCATACCGCTCTATATCGCGTTGGGCGAATGGCTGGCTTAGCACGAAGGGCTAGAAGGACCACAGGCAAGATGAAGACTTATCCCAAGAAACGGCTGTCGATCATCATTGAAGCACCGTTCATGAATCGCCTTCTGGAGATATTGGACGATCGGGAAGTGCCGGGTTACACGGTCCTGCCCGCACTCGCCGGTCGCGGGGCCAGCGGCGCATGGCGGCGCGATTCACTCTCCTCGGACGCGGGACGCATGGTGCAGGTGCTGGTCGTCCTGGACGCCGACAAGGTGCCCAGCGTTCTTGAGGCGGTGCACGCCGTGCTGGAACGGCAGATGGGAATTGTCAGCCTTTCAGACGTCGAAGTGCTGCGACCGGACTATTTCTGAGCGATTAGCACGGCCCCATCGGCGAAAACGCGTTGCCAGCGGAGAATCCGGACGGACTGCCTGAGACCGGTCGGCCAGAACGGGTCCGTTTCCACCAGTGTCCGAACCGTCTGCGCGTCCGGCGCGTCCACCAGCCACAAACCGCCTGCGCCGTCTGCCCCATCCCCGTCGAATAAAGGACCCGCTGCCTGAACGCTTTCGGCATGGTCCTTCAGGAATGCCAGGTGCGCCGACATGTGTTTCCCCCTTTCGCTCGCCCGGTCCGGATCGTCTTCGAACAGCACCACATATTTCATAATGCTCTCCATCTTTGTCATTGACCGGACAAACAATATTCCTGCGAAATCGCAGTTTTTAGAAGCGAATTTTCAGACTTACTATGCAAAAATGCAGAATTTGGATTGGAATGACCTGAAACTTGTTCTGACTGTCAGTCGTGACGGGTCCGTTGCCCGCGCGGCGGAGACGCTGGGCCTGCACGAAACGACCGTCACCCGGCGTCTGACCGCGTTGTCCACGGCCCTGGGCATGGCGCTTTTCGAAGGGCGCGGCCGTGCCATCGCACCGACGGAGGCTGCAACCGCGCTGATCCGCGCGGCGGAACAGGCCGAAAACGCAATTTCGCTGGCTGAGGAGGAAGTGTCCGGCAGCCGCGTTGCCGTTTCCGGCACCGTTACGGTAACGGCGGTGCCGCGAATCGCGAACCAAGTCCTGATCCCCGCGATCCCAACCCTGGCGCGCGAACATCCCGCCCTAACCCTTCATATCATTCCTTCCGGTCAGGATCTGGGGATCGTGACGCGCGAAGCGGACATCGCCCTTCGTTTCGGCATCACGCAGTCGGAACCCGATGTCCGTGCGCGCAAAATAGCGTCGGTGCGATATGGCATTTTCGGCCGAACACCGGATCAGCCGTGGATCACCTATGGCGGGCGGCTTTCATCCCACCCGCCCGCGGTCTGGACGGAACGGGAAATGCGCCGTGCCGGGCAACAGGCACCGGCATTGATAGTGGAGGATGCGGATGCGATGGCTGCAGCAATCGCCGCCGGGGTCGGCCGCGGGTTCCTGCCGGACATTAAGGGCGGTTGTCCTTCGGGCACCCAAAGATTGAAACCCCATAACGACGAATGGAAGCGTCCGCTGTGGCTCCTGACCCATCCGGACGGCAGGAACCTGGCGCGTGTGCGGGCTGTTTCCGACTGGCTGGAAACGGTCGTCGGCGCAGCGGTCTGACCCGGCCCGACACGAGGGAATATTTATTCGGTCCGGTTGGCGATCCCGCCTTCCCCTTGCTTGCGGACTCGGCTATACGCGATGGGTCATGTCCGTGTCCCTTATTACGTCCACCGAAGATTTAAAGTCGTTTTGCAGCGCCCTGGACGGCGTCGATTGGATCACCGTCGACACCGAGTTCATGCGCGAAAAGACCTATTGGCCGAAACTCTGCCTGATTCAGGTATCCGGCCCCGATGAAGGCAGCGAAGCGGCAATCGACCCGCTCGCCGATGGGATTGATCTGTCACCGTTTTTCGAGATTTTGCGCGATAGGTCGGTCCTGAAAATCTTTCACGCTGCCCGGCAGGATCTGGAAATCTTCTACAATCTGATGGGTGAGGTTCCGGCCCCCCTTTTCGACAGCCAGGTGGCTGCCATGGTGTGCGGCTATGGCGATCAGGTCGGCTATGAAGCACTGGTCAAGAAAATCTGCGACCGGCAATTGGACAAATCCTCCCGCTTCACGGACTGGTCCAACAGGCCGCTCAGCGACCGCCAGTTAAGCTATGCGATTTCGGATGTAACCTTTTTGCGGGATATCTACCTGCATCTGTCCGGCAAGCTTGAATCCGACAGACGTGCCCACTGGCTGAGCGAGGAAATGGCGGTCCTGTCCAGCCCTGACACTTATGAAAACGACCCGGCAAATGCCTGGAAGCGCATCAAGGCGCGAAACGGAAACCCGCGTTTCCTGCACGTGGTTGAAAGGATCGCCGCCTGGCGCGAACGTGAGGCGCAGACCCGCGATCTGCCGCGCAACCGTATCATCAAGGACGATTCCCTGCTTGATATCGCCGGAAGCCAGCCCAAGTCGCTTGAGGATTTGGCGAAAATCAGGGGACTTGGTCGTGGCTTTGCGGAAGGCAAGTTGGGGCGCTCCCTGCTGGCTGCGGTGGCGGATGCCATGGCAACGCCAAAGGAAGAACTGCCTGCCCCAAAGCGGCATGAAAGGCCCCCGCCCGGCATCGGCCCGATGACCGATCTGCTCAAGGTTCTCTTGAAAAGGAACTGCGAATCGGCGGGTGTTGCATCACGGCTTATCGCCAATGTCGAGGATCTGGAGCGCATCGCCGCCGACGACGAAGCGCCCGTGCCGGCCCTGACCGGCTGGCGGCGGGAATTGTTCGGTGAAGATGCACTTGCCCTGAAGCGCGGAGAGATCGCGCTGACAGGCGGGTCCAAGGGGATCGATCTGATCCGGAGAGGAGATCGCTGAAATGCGGATCGTGGCAATTTTGGGCGTTTTGATCCTCTTGGTCGGCGGCGGACTGGCCGTTCGGTTCTTCCTGATGGACGGTTCGGGCATGCCCGGCGGATCCGAGGTCATGACCCAGATCGGGAACCTGGGCAGCAACACGACCACGGATGCGCAGGACGGTTCCGGCGGGGATTCCATGTCGGGCGCTTCGTCCGATACAGGTTCCACCGGCAGCATGGGGAACATGGCGAATCAGGCCGTCGATCAGATGCAGGACGCCGCGTCAGACGCCATGTCCAATGCCCAATCCGCAATGGATCAGGTGGCGGATACCGCCGACCAAATGGCCGACAATGCAGTCGACGCCATGAATCAGATGGCAGACAGTGCGACCGGCCGTCAGGACCCACTGGCCCAGCAGGACCTGCGTCAGACACTGGACCCCGGCGCACAACAGGCCGGCCGTACCGCGGATACGATGACACCGGAACCCGAAGGCGGCCCCACGCGGCTGACGCTGCCGCTGGACTGCGAAATAGGGGCGGATTGCTATATCCAGTCTTACGTCAATGTGGGCACCCCGGAAGAACCGCGCGACTATGCCTGCGGTTCGCTCAGCTATGGCGAACATCGCGGCACCGATTTCCGGGCGTTCGACTACACGCTTATGGAATCCGGCATCGACGTGATTGCCGCGGCACCCGGTGTGGTGGCCAACGTACGCGACGGCATGCCGGACGCAAATTTCCGGCTGTTCGGAACATCGGCCGTATTCGACCGTGGCCGGGGCAATGTGGTTGTTCTGGAACATGACGACGGCACCCAGACCGCATACAGCCACCTGCGCCGCGGCAGCATCGTGGTGCAGCCCGGCGACCGCGTTTCGCGCGGGCAGACGCTGGCCCAGATGGGTATGTCCGGCCTGACGGAGTTTCCCCACCTTCATTTCGAAGTCCGTCGCGACGGTCGCTTCATCGACCCGTTTTCCGGCGCAGCACGCCATTCCAGCTGCGGTCAGGACGGCGAAACCCTGTGGCGCAATTCTACGGCAGATATGCTGGTCTACCCGCGTACACTGATCATGCATACCGGCTTCGCGGACGAAATCCTGAATCGCGCCGCGGTCGAATACGGACTGTTCAACACGGACGGGATCGGCACCGATTCCAACGCGCTGGTCTTGCATGTCTATCTGGCGGGGATTCAGCCGGGCGATGGTTTCGTTGCCGAAATTACCGCGCCGGACGGTTCCCGGTTCGTCAAGTCGGGCCGTCGGTTCGATGATTTCCAGATGGCGGAATTGCTGGCAATCGGTCGCAATGACCTGATCGAACCCCTTCAGACCGGCACATACATCGCGACTTTCAGCTATTTCCGCCAGGACGATACCGGCCAGGACACCGAAATCCTGAACTTCACCGACCGCGTCACCGTCCGCTGACGAAAACGCGCGGTTCGGCACGATGACGGGCCGCCGGGGTCAGCGCCCCCGATCCGTCACGCATTCCAGCCCCAGGGCCTTGCCCAGGCTCTGAAATCTGCGGTCGACCACCTCACCCGCCATGAAGGCCATGTCGGCTGGAACCCGCAGCGTCAGTGTCTTTTCGTCACGGACCAATTCGGTCCGCATCAATGTCTTGGAAATACCGCCGGTCAATGTGTAGGCAAGGCGGATGACCAGTCCGATTGCCCGCGCGCGATCCATCCGTTCGGGACTAAGCAGATGGCGCGCCGGTTCCATGGTCCAGTGTTCGGAATCCAGCTGGGCGTGCCTTGATGCTACCGACAATGCCAGAAACATTCTCTCTGCATGGGTGATTCCGACCGTCGGAAGGCGCGCAACGCGGATCATTGCATGTTCGGCGCGATAGTCAGGATGTTCCCGCTTCGCGATATTCGCCAGGATACAGGCTGCATGTATCAGTCGGTCGTCGCCGGTCTGACCGTCATAGAAGATCGGCTGTGCCCAACGGAACAGCTCTTCCCCCGAAACGGCGGCATTGCGCTGAATCTGGTCGGCGTATCGCGCCGCGGTGGACAAAAGCGGATCCTGTTTCCGCACGGACGTCGGCAGCCGGTCGAACAGGCACCCTTCCCGCAGGCCGTTGGCGGAAAACACGACCTCTTTCGGCCGACCCATCACCATGATTCGATGCATCAGCATCGCGGCGTAAGGCAATGACTCGACTCGCCTTTTCGACACCCCCGGAATTCCTTGAAGGGCAGCCGGCGACTGGCGGGAAACGATGTCCCCAATCTCCATCGCCGCGGCGGAGGTCATCGTATAATGATGTATGATATGAAGCGGATAGCCGATGTGGTCCATATGCAGGCGCGCGAGGTTCCGCCAGGCGCCGCCGACCAGATAGAGGGTGCGCCCCTCCAGTTCCCGCAGCCATGGGATTTCTTCCAATGCGCGGTCGACATTTTCACGGGCCTTCGGCGGTTTGGCGACCAGTTTCGGGTCCTGACGCAGCGTTCCCAGCGGCAGTGTCGCCTGCCTGCCCGTCTCTCCGCCGGCGAGTTCCACCAGTTCCACGCTGCCGCCGCCCAGGTCCCCCATGATGCCGTCGGCGGCTGGAGTTCCTGACAGAACGCCAAGCCCGCTCAGCCTTGCCTCTTCCTCCCCCGACAGGACTTCGATCTTTTCACCACAAAGCTGACCTGCTCGGCGAATGAATTCCGGGCCGTTCTCGGCATCCCGTGCGGCGGCGGTCGCAAGCATGTCGATCCGAACGACACCCATGTCCCGGGCAACCTGAACGAACCGCGGAAGCGCGGCCAGTGCCTGTTCGATCCCGTCTTCGTTCAGGCGTTTTGTTGAATCAAGATCCCGCCCAAGACCGCACAGAAGCTTCTCGTTAAATAGCGTGATGGGGGATCTGTCAGAAGTCTCGTAGACGACCAGACGGATCGAGTTCGATCCGATGTCGATCACGGCGACGGGCGGACTTTGATCAGAACTGATGCGCCGATCGGCCATGCGCGAGCCTTGTCCAGTGTGTCAGCAGCACCGTCGAACGGCGCGTGAAATCAGGTTCCCGATGCCCGGCAAAGTCTTCGATCCGAGGAAATCCGTCAACCGGTCTTGGTCGGTTTTGCCGCAGCCCGTGTCTTGCGCGATGCAGTGGATTTTGCGGCCTTTGTACTGCGTGAAATCTTGCCCGCCTTTTTGATGGCCTTGCCGCGCCCGGAAAGACTGGGATTTGTCATGAAGAAGACATGACAGTTGAACCCCTGACCCGCCGGTTCGTTGCGGACATAGCTTCCTGAACTTTCCATGTGCCAGGACTGCGCTTCGTCGTTCAGGTTGGCAAACATGACTTGCTCCAGGATCTGACGCTTGACGGTCATGTTTTCGATCGGAACCAGCGATTCCACACGCCGGTCCAGGTTCCGCGGCATCATGTCGGCGGAACTGATATAAACTTTACCGTCCAACGACGGCAGCCCCTTGCCCGCCCCGAAACAGAAGATGCGGCTGTGTTCCAGGAAGCGGCCGACGATGCTTTTGACCCGGATATGGTCGCTCAGCCCTGGAATGCCGGGCCGCAGACAGCAGATACCCCGTATGACCAAATCGATTTCGACCCCGGCCTGGGATGCATCGTAAAGCGCATCGATGATGTCGCCGTCGACCAGGTTGTTCACCTTGAACCAGATCTGTGCCGGGCGCCCAGCCTTGGCATGTTCCGTTTCTTCGCGAATACAGCTCAAAACCCGATGGCGCAGCGTGATGGGCGCGATGGAAAGGCGTTCCAGTTCTTCCGGCGTTGCATATCCGGTCATGAAATTGAACACACGCGCCGCGTCCCGGCCCAGCGCCGGGTCGCAGGTGAAATAGCTTAGGTCCGTATAGATTTTGGCCGTTATCGGGTGATAGTTCCCCGTCCCATAATGCACATAGGACCGAAGGCCCGTGCCTTCCCGGCGTACGACCATGGAAACCTTTGCATGGGTCTTCAGGTCGACGAAGCCATAGACCACCTGTACGCCCGCCCGTTCCAGGTCCCGTGCCCAGCGGATATTCGCCGCCTCATCGAACCGGGCCTTCAGTTCGACCAGCGCCGTCACGGACTTCCCGGCCTCCGCTGCCTCACTCAACGCCGCGATGATCGGGGAATCGTTGGATGTGCGATACAGCGTCTGTTTGATGGCAATGACCGCCGGGTCCTGGGCCGCCTGGCGCAGGAACTGGACGACGACATCGAAGCTTTCATACGGGTGATGGACGATAATATCCTTTGCCCGGATTGCGGCAAAACAATCACCGCCGAAGTCGCGGATGCGTTCGGGAAAGCGGATGTTGAAGCTTTCGAACTGCAGATCCCGACGGTCGGACACGATCATCTGGCTGACGTCGGATACCCCCAGAATCCCGTCCAGCGGAAAGACGTCTTCCGGGTCCGCGTCCAGCTGATCGATCACGAAATCCCGAAGGTCTTCGGGCATGTCCGCACCGATGGTCAGCCGTATAACATGTCCCCGGCGCCGGCGGCGCAGCATGCTTTCAAAGGTGCGGACCAGGTCTTCGGCTTCTTCGTCGATTTCGACATCGCTGTCGCGGATGACACGGAACATCCCCTGGCCCGTCACCGTGAATCCCGGAAACAGGCGTTCCATGTAAAGCCGGATCACATCTTCCAACAGAACGAAACGCGCCTTCTGTCCCGGCAGCCGGATAAACCGATCCAGATTGCCGGGAATCGGGATCAACCCGTTCATGCGCTTGTCGTCTTCCGGCCGCGTCAGTTCCATTGCCAGAACGAGACCCTTGTTGGGGATGAACGGGAACGGGTGCGCAGGGTCGACCGCAAGCGGCGTCAGCGCCGGAAACACCTGTTCCAGGAACCATCCGTCCAGCCAGCTTTTATCGCGCGACGAAAACTCGTCCGTGCGAAGCAGCACCACACCGGCTTTGCGGAGTTCGTCCTGAAGACCTTCCCAGATCTTCTGCTGGCGGCCCATCAGCTGGCCCGCTTCTTCGGAAATCAGCCGCAGTTGCTGTGCCGGTATGTTCCCGTCCTGACTGGGCGTTGAAATACCGGCGGACACCTGCCCCTTCAGACCGGCGACACGCACCATGTAGAATTCATCCAGGTTGCTTCCGGAAATCGACAGGAAACGAAGCCGCTCCAGCAGCGGATGGTTGGTATTGATCGCCTCTTCCAGAACACGGGTGTTGAAGGCCAACCAGGAAAGTTCCCTGTTAATGAACCTTTCGGCGCCGAACCCGGACGTTTCCGTCGGTGGCGCGTCGTCCGTTTCCGGAGAAAGGGTTTCCGCAGGCTGGTCCGTCACGTCGACATCCCTGTGTTCACAAAGGCTTCACACAATGGTTTACCTGCGGAATAGCGACTGCGCAAATTTGTGTCACGACCAATTATGTGAATTTACTGTGTCGGTTCCGCCGGAACCAACCTATGTCTTGAAGGTCGCATGACGGGCATGGTACGTCCGCCAGACAGATATTGTCCAAGGGGATTGAGGTCCAAGGGGATTGGGAGTTCGATTTGCCGCGACAGCTATATGTATTCCGTCACGCAAAATCCAGTTGGGCCGACACGGCCCTTCGGGACTTCGAACGCCCGCTTGCCAATCGCGGCCTGAAAGCAGCCCCGCGCATGGGCCAGCTTATGGCGGACCACAAGATTGCACCTGACCTGATTTTGTGTTCCACCAGCCGCCGAACGCGCGAAACGCTGGGGCTGGTTCTTCCCTTTCTTGAAGGCGAATGCCGAATCCTGATGGAAAACGGCATTTATGAGGTCGGCAGCGAAGCCACGCTGATCGAACGCCTTCGTCAGCTTCCCGGTTCGATCGCGCGCGCCATGGTCATCGGCCACAATCCGGTCATGCAGGACCTGACCATCACTCTGTCGGGCAGCGCCGCCAACCAGGATGATCTGTCTGCCGTTCGGGAAAAATTTCCGACCGCCGGTCTGGCGGTTATTGATTTGGCGGATACGCCGTGGCTGTCCCTCGCCCCCGGTTGCGGCAGCCTGAGCGCGTTCTGGCGCCCGCGCCAGGTCGGCGACTGACCGGACCAACGGTCACGATCGCCAGAACGGCGGCAGCGTTGAAAATGCGCCCCACATCTCCGTCAGGTGCGACAGGCCTTCATCCCGGCTTGCATGCAAATGCGAGAGTATCGCCCGCTGGACGAACTTGGACACCGGCCGATCCGGCGCATTCATGGCCTGAAGCATGGCGGCATGAACCGCCGCGTCATTCAACCCGCCCAGACATTCCTGCAACCGCTTCAGCGCACTGCGGTAGGGTTTCACATCATGCGCTACATATAGGTTTCCAAAAAATTCAATGGCATACCGCAGCTTCTTGATATCAATTCTAAGCGCATGCAGTGATACTTCATCCAGAAGCGACGGGTCCCGACCGGCGGCAGTCTGTACCGCACGCAGCCGTTCGTCCAGTAATGCACCGGCGAATTCACCGATCGGCCTTTCAGCCTCCAGGGTGGGGGCGGCCGTGTAAGGCACCCGGATCAGGGACAGTTGTAACCGACCGTAGCGGGCTGAGTTCAGGCCCTTTCTGGCGCGTCTATAGCCGTGTTTGCGCGCCTCCCCGCAACGCTCCGCAAACCGGTCAAGCGCGGGCGGTCTGCCTGGCCGCTTTAAAACCGCATGCAATGTCTCATCAATGAAAACATCCCAGTCCCGCGCGGGTCCCAGCATGTTCCCGACCCATCGCAGATCCTTGTTCAACGGGCTTCTGAAAGCATCCGGCAGGACGGATCGAAAGGCGCTCAAGGCCGCACGCATTCTGCGCACCGCGACGCGGGCCTGATGGACCCCTTCTACATCCTGACCCAGTCGAACCGTCGGTTCGTTTGCGAAAAGCTGATCCGTGCCTTCACCAACGATTGCCTGAAATGCCGACCAGACGCTTTGGTCGGGCTCAAGCCTTAGCTTCCCCGCCTTTCGCGGCGTTGGCGACGACGGCGAACACAGGCTGTATCCTCGGGCCGCCTTGCTGTCCGAAAAGACACGACATCCATACCGTTCGGAAAAAGTATCGGCGATGTCCAGAAGGAACGCCTCCGACCCGCGCTTCAGTTCCAGTTCCACCTCGCGGATCAGCACTGATTTTCCACCGCTTTCTATCGTTCCCAGGTCCAGGCAGACCTCGACCGCGTCGGTGCCGTCGGCCAACGTCCAAACCGTGCGGCGCACATCCGTTGTAAAGACCGGGATAAGATTCAGAATCGCGGATTTCGGGGTTGAATTGTCATCTTTGGTTCGACCGATAGCCTTTAGAAGCGCGCAGCGCGCGGCTTCACTCTCAATCAGTGCGATGTCCGGTGAATTTCGGTTGGTCTTCGCATTAAATTCACCGCGAACCTGTATGCCGGTCGCGCTGCCTTTTGTTGCGATTTTCAGTGTCTGGACACGAAGGCGGCCTTCCTGGCGAATACGCAGCGCCATTCTGGCCGACTTCAGCGACAGGTTGGGGGTATCGAAATACGCGGCAAGCAACGGCTTGTTCACCGCGCGTCCCTGTTTCAGGCGGTGGATCATAGGGTCCCGCCTGAACCGCGCGACCTCCCCCTCCGGCAGGGACAGCTTGAGTTCGATTTCCTGCTCAACCATTTGGTTTGAGTAGCGAGATCGCGAGATTTATTCAAAAGATATAGTGTTCTGTAATAAATCTTTCATATTACTATAAAGTGCCGGGGTACGCGCCCCCATCCAATAGGAAATTCTGGCCGGTGATAAACCCGGCACTTGCACCACACAGGAATGCGCATGCCTCGCCAAACTCCTCCGGTTTGCCAACACGCCCGGACGGGTTTCCTTCCCCGACACGGCGCAGCGCTTCTTCTTCGGAAATGCCGTCCTTTTTGGCACGACTGGCAATCGTCGCCTTGAGTCGGTCGGTGTCGAACGGTCCCGGCAGAAGCCCGTTTATGGTTACGTTCCGGCGCACGGTTTCGCGCGACAGCCCGGCAACGAACCCGGTCAGCCCCGCCCGTGCACCGTTCGAAAGACCCAGAATCGGGATCGGCGCCTTCACCGCAGCCGAAGTAATATTGACGATACGTCCGAAATTGCGGTCCATCATGCCGTCGACGGTTGCCTTGATAAGGAAAATCGCCGCCAGCATGTTGGAATCTACGGCCTTGATCCAGTCGTCACGGTCCCAGTCGCGGAAGTCGCCGGGCGGTGGGCCGCCGGCATTGTTGATTAGAATGTCCGGTTCCGGACAGGCGGCCAGCAGCGCCTCCCGTCCCTCATCAGTCGTTGCATCGCAGGCAACGGCCGTCACCTGAACATTCGATTCCGCGCGAATTGCGGCAGCTGTTTCTTCCAAAGTTTCGGGCGTGCGTCCGTTGATTACGACATTCACCCCTTCGCGTGCCAGCGATATTGCACACGCCCGCCCCAACCCTTTGGACGATGCACATACAATGGCGTTCCGGCCGCTGATTCCCAAATCCATAAGCTGTCTCCCTTCGTTCAGTCTTCTTCCGCAAGCCCGGATTGGGCCAGCGCCCGTTTCGCCAAATGTATGGTTATGCTTCGCTTTTCCGCAAGGCTGAGGCGGTCGATCTCATCGGCAATGCGGCGTACCGCATCAAAGGTGCGCGGCAGCCTTACCTTCAGATAGTTCAGGACTTCCGGCCCGACCTTCAATTGACGGTCATCGAAATGTTTCATCAGCACGGCGGACAGAAAATCCTCGTCCGCCTCCCCCAGGCTAAGCTGCAGACCGGCGCGCAGCCGGGAATGAAGGTCCGCCGGACCGGCAGACCAGCGCGCGGGCGACACCCTGCTTGCCAGAACCAGGGTCCCGCTGCGTTCACGCATCATGTTGATCAGATGAAAGAGCGATACCGGGTCGGGTACATTGTCCGCCCCGTCCAACGCTACGACCGTGCAAGTGCCCAGCGTTTTGTCCAGACCGTCAGTGGAAAGGGATGCCCCCTCCAGCCAAAGCGCACCGCTCTTTTCCCCCCAGACACTCAACAGATGCGTCTTTCCGCTTCCAGGCCCACCGGTCAGAACCGCCAGCGGCTGGGGCCAATCGGGATATAGGTCGACCCAGGCAACGGCTTCTTCGTTACAGGGCCCAACCAGGAAATCATCCCGGCCGCGCGCCGGGCGGAAGGACAAGGACAAAGGATACTGGACAGTGCCGGACGCCATCGCCACGGATTATCGCAGAATGAGCCAGCGGTCTTCGGGCCCGTCCCCGCCGGGGACAAGCGACAGGGCCGCCCGGGCAAACCCCTGCGCCAGACGGTCCGTATCCCCGACATAGTCGATTTCCAGAACGGCCCTGGTCGTAGACAGTTCAACCAGCCGCCAGCTGCGCACCGGCGGGACGGTGCTCAGGATGGACCTCACCGAGAGCCAGTCTTCCAGCCCGGTCAGGCTGACCTCTGCCGACAGGTTCGCCGTTTCCTGGTCGAACCGCAGGATGTTTTCCCGCTTCCAGCGTGTCTCCAGCGAATCCAGGATGATGGACGCTGCACCCAGCAGAACATCTTCGTCCGGCAGAATTTCGGGCATTTCATCTACCGCCGGAACATCCTCTTCCGGCTGCATGGCCATCGCCGCATCATAGCCTTCCTGGCGCGAGACACGCACAAGTTCGGGCGCAGTCGGCCAACCGGACCCGAACGTCGCCACTTCGACCTGAAGCCCTGTTTCAGGATCCAGCGACGCGATCAGGATTGCAACTGCACCGGCACGGTAACGCGCCCCGATCGCATTGATCGATGCGGCATCGACGGCAAGTGCGCGTTCCGCATCAATCGCACCGATGTCGGCCAGATCCCCCAGCGGCACCCTATGCGGCACGATCAGGCTTTCGCGGTCCAGTTCAGACCATGCGCCAAGCCACGGGTTCAGATCGCTCCACAGAATATTGCTTCCGTCCTGCCGGAAGATTGGCAGAACCACCATCCGCGGACTGGGCCCGCCCAGATAGGCTGTGCCGCTTCTCTCCAGGAAGGTGTTCACGGCATCCGCGTTGAACCGGATCGTCAGTTCGGCAAGGTATCGGCCGCCACCGAACCGTTCATCCTGGAACGATATATCGCGAATCATCGTCTCCAGGCGGCTGTCATCCGGAAATGCCGGCGGCACGCTGGCAACAGGCACCCCGCCTTCGGAAACGACGACCGCACCGTCCGCACCCAATGCCGTATTGCCCGTCGCCAATGCACTGTCACCGGACACAATTGTGGCCCCGTCCGGGACGTCCTGTGCGGACAGACCGCCCGACGCATCGGTGGATTCCAGGGGCGTGGGCGCCTGCTGGTCTGGGGAAAGGGTCAACCGTTCAAGCAAACGGCGAAACGCATCGCGCTTTGCCTGCGCGATGCCGTTCTGCTTTGCATCGACTTCGCTCGTCGCGCGTTCATCGATCAAAACCTCATCGATCGTATAAAGGCTTTGCGCCGCAGCGCCTGCGAATGGCACCGTAAGCACCAGGATCGCAAGGACCAAGGCAGATTGAAGGCGCGCGCGGGGCCGCTCCGGCATTGCAAAAGGCTCCTATTCCGATTATGTCCCGCCCGTTATAGCCGCCGTTTCGGGTGGGCGCCATAGGACAGGATTCAAAAACAATGGGGCCGAATAATGGCAGCGGAAAACGCAACGGGCTGACCTACGCCGACGCTGGTGTCGACATAGATGCAGGCAACCGGCTGGTCGATCGGATCAAACCGTTGGCTAAGTCGACGGCGCGGGCCGGGTCAGACGCGGGTCTTGGCGGTTTCGGGGCGTTTTTCGACCTGAAAGGCGCAGGCTTCAAGGATCCGCTTCTGGTTTCAGGGACCGACGGCGTCGGCACGAAACTTAAAATCGCCATTGAAAGCGGCATCCACGATACGGTCGGAATCGACCTGGTCGCCATGTGCGTCAACGATCTGGTCGTACAGGGTGCGGAACCGCTGTTCTTTCTGGACTACTTCGCCACCGGTGCGCTGGACGTCGACACCGCAGCCCAGGTCGTTTCCGGCATTGCCGAGGGCTGCAAACTGGCCGGATGTGCGCTGGTCGGCGGGGAAACCGCCGAAATGCCCGGCATGTATGGGGACGGCGATTATGACCTGGCGGGATTTGCCGTCGGCGCCGTGGAACGCGACGAAGTGCTGACGGGCGATAAGGTCGGTGAAGGGGATATCCTGATCGGCATCGCCTCCTCCGGTGTGCATTCCAACGGGTTCAGCCTGGTCCGGAAGATTCTGAGCCTGGATGGCCTGAAATTCTCCTCGCCCTGCCCGTTCGATTCGGACCTGACCGTCGGGCAGGCTCTTCTGACCCCGACACGAATCTATGTCAGGGACGCGCTGGCCGCGATTCGCGCGGGCGGTGTCCATGCCATCTGTCATATAACGGGCGGCGGATTTTACGAGAACCTGCCCCGTGTTGTACCGGATCATCTTGGCTGCCTGATCGGCAGCGACAGCTGGCCGCGTCTGCCGGTCTTCCAGTGGATCGAAGAAGGCGGCGGCATCCACCCGAACGAGATGTTCCGTACCTTCAATTGCGGGCTTGGCATGGTGCTTGTCGTCGCCGCGGATCAACGGAAGGCGATTCTGGATATCTTGAATGCGGAAAGCGTACAGGCCTATGCCATCGGCCGTATCGCGTCGCGCGACGAAATCGGCCGTTCCGTCCAGATCAAAGCCGACGCCGGGGTCTGATACATGCCCTCGTCGCGCAAACGCACCGCCGTTCTGGCATCCGGCGGGGGCACAAATCTGCAGGCATTGATCGATGCGGCGTCGGACATGGATTTCCCGGCGGAAATCACGCTGGTTCTTACCAATGTCGACGGGGCCTTTTGCCTGGAACGCGCGCGCCGTGCGGGTATCGAAGGGCTGGTCATCGACCACCGTCAGTTTGAAAGCCGGGAAGCATTCGAAGCGGCAATGGACCGGGAACTGCGCGACCGGAACATCGAACTGATCTGTCTGGCCGGGTTCATGCGCGTCCTGCAGGACCGTTTCGTGAACGACTGGCATGACCGGATGCTGAACATTCACCCGTCTCTTCTGCCGAAATACAAGGGCCTTCACACCCACGCCCGCGCACTGGCCGCAGGCGATTCCCTTCATGGCTGCACGGTTCACCTGGTGCGCGCAGCGCTGGATGACGGGCCGATGATCCTGCAGGCACAGGTCCCGGTTCTTGCCGGCGACGACGAAGACACACTACAGAAACGTGTCCTGGTGCGGGAACATGAGATTTATCCGCGCGCGTTGGCCCTGCTGGCCGAAGGGCGTGTTGATGTGCGCGGCCCGGACGCGTGGATCGATGGGACTAAGGGGCCGTTGGTTCTATTGCCGGAATTGGGTGAAGCGCGGCTCTGAATGCTTGAGCCGGACCGAACAATGAGTAAACTAGGCGCGAATTTTTACAGCCGAAAACCGGCCTCGGACTTTATAGGGGGATGCTGACGATGGACGATTTGGAATTCAGCAAGGCACCGCGTGAAAATCTTGAAACGTGGGATGGTGTGAAGAAGGTGATCCTCTATTCCTCGATCGGGATCATCATCGTGCTCGCACTGATGGCGGCCACGCTGACGCCCTGATTTCCACGCGAATTCAGGACATGAAAAAAGGGTGCCCAACGGCACCCTTTTTTCGTTTCCCCATCCCGGCTTACCGGTCAGCCGACAACGTCGGCGCCCGCGAAGAAATAGGAAATTTCGATCGCGGCATTTTCCGGAGAGTCGGAACCGTGAACCGAGTTTGCTTCGACGGATTCGCCGTAAAGCTTGCGGATCGTGCCGTCGTCGGCATTGGCCGGGTTGGTCGCGCCCATGACTTCGCGGTTCTTCAGGATCGCGTTTTCGCCTTCCAGAACCTGAACGACCACAGGGCCGGAGGTCATGAATTTGACCAGATCGTTGAAAAATGCCCGTTCGCGGTGGACGCCATAAAAGGTTTCAGCCTGTTCCTGCGTCATGCGGATGCGGCGCTGGGCCACGATGCGCAGGCCCGCGTCTTCCAGCATCGCATTGATCTTGCCGGTCAGGTTGCGGCGCGTCGCGTCGGGTTTGATGATAGAGAAAGTGCGCTCAAGAGCCATGATTTGGTTCGCCCCTTGTGACTGGGGTCTCCCCGGACCCCTGGTTTGCGTTCGAATACGCTTTCGCGTCTGATATTTGAATTCCGATGCCGCCGACACTCCCACACGTACCCGTCGAACCGGCGGCGCGGCGCCTTATATACGCCAAGCCCCCCGCCTTCAACCCTCGGCTACTCGCGAATTTTCATTTGCCGGGCGCCGTGCTATCCGGGTCGCCAACATGCTGAAGATCGACGGTCTGACATATCGGGTGGGCGGACGCGACCTGTTGGATGGCGCCAGTGCCACCGTGCCGGACGGGCACCGTGTCGGCATTGTCGGGCCGAACGGTGCCGGCAAGACGACGCTGCTGCGTCTGATTGCGGGCGACATCGCGCCGGACGCCGGGGAAATCGAAACCGGCCGCCGTGAACGCATCGGCACCGTCGCCCAGGAGGCGCCGGATGGCGACCAGACGCCGCTTCAGTGCGTCATGAATGCGGACGCGGAACTGGCGAGCCTGATCAAAGCGGCGGAAACAGCCTCGGAATCCCACGATCTGGGCGAAGTGCATGCCCGCCTGTTGGATCTGGACGGCCATCGCGCCGAAGCCCGTGCAGCGCGGATTCTGGCTGGTCTGGGATTTGACGAAGCGGCGCAGAACCGTCCGCTTTCCAGTTTTTCCGGTGGCTGGAAGATGCGCGTATCCCTTGCCTGCGTTCTGTTTCGAGAGCCGGAAATCCTGCTTCTGGACGAACCGTCCAACCATCTGGATCTGGAAGCATCCCTGTGGCTGGAAAGCTACCTGTCGCGTTATCCCTATACATTGCTGATCGTCAGTCATGACCGGGCGTTCCTGAACAAGATTCCAACGGCGATCCTGCATCTGCATGGCGGTCGCCTTACCTTCTATTCCGGGGGGTATGACCGGTTCGAACGCACACGCGCTGAAAAACAGGCGCGCCAGTCGGCGCTGTACGCGAAACAGCAGGAACAGCGCCGCCATATCCAGGCGTTCGTGGACCGGTTCCGTTACAAGGCATCAAAGGCCCGCCAGGCCCAGTCGCGGCTGAAAATGCTGGAACGAATGGAGCCGATCGCCGCGGCAGTGGAAGATGCCGGTGTCCGGTTCACGCTGCCGAAGCCGGATATCCTGCCGCCGCCGATAATCACGCTGGATGAGGCGTCCGTCGGCTATGAGGCGGACAAGCCGATTCTGCGGCGCATGGACCTGCGGATCGACATGGACGACCGTATCGGCCTTTTGGGTGCGAATGGAAACGGGAAGACGACATTGATGCGGCTGCTGGCGGACCGGCTTCCGCTGCAGGACGGTCATATGCGCCGGTCTTCAAAGCTGCAGGTCGGCTACCTGGCCCAGAACCAGATGGAGGAACTGAACCCAAACCACACCGGGGTCGAGGAAATTCAGGCGCTGGAGCCGATGGTGGTCGAAGAGAAGATTCGCGCTCATCTGGGGGCGTTCGGGTTCACGCAGATCAAGGCGGACACCAAAATCGCCAACCTGTCAGGCGGGGAAAAGGCGCGCCTTGCACTGGCCTGTATCTGCCGGTCCCGCCCCCAGCTACTGCTGTTGGACGAACCGACCAACCATCTGGATATCGACGCAAGGCAGGCTCTGATTCAGGCGCTTGCCTCTTACGAAGGGGCAGTCATCGTCGTCAGCCACGATCTGCACCTTCTGGAAATGACGGCGGATCGACTGGTCCTGGTGGACGGCGGAACGGTGCGGCCCTTCGACGGGGACGTCGCGGACTATCGCCGAATGCTGCTGGATCAGGGAAAGCGGTCGGCGGACGCAAAGCCGGACAAGGCCGCGAAGGCTTCCGCCCCGAAGAAGAATGACCGGAAATCCCGCGCCGATGCACGGGCGAAAATAGCCCCCCTGCGCAAGGCAGCCCGGGACCTGGAGGTACAGCTGGACCGTCTGACTGCCGAACGTGCAAAGATCGATGCCCGCCTGGCCGACCCCAAGACCTATGAAAATGGCGACAGCCTAGAAGAGTTGAACCGCGCATCGGCCGACCTGGACCGCGCGATAGAAAAGACTGAAGAAGCATGGCTGCAGGCGCAGGACGCGCTGGAACGGGTCGCGGCCGCCACCGAACTGTCGGAAGGGGCCGCATAACCATGGGGGCACTGGACGGGCTGACCGTCATTTCCATCGAACAGGCTGTGGCCGCCCCCTATTGTTCGTCGCGGCTGGCGGACGCAGGCGCGCGCGTCATAAAGGTGGAACGGCCCGAAGGGGACTTCGCCCGCCGCTATGACCGGCTTGCCAAGGGCCATTCCGCGTATTTCGTCTGGCTGAACCGGGGGAAGGAATCCTGTGCGCTGGACATCAAGGATCCGAACGACAAGGCGCTGCTGAACGCGATGATCGCGAGCGCCGATATCGTTATCCAGAATCTGGCGCCGGGCGCGGCGGACCGCGCGGGATTCGGGTCCAAATCCCTTCGCACAGCGCGGCCCGAACTGATCTGCGTCGATATCTCCGGCTATGGACAGGCGGGTCCCTATCGCGACATGAAGGCATATGACCTGTTGGTACAGGCGGAAACCGGCCTTTGTTCGATCACGGGGACGCCGGACAGTCCCGGCCGGGTCGGCGTATCGGTATGTGATATCGCATGCGGCATGTATGCCTATCAGGCCGTGCTGGAAGCGTTGATCCAGCGCGGGCGCACCGGACAGGGCCGCACGATTGAAGTCAGCCTGTTCGACGGCATGGCGGACTGGATGACCGTCCCGTTCCTTCAACATGTCTATGGCGGCGTCACACCAGGGCGGGTTGGACTGCATCACCCGACGATCGCGCCATACGGCGCATATCCTTGCGGTGACGGCATTCCCGTACTGTTTTCCATTCAAAACGAACGGGAATGGTTTCGCCTGTGCGAAACGGTTCTTGAAGACGCATCACTGGCAACGGACCCGCGTTTTTCGGACAACACGCTTCGCGTTGAAAACCGGGCCGATCTGAACGCCGCCATAGGCACGGTCTTTACCCGATCGGCATCCCGGGAAATCGCGGACCGGCTGACCGGCGCAAAAATTGCCTACGGCTTGCTGAACGACATGGCGGGTCTGGCCGATCATCCGCAGTTGCGGCGCAGGCCAGTGACACTGCCGGACGGGGTGGAAATCGACCTGATCGCACCGCCGGCCGACTGGGACGGCCAGCCGGACCGGTTTGCCGACATCCCCGACATAGGGGCGCATACCGACGCGTTGAAACAGGAGTTCCTTAAGACCTAGTCGCCGGTCTTGAGGGCACGTTCGAACATGGCGGGGTCGATGTTGCCACCCGACACGACGACGACAACCGGCCCATCCCCAAGGTCCAGGCGGCCTTCCAGTACGGACGCAAGGGCAACCGCCGCGCCGGGTTCGACCACCAGTTTGAATTCCAGAAAGGCGGTTCGCACCGCCTTCAGCGCCTCTTCATCCGTCACCACCGCGACGTCCGAAAGAAGCCTGGCATTGATCGCGAAGGTTATGATCCCCGGTGTCGGGCTGATGATCGAATCGCAAATGGACCGTGCATCCGGCGAGACATGAACCTGCGTTCCCGCGGCGATGGACCGTTTCGTATCGTCGAAACCGGCCGGTTCGGCGGCATAGATCGGAACGTTAGGCAGGCGTTCCGAAATCGCCAGAGAGACGCCGGCGGTCAGCCCGCCACCGCCACAGGGCACAACGACCGCGGCGCAATTCAAAATTCCCATGGCTTCCAAGTCTTCGGCAATTTCTAGGCCGACCGTTCCCTGCCCGGCAATGACCATCGGGTCGTCATACGGCCGCACCAGCGCCGCCCCGCGTTCCAGGGCGATCCCTTCACCGATGGCTTCGCGGTCTTCGGTAAACCGGTCGTACAGCACCACCTCCGCACCCCAGGCACGGGTGTTCGCCTGCTTGATCGCAGGCGCATCGGACGGCATCACGATTAATGAGGGGATGCCTGCGTCCCGCGCAGCCGCAGCCACACCTTGTGCGTGGTTGCCGCTGGAATAGGCCACGACCCCGCCGCTTTGATCTGCTGTAGGGATCGACCGAATCTTGTTGCTGGCACCGCGATATTTGAACGACCCGGTTCGCTGCAGACATTCCGGCTTCAAAAGCACCCGCCGGCCCAACCGGTCATTCAGCAACGGCGCTTCCAGTAACCGCGTACGCACGGCAACCCCGGAAAGGCGTTCCGCGGCAGCAAGGACATCCGAAAAGCCCGGTGCCTGATCAGGTGATGGCGGCAAGAAAGTCATGGATCGCCTCCCGGCTGATCGGTTCATCTAGTGTCGGCGCGTGACCGCGATTTTCGATGGTGATGCGGCGCAGGTTCGGGTGAACCGCCGCCATCTTGTCGAAGCATTCCTGTGTCAGGAGCTTAGACAGCCCGCCGCGGATGGCAAGCGTGGGAAACGGCGTCAAGGCACGAAACAGGGGCCACAGGTCCGGTATCGCACCGGCCCGACGCAAAGGAACCGCAATTCGCGCATCCCAATCCGGGACGATACGCCCCCCCTCCTCCCGGAAGGAGCCGTCGGCCACGATGCGCCATTCGTGATCTTCCAGGTTCATGTCAGGCAGCATGGACCTGCAGGCCGCCTCTGCCTCGTCCCAGGTTGCGAAGTCGGGCGTACCCGAAACATAGTCGACAAAACGCGTTGTCTGCCCCGCCGGAATGTTGGGACCGGCATCGTTGATGACGGCGCCCGCAATAGCGCCCGGCATGGCAACTGCCATCGCCATTGCCATGAATCCGCCAAGGGATGTCCCGATCACCGCGACCCGATGCAGGTTCAGCGCCGCGAGCACCGCCCTGATGTCGTCCAGATAGACCTGGGGGGTATAGCTTTCCGCGTCCGCCGCACGGTCGGACCCGCCGCGTCCGCGATAATCCAGCGCAAAAACGCGGCTTCCACGGGCCGCAAGATCATCCGCCAGCCGCGAAAAGTCTTTCCCATTGCGGGTAATGCCGGACAGGCAAAAAACCGTGGCGCGGCGCGGAACCTTCGTATTTGCCGCCCAGTCGCGGACCATCAGGCGCGTTCCGTCCCGTGCAGAGATGTGTCGAAAGGACGGTTCGGTCATGAAGACTTGTTCGACCGGACCTCAGACGCCGGACAGTTGCGGCAGGCCCGACAGGTCCGTCAGTACCGCCTTCGGTTCGCCCGGCAGACGTTCCCAAGGCTTTCCAAAACGGTTGACCCAAACCACCTGGAAACCGAAATGAGCCGCGGCGGCCGCATCCCAGGCATTGGACGACATAAAGGCGACCGACGCCCGGTCATCCAGCCCGAAATGATCCATCACAAGTTGGTAGACTCTGGGATCAGGCTTAAAGATACCAACGCTTTCGACCGACAGGACGGCATCCAGACGGTCGCGAATTCCGGCGCTGTCCACCGCACCGTCCAACATGTCCATCGACCCGTTCGACAGAATGCCCGTGCCCAGACCGCCCGCCTTCAACGCCGCCAGCATGCCAGGCACTTCCGGATAGGAGTCCAGCTTGAAATACAAATCCAGCAGCTTCTGGCGAAGGTCACCCCGTTCGGACAGGCCGCATTCTTCCATCGCGAAATCAAGGCCGTCCTGTGTTACCTCCCAGAACGGCTTGTAGGCAGGGATCAGGCTGCGAAGCCAGGTATATTCCAGCTGTTTCGTTCGCCAGATCGCGGAAAGCTGATCCGACTTCGGGCCGATTTCATCCTTAAGTCTTGCGGCCGCGGCGTGCACATCGAACAACGTTCCGTAGGCGTCGAAGACGCAGGCCCTGATACCGGTCAGTGTCATGCAATCCCCCTCACCGTCTTTCGCAAGATCTAGTTTATTTCCGCAACAAACGAAATTGGAACGGTACGCCCCGCAATGCGTTGACGATACACGGTTATGTTTTCGATTACGCGTTGAACATAGTCGCGGGTTTCGTGAAAGGGAATGGATTCCATCCAGTCGATGACGTCTTCGAATTCCATATTCCGCGGGTCGCCAAACCGATCGACCCATTGTTCCACCCGATGAGGGCCGGCATTGTATCCCGCCAGTGCCATGGGAAGCACATTGTCGAACTTCTGCAGCAGATCGCGCAGATAAGCGCTGCCCAGCCGGGTGTTGTAGTCGATGTCCGTGGTGAGCGACGCACTTCGGTAACTGATGTTTTCCCATCCGGAAACCGCGCGCGCCGTCGCCGGCATCAATTGCATCAGCCCCCTGGCGCCCGCCCTGCTGATGGCATCGATATCGAAACCGCTTTCCTGTCGGATCAGGCCGTGCACGATCGTAAGGTCCGCGATCCGGCTTTGGGTCAGTGGCAGGACCGGGTATCCGTCCAGGGTCACGACGCCGTTTTTGATCGCCTGGCGGGATGCATAAACCGCCAGATCAATCCGACCGATGTCCGTCGCCAGTTCCGCCGTCAGCGCCAGGAATGCCGGGTCGCTGTATCTTTGCGACAGGTGCGCAATGAAGGTACGCAGCGTCTGGTCCGCACCGATCTGGCCCAGCAGATGAACAAGTCTTGTCAGTTCGGCCTGTTCAAAGGCGCGCCGCCGGTCCGTACTTACGACCGGGGCACCGGGCGCGGCGGGTTGCATGTCGGCAGGCAGGTACATCGCGGCCAACTGTCCGTAGAAGCTGGATGTGTGCTGTGCCGCCACAGCATACCACTGGACGGCGATGGGAAGTTCCCCCGCCTGTTCCGCCGCACGGCCGGCCCAATAGGCAGCGCGTGACCGGCTGACCGGATAGCTGACATTGTTGTACATGTCGCGAAAATGCGGAAAGGCCCGTTCCGGATCGTTCAGGAACCGAAGCGCGACCCAGCCGGAAAACCATTCCGCGTCCGCGAAACCGGCACCGCTTGGCACCCGATGTTGACTGGCCAGCCGATAGGCGAGTTCCGGGTCGCCGTCTTCCAATGCGTCCCGCGCAAGGATCTGGCGTTCGTGCTGCCACGGTTCCGGAAAGTCGACCTGCATCTGTGGGCGGTCCAGAAGCTCAATCGCACCGGCGCTGTTTCCGGCCCTGCGCCGCCATCGCGCCCGTTCGAACACCAGGCCGGGATGGTCGCGCAGATCGGGCGGTACACGTGCTATGGCCGGATCGACCCCGCCCGACCGCCGTGCCAGACGGATGCGCGCATCAGCCAGCTGGCGATAGGCGTCGGGGACGCGGCGCATCTGTCGGGATGCCGCCTGCCACTGTTCTTCCCAGATCAGCCGGTCAAGGCGGTAGATCTCATCCTCCATCGGGACCAGCAACCGATAGTTCCGGCGGAACGCGTCTTCTTCCGACGCGCTCATATTGACGTCGCGCCAGACGCGGATCGCCTCCTGCCGTACGCGTTCCGTCTGGTCGAACTCCATCAGGGCGTCGGCATACAACAGGAAACCGTTGCCCGTCTGGGGCGGATTCGCTTCGAACCAACGAAGAACCGCGCGGGGCTGCATGGATCGGGTCATCGCCTGTTCGGCCCGCAGACGCAGCCGATCCATGCGCGGCCAGGAGGGATTGTCCGCAATAAACTGGGTGATTTCTTCGAAAGTGGCGCCCGATCCGCTATCCAGGAAATACAGCCAGCGGATTGCCTTGGCGGGCAATGCCTCATCGACACCCGCGATACGCTGAAAGGCCGTCGCCCAGTCCCCACGGTCCACCGCTTCGAATGCGGATTGGTAGGCGGAAAGGTCGCTTGCGTTCAGGGTCGGTCGCGGTGGCGCCTGTGCGGCGACAGCCGCGGCGAACGCCGCCGAAAGCACCAAAACGGCAAGAGTATGTATTAATCTGCGCACAACATGGACCCGGGCCGACGACACCCCGCCAGTCAGGTTATAATTCAGCGCCATGCCAGGGCAGCTCCTTCGCGAAAACCGGGTCCGTGCTTGTTCACGGCACCCATACGACGAACCAAACTCAAACCAACCCCCCGACAACGGCGCACAGTATTCCCCGGTTCGCAAAAACGTGCAACGACGATACTGGCGCCGGAAAGCGATTCTGGCGGTTTGGCCCTTGTTGATCATGCAAGGCCTGTGCTAAACGCTCCGCTCTTTGGACCTGTGCGCCCCGGCGCGTTTGTTTTCGGGTTCAGCTATCGACGGAATAGGAGACTAAGGACATGCCTGCGATGTTTCGCGGTTCGATGACGGCGCTGATCACACCAATGCTGAAAGACGGATCCGTGGACAAAAAGAAATTCCAGGCGTTCTGTCAGTGGCAGATCGACGAGGGAACCGACGGATTGATTCCGGTCGGGACCACCGGCGAGTCTCCGACGCTCAGCCATGCCGAACACCGCGAAGTGATCGACCTTGCAGTTGAAGTCGCGCGCGGTACCGGCGTTCCGGTGATCGCCGGTACCGGATCCAACAACACGTCCGAAGCGATCGGCCTGACCAAGCATGCGAAGGAAGCCGGCGCGGACGCCGCCCTTGTGGTGACGCCATACTATAACAAGCCGACCCAGGACGGGCTTTACGCGCATTACGCGGCCATCGCGCGCGCGGCGGACATCCCGATCGTCATCTACAACATCCCGGGCCGCAGCGTAATCGACATGTCTGTCGCGACCATGGCCCGCCTGGCAAAGGACTTTGACAACATCGTCGGTGTGAAGGACGCGTCGAACGACCTTGCGCGTCCGCTTCAGACCCGTGTCGCGATCGGCGAGGATTTCTGCCAGCTGTCCGGGGAAGATGCCACGGTGGCGGCGTTCCTGGCACAGGGCGGGCATGGCTGTATTTCCGTGTCGTCCAACGTCGCGCCCGGACTGTGCGCCAAGCTGCACGACAGCTGGCAGCAAAAGGACTGGCAGACGTTTGAAGAAGCCCGCGACCGGCTGATGCCGATCCACGCGGCGATGTTCTGTCAGTCGTCCCCCGCACCGGCAAAATACGGTGCAAGTCTTCTGGAAAAGTCTGGAACGACGGTGCGCCTGCCGCTCGTCGCCGCGACACCAGAAACACAAGCCCAGGTCCGTTCCGCCATGGAAAGCGCGGGCCTGATCTGACATGGGTGGCGAACGATGGCAAAAGACAAGAAGAAGACGCTGTTGTCGACCGGCACCGTTGCGGTGAACCGGCGCGCACGTCACGACTATGCCATCGAAGAGGAGTTCGAAGCCGGAATCGTCCTGACAGGGACGGAGGTAAAGTCCCTTCGTTCCGGGACCGTGAACCTTTCGGACTCCTATGCCGCGCCCAAGGGCAATACGGTACTTCTGCATAACCTTTATATCGGCGAGTACCCGAATGCGCCGCCGCGCGCACAGCATGAGCCGAAGCGTATTCGGACCCTGCTGTTGCACAATCGTGAAATCGCGCGCCTGACCGGCGCGGTTCAAAAGGACGGGCTGACGCTGGTGCCGATGCGCCTGTTCTTTAACGACCGGGGCATCGCAAAGATCATCCTGGGCCTGGGTCGCGGAAAACGGATGGTCGACAAGCGCCAGGACATCAAACAACGCGACTGGGACCGCCGGAAGGCCGCTATCCTGCGGCGCGAAGGCTAGTGTATGAAGGGCACCGCACTTTGCCTGATCGCAGCGATCGTCCTTGGCATTCAGATCCCACTGGCAAAGCTGGCCTATCTTAACGGGACCGATCCCTACACGTTTGCCCTGTTTCGGTCCGCGATCGCCGTTCCGTTCTTCCTGATCATGGCACGGGCCCGCAACCGCCCGTTCGCCATCTCGCGCCAGGCTGCCATTCCCTTCGCCCTTGTCACGATTTCGATGACGGCGATTGCATTCGGCTATCTGGGGGCACTGGACAGACTTCAGGCCGGGCTGGCGGCCCTGTTGTTCTATCTGGCGCCGATCATGGTGGTCGTCGCATCCGCGGTGCTGGCCCGTGTCTGGCCGGGCGCCATGGTTCTGGTCATCGTCGCAATGGCCTTTGCGGGGCTGGTTCTGGTCTTCGGGCCCAGCTTCGACGTACTGGACCCGATTGGTCTGGGGCTGGGGATTCTGGCGGCACTGGGGGCGACACTTTATTTTATGACGGTTCCGTCGTTACAGCGCCATATGTCGGCAATTGTAACGATGGCCTGGTCGAACCTGATCATCGCAGTGCTGTATGTTCCGATCGTCGCCGGAAACGTGAACCTGCCGGACGGTGGCATGGGTTGGTTCTGGTTCATCGCCGCGGCGGCCAGCTATTCGATCGGCCTTGGCCTGGCCTTTCCCGCGGTGGAACAGGCAGGCTCGTCCCGCGCCGCGATCCTGTTCAACATCGAACCGGTCGCCGTAATCGCGCTTTCAATCCCGCTGTTGGGTGAGTTGATGACGTCGGTGCAATATCTGGGGGCGGCGATTGTCCTGGTGGCCCTTGTGCTTGCCAGCCGGCAGAAAACGCCAGGGCCGGCACCGACAGTCACCCAGCGCGAAGCCCCTTGACGAATTCCCCCAGCCCGACCTGACGGCGGCGTTTCAGGCGTTCCGAACGAAGGATCGCGCGCACATCCTCAACGCTTTGGTCGACATCGTGATTCACGATTACCCAGTCATATTCGAAATAGTGGCTCATTTCATCCGCCGCCTTCGCCATACGTCCGGCAATGACGTCCGCGCTGTCCTGTGCGCGGGTGGTAAGACGCCGTTCCAGTTCATGCGACGACGGCGGCAGGACGAAAATGCGCACCAGGTCGTCCATGGCGCTTTCCGCCAGTTGTTGGGTTCCCTGCCAGTCAATGTCGAACAGGACGTCGTTGCCGTCCTTCAGCGCCTGCATCACCGGTTCGCGCGGTGTGCCGTAGTAATGGTCGAAGACCTTCGCATGTTCCAGCAGCTGTCCGCGATTAACCATCAGGTCGAACTCGGTGCGGTCAATGAAATGATAGTGGACACCATCAACCTCCCCCGGGCGCTTGGGCCGGGTGGTCACGGAAATCGACATCTCGATGTCGCCGTCCGATTCCAGAATGGCGCGCGCGATGGTCGACTTGCCCGCGCCCGACGGCGACGACAGGACCAGCATCAGGCCCCTTCGGTGGATGGTGAAAAGCCCGTCGGACGTATCGGTCATGTCTGTTGGCTGTCCATTATTCGATATTCTGAACCTGCTCACGCAGCCGGTCGATAGACGCCTTGAGGTCTAGTCCGATTCGCGTGAGCTCCAGCGCCGTGGATTTGGATGCGATCGTGTTGGCTTCCCGATTGAATTCCTGACACAGAAAGTCGAACCGGCGGCCAATCGCACCGCCCTTTTCGTCCCCTTCGCGCAACAAATCCCGGGCCGCGTCGATATGGGCGGAAAGCCGATCCAGTTCCTCCCGCACGTCCGCCTTGACCGCAAGCATCGCCGCTTCCTGCGCCAGCCGGTCCGGCGAAACCTGGGTGTTGTTTTCCAGGAGTTCGGTAATCTGCTGCTCCAACCGACCGCGGATAGCCGCAGGGGCCGCGTCGGCACAGGTCTGTGCCGCTTCAACAAGCGTTTCGATTTCGCCCAGATGGTCGCGCAGCACGCTGGCAATTCGGCCCCCTTCCTCCCCGCGCATCTCGGCCAGCCGGTCGATCGCGTCGTTCAGGTCGGACTGCATCGCGGCGATCCTTTCCGCGTCGGGTGTCTGGTCCGGCGCGTCGCTGTCCGACGCCGCCTCAACCACGCCACGGACAGTCAACAGCGTATCGATCCGTCCGTCCTGTCCCGCATCGGCGCAGCGGCCGATCAGGGCATTCAGCAGGGGCTCGTTAATCTGCAGGGCGCCACGGTCCTGTGCCCCCTTCACTTCCAGATTGATGGCGATATTGCCGCGTTTGAACCGCGCCTGTGCGGCCTTGCGGACCAAGGGGTCGAACATTTCCCACCCATTCGGCAGGCGCAGTCGCAGATCCAGTGACTTGCCGTTCACACTGCGCGCCTCCCAAACCCAGCGAAGGCGGTCGTCCCCCCCTTCGGCGCGGGCAAATCCGGTCATGCTGGCTATTGTCATGTCGGGTGTCCTCGAAATCCGGACGGCGGGAACCCGTTGTTTGGCATGAACCGGACGGAATGGGAAGTCTTGCACGACGGCAACCGACGCGACACTGTCGCGACCATGACATCCATTCTGATCACGGGCGCATCCAGCGGCATCGGGGAGGCGCTGGCGCTGGAACATGCCGGGCCGGGAACAGTCCTGCATCTTTCCGGCCGCGACCAGGACCGCCTGACGATGGTTGCAGAGGCATGCAGGAACAGGGGCGCGACGGTCGATGCACGGAAAATTGATGTCGCCGACAGGGCCGCTATGCGCGCCTGGATCCAGACAGCAGACGATGCCGCCCCTCTGACCCGCGTCATTGCCAATGCCGGCATTGCGGGGGACGGCGGTGAAGACGCTGCGCGTCGCATCTTCGACGTCAACCTGACCGGTGTCCTGAACACGATCCATCCTGCCCTGGACCGGATGACAGCCAGGCGTTCCGGGACCATCGCCATCGTCAGTTCAATCGCCGGGAACCGTGGCTTTCCCAGTGCGCCAGCCTATTCCGCGTCCAAGGCCGCAGTGCTGGCTTATGGGGAGGCACTGCGTGGCCGCCTTACGAACAGCGGCGTTACCGTCTGCGTCGTCTGCCCCGGTTTCGTGAAAAGCCGCATCACCGATGCGAACGACTTCCCCATGCCGTTCCTGATGGAAGCGGACAAAGCCGCCCGGATCGTCCGGCATGGTCTCGACCGCGGTACTGCAAAGATCAGCTTTCCCTGGCAGATGCGTCTGGCAGGCTGGTTCTTCCGCGCCCTGCCCAGCGGACTGGGCACCAGAATCCTGTCGCGCCTGCCGGAAAAGAATTCGACTCGCTGATGAAACGCCATCAGACCAATGTCGTGATCAACCCGCCAACAGCCCCGATCATGACCAGGCTCAGGACCAGACGCTGGAACCATTTTTCCGGGACCTTACCGAACAGGCCCTTGCCCACCATTGTTGCCGCGAAATAGATCGGCGCCAGCGATGCCGCCAGCCACAGGGCCGGTTCGGTAAAAAGACCCGCCGTCCAGTGCACCGGAATGACCAGAACATCGATGAACATGAAGTATACGATAATGTTCGCACGAAGCTTCGGACCCGGCGTCTGGGTCGCAACCCACCCCAGGATGATCGGCGGACCGGGCAGGCTGACCGACCCATGCAGTACCCCGGACAGCCCCCCGATACCGACATCGCGCGCGGTCGACGCCCGCCCCCGGATGACGAACCCAGCCATAAGCGCAATCGCGACCAACAGGACGCTGACATTCACAAACAGGGAAAGCGTGACCGCACCCACGACCGTCAGCAGATAGACCCCCACCGGCAGACAGACCACCGCGGACAGGATCAGCGTGAACACGTTGCGCCGGTCGAACTCCCGCCACGCCGACCAGATCAGCAGCAGTGCTACCGGTGCGTCGATTGCGGTCAGAACCGGCACCATGATCTGCGGGGTCAACAATGCTGCGCCGACCGGCATCATGATCAGACCGATCCCGAACCCGGCAAGGCCGCGCGCTATGCCCGCCACGACGGCCAGGCACGCAACCACCCACCAGGCACTGGTGAAAAGAATGTCCACCCGTTGGGCCGCCTTGCGCTCTAGGACCGGCCGACCCGTTCTGCCATAAGGCAGAGAATTTCCCACATGATGGTCACCCCGGCCAGCGCGGTTGCGCCAGACGGGTCGAACGGCGGGGCAACCTCCACCACGTCGGCGCCGCGAATATCCAACCCGCGTAGGCCGCGCACCATGCGTTGTGCCTCGTGCGTCGAATAACCGCCGATTTCCGGCGTACCCGTGCCGGGCGCATAGACCGGGTCCATTCCATCCACATCGAAGGAGATATAGGCAGGACCGCTTCCAACGACTTCATGTGCCAATTCCGCGGTCCGGTCGGGGCCCATGTCGAAATACTCTTCAATCTCGACCACGCGAATGCCCTGTTCCAGCCCCCATTTCTTGTCGTTCGGATGATACAGACCGCCCCGAATGCCGATCTGAATTATCTTTTTCGGATCCAGCAGCCCTTCTTCGATGGCGCGGCGGAACGGTGTGCCGTGGGTGTATTTTGACCCGCCGAAATAGCGGTCCCAGGTGTCAGTGTGCGCATCGAAATGCACCATGCCCAACGGTTCGCCAACCATTTCCGCCAGCGCGCGCAGGATGGGCAGGCTGATCAGATGGTCGCCACCGGCCGAAAGCGGCATGACGTCCCGGGCGACGATCTTGCGAAAATGGTCTTCGATCCGCTGTAGCGTGTCATCCAGCTGGATCGGATTGACGGGACTGTCGCCCAGGTCCGCACAGTTCGCCAGTTCGAACGGCATGATGCCCAACTGATGGTGACAATTGCGCATCATTGTGGACATGTCGCGCATTTGGCGCGGTCCATGCCGGGCGCCCGCACGGTTCGTCGTTCCACCGTCCCATGGAACGCCCAGAAGACCGATGTCGACCTGGTCCATCGCCTCGTCATCCGGGTCGACATGCGGAAGCCGCATGAAGGTCGGTATGCCCGCAAACCGGGGCAACACCATGCCCGACAAAGGCTTGAAATCTATTTCCCGCGCCATCACCCATATCCCCATTTATGCCAATGTCGGCGCAGCATGGCCGAGCCCCGGCGGGGCGGCAAGGTCCAGTCTGCGCGCGCCGGTTATACCACGCGGCTGGGCAGTGGGCGGCCGGCGAAATGGGCGGCCATATTGTCCAGACAGCGGAAACCCATGTCGTTCCGCGTCTCGATCGTCGCGGACCCGATATGCGGTAGAAGAAAAGCGTTTGGCAGGGTCAGATATCGGGGATCCAGCTTCGGCTCGCCCGTGAAGACGTCCAGACCGGCCGCAGCAATCTTGCCGGATTGCAGGGCTGGAATCAGCGCATCGTCATCCACCACTGGACCGCGCGCCGTGTTAGCCACGACCGCACCGTCCGGCAGCAGGGCAATGCGATCCGCATTCAGCCAGTGGTGCGTTTCGGGTGTCAACGGACAGGTCAGGGCCAGGAAATCGCATTTCGGCAGCATCTCAGCCGCGTCCGCATGGAAAGCCGCACCTTGATCCTCATCCGGACCGAGTTCGCGGCGGTTATGATACATCACCTGCATGTCGAAGCCCATTGCACGCCGGGCAACCGCCTGACCGATCCGCCCCATGCCGACAATGCCAAGGCGTTTCCCGGACATGTGGGTTCCCAGCATCGCGGTCGGGGCCCAACGCCCCCATTCGCCGGCCCGCAGGACACGTTCGGAATCCTGTGCCATGCGCGCCGCCCCCAGAAGGCACAGGATGGTCGTGTCCGCCGTAGCATCCGTCAGCACGTCCGGCGTGTTGGTGACGATAAGCCCGCGCGCCTTTGCGGCATCCAGGTCGATATGATCGCAGCCGACAGAGAATGTCGCCATGATCTCAACAGTCGGCGGCAGCGCCGCGATCAGTTCCGCATCGCATTTTTCCGTCGCCGAACAAATGATCCCCCGGCAGCCGTCCGCCCCGGCGACGATATCCGCCGTCGTCATCGGCGCATCGTCCAGGTTCGGGACCGCATCGAATTCGGCACGGAACCGTGCCTCCACATCAGGTGGCATCAGGCGGGTTGCAAAGACTTTCGGCTTTTCGGACATCGGCGCGTTCCTCCCATCGGACCGGGTAAATACAAGGGGGACATGATGTATGACCGCCGCGCTGGGTCAACCTGCCATCCCGCGACAGGGATGGGGAAAAATGCGCCTTGCGATAATTATTCCCAGCCGCGGCCTTTCTTTACCGCCGCATCGCCCAGCTTTGCGCGGACCGCGTCCATCGCGCGTTCGACCTTGGCGCGTTTGCCGGCGTCGGGGTCCCCAAGGTCGATCGGGTCGGCAAGGTTGGGGTCCGTCAATTCCGACACGCCGATCCCTATCAGCCGGAAGGCGCGGCCGTCCGCTTCCTTGTCCAGGATCGGCGCGCCGGTGCGATAAAGCCGTTCCGCCAGCTGTGTCGGGTCCGTCAGCGTGCGCGAACGCGTGACCGTACGGAAATCCTTCGTCTTCAGCTTCACCGTCACTGTGCGTCCGGCATATCCCTTTGCCTTCATCCGGCGGGCCACCGTTTCACATAACGGCCAAAGTTCCGCCTTCAGTGCCTTCGCCGCCCGGATATCCTCGTTGAACGTGGTTTCAGAGGAAATCGACTTCGTTTCCCCGTCCGGCGTGACGGCGCGCGTATCCTCCCCCCGGGCGAAATGATACAGCCGTTTTCCCATTGCGCCGTAGCGGGCCATCAGGTCCATCCGGTCGACCCGGCGCAAATCCGCCAGCGTTCGGATTCCGTCCCTTTCCAGCCTGGTGCGAAGGGCCTTGCCCACTCCCCATATGATGCCGACAGGCTTGTCCGCCAGAAACTCCATGGCGTCGCCTTCCCCGATCACGGCAAACCCGCGCGGCTTGTCCAGGTCGGATGCGATCTTCGCTAGGGACTTGTTGTAGCTGAGCCCGATGGACGCGGTGACGCCGATTTCAGTTTCTATGCGTTTGACCAGATGGGCCAGCGTCGCAGCGGGTGGGCGACCATGCAGCTTTGCCGTGCCGGACAGGTCCAGAAATGCTTCATCGATTGATATCGGTTCCACCAGCGGGGTGGTTTCCAGCATCAATGCGCGCACCTCCCGGCCGACAGCGGAATATTTCGCCATATCGGGCTTTATGACGACGGCATCCGGACAGGCCTTCAGCGCCTTGAACATCGGCATTGCCGAGCGCACACCGTAGATGCGCGCCACATAACAGGCTGCGGACACCACCCCGCGCTGACGCCCGCCAACGATCACCGGCTTATCGGCCAGATCGGGATTGTCCCGTTTTTCGACGGAGGCATAGAAGGCATCGCAATCGATATGGGCGATCGACAGCCGGTCCAGTTCGGGGTGGGCGACCAGGCGCGATGATCCGCACTTTCCACAGCGCGGCAGTACATTATCCGCCACAACATGTGCCAATGTCAGACAGTCGCGGCACAAAGTTACGGTGTGCACAGCGTCTTCGGTCATGGGTTACCGCCCACCGGCCATAGCCATGCCGCACCGCGCACGCCGCTGTCCGCGCCGTGACGGTTTTTCAGCAATCTGGTTTCCACCGTGTCGGAGAAGACATACCGGCCCCAGATTACAGGGACGTCACGATAAAGACTGTCGATCCCCGACAGACCGCCGCCCAGCACAATCGCAGCCGGGTCCAGGATGTTGATGACGAGGGCAAGCGCCCGTGCGAGCCTGTCCGCGTACTCCCCCATGCATGCACGCGCGGCTTCATCGTCGGAACCGGCGATATCCTCCGCCCGACGGTCGGTGCCCGTGCGCGCCTTGAAATGGGCGCTTAGTCCCGGGCCGCTGAGGTAGGTTTCGATGCAGCCGTCCTTTCCGCAATAACAGGGATGGGCCGGGTCGCGGTTATGGTCCATCCATGGAAGTGGGTTGTGCCCCCATTCGCCCGCAATCGCGTTCGGACCCGATAGAAGCCGGCCGTCAATTACGAAGCCCCCCCCGACACCCGTCCCGAGAATGACGCCAAAGACGGTCCGGTCGTCGGCCCCGGCACCATCCACTGCCTCGGACAATGCGAAGCAGTCTGCGTCGTTCGCGGTTCTGATTCGCCGCCCCGACCGTTCCGCCAAGTCGCGGTCGAACGGTTGGCCGATCAGCCACGTGGAATTGGCATTCTTGATGAGGCCGGTAGCCGGCGATACCGTTCCCGGAAGGCCGATACCAACCGGCGCGTCGGGATGGCTTGTCGGCGTCAGTTCCGTAATAACGTCGCACAGCATCGTCAGCGTCGCATTATAGTCGCCGCGCGGGCTTTCCCGTCGAAGCCGCGCGGCAATATCTCCGGAATCGTCCATCAGGACGCCGGAAACCTTTGTACCCCCCAGATCGATGCCGATGCGCATTGGGCTAGAATACTCAAATCCGGCCAAAAACCATCGCTAAACCGGATGCTATGGTATAAAACGGGAGCCAAGGGCAGAGTTAGTTTTGAGTTGGGCGTCGCCGGGCCGGTTTTCGTGGGCCCGTTTGCGATGCCTTGTCGGTGTTAGCAGGATATTATTTGGAGCGGCACAAATGGCCAAAACAGTAATGATCGTGGAAGATAACGAGCTGAACATGAAGCTTTTCCACGACCTTTTGGAATCGAAAGGGTATGACATCCTTCAGACGAAAGACGGGATGGAAGCCCTGAAGATTGCACGGTCCGAAAAACCCGATCTGATCCTGATGGATATCCAGTTGCCGGAAGTGTCCGGGCTGGAGGTCACGAAATGGATCAAGGAAGATGACGACCTGAAACATATCCCCGTGATCGCGGTCACCGCGTTTGCAATGAAAGGGGATGAGGAGAAGATCCGCGAAGGCGGATGCGAAGCCTATATCGCGAAACCGATTTCGGTCGCCAGCTTCCTGTCGACTGTTGAAAAGTTTCTGGCGGACTGAACAGCCGGCATCCAACTCTGAATGGGATTCCCTGACCGATGACCGCGCGCGTACTTGTTGTGGATGACCTGCATCCGAATGTGAAGCTTCTGGAAGCGAAGCTGACGTCGGAGTATTTCGAGGTTATCACGGCCCGGGACGGTGTGACGGCCATCGAAATGGCGAAATACGACCAGCCCGACATCATCCTGTTGGACGTTATGATGCCGGGCATGGACGGGTTCGAAGTCTGCGAGGCATTGAAGCGCGACAGCGTGACCATGCATATTCCCGTCGTCATGGTAACGGCCCTGTCCGATTCGGCGGACAGAGTTCGCGGCCTTGAGGCGGGCGCAGACGACTTCCTGACCAAGCCTGTCAATGATGCGGCCATGTTCGCACGCGTCCGGTCGCTGGTGCGACTGAAGATGCTGATGGACGAATGGCGGATGCGCGAGCAGACGTCGGGCCAGTTGGGCGTGATGCGTGGCGAACGCACGATCCAGTCGGTTGACGCGTCCAGTGCACGGGTTCTGGTTATAGAAGACAACCGCATTGATGCGCAGAAGGTGGTTGATGCGCTGCAAGCCGACAGCGACATGGTTGAAATCGCGGATACGCCGGAAGAAGCACTGGCGCGTCTGCGCGAAAGACCCGTCGAACTCATCATTGTGTCCCTGCGTATGCAGTCGGGCGACGCATTGCGGTTCTGCAGCCAGGTCCGGGCCAGCGACGCGACACGGCACCTTCCCGTTCTGATGACCGTGGAAGAAGACGACACCGACCGTCTGGCAAAGGCCCTGGACATCGGGGTGAACGACTACCTGGTAAAGCCGATAGAAAAGCAGGAGTTGCTTGCGCGTGCGCGCACGCAGATCCGCCGCCAGCGTTATCAGGAAAAGCTGCGGGAAAATTACGAACGCAGCCTGGCCATGGCGCTGACGGACAGTCTGACGGGTCTTTATAACCGCCGATACCTGACGGTGCATATGGGTGGGCTGGTCGAACGCCTGCGCAATGGCGGGAAGCAACTGGCCATCATCCTGTTCGACATCGACTATTTCAAACCGGTGAACGACACCTACGGCCACGCGGCCGGGGATGAGGCCCTGATCGAAATCAGCCGGCGGATCGGCCAGAATGTCCGGTCCATCGACACGATTGCCCGCTTTGGCGGGGAAGAGTTCGTGGTTGTCATGCCGGATGCGGACTATTCCGTCGCCAGCGTCGTCGCCGAACGCCTGCGGCGCAGTGTGGACGGCGCGCCGTTCAAGTTGCGCAACGGGCCGGAGGAAGGCCTGAACCTTTCGATTTCTTTGGGGATCAGCCTGTTCAACTTCGATACGGATACCGTCGATTCCGTGATCGAAGCCGCCGACCGTGCCCTCTACAAGGCAAAGGAAGGCGGGCGGAACCAGACCGTGGGCTATCTGGGGAACGACCAGTTCGAAGTCATCACGGCAAACCGCGCCCACAACGGCGAATCGAAGGCCGCGGAATAGGTACCGACCTACCGGTTCTTTTCCAGACCTTTCGCCAGGTTCGACAATCCATCAAGCACCGCCTCGTCCGACAGGAACGCCTGAGCCTGCGGCGCGATCTGTTTCGCCAGGATCAGTTGGGCATATCCATGCACCAGCGACCAGACGGTGACCCGAAGGCGATGATCCTCTGCCTCACGTGCGCCCGGCGGCAGAAAGGCAGCGACATTTTCCCCCAATTGCTCATACGCCCTGCGGCGCGCGATGTTAAGGTCACCATCATCCTGATCCAGTTCGGCCGGACCGAACATCAAATGAAACAGGCCGGGGTTTTCACGGGCGAATGCGATATAGGCAAGCCCCGCCGCCATCAGCCGTGATCTGCCGTCGTTCGCGCGGTCCGCGACATACCGGTCCATCTGTTCGACAAAACGGTTATAGGCGACCGTGGCCAGTGCGGTCCTGAGCCCCGTCAAATTACCGAAATGATGCGCCGGCGCCGCGTGGGACACCCCTGCCCGCGCCGCACAACCGCGAAGGCTTAATCCCGCCCAGCCAACTTCGTCCAGGATGGCGATCCCGGCCTCGATCAATTCCGCGCGCAGGTTTCCGTGGTGATATTCCGGTTTCCGTGTCATTGCCGGAATATATCTTGACATTGTCAAGATGCAACTTACATTTATCTTTACATCGTCAAGATTGGCGTTTGTCAAACGGGAAGGAGACTGCGTTATGGAGCCAACTGCGACCTCGGATCTGATATTCGGTATCGGGTGGGAAACCTGGTTCTCCCATGCGGGCATGGTTGCCATGGCCGGTTGGGCCGTCCTTGCGCTTGCCCCACGGCGATGGCCGTTATTGAACGCGGTCCCTGCTGTTATCGCACCTGCCATCCTGTCGATTGGCTATGCAGTGCTGATCCTGCGCTATTTCTGGACCGTGGATGGCGGCTTCGACAGCCTGGCCAGTGTCGCCATGCTGTTCCAATCCGAACCGCTTCTGTTGGCGGGCTGGATACACTATTTGGCGTTCGATCTGTTCATCGGTGCCTGGATTGCACGCAAATGCGACGCGGCGCAGATCTCGCGCCTGATTCAGGTTCCAATCCTGTTCGCGACTTTCATGTTCGGCCCCATAGGGCTGCTGATCTACATGGTCATCCGCGCCGGTCGCGACACCGTGGCAACGCGCCTTGCCGCCGCCTGAAGGAAATCAGTCATGTCTTCATTGACCATTGCAACCGCCCCTTCCCTGCCCGCTGCGCAGACAATCGGGACGGAAAAGGTCCTATGGCAAGGTGCGTTCTTTTGCCTGGCACTGGTGCCGGTCACGATCCTTGCGATGCTGATTGATCCGCGGGAACTGAACGGCATAAACCTGTGGATCAAACCGCTGAAATTCCAATTGTCCGTCGGCCTGCATATCGCGACGCTCGCCCTCTTTGCGCGCTTTATCGATGATACGCTTCGGGACCGGATCGGCGTGCGCATACTTGCCTGGGCCATCAGCGGGTTCGGGATATTCGAAATCGCCTACATCACTATTCAGGCGGGGCGCGGAAGGCATTCCCACTTCAATCTGGAAACGCCGATGGAAGCCAGCATGTATTCCCTGATGGGAATTGGCGCGGTCACCCTGATTATGGGGGCGGCGGTTGTCGGGTGGCTGGCCTATCGCCGACCGGCGGCCGGATTGGGTCAGGGACTGCGCACAGGTATCCTTGCAGGGCTATCGCTGGGCTTTGTCACCACACTGGCGGTTGCCGGGTACATGTCCGGCGGCACCGGTCACTGGGTCGGGGGCCCGACAACGGATGCAAATGGCCTGCCGATCGTCGGCTGGGCGCGCGGTGGCGGCGACCTTCGGGTTCCCCACTTTTTTGCCACGCACCTGATGCAGGCGATCCCGTTCGTCGGATGGGTCGCCGACCGGAAAAGCAGCCATCCCACCCGTTGGGTCTATACCGCATGTGTCCTTGGCCTGGTCGTTATCGCCGCAACATTCGTTCAGGCGCTCATGGGAATGCCGCTGATCTGATGTCCGTAAATGGTCCTACCGTTGGTCGTGCAAGGTGCCGCACCTACCCCCGCAGTGCGGCGTCAACGCGGCTTTTCAGATGGTCCAGCGAGACAGGCTTCACCAGATAGCCGGAAACCTTGAGCTCTCTTGCGACCAGAACCGTGTCCCTGTTTGCATCTGCCGTCAGATAGATCACCGGCAGGTTCGACATTTCGGAATTGTTCAGGCCGCGCAGCTTACGCAGGAACTCCAGCCCATCGACGGGTTCCATATGAATGTCGCAGATAATCAGTTCCGGCTTTACGCGGACGACCTGCATCAGACCCTCTTCCCCGTTGGCGGCTTCATCCACTAACTGGAACCCCATCTGCCGCAGCAGGCGGCAGACAATGCGGCGTACATGCCCTTCGTCTTCGATAACCAGCACGCGGGTCGATGCGTAGTTCGTGGGTCCGTTCGTGAACGACATCCGGGATTCCTTCTTCAATTGCCCCGCAAACGGGGAACTATGGTCTGAAATTCGGTAAGGGTCGGTTGCAGCCCGGCGGCCAGGAGGTCCGCCATATCCTTGTCTCCGGAATCAAGGCTGTCTTGAATGTCGGATGCGATACGCCCCAGACGCGTGGCACCGATGGACAGTGACGCCCCTTTCAGGGCGTGAACGACACGGCGCGCCGCCGCATCGTCGCCCTTTCCAAGGGCGGCCAGAATATCGGAAACCTTGTCATTCCAGTCATTGGCCGCGCTTTCGATCAATTCCAACGCTTCCGCGTCCAGCGTCCCGTCCGGTTCACCCAGTATCGTCGGGTCGAAAACGTCAGGGTCCCACAGGGGGGCCGGATTGTCCGGCGCACGACCGGCCGAAACATCCGTCGCCCGTGCACGGCGAAGCCCTGCCGCCACCGGCAGCATTTCCGCCAGAATGGCCGACAGTTTTCCGCTGTCGACCGGCTTGGTCAGAAAGGCGTCCATGCCGGCCTCCAGGCATGCCGCCTCGGCACCAACCATGGCGTCCGCCGTCAGCGCCACGACCGGAAGCCGATCCAGCCCCTGTTCGCGTTCTGCCCTGCGAACCGCCTGGGTCAATTCGCGGCCATCCATTTCCGGCATGTTGAAGTCAGTCAGCAGAAGACCGTGCCCCGGCCGCTGCAGCATTTCCAGCGCGACCCGGCCGTTTTCCGCCACATCGCAAGCATAGCCCAAGCGTCCCAGCAGTTTGCGGATCACCAGCCGGTTTGTCTCATTGTCTTCCGCAACAAGAATTAACGCATTGGCATCGAAAGCGTCCTGGCGCGGCGGCGGTGCGAAGTCCATGTCGGGGCGGGAATGGTCGTCGGCGCTTTCCCACGGCTCATGCCCCAGGGCCACCGCGGTGGCACGCCAAAGGGCTGTCCGCACAAGGGGGGCACTGAGCTGAAGGACAGGACGCGCAGGCGGCGGGTCCACTGCTTCGGCTATTTCGGCACGTCCGCCAACCAGCGCGACGGCGCCGGACAACGCATCCAGCATGCCGTTCCCCGGGGTGACCACGCGCGCGGCAACAAGCCATAGGTCCGCCACGTTATCGGATTCGGCGGGAAATTCTTCCAGATGTTCAATGTCCCGAACTCCCCCTGCCCGCAGATACCGTTCCGCGACGCCGGTTTCGCGACTGGACAGACCAATGGTCCTTATCACGGCCGATGACAGGTCATGCGCCGGACTGGGCGGTGCCTCGTTACTGGGCGACAGCGGCAATTCGAACCAGAAGGTACTACCCTGGCCAGGTGTGCTGTCGGCACCGATCGCGCCCCCCATCATTTCCACCAGGCGATAGCAGATCGACAGGCCCAGACCGGTGCCGCCATAATTTCGCGACGTCGATGAATCGGCCTGAGAAAAGGGCTTGAACAAGCCGCTCAATGCTTCCTCAGACAGTCCAATTCCGGTGTCGATTACATCGAACCGAAGCCGTTCCCCCGACCGGTCGGCCCGTGAAACAATGATCTCCACCGCGCCTTCGGACGTGAACTTGATCGCGTTCCCCCCCAGATTGATCAGAATCTGCCGCAACCGTGCGGGGTCACCAATACGCTGGTCGACCAGGCCAGGGTCAATGCCGACCGTGAATTCCAATCCCTTCTCGTGGGCGCGGGGCGCCAGGAGTTCGGCCGTTCCGTCGACGATGTCGGTCAGCGAAAAGGAAATTCGTTCCAGGTCGAATTTCCCTGCCTCAATCTTCGAGAAATCAAGGATGTCGTTGATGATTGCCAGAAGCGCCCTTGCCGAATCGCCGACAACTTTGACCATGTCCCGCTGTTCGCTATCCAGACGGGATACCGACAGCAGTTCAGTCATGGACATGATGCCATTCATCGGGGTTCTGATTTCATGGCTCATAGTCGCCAGAAAGACGGACTTTGCCCGCGTCGCCGCTTCCGCCGCGTCCCGTGATTCAACCAGCGCCGCCTCTACCTTCTTGCGTGCTGATACCTCCGCCCACAGGCGATAGGCATAGGATGTTATGGCGGCGGCGATCAGGATGACGCATACGACCAGTATCAGGTTCCGTCGCATCGTTTCGGTCGCGTTGGCGTTGATACCGGCGACATCGCGCGCCAGAAAGATCCGAAGCGGCATGCCCTTTTCCGCATCCAGTTCCGCGGCCATGGTCAGCAACGTCAAATCGCCGACCGTAACCTCGCCGACAACACCCAACGGGTGTTCGCGCTGCAAGACGGATTGGATGACATCACTGCGCCGCATTAACGGGTGGCTGCCTTCCAGATCAAACGCCCCATAGAGACGCATGCCCGGGTCGGCCGCAAAAACGACTTCTGCGTCTTCTACAATCGTCTCCGATATGTCGGCGACCGTGCCGGAAAGGGAATCCAGCGAAAAATCGACCCCCAGGACCGCCCATTCCGCCCCGTCCGGACCAATCATCGGACTGGCAAAGGTCACACCCGGCACACCGCTGGATGCAAACGTATAGGGATCGGTCCAGGCAGGGCCGCCCATATCCTGAACCAAAAGGTACCACGGTCGTTCACGCGGATCATACGCGGCAGCACGGCTGAAGTCCCGACGCCATGACGCGCGTTCGGGATCGTATATCCACCATTGTTCATTGTCGCCGGACCGGGATGCATCGATTACCCGTGCCGTCAGGATTTCATCGTCACTGGTGGATTCCGGCCCGCCATCCACTCTGGTTTCAAGATCCTGGACCTGGATGAAACTTCCATCCGCGAACCCAAGGTAGGCGCCATTCACCGCCCGGTACCGCCGGATGGTGCCGGCCGTAAGCGCCAGGAACGCCGGCACCTTCTCCCGAAGGGACAAATCATGCAGACCGGCCAGCGCCACAGTTTCAGCGATGGCAAAGGCCGGTTCGAACATGGTGGAAACCATGCTGTTCAGTTCTTCGGCGTGACGCGCCATATCCCGCGTCGCCAGCAGACCCAGCTCCTGCTTTTGTGCATCATAAAACTGATAGGCGACGGTTCCGCCGCCCGCCGACACGGCCAGCATGATTAGAAACGTCGCAATCCACCGGTTCATTTACCCACCCGAAGCACAGGCCGCCACACGCACGTGCAACCGTTACAATCTTGAACGATTGTCCTGCCGAAAACTGTACGTGTAATTGATGATACCTTGCAACGCTCCCCAGATTCCAAGGCGATAAGACAACCAGACGATGATAGCCCGTAAACCTGGTGCTAGTAAATCTGAAGGTGCGTTAGCCCTGTTAGCCGACCTGGTTGGAGCACCTGCGGCCGTTCACTGTGTTTCTTCGGTCAAAGCCAGTCTGTTTCGAACGGGTAGGTCGACATGCGTTCGCAACCCGTTTCGGTGATGATCACCTGTTCTTCCAGCTTGACGCCTTCTTTGCCGCCTTCGACGCCAATGAAGCTTTCAACGCACAGGACCATGCCCGGTTCCAACACGCCGTCATAACCCTTTGTGTCGAAATCGGCGGCGTGTTTGATGGACGGGTATTCATCCGCCAGTCCAACGCCATGCATACAACTTGGATATCGCAGCGATGCGAACTCTTCGGGGATGGTCCAGGCTTCGTATGCGATATCGCGAAGCGTCTTCCCGGCCTTCAGAATGGCGATGTTATGTTCAATCTGTTCATAGGCCTTGGCATAAAGCCGCCGCTGCTCATCGTCGGGCCAGTCGCCGCAGATCCAGGCGCGGGAAATGTCGGAACAATAACCGTATGGTCCGATCAGGTCGGTGTCGAAACTGACCATGTCGCCCCTTTCGATCGGGCGCATGGAACATTCGCGGAACCACGGGTTCGTTCGCGGCCCCGCCGACAAAAGACGCGTTTCAATCCATTCCCCGCCCAGACGGATATTGACCTCATGCAGTTTGGCCCAAAGCGCGTTTTCGGTGATGCCGGGTTCCAGTATTTCGCGCATTTCACGGATGCCCTGCTCACAGGCATGCATGGAAACCTTCATGAGTTCCAATTCTTCCGGTGATTTGATCGCGCGCGCGACTTCGGCCAAGCCTTCGCCTTCATGCAGGCTCAACTGTTTGTCCAGCAGTGCCTGCGTCGGCATCATGGACAGGTGATCAATTGCGATGCGCCGATTTCCGCCGCCATGTTTTTGAACCAGATCGGCGATCTGATCGGCAAACATGCGCGACCGGTCTTCCCCCCTGGGTCCGACGGAAAAATAATAGAAGGACGGTATGGCCCGGTATTCGTCGACCCCCGGCAGGTCTTCGGCCAGATGGGGATAGTTGCCATAGTCGAACAGCACAACCGGACCTTCGGTGCAGACGAAGACGCACCGGCATTCATAATGCGCGCACCAGACCTGCATGTTCGTCGCGTCGGTGGCATATCGGGTATTCAATTGGTTAAAGAACAAGCCGCCCGCGAAGTCACCGTCCCGCAACGCCTGACGCAAACGGCCCAGCCGATATCCGCGCACCATGTCCAGGTCCACCGGCGGCTCGGAAAATTCCATGGCGCCGTGCTGACGCGCTGACCTGTTGCCGGATTGAATGGAATTAAGCCCCATGACCGATTGTCCCCCCTGACATGTGCCGATGTCGCACGGATATTCAGGGACGAAGCTTTCGGCAGGAATCAATGCCGTGGTTTGCAGGATGCGACGCTAATGCGCCGAAAAGCCCCCTGCCCGCCATGCTGCGGCAACGACCTGTCGAAATGCGCGGCCGTGACCGTGGGTCAACGATACCGTGCGGACGTTATGAATTCGGAGAATGTCTCGCACCAGATGAGGACCGTCGTGTATGCCGCCACATCCACGCCTGTGGGCACATCAACGACAAACCCGTCAAAACTGTTAACCGGGCCGATCAATTGCGCTTCACCGCGAACGGCAATGAACTCATCCTCATGTTCTACAAATTCCGGAACCAGATAGAGCCGGTAATCCGGTCCGGGCGCCAGGCGCCCCTGATGGGAGATTTGCGATTCCGAGACGCTGATCGTTCCTTCCCCCCAATGCAGGAAGTCACTCCCCCTAAGGTCAAGAGCCAGTTCCCCCTGAAAAGGGGCTGCAGCCGCTATGCTTTCAAGGGTCTCACTATCCGGGGCCGATGGTGCAATCAGGATCGGCAGGTAGTAAATCCCCAGGACGAAGCCCACGACCAGCACCACGCCATGAGAAATCGTCCATAATATGAGCTTCTTCATATGCGCCCCCGTCTGACAGGTCGTACCTGCCGGTCAGGATGGTAGCATGGTCAATGCCCGGCATGCCATCCGGAACCAACCGGGCCGGATAGCGCAACTGGCATTCCTCCTAGCCGCGCGCGGTGCCGCCTTTCCGGCGGTACATGGCGGTATCCGCTGTTGCGAACACGGTCGCGGTGTTGTCGTCGGGACCATAGGGGGCCGACCCGAAAGAGGCACGAACGGGGATATCCTGACCCTGCCATTTGACCGTCGTGTAGTTCAAAATTCGGTCCAGCGTTCGGACGCGCTTCTTTGCGCCGTTCTTGTCGGCAGCCGTCAGGATGACAGCGAATTCGTCACCGCCGATCCGCGCGACCGTGTCGATGTCCCGTGTCTGGCGCGCCAGGACGGACCCGACCGCCGCAAGCACCAGATCGCCTGCCGCATGACCATGGGTATCGTTGATCTGTTTGAAACCATCCAGGTCGATGATGACCAGCACCCCCGCCTCGCCGAACCGGCGGACCCGGGCCAAGGCCGACTCAAATGCAATTTCGAAGCCCCGTCGGTTCAGCAGCCCTGTGACCTCGTCCGTTCGGGACTGATGTTCCAGAACCGCTATGCGGCGACGCGCGTCCGCGAGTTCCGCACGCGCTTCTGTCGCGCTGCGAAGCGCGTCTTCCAGAAGCCGGCGATAGTTTCGCGTTTCCGGCAGGTTTTCAGGCAACCCGTCCGTCAGCCGCCACGCAAGCGCTGCCTCCACCAGGTTTACATCCTTGTCCGCCATCAGCGCACGCCGTTCCAAAGCTTGTGTCATCTGCCCATTCTCCGGTTCAAAAATATCCCCACTAGGACCCAAAAGGGGCAATCCCTATGCCAGACGCGGAATCCGCAGGGAATCCGGCGGAATCACCGCATCGATGAATTTTTCTATCGACGGGATGGGGAGATTCCTGCCGGGCAACCCGGAATCCGATTCCGGGCTTTAGCTAAAATTGTTCAGATTTATGAGTCGCTTAGAAGGTCTCTACCCAGGGGCGGAGTTCGACTTCCCATGTCCAGGCGCTTCGATGCTGGCGGTGTATCTGCAGATAGGTTTCCGCAATGGCGTCCGGCGACAGGAAGTTGTCTTCCTCTGCGACACGGGTGTCGCTTGCAATACCGCCATCGATTATGAAATGCCCGACATGAATGCCCCGCGGCTGGAGTTCGCGTGCCATGGACTGACACAGCCCCCGCAATCCGAACTTCCCCATCGCAAAGGTTGAGGAGTTTGGATACCCTTTCACACTGGCCGACGCGCCCGTGAACAGGATGGAACCGGATTCCCGCGGGATCATGCGCCGGGCCGCCTCCCGCCCGACGACAAAGCCGCCGTAACAGGTAATCTCAATCGCCTTTCTCACGGCATCGGGGTCCAATTCATGAATCGGCCCGCGAACCCGCATGGACGGGTTGAATACGACCAGATCCGGAACCGCGCCCACCGCCTTGAACACCCGTTCGACACCGGTCGCATCGGTGACGTCGCACCCATGGGCCTTTGCACCGATTTCCCGGCACAGACCGTCCAGCTTTGTCAGGTTGCGCGCGGCCAGGTGAACCGCCATCCCCTCCTTGGCGCAAAGTCGCGCAATCGACGCGCTGAGCCCCGATCCCGCACCAAAAATCAATGCCGTTTCAGTCATTTAAAGTCATCTTTCGCGTTCAGGACGGAACGGCCATGCCGCGTTGTACGGCCGGACGTTCCCCCAGTTCCTGGAACCATCGCCAGACATGTGTCTTCTCGCTCAGGTCGATCTGGTGCCATTCCCAGCGCGCGACCCATGGATATATCGCGACGTCGGCTATGGAATACCAGTCACCGGCGACAAAAGGGTTCTCTGCGAGCCGGCGGTCCAGAACACCATAGAGCCGATGTGCCTCGTTGCGATAACGTTCCTCCGCATATGCGGCTTTGCCCGGATTAAACTTCAGAAAATGGTTCGCCTGCCCGAACATCGGCCCGACGCCCCCCATCTGAAACATCAGCCATTCCATGGTTCGGGTGCGTTTCCTGAAATCGGACGGCAGCAGTTCGCTGCCGGTCTTTTCCGCCAGATACACCAGGATCGCGCCGGTTTCGAAGACAGAAATCGGCGCCCCATCCGGGCCGTCGGGATCGACAATCGCCGGAATTTTGTTGTTCGGACTGATCTTGAGGAAATCCGGCGCGAATTGTTCATCCTTATGGATGTCAACCGGGTGAACGTTATAGGGAAGTCCCAGCTCCTCCAGCATAATGGAAACCTTACGCCCGTTCGGCGTGCCCCAAGTGTAAAGATCAATCGTCATTGTACCCCCCTTGAACTTTTTATGCGCCGATCAGACCGTCGAAATATATCGATTTAGATCGAAGTCACGCGGCGTCCCTTGTCCGACGGCAAAAACAGGATGAATGAATGGCAACCTCCGCCCGCGCGGCTGCCTGATCAAGCTGCTGCTCGATGTGCAATGCCTCCACCACCTCACCGCGCCGGCGCAGACATTCGTGAAGGCCGTGCAGGCTCCAAAGGTTTTTCGGATGCTGGCAGGCCCGGCTCAACGTCGCATCAAGGCCCAGGTCGGCGCGATAGACGGCCTCGGCCTCCTCAAAATGCCCCTGTTCCATCAGAAGCGCGCCCAGCGCATGGCGCGCCGGCTGCATCCAGCCCCATGGTTCGTCATAGGGCAATGCGTCATCCAGTTCGACAGACCGGCGCAAATGGTCGAAGGCCACATCAAAATGTCCTTTCCGATACTCCAGTTCGCCATCCATCATTTCTTCTGCGATATCAAGGAGGTCCAGAACAGTGTTATTGTGGACTCTTCGCCGCTTTGACACGGCCGGGCGATGGGCACGGAACGCGTCCCGGGTGGCCTCCGCTTCCTTGACGTTGCCAATCGCCGAATAGGCGACCGTTTTTGCATAAAGCATCATCGCCGTCGTGGCCGAATAAAGGGTACGGTCATCCGGCAAATCCTGGTCGATAATGTCCTGCCACTTTCCAAACCGGATCAGCACATGCTGTTTCATTCCCAGATAGGCTTCGACGAAATCCGCCATAGGGGGCGATTCGATGCGCAGCAGTTCCTCCGGCACCGTGTCTATAAGCTCCTGCGCGGCTGCCATCGCCGGGGTAAACTGTCCCAGAAACATCGCGCCATAGATGGCGAAGTGATAATTGTGGATGCGGTAGGATGAATAGAGGTTCAACGCACCGCGTTCCTTCAGAAATTTCCGGTCCGCGGCAATCGCCTGCTCATTATAGACGACGACGTCACGATAGTTCCCGCACAGAACGTCGATATGGGTCGGCATATGGATCAGATGCCCGCTGTCCGGCATTAAATGGCGCAGGCGGTCGCCCTGCCGCAGTGCACGTTCCGGAAAGGGCGACATTTCCAGAAGATGAACATACAGGTGCAGTAGCCCCGGATGGTCCCAGCTTTCCGGCATCGTCCTGAATGCGCGGTCCAATGCCTCCATCGCCTCCAGCGTGCCGGCCCCCTCCGCAACAGAGCCCGTGCGCAGGTCCCACATCCTCCAAGGCGTCTCATTCATGATGGATTCAACGAATACCGCGCGAACATCCAGGTCGCCGGGGAACTCATCCAGCACCTTTCGCATCTCGCCGGTATAGGCGGCGTTCCACGGCATCAGGTCGTCGATTGGGTCGCGTTGCGGATATCGCGCAGTCAGCGCCGCCACCATCCGCCTTTCAAGCGCACTTGCCCCGTCCAGAAGCCCTAACGCCGTCTGCGTCGCATCATGGGCCCGGGCCAGTGCCTTTGCCCGTCCTTTGGGATCATAAAGATGCCACGGCAGGTTATAGTTCGGACCCGCCGCATAGGCGATGCCCCAAAAGGCCATCGCACAGCCGGGGTCGGCTGCCGCCGCCTTCTCAAAACAGGCGATCGCCTCTTCATGGTTATAGCCATAGGTCCAGTTCAGCCCGTGGTCGAACCAGGTCTGTGCCTCGTCCGAACCGGTCGAAATCCGCCAACTGTACTGTCCCAGATTGAAGTAACCCATCTCGACCGGAACCCCTGAAATGCGCCGTCTGTCGGCCATATGCTATCCGCCCCGCCACCCGGTCGGCAATGGCGACCGTTTCCTAGACCAATTGTTGACCGTTTCACGGGACTGAAACCTTTCCGGCACAGTTCTGAAACCTGCGACCTGTATCACTCAGCGGGTCGTTCGGGTTCTTACGGCACTGCAACATTGGTCGATTGATGCTTCCCAGAACAGGGTCAGGCGCGACGGGTCGGCAAGGCGCATTCGCGTCGGCTTCGGAGAAAACATGCTGGAAATCAACTCCCTAACGAAGAATTTCGGTGAATTGAGCGCCGTCAAATCCGTCTCCCTATCCATTCCGGAAGGCGCCATGGTCGGGATTATCGGCCGTTCCGGCGCGGGAAAATCGACCGTCCTTCGGCTGATCAACCGTCTGGCGTCGCCGACTAGCGGAACAATTTCGTTCAAGGGCCGTGAGGTCAGTAATCTGAAGGGCAAGGCGCTGCGCGACTGGCAAGCGGACTGCGCCATGATTTTTCAGCAGTTCAACCTGGTCCCGCGGCTGGATGTCCTGACAAACGTCATGCTGGGTCGGCTGAACAATGTCGGCACCATCCGCAGCGTCTTCAAACTGTTCACCGAACAGGAGCGTCTGGAAGGACTTCTGGCCCTGGAACGGCTGGGGATCGAACAGACCGCCCTGCAGCAGGCCGGTACTTTGTCCGGCGGTCAGCAACAGCGTGTCGCAATTGCACGCGCCCTGGTGCAGAAGCCGAAACTGATCCTGGCCGATGAACCGATCGCGTCCCTGGACCCGCTGAATGCGAAGCTGGTGATGGATGCACTGAAGCGGATCAACGAAGAAGACGGCATCACCGTCGTGTGCAACCTGCATACGCTGGATACGGCCCGCACCTACTGCAAGCGCATCATCGGCATGAGCCATGGCGAGGTCGTTTTCGACGGCGGTCCGAACGATCTGACCACCGGTCAGGCGCGCGACATCTATGGCGCGGGCGACGAATTCGACGAGGCGACGACGTCGACCTCCATCAACCGGGAAACCGGCACGACAGAGACACCCGATATCGAAGAGGAAGAGCCGGCGGTATCGGGCCGGGTCGTCAATCTATGACGCCCCAATTGGGGAAGGGCTCGCAAATCATAGGGGACGCGGGGGGAGCACCGCCAAGACAGGGGGACCATCCGCGTCGGTATCTTGAGAAAACGGATCTAACGAGAGGCTAGACCATGAAGATTTCCAATATCGTAGTCGCCGCGGCCGCCGCTGCGGCGATCAGCTCAGCCGGAATCGCCCAGGCGGAAGAAATCACCGAATTCCGCCTTGGCATCCTGGGCGGCGAAAACCAGTCCGACCGCCTGCGCAGCCACGCGTGCATGGAAGAACAGTTGACGGAACTGCTGGGGGTCGATGTAGAACTCTTTGCACCTGCAGACTATAACGGCGTCATCGAAGGCCTGATCGGCGGCAACCTGGATATGGCCTGGCTGGGCGCATCCGGTTACGCCAAGGCCTATCTGGAAGACGAAAACGCGGTTGAACCGGCCCTGGTGCCGATCAATCCGGACGGGTCCACAGGTTACTATTCCATCGGCTTTGCCCGCATCGACAGCGGCATCAATTCACTGAACGATATGGAAGGCCGCATCTTCGCGTTCGGGGATCCGAACTCGACGTCGGGCTACCTGATCCCGTCCATTGAAATTCCGCGTGCCGGCTTCTCCATGGACTCCGGGGAATATTTCGGTGAAATCGCCTTCTCCGGCGGTCACGAACAGACCATCATCGGTGTCGCCAACGGCGACTATGACGGCGGCGTCACATGGGCCGACGGTCGCGGCGAATGGGAAGCCGGTTTCAACAACGGCGCCTTCCGCAAGGCGGTCGACAGCGGTCTGGTCGACATGACCGAACTGCGTGAAATCTGGCGCTCTGCCGAAATTCCGAACGGTCCTGTCGTCTATCGCCAGTCCCTGCCGGAAGACGTGAAGGCAAAGCTGACCGAATACCTACTGGGTCTGGTCGAAACCGACCCCGAATGCGCCTACGGCTTCGCCGCCGGCGAAATCCTGGGCTTCCAGGAAGTCGACCACAGCTTCTTCGAAATCATTGTTGCGGCCCGCCACTCCACGATCGGCGAGTAATCGCCCATCCGTGGTTTGAGTGTGCATTGGGACCGTCGGGCCATTTCAGGCCCGGCGGTTCCGGCTTTCCCTGCTGTTTTATAACTTTGGATCCGGACCATCATGTCGCTGACCATCGGTGAATTGCAGCATCGCTATGACGAGATGGAACGTCGGCGGCGCTTTTACACGACGATTTTCATTGTCATTACGATCGCCATTCTTTTCGGCGGCTTCACAATTGCCGAGGAAATGAACTCGGGCGGGTTCATTCAGGGCCTGTCGAAGTTTTTCGACTATCCCTACGATATCTACGAAGAAGCACAGGAATCCGTCCTGGAAGGTGAATGGTTCGGCATCGTCCATGGCTATGTTCCGGCACTGATAGAAACCATCAACATGGCGGCGGTTGGCACCATTTTCGGTGCGGCCGGGGCATTGATCCTGGCTTTCTGTTCGTCGCGCAATCTGGGCATCGTTCCCTGGCTCATACCGATCTGTCGCCGCATAATGGACATCACACGGGCATTCCCGGAACTCATCCTCGCCCTGTTTCTGATTTTCATTCTGGGTGCGACGCCGGTCCCGGCGATCATAGCCGTCGCGTTTCACACGGCGGGGGCCCTGGGAAAGCTGTTTTCAGAAGTGAATGAGAATATCGACCGCAAACCACTGGAAGGTTTGCAGGCAACCGGCGCCACATGGGTCCAGCGTATGCGTTTCGGTGTTCTGCCACAGGTCCTGCCAAACTATTTCAGCTATGCCCTTCTGCGGTTCGAAATCAATATCCGCGCATCCGCCATCCTTGGGTTCGTCGGTGCGGGCGGGATAGGACAGGAACTTCGTATTTCGATCAGCCTGAGCGATGGCGCAGAGATCATGGCGCTGTTCATCCTTCTGTTCGGCACGATTGTCTGCATCGATCAGATATCCAGCCGCATCCGTCACAATCTGGTCGGCAACCAGCTTCAGATGGCCTGACCGGCGCGTAAGGAAAACAGAGATGACCATTACCACCGCCGACGAAGTCCGCCTGAACGCCCTTCATGGGGACGTCTTGAAGAAGATTCGCCGGGCACCGTTCTGGCCCCTCTTTTCCCTGGGCGTCCTGATCTTCTATCTGATCTATGCCTGGTTCGCGTTCGACATTCCGGGCCTGATCGAACGTGCGCGACTGGACCGCGGCGGCCTGCTGGCGGTCGACAGCTTCGCACACAAATATCACGTAACCCGCAGCAATAGAGATGGGGAAGTTACCGTCGATATCGAAGGCGAAAGGGCAACCATCTTCGCAGAACCGCCGTCGTGGGTTACGACCGGACCGCGCGGCACACAGGTCGCACTGGGGGAAGGGTACACCGTATTACTGGGTGATGGGTTCCTGGAATACACGGTACCCAATGGTCGGACCTACAATGTCGAAGTCACCGAAGACGAGGTCATTCTGGAAGGTTATCGGTCGATCCTGCTGGATGACCGCTATGTCTATGTGCCCCCAGGCGGCGATCCGGAACGAGACCGCATGTCGGCAGAGGAATTCCGGGCATTGGACGTCCTGCCGCCGACAGGCGTCTTCACAAACGCCAAGTTCGAAGTGCGGCCCGGCACATTCATGCGCATTCAGGCGACACGCGCGCGCACCCAGGTCCACCGCTATTTCTTCGGCTGGGAGTATTTCTGGTTCGATCCAAGGTCCCCCCTGGCCGGTCTGGGATTCTGGGACGGTGTGGAAGCAATGTTCGCGGACGAAAGGATCGACCCGGACATGTCGAACACTGAACTGGTGCTGTCCGAGTTCTGGTTCAACAGCGACTGGCAGCATGGCGATGTCTTCAAGGCCCTGCTTGAAACCATCATCATGGCATTGTTGGGAACCTTTGTTGCCGCCTTTGTCGCGTTGCCGCTGGCCTTTGCCGCGGCAAAGAACTTCAACCCGGATGTCGTCACCCGTATGGCGGTGCGCAGGTTCTTCGATTTCGTGCGCAGCTTCGATAATCTGATCTGGTCGCTGATCTTTATTCGCGCATTCGGTCTGGGTCCGCTGACCGGCATCATGGCAATCGCCTTCACCGATACCGGCACGTTCGGGAAGCTGTTTTCCGAAGCGATTGAGAATATCGACAACAAACAGGTCGAAGGCGTGCGTTCGACCGGGTCCGGCACCATCCAACGCTATCGTTTCGGGGTCATTCCGCAGATCCTGCCCGTCTTCGTCTCTCAGACGCTTTATTATCTGGAATCGAATACGCGTTCCGCCACCGTCATCGGCGCACTGGGTGCCGGCGGGATTGGCCTGAAACTGGTGGAAACCCTGAGGACCGGCAAGGATTGGGAAAACACGCTCTATCTGATCGTGCTGACCCTGATGGTGGTGATCGCGATGGACGTCGGCTCCGGTTGGCTTCGCCGGAAATTGATCGGGGATGAAGGAAAAACGGCCTGACGGTCACCCTTTCCGCCGGCATCGGTCCAGTCGCGTTTTGGTCAGTACTGATAAAGGTAGTCGCGTGTCAGGGGCACGATGTCGTTCCTTTTCGACAGCTGGACCTGAAACACACACAGTTCCTGAATCCGGAAGCTCATCTCACAACCAATCAGATAGAGTTCCCACATTCGGCAAAAGCGTTCGTCATAAATACGGGCGATCTTGTCCCGGTTTTCCTGAAAACGCCGGTTCCAGTGAAGCAATGTGTTGGCATAATGTTGCCGCCAGATTTCGAAATCATTGACCCACAACCACTGTTTTTCGACTGCGCCCGTGATTTCAGACATCGTTGGAAGGTAGGCACCCGGAAAGATGTAGCGCCGCATCCAAGGGCTGATCGGTTCCGGTGTGCCCATTCGCCCGATCGTATGAACCAGGGCCACCCCATCATCGGCCAGCAACGTCTTCAACTTGCGGAAATATTCGTCGAAATGCGCCTTGCCCAGATGTTCGAACATGCCGACGGACACGATCCGGTCGAACTGCTCCGACAGAAGCCGATAGTCCAGCAGCCTGATTTCGATCAGGTCTTCCAGATCGGCATCGGCGACCCGTTCGCGAGATACCGCATACTGTTCCTGTGACAGCGTAACCCCCAGCACAGAACACCCGTGATGCTGTGCCAAATGTATTGCAAGGCCGCCCCATCCGGACCCGATGTCCAGAACGCGCATCCCGGGCTCAAGCCGTAGCTTCCGGGCGATATATTCCTTCTTGTCGTGCTGGGCCGTTTCCAGATCGTCGTCCGGGTTTCTGAAATAGGCGCAGGAATACTGAAGGTCCTTGTCCAGAAAGGTCGTGAAAAATGCGCGGTCCAGATCGTAGTGATGGGCCACGTTCCTTTGCGCACGTCCGATCGGATTGTAGGTCGCGACAAGGTTGACCGAAGCGCCAAGCAACCGGACCAGCGTTGCAATTGCACCCTGGTCGACGGAAACAAGGTTGCGGCCGGTCGTGTATAGAAATTCGCTCAATGTGCCTTCTTCGATGGTCATGCGGCCATCGACATAGGCTTCTGCGATTTTTAGCCGGGGCCATAGCCCGGCAGCGAATTCCGCCCTGGGGTCGTGAAACCGGATACGAACAGACGGTCCGGTTCCATTGCCATACCGACGGACGTGACCTGCAGCATACTCAACGCTCAAGTTTCCTTCGCGGATGATGCGCTGCAGGACCTTGTCGAGCAACACGGTCGCGTCTCCACCCTACGCTGGTATTAACCAAACCCACTAATTTAATGAAAACAAGGTCCCGGAACGAAATCAAGCGTGGCAGGCGGGCCTACTATTCACCGCTGTCGCGAATACGTCGCCAACGCGCGACATTACGATTATGTTCGTCCAATGTGCGCGCGAATGCGTGACCGCCAGTGCCGTCCGCAACGAAATACAGATCATCCGTTTCCAGCGGCTGCAGAACCGCGCGAATCGCATCTGCTCCAGGATTGGCAATTGGCCCCGGCGGCAACCCGGATATCTGATAGGTATTGTAGGGGTGGTCGACCTCCCAGTCCCGGCGCGTCAGTGCCCGACCAAGCGGGCCAAGTCCTTCGGTAAGCGCATAAACCACCGTCGGGTCGGATTGCAATCGCATGCCCCGGTTCAAACGGTTGATGAAGACAGACGCCACGTGCGGTCGTTCCCCGGCAAGTCCCGTTTCCTTTTCGACAATCGATGCCAAAACGACCGCCTGTTCCGGGGTATCGATGGGAAGCCCTTCCGCCCTTTCCGCCCAAAGTGACGCCAACGTAGCATCCATCGCATCCGACATACGCTGCACGATGTCCACCCGTGTGTCGCCGCGCGTGAAATTATAGGTTTCCGGTAACAGTGTACCTTCCGGCGGGCGTTCCGCAGGAAGGTCGCCGGTCAAACCGTCCGTGGCTTCGATGATGGCAAAGATTTCGACAACCGTCAGGCCTTCAGGGATCGTAATCCGGCGGGACACAATGTCATTGTTGACCAGCATCGCCGCCGCCCCGGCCTGGGAAATACCCGGTGGGAATGCATATTCCCCTGCCTTCAATCGGGTGTGCTGACCGGTAACCCGCAGCATGACGACAAAGATTTCCGGCCGTTCGATGACGCCAGCATCCGAAAGCCGTTCCGCAATCGCCTGAACACCTGTGCCGGGTTCCACGACTACAGTCGTTTCCTGGCCAAGGGGGCCGGGTGCGTGGTGAACCTGAAGCGCCCAGTAATAAAGACCGGCAATACCTCCGCCGGTCAGAACAACCACCAGCAGAAAGCCCAGGATCGCGCCGCGCAGGACCTTAAGGCCGCGACGATGCGGTTTTTCCTGTGATGCTACTGATTCCGGTTCGGTTTCAGGATCGTCCACGTCTTAACGTGCCTTTTGGGCGCAGAATCAGGGGGCCGGTCCAAAGATTACGCTGGCATTCGTGCCACCGAAACCGAAGCTGTTAGACAGCGCATAGTCGACTTTGCGTTCCTGTGCCGAATGGGCAACCAGATTGATGTCGCAACCGTCCGACGGATTGTCGAGATTGAGCGTCGGCGGGACGACCCCTTTTTCAATCGCCCGGATCGAGAATATCGCCTCGACTGCGCCGGCGGCACCCAACAGGTGGCCAATCGCGGATTTCGTGGACGACATGGCCATCTTGTACGCATGGTCGCCGAACAGGCGCTTTACCGCACCCAGTTCGATTTCGTCGCCAAGGGGCGTCGAAGTGCCATGCGCATTCACGTAATCGATCTTGTCGATTGAGATTCCCGCATTTCGGAAAGCGCCTTCCATGGCGCGAAAACCACCGGATCCGTCCTCGGCCGGTGCGGTCATGTGGTACGCATCTCCCGAAAGACCATAGCCCAGGACTTCCGCCAGAATATTCGCGCCGCGCGCCTTCGCATGTTCGAGTTCTTCGAGGACGACTACGCCGGCACCTTCCCCCATGACAAAGCCATCCCGATCCCGATCCCAGGGACGCGATGCACGTTCGGGCGTGTCATTGAAATTGGTCGAAAGCGCGCGTGCCGCCGCAAATCCGGCAATACCAATGCGGCCCACGGCGGATTCTGTACCGCCCGCGACCATTACGTCGGCATCGCCGAACATAATCAGGCGCGCCGCGTCACCGATTGCATGGGTTCCCGTCGCACAGGCGGTCACAACGGAATGGTTTGGACCGCGATATCCGTACTGGATCGAAACATAGCCGCTGGCCAGATTGATCAGGTTTGCAGGGATGAAAAATGGACTTAAGCGCCGCGGTCCCCGTTCTTCCAGGATTTTCGACCCTTCGGAAATTCCATTCAGCCCGCCGATACCCGAACCGATCAGGACGCCGGTGCGATCCAATTCGTTTTGTTCGTCCGGGTTCCATCCGGCATTTTCAATCGCCTGCTTGGACGCCGCCATCGCATAAGCGATGAAGGTGTCCATCTTTTTCAGTTCCTTCTTTTCGACCCATTCTTCGGGGTCGAACCCGCCTTCGGCGACGGGCCCAAGCGGAACCGTTCCTGCGATTTTCGCCGGAAGGTCCGACGTGTCGAAGGCATCAATCGCGCGGATGCCCGATTTCCCTTCGACAAGACGGTCCCAAACCAGGTCGATGCCTACGCCCAACGGCGAGACGATGCCCATGCCTGTTACGACAACTCGTCTCATGCCCAACGTTCCCTCCAAATCCTGCTACAGAGGCTTAGAATGCCTCGCAATTCGGTCCGGTAAAAGGGAAATCCGGCCGTCTCCGCATGGGCGGAGCCCCAGCGCCGGACGATGGTGCCGCAATCAACGGCGCACCAAAAAACGAAGCGCCGGCAATACCCTTGCCGGCGCAGGACACAAACTTACTGGTTTTGCTCGATAAAATCGATCGCGTCCTTGACGGTCGTGATTTTCTCGGCCGCGTCGTCCGGAATTTCACAGCCGAACTCTTCTTCGAAAGCCATGACGAGTTCCACCGTATCCAGGCTGTCGGCACCAAGATCGTCGATGAAGCTGGCACTGTCGGTTACCTTTTCGGCGTCGACACCCAGGTGTTCCACAACGATACCCTTAACGCGTTCCGCAACGTCGCTCATTCTCTTTTTCCCTTATTTGCAGCGGCCAACCAATCATCCGCCAGCCGTCAATTACCCAAGGTTATGCGCCTTGTCCCGGCGCGACCGCGGGGCTGCCTATCATACTTCGTATGGAGTGGCCAGCCCATCTTAACGCCCTTTGAAAGGCGTATTCTAAAACATGGCCATACCGCCATTCACGTGAATTGTCTGCCCGGTGACATAGGCCGCTTCCTCCGACGCAAGATAAAGACATGCCGCCGCAATTTCCGGCGCGTGCCCCATCCGTCCCGCCGGAATAGCGGTCAGAAGCTTTTCTTTCTGCTGATCGCCCAGTGCGTCGGTCATCGCGGTTTCAATGAACCCGGGCGCAACACAATTGACCGTGATTCCCCGGCTGGCAACTTCCTGTGCCAGGGCCTTGGACATGCCAACCATGCCGGCCTTGGACGCAGCATAATTCGCCTGACCGGGGTTTCCGGTTGCCCCGACGACGGACGTAATACCGATAATCCGTCCCCAGCGCCGTTTCATCATGCCCCGCAAACTGGCCTTTGCCAGGCGAAAGCCGGCAGTCAGGTTAACAGCCAACACCTGATCCCATTCTTCGTCCTTCATGCGCATAGCAAGATTGTCGCGCGTCAGGCCCGCATTGTTCACCAGAATGTCCAGCGCCCCCATTTCCGTCTCGGCCGCCTTTGCAAGTGTGTCCGGACCTTCCGGGTCGGACAGGTTGGCCGGCAGAACATGAACGCGTTCGCCCAGATCAGCGGCCAGTTCCTGTAGTACCGCCTCACGCGTGCCGCTCAGTCCGACTGTGGCGCCTGCCTGGTGAAGGGCACGCGCTATCTCCGATCCGATACCACCCGTAGCGCCGGTGACAAGGGCTGTTTTCCCTGAAAGATCAAACATCTGTCGCTCCCATCAATTATTGTGCGCGAAGCATACAGCGCGAATCAAAGCGACCCAAGAAAGGTTTCCACATCAGACGGCCCGTTGATTGCACTTCCGGACATGTCGCGGTCAATCCGCCGCACCAGTCCCGAAAGTACCTTTCCGGCCCCCAGTTCGACCAGCGTGTCGACATCCAGATCCTTCATAGCCAGCACCGATTCGCGCCAGCGAACCCGACCGCACACCTGTTCAACCAACTGGCGGCGGATCGTATCGGGGTCGACACTGCGCGCCGCGCTGATATTCGCGATCAACGGAACCGACGGAGGCTGGATGACGGTTTCCGCCAGGGCCTGCGCCATTGCATCTGCGGCCGGCGCCATCATACCGCAGTGAAACGGCGCCGAAACCGGCAACAGAACCGCGCGTTTTGCACCTTTTTCCTTTGCGATATCCAGGGCGCGTTCTATCGCCGCCTTCGCACCGGAAATCACGACCTGCCCTGGTGCATTATCGTTAGCCGCTTCGCAGATATCACCGTCCGCTGCTTCCTGCGCGACGGCTTCCGCCTGTTCCAGGTCAAGCCCCAGCAGGGCTGCCATAGCCCCCTGGCCAACCGGCACCGCCTCCTGCATTGCGCGGCCACGCAGCTTAAGAAGTTTCGCGGTGACGGATACTTCAAGTGACCGGGCTGCCGCCAAAGCGGAATATTCACCCAAACTATGGCCTGCGACGCAGACCGCCATCTCGGAGAGAGGTTTTCCACCCTCGCTTTCCAGAACGCGGACAGCCGCCAGACTGACAGCCATAAGCGCTGGCTGTGCATTTTCGGTAAGGGTGAGTTCGTCTTCAGGCCCTTCACGCATCAAACGGGATAGGTTCTGGCCCAGCGCGTCATCAACCTCTTCAAAGACTTCACGGGCCGCGGCGAAAGCGTCCGCCAGATCCGTGCCCATGCCGACAGCCTGGCTGCCCTGTCCGGGAAAGACGAATGCGCGAGCCATATTTCCCCCTTCGCCAATATTTTTGTTTGGTTACGCACGGCCAGCCCCGGCGTCGATTGCGCGTTTGATCTAGGACATGACCTTGCCTGTCAAGTCGAAGCGCGATTCGCCGTCACACTGCAAAAAGAAAGACGCCCCGGTGAGCCTGTTGCCAGTCGGCTCAACCTCGGGGCGCCCGTCCCTCGCCAGGGTGCAAACTTTTCTAACTTGATGCGCTGCGGGCCCCTATTCAGCCGCCGCCATTCGCTTCGGGCGGATGTTTACGGAATCGTTGGCGCCCCCCTTCAACACGGCAGAACGCACCCACTGATCTTCGGTCACATATTGCGGAAACTCGTCCCAGAAACCGTCGAAATCGCCAACCTGACCATGCACGAACCGACCGTCACGAATTTGGACCAGAACCTTTTTTGCAGAGAACGCCTCGCCGTCACGCCAGCAGATGTACCAAAGGGCCACACCTTCAAAGTCGAACGAAACATCAATCTCTATGGGCGCGCCGGTCGCCTCACGGTCGATCAACTCGAAATCCAGCGGATCGTCCGGGCGGTCCGGATCATAGAGCGTCACAACCGCGACATCGGCGCTTTGGGCCAGCCGCCGCAACTCTTTCGCAATCAGTTCGGCCATCACGGCCTTCATCTCTCTTGGGTCTTGCATCGCCCTGTCTCCTTCTATTTGAGAGAATCGGCCGATTCGCGAACCCGTCCAATAAAAAAATGCTTTTTCTTTACTTTATTTTGTTTTTCTTAATTTAAACACTTTAAGACTGGAGAATCGTAGGGAATAATGATTCGCATTCGGGTTTTGTCGGCGGCCACATGCGAATCACATGATGTCACTGGCGAAAGTTCAACCGTAGTGCGATATTGCGGTTGCAGGACAGTAACAGGGTGGTGCCGATGCGCGGTCGGTCTTTGCGTACCTATCTGGTGACGGTGAACGTCGGCCTTTTGCTTGTTTTTGGCACGTTGATCGGGGTGCTTGGCTACAACAACGCGATCAGCGGCATTGATCAGTCGACGAACCGCCTGATTGAGTGGATGACCCTGTTTTCAACGAACCGGATACAGGACACCGTTGAGAGTGCCGGGGAAATTTCTGAAATTCTTTCGGCATCTGCATCCACAATCAATAATGAAGAAGTACATCGCCTGAACGCTGTTCCGATCATGATCGAGTCGCTGGAACAGGGGCCGGACTTTGTTTCAATTTATGTGGGGAATGCGGAAGGGGACTTTCTGCTGGTCCGCCGCATGCCGGACGACGAGACGCTTCAGGCAAATTTCAACGCACCGGAAGGTACAGCCTATATAGCGCAAAGTCTGGATCGCTGGAACGAACGGATTTTCGCCAGCCGGTACCTGTACTTCGATGCGGCGGCCTTTCTGATCGGCGCCGAAGATAGACCCAGCTATGTCGAATATGATCCGCGACGGCGCGGGTGGTACCGCGAAGCGATCCAGGCGACCTCGACAATTACGACCAATCCGTACGTTTTCTTCACGACGCACCAGATCGGCATGACGGTCGCGACCCCGGCGGAGGGCATTGGGTCACATCTTGGGGCTGTTGTCGGTGTCGACTTCACACTGGACGGTATCCGCAACCTGGTGTCCGGATTGCAGTTGGGCAGCCGGGGCAGCGCCGTACTCATCGCGCAGGACGGTTCTGTCATCGCCCATTCCGAAATTGAAACGGTGGTCCCGGATACGTCCGAAAGCGGCGCCGATACGGTTCGCCAGCTTCAGGCCGAAGAATTACCGAACCCCGGACTGCCAGCGGCATTGGACCGGTTTCGCCAGCAGGGAACACCGCGGGTTACGTCCGTGGTTGACGATGTGACGTGGGAATATGCGTTCGCGTCAATTCCGTTAAGCGAAGACAATTCCCTGACGCTGGCACTGACGGTCGAACGGGCCGATCTGATGTCCAGGGCGTACGACCTTCTTAAGACCGGCGGAATATTCTTTGCCTTTCTACTGCTGTGTTCGACCCTGGCCATCATACTGGTTGCCCAATTCCTGTCGCGACCGCTTAGCAAGCTTCAGGAAAACACAGAGGCCGTGATGCGATTCGAGTTTGAGGAAACGGAACCGGTTCGCACAAATATTTCCGATATTCAGCACCTCGCGGATTCTATCGAATCCATGAAGGACACGATCCGCCGGTTCCTTGAAATCAGCAGCGCGATCGCCGCCGAGAAGGATTTCGACAGGCTGAGCGAGCGCCTGTTGGATGAAATCATCGCCACCACCCACACAGAAGCCGGCATCCTTTATTTGCGAAGCGATGACGGCGAACGTCTCATCCCGCATGTCGGGCGGTTGGACAAGAAAAGGGACCTGATCTTTCCCGCATCCGACATACTGCTTACACAACGGGATACGCTGGTGGTCCGGTCGGCCCGCGACGAAAATGCCGAAGGCGCAGAGGTAAACGAGCATGAACTGAAGCTGATGGGCCTGAACGGGATCGGCGACGCCATGGACGAAGCACCTGCCCACCTTCTGGCGGCGCCGCTGTTCAATCGCCAGAATTACCTGGTTGGGGTCATGCTGCTGTTTGAAACAAGCACCCTGGACCAAGCGCTGGTCCGGTTTACAGAAGCCATGGTTGGATCCGCCGCGATTTCACTGGAAGCGCGCCAGTTGATCGCAGAGCAAAAGGAACTGTTCGAAAGCTTTATCCAACTAATTGCTAGTGCGATTGACGCAAAGAGTCCCTACACGGGCGGGCATTGTGCGCGGGTCCCCGAACTGACCAAGATGCTGGCGGGCGCGGCGGAAGAAACGACCGAAGGCCCGTTCGCCGACTTCACCCTGAATCCGGAGGATTGGGAGGCCATCCACGTGGCAGCATGGCTGCATGATTGCGGTAAGGTTACGACGCCTGAATATGTGGTGGATAAAGCGACGAAGCTGGAAACCATCTATGACCGGATTCACGAAATACGCATGCGTTTCGAAGTGCTGAAGCGCGACGTTCAGGTCGATTACTACCGGCGCGTCGCTGAAGAAGGAGACTGCGAAGCGATCCGCGCAGAACGGGATGCGGCGCTGACGCAATTGGACGATGATTTTGCCTTTATCGCGGAATGCAATGAGGGCGGTGAATTTATGTCCGACGAAAAGATTGATCGGATCAGGCAAATCGCAACCAGGACCTGGACGCGAACGCTGGATGACCGGATCGGCATTTCCCACGAGGAAAAGGCACGGAAGGATCGGGAGCCGGCCCGCCCGCTGCCTGCGAAAGAACCCTTGCTTGCAGACCGCGCGGATCACCTTTTCCCGCGGCCCGAAAGCGAAACCCTGGCAGAAAACAATCCCTGGGGTTTCAAGATGGACGTACCGGAACTTCTGTATAATCGCGGTGAAGTCCACAATCTGACCATCCGGCGTGGCACGCTGACGGACGAGGACCGCTATAAGATCAACGAACATATCGTCCAGACGATTAAGATGCTGGATCAACTGCCCTTCCCGCGTCACCTGAACCATGTGCCGGAACTGGCGGGCGGGCACCATGAAAAAATGGACGGTACCGGCTATCCGAAACGTCTGAAAGGCACGGATATGTCGCCGGTTGCCCGCATGATGGCGATCGCCGATATCTTCGAGGCGCTGACCGCCGTCGACCGCCCGTACAAGAAGGGTAAGACCCTGTCAGAAGCGCTTCGGATCATGACCTTCATGGTCAAGGACGCCCATGTGGACGCGGACCTGTTCGACCTGTTCCTGACATCGGGCGTTTATCGCCTCTATGCGGAACGGTTCATGGAACCACAGCAGATTGACGAGGTTGATATCGACGATTATCGCCCCGGTACGGAAGCTGCCTGACAGGTTATTCGACGACGTGTTGAATTATGGGCGGTCCAGACCGGCGCGGCGTCTTACATCATAATCGTAGTCTTTTGCCCATTCCTTGACGAAATCGACCAGCGCCTTGTCCGGCTTGTCCGGAAGGACGACCGATAGTTTGACGAATTGGTCCCCTTCTATGCCCTTGCGGGGTGATATACCCTTTCCGCGCAGGCGCAGCGTCGACCCGGAATTGCTTCCCGCGGGAACCGTCAGGGACACATTGCCGTGAATTGTGGGGACAGTGATCTTGCCGCCCTGTACCGCTTCGGCCAGCGTAATCGGGATTGTCACGAAGATGTCGTTGCCGTCGCGTTCGAAAAACCTGTGTGGATCGACCTGCACCTCAATAAATGCATCGCCGGCCTCACCACCGCCCATACCGGGCATGCCCTGGTTGCGCAGCCGCAGGGTCTGGCCATCTTCGGTTCCGGGGGGAATTCGGACATCCAGGCTTTTGCCATCGTAAAGATTAACCCTACGGGTCGTACCCTTTGCGGCATCCAGGAACGAAACCTGCAGGGAATAGCTGACGTCCTTGCCCTTCATCCGAACGGTGCGGGTCCGCGCCCGCCCGCGACCAAAAAGGTCGGCGAATATGTCCTCTGCGGCGCCGGTGTCGAACCCGCCGAAGCCGCCACCGAATCCGCCGCGCCCGCCGAATCCGCCGCGCGTCGAGCCGTCGCCGTTTATTTCGCCATTGTCGAATTGCGCGCGCTTGTCCTTGTCCCCCAGGATTCCATAGGCCTGAGAGATTTCCTTGAAGCGTTGCTCGACAATCGGATCGTCCGGATTGAGATCCGGGTGGAATTCCTTCGCCAGGCGGCGATAGGCCTGTTTGATTTCGTCTGCGCTGGCGTTCCGTTTCACGCCAAGCACATCATAGGGATCCTTCATCGATGTACCCAGTTATCCATTACGCGACCCAACCTGAATTACGCCGGATCGTGCTGCGACCCGGCGTAATTAGACAAGCAATTTCTGTACCTTTTCGGGCCGCTGAAACTTCAGCACCACCCGAAGGGCAAAAGATCAGCTGACGATCTTCCAGGACCCGTCCGGCTGACGACAGGCCGTCCCGTAGGCTTCCTGACGGCGGCCGTCAATCGTGACCGTCTGCGTGAACTCGCGGCAATATTGACCGTTCGTGTTCTGATAGGTCGATTGCGGCGTCACGGTACCGGAATGGCCGGTGTTCGGGTTAACCCAGGAAGACGTCGCATAGTCCGGCTGCTGTTCCAGCGCCACCTGCGTCGTTTGCGCCATGCGCTGCTGGTCCGCTTCGTCCAGGGAACGCCCGACATAGGAACCAAGCAATCCGCCCAGCACCGCACCGGCGCCGACGGCGACCAACTGGCCGGTGCCCCGACCAACCTGGGCACCCAATACGCCGCCCAGAACGGCACCACCGACACCGCCGATGGTTTCGCGCTGTCCCGTGCCCTGGCAGGCGGCAAGCCCCATGCTGGCCACCAGCGCCAGGATCACTGCCTTCGACGCTCTGCGCGTCCCAACCAAAGAATTCGTAAACATTTCGAAGCGCCTCCTTAAGGCTTGCCCTCACCATCCGACCCGGTTCGATCCCTGTAGAACGAGGCCTTGATGAATTCGATACACCCTATAGACGGTTCTGGAAGAAAATTCCGTCGCCGGTTCTCCCCGCGCGAAAACTTTTTATCGGGCAATCCAAACCCTACGCGCATTGAGACTGTCGGCGCCGCCACCTATAACGTTCCAGACGACATTGCCAAACATATGGTGCTTAGATGGCTGAGTTAAAGGCAGACGATCCGTTTACCCTTTTTGCGAAGTGGATGGCCGAAGCGGAGGCATCCGAACCGAACGACCCCAACGGTATGGCTCTTGCGACTGCCGATAGCCAGGGTCGACCGTCGGTTCGAATGGTCCTTCTGAAGGGATATGACCGCGACGGGTTCGTCTTTTATACGAACCTGGAAAGCAAAAAGGGGCGCCAAATCGCGGAAAACCCGTATGCGGGGTTGCTGTTCCATTGGAAAAGCCTGCGCCGCCAAATCCGTCTGGAAGGACCGCTGACACCCGTATCTGAGGAAGAAGCGGACGCATATTTCGCATCGCGCCCCAAACAGAGCCAGATCGGTGCCTGGGCGAGCGACCAGTCGCGCCCGACCGAAGGGCGGTTCGAACTGGAAAAGCGCGTCGCAACCTTTGCCGCGAAATTTGCCGTACAATCAGTTCCCCGGCCAAAGCACTGGTCAGGTTTTCGACTTAGCCCGCGCTATATCGAATTCTGGAAGGACGGTGCGTTCCGCCTGCACGAACGTCTGGTCTTTACCCGCGACAGCAGTGACGAAGCGTGGACGACGCAGCGCCTGTTCCCATAATGATTGTCCCTGACAAAGGCGATGAGAGACAAGGTTAGAATTGATCCGGTAAAGGCGCTTGGGCAGGCAAACCGGAAAGATCATCGCCTCATGCGGGCGGCGACATATGCTTCCGCCGCAACCGCCACCGTTCTGATTGCCCTGAAGCTGATCGCCTGGCTGACCACGGACAGCGTCGCGATCCTGTCCAGCTTGGTGGATTCGCTTCTGGATCTTGTGGCGTCCCTGGTGACGCTGTTCGCGGTCCGGCATGCCCTTGTCCCCGCAGACGCCGAACACCGTTTCGGGCATGGCAAGGCGGAACCGCTGGCTGCCCTCACCCAGGTCGGTTTCATCGCTGCGTCGGCGGTTCTTCTGGTATTGGAGGCGGTTGAAAGGCTGGTCACCCCGCAGCCCATCCAGCAAACCGAAATCGGCATGTCGGTCATGGCGGTGTCTATCGCAATGACCCTTGCATTGGTCATGTTTCAACGGTTCGTAATCGCGCGGTCCGCATCCCTGGCGATCGAGGCGGATTCCGTACACTACAAGGCCGATCTGCTTGCAAATCTGGGTGTTCTGGGCGCGTTGATTATGGCCGGTCCCCTGGGCATCGGTTGGGTGGATCCGGTGTTTGCAATTCTGGTCGCCGGTTATATTGCCCACAGCGCATGGGGTATAGGTGTCGAAAGCCTGAACATGCTGATGGATCGGGAACTGCCCGAAGACGACCGCGAACGCATCAAGGAAATCGCCCTTGGTTACCCGGACGTATTGGACGTCCACGACCTGCGCACGCGCAAATCCGGCCGGGACATCTATATTCAGCTGCATCTGGATTTTAACGGCATATTGTCACTGAACCGGATTCATTCGGTCACCGACGCGGTCGAAAACGAGATAATGGAAGCCTTTCCGGGTGCGGAAGTCATTGCACACCAGGATCCAGTGGCGGAAGACTTTGCGGACGGCATACCGGTTGAGGACAGCGAAACAGGCAGTGAAAAGGACAAGGGATGAGCGATAACGACCAGCGCCGGACATTGGTGCTGACCGGTGCAAGTCGCGGCATAGGCCATGCGACGGTGCAGCGTTTTTCCAGCGAAGGATGGCGGATCATCACCTGTTCCCGCGAAGGGATTCCCGCGCACTGCCTGGCCGACCCGAACTGGACGCATCACATCCCGACCGATCTTTTCAACGCGGATGACGTGGAAAGGTTCGTTAGCGAAGCCAAAGCAATCCTTGGAAACGAACCCATTCACGCGCTGGTCAACAACGCGGCGGTTTCCCCGAAATCGTCCTTCAAGGAACGTCTTGGCTGTCTGAACGGGGACATCGACAAATGGCGCGAGGTCTTTCAGTTGAATTTTTTCACGCCCCTTGCGCTTTGTCGGGGGTTCGCGCCCGCGCTTGGTCGCGGTGCGAAGTCGGGCGGCGCGGCCATCGTAAACATCACATCAATTGCCGGGCACGCCATTCACCCGTTCGCCGGGTCCGCCTATTCGACTTCAAAGGCGGCACTTTCGGCCCTAACCCGCGAATTGTCGGTCGAATTCGCGCAACTGGGCGTTCGCGTGAATGCGGTCGCGCCGGGTGAGATCGAAACGGAAATGATCGGGGACGAGTATGAACCGCTCATTGCCCGTATACCGTTGCAGCGCATGGGAACAGCTGGTGAAGTCGCGGGCTGCGTGTTCCGTCTGTGCGATGCGGATTTCGGCTATGTAACTGGGACGGAAGTGTTCGTTACCGGCGGCCAGCACCTTTTCTAGGCCGCCTGACCGGACCGGTTTTCAAAAGCCAGACGGCTGCGCTGCTTCAGCATTGCTGCCGCCGACCCGTTCCGCGGGGATACGCAAGGCAACGGTCGTCCCCTCCCCGATTTCGGATGTCAGGGTCAGGGAACCACCGTGCAGTTCCAGAAGAAGCTGTGCCAGAGGCAGTCCCAGACCGGCCCCTTCATGACTGCGGCCATGGGTTATGGATACCTGTCCGAACGGGCTCAATGCCAGTTCAATGTCATCGCCGCGAATGCCGATACCGGTGTCTTCCACGGTGATGATGCAGGCACCGTCGTCTGCAAGACCGGCCGACACCCGCACATTTCCATCGGGTTCCGAAAACTTGACCGCGTTGTTGACGACATGGCTGAGCGCGTGCCGGAGCTTCAGTTCATCGCCCCAAAGCTGGATGTCCGGACTACCATCCTGCAGTTCGATCCTCACACGGCGTTCTTCAGCGAGCGGCATTTCCACCGAGATAACCGCCTGCGCCAGGCTTTTAACATCAATGGACTGTTCGCTCAGCGCTTCGCTTCGGCCATCCACGGATGCATAGGCGATGATATCGTTTACCATCGCCAACAGCCGCTGACCGCCCTGGTGGATCATCCGGGCATATTCGACATATTCCGGTGACCCCAACGGCCCCTGGGATTGATCACGGATCATCCCGGAAAAACCGATCACGGTATTCAGCGGAGTCCGGAGTTCGTGTGTGACCCGCGCGACGAAATCGCTTTTCGCCTGCGACGCGTCCAGCGCCGCCTGCACCGCGCGGCTCTGTGCGGCACGCGCCTGTTCCAGCGCGCGGATCATTTCGTTGAAACGCGCCGCCAGGCTGGAAACTTCCGTCGGCACAATCCCATTCAGGCTTTCTACGCGGGCATCTACGGCCCCTTCCGCCATTTTTTCGGCGGCATTTGTCACCTTGCGGATCGGGCGCGCGATGAGCCCACCCAGCAGCCAGCCCAGAACACCGAAACCCAAGGTGCCCGCAGCCAGAACACCGATTGCTGAACGACGCACAGCCGCCGCTTCGTTTTCCAGTTCCGAGAAGGGCTGCGGGATCATCACGCCCCAACCCGTCCGCGGCACGGTCGTGAAGCCCGCAATCATGTCCGTCTCAGCCGCAGGTGAATAGAAGTTCGAAACGCCGGTCTCTCCCCGCATCATCCGCGCGACCGGATCAATGCGTGAGATGTTTCTGACCTCTTCTACCCAATCGGAATTCGGGTGCCCGATGACATTGCCGGATGCGTCGACGACGGCGGCATGACCGCCTTCGCCGAACGCAATCGCACTTTGCGTATCGCGCACATAGCGTGTGTTAAGTTGGCCCAAGGCGATTTGACCATGCTCCAGGTCACGTACGAGGTAGATTGCCGGTGTGCCATTCGGGCTTTGCATGACGTCGGTGAAAACGAGCTGTCCCAGTCCGCGCTGGGCGATTTCAATGAACTGGTCAAGCGGCGGAAGAATGATTTGTTCTTCGACTTCCGGGGATACGGTGACCGACAGGACGCGGCCCGATTCCGTATCGATCCGGCAGATATGAACGAAACCCATTGACGCCAGCAGTTCGGACAGGTGCGACGTGTCCTCATAGGCGGAATTATTTTCAACGACATGGGAAAAGACGGCGGCAGCATCGACAGCGTAACGTTCAAGTGCGCGACTTAGGTTCTGCGCGACCAGTAGATGGCGGTCGGCGACTTCCTCTATCTCTCTTTCAAGTGCGAACCGCTCAAAAGAAATTGCCCAGAAACCCAATGGAATCAACGATGCCAGGGCAAAGGTAAGTGCGAGTATTGTCTGAATGCCCAACCGCATTCCGGGGTATGTCTCTCCACCGGGGTTACTGACAGGCACGTCGCCGCCGCGACCCTATGCCCGCCGGAATGGTCAAGTGTCTGCTTTATGGGGCTTGTGCGTCAAGCGTCCTTGCGTGGCCGCTGCAGCCACAGAAAGCCCAGTCCCGCCAGCGCGACCGCCACAAGTATGGACAGCCAGAACCTTTGTGTCTTCAAGGAGTCGCGTTCAGCCGTGATCCGTTGAAGCGACTGTTCCCCGACGCCGACCGCAGACCGGGCCGTCTCAAGCGCGGACTGAGCCTGCGCAAGGTCCGCTTCCAAATTCGCCTGTGTGGCCCCTGCATCTTCCAGTGCGGCGCGCATGTTCTCGCTGTCCGCAAGCGCCACATCCAACCCTTCATTGATTGAGGCGAGTTGTTCGGTAAGTTCACGAACCCTGGCCTGCTCGGCAAACAGCTGACTTTGCAGTTCCTCCAGAAATGCCGACTCGGTCCGTTCTTCCTCACTCAGTGCCGCCATTGACGCCTCGGCTTCTTCTGCCCGCGTTTGGGCATCCGCCAACGCACCCTCCAGCTCTGCAACCTTGGAATCGGAGTTCGCCAACGCGTCCTCCAACGCCGCGACCTTGGATTCGGCGTCTGCCAACGCATCTTCCCGCGCAGCAAGCTCGCTTTCCAGGGCGGCGATCGCCGCGGCCTGTTCCGCCTGTTTAGCTTCGAATTGCGCCCGGCTTTCCTCCATCGCGTCCTGTACGCGGTCCACGGCGCCCTGTAGTTCCTGCAGAACCGCCGAAGCACTGCTTTCCTGTGCGCTGGCGGGGCCTGAAAGAAGAAGCGCGGCGATCATCGCGCCGGGAATCGTAAATATCGTGCGCATGTTCGAAACCCTCATTCAGTTGCCAAGTCAGGTTGTGTCCGGATATCCAAACATATCGGGAAAAATTTCGCTATGCCGAGACATAGCAAAAGAAATTGCGTCCGCCGAAGCAAACCGCGGGATTTATTTTGCCCGCCGCTTTGGGATAGGCTGCAAAGGACAGACCCGAATATCCAGGAGATGGAAAACCCATGCCGCGCAGATTTCCAGATCGACTGCGATCTATCCGTTCGAAACATTTCCTGACCGTACCGGCCGGCATGGCCCTCTGCCTGTTCCTGGCGGCTGCCGTCCTGGCGCCCCGCCCCGCCGTGGCGCAGTTCAGTCTGGAAGGGGCAACCGACCTTCTGAATCGCGCCATCGGCAACGACAATGAAGGCGGGGACAGCAATTCGCTTACTGAAAGTGAAGTCATCGCAGGTCTTCGGGAAGCATTGCGCGTCGGGGCGGAAACCGTGACGGCCGATCTTGGCATGACCGACGGCTTCAATGCAGACCCGGCCGTCCACATACCGTTGCCGGAAAACCTGCGCCGCGTGCAGGAAATGCTTTCGGGCATTGGCATGGGGTCGTTGGGCGACGAGGTCGAATTGAAGATGAACCGCGCCGCCGAAGAAGCGATGGATCAGTCGCGCGAAGTGTTGGTCAATGCGGTACAGGCCATGACGGTGGAAGACGGGTACGGCATTCTGAACGGGCCGGACGATGCAGCGACCCAGTATCTGCAACGCATCAGCGGCGACGACATTCGACAGCGCATTCGCCCGATCGTCGAACGGACATTGAATGAGGTCGGCGCCGTTGCAGCGGTCGATTCGATGTTGGGGGAATATCAGAACATCCCCTTTGTGCCGAATGTCTCGGCCGACCTGACAGACCACGCGACGGATCACGCCTATGACGGGCTGTTCCACTATATCGCCCAGGAAGAAGCGGCGATCCGGTCCGATCCGGCGGCACGCACGACCGACCTGCTGCGTCGTGTTTTCAGCGAATGACGGTTAAGCCGGTGAGTGTCGATCCGTGAAACGCGATAAGGTCAAGAAAGCGGTACCGCTTCTGGCGGCGCTGATCACGCTGACACTTCTGATCCCCATCTATAATGCGGATCTGGCCTTCATTCAGCGGCTTCGCGACGTACTGTTCGACACGTATCAGGTGTTGCATCCCCGGGATCCCTACGAACAAAGTGTCGTCGTCATCCTGGATATCGACGAAGCGAGCCTTGAAAACATCGGTCAATGGCCCTGGCCGCGCAGCTATCTGGCGTCCATTGTCGACTATCTGCAGCGTGCCGGCGTCGGCGTGGTTGCCTTTGACGTATTGTTTTCCGAAGCCGACAGAACGTCGCCCGATCTTGTGATGAGCACCCTGCCCGAAGATGCGCAGGCATTGCTGTCCGACGTGGAACTTCCCAACAATGACGAAATCTTTGCCAGCGTCATTTCGCGTGGCGGCGTGGTGCTGGGCCAATCCCTCCTGCCGCGATTGCGACCTGTTCCCGCCGAACTTCAGCCCGAAAGGTTCGGGGTTAGCAGCAGCGAACCGCATGCAAGCCGCTACCTGATCGCCTATCCCGACCTTCTGCGTCCCGTGCCGGTCCTGGAAGAAGCAGCCGCCGGATACGGGCTAATCAACATCATACCCGACAGCGACGGTGTCATCAGAACAGTGCCATTGTTCCTGTCCTATCGCCGTCAAGCGCCGGAATCAGAATCCATTGAAGGTGAAGCGGCAGAAGAATCATCGCCAGAAACTGCACAGGAAGAAAGTGTCGATACGGTCAGCCAGGTCCATGCCACGTTGGGGGTGGAAGCGCTGTCGGTCTATCTGCACCGTCTTGCCCACATGCAGTACCCGGAAAGCGCCCCTGAACGGCGCACCTACCTATTCAAGACCGTCGGCGGCAGCGGAGAAACCGGATACGGCGAAGAAACCGGGATCGTCGAAGCGGCATTGGGCAGCGTTTCCGGCCTGCGTTTCAGGGTCCAGACCGATCAGCGATCCGAGTTGCGACTGCATTATGCCCATGCCAATACCCAGGACACGATTTCGATGTGGGACCTTGTTTCCGGAGAGGTCGATCCGAATGAACTCGCGGGCGCGATCGTCCTGGTCGGCGCGTCGGCGACCGGGCTTCGCGACTTGCGGTTTAATACGCTGGGTGAAGAAATTCCCGGGGTTTTCGTGCATGGTCAGGTGATCGACCAGATCATGTCCGGGCACTTCCTGACGCGTCCGGACTATGCCCGCGGGGTCGAATTGATTACCATGGTAATCCTTTCGGCGGCCTTGATCGCTGTCGTCTATCGGCTGGGCGCGATCGCGTCCGGGCTTCTGGGCCTGACCATCGCCGGCATGGGACTTGGTGGTTCCTATTACGCGTTTCTGAATTTCCAGCTTCTGTTCGATCCGGTCTGGCCGTCCATCGCGGCGTTCGCGGTCTTCATGGTCTGTTCGGCCGCACGCTACTGGCAGACGGAATCGGATCAGCGGTTCATTCGCGGTGCGTTCAAGACCTTCGTCTCACCAAACCTGGTCGAAAGCCTGGCCCATCACCCGGAAGCGCTGAAACTGGGCGGCACGCGCAAGGAATGCACGTTCATCTTTACTGATCTGGCGGGTTTCACCAGCTTTGTGGAGAAATCCGATCCGGAAGTCGCGGTGCCCTTGCTGAACGACTATATCGACAACATGGTCCGCATCGGCCTGAAACATGGCGGCTACCTGGACAAGATCGTGGGCGACGCCACGGTCTTTCACTTCAACGCTTTCCTGCCCCCGCTGGACCAGCCGGACCACCAGCAACGTGCCTACGACTGCGCGATGGAGATGGATGCCTGGGCGTCCGCCTATTCAACTGAGAAGCGGGCGGAGGGTATCCCTCTGAACGAAACGCGCATCGGCATAAATTCAGGTGAGGTTACGATGGGCAATTTCGGTGGAGCGGTGATGGACTATACCGCCCATGGCGATGCGATCAATACGGCCGCGCGTCTGGAAAGCGCGGGGAAGTTTCTGGGCGTTCATGTCAGCCTGTCCGGCGCGACTTTGGAGGGGGTTGAAGGGTTTGTGGGGCGTCCCTGCGGAACATTGGTGCTGAAAGGACAGACGGTTGGCACACCCGTCTATGAACCGATGAGCCAGGAACGGTTCAATGGCCCTGCGATACAACAGTATATGGCGGCATATGCGTTGATGCTGGAAGAGGATGCGGGCGCCGAAATCGCCATGGAAGAAGTGCTGATGCTGGACCCGGAAGACGGATTGGCAAAAATGCACCTGGAACGCCTGCGTCGCGGTGAAAACGGCATCCGGATCGTCATGACCAGCAAGTAGGATCAGTTGGCCTGGGATACTCCGGAAATCCGGTTCGTGTCGACGGACGTCGACCCGCTGTCGGACGATCCACCCCCTGAAATGCTGAAATCAGACTCCATTCCAGCGCCCGGCGCTCCATCAACCGTATAGAAGGTCAGTTTAATCGACGCGGTGCACGCACCGGTGCCCGATGCACAATCCGTGGTGATGCTGTCTTGCAGAAAAACCGCATTCCCGTCGATGCCCTGGCTGAAATTGTTTGTCAGAATGGAAAAATTGCCGGTTCCGATTGTGCCGGTGTGGGCCGAATTGAAATCGACCACGCTGTCACCGCCCCCGATCTGACGGGTTGAAAAATTCAGGTCTGCAATAACGGAAAAGGTCCCGCCGCTACTTAGGCTGCCGCTGCTGGAGAAATGAAATTCGCCGACACCCGAGTTCATTTCGCTGATCGTGCTGATCCTGGCAATGTTGCTTTGCGAATTTGCAACTTCATTGGCGGTGTCCGATGTCTGGTTGGTTGACGAGACAGTCTGTCCAAAAGCCGTCGCATTCCCGAAAGATGCCGCCGTCGATTGACCGGACTCCGACGTGGCATTTTGCAGAGACTCGCTGCTGTTCCCCTGGGATGATGTCCCTTGGCCACCGTCGTCATCCCCGGCCCCGCCCGATGCGTCCGCGGTACTGTCGTCGGTCCCGGATTCGTTTCCTTCATCGTCTTCACCGTTGCTTTCGTCATCGTCACCGGACGCCGGCGCGATCTGACGGACCCGTCCTGGCTCCACGCGGGTTGGAATAGTGGGTGGCACGCCGGGTCGAAGGATCGTGCTGAAACCTGTGCGTTCGATATCGACAGACCCAAAGTCGTTCGAAACAGTAATCGCGCCGGCCCGTTCCTGCGTATTGTTGTTGAGGCCGGGGCCCAACAGGACGATTTCCGCCTGATTTCCATCGACCACACCGCCGGCAATGGTGCCGCGTATTCCGATTGTTCCAAGCGGCGTGCCCACCGACATCTGGCTTGGATCTTCTTGTGCGACCTGTCCGGATACGAACCGGAATGCGCCCCGCACAATAGTTGCCGCAACCTGTCCCGCACCGGTGTCCGGATCATAGACAAAGGTGTCTATTGTCATGGCACTGTTCGGACCAATCGTGAAAACAGTCTCATCCAGCAGCAGGATCTGCATGCCGGAATCGGGGCCAGAGGAAATGACGTCTTCCAGGAAGATCGCGTCGCCGCTTTCAAGCTGACGACCGACCGCATCGCCGCGCGCCAGTTGAACGTCCCCCCGGACCGCGGCGGATACCCCCGCCTGTACGGCGTCCTGGGCAGAAGCGATCTGGGCTCGCACAACCACGGTGATACTTGTCAGCGCCACCGCGACAAGCAAACCGGTCAAGCATCTGCCAGAAACCAACCTGCCCACTCCCTTTGGTGCTAGTCCGCGATGGGCCAATCCGGGCGCAGCATCTCGAAAACACCGTCGGTCAATCCAAAGTCCCGATAGCCCAACCGGGAAATCGGATTAAGCCGACCGATATCGACCTTCCCGTCGATGATGGCACCGTCATCGATATGAATCCCCAGAACCTCGCCGAAAACAACCGTGTTTGAACCGCCGGGCTGTGTGGCCGGAAGATCGACGACCTTCACCAGCTTACATTCGAAATGAACCGGGCTCGCCTTGACCCTCGGCGGGGCGACAAGTTCGGACGGTGCCTTTTCCAGCCCCGCGACCTCGAATTCATCAACCCCGTGCGGTGCGGCAACGGCCGAGATGTTCACCGCCTCGCGCAGATCCCAAGTCGCCATGTTGTGCACGAACTCACCGGTTTCGATGATGTTTCGGACCGAATCCTTGGGGCCCTCGTCATTGGTATGCGGCCCCGTGGCAGAAAACATCACATGGGGCGGAAAATAGGAAACCGCATTGAAAAAGGAATAAGGTGCCAGATTCACATTCCCGTCCTTGTCCATGCTGGATATCCAGCCGATTGGTCTGGGAACGACAAGGCCGTTAAATGGGTTGTGGCTCAAGCCATGCGGTTCGGACGTCTTGTAGAACATGTATGGGATTCCGGAATAATGAGGTCGGCACGCCGATAAGGTGGCGTGTCGCGACAGGATGGTTGGACGGAAGCTAAACTACGGAGTGGGCCGGGGATTTCAACCGCGCGAACGTCTCTATTGTCGCTATCAGGCTTCGCCTTCGCTCCGCATGGCGAGAATCTGGTCGCACATATTCAGGTTCAGCTGAACGATCTTGTCGATCAGCGCCGGATCCTTCGTGGGCTGTTCAGCCAGGGCCACAGAAACCTTGGCCATGAATTCGCTAATTTTCTCCAACAAGTCGACGGTGTCCTTCGACACTTCATCGCTGAAATGCCTGGGCATGAAGTTCGAAATAAACCGCCAAAGAAATAGATTCGTTTCCATAATCGCAGCCCAGGATTCCGGCGCGGCATTGTTAATTTTCGCAGCCTCGATCTTCTCGGCCAAATCCAGAAACGGCAGCGCCATATCGTCGATCAGTTCGGTTCGCGACCGGCCGTCATTGTCGGCAGTTAAGCGGATGATCTCTTCGTCCGTCATTCCTATCGCTCCAACCTTTCGCTCAGGATCCTAGCAGGCGCGCGCCATGTAAAACGGCGGGTTCACCGTCTGATACGCTATCACCAGTCGAATCCCCCGTCTATGACATAGGCCATAGTTTAAAGTCAGTGAAACAGACTTACAAAAATAGCTTTATCGATGGAAGTTTTGCTGCCAGTCTATTCACAAGCGGCGCCGAATTCATGACATGCTGGCAAAAACCAAAAGCATTGTCACGGTGGCGGCGCAACATTGGGGGGCCCTATAAGCCATTGCAATTCATTATGGGTTTTGGAATAGTTTTGGGGCCTAACCTAGAAAAAGAGCTGCTCGTGCAGCCGATTGGGAGCGCATAAGAGGGTCTGAAGCGGCTTCTTGAGCAGCCAATTCTGGTATCAACCTAACAAGAATAGGGGACACTATTACTATGCAATTCAAAACAATTCTGGCCGCGGGTGCGGCGCTGGCGTTGTCCGCCACCGCAGCCCACGCCACGACACTGGAAGACGTGCGGGCCAAAGGTTCGATCGCCTGTGGCGTGTCGACGGGTCTTGTCGGCTTTGCCGCCCCGAATGCCGATGGCGTTTGGGAAGGCTTTGACGTTGCCGTCTGCCGTGCCGTTGCCGCTGCCGTTCTGGGCGACCCGAATGCGGTCGAATTCGTGCCGACGACGGGTCAGACCCGCTTTACGGCCTTGGCATCGGGTGAAGTGGATCTGCTGGCGCGGAACACGACCTGGACCTTCTCTCGCGACGTCGACCTGAAGTTCGAATTCGTGGGCGTCAACTACTACGATGGTCAGGGCTTCATGGTCCCGGCGGCGTTGGGTGTCTCCAGCGCAACCGAACTCGACGGCGCAACGGTCTGCATCCAGACCGGGACGACGACCGAGCTGAACCTGGCGGACTTCTTCCGTTCGAACAACATCAGCTACGAGCCGGTTCCGATCGAAACCAACGCGGAAGCGCAGCAGCAGTACCTTGCCGGTGCGTGTGACGTGTATACCACGGATGCCTCCGGTCTGGCCGCGACCCGCGCGACCTTCGAAAACCCGGGCGACCACGTCGTTCTGCCGGAAATCATCTCGAAGGAGCCTCTGGGTCCGCTCGTCCGTCATGGTGACAACCAGTGGGGCGACATCGTCCGTTGGACGCTGAATGCGCTGATCACTGCGGAAGAACTCGGTGTCACCGCTGCGAACCTGGATGAAATGTCCGAAGGCACCAACAACCCGGAAATCAACCGCCTGCTTGGCACCGAGGGCAACCTGGGTGAGATGCTGGGCCTCGACGCCGATTGGGCGAAGCGCGCCATCGCGGTTTCCGGTAACTACGGGGAAATCTTCTACGCCAACATCGGGGAAAACACTCCGATCGGTCTTGCCCGCGGGCTGAATGCCCAGTGGACGGACGGCGGTCTGCTGTACTCCCCGCCGTTCCGGTAAGAGGGATGAAAACTGGGGCGCGTTTCTTTACAGGAACGCGCCCCAGTCCTTTTTAGGATGCACTGCCAGGGCAGCGGATGAGGCAGCGGCCTCTCACGCCAGATCCAATGTGCACAAGCTATTCCCACGCTTATGCGATGCCGAATATGTTGAGAGGGCGTCCAGGGAAATCTTCGGTTATCACCCTCTCCCGACCCATTGACGGCGTCCCGGCATTTTCGCCGATTTGAGCGATTGAAAGAGGTGCCCCCGATGGTTGACACCACAGCGCCATATCAAGAAAAGTTCAGGCTTAGCCAGCTTCTGTATGACACGCGATACCGGTCGCTGACCATTCAGGTCGTCGCGATGATGTTGATGATGCTTTTCTTCGGATGGCTCATCAATAATACGGTCATCAATCTGGCGAATTTGGGTAAGGATATCGATTTCGGTTTTCTGACCAATCCCGCCGGTTACGACATTAATCAGCGGATTATCGAATACGATTCCCAATCCACACATGGCCGCGCGGCAATCGTCGGAATTCTGAACACGGTCCTGGTCGCGGTACTGGGATGTATGCTTGCAACGGTCATTGGCGTATTTGCCGGGGTTTTGCGTCTTTCGAACAACTGGTTGATCTCGCGCATTATGACCGTCTACGTCGAAGGGTTCCGCAACGTACCGTTGCTCCTCTGGATCCTCGTGATCTTTGCCGTCATGACGGAATCGATGCCCGTGCCACGCGACTTCCGGGAAGGCGGCGACGCATCGATGATCCTTGAGTCGATCGCCGTGACAAACCGGGGGGTTTATGTCCCCTCCCCCGTCGCCGGAGACGGCTTCGTATCGCTTCTTGCGATATTCATCGCGTCGATCATCGGGATCTGGGCGTTCCGGCGTTGGGCGAAAGCAAAGCAAGAGGCTACAGGACAAATCCTTCCGGTATTCTGGATTTCTCTTGGAATGTTCTTCATTCCGACGCTTCTCTTCTACTTCATCCTGGGTCGGCCGGTTTCACTCGACTATCCGGCATTGGCCGGCTTCAACTTCGACGGCGGGCTGCATCTTCGCAACTCCCTGATCGCGTTGTGGTTGGCACTGTCCTTCTATACCGGCGCCTTCATCGCGGAGAACGTGCGAAGCGGGATCATGGCGGTATCGAAGGGACAGACCGAGGCGGCGTTCGCGCTTGGCCTCCGGCCCAGCCGAACCATGAACCTGATCATTCTGCCGCAGGCGCTGCGCGTGATCATTCCGCCGCTGATCTCGCAGTATCTGAACCTGACGAAGAACTCGTCCCTGGCGCTGGCGGTCGGATACATGGATGTTCGTTCGACCCTGGGCGGGATCACGATCAACCAGACCGGGCGCGAGTTGGAGGGCATGCTGCTTCTAGGCGGGTTCTATCTGATTGCCAGCCTTCTGATCTCAAGCGGCATGAACGTCTATAACAACGCTGTTAAGTTGAAGGAGCGCTGACGATGTCTTCACAACACGAATCATCAGCGGTTTTCGTGCGCAAGGAAATGGTACCGGCATCGCCGCCGCCGGCGTCGACCACTGGTGCCATAGGATGGGTGCGCGAGAATCTTTTCTCCTCGATAACCAACAGCATCCTGACCGTCATTGGCTTGCTCACGGTCGGCTTTGTGCTGATGCACCTGCTGCCGTGGCTGTTCAATTCGGTCTGGTCGGCCGGTTCGTTGACCGAATGCCGCGAAATCCGGGACATCGAATTCGGAGAAGGGGCTACATTCTCCTGCTTCGCGGTGATTACCGATCGTTGGCACCAGTTGATGTTCGGTTTCTATCCAAGCGACGGCTATTGGCGCCCGACCCTGGCGTTCGTCATCTTCCTGGTCGCCATGGCTCCCGTACTGTTTTCCGGCCTTCCCCGGAAGCTTCTGTACGTGACGGTCGCTTTCCCGTTCCTCGCCTATTTCCTGCTGTGGGGGGGATCGTTCTGGGGTCCGGTCGCAGTCGGCATCGGTTTCGCAATCGGTTACGCCCTGCTGACGCAGCTTCCGAAATACACCGGCTCGCTGGTGGCATTTATTGCCGCAATAGTTGGCCCGGTCCTGTATTGGCTGCTTATCGTCGGGTTTGTGATTGACGGATTGAACGCCATCGTTCCGATCGAACTGGAATTCGTTCCGTCCGACGATTTCGGCGGATTCATGCTGGCACTGGTCATCGGGGTCGCGGGGATTCTTCTCTCCTTGCCGCTGGGCATCGTGCTGGCATTGGGGCGGCAGTCCAACCTGCTGATCATCAACAAGTCGTCGGTGGTCTTCATCGAGGTTATTCGTGGCGTGCCGCTGATCGTCTGGCTGTTCACCGCATCGTTGCTGCTGAACTATTTCCTGCCGCCAGGCACCAACTTCGATCTGATGCTGCGTGTCATCATCATGGTGACCTTGTTCTCGGCCGCCTATATCGCCGAGGTCGTGCGGGGCGGTCTTGCCGCCTTGCCGCGGGGTCAGTACGAGGCCGCGGATTCGCTTGGGCTGGACTACTGGAAGGCCATGCGCCTCATCATTCTGCCCCAGGCACTGAAGATCTCCATTCCTGGTATCGTGAACACGTTCATCGGTCTGTTTAAGGATACGGTGCTGGTGGTCTTCATCGGTATGCTGGATCCGATCGGGTTGTCCAATGCCATCCGTGCCACAACGGACTGGAATGGCATCTATTGGGAACTCTTTGTCTTCATCGGCCTGTTGTTCTTCATCTGCTGTTTCTCGATGTCGCGGTACTCCATGTACTTGGAGAAAAAGCTGCATACCGGGCACCGCTAAGGAGGGTTTGTAATCATGTCTGAACTAAACACCGAACGCGAAATCGACCGCAGCCAAATGCAGGTCAGCGACAAGGTCGCGATCGAAATCACGGGAATGAACAAGTGGTATGGCGATTTCCATGTCCTGAGAGACATCGATCTGCGCGTCTTCGAGGGCGAACGGATCGTCATCTGCGGCCCGTCCGGGTCCGGGAAGTCGACCCTGATCCGCTGCATCAACGCCTTGGAGGAACATCAGCAGGGCCAGATCACCGTTGACGGCACGTTGCTGTCTTCCGACCTGAAGAACATCGACAAGATCCGTTCGGAAGTCGGGATGTGCTTCCAGCACTTCAATCTGTTCCCGCATCTGACGATCCTGGAGAATTGCACCCTGGCACCGATCTGGGTCCGCAAAACTCCTAAGGCGGAAGCCGAAGAAACGGCGATGCACTTCCTGGAAAAGGTGAAAATTCCGGAACAGGCAAATAAATATCCGGGACAGCTTTCCGGTGGTCAGCAGCAACGTGTTGCCATCGCCCGGTCGCTTTGCATGCGCCCGCGCATCATGCTGTTCGATGAGCCGACCTCCGCCCTTGATCCGGAAATGATCAAGGAGGTTCTGGACACCATGATCGAACTGGCGGAAGACGGCATGACGATGCTGTGCGTCACCCATGAGATGGGCTTTGCACGCCAGGTCGCCAACCGCGTGATCTTCATGGATGCTGGCCAGATCGTCGAACAGAACGAACCGGAGCCGTTCTTCACCAATCCGCAGAACGACCGAACGAAACTGTTCCTGAGCCAGATCCTCAATCACTGAGCATCTGTTTCGTTTTCATTGACGGGGCGCCCCGGATCGTTCGGCGGCGCCCCTTCTTTTTTGACAAGGGGCACAGCAATGCGAATTGCGATTGTAGGGGCCGGCGCCATCGGCGGGACGCTGGCCGCCATTCTTTACAACGCGGGCCACCGCCCGACCCTGATCGCGAGGGGCCGTACCCCGGAAAACCTTCGCACCCACGGTCTTACCTTCATCGAGAAAGGTACGACCACCCATTCCAAGGTCGAAGCGACCGATGACCCGGCCACAATCGGTCCGCAAGACCTTGTCATCATCGCGACGAAGGCACACCAGATCGAACCGGCCCTGCCCAACATTCTGCCGCTCATCGGACCGAACAGCACCGTCCTGCCGGCGATAAACGGCATTCCCTGGTGGTTCTTCCAGGGATGGGGCGGGACGCATGCCAATCAGGTACTTGAACCTGTCGATCCCAATGGGGTGTTGTACCGGACATTCGCGCCGGATCAGGTCCTGGGGTGCGCGGTCTATCTGGCCGCCAATGTCGACGATCCCTGCACAATTACCAGCGTCGGCCCGCGCAAGCTGATTCTGGGTGGCGTAACGAAGGACGCGGCCATACCGGTCGAAACAATCGCGGAACTTCTGAAACAGGCTGGAATCAATGCAATTCCGACACCCGACATCCGGGCGGAAGTGATGAACAAGCTGATGGGAAACCTGTGGGCAAATCCGCTGTCCGTCGTGACCCGCGCGACCATGACGGAATTGTGCGACGACCCCGGCCTAATGGATATCAGCCGGGGCATGATGCGGGAGTTCGAAGACCTGTGTGGGGCGCTGAAAATCGCGCTGCCCATCAGTATCGAAAAACGGCTTCAGGGCGCGGCCAGCCTTGGCGATTTCCGCACATCGATGCTTCAGGATGCGGACCGTGGCCGCGCGATCGAGCTGGAAGCAATCCTGGGCGGTGTCATCGCCGCAGCGAATAAGGTCCAGGTCCCCTGCCCCACCATGCAAACTGTCTATGCCCTTGTCCACGCACACGCGCGAAGTCACGGCCTGCTTGCGAATTGATCCGGCAAGACAACCCATTGGGACCGGTATAATTCCGGTTCGCGGAATTGACGCCGCCCCACATGCAGGCGTAGAACCGGTATACACCTCCTTTCGCTGAACAAGGCATCCGATGCCCACCAAAAAAAACGCCGATCCCGCAACAACGCAGCCCGACCGCAGGCGTCTGCTTGGGGCGGGGCTGGCCGGGTTCGGCCTGTCGTTATGGCCATTCGGGGCCTTGCGTGCCGACGGGGCACTGACCTTCTTTCGCATCGGCACGGGCCCTACGGCCGAAACGCTTTACAGTCTTGGCACCGCCATATCGGCCGGCATCAGCAGACCGCCGGGTTCAAGCCCCTGCGACGAAGGGGGTATCTGCGGCGTTCCGGGTTTGATTGCGGTCGCCCAGTCACGCAGCGGCTCGATATCCGGCATTCAGGACCTGAAAAACGGCCTTTTGGATTCGGCATTGGTCCATTCGGACATGGCCTATTGGGCGCACAAGGGCGGCGGTCCGTTCGGCGCGGAAGGTCAGGTCGAAGATTTGCGCGTCATAGCGGACCTTCTGCCGGTCTCCATGCACATCATCGTGCGGGCGGATTCCGGGATCATGTCCATTCGGGACCTTGCCGGGCGCACGATTTCGAAGGGGACGATGGACAGCGGCACGCCGCGGTTCGTCGATGTGATGCTTCGGTTCCACGGGATCGAGGAAAACGACATCCACGCCGTCTACCTGCAACATGGGTCGGCGGCCGACCAGTTGATCGCGGGTGACATTGACGCCCTGTTCGCGATGGGCGGGGCACCGATGGATGCTGTCGATGAATTGACGGAAGAAATGGATATCCGTTTCCTGCCGGTTGAACCAACCGTCCTTCATTTCTTGCGCGGCTTCTTTCCCTTTCTGGTCGGCGGCGAAATTCCGACCAACGCCTACCGCGGCTATGACGCCGTCAGCACGGTCAATCTGGGCGTTCAATGGGTCGTCCGCGAAAGCCAGGACGCGGAATTGGTGGAAGCCATCACTCGCGCCCTGTGGCAGGGAACGACGGCGGAACTGTTCAATCTGAACAATCCCGGGCATGTATTCCCCACCGTCGAGCAGGGCCGCCCGGGGCGGCTTGTCCCGATGCATCCAGGCGCAAGGGCATATTACGAAAGCCTTGCGGATCATCCGGCGGAAACGGGCTAAAGCAACCCCAGAATCTGCCACCACACAAAATTCAGCGGCAGGATCACGGCATAGCTGACAATGGCGACGCAGCCTACCAGCTTAACCGCATCCCCCATTTCCGCACCGGACAGACTCATGGCCAGAATGATCGGCGGCGCCTGGTACGGCAGAATTGTCGTTGAATAGGACAGAACCACCGTCGCCAACATGGTTTCCAGCTGAAAACCCGACGCCTCCCGCAGCGGTTCAGCCAGAGGCACCATAACAGCGGGCAGCCCTGGCATGGTGGTGAACAGTGACGTGACGCCGCCGCCGAAAGCCAGAGAATAGTAGTTCAAGAGGTCCTGTCCCGGCGCGAGAGGCAGTATTGCCGCCATTTCCGCGCCCAATCTGGCGCCCAAGCCACTGTCGGCAATCAATGCCCCCAATGCCAGGATGCCCGCCACATAGATCGGCGGCGCGGCATCGATTTTCTTGAACGCGTCGCGGCCCAGAACTCCAACACCCGGCAGAAGCGCCAATATGGCCGCCGCAAGCCCGATCCAGGCAGGGGAGATACCGTGGACCACATCCGTCGCCCACCCGACCAGGGCAAACACCAATATCGCGGCCAGACGCTTTTCCGCGCCCGTCCAGGGTTCTTCCGCCATTGTGTCATTGGATGGCGCAACCGGCCCGCGGAACAGAAGCCAGGCGACCGCAAAGATGACAAGCGCCTTGAAGGCCCCCAGGAACGGGAAATGAAGCAGCAGCCATTCGCCATATAGCGGCGCAAAGCCATAAGCGTCCTGCACCGCGCCGATGAAGACCATGTTCGGCACCGTCGCGGGCAGTATTCCGTTCGGTGCGTTGAAACAACAGAAACCGGTCAGAAGGGCAATGCCGGCGCGCGCCTTTGTCCCTTCGGCCAATCCATAGCGGTCGGCCAGCGCAAGGGCGATCGGCATCAGCAGCACGATCCGTCCCATGCTGGACGGCATGAAGAAGGAAATCGCCATGGCAACGAATGCAAGCCCACCCAGCAACCCGGCATAACTTTGCGGGAAAAGGCGGCTCAACAATCGTGCGACGCGTGCGCCAAGACCTGTTGCATGTATGGCCGCGCCAATGACCAGACCGGAAAGGACCAGCCAGAATGCCTGGGTCGCAAAACCGGAAAAAACGAGCGATGGCGGCGCGACCGCAAAAATCATGGCGACGGCAAAAAACAAAAGGGCCGTCAGATGTTCGGCCACGATTCCGGTCGCATAAAGTGTAATTGCCGCCAGGGTCAGGCCGGCGACCGGTGCCCCGTCGGGACCGAGCCCCAGCGGATCGCCCGCGCCGACCCAAATGGATATAAGAAGACCGAAAGCGGCCGCAAGACGGGATCCGCTGATCATGCCTGTAGTCTGGTATCCGTCGACTGCAGGTACCAGCGATAGGTGTCTGCCAGCCCCTGCTCCAGCGGAATGCCCGCCTTCCATCCCAAACCATTCAAGCGAGAGACATCGACCAGCTTTCGCGGGGTTCCGTCCGGCTTGGATCTGTCGAAAGACAGGTCACCGTCGAACCCGACCACACGGCATATCAGGCGCGTTAGATCGGCTATCGAAATTTCGTCCCCCGACCCGACATTGACCATGGAATGCGGAATGTCCCGTTCCAGGCAAAACCGCGCTGCCGCCGCCATATCGTCCACATGTAGGAACTCCCGAAGCGGCGTTCCCGTTCCCCAGACCGGAATAGTTTCGGCCGCGGCTTCCTTTGCGTCATGGGCCTTGCGCAAAAGGGCCGGAATCACATGGCTTTTCTCAAGGTCGAAATTGTCGCCGGGACCATACAGGTTGGTTGCCATCAGCGTGACCGACCGCAGGCCGAACTGCTGGGCATAGGCCTCGCACATCTTCAGGCCCGCAATCTTTGCAATCGCATAGGCTTCGTTCGTCGGCTCCAGCGGGCCGGTCAGAAGGTGTTCTTCCTTCATCGGCTGTGGTGCATGCTTCGGATAAATGCAACTGGACCCCAGATAAATCAGCTTGGATACATCCGTGCGCCGGCAGGCTTCGATCACGTTGGTCTGGATTGCCAGATTGTCGTGGATGAAATCACCGGGATAGGTGCTGTTGGCCAGAATGCCGCCGACTTTTGCCGCCGCGCAAACCACGTACCGGGGCGTCGTCTCTTGGAAAAAATCAAAGACCGCACGCTGGTCCCGCAAGTCCAGTTCGCGGGATGTGCGCACAATGATATCCCGGTAACCTGCCGCTTCCAGGGCACGCACAACGGCAGACCCGACCAATCCGCGATGGCCGGCAACGAACACCCTGTCGTTCGGCGTCGCGTTTGTCCCGGTATCGCTCATCTGCGGATCAGCCCTCCGCGCGCTTGGGAACCGAATGGCCGGCGTCGACCAGCGTGCGTTCCCGCTGTGCGGCTTCCATGTCGTGATCGACCATCATTTCGACCAGTTCCTGAAACCCGACTTTTGGTTCCCAGTCCAGGTCCTTCTTGATCTTCGTCGGGTCGCCCAGCAGGTGGTCCACCTCCGTCGGGCGAAGATAGCGGGCGTCGAACTCGACATGCGCCTGATAGTCCAGACCGGCATAGCCGAATGCCGATTCCAGGAAATCGCGCACGGAATAGGCGGTGCCGGTTGCGACGACATAATCGTCCGGACGGTCCGTTTGCAGCATGCGCCACATGGCTTCGACATAGTCGCCCGCAAAGCCCCAGTCGCGCTTTGCATCCAGATTTCCCAGATAGAGCTTGTCCTGAAGGCCCAGCTTGATGCGCCCGACGGCACGCGTGATCTTGCGTGTGACGAAGGTTTCCCCCCGGCGCGGGCTTTCATGATTGAACAGGATGCCGTTCGCCACGAACATGTCATAGGCTTCGCGATAGTTGGTCGCGAACCAGAAACCGGCCACCTTGCCCACCGCATAAGGGCTGCGCGGGTAAAAGGCCGTTGCCTCGCTCTGCGGCGGGGCGGCGGCGCCGAACATTTCGGAACTGCCGGCCTGATAGATGCGCACGTTCTTGCCCGACCCGCGGATATAGTCGCGTGCAGCCTCCAAAAGGCGCAAGGTCCCCGTCCCGACCACATCGGCGGTATATTCCGGCTGGTCGAAGCTGACGCGCACATGGCTTTGCGCGCCCAGGTTATAAATCTCGTCCGGGGCGACCTGTTCCAGGATGCGGCGCAGGCCCGTCCCGTCCGCCAGGTCCCCGTAATGCAGCTTCAGGCGCAGGTGGCTTTCATGCGGGTCCTGATAGATATGGTCGATCCGTTCGGTGGTGAAGGTGGATGCCCGGCGCACGATGCCGTGGACTTCATACCCTTTCGCCAACAGGAACTCGGCCAGATAGGACCCGTCCTGCCCGGTGATCCCGGTGATCAGCGCTTTCTTCATCGACCGAACCCTTGATGCCTTGAGAATGGCCGTTTAGCTACGCGCGTCGGGCCAAACGGTCAAGGTTCGGGCTTTCTGGTGGACGCGGCGCGCGCTAAACTTCGCCCATGACAGATGTATCCGATATCGGCGGCTATCACGCCCATGTCTATTACGATGCGGACAGCATCGGCGATGCCCGCGTCCTGTGCGAGGCGGCGGTAAAGCGCTTCGGCGTTGAAATGGGCCGCATGCATGAACGCGAGGTGGGCCCCCACCCGATGTGGAGCTGCCAGCTGAAGTTCCCAACGGAACAGTTCGCATCGGTCGTCCCCTGGCTAAACGTCAATCGCGGCGCACTGATTGTCTTTGTACATCCGCTGACGGGCGACGATCTGTACGACCATCGTGATGCACCGATGTGGTTGGGACACAGCGTCCCGCTGAAGCTGGACATGTTTCTGCGACAGGAAAAGGGCTGACATCAGCCGGAGCCGGCCCTTGCCGTCCGCGGAATCCGGCATTAGAACGGCATCGATCCCCGACGCCCCGAACCGTAAGGACGGCTGGAAAGCCCCCATGGCCCTGCATCAGGAATTTTCCAACGGTCTTATCCTGGCCTGGCCAACGCCGATCCTGTCCCGGCGGCTGGACGACAGCGCGCTTTTGTCGGGCCTGAAGGACGTCATCCTTGCCCGGGAAATGGCCGACCCGAAGGGAATTCGAAAGGCCCTGGTCAAGGGCTGGCATTCTGAAACTGACCTGATGGACTGGCCGGACGCGCCTGTAGCCGGTGTAAAACCCCTGATCGGGGAAATGCTGAAGGAGTTCCTGAGCTCACTGAACGGCGGTCAGGTGCCGGCCGGCAATGCCGTCGTCACGGCCTGGGCCAATGTGTCCAGACGCGGTGGCTATCACCGGATGCACACCCACCATTCAAGTCTGGTATCGGGCGTTCTTTACATTGACGTGGGCGAACGCGACGAAGACGACACAGACTTCAACGGAACCCTTTCCTTTGTCGACCCCCGGACCGCCGTGGAAATGATCCAATTCCCGGGCGAGCCGTTCGGCGACAAGATCGTGATCGACCCCAAGCCAGGCCTGATCGTTATGTTCCCAAGCTGGTTGAAACATTTCGTCGACCCGTTCCGCGGCGAAGGCACGCGCATTTCGATCGCTTTCAACATTTCCTTTCACCAACAGACACAAGCCGCCGCACCGGCGACGCACACCGAAACTGGAGAGTAAGAGACCATGATCCCGCGTTACAGCCGCAAGGAAATGTCGGATATCTGGGAACCGGCGAACCGTTTTCGCATCTGGTTCGAAATCGAAGCGCACGCCTGCGATGCATTGGCGGACCTGGGGGTCATTCCGAAGGAAGCCGCACAGGCGGTCTGGGCCGGGGGTGACAAACCCTACACGCCGGAACGCATCGCAAAGATTGACGAAATCGAACGCGAGACGAAGCACGATGTTATCGCCTTCCTGACGGAACTGGCAGACCATGTCGGCGAACATTCCCGCTTCATCCACCAGGGCATGACGTCATCCGACGTTTTGGACACGTGCCTTGCGGTGCAATTGACGCAGGCTGCGGACATCCTGTTGGCCGACCTGGACCGGGTACTGGCGGCGCTGGAAAAACGGGCACGCGAACACAAGGACACGGTCTGCATCGGCCGGTCCCACGGCATCCATGCCGAACCGACGACATTCGGGGTCAAACTGGCCGGCCATTACGCCGCATTTCGCCGCAACCGCGACCGCCTGACCGCAGCCCGGGCGGACATCGCCACCTGTGCGATTTCGGGTGCAATCGGCACGTTCGCCAACATCGACCCCCGCGTGGAAGCCCATGTCGCGAGCAAGTTGGGCCTTACGCCGGAACCAATGTCGACGCAGGTCATACCGCGCGACCGCCATGCCGCCTTTTTCGCGGCACTGGCCGTCATCGCCAGCTCGATTGAAAATCTGGCGACCGAAGTCCGCCACCTTCAGCGCACCGAAGTCCGGGAGGCGGAAGAATATTTCTCCCCCGGGCAGAAGGGTTCGTCGGCAATGCCGCACAAGCGTAACCCGGTGCTGACTGAAAACCTGACGGGCCTTGCCCGCATCGTCCGGTCCCACGCGATCCCGGCAATGGAAAATGTGGCCCTGTGGCACGAACGGGATATCTCCCATTCTTCCGTCGAACGAATGATCGGGCCGGATGCGACGGTAACGCTGGACTTTGCATTGAACCGGCTTGCGGGTGTGGTGGAAAATCTGGTCGTTTACCCCGAACGCATGCAGGCGAACCTGGACAGTCTGGGCGGACTTCACAATTCCCAGCGGGTGCTGCTGGCGCTGACACAGGCAGGGATGAGCCGTGAAGACGCCTATCGCGCGGTCCAGCGCAATGCGATGGAAAGCTGGAAGACCGGTTCGTCGTTTCAGAATCTGCTAAAGCAGGATGAAGAAGTGGCGCGCCATTTGCAGCCCGACACCATCGACGCATTGTTCGACTTGGGGTACCACGTAAAGCATGTGGACACGATCCTGGATCGCGTATTCGGTTAAGCTGGCTGGCGCTTCCTTTCTGGCGGCGCCGCTCCTTGTTGCATCCGTTGCGGTCGTCTTTCCCACCGCCAAGGCACAGGAAACACTGAACGAACCGGAAGCGGTTGAAGAACAGATCGAAGAACCGTCCTTCAACCCGGGCGATGACTTTACGGCCAGCGATATCGACCCCGTCACACTGGCCATTCTTTCCGATGCGCTGCTGCGGTTGCAGTTCCTGGCAATTGCCGCCCTGGACACGGACGAAGACGTCGGCCTTGCACAAAGCGGGGTGGTGCGGGCCTATCTGACCCGCCGACAGGCCGTGGAAGCGGTCGATATCGCAGGGCGCATCGCCGACCCATTGTGGCGTGCACGATCCTACCTTTGGATCGCCGACTATGTCGCCGTGGTGGAGGAAGATCGCGAAAAGTCCCGCGACTGGGTTTTTCAGGCAATTGAGATACTGACCGAGATGCCGTCACAACGCGATGGCGGCGAAGCATTGTCGATCGCGGCCATTCAATTGGCGGATCTGGCCTTTCTGGAAGATGCAACGCGCACATCCAGGTTGATCCCCGACACGTTCCTTCAGATATCGAAGCTGCAGGAAATCGCAGATATCGGCCTGTCACAGGGCCGGAATCCCGCCAATCTGGCACTCGCGGCCCAGATCCTGAGCGAGGCCGCGGGGGTCGCCGCGACCCTTCCCGAAGGCGGCGAAGAACGCATCGCGCTTCTGATCGAAATCGGTGGATTGCAGCTGGCTGCGGAAGACGCAACCGGCGCGCAGGCGACATTCACCCTGGTGCAGAATGAAATCATAAACGGTCCGGAAGAAGGCCGCTTCGCGGCCATGACACATCTGGCAGCGAAGCTGGTGGAAGCGGGCAACCAGCGCGGCGGTATGGATGTGGTCCGCCTGATCCCCGAAGGGGCATTCCGGGCGCGGGCACTGGGCGCGGTGGCGGGCGCGCTTGGTCAACGCAACATCGACGCCGCAGTCCCCCTGTTCCGACTGGCGATGGAGGAATCGGAACGGATCATCGATCAGCAGGAACGGTTCGACGTATTTGCATTTCTGGTCGAACGACTGACGGCAGTCGGGCGACTGGCGGATGCGTTTGATCTGGCATTCCAGATCACTGAGGAAGTTCCCCGGGCCGAGGCTCTGCTGAACATGGGACAGACACTGATTGCGCAGGGCAAGCTTCAGGAAGCGTTCGTCCTGAAGGAATACATTCCTTTTGTCGGCATGCGCGCGCAGGTCATGGGGCCGGTCGCCCTGGGCCGTGGACTGGAAGAAGACCCGGTCGGCGCAAGCGCCATCCTGGCCGAAGCATTGGATCCGACCGGTTTTCCCTTCATTCCGCGCTATATTCCGGATGCCCTGGACGCCGTCCTGACCGCACAGATCCGCGGCGGTACGCAAAGCGCGGATCAGGCGATCTTCGCACGCGCCCGCGATCTGGCGGAAGAAATGCCGGGCGACCTTCAGCAGGTCCACGCATTGGTGCAGGTTGCAATCGCAGAAGCTCGGCGTGGACGCATTGATGATGCGCAAAAGACGATCAGCGCCGCCTATCGCACGACCTTCGAACATCGTGACCGCGAAGGGTTCGACGAAGCACTGATGGCCATATCACTGGCACAGCTTGCGGCGGGGGATCTTCTAGGGGCATACGACACTGCGGCGCGCATTCCCGAACCGCCGACGGGTGGTCCCTATCCGCGCACACCGGACGGCGGATTTGATGTCCCGCGCTATCAGGCGCTGATACGGGTTGCGGCGGCAGCCGGGCGGCTGGGCGATCCGGGTTTCGGGCAGGAGGTGACGGAAAAGATCGGGTTCGGGGCGGCAAAGGCGATCGGATTGGCGGCGGTTGCGATTGCCATGTCGAACCAGACAACGGACCTGATTGAAGTCATCAATGACATTCGCGACGGCGCATTGCTGTCGCCGGATTTCTCGTTCCTTTTGCGCGAAACTTTGAACGAAGCGGCGGAAACGAACGCAGACACCGCGCCATCGGTCGATGCGGTACCGGACCTGGGCGAGGCGCCGCAACTGGCACCCCTGCCGGAATAGTTTTTCTTTGGAATGCCGGGGGCGTGTCCGCCGTGGCGGACGACGGTCAGCTTTCGCTGCGGACCTGTTCCATCGCGGTGCCCAGCAGTGCGTCCATCTGTTTGCGCACCAGATGTTCGGACGTATCAACGCCCTTGGCCTGAAGGTCGCCCAAGACCTTGCGCAGCACGTCATTGTCGCCCGGTTCGTCAAAATCGGACATCACGACTTCCTTGGCATAGCTGTCGGCATCGTCGCCGCTAAGCCCCAGCAGCTCAGCCGCCCAGAAGCCCAACAGCTTGTTGCGTCGGGCCATTGCCTTGAATTCAAGCTCGCTGTCGCGTGCCTGCTTCGCTTCAAAACTTTTTTCCCGATCGTCGAACTGGCTCATGCCCTGCCCCCTTCGAAACGCCTTTGTTGTTTGCCCGCCTTATGTAGGACGTAAGCCCGGCAGGTTCAACGATTGAAGCCCCCTGGAGGGCCCGAAAATTGCCCCCCCGGGCGAATTGCCGCAACGATTGTGAAATGGCGGCGGCGTTGCTATACGCTGGACCATTCTCTCCAGCTGTTCGGCGGATCGGACGATCCGGATTTCGGGGACCTAAATGGCACGACGCAGACAGATTTACGAAGGCAAGGCGAAGGTAATCTTCGAAGGGCCGGAACCGGGGACGCTTGTCGCCTATTTCAAGGACGACGCGACCGCCTTCAACAATCAGAAGAAAGGCACGATTACCGGCAAGGGCGTGCTGAACAACCGCATTTCCGAATTCCTGATGCTGCGCCTTCAGGATCTGGGAATACCGACCCATTTCATTCGCCGCCTCAATATGCGAGAACAGCTGATACGGGAAGTCGAAATCATCCCGGTGGAAGTGATCATCCGTAATGTCGCGGCCGGCTCCATGGCGAAACGGCTTGGCATTCCGGAAGGCACCCTGCTGCCACGGTCGATTGTCGAATATTGCTACAAGTCCGATGAACTGGGCGATCCGCTGATCGCCGAAGAACATATAACCGCCTTCGGTTGGGCCAGCCCGCAGGATATCGACGACTTCCTGGCTATGTCGCTTCGGATCAACGACATCCTGTCCGGCATGTTCCTGGGGATCGGGATCAAGCTGGTGGACTTCAAGCTGGAGTTCGGGCGCATCTACGACGAAAACGGCGACATGCGCATAGTGCTAGCGGATGAAATCAGCCCCGACAACATGCGCCTGTGGGACATCCAGACGGGCGAGAAGATGGACAAGGACCGGTTCCGCCGCGACCTTGGCAATGTCGAAGACGCCTATCGTGAAGTGGCGCGCCGGCTGGGTGTCCTGCCGGAAGGCGCCAATGTCGAAGCGATCGACGGCGAATCGTAATATCGAACGAGCTCCGCGCGCGGACGCGGAAACGGGAGCAACAATCATGAAAGCCAATGTGACGGTGACCCTGAAACGCGGCGTTCTGGACCCGCAGGGCAAGGCAATCGGCCATGCGCTGAACGGGCTGGGCTTTGAAGGTGTCGGCGAGGTCCGTCAGGGTAAGCTGATTGAAATCGAACTGGACGGCACGGACCGCACGGCCGCGGAAAAACAGCTGGATGACATGTGCCGCAAGCTACTGGCCAACACGGTCATCGAAGACTATTCGATTGAACTGATCGACTGATCCGGAGGGACAGAAGATGCGCAGCGCGATCACCGTCTTTCCCGGTACCAACCGCGAACGCGACATGGCCGACGCGATCGAACGCGCCTGTGGACGGCGCCCGGAAATGGTCTGGCACGGCGAATCCGACCTGGCGGGGTATGACCTGATCATCGTCCCGGGCGGTTTTTCCTATGGCGACTACCTGCGCTGCGGGTCGATGGCCGGGAATTCCCCCATCATGCGCGCGGTCAAGGAACAGGCGGATCGCGGGGTTCCGGTACTGGGCGTCTGCAACGGTTTCCAGGTACTGACCGAAACCGGCCTTCTGCCCGGTGTCCTGATGCGCAATGCCGGATTGAAATTCATCTGTAAGATGACGCATATCCGCTGCGAAACGACCGTTGCGCCGTTCACCGCCGATATCCCGGAAGGCACCGTCCTGCGGGTCGCCGTCGCCCATAATGAGGGCAACTATTTCGCAGACGAAAACACGCTGGACATGCTGGAATCGGAAGGGCGCGTCGCTTTCCGCTATTGCGACGATCATGGCAAGGTCAGCGCCAAGACGAACCTGAACGGTTCCGTGAACAATATTGCCGGTATCCTGAACGAACGCGGTAATGTCCTTGGCATGATGCCGCACCCGGAAAATGCGACTGACCCGATTTCCGGCGGCACCGATGGGCTTCAGTTCTTTCAGTCGATCGCAAACGCCGCGAAGGCCGTCGCCTAGGGGGCACAGCCCCGCCGGTACCAATCCATCTGATCGGGGCCAATGGCGTCCTGCGGGCTTAACAGCCGGTCATAGAGTTCTCGGCTGGGGCGGTCGGAATCCCGCCCATCCATTACCCGCACGCCGATCGTCGCGCCATCACTACCCATATAGTGGTCGACCCGCGTCGGGATATGCCGTTGGGACACGACGCGCAGCCTGTTCCCACCGCCTGACGGGTCGGGCGCCAATGCCAGCGTCAGGATCAGGTTGGTCCGCCGGGCAAGGGATCGCTGGTTCGACACGAAATTGCCCAGCGACTGGAAAATGAACCCTTCCCGCCCGTCATAGGACACATAGCGTTCGCCGGGCTGTATCACATGCGGGTGCGCGCCGATGACCGCCGTCGCGCCGGACGCAATCGCCGCTCGCGCAAGGCGGGTCTGGCGTTCTTCTGGAACATGGGTGTATTCGGTGCCCCAGTGGGGCGTCAGAATGACCGCGTCGATTGCCGGGTCGTGGTGCAGTTCCGCAATCGCCGGCAGCACGCGGTCCGTGTGTTCGAAACAAAACAGGACCTGATCATTCGGATCCGGGATATCGTTGGTTCCATAGGTACAGGCCAGCCATGCGATCGTGTATTCCCGGCCGGATTCGGACCGCGCCGTCGTCAGCGTGTGGAACGCTTGGCCCGGGCGGTCGCGATGCCTGGTTCCGGTATAGGGAAGCCCCGCATTTTCCAACGCTTCAATGGTCCTGTCCACGCCCAGCGCCAGACGGTCCAGTGAATGGTTGTTCGCGGTCGAAACCACATCGACGCCCAGATCCACCAGCGCCGAAATCAGATCCGGGTGATAGTTGAACTGCGGATATCCTGTGAAGATGCGGTTGTCGTATCGGTCCGCGGACGGTGGCGCATCACGTCCATTCATCAATACACCCTGGGCCGCCGATCCTTCCAGATTGGCATAGGTCAGGGTCGCGGAACGAAGGATTGGGGCGACACCGGCCCACAAATCTTCATACCCGATGCGCGCAACCTGCCGTTGGACGACGTCATGCAACAGAACATCGCCCACGGCCGCGATTGTCACCACGTCGTCAGGGTCGTAGCCACCGTCGAAACGAATCGCGGGCGGCAGAGTGGCTGTTTCTGGCACGCAGTCTTGCATCACGGGTTCTTCGCGTTGTGCCGACACGTCTGACGGGATCAGGCCAACCGAAAGGATTGTCCAGACGGCGGCAAAGATGGTTGGGTAGAAATTCCGCCGCGTGTTCATAAATTTGGCCGATTTCGTCTGTCGCGGACAAGTCCCTTCGAATTAAGCGGCGATTCAGCCGGTCGTCCAGGGATCAATGGGCACGAATGTGCTGCTCGTTGCGTTCATCAACTGATCGTGGTTCGGACCAACCGCCACCATCATATGCCTGCGCGGGCAGAAACGCGGCGACTATCAGCAACGCACCGATGAATGCAAGCAGCAGTGTAAAGCGCACCGGATACCGCCCTTTCCCGACTTGCGGCGGATTTATCCGCCGTCCGCTATGACCATTTCGTATGCGGGTAATGTCAGGAATACAGGGAAATCTTCCGCAAGGGCCATTTTCTCAAACAGTTCCGCCGCCTGATCGAAACGGGTCCGGCCATAGTATTCGCCAAGGTCGTCGCGGATTTTCCCCACTTCCTCTGCAATCAGGGCGGACACCGCATCGCGGCTCAGCGCGGTACCGTCCGCTGTCTTGGCCTGAAGCTTCGCCCATTGCCAAAGTTGCGCGCGGGAAATTTCGGCGGTGGCTGCGTCTTCCATCAGGTTGAACAGCGGCACGCATCCATTGCCGCCAAGCCACGCTTCCGTGTAGCGGATGCCGACTTGGATGTTCATACGCACGCCCTGGTCCGTAATCGTTCCTTCCGGCACGGCAAGAAGGTCCGCCGCCGACACGGATACATCGTCGCGCTGCCGGTCGATCTGGTTCTGTCCCTTCATAACCGCATTGAATGCCTCCAGTGCGACTGGAACCAGCCCCGGATGCGCCACCCAGCTGCCGTCGTGACCGTCGTTCGCCTCGCGCTCCTTATCCGCCTTCACCTTGGCAAAGGCTTCGGCGTTCGCGGCCTCATCCCCCTTCACAGGGATCTGGGCCGCCATGCCACCGATGCACGGCGCGCCGCGCTTGTGACAGGTCTTGATCGCCAGCAGGGAATAGGCGCGCATGTTCGGCACCGTCATCGTCACCTGGGACCGGTCGGGCATCAGGAAGTCCGGATTCTTTCTGAACTTCTTGATGATGGAAAAGATGTAGTCCCAGCGCCCGCAGTTCAGGCCCGCCGAATGGTCCCGAAGCTCATAGAGGATTTCGTCCATTTCGAATGCCGCCAGAATGGTTTCGATCAGGACGGTCGCCTTGATGGTCTTTTGCGGGACGCCCAGGAGATTCTGCGCGTCCACGAAGATGTCGTCCCAAAGCCTTGCTTCCAAATGACTTTCCATCTTTGGCAGATAGAAATACGGGCCTGTGCCGGCGGCTTTCAGCGCCGCGTGATTGTGGAAGAAGTAAAGCGCGAAATCGACAATACCGCCTGCCGCCGGTTTGCCGTCGATCAGGATGTGCTTTTCATCCAGATGCCAGCCCCGCGGCCGCACCAGAAGCGTCGCGATCCTGTCCTTCAGCGCATAGGTCTTGCCGCTTTTCGGGTCGGTGAAATCGATCTGTCGGCGCGCCGCGTCCCGCAGATTGATCTGCCCGCCGATCATGTTGTCCCAGGTCGGGCAGTTCGAGTCTTCGAGGTCCGCCATAAAGCAATATGCACCGGAATTCAGGGCGTTGATGACCATCTTGCGGTCTGTCGGTCCGGTAATTTCGACGCGGCGATCCTTCAGGTCCTCCGGCAGCGGGGCGATTTTCCAGTCCCCGGCCCTGACATCGGCGGTTTTAGGTAAAAAGTCCGGAAGTTCCCCCGCGTCGATCCGCGCCTGACGGGCATCGCGCGCGGCCAGAAGTTCATGGCGACGGCCACCGAACTTGCGTTCCAGGGTGGCGATGAAACCCAGCGCTTCCTCACTCAGGATTTCCTTGTATTCGGATGTCAGCGTGCCGGTCAGTTCGACGCCCGTGGACGCCGCGGAAAGACTGTTATTGGTCATTGGTACACTCCCTGGGGCTGGCTTGCCGCTTTGCTTCTTTGCAGTGCAACATTAATCGCGACCGTACCGACAGACGGAACGATTTCCAAGTCCTGAAAATAGACGCCTATCGTCGCAGGCGGCCCATCCGTGCCACGCCCAGCGCAAGCAACATGCCGCCCGTTGCAAGTACCAACCCACAGACCTGTGCCGGGCCCGGAACCTCACCCAAAACGGGGTAAGCGAATACCATCGCCAGGCCGGGAACCAGGGCGGCAAAAAGTGCGCCGCGGGCGGCCCCCAGTGCCGCGACCGCCTTTGTGTAGAAAATCAGCGCCAGAACGCCGGCAAACAAACCCTGCGCGACCGCTTGGAACAGCAGTTCGCCGACCGGTGCCGCCAGAAGTACGGTACCTTTTGCAAACAGGTAGTAGGGCGCAAAGCCAACGAACGACAGGACGGATACAAGTGCGGTCGCCTGTACGGGTTCGACCTGCCATCGGCGCACCAGGACCGTATAGCTTGCCCACATAACCCCGCCGACGGCAAAAAGAAGGTGCCCACCAGCAAGTCCGGATTGAGTTGCGGTACCTGCACCACCGGATGCAAAGCCCAGAAGCAGAAGTCCGGACAGAATGGCCGCAAGGCCAAGCCACCGATGTCTGTCTGGACGGTCACCCAACAAATACCAACCGCCCAGAATCGACGCTGTCAGCATCACACCGGGAATGACAATGCCAGCATGGCCAGCGGGTGCGAACTCCAACCCGAATACGGAAACCAGAACATAAGGCGCGCCTGCCCCGAGCGATAGCAACACCGCACGCAGCCATCCGATTTGCCCGCATCCCCTGCGGACCAGGACCGGTAGCAATATCGCGCCTGCGACGGCAAACCGGATGAATGTGATATCCAACGCATCCAAACTCTGCTGCACGCCATAGCGCGATGCGACCGGCCAAGCCCCCCAGATCGCAGCGGCGGCAAGCCCGAAACAGATTCCCCGCCACGGGACCGGTGTTCCGGCAATGTCCGTCCGTGCCTGCAACGTCATCTATTCAAACTCCCCCATAAACGAGCGATCGCGCAGTATCGCCCATCAAACTGCAGAAAATATGTAAATCAGGCCAGTAATTCGCCGATAAACATCTGTTTTCTTATGAAAAGATCTGAAAAACTGCAAACGCTATGGAACTTGACGAATTCGACCTCAAAATTCTGGCACTGGTCCAGGACGATGTTCGACAAACCACCGATTCCTTGGGGGCGCAGGTCGGGCTTTCTGCCACAGCCGTACAGCGACGGCTGAAGCGGCTGCGTCAGGCAGGTGTGATCCGGAAGGAAATCGCCGTTCTGAACCCGGCGGCATTGGGCGGTCGCGTCACGTTGATCGTGACAGTCCGGCTTGCGCATGGCCGTCACGACGCCGTCGATGGATTCAAACGACAAATGCAGACTCTGCCCGAAGTACAGCAATGCTATTACACGATGGGCGAAGCAGACTTCGTTTTGGTGGTAACCGCGCGATCCGTAGAGGATTACGAAGAGTTCACGAGACGGGTCTTTTTCGACAACAAGAACATCGCCCATTTCACGTCCGTCATGTCGATGAGTTCGGTGAAAACGACGCTTCGTTTTCCGATCTGACCGTCCGGGTCGGACCGGCGAACTATTTCGCAGCCAACAGGCGGTCGATCCGTGCGACGAACCGGTCCCGATCGATCGGTTTATTTTCATAGGCTGTACAGCCAGCCTTGAATGCTTCGTCCCGATCCTGGGCGGTCGTGAAGGCCGAGAGGGCCAGGATCGGCGTGCTGGATTCTGGCATTCCCTCGCGAATCTGGCGGACCACATCCCAGCCGGAAACCCCGCGCATATTCAGGTCGGTGACGATCAGATCCGGCACGACATCGCCGTTCAGAACTGCATCGACACCACCCTGCCCGTCGCTTACGCGTTCGACAGTGTGACCAGCCGCTTCCAGAATGGATGTGACAAGATCCAACGTGTGTACGTCATCGTCAATGACGAGGATTTCAGCCATGAAATCAATTCTCCCACCGAACCGCCCCAACCAAGTCGCGGCCTTGTAACCCGTTTCCAAGGACGCGGCAAATCGAATGGTCTTCGCGACTTGACGCAAACCCGCATAGCCCTTCAGATCGGGGTAATGTGGCATCAATCCTATCATGAAAACGTCATCTGGGTATTTGGTTATGGGTCGCTTATGTGGCGGCCAGGCTTCCCGCATGCCGAAGCGTCACCGGCCGTTCTGGACGGGTATGAACGCAGCTTCTGCATCTGGTCCGAACATCATCGCGGGACACCCGACCGGCGCGGTCTTGTCCTTGGGCTTGCGGCTCGGGACGGTGCCCACTGCGACGGAATGGCATTTCGCGTTACCGACGCGGACTGGCCGGAAACCGCGGCTTATCTGGAAGAACGCGAATTACGCGGCTATGCCTATCAGCCGGCACACCTTCCCGTCCGGTTGGCCGATGGACGCACGGTAGCGGCCCATTGTTTCGTCGCCGATCCGGACCATCCCCATTTTGCGGGTGCCCTGGACCAGGACCAGGCCGCACGGGTCATATTGCGGGCGCGGGGCGATGCCGGCCTCAATCGTGACTATCTGATCAATACAGTCGGCGCACTGGAAAAGCATGGATATCGGGAACCACACCTGCATGAACTGTTGGAACGGGTCCTGCGCATGACCGGCGAGATAGAGGCCGGTGCCGGCATATAACGAGGAACGGGTTACTCATGAAACTGCTGATCCAGCGCGTAAGCGAAGCCAGCGTCACCATTGACAATGATACCGTCGGCGCCATTGAAAAGGGATTCATGGTGCTCGTCTGTGCCGAACCTGGGGACAGCCACGAAGACGTTAAATTCCTTGCCAGAAAGACATTGGCATTGCGGATCTTCAGCGACGACGCCGGGAAAATGAATCTGTCGATCGGCGACGTGGGAGGCGCGGTGTTGGCGATCAGTCAATTCACGCTGGCCGCGCGCTGGCGTAAGGGGAACCGTCCCGGCTTTACGGACGCCGCACCGCCGAAAGAGGGGGAACGGCTTTTCAACGCCTATGTCGAAGCACTTCGATCGGGGGGGATTGCTGTAGAAACGGGCCGCTTCGGCGCGGAGATGCAGGTCGCCCTGGTCAATGACGGCCCGGTAACACTTTGGATAGATGGCAAGAATCCCAGATAGTGAAGATAGCGATAAATCAACATGATATCTCTCAGCATAGAAGCTTTGATTGAGGCATTCCCCCACTATTCCGTCGCGGTCGTTGTTGCCGAGAACCTGTCAGTAGTGCCAGAGCGCGGGCCAGACATGAACGCCATGATCGAATCCGCCGAAGCTGCGGCCCAGCGCGATTATGATCCTGAAAATCTGGGGTCACTGGACGCAATTTCCGACTGGCGGCGGGCCTATCGTGACTTCGGGATCAAGCAGACGAAATACCGGTCTTCCGTCGAAAGACTTCTGCGGTCGGCGGTCAAGGGGCGCGGACTGCCACAAATCAGCCGACCGGTCGACGCCTACAACCTAATATCGCTGAAGTATCTGGCGCCCGTCGGCGCCGATGACCTGAACCGTGTGACCGGCGACCTTTCATTCCGGTTTGCGGACGGAACGGAAAGTTTCCTGCCGCTGGGCAAAGCGGATCAGGGTGAGGACCCGCCCAAGCTGGGCGAAGTTGTCTATACAGATGCACACAAAGTCCTGTGCCGCCGGTGGAACTGGTACCAGGATGCGCGTTCCGCCATTCAGGCTGACACAACACATGCCGTCCTTACGATCCAGAGCCTTGGTCATGTTGAACTGGAAGCCGCAGCCGAAGAATTGTGCCAGCTGTGGACGGATCATTGCGGCGCCGACTGTACCTATCGCATCGCGGACAGCGCCAATCCCGTTGTGGGATTCTAGATGCCAGCCGCAGCCTCTTCAGTAATGATTTCAACCAGATCGCGGCAATCGTCCACAGTAAATGTCAGCGGAACGCGAATATCGCAGGTCGTAGACAGGACCTTCAATGTTTGCGGCAGATCCGGCAGGTTTTCGACATAGCGCCAGGAATCGAAACGGCTGGTATAGCCGACGGGCGCGGCGGCGCCGAACCATTTGATTTCCACTCCACGTGCGCCGCACCGCCCGACAAAATCGGGGATCCCCTTCCCGCCAATCCCGTCCGCATGAAACTGAAACGAGGAACCGACATAGGCTTCGTGCTGTTTGCGCGGCACAATGCGAAGCCCAGGCGCCCCCGCAACCCCATCTTCCAGCACGCGATACCGTTCGTTCCAGCGCCGGACATTGTCATCCAGGATCTTCAACTGGGGACGCAGCAGCGCGGCGCGCAGATTATCCATGCGCGCCGAACAATTCGGGGTTTCCAGCCGTACCCGATCAAACACTGCGGCATCCGGGGATGCGCCATGCCGGTCGTACAGCATATAGGACCCGGACAGGATGGTTGCCCGCGCCGCCAGTTCCGGATCGTTGGTGGTGATCAATCCGCCTTCGCCCGAATTGATGTGTTTGTAGGTCTGGGCGGAAAAACAGGCGATCTTTCCAAAATTTCCCGACTTTGTGCCTTTCCACGCCGCGCCCATCGTGTGCGCACAGTCTTCGACCAGAGTGATGTCGAACTCTGAACAGACTTCCAGAATTCCGTCCATATCGGCGATATGACCACGCATATGGGACAGCATAAGGACCCTGGCGCCGCTGATTTCGGCCTTTCGCCGCAGATCCGACAGGTCCGTCAGCCAGTCGTCCCCGATTTCAACAAATACAGGTTGGGCGCCGACCGCATGAATTGCCCCTGGAACGGGCGCCAGCGTATAGGCATTGGCCAGAACAGGATCACCCGGCACCACGCCAAGCGCCCGCAGGGCGATCTGCAGGGCCTGGCCCCCGGACGTAACCGCGATGCAGTAATCCGCCCCCTGATAGGCCGCGAATTCAGCTTCCAGAAGCGATGCTTCGCTCACCTCCCCCTCAGCCGTGTTGTAGCGATGCAACCGCCCGGTCCGAAGGATTTCGGCCGCGCGCACGACCACATCTTCGGAAATCGGCTCCTGCTGGGTGAAGCTTTTGCTGAATCTCTTTTTCGACATTGCGTTGACATCCTGTCGCCGTCATGCAGGCTGTCAATCAAATTGTATGCGCTTACATCTGGACCTAGTGAAAAACGAATCTGGACCTATCACTGGTGTCTTGGTGGTGTACTGTCATAAGCTCATAACAATTTTTCGAACATGGGAACGAACGGGAGCAGATCATGAAACTGGGCAACAAATTTGCCGGCGCGGCGACGGCGGTCGCCATGCTGTTCAGTGCCAATGCGGCATCCGCATTGGACGAAATTACGGTTGGTTACTTCCTGGAATGGCCGATGCCGTTTCAGTATGCCAAAGCGACGGGCATGTATGAGGAAGCCATGGGCGTCGAAATCAACTGGCGGTCGTTCGACACCGGAACCGCCATGTCGGCGGCAATGGCGTCCGGCGACGTACAGCTTGTGGTGAGCCAGGGCGTGCCGCCCTTTGTGGTCGCGACATCCGCCGGCCAGGACCTGCAGATTGTCGATGTCGCGGTCAGCTATGCCGACAATGACAATTGTGTGGTCGCGGAGCGGCTGGAAATCGACGCCAGCAACGCCCAGGATCTGGAAGGTGTGAAGGTCGGGGTTCCCTTGGGAACGGCCGCGCACTACGGCTTCCTGAAGCAGATGCAGCATTTTGGCGTCGACATCGCCACCATGGACATCGTTGACATGGCGCCGCCCGACGGCGCTGCGGCGTTCGCCCAGGGCGACCTGGACATGGTTTGCGGCTGGGGCGGTTCGCTGCGTCGCATGCTGGAACATGGCAACGTGCTGCTGACCGGTGCTGAAAAAACCGAACTCGGCATTTTGGTGTTTGACGTTACCTCGGCCCCGGCCGACTTCATCGCCGAAGAGCAGGAACTGGTCACCGAATTCCTGCGCGTCACGGCTGAAGCCAACGCAATGTGGAACTCCGGCGAACACACCGCGGAAATGCTGCCGGTGATCGCACAGGATGCCGGGATGGACGAAGATGCGACGGCACAGACGATCGCGACATTCGTATTCCCCTCGGTGGAGGAGCAGCTGAGCCAGGCATGGCTGGGCGGCAACGCACAAGAGTTCATGTTGGGTGTCGCACAGGTCTTCCTGGAAGCAGGGTCGATCCCCGCCGCCCGGGACTCCTATGAAGGGGCGGTAAACACAGCGCCCCTTGCGGCGGTTGCCAACTAAACACGCTTGAGGAAAGGCGGGGCCGGAAACGACCCCGCCTTTCGAACTTCAAGGGGTCGGGGGACTTTTCGAGGGGGCCGCTTCCAACTGCCTTTATTGCATAGTCCCGATCCGTCAGGATACGGAATGTCCGGACTTTCAATTAAAAACGTGTCGATGCGCTTCGACCTGCCGAATGGCTCGGCCGTGCAAGCGCTCAAGAATGTCTCTCTCGACATCACATCGGGCGAGATCGTGTCGGTTCTGGGCCCGTCCGGCTGCGGGAAGACGACGCTCCTCAACATCATCGCCGGTTTTCTGGGTGCGACGGAGGGCGAAGTCCAGTTGCACGGCAACCGCGTTACCGGACCCAGTCCCGAACGCGGCATGGTCTTTCAGAAAGGTGCGCTTTTCGAATGGATGAGCGTCAGCCACAATGTCGACTTCGGCCCGCGGATGAAGGGGACACCCAAGGCCGAATGCAAAAAGATCACCGATCACCTGCTGGACATTGTCGGGCTTTCCGAATTCAAGACCAAGGCGGTCTATGAACTGTCCGGCGGCATGCAACAACGCGTGGCGCTGGCGCGATGCCTTGCAAACGACCCCGACGTCATCCTGATGGATGAACCGCTGGGCGCACTGGACGCACTGACGCGGGAGAAGATGCAGGGCCTTGTCCTGAAGCTCTGGAAAGAGACGGGCAAGACCATCATCCTTATCACCCACTCGGTCGAAGAGGCACTGCTGTTGGGCGAACGCCTGATAGTCATGGCGCCGCGTCCGGGTCGCATCCACAAGGAATACCGGCTTCCGTTCGCCGACCGCGGGGTCGACCAGGACCTGCGCGATGTAAAAAAATCCGACGGTTTTGCCGAAACCCGAGAGGAAATCCTCTCCATGATCTGGGAGATGGAAGAGGAGATCATGGGCCGGGTGGAGGAAACCGCATGATTATCCTCGCCATATATGTCACCGCATTCGTTCTGGCGTTCTTCATCGTCCACCAGATCAACAAGCGGCGCGAACGCCACGATTTCACTTCTCTGAAGACCGTTACGTTCGGTGACGAAAGCGCCATCACCCCAAGCCGGGCCGCATCGGTCATTTCCATTCTGACCATCTTCCTTGTCTGGGGCGCATTTACGGGGTCCAGCCTGGTACCGGTGCATATGCCCGGCCCCTTCACGGGAGAGACGACCTTTACCTACACCGCGCAGAACGCGGCCGGGGAAACGGACGAAGCGACCGTCACGGTTTATGTCCACAAGGTGGATGAGGAAGCCGAAGCGCCGGTCATCGACGAAGGTGACGGCTTTGCCAGAAACGACAGCGATGTTATCGGCGCCTGGCGAAGCGGCCTGATCCGGGTCAAAAGCAACGACGAAGGCGGCGACGAGGAAGGGTATGAAGTGATCGCCGTCAACGGCATGCCGATTGTCCAGGGCGAAGATCTTCAACTGCCCGACGGAACGGTAAACCTGACGCGACGGGGGTCGCTGAACTTCACCCCCTACCCCGGCATGCAGATGGAACCCATCTGGCTGCCGTCGCCAGAAGGGGTCGCGGTGCGGTTCTGGAATCTGGTGAAGGAGGGATACCAGAATACCCCGCTGGTCGAACATCTGGGTTGGTCGTTGTTTCGGGTCGTATTGGGTTTCGTGCTTGGTGCCGCTGTTGGCATTCCGCTTGGGTACGCGATGGGCCTGTCCGATTGGTTCCGGGGATGGTTCGACCCGATTGTCGAATTCATGCGACCGGTGCCACCACTGGCCCTGATCCCGCTGGTCATCATCTGGTTCGGTATCGGGGAAGAAGGCAAAATTGTTCTTCTGTTCCTGGCGGCCCTGTGGATCATGACAATCTCTGCCAGGGCCGGCGTATCAGGCGTCAACATCACAAAGGTCCACGCGGCCTATTCGTTGGGCGCCTCGAAACGGCAGATCCTGATGCATGTGATCGTCCCCAACTCCCTGCCGGAGATATTTACCGGCGCACGGGTGGCCATGGGCGTCTGCTGGGGAACGGTGGTCGCCGCCGAGCTGGTCGCGGCGGAAACCGGGGCCGGCATGATGATCATTGCCGCGTCGAAGTTCCAGCTGACGGATATCGTCATCACCGGGATCGTGCTGATCGGCATAATCGGTTACGGGATCGACGTGCTGATGCGCCGTCTGGAAAAATGGCTGGTCCCCTGGAAAGGGAAAATGTAGGCGCCCTAACCCGCGACAGCCGCGATGGCGATCGACCCGATTAGTGTCATGGAAAGCGCAATACTGACACCGAACAGGGCGATCGGCGCGCGGCTGCGGCGGAATATGCGAAGCTTGCAGCTGGTGGTATCATTGTGACGCATGATATCGATTCCTGACTGTTGGGTTGGACCTCATGTCCTTCTTGTCAGGTGATATGGGCGCTTTTGCGGCGAAACTCTGTGACAGATGTCACAAGCAGCGAAAAATTTTTATAAGACCGTGGGATCGCCAGAATGGAATTCGAAATACACGGCATTTTATCATTAACGCGGCATTAATCTTGATCGTCTAAAAACTTCCTAAGTTCGATCTCTTTCGTCGAAATTAGGAAAGCAGCCCCCTTGCCGGCATTTGCAAAACAGAACAGCCCCGTTGACGACGGCTACATCCCTTTTTCAGTCCGCTTCAAGGCGTGGTGGGAAGGGCTGGACCCCAATGCGCTGGTTGCCAAACCGTCCGACAACGATGATCCCGGCAATCCACTCGCCATTCAGGTCGACGAGCCGGAAGAGGCCAATAACTGGCCGACAAGCCGCCTGGATTTCTGCCGCAGGCTTTGGGAAGTCGAAGAGGAGGATGAGGTCGTAGAGCCCGGCGGTGCGGCATACACATCCTGGCTGATGAAACCGATGAGCCTGACGTCCGAAATGAGCGCGGCCGATCTGTCCGCCGGACTGGGCGGCGGCACCCGGCGGGCGGCCAAAGATCTGTCCTGTTATATCGACGGGTTTGAACCGGACCTGGATCTGGCAATGCTGGGACACGGCCTGTCAAAAAAACATGGTATGGAACGGCGCGTTCCGATCATCACCTACGATCCGGACAAAATGAATCTTCCGGAACAACGCTATCACGGCATCCTTTGCCGGGAGCGGCTGTTTCGGATGCCCAACAAGCCGAAAGCCCTTCAGGCGATCTACAGCGGTCTGAAACCGCGCGGTCATCTGATAATTACGGATTTCGTGCTGGGGGAAAATGCAGAGCTTGATGATCGTGAAATTGCCGCATGGGTCGCAAAAGAGCCGGGTGCAAAACACCTTTGGACCGAAGCACAGTACCGCAAGACAATTGTCGGCATGGGCATGGACCTGCGTGTTGACCAGGACGAAACAGATATGTTCCGGTCAAAGCTGCTTCAGGCATGGGCGCAACTGGTCGCGGGCCTTTCCCGAAGCGACCTGACCCGCGATTTCGTAAATGTCATGATGCGCGAAGCGGAATACTGGCTTCTTCTGGTGCGCGCCCTGGAATCAAAGAAATTGCGTTATTTCCGCTTTCACGCTGACCGCAGCGCGGTGGTTCGGTAATCTGACACTATTGCTGCTGAATGGCCGGATGGCGCGCCTGCCACTGGCGCGCAAAGTCGGCCAGATGCACGCGTTTTCTCTGCCGCCCCCATGTCCCGGGCTTGGGTTCGAACCGGCCGGCAATCGCGGTTCCGCAGTTGGTGCAATGCCCGCCCTGCCCCAGGTGCCAGTCCGCCAATTGGTGCCAGTCCCGTGATATCACCTTTGTCCCGCAGCCGGGGCAGTAGGTCGACCCCGTCGGCTCATGATGGATGTTGCCGGTATAGACATGGCGAAGGCCCGCCTTGCGCGCGATGTTCCATGCCTTAAGAAGCGTTGCGGGCGGCGTGCGGTCCTTGTCCATCATCTTGTAGTCGGGGTGAAAGGCCGTGAAATGGACCGGAACATCCGGCCCCAATTCTTCCAGCACCCATTGGGACAGTTCCTCAAGCTCCGCATCCCCGTCATTTTCATCAGGTATCAAAAGCGTCGTCAGTTCCACCCAGCTTTTCGTTTCATGCACCAGATATCTGGCCGTGTCCTTCACCGACTCAAGGGATGCGGTGCACAGCGACCTGTAGAATTTTTCGGTAAACGCCTTCAGGTCCAGGTTCACCGCATCCATCCGGGCAAAAAACTCTTCGCGAGCGGCTTCCTTGATATATCCCGCCGTGACCGCGACGTTGGCGATGCCGATTTCATGACAGGCTTCGGCCACATCAACCGCGTATTCCAGGAATATGACAGGGTCGTTGAAGGTATAGGCGACCGACCGGCAGCCCGTCTGTTTCGCCGCCGCCGCGATGGCACCCGGCGGTGCCTGGTCCATCAGCCGGTCCATCTGCCGGGATTTCGATATGTCCCAGTTCTGACAGAATTTGCAGGTCAGGTTGCAGCCCGCCGTCCCGAAGCTCAAAACCGGTGTGCCGGGCAGGAAATGGTTCAGCGGCTTCTTTTCGATCGGATCGATGCAATAGCCGGACGATCGCCCGTATGTGGTCAGGACCAGTTCGTCCCCACGCCTGGCGCGCACGAAACACAAACCCCGCTGACCGTCCCGTAACTTGCATTCGCGCGGACAGACGTCGCATTGAATGCGCCCGTCCTCCAGCGCCTGCCAGTACCGTGCCGGGACGCCGTCGATAATGTCGTTATCCAGCTTTACGCCGTCGGTCATTGCCCTTGGCCTTCAACTGCCCACAGTCTTAAGGTAGGTTATCGCGAGGCAAAACGATAGGGGCTCGACGAGACCCATGGCGCTGATCAGACCGCCGGCGGTGGCCGGCATGTTCTATCCCAACGACGCGAAGGCGCTGGTGCACGAAGTCATGGCCTTCGTGAATGAGGCTGCGCGCAAGGCAAAAGCGGATGCCGGCGGGACGCCGCCCCCCGCGCCAAAAGCCATCATTGCGCCCCACGCGGGGTACAAATATTCCGGTGCCTGTGCCGGCGAAGCCTATGCACGGCTGATCCCCGACCGGGACAGGATTTCCCGCATCGTCCTGATGGGTCCGTGCCACCGCGTTGCCGTGCGCGGCCTTGCAACGACGACGGCGGATTACTGGAAATCCCCGCTGGGGGCGGTGCCGATCGACCGGGACGCACTGGCGGGGCTGGAAGACCTGCCGCAGGTTCTGGCCCATGACGGCGCGCATGCCCAGGAACACAGTCTGGAAGTCCATGTGCCGTTTCTTCAGGTCTGTTTCCCGCATATGAAGCTGGTCCCCTTTGCCGTCGGACAAGCATCGGCAGAGGAAGTGGCACAGGTTCTGGACCGATTGTGGGGCGGGGAGGAAACACGGATCGTCATTTCGACGGATTTGAGTCATTTCCTGACCTATGACGAGTGCAATGCATTGGATGCGAAGACCGCCGCCTGTGTGGAGGCGCTGGACCACGCATCCATCGGCCGCGAGCAGGCTTGCGGGCGCATTCCCATGTCGGGCCTTTTGCACCTGGCGAAGTCCCGGCAAATGGGGATCGAACGCGTGGGGCTGTGCAATTCGGGCGACACGGCGGGCGACAAGTCGCGCGTCGTCGGATATGGAAGCTGGGTGTTGCGGTGAGTATCGGGCCATGAGCCAATTGACGGCCGAACAGATTGCAGAGCGTCATGGCGACATGATGCTGGATCTGGTGAAACGCACACTTGCCCACAGTCTGGTCAAAGGCGCCGCCCCGGCGGTCAGCCTGGACACATTCCCCCCGGAACTGCGGGAAAACGGCGCGACCTTCATCACCATCGAAAAGGACCATAAGCTGCGCGGCTGCATCGGATCGCTTCAAGCGCACCGCCCGTTGATTCAGGATCTGGTGGAAAACGCATACCGCGCGGGGTTCAAGGACCCTCGGTTTCCCCCGCTGACGCGCGAGGAAATGCCGCGCATCAGCTGGTCCATCTCCCTTCTGAGCGAACCGCGCCAGATGCTGTTCACCGGGGAGGCGGACCTTCTGTCCCAGTTGAAACCGGGGGTGGACGGCCTGATCATCCAGGACAAGGGGAAGCGGTCGACCTTTCTGCCGCAGGTGTGGGAACAGATCCCCGACCCGGTCCAGTTTCTGGCCCGTCTGAAACAGAAGGCGGGGTTGGCGCCCAATCACTGGTCGCCGGATTTCACCGCCTTTCGCTACCGTGTGGTCAAAGTCGGATAACGGCATGAAACTTGTGCCGCCGCGTCGATTGACCCATGGGCGCACCGCCCTATGATCCCGCCAGTGCGCGCATTCAAATCACGGGGAATATCATGGCAAAATTCGGGATCGGGCAGGCCGTCAGACGGACGGAAGATCCGACGCTGTTGACCGGGCGCGGGCAATACACGTCCGACCTGACGTGGCCGAACCAGACCTACGGCGTGGCCGTACGGTCGCCCCATGCACACGCGACCATCCTGTCGATCGATACCGACGACGCAAAGGCGATGCCGGGCGTTCTGGACGTAATCACCGGCGCCGATCTGGACGCGGCAGGGGTCGGTCCCCTGCCCGTCAATGTGCCGATCCAGCAGACGGACGGGTCCGATATGAAGGCGCCCCCGCACAAGGCGCTGGCGACGGACAAGGTGCGCCATGTCGGCGACCCTGTGGCGTTCGTCGTCGCCGAAACGCTGGATCAGGCCCGCGACGCGGCAGAAGCGGTGATGGTCGACTATGCGGACCTGCCGGCGAATGCGGACACCGACCTGGCGGATGCGGACGGGACACCGCTGGTCCATGACGATGTTCCGAACAACCGCGCCTTTACCTGGGATTTCGGGGATCAGTCGGCCGTTGATGACGGCCTTGCGGGGGCGGCACATACCGTCCGCCTGAAACTGATCAACAACCGGGTCGTCGTGAATTCGATGGAAACCCGGTCCGCCCTTGCCGCCTATGAGGGGGACGACGAAACCGGTCGATATGTCATCCATACCGGCACCCAGGGCGTTCATTCCCTGCGCCGCAATCTGGCAAACACCATATTCGGTGTCGACATGGACCGGGTCCGTGTGATCACCGGCAATGTCGGCGGCGGGTTCGGGATGAAGATCTATACCTACCCCGAACAGGTCTGTACCCTGTTCTGTGCGAAGCGGATCGGGCGGCCCGTCAAATGGGTGGGCGACCGGTCCTATGATGCGTTCACGACAGACAAGCATGGTCGCGACCATGTCAGCAACATCACGCTGGGTCTGGATTCCGACTATCGCATGACCGCGCTTCGCGTCGAAACGAAGGCCGCCATGGGTGCCTATATCGACGGGTTCGCGGCCTATATCCCGACATCCGCCGGGGCAAAGATGTTCTGCGGCGTCTATCAGCTGCCGGCATTTCACCTGCGTGTCTTCGGGGTCTACACCAACACGACCCCGGTCGATGCCTATCGCGGCGCGGGCCGGCCGGAAGCGGCCTATCTTCTGGAACGCCTGGTGGACAAGGCGGCGCAGGATCTGGGGATCGACCCGATCGAACTACGCCGGCGCAACTATATTCTGCCGGATCAGATGCCCTATCAAACGCCGATCGGACCGGTTTACGATGTGGGCGATTTCCCACGGCTGACGGACATTGCGCTGGAACGTGCCGACCATGCCGGATTTGCCGCGCGAAAGGCCGAAAGTGCGGCCCGCGGCAAGTTGCGCGGCTGGGGCATGGCCTTCTACATCGAATGCTGCGGCGCGGGCCCCGGTGAAGAAATCGACATGCGGGTCGATGAAACCGGTCATGTCACCGTGCGCATCGGGACGCAGGACAACGGCCAGGGCCATATCACGGCCTATCAACAAATCACGTCACAACGCCTGGAACTGCCACTGGACCGGATCACGGTTCTGCAGGGCGATACGGACAGCATCGCACGGGGCGCGGGGACCGGCGGGTCGCGGTCGATCCCAGAAGGCGGGGTCGGCGTCAGCCGCACGGCCGACCAGGTGCTGGACAAGGCAAAGACGATTGCCGCGGGGTTGCTGGAAACATCGGTGGAGGACATCGGCTATGCCGACGGGCGTTTCGACGTTGTCGGAACGGACCGGGGCGTGACGTTCGAGGATGTGGCACAGGCCGCGGCCGACCCGACGCGCCTGCCGCCCGGCATGGAACCGGGCATCGAAAGCGGGCTGGATACGACCCTGCAGCACAAGGCGGAAGTTCAGACATATCCGAACGGCTGTCACATCTGTGAGGTTGAAATCGACCAGGAAACGGCGGAACTGACCATCGACAAATATGTCGTGGTGGATGATTTCGGCACCATCGTGAACCCGCTGATGCTGGCCGGACAGGTCCATGGTGGGATTGCGCAGGGATTGGGCCAGGCATTGTGGGAAGAAACGGTCTATGACCCGGACAGCGCCCAGCTCGTATCGGGTTCCTTCATGGACTATACCATGCCGCGCGCGGACAATATGCCCGACATCGACTTCACCGCCATCGATGACATTCCGTCGACCACCAACCCGCTGGGCATCAAGGGCGCGGGTGAAGCAGGCGCCATCGGCGCGCCGCCGGCGTCCATCAACGCCATCGTCGATGCGCTGAAACATCTGGGCGTGCGTCATGTGGATATGCCCGCAACGCAACGGAAAATCTGGGAAATCCTGCACGCCGCAAAACCGGCGCAGGCCGCGGAATAGGGACGCAGAATATGACCGTCATTCACATGGGGATTGCTATCACCGGGATTGAAGCCGCCGCACGCGCCGCCGGTGCAAAGATCATGGAAATCTATGAAACGGATTTCGAGGCGCGGGCCAAGGACGATGCATCCCCCGTCACTGACGCGGATGAGGCGGCGGAGGCGATCATCCTGAAGGCGCTGGCGGAACTGCATCCGGACATTCCCGTCGTGGCGGAAGAATCGGCGGCGGCAGGCAACATTCCCGACGTCGGCACCGGGTCCTTCTGGCTGGTCGACCCACTGGACGGGACCAAGGAATTCCTGAAACGCAATGGCGAGTTCACGGTCAACATCGCGCTGATCGAAGACCGCGCGCCGGTCATGGGCGTGGTCTATCTGCCGGCGAAGGATACGCTTTATTCCGGGATCGTGGGCCATGGCGCGATGAAGCAGGTCGGCGATGGCGACAAGGTCGCGATCGGCGTTCGCCCCCCGCCGATGGAAGGGCTGACGGTCGTCGGAAGCCGCAGCCATGGCGACCCGGCGGAAATGGAAAAATTCCTGGACGGTCGCAAGGTCGCAGACATCAAATCCGCCGGCAGCTCCCTGAAATTCTGTCTGGTCGCGGAAGGGGAAGCCGACGTCTATCCCCGCCTGGGCCGGACCATGGAATGGGATGTCGCCGCCGGCCATGCCGTACTGGCGGCTGCGGGCGGCATGGTGACGACCGCAGATGGCGGGCCGTTCGGCTATGCCAAGAATGCGGTGTTCGAAAACCCGCATTTCGTCGCCTGGGGCGGCCTGCGTCCGTAACGTCATGCGGGTCTATCTGGCCGGTCCTGATGTCTTTCACGCGGATGCCGCCCGGCTTGGCATGCGCAAGAAGGCGATCTGTTCAAAATACGGCCTGACAGGCGTATATCCGCTGGACAACGACCTTTCCTTCGACGGTCTGTCGCCCTTCGAACAGGGTATTGCCATCTTTCAGGCGAATGCGGACCTGATGCGCGGCTGCGACGCGGCAATCGCGAACATAACGCCCTTTCGCGGGCCGTCCTGTGACCCCGGCACGGCCTATGAAGTCGGCTTCATGTCGGGACTGGGAAAACCCGTCGCGGCCTATACCAACGACCCGCGCCCCTTCACCGACCGAAGCACCGGTCTGGACACGCTGACGGTCGAACGGTTCGGCATGGTGGACAATCTGATGCTGGACGGCGCGGTCCACGCGAACGGACTTGAAATCATCATCCATGACGGGACCGACCCGTTCCTGGATCTGGACGGGTTTGACCTGTGCTGCCGCCGCCTTGCCGACAGGCTTGGTTAGCTGAACTCAACCGCGGATCAGAATTTTCCCCCCTGCTCCTTTGGTTCACTTGCCTTAGTCTTTGGGCCGCGCGAAGCTTTCCGCACTGCGCACCCACAGACATGTCAGACATGAGGCAGGTAGACCATGGCCCCCGCATTCCCGTCCCAGGCTGAAACCGTGATCGTTGGTGGCGGCGTCGCCGGCTGTTCGATTGCCTATCACCTGACAAAGATCGGCATGAACGACGTTGTCTTATGCGAACGAAAGAAGCTGACCAGCGGCACCACCTGGCACGCCGCGGGCCTGATCGGGCAGCTTCGCCCCAACCGCAACATGACCAACCTGGCGAAATACACCGCCGACCTTCTTTTCGCACTGGAGGAGGAGACGGGCCAATCCACCGGGTTTAAACGGAACGGGTCGCTGCACACCGCAAAGACGGACGCGCGGATGGAAGAAATCAAGCGCATGGCCTCCATGGCGATGAGCTTCGGCCTGGAATGCACCATGCTGACGCCGGGCGAACTGAAGGAACTGTATCCGCTTTTACATGTGGACGACCTGGTCGGTGGGGCGCACCTACCGGCCGACGGCCAGGCCAACCCGATCGACACGACCCAGGCCTTTGCCAAGGGTGCGCGAATGGGCGGCGCCAAGATCTTCGAGGATACGAAGGTTACGCAGATCCTGGTCGAAGGCGGCCGCGCCGTCGGCGTCATGACGGACAAGGGCGAAATTCGCGCAAAAACGGTCGTCATCGCGGGCGGCATGTGGTCGCGCGACCTGGGCGCATCGGTCGGCGTCAACCTGCCGCTGCACGCAGCCGAACATTTCTATATCGTGACCGAACCGCTGGACGGCATTCCAAAGGATCTGCCGGTCCTGCGCGTCATGGACGAATACGCCTATTACAAGGAAGACGCGGGCAAGATCCTTCTGGGCGCGTTCGAACCGGGGGCCAAGCCCTGGGGCATGAACGGCATACCGGAAGATTTCGAGTTCGAAAGCCTGCCCGAAGACATCGACCATTTCGAGCCGGTCCTGGAATTCGCGATGGAACGCCTGCCGATCCTGCAGGAAGCGGGCATCGCGCTTTTCTTCAACGGCCCGGAAAGTTTCACCCCCGATGACCGCTATCTGATGGGCGAAACGCCGGAGGTGAAGGACCTGTTCTGCGCCTGCGGGTTCAATTCCATCGGCATTCAGTCGTCCGGCGGTGTGGGCAAGGTTCTGGCGGACTGGATCCGCGACCGCTGCCCGCCGATGGACCTGGCGGACGTGGACGTGCGCCGCATGGCGACGTTCCAGAACAACAAGAACTATCTGCGCGACCGCACGACCGAGGTGCTGGGTCAGCTCTATGCCATGCACTGGCCGAACTACCAGCAAGAAACGGCCCGTGGCGCACGGCGCACGCCGATCCACGACCGGCTGGACGCGGTCCGCGCCGTCTGGGGCGAAACCGCCGGCTGGGAACGCCCGATGTTCTTTGCCGACGAGGGCCAGAACCGCGTCTTCGACTATTCCTATGGCCGGCCGAACTGGTTCGACAATGTGGGTGCGGAATGCCGGGCGACGCGCGACGCCGTGGCCCTGTACGACCAGTCCAGCTTCCCCAAATTCCGGGTCGAAGGGCGCGATGCCTGCCGCGTTCTGAACCGCATCTGCGCCGGGAATGTCGACGTGCCCGCGGGCCGGATGGTCTATACCCAATGGCTGAACGACCGCGGCGGGATCGAAGCGGACCTGACGGTCACGCGCCTGTCTGAAACCGCCTATCTGGTCGTCACCGCCGGCGGCGGTCAGGTGCGCGACTTCGCCTGGCTGAAGAAACACATTCCCGACGATGCGCATTGCATCGTGACCGACATCACCAGCGGCATGCCGATGTTCGGCATCATGGGCCCGAACAGCCGCGCCCTGCTTCAGGCGGCGACGGGCGCGGACCTGTCCAACGAAGCCCACCCCTTCGGCACAATGCAGGAACTTGAAATCGGCTATGCAAAGGTCATGGCGGGACGCCTGACCTATGTCGGGGAGTTGGGGTGGGAGGTCTATATGCCAGCCGAATTCTGCCAGCACGTTTATGACACGCTGACCGCGGTCGGGGCCGACCATGGTCTGACCCACGCCGGCTATTTCGCCATGTCCTCCTGCCGGTCGGAAAAAGGGTTCCGCCACTGGGGCCACGACATCGCCGAAGAAGACACGCCGGTCGAAGCGGGCCTGGGCTTCGCCGTTGAATGGGACAAGCCCGACTTCATCGGCCGCGACGCCGTGCTGAAACAGAAGGAAGCGGGCATCCCCGCAAAACGCATGGTTCAGGTGGCATTGCACCGGGACGACGACGACACGCCGATGATGTTCCATGAAGAACCGATCTGGCGCGAAGGCAAGCGCGTCGGCGCCATCACGTCCGGCGCCTGGGGTCACCGCATCGGCAAATCCATCGGCATGGGCTACATCACCTGCCCCGCCGAAGACGGCGGCAAGGCGACGAAGGACTGGATCGACGCGGGGTCTTACGAAATCGAAATCGCCTGGGAGAGGTATCCCGCAACGGTGCAACTATCGGCGCTGTATGATCCCAAGGCGGAACGGGTGAAGGTTTAGTCGATCACCGCATCGACCATGATTTCGACGGTGAACTGGGGGCCGGCAAGCTGCGGGGAATGAACCGCGGCGCGGACCGGCGTCTGTTCCGGGTCGACCCACGCGTCCCAGACCGTGTTCATTTCCGGCCAGGTCGCCATGTCGGTCAGCCAGATCATCGCCTTGACGATCTTCGTCTTGTCGGACCCGGCTTCCGCCAGGAAACCGTCGATCTGTTCCAGGATGTCCGCTGTCTGATCCGCGACCGATTTGCCGTCGGCGTCCCGGGCCACAAGGCCGCACAGATGGACATTGTTTCCATTGATCACGACCTTCGACATGCGCGGGCCGACCCCGATCCGTTTCAGTGGCATTGTGAATCCTCCCCATCCATTGGCTGAAAGACTTAAACTACCTAACGCTGATCGACGGAAATTCGCGTCGTGTCAACCGCCCCGCCGGTGCTTGTTCAACCCGAGTTCGTCCAGTTCCTGGGTTTCCTTATGGTTCCGGTCGGCCAGTTCGGCGGTGTCGCGATTGTCCTTTGCGATTTCGTATTTCTTCTGATTGGCAAAGGCTTCGGCCAGCTTGTCCCGGGCGGCTTCGATTTCCGGCTGAAGGTCCTGCAGGTTACGATGCAGGATTTCGCGCCGCCGCTTGGCGCGCACCATATAGACGCCGAAATCGCCCGCCATGTCCGCCTGTTTGCGGGCAAGGTCGCTTTCGCGGGCAATCTCATCCGCCAGGGCGGCAAGATCGGCATTCAACTGGTCTTCGCGCGCCAGAACCTTCTGCAGCTCCTGACGCGCGGTGTCGACCTCGCTCCCCGCAAGGCGGATCAGGGTCTGCATCGTATCACGCGCCATCAGGCAGAAGCCTCATCGGCGTTCGCGCTTTTGGCCGCGCTTTGCGCCGCCAGCTCGCGCATGTCATAGCCCAGGACCTCAGCTAGGTCATTGTACCCCTGCGCCAGGGTGGTGTGTTCGTTCTTGCCCTGGCCGATGAAGCCTTCCAGCGGTTGGTTGAAGGAAATCGCCTCATCCACCAGCGGGTCCGACCCTTTGCGATAGGCGCCCAGGCGGATCAGTTCCGCCATGTCGTCATAGGAGGCAAGCAACTGGCGCGCCCGGTTCACCAGGAAGGTTTCCACATCGGTGTTGCAGTCCGGCATGGTCCGGGAAACGGACCGCAGGATGTTCACCGCCGGGTAACGGTTCCGGTGCGCAATCGTTCGATCCAGCACGATATGCCCGTCCAGGATCCCGCGCACGGCGTCGGAAATCGGCTCGTTATGATCGTCCCCTTCGACCAGCACGGTGAACAGGCCGGTGATCGACCCTTCCGCAACGCCCGGCCCCGCCCGTTCCAGAAGACGCGGCAGTTCGGCAAAGACGGTCGGTGTATAACCCTTCGTCGCCGGCGGTTCCCCGGCGCTGAGCCCGATTTCCCGCTGTGCCATGGCAAACCGGGTGACGCTGTCCATAAGGCAGAGCACGTCCTTGCCCTGATCCCGGAAATATTCCGCGACGGTCAGTGTGACATGGGCCGCTTCCCGCCGCATCAGCGCGGATTCGTCGGACGTGGCGACGACGACGACGCTGCGGGCCAGCCCCTCTGGTCCCAGTTCGTCCTGAATGAATTCCTGTACCTCCCGGCCGCGTTCGCCGATCAGGCCGATGACGATCACCTCAGCCTCCGAAAAGCGGGCCATCATCGCCATCAGGACGGACTTTCCCACGCCGGAACCGGCAAAGATGCCCATCCGCTGACCGCGGCAACAGGTGGTAAACGTGTTCAGGCAGCGCACCCCCAGGTCGATCTTCGCACCGATGCGGGTCCGCATATGGGCCGACGGCGGTGGGTTACGGATCGGATAGGCGACATCGCCCAACGCAAGCGGACCGCCGCCATCGACCGGTTCTCCGAATGCATTCACGACGCGGCCCAGCCATTCCGGAGTCGGGCGGATAACGGGTTCGGTATGAAGAAGTTCCGCACGCGTCCCCAGCGCAATGCCGTCCAGCGCGCCATAGGGCATGGCCAGCGCCCGGCGGTCGCGAAAACCAATCACCTCACACGGGACATTTCTTTCCCGCCGACCCTTCAAAAGACAGCGGTCCCCGATGGACAGATGCCCTTCGACCCCTTCGATTTCGACCAGCATGCCCTGTACCGCGGCAACTCGCCCGAACAGGCGTCGGTCGGATATCCGCGTCAGATCGGCAACCAGATGGTCCAACAAGGTCGACATGCATTCTCCGAACAGATTTTGGCATACACCGGTACCAACACCGATTCCGGATTTCGGCGAAAGATGCGTTTAAAAAGGAAATGGTGCATCGGAATAGCAATTTCGACAGCACCATGGTAAATATTAATGGTTAACGGTTAAAGTCCCGGAACCAGGCACTGGAAAAATCATGCGTATTTTGTTGGTTGAAGACGACAAACTGACCGCACAGAGCATCGAATTGATGCTTAAATCGGAAGGTTATGTGGTCGATCATTCGGAACTCGGCGAAGACGGTTTGGAAATCGGCCGCCTTTACGACTACGACCTGATCATCCTGGACATCATGCTGCCCGACATCGACGGGTATGAAGTCCTGCGCCGACTTCGGGACTCGCGGGTCGAAACGCCGGTGCTGATCCTCTCCGGCCTGGGGGAGATGGAAAACAAGATCAAGGGTCTGGGCTACGGCGCGGACGATTACCTGACCAAACCGTTCGACAAGCGCGAACTGATGGCCCGCATTCAGGCCATCGTGCGCCGGTCGCGCGGCCATTCGCAGTCCGTGATCGAAGTCGGTGCGTTGAAGGTCAACCTGGATGCGCGGACCGTGGAAATCGAAGGAAAACCGGTGCACCTGACCGGCAAGGAATTCGGGATCATGGAACTCCTCGCGCTCCGAAAGGGCGCGACGCTGACCAAGGAGATGTTCCTGAACCATCTTTATGGCGGCATGGATGAGCCGGAGGCCAAGATCATCGACGTCTTCGTCTGCAAGCTGCGCAAGAAACTGTCCAACGCCGCCGACGGTGCGAATTTCATCGAAACGGTTTGGGGGCGCGGTTACGTCCTGACGGACCCGAATGAATCGAGCGGCGCCAAAAAGAAGGCCGGCTGACCTTTCCCGACTAGGCTTCCAGCAACGCCCCCACCTTGCGGTGGGCCAGCGGCTTGCGCCCGGCAATCTTGCCGATCGTATCGCCGGGTTCGACCAGCCGCAGGTCCGCACGGGCGAAGAACAGGCCCGATGTGCGGGCGACAAGTGGCGTGCGTCCCGTCAACGGGTCTTCGGCGCCAAGGTCGATGACATCGGCGATGACGTCGCCTTCCTCCACCATTGACCCGACGTCCGCCTGATAGGCCAGAAGTCCCGCGACCGGGCATTCGACCACATCCACCTGTTCCAGCTTGTACGGGTCTGCCGCCGATACCTTCGGTGCACCGGGTTCCCCATCAATCAGTCCGTTCAGGGCAAAGAACCGCATCAGCCCGGCCGCATCGGACGCGCCCAGCGCATCCGAAATATCGTCCTTCCCGCGCAACTCCAGCGTACAGCCGAAGCAGGCCATCGACAGGCCGTCGCCGCCCGGCACACCGCCCATGCGCCGCCAGACACCGGCATTGCAATCGTCGAAGCTGAAGCCGCCAGCCTCCTCCTCCAACAGGACGACGGGGATGTCGATCGATTCCGCCATGCCTTCCGCAATCGCGGCGTGGCTCTGATGGCAGTAGAGGTGCGCCAGGCTTTCCTGATCGCAATGAATGTCGATCACGAAATCCGCATCGATGCTGAGCGACAGAAGGGTCGCGCGCCAATGTTCGGATTCCGTCCGCTGACGCAGGTCCGCGACCGCAGCACGCAACGCCCGGCGCAGACTGTCGATAGCGGCCCCTTCTTCATTCGGCAGCCCGTCCGGCAGATGCGCGGCCGCCAGCGGTGCCAGGTCGGGCCAGCCGCGATTGTAATTGCCCGTCCCGTCGAACGCATACCGGCCCGGTGCGGAACCGCCCAGGCGCTGCGACAGGCCGATGGGATTGGCATAGGGAAGGACGATAATTTCCCCGGTGATACGCCCTTCCTTGTCTGCCGCCGACAGAAGCGGAATCAGGTGGTTCAGTGCCATCAGACCCGGCCATTCGTCCGCATGAAGGGCGGCCTGAAGATATGCCTTCGGGCGGGCGCCTTGTGTCCCGAATCGGTGGACGGTCAGAAACCGTTCCGTCCCCGGTGACGGTGATTTTAGCGCGATGCGTTCAACGGTGTGTGCCATGACCTGTCTCCCAATGCCCAAATGCCGGAACGGTATTGTGCGCCCCGCCCGGCGGCAAGCATGCTTTCATCCTTCCGGCCGCGTGCCTAAAATCATGATCCAGATGACGGGGGATAAATGACCAGAAGGGCTGCGGTCGCAGCGGGATGCAAGGCAACGGCAGACGCCGCAGCGGACGTGCTGCGGGCGGGTGGCAACGCCTTCGACGCCGCCGTCGCCGGTGTGGCCGCGGCCTGTGTTGCGGAACCGGTCTTGTGTTCACTGTTCGGCGGCGGCTTCTTGCTGGCACAGCCGACGGACGGGGACGCGCGGATCATCGATTTCTTTACACAAACGCCCGGGCGCGCCGCGGTCGAAGGATGCCCGTTGGACTTCCACGCAACACATGCGGATTTCGGTACCGCGACGCAGGAGTTCCATATCGGACTTGCCGCCGCCGCGGTCCCCGGCATGATCCCGGGCCTGTTTCACATTCACCGAACCCTGGGCCGAATACCGATAGCCGATGTTCTGGCCCCCGCCCTTTCACTTGCGCGCGACGGTGTCGCGCTGGAACCCCTGCAGGCGCAGATCCTGGCGGCGGTGCGCCCGATCTTCACAGCGACCGGCGCGACACGGGATATCTATACGGATGATGGTCACACGCTTCTGCAGTCCGGCGCCCGGCACACACCGTTCGGACTGGCCGATTTTCTGGATGCGTTGATCCGCGAAGGTCCGCGTCTTGTCACGGATGGAGAAATCGCAGAAGGAATCGCGCAGCTTTGCCACGATGGCGGCCTTCTGACGCGCGAAGACCTCTCCCGCTACCGCGTGTTGGAACGCACACCACGACGGGCCCGGTATCGCGGTGCCGACATTGCCTTGAACGATCTGCCGTCATCCGGCGGACCGTTGATAGCAGTCACGCTGGCATTGCTGGAAAGCGGTGGCGCGATGCCCGAAATCGGGTCGCCCGACCGTGTGAAAAGGCTGATCGACGCATTGACCCGGACCGGCGAATTACGCCGAAGAAGCGGGTTCGCCGACAGTCCGTCCCCGGAAACAGCCGCCGCGATGTTCGATGGCATCGCACCGAATGCCGCGGTAAAGACCGGCGGGACAACGCACCTGTCCATCGTTGATGGGGACGGCGCGCTGGCGTCCATCTCCCTCTCCAACGGGGAAGGAAACGGCCATATCGTACCCGGTACCGGGCAGATGCTGAACAATATGCTGGGGGAGGAGGACCTGAACCCCGCAGGCTTCTTCAAATGGCAGCCGGACACGCGCGTCACATCCATGATGACGCCCTGTATTGCCGCCATGCCGAACGGCACGACGCTGGCACTGGGAAGCGGCGGTTCGAACAGAATCCGCAGTGCGATCGTCCAGACTTTAAGCTATCTGATCGATGCGGACCTTTCACCCCGGGACGCGGTCGCGGCGCTGCGGCTTCATGTCGAACGCGGCGAGGTGGGCATCGAAACAGGACTGGAAGGCGCAACATCGGACCGGTTTCCGGATGCCCGGTTCTGGCCGGACAGAAACTTCTTTTTTGGTGGCGTTCATATTACGGGTATCGGTCGCGACGGCCCCGTAGCCGCCGGCGACCCGCGCCGCGGCGGTCATGCAGTCCTGATCTAGGGGCCGCGAAATTCCGGAAAGTCAGGATACCATTCGGCGTGGCTTCCGCCATGATTGCCCATACCGGGCTTTGTCATGCACCCTTTCGGGCGGATGTAGCTGTCGATCCGTCTTTCGGGTTCTTCATGCCACTGGATATTGAACGCCGCGAGTTTCGGAAAGAAATAGAGGGTATGGTACGGCAGATGGTCGTGGATGTACCAGGCGAGCGAACGCCAGTCCGCCCCTTTGGCATACCGGTCCGCGAACCATGGAATGACGATGCTGGCAGTAGCCCCCAGTCGCCCTGCACCATCGCGGATATCCCAGATGTGACCGGCGTAGTTCGCTTCGTTCCTGGCGCAGTTCAGGCCGTTTTCATTTCCGAACCGGTTTACTTCCGGGCTGCGATAGCTGGAGCGGACGGCAATCCGCCCGAATGTATCCTGAAGCGGCTCCAACAGTGTTTCACATAGATTGCGGCCTGCCTCCACCGCCACGTCCGGAAATTCGGGCGTGTTGTTCAATCCGTGGATTGCCGCAATTTCGCTGAAAAGGAAGTCGCGCATGAAAAAAGACTTGCTGAGCCGGACCCGACCCAGTGTTTCAAGCGACCACATCGTCTGCGGTTTCCTCATGCGCACCCGCCCCGCCTAATACCTGTTGCCTTCATCTGGTTTCGGTCAGAAGAGTAGCGGTCCGGTTGTGTATCGACACCAACTTTCACATTGTCCCGGGCATGCTCCTGACATACTTTTTTCAACTGTGGGGATGGGCACAACCCCATAACTATCACTAATGGTTTCTTAGGGCCGGAATGCCATGCATTCGAAACACTGGATGCGAAGAACCGGCGTACCCATTTTCGCAACAGCGGCACAAAGGTACCTGAAATGAGATTGTTGCGTGCATGGCTACGCCCTGAGGTTACGGGGCAGCTTGAAAGCACAAGGGGGCAGCGGACTATGACACTAAGTACAACCGCGTTTCGTACAATGGTCGACGATATGCCAATCAACGTGATGACATGCGACCTTACGGATTTTAAAATCGATTATTTGAACAAGGCGGCGCTCAAGACGCTGAAGTCCATCGAAAGCGCATTGCCGACGACAGCCGACCGTATGTTGGGATCGTCAATCGACATCTTCCACAAAAACCCCGCACATCAACGCACGCTGCTGGCGGATGAGAAGAACCTTCCACACAGGGCGGTGATCGAGATTGGCGGCGAAAAGTTGGACCTGAACATCACCGCCATCCATGATGAAAAAGGAAAATATATCGCGCCCATGGTCACATGGTCTTTGGTGACCGAAAAAATCGCACGGGAAGAAGAAACTTTCGTCCAGAAACAGATGCTGGACCAAATGCCCATTAACGCCATGATGTGCGAGTTGGAAAATTTCACCGTTACCTATGCGAACAAATCCACGATCGACACCCTGGCGACGCTGGAACATCTGCTGCCAATCAAGGCAAAAGATCTGATCGGAACATCGATCGATGTCTTCCATAAGGTCCCGTCCCACCAGCGCGCCCTTCTTTCGGACGAAAAGAACCTGCCCTATGCAACGAAAATCAAACTGGGTGATGAGACATTGGACCTGCGGGTTTCAAGCATACGCGACGACGACGGAAAGTACATCGCCGCCCTTTTGACGTGGACGGTTGCCACCAAACAGGTCCGCCTGGCCAATGATTTCGAATCGAACGTGAAGATGGTTGTCGACGGCGTATCTGCCGCAGCGACGGAGATGCAGGCGACGTCCGAGACGATGGCGGCAGGTGCTGAAGAAACCAACGTTCAAGCAAACACAGTCGCCGCCGCTTCGGAGCAGTTGGCGAAATCCATCGATGAAATCAGCCGTCAGGTTGCCAACGCATCCGAGATCTCGGCGGCTGCGGTCAACCGGGCCCGCGACACGAACGACCAGGTTCAGGGCCTGGCGGACGCCGCGACCAAGATCGGCGACGTTGTTAAGCTGATCAATGACATTGCCAGCCAGACCAACCTGTTGGCGCTGAATGCGACGATCGAGGCAGCGCGCGCCGGGGAGGCCGGCAAGGGATTTGCCGTTGTCGCGAACGAGGTGAAATCACTGGCCAATCAGACCGCCAAGGCAACGGAAGAGATCGGAAGCCAGATCAAAAGCATCCAGGGGGCTACTCAGGGTGCGGTGGGCGCAATCAGCGCGATCACCGACATCATCAATCAGATCAGCGAGATTTCCAGCGCCATTTCCGCTGCGGTGGAACAGCAGGGAGCGGCCACAAAGGAAGTTACATCCAATATCACCGGCGTCAGCCAGGCATCGAGCGAAACCGGCATGGCCGCCAGCGAGACGCTGGGCGCAGCGGCAGAGTTGAGCAAACAGGCGGAGAAGCTTTCGGCGTCGGTTACAGACTTCCTGGAAGAAGTCCGGAAAATGTAGGCACGATCCATAAATTGATCTGGTACGAACGGCACATATTAATGGGCGGATTCACAAAGGTGTCCGCCCATTTCCTTTTTGCCAAGAAATGGTCGTTCCTGGGCGATTGACGGCACAAAGGACCGGTGCCAATAGGATCATTCGGGGTGCGCGCAATTTTCGGAACAGGATGCAATGGCAATACTTTTGGGAATCGACACAGGCGGAACCTATACCGATGCAGTCCTGTTCGATGATGATGCTCGCGTCGTCCTGTCATCGGCAAAGGCGCTGACGACGAAGCACGATCTTTCGATTTGCGTCCGTGAGGCAACGGCCGGGGCACTTGGCGGTGTCCCGGAACTGGACCGGACAGAAATTGCGCTGACTTCGCTTTCGACGACACTGGCCACGAATGCCATCGTCGAACAGCACGGATTTCCGGTCGGGCTTATCCTGATCGGCCAGGATGAAAGGACGCTGGACCGCGCCGGCCTGCGGGAAGCGATGGGTTCGGACCCGGTCCTGTACCTTGAGGGCGGCCATGGAACCGATGGGCACGAACGTGCGCCGCTAAATCTGGACCAAGCACTGCCTGAAATACGCCGCCTGGCAGAAAAAGTATCGGCCGTTGCGGTTTGCGGTTATTTCGGTGTCCGCAATCCCAGCCACGAAATTGCCGTCCGGAATGCAATCCGTGAACACACCCGACTTCCGGTGACTTGTTCGCACGAACTTGCGTCCGCACTGGACGCACCACGTCGCGCGCTGACAGCGGTCCTGAACGCCCGGCTTGTTCCGTTGACGCAGCAACTGGTCCTAGCGGTCGGCGGCATGTTGGCCGAATACGGCATCGACGCGCCGCTGATGGTCGTGAAGGGAGATGGGTCGCTTATCGGGTCGGAAACAGCCCTGACAAGACCTGTGGAGACGATCTTGAGCGGCCCCGCCGCAAGCGTCGTCGGCGCCCATTTTCTAAGCGGTCAGGAAAGCTGCGTGATTTCGGACATTGGCGGCACGACGACGGACATTGCCGTGCTGGACGGTGGCAAACCGGTACTGGCAATCGACGGCGCCTATGTCGGCGGCTATCGCACCATGGTCGAAGCGATTGCGGTTCACACGGTCGGGCTTGGGGGTGACAGCGAACTCAGACTGGACGACGAAAAACAGATCTGTGTCGGTCCGCGCCGCATGGTCCCCATCAGCCTGCTGTCGCGGGAACATCCGGGCCTGGTAAAGCCCATCCTTCAGACCCAGTTGGACCGGCCATGGTCGAAGCCGAACGACGGCCGGTTTGCGCTGAAACTAAGGGAAAGAAATGCCGGAACCCTGAGCCGCGGGGAACAGCGAATCTGGGAGGCCTTGTCCGATGGGCCGAAGTCGCTGGAAACCTTGTTGGCGGCGCGCGCGCCGGAACAGCCCCTCATGCGGTTGGTCGATCGGGGCCTGGTGGTTCTCTCTGGGTTCACGCCGTCCGATGCGGCGCATGTGCTTGGACTGCATGGCGATTGGGATGCCGAAGCTGCTGCGCTGGCCGCCGATGTTGTGGCGCGGACCGAACGCCGACCCGGCATTACAATGGCAGCGACCGGCCATGAATTGGCCCGGCGGGTACTGGACCGATTGACCATACAGTCGTGCATGGCAATTACGGAAGCCGCCATGACGGATGTTCCGGGAAAGAGCGCGCGCCGCTTTATGGAACAGGCCTTTTCAAAAGCGTCAGCCGATTCCGGTTCGGACGCCCTGGTCGGTTTCCAGGTGAAGCTGAACCGCCCGCTGATCGGGATTGGTGCGCCGGCGGCCACCTACTACCCGGAAATCGCGCAGCGGCTGAACACGGCGTTCGACATTCCCCGTTTCGCAGAGGTCTGCAATGCAGTCGGCGCCGTCGCCGGCGGCGTCGCACAGCGGGTCCATATCCTAATCACATCCCCCGCCGAAGGGCTTTTCCGCGTTCACACCCTGGGTGAACCAAAGGACTTCGGCGACCTGGAGAAAGCCGCTGCCCACGCATTGGCATTGGCCGAAGAAGAAGCGCGCACCCGCGCATCCGATGCCGGTGCGGTCGAAATCCGCTGCGAGACGGATCGCGATGACCGGACGGCCACGGTTGCCGGGTCACATGAGGTGTTCATCGAAAGCCGCATTACCGCATCCGCCTTCGGGCGGCCGCGGCTTGCCGGGGGCTGATACAGCCGGTCTTCGGCGCAGTGCAATCAAGGCAATTCGAAAACGCGGAGGTGGCGATAGGGCTTCACTTCCGCTCTCTGTTCCATCGACTGGTCGCAGTATGTGCCATCCCCGTGAAGACACAGATAGGTTGTCATGACCGGAAAGGTCCGGGACATGCTGAAGGCCGGGTTTTCCAGTGCCGCTTCGGCATTGCGGCCCGCCCGCACCCCGTCCCGAAACGCGCCCGGTGCGACAACGTGGGAAGATGTCAAAAAACATTCCGTGCGGAACTCGACCCGGCTTTCATCATAGAAGTCATAAACAATGTCGATCGGCAGACTCCAGAAACGACTATCTCCAAAGTCCACCACCGCATAATGGGAATGCCCGTCAATCAGGCTCTGGCGTAACCCACCATCGGTCGGAACTTCGTGCTCCTCGGGCGAAAACTCGAAAATCAGTCGGCCCGGTTCTTTCAGCCGGAACTCCGCATGGCGGTATTGCCGAAGCGACATCAGTTTCGTGCCGATCGTCCCTTCCTTCGTGTCCGCGCTGTTGGGATAAATGATTGAATAGCACGGCAACGCGGTCATGTAGCAGAAACTCGCCATGCTGAAGCCACCGTCCGGATAGCGGAACATGTGACCCGGCCGTGTCTGGCCCGCTATTGCGTCCCCTTCCGCGAAAACGAAGGGCAGGCCATAAGCCTCATTATATTCCGGCCCATCCGTCTCCAGCGTGTCGTGATCGGGCTGCAGGTAGATTGACAGCCGCGCGCCTGTTTCCAGCCTGTCGCGCATCACCGGTATCTATCCGCTCTTTTCCTGGTATAGCGGCTTCGTGGACCCTGCATCCAGTGCCGGTCTGTCTTCCTCTTCCTCTGTCAGCGGTTCACATTCGACCAGGCTTTCATGACATCGTTCGGTCAGCCGCTGATAATCAAGCGTCCCCGCTTCTTTCCAGGCGATCTCGCTGTCCGAGAGCTCACGCAGGATCTTCGCCGGCGTCCCTGCGGCCAACATGCGGGGTGGCAATTCAAACCCGGCCTTAACGAACGCCATGGCCGCGACCATCGCGCTGTCGCCGATGACGGCGCCGTCCATGACAACCGAATTCATACCGACCAGGGAGTTCCGACCGACACGACAGCCATGCAGAATTGCACCGTGGCCGATATGGCCGTCGACTTCGATTACACAATCCATTCCCGGAAAGGCATGCATGATGCAATTATCCTGAAGGTTCGCGCCTTCTTCCAGCATAACACGTCCAAAGTCGCCACGCATCGCCGCGCCCGGCCCGACATAGCAGCGCGGACCGACGATGGCGTCCCCGATCAACACCGCGGTCGGATGCACAAATGCGGTTGGGTGGATTACGGGGCGCACCCCTTCCAGGGAATAGGTTTTTGCCATGGTTTCAACGGTTCCCGTTCAATGTCTGTCGTTTTCGGTGCCGCCGAACTTTCCCCACACCGCACCGAATGGCAAGCCGGTTCGCCAAACGGTGGAAAACTTGCTGGATAAGCCTGTTGATAACCTGGGGAAAACACACAAGATATAGAAAACGCTTTTACCCTATCCACAATATCTGCTAATTCTATAGAGTCAGATACCCGCTTAATGAAGATAGGAATTCCATGTCGCTGCTTGACGCCAGCCCTGTGTACAAACCGTTCAACTATCCTTGGGCCTATGAGGCGTGGCTGACGCAGCAGCGTATCCATTGGCTGCCGGAAGAGGTGCCCCTGGCGGATGATGTGAAGGACTGGCACAAGACGCTGACCAAGTCCGAACGAAACCTGCTGACACAAATCTTCCGATTCTTCACGCAAGCCGATGTCGAGGTCAACAACTGCTACATGAAGCACTATTCCCAGGTTTTCCAGCCGACGGAAGTGCAGATGATGCTGGCCGCCTTCTCCAACATGGAAACCGTCCACGTCGCGGCCTACAGCCACTTGCTGGATACGATTGGAATGCCCGAAGTCGAATATACGGCCTTCATGAAATACAAGGAAATGAAGGACAAATACGACTACATGCAGGGTTGGGGCACGTCGACGAAGGAAGACATCGCCAAGACGCTTGCCGTGTTCGGTGCATTCACCGAGGGGCTGCAGCTATTCGCAAGTTTCGCGATGCTGATGAATTTCCCTCGTCAGAACAAAATGAAGGGAATGGGACAGATCGTAAGCTGGTCCGTGCGCGACGAGTCGCTGCACACAGCGTCGATCATCCGGTTGTTTAAAACCTTCATTTCCGAAAACCCCGAAATCTGGACCGAAGATTTCCAGCGCGAACTCTACAAGGCGTGCGATACGATCGTTGCCCATGAAGACGCGTTCATCGATCTTGCTTTTGAAATGGGTCCAGTCGACGGGCTGACCGCAGCCGAAGTGAAACAATATATCCGATATATCGCGGACCGCCGGCTTGGACAGCTGGGCCTGCAGCCGATGTTTCATATCGACAAGAATCCCCTGCGCTGGATGGACGAGATGCTGAACGGCGTGGAACACACCAATTTCTTTGAAAATCGCGCAACGGAATATTCGAAGGCGTCGACCCAGGGCACCTGGGAGGAAGCATTCGATTAACCAAATCCCTGGCGTACTTGCCTTACGTTGTCCCACCTGCCCGCCGTTACCTGACGCGGCGGGTTTCTTTTGCCAAACCCCGCATTTCCGCACTCCTTCCCGGCTAGTTCGGGAGCGACTTCTTCCTGTCAGTCATAAAAGTTTCACCTTTCGACGGCCAAAAAGTTAACGCACGTTAGGTTTTTCTTAATATATTTAGTTAAAATATGAGATAAATTGATCGGGGAATAGAAAGGGGTATCGGGGCGCATGCTGGGGATCGGGAAAGCGCTGGGGTGGGTGACCGACGACTATCGCGACAAAAAGAAAATCAAATATGTGGAAAAACGGAAGGTGCCGCGGTTCGGGCCGAATGAAATCCGACTGCGCATCAGCGGCAAGGAACTACCGGTCCAGAACATTTCGGTCTGTGGTGTTTTCATGATGGGAATTCCGACCTGGTTTGTATCCGGACAAGGCATTGTGTTCGAGCTTATGGTGCCGGTTCGGGGCGAATTTGCCCCGGTTCTAACGCAAGGACGCGTCACCCGTATTCAAGGGGGTGGCGCGGCCGTACACTACCGCAGTCCACACCCGAACTGGACACGGCTGATGACAAACTACCTTTCGCGAAGCTGAACCCCGGCCTATCGAATGACCTCGCCGGTCGGGCCTGTGGCAACACCCACATGAACCGCCGAACCCCGAACTTCTGAAACGAAAATTTCATAAAACAACGGTGATATTTAATAATTTGTTATGGTTTTCTTGTTAAATTTCTCTAAAATATGAGATAAATTGTTATCGATTCAGACGGATGAGGAGCGGGAAGGATCATGTTCGGATTTGGCAAGAAGCCGAAGGAAGCAACGGAAAAACCGCAGGAGCCCGAATTGCACGATCCGGAGGATAACCGGGAGGTGCCGCGCTTCCCGCCATCGGAAGTACGCGCAAACCTGAATGGATCGGTCATGCGCATACAGAACATCTCCGCGAACGGACTGCTGGTTACCGATGGGATGCCTGAGTGGGCTGCCCCCGGTCAGGGGGTCGTGTTTGACCTGAACCTGCCGGGGAACGACCGCATGAAGTCGACCACTGCTCAGGGACGGATAACCCGCATAGATGAAGACGGCGTCGCCGTTCGCTACACCAGTTGGGAACCGAACTGGGAACGCATCATGACAGGATACCTTTCCAAGAGAGCCTAAGCGCCAGAAATTCCTTCCGCTTAGGGTAAGGAGAGAGGCGCCGGCCGACCCAACGCTCACCCGGGTCGGCCGGCGTTTTCTTTTATTGTCTGGTTCCATATTGCCCGGTTTTGTAGTGCCCGACGGTCCGATAGACTATGCCGCATTCGCGCACGAACATCGGGAATCCAATCAAATGCACCCTCCCCCAAAGTCCGACGGTATTGCCTGGATGGATGGTCGGTTCATGCCACTGGCCGACGCTAAGATCGGTGTAACAGACTGGGGTCTGGTCCGGTCGGATGCGACCTATGACGTCGTCACAGTCTGGGACGGTGCCTTCTTCCGGATCGAAGATCACCTGGACCGGTTCCTCGCATCCCTTGAAAAACTGCGAATGGATATTCCGCAGACGCGTGATGACATCCGCGACATTCTGGCGGAATGCGTGAAACGGTCCGGTTTGCGCCGCGCCTATGTCGCCTTTGTCTGCACCCGCGGGCTACCCGTTCGGCCAAGCCGGCTTCCCGGCGCCTGCAGAAACGTCTTCTTTGCCTATGCCAGACCCTGGGTCTGGGTTTTTCCGGAAGAGGCCATGGAAAAAGGCGTCCACCTGATCATCCCGCAATCGGTTCGCATACCACCCGAAAGCGTCGATCCACGGGTCAAAAACTACCATTGGGGGGATATGACCTATGGTCTTTTCGAGGCAGAGGATGCCGGCGCCGATTCGGCGGTTCTGGCCGACATAGACGGCATGATTTGCGAAGGACCGGGCTTCAACGTCTTCGCGGTCAAGGATGGCCGGCTGATCACGCCGAACCGCGGTGTGTTGGAGGGAATTTCCCGCCGTACCATTCTGGAGGTCGCCAAAGAAATGGGCATCGCGGCCGAAACACGGCCCCTTCCCATTGCCGAGTTCAAGGAAGCGGACGAGGTGTTTGCAACCACATCTGCCGGCGGGCTCGCACCGGTCCGGCGCGTGGACGACCGGGTCTTTTCCAACGACGCGCCCGGGCCGGTGACCCTGGCCCTTCTGGAAAAATACTGGGAATGGCGGGCTCGGCCCGAACACGGGTTGGAGGTTTCGTATGACGGTTGAAATAGTTGCAGCCGCCGCATCCGACGAATCGGATTGGCGCGCGCTGTGGCGTGCCTATTGCACATTTTATCAGGCCGATGTCCCCGAAGAGCAGACGACCCGGACCTGGTCGCGCATTCTGGATCCAGACCACACGATCAATTGTCTGATCGCAAGGGATTCCGCGGGGCGGATGGTCGGCTTTGCCACCTATCTGATGCATCCCAGCACGTGGCTGGATGTGGGCGACTGTTACCTGGAGGACCTGTTCGTGGCAGAGGATATCCGCGGTGGCGGTGTAGGTCGCGCTTTGATTTTCGCGGTGCGTGATCATGCCATTGCCGCCGGGGCGGAGCGCTTTTACTGGAATACAGATGTCGGCAATGACCGCGCGCGCGGACTGTACGACAAGATTACCGGCGGCGAGGATGGTCATGTTCGCTATCGCATGAAATTGCGCTGACACCCCCGTGCCCCGGTCCTTGCCCCGATCACACCCTATTCCGCCAGACGCAGACGTAAACCGAACCGCCGGGGTTCGATCTCTCCCTCCAGATCATATTCGTTCATGACTTCATAGATACGGTCCGCGATCCACCAGCTTGGTGCCTGGGTCTGGTACTGGATGGTGATGCGGTCATCCCCGTCATCGTCGATTTGCGCCCCGATATAATGGTCCAGGTCCAGCGTCAGGGCATCGATAATGTCCGCCGCCACGGTATCGCTGAAACCGGTCAGGTCGATGCGGTATTCGACAGGTTCAATCAGCCAGGCAGGCGGCACGTCGCCGCGCGGCGTCGGTGGCGCCGGGCCCAGACGGTCCAGAATGTCGTCGGCGACATCGCGAAAGAAAGCATCCAGTGCGTCCGGATTGTCGCCTTCCAGCCCGTCCGCGGCATAGCGCGTTTCCCGTTCTCCCCGTGTCAAATCCAACCAGTCGATCCGCATGGAATAGGTGCTGTCCCGTTCCCGCAGATTGATGAACAGGACATGGCCCGGCTGCGCGCGCGAAGCATCCTGAGCCACCGCGTCGCGATAGATACTCAGGTGTTCATCACGGCTCATCCGTTCGCCAATGCGCCGCCCGGTATGCCACGCAAGTGTGCGGCCCCACTGAACCGGGACACGATACCGGTCGCTTTCCAGGATTGCCGCCAGGCGTTCCAGCGCCAAAACGGCAACGGCATCATCCCATTCGACGGACCGGCTGGACGCATCGTCGACCGCCAGGATGAAACCTTCCTGGATGGAATACCGATACGGGATCGGCGAATCCGCGTGGGCGGGCAGGACCAGCACCGTGAATGCGATCAGTTTCAGACAGACCCTCAACAGCATCAGCCAAATGTTCCCAATCGTGCTTTCGCGGACCGCTCAGCTGTATTTAAGCGTAATTCCGCCATCGACCACCAGTTCCAGACCGGTTACGTATTTTGACTCGTCCGACGCCAGGAACAGCGCCGCATTCGCCACGTCCCATGCATCCCCCATATGGCCCATAGGCACCTGCTTTTCCCGTGCACGCCACATTCCCTCTACATCGCCATCGGCATACGCACCGGCAAGCCCGGTTGATTTTTCCACCATCGGCGTTTTCATCAGTCCGGGCAAAACCGCATTCACGCGAATATTCTGCGGCGCATACTGGACAGCGACGGTCCGCGTAAGGTGGTTCATTGCCGCCTTCGTCGCGTAATAGGTCGAATAGGGCACGCCCGTATAGCGAATCCCGGCGATGGAGGAGATGTTGACGATCGACCCGCCACCCGACGCTTCCATAAGGGGAATTACGTGCTTCATGGTCAGATAACAGCCCTTCAGATTGACGTCGAATATCCAATCCCACTCTTCTTCCGGGAGTTCGACGACACCGCCGACATGGGCCAGCCCGACATTGTAGTCCAGAATGTCGATGCGACCCATCTCTGCCTTTGCGGCGGCCACCATTGCTTTGATGTCATCGTGTTTGGCAACGTCCGCGGCAAAGGCTTCCGCCTCCCCGCCCTCTTCACGGATGATCCTGGCGGTTTCCTGCGCGGCCTCAAGGTTCATATCGACGCAAAAAACCCTGGCACCCTCGCGTGCGAACAGGACTGACGTCGCCTTGCCGTTGCCCCATCCGGGCCCGACGGACCCCGCACCCACCACCAACGCCGTCTTGTCCTTCAAACGATCCACCATCGAAACCCGCTGCTCCTTAATGTCTTCATTCAGGGCGAACGTTAGCGCCCGGACGAAGGCTGTTCCAGCCCCCCCGGCCATGTGCCTTGCGAAAACGCCCCAACCCGGCCATGAAATGCGCGCATTTAGCGTTTTCAAATCGATCCGGAATCGAACGAAACTAGCGGCTATGAACAGCTTCCCCCACAGTCCGACCACACTCACGATCAATCTGGATGCGATCGTGGAAAACTGGCGCATCCTGAAGGGTCGAACGGTCCATGGTCGCGCCGCTGCGGTGGTGAAGGCAAACGGTTACGGGTTGGGCCTGGCACCGGTCGGGCGTGCGCTGTCCAACGCCGGTTGCGACACGTTCTTCGTCGCCCATCTGGACGAAGGGATCGCCCTGCGCGAGGTTCTGTCAGAGAAACCGGACACACGCATTTTCGTGATGAACGGGCTGTTGCCGACGGAACCGGACGTTTACATCGCGCATGGTCTTGTCCCCTGCCTCAATGACCTGGGCCAGATCGACCGCTGGCGCGACATCTGCGGTTCGAAAGGATCCCCGCTTCCTGCCGTTCTGCATGTCGACACGGGTATGAGCCGTACCGGTCTGGACCGCCGTGAGTTAGCACAATTGGCGGATGACCCGGGCCGCCTTTCCGGCATCGATCTGCGTTTCATCATGTCGCACATGGCCTGTGCGGACGAACCCTCCCACCCGATGAATGCAGACCAGCGCGACAGGTTCGGGGATATACTCACCCGCCTTCCCAGACCGGCGGAAGGCGGGATGCTGGCGGCATCCAGCGCGACATTCCTAGGGCCGGAATGGCATTTCGACTGGATCAGACCCGGTGTCTGTCTTTATGGCGTACGCCCGAACCGGGAAATCGAAAACCCGATGCGCCCGGTCGTCCGCCTGGATGCGCGAATCCTGCAGGTCCGTCAGATTGACGCTCCTGAGAGCGTCGGATACGGTGCATCGCATCGCGTGGCGGGGCCCACCCGGATTGCGACCCTGGCGGTCGGATATGCGGACGGATTTCTGCGCGCCCTCAGCAACTCCGCAAAAGCCTGGGTGGGAGAGGTCGAAGTGCCGGTTGTCGGGCGGGTCTCCATGGATCTTATTACAATCGATGTCTCCTCATTGCCGCAGGTCGGGCCCGGCGATACCGTCAGCCTGATCGGCGCGAACCATGATGTGGACGCGCTGGCCGATGGGGCGGGAACCATCGGGTACGAGATACTGACATCGCTGGGAGCGCGTTACGCCCGCCATTATGTCGGGGGCGCATCGTGAACCCGGTGCGCGCACTGGGCGCCGCCTTTCTTCGGTTCCTTGCGGCGACCGGGCGGCTTACGCTTTTCGCGCTGAATGGTGTCGGACATTGCGTGCGACCGCCGATCTATCCACGGCTGATCGTCCGGCAAATGGTCGACATCGGCTATTATTCCCTACCCGTTGTCGGGTTGACGACGCTGTTTGCGGGCATGGTCCTGGCGCTGCAAAGCTATACCGGGTTTGCCCGCTTTTCGGCGGAAGGCGCGATTCCGTCCGTGGTGGTTCTGTCCATCACGCGTGAACTGTCGCCCGTGCTGGCGGGCCTGATGATTGCCGGGCGAATCGGCGCCGCCATGGCCGCCGAACTGGGAACGATGCGGGTGACCGAACAGGTGGACGCGCTGGAAACCCTGTCGACAAACCCGATGAAGTATCTGATCGCACCCCGCCTGATCGCGGGGGTCAGCATGCTGCCCTTCCTGGTCTTCATAGGGGATATCATGGGTGTTTTCGGCGGCTTTATCGTCAGCGTCTACAAGCTGGGATTCAATGAACAGGCCTATCTGATCAACACCTGGAACTTCCTGGAGTTTCAGGATGTGTTTTCTGGTCTGGTGAAAGCCGCGGTCTTCGGGTTCCTGGTGGCGCTGATGGGTTGCTATCACGGGTTCCACAGCCGCGGCGGCGCACAGGGCGTTGGCGCCGCGACGACAAACGCGGTGGTCAGCGCATCGATCCTGATTCTGATTGCGAACTACCTGATTACGGAGATGTTTTTCGCCCAATGACGGAAACCCTGCCGACATCGACCGTACCCAAAATCCGGATGCGCAATGTGCACAAACGGTTCGGCGACAAGCGCGTGCTTCAGGGAATGGACCTGGATGTCATGCCCCAGGAATCGGTTGTCATCATCGGCGGTTCCGGAACGGGGAAATCGGTTGGACTGAAGTGTATCCTGGGCTTACTGACACCCGATGAGGGAGAAATTGAAATCGACGGCAATCCGACCGTCCATATCTCTGCCTCGGAACGTGAAGAGATCAATTCCAGGATCGGCATGCTGTTTCAGAATGCAGCTCTGTTCGACAGTCTGCCTGTCTGGGAAAATGTTGCCTTCGGCCTGATTCAGGGCAAGGGCATGAAACGCGGGCCCGCCCGGGAAATTGCGATCGAGAAACTGGCCCAGGTCGGTCTGGGTGCGGATGTAGGCGCATTGTCGCCGGCCGAACTTTCAGGCGGCATGAGGAAACGGGTCGGTCTGGCCCGCGCAATCGCCGGCGATCCCGACATCATCTTCTTCGACGAACCGACGACCGGACTGGACCCGATCATGGGACATGTGATCGACAATCTGATCGTCAAGTGCGTGAAGGAGGTCGGCGCAACCGCCATTTCCATCACCCATGACATGCCCAGCGCCCGGCGCATCGCCGACCGTATGGCGATGCTGTATCAGGGCAGGATCATCTGGAACGGCCCGGTTAGCCAAATTGACGATTCCGGTAACGAATATGTCGATCAGTTCATCCGTGGCGCCGCCGAAGGTCCGATAAAAATGGAGCTGAGGAAGCTTTAGAAAGACGATGGCGAAAGCGGCGAAACGGTTCGTCTGTCAGTCCTGCGGTGCGGTTCACCCGCGCTGGGCCGGGAAGTGTGACGCATGCGAGGAATGGAATTCCATCGTCGAGGAAGCGGTGGAGGCTGCGCCCATCGGCGGCGGTAAACGTGCGTCCGGAGGACAGTCGGGCAAGAAGATCGATTTCGTGTCCCTGAAAGGGGAAAGCGAGCAGAAGGCGCGCCTTACATCCGGCGTCGGGGAACTGGATCGGGTCCTGGGCGGTGGGCTGGTTGACGGATCGGCGACCCTGATCGGCGGCGACCCCGGCATCGGAAAATCGACCCTGCTGCTGCAGGCGGCAGCAAGCCTGAGCGCGCAGGCGCCGGTCGCCTATATCTCGGGCGAGGAGGCAATCGACCAGATCCGGATGCGCGCGCGACGCCTTCAGGTCGAAGACGCGTCGGTCGAACTGGCCGCCGCCACCAATGTCCGCGATATCCTCGCCTCCCTCGACCGGCCGGATGGCCCCAAGGTCGCGATCATTGATTCCATCCAGACCATGTATGTGGACCAGCTTGATTCCGCACCCGGCACGGTGGGTCAGGTGCGCGCCAGCGCGCAGGAACTGATCCGCCTTGCCAAACGCCGCGGCATTGCCGTTCTCCTGGTCGGGCATGTCACGAAGGAAGGCGCCATCGCGGGACCGCGTGTCCTGGAACACATGGTCGATACCGTCCTTTATTTCGAAGGGGAACGCGGCCACCCGTTCCGCATTCTGCGCGGGGTAAAGAACCGCTTCGGTCCGACGGACGAAATCGGCGTCTTCGACATGACCGAAATCGGCCTGCAGGAAGTCGCGAACCCGTCGGCGCTTTTCCTGGCCGACCGTCAGGACGGCGTCGCGGGTGCGGCCGTCTTTGCCGGCATCGAAGGGTCGCGCCCGATGCTGGTCGAAATACAGGCGCTGGTCGCCCCGTCCGCCTATGGCACGCCGCGCCGTGCGGTCGTCGGATGGGACGGGAACCGGCTTGCAATGCTGCTGGCCGTACTGGAAACGCGCGGGGGGCTGGACCTGTCGGGCCGGGACGTATATCTGAACGTCGCGGGCGGCCTTCGCATCTCGGAACCGGCGGCTGATCTGGCTGTGGCGGCCGCGATCGTGTCGTCCCTGACGGGCGTTCCGGTGCCCCGTGGCACTGTCGTTTTTGGAGAAGTGGGCCTGAGCGGCGAAGTCCGCGCCGTCGGTCGGACGGACGCCCGGCTGAAGGAAGCGGCAAAGCTTGGGTTTGAACGCGCACTGGGGCCGAAAGTAAGACGTGGCGGCCAGAATCGCGTAGAGGAACGGGTATCGTTGCTGACAGAGATTGGGGACCTGGGTCACCTGATCCGAAATCTGGAAGAAAGCAGCGACGGCCCAATCAGAATTTTGGATGCGGATGCAAGGCGTTAACCCCCAGTGACCGGACCGACAGTTCCGGCCGGCGGAGACTGAAATGGAAAATCTTCCCTTTTCCACAACGGATCTCGTGGTCCTGGGCGGTATCATTCTGTTCGGTGTTCTGGCGGCCTTCTGGGGGTTTGTCGGTCTGGTGACCGGGATCGGCGCCTGGGTCGGTGCGTTGGTTGTCACCGTCGTAGGCTATCCCCATGCCCAGGCATTCGCGCGCGAACATATTGAACAGGCGCTGTTCGCCGACATCGCAGCGGGTGCCGGGCTGTTTGCGGGGTCGCTTGTTGTTCTAATGATCGTAAGCTCGCTGCTGTCGAACGCAGCCAAAGAAAGCCCGCTTGGGTCGGTCAATCGCGCGCTGGGGTTTGTCGCGGGGCTCGGTGTCGGGTATGTAACCGCCTGTGCGGTTCTGTTGGGCGCGATTGTCGTGTTCGAGGAAGAAAGCATCCCCGATACGGTGCGCGACAGCCGGTCCTATGAACTGGTCCGTATCGGCGGGGTCAGCATCCTGCGCGCCATGCCGGACGATCTGGGCGGCTATATCCTGGAGAAGCTGGAACAGGGGCGCCAGGCGGTGGACACGGTAGAGGATCTGCAGCGTGTCATGCAGCCCGATGTGATGGATACGTCCGGCACCCGGGATGGCGGCTACAGCCAAGAACAGAATGACAGCCTGCAGCAAGTGATAGATACTTCGGAAACGCAATCGGCCACGCAATAGCCGGGCCGGCAGAAGGGACATGGATCCGCAATGACCATAGACAGCGGCAGCAACCCTTTCGACGACGACAAACTGAAAGAGGAGTGCGCCGTCTTCGGCATCTTCGGGACGGTCGATGCGTCCCGGCTGACGGCATTGGGACTGCACGCGCTTCAGCATCGCGGCCAGGAAGCGACGGGCATCGTCTCGTTCGATGGCCGGGAATTTCACGCGCACCGCGAATTGGGTCATGTCGGCGATGTTTTCGACAAGGACCGCGGCACGGTGGAACGCCTGGCGGGGCATGCCGCCATCGGCCACAACCGCTATTCTACCACCGGCGACCCGATGGTCCGGAACATCCAGCCGCTGTTCGCGGATTTCGAATTCGGCGGTCTGGCGGTCGCCCATAACGGCAACCTGACGAACGCGCTTCAACTGCGCCGTGAACTGGTTCAGGGCGGGTCGATCTTCCAGTCGACGACAGACACGGAAACGCTGATCCACCTTCTGGCCCATGCGCAGGGGTCGCTGACCGAACGGCTGATTGCCGCGCTGCGCCGGGTGGAAGGGGCTTATTCCCTGGTCTGCCTCAGCCGGAAAAAGATGATCGGCGTGCGCGACCCGATGGGCGTTCGCCCCCTGGTCCTGGGTCAGATGACGGACCCAAACAGCGGCACGCCCATTCACATTCTGGCGTCTGAAACCTGTGCGTTCGACATTATCGGCGCGGAGAAGGTCCGGGACATCCAGCCGGGCGAACTGATCGTGATTGAGGAAGGCGGAAAGGTTTACAGCCAGTTCCCCTTCCCCAAGATGCCGGAACGGTTCTGCGTCTTTGAATATATCTATTTCTCGCGGCCTGACAGTATTGTCGAAGGGCAGTCGGTGTACGAGGCGCGAAAAGCCATCGGCCGCGAACTCGCCCGCGAACACCCGGTCCAGGCCGATGTCGTCGTCCCCATCCCTGACAGCGGCGTTCCCAGCGCCATCGGCTATGCCGAGGAAAGTCAGACGCCGTTCCAATATGGCATTATCCGGAACCACTATGTCGGGCGAACCTTCATCGAACCGACAGACGAAATCCGGCATCTGGGCGTAAAACTGAAACACAATGCGAACCGCGCCGTGGTCGGCGGCAAGCGCGTCGTCCTGGTGGACGATTCCATCGTGCGCGGGACGACGTCGCGCAAAATTGTGGAGATGATCCGGGCCGCCGGCGCCACCGAAGTTCACATGTGCATTTCCAGCCCGCCGACAAAGAACAGCTGCTACTACGGGGTCGACACGCCGAAACGCAAGGAACTGATGGCAGCGCGCATGACGATTGAGGAAATGCGCAAGGAAATCGGCTGTGACACGCTGACTTTCATTTCAATGGACGGACTGTATCGGGCTATGGGGCTTCCGGCGCGGGACAACGAGAACCCGGCATTTTGCGATGCCTGTTTCTCCGGCGATTATCCCATCCGCCTGACGGACGTCGTGCAAAGCGACGATCACCCGGCACAGCTTTCCCTGTTACGCGAACAGAAAACCGGCTAGGCCCTGTATGACCCAAAAATTGAAGGATCGGATCGCGCTTGTGACCGGCGCAAGCCGCGGGCTGGGCGCAGCCGTAGCCAAACGTTTTGCCGCCGAAGGCGCCCATGTCATTCTAAGCGCGCGCACTGTCGGCGCCCTGGAAGAAGTGGATGACGACATTCGCGCCGGTGGCGGTCATGCCACCATTGCCCCCATTGACCTTACGGAATTCGACAAGATCGACATGATGGCATCCGCCATTCACGACCGGTTCGGACGTCTGGATATTCTAGTCAGCGCGGCGGCCCAATTGGGGGTCCTTTCGCCGGCGCACCATGTCGATGCAAAGACGTTCGACCGCACGATTGCACTGAACCTGACCGCGAACCAGCGGCTGATCCGCGCCTATGACCCGCTGCTGCGGCAGTCGGAAAACGGATGTGCGATATTTGTCGGATGCGAGGCTGCGGTCGCGCCGAAGGCATTCTGGAGCGTCTTTGCCGCGTCAAAGGCGGGGCTGAAGGCACTGGTCGACGCCTATGCGCTGGAAATCCAGAACGCGTCGGTAAGCGCGCATTGGATCGACCCCGGTCCCATGGCGACAAAACTGCGTCAGGAAGCCTATCCGGGCGAACCGCCCGACACGCAGGTCAGCCCGGAAGACGCGTCGGTTACGGACCGGTTTGTGGAAACGGTCCTGATGTCGGCAGACGCGGCAGGAAACGCGTAGGCCACGCTGCCATCAGCGCGCCCGGCGCAACACCCATTCGCCGTGGCACACGTCATTGCCCCAGGTACCGGTCGCTTCGTTTTCCCCGAAAACACCTTCGATCGACACATCGTCGCGCGTCCATTCCCCGGTGAAGGTCGCAAAGCTGATCACCCCGTCGGCGCCGATTACACCGACGACATCGCCGTTCACCCGGTCGAACCGCGCCTGACCGGTGATCTGCCCGCCATCGACGCGAATGCGAATGCCCCCGCGGGAAAGCCGGCAACTTTCTTCCCGCAGGCCAAGCGACATTTCCCCGATCCATGCGCCGTCGAATTCAGTCGTCGTCGGGGTGAACAGGCGCGCGCCGGTTACCGTATCGCATGACGTGACGGCAGCCGCCATGAAGAGAGCAAGGCCCACCACCGCCCATTTCGAGTTCATGAATTTCATAACTCGTCTGGATCCTTCTGCTATCGCCGCTGCTTGGGCTGATAGGGGTTCTTACCCTGACGCAGGTTCAACCGCAACGGCACGCCTTCGAGACCGAAATCAGCACGAAGGCCGTTGGTCAGGTACCGCACGTATGCTTCGGGCAGGTTTTCCGCCTGGGATGCAAACACGGCAAAGGTCGGCGGGCGGATTTTTGCCTGGGTCATGTATCGCAGCTTGATCCGGCGCCCCTTCGACATGGGCGGCGGATGGGCGGACACCATACCTTCCAGCCAGGTATTGAGACGCGATGTCGAAATGCGCCGGTTCCAAAGCCCATGAATGCGGAACGCTTCTTCCATCAGCCGGTCGAGGTTACGCCCGCGGATCGCGGAAAGGGTCACGACCGGAACGCCGCGAAGCTGTGTCAGCGATGTCTGAAGCCGGTCGCGAAGTTTCTGAAGCTGCTCCTCACGGTTGCCGACCGCATCCCATTTATTGGCGGCGACAATCAGTGCACGGCCTTCGTCGATCACCTGTCGGGCGATGGTCAGGTCCTGCTTTTCCAGCATGTCGTTCGCGTCCAGCAGCAGGACCACGACTTCGGCGAAATCGATGGCACGTCTGGTGTCGGCCGCCGAAAGGCGCTCCACCTTTTCCTGAACGCGGGCACGGCGTCGCAAACCCGCCGTATCGATCAGCTTTACATGGCGGTCCTTCCAGACCCAGTCCGTTGCGATGGAATCGCGCGTGATCCCCGCCTCCGGCCCGGTCAGCAGGCGGTCTTCACCCAACAGCCGGTTGATCAGGGTCGACTTGCCCACGTTCGGGCGGCCCACTATCGCCAACTGAAGCGGCCGTTCCGGCGACCCGGCGGGCGGCGGTTCATCCACGCCGTCTTCTTCGTCATCCGCCGCACCATCTTCCGGTGTATCGACATTCAAGGCGGGGGCAAGGAGGTCATCCGCCTGGGGCGTATCAGACTGTTGAAGAAGTTCCTTCAACACATCATAGAGTTCGCCCAGCCCCTCCCCATGTTCGGCGGACAGGGGGATTGCCTCCCCAAGCCCTAGAGAGAACGCTTCCATCAACCCGTCCTGACCGGCGCGGCCTTCGCATTTGTTCGCGACCAGAACGATGGGGGTCCGCCCCTTGCGAAGCACCGCGGCAAAGCGTTCGTCCATCGGCGCCACCCCGGCCCTGGCGTCGATCAGGAACAGGGCGACATCCGCATCGTGGATCGCGGCTTCCGTCTGGCGGCGCATACGCGCCTCCAGGCTTTCGTCATGAACGTCTTCATAGCCGGCCGTATCCAGGACCGAGAACCGCAGGTCCGCAATCCGTCCCTCCCCCTGACGCCGGTCACGGGTTACGCCCGGCGTATCGTCGACAATCGCCAGGCGTTTGCCGACAAGCCGGTTGAACAGAGTGGACTTCCCCACATTCGGGCGTCCGACGATGGCAACGGTGGCCATGGTGTGAACCTATCTGAAAAGAATTCCGCCGACGGCGTCCGTCAGCGAAGGGCGATCAACTCGCCACTGTCGGTCTGAACGTACACGATTCCGTTGGCAACGACGGGCGGGATCGAAATGCCGGAACCGAAATCGACCCTGCCAAGTGGCGTCCCGTCATAGGGGGATATGGACCAGAGTTCCCCCAGCGAGTTCGCCGCCAGAAGCCGGTCGGAAACCAGCACCGGCCCGGCCCAGGTGATCGGATCTTCCAGGTCTTCCGGATCCTCGTAGTTCGGTAACGGCGTTGCCCACCGGACTCGCCCGCCCCGGCGGGTGACGCACAGGACCTGCTGATCCAGGGTGATGACATAAATGAATTCACCCGCAATCCACGGCGTTTGAATCCCGCCGATCCGGCGGTCCCAGGCGCGCGCACCGGATTCCAGATCCAGCGCCACCATCCGCCCGCCATGGCTGATGACATAGACCGCGCCGCGATCAACGATCGGCCGGCCACGAATGTCCGACAATTGAGCCAGTGCATCGACCCGGCGCGTGGATACCAGACTGTCAGACCAGCTTGCGCGTCCGGTGGACAGGCGCAGGGCAAAAACCTCCCCCGACGAATAGGGGACAATGGCGATCCGGTCCGTGATTGCCGCGCTGGCGCCACCCAGGAGGCCCGCGGTTTCTGCAAAGCCCGCATGGAACCAAAGCTGTTCGCCCGTATCGGCATCATAGGCGGTAACGCGGTTGTCGATCGAAATTGCCAGAACCTTGCCTTCACCGATAGATGGCGCCGCACGGATCGGGCCGGGGGTGGATTCTTCCCAAATCAGCTGGCCCGTCGCTGCATTCAGGGCAAATACGCGGGCATATCCAGTGGTGACGAACACCATATGGTCGGCATAGGACACACCGCCGCCGAAAGCCTCATCATCCTCGTCCGGGACGTCGGCCTCGTAACTCCAGATCAGCGCACCGGTTTCGGCATTGTAGGCGCGGACTTCAAAATCGGCGTCCATCGTATAGACACGGCCCTGAGCCACCACGGGCCCGGACAGCAACCGGCGGGCACCGTCGCCACCATCGCCGATATCGACGCTCCAGATTTCACGCAGCGTGTCCCCGACCTCCAGATGATGCATGGCATGATCGGGATATCCCCCGCCCTGCGGCCACGCGTCGTTCGGGTAGGGTGGCGGCAGCAGCACATCAAGGTCCGACAGGCGCGGGTCCGGGTCAGCGTCACTGTCGCTGACCAGAACGGCAATCCGCGTGCCCGGAAGCGGCGTTTCCTCATCCTCGAACAGGGAACAGCCGGTCAGGACCAGCACGCCAAGCGCGGCGACAAGCACCGGCTTGCCGATCATTTGTTTGAAGGACAGCCCCTGCATCACGACCGGACCTTACGAACCGATGGCTTGCAGGATTTCCGCCGACTGACCGCGGGCACTTCCCGGCGCCTGCGGGTCGTCGGCTACCTGACGCAGATATTCCTTGGCGGCATCCAAATCGCCCGCACCAATCGCCAGCGAAGCCGCGATCATTCTTGCGGTATGCCGCCAGGGCGAAGCATCCACCGTCATCGGCTGCAGACGGTCCAGCAGTTCGGCGCGATCGCCGCCGGCGCGCCCGGCATGCAGGACTTCCATCACCGTGGCAAGGTCGCGGTACAATGCCGGGACCGCGCTGTCCTGCGACAGGGCGGCATAAGCTTCCGCCGCGCCTGCATGGTCGCCATCGGTACCCAGCAGGCCCGCGCGATGGAACCGCGCCACCAGTTCGACACCCGCAACTCCTGCCTCATCGGCAAGGGCTTCCAGAGCCCCCGCTGCCCCGCTCAAGTCACCGGCTTCAGCCTGTACACGGGCGGCGTCAAACCGGTCGGCCAGCGCACGTTCTTCGGCGACACGCTGTTGTTCGTACCAGGTATATCCTGCCGCGCCGAGGACGATGACCACGCACACGGCTATGACAATCTTGCCGTATCGGCTCCACCATTCCTGCGCCTTGTCACGGCGAAGTTCTTCGTCAATTTCGTTGAAAATATCGGCCACTGTCGTTCACTTCTTCATCGATTATCACACCGCCCGAAAGGGCGGATTGCTGCAACGCTGGCGCGTTCCGGTGATTAGCCGTCCCACAGCCGTACCGCAAGACCTGTTGTCATAAGCGATGCGGTCCAAGAATGCCATGCCAAAGCTGAAAATCGGCGTGATGCAGGGCGCTTTCAATGACCCACGCGCGCTTTACTTCTGGCCCGGGTCTTGCATCACTCATCGGGACTGTTGATCTCGACCGCGGTAGGCCAATCGCGGACAGGAAAAGGGGAACGCCATGGTGCGCAATGGATTCAACCGCACATCACGACGGGCCGCGATTGCCGCGGGCATGGTTTTCGCGTCTGTCGCACTGTCCGGATGCGAAAGCGCGCTGTTGACCCCGGCGACCGCGCTGATGGCATCCGGCGCCGTAATCATCAACACGGACCGCACACCCGGCGACCATCTGGCAAGCTACATGACAGGTCTGGACTGTGATACCATTCGCGCGTCCCGGGACGGTGGCCCTCAATGCCGCCCTCCGAACGAAGAAATCATCGACCCGCCCGTCTATTGCTACCGTACGCTTGGCAAAATCGACTGTTTCCGGTCACCGGATCCCTACGGATATGATCAGCGGGAAGTAAACTGACGCCGCGGGCAACGGTCCCGCATCCATCAAAACCTGTTCTCTCCTGCAGTTCTGGCGTGATTCCGGGCAAAAAGCCCTTCCTTGCAGGCGCCGGTTTGCGATATGCTCCCCGCATCGATGGCCATTCGGCCGGTCAACTGGGCGGGAGCGTATGACGCAGCTCATCGACTTTTCAGACTACCGACGTCGTGGCGGGCGACCCGGCCGCATCTATTTCGATCAGGCGGAATTGCGCAGCCTTCTGAACATGTACTCCCGGCGCGTCGCCACCGGTGAATGGCGGGACTACGCCATCGACTTCAACGGCCCGGTCGCCATCTTTTCAATCTTTCGGCACACGCATGAAACGCCAATATTCGCGATTGCAAAGCGGCGGAACGGCAAGAATCTGGAATTCATCGTGAAGTCCGGCAGGCAGACCCTGAAACGCAGCCGCTTTCTGGTGGAAGTGCTTAAGGTTTTCGACAAGCCGGTGCGCCTGATCGACGCCTGATCCGCCCCCGTCTCTGCCTCACTAACCGCCATCCGCTCATCTATGCGGAATTTCTGTTTACGCAGTCGGCAATTCAATATAAGAACAAACAATGAACATGTGAGGGAAAGATGGGACGCATCAAGGAACTCGCGCTCACCCAGCGGGAAGAACACAGGCCCCGAACAACGCTTGGCGATCTGGCACATGCGGGTGTCGAAATCTTCTGCTGGTGTAATCGCTGCGGCCACAGCGCCGCCATGCCTGCGGACCTTGCCTGCGCCCAGTACGGCCCCGCCCTTCCCGTTGCGGATGTCGGGGTTCATGTCCGATGCACGGGGTGCGGCGGCAAGGACGTCGCAACACGACCGCACTGGCCGTCGCTGGATCAGGTCACACAGGCCGGCTAACCCAAGACAAAATGCGAAAGCGCCCTTTTTAGGCGAACACAAGATATTGTGTTGCCTGCTCTGTTCGTTTATACGGCGGACTTCGTGCAAACTTCGCGACCTTCACACGGAAAAATGCCCGAAAACCCGCATCGATTCGGGATTGACGCGATGCTTGGAATCGCGACGAATGAAAAAATCACTGCGACTCCCATTTTACCCTTGAGCAAGCCATATATGCCGTATATTGTGCCCACACACGAAACGGACACAATATGTATTGGTATTTCGCGAACGACTCCGAGTCTCGCCACCGCTACCTCTACGCCAATCCGGGACGTGAAAAACAGGCAGGCCCACGCGGGACCGGCCATGCGGAAGACGGTGAAGAACAGGAGCAAGTGGACCAATGGACTGGACCGACGAAAGAGTAGCCGTACTCAAGGGAATGTGGACCAACGGATACACCGCACGTCAAATTGCGGAGAAACTGGGTGGCGTTACACGCAATGCGGTTATTGGAAAGGCACACCGTTTGGGTCTGTCTTCCCGGCCGACCCAGTTCAAGCGCCAGGCACCGCCCCCGCCCCTGCCCCATGTCGTTGAACGCCATTGCCAGTGGCCGATCGGGCATCCGGGTTCCGACGATTTTCATTTCTGCGGAAAGAATGCGATCCCCGGTAAACCCTATTGCGAAAAGCATTGCGGCGTCGCCTATCGCCGAAAGGACGACTCGTCCGGCGGCTAGGTCGCATCACACCGACAGGGCGGGTGCCCAATGGCGCAATCTGAGGACGCTTCGGACGTCACACAAGCGGACAACGGTAGCCGCAAGGTCCTTTATGCCTTTTGTGCATGCGGGCTTTTTGCACTGTTCGTCTATCTGCTGGTCATTGCCGAAGCGATCCTGATCCCGCTTGCGATTGCCGTTTTCGTCGTCCTGCTCCTGGACGCGATAAAGGCATACGCCTGTCGGCTTCGGTTCCGGGGACGCAAGATCATCTCGGAAGGCGTGGGGCTTGTGATTGCGATCCTGTTTCTGCTGATAGCCTTTGTCTTCCTGGCCAGCATGATCAAAAGCAACGTCGAAGCGGTCAGCGCCGCGGTCCCGCAATATGTCGAAAACATCAACGCCAAACTGGACGAGATTCTGGCGCTTACCGGCATGAGCGAACTGCCGTCCTTCGAGGAAATGACCGGCGACTTCAATCTGGGCCGGACCCTGCGCAGTGCCGTTTCCACGCTGGCATCGGCGACCGGCAACACGATGACAGTCCTGTTCTATGTCATTTTCATTCTGTTGGAACAGGTAACCTTTCGCGGCAAGATCCGCGCGATCTTCACAAAAGACGATGACAAGCGCCGCGCGCTGGAAATGATGGACCGGATCGGCCGTGACATTCAGTACTATATCGGTCTGAAGACGTTGGTCAGTGCGCTGACGGGATTCCTCAGTTACATCGTCATGGCAGTGATCGGAGTCGACTTCGCCGCCTTCTGGGCGATCCTGATCTTCATCCTGAATTTCATCCCCTATATCGGGTCCCTGGCCGGCGTTGCATTTCCCGCCGCACTGACGCTGGTGCAGTTCACGTCCATCATGCCCTTCATCGTCACGACCGTCGTCCTGGCATCGATCCAGCTTGCGATCGGAAATATTCTGGAACCCCGCCTGATGGGCCGGTCCCTGAACCTCAGCCCATTGGTCATTCTGTTATCATTGGCGATTTTCGGACAGATCTGGGGAATCGTGGGTATGGTGCTGTCGATGCCGTTCATGGTGATCGCGCTGATCGTCTGTGCTGGCTTCGAAAGCACCCGGCCGATTGCCATTCTGCTGTCGTCCCGGGGGCGAATAGACCCGACCCCAAGATGATCCGGCGTCGGGTTGGGCGACGGGTCCGGACACGTCGTCCAGGGGCCAGGCATGCCCTGCATTGCGGCCATAGAAGCCGCACGGAAGCTGGGTTTTTCCGAGTCTTCGATTTGTAACGATTAGCCTTTGACACGGACTCGCGGTTCGCTATATCTTGTGTCTGCTTGATGGAAATAACACTATATTGTGGGTCGTTTGGCCCGGAATGTGCAAAACTTTTTTCCACAGGCTGTTAGAAAGAGGGAAAAGTCCCCGCATATCAGGGCCGCGTCCCGCCGCAGCGTTCAAATGCGCGCCTGCGGGACAGATCGGCCTCCGCAGGGGATTGAATAGGGATAGATATCGACAGGGCCGCACCGCGGCCGGAAGCCTCGGGGGTTAGAAACGTGCCGGACGGATCGATTAAGGCGACGAAGGACGACGTCAATCTGGACGAGTTGAACCGTGCGATAGACAAGGCGGCGAAAAATTCCCGTCCGCGGCCCGCCAGCGAAGCGGATCTGGACGGCGACGTCCGTGACTTGCATCAGAACGAACGGGGCATCCGGGTCCATGTGGACCGAAGCCGCGACGGGCTTCTGACCGATTTTGGCAAGGCGACCCTGAACGACCGCTACCTGATGCCGGGCGAAAGCTATCAGGACATGTTCGCGCGGGTTGCCATGCATTTCGCTGATGACAGCGCCCACGCCCAGCGGCTCTATGACTATATCTCCAAGCTTTGGTTCATGCCGGCGACGCCTATCCTGTCGAACGGCGGGACGCGGCGCGGTCTTCCCATCAGCTGTTTCTTGAACGAAAGCTCCGACAGCCTGGAAGGGATTGTTGGACTGTGGAACGAAAATGTCTGGCTGGCGGCCCGCGGTGGCGGGATCGGCAGCTATTGGGGCAACCTGCGTTCGATCGGAGAGACGGTCGGCGGCAACGGCAAAACGTCCGGCGTCGTCCCCTTCATCCGGGTCATGGATTCGCTAACGCTGGCGATCAGCCAGGGGTCCCTGCGCCGCGGATCGGCCGCGGTATATCTGCCGATCTGGCACCCGGAGGTGGAGGAGTTCATCGAAATCCGGCGCCCCACCGGGGGCGACCCGAACCGCAAGGCGCTGAACCTGCACCACGGCATCGTCGTCACCGACGACTTCATGCGCGCGGTAGAAAATGACGAGGAATGGAAGCTCGTCTCTCCCAAGGACAAGAAGATGATCCGCAAGGTGCGCGCCCGCGACCTGTGGATCCGAATCCTGACCGCCCGGATCGAAACCGGGGAACCGTACATCCTGTATGGCGACCATGTGAACCGCGCGATCCCAGAACATCAGAAGCTGGCGGGCCTGACCGTCAAGACGTCGAACCTGTGTTCGGAAATCACGCTGCCGACGGGCATCGACCATCACGGCGTCGACCGCACGGCGGTATGCTGCCTGTCGTCACTCAATCTGGAAAAATATCTGGAATGGGAAAAGAGCGAGACTTTCGTTCCCGACGTCATGCGGTTCCTGGACAATGTGCTGCAGGACTTCATCGACCATGCGCCGGACGATTTCAGCCGCGCGAAATATTCCGCCATGCGCGAACGGTCCGTGGGGCTTGGCACCATGGGGTTCCATTCCTTCCTTCAGGCCATGATGATCCCGATGGAAGGCGTCATGGCAAAGGTCTGGAATACACGGATGTTCAAACATATCCGCGCCCAGGCCGACAAGGCATCGCGCCTGTTGGCCGAAGAACGCGGCGCCTGCCCGGATGCGGCGGAATTCGGCATCATGGAACGGTTTTCCAACAAGATGGCGATTGCACCGACGGCGTCCATTTCCATCATCTGCGGCGGCACGTCGCCGGGGATCGAACCGATTGCCGCCAACAGCTATACCCACAAGACGCTGTCCGGATCGTTTACGGTACGCAACCGCCACCTGAAAGCGCTTCTGGCGGAAAAGGGCCGGGACGATGACGACACCTGGTCGTCCATTTCCGTCAACGAAGGGTCGGTCCAGCACCTGGACTTCCTGTCGGACGAAGAAAAGGACGTCTTCAAGACCGCGTTCGAAATCGACCAGCGCTGGCTGATCGACCATGCCGGCGACCGTTCGGAATTCATCTGTCAGGCACAGTCGCTGAACGTCTTCCTGCCGGCCGACATCCACAAGCGCGACCTGCACCAACTTCATTTCCGTGCCTGGAAACAGGGCGTAAAAAGCCTGTATTACTGCCGGTCGAAGTCGATCCAGCGGGCGGAAGCCGACGATACGATCCGCAAACCCGCATCGGGCGCGGTTTCCATTCCGCTGGCCGGGCGCATCAATTCCGGCGAGATGCCGAAATCGATCCAGCCGGAATATGAAGAATGCCTCAGTTGTCAGTAGCCTGAAGCTTGGCCACACTGCCCCCCGTTGAAACACCATTCGCGGGGGGCTTTTCATGACCGGCGTTCAGGCATTGATCTTCGATGTGTTCGGCACCGTCGTCGACTGGCGCAATGGTGTCGCGGCGGAAGTCGCGAAAACGCCCCTGCCCGTCGATGCCCACGCATTTGCCGATGCCTGGCGCGACCGCTACCAGCCCAAGATGACGGAAGTCCGCACGGGCGGCAGGGCCTATCAGCCCCTCGACATCCTGCACCGGGAAAACCTGGATTATGTTCTGGCGGACCGGGGGCTGGAAATGGCGGAAGATGCACGCGCCGACCTGAACCGGGCGTGGGAAAAGCTGCCCCCCTGGCCGGACAGTGTCGCGGGCCTGACGCGGCTGAAGGCGAAATACATGATCGCCCCCTGTTCCAACGGGTCGATTGCCATGATGACCCGGATCGCGAAATTCGGCGGCCTTCCGTGGGATTGCATCCTGGGTGCCGACATCGCACGGGACTACAAACCCAAGCACGGCGTCTATCTGGCCTGTGCGGACGCGCTCGCCCTTCCCCCATCGCAGGTCATGATGGTTGCCGCCCATAATGGCGACCTGGAGGCTGCGCGCGCCGCAGGCCTGAAAACCGCCTTCTTCCCCCGGCCTACCGAACACGGCCCCGGCCAGACGACGGACCTGGCCGCCACCGCCGACTGGGACGTCATCGCCACCGACCTGGAGGACCTGGCCGGCAAGATGGGGTGTTAGATTAAATCAATTTGTTCTTGATTTATTCTTTTTTTCTGCTATCAATATCGGTGAGAACGGGGCGCACATGCGCCTACAACGTCCTGAAGGCATTAGGTAACCTGAAATTGTCACCCGCCCGGCCCATAGCTGTGGCGGGTTTTGTCATTTTGCGCCCCTGAAGCCGACCGCCCCCTAACCCCAATTTGTCCGAAAACTTGAAGGGAGAGACGCACCATAGGTGCCACGGAACCGCATGTCCGCCCGCCGGAGAACCACCAGGAACGCCGCCCCAGCCCACATCGGGAAGACACCTCATTAGAACCCCACACAATGGTCGGCAGTGGCCAATTCACCCAGTCATCTGACCGTGTCCACGACAATGACACTGCCCCAGGCTCCGAAGTCCGTTCCCCGATTTCCGTAGATGCCCAAGCTGCCAACGACCGACTTGCACGGACCATGGCGAACCAGCCGCTGGAAGCGCTGGTCGGGGACAATGACGGGTCCATTGGTCTTATCGGGACTTTGATGGAAGCACGCCAGACCGACCCTGCTCGCTTCGAGTCCGAGTACGACGACCTGATGGACCGATATCGTGACGTTCTGGGACCGGAACGCCGACACGAATATGACGCGCTGCGGTCCCATACCGATGCGGCCCTGGCGTCGCCACCTGGTGTTTCATCACCTGCCCCTGACGAAGGGAAAGAAATCGTCCCCGTATTGGCCCCTGAGCCGGCGCCTGCCGCTGAAACGGATCACATAACAGTAGGCGATTCTAAAAGCCCCTTACAAGTAGTCGCCTGGAGTCATCAGCATCCAGTCGAAGACGCCGCACAGTGGATGAGCCGCACTGAATACGCACATGAGGACCTTTCGGAATCACTGGGGCGCAGCCTCTTCGAACGAAATCGCGAAACCTTCGATGCGTTGGCAGGTGAATACGGACTGACCGTTGCGCGCGATCGCGGGGCAATTGACCTGTATCTCTCCGGCCCCGACGGAACCCGCTATTTCACAGCCGACACTATGGGAATGGCGCGTCTGTCCGAGGAAATGACCGATGATCCGGCCGTTCGCGACGTGGTGGTCGGCATATTCAACGGCACTATGACACTGGATGCTGTCGCCGACCGGCTGCAGGAGTTGGAGGCCCTACCCGCCGGAACCGCCGCTCGCCGCGCAAGGCGCCGTGACCTGCCGACCCTGACATCCGAACTGGCCGAGGAGCGTGATCGCCTGAGGGTCGCGCGCGAGGCGCTAGTGGCCCTGCAACAGGCGGAAAGCGCGGACCAAGCCGCTGACATCTTGATTTCCGGTTTTGCCCCAGACCCGACCGCCGACCGGGAAGCGGCGATAGAACTTGCACTCAGTATCCTGCCCGTCACCGGCGAAATCATTTCCGCGCGGGACGCGGTGACGGAATTTTCCGAAATCCGCGTGCGGCTTGAAGAGGGCGATCTTGAAGGCGCCGTGCAGGCGGGCCTGTTCGGTGCACTTTACACCATGGGTGCGGTTCCGGGCGTCGGTACATTGGGGCGACTCGCGACCCGCGCGCTTGGTGCCGTGCCGGTAGTCGGTCGTTGGGTACCAAGGGCACAGCTATCCTATATGAGCCGCCGTTTTCCCGAAGAGTATCCAAGTTTCCGAATGCAGGACCTCGAAGACTTGGTCCCGGAGAAACATCGACGCGCAATGCAACTACTGTTGAACCGTTCGATTGGTGATGCCGGGGAAAGGGAAATCGCGCAATTGATGGAGAGGGCTGGATTTGAGGTGTTCACTGACTTTGCACACCGAGCTACTCGAAACGCTGACGGATATGCGATGACCGGTCGAATCTACGACGCAAGTACCCCTCAAGGTGTGAGGAACCTTTTCGGTCTTTTCTGGCAACCAAGACGGAACGGAAAAGGATCGGTAGTTGAAGTCAAAACAGGTGGCAGCCGCGTTACCAAGAATCAGCGCGAAAGGGACGAAGCACTTATGACGGACAATCCTTTGTCCGGTGTTGGGCCAAAACCTAGAAATGGTCAGCCCCGAGAAGGTACGGATACTGCGTTTATCGTATCAGATGTTCAGTATCTTCGAGTTCGTCTGGATCAAATCAGCGAGGAAACTCTGAGAGAAGGGCTGTCCGATAGCCTGGCGTCTGCAACCCGACAGGGAATGATTACATCCGAACAAGCCGATATGATTTTGGAGCGCATCATGAGCTATAGAAACCAAAGTACTGCAGAGAACCCGATTACACTCCTCAATGCCGCAGCAATGGTGGGAATGATACTTATGGAACTTGGTACTGAAGAAGAAAATGCTGGAAACGGCCCGACCTAAAACCAGAGCATTTTGTCTTCGGTGCCCTACGTCCGGAATGTCGGATTTGCGCGGGTAAAAATAGCCGCCGAAAAATGGTCCCCCGATGAATAAGTCGAATGCCGGTTCGACACTTCCGAAGGAATACACCCGCCACCCAACTGCGAATGCGCCTTTAACTGACGGCACAGACGCCGGACAGGAATGCCCCCGAACCGCCATGGTCGGCGGTCCGGGGGTTCGCTGACTTACGCCGGTGGGGCAAATTTCGTCAGGTTGATGCCTTCCACGGCGGATTTGTATTCTTCCAGGCTGGGTGTCCGTCCCAGGATCGTCGACAGGACGACGACCGGCGTGGACGCCAGCAGGGATTCCCCCTGTTTTTCGTCGGAATCTTCCACCACGCGCCCCTTGAACAGGCGGGTGGAGGTCGCCATCACCGTATCGCCGGGCTCAGCCTTTTCCTGGTTGCCCATGCACAGGTTACAGCCCGGCCGTTCCAGATAGAGGACATTGTCGTATTTCACGCGCGCATCGCTTTTCGGCGCCTTGTCGTTGAACTCGAAGCCGGCATATTTCTGAAGGATGCTCCAGTCGCCTTCCTCCTTCAGTTCGTCGACGATGTTGTATGTCGGCGGGGCGACGACCAGCGGCGCCTTGAACTCGATCTTGCCGTGCTGCTTTTCCAGGTTCCGGAACATCTGTGCGACGATGTTCAGGTCCCCCTTGTGCACCATGCAGGACCCGACAAAGCCCAGGTCGACCTTCTTCTTCGCACCGTAATAGGAAATCGGCCGGATCGTGTCGTGGGTGTAACGCTTTGAGACATCGATGTTTTCGACATCCGGGTCGGCGATCATCGGCTCGTCGATCTGGTCCAGGTCGACGACAACTTCCGCGAAATACTTGGCGTTCGCATCGGGGCTGAGCGCCGGTTTTTCCCCCGACCGCACTTCGGCGATGCGACGGTCCGCCTTGTCGATCAGGCCCTGAAGCATCCCGGCATCATTGTCCATGCCCTTGTCGATCATGACCTGGATACGGCTTTTCGCGATTTCCAGAGATTCGATCAGCGTCTCGTCGTTGGAGATGCAGATGGACGCCTTCGCCTTCATTTCGGCGGTCCAGTCGGTGAAGGTAAAGGCCTGGTCCGCCAGAAGCGTGCCGATATGGACTTCGATGACCCGCCCTTGGAACACATTCTCGCCGAACTGGTCCAGCATCTGGGCCTGCGTTGCATGCACCACATCGCGGAAGTCCATATGCGCGCCCATGGTGCCTTTGAAGGTCACCTTCACGCTTTCGGGGATCGGCATCGTCGCCTCCCCCGTTGCGAGCGCCAGCGCCACCGTCCCGGAGTCCGCGCCGAATGCCACGCCTTTCGACATTCTGGTGTGGGAATCGCCACCGATGATGATGGCCCAGTCGTCGACGGTTATGTCGTTCAGAACCTTGTGGATCACGTCCGTCATGGAATGATAGACGCCCTTCGGATCCCGGGCGGTGATCAGACCGAACTTGTTCATGAAGGCCATGAGCTTCGGCGTGTTCGCCTGTGCCTTCTTGTCCCAGACGGATGCGGTGTGACAACCGGACTGGTAGGCCCCGTCGACGGACGGTGCGATCACGGTGGCGGCCATCGCCTCCAGCTCCTGAACCGTCATCGGCCCGGTCGTATCCTGCGAGCCGACGATGTTCACCTTTACCCGGACGTCCGAACCGGCGTGAAGGACGGTCCCTTCGCTGACACCGACGGCATTGCGGTTGAAGATCTTCTCTACCGCGGTCAGTCCCTGGTCGGGGTTGGAAATCTCGCTGGACGGTGCAAAGGCCGAACGCAGTTCGACACCCAGCGTTTGCGCAGCAAAGGTCTGCAGCTTCTTGCCGAAGACGATCGCATAGGAACCGCCCGCCTTCATGAACTCGACCTTCTGCGGGGTAAAGGCGGAAGAAACGTCCACCAGTTCCTGGTCCCCGGACTCGGAATAGAGTTTCTTGTCCTTGGTGTTGATCGTCAGCACCGTTCCCGTTGCGACGGAATATTTTTCCTCCAATACCGGGCTGCCGTCATTGTTCAGGATCGGCTTTCCGTCGGGGCCGGTTTTCTTGACCCAGTTTTTCAGGTCAATACCGATCCCGCCGGTGACGCCCACCGTTGTCAGGAAAATCGGCGAAATGCCGTTCGTACCCGCGACGATCGGGGCAATGTTCACGAACGGGACATAGGGGCTTGCCTGCTTTCCGGTCCAAAGTGCGCAGTTGTTGACCCCCGACATGCGGGACGAACCAACGCCCATCGTCCCCTTTTCGGCGATCAGCATGACCCGCTTGTCGGGATGCTGTTCCTGCAGCGCGCGGATTTCCTGCTGCGCCTCTTCGGAAATGAAGCACTTGCCGTGCAGTTCACGGTCGGCGCGCGAATGCGCCTGATTGCCGGGGGACATCAGGTCGGTGGAAATATCCCCTTCGGCTGCAACATAGGTCACGACCTTAATTTCGTCTTCGATGTCCGGCAGTTTCGTGAAGAACTCCGCCTTGGAATAGCTTTCCAGAATGTCGCGGGCGACGCTGTTCCCGGCATTGTATGCGTCCGCCAACCGGTCCATATCCGCGTCGTATAGGAAGAATTGCGTCTTCAGCACTTCGGCCGCCGGCTCGGCGACCGACATTTCGTCGCCCAGGGCCAGGTCCAGAAGCACCTCGATCGACGGGCCGCCTTTCATATGGGACAGGAGTTCAAATGCGAATTCGGGTTCGATTTCCGCCACGCTTTCCTTGCCCAGGATGATGTCCTTGAGGAACCGAGCCTTTTCGCTGGCCGCGCTCGTCGTGCCGGGAAGCGTGTTGTAGATGAAGAACTTCAGGGACTGTTCCCTGTGTTCGTGATTCACGTCCTTAATCTGGGAAATAATTTCGTTCACCAGCGCGCCATCCTCGATCGGCTTCGGGCTCAGGCCCTGCGCTTTGCGGTCTTCGATTTCAGTCAGGTAGTTTTCATAAAGTGTCATTGTGTTCCCAAGGTCTGCAGTTTCTGGCAACCAGGACGTAGACCGTTACCTGCTTTCCGCTTGCCCGCAGAAAACCCGCAACGTAATCCCGCACACGTCCTATGTTTAGCTTGAACGGTGATTATGGCTCACCGAGGGGGCTTAGACTACACCAATTAAGAATATGATAACAACGCAGGAATGGACCCGACGACCGGGTCCGTCCCATCACCGTGTCAGCACGTCGTCGATGCGTTCCAGCGCCCAGTCGACCTGATCGCGCGTGATGGACAATGGCGGTGCGAAACGGATCGTATGTTCGTGGGTTTCCTTTGCCAGAACGCCACGGTCCTTCAGCTGATAGCAGTATTTGCGCGCGCCACCGGCGTCCGGATGAAATTCGACCGCCAGCATCAGGCCCCGACCGCGCACTTCGCGGATCGCGTTGTTGCGGATCTTCCCGAGCTCATCCAGGAAGTAGGCGCCCTGTGTCGCGGAATTTTCGATCATCCCCTCTTCCACAAGGACCTTCAACGCCTCCCTGGCGATGGCACAGGCAAGCGGATTGCCTCCGAACGTGCTTCCGTGCTGGCCGGGCTGCAGCACGCCCAGCACCTCGGAATTCGAAAGAACCGCCGAAATCGGATAGAACCCGCCGGACAGCGCCTTCCCGACCAGGGTCAGGTCCGCTTCAATTCCTTCATGTTCTTCCGCCAACAGCTTGCCGGTACGGCCCAGCCCGGTTTGGATTTCGTCCAGGACCAGCATGACATTGTTGCGTGAACAGATGTCCCGCGCCGCCTTCAGGTATCCGCCCGCGGGTATGATCACGCCGGCTTCCCCCTGGATCGGTTCCACCAGAAAGGCGACGGTGTTGGGTGTGATCGCCGCTTCCAGCGCATCGGCGTCTCCGAACGGCACCGTTTTGAATCCGGGGGCAAAGGGGCCGAAGTGATGCCGCGCCGCCGGGTCGGTCGAAAAGCCGACAATGCCCAGCGTCCGGCCGTGGAAATTGTTGGTGCAGACGATGATTTCCGCCTGTCCGTCGGGCACGCCTTTTACCTCGTACCCCCACTTGCGCACGCATTTGACGGCGCTTTCCACCGCTTCCGCGCCGGAATTCATGGGCAGCACCTTGGATGAATTCGTAAGGGCGCAGATTTCCTCGTAGAACGGTGCCAACTGGTCATTTCGGAACGCGCGGGACGTCAGCGTCAGTTTGGAAGCCTGGTCGACCATCGCCTTCAGGATGCGCGGGTGGCAATGCCCCTGATTGACCGCGGAATAGGCCGCCAGACAGTCCAGATAGCGATTGCCGTCCACGTCCCAGACATAGACGCCTTCCCCGCGGGACAGGACGACATCCAGCGGCTTGTAGTTATGGGCGCCCAGTTCGCTTTCTACGCCCACAAAATCGGTTTGGCTGATCGCATTCATCGGATTGGCTTTCTTTCAGATAGGGGATGCCGGCCCTTAAAGGGCGGCGTCCTGGCGGCTCAGGATCTGTTGGCCGAACAGGCTTTCCACCAGTTCGACCGTCAGCTTCGCCGTCGCATTCTTGACGTCAAAAGCGGGGTTCAGTTCCATCAGGTCCAGTGACCGCATGAGCCCGCTGTCATGGATCATTTCCATGCAAAGCTGTGCCTCGCGATAGGTCGGACCGCCGGGAACGGTCGTCCCGACACCAGGCGCGATTGACGGGTCCAGGAAGTCGACGTCGAAACTGACATGCACATGCCCGCCCAAGTCCTTCAGTTTCGCCAGCGCGGCTTCCATTGTCTGGCGCATGCCGTTTTCGTCGATGCGCCGCATGTCGTGGACTTCCATTCCCGACGCGACCACAAGCTTCTTTTCCACCGCGTCAACCGACCGGATGCCGATCTGCACGACGCGTTTCGGGTCGATGAAGGGAACCGCATTTCCCAACCTGATCAGATCTTCCGGACCATGGCCGGATGCAACGGCAAGCGGCATGCCGTGAATGTTGCCGCTGGGGGAAACGTCGGCGGTATTGTAGTCCGCGTGCGCGTCCAGCCACAGGACCGAATATTCCTCCCCCCTGTCGGCGCAATATTGCGACAGGGCGGCGATGGACCCGATCGCCAGGCAATGGTCCCCGCCCAGAAGAACCGGAAGTTTCCCGTCTTCCAGAATGCGGCGGTATCCGTCGCGCACGGCCGTGCACCATTTCACCACTTCCGGCAGGTGACGATACCCGTTTACCGGCGGCAGGTCCGGGTTGACCGGTCCGTTCAGGTTGCCACGGTCTTCCACCGAATATCCCAGCCGTTCCAGCGCCTGGGCCAGGCCCGCGACACGCAGCGCCTCCGGCCCCATGGACCCGCCACGATGACCGGCACCGATGTCGCTCGGCGCGCCGATCAGGGCAATATCAGGCTTGGACGCAACAGATTCTTTCGCACTCATAACCAGCACCTTTGGGTCATTGAATTGCGGAACTGTGGTTATTATGGCAGATGAATATCGAAATTTCCCGTTTATCTTTGGGCACTGGGCAGCAGATTCTGCTGCAACAGGAAGAATATGACCATGACACCGGACAGGACCGACCTGAAAATTATTCGCGAAATTCAACGCGACGCCCGCATCAGCAATCAGGCCCTGGCGGACCGCATCGGCTTGTCCCCCAGTCCCTGCCTGCAGCGGTTCCGGAAGTTGGAGTCGGCGGGTCTGATCGGCCCCTATCACGCGCGGGTCGATCTGGACCGGTTGTGCCCAAATGTCATGGTGCTGACCACGGTCAGCCTGGACGCCGCAGGGCACGACGATTACCGCGCGTTCGAAGCACTGGTCGCCGGCATCCCGGAAATCGTCCAGTGCTTCAAGGTCAGCGGGAACTTCGACTATATGCTCTGGTTCGTCTGCCGCACCGTCGCGGACTATCACCGGATCAGCGAAAAACAGATCGAAGACGGTCCTGCAAAGGTTCGTATTTCAAGCCATGTCGTGCTGGACCGGACGAAGGAGTTCGACGGACTGCCGCTCGAAACGCTGCTCCCTCAGCCCAGCGCCTGATCCAGGTCGGCAATCAAATCGTCGGCGCTTTCGATCCCGATTGACACACGGATCAGATTATCCGGCGTTTCGGTGACAATGTCGCCTTCGGACGTTTTTCTGTGTTCAATCAGGCTTTCCACACCGCCAAGCGACGTTGCCGGTTTCAACACCCTGCAGGCCAGAACGGTTCTGATTGCGTCTTCCCGACCGCCGGCCGGTTGGAAGGACAGCATGGATCCGAACCCGCCGGTCATCTGTTTCACCGCGACCGCGTGGCCCGGATCGTCGGGAAGGCCGGGATAAAGCACGCGGTCGACCCTAGGGTGGTTCGCCAGAAACTCGGCCACCGCCATCGCGTTGGCACACTGCCGTTCGACGCGCACGAACAGCGTGCGCATGCCGCGTATCAACAGATACGCCTCCATCGCGCCCAGCATCGCGCCGCCATATTTGCGATGTTCGACAATGCGATCCCACAGCGCCGACATCTCCGGCGACGCCTTGTTGGTCGCCAGCATCCCGGCCAGAACGTCGGAGTGCCCGCCCAGGAACTTGGTGGCGGAATGGCATACGAAATCCGCCCCCAACGCCAGCGGCTGCGTCAGGACCGGCGTTGCACAAGTGGAATCGATTCCCAGGACCGCACCGACTGCATGCGTCAGATCGGCCGTAGCCCGAATGTCGGTCACGGACCACATCGGGTTGGCCGGCGTTTCTGCCCAGACAAGCTTCGTTTCCCCGGGCCGCAGCGCGTCCTTCAATGCAGCCATGTCGCCGTTCGGCACCCACGAATAAGTCAGGCCGCGCGCTTCGGCGAACGTCTCCAGCCAGCCGACAACGCCGTGATAGACGGTGCGTGCGCAGACGATATGGTCGCCCTTCTGCAGCGCATGAAAGGCCGCCGTACAGGCCGCCATCCCGGACCCGAAACTCATTGCATGGTCCGCCCCTTCCAGCGACGCAAGAACGGCTTCCGCGTGCGATGCCGTGGGGGAATCGGCGCGAATATAGACCGCGTCCCTGGGACCGTAATCATCCTGACGTGTGAAGGTAGTTGAAAAATGAACCGGCGGCACGACGGCGCCCGTCGCTTCATCCTCCCAGCCCAACGCCTGTGCGGCCAGGGTGCGGCGATCCAGGTTCGATCCTGACATGATGCGATGTTCCTTCGATTGATGTCGGGCAAATGCCGACTTGCGCGCGGACGGCTTCCCGGCCGAGACTGTCCGACGAACGGGACCCCCGTCAAAAGGAAATTCGATCAATCGGTAAGGGAGAATGAAATGCCAGCCTACTTCATCGCCAACATCACGGTCACGAACCCGGAAGGAATCAAGGAATACCAGGCACTGGCCCCCGCCACGATCGAAGCCTATGGCGGTCGCTACATCGTGCGGGGCGGTGCGCACGAAACACTGGAAGGTGACTGGAAGCCGGACCGGATGGTCGTTCTGGAGTTCCCCGACGTCGAAACCGCGCGGACCTGGTACAATTCACCTGAATATCAGGAAATCCTCCCGCTTCGTCAGGATAATTCGGACGGTAAAATCGTCCTGGTGGAAGGGTTGTAGCCCAGAACCGCCTTTCGATTTTCAAAAGAGACGGATAGACTTGGGACCATTCGATCGACGGTGGGAGTACGCCTGCAATGTTCTTGAATGAATTGTCTGAACCTCAGAAGAAAATGTTCATGGCACTCGCCAAGCGACTGGTGCTGGCCGATTGGCGACTGGAACCGCACGAGGTAGAGGCGATCGAACGGGTTGAAGGCGAACTGGGCTATTCCCTGGATGTCGACCCCAAGGATTTGATGTCCAACGACAATCTGAAGGTCCTGGACACGGATGCCGCGAAACGCATCGCGATATATGAATTGCTGGTGCTTGCCCTTGCGGACCTGAAGGTTGACCAGTCCGAACGCCATGTCTTCAACGATCTGGCATCCGAAATGGGGATAGATGACGACATCATGGACAGGCTGGAAGCATTGTCCCAGGACGGCTATTCGCTGATCACCGTCGGGGGAAATGACGAACATCACCGCGCCGCGGTCCGCGAGGTGATCGACGGTTAGGCCGTTCATCGCGCTTCCCGGTTGGAATTCTTGAACGGACCCTGATGGAACGACGGGACCTGATCAAAAGGAAAGTCCGACCGATAACCTGCCGCTGAACCCGGCCGAAGTCACTGCGGCATCCCACCTATTTGATACTGAAATTGTTGCCTGACACAAATTTCTGTATCATTTTATGAGCCATCCGATGGGAGGAAATCAACGAATGGCCTATGAAACCATCCTGTTCGAAGTCGACTCCGGTGCCGCAACGCTGACGCTGAACCGACCGGACAAGCTGAATTCCTTCAACACGCAGATGCATGCCGAAGTCGCCGATGCGTTGCAGACGGTCGACAATGACCCGGACATTCGCTGCCTGTTGCTGACCGGTGCCGGCCGCGGCTTCTGCGCCGGCCAGGACCTGTCGGACCGGCAGGTGGATTCCAGTGACCCGAATGCTGCCCCGGTTGATCTGGGGGAAACGCTGGATACGCTTTACAATCCGCTGGTCCGGGCGATTACCGGCATGCCGAAACCGGTGATCTGTGCGGTGAACGGTGTCGCCGCCGGGGCAGGCGCCAACGTCGCGCTGGCATGCGACATCGTAATCGCCGCGGAATCCGCCAGTTTCATTCAGGCGTTCTGCAAACTGGGTCTGGTCCCCGACGCAGGCGGGACGTGGTCCATGACCCATCGTATTGGCGTTGCACGTGCGAAGGGCTTGGCGCTTCTGGGTGACAAGCTTCCCGCTGCCAAGGCGGAAGCCTGGGGCCTGATCTGGCAATGCGTCCCCGACGACCAGCTTATGGCGGTTGCGGGTGCCATGGCACAACAATTCGCCAAGGGCCCGACCTTCGGTTACGGCCTTGCCAAGAAGGCGATCCATGCGGCCGTGAACAACACACTGGACGCACAGCTGGATGTCGAACGCGACAGCCAGCGCAAGGCCGGACGCAGTGAAGACTACCGCGAAGGGGTCAGCGCCTTCCTTCAGAAGCGGGCACCGGAATTCAAGGGGCGGTGATGAACGACACGGCCCGGGACACCCCTTCCCCGCAGACGGTTGCGGAACGCGTTGCGGCGGCAATGTTCGAATCAGACACCGCGACGAAATCGATGGGCATGACACTGGACGCGGTCGCACCCGGTTTTGCGCGCATGTCGATGACCGTGCGCGATGACATGCTGAACGGGCATAAGACCTGCCACGGCGGATATATCTTTGCCCTGGCGGACAGCGCGTTCGCGTTCGGCTGCAATACCTATAACAAGGTAACGGTCGGCCAAGGGTGCGAAATCAACTACCTGACGCCGGGCCGCGTCGGCGATGTGTTGACGGCGGAATGCCACGAACAGGCGGTCGCGGGCCGCAGCGGCGTCTATGATGTCAAGGTGACGAACCAGAACGGCGACCTGATCGCCCTGTTTCGCGGCAAGTCCCGGCGTATCCAGGGCGACATCATTCCCGGTCTGACATCGGGAGAGGGCACATGAGCGAACGTGTCCCCGGCCTGCATCCGATTGAAACCGCAAGCATCGACGAAATCCGGGATGTGCAGCTGCAACGACTAAAGTCGACCCTGCGCCACGCGTATGACCGCATACCGCATTACCGCAACCGGTTTGACGAGGAAGGCATCCGCCCGGAAGACCTGAAGGAGCTGTCGGACCTTTCCAAATTCCCGTTCCTGGTAAAGGACGACCTGCGGGCCAATTACCCGTTCGGCATGTTCGCATACCCGACGTCCGAACTGGCGCGGGTCCATGCCTCTTCCGGAACGACCGGAAAACCGACAGTCGTCGGCTATACCAGGAACGATATCGACATGTGGGCGGACATGATGGCGCGCTCGCTCTATGCGTCCGGTGCGCGGCCCGGCATGAAGATCCACGTTGCCTATGGGTATGGCCTGTTCACCGGCGGTCTTGGCGCCCATTACGGGGCGGAACGGCTGGACTGCATGGTCATTCCGATGTCCGGCGGTCAGACGGAAAAGCAGGTCCAGCTGATCGCCGACTTCGAACCGGACGTCATCATGGTGACGCCGTCCTATATGCTGGCCCTGGCCGACGAAATGGACCGGCAGGGCCTGACAAAAGACAGATGTTCGATCCGCTACGGCGTTTTCGGTGCCGAACCCTGGACGAATGAAATGCGCCAGTCGATCGAAGCGCGCACGGGCCTTTCGGCGGTCGACATCTATGGCCTGTCGGAAGTGTTGGGACCCGGCGTTTCGTGCGAATGTGTGGAAACGAAAGACGGGCTGCATATCTGGGAGGATCATTTCTATCCGGAGATCATCAATCCCGAAACGGGCGAGGTCCTGCCGGATGGCGAGTTCGGCGAACTGGTCTTCACCAGCCTGACGAAGGAAGCCTTTCCGGTCATCCGCTACCGCACGCGCGACCTGACGCGCCTTCTGCCGGGCACGGCGCGGTCCATGCGGCGGATGGAAAAGGTGACGGGCCGCAGTGACGACATGCTGATCATCCGCGGCGTAAACGTCTTTCCGACCCAGATAGAGGAACTGATCCTGAAGGACGCGCGGCTTGCCCCGCACTATCAGCTTGAAATCCGCAAAGACGGGTCGATGGATGCCCTGACGGTTCGGGTCGAAGGGGCGCCGGGCGTATCCACCGACGAACAGACAGCGGGCGGTCGGGACCTGACCCACCTGATCAAATCCTATATCGGTGTAACGGCCACGGTGGACGTCGTCGGCGAAGGCGCGGTGGAACGATCCATCGGGAAGGCGAAACGTGTCGTCGACCTTAGAAACGGCTGAAGGAACGGTCCGCGGTCCGGGCGCATTGCTGGGGTTGGAACCGCCCCGCGCCAAATCCGCGATCGTCACGATTTTCGGGGATTCCATCCTTCCCCGCGGCGGGGCCTGCTGGTTGAGCGAGTTGATCGGTCTGATGGCGGACCTTGGGCTGAACGAACGCGTCGTACGGACGGCGGTGTTCAGGCTGGTGCAGGACGGCGTCCTGAGCGCAGAACGCATCGGCCGGCGCAGCCGCTATGCCATGACGGACTATGGCCGACGCCAGTTTGTCGCCGCCGCATCGCGCATCTATGCCGCCGCACCGCCCGACCGCGACGGGCGCTGGACGCTGACCGTGCTTCCGGACGATCTGACGGCGATGCAGCGCGAAAGACTGGAACGTGAACTCGTCTGGCTCGGCTTTGCGAAGCTGACGGGCGGCCTGATGGGAAGCGCACGAGGGGACCTGGCCAACCCCGCACAGGCGGTGGTCACCGATGCCGGCCTTTCCGGCCGATGCCCGGTCTTCACCGCCGACCCGAAGGATGAAGAGGCATTGGCCACCCTGGCGGCGCGCGCCTGGAACCTGGACACGCTGGGTGCCGGGTACCGCGACTTCGTTTCGCGGTTTGAAGGGGTGACCACCGCGCCGCCGGCCCGTGGCCGGGATGCGTTTGTCATCCGCACGCTGTTGATCCATACCTATCGCCGCGCCCTTCTGCGCGACCCTGTCCTGCCGCGGTCCCTGTTGCCGGACAATTGGCCGGGTGATACCGCAAGACGCTTGGCAGCACGTCTATACAGGTCCCTGGCACAGGAAACGGAATCCTATCTGGACAGCGTGTTATCGGATGCGGCGGACGCGGATATCCATGCGGCGCGCTATGCTGAAAGCTGAAATCCAAGTCGTTTTGGATGGATGATTCTCTTCCTGCTTGCGGGACCTCCTTCGCTCTGCCCATAATAATTCCGTAACGGGGGAGCGGCCGGATTTGCCGGATACCAACACCACAGACCTGAATGTCCCGATCGAGGATATAGACCTGTTTGCAAAGGGTCTGTATCGGGCCCGCGGCATGGCGGCACGCAAGATGGCGATGGACCGCGCCGACGGGTACCTTTCCGTCGGGGATGAGGAAGGTCACAAGGTCTGGCGCGCGGTCGCGGACCGCATGACGCGCTTCCGCGACACCGCCCGGGACTAGGGCGCCCCCTTCCCGCCACCATCGATTTTCTTGCTTCGGCGGGGTTGTTTCCTATATCACCTGCGCCATGACGACCGTGCCGCACAATTCCGACAGTTCCGACCGCCCGCTCCCGCTGGAAGCGGGGGCCTTCGGCATGGACCTGCCCGCCGGCGCGCGTGTTGTGGTTGCCATGTCCGGCGGTGTGGACAGTTCCGTCACCGCCGCGCTGCTGGCGGAACTGGGGTACGACGTGGTCGGCATCACGCTGCAGCTTTACGATCACGGGGCCGCGGTTCAGCGCAAGGGTGCCTGCTGTGCGGGACAGGACATACACGATGCCCGCAATGTGGCGGCAAAGATCGGCATCCCGCATTATGTGCTGGACTATGAAAGCGCCTTCCGCGACCAGGTGATCGAAGATTTCGCCGACGCCTATGCGCGCGGCGAAACGCCGATCCCGTGCGTCAAATGCAACCAGACGGTCAAGTTCCGCGACCTGCTTGGCACGGCGAAGGATCTGGGCGCGGAAGCACTGGCGACCGGGCACTATATCCGCCGCGATGCCGGACCGGACGGTCGCGCGCAGCTTCATGCCGCCGTCGACCCGACAAAGGATCAAAGCTACTTCCTGTTCGCGACCACACAGGCACAATTGGACTTTCTGCGCTTTCCGCTGGGCGGTCTCAGCAAGGCTGAAACCCGCCGGCTGGCCGAACGGTTCGACCTGCCCGTCGCGGCGAAGCCGGACAGCCAGGACATCTGTTTCGTGCCCAACGGATCCTATTCCCGCATTGTCGAAAAGCTGCGCCCGGACGCGGCACAGGCCGGCGACATCGTGCATCTGGACGGAACCGTCCTGGGCCGTCACGACGGGGTGCTGAACTACACGATCGGCCAGCGCAAGGGGCTTGGCATCGGCGGGCGGTCGGACGACACGGATCCGCTTTATGTCATCCGCCTGGAACCGCAGGCCGCACGTGTCATCGTCGGGCCGCGTGAAGCACTTGCGGTCCGCCGCATCCGGCTGGGGGATGTGAACTGGCTTCCCGACGCGCGGCTTTCCGACGGGCCGCAACCGGTGCGCATCAAGATCCGCAACACCATGGCCCCGGTTCCCGGCACGGTGGCCGCGACGCCGCTGGGTGATGTGGAAGTAACGCTGGATGAACCACAATTCGGCGTGTCGCCCGGCCAGGCCTGCGTCTTCTATGCGCCGGACGCGGATGCATCCGAAGTCTATGGCGGTGGCTGGATCCTGCGGGACGGGTTGGGCGGCGACGCACCCGCAATGGCTGCAAATATCTGATCCGGCGGCGTTTTCACGAAACCTTTCACCATTTCCACCTTCGCTGGTACCATCCCCCACAAAATAAAACGGGAGGAACAGCGGTATGGCACAGGTGCTTTTCAAGAATGTCCGGATATTGGACGGTGAAGGGGATCGGCCCTTCGACGGACAGGTGCTGGTTCAGGGCAACCGGATCAAGGCGGTCACAAAGGCGGATGAGGCGACAGGCGCCGACGGCGATGTGCGGGTGATCGACGGCGGCGGCCAGACGCTGATGCCGGGACTGATCGAAGCCCATGCCCATATCAGCTTCTGCAACACGCCGGACCTGGAATCGCTGGGCGACCTGCCGCCGGAAGAACATACGCTGCAATCCATGAAATTCGCGCGGGTCATGCTGGATCAGGGGTTCACGTCGATCTTTTCCGCCGCCGCCGCGAAACCGCGTCTGGATGTCGTCATCCGAAACGCCATCAATGACGGCGACATCCCCGGACCGCGCATGCGCGCCGCCAGCCCGGAAATGACACCGACCGCCGGGCTGGGTGACGTGCGCCGCCGGCATATCCACCGGGAAACCTTTGCCATCCCCTGTGACGGGGCGGACGAATTCCTGAAATGCGCGCGCGAGATGGTGCGTGAAGGGGTCGACACGCTGAAGATCAACCCGTCCGGCGACGAGTTCATCCCCTTTGCCCGCGCCCATGAAACCGTGATGAACGAGGCGGAAGTCGCCGCTGTGTGCGAAGTCGGGAAAAGCCGCCAGATCAACGTCGCGGCCCATGCACGATCCGCCGCCAGCGTGAAGATGTGCCTGCGTCAGGGCGTCAATGTGCTGTATCACTGCACCCTGTCCGATGAAGAGGCGCTGGACATGCTTGAGGAACAGAAGGACCGCATCTTCGTCGCCCCCACCATCGGTATGGCCCACATCACCGGCCAGGGCGAAGGAAAGGCATACGGCATCGACTACGACCACCCCGTCGCCGGCTTCTTCCGGGCCGAAGGCGAAAAGGGGATCGAGAACATGAAGGAACTGAAGAAACGCGGCGTGCGCGTCCTGCCCGGCGGGGACTATGGCTTTGCCTGGAACCCGATCGGCACCAACGCACGGGATATGGAGCATTTCGTGAACCTTCTGGACTTCACGCCGTTGGAGGCGATCACCGCTGCAACCAAACTGGGCGGCCAGCTGATGCAGATGGATGTCGGACTGGTAAAGGAAGGCTGGCTTGCCGACCTGATCCTGGTGGACGGCGACCCGGTAAAGGACATATCCATCCTGCAGGATGCGGACCGGCTGTCGGCGATCATGAAGGACGGCACCTTCCACAAGGCCCCGCCCGCCAGCAGCGCCGCCGGCGCCGTCGCGGCGGAATAGCGACACCCGCGGCCCGCGGCCCGCGGCCTGGAAGGGCGTGGCACGGACGGACGGCGCAAGGTCCGTTCCGCGCTTGACAGGGCGCGCGCCGCTTTATAGATAAGCGCCCTCGCCGGGCGGTAACTTCCGCGTCCGGATGTGGCGGATTAGCTCAGTTGGTTAGAGCGGTGGAATCATAATCCATGTGTCCGGGGTTCGAGTCCCTGATCCGCCACCAAATTTCCCAGAAATTTTAATCCGTTAACCCGCACGCGATGTGCGCTTTCTTGTATCTACGTTATGTTTCCCGAAATGCCTGAACTCTCTTAGCAAGAACAAGTGTCTGCCGCCTGCGCAAGCTCGTGCTTTCTGCTGCTTTGCCGTTTTGGTTAAATCTGACCGACAATCTCCCCCATAGGTTTAAATCCGTTTTGCTGCATGGTAGCATTCTCCCGCACTGAAGGGAGGCGGTGATGCGGGCTTTTCTGATAACGGGTATGTTGCTTGTAGGGTTGGCACACACTGTCGCGGCACAGGACTTTCGAGCGGGTATTGAAGCGTTTCATAGCGGCGACTACGAGGCTGCATTTCAAGAATTGCGACCGTTGGCGGAGCAAGGGGATGCGTATGCGCAGGGCCTTCTGGGATTGATGTACGAATTTGGTAAGGGTGTTTCGCAAGACCATGTAGAAGCGGCGCGGTGGTATCGCCTGAGTGGAGAGCAAGGGGATTGGAATTCGCAGTTTTATTTGGGCTGGTTTTATGAAACCGGTAGAGGTGTTCCGCAAGACTATGAAGAAGCGGCGAGGTGGTATCGCCTGAGTGCAGAGCAAGGGGAATCGAGGGCGCAGTTTAATCTAGGTTTGTTGTACGAAACCGGTGACGGTGTGCCGCAGGACTATGCAGAAGCCTTGAGGTGGGTTCGCCTGAGTGCAGAGCAAGGGCATGCTGATGCGCAAGTGTTAGTGGGTTCGATTTACGCCACCGGTGACCGTGTAACGCAGGACTACACAGAAGCCGTGAGGTGGTTTCGCCTGGGGGCAGAACAAGGGCATCCCCTTGCGCAATTCAATCTGGCTATGCTGTACAAAAACGGTCTCGGGGTTCCGCAGGATTACGAAATATCCGTGAAATTGCTTCTCAGAAGTGCCCAACAAGGGTTTGTTTCAGCGCAACTGAATCTGGGTTCTATGTATGAACGCGGTGAAGGTGTGCCACAGAATTACGCAGAAGCCGTGATGTGGTTTCGACTGGGGGCAGAGCAAGGGGACGCGGATTCGCAACTTATGCTTGGCGAAATGTACCGACGAGGTCACGGCGTCTTACAAGATGATGTCTATGCGCATATGTGGGTACACATCGCAGCATCTAATGGAAATCAGTATGCGCTGAGAAACAGAGACATCTTTTCGGAAAATTTGACTGCAGAGCAAATCGCGGAAGCGCAGAGGCTTGCACGGGAATGTGAGGCAGCAGAATACCGGGGGTGCTAGAGCCACCTCATCGGGCCTGACCTTCGATTTCACCGCTTGTGACTCGGCCCCAAGTTTTGGGGACTTAGGTTCGTCTACAGTTCTCTATCCGTATCCCCGGTCATCAGCATTCCGCCTACATTGTCATCGAATAGGTCAGCTGCGTCGTCTTGGGATGTGATTGTTTCTTCAACCGCTGTTCCTGAACCTGCTGCTTTTACGCACAGGAGCATGCAATGCCAGCCGGGACCGCGGCGGAGCGTTGCTGTCCTGCAGCAGGATGCCGTGCCCGCAGCCCGCGCAACGGCCCCTTTCGGCCGGCGCGATACCCGGCTTCAGCTAAGCATTCTTTAACGTTTCGCCCTTACCCTTTGGGGACAGCTTGGATTCCTTTATCTGGATCAGGGGCAATCATGTCGTCCATATATCTGCCGAACAGCTTTGAAGAACGCGGGGTTACGATTCCCTTCACCACCCCCACCGTTCGCAGTGCGCGGCTGCGTGGCGACAGACCCAGCAAACGGGAATTCCTGCTGCCCGGCCTCAGCGGTGGCGACGGCACCTATGTCATTCCGTTCGACGCCCTGCCGGAACTCATCGAACTCAACATGTATGACCGTGCGCTTCTGGAACACCTGAACGGAGCGGAATCGGTAACCCCACTGGATCTGCGCCAGATGGTGCTGAAGGTGGATTCGGAAGGGTTCGGCGGCCTGGAACGCACGACTGCCGCCAAACAGGAACTCGCCTACGCGGAAAATGTTGGTCTTTTCAACCAGTGCCTTCTGATCATACGCGCCCTGAAGCTTCTGTCGGACGATGCACAGGAACTGGACCTGAAGGTTCTGATCACGCCGGAAGGGCAGCGCCTGGCGAAACAGCAGTTTGCCGGCTATGCGGCCAAGGCCGGTACAACATCAGACGATGTCATGAAAAAGCTGGAATACTGGGCCAATCTGATCGGCCTGATCGGCGTCCGGGATGCAGACCACCCCGGCCACCTGATGCGCGAACAGACCCGGCTTCTGGCCATGACCGAAGACCTGCGCGAATACATCAAGAAGGAACCGCCGGAAGCACAGTTCATGGGCAAGGGAGTTATCAGCGCCGCCGAACTTGCCAGCGGAATCGTCAATGACGAACTGCAAGCCGCCTGGAGCTTTGAGGACAACATCGCGCAATCGCTGGAAAACGCGGATGCGACAATGAACAGCGTACGCGGTCATCTGGACACCATTTCATGGGTCCTGGACGGATGGGAGCGCATGATCGACGACTGGAACGATTCGTCGGACAGCTTCCGCAATGCGCGCCGAAAGGTGCTTGAGATGATCTATGAGAACATGCCGATCCTGCCCAAGGACATCCTGGGGCGCGACCAGCTTGATGAAGCAATCACCATCCGCGAAAAGCAGACCGGGTGGGTGAAGGCCAATGTCGACTGGCGTACGGAAGAAATGGACGGCGAAATGCTTGCCCGGCTGGGCCAATACCAGAAGATCGCGGCGTGACCGATGCTGGCCGAAGACAAGAAAGAAAAGCTGAAGAAGTTTCTGGCCGCGCTTGGCGACAATGAATTGCGGACGCTGACGCAGACGATCGAATATGGCCGCAGCCTCTCCATCGACGACATCCCGTCCGACGAGATACTGGATCTTATCCGGCCGGCGCTGTCCGACCTTCAGCCGGAACATCTGCCGAAGCTGGCACGGGTATTGTGCGAACCGTGCGAGGATTTCTTTATCTCCCACCCGCAGGATGTGAAACGTCCGGGTCAGATACCCCGCCGCATCATCGCCCAGTTCGAACAGGTGACACGCGAACTCCTCGACCAGACAGCGGGACGGCATGAGCAGGAGATGATCGCCGCCTTCGTCTCGAAGGACTGGTCGGAACTCTGCGAGTTAAAGAAAAAGCTGTGGGCCGAAGCGGCAGAGGCCTGGGAAAAGCGCCTGTCGGAGGGCGTGGACGAAGCATTCCGAAAAAGGCTGAGTGGCGAAGACGGCGTCGAAAACATCCGCGAGGCGGTGACCAGCCTGGGCGCGGCGCAGCAGATCATCGAGGTCCGCAAGGTCATGCCGAAGAAGCCGACGCTTGCACTTTCGACGGACCAGACCGAAAAGCTGGGTCTGATACTGGAAACCGCGATGGAAGAGGCGCCCGAAGCCTGTGGCATCATCCTGTGGACGATTTTCCGCCGTCTGAAGAAGGCAAGCACCATATTTCAGCTGTTTTTGCGTCTGGACAGATCCAAGACCCCGTGGGGCACTAGCCTGATCAAGGCACGCCAGACCATTGAACTGACCTTCCTGGGTGAGAATGACGAAAGAGCGAAGGACCTGATCGAGGCATTGAAGTCGAACAAGACGTCGGCCGACCACATCTTTCGGGAACTCGACCATTACCTGAAGGAAGCGGACAGTGCGAAAACCGCATGTTCCGCTACCAACAGGGCTGCCGCGAAGGAACAGACCACCGCGCGCGTCCGCAGCCTTTCGTCCCTGGTGGAGAAACAGGTCCTGAAAAACGTGAACCCATCGGTTGCAACCGCGGTCAATTCACTCAGCGAATTGCTGGCGAACCCGCAAGAAAATCCCGACGAGCTGGCGCAACAGATCGCAAAGGCGGAATATGCCGCAATGGCCTTTGCCAAGTCCCGGAACGTAATCGACAATATCGGCGTACGCACGGCGTACGAAACCGCCAGGAAGGACCTTACCAAGACGCTGAAAGTCACCGAAGACCGAATGAAGCGTTGGGTCGATGAGGTTCAGGCAAAGAACGAAACTCCCAATCGGGAATATCTTCTGTATTTCTGCCGGATCGTCGAAATGGTCCTGGGCCCGGGACCGGCCCGCGACACGCAAAGGCGTCTAATCCCGTCCTCACAGATAGCGAACGCCGCCTAGGGCAATCCGCAACCCTTTCCGGACAACAGCGCGGGCGGCTTGCAACCGCGCGTAAATCTCCGCATCCTCCGGCGCGGTGAGGGGGCAAGTCCATACCCCCGGAAAACCTGACAACACGCTGGGGGAAACCGTATGGGTATCGTGACGGATGTGGTTCTGCCGCTGGCGCTGGCATTCATCATGTTCGCGCTTGGGCTGGGTCTGACCGTCGCCGACTTCACGCGGGTGGCAAAGGCACCACGGGACTTCCTGGTCGGTGCCGCATCGCAGATCATCCTGCTGCCGCTGGTCGCCTTTGCTCTGGTCAGTCTGTGGCCGTTGGCGCCGGAGCTGGCGCTGGGCGTCATGATCATCGCAGCCGCACCGGGCGGGGTTACGTCCAATCTGCTGACTGCCTTTGCCCGTGGGGACGTTGCCCTGTCGATTTCGCTGACGGCGGTGACCAGTCTGCTGTCGGTCGTGACCATCCCCTTCATCGTCGTCTTTTCATTTGCCCATTTCGTGGGTGGGGACGCGGGCCCCGTATCCGTGACCCGGACGGCGATCAGCGTTTTTCTGATCGTCACGGTCCCGGTCCTGATCGGTCTGATGACCAGACGGTTTGCCGAACGGTTCGCATTGCGGTTCGGGCCCATCGCCAACAAAACGTCGGCGGTTCTGTTCGCCTTGGTCCTGTTGGGTGCGATCCTTCAGGAACGCGCCAATATTATCGATTATTTCGCCCAGGCCGGGCTGGTCACGCTGGCGCTGAACATCATCATGATGGGGCTTGCTTATGCCATTGCCCGCCGGGCCGCGTCCGGTACACCGCAGGCCGTCGCCATTTCCATTGAATGCGGTCTGCAGAACGGAACATTGGCAATCGCCGTTGCGACGCTGCTGTTTGGTGGCGGACTGGCAACCGTTCCGGCCGCGACCTACAGCCTGATCATGTTCGCTACGGCCCTGATTTTCATCGCCTGTCTTCGTCGGCTGCACCCGGCCTGATTTTTCCGGAACGCCGTGCCATCAGGGAAGGTTCTGTCTTGCCGCGGCCTTTTCGCGGATGCGTTCGCGCATGCGATCATGGGCGGTATCGGTCCCGTCATGGAATGTACCGGCCCATCGGTCGACCGGAATTTCCATGGTGCCGTAGTTCACTTCAAAGAAGCGATGGTGCATCTGGTGATGAAAGTTGCCCAGATGAAGCACCTTGCGCCCCCGCCGCCAGAAACCTTCGTAGCCGGTGTGGGTGGTAATCGCATACAGGCCAAAAAACATCAGATGCGCGATCATGTGAACCGGGTGCGTTGGTACGATGAAATGGATGACCGCCGTGCCGAAATAGAGAACATGTTCGACAGGATGCATCGACAGTCCGGACCACGGCCCGATATCGGTATTTCGGTGATGCAAGGCATGAAACCGATAGAGCATCTTCGAATGCAGAAGCTGGTGGATGCCATAGAAGTAAACGCTTTCCCATACGGGAATTAGAAGGAATGCCGCGACGAACCAGACCGCACCGTCCGACCAATGCCAGACCGGGGCGATGCCGTTCGCCATTGCCCACCAGATTAGGGATTCGAATGCCGACCAAACGGTCACGCCGGACGCAAGGCTCCAGAACAGATTGTCCAGATATTGATTGCCGAAGGTGAATGCGCGACTTTTGCGGGGATAGGGCCGCGGGTCGAACTTTCGGCCCCGCCCCTGCCACTGATATTGGTGGAACACGAGATGCAGCCCCTGCGCCAACAGGGTCAGCAACACCGCATTCTTGAACCATATCCCGGCAACCCACCAACCCGGATCCGCCGCCGCGATCAATCCGGGACTGGCCCAGACATAGGTCCCAACTGCAAGGGCAATAATGGCGGGGCTGACTGAAGATACGGGCGACCAAAGCGCCCACCACCAGCGTGCCGCCGCCACTACGTCCACGGGCCAGGTCCAAAGCGGGTTGGTGGGGATGGGTATCCGGTCCGGTACATGGTTCCACTGAACCCGTGATGAATTGGCCATGGAAACACCCTTCCGCGGTCCGCAGGCGCCGGACCGGCATCGCCAACATCTTACGCCCGGCGGAAAGATCGTGTAAAGAATTGGGGGCTTTCGCCAACAGGCGGGGAGGATGATCGATGGAACTGGATGGCGTGACGGTCCTGATCGGGACGACCAAAGGCGCCTTCCTGGCTTTGGGCGGGACGGACCGCAGCGGCTGGCAGGTGAAGGGCCCGTTCTGCGAAGGCTGGACAATCAACCATGTCGTGGGCGACCCCGCGACCGGTACTCTTTGGGCCGGGGGTGGCGGCGACTGGCACGGGGCGGGCGTCTGGCGGTCCGAAGACGGCGGCGAAAACTGGCAGGTCACCCGCCTGACCAGGGGCACGATCGACGAATGGGCGGAATCCGATCCGGATTTTGCCGAAGGCTATGCCAGAACCATGGGATGGACCGGCGCCCCCCTTCCCTTCGGCGATGACTTTTCCCAGATCTGGAGCGTCGGATACGCCCATGGGACGCTGTATGCCGGAACGAAACCCGCGAAACTGCTGGCCAGCAGGGATGGCGGAAAGACCTGGGCGGTCGTCGATGGCCTTTCCAACCACCCATCGTCCGACAGCTGGAACCCGGGCGCGGCGGGCCTTGTCCTGCACACGATCGTGCCGCATCCGACCGATGCAAAGAAGATGTGGATCGCAATTTCAGCGGCCGGTGTCTTCGCAACGGAAGACGGCGGCGCGACCTGGGAGCGGCGAAACCGCCTGTCCAACGCCGAAGCTTGTGCGGACCATCCCCACCCGGCCGCCCCCCGCGACGGCGAAACGGGCCATTGCGTCCACAACATGATGCGCGCCAGTGGCGCCGGCACAGACCTTCTGTATCAGCAGAACCATCACGGCGTCTGGCGGTCGGTCGACGGCGGCCGCAGTTGGGATGACATTACCGACGGGCTTCCGTCCACATTCGGATTTCCCATTCGCGTTCATCCGCGCGATCCGAAAATGATCTGGACCCTGCCGCTGAACGGCGATTCTTCGGGTCGCTTTCCACCTGACGGTGCCTGCGCGGTGTGGCGGTCCAGCGATGGCGGGGAGACATGGCAGGACATGCGAGACGGGCTGCCACAGGAAGCCTGTTTCTTCACCGTGCTGCGTCAGGCCATGGCGGGGGACCGACAGGACCCGGCTGGACTCTATTTCGGCACGAACAGCGGGTCCGTCTTTGCCAGCTTGGATGAAGGGGAATCGTGGGGGGAGGTTGTCCGCCACCTACCAACGATACTGTCGGTAGAGGTGATGGAAAGGACCTAGGCGAAGAAGAGAGCGCCTATTCCGCCGCCTCGGCCTCCACCTCTTCCAGAACTGCTTCGATCCCGTCCCGCGCCGCCGTGGCCGATGACGGCCAGGCGACGGTGGAAAGCGACATCCGCTCCAGCAAGGGTTTAACATCCTGCGGGTCGCGAAGCCGTCGGAATGCAGACCACAGCACGACACCCGTATCCCCGGGCGAAGAGGTGGCGACCATCTCAATCCGTTCAATCATGGCCGTCAGTTGGGCGGCGTCCATCGCATCCGACTGCTTTTCCGGAAGAATCCGGCGAACGGTCATGATCGAGTCCGATGCACGAAGGCAGAGCACCGCTTCCTTCAGATTTTCGATGCCGTCCGGTCCGCCGAACTGTGCCCGGAACGCATCATCCACGCCGGCGGAAATCTTTGCCAGCCAGGCCTGCGAACAATATGCCCAGAAGTCGGCCTTCAGGACGGCCAGTTCATCCCAGCTTTTCGAAACGAAGGCCGCCAGCATACCCTGTTCCATTTTGTCGATTGAGGCGCCGACCAGGGATCGCGTCGCATTCGTGTAGGGCTGAATGATGGAACGCGGGATATGGCCCGGGCGCTTTTCCTCTTCTTCGCCCGGGACGAACAGATCTTCGCAAACGTCGCACAGAACCCGCGGCACTGTCGGCAGATGTTCGGGATGAATTCCGGAAAGCGCCGGCCGGATGACCTTCAGTATCTCATCGGACGGCAAATCGCCTTCGGATATCTGGCGCCCGTATTCGATGGTCCGGGTCAGGCTACGGAGTTCCTGAGCATCCAAACCAAGAAGGAAACTTTTTAGTCTGTCGCGTTTGTCGGGTGAAAGCATCTATATGAACCGGGGTTTGGAAGTTTGGGGACTATACCCGTCGCGTCGATCAAATCGACCCCTTCTATCGACAAAAGAGTCTTTCCACTTTCGAAAAAACCCTTTGTTTCCGGGCCTCAAAGGTCCGGGCCGCCACGATCATTGCGCATCGGCATCACCATAGTGTCGAAGAACGGTTAACCAAAAATTAGCAGGATCAGGATAGGTTCATTGGTATTGCGATTCGGAAAAAGGCGTGGGACTTCCCCAAGAACCCCCGCCGCGTAAAGGTAGACGGAAATGATAGACGAGGAACTGGAGTTCGTTCTGGAAGTTAACGAAAGTGCCAAGGTTATCCGTAATGAGGGGCATATCATGCGGGCCCTGGGGCGGTCGCCGGAGCGCGTGAACGGTATGGACTTCCACAAACTAATCAGTTCCGACGACTATCTTATTGTCAGTGAGGCGCTATTTGCGCTGACCTGCGACGGCGGCTCTCTCTCCACCGACCTAGAGCTTTTGGCGTCCGAAGGGCATAGCGTTCCGGTTCACGGCGAGATGCGCGCCTTTCGTGAAGGCACCAAGCATTTGTTTACACGCATCACCTGCACGGTGGTGGATCCCGACGACCCGATGGATCTGTTCAAGGATGACGAAGGCACCCATGACCTGTCCGACGTGATTGTTGGAATGGAATATGAAATACGCCGGGACAATTACGACCAGCTCACCTTCTCGCATTTTTCGGTGGCCGACCAGAATGGCGCTAAGACTGGAAAGCGGGTCGAAAAGGCTGCGGAAGAGATGGCAAAAGTCATGTCCATCCACAGCCAGGGCAAGGGCTGTTCCTTCCGCACGGGCGTCAATGCGGTATCTGTCGTACATGGAACCGAATTCGAACCAAACGCCGTGAAGAAGCGACTGGATAAGGCCCTGGGTTCCGATATCAAGACAACGTCCATATCCGTCGACCTGCACAACACCGACATGGGGGAAGACGAGAAGGTCAATTCGATCAAGGAATTTCTGGGGGTCACCAGCGTCAAACCCGCCCAGCCGGAAGAAACCGAAGACGATCTGTCGACCGAAGAATTCATGGGCCTGATCAATCAGCTTATGACGATCGCCTTTGAGGACGATGAATTCACCGAAGAAGATGTCTTGCGTGCCAGCGACCGCCACCGGCGTTTCGTCCGTCTGTCGTTTCCGAACGACATTCCTTGGCCCCAGCAACCCACGGACAGCCAGCGGTCTTTCGCCCAGGGGCTGATCCTTTCGCGACTGGACCGGGCGAAATCCCGAGCCGGAGAAGAAGACGCTCCAACCCCAATTCTGGCGATACAGGCGCGCATGCTGCCGCTGATCGACATCTCCGCCAACCAGAGCAAGCTGGACGCCATTGTCATTGAAGTGCTGGATTTCCCGCCGGCAAGTGATCCGGAGTTCCGGACTATCAGCGAACGAACCATCCAGATGCCGCATCTGATGCTGGATGGTGTCGAGTTGACCAAACATTCGATGGTTCAGGAAGTCGCAAAGCACGCGATCGGACTGGAAACGGTGACACTTCCCTTTTCCGTGTTCGGCGCGTCCCCACGTTCGACCATCAAGGCATTCCAGGAGACGATCTCCCTTCAGACCGGCCGCCGGATCTGGGTTCAGATCCGCGACGTCGGGTCAGAGGCGGAGGCAAACCTTCTGCGCGCGTGTCCGGAAGTCTATCTGCAGGGCGTTTTCCAGAAGGAAGTCGCAAAACAGGCCAGCTGACCGCGGCGGCGCGGACGGACGGCCTAGACCGGAAGCGCCGTCGAATTTTTCATTTGCTGCAGCACAAGTTGCGTGCGCGTGTTCGCGACGCTGGGATGGGCCAATACCTCGTTCATCAGAAAATCTTCGAACGCATCGACGGTCGCAAGCCGAACGACCAATATGTAGTCGTATCCGCCAGTGACGGCATAGCATTGCAGGATGCTTTCGTGACTGTTCACGAACACCTCGAACGCTTCACGAGACCCTGACGTCTGCGATGCAATGTTCACATGTATCAGAAGACAGACATCCAGACCCAGCTTCTTCGGGTCGGCCAATGCGACGCGCCCGGAAATGATGCCGGCCTCCTCCATTTCTTTCATGCGGCGCCAGACCGTGGATGGCGACAGGTTCAGCTTTTCCGCCAGGTCGCGGGCCGACTGGGTACAGTCACGCTGAAGTTCCCGCAGGATTTTTCGTTCGTCGCGATGGAGCATGGGATTATGTACCATTTATTTCCATATTTTAAAACATTGATCGCAATTTTCCTAGAAGCGTGACCTCAATTGAACCGCATTCCCATGGTTTCTGAATTATATTGACCGCATTGGACTATCATGCCGATGGAGGTATCCAATGGGTGCCGCACCGAAAGTCGACATCAACGGCGCCGCGGGAAAGAACCGCTATAAGCTTGCGCCGCGCAATGAGGATTACACGATCGATCAGGACTGGCAGTCCTATTCTGCGGATGAGCACGACCGCTGGGATCGGCTGTTTTCACGTATGTGCGATGTGCTGCCAGGGCGCGCCTGTCCGGAATTTCTGGAAGCGATGAATACGCTTCGCCTGTCGGAAGGCGGCATACCTGACATGGCCAGATTGAGCGACCGCCTGGAACCGCTGACGGGTTGGCGTGTCGTACCGGTCACCGACCTTGTTCCCGATGAAATCTTCTTTGACCATCTGGCGAACAGACGGTTTCCCGCCGGTGCCTTCATCCGTCCTGAACATGAATTGGACTACCTGGAAGAACCGGACATATTCCATGACATTTTCGGACATGTGCCGCTTCTGGCGAACCCTGTTTTTGCCAGGTTCATGCAAGCCTACGGCGAAGGCGGCGTGAAAGCCGCTGAACGGGGTATGCTGAAAAATCTGGCCCGGCTTTATTGGTACACTGTGGAGTTCGGGCTGATCAGGTCGTCGGACGGATTGCGACTGTTCGGGGCCGGCATCATGTCCTCCAGCGCCGAAAGCGTCTTCGCGTTGGAAGATCCGTCGCCGCACCGGATCACCTTCGACCTGGAACGGATCATGCGCACCAACTACATCATCGACGACTTCCAACAGACCTATTTCGTGATCGAAAGCTTCGACCAGTTGCTGGAGGATTGCTACAAGGACTTTTCAGCGCTGTACGACCGGCTGGCGACATTGCCCGCGATCGAACCGGACAAGACGATTTCCGGTGACCAGTTCGTCACGCGCGGCACATTGGAATATTTCCACCGAAAGGGAACCGTCTGATGGGTGGGTTTGAGGGAAAGTGCGCGTTGATCACCGGCGCGGCCGGAAACCTGGGTTCCGCGCTGGCACGCCGATTCAGTCGGGACGGTGCCCGCGTGATTCTTTTCGGAAGGGATCAGACTGCGGTTGACGAGCTGGCGGCAACGTTGCCCGGCGAATGCGTTGCCGTCGGCATCGACCTGACCGATGAGGCGGCGGTCGATGTTGCGATTGCGAACGTCCTGGCTGAGTGCGGAGCAATCGACATCCTGTGTGCGGCAGCCGGTGGTTTCGATATGGGACCTCCTGCCCACGATACGGGCACAGAGCGTTGGGAACACATGCACAGGGTCAATGTTGGAACATTGCTTCCGGTTCTGGGTGCCGTCAGCCGGCATATGATCGAACGCAGGGCCGGCCGCATCGTGACCGTCGGCGCCAATGCGGTCGGCGCAGCCGTTCCGGGAATGGCCCCCTATCGTGCGGCAAAGTCCGCCGTCATGCGCATCACCGAAAACGCATCCGCGGAATTGCGGGAACATGAGATCAATGTGAACTGCGTCCTGCCGTCCATCCTGGACACACCACAGAACAGAACGGCTATGCCGAACGCTGATCGATTCAAATGGGTTTCCCTGGATGAAATGGCCGCCGTGATCGCCTTTCTGTCGTCGGATGAGGCAAGTGCCATCCATGGGGCGATGCTGCCGGTCGTGGGACGGTCCTGATCAGGGGCAACCGAAAGCACGTTAGTTTTCCCATCCGGATCGATTAATTTTTCTTCGTTGCCGAAATTTGAGGACCGTGACGATACTCACGCCTCTCAACTTCATTGGAGCTTCGGCAACATGTTTGCAAACCTGTCGACGCACTTTGTGCGCGCTTCCGTCCTTTATGCCCTGACCGGCATGACGCTCGGTATCGTAATGGCCGCCACGCAAGATCACAGTCAGATGCCCACACATGCTCATCTGATGCTCTTGGGATGGGTCGGCATGACCATCTATGCTGTCATCTACAAGCTTTGGCCCGGCGCGGGCGAAGGCGGTCTGCCAAAACTGCACGCGGTCGTGGCCCATGCCGCCCTGATCTGCCTCGTCATTGGTCTGTTCCTGATTTACGGGGGGAACGTAACGGCGGGGGACCCGCTCGCTACGGTTGCCTCGTTCGCGACAATCGCGAACACGGCATTGTTTGCGTTCATCGTGTGGCGAGGGACCGCAAGAAGCTAGTTTCGACCGGTCCGAATATTTACGTCTCAAACCCGTATCGAAGGCCCTCGTCCCAGGCGGGCGGGCTGGTTGGTCGATACGGGCTTGGGCCTTTCAACCGTGCAGGCTATTCTCCCCCAAAAGCGCCGAATGCGACTTTCGGGTGCGGGGAGGATTCGATGGACCGGGAAGACAACTCGCTGTTCGAAGAAATGGTGTCGGGAGGCACCGCGGATTTCCTGACCGGCGTCATCGACAGCATTCAGGACGGTGCTGCGGTTTATGACGCACAGGACCGGCTGGTCTATTTCAATCAGTCCTACACACAGTACTTCAAACTGGTGGAAGATATCCTGAAGCCCGGGATCACTTTTCAGGAAATCTTTCGCGCGCTGGGCGAACGCGGCCTTTATGATGGCCCTGCGGAGAACATTGGCGATTGGGTCGAACACCGCGTGAAGCTTTTCAAGGAAGGAAGCATAGCCAACGAAGTCCGGCGCAACGACGGGCGCTGGATCCGGATCGACTATTACAAGCTGGCGAATGGTGGAACATTCGTCGTTTCCGCAGACATCACGCAGCGCAAACGGAATGAAGAGGAACTGCGCCAGGCCAAGGAAGAACTGGAAATCCGGGTCCAGGAACGTACCGCCGAACTCCAGGCGCTCTACGAGAAGCTGGAAATCAGTGAAGCGCGCATCCGTGCACTGATGGATAATTCGCCTTTCCATATCTACCTGAAAGATACCGAAGGCCGGTTCCTGCTGGTGAACCGTCTGGTGGAACAGACCCTGGACCTTCCGGCGGATCAGATAATCGGACACACCCTTGGCGACTTTTACCCGCCCGACGTTACCAAACCCTACCTGGAACAAGACCGCGAGGTTTTGGAGACCCGCCGCCCATGCATCCGGGAATATCCCGCCCCGCAGGCAAAGGGCCGCGCGCGCACGTCCCTGTTCTACAAATTCCCGATATTCGAGACCGATGAGGACATCTCTGCCATTGGCGTCATCATCGTCGATATCGACGACCGAAAGCGGTTCGAACAGCAACTGGAAGAATCCAAGGTCGCAGCCGAGCAGGCCAACTGGGCCAAAAGCCAGTTCCTGGCGAACATGAGCCATGAGCTGCGCACGCCGCTGAACGCCGTCATCGGATATGCGGAATTGCTGACCGAAACGGCAGAGGATGAAGGTTGGGACGAAGAGGCCATAGGCGATCTGTCCAAGATCAAGGCGTCCGGCCGGCATCTGCTGTCGCTGATCAACAGTGTCCTTGACCTGTCAAAGATCGAAGCCGGCAAGATGGAGCTGTTCACCGAGAATTTCTCAATTCCGGACATGATCGACGATATCGCCGACAGCCTGAAGCCGCTGGCAGAAAAAAACGGCAATCGCATCACGACGGAATGTCCGCCGGATGTCGGCGAAATGCGAAGCGACCTGACCAAGATCCGGCAGATTCTGTTCAACCTGATGAGCAATGCCGTGAAATTCACCGAAGACGGAACCGTTACCATCCAGGCGTCCCGGCGCGGTATGGACAAGGAAGCGGTCATTCAGTTCGATGTCGTGGATACCGGTATTGGCATTTCACAATCGGACCTCGCCGTTGTTTTTGATTCCTTCACCCAGGCCGAAGGCACGATGGCAGGCACGTCCGGTGGGACGGGTCTGGGCCTTTCAATTACAAAACGGTTCTGCGAGCTTTTGGGCGGATCGGTCACCGCCGAAAGCGTCGTGGGGCAAGGGTCGCGTTTTACAGTGGTTTTGCCGGCCGTGCTGGATGCAGCGCCGGATGCGACCGTGGGCAGCCTTGCGGAAGCCGGCGGTACGAAACGTCCGGGGCGTCCTACCATTCTGGTCATCGACGATGATCCGGCGGTTCGCGACTTGCTTTCGCGGCGGCTTGGGTCCAACGGCTTCAACGTTTCAGTTGCGGAAACTGGAACGGACGGGCTGGCCATGGCAAAGCATGCACGGCCCGACGCCATCACACTGGACATCCTGATGCCGGGCATGGACGGCTGGGCGGTCCTGCAGGCCCTGAAGGATGACCCTGCGCTGACCGGTATCCCCGTCATCATGGTTTCGATCACAGAAGAAACGTCGCGCGGCTTTTCCATGGGGGCCGTGGGCCACCTTGAAAAGCCGATCGATCAAACGCGTCTGGTCAACCTGTTGCGTGCCCATTGTCCGGTCGCAAGAAGGGTCCTTCTGGTCGAAGACGAGGAGGCTATGCGCCATCTGCTGCGAAATTCGCTGGAAGACGGCCACTACATTGTGGACGAGGCCGGCAATGGCGTCGAAGCGCTCGACCGACTATCGCTGCGGCAACCGGACCTGATCATTCTGGATTTGATGATGCCGGAAATGGACGGGTTCGAACTGCTGACCCGACTTCGCAACAACATCGCATGGCGCGACATACCGATAGCGGCGGTCACAGCCAAGGATCTGACGCCGGAGGATTGGCAGCGTCTTGACGGCGGTATCCAGCTTGTCTTGAGCAAGAGCCCCGAGAACATCGAAACGATCGTCGAACGTCTTCAGTCGCTGTCGCCGATGGATGGCTAGTCGTCGGCTTTATCCCCTTCCCGTTCGATCCCCATCAGGGCATCGACCGCATCCGCCAGATCATTGATCTGGAACGGTTTCGGAAGAACCATGTCGGCGCCGATCTTTTCTGCCGCGCGCAGGGTCGCATCAGAAGACATCTGCGAATACCCGGCCGAAATTGCCAGAATCTTGATGTCGGGAAACAATGTGCGGATCTTGTGGATGCCTTCTATTCCGCCCATGCCCTTCATGAAGATATCCGACACGACGCACTTGAAATGGCCATGGGTGACGATGCTGAGACCGCTTTCCATTTCGGGCGCAATCGTCACCTGATAGCCGCGCCGAAGCAGAACGCGCGAAATGATTTCCTTTGTGTCGGGGTCATCTTCGACGACCAGGATATGTATCGGGTCGATCCTGGATGGCGTCGCGCCCATTGTCCTATTGCTCTGGCAGGAACTGATTGATCTTGTCGATCAACCGGGCGAACTCGACCGGCTTTGTCTCAAACTCGTCACACCCGCTTTCCAGCGCCTTGGTGCGGTCGCTCGACATGGCATTGGCCGTCAGTGCAATCACCGGAATATGGGACGTTGTCGCATTCGACTTGATCGTGCGTGTTGCATCCCACCCATCCATTACAGGCAGGTTGATATCCATCAGGATAAGGTCGGGCAGTTCGCTTGCCGCCATTTCGACACCGACCTGACCGTCCACGGCGACGGCCACTTCGAACCCACGGCGCATCAGCCGCCGCGAGAGCATCTCACGGTTCATTTCATTGTCTTCGACCAGGAGGATTTTTGCCATCCGCGCACCCCTCCGATCCCCGGTTCCTCGTTCCCAACCGGTCCAGTTTCACCGATCCTTCGTGGTTTGCAAGGCAAAGGGCCGAAATCTGATGGGTTCAGTTAACGGCGACGGCTGGAAGACCCAGAATTTCCCGCGCCTGCCGCCATGTCGCGACAGGTCGTCCGTATCTTTCGCAAACCTGGGCGGTACGCGCGACAAGCGCCGCATTGGACGGCGCCAAGGTATCCTTGTCCAGGCGGACATTGTCCTCCAGGCCGGTACGCGCATGCCCGCCTGCCGCGACGGTCCATTCGTTGACGGTAATCTGGTTGCGCCCAATCCCGGCGGCGCACCACGCGACATCGTCCCCGAACAGTCTTTTGGCGGTTTCCACATAGAAGTCGAATACCGCCTTGTCCGTCGGCATGGCGTTTTTGACCCCCATGACGAACTGCACATACGGCGTATCCGGGATTTGACCGGCCCGATGCATCTCCGCCGCCTTGAACAGGTGCGACAGGTCGAACACCTCCACCTCCGGCTTGATGTCGTATGTCACCATTTCCGACGCCAGCCAGTCGACCAGATCCGGCGGATTGTCATAGACGCGGGTCGGAAAATTGTTCGATCCAACCGCCAGAGACGCCATATCCGGTCGGTGCGGCAACATCGCGCCGCGTTCCCTGCCCGCGCCGGACCGGCCACCGGTCGAAAGCTGCACGATCATGCCCGGACAGTGCTTGCGCACCCCCTCAAGCAAACGCCCATATCTGTCCGCGTCCGCCGTTGGCGTGCCGTCTTCCAGACGTACATGACAATGCACGATACTGGCCCCCGCCTCGAAGGCTTCATGCGTACTTTCCACCTGTTCATCGATCGTGATCGGCACCGCCGGGTTGTCCGATTTCTTCGGGACGCTTCCCGTTATCGCAACGCAAATGATACAAGGGGTTTCCATGGAATACCGTTCCGTCCAAGATTCTGGTGACATTCGGGCGCACGCCAGCCTGTGCCGCCACCCTCGCCTGCATTGTTAAGGATACGCCCGACAATTCAAGCCGCGCCGATATGGTGCCCTCACAACCGGCGGTGACTACAAATACGCACAGACATCTGAAAAGCCACAAAATCCGGCTTGAACCCATGTCGCTAAAGATGGAAAAAGGGTCGCCCACCTGAACATTACTGGGTTGACCGGACCATAAAGTCTGGAGTGGAATTGACTCACCAAAATCAAATCCAATCAACGGATAACACTAAGAACAGGGGATTACGAATATGAGCAAGATTCTGGACACCGGCCTGGACCGCCGCACCTTCTTGAAGGCAAGCGCGGCGACAGGCGTTGCGGCAAGCGTTGCCGCACCAACGGCGGCAAAGGCCGCCCCCAGCCGTGGCGGGACGTTCCGTATTGGTAAGGCGCACGGCTCCACCTCCGATACTCTGGACCCGGGTATCGCGGAAAACGGATTCCAGCTGGGCATGCTGTTTGCCATGCACAACTACCTGACCAAGGTTGCTTCCGACGGTTCGGTGGAACCGGAAATCGCCGAAAGCTGGGAAGCGTCGCCAGACGCGTCGGAATGGCGCTTCAAGATTCGCAGCGGCGTGACCTTCAGCAATGGCAAGGACGTAACGCCGGAAGATGTGGTCGCGTCCATGAACCATCACCGCGGTGAAGATTCGACTTCCGTTCAGGGTCCGCAGATGGAACCGGTTGAGGAGATCAGCGTCGACGGCGACACGGTCGTTTTCAAACTGGCCGGCGGCAACGCGGATTTCCCCTTCACCGTGACCGACTATCACATGCCGATTCTGCCGGCGAATTCCGACGGCACCGCCAATTGGCAGGACGGTATCGGCTGTGGTGCCTATCAGCTGGACCATTATGAGCCGGGTGTCGGTGCCGAACTCAGCCACCGGGCGGACGATTGGGATGCCGGCAATCGCGGCTGGTTCAACGAAATCCAAATGACGTCCATCGTTGACCTGAACGCGCGTACGACGGCGCTGGTATCCGGTGATGTGGATGTGATTGACCGCCCCGACCTGAAGACGGTCAATCTTCTGGCGCGCAATCCGGGTGTTATCATCAACTCCGCTGCAGGTACGCAGCACTACACATTCCCGATGCGTACCGACCAGGCGCCGTTCAACGACAACAATGTCCGCATGGCTCTGAAACATGCCGTCAACCGTGAAGAAATGGTCGAAAAGATCCTGTTCGGCTACGGTTCTGTCGGGAACGATACGCCGATCGGTCCGGCGAACCGCTACCACAACACGGAGATGGAGCAGACCTCCTACGATCCGGACAAGGCGAAATGGTATTTGGAACAGGCTGGCCTTTCCAACCTGACGGTCGATCTGTCGGCAGCCGACGCGGCCTTCGCCGGTGCGCTGGATGCGGCGGTTCTGTATCAGAACTCTGCTGGCCCCGCCGGAATCGACATCAATGTCATCCGCGAACCGAACGACGGCTATTGGTCGGACGTCTGGATGAACAAGGGCTGGTGCGCATGCTATTGGGGTGGCCGCCCGGTCGAAGACCAGGCATTCGCCATCGCCTATCAGGGCGGCGTGCCGTGGAACGACACGTTCTGGCAGAATGATCGGTTTGACGAACTTCTGATCATGGCACGGTCCGAACTGGATACCGACCGCCGCCGTGAGATGTATTACGAAATGCAGGTCATCCTGAATCAGGAAGGCGGATTGGTTTGCCCGATGTTCGCAAGCTACGTCTGGGCGACCCGCGACAATGTCATGACCCCGGACGACATCGCGTCCAACTGGGCGATGGACGGCGAACGGTCGACCACGCGCTGGTGGTTTGCGTAATCGTTTCGGGTAAGTACCGAAGCTTGAACGCCGCGTCGGATCTTCCCGGCGCGGCGTTCTGCTTTTTCAGGTCTGGTAGGGGCGCAGGGCTGACTTAAGCACTGCCGTCATGCATCCAGCGGGCATGGTCCGGTGCACGGCGGGTTTCCGCCCATTCATTCAGCATGTCCCATTTGACGTCATCCAGACGCCGGTCCATGTCCGGTGTTTTGGTATCGACCGCTAGTTCCAGGCGGTGACCGTTCGGGTCAAAGAAATAAATCGACTGAAAGATGGTGTGATTGACGGGACCGATCACGTCGATCCCATCCGCCTCCAGTTTCGCTTTCGTCGCCAACAGGTCATCCATGCTTTCGACACGGATTGCCAAATGCTGAACCCAGGTCGGGGTGTTCGGATCCTTTCCCATGTCCGGCTTGGTCGGTAATTCAAAGAAGGCCAGTACGTTACCGCCCCCTGCATTCAGGAACACATGCATGTAGGGGTCGGGTTCCTTCGTCGACGGCACTTCGTTTTCCGCAATCGCCAGGATAAATTCCATTCCCAGGTACTTGCCGTACCATTCGACGGTTTGTTTCGCGTCCCTGCAGCGGTATGCGACGTGGTGAACACCTTTCAGCATGCTCATGCCGGTTCTCCTTCCAGGACACCGCGGCGGATCTGGTCGCGTTCGATAGATTCGAACAGGGCCTTGAAATTCCCCTCTCCGAATCCGTCGTCCTTTTTGCGTTGGATGAATTCGAAAAAGACCGGTCCCAGCATGGTTTGGGAGAATATCTGCAGCAGCAGTCGCGGGTCGCCTTCTTCGGTCGAACCGTCCAACAGGATTCCGCGCGCCTTTAGTTCGTCAACGGGTTCCCCATGTCCCGGCAGACGTTCGTCCAGCATCTCATAATAGGTTTCCGGCGGCGCGGTCATGAAGGGCAGGCCCTTCGCCTTCAGCTTGTCCCAACAGCCGATCAGGTCGTCGCACGCCAGCGCGATATGCTGGATTCCCTCCCCGTTGAAGGCCATCAGGAATTCCTCGATCTGGCCGGTTGCGTTCGACGCTTCCTCGTTCAGTGGAATCCGGATCTTGCCGTCCGGTGCCGTCATCGCCTTCGATGTCAGCCCGGTATATTCCCCTTTGATGTCAAAGAACCGGATTTCGCGGAAGTTGAAAAGGCGTTCGTAATAGTCCGCCCAGAAGGCCATGCGCCCGCGATAGACGTTGTGCGTCAGGTGGTCCAGCGTGTGGAAGCCGCACCCCACCGGATGCCTGTCCACACCTTCCAGATATTCGAAATCGATATCGTATATCGACGATCCTTCCTGATAACGGTCGATCAGGTATATCGGTGCATTACCGATGCCCTTGATGGCCGGCAGGCGCAGTTCCATCGGACCCGGCTTTATATCCAGCGGCTGGGCACCATGCTTCAGAGCGCGGGCATAGGCCTTGTGGGAGTCACGAACACGAAAGGCCATGCCGCAGGGCGAAGGCCCGTGTTCTTCCGCGAAATAGGCGGCCAGACTTTCGGGCTCGCCGTTGATGATGAAATTGATGTCCCCCTGCCGGAACAGTTTCACCTGTTTCGATCGATGGTTCGCAACATGGGTAAATCCCATCATTTCGAAGACGGGTTCCAGGACATTCGGTTCGGGCGAGGCGAATTCGACGAATTCAAACCCGTCCAGCCCCATGGGATTGTCGAAAAGATCCGGCATTGCGGCTCTCCTATCTCTGTCTAACCTGATTGTAATGCTGAAAAAGTTGGCTTGCTTACGTCAGCAACACAGGGGGCGCGCAGGCAATGCCGCGCACGCTTTTGGACAGAGTTTGAGCAATGACGAGAACCATGGTGTTCGTCATATCACATCAGCGCTCCACACGCTATCTGATTAGTGATATGGCGATTTTCACCGATGGTTCCAAGGGGCGCGGCGAACGCCTGCGCCTCCGCGACGCGGCAACGGATTTGGTTGATTTACAATTCCTTACTGTGCAACCCTTCGCCGGACACGGATGGCCCGAAAGGCTTCAATCGGAAAAGGAAATGGCCCATGCAGGATCTGGACATTCAGACCCTGGAAATGGCGCTGGTCTTCGGACTGATCGTTGTAGCGCTCTACCTCTATGCGTCGGAAAAGCTGGCGATGGAGATAACCTCGCTTGCCGTCATCTGTGCACTGATGGTGATGTTTCACCTGTTGCCGATCCGGGACGAAACGGGCCGGAACATGCTGGATGCCGGACGTCTTCTTTCCGGCTTTGCCAACCCTGCAATGCTGACCGTCCTGGCCCTTTTGATCCTGGGTGAAGGGTTGAACCGAACCGGTGCCCTGGAAAGCGCGTCGTCCCTTGTGCATACGGCCGCCAAAGGCCGACCGGTGGCGGCGGCGGGGTTGGCCCTTCTGCTGGTCGGTGCCGTTTCCGCCCTGTTGAACAACATTCCGGTCGTCGTTCTGTTCATCCCCATCATGCAGGCACTTGCGATCCGAAGTGATCGCCCGCCCGGCCGCTATATGATGCCGCTTAGTTTCGCGGCCATTCTGGGCGGCATGACCACCCTGATAGGGTCGTCGACCAACCTGCTTGTATCCTCGGCCATGATCGAACTGGGGGAGGAAGGGTTCAGTTTCTTCAGCTTCACGGTTCCAGGACTGGTCGTCGCCGGGGTCGGCATGATTTATGTCCTGACGGTCCTGCCGCGTCTGCTGCCGGACCGTGAAGGGGAAACGCCCACGGAACGTGAACAGGCGAAACAGTTCAAGGCCCAGATCCAGGTCGATGGTCGTGGGGCATTGAATGGAATGGAACCCAAGGGCGGTTTCTTTCCCGATCTGGCCGACATAACCGTACTGTCCATCGAACGGGATGGAGAGGTTTTCACACCGCCCTATGACTGCGGGCCGCTCAAGACCGACGACGTTCTGGTCGTTGCGGCGACGCGCGAAAAACTGATCCGGTTCCATCGCGAAAATCCTGGCGCGCTCACGCCCCGGATCATGCGTCAAAGCAACCTGGCACAGATGATTGAAAGCGATGCGCGCTGGCGCACCGGCAAACAGTCCGTGGCCGAAGTCATGGTAACCCCGTCTTCGCGAATGATCGGCAGGACGCTCGACGCGATCGGGTTCCGGTTCCGGTATGATTGCGTGGTCCTTGGCCTGGAACGACGCAGTCGAATGCAGCGGGCGAAACCGACGGAGATCCCGTTGGAGGCAGGCGACGTCCTTCTGATTCAGGGGCGGCGGGCCGATATCGAGGCACTGCGCGGCAGCCAGGAAGTCGTGCTGATGGAATGGTCGGCAGAGGATCTGCCACAGCCCCACCATGCCAAGCGCGCAACCCTGATATTTTTCGGGACAATTACCGCGGCGGCAACCGGCGTCATACCGACCGAAGTCGCCGCCCTTTCGGGTGCGGTCGCGATGATCATGGTGGGCGCGATATCACTGGAAGAGGCGATCCGCGCCCTGGATTACAAGATCATCCTTTTGATCGCGGCCGCACTGGCACTGGGAAGCGCCATGCAAGTCACAGGCGGCGCGGCGTTTCTGGCCCATGGATTGGTGGTGGTTCTGGGCGATGCCAGTCCGGCAGTCATTCTGTCCGGCTTTTTCCTTTTGACGGCTATGCTGGCGAACATTCTGTCGACCAAGGCAACGGCCGTCCTGTTCACACCCATCGCCGTTGCAATCGCGCGCGACATCGGCGTTCCGCCGGAAGCGTTTGCTGTCGCGGTCGTTTTTGCAGCCAACTGTTCATTCGCCAGTCCGGTCGGGTATCAGACTAACCTTCTGGTCATGGCTCCGGGCGGATATAAATTCCGGGACTTTATAAAGGCGGGCCTGCCGCTTCTGGTCATCTGCTGGGTGACATTCAGCCTGTTCGCGCCCGTCTGGTACGGGCTGTAGTCGCCATCGCGAAAGAAAACGGCCCGGTACCAATCAGGCACCGGGCCGCTTTAAAGCAGTTTGTTCGCTGGAGATCAGCGAATCTGGACCGTCGTGAATGCACCGCCTTCGACAAGCAGTTCACGGTAAGAACCAGCCGCTTCACCCGGGCCGATCAGTTCGACCGCAGTCGCGCCGACATAGTCGATCTCACCGCCGTTAGCGAGGATCTCAAGACCCTTTGCCAGTTCACCCGGCAGGATCTGTTCACCCGGCGCATTCGCGACGTCCATGACATGGGCTGCGAAATCGGCGCTGTTGGCCGAACCCGCCGCCTGCATTGCCAGCAGGATCAGCGCGGCTGCGTCATAGCTTTCCGGGACGAACGGGCCTTCGCCGTTCACACCCATCGAAGCCGCCAGTTCCATGAAGCGCGCGGCCCCATCGGATTCGTTGCCCGGCAGCGTGCCGACGGTGCCGTTCAGCGCATCGCCAATCGCTTCAACCAGGGAATCCCCGATCATGCCATCGGCCAGGATGAACTGTTCGAACGCGCCGGTATCCAGCGAGTTTTCGATGATTCCGCGGCCGCCCTGATCGACATAGCCGAACACGCCCAGATGTTCCGCACCGGACGCGGCCAGCGTCGCGACTTCGGCAGAATAGTCCGCCTTGCCGTCTTCGTGCGGCACCGAAACGGTGACTGTACCGCCACTGGCTTCATAGGCCGCCTGGAACGCATCCGCGAGGCCCTTGCCGTAGTCGTTGTTGGTGTAGGTCACGGCGATCGTGTTGATGCCACGGTCGTTAAGAATGTCCGACAGGACCTGGCCCTGACGCGCATCGGACGGCGAGGTACGGAAGAAATAGCCGTTGTCATCGATGGTCGACAGTGCCGGCGACGTAGCGGACGGCGAAATCATGACGACGCCATTGGGAACGGCGACGTTTTCCGCGATCGCGGTCGTCACACCGGAACAGTCGGCCCCCATAATGGCGGCAACGCCGTCAGAGGTGATCAACCGTTCGGCGGCCGCCGTCGCAGCAGCGGAATCGATACAGGTGGAGTCGCCGCGCACCGGGGTAACTGTTTCGCCCCCCAGAAGCGCGCCGCTTTCGCTGACTTCGCTCATCGCCATTTCGGCACCGGACGCCATGTCGGGCGTCAGCGATTCGATAGGCCCCGTGAAGCCCAGGATCACACCGATCTTGACTTCGGCCTGGGCGGCAGTCGCCGCGCCCAGCCCCATCGCAAGAACGCTGGATGCCAGAAGTAGTTTCCTCATTTCAGTACCTCTCCTGTTTAGGTCCGTCCCCCCGCGGGACGGTTGATTTTCCGTCGGGCCGTGGTTGCGCGTCCAAATTCTTCTATCGGTTCGCGCGCACCGGTTCCGGCAGAATTCCCTTGGGACTGAACCGCATTGCGAACAGCAGGACAAGCCCCATGAACAGCGGGCGCATGTACGCCGCCGAGTCGATCAGATGTTGGCGCAGCGGATTGTCTTCCGCAAGGGCAGCGGTAAGCACATCCAAAAGCCATGCGCCGGCGGGTTCCGCCTGAATCCAGGCGAACCAGATCAGAAAGCCGCCGATGACCGACCCGTGATTGTTGCCCGACCCGCCTACGATCACCATGACCCAGACCAGGAAGGTGAAGCGCAGCGGGTTATAGGTGCCCGGAATGAATTGTCCGTCCAGCGTCGTCAGCATGGCCCCGGCAACCCCGATCACCGCAGACCCGATGACAAAGGTCTGAAGGTGGCGTTTGGTGACATCCTTGCCCATGGCTTCGGCAGCGACCTCATTGTCGCGGATGGCACGCATCATCCGACCCCAGGGGGAATTCAACGCCCGCTGTGCCAGCGTGAACAGGGCCAGCAGTACCGCCGCGAACAGCGCCATATAGCAAAGCTTCACGAAAATACTGGCATCGGTCTGCGCATAGTCGCGAATTGCATCCAGCCGCGCATCCCCGGTCAGGCCTTCCAGCGAACCGCTGTGCAGGCTTTCAACCCAGCCCAGGAAATTCGGCGATTCCTGAAGGTCCACCTCACGCGGGACCGGACGGTCCAGCCCGCTGACATTCTTGACCCCACGGGTCAGCCAGTCTTCGTTCTTGATGATGGCGATGACGATTTCGGATATCCCGACCGTTGCGATCGCCAGATAATCCGCACGCAGACCAAGGGCGATTTTCCCGATACCCCATGCGGCAAGCGCCGCCAGCAGGCCGCCGACCGGCCAAGACAGGATGATTGGAAGCCCCAGGCCGCCCAGGAATCCGGTCGCAGCCGGATCCACCGCCTCAATCGCGTCCGTTGCCACATCGAAAAACTGCCGCACAACGAAATAGCCGCCGATGACCACGACAAACAGGGCAAGACGCCGCAGGGTTCCGGCTGGAACATAGGCCAGAACGACAAAGACCAGCGCGATGACGCCCGCCAGGGCCGCGACGGAAAATGCCAGATTGACGCCGCCGACGCTCCACGCCTCATAGACCGGGACTTCGGATATCAGCACCGCCGATACACCGCCCAGAGCGATGAAACCGACCGTTCCCGCGCTGAACAGCCCGGCATAGCCCCATTGAATGTTGACGCCCAGGGCCATGATCGCGGAAATCAGACACAGGTTGATCATGACCAGCGCCACGGACCAGGACTGGATGAAACCGACCGCCAGCAACAGGACCGCAATGGCCGCATACGCCAGGATCGTGCGGTTCGTAAGGCCGGTCATGTGATCACCTTTCCGCGGAATATGCCGGTCGGTCTGACCAGAAGCACGACGACCAGGATCAGGAAGGAAATCGCGAACTTGTATTCCGTCGACAGGATCTGGAACAGACCCTCAGGTTTCCAATCCGTGGGTGAAAGATAGATCGCGAACTTTCGGAAGGCATAGGTCAGCATGACTTCGGAAAAGGCGACGACATAGCCGCCGACGATCGCGCCCACCGGCTGCCCGATCCCGCCCACGATCGCCGCTGCGAACATCGGCAGGATCAGCTGGAAATAGGTGAACGGCTTGAAGCTTTTATCCAGGCCGTACATGGTCCCGGCGATCGTCGCCAGCACCGCCGTGATGATCCATGTAACGGCGACCACCCGGTCCGGGCTGATCCCGGACAGCAATGCCAGATCCTCGTTATCGGAATAGGCGCGCATCGCCTTGCCCGTGCGGGTCCGCTGCAGGAACCAGAACAGGGCCGCGACGACGATGATCGCCACCAGAACCGTCAGCCCCTGGGACAGCTTGATCGTGATGCCCTCATCCAGGCCGGTCATTTCCTTGAAATCGCGGGCGGAGATGATGAAGCGTGCACCATCGGCAAAACGCTGGTCGTCCGGACCGATGATGAAACGGGTCAGACCGTTCAGTACGTACATGACGCCAACGGAAATCACGACCAGGATCACCGGTGCGACCTTGCGCTGTCGGTAAAACCTGAAAGTTGTGCGATCGATGATCAGGGTTGCGGCGACCGCAAACAGTATCCCGAACGGAAGCGCCAGGAACGCGGTCGGCAGTGGGCCCAGACTGACACCCGCATCCTGCAGCCAGAAGGTAATCAGGATCACGAACATCGTGCCGAATGCCATCATGTCGCCATGGGCAAAGTTTGCGAACCGCAACACGCCGAAGACCAGCGTTATTCCCAACGCGCCAAGCGCCAACTGGGAGCCGTAGGAAATCGCGGGCACCAGAACGAAGTTCGACAGAAGCGCAAATGCATTCAGGATTTCAACACTGCCGTCCATCGCCTTAGCCCCCCAGGAACGACCGTCTGACTTCCGGATCGGCCAGAAGGACGGAGCCCTTGTCGGTGTAACGGTTTTCGCCGGATACCAGAACATAGCCCGTGTCGGCGATTTCCAGCGCCTGGCGGGCATTCTGTTCGACGATCAGGACCGCGATTCCGGTATTCTTGATCGCGATCACCCGGTCGAACAATTCATCCATGACGATGGGGGAAACCCCTGCAGTCGGTTCATCCAGCATCAGGACCGACGGTTGCGTCATCAGGGCGCGACCAACAGCCACCTGCTGGCGCTGACCGCCGGACAGTTCGCCCGCATATTGCTTTCGCTTTTCCCTAAGGATGGGGAACAGTTCGAACACTTCCTCCATCGTGCCGGAGATGTCGTCCCTGCGAAGATAGGCGCCCATTTCCAGGTTTTCTTCGACCGTCATGCCGGCGAAAACATTATTGGTCTGGGGAACGAATGCCATTTCCTTTGCAACGCGGGCCTGCGGTGTCAGTTCGGTAATATCCTCCCCGCCCAGAACTACGGACCCTTCACGCAAGTCCAGCATACCAAACAGCGCCTTCATTGCGGTCGACTTGCCTGCCCCGTTCGGGCCCACCACGACGGCGATCTCCCCCTTGTCGACGGAGATGTTGCAGCCATGCAGGATATCCGCGCCCCCATAGCCGCCGCGCATGTCCGTTCCGGAAAGGTAGCTCATGCGGGGGCTCCTTCACCCTTACCATCCGCGACGGCCGCACGTTCCGCCGCACGATCCCGTCCGGCCCCCAGATAGGCTTCGATCACGGCGTCATTGGACTTGATTTCCTCTGCTGTGCCGGACGCCAGGAACTTACCTTCGGCCATCACAATGACCGGGTCGCAAAGGCGGCTGATGAAGTCCATGTCATGTTCAATCATACAGAACGTGTAGCCGCGTTCTTGGTTCAGGCGCAGGATCGCGTCGCCGATTTCCCGCAACAGCGACCGGTTCACGCCGGCACCAACCTCGTCCAGCAGGACGACCTTGGCATCCACCATCATGGTGCGGCCGAGTTCCAGAAGCTTCTTCTGACCGCCGGACAGATTTCCCGCAAGTTCGTCGCGCACCCGGTCCAGGTTCAGGAAATCGATCACCTCGTCCGCTTTCCGGCCGATCTCCGCCTCCTGCTCGGCGACGAAGCCACGCCGGAAAAATGCGTTCAGAAGGTTTTCCCCCGCCTGGTCAGGCGGCACCATCATCAGGTTTTCCCGAACGGTCAGGTGCGAAAATTCATGGGCAATCTGAAAGGTTCTCAACAATCCCTTCATGAAAAGGTCGTGGGGCTTTAGTCCCGTCACATCTTCCCCATCCAGGAAGATCTGACCCGATGTCGGCGCAAACAGGCCGGCTATCAGGTTGAAAAAGGTCGTCTTGCCCGCCCCGTTCGGACCGACGAGCCCGGTAATGCTGCCCTTTTCGATCGACAGGCTGACATCGTCGACGGCGACCAGCCCGCCGAAGCGTTTACAGACATTTTCTGTTTTGATCATTCAATATCGGCTCCGCGGCGAGCCACCCTGCCCATTATTTTCGCAAACATGCCGGTTTCGACACAGAACTGCAATCTAGAGCGACGCCCAATTGTCACATTTTTTGTCAGATTGCATCGGCCTTTGCGAAGGCAAGATAGATATCCTGCATCCGGCGTGTGACCGGTCCCGCCTGTCCGCCGCCCAGGGTCACATCATCCACACGGATAACCGGACAGACATAGGTCGACGCCCCGGTGATGAATGCCTCATCCGCGGCATAGACCTCATCCAGGGTGAACAACCGTTCCTCCAGCGCCACATCGTTCTGTTCGACCAGCGCCAGTACGGCCTTTCTGGTGCAGCCATGCAGGATCGCATCGGACAGCGGGCGGGTAATGATCGTTCCGTCCTTCACAATGTAGAAACTGGTAGCCCCGCCTTCGGTCACATACCCGTCCTGGTGCATCAGCACTTCGTCTGCGCCCGCTTCCTTTGCGATCCACTTGGCAAACACACTGCCCATCAGGCCGACCGTCTTGATGTCGCGCCGGGCCCAGCGGATGTCAGGGGCTGAAACCATGGTGACGCCGTCCACGTTTTCCTGGCGCGTCGCGTCACTTTTCGCCTGTGCGAACATGAAGACGGTGGGTGTCATCTCCCGGGACGGGACAAAATCCCTGTCGCCTTCCGACCCGCGGGTGATCTGCATATAGACCAACCCTTCTTCGATGTCGTTCCGCCGCACCATTTCGCGCATTGCGGCCAGAACCTGCTCGTGGCTCAAAGGCGCCGGGATCCGCATTTCCCTAAGGGACCGGTCCATCCGCGCCATGTGGGAAGCGAAATCCAGAAGCTTCCCATTGATGACGCCCGCAACTTCATAAATCGCATCGGCAAACAACAGCCCGCGGTCGAATATGGATACCTGCGCTTCGTCCGCGGGTAAGAAATCACCGTTCAGATACACAGTACGCGTCATTATCACTCCTTCACCGGCGGCAAGGGGTCGCCCGCGCCGGTCCGTTCAACAATCAGCCCATAGGCCTCGGTGCGCCGGTGGATCGCGAAGTTGAAAATTTCCTGTTTCGCATATTGCGCCGCATCGAAGTCACATCGCGCGGTAATCACTTCATCCTCCAGCGTTGCGGCTTGTGCCACAATTTCTCCGTTCGGGGAAATGATCATGGACTGTCCGATCATATCGAACCCTTCCTCGCAACCACATTTTGCGGCCGCCGCGACCCAACAGGCATTGTGATAGGCGCCGGCCTGCATGGTCAGCGAATTGTGGAAGTTCGACAGGGCGTTCGCCTGAAACGGCTCCCCCAGACCGACGGGCGTATTGTAGCCGAGTGCGACCAGCTCCACCCCCTGCAGTCCCATGACACGGTAAGTCTCCGGCCAACGCCGGTCATTGCAGATTGCCATGCCGAAACGCCCGTCCATGGTCTCGAAAACGGGGAACCCCAGGTTCCCGACATCGAAATAGCGCTTTTCCAGATGTTCGCCCTTACGCGACGAATCCGGTTCCGCATGTCCCGGCAGGTGGACCTTGCGGTACTTGCCGACGATGGCCCCGCCCCGGTCAACCAGGATGGAGGTGTTGAAGCGGCGGTTTCCGGCCCGTTCGGCGTACCCCAGATAGAAGCCAATGCCCGCAGCCTTCGCCGCATCGAACAGCGGCTGCGTTGCCGCGTTCGGCATTTCGTCTTCGTACCAGGCTTCCAGGTCCGCCTCCCCCGGTTCGTAGATCCACCGCGGGAAAAAGGTCGTCAGCGCCAGTTCGGGAAAGACGATGAAGTCGGACCCGCGTGCCTTGGCCTCCTTCAACAGGTCCATCATGCGCGCGACCGCGCTTTGCCGTGTCTCATCCTTCGCGATCGGACCCATCTGGGCCACCGCCACCATTGCACCGCGCATTCAGGTCTCTCCCACTGGTTCGCAAGTCAGATCGACTAGATCACAGCGCGTTTGACCGCAAAAGCGTATTCCGACCATCTTTCACCGGACGCGACACAGGCGATGTTCTTGCTGCCGGACCGGGCCGCGTAGGTCAGTTCACCAGCCGGGGTTTCTTCGGTGCGGCCTTGACCGTTGCCGTACCGGACGGCCCCGCACCGCCAATGCCCCATTCCGCCTTGGCCGCGCATTGCTGCAGCATGTGGACGACGGCGTGCAGTTCCTTTTCCCCCAGGTTCAGGCGTACGCCATCCGGCCCGTTCCCGGTCAACGTCAGACGCACCCCGCCATTGTCCAGGGCGGCCACGTTCAGTTTCTTCACCAGCATCGGGCCGTCCGCCGGAAAGGGTTCCAGACCCTTCTCGTCATAGGGGGTTTCGAAATTTGCCTGGCTGACGGCGGCGTCGCGGCGAAATTCGCTGACGGCCTGGCGCTGTTCGGCAGGCTGTGCCTGGGTGCCGGTCAGATGGTCGAACACCTTCCCGACCGATGTCAGAAACGCAATGGTCAGCCGACGGGTGAACCACATGCGCGCATCCTTGTCAGTCAGGCGCGCACGCATCAGGATACGGTCCTCGTCAATCTGGTAACTGCATGAAATCTGAACGCGGTTCGCCATCGGGTTTCCTGAACTTTCAATCCGCTCAACAGACTAGCGGCGTCAGCACGGCGCGGCAAATCAGCATTTTGGCAAGCATTTGCAAGGGCATCCGCCTTGGGGCGCTATTTCAGAGGTTCCCCGTTTTCGTCCAGATCCTCCGCCTCCAGCTCATAGACGGACTGGGACGACCGCGGCACCGGCGCGAAACGCCCCCTGGTATCCGCCCCGGCAACACGGTGCACGATGACACGATAGAGCGCAAAGGCCGCCAGAGCGCCGAATGTTATCGCGATCATGATGAACAGGCTGCCCGGACCGAAGGCTTCCATGACGGGACCCAGGACAAAGGGGCCCGCCGCCGCGCCGGATGCATAAAGCAGCAACAGCCCGCTGGACACTTCCACCATTTCCTCGTTCGGGGCGAAGTCGTTCGAATGCGCGATGCACAGCGGATAAAGCGGCAACATGAACCCGCCATGCAGCAGCGCCAGGGCGAACCCCATCCACGGTTCCGGCGGCAGCCAGAAGCCAAGCGCCAGCCCCGTGCCAACCGATCCCCCGGCACAGGCCGCGATGACCCAGCGCCGGTCGATGCGGTCCGACAGCCAGCCAAGCGGCCATTGCGAAATGGACCCGCCCGCCATGAAGGCCCCCATGAACAGCGCGATTTCGGAAATGGGCAGGCCGCGGTCCTGCGCGAAAACGGGACCGAAAGTCCAGAACGCACCATCGGCCAGCCCCACCATGACGCAGCCGATGAACCCGGTCGGCGACAGTCGGTAAAGCCGCGCGATGCGAAGGCGCGCGGACGGAATGGGCGACGGTTCCGGTGCCGGGCTGAGCGATACCGGCACCAGCGACAGGATCAGGATGATCCCGCACAGGGTGAACAGCGCCAGGCCCGCAATTTCATACACGCCGATCATCTGCTGACCGGCGATGGTCGCGACGTTGCCGACGATGACATAGACCGACAATACGACACCGCGCGTGCGGTTGGTCGCCTGTTCGTTCAACCAGCTTTCGATCACCATGTAGACGACGGCGAGACACAGGCCGCTTACCCCGCGCAGCGCGGTCCAGGCCCAGGGGTCGACAATCAGGGGGAAGGTCAGGGCCAGCGCCGCGACGAGACCGGCAAACCCGGCAAAGGCGCGGATATGTCCCACAGCCTTCACCACCACCGGGCCGACAACACAACCGACGACGAAGCCGAAGAAATAGGCCGACCCCATAAAACCGATCGCGGTCTGTCCGAATCCTTCCAGTCGCGCGCGCACCGGCAACAGGGTGACGATCAGGCCATAGCCGACCATGACGATCGCAGCGCCGAGAAGGATGGTGATGATGGACCGCGCTTGCGATGACATTCCGGGCTCCCCACGGCCGTAATCGACCGGTCGGTGGCGGATCAGGCGTTGACGTCGATCACCGCCCGTCCACGGACCTGACCCTTCAGGATCGCCGGCCCAAGGTCCAGCACGTCCGCAAGACCCTTATCGACGATCATCTGATCCAGCTTGTCCATCGGCAGGTCCGTGACGACGCGGCCCCAGGCCTTAACCCGGTCCTCATACGGCCGCATGACGCTGTCGATGCCCAGAAGGTTGACGCCGCGCAGCAGGAACGGAATGACGGTTGTCGGCAGCTTCGCGCCCCCCGCCAGGCCGACCGCCGCCGCAGACCCGCCATACTTCAGCTGCGGCAGGATTGCAGCCAGCATGCTGCCGCCCACGGCATCGACGCAACCCGCCCAGGTTTCCCGGTCCAGCGGTTTGCCCGACGGTTCTTCCAGTTCTTCGCGCGGGACAATGGTCGTCGCCCCAAGCTCCTTCAGGTAGTCCGCCGTTTCGGGCCGACCGGTGACGGCAGCAACCTCATACCCCAGCTTGCCCAGAATGGCCGTCGCGACCGACCCGACGCCGCCCGCAGCACCCGTCACCAGAACCGGTCCGTTGCCGGGTGCAAGCCCATGGTCTTCCAGCGCCATAACCGCCAGCATCGCAGTGAACCCCGCGGTTCCCACCGCCATGGCATGCCGGGGGCTCAACCCATCCGGCATCGGGACCAGCCAGTCTGCCTTCACCTTCGCCTTCTGGGCATAGCCGCCCCACCAGACTTCGCCGACGCGCCAACCGGTCAGGACAACCTTGTCGCCGGGTTTGAAGCGGGCATCGTCGGATGCTTCAACCGTGCCCGCGAAGTCAATGCCCGGCACATGCGGAAAATTGCGGACCAGGCCGCCGCCACCGGTGACGCACAGTCCGTCCTTGTAGTTAACGGTCGAATAGTCGACGGCAACGGTGACATCGCCGTCCGCCGGCAGTTGCGCATTATCCAGTTCCTTAACGGCGGCACTGACGGTTCCGTCTTCGGCTTTTTCCACAAGAACGGCTTTGAACATGATCCATACTCCTGTCTATCGGACTATTGCGGGAACGGCAGCGTGACGACTTCCGCCGGGCGCGGGCCTTTCGGTGTTTCGACCGTGACCTGCGTACCCGGTTCCCAGAATGCGGATTCGATCATCCCGATCGCAACCGTGGTCTTCAGGCGTGGCGACCATGCCGCCGATGTCACCTGACCGGCCGCTTCCCCTTGACAGATGATCTGGTACGGGTCGATCGGATTGGCAACATCGTCGGCGTCGATGCGCAGGCCACGAATCTGGCGGTTCGGACCTTCCATGATCACACGGATCAGCGCGTCCCGACCGATACAGCCGATGGCATCCGCCGTCTGGCAAAACCGGCCCAATCCGCATTCATGGGGCGTGTTTTCGCGCGTCATGTCATTGCCATAGGACAGCAACCCGCCTTCCACACGTTCGATCAGGTTCGGTCCGCCGGCGTGAATGTCGTGGGGCTTTCCGGCTTCGACGATGGCGTCCCAAAGCGGCTCGCCCAATGAAGTGTCGGGCACATAGATTTCAAACCCGCCCTGTTTCGAATATCCGGACCGGGCGACCATATATTCATGGCCCTGCCACAACAGGGGTTCGAAGCGGAAAAACTTGATCGACCGCACCTGGTCCCCGAACACGTCGGCGACAACATCGTCGGCCTTCGGTCCCTGAACGGCAAGCGGTGACACATCGGGTTCGTCAACCGCGACGTCCAGTCGAAGACCGGCCGCCAATCCCTTCACCCAGAAAAGAAGATCGCTGTCCGCCACCGAAATCCAATAGCGGTCATCGGCCAGCTTCAGCGCGACAGGGTCGTTCAGCATGCCGCCGGTTTCATCGACGATGGGGATGTAGTAGCACTGGCCGATCGGCATTTCCGACAGGTCGCGCGGGGTCAGCAACTGCATCAGACGCTGCGAATCCGGGCCGCGCACCTCAACCTGCCTTTCGCAGGATACGTCCCAGATCTGGACCGCTTCGCGCAGGTGCCAGTAATCCTCTTCCACCGACCGGAAAAAGGTCGGCAGCAGCATGTGGTTATAGACGGTGTAACCCTTGACGCCCGCTTCAGTGACGCGGCGTGTGAACGGGGTGCGACGGGTGCGACGTGAAATGGACAGGATCGGCGGCTGCATGGGGTGTTCTGTTCCTTTCGCCGGTTTCAAATCGATCGCACGGGCATCCTCACAACAACCCGGTGGCAGCGTCAATCAGTGCGTGGTCAATTTTCGGCAAGGGCGGTCCGTACCACCAGATTTGCCGCCACGGAAAACTGCAGCCAAGGCACGGAAAGGAAGATCAATATTGTCACCGCCATGAACAGAAACCCGATCATGGGGATCGTGGAAAGGAGCCCTGTCACCAGCGTCGCGGCGATAAGAAGGATCGTAATCCCGGAAAAGCTTCCCAGGATAGCCTTGTTGCCCAGATCGCGCCCGACGCGTTCCGCCACATCCCTTGGCAGGTAACTCAGCGTAATGGATGTGTACATTTTGCCGGCAATGAAGGCTGCGACCACGGCAAATGCCAGCCAGCCGATCACCGGAATGGCAAAGACCGGGGAGGCAACGACCATGACAAGCAGCAAAAGCGCCTGCCATGCAATGACCCGTCCCAGGATGGACAGACGCGACGGCCCCGGCCCGAATTCCATGCCATGATCCCGAGACAACCGGGCAAGCGGCACCTTCCTAGCATAGATGGGCAGCAGGAAAACGTTCGCCACAAGGCCGTGGCACAACACCATCAGAACCGACACAAACCCGACTATGACCAGTATGATGCTGATACCGGCCACCAGCCAGTTCTGGTCCGCCAGCAGGTCATTGATGAACCAGTCATGGGCTGCGGCCATCGAACCCATTGCCGCGTCGGGAATGATCACGCCCGCGCCCAAAAGCTGGATGATGCCCCATGTGAGTACCACGGAAAGAACCGCCGTCAGGAGAAGCAACGCCCAAAAGGTTACATTCCGCACGTCGGCAATGGCGTTCCCGACGGGAGAAATGGCCGCGCGTTGCCCCCCGTTCATCCCCATAACTCTTCCGGGGGTGGATGCATGGTAGATCCGTCGAACCGGAAACCGGGAGCTCGGTCTTCCGCCAGCAACAGCGGCCCGTCCAGGTCAACAACGGCCGCCCCCTGGGCGACCAGGAAGGCCGGTGCCATGCCAAGCGATGTCGCCAGCATGCAACCGACCATGATGTCCATGCCCGCGTCCTCGGCCATCTTCTTCAACGCCAGTGCTTCCGTCAGACCGCCCGTCTTGTCGAGCTTGATATTGATCATCTCGTACTTGCCAATCAGATCGCCGAAATTATCGCGTGCATGGGCGCTTTCGTCCGCGCACAGCGGCACCGGATGGGCCACATTCTTCAGAAGCCCGTCTTCCGCGACCGGCAGGGGCTGTTCGATCATCGCGACGCCCAGGTCGGCAAGCGCACGGGAAAACGGTTCGACCATGTCGACCGACCAGCCTTCGTTCGCATCGACGATCAAACGGGCATCCGGCACAGCCTGCCGCACGGCGGCAACACGATCCAGGTCCCCTTCCCCGGTCAGTTTCAGCTTGAACAATGGTCGCGACGCGTTCTGTGTCGCCTTCGCGGCCATGTTTTCCGGCGTGTCCAGGCTAAGTGTATAGGCGGTTTCCAGCGCAACCGGCGCTTCGGAAAGGCCTGCCAATTGCCATACCGATTTGCCCGAACGTTTTGCTTCCAGGTCCCACAGCGCACAGTCCAGCGCGTTTCGCGCGGCGCCGGCCGGCATTTCGGCATTCAGACCCGCGCGGTCCATACCGGATTCGACCCGTGCGCCGAAGTCGCGGATCTGATCGGTGACGCTTTCGATCGTCTCCCCATACCGGGCATAGGGTACGCATTCCCCGCGCCCGGTAACGCCGTCCGCGGAAATTTCCGCGACGACGACTTCAACGGTCGTCTTCGACCCGCGGGAAATCGTGAATGTCCCGGCAATCGGAAAGCTGTCGTGACGGACGGTGACGCGGGCCACGGCGCGACGGGGCCTTACAGTGCGTCGACCAGACGATCCGCGCCCTGGCGGAACGCATCGACGGTCGGCAGGCCGGTTTCCGCTTCCACTTCCGCCAGATACGATTCCCAGCGGTCGGCCGGAAGGCCGGACGTGTTGACGGAAATCCCGATCACCCGGCAGGCCGGATTGACCATACGGCCCATCATTTCGTTTACCGCGATGCAATCCTTGAAAGACGGCAGCGGAAAGTCGGGCAGCCCCCGCATGTGTGCGCGTGTCGGCTCATGGCACATCACCAGGGCGTCGGCCTGGCTGCCATGCAACAGGCCCAGACTGACCCCGGCGAAGGATGCATGGAACAGCGACCCCTGTCCTTCGACAACGTCCCAGTGGTCATCGTCATTGTCGGGGCAAAGCCATTCGGTCGCACCCGAAATGAAGTCGGCAACCACGGCGTCGACGGACACACCCGCACCGGCAATGAAAATGCCGGTCTGACCCGTTGCCCGGAAGTCCGCATTCATGCCGCGTTCCTTCATCGTCTTTTCAACGGCAAGGGACGTGAACATCTTTCCGACAGAACAGTCCGTACCGACCGTCAGCAGGCGCTTGCCCGGACGCTTGCTTCCCTTTGCGACTTCAAAATCCTGCGTCGGGTGGCGCACGTCGAAAAGCTGGCGGCCATGTTCCTTTGCCAGGCTGGACAGGGTCGGGATTGCAGTCAGGCGGTTGTGCAAGCCGGACGCAATATCAAAACCCATGACCAGCGCTTCTTCCAGCGTCGACAGCCATGATTGCGGGATGACCCCGCCGCGGTTCGCAACGCCGACCACAACCGTTTTGCAGCCGGCCGCCTTCGCCTCTTCCAGCGTCATGTCCTGAAGCCCAAGGTCCGCCTTGCAGCCCGCAAGCCGCAGCTGGCCCTTACACCAGTCGGGACGCCATTTGGCCACGCCGTTCGCAACTTTCGCCGCCAGATCGTCTGCGGCGTCGCCAAGGAACATCAGGTACGGATTTTCGATCTGCATTTGCCCATCCACTTCACGAATGCAATTGAGTTTTTGTCGCGTGCGCCAGTCGGCACGTAAGGCCCCGCGCGGCGGCGGACTATAGGGGGTTGCGGGACTTTCGTCACGCCTTGTTGTCATGGGAATCGCGCTATGGTTCGCGGTCCCGTTTCATGCTGGAACAAAGCACCCAAATGGCCAATACCGCCCAGGAAATACCGCCCGAAATATGGGACGCAGCGATTGCGCTGAACCGGTTCGGCTATGGGGGAAGCCCGGGCGCGATGGAAACGATTGCCGGTGACCCACGGGGTTGGCTGTTGGCCCAGTTGGAAGAACCGCCCGCCGTGCCGCCATCCCTTGCCGAACTGCCGCGGTCCGACGAACTGGTCACGGAAATGCGCATTGCGGAAGCATCCGGTCAGTCGGCGATGCGGGACTTTCGCAACGGGATTGAACGCGTCACCCGCGCGGAGGCACGCCGCCATATCGGCCTGACCATGGAAACGCCGTCGCCATTCCGCGAACGTCTGGTCCGGTTCTGGTGCGACCATTTTCTGGTCAGCCGGCGCAACCCGCGCGTGTTCCCGCTTGCCTTCGCATTCGAACGCGAAGTCGTGCGTCCCTATATGAACGGAAGCTATGTGCGCATGCTGACCGAAGCGGTGCGCCACCCCGCCTTTCTGATCCAGCATGACAATGTCAGTTCCATCGGACGGTATTCGATCGCGGGGACACGCGGTGCGGCGAACCTGAAGCTGGAATTGTCCGCCGCAATTCTGATGCGCTACGGCTTCGCGGACGGCGCAGACCTTTCCGACCGGGATGTCGTGGCCTTGGCCCGCATGCTGACGGGCTGGTCCGTGGCCGGCCCTGACGAACCGAACCCGGGCAGGTTCGTGTTCAGGTCCGACTGGCATGAACCGAATTCCAAACTGCTGTTTGCAAGAACCTACCCACAGGCTGGCGTCCTGGAGGCGGAGGCCGCGCTGGACTGGATCGGCCGCAGGCCGGTTACCGCCCGAAGATTGGCTGAAAAGATGGCCCGTGCCTTCATCGCGGACACGCCGAATCCGGATCTGGTCAGCGACATGCTGGACGGTTTTACGGCCGGGGGAAACAGCCTGGCCGGCATGGCAGAAGGCATGGTGCTGTCCGACCATGCCTGGAGTGCCCGGATGCAGAAGATGAAGACGCCGGAGGAACTGGTTCTTTCCGCCCACCGCGCCGTAGGACAAGGGGCGGACGGCGTGGATGAGGCGATTGCCGGAATGACAGCCCTGGGACAGCAGCCGAAGGCCGCGCCCATCGCGTCCGGCTGGCCAAACCAGGCTGCGGCATGGGCGTCGCCCCAGCAACTGTCCGAACGTCTGGACTGGGTCTATGCCCTGGCCGAACGAATTGCCCTGACAAGCGAACTGGGCGGCGGCGGAGAGGCGATCGCCCGGTTCGCGCGCGCCGTCCTGGGCCCGCTTTTGAGCGCAAACAGCTTCCGCCGCCTGTCGGTCAGCGCGGGCGGGGTCGAAGGGCTGGCGCTCATGTTCTCCACCCCCGAATTCCAGCGGAGGTAGGGAGATGTCGCGGTTCGCCCCCACGTCTGCACACCCAACCCGTCGTTCGGTCCTGACCGGCACGGGCGCGACCCTGGCCGCGCTTGCCATGCCGGGCACGATGCGCGTTACGTTTGCTGCCGGTCCCGCGGATGCCCCGCTGGTGGTCATATTGCTGCGCGGCGGGCTGGACGGGTTGGCATTCCTGCCACCGCACGGCGACCCGGCCTATGCCGATGCACGCGGCGGGCTGGCCCTGCCCCCGCCTGGGGTCCCCGGCGGTATCCTGGATCTGGATGGGGCGGTGGGGCTGCATCCAGCGGCGGGCGCGCTTCTTCCCCTGTGGGCATCGGGGGAAGCGGCATTCGCACCCGCCGTCGCCACCCCCTATGCCGGCACGTCGCACGAGGAAGCCATCGGCATCCTGGATTCCGGCATGCCGGTCTACAGCCCCAACGCCGAAGACGGCTGGATCAACCGGGCAATCGCGGCAAGCGGCGCCGCCGGTGGCGATGGCGGCGCGGACGTCCTGGCGTTGGGTCACGATCTTCCACTGGCAGTGCGCGGCCCTGCGGCGGCGGAACCATGGGTGCGCGACCGGCTGATGGGACCGGGTGCCGGATTTACGGCAAAGGTTGGCGCATTGTACGAACTGGACCCGTTCCTGACATCTGCCCTGCAGGCGGCAATGGGGTCGCGCGAAACGCGGTACGCCACATTGGGCGCCGACCACCGGACCGCGGATACCAGTGGATGGGTTCCGTCCGCACTGGCGCTGATGGCCAGGCCTGTGGCGGAACGGCTGCGCGACGCGACGGCCCCCAACGTTGCCGTCATCGAAATCGGCGGCTGGGATACCCATCACGGTCAGGGCGCGGCGGAAGGACCTCTGGCCCGATCCATCGCGGGCCTGTCGGAAGGCATTTCAGCCCTGGCACGCGCCCTGTCGGACCGCTGGCAGGACAGTATGATCCTGGTCGCAAGCGAATTCGGGCGCACCGCCGCACCGAACGATAATGGCGGCACCGATCACGGCCATGCAACGGTGGCGATGGCCTTCGGCGGCGGGCTTTCCGGCGGCATATTCGGCAGCCTGCCGTCCCTGGCAGCCGGGGACCTGTCGGATCATGGCGGTGTGTCGCCGACGCTGGACACCCGTGCATTCCTGAAGGGTGCGTTGGCGCACCACTGGTCGCTCAGTACCGCGGCGCTCGACACGCGGGTTTTCCCCGACAGCGCCTCTGCGCGCGCCGTCAGCGGATTCTGAAGGGACTGGACGCACCCGGATCGGCGGTTAGATTCCCCGACGCCGCTGTCAATCGAAGGGGGTACGCGTGCGCGTCGAAATATCCAACATCCCTGCCTGGCTCGTTGCCGTCGCAGTTTTCGTACAACCGGTCCTGACCCTGGCGCAGGACAGGTTGCCGGACGGCGGCATCGCGGAAGGCATGGGCATACGCGCCTGGTACGAAGATCCGACCGAACGGTACGGTCACGGCATCCTGGGCGACGGGATCGAGGCTGAAACCCTTGCCATCGACGCCGGCGGCACCATCCATCGGCACACGCTTGCCGCCGACAGCGTCTTTGAAGACCTGACACCGCGGATCGTCGATATCGACGGCGATGGCATGCCGGAAGTGCTGACGATCAAGACCTATCTGGGTGAAGGTGCCACGGTCGCGATTTACGGTATCGGCCCGGACGGCATCGCGCCTTTGGGCGAAGCAGACCCGATCGGAACGCCGAACCGGTGGCTGAACCCGGCGGGGGTCGCGGACTATGACGGCGACGGAATCATGGAAATCGCGGTGGTACGCACGCCCCATATCGGCGGCATCCTGATCCTGTACCATTGGGACGGGGACGATGGCCGGCTGGTCGAAGAACTGCGTCAGTCCGGATATTCGACCCATGCCATCGGGTCGCGCGACCTGGACCTTGCTTTCAGTTACGACTGGAACGGTGACGGTATCGCGGACCTTTTGCTGCCCGATCAAAGGCGTACGCACCTGATCGCGCTGTCGTTTGCCGGCGGAACGGTCGTGGAAATCGACCGTTACAACATACGGCGCGAAATTGCCGGCGGGATGGAAATGATGGGAAATTTCCTGCGGGTGCCCCTGACGGGCGGGCCGGCGCGCACGCTGACCCGCCCCTATTCAGAGGATGAAAAGGATCACTAGGGTTTCCATCGCCGCAGCATCAGCGAACTCACCACCACGCTGACGGAACTCATCGCCATCGCCGCCCCCGCCAGCGCCGGGCTGAGATACCCCAGTGCCGCCAGCGGCAGGCCGATCGCATTATAGATGAATGCCCAGAACAGGTTGTGGCGGACCTTGGCGACGGTCCGTCGGCAGATGTCCAGTGTTGCCGGTACAAGACCCGGCACCGGGCGCATCAGCGTCACCGCCGCGGCATCCAGCGCGATGTCCGCCCCCGACCCCATCGCGATCCCGATATCCGCCTGGACCAACGCAGGCGCATCATTGATGCCGTCCCCGACCATGGCGACACGGTAGCCCTGCTTCTGCAGCGCCTTTACTTCCGCGGATTTCCGGTCCGGACGCACCCCGGCGATGACCTGGTCGATCCCGAGTTCACCCGCGACACGATCGGCAACCGCCTGCGTATCACCCGACAGAAGACCAACGCCTATATCAGTGCCTTTCAATGTCTGCACCGCCGACGCCGCATCCTCGCGAAGCTGGTCGGAAAATGCGAACCAGGCGATCACGGCCCCGTCGCGTACCAGATAGGAAATTGTCTGGCCCGCCGCTTCCGCCTCTGTCGCCTGCGCAACTGTCGACTCCTCCAAAACGGTCCCAAGACGATCCAGCAGCGCGCGATTGCCCAGTGCATGCGGAACGCCGTCCAGGTCGGCCGATACGCCTTCGCCGGGGTGATTGCGGCTGTCGGAAGTCGCGGGTAACGTCATGGACTTCCCTTTAATCGCGGACAGGACAGCACGGGCCAATGGATGGCTGCTGCCGCTTTGAAGGGCCGCCGCAAGACACAGAGCGTCGGTTTCATCAAAACCCGCGATGGTCTGCACCCGTGTCAGGTGCGGTTCCCCCATTGTCAGCGTACCTGTCTTGTCGAACAGCACCCGGTCGATGCGGGCCGCGCGTTCCAGCGCGTCCACATCCTTGATCAGGATTCCGGCACGGGCCGCCGCACCGGTCCCAGCTACAATCGCGGTCGGGGTCGCAAGGCCCAGCGCACAGGGGCAGGCAATGACCAGGACGGACACTGCTGCGATCAGCGCGGCTTCCACCCCCTGTCCCGCAACCAGCCATCCGACGAAGGTCAGCGCCGACAGTCCCAGGACCACCGGCACGAAGACCGCGCTGACCCGGTCCACCAGTTTCTGAATGGGCGCCTTGCCCGCCTGTGCGCGTTCGACCAGGCGTACGATCTTTGCCAGGGTCGTATCCTCGCCAACGGCACCCGCTGTAACCTTCACCAGACCGTCGCCGTTGACCGTCCCACCGGTCACGGGGTCGCCGGGCCCCTTTGCAACGGGCGCACTTTCCCCTGTGATCATGGCCTGGTCCACCTCTGTCCGGCCTTCCAGAACGGTCCCGTCCACCGGCACACGGTCGCCCGGGCGGACCACCAAAACGTCGCCCACCTGAATTTCGCCCAGGGGAACGGTCTCTTCCTCTCCGGAAGCAGTAAGGCGGCGCGCCATGGGCGGTGTCAGGGACATCAGTCCGCGGATTGCTTCGGTCGTGCCGGCCTTGGCGCGGGCTTCCATCCGCTTACCCAGAAGTACAAGGGTCACGATGACGGCTGCCGCTTCGAAATACAGGTGTCCTTCGGACGCGTGGCCGCGTGTCAGAACCATGACAAGTGAATAGAAGAAGGCTGCCCCGGTTCCGATCGAAACCAGAAGGTCCATGGTGCCGACCCGGTTCAGGATCGCGTGATAGGCCCCTTTATGGAAGCGCGCGCCCGCCCCGAAGACCACCGGTGCGGCCAGCAAGGGTTCCAGCCAGTACGGCATCATCAGGTGCAGACCGGCAGCCATGGCCAGCATCTGGACCATGAAGGGGACGCTCAGCAGTGCCGAAACCACCAGCCACAGCCACGCCCGGCGGTCGGATGCACGCGCGCGCGCGGCCGCGACCTCGGGATCTTCGGTATCATGCTGCCAGGCGCGATAGCCGGCCCGCTCTACCGCGTCGATCAGATCGCCCGGACGCATCGTCCCCGCGATCTCTGCACGTTCCAGCGCCAGATTTACATCTGCGCGTTCGACCCCGCCGACGGCGCGCAGGGCCTTTTCAACGCGGGTTGCACAACCCGCACAGGTCATACCGTCAATGTCCAAATCGATTGTCGCCATGTCTTGCTCCTTTCACAGCGACGACCCATATAAGGTTTCCAGTCACTGGAAGGTCAAGGGGATATTTTCAGCTTGACCTTCCAGTAGGTGGAAGGAGTAGCGAAAGACCATGATAAACATCTCGCAAGCGTCCGACCGGTCGGGACTTCCCGCCAAGACCATTCGTTATTACGAGGATATCGGCCTGTTGGTCCCGGACCGGGGCGAAAACGGGTACCGTACCTTCAGCCACGACCATGTGCAGATGCTGCATTTCTTGAAACGTGCGCGCGACCTGGGATTCACCATAGACGACTGCCGTGCGCTGCTGGGCCTTTACACTGACCAGAACCGGGCCAGCGCCGAAGTCAAGGCAATCGCCCAGCGGCACCTGACGGAAATCGACCTGAAAATCGAACAGCTGAAATCCATGCGCAAGACATTGGGCCTTCTGGTTCACGCGTGCGACGGCGACCACCGACCCAGTTGCCCGATCCTGGACAATCTGGCGGGAGAGAAACAATGATCCGGACAACCGCCTGCTTGGCGCTGATCGTCTTGGCGGTCACGGCAAACCGCGCGTCCGCCGAACAGCTTCTGTTTCCGGATGACCCAACCATGGCCGCGCTGGGTCAGATCATTTATGACGCGGAATGCGCGTCCTGCCATGGCGCAAACCTGGAAGGGCAGGAAGATTGGCGTACACGTCGCCCGGACGGACGCCTGCCCGCCCCGCCCCATGATGAGACCGGCCATACTTGGCACCATTCCGACCGACATCTGTTTGAAATCACGAAGTTCGGGGTCCAGCATTTTGCCGGCGCGGACTATCCAAGCGACATGCCCGCTTATGGCGACCGGCTTACCGATGCAGAGATCATCGCAGTCCTGTCCTATATCAAAAGCACCTGGCCGGAAGACATCAGACGCCGACACGACCAGATGAATTAGTGCGGCAAACCCCATAATTTCCGCTGCCCCCTTGCCTTTTTGTCATAAAAAGGCGGACACTGTCTTCGTATCCTCGTGGTCAATGCGGCCAACCTGACTTTTCAAAAGGGGGAACCATGGGGGAAATCACTGTAACCGCCCCGTTTGACGGCGCGGAAATCGGGACAGTGCCGCAGGCAAGCGCGGCGGATGTGGAAGCGGCGCTGGCAGGTGCGTACGGGCTGTACCGCGATCGGCGGCAATGGCTCCCGAAGGCGCGCCGGATCGAAATCCTTCGAAAAGCGGCTGAAATCATTCGCGAACGACGCATGGACCTGGCAGTCGCAGCGGCGCGCGAAGGTGGAAAGCCCCTGCCGGACAGTCTGGTCGAAATCGACCGTGGCGCGGACGGGGTTGAAACCTGTGTCGAAGAACTTCGCGGCAAGGCCGGACACGTCATTCCGATGCAGGTAAATGCCGGCTCCGCGGGAAGGATTGCATTCACGCAGCAAGAGCCGATTGGCGTGGTCGTCGCCGTAAGTGCGTTCAACCATCCGTTCAACCTGATCGTCCATCAGGTCGCGCCCGCGGTCGCCACGGGCTGTCCAGTCCTGGTTAAACCGGCCGCCGCGACACCGCTCAGTTGCAGGGCATTCCTTGAGATCCTGTACGAAGCCGGTCTTCCCGTCGAATGGGCGCGGACGGTCATTCCCGAAAACCACGACCTGTCGACCGCCATGGTGGCCGATGAACGGGTCGGGTTCTTCAGCTTCATCGGATCGTCACGGGTGGGTTGGATGTTACGGTCGCGACTGGCCCCGGGCGCCCGGTGTGCACTGGAACATGGCGGGGTCGCACCCGCCCTGGTCGCCGCCGATGCGGACCTGACGGGCGCATTGCCGCGCCTTGCCAAGGGTGGATTCTATCACGCGGGTCAGGTCTGTGTTTCGGTCCAGCGCGTGTTTGCCGATGCGAAAATCGCGCGCGACGTTGCCGATGGTCTGGTTGAACAGGCGGGCCGCATGACGGTTGCCGACCCGACCCTGCCGGATACCGATGTCGGGCCACTGATCAATCACAAGGAATGCGACCGCGTAGCCCAGTGGGTGGACGAAGTCCGCGACACGGTCCTTACCGGCGGGGCAAAGATTTCAGACAGTTGCTATCAACCGACCGTCCTGTACGACCCGCCTGCGGACGCCACCATTTCGACCGCGGAAGTGTTCGGGCCGGCAATATGCGTTTATCCGGTCGACAACCTTGACGCCGCGATTACGCGGGCCAATTCCCTGCCCGTCAGCTTCCAGGCCGCGATCTTCACCCAGGACCTGGACACGGCAATACATTGCTATCGGCATCTGGACGGCACCGCCGTCATGGTGAACGACCACACGGCGTTTCGCGTGGACTGGATGCCGTTTGCCGGCGCGCGCACATCCGGTCACGGTGTCGGCGGCATCCCATACACCATGCACGAAATGCAGATTGAAAAAATGATGGTCTGGCGTTCCGACGCCCTGGACTGACGAGGAAGGAGGCCTACGGCCATGAAAGCATCCGATCTTTTTGTGAAATGCCTGGAAGAGGAAGGCGTGGAACGCATCTTCGGCGTCCCGGGGGAAGAAAATGCCGACGTCATGATTTCCCTGATGGATTCCAGCATCGATTTCGTTCTGTGCCGGCATGAACAGGCCGCCGCCTTTGCCGCGGATGCCTATGGCCGGTTGACCGGCAAGGCAGGCGTCTGTCTGGCGACGCTGGGACCGGGCGCGACAAACCTGGTGACAGGTCTTGCCGATGCGAACATGGACCGCGCCCCGCTGGTTGCGATTATCGGCCAGGGATCGACCAGCCGTCTGCACAAGGAAAGCCACCAGAACATGGATTCCATTTCCATGATGCGGCCGATTTCCAAATGGGCACAGTCGATCGTGTCACCGAAAAACATCACAGAGGTTGTCCGCAAGGCGTTCAAGGTAGCGGAGGAAGAGAAGCCCGGCGTCACCGTCATTGAACTGCCCGAGGATATCGCCAAACTGGATATCGACGACAAGCCGATGGTGCCGCGCAAGGTCCGCCGGCCGGCCGCCGACCACAAGGCTGTCGCCGAAGCCGCCCGTATGATCGGAAAGGCCAAGAAGCCCATCATCCTTGCGGGCAACGGCGCGATCCGGAAGCGCGCGGCGAAACAACTCTATCGTCTTGCGACCAAGACCGGGATCGGCGTTGTGAACACATTCATGGGCAAGGGCGCGGTGCCGATGGACGACCCGCATTGCCTTTTCACAATGGGCCTTGGGTCCGGTGACTATAACAACCTGGCCTTCGACGACGCGGACCTGGTTATTTCCTGCGGCTACGACCTGGTCGAATACGGGCCGGCCGCCTGGAACCGCACCAACAAGGATGCGAAGAAGATCATCCACCTGGATTTCTGGCCGGCGGAAGTCGACCGGGACTATCCGGCGGATGTGGAAATCGTCGGCGATCTGGCGGATTCGCTATGGCAGTTGAACGAAGCGGTAAACGATCTGTATGAAGACCGCCTGCCGCTGTTCGACATTTCGGACCGCAAGAAACTGCGCGACATCATGGTCGGTGAGTTCGAAGCGGAAAAGGACGATACCGCCGTGCCCGTGAAGCCGCAGAAGATTCTGTGGGATGTGCGCCAGTTCATGGGCGCGGAAGATATTCTTCTGTCCGACGTGGGCGCCCACAAAATGTGGATTTCGCGCTATTACCAGTGTCAGGAACCGAACACGTGCCTGATTTCCAACGGCTTCTGCACCATGGGATTTGCCATGCCGGGTTCCATCGGCGCGAAAATGGCCTTTCCGGACAAGAAGGTTCTGTCGATTTCAGGCGATGCTGGTTTCATGATGAACGTGCAGGAGCTTGAAACCGCAGTCCGGCGCAAGCTGAACATCGTCGCCATGGTCTGGTGCGACGGGGAATACGGCCTGATCAAATGGAAACAGCAGAACGGGTTCCAGGGGCGCCATTCCGACCTGAAGTTCGGTAACCCTGATTTTGTCCAGCTGGCGCAGAGTTTCGGCATGTGGGGACGGGAAATCACAGCGACCGATCAGATCATCCCGACCCTTGAAGAAGCATTCAGTCAGGACGGTCCTGCGCTGATCGCAATCCCGGTCGATTATGCCGAAAACATCAAGATGACGGAACGGCTTGGAAACGTTAGCGTCGCCCTGTGACAACAAGGTTCATTTCAGTTCTGTTTGCGGTATCGACCCTGTGCCTGTTGGGCACGGGGTCGCTTCGTGCGGAAGAATATCCGGTGGCCGAACACCCGTTCCTGGGCGCGCAATGCGGCGGACTGTTCCAGGAAGAGGATCCGATCTATCGCCGTCCGATGGACGAGATGGGGTTGGTCGCGACCTTCGCGCTTGGCTACTACGCGGCCGCGGGGGATGCACCACTGGACGAACTCGCAAACCGCGCGGACGTCATATCGACCATGCTGGCTGCATGTTTTGCGGACCCGTCGCGGCAGTTCCTGGACGCACTGGCCGTATCCGTTCCGGCACCGATGGACCCGCCGCCGGACCCTGGGGAGCCGATCACCTATTCAGGCACGTGCGAGGATTTCTTTCAGCGTGGCGACCGGCCGTTCAAGGGTACCGGACCGCAATTCACGCTTCTGTCCTATTTCGCGATCGGGTTTTACACGGGCAAGGACCCGACGCTGGATGCCGTCGCCATGGAAGACGACCGCGCCCTGATGCCCGCCTTGTATGAATTCTGTATCGATAATCCGCGCGCGCCGCTGTTGCGCGCACTTCGGTCTACGGTTCCCGTGCCCTAGGGCCCGCCGCCCCCGGTATCAAACACCCATATAGCGGTGCAAGAGGTCCTTGTCCGCCAACAGCGCCTTGCTGTCGCCGGTCCAGACGGTCCGGCCCTTTTCCACGATATGGTGCCGGTCGGCAATGCGGGTCAGGTCCTTCACGTTTTTGTCGATCACCAGAATCGAAAGCCCTTCCCCCTTGATCGCTTCCAGGCTTTTCCAGATTTCGTCCCGCACCAGGGGCGCCAGACCTTCCGTCGCTTCGTCCAAGATCAAAAGCTGCGGGTTGGTCATCAGCGCGCGGCCGACCGCCAGCATCTGCTGTTCGCCGCCCGACAGAAGGTTGCCCATGCTGGAACGGCGCGCGGCAAGCCCCGGGAACAGGTCATAGACACGCTCCACCGTCCAGGGCGTGGAAAGCCGCCCCCAGTTGGCGGCGGTCGCGACCAGGTTTTCGTGCGCCGACAGGTTGGGGAAGATCTGCCGACCTTCGGGCACAAGGCCGATCCCCAGTCTTGCCACCTGATAGGGCGTGTAGCCGCGGATCGGCGCACCGTTGAACGCTATTTCCCCGCCGGATGATTTGACGATTCCCATGATGGAATGGATGGTCGTCGTCTTGCCCATGCCGTTGCGGCCCATAAGGGTCGCGACCTCACCGGCATTCACTTTCAGTTCCATGCCGAACAGCGCCTGGCTGTTCCCGTAGAATGTTTCCAGTCCCTCAACGCGCAGCATGGGTCAGGCGGCCTCCTCACCCAGATAGGCGGCGCGAACTTCCGCATTGTCGCGGATTGCCGCCGGCGTGTCGGTGGCGATCACCTCGCCATAGACCAGGACGGATATCCTGTCCGCCAGTGCAAAGACGGCATCCATATCGTGTTCAACAAGCAACATCGTCTTTTCCGCCTTCAGCGCACGCAGGATTTCGATCATGCGCTGGGTTTCTTCGGTACCCATGCCGGCCATCGGTTCGTCCAGAAGCAAAAGCTTCGGGTCGGTCGCCAGCGCCATCGCGATTTCCAGCTGCCGGTGTTCACCATGGGACACGGCCGCTGCCGGAACATGCGCCTTGTCGGCCAGACCAACCCCTTCGAGGTGCGCCATAGCGCGGTCGTTCAGGCCGGTATCGTGCGACGCGTCTTGCCAGAAACGGAAGGAGTGACCGTCATGGGCCTGCACCGAAAGCGCAACATTTTCCAACAGCGTCATGTCATGGAACACGGACGTAATCTGAAAGGACCGCGCCATTCCCATGTGCGCGCGCGCCGGACCCGATGCACGGGTGATGTCCCGGCCCGCAAAGCGCACGCGCCCGCCGTCCGGCATCTGCTCCCCGCACAGTTGAGAGATCAACGTCGTTTTTCCGGCACCGTTTGGGCCGATGATCGCATGGACCTCACCCTCCAGCACATCCAGCGAGACATGCTTTGTTGCCTGCACACCACCGAAGCTTTTCTGCAGGTCTTCGATTTCAAGAAGCGCGCTCATCGGCTGCCCCCCTGACCCAGCCAGCGAAGCAGGCCGTTGATGCCGCCGCGGGTGAACAGCACGATCACCAGAAGCAGAATCCCGAATGGCAGATGCCAGTACGTGCCGGACCCGTCATAGAAGAAGTCCATCAGGTCCGGCAGGAATTCCGCCAGCAGGATAAACGTCATGACGCCGTAAACCGGCCCCAGCATGGTTGCCGTCCCGCCCAGGACGACCATGAAGATCAATTCGCCCGACCGGGTCCAGCCCATCATTTCCGGGCTGATGAAGGTCGTGTAGTTGACCAGAAGAACACCCGCATACCCGCAGATCACACCCGACAGGACATAGGCCGTCAGCCGATATCGATAGGTGGGATAGCCCAGTGCCTGCATGCGGCGCTCGTTCGATTTCGACCCGCGAATGACGCGCCCGAATCGGGAATTCACCAGACGGTAGGACAGATACAGCACGACCAGCAGCGATACGAAGGCCGTATAGTACATTGTCCAGCGGTCGGAGATGTTGAAGCCAAGGGGGAATTCGCTGTTCGCGCCATAAGGCAGCGGCAACCCGTCGTCCCCGCCGTACCCTTCCAGGGAAATAAAGAAGTAATAGGCCATCTGCGAGAAGGCCATCGTGATCATGATGAAATGCACGCCCTTGGTCCGCAGGCTGATCGCCCCCGTGATCAGGGCAAACAAGGCGCTGAAACCGATCGCGAGCAGGATATGCCCAAAACCGACTTCATAACCGTGATAGATCGGGATGGCCGCGCAATAGGCGCCGATGCCGATGTAGGCGGCATGGCCGAAGCTGACCATTCCGCCATAGCCAAGGACCAGGTTCAGGCCGACCGCTGCGATCGCCATGATGACGATGCGGGTTCCGACCTTCAGATAGAAGCTTTGGCCGATCAGATCGGTCAGCGGCGGCACGAGGGCCAGAAAGACCAGTACCGCGACGGCAAACCAGGCCGCCAGTGTCTTTGGCTTCGCCAGGCCGCCGAAGGTGGGAGAGGTGTCCATAGTGCTCATTCCGGGCCCTCCCTATCGCACTTTCGGCGGGAACAGGCCCTGCGGACGGACCGCAAGGATAGACGCCATCAGGATATAAACCAGCATGGACGACAGCGCGGGCGCCGCCGTTTCCGCATTGCCTTCGGACATGAACAGTTTCAGGAACTGGTCCAGGTACGACCGGCCCAGCGTGTCGATCATGCCGACGATCATAGCACCGACAAACGCGCCTTTGACCGACCCAACACCGCCAATGATGATGACGACGAACGCGGCGATGATGACGTCATTGCCCATGCCAATCGACGCTTCGGTGATCGGCGCGATCATCATGCCCGCCAGTCCGGCGATTGCCGCACCGGTGGCAAATACCAGCGTAAACAGGCTTTTGATATTGACGCCCAGCGCCTGAACCATCGTGCGGTTAGATGCACCGGCACGGATCAGCATGCCGACGCGGGTCTTGGTGACCAGAACATAAAGCCCGACCGCGACCGCCAGCCCGACGCTGATGATCGCAACGCGATAGGACGGTACTTCGATATCCGCCGTCAGCGCGATGCGGCCGTTCAGCCAGGACGGAAGCTGGATGACCATGCCTTCCGCACCCCAGATCAGGTGAACCGTTGTGTCGAAAATCAGGATCAGGCCGAACGTCGCCAGCACATGGTCCAGATGGTCGCGCAGATATAGTGAACGCGCGGCGACCAGTTCGGCGACAAACCCCACCGCAAGCGTCAGCGGTACCGCCAGCAGGATTGCCAGGACGAACCCGAACCCCGGCAGCAGCGCATCCAGCGGCGCGGCGAGCGTGGCGCAGAAATAAGCGCCGACCATGTAGAAGGCCCCGTGGGCCAGATTGATGAAATCCATGATCCCGAAGATCAGCGTCAGACCCGCCGCCACCAGAAACAGCAGCACGCCGAGCTGAAGCCCGTTCAGGAACTGAATGACGAGAAGGACCGTATCCATGCCGCGCCTAGAATAACCCGTACGGAGAGAAGAGAAAGCCGCAATGGCCCATGAAAAACGGGGCGGACCGCCTGTGGGCCCGCCCCGCCTGTCAAAAGCCGGTTCTTACATCCCGCAATCGGAAGCGTAAGAGTCCTGATGATCGTCGAAGATCTGCTGAACGATCTGTGTCGTCCAGCGGCCTTCGGAATCCTCAACCGTTTCACGCAGGTAGAAGTCCTGGATCGGGAAATGGTTGTTGCCGAAGCGGAATTCACCGCGGGTGGATTCGAAATCCGCCGCCATCAGGGCTTCACGGACCGCGTCCATGTCGCTCAGGTCGCCGCCGACAGCATCGACCGCGGACTTGATCAGCATCATCGCGTCATAGGACTGCTGGGCATAGAACGACGGGTAGCGGCCGTAGCGTTCCAGGAAGTCACCGACAAAGCGCTGGTTGGCGGCATTGTCCATGTCCGGGGACCAGTGCTGCGTCGCGAGCGAACCCAGAACACCGGTCAGACCGGCTTCCTGAAGACGCGGAAGGGACAGCGCATCCACCGTAAAGACGGTGTAAAGCGGCAGGCTGTCCGCAAGACCGGCCTGCGTGTACTGGTTGATGAAGGCACCGCCCGCGCGGCCCGGATAGAAGACCCAAAGCGCATCGGCACCGGACTGAGCGGCTTTCGCCAGCTCTGCGGAGAAGTCGAGCTGTGCATCCGCACCCCAACGCGTCAGATCCTGGCCAACGACTTCGCCTTCAAACGTGCGCGACACACCGGCGACCATGTCCTGACCGGCAGCGTAGTTCGGCGCCATCAGATAGACCGACTCGACGCCGCGTTCGTTCAGGGCCTGCCCCATCGCCATCGGCGTCTGGTCGTTCTGCCAAGAAACGGAGAAGAAGTTCGGGTGGCAGTTTTCACCCGCCAGCGGGGACGGACCGGCGTTCGCGCTGATCAGGAACGTGTCGCTGTCCAGAACGGTACGCGCGGAAGCCAGAAGGACGTGGCTCCAGATGAAGCCGGTAACGAAATCGACCTCGTCCTGTTCCACCAGTTTTTCGGCCGCGGCCAGCCCCGATTCGGGCTTGAACTCGTCATCTTCGTAAATGACTTCGACCGTACGGCCGCCCATTTCGCCGCCGATATGTTCCAGCGCCAGTTCGAACGCATCGCGCATATCGTTGCCGATGACCGCCGCCGGCGTGGTCAGAGTTGTGACGAAACCGATTTTCACCGGATCCGCCGCCTGTGCGGACCCCACCCCAAGCGCGACGCCCATCGTCGCCGCCAACAAAAGCTTTTTCATTTTTCCTCTCCCTGTTTAGAGGCACGTCGTTTCACAAAACGTCCGGGCCCCGAGAATTCCGACACCCAAATCAATGAGAACGCGGAACTTTTCCTTAGGTCAAGGGCGCGTCTTTGCGTGATCTGAAAACAGCGCCCCAACCAAACATCACATGCACTATATTGCACAAATCGGCAATATCAATCGTTAGATACAGGTACTGTCATGCAGTTTCGTTCGTTGTTCGACCAAAATGTTCGATATTCGAACGAATTCTTTTTCGTTCAAATATATATATTTTATTCTTAAACTATATGCAACCAAGTTGGCCTACACGAACCCGCCTTCGCTCGCTTGTCATCCAATCCTGACTGAAATCGCCCCGACCTTTTCGGCCGCCCCCTCAAGAAGGTCCCCGCTGACCACCGGACCGACGCCTGCCGGCGTTCCAGTATAGATCAGGTCGCCCGGATACAGCGTGTGGTATTTGGACAGGTCCTCGATCGTCTCGTTCACGGACCAGATCATTTCGTCCATCGGGGCGGACTGCCGGACCGCACCGTTGACCGACAGGGTAATCATGCCATCCGTGATCGGGCCGGTCTTAGCAATCGGCACGATTTCGCCGATGGGGGCGCCGTGTTCGAAATTCTTGCCGGTATCCCACGGGCGGCCCTTTTCCTTTGCCGCGCCCTGAAGATCCCTGCGCGTCATATCCAACCCCACCGCATAACCGAAGATATGGGACGTCGCGTCTGCAAGGGCGATGTCCTTTCCCCCCGTCCCAATGGCGACCACCAGTTCGATTTCGTGATGAAAGTTCGACGTCATCGGCGGATATGGAATTTCCGTCTCCTGACCCGGCGGGCAGTAGACCAGGCCATCCGGACGCTTCTGGAAAAAGAACGGCGGGTCACGGTCGCTTACCCCCATTTCCTCGCGATGCGCCCAGTAGTTCCGGCCGACGCAATAAATGTTGCGGACGGGAAAGACATCGTCACTGCCCTGGACCGGGATGCGGACGGGTTCAGATACGGGAATGGCGGCACTCATCTGGCAACTCTCCTTGCAACGGAATATTCCTAAAACAGGCTCATCTGATCGTCCTTCGCGGACGTTTTCACGGGCTTGGCGGGTTCATCTTCTAAACGCACATCCAGTTCAATGGGCTCCGCCAGTCCAGCATCATCATTGCGAACATTGTTCAGGCGTCGGTCCACCGGGTGGTAGACCAGGCGGCGGTCCCCCGCATAGGGCAACATGTGTGCAGCTGCCTCATCCTCCCCGCCTTCCAGCCAGGGGGCGAATGCCGCGTCATCCAGGATGACCGGCATGCGGTGGTGCAACGGTGTCAATGTCTCATTCGCTTCCGTCGTCACGATGGAACAGGTTTCGACATCCGATCCGTCCGCCCCCTGCCAGCGTTCCCACAGGCCCGCGAAAGCAAAGACCTGGGCATCCTCAAATGCGATGCGATAGGGCTGTTTCTGACCGGCGATCGTCTTCCATTCATAGAAGGCATCGGCGGGAATCAGACAGCGCCGACGCCGGAAGGCAGTGCGGAAGGACGGTTTCTCGCGCACCGTCTCGGACCGGGCATTGATCATCTTTGCACCGATGGACGCATCCTTCGCCCACCCCGGGATCAACCCCCAGCGCGCCATGAAACAGTCGCGTTTCAAATCCTGTCCCGGCGCGCCTTCCATTCGGACGGCCAGCACCGCCTGCGTCGGCGCGATGTTGTACCGCGCGGGCAGGTTCGGGATACGATCGAACCCGAACAGCCGCCGCAGCCCCTCCACCGGTGTCGTCAGCGAATACCGCCCGCACATGGTTCACGCATTCTCCTTGAATGAATCGGCGGCGGCCAGAACACGGACCGCCGTCGTGACCCAGCATAGCGCGCCAAAGCAGAAGGCCAAGATGCTGAAATGCGCCGGCAGCAGACAGCAAAGCATCAGGAACAAAATCGTCTCAGCCCCCTCTGTCAGTCCGCCCAGGTGATAGAAGCTCTTTTTGCCACGGATATCGGTCGAAATGCCCCGCTTTGCCGCGATGATCGCAAAGGCCAGGAAACTGGCCCCCGTCCCGATGAAACTGAAAATAACGAACGCCGCCGCAAGTCCGTTTGCCGGGTCATATACGGAAAAGGCGAACGGCACCGCCGAATAGAAGATGAAATCAAGCACGATATCCAGATATCCGCCGAAGTCGGTCGGCCCCAGGCGCCGCGCCAGCGCCCCGTCCAGACCATCCAGGACCCTGTTCAGCACGACCAGAACGGCGGCAATGTAGAAATGTCCGAACGCGACCGCAACCGCTCCACCAAGCCCCAGAACGAACCCGGCCACGGTGACCGAGTTGGCGGAAATACCTGACTTTTCAATCAGGGCCGCAACCCCGTTCAGCGGCGGGTCGATCAGGGGGCGGAATGATGCATCGAACATGGGCGCGACTGTGCGACAGGGCGCACAGTCACCGCAACCCCAATTGAAAATCCAGCCCCTATCAGTCATCCGTTCTGGGCTGGTTTCCCCTTCAATACTCGCCAGATTGTATCCGTCCCAGGTGGAATCTGGTCGCGTCCGACGGACTGCCGTCTTCTGCAACCTTACGGAACGGGGTACCGGACTTTATGCCAGAGGGTTTGTAGTCCCGTTTGTCGCGAATTCTATCAAGCGCGGTATGGTGAATCATAGGTTCCTGGGACACCACATATTCAGCGACATCACCGCTTTTGCATGCCAGTACATCGCGATCCCGCAGCAAAAGATCCAGAATACGGCGTTGCCAATGCAATTCACCCATATGACCCGGCTGGATGTTGAGGTCGTTGGCATCCAGGCCAAACTCATCATCGGCGAACTCCGTTTCGACAACGTCCGCTGCGTCGCGAAAACGCAGACCAAGTTCGCGGCGCCCGATTTCATCCAGCAGATAGCGCAGCGTGATGTTTGAAAGGGCATCACGAAAATAACCGCCCCCAACGTCGGAATGAACGCCCGGAAACCAAACCTCGGTCACACGGTCTTCCGGCGCCATCAAGGTCGGACGAAAGGCCAATCGGCGTTCGTCCAGCGACACTAGGTGAATCGCTTCAGACACGGTGGCATGAACTCTGTTCCCCTCTTCAAACAGAACGTCTGACCGCGGTTTTATTTTTGGAATCAGATTTGGAACCCCAAACGATGACACCGTATCAAAGACGCTCAACAGCCGGACTGACCCTTCCCCAATTCCATCGACCCGAATGTCGGAATCGTCTGAATCGCGTATCACCTTGGCAAATCGCCGGGCAATTGCCGCGCCGCGACTAAACCCGAACAGGAAAACCTGATCTCCTTGTTGATAGCAGGCCCTTAGGGCTTCAGCCCCCCAACGGATGATCTTGGAAACATCAAGTTCCTCCGGCGCCACCATGGAATTGAAAACACGCTGAAAACGGCTGCCATAAGTACCGACCCCCTGAAAGTAGAAGCAGGGTTGGTCCGGGAAAGTACTGACTTCAGCGGCATTGTTGGGATCGTGATGTAGCTTGTTCAAATTGGCGAGCCGACCGCCCAACAGGAAATACAATTTCAATACATTGCTGATTCCGTCGTCTTCGATTTCACCTTCATCATCAAGGTTCTGCGCGGCATCCGACGGGTCATTCCGAGTTCCATCGAAACAGATGACAATCCTTTTCATGACATCCCCCTCTCTCCAAACGGGAAGAGAATATCACAAATCGCAATTTTTAACTATTCAGGATTGTAAAGACGGAAAACCGTCACTTCACATCGAAGTCCAGAACCACTTCGTCCGTTAGCGGATGGGACTGGCAGGCAAGGACGAACCCGGCCTCAACCTCTTCCGGTGTCAGCGCATAATTCACATCCATATCGACCGCACCCTTCAGGACCTTGCAGCGACAGGTGCAGCACATGCCGCCCTTGCACGAAAACGGGATATCCGCGCGGGTATCCATTGCCGCATCCAGGATAGGCGCCCCGTCGGTCGCCACATCATGGGTGCTTTCGATCCCGTCGAATACCAATGTCACGCGGCGAACGGCACCGCGTTCCTCCTCGCTCAATCCTTCGGCACGAGCGGCCTGCGCAGCCTTTGCCGCCTTGCCCCCGTCGGCAGGCGTGAATAGTTCGACATGTACCTTGCCCGCGGACACGCCGGCATCCGCCAACGCGGCGCGGGCGTCTTCGATCATGCCTTCGGGGCCGCACAGGAAAATTTCATCCGCATCCACCGGGTCGACCGGACCGGCAAACAGGGCGGCGCATTTTTCCCGGTCGATGCGCCCATGCAGCAACGGTACCTCGCGCGGCTGGCGCGACAGGATGTGAATAAGGGAGAACCTGGTCGGATACACGTCCTTCAGGTTCTGGATTTCCTCAAGGAACAGGATACCGTCCGCCTTGCGGTTGCCATAGACCAGCGTGACCGTGCTGGCGGGTTCCCCCTCCAGATAGCTTTTCGCCAGCGACAGGACCGGGGTTATGCCGCTGCCTGCCGCGATCATCAGGTAATGTTTGGCATGCGACGGGTCGACCGGCGCGGTAAACCGCCCGTCCGGCGGCATGACCGACAGGCGGTCGCCCGCCTTCAAAACGTCGTTTGCGAAACAGGAAAACCTGCCTTCAGGGACCTTCTTCACCGCGACGCGAAGCTGGTTGTCGTTCAGCCCGCTGCAAATCGAATAGCTGCGGCGGACATCTTCCCCGTCGATCATCGTCCGCAGCGTCAGATACTGGCCCGGCAGAAAACGGAACTGGTCCGCCAGCGCATCCGGCACATCCAGGCGGATGGACACCGCATCGTCGGTTTCCCGCTTCACTTCCGCCACTGTCAGATCATGGAAAGCCGCCATAAAGGTGCCCCTCAGATGCACTTGAAATATTCGAACGGTTCGGCACAGGACGAACAGCGATACTGTGCCTTGCAGGCTGTGGAGCCGAACTCACTGACCTTCGCCGTTTTTTCCGACCCGCAACGCGGACAGGCAACCACCGGATCCGCACCGAACAGGGCCGCGCGGCCCGCAGCAGCGTCCGCCGCCGTCCCGACGGGCGGCGCAATGCCATAGGTCCGCAGTTTCTTCCGGCCTTCCGGCGATATCCAATCCGTCGTCCAGGCCGGCGCCAGGACCGTTTCGATTGTCACGTCCTCATACCCCGCGCGGATCAGCCGATCACGGATCGCAAGGTTGATCGCCGCCGTCGCCGGGCACCCGGAATAGGTGGGCGTTACCTTCAGCGTGACACCACGGTCGCCATCCAGAGTCACATCGCGCACCACGCCCAGATCCCGGATGCTAAGCGCCGGGACCTCTGGGTCCGGCACTTCGTCCAACAGGGACCAGACGGCCGCTTCGGCCCGCGCCGCGGAAAGGGAGACGACGGTCATGACGCCCCTACCATTCCATGTCCGGATAAGCGCGCTGCATGAACTGCAGGTCCGCCAGAATATAGCCCAGGAATTCAGAATGGTTGCCGGTGCGCCCGCCACTGCGTGGGAAGTCGGCCGAAGGCCTGGTCAGTGTCGCTTCATCCAGGACGCGATTGACCATCGCATCCCATGCGGGACGAAGGGCGGAAAGGTCGGCCCCGACCCCCGCTGCGATCATCGCCCGGTCCAGATCGTCCATTTCGAACAGTTCGTCGGTGAATATCCATTGGCGTTCCAACGCAGCCTGCATACGCCGGTGGCTTTCATCCGTCCCGTCGCCCAGTCGTATCACCCATTCACCGGAATGACGCCGATGGTAGGTGACTTCCTTCAACGACTTTGCCGCAATTGCCGCCAGTTCCGCATCCGCACTGTTCGACAGTGCCGAAAGCAGTTCCACATTGAAACAGTCGATCAGGAACTGACGCGCGATCGTGTCGGCGAAATCGCCGTTCGGCTGCTCCGCCAGAAGCACGTTCCGCCATTCCATGACGTCCCGCTTGAAGGCGAAATCGTCTTCCGTCCGCCCCGAACCTTCAACCGCGCCCGCATGGGTATAAAGCAGCCGCGCCAGCCCGATTTGATCCAGCGCGATGTTGGACAGCGCGATGTCTTCTTCCAGAACGGGGCCGTGCCCGCACCATTCGGACAGGCGGTGCCCCAGGATCATCGCCGAATCCGCCAGCCGCAGGATGTAGTCCACATGCTGCGCGCGATCGATCGTCACGGTCGTATTGGTCATGGGCTACATATTCTCCACACCGTCGGGCACGGTATAGAAGGTCGGGTGGCGATAGACCTTGTCGTCTGCCGGGTCGAAAAAGGGTCCCCGTTCCTCGGGCTGGGAGGCGTGGATATGCGCCGCTTCGACGACCCAGATGCTCTCCCCCTCCCGGCGGCGGGTATAGACGTCGCGCGCATTCTGGATCGCCATTTCGGCGTCGACCGCACGCAAGGAACCGACATGCTTGTGGTTCAGGCCCTGCCGCCCGCGCACGAAAACTTCCCAAAGCGGCCATTCCCTGGATTGTGCCGGCATGATCCGTCGCCCCCTATTCCGCGGCCGCGGCCTGTGCCCGCGCCCGACGTTTTTCCGCGTGGGCCAGCGCGGCGTCGCGCACCCATTGTCCCTTTTCCCAGGCATCGCGCCGGGCCTGGATTCGTTCGCGCCCGACCGGACCGCCGCCTTTGAGCACGCGTTTGAACTCGTCCCAGTCGATGGCACCGAAATCATAATGGCCGCGCGCCGCATTCCATTTCAGATCCGGGTCCGGCACCTTAAGGCCCAGGATCTCCGCCTGCGGCACCGTCATATCGACGAAATGCTGGCGCAGGTCGTCGTTCGACCGACGTTTGATCTTCCATTCCGTGGACTGGCTGCCGTGGGTCGATTCATTGTCATGCGGCCCGAACATCATCAGCGACGGCCACCACCAGCGGTCCAGCGCGCCCTGCATCATCTTCTTCTGTTCCGGCGTGCCCTGGGCCAGTTTGGTGACGATTTCGTACCCTTGGCGCTGGTGAAAGCTTTCTTCCTTGCAGATGCGTTCCATCGCCCGCGCGTACGGCCCATAGGAACAGCGGCACAGCATCACCTGGTTCACGATCGCCGCCCCGTCGACCAGCCAGCCGATGGCGCCGATGTCCGCCCAGGTCGGCGTTGGATAATTGAAAATGGACGAATATTTGGCGCGCCCGTCATGCAGCGCTTCTATCGTTTCGTCCCGGGACGTGCCCAGTGTTTCGCATGCGCTGTAGAGATAGAGCGCGTGCCCCGCCTCGTCCTGGATTTTCGCCAGCAGCACCGCCTTGCGTTTCAGGGTAGGCGCACGGGTCAGCCAGTTCCCTTCCGGCAGCATGCCGACGACTTCGGAATGCGCGTGCTGGGAAATCTGCCGGACCAGAAGCTTGCGGTACCCGGCCGGCATCCAGTCGCGGGGTTCCACCTTTTCTTCCGCATTCAGCAGCGCCTGAAAGCGGGCCCGACCCGACGGGTCGTCTTCGGCGCCCGCGTCGATCCCTTCCGAACTTGCATACGGTGTCATGGCGTTTCTTATCCCAGGAAAATATCGTTGATTAATATGATACACAAAAATGCGAATTTTGCAATATTAATGTATCATATTAGCTCATGCATTCGCGCGTCCGGAATCCCGTTCAGATTCATGGCCTTAGGATTTCAGTCCGGTTGGTGACCCGGTTTCCATTCGGTGGGCCAGGGTTCGCCCAGGTCATCCAGCGCGACGCTCAACGCGCTGACGGACAGGCGGATCGCCGCGTCGCCCGCGAATGTCAGCATGACCGTGCCCCCGCCCGCGCCGCCGTCTTCATCATCGGCATAGGCGATGGACAGAAGCGACAGCATCTTGTCCTTTTCCCAGCGGGAAAATCCGCGCCGCTGAACCGCTGTCACCTTGTCCAGGCGCAGCCCCGAATGGGTCCGCGAATAGGGTGGCGCAGCGCCGGCCGCTTCCCAGCGGAAACGGTTCAGCGCCATCATGAAATGCCCCTCGCTCGGCAGATAGGCAATATCGCCCGGCGGGACGAGCGCATCCTGAAGCATGCTGGACAGGACCGACAGGTCCTCCAGATCGACCGCGCGGATATGCAGGCCCGCTGGCTTCTCCGCCATGAAATGTATGCCCCCAACGAAATGGCGTGTCTTGCACCTGTCCATGACAGTACTAAGGGGGAATCCGACTGTCGAGTGTGCGGTGCGGAAATACGCTGTTTCTATGCTTTGCCTTCAGGCCGCCGCCGGTTCCTCTTCCCGCCAGATGCCAAGTGCCTGCTGCATTCCCTTGTCGGAATAAGCGAACAGGATCAGGTCATCGTCCGCGCGGTAGGTCAGTTTGGCCCAGGCAGGGACGACGAACGTATCGCGCTGTTTCAGGTCGAACGCCTGGTCGCCGACCGTCACGCGGCCAGTCCCTTCGACGACGGTCACGACCTTTGCATCCGTAGCGCGATAGGCTTCCGTTTCGAACCCTTTCGGCAGCATCTGAACGAAGCCGGATATGGTCGGCATCATCGGTCCGCCGGTCGCCGGGTTGATGAATTCCAGCACCAGCCCCTGGCGCGGGTCCCATTCGGTCGCCCCTTTCATATCCTCCAGCGCCTGGCGGTATTCCTGATAGGGATAATGGAAGACGGGGCTGGTCTTCGCCGCTTCGAACCCGACCGGCAGCATGTTGCGCCCGAACTGCGCGCGGCTGAAACCAGGCGGCCGGCGGTCCAGCTGATAGTCCTCATTCCCCTGACGCGCGAAGCCCGAATCGAAGAACCGCACCGTCGGTATGTCCAACCCGTCCAGCCAGACCATGGGCGCGTTGCTGTCATTGCCATGGTCGTGCCATTGCCAGCTGGGCGTCAGGATCAGGTCGAACTCCCGCATGATCGCGCGTTCGCCGTCGACTGCGGTATAGGCGCCGTCCCCTTCGACCACGAACCGCAGGGCCGACTGCGTATGCCGGTGACAGGGCGCGATTTCGCCGGGCAGTATCAGCTGAAGCCCCGCATACAGGGTCCCGGTGGCGGAACTTTCGCCGGGGCAGCCCGGGTTTTCCAGGATCAGGACGCGGCGCTCCGCCTCCTTTGCAGTGATGAGTTCGCCCGACTTCATCAGATGCGGGCGCACATTGTCATAGCGCCATCGCACGGGCTGGACGCGGGTTGCCGGTTCCTTCGGCACCAGGGCGTGCAGTACCTCCCACAACGGCGTCATGTTCATCGGCCGGATCGTGTCATAGAATTCCTGGCGTTCCGGGTTCGGCTGCTGGCGCGTCATGGTCGATGTCCCTCAATCCTCATCCAAGCCCGAAATGGGCTTCGGCTTCATAATCTGATATCCTGTCGGTCAATGACAACATCCATCAGGGCGGGAGTGACAATCATGACCGAAGTATCCAGTTCCACCACGCTTCCCATCGCCGCCGAAAAGGTCTGGGAAATGATCCGCGGCTTCGGCCAGATCGGCGACTGGCACCCGGCGGTCGAAAGCTGCACCCTTGAAGAAGGCGGCACCGTCCGGCGCATGAAAATCCCCGGCGGCGGGGAAATCGTGGAAAGCCTTGAGCGGCATGAAGACGACCAGATGACCTTCACCTACAAGATCGTCTCCAGCCCGCTGCCGGTCGCCAACTACGAAAGCACGGTCCGCGTCGTGCCAGACGGCGACGGATGCAAGATTCACTGGACCGGTCAGTTCGACGCCGTCGGGCCTGAGGACAAGGCATCCAAGATCGTCAAGGGCATCTATGACGGCGGGTTCGAAGGCATCAAGAAAGCCTGGGGCATCAGCTAGGCCCGCGTGCACAGTCACACCATCTCCGTCAGCGCCCGTTTGCAGGCCTGGCGGTCGATCTTGTCCGTCCCGGTCTTGGGCAGCGTTTCCATATACAGAATCTGGCGCGGGTATTTGTATGGCAGCAGCGTCTGTTTGACATAGGCGCGCAATTCGTCGCTCAACGCATCATCGCCCAACGCCCCCCGGGCCGGGGCAATGACGGCCGCCAGCGTCGTGCGCCCGTCATCCATCTGAAGGCCCATGACCGCACATTCCAGAACCTTGGGATGTTCGTTGAGGCAAAGCTCGACTTCCAGCGGATAGACCCATTGACCCGACACCTTGATCAGGTCGTCGGCCCGTCCGCGGAAGAAATAGAACCCGTCCTCGTCCGCGATGAAACGGTCGCCGGTCCAGATCCAGCCGTCGCGCATCGTCTCCGCCGTTTTGTCCGGGCGGTTCCAGTAGCAGGGTGCGGATGAATCGCCGCGCACCCACATGATGCCTTCTTCGCCCAGCGGGGTCGGATTGCCGTCACGGTCCGTCAGCTTGATCTCATATCCCGGCACGCGCATGCCGGCGGAACCCAGCTTCTTCTTCGCATCCGTGTTCGACAGATAAATGTGCAGGACTTCGGTGGAACCCAGACCTTCGACGATTTCGTGTCCGAACCGGTCCTTCCACGCGTTGAAGACATCGCCGGACAGCACTTCGGCGGCGGAGATACAGCGCCGCACGGACGACAGGTCGGCCGCGTCCACATCCTCGCTTTTGATGAGCGCGGTATAGACCGTGGGCAGTGCGAAAAACTGCGTCGGCCGGCATTTCGCGATCACGTCGAAAATACGCTTCGGGGTCGGACGGTCCGGCAACAGGGCGGACGTCGCCCCCATCGCAAACGGAAAGGTCAGCGAATTGCCGAACCCATAGGCGAAGAAGATCTTGGGCACGGAAAAACAGACATCGTCCGGCTGGATGTCCAGGACGCGCCTGGCATAGCTTTCAACCGAATAGGCCATGTCGTGATGCAAATGGACGACGCCTTTCGGCCGCCCGGTGGAACCGGACGAATACATCCAGAACGCCATGTCGTCGCGGTGGGTATCCGCCTCTTCCAGGTCCGTCGGCTGATCCGATATCCAGCCCAGCCCGTCATCCCCGTCCAGCGCGATCAGGTGCCGGGGCACCGCGTCGGAAAACAACGCGCGGTGTTCTTCGTGGATAAGCGCGACCGTGGCGCCTGAATCTTCCAGGAAATAGGCCACCACGTCGGCGGGCGACAGCGTGTTGATCAGGACCGGAACCAGGCCTGCGCGCATGGCGCCGAAGATCGCCGCCGCATAGTCCGGGTGGTCGTTCAGCACCAGAATCACCCGGTCCCCGCGTTCCAGGCCCAGCGACAGGAGCCCGTTCCCGATACGACACGCCAGCGCGCACAGTTCGCCATAGCGCCAGGTTTCCGCTTCCGTCACGACGGCGGCCTTGTCCGCCCGGCCCGCAGCCAGATTGTCGAACAGGATGGACGACGCATTGTACCGGTCCGGCACATGAAAGCCGATTTCGCGGATGCCGGGGGCGTCGTGCGGAACGCGGTCGGTTATGTCGGTCATGCTGTTTCCCCTGTCCGGTGCCGGTCCCGCCCCGCCATGAATTCCGGCGACAGCTTGCGCAGGCGTTCATCGTCAATGCGCCCTGCCCGGCGGATATAGCTGTCGGCGAATTCCCAGGCGCCGATATCCATGCGCGCGGCGAACCCTTCGTACCATTCGGCGCTGGTGTTCGCCGCAGTCACGATTTTCTGTACGATCGGTTTCCGCACCGCCTGATAGGCCGGCAGCGCAACGGAAATGTCACCCTCGGCTTCCGTCAGCGCACGGGTTAGCGCGATCGCATCTTCCATCGCCAGGCGCGTACCCGACCCTATGGAGAAATGCGCCGTGTGCAGCGCATCGCCCAACAGCACCTTCTTTCCGTCGTACCAGCATTCGTTCCACAGTTTCGGGAAGTTCCGCCAGTGGGACTTGTTGTCGACCAGCCCGGCCCCGTCCAGGACATCGGCGAAAATCTCCTCGCACACTGCGCGATATTCCGGTTCCGCCATGTCGGCGAACCCGGCCGCATCCCATGTCGCCGCGTCGGTTTCGACGATGAACGTGCTCATATCCGCGCGGTAGCGATAGTGATGGGCGTTGAACCGGCCCCAGCGGGATTCCCGGAACGACTGGGTCAAAGTGTCGAATGGCCGGTTCGTACCGTACCAGACGAACTTGTTGGACAGCACCGACATTTCGGTCCCGAAATTCCCGCTGCCGCGGACCGGGGAGTTCAACCCGTCCGCGCCGATCACCAGGTCGGCGTCCGCTTCCAGCGCTTCGATATCGCCGACGGACGTCCCGAATTTAGGGTCCACGCCGACCGACCGCGCACGTTCCGTCAGCAGTTGCAGGAGATGCAGGCGCCCGATCGCGGCGAAGCCGATGCCGTCCAGGGTCACCTTTTCCCCCAGGACATCCAGCGTCATGTCCCGCCACATTTCCATTGCGGGCACGATGGCGGCATGCGTGTCCGGGTCGTCGGCGGCCAGGAAATCCAGCGCCGTATCGGAAAACACAACACCGAATCCCCAGGTTACGTTTTCCGGGTTCTGTTCGTGGATCGCGATGTCCCAGTCGGGAAACGCGCGTTTGATGAGATATCCAGCGTAAAGGCCGCCAGGGCCCCCGCCTGCGATTGCCACTTTCAAACCGCATCCTCCCGTTCTTTTGGTCTGGCGGACCCTCAGCGCACCCGGGTCGCCGACAAATGTCCTTTCATTTATTCACAAATATACATATCATTTACCAATATACAATTACGGATTCGAATTTCGGTCCGGATGAAGGGGACGCGGATGGACGAACGGCGGGGCATTGGATCGGTCGATACGGCAATGACCATCCTGAAGGTATTCGCCGATGCACCGGGTCCGCTGACCCTGACGGAAGTCGGGCAGCGGTCGGGCATGTCGACCAGCAAGCTGCACCGCTATCTGGCGAGCCTTGTCGCACAGGGCATGTTGAGCCAGCGCGAACGGTCGGGCCGGTACGACCTGGGCCCGTTCGCACTCCGACTGGGTGTCGGCGCCCTGGCACGGAACGACTTCGTGAACCGCACGGCGGCGGCGCTGCCGGACCTTGTGGAGGCAACCGGCCTGACGGCCATGCTGTCGGTCTGGGGCAATGGCGGTGCCACGGTCATTCGCTGGGAACGCGGCCGGGACCATGTCGTGACGTCCCTGGGTCTGGGCACCGTCCTGCCGCTGATCGGGTCGGCCACCGGGCGCATTTTCCTGGCCTTCCTGCCGTCCATGATGACCGACCCGCACGTCCCCGCAGGGTCCAGGCGCATGGCAGAGGCGTATCGCAAGGATATCGCCGCAGCCGGATATGCCACGGTCGGCGGGGACCTTATTCCCGGGCTGTATGCACTGGCAGCGCCGGTCCTGAATTGGCAGGGGGAGGCGGAAGCCGCCGTCACGCTGATTTCGACCGACCCGGCCCTGACGGCACCGGATGGAACCGCCCTTGCCCGGCTTCGGGAAACATGCCGGTCCGTCTCCGTCGGGGCGGTCGATACGCCCTGACCGCGACGGTCAGCCGGTCATGATGTAACCGCGCATCGCCTCGGTCTCATGTTCCAGTGTCGCGATGCGGTTCTTCACCACATCGCCGATGGAAACCACACCGACCAGCTTGTCGCCTTCGACCACCGGCATATGACGGAACCGGCCCTCGCTCATGCGTTTCATGACGTCATCGGCATTGTCCGACCGGGTACAGGTCATGACGGGCGACGTCATCAGGTCGGCCACCCGCAGGGTCAGCACCGACGCGCCACGCGCCGAAAGACCCCGCACAACATCGCGTTCCGACAGGATACCGACCACCGTATCGCCGTTTTCCGTAACGACAACCGCACCGATTTTCTTTTCCGCCAAAAGTGCCGCCGCATCCTTGATCGACTGGGTCGCTTCGACCGTGATGGTCTCAGCCGGCTTACGGCTCAACATTGCTGCTACGCTCATCGCTTTCTACCCTTCCCGCGACGGGTCGACGGTTTCTGCGCCGGGGCCGCCACGCTTCGTGTTCGACTTATGCAGCTGGCCTTAAGTATGGCGTGACTCCCGATTCCGTTTCAATCCCGTGACTGTGCGGTGCAACACGGCGGGGCTGGAAAAGCCCAGCCGGAATGTCCCGCCAGGATGCCCCGTCAGAAGGACGACCCTGGCTGGGTCAGGAATGCCTCTTCCTCCGGCGTGCTGTCCCGGCCCAGGGCGGCATTCCGGTGGGGGAACCGCCCGAACCGCACGATGATGTCACGGTGGGCGTTTGCGTATTGCAGAAACTCGCCATCGTCGAAGGCCCGGCAAATGGCGCATGACCAGTCCTGATCCGCCAGATATTCGGAATGTTCGAACGGCAGGAACAGGATCAGCCATCCCATATCCGGCAGGTCGGCGGAATGGTGAAACCCGCGTGCAATGGCGTCGCGGGCAATTTCCCGTGCCAATGCGTCCGCCGCAAAGGCACGCCCGTCCCCGCGGTAAAGGTTGCGCGAAAACTGGTCCAGCACCACCAGCACCGCCAGCGCGCCGCGCGGGCTTTCGGCCCAGGCCCGCGCCTCGTCCGGGTTGGCGGTCAGACGGTCGTGCACCACGCCGAACCGGTCGCGGATTGCGGCGTCAAACGCATCGTCCTTCTTGAACCAGTCATCCTTTTCATGTTCGTCGAACCAGAAGCCAAGAACGGCATCGATGTCGGCCCGGCGGCCTTGCTTTTCGGTTCCTGTCACATCCCCTCCCTCCCCCTGAAAACGGGGTCCTGAAAATTCTTTCGGCGAAGCGTACGCACCGTCTTGCACGTCCACGGCACTAAGGCTATAAGCCGCTTCGTTTCGCGCCAAGGCCCCTTCCCGACGGGCCGTCAGAAAACGGCGTTTCGAAACCGGCGTTCGGAGTGTAGCTCAGCCTGGTAGAGCACTGTCTTCGGGAGGCAGGGGTCGTTGGTTCGAATCCAGCCACTCCGACCAATATTTTCAATGAAATTAATTAATTAACTCTATCACCGCCTCAGACAAAGGCGCGCCGACACCTGTCTCCGACCGTCGCCTTCGTGCAATGACGCATGTAACCCGCTCCATTCAGGCCGGAAGGCAACACGGACTGGGTTTCATCTTCATTCTAACAACCCAAATGTCCGCAAATAGCCAGAAGCAGTCACACCCCAATCAGTGGCTCGCACTCATTCGCGTAAGCCATCGTAACGATAGAAAACCAACTTTGAGCGGAGGTGAAAAATCATATTGACAATGTAAAACGATCGTTTTACTTCTCCGATCCATGATTGATACCAAAACCAAGATAGCCTCGGGATTAGAGGATTGCTTCCGAACGATGGGGTTCTCGGAACCCGGCGTCGATGCGCTGCGCGACGCGGCGGATGTCAGTTTGCGGACGCTCTACAAGTACTTCCCATCCCGCGAGGACATGGTCGCAGGGGCACTTGATTATCGTCATGATCGCTACCTCGCCTTCATTTCTGAGAACGTGCCACCCAGCGGACCTGAAGCAATTGATCACTTGTTTGCCCGGGTCGAAGTATGGATGCGAACGGAAGACGGCGTGGGATGCCTGTTCCTGAATGCGCTTGCGGCGCATCCTGGCAATCCGGCGATCAGGACCGTCGTCGAGCGCCAGAAAAACGCTACACGAGAGCTCATGGCGCGGTGCTCAGGCCGGGACGAGCTTGCGAACCAAATGTTCCTGCTTCACGAAGGCGCAACTGCCGCATGGCCGCTGCTCGGTCGGGAGGCGATCCGTACTGCGCGGTCCGCAGCGTTCTCGTTGATGAGTGGACAGGGCTAGAAACGCTTTCCTTCCAACCAGCAAACTAAACGATCTCTCGTAGGGAGTTAAGCAAATGTCTACGCTCGCCGATAAAAACGTCCTGATTGAAGGCCACCGCGTTGCGTATGGGGTGCTTGGAGAAGGGGAACCAGCCATCCTGATCCATGGTACGCCTTCTTCTTCCTATATTTGGCGAAATATTGCGCCAAAACTGGTCGATGCGGGTTACAAGGTACATGTCTTCGACCTGCTTGGTTACGGGGCGTCGGAGCGACCACATGATCCGGCAGTGGATACGTCGGTGACGGGGCAAGTGCCGGTCCTTGAATCACTGATCGCCCATTGGGGCCTGGACCATGCTCACGTCATTGCCCACGACATCGGTGGAGCCGTCGCCCAGCGGTTCTGTATCTTCAACCCGGATTTCGCTAAAAGCCTCACGATGATCGATGTGGTCAGCTTCGATAGCTGGCCGTCGAAACGCACACACGAACAAATGCAGGCGGGACTGGAGGCGTTGATCAAGGCTCCCGATGCTGAGCACCGCGAACACTTCCGTGAGTGGCTCTACTCGACGGTACAGAACAAGGGACGGCTGGCGGAAACCTCCATGGAAGCATTCCTTGACCTGATCTGCGGACCGATTGGACAGGGGAGCCTGTTCCAGCATCAGGTCATGCATTACGACCCAAAACACACAGAAGAGATCGCGCCACGCTACCAGGAGCTCGGCAAGAACCCGGTTCAACTAATATGGGGCGCTGATGACGCTTGGCAGGTCGTCAATTGGGCGCACAAGCTGCATGACGCCATTCCGGGGTCGGAGCTTCATGTGCTCGAAGACTGCGGACATTTCGCAATGGAAGATCAGCCTGAAAAGATCTCGTCTCTTCTGGTCGGCTTTCTCGACCGACAGGGCGGAGACTACCATTCGGTGGATTCGGTTTGACCGCCCCCGGGAACCAACAGTGGCTTCCGCAGTTATTGAAATTAAATAATCATAAACAGATTAAACTGAAATGCCGGAAAACAAGGGTTTTTTGCACCTATCTGTATAGCGCAAACACTTTCGGGAGGCAGGGGTCGTTGGTTCGAATCCAGCCACTCCGACCCCCCCACCATAGATTAAGCTGTCACGACGATTTTGGGCTTTTCAGGTCCCCACCGATCGCGGGAACGGGGGATACCCGGTTCGTCTTCGTCCTGACCCCTATCTACGATCCCGAAGGCGAAATCTAAACGGTACCGTGCCAACATCGGCAGCATACGGCTTCCATTGGAAACCTTGACGCAAATACCGTCGCTTTGCGAGTGTTTCGCGGGAATGTTAACGCTTTACTAACCCAAATTGCATTAGGTTTCGCCCGCGGTAACGCGTAGGCGCAAGTTACTTTATAATGACACGTCGACAGTGAAAGTCCGGGCGTTCTGTATTCGGTAACGCCTATTGGAAGCGGGTTTGTCATGTCACCAAGATCAGCAGCGAACAGCCTTGAGTCCGACCTGCATGACCTGGAGGAGATCGCGGAAGCGCATCTTCTGGACAATGCCGCGCATACGGACAGTACCGCAGAATGGCCCGAACGCGGTATTCGCGCCCTTCAGAATGCAGGATTCGGCGGATTTGTCGTGCCAACCAAGTTCGGCGGGCGCGGGCACGGGCTTCTGGCACTGTCCCGTGGGTCCGAGATTTTGGGTCGCGCGTGTGCCTCCACCGCAATCTGTTTTGGCATGCACTGCGTTGGCGCTTCGGTCCTCGCGGCCCAGGCGACGCCTTATCAGGTGGAACGTTATCTTCGTCCGATTTCAGAAGGCCGTCACCTCACAACTCTCGCGTTGAGCGAGCCGGGAACAGGCGCACATTTCTATTATCCGCAAACGACCCTCCGCCCATCTTCAGACGGGCAGATTGTCATTGAAGGGACGAAAACCTTCGTGACGAACGGTGGGCATGCCGACTCCTACATCATTTCCGTCATGGACGAGGACGATCACGGTGCCACCCGTTTTTCCTGTGTCGCGGTCGACGACGGAATGCCGGGAATGACGTGGGGGGATGCCTGGCAAGGGTTCGGCATGCGGGGAAACGATTCCCGTGCCCTTCGACTTGATCAGGTAAGCCTGCCGGCGGGGAATCTCCTGGGATCCGAAGGCGACCAGATTTGGTATGTCTTCAATGTTGTTGCGCCCTATTTTCTGATCGCCATGTCGGGGGTTTATCTGGGTGTTGCGGATGCCGCCCTGAAACTGGTCCGCCAACATCTGATCAGCCGCGAACACACGCACAGCGGAATGAATCTTGCGGATTCAAACATCGTACAACACCGGTTCGCAACGCTATGGAGCAAGCTGCAGGCCGTCCGGCAACTGGTCCACGATGCCGCTGGTTCGTTCGACCGGGCGGAAGACGATGCCGTCATCAAGGTCATGGTTTCCAAGGCGGAAGTCGCCGAAACGGCGACATCGATCGTCAACGAGGCAATGAGCATGATGGGCGGCATTGCCTATCGTGACGGGGCGCATATGCAGCGGCTGCTCCGGGATGTACGCGCGGCACATGTCATGGCACCGACCACTGACCTGCTTCGACTTTGGGCCGGCAGGATGTTGCTTGGCAGGCCCGTTCTCGGGGAGTGAGGCAATGAATGATCTCATTCTGCACGACGTCGCAGACCAGACATTGATCAACGCCATCAGCCTTTCCGGCGGCGAGGGGCTGAATTTCAGACCCTGGCATGGACAAGGTCCTGAATCACACGGCCCCGTGGCGCGGCTGCATGATGCTGCGGCTCTGCTGATAGACGAATCGGTGTGCAGTCCACAGTTGGTCCTGACGACGATATCGCAGAAACGCATCGATGTCCCCGTATTGGTTCTTTCCGGACCGCCGCGCCCCGACAGCGAAAGGACATCGGCAAAGGTCGTCACGACAGAGGGCGAGTTGCATTACGTCTCGGGAGATGATCCGGCAGGAATCGCCGCAATGCTTCAAAACAGAATCGCCCAAAGGCGGCGGCGCGCGCAGGTCAATCAGGTGCTCAGAGATGAGTTCAATGCGCTGACCAACCGCCCGAAACCCACACCTGTCGCCCGCCCGGCAATTGACCGGTTCCTGGAACTTGCACCGGTCGGCATACTGTTCCTGGATGATACCGGGCAGGTTGCGTACGCAAACCCCTATGCATTGACTGCACTTGGCAGCGACGGCACATACAGTGCCGGTCAAAACATTCGTGACCTGATCCCAGGGGCCGAAGGCGAACGTCTGGCAAATGCACAAGAAACCGGCACGACGCCGGACGCGCCCCCACTGGAAATCAGAATTGACGCGGAACCGGATCTGGTTCGCTATTTGTCAGTACGCGTGATCTCCGTTACTGAGTACGGCGATTGGGCGTCTCGAATGATCATTCTGACCGACGAGACTGCCAAGGTTGAAGCGCTGTTCCACATGGAGGCTCTGGCAAAGGCACGAAGCGAATTTCTGGCCACGGCCAGTCACGAACTTCGAACACCGCTCAACGCCATCATCGGATTTTCCGACCTCATGCAGGCGAACGCCTTCGGTCCATTGAACAACAGATATCAGGGTTATTCCTCTGATATTCATATGTCCGCACGGCATATACTCGACCTCGTGAACCATACCCTCGACATTGCCAGGGCGGAATCCGGCAAACTCGAGCTTACCTTCTCAACCATATCGGTTTCTGACCTGCTGAATGAATGCCTGACATTCATCGAACCGCAAAGCATGCAGAAAAAAATTAAAGTTTCCGTCGATGTCCCGCAGGGCGTCGGAAGCATAAGTTCGGACAAGCTGCATTTGCGACAGGTAATCGTAAATCTGTTGTCCAATGCGGTAAAATTCACACCGGAACACGGTGCGGTTACGGTAGCCGCGCGCTCAATTTCTCCCGATCGCGTGCGCATTGCGATCTCCGACACCGGTATTGGTATTTCGAAGAATGATATTCCGAAAGTATTGGAAGCCTTCGGCCAGGTTCGACAACGAACCGACGTAAAGGCTGAAGGGACGGGATTGGGTCTGCCGCTGGCTCGGAAATTGACACAACGACTGGGTGGAACGTTCGATCTGACCAGTGAAGTCGGAAAGGGAACGGTCGTTGCAATCATACTTCCAAAGTCGCGGCCTGATGACCCAAATGACCCATCCAATCAAGGCGACCTGGGTTTCCGGCACGAGTAGGTCCGGTAAATTCCTAAAGGGTCAATCCGGCACGGTTCCAAATTCGCTCGACAGCTGCTGCGAAATCAGAATGCTGTTTGTACTTATCTCAGGCTGTGGAGACAGCGGATCATGGCACCGGTGGAATTTCGCGAACGACTGATCGAGGCGCGGGCGGGTGGCCGCACCATTATGATGGACGGCGCCATGGGGACCGAGCTTGTTCGCAAGGGGCTTCAGTTCAACACCGAAGACTGGCTTCGCATCAATTGCGCCGAACCGGACGTGATCGGGGCTATCCATGCGGACTATGCGCGGGCCGGCGCCGAAGTTCATATCGCCAATTCTTTCGCTACCGCGCGCCATGTGCTGGACCCGTTCGGACTGGGCCGGGAGTTCGATGCGTTGAACCGCGCGGCGGTGGCTGTCTGCCGCGATGCGATCGACCGGGCAGCCGCCCATGACCAATGGGTCGCAGGATCGATTTCAACCTTTGCCCCCGGGCATGACCGGAACAAACTGCCCGACGCGGCGACACATGAACGCAATGTCGCGGACCAGGCCGCAATTCTGGCGGACGCAGGCGCGGACCTGATTGCGCTGGAAATGGTCTTTACCGTCGATCAGGCCATACCGATGTTGAAGGGCGCGATGAAGGTCGGGTTGCCGGTCTCACTTGGATTTGTCTGCAACAGGGGGGACGACGGCACACCGGTACTGGGAAATTCAGGCGTGGCGGCGATTGAAAAGCAGTCGATGACGCTGGCCCAAGCCATTGACGCGACGTTCGATGCCTGCCCGCCCGCAAACGACACGATCGTCACGGCCATGCATTCGGACCTGGACCATTCCAGCCCTGCTTTGGCCGCGATCACCGCGTCTTGGGGCGGCGCCAGTGCAATCTATCCCAATACCGGCCACTACAAGGACCCGGGCGGATGGGATTTCGACGCCTGTTGTTCGCCTGACGCGTTCGTCGCCGCCTGCGGACAATGGGTCGCGGACGGCGCCACGATCGTGGGTGGATGTTGCGGGTTCGGCCCCGACCACATCCGGGCGCTTGGCAAGCGGTTGGATCGTCATGACGCCGAACAGATACCTCGCGGGACAAGCTGCTAGGAAGGGGCCAGGTCGACCAGGACGGCGGCGAGCGCCTCAGCGGCATCCTTCAATTCAGGTGTATTCCATTGGACACCGATGTGCCGGGTCAGCTTTAGATCGGACACGGAAAGCGGCACGACGTCCGCGGTTGCCAGACTTCTCGGCGCGATCGCATAGCCAAAATCCTGAGCAACAAAGGACATGGCCAATTCATCACGATCCGCCCGTGCGGACGGCTGGGTCACAAGACCCGCATCGCGAAGGGAATTGCGGGGAAGCTCGCAAGCGCCCCGCAGGACGATCGGCTCGCCTCTCAGGTCCTCAACCTGAATTGTCAGACGGTCCGTTCGGGCCAAGGGGTGGTTCTTGGAGACCATGGCAACATAAGGCTCCTGCCATAATACCCTGGAACAAGGATAACCCGGGTCCACTGTCGTCCAGAGCAAATCGGCGCGGTCCCGCTTCAAGTCGGCGGAAATAGAGGCAGCAGCTCCCTCCCGGATGCGCCAGCGCCAACCGTCCGCGCGTTTGCGGAGCAAACTCTGGGCACGCGCAATGTCGTCAGTAGCAAGCGTGTGAAGCACCCCTAGGCGGACCTTTGGGGGGCGGCCGTCACCGTCATGCAGGCTCCTTGTCACAACATCCCATCGCCCCAGGATTGCCTTTGCCTCCGTATAAAGCTTCATGCCCTCGGACGTCGGCTTGGTGCGTCGGCCACCACTGAATCGCTCGAACAACTTGGCGGACACATGTTCCTCCAATGTCCGCAACGCCGTGGAAACAGAGGGTTGTGAAACGTTGAGGTGTGCCGCCGCCGCAGAGACACCACGGCATTCAACGACAGCGACCAAGATTTGAAGATATCTGAAGTTCATCGCATTTCTTTATGTTTTTATATTCTAAAGATATATTATCATAATATACATTGTGTAGATAGATTTCTTCCTCCACGCCCCGATCGGAGGAAGACCGCAGTGACGACTACATCACAATTCAGACAGGAGCCGCCTTGTTACGCGCGCCGTGACCAGCGGGAATTCGCAATCGGCGTGATCTGCGCATTACTCGTGATTGCGCTGTTCTCCGGCTTCAATATCGTTTCCAGGGTTGGCAGTAATGCCGGCCTCGCCATATGGGACATCGCGGCGGTCCGGTTTGCGGTTGGCGGCCTAATCATGCTGCCATTCTTTCTGCGCAACCGTCTCAAAGGCATGTCCTTCGGCGGGGTGTTGGCGATCTCCTTCCTTGGAGGTCTCGGGTTCGCCTTGCTTGCCTATGCCGGGTTTCTCCTGGCGCCGGCCGCACATGGCGCCGTACTGCTGCATGGAACTTTACCGTTCTTTACGCTCATCATCAGTCTTATGTTCGGTGACACCCTGCTGCGCGGGGCTGTTCCGGGCATGCTGCTGATCGTTTTCGGTATCGGTCTAATGGCATTCGATTCGATGCTTGGCGCGACGACCAGACAGCTTATCGGCGATGCCAGCCTGCTGTTGGCTTCCGCCTGCTGGTCGACATTCGGAATACTTGTCAGACGCGCCGGTGTTTCATCGGTTCAGGCGTCGGCCGCAGTGGTGGTTGTGTCCGCCTGTGTCTACCTGCCCCTCTACCTGACCGTATTCGGCATCGGCGGGCTGCTCGTCGCCGATCCCGCGGACGTTCTGGTACAGGCGATATTCCAAGGCATATTCGTCGGCGCCCTGTCGATCTTCGTCTACACACGCTCGGTTCAGAGCCTCGGCCCAAACGGCACGGCGCTTTTCACAGCGGCCATTCCATGCGTGACAACGTTAGCGGCAATTCCGTTGCTCGCAGAGGATCCGAGTCGGATGGAGTGGGCCGGTGTCTCGATCGTTACGGCGGGAATGGTCGCGGCATTCGCCGACCGTTTGCGGCGCACGGGCTAGTCGGCAATCATTGTTGGGAAGTTCGCGAACCCGCCCCCTTGGCAATGCTGCAGTCATCGCCGTCGCGCCGAAACCCTGGCAAGGCGCTTACCCAGTTATTCATGTGCGATGCAAAAGTCGGACGAATGAAAGGCCATCGGATCAATTGAGCACGACGCGCAAAGCCTTTGCGAACTTCTCCGCCGTGCCAGCGCCTTCGGCGGTGTTGTAGTAATCCTTCCAATAGGCGCCCAGACCGTCGATGTCCGCGGCGTCCGGCAGCGCCTTTGGGACCCTATAATAGTGAATCCGGCACATGACCGTTGCATAGGCCAGATTGGTCTTGAGCTGCGTCAACGCGTCATCGGCCGGATAAAGGAACTGTTCGGCTCGCGCACGAAGGGAGCCCCGATAGGACAGAAAATTTTCGTAAATGTCCTTATGCGTCGCCGGTTCCATCTGATAGATGCCAAGCGCGGGCCCGGATCCCAGCTGTTTCAGATAAGTGCCGCCGCGGCTTTCCGCCAGGGCGGTCCCCAACACAAGGTTCTCCGCACTTTTGGAATAAAGATCGGCCCGTTCCAGAGTCGGACGGATGATGTGTGCCACAAGCTGGTTCGTATCGAACATGCCCCCTCCTCTGTCCCGGAAAAGTCCACGCGCAATTGCTGCCGCAGCCTCCCAAGGTCAGAATTATGGGGCTAATGCCGTCTGTTTTCCACAAAAAGGCGAAAAATGAGCGAAATGCTATGTGTTACGACTTGTGGCCGAATTTCTTCTTTGCTTCGGTCAGGGACTTCATCAGCTGCTTGCCGACCTGTCCGCCATCGCCTTTGACCTTCTGACGAATTACGATCCGGATCAGGTCGATATGGGCGTCGATAAGGTCCAGCAAGGGCGGGGATACTGCAGTGTCGTCCCGGGTCACGTCATACAGCGACTTGCCGAACTGCGTCATCAGTGGATAGCCGAATATGCCGCCCTGGCCGCGCAGTTCATGCGCTATTTCGTTTATGGCCTGCAGGTGGGTTGCGGCCTGTGTATCATCCTCCACCGCGCGGTGATGGTGCTGCACAAGCTTTTCGATCGATTCCGCCACCCAGTCGCCATAGTCGCTTTCCATCTCGGCGATTCTGCCTTCCGCCTCCTCAATCAGTTTCGGGTCGAAGGGCGGGTCAGTCGGTTCGCCGGTCGCTCCGGCCAACTTGCGCTTTAGCCCACGGGGAATGCGAAATTCCCAGACCTTCTTTTTGCTGTTCTTCAGCGCCGACAATTCCTTCCCGGAATAGACGACTTCGACGTCATCCTGTTTCGTGACGCGCCGTTCCTCCCGAACCGGGACAGTACGGCGACGGCGATCGGGACCGAAGAAGGTCGGAGAGAAGATATAGGGTCTGGGATGTTCTATCACTGCGGCAAGACGCTGTGCCAATTTCTCGGCAGAGAACGGTTTTGCAAGAAATTCGTCCATCCCGGCGTCACGCGCCTTGAACAGGACATCCTGATCCGCCGCGGCAGACACCATGATGACCTGCAGGAACCGGTCCGGCGACTTTTCTGACCGTCGCAGCCAGCGCAGAAACATGGCCCCGTCCACCGTCGGCATGAAATAATCGCAAATGACAACGTCGATCCCGCTGGTACCGATCATCGTGCGCGGTCCACCGGTTGGCGACATGATCTTGATCGCCTGCTCGCCATCGACGGCGACGGTGATTCTCTCTACGCCCATGGCCCGGAGAACCGTGGATAGGATAGAACGCATGAATGCGCTGTCCTCGACGATCAGAACAGACATTCGGGAAAAATCCAACCGCGCCATTAAACCATGCCTTCTATCGGAACTATCGCGACGGCACCCTATGCCGCGGGTAGTAAATATATTGCTAATGTTTTGATTTAGACGAGGATATTCAGGTAAAAGCCCCGCTGTGGCACACCGTCGCGGGGACCTTTTTCACCATCGAAAGCCAGCAGTGTCTTTAGGCGGCTGAAAGCGGCTTCGATTTCCGCAAGTGCGGCCGGGAACGGGTCCGCACGCTCCTGCTGGTGCCCCCCTGTCGAACGCGTACCCCAGGCACTGGGGCGCTGCCCCGGTTGCAGTTGAATGCGTGTGCCGCCGTTGTTTCCGATCTCTCTCATCGCGGTTGCATTCTATCCCTGCTTTGCCGCCGGACGCAACGGGCGAAGCGGGTTCAAACCCAAGCCGCTGTAATCCCATTTCCGATCATGCATCGAATGGATGACGCAAGGCGAACATTCGCCTATATAACTCGCCATGTCCGAAGAAACCCAACGCAGCGCCCCGGGCTGGGTCATGCCCCTTACGGAATACGGCCCACTGGTCGCATTCTTTATCGCCTATCTGTTGGCCGATCTGATGACAGCAACTGCCGTCGTCATGGTGGCTGCGGCGGTTGCAGTAGCAGTTTCGTTCGTTCTTTCGCGAAAGATTCCCTGGGTGCCGCTTGTGACGGCATCCATCGTCGGGGTTTTCGGAGGGCTGACGCTCTACCTGCAGGACGAAACCTTCATCAAGATGAAGCCGACGATTGTCCAGGTACTTTTTGCCGGCGTGCTGTTCGGCGGGATGTTGTTCAACAAATTACCGCTGAAGCTGTTGATGGGGCGCACACACGCCATGCCTGACGGGGCGTGGCGCACACTGACCCTTCGTTTTGCAATTTTCTTCATCGTCATGGCCGCCCTGAACGAAGCGGTCTGGCGCACCCAGACGGAAAGCTTCTGGGTTTCGTTCAAGGTGTTCGGCATCACCGCGCTGACATTCGTTTTCGTAGCGACGCAAATTCCGTTCATGATGCGCCACGCGGTCCATACCGACGACTAGTCAGCACTGAAGGACAATCAGGAAACCGGGTTCGTAAAGGGAATGCCCGGAACGGTTCCCTTCATTTCCCGCCTTTGTCCCAGGGCCCAGTGCACCGACGGAAAGGCGATTTCGTCGAACGGAATGTCGTCCCAGTCGAACAACCGGACTTCCAGGCTTTCTTCCCCCACCCCGAAGCCGGGTTCGGCCAAATGGGCCGCATAGATCAATTGCACCTGACTGATCCGCTGGATGGTATAGACCGCGAGCAGCCCGTCGATCGCGATTTCTGCCAGCGCTTCCTCGCGCGCTTCGCGCCTGGCGCCGTCTTCTACTGTTTCGTTCAGTTCCAGAAATCCCGCCGGAATGGTCCAGAACCCCTTGCGCGGTTCGATGGCGCGGCGGCACAGCAGGACCCGGTCCCCTTCGACGATGACCGATCCCGCAACGACCAGCGGGTTTTCGTACTGGATGAAACCGCAGGTTTCGCAGACCAGCCGTTCGCGGTTATCGCCATCCGGGACCATCCGCACACTGGGTCCGGCCCCTGTCTTATCGTTGGACGTGTCACTCATGATCCGGAATCATGGAGCCCGGACTTGTCCGGGGCAAGGGACAACTGCTATCAGGCTTTGACGCGTTTCCCAGCCGAACCGAATTTCCGACCGTTCCCCGATAAAACTGATACCGGATCGCTCGCAGCATGAACGACCTGACCCATTTGCAGGAAGAAGCGGAAGAACATTACCGCCGCGGCAGACTGCCGGAAGCGGCCGCTGCCTATCAGGCGATCCTGGACCAGGACCCGGACCATCTGGAAGCGCTGGAATGGCGCGGCGAAATCGCCGTTCAGATGGACGATTTCGAAACCGCAGTCGAAATGCTGGCGCACGCGCGAAGCCTGCGCGGGGACGATGCGTTCGGCGAATTCACCAATCTGGGCCTGTCCTACTATGAACTCAGCCGTTCGGCGGAAGCGGTCGAAACCCTGTGGCTGGCGGTTCGAAAGGATGCAACCGATCTGGTGTCCCATTCGAACCTCGGCAAGGCGCTGTACGACCTGTTCGCCGCGGGGGAGGAAGAAACGGCCCGCGATATCGCCGCGCAATGGATGCACCGGTTTCCCGAAGTACCGGACGCACAGCATATCGGCGCGGCCGTGTCCGGGAATGCCCAACCGGAAACCGCGAACCCCGCCTATGTCGAAGACATCTTCAACGACTACGCCCCGATCTTCGACGAAAAGCTGGCGGAACTGGGTTACCGCGCGCCGAACCTGATACTGGGCGCACTGGAATCGCACCTGCCGCCGCCCAACCGCGACCTGATCATCCTGGATGCAGGCTGCGGGACCGGACTGTGTGCACCGCTTCTGTCGCCCTATGCCCATCGGCTGGAAGGCGTCGACCTTTCGCCGAAGATGCTGGAAAAGGCCCGGTCCAAGGAAATCTATGATGCCCTGTCGCAGGCCGAACTCTGCACCTTTCTGGACGGAAAGCCGGAAGCCTATGATGTCATCGTGGCCGCGGACGTCCTGTGTTATTTCGGCGACCTTTTGCCTGTGCTGTCCGGCTTCCACAACGCGCTGATCCCTACCGGCCGCCTTGGTTTCACCGTTGAGATGACGACGCGGGATGCGTTTCAACTGAACCAGAGCGGCCGGTACAAGCACAATGCCGACTATGTGCGCGACACGGTTTCCGACGCGGGCCTGATCCTGATCGACATCGCGGAAGAAACCCTGCGCAGCGAATATGGCGTACCCGTTGGCGGACTTGTCGTCACGGCGGCGCGTCCGCGCGGATGACGTCGATGCGCTATCTTTGTTTTACGCGCATTCCGCCCGGTATAAACTCTGCCCCGACATGAAGACACCAGCGAAGCCAAAGATCGTCGCGAAGGCCGCGCCGAAGAAAATTGTCGCCCGGGCCAAGGAAACGCCCGACAGCATGATGGCCCGCGCCCTGCGCCTGCATAATGACGGCAAACTGGGCGACGCGATCAACCTGTATCAGCGCGTCCTGGCACAGGAACCGGACCATCCCCACGCGTGGGGAAACATCGGCGTGTTGTTGCGCCGTCAGGGAAAATACGAAGCGGCGGTTGCCTGTCTGAAGCGGGCGGCGCGCATCAGTCCGAAAGATGGCGCCGTCTGGTCAAACCTGGGCAATGCGCTGCGGGCCATCAACCGTCTGGACGAAGCGATTGCCGCACAGCGCCGCGCATTGGACCTGACGCCCGAGATGGCGCGCATCCACTATAACTACGGTCTGTGCCTGCGGGACGCAGGCAACCTGGACGAAGCGACCCATGCAATGCGCCGCGCCCGGCTTCTGGGGTACGAAGAACCTGAACTGGCGTGGGATCAATCGCTGACGCTTTTAATGGGCGGCGATCTGGAGACCGGTTTCGCGGAATACGAGGCGCGATGGAACCTGCCGGGTGTAGACCGGCAGTACCAGTCGGTGCCGGAATGGGACGGGTCGCCGCTGGACGGTCGGCGGCTGGTCGTCTGGGCAGAACAGGGCATGGGCGACACCTTGCAGTTCTGCCGGTATCTTTGTGATACGATGGACGGGCTGACGACCCTGAACGGCCCGGTAACACTGGACGTGCAGCCGCCTTTGGCGCGTCTTCTGCAGAATGCGCCGCAGTTCAAGGACGTCACCGTGGTGCCACGGCGCGCGCCGCTGGAAGATGTGGACCTTCAGGTCCCGCTGTTGAGCCTGCCTCGCCTGTGTCACACGGGCATGGACACAATCCCCGACCATTGCCCCTATATCACCGCACCCGCCAGAAGCGCAGGCGCACGACCGCTGAACCGGGACCGTTTCAATGTCGGCATCGTCTGGAAGGGAAAGCCGAGCCACAAGAACGACAGGAATCGGTCCGTTTCGCTGGAAACATTTGCCGCGCTGTTCGATCTGCCGGGTACCGACTTCATATCCCTTCAGAAAGGGCCGGCGGTCGAGGAGATCCAGTCGGACGGCATGCAGAGTCTGGTCGCCGACCACGGAAGCGCGTTCCGCGACTTCGCCGACACGGCCGCGACCCTGCAGTCCCTGGACCTGGTCATTTCCGTCGACACGTCCGTTGCCCACCTTGCCGGAGCGATGGCGCGCCCGGTCTGGGTACTTATCCCCTATGCCCCGGACTGGCGCTGGATGCACCATCGCGACGACAGCCCGTGGTATCCGTCCATGACGCTTTACCGCCAGACTGCGCCCGGCGACTGGCGCGAAACCTTCATGCGGATGCGCAAGGCCCTGATCCGGAAGCTTCAGGCCCGCCGCTGACACCGCCCGCCCACCACGCGAAACGCATCGGACCGGACTGCCGGAGCATTTGTTCCGGTTTGTTCTCATAAGTATTCAAAAGAACAAAACAAGAATTAATTAAGACGCAGACTGAATATCATGCGCCGGTATCATCGCACGCGCCGTCCAATCGACTTCCAAAGCCCGAATCCGCACCTTCCGACTACTTTCCAATACTCCGGAAATACCTAAATTCCGGGCATTTCACGTTGACTGGTCACTTATTCCCATGATATCCCATGAATGCCCATAAACGGTCTAATGGCCGAAATGGGGTAGATTGACCGGGCGCCTTTCGCCCGAACGAAAGGAAACCTCATTGGTTACAAACACTTAAACAGTGGGGTTTGACAGGTGGGACGCGCGGGCCGGCTCGACGGTTCGCAGACATAGAAAGGGTGACGGCGATCATGGCGCTGTTTACCGGCACGTTCGAAAACAAGGTCGACCGGAAGGGGCGCGTTTCCCTGCCGGCCGATTTTCGTGCCGAACTGCCGGAGGGCGGAGAGCGTGTCGTCTATATATACCCGTCGCCCAAGCATGATGCGCTGGAAGCCTGCGACAAGGAATTCATGGGACGTCTGGTCGACGCAATCGAAGAGCGTCCGCTTTATTCCGACGAGGAAGAAGACCTGAATCAGGCGATCGTTGCCCAGGCCCGGAAGGCGCAACTGGATGAGACGGGCCGTCTGGTCCTGCCGCCGGATCAGGCGGATTTCGCGGGCATCGCCGACCGCGCCGTATTCGTCGGCCAGGGTCGCCGGTTCCAGATCTGGTCCCCGGACCGGTTCAGCGCATATAACGCCCTGGCCCGCAGCCGGGCCAAGTCCCGCACACTGACCTTGCGCCCCAGCGGCCGGGACGGGGGTGCATGATGCAGACGGCACAGTCGGTCCACGCCCCTGTCATGCTGGCGGAAGTCATCGACGCGCTCAGCCCGCGCGATGGGGAAGTTCATCTGGACGGCACATTCGGCGCCGGCGGCTACACGCGGGCCATCCTTGATGCGGGCGATACCCGCGTCTTTGCCATCGACCGCGACCCGGAAGCCATCGCCCGCGGCCAGGACCTGACGCAATCCTCTGGCGGACGCCTGACGCTGCTGACCGGCACCTTTGCCGAAATGGAAACCCTGCTGGGCGAAGTCGGGGTCACCGCGCTGGACGGTGTGGTGCTGGACCTTGGTCTTTCATCCCCCCAGATCGACACGCCGGAACGCGGCTTTTCCTTCCGTTTCGACGGCCCGCTGGACATGCGCATGAGCCTTTCCGGTCCATCCGCGGCGGATGTCGTCAATGACTGGCCCGAAGCCGACCTGGCCCGCATCATCTGGGAATATGGCGAGGAACGTTTCTCCCGGCGGATTGCCCGATCGATCGTGCGCGAACGTGCCGAAGCCCGCATCGAAACGACAAGCAGGCTGGCGGAAATCGTGAAGTCCTGCGTGCCGCGGTCCCGCGACGGGATTGACCCGGCGACCCGCACCTTCCAGGCGCTTCGGATTCAGGTGAACGACGAACTGGGTCAGCTGGACCGTGCGCTGGCCGCGGCGGAACGCATTCTGTCGCCGGGCGGTCGTCTGGTGGTCGTCGCCTTTCACAGCCTGGAGGACCGCCGGGTCAAGGCGTTCCTGAAAGTACGTGCGGGCAAGACCGGCGGGGTATCCCGCCACATGCCGATGGACGCATCGGCCAAATCCGCGCCGTCGTTTGAGCTTATTCAGTCGAATGCGTTGAAACCTTCGGCGGCAGAAACCGCCGTCAACCCGCGCGCCCGGTCGGCGCGTCTTCGTGCAGCGCGCAGAACGAACGCGCCTGTATTCACCGAAACGCAGAAAGCATGAGGGGAATTCAGTCATGAGACTCGCGATGATCACCCTGTGGATCTTCATGGTAGTCGCCACCGGTTACGCATTGTTCCACATCACGTTTCAGGTGGAAGCCCTGGAAGGGGAGCTGGCGGAACTGAACACCCAGATCCGCGCGGAGCAGGAGGCGATCCACAACCTGCGCGCCGAATGGTCCTACAACAGCCGCCCCGACTGGATTGACCAGCTGGGCGAAGAACTGTTGCCGTCCATGCGCCGCATGACGCCGGATCAGGTCGTGCGCATTCAGGACATTCCCTTCCGCCGTCCGGACCTGGAAACAGAAGACCTGGAAGCGGCCGACGCCTACCCCGAATTCGACATTCCAACGCGGGTCGAACTGATCCCTGCGTCCCTGACGGGGGTCGGCCAATGATCGGATTCTTCAAACGGTCGCGAAGACCCAAGCCGCCGCCGCTGATCCCGCAGCGAAGCCGCCCGCGAAACGAAAGACGGGCGGCCCTGCCCAACACGCCGGTCCGAACCGACGGCACTTTCCGACGCGCGATCGAAACAGGACGGTCGCGTTTGCTGATTACGGCCGCCGTGATGGCATTCGGGTTTATCGCAGTTGCCGCGCGACTGGTCGACCTGGCGGCGCTGACCCCGCCGGAGACGGCCTCACGTCCCGCCTATGCCCTGAGCGCGGGCGATCTGGAGACGCAGCGCGCCACGATCACGGACCGGAACGGGACCCTGGTCGCGACCAGTCTACTGACGACCGCCCTGGCGGCCCGCCCGCAGCGGATGTTGGACCCGCTCGGCGCGGCCCGCGATCTGGCCGCGCTTTTGCCGGACACCGATGCGGATGACCTCTATGCCCGTTTCACGTCCGGGTCGCCGTTCGTCTATGTACATCGGCGTGTCACGCCGCGTCTGGAAGCGGCGATTCTGGAACTCGGCGTTCCGGGGCTTGAGTTCGAACGCACGGAATCCCGCGTCTATCCACACGGGAACCTGATGGCGCATATCCTGGGCTACACGGATGTGGACGGAAACGGCATTGCAGGAATCGAACGCGGCGAAGACGGGGTCATCCGCGGTTCTGACGAACCCGTGCGCCTGTCCATCGACCTGAATTTCCAGCACATCGTCCACAGCGAACTCAGCCAAGCCGTTGAAAGATTTGAAGCAATCGGCGGCACCGCAATCGTTCTGAAGGTCGACACGGGTGAGGTCATGGCCATGGTCTCCCTGCCCGACTTCGACCCGAACCATCCCGGTGCGGCGACCGACGACCAGCAGTTCAACCGTGCCACGCTGGGCGTTTATGAACTCGGCTCCACTTTCAAGATCTTCAACACCGCCATGGCGCTGGAAAGCGGCATCACAGACATGGACGAAGGGTTCGACGCAACGGACCCCATCCGCGTCGGCCGGTTCACGATCCGCGACTACCATGCCCGCGAACGTTTCCTGACGGTGCCGGAAATCTTCATCTACAGCTCCAACATCGGTTCCGCCCACATGGCGACCGCCGTCGGCCCCATTGCCCAGCGTTCGTTCATGGAACAGCTTGGCATGCTGGACCGGTTGGACCTGGAACTGCCGGAAACCGAATCGCCGCTGTATCCGTCGCCCTGGCGGCCGGTGAACACGATGACCATCGCCTACGGGCACGGCCTGTCGGTAACCCCGATGCATCTGGCAAGCGGTGTTGCCACAATGATCAACGGCGGAATCCGGATCGAACCGACCTTCCTGGCCCGAAATCAGGCACCGCAGGGTAGCCGGGTCATTTCCGAAGACGTCAGCCTTGATATTCGCCGCCTGATGCGCTTGAACGCGGTCGAAGGCTCCGGGTCGCAGGCACTGGTGCCGGGCTATTTCGTCGGTGGCAAGACCGGTACGGCGGAAAAGCCCGACGCATCCGGCTATCGCGAACGGGCCCTGATTTCCTCTTTCGTTGCGGCCTTCCCGATGAACGATCCGGAATATGTCGTCTATGTCGTCCTGGACGAACCCCAGGGCAACGAAGACACCTTCGGATATGCGACCGGCGGGTGGGTCGCGGCGCCGGCGGCCGGTGCAATCATCGAACAGATCGCGGCGGTGGCCGGGATCCAGCCCATTGACGAAAACGCGCCCGAAATCGAACGCGTCTTTGCCATAGAACTGCCGGATGAAAGTGCGACCCTGGCTTCATTGAGGCAGTAAGGAGACTGAGAAGCGATGAATGGCGACAACATCCTGCCGGAGGTACCGCTTACCGGACTGACAGCCGACAGCCGGCAGGTCAAACCGGGGTTCCTCTTTGCCGCCATTCCCGGAACCGTTGCAAACGGCGCAGATTTCATCCCACAGGCCATCGCACAGGGTGCGGTCGCTGTCCTGGCGAATTCCGACGTGACATCGGACGATGTCGGCCCGGACGTAACGCTGGTCACCGATGCCAATCCGCGCCGCCGTCTGGCGCGCATGGCGTCCGCATTCTATAGGCCGCAACCGGACACGATCGTCGGGGTCACCGGCACAAACGGTAAAAGCTCCGTTGCCGGGTTCACGCGCCAGATCTGGGCGGCGAACGGATATCGTGCCGCCAGCGTCGGCACCCTGGGCATTGAAGGACCCGGCTACGAGGCAAGCGAGGGGCTTACAACCCCCGACCCGGTCGACTTGCACCGTGAATTCATGACCATGGCCAAATCCGGCATCCAGCATGTCGCGATGGAGGCATCCAGCCACGGCCTGGACCAGCACCGCATGGACGGTGTGCGTTTTTCGGCCGCGGCCTTTACAAACCTCAGCCACGAACATCTGGATTACCACGGCAGCATGGCGGTCTATCGCCAGGCGAAACTGCGACTGTTCGAAGAGCTGATTCCCCGCGGCGGGGCGTGCGTCATCAACACCGGCGCGGCGGAACATGACACGCTTTCCAACATCGCCGCCGAACGCGGGCTGCGCGTCATTTCCTATGGTCTGGTGAATGGCGGCATCCGCGTCATCGATGCGGTGGAAAGCCGCGGCGGCTATCAGGCGACCTTGGACGTGTTCGGGGACCGCACCGAAATCGACTTCCCCCTGCCCGGCCGGTTCCAGCTGGAAAATGCGCTGGCGGCCCTGGGTCTGGTCATCGCGTCTGGTATGGAACCGCGCAATGCGGCGGGCATGCTGTCCCGACTGGTCGGCGTTCGCGGCCGGTTACAGCTTGCGGGAACGCGCCGCAACGGTGCGCGCGTCTATGTCGACTATGCCCACAAGGCCGAGGCCCTGAAGACCGTTCTGACCACACTTCGCCCGTTCGTGAAGGGCCGGCTGGTCGTGGTCTTTGGCTGCGGCGGCGACAGGGATACGGAAAAACGCCCGGTCATGGGACGCTATGCGGCGGAATTCGCCGACAATGTGATCGTCACCGACGACAATCCACGCAGCGAAGTGCCAGCCGACATTCGCGCCGCAGTCATGGCCGGATGCCCGGATGCTATGGAAATCGGCGACCGGGCGGAGGCAATCGCAACCGCTGTGGCCGGACTGGGGCCGGACGATATCCTGCTGATCGCGGGAAAAGGTCACGAGACCGGCCAGAAGGTAGGCGATGTGATCCTGCCGTTCGACGATGTTGTCGTCGCTGGCGAGGCGATCCGCACCGCGGATGGAGGGGCGACATGACCGCAGCCCCCCTTTGGACGACGGAAACCGCGGAAGAAGCCACCGGCGGGCGTTGCAGCGCCCGATGGGAAGCGACCGGAGTCGCCATCGACAGCCGCGCCGTGCGGCCGGGCGACCTGTTCGTTGCCCTGAAGGGACCGAATTTCGACGGCCACGACTTCGTGGCACAGGCCCTGGCCGAAGGGGCCGCAGCGGCGATGGTGGATGAAGACTGGGTCGGCGCCGGCGGCGCCGGGCTGCCGATCCTGATTGTCGACGATACGATGCGCGCGCTGGAAGCCCTGGCCGCCTACAAGCGCGCCCGTACGAAAGCGAAAATCATCGGCGTCACCGGAAGCGTCGGGAAGACGGGCACGAAGGAAAGCCTGTCCAAGGCGCTGGACCGGGTTGGCGAAACGCACCGCACGATCGGAAATCTGAACAACCATATCGGCCTGCCGCTGACCCTGGCGCGCCTGCCTGATACGGCGCAGTTCGCAGTTATCGAAATGGGTATGAACCATGCGGGTGAGATCCAGGCACTGTCCAAGCTTGCCCGGCCGGACGTTGCCATCATCACGACGGTCGAACCGGTGCATCTCGAATTCTTCAATTCGGTCGAAGGAATCGCCGACGCCAAGGCGGAAATCTTCGCCGGGATGGGCGCACACGGGATCGCGGTACTGAACCGCGACAACCCGCATTTCGAACGCCTGCGCCGTCAGGCCGAGGCGGCCAGCATCGCGCGCATCCTGTCGTTCGGCGCCTCGGAAGACGCGGACATCCGTTTGGAAGACCATTCCCTGCACGAAGCCTGCAGCGCCGCCACCGTCCGGATTTGCGGGAAGTCGGTCGAATACTGCATCGGTGCGCCCGGCTTCCACTGGGTCATGAACAGTGTCGGCGTCCTGGGCATCATCAAGGCGCTGGGGCTGGACCCGGTCGATGCGTCGGCCGCCTTTTCCGAAGTGCGCGCCGCAAAGGGGCGTGGCGCCTTCCGCCGGATCGAACGCGCGGACGGGATGGAATTCAGCCTGATCGACGAAAGCTACAACGCAAGTCCGGCATCGGTGCGCGCGGCCATCGCGGTTCTGGGCCGGTCCAAACCGAAGGACGGCGCCCGGCGCATCGCGGTTCTGGGCGACATGCTGGAACTGGGGGAAGCATCCGCGGGCCTGCATGAAAGCCTGGCCAAGGACCTGATGGCGGCACGAATCGACCGTGTCTATTGCTGTGGAACGCATATGAAAGCGTTGTGGGAAAAGCTGCCGCACGTCATGCGCGGTGGATACGCACCGTCATCCGACCAGATTGCCGACGACGTGCGCGATGCGCTGGTGCCGGGCGACGTCGTGATGGTGAAAGGGTCGCTGGGGTCAAAAATGGCCTGCATCATCGACGCGCTGGAATCCCGGGCCGTCCTCAGCGACGCGACGGTATAGGAGGGAAAAACGGATGCTCTACACCCTGCTCTCTCCCCTGGCTGAAGACCTTCAGGCGTTCAACCTGTTCCGGTACCTGACCTTCCGGACCGGCGGCGCCATCATGACGGCACTGGTCATTTCATTCCTGATCGGTCCGTCGGTCATCCGCTGGCTGAAATCGAAACAGGGCGGCGCGTCCAACATCCGCGAGGATGTGCCCGAAGGCCACCTGGTCAAGGCGGGCACCCCGACAATGGGCGGATTCCTTATTCTGGTGGCTCTATCGCTGTCGACGGTGCTTTGGGCGGATATCCAGAATGGCTATGTCTGGATCGTCCTGCTGGTGACGGTCGGGTTCGGCGCCATCGGGTTCGCGGACGATTTCCTGAAACTGACCAAGCGGAATTCCAAAGGACTGCCGGGCAAGCTGAAGCTTCTGGGACAGGTTATCATCGGCGGGATCGCGGCTGCATGGTTCGTAGGCCTGACGCCGGAACCGATTGCGACAGGCCTTGCCGTCCCGTTCTTCAAGGACACGCTGATCGGGCTGGCCTGGCTGTTCGTGCCGTTTGCCGTTTTCGTCATGGTCGGCGCATCGAATGCGGTCAACCTGACGGACGGGTTGGACGGGCTGGCAATCGTGCCGGTCATGATTGCGGCGGGCTGTTTCGGGTTCATCGCCTATCTGGTCGGGAACACCCTCTATTCCGGTTATCTGGGCGTTCATTATGTCGAAGGAAGCGGCGAACTGGCCGTGTTCTGCGGCGCGGTACTGGGCGCGGGGCTGGGCTTCCTTTGGTACAACGCCCCGCCCGCGATGGTCTTCATGGGCGACACCGGTTCGCTGTCGCTGGGCGGCGCGCTGGGCGCGATCGCCATGATCACAAAGCACGAAATCGTACTGGCCATCATCGGCGGACTGTTCGTTCTGGAAACCGTTTCCGTCATCGTCCAGGTCGCAAGCTTCAAGCTGACCGGAAAGCGCGTCTTTGCCATGGCGCCGCTGCACCATCATTTCGAAAAGAAAGGATGGAAGGAGCCGACCATCGTCATCCGTTTCTGGATCATCGCGGCCATTCTGGCCCTGATCGGCCTGGCGACCCTGAAACTGAGGTAGCACGGCGATGACGAACGGAACCCATGCAACCCCACACGCGCTGATCGGATATGCCGACAAGACGGTGTTTGTCGTCGGTCTGGGCCGGTCCGGCATGTCGGCGGCCCGCGCCCTGACAGCGGGCGGTGCCGATGTCCTGTGCTGGGACGACGGGGATGCGGCGCGAATCCGGGCTACGGACGAAGGGTTCAAAATCGAAAACCCGGTCGGCAGCGCCCGCCTTTCAGAGTCGGACGCACTGGTTCTGGCGCCCGGCATTCCGCTGACGCACCCCACCCCCCACCCGGCGGTGATGGCTGCAAAAGATGCAGATGTCCCCGTGATCGGGGATATAGACCTTCTGTTCGATGCGGCGCCGAACGCAACCTTCGTCGGCATCACGGGCACGAATGGAAAATCGACGACCACCGCGCTGATCGGTCATGTGCTGCGGGATGTCGGGCTGGACGTCGCGGTTGGCGGAAACCTGGGCACGCCCGCGCTGGACCTTCCAGAAGCGGACATTTATGTCCTGGAAATGTCGTCCTATCAGTTGGACCTTGCCCGGACGACGCGGTTCGACATTTCAATCCTTTTGAACATCACGCCTGACCATCTGGACCGGCATGGCGGCATGGACGGCTATGTCGCAGCGAAAAAGCGAATCCTGAGGCCGCGCGACGAAAACAGTCTGGCCATTATCTGCACCGATCAGGACATCACCGCCGACATCGCAAATCAGGCCATGGTGGACGGGTCGAACATCACCCGCATATCCAAGGACACGGACCCGACCGCGCAGCTTATCGACCGGGAAGCGCTTCCCGCCCTGATCGGCGACCACGGCAAACAGAACGCGGCGGCCGCCTTTACCGTATCGAACGCCCTGGGGGTGGACCGGGACCGTGCAATTGCGGCGTTGGAGACATTTCCGGGGCTGGCCCATCGTCAGGAACGGATCGCGACACTGGACGGCATTCTGTTCGTCAATGATTCAAAGGCGACAAATCCGGATTCGGCGACCCGTGCGCTGGGTGCCTATCGCAACAGCTACTGGATCGCCGGCGGCCGGGCAAAGGATGGCGGCTTCGGCGTTCTGGACGACTATCTGGGTCGCGTGCGTCATGCCTTCCTGATCGGGGAAGCGACGGACGCGCTGGACGGCTGGATTGCTGGCCGCGTCCGGGTCACCCGGTCCGGCACGATGGACCGCGCGGTCCAGGACGCGTTTCGCATGGCGGTGTCGGACACGGATCCCGGTCCAGTCATCCTGTCGCCGGCCTGCGCATCCTTCGACCAGTATGCAAATTTCGAAAAACGCGGCGACGCCTTCCGGGAAGCGGTCCTGTCCCTTCCCTGCGGGGTGCGCACCGTATTCACCGGGCAGGAGGCGGCCTGATGGCTATCGCACGCACCGACACTTCCGTTCTGGGCCGCTGGTGGTGGACCGTCGACCGTTGGACCCTGACGGCGCTGATCACGCTTGCGGTGCTGGGTCTGCTGATGACCCTGTCGGCCAGCCCACCCGTGGCCGAACGCATCGGCGCGGAACCCATGCATTTCGTGAAGAAACAGGCGATCCTTCTGATCCCCGCCATGCTGGCCATGATCGCGGTGTCGCTTCTGGACCTGAAACCCGTGCGGCGCTTGGCGTTGCTGATGATGGGCGGTTCGGTCGTCCTGCTGGCGGCGTCGCTGTTCATCGGCGCGGAAATCAAGGGCGCAACACGGTGGGTTTCCATCGGCGGGTTCACCATCCAGCCATCGGAATTCGTGAAACCCGCCTTTGCCGTGGTGGCCGGTTGGATGTTCGCAGCACGACGTCTGGGTGAACCCGTGCCGGGATACGGTATCGCGTGCGCATTGTTCGTCCTGGTGGTCGGGCTTCTGTTGCTGCAGCCTGATGTCGGACAGGCGGCGGTGGTCACCGCCATCTTTTCCGTCCAGTTCTTCTTGGCCGGTTTGCCGATGATCCTGGTGCTGTTCATGGTTCTGGGCGGTGTCGGAATGCTGGTTGGCGCCTATTTCGTCTTTCCCCATGTTCAAAGCCGAATCGACCGCTTCCTGGATCCGGCCGGCGGCGACACCTATCAGATCGACCGCGCGCGCGAGGCGTTTCAGAATGGTGGCTGGTTCGGGCGCGGCCCCGGCGAAGGCACGGTAAAGGCGCACCTGCCGGACAGTCATGCCGACTTTGTCTTTGCCGTCGCGGGTGAGGAGTTCGGCATGATCGCATGCCTGATCATCGTCGCGATTTTCGCCTTTGTCGTGCTGCGCGGCTTTGCGCGGGTGCTTCAGGAAAACGACCTTTTCGTGGTCGTCGCAGCGACCGGCCTTCTGGTCCAGTTCGGACTTCAGGCGCTGATCAACATGGCGTCCACGCTGAGCATGATCCCGACCAAGGGCATGACGCTGCCTTTCGTATCCTATGGCGGCTCGTCCCTGCTGGCGCTGGGCATCGGCATGGGCATGCTGTTGGCGCTGACGCGAAAGCGACCGGGGGTATCCATATGACGGCGCCCCGGTCAAATCCCACAGGCCCGATCGTGCTGGCCACCGGCGGCACCGGCGGACATGTCTTTCCGGCGCAGGCGCTGGCGGAACAACTGTCTTCGCGCGGCTACAAGCTGTCGCTGGTAACCGACCGCCGGGGCGACGCCTATTCCGGGCCGCTGGGCAAGCTGGAAACCCACACGATCAGCGCCGCCGGGGTTTCCGGCAAGGGCGCGGTCGACCGCATTACCGCGGGCTTCAAATTGATGGGCGGATATTTCCAGGCGCGCCGCCTTCTGCGGTCGCTCAGCCCCGCGGCAGTCGTCGGTTTCGGCGGATATCCCAGCGTGCCTACCATGCTGGCAGCCACGCATCTGGGACTGAACACCGCCTTTCACGAACAGAACGCCGTCCTGGGCCGCGCGAACCGGCTGCTGGCGCCGCGGGTTCAGGAAATCGCCCTTAGCTTCGACGAAACCGACATGATGCGCCCGCGCGACCACAACCGCGCGGTGCGCACCGGAAACCCTGTCCGCCCGGAAATCGCGGCCCTGGCTGGTCGCGCCTATGAGCCGCCGCGAACCGACGGGCCGATCCATATTCTGGTAGTCGGCGGATCGCAGGGCGCACAGATTCTGGGTGACGCCGTTCCGGCCGCGTTGGCCCGACTGAGCGCGTCCATCAAGTCCCGGCTTGAAGTCGAACAGCAGGCCCGCCCCGAACAGGTGGACAGTGTGTCCGCCCAATATCGCAATGCCGGAATCGAAGCCGACATCCGTCCCTTCTTCGACGATATGCCGGACCGGCTGTCGCGCGCACATCTGATGATCGGCCGCGCCGGTGCATCCACTCTGGCGGAAGTAACGGCGGTCGGCCTTCCGGCGATCCTGATTCCCTATGCCCATGCGGTGGACGATCACCAAAGCGCCAATGCGGCACGCCTGAGCGACGCGGGCGGGGGTTGGTCAATTCCCCAGGCCGATGTCGGCCCGGCAGACCTGGCACAACGCCTGGAACAGATCCTGGGCAACCCAGCAGTCCTGAAATCGGCGGCCCAGGCCAGCGCACGGATCGGCATTCCGGACGCCAGCGCGCGGCTTGCCGACCTGGTCGAACGGCTGGCGGGCGCAAACGACGATGCACGGGAGGGTCAGGCAGCATGATGCAAATGCCCCTTACCCTTTCGCGGCTTCATTTCGTCGGCATCGGCGGCATTGGCATGTCCGGCATCGCCGAGGTGATGCACAATCTGGGCTATGTCGTGTCCGGTTCGGACATGTCCGAAAACGCAAATGTCAAACGCCTTCGGGAACTGGGCATCGACGTGAAGGTCGGCCATACCGAAGCCAATGTGGACGGTGCCGCGGTCGTCGTCGTATCGACGGCGGTCAAGGCGGACAATCCCGAAGTCGCCGCGGCGCGCGCGCACCTGATCCCCGTGGTCCGGCGGGCCGAAATGCTGGCCGAACTGATGCGGCTGAAATGGTCGGTCGCGGTCGGTGGCACCCATGGCAAGACGACAACGACTTCGCTGGTCGCGCGCATGCTGGAAACCGCGGAAAAGGACCCGACCGTCATCAATGGCGGGATCATCAATGCCTATGGCACGAACGCGCGCCTGGGCAAGGGCGACTGGCTGGTCGCCGAAGCGGACGAAAGCGACGGCACCTTCGTCAAGCTGCCGGCGACGATTGCCATCGTCACCAACATCGATCCGGAACATATGGATCACTACGGCAATTTCGATGCGCTGCGCGACGCGTTCCGCACCTTTGTCCAGAACATCCCCTTCTACGGCTTCGCCGCGGTCTGCATCGACCATCCGGAAGTCCAGACCCTGATCGGGCGCATTCAGGACCGGCGTATCGTCACCTATGGCTTCAGCCCGCAGGCCGACATTCGCGCCACCGGCTTCGAAGCCGGACCCGACGGCTATCGCATCACGGTGGACATTTCCCCCCGCCATGAAGGGCGCGCCCGCAGGATAGAGGATATCGTCCTTCCCATGCATGGCGACCACAATGTCCAGAACGCGCTGGCCGCCATTGCCGTTGCGGTGGAGCTGGAAATTTCGGACGACACGATCCGCAAGGCACTTGCCGGATTTTCCGGGGTCAAACGCCGGTTCACGAAAACCGGAACCTGGAACGGGGCCACGATCATCGACGACTACGGCCACCATCCGGTGGAAATTGCCGCCGTTCTGAAGGCCGCACGCCAGGCGACCCGCAACAAGGTGATCGCCATCATGCAGCCCCATCGCTATACCCGGCTGCACGATCTGTTCGAAGATTTCTGCACCTGTTTCAACGACGCGGATACGGTCTTCATCGCCCCGGTGTACGAAGCAGGCGAGAAACCGATCGAAGGGGCCGACCGCGACCATCTGGTTGAAGGGCTGACTGCACGCGGACACCGCGACGCACGCATGATCGAGGGTGAGGCGGACATCGCGGACGCCGTGCGCGCCACGGCGGAACCGGGCGACATGGTCATCTGTCTGGGCGCGGGTACCATCACGGCCTGGGCGAACGCACTGCCGAAAATGCTGGAACAGGGGGACGCGTCATGATGGCCGAACGCAACACCCCCGCGCCCGCGCTGATCGACCGCCTGCCCGAAGTGCGCGGCCGCTATACCGAAGGCAGCATTCTGGCGAACGTCACCTGGTTCCGGGTCGGCGGCCCGGCGGATGTGCTGTTCAAACCGGCGGACCTGGCCGACCTTCAGGCATTTCTTGCCGGCACGCCGGACGATGTTCCCGTCACGCCGATCGGCGTCGGATCAAACCTTCTGGTGCGCGACGGCGGGGTCGACGGCGTCGTCCTGCGTCTGGGACGCGAATTCGCATCCATAGAAGTCGACGGGACGGAGGTTGAGGCGGGTGCCGCCGCGCTGGACGCGAATGTCGCGCGCATGGCCGCGAAACATGCGCTGGCAGGCCTTGAATTCTATTCCGGGATTCCGGGAACCATCGGCGGGGCGCTGCGCATGAATGCCGGTGCCTATGGAACGGAAACGAAGGACCGGCTGATCTGGGCGGAGGCACTGGACCGGACCGGCAAGCTGCACCGATTGTCAAACGCGGACATGGGGTTCGATTACCGCCATTCCGCGGTGCCCGACGACTGGATTTTCGTACGCGCACGCTTTGCCTGCGAACCGGGGGACGAAACGGCGATCCGCGCCCGCATGGACGAAATACAGCAAAGCCGCACCTCAACCCAGCCGATCCGAAGCCGGACCGGCGGGTCCACATTCCGCAATCCGCCAGGCGGCAAGGCGTGGCAGACGATCGATGCGGCCGGCATGCGCGGCCATGCGGTCGGCGGGGCCATGGTCTCCGAACAGCACTGCAACTTCCTGATCAATACCGGCGGCGCGACCGCGCGGGATCTGGAAGAGCTGGGCGAGACGGTGCGCCGCCGCGTCAGGGAAACCCAGGGCATCGAGCTTACGTGGGAAATCAAACGCATCGGGAGGGACACGCCATGACGACATCCGTTGCGGTATTGCTGGGCGGCTGGTCGGCGGAACGCGACGTCTCCCTTTCTTCCGGCCGGGAATGCGCCGACGCGCTGGTCCGCGCGGGTTACGACGTCCGTGAAATCGACATGAACGGCGATGTGGCGACCCTGATTTCGCAGTTGGAGGATCCGCGCCCCGACGTGGTCTTCAATGCGCTGCACGGCCGGTGGGGCGAAGACGGCGCGGTTCAGGGGCTGCTGGACATGATGGCGATCCCCTATACGCATTCGGGCCGCGTCGCGTCCACGATTGCGATGAACAAACCACTTTCCATCCAGCTTTTCCGGATGGCGGGCCTGCCGACCGCGGAACATGTTATCGCCGACCTGGATGCGCTGCGCGCGGGGCATGACCCCCTGCCCCGCCCCTATGTCATAAAACCGGCACAGGAAGGATCGTCCGTCGGCGTTTACATTGTCGAGAAGAACAGCAACGGACCGGACCTCGCAGGCTGGACCTTCGGCGAGGCGATGGCCGAAGAATATGTCGCGGGGCGCGAACTGACCGTGTCCGTCATGGGCGGCAAGGCACTTGCCGTGACCGAACTGAAACCGGTTCAGGGCTTCTACGACTACGAAGCGAAATATACCGACGGCAAGACGGTTCATCTTTGTCCGGCGCCCGTGCCGGATTCCGTGACCCACGCCTGTATGGAAATCGCGGAAAAGGCGCATGTGGCACTTGGGTGTCGTGGCGTTAGCCGGTCCGACTTCCGATACGACCCGGACACGGGACGCCTTGTCATCCTTGAGGTCAACACCCAACCCGGGATGACGCCGCTGAGCCTTGTGCCGGAACAGGCGAAGTACCTGGGAATGACGTTCGAGGAACTGGTGAGCTGGATGGTGGAGAATGCATCATGCGACACTTGACCCGCGCTAAGAAACCTTCGGGAAAGGCGGCAAAGGCCGCCCCCGCGGCAGGTCAGAAACCGGCACGTGCCGCACGCCGTTCCGGCGGCCTTCGGCTTTCGGGGGTGCGGCGCTGGTTCATGCCGACACTTGGCGCGATGTGTGTTGCAAGCTTCGTCGGGTCGATCGGCTATGCATGGCATATGGGCATGCCGGCCAGGCTCATGGACACGGCCCGCGACGGCGTCATGACCGCCAGCGCGGGTCTGGGACTTTTCGTGCGCGAAGTCTATGTCGTCGGGCGCGAGGAAACCGACCGCCAGGACCTTGTGGACGCGCTGGGCATTTCCGTCGGCGACCCGATCTTCGGTTTTAACCCCGAAGAGGCCCGCGAACGGATCGAAGGGCTGGGCTGGGTCCGTCAGGCAGCCGTCCGCCGCGCCCTGCCGGATACCGTCATCATCCGTGTGGAAGAACGCGAAGCCGTCGCCATCTGGCAGCATGAGGGCGAGTTCGTGCTAATCGATGCGGACGGCGTGGTGATCGGGGAAAAGGACGTCCACAGGCATGCGCACCTGAATGTCGTCGTCGGTCCCGATGCGTCACGCCACGCGATGGACCTGTTGACCATGCTGGCCGGCGAACCGGAACTCGAAGACCGCGTCGTCGCTGCCGTACGCATTGGACAGCGGCGCTGGAATCTGCGCATGGAAAACGGAATTGAGGTGGTTCTTCCGGAAGTTGGCGCCGAAGAGGCGTGGCAGCGTCTTGCATCGTATCAACGCGATCATGAGATTCTGTCCCGCGCGGTCGGAACGATAGATCTGCGCTATCCGGACCGAATGACGGTGGAACTGACCGAACCGGGCCTTCAGGAAGTCCAGGACCGCCTTCTGGGCGAGGAGACCTGAACCCGGTTTCGACCGTTGTTGTTATTTAGTGAAAATGATGGGCCCGACGAAGGAAAAATGGGCCGGTATTAGAAGGTACACACGAAGGTGGCTACGACACGCAAACTGACGGCGCTTGATGTCGGTTCGACGAAGATATGCTGTTTCATCGCGGAGGTGACCGAATCCGGTCGCATCCGGGTGAAGGGGATCAGCCATCAACAATCCGCCGGGCTGAAGGCAGGGATCATCGTCGATATGGAAAGCGCCTACCGCGCGATCCTGTCTGCCGTGCATTCCGCGGAACAGATGGCGGGGGAAAATATCGAAAACGTTATCGTGTCCATCAATGGCGGACGCCCGACCAGTGCTACGGTTACCCAGGAAATGGAAATCGGCGGCGGTGCCGTGCGGGACCCCGACATTACCCGCATTTTGCAGCAGGCGCGCCAGAACGCACAGTTGGGCGACCGGATGCTTCTGCATGCCATCCCCATCGGCTACACGATCGACGGCGGCCCCCTTTTGAAGGACCCGCGCGCCATGCATGCCCAGACACTGGGCGTGCGCATGCACCTTGTTTCCGCCAACGAAGGGGCGATCCAGAATCTGGTCAACTGCATCGCGCGCTGTCACCTGGGTGTGTCGGACTATGTGCTGGCGCCCTATGCCGCGGGACTGTCGGCCCTGGTCGAAGACGAAAAGGACCTGGGCGCGACCGTCATCGACATGGGCGGCGGGACGACCAGTTTCACCGTCTTCTACGAAGGGGCGGCGATCTACGGTGACTGCATCTCTGTCGGCGGGCAGCATGTCACGGCGGACATCGCGCGGGGACTGTCCACGACAATCCAACAGGCGGAGCGCCTGAAGACGCTTTACGGATCCTGCCTGCCTGCACCGTCCGACGACCGCGACATGATCGACGCACCCCGCATCGGAGAGGAAGACGACGCATCCCCCAACCGGGTGCCGAAAAGCTTCCTTGTGTCCATCATCGCCCCCCGCATTGAGGAAACATTTGAACTGGTGCGCCGCCGGCTGGAGGCATCGGGCCTGGCCGGACAGGCGGGCCAGCGCGTCGTCCTGACGGGCGGGGCAAGCCAGCTTCCCGGCGTGCGCGACCTTGCGAACCGGATCCTTGGAAAACAGGTGCGCCACGGTCGCCCGTTGAAAATTTCAGGCCTGGCGGAAGCGACCGGCGGACCGGCCTTTGCCACCGCGGCGGGGCTGTTGCATTTCGCCGTGGACGATTGTGGGGAGGCGCGCGGAGCGTCCAGCGAATCGTCTGCGAATCACGGAAACCTGTTCCAGCGCGTGGGAGGATGGTTCCGTGGCTTTTAGGCAACAGTTTTTCCCGCGATCTGTGGAAAAACGCACGAATTCCGCCGATTCTCTCTGCCAAAACGGCGAATCACCTGAGAATCGAATGGTCTTCAAACGAATCACGCCGCGCATCCAGTCGGCACAAGTAATTTAGGTCGCTCGAAGGAGGCGAAAGATGAGCATCAATTTCCAGGCCCCGGAAACCGATATGGACCTCAAGCCGCGCATCGTCGTGGTGGGCGTCGGTGGCGCCGGCGGCAACGCGGTCAACAACATGATCCGCTCCAACCTGGAAGGCGTCGAATTCGTCGTCGCCAACACGGACGCGCAGGCCCTGAAGCATTCCCAGGCCGACCGCAAGATCCAGTTGGGCGCCACCGTGACGCAAGGCCTGGGTGCGGGCGCACGGCCCGAAATCGGCCGCGAAGCCGCGGAAGAAACCATGGCGGACGCCATGGAACATCTGGCGGGCGCGAACATGATCTTCATCACCGCTGGCATGGGTGGCGGCACCGGAACGGGCGCAGCCCCGGTCATCGCCGAAGCCTGCCGGGACCAGGGCATGCTGACGGTCGGCGTGGTGACCAAGCCCTTCCATTTCGAAGGCGCGCACCGGATGCGCGCCGCCGAACAGGGGATCGAAGAACTGCAGCAATTCGTCGATACGCTGATCATCATTCCCAACCAGAATCTTTTCCGCGTCGCCAATGAAAAGACAACCTTCGCCGATGCCTTCAAGATGGCGGATGATGTGCTGTATTCCGGCGTCCGGGGCGTGACGGACCTGATGGTCATGCCGGGCCTCATCAACCTGGACTTCGCCGACATCCGCACGGTCATGAGCGAGATGGGCAAGGCCATGATGGGCACGGGCGAAGCCGACGGCGACAACCGCGCCATTCTGGCGGCGGAAAGCGCGATTTCGAACCCGCTTCTGGAAGATGTTTCCATGCAGGGTGCGCGCGGTGTCCTGATCAACATCACCGGCGGTCCGGACATGACTCTGTTCGAAGTAGACGAGGCGGCAAACCGCATTCGCGAAGAAGTGGATGCGGACGCCAACATCATCTTCGGTTCCACCTTCGAAGAAGCGCTGGAAGGCAAGATGCGCGTCTCGGTCGTCGCGACCGGCATCGATTCCGACCAGGCCCATATGCCGCGCCCGGCGGCCCGCCCGACATCCGTCACGCCGCTGCGTCCACGCAAAATCGCGGAACCCACTGTGGAAGAACAGGCAACCGTGGCGATGGAAGCCGAACAGGAAGACCCGTACGACGACGAATTGAACGTCGCGGAAGCGGCCGTAGAGGCACCGGCCATGGATGATTCCGCCGCACAGGTTGAAGAACAGGCCGCGGAAGCACCGGTCGCCGCCATCGAGGAAGAAACGGCGCAGCCCGCAGCATCGCAGTCCGATGAACCGGCCCTGTTCGATGACATGCTGACGGTTTCGACACCGAAGGCCGAAGCCGCAGAGACAGAGGCCGTTGCGGCGCCTGCGGAACCAACACCGGAAGCGGTTCGCCCGAAGGACGCCTTCATTCCGCCCCGCCCGGTCCGCCCGGAAGAACTGAAGCGTGGCCCGGCCAAGCCGGCAGAACCGTTTCGTGAAGCGGAAATGATGAACGGGGGCGATGCGACTGACCATGTCGGATCCAAGAAAAGCCTGTTCAGCCGTATGACGGGTCTTGGTCTCAACGCCCAGAAGACGGCCCCGTCGAAGCCCGCCGAACCGCAGCTGATGAAAGCACCGTCTGCGCAGCCGGCAGCGCCGAAACCCGCGGCCACGCAACAGGCCGCACCGCAACAGCCGACCCCGCAACCCGCACAACCGCAACAGACTGCGGCACCGGCACAGGACCTGACACCGTCCAAAGCGGAAGAGGAAATGCTGGAGATACCGGCCTTCCTTCGCCGACAGGCAAACTAGACACCTTCTATCCGTTACCGAATGGGCGGAACACCGGCCATCGGATTACCGGACACTGAAGCGGCGGCCTTCCGAAAGGAACGGTCGCCGTTTTCTTTAGGGGCACAACCATGTGCGCCGTTTCCGCCGCCAAACCGGTGGGCATCATCGAGCCGACCCGACACTTTCGAATTTTCGCAAAAATTTTAAGCAATCTTTAAACCCCTTCCCTCATCGTACACGAAGATAATGCGACGGTAATCGGCTACCGATATTCAGGGTCGGCACTGTCGCAATGCAAAGGCGTGGCAGACCGCGCTGATGAGAGGAAACAGCCATGACATCATTGCGAACCTTGATTTGCCGCATTCTTGCGTATCCCCTGTTCGGTGCCCTTTTCGTTGCGGCAACAGGACCGTCGCTCGCGGACGACCCGCAGCCCCTGGTAACGCCCGTCGATCAGCTGATCACCGAAGAGACCATCGCCGAAATCAAGGAATGGGCGACGGCACCAATCGTGATTGAAGCACTGATGTCCCAGAGCCCGGTCGAACAAGACGTCATTGACGCATTGGATCAACAATGGCGACAGGAACGGGAACTGGATGACCAGCCGCTGATCACCTCTGTCCTGGCCAGTCCCTTATCAACCTATCTGATCCGGCTGCAGGCCAGATCAGTTGGTAAATACACCGAAATCTTCATCATGAACCGGAACGGCCTGAACGCCGGGCAAAGCGGTATCACCAGCGACTTCTGGCAGGGGGATGAAGCGAAATTCCAACAGACAGCCGACATCAGCCCGGATGCGGTCTTCATTGACGAACCGGAATACCACGCGGACACCGCGACCTGGCGCGTCCAGGTCAATATGAGCATCGCAGACGACCAGAATAACACACTTGGCGCCATCACCGCCGAACTCAACCTGACCGAACTCGAACGCCGGCTGGCGGCCGGCCTCAATTTCTAGGCCTGGGGGAGAGGAGACGCGAGATGCACTACTTTGCCAATCTTAAGATCCGCAACAAACTGCTGATCATTTTCGGGGCCCTGTTGGCAATTCTGGTCCTTGGAACCTTGGTCAACGAGGTGACATCCGGTCAAAGCCGTCATGAACGCGATGTTGTCGAACAGGTCTCCGAAGACCTCACGACACTTGCAAACATGCACGAGCACGGCGTGGAACAGTTGCTGTCGGTGCGCGGGCTGCTTCTGTCCGGCGACCGAAGCGAAATCGACCGTTTTGAACAGGCGGGCGCGGCCTTTGACCAGTCGGCCGAAGAATTGCTGGGATCGCTGGGTACCGACGCGGGTGCGCTTTCAATGCTGGAATCCTATATCGCCATCACTGCTGCATGGCGTGAAACCGCCCGCCAGCAGATTGAGCTTATGCGCAATCCGTTGACGGTGGACCACGGCCGTCAAATGGAAGCGAACGGCGCCGGACTGACCTATCTGCAAGACCTGAATGCGGCCTATGCGGAGTTGGAGGGATATGCAGACACGCTTCGGAATGCGGCAATCGAGGCGCAGGACACCGCGACCGCGACCGCGCGCATAAGCCTGATCGTGGGGGCCCTGCTGGGCATCGCGATCGCCATCGCCGCGTACTTCATGCTGAACCAGGCGATTTCAACGCCGATTACCAACATGACCGCGACCATGTCGGAAATGGCCGGGGGCAACAATGACGTCACGGTCCCAGGCACCGGGCGCGGCGACGAAATTGGCGAAATGGCGAGCGCCATGGAAGTGTTCCGCCAGGCACAGATTGAAGCCGAGCACCTTCGAAATGAAGCCGCCGAAGCCCAGAAGGAAGCGGCTATCGCACAGGAAAAGGAACTTGCGCGCGCCGAACGGCTGCGGGAAGTCACCCAGGCATTCGAAAAAGATGCGGAGGAAATGATTTCCCAACTGGCCGCCGCTTCCACCGAACTCGAGCAGACGGCGAATTCGCTTAACGAGTTCGCGCAAAGTTCCACGATGCGCGCGGAAACCGTCGCCAACGCATCCGAGGAGACGTCACACAGCGTGGAGACGGTCGCGACCGCAACGACTGAGCTCTCCGCATCGATCGGAGAGATCAGCCAGCAGGTCGCGAATGCCAGCCGGTTGAGCAGCGAAACCGCCGCACAGACCGATTCCACGCAAACCGAAGTGCGCCAACTGGCGGATGCGGCCGAAAAAATTGGCGCCATCGTCGGGCTTATCCAGGAGATTGCGGAACAGACCAGCCTTCTGGCGCTGAATGCGACGATCGAATCCGCCAGAGCGGGTGAGGCCGGGAAAGGTTTTGCCGTCGTCGCTGAAGAGGTGAAGAACCTGGCCGGGCAGACCGGAAAGGCAACGGAAGAAATCGCCAACCAGATTAAAGACGTTCAGGAACGATCGAAGGCTGCAGTCGCGTCCATCGAGGATGTCGCCCGCAAGATCGCCAGCGTCCAGGAAGTGGCCACAGCCGTTGCCGCCGCGACGGAGGAACAGAATTCCGCGACCAACGAGATTTCGCGGAATGTCGAATCCGTGTCCACCGCGGCCCATGATGTAAACCAGAACATCGGCACGGTTCGCGACGCAGCCAGTCAGACCGGCGCTGCATCGAACGAGGTTCTGGCCACCGCAAGCGAACTCGCCCGGCAATCGGAGTTGCTGAAGGGCCGGCTGGACAGCTTCCTGCAGGAAGTCAGAAGCAGCTAGCCGGGCCTCCACGCCCCCCCTTTAATCCGGTCCATCGTCCGCCCGTGCGCCGCCGCCACGGGCGGCGCGATATTTGCATCATGAAAGGGCGGGAATCGTTGCTTTTCAAACTTTTAGATATTTTCGGCAAATCCCGAATAACGTAACAAAGTGCAACACATGTTGATTTGAGGCCTTGCGTAGCGGGTGATAGACCCAATGACATCGGAAATTGCCGCGACGCCATCGGGTTTGGACGGGCGGCAGGACCGAAACAGGGGTGACGGGGAAATCAAATTAACCCGCGTTGCGTATGGACTTTAAACGTTAGCGGAACCGTATCGGTTCGAACAGGACATGAGCATGTTGGATGGGATGTCGGAACTTTCGGAATTGGCTCATAACGGCCTGACCGAAGGGCTTTTTCAGCGCACGCTGGCCGCGCCCATCGATTGCAGCGGCGTCGGTCTGCACAGCGGCCTCCCGATCGAAATGACGTTGAACCCGGCCGAACCCGGCACGGGCATTCTGTTTCGCCGCACGGACCTGAAAAACGGTGCGCGCGATATTCCGGCCCGGTTCGACCATGTCATCGACACGCGGCTGTGCACCACCATCGGCAATGAACATCAGGGCAGCGTCGCCACGATCGAACATCTGATGGCCGCGCTTGCGGGCTGCGGTGTCGACAATGCCGTCATCGAACTGAACGGGCCGGAAGTCCCCGTGATGGACGGCAGTTCCGAACCTTTCGTTTTCCTGATCGAATGCGCGGGCGTGGTCGAACAGTCGGCCGAACGCACCGTCGTGCGCGTCAAGCAGCCGGTCGCGGTGGAAAACGGTCAGTCTCATGCGTCGCTTGAGCCGGGCCGCCGCTTCACCATGGCGATGGGCATCGACTTCGACAGCCAAGCCATCGGCCACCAGGAAATCTTCCTGGAAGTCAGCGACGTTTCCTTCAAGCGCGAACTGTCCAAGGCACGGACCTTCGGCTTCCTGCATGAAGTCGAAGCCATGCGCGCGGCCGGACTTGGCCGTGGCGGCAGCCTGGACAATGCGGTCGTGATCGACGGCGACCGCATCATGAACAGCGACGGGCTTCGGTTCGAAGACGAGTTCGTGCGCCACAAGGCGCTGGACTGCATCGGTGATCTGTCGCTGGCAGGCGGACCGATCCTGGGCCATTTCAAGGGCCGCCGGACCGGCCATGCGCTGAACAACCTGCTGCTGCGTGAGTTGTTCTCCGACCGTGCGAATTACGATGTCGTGCCGTCTTCTTCGATGATCGAAGTGGCCTGACCGGTTTCGGACGGCCCGTCACCGGGTCGCGGCCTCCGTTTTTCACCTGAAATGCACCGGGCGGGCTTGAAGTTCCCGCACGGATTCGCTTTTTCCATTCATGGGCATGGTGATATATTGCCGCCGCAGTCATGAAGAATCCCGCCTATCCGACGGAGTAACATCAGTATGCGCATTTTGAGCGCCCGCCTTACCGCCGCATCCCGACTGGCCCTCATTGCGTGTCTGGGCCTGTTGATTAGCGGGTGCGGCGACGATGAACCGGTCTATGTCGAACGCCCGGTAGAGGAACTTTATAACGAGGCTCTGGACCGGTTGGAGGTTCAGAATTTCGACGGTGCCGTCGATGCATTCGAAGAAGTTGACCGCCAGCACCCCTATTCGGTCTGGGCGACCAAGGCACAGCTTATGGCGGCCTATGTGAACTACCGCGCGGGCCTGTATGACGAGGCGATCATCGCGCTGGACCGGTTCATCGAACTGCATCCCGGCAACCGGGACATCGCCTATGCCTATTACCTGCGGGCGGTGTCCTATTATGAACAGATTGTCGATGTCGGCCGTGACCAGCGGATCACAAGGCTTGCGCTGGACGGACTGCAGGAAGTCGTCCGCCGTTTTCCCGATTCGGAATATGCCCGCGACGCGACTCTGAAGATCGACCTGACCTTTGACCACCTTGCCGGCAAGGAAATGGACATCGGCCGCTTCTATCAGCGGCGGGAAGAACACCTGGCCGCAATCAACCGGTTCCAGGCGGTCATCAGGCATTTCGAAACAACCACCCACGTGCCGGAAGCCCTGCACCGGTTGGTGGAAAGCTATTACGCGCTTGGCATCCAGCAGGAGGCGGAGCGGACCGCCGCGGTCCTGGGATACAACTTCCCGGGCAGCCCCTGGTATGCCGATTCCTATGCCCTGCTGGACGGTCAGGGACTGGACGCGCCGGACGAGGATTCCTGGATCAGCTGGACCTGGTCCTGGATATTCTGAGGTGGGAAGCACCGCGCCATCATGCTGACCGGGCTTACGATCCGCGACATCATCCTGATCGACAAGTTGAGCCTGACCTTTCCGTCGGGCCTGTCCGTCCTGACCGGGGAAACGGGCGCCGGTAAATCCATTCTTCTTGATTCCCTGGGTCTGGCCCTGGGCCGGCGGTCCGAAGCCCGCCTGGTCCGCCCGGGCGCGGAACGTGCATCCATCACTGCCGAGTTTGAACTGGAAGATGATCACCCGGTCCTCCAGGTTCTGCGGGACAACGACCTTCCGATCGAAGACCGGCTGATCCTGCGTCGCACCGTTTCCAACGACGGCCGCAGCAAGGCATTCGTCAATGACGAACCGGCCAGCATCGGCCTGTTGCGTGAAATCGGCGAAAGCCTGGTCGAAGTCCAGGGTCAGTTCGACCAGCATGGGCTGATGGATGCCACCACGCATATCAACCTGCTGGATGATTATGGCGGACTGATGCGGACGCGGGAAGGAACGGCACTGGCCTTCGACCGCTGGCAGGCGGCAAGAAAAGCACTGACCGACGCAACGGCAAAGGCCGAAGCCGCCCGCAAGGAAGAAGACTATCTGCGTTTCGTTTCATCAGAGCTGGACAAGCTTGCCCCCGCCATGGGGGAAGAAGAGGAACTGGCCGAAAAGCGGGCTTTCCTGCAGAACGCCGAAAAATTGAGCGAGGCCATTACGACGGCAACGGACCATCTGTCCGGGTCGTCCGGCGCGGACGAGGCACTGGGACAGGCGCGCCGTGCACTGGACCGGGTCGCCGCACTGGCGGGGGAACGGCTGAACGACGCGATTGCCGGGCTGGACCGCGCCGCGGTGGAACTGGAAGAGGTCGCGGCCACCCTGAACCGTGTCGGATCGGACCTTAACGCGGATTCGGCGGAACTTGAGACCATCGAAGAACGCCTGTTCGCACTGCGCGATGCGGCACGCAAGCATGGCTGTCAGGTGGACGATCTGCCGGCGAAAAGCCTGGAGTTCGCCGAACGCCTTGCCCTGATCGACGCGGGGGAGGAACGGATCGCCAAACTGACCAAACAGGCGGATGACGCCCTGGCCGAGTTCCGCACCGCCGCGGCGGCGCTGTCCGCAAAACGCCGTGAAACGGCGGAAAGGCTGGACCGGGCCGTGAACGCCGAACTGCCGCCATTGAAGCTGGACCGCGCCCAGTTCACGACCCTGGTCGAACAGGTGGAAGAAGGAAAATGGGGCCGTCTGGGCTGTGACCAGGTCGGGTTCCAGGTCATCACGAACCCCGGCATGCCGGGAGGTCCGCTGGAAAAGGTCGCGTCAGGCGGGGAACTCAGCCGCTTTCTGCTGGCGATCAAGGTGGCGCTGGCGGAAGTCGGCACGGTCCCGACCCTGGTGTTTGACGAGGTGGATTCCGGTGTCGGCGGCGCAACGGCGGCGGCGGTCGGCGAACGGCTCAGCCGGTTGGCGGAACGCCTGCAGGTGCTGGTCGTCACCCATTCGCCGCAGGTGGCCGCCCGCGGCGCCGCCCATTGGCGCGTGGCAAAGGAAGCCCGCGACGACGGCAAACCCGCGACCGTCGTCGACACGCTGAACCCGCACGACCGGCGGGAAGAAGTGGCCCGCATGCTGGCCGGCGCCAATGTCACCGAAGAAGCCCGTGCAGCAGCGGATAAACTGCTGGAAGGGGCCCGCGCATGAGCACCGACAGCATCGATATCGATGCCCTGACCGAAGCGCAGGCCCGGCAGGAGCTGGCCCGTCTTGCGATGGAAATCGCCTATCACGACGCGCGCTACCACAAGGATGACGAACCTGAAATCACGGACGCGGACTATGACGCGCTGCGCCGCCGGAATGATGCGATCGAAGCCCGATTCCCCGCCCTGATCCGCAAGGACAGCCCGACCCACCGGGTCGGCGCGGCCCTGAAATCCGGGTTCTCCAAAATCCGGCACGTGAAGCCGATGCTGTCGCTGGGCAATGCCTTTTCCGATGAGGACGTGGCGGATTTCATCACGCGGGTCCGCCGATTTCTTGGTCTGGGTGACGGGGATGAGGTGGCGATCCTGGCAGAGCCCAAGATCGACGGGCTTTCCGCGTCCATCCGGTATGAAGACGGGGAAATGGTCTATGCCGCGACGCGCGGCGATGGCAGCGAGGGTGAGGATATCACCGCCAACATGAAGACGCTGGCCGATGTGCCGGACCGTATTTCCGGCGCCCCGTCGGTGCTGGAAGTGCGTGGCGAAGTCTATATGCGAAAGGACGATTTCCTGTCGCTGAACGAACGCCAGCAGGCAGCCGGACAGAAAGTGTTCGCCAACCCGCGCAACGCGGCGGCCGGGTCGATCCGCCAACTGGATACGTCGATTACCGCCGCCCGCCCCCTGCATTTCTTCGGCTATGCCTGGGGTGACCTGTCGGAACCGCTGGCGGACACCCAGTCCGGCGCCCGTGAACGACTGCAGGAACTGGGCTTTTCCCTGAACCATCCGACAGCACTGTGCCGGTCGCTGGAGGAGGTACTGGCCCATTACCGGCTGATCGGGGAACAGCGGGCCACCCTGCCCTTCGACATTGACGGGGTGGTCTACAAGGTCGACCGGCTGGACTGGCAGGAACGCCTGGGTCAGGTCAGCCGCGCGCCGCGCTGGGCCATCGCCCACAAGTTCGCCGCCGAAAAGGCGGAAACAGTGATCGAGGATATAACCGTGCAGGTCGGGCGAACGGGCGCCCTCACGCCCGTGGCGAACTTGACGCCGGTCACGGTGGGCGGGGTCGTGGTTTCCCGCGCGACGCTGCACAATCAGGATGAAATCGAACGCCTGGGTGTGAAGGCGGGGGACACCGTGCGCATCCAGCGTGCAGGCGATGTCATCCCGCAGGTGCTGGAAGTGGTAAGGGACGGCGGCGGCCAACCCTTTCAATTCCCCGATGCCTGCCCGATCTGCGACAGCGAGGTCGCGCGGGAAGAAGGCGAAGTCGTCTGGCGTTGTACGGGCGGGTTGATCTGCGAGGCACAAGCCGTCGAACGGCTGAAACATTTCGTCAGCCGCGACGCGTTCGATATCGAAGGGCTGGGCACCAAAAGCATCGAAGAGTTCTGGCGCGACCGGCTGATCCAGGGACCGGCGGATATCTTCCGGATGGGTGCGCGGCGCGATGATCTGCTGACACGGGAAGGTTGGAAGGAGAAGTCCGTCGACAACCTGCTTTCCGCCATCGAAGACCGACGGGAAATTGGCCTGGACCGTTTCATTTATGCGCTGGGCATCCGACATGTCGGGCAAACGACGGCAAAGCTTCTGGCACGCGCCTACGGTTCCCTTTCCAACTGGCGGGCGGAAATGGCAAAGGCGGCGGACGAACGCGCGGCCCATCCGGATGAACACAAGAAGCCGGACCTGATCGGCCAGGCCTATGCCGACCTGACCGGCATCGACACTGTTGGAATGGCTGCAGCGGACAGCCTGTCCGCCTTTTTCGCCGAAGCGCACAATCTTGAGGTTTTGGATGCACTGGCGGCGGAACTGACGGTAACCGATGTCACGGCGCCTGCCGATACCGGGTCGCCCGTGTCGGGCAAGACCGTCGTCTTCACAGGAAGCCTTGAGAAAATGACCCGCAGCGAAGCAAAGGCGCGGGCGGAAAGCCTGGGCGCGAAAGTGTCAGGCTCAGTGTCGAAGAAGACCGACTATGTTGTCGTCGGCGCGGATGCGGGGTCAAAGGCGAAGAAGGCCGCCGAACTCGGCATTACAATCCTGTCAGAAGATGACTGGATTGCGCTTTTGTCGCGGGACTAATCAGCGAAAATTGGTATATTAATCCCGGCTTGCGAACGGGAATGTATCGAATAGGCAGGGCACATGATGCGCGTTTCCTTGGCCGCGTTCCGCTTGTCCGGATTGATCCCGCTTCTCTTTATACTGTTGATGGCACCCATGCTTCCCGATGCGGTCAATGCGCAGGGTTGGCGCATCCTGGAATATGACGAAAACGGTGTCGCCATCGGCACGCGAAACAGCCGCGAAGTTGATTCGGACGGTTTCCTTCCGCGCACGGACCGCCCCATTGAAGAACGCGAAGTCATTCTGGTCGATCCGACCGACGAACAGATTTTCCAACTGGAAAACGATGGCTATCGGGTCCTGGAAAACAACCGGATGGAGGAACTGGGCTTCACCCTGGTGGTCCTTCGCACGCCAAACGCCGTTGATGTGGCAGAGGCACTAAGGGACATCCGCGCGCGTTTCCCCAACCTGATGATCAGCGCGAACGACCTGATGGACCTGTCGCGCGGGAACCCGCCCTATCGGCAGGTCGCACAGGTTCAGGGTGACTTCACCCGCGAACTGTCCGGCTGGGGGGACGTATCGGAAAGCTGCGGCGCCGGAATTACGCTGGGTCAGATCGACGGGTTTGTGGATACGGACCATCCGGCGCTGCGTGGCCGGCGTATCATCTTTCAAAGCTTCCTGCGCGAAGGACGCGTTCCCGCTGCCGAAGACCACGGCACCGCCGTTGCGATATTGCTGATCGGGCGGTCGGTCAGCAATCTGCCCGCCGGCCTGTTGCCGGGCGCGCGCCTGTATGCGGCAAACATCTTCGAACAACGCGACGGTCGCGAACGCGGAAATCTGGCAGCCATGGTCCGTGCGGTGGACTGGCTGGTAGGCAATGATGTGAAGGTCGCGAACCTTTCCATCGCCGGGTCGGAAAATGCCGTCATGCGCCTGGCCATCAACCGTGCGCGCGAACAGGGACTGTTGCTAGTGTCTGCCGCGGGCAACAACGGGCCCGCGGCCCCCCCGGCGTGGCCTGCCGCACATCCGGAAAGTCTGGCCGTGACAGCGGTCGACCGGTCGCTGGAACTCTACCGCCATGCAAACCGGGGTGACTATATCGACTTTGCCGCGCCGGGCGTGGACGTCCCTACCCAGACCCCGCACGGGCAGATGGTGCAAAGCGGGACATCCTTTGCCGCGCCTTTCGTGACCGCCATGGTGGCCATTCATCTGCAGATGGGCTTCGACCCCGACCCGGATCTGATCCGACGGTCGCTTCAGCGTTATGCGACAGACCTGGGCACGACCGGGCGCGATGACACGTTCGGCTGGGGACTGGTCCGGCTGCGGCCAAACTGCTGACGCCCGCGACTTGCATCGGGCCACACAGGGGTCAACTTCCGACATCTGACCGAATCCGGCTTTCCACCGGCGCATCCAGGCTTCGAAATTTTCTTGCAAACATACCAACCGGTCGGTATGTTTAATTTATGCAAACGGATAAACACACCAAGAAGCCGACCGCGCGCGACAAGCTTTTGAATGTCGCCCTGACCATTCTTCGTGAAAAGGGATACAGCGCGACCACCGTCGATGACCTCTGCGCCGCCGCCGGTGTAACCAAGGGTGCGTTCTTCCATTATTTCGCCGGCAAGGAAGATCTGGGTGTCGCGGCGGCAAGGCACTGGTCCGACGTCACGGGCGCGATGTTCGCGAATGCGGACTATCACCGTGCCGCGGACCCGCTGGACCGCATCCTGGGTTATGTCGCGTTGCGCCGCTCACTGATCGAAGGCGCCGTTTCAGAATTCACCTGTGTTGTCGGAACCATGGTCCAGGAAATGTTTCTGGACAGTCCCGCGATCCGCGACGCCTGTGCCGACAGCATATACGGCCACGCTGCGACGCTGGAACCCGACTTTCAGGCCACAATCGACCGTTATGGGGACAAGACCAGTCCCAGCGCCGCCAGTCTGGCGGCCCACACGCAAACGGTCCTCCAGGGCGCGTTCATTCTGGCCAAGGCCGGAAACGATACACAGGTCGCACTGGATGCGTGCGATCACCTGGACCGGTATATCCGCCTCCTTTTTCCGGGGCGGCGTGCAGACATCAAGACCACAGGACAACAGGAAACACCGCAATGACTGACATAAAAATAAACACACAAGGCATGGTGCTGGAACTCCAGCGAACGATCGACGCGCCCCGGTACACGGTTTGGCGCTGCTGGACGGAACCGGACCTGCTGAAGAAATGGTATTGCCCGAAACCATGGATGGTGACGGAGGCGGAGGTCGATTTGACCCCCGGCGGGATCATGCGCACGGTGATGCAGGGACCGGACGGTACGCAAATCGATGTCGACGGCATCTTTCTTGAAGTCGTGGACGGTGAACGCCTGACCTTCACCGATGGCTATGGGAAGGGTTTCGTACCGCGGGAAACATCGTTCATGACGGGCTATGTCGTCCTGGCCGATGCGCCGGGCGGAAAAACGACACTGACATGGGGGGCGCGTCACACAACCGAAGACGACAAACAGAAACACCTGGAAATGGGCTTCGAACCGGGTTGGTCCGCCGCGTCCGAACAGTTGAACGACCTGGCAAAGACCATCGCCGATGACCCGTCATCCTGTGCCGGATTGAAGAAGAAGGTCCGGACCTGTCTTTTCCTGCGGGGGCAAGATGTGGAAGACGCCGCCGAGTTCTATGCCCTGTGCCTGCCGGACAGCCGGATAGAAAGCACCTTCCGACCCGACCCGAAGGGACCGCCGATGGTCATCGAAATGACGCTGGCGGGTGCCCCCTACATGATCCTGGGTGGCAACCCCGCCCCTGCCCCGTCGCACATGATGTCCGTATCCGTCCTGACGAAGGATCAGGATGAGACGGATGCACTATGGGAAACGCTGACCGCCGATGGCGGGGAACCGGGTCAATGCGGATGGCTGAAGGACCGGTTCGGCGTGCACTGGCAGATCGTACCCGAAGCTTTGCCGCGCCTGATGAATTCCGGCGACCCGGACGCCGCGGCACGGGTTACGGGTGCATTGATGGATATGTCGAAGATCGAAATCGACGTTCTGGAAACGGCGCACAAGGCGGCCTAGCGCCCCGGGAGACCCCGGTCGGGGGATGGTCGTCAGGCCATCCCCAGCGCGGACAAATATGTGTCCAGCAGCGCGTCTTCTTCCGCCCGGTCGTCCGGGTCCTTCTTCCGAAGGGACACGATCTTGCGCATGGTCTTGGTGTCGAAACCCTGACCCTTCGCTTCGGAATAGACTTCCTTGATATCGTCGGCCAGCGCCTTCTTTTCTTCTTCCAGCCGTTCGATCCGTTCGATGAAGGACCGCAGGCGCGCGCCGGTAGCGGTTTCCGTCGGCCCGGCCTCATGGGCGCCGGATTCGTCGTTGGATGCTTGGGTTTCGGCGGCGGCGATGTCGGCCATGGTCGGGCTCCTTCCATGCGGGATTGGGCGAGAGGCCGGGACCATATAACGTGCCCCGCCGCCCCTCAAGTCCGTTCGGAACGGACCGGGGAAACTAATGCGCCTTTCCGGTCGCGGCCCCCCTATTGTGTGGGCGCATAGTCGATTGTGGGCGTCACACCGTCCGGGCGGCCGACCAGGACAAAGGTCAGCTGATCGGGCGCCAGCATTTCCGCGGCCAGTGCGTTCACTTCCGCTTCCGTGACCTGTTCGATCCGTTCGTTGCGTGTCTGGAAGTAGTCGATGGGGAAATCCAGATACTGCATCGACGCAAGCTGGCTTGCGATACTGGAAGAATTCGTAAACCGCAGCGCATAAGACCCGGTCAGATAGGTCTTTGCATCGGCGATGTCAGTGCTATCCAGCCCCTCATCGCGCAGGCGGGCAATCACTTCGCGCACCAGGGCGACGGTTTCCCCGGCCCGCGCGTTCTGGGTTCCCGCGCCGCCCCGCAACAGGGCGGCATGTTCCATCGGATGCTGGAAGGAATAGACGGAATAGACCAACCCCCGCTGAACTCGGATTTCCTGTGTCAGGATCGACCGGAAGGACCCGCCGCCCAGCACATAGTTCATGATCATCCCGGCATAGAAACGCGGATCATCGATCCCGATCCAGGGCTGTGAAAACAGGATCGTCGTCTGCGGCACATCCTGGTCGATAACCAGCGTGCCCGGCACCGCCGGGGTTTGAATGTCCGGTACGTCCGCCACGGTTCCTTCCGCCGGAAGGTCGCCGAACACGCGATCCAGGATCAGTCCCAGTTCCGCAGGTTCGATGTCGCCCACCGCGCCGATGAACAAACGGTCCCGCGTCAGCACCTGTCGGCGGAACCGGTCCAGATCGTCCGGCGTCACATTGGGCAGGGTTTCGATACGACCGTCCGACGGCCGTGCATAGGGGTGACCGTCAAACAGCACCTCCATCAGTGCCCGCCCCGCCATTGCCTGCGGGTCCGTCGCGTCCTGACGCAAACCGGACAGCATCTGGGCGCGGATCCGGTCGACCGGTTCCTGATCGAAGCGCGGTTCGTGCAGCGCCAGACGCAGAAGGTCCACCGCATCGTCCCGATAGCGGTTCAGCGCATAGAAGGACCCCGAGAAACCGTCCAGTCCCGCATCGAACGACAGCGATATGGACATGTCGTTCAGCCGCTGCTGGAACGCCTGACTGTCATAGGGGCCGGCCCCTTCATCCAACGTATAGGCGGTCAGTGCCGCGACGCCGTCCAGACCGGGCGGGTCATTGGTCGACCCGGCCCCCCGGAAGGTGAATTCCAGCGACAGGACAGGCACCGTATCGTCGCGCACGAACCAGGCTGTGATGCCGCCGGGGCTTACGACCTCTTCAACCGTGACCTCTGCCATTGCGGGGCGCAGAGCGACCGCCAGGAACAGCGCAGCGGCGAACGACAGGATCGGAAATCTTTTCATCATGATTGTCATCCCTCGTCAGCCCCCTGGTCCTGTGCCGTCAGCAGACGGCCGACAACCTCTCCCTCACCGTCAAGCACGTCACGCAGGGCATCGTTCACCTGATCCACCGTCACGGCGCCGATCCGATCCGGCCAGGCTTCGATTTCGGAAAGCGGAATACCAACGGTCAGGGCGCGGCCTATCTGGTTTGCGGGGCCGCTCAGGCTGTCCAGCGCCGTCACGGCGGCATCCTGCAGGCGGGTGATGGCGCGCGTCACCTCATCTTCCGTGATGCCGTCCGAAAGGATGCGGTCCACCGCCGTTCGCAGGCTGTCTTCCGCAACGTCCAGGTCGACACCGCCGCGCGGGCTGACATAGAAACCAAAGCTGCCGGGTCCGCGCACGCTTCCGCTGTACCAGCTACCCGCCGACACAGCGACCGCCTGATCGACAACCAGACCTCTATACAGAAGGCTGGTGGATCCGCCGCCCAGAATCTCGCTCAACACCTGAAGGGCATATATGCGGTCCGTATCCGTCGCATGGGTGCCCCAACTGGGGGCCAGCCGCTGGATGGCAAGGGTCGGTTGCTGAACGCGCGGATCGCGATAGGTCACGACCGTGGACGCGGGCATGGGCGGTTCGCGCCACACCGGCCGTTCGGGCAATTCCGCGGCCGGAATCGGCCCATAATAGGTTTCCGCCAACCCAACCACCTCTTCCAGTGTGGTGTCGCCCGATACAACCAGGATCGCGTTGTTCGGCGCATAGTACCGGTCATAGAACTCGATAGCGTCTTCGACCCGCAGTTCCTCTATCTCATGGCGCCAGCCGATGATGGGAATGCCGTACGGGTGGTTCCGGTACAGGGCGGCGCCCGTCTGTTCCCAAAGAATGCTGGACGGGTCGCTGTCCGTTCTCTGGGACCGTTCTTCCAGGACGACGCTGCGTTCCGGTTCGAAATGTGCGGGATCGATATTCAGGTTCGCCATGCGGTCCGCTTCCAGCGACATCACGAGTTCCAGCCTGTCGCTTGCAACCGACTGGTAATAGGCGGTGTAATCCTGGGATGTGAAGGCGTTTTCCTGTCCGCCGTTGCGCGCGACGATATCGGAAAATTCCCCGGCCGCCCGCGTGTCGGTCCCCTTGAACATCAGGTGTTCCAGGAAATGCGCAATGCCTGACCGGCCCGGCGGTTCGTCCATCGCCCCGGCCCGGTACCAGACCATGTGGGTCACCACCGGCGCGCGGCTGTTTTCGACAACGACGATCCGCATGCCGTTGTCCAGCACTGCCTCTCTGGCACCAAAGACATCGGCCAATGCGGTCCGTCCCGTCCCCGGCGCGACCAAGGCAAGCGCAAGGGCAAAGAAAATCGACTTCCTGAAAATCATGGGCTGTATCGTTCCGTTCCTGGGCGGTTCATCGGCGATGTCTACCCAGATAAGCAACATCGCCCCCATTGACCAGTCATGGGACGGAAATTCGCTGAACAGATTGCTGTAGTCGACCGGTCCCGGCGGTCAGAAAGGCCATTCGAAGAAGGATTCTTCGCCGCTGCGCGTGATAATCGGCGTCTGCCCCTGCGTCACCGGTTGCCCCAGGGCGGCGTTGCCCTGAATCCGGCGCGTCTCCTCGTTCGAATCGATGATATCCCCGGCGGGCGACGTGTCGCGCCAGAAGACCAGCCCGTCGATGAAGGATTCCTGTTCCGCAGCCAGGGCGGCGGTTTCTTCATCAATCGTGCGGCGGATGCTGGGGTCCGCTTCCAACGCGCCAAACCGGTTCAAAAGCGCGATTTCACCGTCCGTGGCGCCTGCTTCCCGTTGCCGGATTTCCAGTTCACGCTGGCGTTCCAGTGCGTTGTCGCCGAACACCGCGCGCTGTGCCTGGTCCCGGGCCTGAAGATCCTGATAGCGCTGACCTTCCGGGTCGGGCGGGCGCAGACCGAAATCCGGCGGCAGGGTCAGCGGTGCCCGGGCAACAACGGCGAATTCATCCGGCGTCTGCCGGTCCAGACCAAGAATCTGCCCGGTTCCACCACCGCCACACCCGGCGACGAACAGACCCGCGACAACCGCCGCGGCGACGCCGGTCACTGACCTTTTCAGACGTGTCATTTTCGCCATCATCTCAAGATTATACCACAGCAGTCGGCCATTTCCACCACGTCCACTAGGTAGGTGTATTCGACCGTCCGAACAAGGCGTCCCATACGAACAGTGCGGCGCCAACGACAATCGCGCAATCGGCGATGTTGAAGGCCGGCCAGTGGTACCCTGCGACATGCAGGTCCAGGAAATCGACCACCGCGCCATAAAGCACGCGGTCCAGCGCATTGCCGAACGCCCCGCCGATGACCAGCCCGCCCGCCAGAACCGTCAACAGGCGTTCGGACCCGCGTACGAACACCCACCAGACCACCATAGCAATCACAATCGCCATGGCCGCCAGGATGAACGGCGCATAGACCCAGTCGGTTGAAAACAGGCCGAAGCTGACACCCTGATTGCAGACCAGCACCAAATTGAAGAACGGCAGAACGGCGACCCGTTCGAACGCCGGCACGCAGGTGTCAGCCCCGAAGGCCGAAAGGACAATCGGCTTGGAAATCTGGTCGGCCACGAAGACGGCCGCTGCGATTATCAGGCATAGGCGCTGCATCCGCCCCTTGTAGGCGGATTCGGACATCGGGGTGACGCTCATTCCGCGGCTTCCGACAGACCGGCAACCGCGTCCGAACAGCGCCCGCAGGTGCCCGGCATTGCATGGGTCCCGACATCCGGCAGCACCTTCCAGCACCGTTCGCATTTGGCGCCGTCGGCCCGCGCGAAGTCGACCCGCAGGGTTTCACCATCCCCCGCGTCGGCCAGCGCCACCGTCCTTGCGCCCGACGTGATGAAGAAGTCGGCCAGTTCCATGTCGCTGAAACCGTTCAGGACCGCCAGCGTCGCCGCGTCTGCGTGGACCGTCACTGCCGCTTCCAGGCTGGCCCCGATGGTCTTTTCCTTGCGTTCACGTTCCAGCCGCGTCGTCACCGCGCGGCGCACCTCGCGCAGGGTCTTCCAGCGCGCTGCTTCCGCATCGTCCTGGAAACGCCAGTCCGCGGGCACGTCCGGGAACTGCCGCAGATGGACCGAACAGTCCGGCGCGTCGCCTTCCCGGGCCAGCCACGCCTCTTCAGTCGTGAAGCTCAGGATCGGCGCAAGCCATGCGGTCAGACAGTCGAACAGGATATCCAGCACCGTCAGTGCCGCCAGACGGCGCGGGCTGTCCGGCGCATCGCAGTAGAGCGCGTCCTTGCGGATATCGAAATAGAAGGCCGACAGATCGACCGCACAGAACTCATGCAACTCGCGGAAGATCAGCGTGAAGTCATAGGTATCGATGCCCTTGCGGACGGTCGCGTCCAGCCCGGCCAGACGATGCAGGACCCAGCGTTCCAGGTCCGGCATATCCGCTGCCGCGACACGCTTTTCCGGTTCGTAATAGGCAAGATTGCCCAGAAGCCAGCGCAGCGTGTTGCGGAAGCGGCGGTAATAGTCCGTCAGCTGCTTCAGCATCCCTTCGCCGATACGAAGGTCGCCGGAATAATCTTCGGACACGACCCACAGGCGCAGGATTTCCGCGCCGTATTTGTCGTTAACTTCGGCCGGCACGACCGTATTGCCCAGTGACTTCGACATCTTGCGGCCGTCTTCGGCCATGACAAACCCGTGGGTCAGAACAGCATCATAGGGCGCGCGTCCCCGCGTTCCGCAGCTTTCCAGGATCGACGAATGGAACCAGCCGCGATGCTGGTCCGTCCCCTCCAGGTAAAGCGACGCGGGCCATTGCTGATCCTCGCGCTGTTCCAGGACAAAGGCATGGGTCGACCCGGAATCGAACCACACATCGACCACGTCGCGGACCTGTTCGTAGTCGTCCGGATTATAGTCGTTGCCCAGGAAGCGTGCCGGGTCGCTGTCGAACCAGGCATCGGCGCCTTCTTCCTTGAACGCGGCAACGATACGGTCGACGACGCCCTGGTCGCGCAGGGGTTCGCCGGATTCCTTGTGCACGAAAACCGGGATCGGCACGCCCCATGTGCGCTGGCGGCTGATGCACCAGTCCGGCCGTTCCTTGATCATGGAATACAGCCGGTTCTGTCCGCCCTTGGAATAGAAGTCCGTGTCTTCGATGGCGGACAGCACCGTATCGCGCAGCCCATGGCTTTCCATGGAAATGAACCATTGGGACGTATTGCGGAAGATCAGCGGCGCCTTCGACCGCCAGCTGTGCGGATACTGGTGGCGCAGGCTGCCCTTTGCCAGAAGCTTGCCCGCGATTGCCAGTTCGCGCATGACCGACGGGTTGGCATCGCCTTCCTTGCCATCCTGGGTAATCACGACTTTCCCGGCCATGACCGGCACAAAGTCGTAGAAGCTGCCGTCCTCACCCACCGTTTGGGGGATTTCGATGCCGTGCTTCACACCCAGATGCCAGTCATCCGCGCCGTGGCCCGGCGCGATATGGACAAAGCCGGTGCCCGCATCGTCGGTGACATAATCGGCGGTATAGACCGTGACGTCGAAATCGTAATACCCGTCCGCATCCGCATGGCCGCGGAACGGGTGGGCGCACACGGTGCCCGCAACGTCGCTGCCCTTCATTTCCGCCAGGACGGAATGCCCGGTGATCTTTGCCTGTTCGCAGACGCTTTCCAGCAGGTTCTTTGCGACCGCAAGCTTTTCGCCGACCGCCGCGCCCTTTGCCCCTTCGCCCGTTTCGGTCACTTCGAAGACGACATAGTCGAACTCTTCGTGACAGGCGATGGCGCGGTTCCCGGGGATCGTCCAGGGTGTGGTCGTCCAGATGACCACCGACGCACCGTCCAGGGCGGCATGCTTCGGCGTAACCACCGGAAATTTCACCCAGATGGTGGTCGACTTGTGTTCCATATATTCGGCTTCGGCTTCGGCCAGCGCGGTTTTTTCCACCGCCGACCACCAGACCGGACGCGCACCCTTGTACAGGCTGCCCTGCATCAGGAACTTGCCGATTTCCGCGGCGATGATCGCCTCCGCCTCGTAGGCCATGGTCAGATACGGGTTTTCCCAATCGCCCAACACGCCCAGCCGTTTGAACTGGCGGCGCTGTTCATTGACCCAGTAATCAGCGAAGTCGCGGCATTCCTTGCGGAACTCGACGACGGGCACCGCGTCCTTGTCCTGGCCGGCGGCGCGATACTTTTCTTCGATCTTCCATTCGATCGGCAGACCGTGGCAGTCCCAGCCCGGCACATAGGGCGCATCATACCCGGTCATCTGGCGCGACCGGTTGATGATGTCCTTCAGGATCTTGTTCAGCGCATGGCCGATATGCAGGTCGCCGTTCGCATAGGGCGGGCCGTCATGCAGGATGAATTTTTCCCTACCCGCACTGTCCCGGCGAAGGCGGCCCCACAGGTCGGTTTCTTCCCAACGGTCCAGGATGCGCGGTTCCAGGTCCGGCAGGCCCGCGCGCATCGGAAAATCCGTACGCGGCAGGTTGATGGTTTCCTTGTAATCGACGGCGGTGTCTTGCTCGGCGCTCATTATGGTCTTGCTTTCGGTATGGTCTGAATTTGTCTCGCTCGGACCGGGGAAGCACCGGGTGCGGAACCATAGGATTCCGTCCGGCTTGCCGTTAGGATTATCCCGACACCTGCGCGCCCCGGCCCGCAAGGGTCGGGCCGGTAATTCGCCCGCGCGAACCCGTCCGCGCGTGCTGGTATGATTGCTGTATCCTCATAGCGGCGGGACAATATGGCGGACCGCCTTGGGAATCAAGCATCCCCGGGGTTCACCGGTCCTTCTGGTTCGGTGGTGCGGGTCTTGTCATAATCATGACATCGAACCGGGCAAAACTTGGCCCCGGCCCGGCGTCCGCCCGGCACACCCAATGCCCCGGTTTCGGCCGGACCATCCATACCATTCGGAGTATGCGCAATGCCCCCTTCCCGCGCCCAAAGCGAAACCGGCGACCCGCTGTTGCTGACGCCCGGCCCGCTGACCACATCAAAGTCGGTCAAACAGGCGATGCTGCATGACTGGGGGTCGCGGGACCCCGATTTCATCGCGTTGAACCGCCGTGTTCTTTATCGGCTGGCGGAAATAGCGGGCGGCGGCGACATGGTTGCCGTCCCGATGCAGGGAAGCGGCACATTCGCCGTCGAAGCGATGCTGGGCACCTTCGTGCCGCGTGAAGGCAGGCTTCTGATCCTGGTCAACGGCGCCTATGGTCATCGCGCCGCGCGGATCGCGGGCCGGTTGGGCCTGAAATTCGAGGTCATGGAAACGGCGGAAGATACGCCACCGGACCTGGAAGCCCTGGCAGTCCGGCTGATGGCGACACCGGCTATCACCCATGTCTTTGCCGTCCATTGCGAAACGACCAGCGGAATCCTGAACCCGATCATCGAAATTGCCGACATCGTCGCGTCCGAAGGCCGTCGCCTTCTGATCGACAGCATGAGCGCGTTCGGCGCATTGGACGTGGATATAGAGGAATTCCGTTTCGATGCGGTGGCCGCATCTTCCAACAAATGCCTGGAAGGCGTGCCGGGGCTTGGTTTCGTCATCTGCCGCCGCGATGCAATGATGGGGTGCGAAGGGAACGCCCCATCGGTCAGCCTTGACCTGTTCGATCAGCACCAGGCCCTTGAAAAGACGGGTCAGTACAGGTTCACCCCGCCGACCCATGCAATTGCCGCCCTGGATCAGGCACTACGGGAACATCTGGACGAAGGCGGTGTCAGGGGACGCGGCGATCGATACCGCGCCAACTGTGCGACCCTGGTCGATGGCATGCGGGACATGGGGTTCCAGCCCCTGTTGCCGGACGAATTGCAGGCGCCGATCATCGTCACCTTCAGGATGCCGGCCCATCCGAATTTTTCCTTCCCGGCATTCTATGACGCGCTGGCCGCACGCGGCTTCCTGATCTATCCGGGCAAGCTTACGGTCGCCGACAGTTTCAGAATGGGCTGCATCGGGCGGCTGGACAGTCGCGACATGGCGGGTGCCCTGGTGGCGGTGCGCGCGGTGTTGGACCAGATGAAAGTGCCGTCCGGGGCGCCGGAATCCGCCTAATTTTCGGCGTTAATCTTAAATTTACCGGTATCCGTCACCATGTCCTCATTAGACGTGTCAGTGACAGGATGGAACGTGACCGTGCTTGATGCTCAAATGGATATTGATTCGCTCGACCGCCGGGACGAAGACCGGCTGACGACAATGCTCCCGGTGCTGGAAGTCGACGGAACCCGACGGGTTCTGCATGATTTCAGCAATTCCGGTTTTCGCTGCCAGGTGCCCGAACGCTATCGACGCGAAGGCGCGGAAGGCGAAGCGACCGTGGAAATCCAGGCGGCAGGCTATCGTGTCACGCGACGCATCGCCTTTACGGTCCGTCATGTTTCCGACTGTTCCGTCGGGGCCAGTTTCCGCGTCCTGTCGGAAACCAGCGAAGCCGCGGGCACGCTTTTCTGACCCTCAGATCACCGCCATGTGGAAAAGGCTATCGCCGCGAATGACGCGCGCGGGCTGACGCCTTGCGAGCACAAACCCGCCTTCGTCGAAACGAACCTCCAGCGGCGGCTTTCCGGGCGTTTCCGGGAAATGAACCCGTGCCGCCACCTGCCCCGCCTTGACCGCCGTTCCCGCCTGTACCATCGGTTCGTACAGCCCCGGTTCGTCGGCAAAGACCATTGCTTCCTTTTCCGCTTCCAGCGTCTTTTCGAACAGACGGTCATCGGTCGTCGGCCCAGTATAGGCGCCGACCGCGGCAAGCGCCCGTAAAAGGCCCGCCTGGGCACCGCGCCGGATGGCCGGGTCGACCGTCCCCGCCCCGCCCAGTTCCAGTGTGAAACCTGCCGCCCCTTTCCGGTGCGCGGCGGATGTCGAATACCATTCGTCCGGGTCCGGCGGACCATACAGAAGGCACGACACGCCGATTTCATCGACCACTTTGCGGCGCATGTCCGCATGCGGGTCCCCGTCGTAGCGAAGCGTCATTCCATGCGGCACACACAGGAAGGAACTGCCGCCGGAATGAAGGTCCAGAAAAAGGTCCACGCCTTCCATCAGGACTTCTTCGATATAGTTGGCGATCATCAGGGTCGGCGTGCCGCGCGGTGCGCCGGGGAATATGCGGTTCATATTGACCTGATCGATGGGCGACGTACGCAGGCCCGCCTCGGCGGCCGGGAAATTCGCCATCGGCACTATGGTGATCCGTCCGTTGACCTGGCCGGGGTCCAGAGTCCGCAGCAGTTCCGACAGAATGACCTGGCCTTCATATTCGTCGCCGTGGTTTCCCGCCATCAGAAAGACGTTCTGGCCGTCCGCCGCGCCCACAATGGACCCGACCGGAACGGGAATGACGCCATAGGCGGACCGGTGGACCGAATGCGGCACCTGCAGGTATCCATGGTTCCGGCCCGGGCGTGTCAGATCGACCGTACAGACGATGGGGTTCGTTTGGTTCATGCGTGGCTCCAATTTTCGGGGTCGTCGCTGTCCCCCGGCGACAGGCCCAGAACATCGCCTTCCAGACCGATACCAAGGCCCAGGACCGTTCGGTTGGCATAGTTGAAATAGGCGGCGACCTGGTTGATCTCCAGAATCTCGCCATCTGTCCATCCGGCCCGTCGCAGGTCCGAAACATCCCCTTCGGTCATACCGGCCGGGGCGCGGGTCAGTTTTTCCGCGTAGGCAAGCGCCGCGGCGATCCTGTCATCCGTTGCCGCGGCGATCCCCGTCCCGGATTCCAGCGCGGCGCATATGGCGTTTGCCCGTCCCGCATCCTTCAACAGGCGCGTCAGACCGGCGAAATGATGTTCGACGCAATAGCGACAATCGTTGATCAGGCTGACATGCACGCCAATCACTTCCAGCACCCATTTAGGAACCGCATTTCCGTAGTGGTGCAAGACGGCCTTATAAAGCGCCATGTGCCCTTCCATCGTGTGGGGCCGCAGGCTGTGCGCCGCCATGATATTGTCGACATTCCGGTCGGGACCGGTGACCCGTTCATAAAGCGTCTTCAACTTTCCTTCCGCCGCTTCGAAGGCAATCGTATCGATCCAGGTCATTCATACCGCTCCCGCCGGCTTTTTCCCGCCCGAGTGGATCATGACGGCCCGCATGCTTACAAGCGCGATTAGGCGGCTCGACCAAGATGACTTTACGTGCGCGCGTGCTATGTTTTGGGGTTGGACACGGCGGCCACAGACCGCCTTCACGATGGAGAGATTGCGATGACGGGGCAAGTCGTGGCCCGGACCACGGACCTTTCCGATTTGCCAAACCCGGATTCCCGCGTGATCCAGTTTCTGGATGCGTGGAAAGCCGCGCGGGGCAGTTCGTTGGTACCGTACAAGCGTGATCTGGATCCGTTGAGTTTTCCGCGCCTTTTGCCGTGTGTCTGGTTGTATCGCCATGATACGGAATCCAACGATTTCACCTGCAAGCTTGCGGGTGAAAGCATCAACCGAAGCTGGGGCTATAGCATTGCCGGCCAGTCCGCGACGCAAATCCTTGGTGCGGATCATGCGGTGGTGACGGGCATCTGGCGAACGATCCTGGATACGCCGCTCATTCATTATGGCCGGAGCGAACGCCTGGACGGCAACCGAATGTACAAGGCCGAACGGATCGTCCTTCCCATGATCGGGGATGATGCCCCTGATGACCGTCCTGATCACATTCTGGGTCTAAGTCTTTACCAGGTGGGCACCGGAGAGGAACCCCGACCAGAACTCCTTTTGGAAAACGCATTCCAGATCCATTGCGTGGACATCCGATAGCCGAAAATCCGACAAAACCACCCGTGGCGGACGGTATGGTTAATGAACTGGAAGCAATTGATAGATAATGTCTTATAATGATGCAGTTACTGCGCGCCTTAAAAATAAACGCGTTAAAACATAGGGTGGATGGATGAGTGATCGCGTGCCGAAAACATCCGGTCCGGTTGAAAGCAAGGATTTGCGGCGCTTTAACGAGATGATTGCCGGGGCATCCCCGGAAGTGCGCACGCTTTTGGATTATTGGATAGAGGCACGCGGCGACCGCCCGGTGCCGTATCGCCGTGACATCGACCCGATGGCGGTTCCGCGCCTGCTTCCCAACATGTGGATTTACCGCTGGGACGATGATGCGGACGATTTCGTCTGCAAGCTGGCTGGCGAGACGCTGCGCCAGGCCTGGGGTTACAGCATCGCCGGCATGCGCATGCGCGACTTCATTGCCGCCCCGGACTACCCGACGGTCCGCGAACGGTGGCTGCGGATCATCACCGTTCCCATGGCACACTACGGCTCGGCGAATGAAAAGCTGACGGACCCCGGTCTGATGCGCGCGGAACGCCTGATCCTGCCGCTGGCCAGCGACGACGGAACCGTCTCCCACGTCATGGGGCTCAGCCTCTACAAATTCGATACCCGGCGGGACGACCGGGCCCCGCTGATGTCGGAAGACATCGTTCAGGTTCCCTGTATCGAACTTTAGGCGGGTTTCCTGACCGGTTCGCCTTCACGCTGGCGGTTTTCCCAGTCGGGCGCGATCCAGACCGGCGCGTTGGACGCCGGAAGCGGCCCCTTCCCGCGAATGATATCGGCCGCCTTTTCCCCCACCATGATCGTTGGCGCATTCAGGTTCCCGTTCGGGATGGTCGGGAAAACCGAACTGTCGACGACGCGCAGCCCATCGACCCCCATCACCCTGCAGTCGGCGTCCAGAACCGCCATCGGGTCGTCCGCCGCGCCCATCTTGCAGGTGCAGGACGGGTGATAGGCGCTTTCCGCGTTTTCGCGAATCCAGGCGTCTAGTTCCGCATCGTCGGTCATGTCCGCGCCCGGCTGGATTTCATCGCCCCGGTATTCGTCCATCGCCGGCTGTTCCATGATTTCCCGGGTCAGGCGGATACAGGCGCGAAATGCCTCGATATCCTCTTCTTCCGTCATGTAATTGTACAGGATCGACGGTTTCGCCGCCGGATCGGCGGACCGGATTGCAATGCGCCCGCGGCTTCTCGGCTTGTTGGGGCCGACATGCACCTGGAACCCATGCCCGTCAAAGGCCGCGTTCCCGTCATAGCGCATGGCACCGGGCAGGAAATGGTACTGAATGTCCGGCCATTTCAGACCCGCCCTGGACCGGATGAAGGCACAGCTTTCGAAATGGTTCGTCGCCCCCAGGCCCGACTTGAAGAAGAACCAGCGCGCGCCGATCAGGAATTTGGAAAACAGGTTCAGCTTCCCGTTCAGCGTGATCGGCAGTTTGGACCGGTACTGGAAATAGACTTCCAGATGGTCCTGCAGGTTCGCGCCGACACCCGGCAGGTCGTGCACGACCTCAACCCCCGCATCTTTCAGAACCTGTGCCGGGCCGATGCCCGAAAGCTGCAGGATCTGCGGCGACCCGACAGAACCGGCGGACAGGACAACCTCGCGCCGGGCGTTGACCTCATGGACCTTGCCCCCGGCTTCATAGCGGATGCCGGTCGCCCGCTTCCCGTTCAGGATCACCTTATGCGTCAATGCACCGGTCACGACCGTCAGGTTCGACCGACCCATCGCCGGTTTCAGGTACGCGTTCGCCGTCGACCAGCGCACGCCGTCCTTCACCGTCATGTGCATGCGCCCGAACCCTTCCTGGCGCGCGCCGTTGTAATCCGCCGTTGCGCCGTACCCGGCCTGTTTTCCCGCCTCGATCCAGGCGCGGTAAAGCGGGTTCCGCATTTCATTGCCGTTGTTGGTATGCAAGGGGCCGTCTGACCCGCGATATTCGTCCGTGCCCGCACCGTCCGGGTCGTGCCATGTCTCCGCCCGGCGGAAATAGGGCAGGCAGTCCTTGTAGGCCCAGCCCTTTGCGCCGTGTTCTTCCCATTCGTCGAAGTCGCAGGCATGCCCGCGCACATAGACCAGGCCGTTGATGGACGACGACCCGCCCAGCACCTTGCCGCGCGGCGTGTGCATGTGCCGGTTGTTCATGCCCGGTTCCGGGTCGCTTTCGAAGAACCAGTTGTATTTCTTCATATTCATCGGGATCGACAGCGCCGTCGGCATCTGGATGAAGATGGACCGGTCGCTGCCCCCCGCTTCCAGCAGCAGGACGCTGACGTCCGGGTCTTCAGTCAGGCGCGCCGCCAGCACACAGCCGGCCGACCCCGCACCCACGATGATGTAGTCGTATTCGTTTTCCATGTCGGCTCAGTTACGCGCCCGCGCGCGCCGATGCAATCATGATCGCGACAGGATCGTGTCGCGAAAGAGCAGGCAGACTAAAACCAGTCCGCTGGTTTCATTAGCGAGAAGTCTGTACTCTACTATCGGTATAAACACTCTCCGGGCAATTGCTATGTTCCAAGCGCTTCGAAGTCTTCTCTACGGCAAGTCGCTAGCCGATAGTGTGTTCTTAGTGAACTACGTGGTCGAAGCGGAGGTTTATATCTCCGAAACGATCTTTGTATATCATCTACGGTCCAGGGGAACGGATGAGCGAAAGATATGCCTGAAGTTCGTTTACGCAGGAAATACACAGTATCATGTGATGAACTCTGATGAAGCAGAACTCGTAGGTTTTTCAATAGGGTCGTTTCTAAACAAACTGGCTCCGGACGCTCACGATCCTCCGTCTTAGATACATAAAATCGCTAGGGTGGTCTGTTCCCAATTACATGAAACCTGGAGACGCAATGAATTCTCTGCTGCAAGCATTGCTAGGAAGAGAGAACAAAGTTCCGATCAGGCATTTGCATCGCTTTGTAATTTGGGGCTGTCGTGCAGACGCGATGATGTAGTCGTAATCCGTATTGCTCATGTCGGCTGGCGTACCCGCGAAACTTTGTCGGTGCAAGCACGGACGCGACAAGGACGTGTCGCGCGGAGGGAAACTCGCCTCATTCAACTCTGTCATTCCTGCGAAGGCAGGAATCCAGGGCGGCCCGCCGCGATGGCAGTTGTGGCCCCTGGACCCCCGGTTAAGTCCAGTGTGACGTGTGAATAGTCTCAAAAACCAGGAGAATCTATGCTACCTTGGGTAATCTATCCATAAGCCACGGGCTGAGAAGTGCGACTATTCTTGTACCACGTCTTCGTCATTGCAGCCTTCACCGGCGTTGTCCTGACAACATTCGCTATAGGCAGCGAGAACCCTCCTATGAAGCTCGTAATTCCCGCACTTTTGTTAGGGAACATCACAGTGTATTGTTTCTACCGGCCAATTGTTGGGTCCGACCGGCAATATCCGTCCAACTTCAATTATTGGATCATTATCGGAAGCGTGCCTTTAGTGGCTACTCTACCGATCATTCTGGTGGATAATATTCTCGATTATCAGAATACAAGTGAACTGACTTTCAAATTGGCAATAGGCTCAATTCCATTTCACATCCTGCTCTCTTGTTTCAGGCGGTTTAAAATTAGCGAATCAATGATGGACAAATATAGAAGAGATAGACGCGACAAAGATCTCTCGGCATATCATGCGCGTCGCAAAACGCAGGCGAAAAACTAGGCGGGCGATGAGAGCCGGATGCCGCTTCAGTCCAGATCGCCGTCATCCCTACGAAGGTAGGGGTGACGGATGGGTTATTTCGAAAAGTGGTACGGGTCTTTTTCGCTCTCGGCACGAGTGGCGATTATATCGACTATAAAGGATAATGGCAGGTCCGGGTTCTCCTCGGCGACTTTACCTAGGCGCGCCCAGTGTTCAATTTGCTCGGGCACGGTACGAGCGCTACGGGTACATGCGTAATGTGCCGCCTTCAACAAATCTTCGGGAATTGGAACGTTGCGCCTCATCGCCATTCCTACCGCCGTTCCGGTTCCGTCATCCATTGGCGAAGGATGCGGGCGGCGGCGGACGGGTCGCGATCCAGAGCGCGTTCGATGGTGCGGAATGCTTCGGTCAGTTTGCGGTTCTTCATGGCACCGCGGGCGACGGCGCGTTCGATGTCGCGCGCGTCGACGCGGCCGGACTGCGATGACGGTCGTTCAGACATGGTGGGAGTTTAGCGCGAAAGGGGCTGCATGCACAGTCGCGTCCCCGCGAAGGCGGGGACCCATCCCGAAAGCCGCGCCATCTGCAATGACACCACGTATGGCACCGTTGTTGGAATGCCCCCCGCCTTCGCAGGGGAACCAATTCCATCAGGCGCTAGTTGCTACATCACCCCGAAGGCCAGCATGGCGTCGGCGACTTTGACGAAGCCGCCGATATTGGCACCCGCCACATAGTCGGTGCCGCCGTCCTTGCCCTTGCCTTCGCCGAACTGCTGACAGGTCGAATGGATGTTTTCCATCGTCGTCTTCAGAAGGTTGCGCAGTTCCTTGTCGGTCCAGCTCATGCGCGCGGAATTCTGCGACATTTCCATGCCGGAGACGGCGACCCCGCCGGCATTCGCCGCCTTGGCCGGGCCGAACAGAACTCCCGCTTCCTGGAACGCCTTCACGCCGGCATCGACGGTCGGCATGTTCGCCCCTTCGGACACGGCCTTGACCCCGTTCGCGACCAGTGCTTTCGCCTCATCCCCGCTGATTTCATTCTGCGTCGCGCAGGGAAGCGCATAGTCGCAGGGCACATTCCAGGGCCGGACCTTTTCATGGAACGTCGCGCCCTTGAAATGGTCGGCATATTCGGAAATGCGCCCGCGGTTCTTTTTCAGGTCCTTCACCCAGTCGATCTTTTCCTGGGTCATGCCGTCCGGGTCGTGGATGAACCCGCCGCTATCCGACAGGGTGACGACGCGCCCGCCCAGCTGGTGCGCCTTTTCCGCCGCGTGGGTCGCAACATTGCCGGACCCGGATATGACGACCGTCTTGCCGTCGAAATCCATGCCCTTGGTCGCCAGCATGTTTTCCATGAAATAGACCGCGCCGTAGCCCGTCGCCTCCGTCCGGATCAGCGACCCGCCATATTCCAGACCCTTGCCGGTCAGCACCCCTTCGAACTTGTTGGTCAGGCGCTTGTACTGGCCGAACATATAGCCGATTTCCTTTGCGCCGACGCCGATGTCGCCCGCGGGCACATCCACGTCGGGGCCGATATGGCGGAAGAGTTCGGACATGAAAGCCTGACAGAAGCGCATGATTTCCGCGTTCGACTTGCCTTTCGGGTCAAAGTCGGACCCGCCCTTTGCGCCGCCCATGGGAAGGCCGGTCAGCGAATTCTTGAACTGCTGTTCGAAGCCCAGGAACTTCAGGACCGACAGGGTCACCGTCGGGTGGAACCGGCAACCGCCCTTGTACGGGCCGATCGCGTTGTTCACCTGAACCCGGTAGCCGCGGTTCACATGGACGGTGCCGTCATCCGCCTGCCAGCAGACGCGGAACATGACCGTCCGATCCGGCTCACACATGCGTTCCAGAATTTTCAGGTCGCGATAGATGGGTTTGGTGTCAAGGAACGGGATAATCGTTTCCACGACCTCGTGCACCGCCTGATGAAATTCGCTTTCCCCCGGATTTCTGGCCGTCAGGTCATCCATAAAGGCGACCAGTTCACTTTCATGTCCTGCCATGACTATTCCCCCGCTTGGCTATGGTGTGGACAGATATGCCCAAGCTTAGCGGCAGGCAGGCGCATTCGCCAAATTTAAAAAGGATGCGTGGGACGCCCTAGCTTTCGTCCGGGACGCGAAAGCGGATGCCGTCCAGCGCGTCGCTGACACGGATCTGACAAGACAGCCGGGATGTGCGGGTCAGCCCGAAGGCAAGGTCCAGCATGTCTTCTTCGTCTTCGCTGGGCGGGTCCAGCTTGTCGTACCAGTCCTGATCCTCGACCACCAGATGGCAGGTGGCGCACGCCAGCGACCCTTCGCAGGCCGCCTCGATCTCCACATCATTGTCGACCGCCGTTTCCATCACCGACAGGCCGGGTTTGGCGTCGACCATGGTTTCGGACCCGTCGCGATGAATGAAAGTGATCTTGGGCATGGGATGTCCCTGTTTCCTTCGGCGTCTGGTGACGCGGTATTTGGGCCAGCGCGCCGGTCAAGTCAATCGCGGATCATTCTGCGATAGCCGCGATCAGCATGTCCGCCGCCGCGTCGATTTCAGCGTCCGTCGTGAACCGGCCGATGCCGATGCGGATGCCCGCGGCGATCTTTGCCGGGTCGTGGCCCAGCGCCTGCAGCACGTGGCTTGCGGCCTGCGCACCGGATGAACAGGCAGACCCGGCCGAGACGGAAAGACCATCCAGCGCGGCCAGAACCTCCGCGCTTTCGACGCCTGGAACGGTGATGTTCAGATTGCCGGGAAGACGGCGTTCCATGTCGCCGTTCGCGGAAATCTTCGGCCGGGCGGATGTCAGCCGCGCCCACAGCCGGTCGCGCAAGGCGCCGATCCGCGCCGCTTCCGCCGCCATTTCCCGGCCGGCAATGTCCGCCGCGACACCCAGGCCGACACACAAAGGTGTCGGCAGCGTTCCCGACCGGACACCGCGTTCCTGGCCGCCGCCGCTCATCATCGGCACCAGTTCCACCTTCGGCGAGCGGCCCCGGACGTAAAGCGCGCCGATCCCTTTCGGTCCATAGATCTTATGACCGGAAATGCTCATCAGGTCGATCGACTGTTCCGCCACGTCCAGCGGAATTTTTCCGAACGCCTGTGCGGCATCACTGTGGAACCATGCACCACATGCGCGCGCCATGGCACCGATGTCGGCAATCGGCTGGATGACACCGATTTCATTGTTGACCGCCATGACGCTGACCAGCGCGACATCGTCGCCCAGCGCGCCTTCCAGCGCCTTCAGGTCGACCAGCCCGTCCGGATGGATCGGCAGGACCGTCGCGCCATACCCCTGATCCGCCAGCCAGGATACACTTTCCAGAACGCATTTATGTTCGCTGGCCAGCGTCACGACGCGGTTGCGCCCCTCCGCGGTCGCCCTTTTCAGGACCGCGCCCTTGATCGCCAGATTGTTCGATTCCGTCGCACCGGATGTGAAGACGATTTCCCGCGCCTTCGCCCCGATCAGGGACGCGATGCGACCGCGCGCCGTCTCCACCGCGTCTTCCGCTTCCCAGCCGTGGCGATGGTCGACCGAATGCGGGTTGCCGAAGGTGCCGCCGAAATAGGGCAGCATGGCATCGACCACGCGTGGGTCGCACGGCGTGGTGGCCTGATAATCCAGATAGATCGGGGCGGCGGGACGATTGATCGCTTGCGACATGAAAGCCCCCTATTCCGCCGCCCGGGCGGATTTCAGAAGGCGCCCCGCCATCGCCCCATAGACGGCGATGAAGGCATCGACTTCCGCCGCCGTCGTCTTCCAGCCCAGGCTGACCCGGATCGCGGCGCCCGCGTCGGCATCGCCCAGCCCCATTGCCGTCAGGACATGGCTTGCCTTTACCTTGCCCGATGAACAGGCGGACCCGGCGCTGACGGCGAACCCGTCCAGGTCCAGCGCCATCACCTGTTTTTCCGCCGGAACGCCCGGCAACAGGATGCAACTTGTGTTCGCGACGCGCGGCCCAAGGCACCCGACGATGCGAACGCCGTCGATCGCCGCGGCAATCCCGGCTTCCAACCGGTCGCGCAGCGCCACCTGCCGCGCCGGTTCCGTGTTCAGCGCGTCAATTGTAATCCGCGCCGCCGCGCCGAAACCGGCAATGCCGGCCGTGTTTTCCGTACCGCCCCGGCGGCCGCGTTCCTGACCGCCCCCGCGGGTCTGTGCCGTCAGGGTCAGCCCCTCGTCGATCACCAGCGCGCCGACGCCAGGCGGGCCGCCGATCTTGTGAGCGCTGAGGCTCATCGCCGCCAGGCCCAGCCCCCGGAAGTCCAGCGGGATTCGGCCCGCCGCCTGCACCGCGTCCACATGCAGGCGCGCCCCCGCCTGTGCCGCCCGATCGGCGATATCCTGCAGCGGCTGGATGACGCCGGTTTCGTTGTTGACCGCCATGACGGACAACAGGTCCCCTTCCGCCAGATTTTCCGACAAGGCCGCGAGGTTCAGTGTCCCGTCATCCGAAACCGGCAACGCGACCGCATCCGGAACGGCGTTCAGGACGCTGTCATGTTCTATGGCGCTGACCAGAACCCGACGTAACGGCAACCCGCGCAGGGCCAGCACGTTTGCTTCGCTGGCGCCGGACGTGAAAATCACGGAAGACAATGCCGCACCGGCCAGGTCCGCCACGGCGGCGCGGGCCTGTTCGACCGTCCGGCGCGCATGCCGCCCGGCGGCATGAACGGATGACGGGTTCCCGCCCGCAATCAGCGCATCGGCAACGGCATCCGCCGCCGCCGGGTGAACCGGACAGGTCGCATTGTAATCCAGATAGATCGTCTCAGCCTGCATCGGCGCCACATTATGGGATGCCCGCCCTTGTCTTCAACGGTGAAGTATCTTCCGGTGGCGGTCCCGTCCCTTTCCTTGAGCTTGAAAAAGGAAAGGTGCCCCGACCTGCGGGACACCCACCCTGAAATCCGACTGGTTTGCCAGGGCCGACACCATCGCCGACCCAAATGGAAATTTTAGGTTAGTGCCAACCCGGCCCCGGCAATGGCCGTCGCAAGTCCCAGACCACGCGTTACAAAGCCGCCTTGCGCGCCGAAACGGGTGCTCAACCTTTCCACAAGCATCCCAATCCCGAAACCGACCGAATGCAGCGCGGCGGTGGCAAGCGCGAAACCGATCCCGAATTCCAGCGCGCCCGCCGTTCCCAATTCCGCGCCATGGGCGTGGCCATGAAATACGGCAAAGAAGCCAACCAACGCCGCACACAGGCGGACGTCGATCTTGACCGCAACGGCAACAACCAGACCAAGGAGGATTGTCGATGCCAGGATCATCGGTTCGACCGCCGGCAGGGGAACCTGGAAAAGCGCCAAACCAAAGCCTGCGACCATCACCAGGACAAACGCCGCAGGAACGATCCAGCGCGCGCGACCGCCAAGAACGCCTGCCCAAAGGCCGACGGCAATCATCGCCAGGACATGGTCAATTCCGAAAAGCGGGTGCGAGAATCCTGCTGCCAGCGATCCGTATTCACCGGGCGGCACATGTGCGGATGCCGACGACGCGGCGAACACTGAAACGACGGTAAGCAGAAGCAGACTTGAAAGACGGGTCATTGATGCGGTTCCTCATTTTGGTCAACCTGATAGCCCGGATTGGGTCCTACCGTCGGCCACTATATTCAACTGAGGATTGGCATCAAGCCCGTGACGTCACGCCCGGGGGAACCCGCTTATTCCGAACGGTGCCCCTTGGAAACGCCGCTGTCTCGGTCCGCTGGAAAGGCCATGCCCGGACGCTTTTCAGCTTCTTCCAGACGCCCTTCCAGATCGGCCAGTTGCGCCTTCAGGACATCAACCTGCTGCATAAGACCTTCGATCGCACGCGCGGCCGGGTCCGGCAGGTCACCAAGCGGCGTACCGTACGGTGCGAACTCGCCGGTCGACTTGCGGCTGGCAACCGGCTTTGCGGGAATGCCGACCATGGTCGCCCCTTCGGCCACATCCTTGACGACGACGGCGTTGGCGCCAACGCGCGCGCCCGCGCCCACCGTGATCGGCCCCAGAATCTGTGCACCGGAGCCGACAATGACATTGTCCAGCAGGGTCGGATGACGTTTCGTGCAGCGCTGACCGTCGCTGTTTTCGGACGGGGACACCCCACCCAGCGTCACGTCATGATACAACGTGACATTGTCGCCGATTTCCGCTGTTTCCCCGATCACAACACCCATGCCGTGGTCGATGAAGAAGCCCTTGCCGATCGTCGCGCCGGGGTGAATTTCGATGCCGGAAATCCAGCGCGCGAATTGCGAGATGCTGCGCGCCAGCAGGAACCAGCGTTTGCGCCAAAGCCAATTGGCGGCACGGTACAGGACGATGGCGTGGAACGCCGGATAACACAGCGCCACTTCGATACGGGAACGCGCGGCGGGGTCGCGCGCAATCATACTGTCGAGTTCGGCACCGATCGATTTGAACATCCTGTGGCTCCTATCGCTCATTTGCGGGTCGGAAGAGGCGTAGTCCTACCCCATTGTTTCCGGGCAGTACACTAAAAACCCTGTGAACGAAAAAATCTGTGCCCTTGGATATAAAGTCGACAAATCCCGGTTCAAGGCTTAAATCCCGCGTGAACGCCCATAAGTCTTGTCTGAACGCGTCGGGACGGCTACAGCCATGGGCCGAAGAAATCGTCAAAGCCGTTGTCGGCGATGCGTCCATAACGCCCTATCTTTATTGAGGTCTTTCATGCCAGAGGTCATCATTAACGGTCCGGAAGGCCGCATCGAAGGCCGTTACGCGCACGGATCCGACGAGAACGCGCCGATCGCGCTGTTCCTGCATCCGCACCCGCAGCACGGCGGCACGATGAACAATCGCATAGTCTATGAAATGTACCACACGTTCGCCCGGCGCGGCTTTTCCTGCCTGCGGTTCAATTTCCGTGGCGTCGGCCGGTCCCAGGGCGTTTTTTCCCGTGGGGAGGGGGAATTGTCCGACGCGGCGACGGCGCTGGACTGGCTTCAGAACTACAACGAGAACGCCCGCGAATGCTGGATCGCCGGTTTTTCCTTCGGCGCTTGGATCGGCATGCAGCTTCTGATGCGCCGGCCGGAGATCAACGGTTTCATTTCCATCGCCCCGCCGGCGAACCATTACGATTTCACCTTCCTGGCGCCGTGCCCGTCGTCGGGCCTGATCGTGCAGGGCGATGCGGACGAAATCGTGCCGCACGAACAGGTGGGCCGTCTGGTCGACAAGCTGCGCGCGCAGAAGGGCATCACCATCGATTACGAACTGATGCCCGACACCAACCATTTCTTCCAGGAACAGGTCGATCCGCTGAAGGAAATCATCAGCAGTTACCTGGACAAAAGGCTGGGCGCGTAACCCCGCTAAAAGGCCGCCGAAGGGCCGCTGGCTAGTCGGCCTGTCCCGCGGCGGCGGGCGTTTCATCGGCAACCACGCAGCGGCCGGGCGGCAGGATGACATGGGCTGTCGTTCCCTGTCCCAGTTCGCTTTCAAGCGTCAGGATTCCGCCATGGGCTTCCACCATGCGTTTCGACAACGCCAGGCCCAGACCCGTTCCTTCATTCGATTCACTGGCGTTTCTGCCGACCTGTGTGAAGGGCTCAACGACAGCGGCAATGTCTTCGGGCGCGATACCGATGCCCGTATCGCTGACGGATAAAACAATGCCGCCGCCGTCCGCGCGCTGCGCCGTTACGCTAATGCGCCCGCTTTCCGGTGTGAACTTGATGGCGTTCGACAGGATATTCAGTAGGACCTGTCGCATGACCCGGTTGTCGGCCAGGACATGGGGCAGGTCCGCGGCAATGCTTTCGTCAATAGAATGATGTTTGTGGATCGCCCGCGGACGGACGATCGACAGACAGCTTTCAATCAGGTCAGGAACGGTGAAGGTGCTGTCTTCCAGTTCGAAACTGCCGGATTCGATTTTCGAGATATCCAGGATGTCCGTGATCAGGCTCAACAGGTGCTGTGCGGAAAATTCGATGTCGCCCACATAGCCGCGATAGCGCGCATCCCCCAGCACGCCGAATATTTCGCCCTGCATCAGTTCGGAAAACCCAATGATGGAATTCAGCGGCGTTCGCAGTTCGTGGCTCATATTCGCCAGAAACTCCGTCTTAGCGCGGTTTGACGCCTCCGCCTCGATCCGGGCCTGTTCCAGGTCGCGTTCGACCTTTTTTCGGTCGCTGACATCCTGGGTCGTGCCGCGGTATCCCAAAAACATGCCGGCATCATCGAAAGCCGGTTCACCCACTTCCCGGAACCAACGGACTTCGCGGTTCGGCCGCAGGATCCGGTATTCCAGCTCGTAGGTTCGGCGTTCCTCGTTGTTGCGAAGATATTGCGCTTCGACCCGTAACAGGTCGTTCGGATGGATGATCTGGGCGTAGTTTGAAAACTCGCCCAGCAGTTCTTCCTTCGGGCGTCCAAACAGCTTTTCGGCATTGTCGGACACGTCGGTCCAATTCATGAAATCGGCCGGGTCCGTATGCCAATGGATAAGGTTTGCGATCCTCTCCGCATGACGGAACTTGGCTTCGCTTTCCGCCAGTTGTTCCTCGCGCATCCGCCGTTCGCTGATGTCCTGCAGGGTTCCGTGGGATTGAATCAGGCGACCGGTATTGTCCAGGGTCGGCTCCCCGATCTCGCGGATATGGCGTACCTCACCGTCCGGGCGGACAATCCGGTATTCCACGTCATAGGGGGTTCCGTTTTCCCGGGCATAACGGACCGCATCCCCGAAATGCTCCCGGTCTTCGGGATGAACACGCATGATGTCGGCATCGGTGCTTTGGACCTGATCGATGTATTCCTGCGGGGTAACGCCGTGGATGCGGGCCAGTTCCTCGGACACGAATGTGATCCTGTCCGCGACCTCGTCATAGATCCAGTGCCCCAGTTTTGCGATGCGCGTTGCGTCCTGATAGCGTGCCGCCGCCTCCTGCAACTGGCTTTCCGCCTGCCGTCGGCCTTCCTCCGCCGGGTTGCCGATTGCCGACGCGACCCACACACCGTCCAGGCGGACCGACACCACGGACAGATCAAGGTCCATGACCGTGCCGTTCTTGTGGCGGGCTGCGGCATGGCGTTCCGGTTCGCGGCCGTTGGTGTCAGGTATCGAACGCAAGGCCGGCATCAGGACGGCAATCGGCAGTCCCAGAACCTCTTCCGCCGCATAGCCGAACAGCTTTTCCGCGGCAGCATCGAAACCGATGACCTCACCTTGCGGTCCGACTTCGACCATGGCACCGCCTACGCCGTCACGCCGCGTGTCATCGCCCGCAAGCACGTCAGCCGAAGCGTCTGCCGCCAGTCTTAAGTCCAACCGGACCGCAATCATTCAGACATCCTAGTACATTGAGCCGATCATATTAAAACTAAACATTGAGCCTATCCGAACATGGTAACCGAATGCTTAACGGGACCGATTGAGGTCACACGAGCACTTGCGCGAACCGTCCGCCCGTCATCGCCCGCGGCGCGCCGGTCGTCCCGGGAAAGCTGATCGGCAGTCCCAGTCTGGACCGCACTGCCATAAAGGCAAAGGCCTGCGCTTCCAATGCGTCGCCGTTCCAGCCCACATCTTCCACCGCATCGACCTGAATGCCCAGTTTCCGTGCCAGACCGCGCATCAGCGTCGGGTTGTGCCGCCCCCCGCCGGTCACCAGCACCCGGTTCGGCCGCACCGGCAACAGGCCGATCCCCATTGCCACCGTGTCGATCGTAAACCGGGCCAGCGTCGCCGCCCCATCCTCCAGCGACAGGCCGGCCACGGGCCCGGCGTCAAAGTCATTGCGGTCCAGCGACTTCGGATAGGGCGCTGTGAAATAGGGATGGTCCAGCATCCGCGCCAGCGCGGCGTCATCCACCGTTCCGGCGACGGAAATCGCGCCGTCGCGGTCGCAATCCCCCGCATCATGTTCAGATATCCAGTCGTCCAGCATGGCGCTTGCCGGTCCGGTATCGAAGGCAACGGGGTCCGCATCCGCGGCTTCCAGGAACGTCACATTCGCAACCCCGCCCAGGTTCAGGACACAGACCGGCATATCCAGGTCCGCCGACAGCGCCCGGTGATAGACCGGTGCCAGCGGCGCGCCCTGACCGCCCGCCGCGACATCTGCGCCGCGCAGGTCATGGACGCAATCGATCCCCACCGCCCCGGCCAGCCGCGGTCCGTCGCCCAACTGCCAGGTCCAGCCCAGGTCCGGCCGGTGGTTGATCGTCTGACCATGATACCCGATGACATCGACCGTATCGGCCGCAATGCCCCCGTCCGTCAAAAGGGCGTGGACCGCAGCCGCATTCGCATCGGTCAGGTCCCGTTCCAGCGCGGTGATTTCGTCCGTGCGCGCCTCCGCCCGCAGGACGGTCTTGATCCGCGACCGCAGTTCCGGTGCATAGGGTGTGGTCGCCGTCGGGCCGAAGGCGCTGACCCGCACGCCGTCCGTTTCGATCAGCGCGGCGTCGATGCCGTCCAGGCTGGTCCCGCTCATCAGGCCGATCGCCCGCCAGGTCTTTGTCATGCGTTATCCTTCCAAGCTCCCGATTGCCGGGCCGTTTCGATCATGCTATCCCGCGCCGCCTCAGTTACGTCTCAAACACAAGTGAACGATCCGATGGAACAGCTCCGCTCATCCTTTCTTCAGGCCGTGCGCGACCGCGGTTTTCTGCATCAATGCACCGACATGGACGCGCTGGACCAGCGCGCCGGCGACGGCATCATCCATGCCTATATCGGATTCGACGCGACCGCGGAGTCCCTTCATGCGGGCTCGCTGGTGCCGATCATGCTGCTGCGGCTTTTGCAGAAGACGGGGCACAAGCCGATCGTCCTGATGGGCGGCGGCACGACCAAGGTCGGCGACCCGTCCGGCAAGGATGAAAGCCGCAAAATGCTGAGCGACGCGGACATTCAGCGCAACATCGACGGCATCAAACAGATTTTCGCAAAGTACCTGACCTTCGGCGACGGACCGACGGACGCCATCATGGTCAACAATGACGACTGGCTGTCGCAGATTCAGTATATCGACTTCCTGCGCGACTACGGCCGGCATTTTTCCATCAATCGGATGCTGAAATTCGACAGCGTTGCCCTGCGCCTGGAACGCGAACAGCCGCTCAGCTTCCTGGAATTCAACTACATGATCCTTCAGGCCTACGATTTCGTGGAACTGAACAAACGCCACGGCGTCAGCCTGCAGATGGGCGGGTCCGACCAGTGGGGCAACATCGTCAACGGGGTCGAACTGGGCCGCCGCACCGACGATATGGAACTGTTCGGCCTGACGGTGCCCCTGCTGACGACGGCATCCGGCGCCAAGATGGGAAAAACCGCCGACGGCGCGGTCTGGCTGAACGCGGACAAGTTGAGCCCGTACGACTATTGGCAATTCTGGCGCAACACCGAAGACGCGGATGTCGGACGGTTCCTGCGCCTGTTCACGGAACTGCCGCTGGACGAAATCGCCGAACTTGAGCGCGCCGAAGGGGCCGCAATCAACGATGTGAAGATCCGCCTGGCGACAGAGGCGACGGCGCTTTGCCACGGCATGGACGCCGCCGAGGCGGCGGCGGAAACGGCGCGCAAAACCTTCGCCGAAGGGGCGATCGGCGACGATTTGCCGACGGTGGATGTGACGGCGGACGAACTCGCCGCCGGCATCGGCATCCTGGAGGCGCTGACCCGCACCGGCCTGACGCAGTCGAACGGCGACGCGCGCCGGCAGATCAAGGGCGGGGCGATCCGCGTCAATGACGAAAAAGTGTCGGACGAACGGCTGTCCCTGACCGCCGATCACCTGGCGGACGGGGTCATCAAACTGTCGATGGGCAAGAAAAAGCACGCGCTGCTGCGCGCCAGTTAACCGCGGTTGACCGCCGCCCTTAACGCCGCGTAATCCGCCAGGCCGAATTCGGTATCCAGCGTATCTGCCCATTTGTCGGCCAGCGCCGCGTGCGCGGCGGCGGACAGGGCCGGTTTTGCCGCACCCGCGGTTCCGGTCGCGACCTTGTTCGATTCCCCGCCGGGCGGCAGGCCCGATGCGGCGTCGGAATATTTTCGGATCAGGTGATCGTCAAAATGACGGGCATGGCGTTTCATGAAGTCGAAGCCGGACTGTTCCACGACAACCGCCTTCAATTCCCGGGTCAGGGGAATGCCGATGAAATCCGCCACGCGTTCAACGGCACCGGACAGATCATCCTTCATATCCTCATAGGCGAACAACAGAACGTCGGCGCGGTCCCGCACCCGCCACCAGCTGGCCGCGTGGTGCCAATAGGAATTCGTATTGTCGCGGCGCAGGTAATAGTCGGTGACGAACTCATCCAACCCGATCGACCCTTTTTCGAAATACCAGCCTTCGAAAAAGCGATAGAGCGACAGGCACGCGTCCGCCGGGTCGCGAAAGACCGTGATGTATTTTCCGCCTTTCGGGATTTCGTCATAACTGCAATGGCTTTTGAAGGTGCGGGGGACAGCCACCTGATTTTCCAGGTCGAACCCGGCGTCGTGGGCCATTTCCACCCAGGGTACGACTTCCGTTATCTCGTCAAATTCCATTGACCCGCCGGTGCGCAGGCCATGGACGATCTGTTGCATCCAGGTGGTTCCGCATTTCGCGAACGGGCTGATGAAGACATCCGTCGGCAGGGGCTTAAACGAAAGACCCTTTTCCACGCCTTCGCTGGTGGCGAAGCGTGCCATGGCGGCGCGCATTTCGTCGATGCTGGCGGGGCGTTTCATGGACGATGTCCCTTTCACGATATCGGTTCACGAAAGGCGAATGACCAAACGCCGTCGGCGCGTGTTACCTTGGGGGCCCTTTTCGGTCAACGACGCCCTGGGCATCATATGAAGGTACCGGCTACAGGCCCAAAATCCGCCACCATTTGTCGGACAACATATATGGCGGGACAAAATTATGATTGGGGTCGATCCTCATCAAGGAAAGCTGATCGTACCACGCCTGTTTCAGGCTGGACGGCAGTTTCGTCCCGCACCAGGGGCAATAGTCAATTTTCACCATGCGAATGGGCTGATAATCCACATAGCGGTGCCACGCCAGTTTACGAATTCCGTATTCCCGCGTCCACGGGATATAGGTAATCATGGTACACACATGGCTCATGGCGCCCGCCATTGTCTCGCAAAGATGCGGCGGTTCTTCTATCGACCGGTACAGACCCGGCGGGATTTCCAGTCCCATCTCGTCGCGGTATCTTACGCGATAGACCCGCGGCTTCCACGAACGCGGCCCAAACCTTGGGCGTGGCTTCACGTCGATACCACGATTGACCCACCAGGCTTCGGATTTGAACTCCTCGGTTAAAAAGTCCGGAACCTCCTCAAAATGGTTGAGATCGTATAGTCCAATGCCACCGATCTTTGCCAGCAAACGCTGACGCTGAAACGAAAGTCTTCCCGGCAGCAACAATCCAGACCACGGGCAATAGTCGATGTCGTACCTCATGGAACTCGGGGCGCCATTCCATTCAGACACATGTACGCAGCGCGCCATCGACCCAAAAATTTCAAAAATCCCATAGCTGCGATGTGCACCGGAATATCCCAGGCAAACCTCGGGATCGTTTACCGCCGCCCGCAGCAACTCATGCTGGTCTTGCAGTCTGGGACCGGAGATCCGTCGCATCGCTCATATCCTTTTTAATTGTTCGGCCGGAGTTGGGCGGTTTGGCCCATTCCCCCGTCACCGGGTCCAAAACGCCGATATGTTCGTTCCGGCCGTTATAGACTTCGATCTCGCCATGTTTGTAGTCCCACTGATAGAAACGTTCCCGTCGGCCGGACAGACCGTTTGTCCTGACCCCACGACGCCCGGTGCGCAACTGACGCCAGATATAGCTTTGTGCTGGTGCGATCCTGACCGTATCACGCCGTTCCCGTTCCGCGAGAATTTCCGCACCCTGCCCCTGCAGGTAGCGGTCGAACTCCGCGCGTTCCCGGCCCGAAAGCCGGATGCCCGCGTCGCGTCCTTCCAGCCGGGCACGGTCCGCGGGATTTTCGACCCCCGGCCCGACGGGCGTGCGCCCGCCATAAATCAAATGGCCCCCGCGGTCACCGGGTTCGGTGGCCAGGATCGTTCCTTGCGGCAGGTCATCGGACTGGTCCGGATATTCTTCCAAAGGTTCGGTCATAATGTCCGGCAACCCATCGGGAAACGCCTCCTGTCCGTCATCGGGCGCCGCCTCCTCGCGTGGCGGAAATACTTCCACCCCACCCAGATCAGGCAGGACGGGTTCCAGCGGCGGCAACGGTTCCGACGGATCGATCGCGCAATAAGGATGGCTGCGAAGGAAATCCCAAAAGAATGACCGACCGGCGGCCAGCCTTACCCCACCGCAATCGTGGGGAAATGGCGGATGGGCGTCCGGGTCCACCGGCGTGAATTCGTTCGCCCCGCCTTCGGCTTGCGCGTCATCCACCAGGCGCACACGGACCATTCGCGGACCATTCGCGGGGTCACCCGGCGAAGAACCGTCTGCCTGCGGTTCACCCGGCCGATCGGTCCCGCGTCGCAGAATGCGGTCCAGTTCCGCCGTGCCGATGGCGGGTTCGATGCGTGCGCCATCCGGGGTACGCCCCCAACTGCCGGGAACATAGGGACCCGGATAGGCCGCGCGATACGCTGCCGTCACGGCCCCGCGATACCGATCACCCGCCGGACCTTTCCGCCGATAGCGCGGGTCGCCGACCAATGCACGCAATGCCCCGTCGACGGCATCCGCATCGCCCCGTTCCGGCCATCGGGCGGCGCGGCCCGGCCCGTCCGATTGGGCCCCAATACCGGTCTTCGCCGCCGCGTACCGCCGCACGCCTTCCGCCAGGCCACCACCAGCCAGTGGCCCTTCCAGGCCTCTGTCGGCATCGGGTCCTGTGCGCAGCGGGTCGGGTCGCGGGGACATGAATTTTCCTTTCATCAGTTCTACTTATGTTCTTTTGCGGCGCAAAATTGAAGGCGCATTTCCGCGCCTCAACCTCTACCCGATTAGATTATTTATGCTTGCATAAACAACCTAAGATGTCAACGAAAAAGAACATTACAGGATCGTAGCGCTCCTGGCCGCCTGATCATACAGGCCCGACAGCGCCCGCAGGGTCCGCGACAGGCTGTGCAGTTCATGCCGGTCGATGCCGCCCAACGCATCGAACGCATCCACCAGACACGCATCCCGCACCACGCGATAGCGAAGGCAGGCCTTCAGTCCCGCATCCGTCGTGGAATAGAAGACTTCCTTGCCCTTCTTTTCCGCCGCGATCATGTCCGCCTTCAACAGCTTTTTCAGGGCGTAATTGACGGTGTGCGTGTCTTCGATGTTCAGGCTGATGCACAGGTCCGCCAGGCGCTTCGCGCGCTGACGGTGGTTGACCGAATGCAGGACCTGCACTTCCATCGCGTTGAATTCCGGGTACCCGGCTGCCGCCATACAGCGCACGATCCATCGCTGCATGGCGTTCGACGCCACGATCAGCCCGTATTCATATTCGCTGAGTTCCGCCGCCTTGTCGGACACCAGATGGTCCGAAGAGACAAAGCGCGGCTCGTTCGTATTGCTGTCGCTCATTCCGCCGCCTCCGCCAGCGCCTTGCCGAAGCCGCCGCCACCCGGCGTTTCGATGACGAAGACATCGCCGGCGGATACTTCACGGATATCGGTCGCGGTCAGCACGTCCTGGCTGCCGTCGGTCCGTTCGATCCAGTTGCGGCCAACCGCACCCGGCTCGCCACCGTCGACGCCGTATGGCGGGACGATGCGGTGGTTCGCCAGGATGATCGCTTCCATATCCTCCAGGAAGCGGATGCGTCGCCGGACGCCGTCGCCGCCGCGATGCTTGCCGGCCCCGCCCGACCCGCGGCGGATTTCGAACGCATCCACCATGACCGGGAAGCGCCATTCCAGCACCTCCGGATCCGTCAGGCGGCTGTTGGTCATGTGGGTATGGACAGCATCCGTCCCGTCGAAATCAGGACCGGCGCCCGACCCGCCGCAGACGGTTTCGTAATTCTGGTACCGGTCGTTGCCCCAGACGAAATTGTTCATCGTCCCCTGGGCGGCAGCCAGGACGCCCAGCGCACCGTACAGCGTGTCGGTCACGATCTGCGACGTTTCCACGTTGCCCGCGATCACCGCGCCCGGATAGCGCGCGTTCAGCATGCAGTCTTCCGGCAGGATGATCTCAATCGGTTTCAGGCAGCCTTCGTTCATCGGGATGTTGTCATCGACCAGCGTGCGGAAGACATAAAGCACCGCCGCCCGGCAGACCGCCGACGGGGCGTTGAAGTTGTTCGCCCCCTGCGGGCTGGTCCCGGTGAAATCCACGGTCGCCCCCCGGGTCTCCGGGTGGATCGTGATCCGGGCGCGGACCTGCTGGCCATTATCCATGGGATAGGTGAAGTCCCCGTCCTTCAGAACGTCGATCACCCGGCGCACGGATTCTTCGGCATTGTCCTGAACATGGCCCATATAGGCCGTCACCGTGTCCAGACCGAAATGACCGACCATCTTCTTCAGTTCCTGGACGCCCTTTTCATTGGCGGCCAGCTGGGCGCGCATGTCGGCCAGGTTCTGGTCCGGATTGCGGGCCGGATATTTCGCGCCCAACAGGACCTCGCGCATGACGTCTTCGCGGTATTCGCCCTGGTCGACCAGTTTCACATTGTCGATCAGCACGCCTTCCTCGTCGATATGGGACGAATCCGGCGGGGCGGATCCCGGCGTGCGCCCGCCGATGTCGGCATGGTGGCCGCGGCTTGCGATGAAGAACAGGATGTCCTGCCCATCCTCGTCAAAGACGGGGGTCACCACGGTCACGTCCGGCAGGTGCGTGCCGCCGTTATACGGGTTGTTCAGCACATAGGAATCGCCGGGCCGGATCGTGCCTTCGTTGTTGCGCACGACGGCGCGGACGCTTTCGCCCATGCTGCCCAGATGGACCGGCATGTGCGGGGCGTTGGCGATCAGGTTCCCATGCGCGTCGAAAATCGCACAGGAAAAGTCCAGCCGTTCCTTGATGTTGACGGAATAGGCCGTGTTCTGAAGCGTATAGCCCATCTGTTCGGCGATCGACATGAACAGGTTGTTGAACACTTCCAGCATCACCGGGTCGGCCTTTGTGCCGATCGCCACGCGGTCCGGAAGCGCCTCCACCCGCGTCAGGACCAGGTTGCCGATGGCGGTCATCTCCGCCTCCCAGCCCGGTTCCACGATGTTGGTGCCCGTGCGTTCGATGATGACCGCCGGGCCTTTCACTTTCTGGCCCGCGGCCATGCGGTCGCGGTCGAAGACGGGCGCGTCCACCATGCCGCCCGCCATATAGGCGCGGATCGTTTCCAGCGCGGCGGCGGCTTCGGTCGCATCGCCCGACTGGTCCGCTTCGGGGTCGAACGTATGGCCGATCCCTTCGACGGAAACGGCGGACGCGACGACGCCCTTCGACCCCATCAGGAAGCCGAAGCGGCTGCGATAGGCGGCTTCGAACGCGGCGACCATGGTGTCGCGTTCCCCGAACGGCACTTCCAGCGCCGTGTCCGACCCGTCATAGCGGATATGAACCTTGCGCAGCACCTCGATCCGTTCCGGGGCCACATCCTGCCCGGTCAGTTCGTCATGGGCATCCTTTGCCATGTCGCCAAGCGTCCGGTCGATTTCCGCCAGAAGCGCATCGTCCAGCGGCTTTTCGACAGATTTTTCCCGCATCGCCCGAATGTCGGCCAGGCCCATGCCATAGGCCGACAGGACCCCCGCATAGGGATGGATCAGCACCTTGGTCATGCCCAGCGTGTCGGCGATCAGACAGGCATGCTGTCCGCCCGCGCCGCCGAAACATTGCAGCGCATATTCGGTCACGTCATAACCGCGCTGGACGGAAATTTTCTTGATCGCGTTCGCCATGTTCTCGACCGCGATCTTCAGGAACCCGTCGGCGATTTCCTCCGGTGATTTCGCTTCGCCGGTGGCGGCGCTCACCTCCTTTGCCAGGGCCTCGAACTTCGCCTTCACCACGTCGGCGTCCAGCGGTTCGTCCTGGTTCGGGCCGAACACGGACGGGAAGAACTGCGGCTGAAGCTTGCCCAGCATGACATTGCAGTCGGTGACCGCAATCGGTCCGCCCCGGCGGTAGCAGGCCGGACCGGGGTTGGCGCCGGCGCTTTCCGGGCCGACGCGGAACCGCGCCCCGTCGAAATAACAGATCGACCCGCCGCCAGCGGCGACCGTGTGGATCAGCATCATCGGCGCGCGCATGCGAACGCCCGCCACCTCCGTCTCGAAGGCGCGCTCATACTCACCGTTGAAATGGGCGACGTCGGTCGACGTCCCGCCCATGTCGAAGGTGATAACCTCTTGAAATCCGGCCTGTTCCGCGGTGCGCACGGACCCCACGATGCCGCCCGCCGGACCGGACAGGATCGCATCCTTGCCCTGGAACAGGGCCGCGTCCGTCAGGCCGCCGTTCGATTGCATGAACTGCAGGCGCACGTCGCCCAGTTCGCTTGCCACCTGTTCGACATAGCGCCGCAGGATCGGCGACAGATAGGCGTCGACCACCGTCGTGTCGCCCCGGCCGACGAATTTGATCATCGGGCTGGTGGCGTGGCTGGTCGAAATCTGGGTGAAGCCGATATCCTTCGCCAGCGCCTCGATCTTCTTTTCATGGTCCGGCACGCGATAGGCATGCATCAACACGATCGCGATGGACCGGATGCCGTCGTCGAACGCCGCCTGAAGGCGCGGCCGAAGGTCGTCCAGGTTCAGCGGGACAAGCACATTGTCCTTCGCGTCGATGCGTTCCTCCACCTCCTCGACCCGTTCATACAGGAGTTCCGGCAGAATGATGCGGCGGTCGAACAGCTTCGGGCGCGCCTGATAGGCGATGCGCAGCTGGTCACGGAACCCGCGGGTCACGACCAGAAGCGTGCGGTCGCCCTTGCGTTCCAGAAGCGCGTTGGTGGCGACGGTCGTCCCCATCTTGACCGCGTCGATCCGGTCCGACGGGATCGCGTCGCCCGCGGCCAGACCCAGCATGTCGCGGATGCCCTGAACGGCGGCGTCCTTGTACGCCTCCGGATTTTCCGACAGAAGCTTGTGCGTGCGGATCGTCCCGTCGGGTTCGCGCGCGACCACGTCTGTAAACGTGCCGCCCCGGTCGATCCAGAACTGCCAGCCTTCCTTTTTCGGTTCCGATGCCGTCGCAGACGCGTTCGCCATGGGGCCCTCCTCCACGTTCGAGTTATTGACACTATATCGACATTTTATCGATAAATTGTCAATGTTATTTGCTGGGAAGCGCCGCCAATTCCGACGCTGGATCAGTCAAAGGACTATGGAAAATTCGTCAGGCGCGACGTCATGTCGGCGAAGGCCGTAAGACAGGCCGCCATCACGGCCTCCTGTCATCGCAAAGATCGATGGAATGCAGGGTAGTACAGTTTCGGCGGCCCCGGTCGGGTCGGGCGCTTGCGCTGTAGCAATGGTCGACGGTGCGGCCATACCAAAAAACGGCACAGTTTAAATGGTATTTTCCCCCACTTTTATGCCGTCTTATGATCAGGAGAGGTAAATGAATGCATTTGGCTCGGGCGCATTAACGACGAAATTTCGGGACCCATCGGTCCATCATCTCTTCGTCAGAGAGTTCGTCTTCGGTTTCGTCGAAGTAGGCATCCTCCTTTACGCTTGGGCAGGATACAACTGTCAAAGTCTTACCGTACCGTCCAAGCCCGATAAATTCTTCGCTCGCCGGAATCGAGCGGTCGCCGCTGAGCCAATCTTGAAGATCAATCTCGCAGTGATCTGATTCTGCTTTTTGTACTCTGTCTATCGTTCGATTGAAATGGAAGGTACCTGTCCCTTTAGGAACTTCCGAACCTGGCCTAAGCCAATCAAGATTGGGCAGCGACTTTACTTGGTCGGAGAGACTGCAGTAGTTGATTCTTGTGCCGGTGCTTAGAATGACCGCCACAGCATCATCGGTAACTTCCGCATAACGTATTGCAGTCGCTTCGAGCGAAGTTTCGCATGCATCACTGAGTTCACGGATAGCATCGAGACCAGGCTCGACCCTTCCCATCACACGTCGAAACGGACGCTCCGGCATCAGGAGGCCCGCTGCGAAATGATCAGCCTCCAGTTCGTAGGTGTCTTTTTCGACAAATCCGGCACGCGATTGATGAATGCCATCCTTGGGCAAGATTTGATCTATATGTCCATCTAGGAAATAATGCCCAAGTTCATGAGCAATGCTGAAATTTTGAAATCCATCGCTGCGAATATGCGTGGCATACATAATCCCGAACTTGTCCCCGTGCCGCAGCAACATTCCAGAGACCCCTTCAACGGAGTCTGGCTTTGCGCGGACTTCAATATCGTTCATTGCGGCGATTCTTTTTGGCTTAACTGGAAGCGAATCGAAACCATGCTCCGCAGCTGTGATTTCACCTCGCCTCTTTGCCAATTTTAGCTGGAGTGGCTTTCTCACACTCTATTCACTCCTCTTGCTTGTATTCCTTTCAGACAACATCTTTAAAAAATCTTTCGCAAGCTCTCTATCGCTTCCCGAGAGTTTGGCGACGTCACGATACAAAGGGTCGCCTGCTTCGGTCATGCCAGGATCGTCAACTCGGCCCAATAGATAGTCAGTGCTGACATCAAGGGCATTCGCCAATCGACGAAGTGTCGCGAATGAAGGCTTTCGCGACCCACTCTCAAAATGGGCGATTGAACTAGGAGGCATCGCCGCTTTCTCAGCGAGTTCTGATTGCTTCCATTCACGTTGATCGCGAGCAGCTTTTAAGCGTTCACGAAAAACTTCGGATGGGTCTCTATCACCCGTCATGGCGTATTCGACATATTTTTATTGACTCCTTCGGCATGTTCGCCATATATACAACAAGACAAACTTAGCATGTCGGATTCGCCAAGTTCAATGCAGATTTTTTTGCGGCGCTGACGATTGTCCACAGATGGTCTCAAAGATTGTCTCACGGGCAAGAAAGGCAAAAAACTGATGAAGCGCATACTATCTATCGACGGCGGCGGCATTAAGGGTGTGTTCCCAGCAGCGTTCTTGGCAAATCTTGAATCTGACTTGGATCAACCCATTGGCCGCTACTTTGACCTAATTGCCGGCACATCGACTGGAGGGATCATCGCCCTCGGATTGGCGCTTGGGCTGTCGGCGCGGGAGATACTGGGCTTCTACGAGACCAAAGGGCCCGCGATCTTTTCTCAAGATGGCGCGGGAGTTTCTGGATGGTTCAAGAGAACGGCCACCAGCGTTCGCGGGACTGTATGGGGCCCTAAGCATTCCTCCGCGCCGCTCCAAGAAGCGTTGATCGATGTGTTGGGTGAACGCCGCCTTGGTGATGCGACCACGCGCCTTGTGATCCCTTCGTGGCATCCTCTTACTCAGAAGGTTTACATCTTCAAGACGCCGCACGATGAACGGTTAAAGACGGACTACAAGGAGCTCGCAGTTGACGTTGCGATGTCCACGGCGGCTGCTCCTACCTACTTTCGCCAGCACTTCACTGCGAATGAAGTTGGGCTGGTCGATGGGGGTGTATGGGCGAATAACCCGCTCGGCTTAGCCGTTGTTGAGGGTATCGGGATGCTGGGCTGGGCTCCAGACGACATCGTCGCATTGAGCGTCGGATGTCTGGAAAACGTCCGAGAGTACAAGAAGGCCTATGGAGCCATCCGGTACTCTCTCGACATGGTCGACATGTTTATGGCGGGACAGTCTCACGGATCATTGGGGACAGCCCATATTCTTCTCGGCGACCCCCACAAGCGCAAAGCGATTACTCGGGTCTCTCAGAGTGTACCGAACGGATTCTATAAAATGGACGACACTCGGAGAATATCCGAGCTCAAGGATCGCGCGTTCGCCGAAGCTCGCGAACAAAGACCAATGGTAGAGAAGCTTTTCCTGAGCGAACTCGCCGAACCATACACTCCAATGCATAGGTGCCAAGATGAAGCGGCCTGAACAACAAGCGTTTCGTAATCACGATGATGTTCTGGAACAGATTGCGGGCGCGCTGGACATCACCGACGCGCAGTACGAACTCGCCGTGTCGCGTTACAAGTCGATCGGTGATTGGCTTGATCGTAAGAGTTCAACGTTAGCTCTTTACAGCCCCGAGATTTCACCCCAAGGGTCGTTTCTCCTTGGCACGGTCATCAGACCACTCAGCGATGCGGACGAGTTTGATCTCGATCTGGTTTGTCGCGTGAATGCGAGCAAGTCGGACTTTACCCAGTCCGCCCTAAAGGCGGCGGTGGGACGAGAGATCATAGCCTACGCGGCGGCAAAGTCGTTTTCTGAAGATCCCGAAGACAAGCGGCGGTGCTGGACGCTTACATATCAGGGCGACGTAAATTTTCATATGGACATACTTCCGGCGCTGCCGGATGCCGACAGGTATCAGACAAAGATGCTGCTTGAAGGCTACGTGTCGCTCGCCACGTCGGATGCCCTTTCCGGCGACGCTCTGGCGATCACCGATGACAAAGACGACAACTATAATGTTCTGACCGAAGATTGGCCGGTGAGTAACCCGTTCGGCTTCGCAGCGTGGTTCCGTGAGAGAATGTCGGTTCGCCTGTTCGAGGCAAAGGCGTCTTACCGTGACCGAGAGATGGTTACAGCGAGCGTTGAAGACGTTCCGGATTACAAGGTTAGGACGCCACTCCAGCGGGCCATCCAGTTGCTGAAGCGCCATCGCGATACGATGTTTGGCGATGACGAGGATAGGCCGATTTCCATCATCATCACGACGCTCTCCGCCCATGCTTATCGTAATGAAGATTCGGTAGCAGAAGCGCTGAAGACTATCCTGACGACGATGGACGCATACATCGATCCGGAGGGGTCGGACGCACGGGTGCCGAATCCGGTTGATCCAAGTGAGGACTTTGCCGACAAGTGGGCCGATACTCCTCGAAAGGAAGAACAATTTTGGAGATGGTTGCGCGCCGCCCGCACGGATTTCGGCGCCTACCTGAACGCCAGCAGATACGATGAAATGCCCGACGTGCTTCGGAAGCGGCTCGGTGAGAGACTGGTCGAAGGAGCATTGGCTGGCCTTGTCTCTGCGGCGCTATCGGCCCCCGCGATTGCGAAGTCCGGTTCCACGATTTCGGATGACCGGCTGGAAGAAGCCTCGTCTAGGATCAAATCGACCGGCAACGTCACAAAGCCATGGGCCTGCGAGTAGGTGCCTGTGCCAAAACTGTCATCGCATGATGTAGAGTCCGAAGTTTCTTTTTATCAGCCTGATCTCGCCGTTCGTGAAGACGAGAAACATATCGTGCTGTCGGGAGACTTTATCGTGACCGACGGCTCGAAAAATGCTGATAGCTCGGGCCCCCTAACTCGCTACAGTGTCGAAATCTTTGTTCCGCGTAATTTCCCTAACGGGGAGCCAACTGTCTTCGAGACAGGCGGACGGATACCACGTGTCCTCGATAGACATATATATCCCAAATGGGGAGCCTGTTGCATCACGATTTGGGAGACATGGCTCTTACTGGAACCCAATAAGACGGTGCTGCAGTATCTAATGGGTCCGGTAAACAGCTACTTTTTCAGTCAATTCTATTTCGAACGAAAGCAGGTTTGGCCCTTAGGCGAGTGGAAGCACGGCGAGCAAGGCATTTTGGACGCCTATGGAGAGATGCTTGGCTGTGAGCCGGAGGAGAACGCAGTTCGACGCTACTTGAATACGTTGACGCCGAAATGGCCAAAAGGGCACCTCCAATGCCCTTGCGGGAGCGGTGAACCTCTTCGGCGATGCCATCGCTCTGAAATTGAGGTGATCCATGAAAGAATTCCGCCGAACGTCGCGGCGCAGATGCTGAGGAAAATAAATGCCCTGACGCGGCCGTAGCAACCTGTTGCCTGCGAAATCTTTAAACATTCTTTATGCATGAAGGACAGACTAGGATACATACTGGCGCCAACGCCTGAATTACGGGAACACGTCGCCAATTCGGGCATTTGGCTCATGTCCCGGAATTCGCCCCCTTACACCACCAGCATGTCCAGCGAATGGCGGGACAGGCGTTCGACGCCGTCCGCTTTCACCAGCACCGAATGGCCGTAGGACATGGCGTAACCTGCGTCCGAGTCGTTCAGGATCATGTGCAGGAAGAAGACGTTGCCTTCGTCCATCGTCAGCGGGTTGCCGTGATAGAACATGGGAAAGTCGACCCAGATCGGGTTATAGACCGCGCCCATGCCATAGCCGCATGCCTGAAACCGCGCGTGGTTCAACCCGTTGCGGTCGAAGATTTCAGCATGGGCGTCGAAGACCGCGCCCATCGTGTTGCCGGGGCGGATCGCCGCTTCGCACGCTTCCATCGCTTCGACACAGGCGGCGTGCATCTTTCGTTGATGGTCCGTCGGTTCGCCCACGACGATGGTGCGCATCATGGCCGCGTGATAGCGGCGATAGGCGCCGGACCATTCCAGCGTCAGTTGATCCACCGGGTCCAGATGCCGCCGCCCGGCGTGATAGCGCACCAGAAGCGCCGTCGGGCCGGAGCCGATGATGAACTCGTTCCCGGCATAGTCGCCGCCGCCCTTGAACACCGCGCCCTGCATGGCGGCCAGGATGTCCCCTTCGAACGCGCCGGGTTCGGCGATGTCCATGCACGCGTCCAGCGCGTCGTCGGACAGTTCCGCCGCCCGCCGGTGATAGGCGATTTCCTGTTCCGACTTGTGCCGACGTTCCAGGGTGATCAGGTCCGATGCGTCGGTCAGTGTGGCGACGCCGTCCAGCGCCGAATGCACCGCCGCCCCGTTGGCATAGGTCAGGCCCGCCGTGCGGGTTTCAATGCCAAGCGACTTTCCCGCCAGCCCCATGTCGCGGACCAGGGCGGCCAGATCGGTTGCGGGGGACGCGCCCTCCACCTCCGTCCAGATGACGATTTCATCGTCGGACAGGATCGACGTCTGCTGCGCCTGGCGCATGTCGGGAAGCCGGGTCAGTAACCGCACATCGCCGGTCGCCGACAGGACCATCGCCTGAAACATGGAAAAACCGAACGTGTCATACCCGGTCAGCCAGAAATGGCTTTCCGGCGCGAACAGAAGGATCCCGTCCAGGCCGCGCCCTTCCAGCGCCCTGATCGCGCGCGCCTTGCGGTCGGCAAATTCGGATTCGGTGAAATGGATCGGCATGCGAACGCCCCCTTCCCGGTCTGAGGAAACCCATGCTGTATGCAGCTATATGATATTTTGGTTTCAATCAATGGAAATCGGGGTGCTAGCCATAGGAATGCATACAGCAAGGGGGCTCCGGCGCCCGCCCGATGCGTTCGGCGCAAGAACGCGGCAATCCGTTCCATAAGGGACCACACGGGACATTCGGTCAGGACCGCAGCCGCAAGGGGACCTGTACTTTTCCGGGAACTCCCGATGTGATACAATTTCCGCAGAGGAGGGGCAGATGCGGACAGAGATTTTTGCCACCATCATCGGGTTTGCCATCGTCCTGACGGCCGGTCCGGCCACGGCACAGAAAGCAGGGGCGCATTGTCCCGGCTTCTGGATCCCGCAGGAGAATGGCGAAGAACTGTGCCAGTGCCTGGACGGCACGTTCGCGAATTTCGAAAACGGACAAGCGGTCTGTTACTACGGTTCCGCCCCGGCATCGAACGGTCACGCGAAACACAGCCAACAGACCCATGCCCAGCCCGGATACGGGCAACAGACCTACAGCCAGCCGACCCATGGCCAGCAAAATTACGGGCAACAGAGTTACGGGCAGCAGGGCCATGGCCAGCCGGCCCAGAACGGTTTTGCCACCGGCCTGGCCGAAGGAATTCTGGATGGACTGACACAGGGGTTAAGCGGTGCGTTTGGCGCACCGGCCGGTGGCAGCTATGTGGACCGGATGCATCAGCAGTCCCAGCAGAACCTGGACCGACGCGCGAACGGCGCCAACCTGCCGTGTGAATGGTACCTGGATCAGGCGAACGGGAACCTAAGCGCGCTTCCGTCCCATTGCCGTTGAAACGCCCTTTCAGAACTATCCGGCCGGCCGACACACGAACGCCCCCGGCAAGGGGCGGGGGCGCAGGCGGTCAGTGGCCCAAAGACTATTATCGGTAGCCCAACACTAGTTGCCGTTTGCGCGAGCGTTAGCAATGAGCGCATAGACGCCCCTAGACACCAAGACACCCTGAATCCTGCCCTGTTCAGGCAACGAGAGGTGCGCAACGATTTCGCTGTTCGGAAATGAATACACGATGGTGGATGGGGTCATGAGTTCGACCTCGACGCCGTCATCACCGGTTTCATTCTCACCAGCGACAGATTGTGCGAACAACTGACCATCTTTTTGAATAAACGAAACAGCGAAGTCTCTGGTCCTGTCCGCCCACACCCACGTTCCCTCGAACGGGGATGCCTGAACCAGATACGACACGAGCTCTTCAGAGGTGTCGAACGGTGGCTGAGAGACCGACATTGTCGTATGCACGGTTTCAACCGGCGACAGACTGTGACGCACGGTTCTTCCATGTTTGTTGATTTGCGTTACCTCTAGACGACAGTCCTGAGTGAGGGAGAGGTCGAATGGGCCTTTCCCACCCGAGTCGAACGAGAGATCAGTGGAAGAGGAGAACGTAACCGTATGCTGGCGCCCAAAACCCCAAAGCCTGCGGTCTTCACCACTTCCTTCCCAGGAGACATAAAACACTCCGGCGATCTCATTGAAGCTCATGTTCGTTGGACCGGAATAGTCGTTCACGCGCCACTCCCCCTCGAAAGGTGAGTTCTGAATGAGCATCCGCTGCAGTTCATCTGTTGAGTTGGCGTTGCAGGTGTCAGCATGTGCCGAGCTACCGATCACCGCACAAGCTGCTGCAGCGGCGATTACACATATAAACTGTGCGACTTCTCGAAAACACATGGCTTCGCTCTCAGCGTGCGTGAACAGAACTGGCGAGACTGTAAAATGCTAATTCTTATCCGACTTTCCTCAGGACTTGTATTTTGTTGACGTTGCGTTGGCTCCTTGGCGTTTTTTTAGTTTGTCGTGGCTGAACGCCTCAGAGTGACGTTGACTTCCCGTGGCCATTCATTCTGGAACATGTATTCGTATTCAGTTTCCATGACAGTGTCGCCGTCGTCATTCCTGAGCTGGAATGCTCGCGGTTCGAAATCAATCCCCAGTATGATATTGCCGTTCTCGACACTTACGTCTCCAGCGCTGAAAGTCTTGTTGCCTTCAGTGAAGTGCCAATCGGCTTGGCTGGCGTCACCATTGAACGTCAGGGTAACGTCGCTCTCGAAACGCACCTGTCCGCCATTCGGTGACCGGGAAACATAAGCTCCTTCCCAAACCGTGTCCGCAAGGAGTTCCGCGCGGTTCTCAGCGGTAATGGTCAGATCTTCCGCAAGGGCGGTTCCTGCGGTCGCATAAAAAAACGCACAGGTCAGGAACAGGACAAGGGCATACATTTGTTTCATGAAACCTCTCCTTCAGTTCCGATCCCAGATCGGGAATTTGAGGCGGCACGGGCCAACTATCTGATATGGGCGCCCAATCGCCGCCCCGGTCATTGCATGGCCAACCTTCTGGTCCGAACAGGATACCACAAAAGCGAACGATCGCGCAGTTTTCACACTATGGCTGCATAATCAGATCGGGCTGCATGCAGCCACCCTCAATTATTCTGTTTTTCTGCCCAGATCATGTTATTTTTCCGAACCTATGCATACAGCTATCGGATAACCGCCATGAACGACCTGCCCCAGACGCCAGCGCCCTTTACCTTCGATCATGTGCCGTTCGACCGGGGCCGGCATCACCGCGCAAAGATCGGCTATGTCCTGCTGGCGACCGAACAGACGATAGAGGATGACGTCTATCGCCTGCGGCCGGACGGCGTGGGCGTGCATTTCGCCCGCGCGCCGATCCCGGATAGCATCACGGCGGAAACGCTGGCGGCACAGGCGGACCATCTGGCGGACGTGTCATCCACCCTGTTGCCGGACGGGTCGCTGGACGTCGTCTGTTACGCGTGCACGTCCGGCAGTCTGGTGATCGGGGAAGACCGGGTCTTCACCGAATTTCGCAAAGGCCAGCCGAATGCGACGCCGACCAGCCTGATCACCGGGGTGATCGCGGCATTGCGGGCGCTGAAGGTGGGGACGGTCGCGGTCGCCACCCCCTACCTGCCGGAGATCGACGCGCAGGAGAAAACCTATCTGGAAGAACGCGGGTTCACCGTCGCCAACATTCAGGGACTGGGGATCGAAAAGGACAGCGACATGGTACGCGTACCGCCGGACTATATCGTCGAATTCGCGCTGGCCGCCGACCGGCCGGAGGCGGAGGCGATCTTTGTTTCCTGCGGGGCCCTTCGCACGCTGGACGTCGTTGCAGAGATCGAGGCCCGGTCCGGCAAGCCCGCGATCTGTTCGAACCAGGCGATGATCTGGGACTGCCTCCGCAAGGCCGGAATCGACGACCGGATCGACGGGTACGGGCAATTGCTGAAGGATCATTGAGCCAATGCCAGATGACGTGCCACAGACCGCGCGCACGACCCCGGCGGACATCTATGCGGACCTGCGCGACCGCATCTGTCTGATCGACATCGCGCCGGGGACGATCCTGCGGGAAGGGGATCTGGCCACGCATTACGGCGTCAGCCGCACCCCGGTGCGCGAAGCGATCCAGCGGCTGGCCCAGCTGGACCTGGTGGAAAGCCGGAACGGCGTCGGCACCATCGTCACCGAACCGGAGCCGGAGGCCATCCGCCAGGCCTATGAAATGCGGCTCAAGGTCGCCGAACTGATTGGTCAGATGTCGCCGAACCCGATCGAACCCGGGCATCTGGCGGAAATGGCGGACCATATCCGCCGGGCGCGGCACCTGACCCGGCAGTTCGACATGCGCGACTATTTCGCGATCAACCATGATGTGCATTTCCTGATCGCGCGGATCATCGGCAACGCGGCCCTGCGCCAGATGTGGGACCGGCTGTATTTTCAGACCGCGCGGGTCTGGTACGCGGCGGCCCGGGACATGGGACAGCCCGTGGCGGACGATTTCGAACGCGAACTGGACGCGACGCACGAAGCCATGCGCCGCGGCGATGCGACTGCCATCGGTTATATCCAGCGCAACCACATCGCCTATGCGATGGCACACATTCTGAAACGGGTGGAAGACGGCAACGGAAGCTAGCTAGCCTGTGCTGCTGACCAGTTTCGGCCGGCCGAGGCGTTCCGACGGCAGAAAGATTTCGACCGTGGTGCCGACTCCGACCTCGCTTTCCAGATGGATCTTGCCGCCATTCATCTGCAAAAGGCGTTTTGTCAGCGGCAGGCCCAGTCCGGTCCCCCCCTCGCCCGAAATGTCGGCTTCGGGACCGCGTTCGAACTCCTGAAACACGCGGGGAATTTCGTCTTTGGGTATGCCGACGCCTTCGTCGCGAATGGTGATCATGACCCCGCGATCGCCGTCCGCGGCGGCAAAGACCCTGACATGGGTTTCGGGCTTCGAATATTTGACCGCATTCGACAGGATGTTGATCAGGATCTGGTTTACCTGACGCGGGTCGGCAAACACGAACGGCAGGTCACTTTCGCTCTCGAAGCAGATATCGATCGATTTCCGTTCCGCGTGAAGGCGCAGCATGTCGATCGAATCCACGATCACGCTTTGTGCCTCGAACGCACTGGGATTGTGGTTTTCGATCCCCGCCTGGATCCGTGACAGATCCAGGATATCGTCGATCAGCGACAGAAGATGCTGGCTTGCAACGTTAAGGTCGCCCAGGATTTCCTGAACCTTTTCGCGGCTGAAGCCGCCACCCAGGTCGGACGTCAGAATGTCCAGATAGCCTATGATCCCGTTCAGCGGGGTCCGGAACTCGTGGCTCATATTGGCAAGGAAGCTGGACTTGGCCCGGTTCGCGCGTTCCGCCCGGTCCCGTTCGTGGCGCAACTCTGCCTCCACCCGGACAATTTCCGATATGTCGCGCCCGGACCCGCGATAGCCCCTGAAGTTCCCATCGGCGTCAAAGATGGGCTTGCCGGAGACGCTGACATGAATGATCTCCCCGCCCTTCTTTACCCGATAGAAACGAAAGTCGGAGAAAGGTTCATGCTCTTCCAGCATGCGCTCATGATCCAGCAGCATGTCTTCCGAAGCACAGATCGCGCCGGTTTCCCGTCGGGTTTTACCATAATGCTCCTCCGGCCTTTTCCCAAGCGGACCGCTGCTGGACATCGAAAGAAAGACAAATCGCAGGTTTTCATCCTGTTCCCAGAACCAGTCGGCGGATGTTTCCGCGAAATCCCGGAAACGTTGTTCGCTGTCATGCAGCGCCTTTTCCGTCTCCACCCGTTCGATTGCGATGCTGGCCAGCTTGGCCTGGGCTTCGATCAGGGACAGTTCCTCGTCCGTCGGCTTGCGCGGCCGGTTGTAATACATCGCGAATGACCCCAGGACCCTTCCCGTCTTGGACAGGATCGGCTGCGACCAGCAGGCGGAGAAATTCGCGGCCTTCGCAAGTTCGGTATACGGCGCCCAATTGGGGTGATTGAAAACATCCTCGACAATGAATCGCTGACCGCTATGCATTGCCGCCCCGCAAGACCCCAGGGTGGGTCCGATCGTCAGACCGTCGATCGTATTGTTATAGAATTCGGGCATGTTCGGCCCCGCCATATGGCGGACCCGCCCGTCCGGCTCCAAAAGCAGAACCGTGCAACGCATTTCGGAATCGAATTCCTCCGTCTCGCTGCAAAGCAGCGCCATGACGGTTTTCAGATCCCCTCCCTCGACAATTTTTTCGAGGACGTTCGATCTGGCCGCAAAATACTTGACCTGTTTATCCAACAGACTGCTCCTCGATCGGCCCGAACGGGTCGCGACAGCTTATCACAAATATGGTTAACGCGCAGTCCGACTGTTCAAAAATACCTGCCATCCGGCGAATTTCCGCACTTCCCATGGTAGCGACAGCAAACCCATACGGTATCGGACGGAATATAGGTCTCAGACAGTCCAATGTAATATCCAGTCGATTCTTGGGATTGCCCGGCGCGTGTTACCGGATTCCCTACGCGCATAATGACCGCAAATCGTTTATTAGGAATTAACAAGCAATCGCAAAAACACATCTTGCCGTTGTTGACCGGTTCACGGACTTTTGGGGAACTTTCCGCGGCCGATCGGTCGGCATGCGGCATTCGTGACCTCGCTTGATTGTCAGGGGCTGAAGGGATTCATGGAACTGGAAGGGGCAACCGTTCATCCCACGGGCGATGCCGCGCCCGATACGGACTGGCTGCCGGCGCTGCGCCGGCTTGTCGGCTATTGGGCGGGGAAAAGAGGGGACGCCGCCATCCCGCGCCGCGCAGATATCGACCCGGTTGACATTCCCACCGTGCTTCCGGACCTGTGGATGATCGACGTCGTCGGGTCGCCGCCGCGCTTCCGATACCGTCTGGTCGGAACACGGATTGCAACCCGCGTCGACCACGATCCGACCGGCAAATGGGTTGAGGAGGCATTTCCCCGTTTCGGGGAGTCCGGCCACCGACAGGCCGCGGCGCGCGTCGTCGAAACCGGCGTCCCCTGCGTCTATAGCGGCCCGCCCCTGATGGCGTCGGACCCGGACATCTATCGCGTGCAGCGCGCGACACTGCCGCTGCGGCTGTCGGGCGACCACACGGAAATCCTGCTGGGCCTGTCGCTTTTCATGTTCCGCTAGGGTGCCCGCGTCATCATCTCGTCCAATACCTGGAAGCCCAGCGCGTCGCCGGTGAAGGAGAAGGCGCCCCGGTCGCGCATTTCCTCACCCGCGCGGATCAGGGACGTATAGGCAAGGCGCGCCAGAACCGACCCGACGCTGATCCGGGCGACGCCCGCGTCCGCCAGTTCGGGAATGGTGAAGGTCCGGCCCGGCATGCCCATCACCACATTGACCGGCGCGCGAGCCGCCCGGCACACGGCCCGGATGCTGTCCAGGTCATACAGGCCCGGTGCATAGACCACATCCGCACCCGCATCGGCATAGGCGTTCAGTCGGTCGATCACGTCCGACAGCGGCCAGTCTTCGTACTGCAGGACGTCGCACCGCGCGGTCAGAACGAAATCCGGGTCGGTGGCGCGTGCCGCATCGACCGCCGCCTTCACCCGCGCGACCGACAGGTCGAAGTCATAGGCCGGATTGGCCGCATCGCCGGTGAAATCTTCGATCGACGCGCCGGCAAGGCCGGTACCGACCGCCAGCCGGATGGTCTCAGCCACGCCGTCCGGGTCGCCGGCGAAGCCTTTTTCCAGGTCCGCGGAAACCGGCAGCGGCGTCGCCGCGGAAAGAACCCGGCAATGGTCCAGCGTCTCTTCCCGGTTGGCGGTGCCTTCCGCCTTTCCCAGTCCATAGGCCATGCCGGCACTTGTCGTCGCCAGCGCCCGGAACCCCATCGCGGCCAATATGCGCGCGGACCCGACATCCCACGGATTGGGAATCAGCAGCGGATCGCCCGACACATGCAGCGCGCGGAAACCATCATGCGCCATCTGCCGCCCCTTCCCCGCGATAGGTGAAACCAGGGCCGACCAGTTCGAAACCGATGATTTCGAACTCGTACAGGCCTTCGCCGTCAGACTTCTGGGCCCGCGCTATCAGCGTGCCCTGGTCATTATAGAAAACGGCGTGCGCCGTGTGCATCGCGCGGAAGCAATGGCTGCCGTCGGGATAGAGGTATTTGATCATCATCATGGGGTCCTTTCAGGGATTACGCGTAAAAATTCAGAACGTGCGGCGCATCACGGGCCGTGTCGGGGATGGGCGGGCGACCTCCTCGAACCCCGCCTTGCGGAAGGCGCTTTCCAGTCCGGTCCAGGAATAGACCGGCGGATAGTTCGGCCGGTCGGGCGCAACCGGGTATCCTTCGACCGCCGCCGCGCCGTGCGCCCGCGCATGGTCCGCCGCCGCATTCAAAAGCGCGACCGAAACGCCCTTTCGGCGGTGTTCCCTGGCCACGGTCAGGCAGGAAACGGACCACAGGCCGGGCGCATCCCCGCCCCGAAACAGGCGCGATCGGGCAAGATAGGGAAAGTCCGGCCGCGGCGCGACGGATACCCAGCCCACGGCCTTGTCGTCGGCATAGGCGATCAGCCCCGGTGCCGGATCATGGGCGAACAGCGCGCGGATCGCATCGCGGTTTGCCTCCCCCTTGCCGGCGTCGAATGTCTTCCGGTCCAGCCGCCACAACATGCACCAGCACCCGCCGGACCCGCCGCGTTTCGGGCCCATCAGCGCCTCGAACGCGGGCCAGTCGCCCGGCGTCACCGGCCGGATATCACCTGCAGGATCGGTCATCGCCCCCTCTTCAACAGAATGGAATTTCAGACACGTTAGCACGACCATCCTGACAACAGGATGTCAGGATAGGTTCCGGTATAATAGGATCCGTTCGAAAGGGAGACACACAGACATGAGCCGGTCCGACAGGATGTTCGAAATCATCCAGATTCTGCGCAGCCGCGACGGGCCGGTAACCGCCGCGCACCTGTCCAGCGCGCTGGAAGTGACAGAACGGACCATCTATCGCGACATCTCCGCCCTGCAGGCCATGCGCGTCCCGATCGCGGGCGAAGCGGGCATCGGCTATATCATGCGGCCGGGATACGACCTGCCGCCGCTGATGTTCGATGCGGAAGAGGCGGAAGCCGTGCTGGTCGGCCTTGCCATGATCGGTCGGACGGGCGACAGCGCGCTGAAGGCGGCGGCCGACCGCGCCGGGCGCAAGATCGGCTCTGTCCTTCCGGACGGGCGGGCCGGCCCCGGCCTGTATGCATCCGGCTGGACGTCGGTGCCAAAGGCAGACATCGACAGCGCCTTCTACCGCACCGCCATTCGCGAAGCGGACCGCATCGCCATTTCCTATCGCGATGCCGACGGGGCGGCCACCGAACGCACCATCATGCCGATCGGCCTGATCTATTACATCGAAGCGGTCGTTCTGGCGGCATGGTGCGAATTGCGCGCCGACTTCCGGCATTTCCGGCTGGACCGGATCGCAAAGGCGGACCGGCTGGACCGCCCGTTCAAGGCGGATGCGGAACGCCTTCGCAAGGCGTGGGAAGCCGCCGTCGACCCGCGGGTCTAGACCGGTTCCATGTGCAACTGTCCGTCATGCAGGAAACAGAAGCGCGAAAACCGGTCCAGGTCCGCAGGGTTCGGCAGGCGGATGTCCGCCCGGTCGGGACGCCCCTTTCCGGCGTCGTCGAACCGGCGGTCCACCTGGGACAAAAGGGCGATGACCGCGCCCGTGTCGCGGGCAAAGCATTGCAGGCGGTCCAACTGGCTGTCCAACGGCGGGTTCGTCCGGCGTTGATCCAGCAGTTGAAGATAGTCGATCACCGCCAGCACGGGACCGTCCGCGCTGGACAGGCGCGTCACCACATGGTCGGCACAGATCGCGTCCGACGTGTCGATGACCGGCGCATCGGTGTCCGCGAAATGCCGGTGGCCCAGGTCGCGCAGGCCGTCCGTCACGTCCCGGTCCGTATAGTCCAGGCTGAAGAAATGTCCCCGTCGGCCGAACTGCGCGGCCAGCGCGACCATGTCCAGCCCCAACAGGGTCTTCCCATGACCCGGGCGACCCGCGATCAGGACCAGTTCCCCAGCCCGCACCCGCGACAGGATCGAAATCGCCGGACTGTGCCGGGCGGATTCGGCGGACAGGTGGCTCCAGCCCTGAAAGCCAAGGGCTTTCGCGCTGTCGTCCAGTGCCTTGTGAAGGGGAATTCCCGATGCGCGGGCGGTCTGCCGCGCCTGACGCTTCAGGCGGTAGAGGGGGGTTGAAAACTGCATGATCGAATCGCCTTTCCAGGTTTCAGGCGTGCGATGCACTGTCCCTCCGTTCAGTGGATACACGCCGGATCAGCGGTTCGGAAATTCAGCAGCCGTCCTTGCATTCCAGATGCTTCCCCAGGGTCGGAGGGGGGCGGACCGGACCAGCCCGAGTGATGGACACTAATATCCGCCGATTCGCCCGACAAGGCTGGAATGCGCGCCTACCCGAAAGGCGGTGGTTTTAGATTATCGCCCGCAACCCCACCACGGCGGCGGTGCCGATGAAGACGGCGGCGATGATGGGAAGCCGCCATGCGGCGGCGACCGTGACGATGGCGGCCAGCGTTTCCGCCGGGCCGGTCGCCAGCGCCGTGGGGACGACCAGCGCGGTCAGGACGGCAACCGGCATCGCTTCCATCGCCACGGCAACACGGCCGGTCACGTTGACATATCGAACCAGGATATAGCCGCCCAGACGCATCGCCAGCGTCACCCCCGCCATACCCAGGATCGCGATCAGGTGGACCGGGTCGAACGTCATGGCCGGTCCCCCGCCCCTGCCCGCGCCCCAGCCGCTGTTTCTGCCGGGGCCAGTGTGACCGGGTCCCGTTGCGTCAGCGCCGCCGCGCCCATGCCGGTCACCGCGCCTGCGAAAATGTACCAGTGGCCGGGTACGAACTGGTGGACGATGAAGGCGCTAATGGCCGACGCGCCGATGGCGATCAGCGATGCGCGGCCCTGATACATGCCCCGGATCAGGCACAGGAACATGGCAACGAACATGAAGTCGGCGCCATAGCGTGCCGGGTCCTGGATCGCGCCGCCAACCAGAACGCCGACCAGGCACCAGACAGGCCAGTTGATATAGAAAACGCCGGTCAGGCCCAGGACATAGCCCGCGGTCAGGTCCGTCTTCCGCGCACGCTTCAGCCCGATGGCCCATGTCTCGTCCGAATGGATGGCGATGTACCAGGCGCGGGTCGGCCAGGGAACATTGTCCAGCTTTCCGCGCAATGCCGCGCCCATCAGGAAATAGCGCGAATTGGCAAGCGCGGTCGCAAAGACGACGGCCAGAACCGGGACCGGCGTCGCCCAGACGTCGATGGACACGAACTGCGCGCCGCCGGCATAGACGGTCGCGCACATCAGTACGACCTCTGCCGGGCTCAACCCTTTCGCGGCGGCCAGTGTCCCGAACAGAAGGCCGAACGGCGCCACCCCGAACAACAGGGGCGCGATGTCCAGGAACCCGCGGCGGAATTCGGATGTGAAGGTCGGTGCTTCGTCATTCATGCCCCGGCCTATAGCCGATGCGGGACGGTTCAGGATTGTAGATTATTGCAGAAACGCCGCGCGGTACCTGGCAGGGGTCACGCCGGTCACGCCCTTGAACTGACGGGTCATGTGCGCCTGGTCATAGAAGCCGCAGGCCAGTGCCACGTCCGCCGGTGCATCGCCCGCCGCCAGAAGGCGCCTTGCGCGTTCGACCCGGCGGTTCGTAACCCACGCATGCGGGGTGATCCCCTTTTCCCGGCGGAAAGTGCGGATCAGCCGGTAACGGCTGAAACCCGCAATGTCGGCCAGCGCGGACAGGTCCAGGTCCCCGTCCAGATTGTCTTCGGCATAGTTGCAGACCCGCGCGATCGCGTTCCCTTCCCGGCCGATCGTCAGGTCGGGCGCGGCCGTGTCGGCATAACGGCGGATCAGAAGACCCGCGGCCTGCAGGAACGCTTCGTCCCGCGACAGGGTGTCCGGCGCGGATTCCATCGTCCGGTGGGCCGACGACAACAGATGATAGGCGTCCGGGTCGCGATAGATCGCGTTCGAAAAATGCACTTCGCCCACCGGGCGTTCCGTCACCTGTTCGGCCAGCCCCTGCATCAGCCCGGCGGACGGATAGAACATGCGGTAGCGGTAGCCTTCGCTGCCGGGGCGGCCGTCATGCAATTCGCACGGATTGACGACACAGACATCCCCCGCCACGGCGACCATGGATCGTCCCTTCAGGCGATAGAGTTCCATGCCGCGTTCGATGACCCCGATGACGAACGTATCGTGGGTGTGGGGGCTGTATTCATGGTTCACGAAAGTCGCGTGCAGGCATTCCAGGTTGTCCCAGCGCGGGTCGCGCCAGAACGCCACGCGGTCGCGGTCGGACAGCGTGTTCGGGTCGATGGCCTGTTCCTGTGCGATCGAACTCATGCCCCGTTTCTAACAGAGCCGCGGCGATCCTTCTTGCATAAAGTTGCAACAAAATGGCCCGGATTCGATCCGATACAGACAAAACGATGATAAAACGTTGACATTTTATCGATAAATTGTTTTTGTTCCTTTGCGCATAGCTTTTGTGATGCCGGCACACAAGTCGCCGGCCCGCGCATGGGGAGCACCGTTTCGCAGATTGGTTCCGGCAGATTGATTCCCATTGTGCAGGAACGGTCTATGACAATAGTGTTTACAGAATTAAATCAGACGAACCGCCATCCCGGTCGGGTGGACAAGGGTTCGTCGTACGAACAGGAGAGACAACCATCATGAGCAAGATCACACGGTTTTTGGCGGCTTCCGCCCTGATCGCAAGCCCGCTTACGGCCCAGGCCGCGGACATCGAATGGGACATGGCAAACGAATATAACGAAACGTCCATCCATGCCGAAGGCGACGTCGTCTTTTCCCGGACGTTGAGCGAACTGACCGGCGGCGCGATCGAAATCACCCACCATTTCAGCGGATCCATCGGGTTCCGTTCCGCGGACCAGCTGGATGCGGTCGGCGACGGGGCCCTGCCCATCGCGGACACCTATGTAGGGCCGCTGGGCGGGATCGACCCGATGTTCCTGCTGCCGTCGCTGCCGTTCCTGGCGCAGACCCCGGCGGACGCGCGGCGCCTGTTCGAAGCCGCCCGCCCGGCGTACGAGGAAATCTTCGCCGCGAACAATCAGATGCTGCTGTGGGCGTCGCCGTGGCCGCCGTCGGGCATCTGGGCGAACATGGCGGTCGACAGCGCCGAAGCCCTGTCCAACCTGAAAATCCGGACCTATGACGCGAACGGCACGATCACGCTGCAGGAAGCGGGCGCCGCGCCGATCCAGCTCAGCTGGGCCGATGTCGTCCCGCAGTTGTCGACCGGAGGGATCGAAGCGGTCCTGACTTCTGCAGAAGGGGGCACGAACGCCAAATTCTGGGAACATGTCAGCCACTTCACCGAAGTGAACTACGCCATGCCGCTGAACATGATTCACATCAACCTGGACGTCTGGAACGACCTGTCGGCCGACCATCAGGCCGCCGTTCTGGAGGCCGCAAAGGCGGCGGAAGACTATGTCTGGTCCGCGGTCGAAGAACGCGTCGCCCAGAACTACGCCGAAATGCGTGAAAACGGCATGACCGTTGTCACCGGCGTCGACAGCGGCTTCCTTAATCTGCTGAACGAAGCGGGCGGCCAGGCGCGCGCCGACTGGCTGGAATCGACGGGCGATAAGGGTCAGCAGATCCTGGACGCCTTCATGAACTGATAGCGGGGCAGTCCCGCATTGCGGGCGGGGATGGCGGCACCGGTTGCCCCCCGCCCGTAACGTTCAGTTCCGATGTCACAGCCGAGGGGGATGGGTGTGATCCGCATCATCGATCAGACGATCAGCCGTATTTCGCGCATTGCCGGCGGGGTCGCCGCGCTGTTGCTGGTCTATATCGTCGTCCATATCGGCTATGAGATCATTCTGCGGTCGGCCTTTTCGACGTCGACTTTCGTCCTGGATGAATTCGTCGGCTATGCGGTCGCCGCCATGACATTCCTGTCGCTGGCCTATGCGCTGAACGACGGCGCGATCATCCGCGTCGATCTGGTGATCACGCGGCTGGGCCCGCGCCTGCGGCGCTGGGTCGAAATATTCTGCATCCTGTCCAGCTTTTCCATGGCGGGCTTCTGTGCCTGGTGGGTCGGACGCGACGCGCTTCGCAACTGGACGCGCGGTTCCGTATCCGAAAGCATCGCGGAAGTCCCTTTGTGGATTCCGGTTGGCGCCGTCTGGCTGGGCCTCGTCCTGCTGATGCTGCAACTGTTTGCCTATTTTCTGCGGGTCCTGAGCGGCGGTCCCCTGATCGAAAGCACGGGGGAGGAATAAGGGACATGGAAGCGCTTCTTGCCGGCCTTACCGTTCTGATTCTGATCCTGCTGTTTCTGGGAAGCGGCGTCTGGGTCTTTGTCGGGCTTCTTCTGGTCTCCACGACCGGGCTTATTCTGGTCAATGATTTTTCCGGTGCGCGCATCGGGTCCATTCTGGGAAAGATCCTGTTCCGCAGTGCAAGTTCCTGGGAACTGGCGGCGATTCCCCTGTTCATCTGGATGGGGGAAATGATCCTGCGCACCAACATATCGGACCGTCTGTTCCGCGGGCTGACCCCGTTCGTCGCGAAGGTTCCGGGTGGATTGATCCATACTAACGTCGCAGGGTCCACGCTGTTCGCCGCGGTTTCCGGTTCGTCGGCTGCGACGACCGCCACCGTCGGCAAGATCACATCCGTAGAATTGAAAACGCGCGGCTACGACCAGGGGCTGTCCATCGGCTCGCTGGCGGGGGCCGGCAGCCTGGGCCTGCTGATACCGCCGTCCATCGTCATGATCATCTATGGTGTCCTGGCGGAAGTGTCGATCGCGCGACTGTTCGCGGCCGGCGTCCTGCCGGGCGTGCTGGTGGCGTTCCTGTATTCCGCCTATATCGCCGTGCGCTGTTCGATCAATCCGAAGCTGGCGCCGAAACAGGACGTATCGGACATATCGATTGCGTCAGCCTGTCTGGACCTGGCGCCGATCCTGGGGCTGATCACGGTCGTATTGGGCGCGATCTATTCCGGGCTTGCCACCCCGTCGGAAGCAGCCGCTGTCGGCGTCATAGGCACGCTGGTGGTCGCCGGCGGCATGGGCCAGCTGTCCCTGTCGATGCTGAAGGAAAGCCTGTTGGGTGCGGTAAAGTCATCTGCCATGGTCTGTTCTATCCTGGTTGCCGCCGCATTCCTGTCGACGGCGATGGGGTACATGCACGTGCCCCAGGATGTCGCCAGCGCCATCGCGGCGATGGACATCGGTCCGTTCGGTCTGATCGTCATCCTGGCGGTATTCTATGTGGTGCTGGGTCTGTTCCTGGACGGCATATCAATTGTGGTGATGAGCCTGCCGATCACCCTGCCGCCGATCATCGCCATGGGGTTCGATCCGATCTGGTTCGGGGTTTTCCTGGTGCTGATGGTCGAACTGGGCCAGATGACACCGCCGGTCGGGTTCAACCTGTTCGTTTTGCAGGGACTTACCGGTATTCCGGTGAACCGGGTTGCCGTCGCCGCAGCGCCCTTTTTCATCCTGATGATCGTCGGCGTGGCGATCATCACGGTGTTCCCTGAAATCGCTCTGTGGCTTCCGGACCTGCTGTTCGGCTGACGGCCCGTAACGGCGACCCTGTTGCCATCGGAGATGGGGCTTGCCATTCTCGCGCGCCATCCGCATATGGATGGGCTGAGTAATAATCAGGCAATGACCCGGGGGGAAAACAAGGCGATTGTTCCGGGTATTGCCGTCTGGACAGGATTGAGGTCGCGTCGGGAATCGCGGACTTTGGTTCCTTCCAGCGGTGCACGCGCGAGGTCTTAAGCGGTTCATGGATGTCGTCTTTCTGGTAGCGGGTCTCGCGATCCTCTTCGTGGGGGGGGAATTGACGCTGCGCGGTGCGGTCGGCCTTGCCCGGTTCCTGGGTGTTTCCGCCGCCGTGATCGGCCTGACCGTCGTCGGCTTCGGCACATCGGCCCCGGAACTGGTGGTGACCATCCAGGCGGCGCTGGCGGACCGAAGCGGCCTTGCCATCGGGAATGTGGTCGGCTCCAACATCTCCAACCTGCTGCTGATCCTGGGTGTGGGCGCCATCATCTGTACGCTGCATTGCACGGCGGAGTCCGCGAAACGCGACGCCGGTATGATGGTCGCATCGGCGGCCCTGCTGGTCGGTCTGGGTTTCTACGGCGAAATCGTCTGGTGGCACGGTATCTTGATGGTCGGCGTGTTGGTTACCTATCTGGGCATCACCTATGTGCGCGACCGCAAGGATCAGGCATCGCGCGAACTGCACGAACAGGAATCGGAAGAGCTTGAAAACGCCCCGACCTCCCTTCCCGTCATCCTGGTCTTCACGGTATTGGGCCTGATCGGGCTGGTGCTGGGCGCGGACCTGATGGTCAAGGGCGCGATCGGCATCGCCGAAAGCTTCGGCATTTCGGAAACCGTCATCGGCCTGACGGTGGTGGCACTGGGCACGTCGCTGCCGGAACTGGCGGCAACGGTGGTCGCGGCCTATCGCAAGCATACCGACGTCGCGATCGCGAACGTCATGGGGTCATGCGTCTTCAACATTCTCTCGATCCTGGGCATCACGTCCATGGTCGCGACGCTTTCGATCGAAACGGAAATCCGTGACCACGACCTTTGGTGCATGCTGGCAGCGTCGGCCATCGTCGCCGGACTTTTGTTGAAGAACGCATCGATCGGCCGGATCGCGGGCCTGATCCTGCTGGCCGGGTATTTCGGTTATATCGCCAGCCTGGCGCCCCGCTTCGTGGCCTAGGAGCGGCGGCGTGCGGTCGATTGGTCCACGCCGTCATAAATCGGACACGGAACTCTGCTGAAACGCAGGGGCTCAGATTCGAAACAGCCCGGCCGGTCACATGTCCTCTATCAAGAACATCCTGCTAGTCACCTTTGATCAATGGCGATGGGACTGCCTGTCGGCCATGGGGCACCCGCTGATCCGGACACCCAAGCTGGATGCCTTCGCACGCGATGCGGTGCTGTTCCGGAACCACTGGTCCGTCACCTGCCCGTGCGGGCCGGGGCGCACCGCCCTGTTGACCGGCACGTACCTGCACAAGAACCGCGCGCTTCGCAATGGAACGCCGCTGGACCGCCGGTTCACCAATGTGGCGCTGGAAACGCGCAAGCTTGGGTATGACCCGGCCCTGTTCGGCTATACCGATATTTCCCCCGACCCGCGCGGCGCAGACCATGGCGACCCGGTGTTCGATACGTATGAAGGCGTCTTGCCCGGCATGACGCGCATCTGCCGACTGGACGACGATTTCGGATCCTGGTTCCGGGACCTGGAATCAAAGGGGTATGAGATTCCCCAAAACCCCTGGGACATTTTCCAGCCGAAAGACGTAGCACCCGGTAAGGGATACACCTTTTCCCCCGCCCCGTTTGAGGCGCAGGACAGCAACGCCGCCTTTCTGACCGATCGGCTGCTGGACTATCTGGGGGACCGGCGCGGCCAGAAATGGTTCGCCCATGTCACCTATATCAGCCCGCATCCGCCCTTTGTAACGCCCGCACCCTACAACACGCTTTACGATGCGGCCGACGTACCGCCGCCGGTGCGCGCCGCCGACCCGGGCGCGGAAGGCGCGGTCCACCCATGGCTGGACTACCGCATCCACAGTCACGGCAAGGGTCCGAACCAGGGCAGCGGCCTTGTCATCGGCAAGGACATCGACCCGGCAACGCTGGACGACGGGGAACTGGCGCAGATCCGGGCCACCTATTATGCCATGATCAACGAGGTTGAAGACCAGTTCCAGCGCATCCTGGACCGGCTGAAGGCGACGGGGGACTATGACCGGACGTTGATCATCCTGACGTCGGACCATGGCGAACAGCTGGGCGATCACTGGCTGTTTTCAAAGACCGGGTTTTTCGACGAAAGCTATCGCATACCGCTGATCGTGCGCGACCCGCGCCCGCAGGCGGATGCCGGCCGCGGCCGTCAGGTCGACGCGTTCACCGAAAGCGTCGATGTCATGCCGACGATCCTGGAGGCGCTGGGCGCACCCGTCCCGCGACAGGTCGACGGGTTTCCGCTTACCAAATGGATCCATGGCGGGGAGCCGCGGACCTGGCGGACCGAAGCCCATGTCGAATACGACTTCGGCGACCCGGTGATGCAGCTGGCGGAAACCGCGCTTGGCCTTCGCACCGAACAATGCGGGATCACCGTCCTTCGGTCGGAACACTACAAATATGTCCATTTCGCGGGTCTGCCGCCGCTGTTCTATGATCTGCGGGACGATCCGGACCAGCTGGTGAACCGCGCGGACGACCCGTCCTGTCGCGACGCGATGCTGGATATGGCGCAACGGCTGATCACATGGCGGATGATGACGGAAGAACGCGACCTTAGCTATCATCACATCGGCGGCGGCGTCCACGAACTGCCCGACGACCGCTATTCGACGCTGTAGAAAGGGATAATTCCAATGGCAGAAAGACGCACCGACGTCCCGCGCATCATCGGCCACCGGGGGGCCGCCGCCCACGCGCCGGAAAACACGCTGGCCGGAATCCGCAAGGCCCATGAACTGGGCTGCACCTGGGTCGAGTTCGACTGCATGCTGACGCGCGACAATGCGGTGATCCTGCATCACGATGACGAACTGGACCGCACGACGTCGGGAAATGGCCTGGTCGCCGACACAAGCCTTCAGACGATCCAGGGCTATGACGCCGGGGCCTGGTTTTCGGGCGATTATGCCGCCACCCGCGTGCCACTGTTTTCGGAAGCCGTTTCGGTCCTGCACCAGCTTGGCATGGGTGCGAATGTGGAAATCAAACCGACCGAAGGACGGGAACGGGAAACGGGCCGCATCGTCGCCGAAGAAACCATGCGCCTGTGGCGGGCCGACATGCCACCGCCGGTAATGTCTTCCTTCTCCCTCGACGCGCTGGAGGCGGCGATGGAAGCGGCACCGGAACTGGACCGCGCCATCCTGTGGTGGAACATTCCCGAAGACTGGGCCGACCATCACGAACGGCTGGACGCCAGCGCAGCCCATATCAGCATCCGCAAGACCGAAGACGCGCAGGCCCAGGCCTTTGCCGACGCGGGCGTGCCGATGCGGGTCTATACCGTCAACGAACCGGCCCAGGCGGAAAAGGCCTTCGGCTGGGGTGCCGAAGCGATCTTCACCGACTATCCGGACCGGTTCATCTGACGGAAATCAGGTCCCCAGCGAAAGCCGGGGTCCCGGGGACCAGGCACCGGTCCCCGTTTCGCCGTTACGCCACGATCTGGTAGAAAATGCAGGCCGTTGCGAACCAGCCGCCGGCAAAGGTCAGCGTGCGGCCGAAAGGCACGTTCATCACATACAGAACATAATGCGCGGCCCGGAACCAGAAATAGGCTGTTGCCGCCGCCGCCGTCGCGCCGTTCGTCGCGCCCATGTGGCTTGCGATGAAAACCACGACGGCAAACGGGATCAGGTTTTCGATAGCGTTATAGTGCGCCTTCTTCGCCCGTTCCGCCCAGTCGGCGACGGGAAGGTGATCCGTCTTGTAGGTCAGCGCCGGAATCATCCCATGGGTCAAAAGGCGCACCCCGATATAGGGGACCCACATCAGAAGCGTCAGCCCGGTTACCCACAGAAGCATCGAAAGTTCGGTCGTCAGTTCCATTGTCTCATTCTCCATTTCAGACCAACCACACCCGCACGGCCGTCCCTGACAGGCCGTCACGGACCAGATGTTATTCCAATGCACCCGCCCACGTCCCGCTGGACAGACGGCCGATCACGTCATTATGAAGTCGGGTCTTTTCCTTTCGGAACCCCGCCATGGACCCGCTTGCCCTGATCCCGCCGCTGATCTTCTTTGCACTGAACGTGCTGACACCGGGGCCGAACGTCCTGAATACGATCAGCATTTCGCTGGGGTCCGGCCGCATGGCGGGATACGGCTGTGCGCTTGCCTGTGCCTTCGGCGTCACACTGTGGGCGACGGTGGCGCTGATCGGTGCGTCGGCCCTGTTCATCGCTATCCCGGAAGCCAGGGTCGGCCTGACGCTGGTGGGGGCGACGGTGCTTTTGTATTTCGCGTTCCGCTATATCCGGCGCGCGCTCAGACCCGCCGCCGACGTCGACCGGATCGAAGGGGCGACACCGCGCCAGGCCTTCATGCAGGCGCTGGTGGTGCTGTCCACCAACCCGAAGGCGATGACAACCTGGATCGCGCTGTTGGCGATTTTTCCCGTCATTTCCCGCGACTGGATGTCGATGGTGGCATTCGCCGCCGGAACATCGGCCGTCGCGGGTATCGGGCATTTCGTCTATGCGACGGTGTTTTCGACCCGCCCGGCGATCGCGCTTTATCGCCGCGCCACACGGCCCGTCAACGCCGCCGTCGGCATCGGGTTCACGATCTATGCGGTGAAGCTGATCCTGGGGGAACTGGGATAGGCGCTATTCCGCCGCTTCCGACCGTGCCGCTGGCATCGTCCCGTCGATGATGTAGGCCAGGGCCTGGACCACCTGTTCCGGTTCGCGGGCGACCGCATTGGCGGCGGCGTCCACTTCCTTCAGCGCATGGTCATGTTCCGGCGGGTGCAGCGTGATGTAGGGCGTGCCGTGCGCCGCGGCATAACCCGCATCGAAGGCCGCATTCCATTGCTTGTATTTTTCGCCGAAACGCACGACGACCAGGTCCGCATCGCGAATCAGGGTCCCGGTGCGGATCGCATTCAACTGTGCCCCCTTGCGGTCGTGCCAGACCTTGTCCGGTTCGGCACCGAAAATGGCAACGCCGCAATCGTCGGAATCCGCATGGACCGTGACAGGGGCGGAAAAGTCGATGGGCAGGCCCGCGGCCGAAGCACCATTTACGATCCGTTCCCGCCAGTCGGAATGAATTTCGCCTGAAAGATATACGGTCCAGCGCCGCTGCGTCATGGGTCTGCTCCCTTCGATGATGGGTGAGTGTCACCCCACGATATCGGGCACAGGCGGGCGGCTTCAAGCCCGGTATCCGGAAAAGGACCCGATCGGGAAAATCCCCCTGTCCGTTCGATATCCCATGGCGTTGGTACAAACCCTTCAATGCAGACGGGGAGCGCGCGTCAACATGCGCATCACACAATCGGATATCTCTTGGGCACTGGTTCTCGCGCTCGCCGTCTGCACCGTACTGGGGGGATGTTCCACCGCGCGGGTCGTGATCGACGGCACCGAACGGCTGGTCAGCGGCGACATCGCGGACGGACTTCTGACCGTTGCGGGCGCGCCGGTGGCACTGATCAACGACATCGAAAACAACCCGTTCAACGAAAATGAGGATGGGGAGAACATGTTCGAACGGATCGGCAGTTCCCTTGGCCTTTCCGGCGGCGACGATGACAACGCCCCGACCGACCAATATGCCGATTCCGGCGGGGACCCTTACGACCTGCCGTCGGACAGGGTCGAGCTGGCCTCCCTCTACGATCCGAACGCAGCACACGGAACCGCACAGGCCGCATCCTATTCAGACGCCACCTATGCCGACCCCTATTCCGTCAGCGGCGGCATTTCCCAGGACCGAAGCGTCCAGGCGCGGCTGGCCGCCATGCGTGCGGGCACACTGGATTCGACGCAGGAAAACCCGCTGTCAGCGGCACCGGCGCCGGACATCCTGTCGGCCTGCAACGGTATTTTGCGCGATGCACTGGGAACGGACGGCCCCCTTCCCGCCAGTGTCGCGGACTATTACTACAGCGTGTGCATTCCGTCCTGCCTGGGGGACGAACCGGACCCGGTCACACCCGACTACGGATATTTCGAACAGTGCTACCGGCTATAGGGTGACGGCTGATCCACTGTAACGCCCGGGTGGCGGCAACAGTCGATCACGCACTTTCCTTTTCCGGAACAACCGTTCCAATTTTATCCAGTCGCTTCTGAAGCGACAGCCTGTCCAGCGACCGGATCGGCAGATTGACGAAGATTGATATCCGGTTCGTCAGATACCGCATGGCGTCCGCATAAGCCAGGTGACGTTCCGTTTCATCGCCCTGGACTTCCGCCGGGTCGGGAAGCCCCCAATGGGCCGACATGGGCTGTCCGGGCCAGACGGGACAGGTTTCCTTTGCGGCGCTGTCACAGACGGTGAAAACGAAATCCATCTTCGGTGCATCGTTGCCGGAAAATTCCTCCCAGCTTTTGGAACGAAGCGCCCCGGTCGGATAATTGTCCCGCTTCAGCAGTTGGATCGTGTGCGGGTTGATCTGGCCACGCGGCTGGCTGCCGGCGGAAAAGGCCAGGAAGCGCCCCTGACCCAACCGGTTCAGGATACTTTCGGCCATGATGGACCGGGCGGAATTGCCGGTACACAGGAACAGGACATTGAATATCTTGTCTTCGGTCATGATGTTCCCTCCTGGCCGTTCGGGCGCCGGTTCGCCATCGGCGCCGGTTCGGCCGGGTTCGTTGTCGATTGTAAAAAGGTCCGCACAGATCATCGGATCGCCGTGACAGCAGTCCGACAGGATGAACAGCAGAAGGTTGCGCGTCATGCGCAGGTCCGCAGCGTAGCGTACCGACCGGCTGACCCGCCAGGACCGGGCCAGCCCCGCTTCCTCCAACTGGCCCAGATGAAAGGACATGGTGGACGGCGCCAGCCCCATGGCCGTTGCCATGTTGCCGGATGAATCCCCGTCGAAACCGCACCGCACCAGATGACGGAACAGCCGCATGCGGATTTCATGCCCCAGGCAGGCAAGCGCCTTGATTGCGTCTCTTTCTTCCATATTTCAAAAATATTCGAAATATGGAATTACACAAGACATAAAATGACAATGCCGTGCTGCGCCCCTGCGCGGCACGGCTTCTCACTACTGTACTGTCGAAAGAAAAGGCGCCCCTATCCCAGCAGGTCCCTTGCGATAACATCGCGCTGTATTTCACTGGTGCCTTCATAGATGCGCATGACACGGGCATCGCGATAGAGACGTTCGATTTCATATTCGCGGCTGTAGCCGTTCCCGCCATGCAGTTGCAGCATCCGGTCGACGACCCGCCCGCAGGTTTCCGACGCGGCAAGCTTTGCCATGGATGCCTCGCCTCGCACCATGACGCCCTGATCCAGCAGGCGGGCGGCGCGCAGCATCAGCAACCACGCCTGATCCAGTTCCGTGCGGCAGTCGGCCAGGACGAAGCGCGAATTCTGGAAATCGGCAATGGCCTTCCCGAAGGCCTTCCGGTCCCGGGCATAGGCCAGCCCCAGGTCAAAGGCACGTTCGGCGATGCCGATGGACTGGGCCGCGATCGCAACCCGGCTGGGTGCCAGCGCGCCCAGTGCGACACGGTATCCGTGGCCCGCCTCCCCGATCACATTGGCGTCCGGAACCCGGCACCCGTCGAAAAACAGCTGTGCCGTGCCGGACGACCGCAGCCCCATCTTGTCTTCCACCCGGCCAAGCGCGAAGCCGTCTGTGCCCTTCTCAACCACAAAGCAGGTAACGCTGCCGTCGGCCACGTCCGGCGTCTTGGCAAAGACAGTAAATACCTCCGCAAAGGCGGCGCTGGTGATCCATTGCTTGGCCCCGTCCAGGACCCATCCGTCGCCGTCGCGCCGGGCCGTCGTCTTTATGCCCGCCGCGTCGGACCCGGCCCCCGGTTCGGTAAGCGCGAAAGCCGCGGCCCCGCGTTCGCCGCGTGCAACGGGCTTCAGGAACCGCGCGCGCTGATCGGCATCTGCGTGATGCGAAAGGATGTTGGCGGCCAGGTTGCTTGCCACCATGGAAACGGCAACCGACGCATCCCAATAGGCCACGGCCTGAACCGCCAACGCATAGCCGGTATTGTCCAGACCCGGCCCGTCGTCGGCAGGGTCGGCCTTCATCGCCATGCCGCCCATCGCCGCCAGTTCCGCAATCTGGTCTATGGGAAAGGATTTGGACGCGTCGCGGTCCGCGGCACCGGGATGCAGGCGTTCCTCCCCGAACCGGTGCAGCATGTCATGGACGGCCTTCTGTTCGTCACTGACGGGAATGCCGAAACGGTCCAAGCCAATGACGGCGGTGGCGGAATTGTCGGGCATGGCGGGGCTTTACTCCTGTTCCTCCGGCTTCTTTTGGACGGAGTATCGAATGCCAGCACACAAGGTGGCAAGCCGGTTGGCGCGACCAACCCGCCGCCAAAAGAAAAGCCCCCGCCGAAGCGGGGGCAGGTCACGAGACGTAAGTCCCGATCGCGTCAGGCGTCGGACCGCCACAGATACGGCGCGCTTTCGCTGCCACCGAAGATACCCAAAGGCACATAGGTGCGCCCTTGGACCACTGATGCGACCCCATCGACATAGTTGGAGAATGCCGGGAGGATCGTCCCGGCTTCCTCGTGAATCAGGGTCTGCATGTCGCAATACATCTGACGGCGCGTATCCGGGTCGGTCACGGCGCGGACATTGACCAGCAGTTCGTCAAACTGATCGTTGACCCAGTAGCTTTCGTTCCACGGCGCGTCGCCCTTGTATGCCAGCGTCAGCATGATGTTGGCGGTCGGCCGCATGTTCCAGTTGACGACACAGATGGGCGCCGTCATCCAGACCGCCCCCCAATAGCCGTCGGTGGTGACCTTCTGGACATCGATGTTCATGCCGATTGTCGCCGCCTCACGCTGCAGGAACAAACACTGTTCGACCGTTCCCTGACCGACTTCGGCAGTGATGACCGGGATCGTCGTGCTGCCGATACCGGAACGTTCGAAGTGCCATTTTGCCTTGTCATGGTCCAGTTCCCGCTGCGGGATGTCCGGGCAATGGTCGAAATAGGCGGGACCGATCGGGTGGTCATTGCCCAGCGATCCCTGCCCTTTCAGCGTGCCGCGGACCAGGCGGTTCCGGTCCATCAGATACTGCATCGCCTTGATCAGATCGGGGTTGTTGTACGGTTCGATGTCCATCCGAACGGCGATGTTCAGGTATTTGGCGGATTCAACCGACCAGATGTCGCGGCCTTCCGTCTGTTCAATCTGTTCGATGAAGGATGCCGGAACGTTCGCCATCAGATCGACATCACCGGCCATGAATGCATTCACGCGCGAAACGCTGTCGCCGATGCCGAAATGTTCGATGGAATCCAGGTACGCACCGTCTTCCCAGTAATTTTCGTTCCGGACGCCGATGGTTCGGACGCCGGGGCTGAAATCCTCGACCTTGTAGGGGCCGGTCCCAACAGTGGTCGAAAAATCTTCCCACCCGTCCTGGACGATCTTGAAATGGAAGGTACCCAGCGCGTTCGGCAGGTCCGCGTTCGGCGACGCCAGAACGGCCCGCACCTCGTAATCGTTCACCTTTTCCCAGCGCTCGACCATGTCGACCAGCGACGAGGATACGGACGCGGAATTTTCACCCATATGCCGGTTCATGGAATAGACGACATCGTCCGCCGTCAGTGTCTTACCGTCATGGAACTCGACGCCCCGGCGGATCTTGAACGTCCATTCGGTCGCGTCGTCGTTGGTCAGAACCTCTTCGGCCAGTTCCGGTTCATAGGACAAATCGTCCTGAAGCCGGACCAAAGAGCCATAGAACATCCGCCCGCGGAAATAGTCGATGGACGCCGTGCCCAGGATCGGGTCCAGCGTATCCGCCGGGCCGTGCTGGTCACCGGCGATACGAAGCGACCCACCCCGCTTCGGTGTATTCGCCAGCGCCTTTTCCGCCGCGCCGAATACGGAACCCGCGACCGCGACCGTCGCGCCGGACGCCATCATCCAGGCCATGACTTCGCGGCGTGTTGCGCCGCCTTTGACCATACCAAGGATGTGTTCCCTGTCGGACGCGCCCAGCTGTCCCAGCACGCCCAGATCGATCTTCTTATTGCTCATTCGTAACCCTTCCCTTGTTCGACGGCCGTTCCGCGGCCAGCTATTGCGGCACCTTCTGTGCCATTCCTAAAAATGCAGGGGTCGGCACCCTCTGCCGGTCCCGCTCTGCCATCACGCGGCCATTTCCAGTTTTCGCCGTGCGACGTAATCCTTCAGCCCATCATCGACGCCTTCGTCCAGGGGCGGCGGCTCAAATTCCGCCAATAATTGTTTCCAAATAACATTTGCACGTTGCTCGGCGGTAACCGACCCCTTTTCGACCCAGGTTTCGAAATTGTCCCAGTTTGAAACCAGCGGTGCATTGAACGCCGTCTCATAGCGTTCCAGCGTGTGGACGGTGCCGAAGAAATGCCCTGCAGGGCCGACGTCGCGGATTGCTTCCATCGCAAGACTTGCCTCGTCCACCGGGGGCGGTTCGCAATAGGCCGCCATCATCTGCAACATCTCCGCATCGATGATCAGTTTCTCAAAGGATGCGGTCAATCCGCCGCCGATCCATCCCGCCGCATGTTTGATCATATGGGCCTGACCCATCATGGCGCCCCACAGGCTCATCATGCTTTCATAGGCCGCCTGCGCGTCCGGCGCGTTTGCCGCCGTCACGTTGCTGGACCGGAAGGGCACACCGATGCGCCGCGCCAGCTGGCCCGATGCCTGTGCGGCCTGCGCATATTCCGGGGTGCCGAAAGCGGGCGAGCCTGTGCGCATATCCACGTTGGACGAAAAACCGCCATACATGGCGGGCGCACCCGGCCGCACGATCTGCGTCAGGGCGATCCCGGCCATCGCTTCCGCATGCTGCTGGGCCAGGGTCCCGGGAAGCGTCACCGGCGCCATGGCCCCAGCCAGCGTGAACGGCGTGACGACAACGGCCTGACCGTGGGTTGCCAGCGTGATCAGCCCTTCCGCCATCGGGATATCCAGTTGCAGCGGGGAATTCGTGTTGACGATGCCGCAGAAGACCGGGGCGTCCGCCAGACCGGCCAGATCGGTCCGGTGGCTTATCGCGGCCATATTCAGTGCGTCGAGCGTCTGCTCCCTGCCGACATTCCAGGGCACCCAGTTCTTGTCCAGGATTGTCGCGTTGGCATAGAACAGATCCAGATGCCGGGTTTCCGCCGGCAGATCCAGCGCTTCGAATCCGCCGCCGCCATCCTGATGCAGGATGTCCAGAGACTGGACCAGGCGCATGAAGTCACACATTTCCGCATAAGTGCCGCGCCGCCGACCGCCGTCCAGGTCCATGCAATAGGCCGGGCCACCGACGGAACAGAAAACGGCATGCGGCCCGCCGATGCGAAGCGACTTTTCCGGATTCCGCGCGCGAAGGGCAAATTCCGACGGTGCAGCGGCGACCAGCGCCTCTATCCCGTCCGGGTCGAACCGGACGCGCATGGTCGCGTCATCCACATCGAACCCGGCCTTCCGGTACAGGGCACGCGCCTCATCCGCCAGCACCTTGAAACCCACATCCCGCAGAATTTCCAGTGCGGTTCGGTGGATTGCTTCGATCTGGTCGGCGGAGAAAATCTCGACCGGGCGATAGCGATAACGAAGCTGACCCCATGGCCGCTGGGCGACGGCATTGACCTGACGCGGTGCGCGCGATGCGCCGCGACGACGCTGTGACTGCCTCATCCCTCATCCTCCCAATCTGTGATACCAAGAAATGCGCCGACCCACTGACGGCCCAGCGACATCGCGCGGTCCCAGTGCAGGTTGTCGGGGTTCAGGATCATTTCCATCCACACGCCGTTCAGGAAGATCAGGAAGGCATCAGCGCGATCCATCGCGTCTTCCCAGGTCGTGTCGACCCGGTCGACTTCATGGATGGCGTGCGCCAGAAGGGTGCACATTTCCCTATAGTGGACCGTCATGGGACTGCGCAGGTCCGTGGAAGCACGCGACAGCGCCCATAGCGAGACATAGGCGTTTCCCGTTTCTTCAGACACCCAGGCGTCCGAAAAATACGTTTCCAGCACGGCTGCGATCCGGCGCGTCGGGGTTATGTCCTGGGCCGTCACCGCAGCGGTCATGAGGTCCAGATACCGGTCCGCCAGGAACTGGTATGCGGCGCGCAGAAGATCGTTCCACCCGTCGAAGAAATGGGACACCAGCCCCGGGGACACACCCGCCTTCTTGCAGACAAGCCGCAAACTGGCGTCGCCCGGACCATGTTCGGCCAGGACAGAAATTGTGGCTTCGACCAGCACACGGCGGCGGTCGTCCGCGCTGAGGCGGCGGCGGGATGCCGATGCTGACTGCGTCCGGGCCGTGGTTGCCATTTTTTCCATCTTGTCCGAATAAGTTAATTGAACAACTGTACAGTAAGTGATATCAGGATTCCGGTCAACTCTATTTCCCAGGGGTGAACGCCATGGCACGCAACGCGCATTACGACATTCTGTTCGAACCGGTGAAGATCGGCCCCGTCACGGCCCCGAACCGGTTTTTCCAGGTTCCCCATGCCAGCGGCATGACGAATTCGATGCCCCGCATGCGTGCGGGCTTTCGGGAGATGAAGGCCGAAGGCGGCTGGGGCGTTGTGTGCACCGGATACGTATCCATTCACCCGTCCGCCGACGACACGCCCCTTCCCATGGCGAAACTTTGGGACGATGCGGATATCCGAAGCCACGCCATGATGACGGACGCGGTCCACCGCCACGGATCCCTTGCAGGGGTGGAACTGTTCCATGGCGGCGGCATGGTGATGAACAGGACCAGCCGCATTGCGCCGATGTCCCCGTCCGGGATCGGCTGGATGCCCCCCTATGCCAATTTCATGTCCCACCTGCGTCCGCGTGCGATGACCAGGGACGATATTGCCGACATCCGCCGCTGGCAGGCCGATGCCGCCCGGCGGGCAAAGGATGCCGGGTTCGACATCGTCTATGTCTATGGCGGTATGGGATACCTGCCGCACCAGTTCCTGCTGCCGGACTTCAACCGGCGCGAAGACGAATATGGCGGGTCGGTCGAAAACCGCGCGCGGTTCCTGCGCGAACTGTTGGACGTGACCCGCGACGCGGTCGGGCCGGATGTAGCCGTCGCGACGCGCATCAGCCTGGAACAGCTTCGCGCGCGCCCGGGCACGGTGGCAGAGACCGAAGCCCATGAGGTGATCGACATCCTGTCCGATCATGTCGACCTGTTCGACGTGAAAATGGATTCAGGCCCCATCGACTGTCCGCCGTCCCGCTTCCGGCCGGAAGGCAGCCACGAACCGGTGATCGACTTCGTGAAACGCGTGACGGACAAGCCGGTGGTCGGTGTCGGCCGCTTCACGTCGCCGGATACGATGGTCGGCCAGGTGAAGCGCGGGGTTCTGGACCTGATCGGCGCGGCCCGCCCGTCGATCGCGGACCCGTTCCTGCCGAACAAGATTCGCAACGGGCACGAAGATGAAATCCGCGAATGCATCGGCTGCAACATGTGCATCGCAAGCTGGCATGACGGTGTGCCGGTTCGCTGTACCCAGAACCCGTCCGCGGGGGAAGAATGGCGGCGCGGCTGGCATCCGGAACGGATCGCACCTAAGGGGCTAAGCGACCATGTCCTGATTGTTGGCGGCGGCCCGGCGGGGCTGGAAGCGGCCCTGTCGCTGGGGCGGCGCGGCTATCAGGTCACAGTGGCGGACGCGGCTGCGGAATTCGGCGGGCGGCTTCGATTCGAAGCGGGCCTGCCGGGACTTCGACAGTGGCACCGCGTCATCGACTATCGGCTGGGCCGGTTGAGCCAGATGGCGAATGTCTCCCTTTATACGGAAAGCAATATGGACGAAGAAGGAATCCTGGAATTCGGTGCGGACCGGGTGGCCGTCGCGACCGGAAGCCGGTGGCTTCCCGACCTGATGGCCGTCAGCGAAACGCCCGGCGACCTGCCCCGGGGCCCGCGTGTCTATACCCCCAGCGACATCGCCGACGGGGCCGAAATCGAAGGGCCCGTCGCGGTTTTCGACTATGACAACTATTATATGGGTAGCGCGATTGCCGAATATCTGCGCCTAAAGGGAAAAGACGTCACCTATGTCAGTCCGGCGGGCCATGTTTCCACCTGGTCTATCATGTCGAACGATCTTCCGACGGTACAGGAACGGCTGCTGGACCGGGGGGTTGCACTTCGGCTGCTGACCCGCGTCACGGGCTTCAACGGGGACACGCTTCAGCTTGCCGACTTCATGGGCGGACGCCCGTCGGACATTGCCTGCCGGTCCCTGGTCATCATCGGACGGCGTCAGGCAAGCGACGGCCTGGCAACAGCGCTGAATGCGCGCCCGGACGATCTGGCCGCCGCCGGAATCCGGTCCGTGGAAGCGATTGGCGATGCCCATGCGCCAGGGTCGATCGTGCACGCGGTCTATTTCGGGCGCGCCTATGCCGAAGGGTTGGACGGCCGGTCCCATGCCGACTACCGCTATGATGGGCCGGTCCTGCCGGACGGACTGGACGGGCCGGTCGCCGCCCGAACCACCCCAAACATGCGTGCCGTCAGCTAGGGGCCATCCTTGGGATTGACGACCCCGCCGCCCCGGGTGTGAGGTGCGCCCATGACAAACGCGCCCGAAATTCCGGTGCTGGACCTGACGCCCCTGACGGACGGCGGCGACACCACGGCGCTGGCCGCCGCATTTGCCCGTGCCTATGGGGATTTCGGGTTCGCGACGGTCGTCAATCACGGGATAGACCCTGCCCTGACCGATGCGATTTTCGACGCGGCGCGGCGTTTTCACGCCCTGCCGCCGGATGAAAAGGCGGCCGTCGCGCTCGACCGGAACCATCGCGGTTATATTGCCATCAACACGTCGACGGATGTGACGACAAAGCTGGCGACGGTGACCAAACCGAACCAGTCCGCAAGTTTCATGATGATGCGCGAAGATCCGGCGCCCATCGACGGCGTCTATCTGTCGGGGCCGAACCGCTGGCCCGCGCTGCCGGGATTTCGCGACGCGTGCGAAGCCTATGCCGCGGCCCTGTCGACCCTGGGCGCGCGCATGATGGGACTGGCGCTGGACGCGATCGGTGCTGCGGACCGAACGATCCTGAACGCGTTCGATGAACCGACCATCTGGCTGCGCCTGCTTCATTATCCGCCCCAGCCGCCCGCCGCGCCGGACGATCTTTTCGGGTCGGCACCACATTGCGACTTTGGGTGCCTGACATTCCTGGCGCAGGACACGGTCGGCGGCCTGCAGGTCATGGCCCCGTCCGGCGACTGGATCGATGTCCGTCCGACGCCGGGCGCGCTGGTCGTCAATGTGGGCGACATGCTGCATCGCCTGTCGAACGGGCGGCTTCGGTCGACCCCGCACCGGGTCATCAACCGGACCGGCCGGGAGCGTATTTCCGTCCCCTTCTTCTTCGATCCGCATGTGACCACCGTGATCCGGCCCCTGCCCGGGACCGGCGATGCGCGGTTCGACCCGATCCTGTTCTCGGATTTCCTGCGGTCCGAACTGGAAGCCGGATATGACGCGCACAAGGCCGATGCGATCTGACGGGCGCATCCGCGTTCCAATCACAAAAACAATTGCATGCCGAAAGGCGGATTTCCCGCTATTCTGATGACCATGACGCAGGACGATTTCACACCGGTCGAAGGCGGATGCGCTTGCGGGGCCGTGCGCTTCAGCATCAACGCGCGCCCGCTGATCGTCCATTGCTGCCACTGCCATTCGTGCCAGCGGGAGACAGGATCCGCCTTTGCGGTCAACATCCTGATCGAAGCATCGCAAAGCCCGATCCATTCGGGGACGACCGAACGGTTCGCCGTGCCGACCGACAGCGGCAACCCGCATGCCTATCACCGCTGTTCCGGATGCCATGGCACGGTCTGGCACGAATATGTGCCGCCCGGCGCGATGATCCGGTTCATCCCGTCCGGCATGCTGGATGCCGGTCACGGCATCGAACCGGACATCCACATTTTCACGGACAGCAGGCAACCTTGGGTCCCGATTCCCGACGGGGTCCGTTCCGTCCCGCAATTCTATGACTATGGAACGACATGGCGGCCGGACAGTTTCGCCCGGCTGAAGGCGGCCAAGAAGGCGGAGGGATAATGGGGCCCGCAGGCCGGAATTGATCCACGTCATTTACCGCTGTTTCGCAAAGGATCAGAATCAATGCTATGGCATGGTATTCAGATTTGCAGACCGGTACCCGCATGACAGATGCGCCAACGCCCGCGCGGTGGACCTATCGTTCATTCGAACCGGACATGGCGGCGGAAGAACTGCCCCGTTTCGAAGAACTCATCCGCCTTTGGCAATCGCGAAGAAACGGTCGGCGGGTTCCGGCATGGCGTGATTTCGACTTTTTGGATTTCAAAGGCTGGCACGGTCTGATTTCGGTCTATGAAATCACCTATGACCCGTTCGACTGGAAAGTGCGCCTGTCGGGCACGTGCGTGGACCATGTGTTCGGGCAGGCGCGTACCGGAAAGACACGGTCCGAACTCTATGCAGACGCGCTGGAAGAAGAAGAAGCCACCGCCTTCTATGAGAAAGCCTGCGCCGACCAAATGATCTGTCTGACGCGGGGGCCGATCAACCTTCAGGACCGGGACTTCCATTGGGTGGAGTTTCTGGAACTGCCCTGTTCCGACGGGCCGGAAGTCGCCACCCATACGATTGAGGCCATGATCGCACTTTAGGTGCGGGCCACCGTCCCGGTTCCTTTGGTGAAAACCAGGGCCCCGCCCTGACGCCGGTCGCCATTCCCATTCCCGGATATCCGCCCATCCCAAAAAGTTTCTTGACTCCATCATGCAAATGCGAATGACTTGCAATTGCATGATCTGGGAGACGGAAGCCATGTGCAAGAAATGCGATGCGGGTTGGACCGCGATGCTGGGCGGGCGCCGCCGGCGGCTTTGGGAAATCGAGCCGACCTGGCACTGTTCGATCATCGGCACCTGTCTGACGCTGGGCGACCTACGCAAGCTGGCCCGCAAATTCGGGGTCAAACCGCCGGAAGACCCGCTGGCGGACTTCGATTCCTACCTGCATGGATCTTTCGTCAAAACCTGTGCTGAGCCATCCCAGGCGACGAAAATGATGGAAAAAATCCTGAACAAGCGGCATGCCAGCGCGGTCAAGCGGTTCCACGCCATCCCCGACATGGATGCGCTGGCCGAAGCCTGGTTTGCGGCATTCAAGGCAGGCGACATTGCCGGGCCCTATTGGGCGCTTTTGAGCCACCCCGGTCTGGACCCGCGCCTGGGTGCGCGCGCTTACAACGACATCCACATGCTGTCCCATCTGGTCGGGTCGTCAAACCGGGCGGCGTTGGCATCGCTTCGGCAACTGGAATCGGATCTGGCGGAGGCACAGGAACACGCGGATACCGCACGCACCCGTGCGTTCGAAAAACTGGAAGGGCGCGACCAGCGGATTGCCGAGTTGGAAAAGCAGGTGGCCCTGTTGACCGGCAAGCTGGACCGTGCCCGTGCACAGGCATCCGCCCAGGCCCGGCCCGCCGGTCCGGCGCGCGAACAGGAAGACGCCTTTCCCCGGCGCGATGAGAAGCTGCGGGAATTAAGCGCCCGGAACGAGCAGCTGGAAGCCGAAACGCGGGACCTGAAGGCGCTGTATGCAACCCTTCGGGACGAAGTCCGGGTCCTGGAAAACACATTGCAGGAAAACGCGGACTGGCCGGCGGTGGACGCATCCACGGATTGGGACGCCCCCGCAGACACAGGCGCCCCCGCAGACACAGACACATTGCGCGGCGCGACCCTTCTGTTCGTCGGCGGGCGCACCCGCATGGTCGGGCGTCTGGCCAATCTGGTGCGCCGGTACGGCGCGGAACTGAACCATCATGACGGCGGCCTGGAACAGTCGCTGGAGGAACTGGGGTCCCTGATCCACCGGTCCGATGCGGTCTTTTTCCCGACCGATTGCATCAGCCATTCGGCCATGCACCGGGTCAAGGAACTGTGCAAAAGCATGAATATTCCGTGGATCCCCCTGCGGACCGGCGGGGTCGCCAGCTTTGCCGCGGGTCTGAACCAGTTCGCCGTGAAAGGACACGACGCCACCGCCACAACGGCAATCGCCGGAATGGGCACGGGCCGGGCGTCGGCACAACATGTCGCGGGGAATATCCGATGAATACGATTCTGTTCGACCCGACCCGCACGGACCGTTTCGACGAGTTGACCTATGCCGAACAGGTCGTCCTGTGGGGCATGCGGGTCTGGGCCTGCGGGTACCGAAACGAAGATCCGGGCATGTTCGCCGAAGCCCGCGAGGGGCTGCATTCCGCCGGGCTGTCGGCGCGCGGCATCCATGCCATCGACGCGCTGATGACGATCATCGCGATTTCCACCACCGCCAGCATAGATATGCGCTGCCACCGCTGCACGAGTGTCAGCGGCGATGAACACCGCCTCATCGCCGCCGTAGCGGAGGCGCAGCGCCCGTCGGGTCCCGCCTCAGCCGCACGGGCGGGACCCGCACGGCGCTTTATGTCCCTGCAGGGGCAGGAAGCGCGCGATCTGATCGGCGTCTGGCTGCCGCCGTCCGCGGCGCGGATGTCCCGCGACCCGATTGCCGACCTGGCGCTGGACCTGAAATCCCGCGACCTGATCCTGCGGGAACGCAAATGGATCGACCGCATGGCAATCGACGGCGCGCCCATATCCTGGCGCGGGCACCTGCCGGACGTGACGCTTCACTGACCGACAGGATTCCGCGCCACCTCACTTCGATGCTGGCACCCGCCCCGATCTTCGCGTTATGGTGGGGCGCGATGCAACCACACCAACCATGCGGACCGGCCGGTCGGAACGCTGCCCGCCTGATTACAGCGGCGGGCCTGATATTGGCGCTTTCCGCCTGCAGCAGCTGGGACTGGAAATCCGCCGCCCGCGGGGTGATGTTCTCACTCTGCAGCGTGGCGTCTGAGGCGAGTTGCCGGACCGATGCGGAATGACGCCCAATCCCGGATTCCCCCGGACCGGCCGCCCGACTCGGCGGCGCTGTCGGCGATCGGGCGGGACGCGCTGATCCGCCTGTTGGAGGTGGATGCCGCCAGCGAATATGACGCCCGACACCTGTATGACCATCTGACCCCCCGGATGGCGACGTTCAGCGACCGGACCCGGGCGTTCCTTGCCGCCTGGCGGGCGGATGAGGAACGCCATTATCGGGGATTGCGCGCACTTCTGTCCTGGGTCGCGGGGGAGCCGGAGGCGGAAATCGACGGGCGCATGGCCGATCGCGCCCCCGCCTTCGACGGTATTGCGGAATTCATCGCCGACGAAGTCGCCCTTCTTGCCACCTTCGCCTATGACGAACGGGTGACGGTCCAGGCCTATGCCGTCGACTACCCGATCTATGACCGGCTTGGGCCCGGGCCCGGCGACTGGGTCCGCCGAACCAACCGGGACGAGGCACGCCATTACCGAAACGCGCTTTCGCTGTTGAAAGGCCTGTCGGACGGGGACAGGGCGCGGGCGTGCGAAATCGTGGACGGTGTTCTGGCCCACGACCTGGCGCGGGGCGACTATCGCGCGACCTTCCTCCTGGACCATGGGGAGGCCGACCCCTATTTCACCGACGAAAGGCTGCGCAAATGCGCGGCCATCGTGCAAAGGCACCTGTCGACGGATTGAATGCGCGCAACCGACCCGGCGTCACCGCCGGAGTTCGGCCCTGTGTCGGCAGGTATCTCCTCAGACGCGCAACGTCTTCCCGACCGAAACTGATCCAGCGTCCCGACACAGCCGTAGAAGACGCGAGTCGGAAAAAGGAGGAGATACCCGATGCCACTTCGCCAATTGCTCTATACCAGCCAGGCCACCGCACGGTTCGACCGGTCGGCATTGGATTCCCTGTTGGAAAGCGCCCGCCGATGGAACCGGGCGCACGACATCACCGGCCTGCTTCTGGGCGCCGCCAACGGGAATTTCGTGCAGCTTATCGAAGGGCCGGCGGATGAGGTCGAAAAGACGTTCGCCCGGATCAAGGCCGACCGCAACCATACCGCCGTCAGCATCCTTCTGGACCAGCCGGTCGGCGAACGGGCCTTTCCGAACTGGACGATGGGCTATCAGGACCTGGACCGTTTCACGCAGAAGGACGGCATTGCCAGTGTGGACACGCTGTCCCGTTCCGCCGCGCAGGACAATCCCGAAACCCTGCAGCCGGTTCTGATGATGGTGTCGATCCACGACGCGAACGCGCGCACGAACATCAAAAAGACCCTGCACTGACGGTGCCGCGCGCGCCGCTAAGATGCCCGACCATCCGGCAACGGTGCCTGTCGGCGGAATGAAATCGGACAGGGGCGGTATTTCCCTGTGTCCAATCGCCGGCGGGTTCGCTAGATTTCTCCCTGCGAGACTGATCGGGTCCGGACATAAGGGAAAGACGCATGTATCTGAACGTGGACGAGGCGGAGCGGCTGGCCGCGCTGGTCAATTACGGGATTCTGGACAGCGACTTTGAAGAGGCGTTCGACTGTATCACGCGCCTTGCGGCCAAGATTTTCGACACCCCCATCAGCCTGGTCAGCCTGGTCGACCAGAACCGGCAATGGTTCAAGTCCGCCTATGGCCTGACGGCGCGGGAAACGCCGCGCGAACATGCGTTCTGTGCCCATGCGATCCAGCAGACCGATGTCTTCATCGTTCCCGACGCGACCCGGTCCGACCTGTTCAAGGACAACCCGCTGGTGACCGGCGACCCGAACGTCACCTTTTATGCCGGTGCGCCGCTGATCAACGCGGACGGCTATGCACTGGGCACGCTGTGCGTCATCGACCGGCAACCCCGTCAGAGCCTGACGGAAGAGGATCAGGCACTGCTGAAGGATTTTGCCCGGCTGGTGGTCGAACTGATGGAACAGCGCAAGGAAATCCGCCTTCTGAGACGCCGCCTGAACTAGCGCGGCCCCATGCATCGCGATGCTTGAAACCCTGGCCGTCTATGGCGGGCTGTTCGCGCTGTCCTTTCTGGCGGCGACGGTCTTCCCCTTCCAGTCCGAAGTCGGTCTGGCCGCGCTGATCCTCAGCGGCGACTATGCATTGCCGCTGCTGATCCTGTTCGCCAGCCTGGGCAACACGCTGGGGGCGTGCGTCAACTGGCTTCTGGGGCGCGGCGTCGAACGGTTCCGCGACAAGCGCTGGTTCCCGATACCGCCGGCCCGGCTGGACCGCGCCTGCGGCTGGTATCACCGCTATGGCCGGTGGAGCCTGCTGATGAGCTGGGCGCCGTTCATCGGCGACCCGCTGACCGTCGTCGCCGGCGTCCTGCGCGAACCGTTCTGGAGCTTCCTTGCCATCGTCGCCATCGCCAAGACGGGCCGGTATCTGATCGTCGCCGCGATCACGCTTCAATGGGTGTGACGAATGCGTTTGGACGTTGGGGCGCGTTCCCGCATACAGGTCGGCGGCAGGACAGTTCGCGTCCCGAACGGTGTGGACCGGCGGGGAAAACCGGCTACCGTAATTCCGGCAGTTACGCACGACCGCAGGGATTTGGGGCAAAGGAACCGGAACATCCATGAAGACCAGGCCGCTTCACCCCCGCTTCGGGGTCGAAATCGAAGGCATCGACCTGAACCGGGTCACCGCCGACCGGCACTATCCGGAAATCCGCCAATTGTTCGAGGAACAGTCCCTCCTCCTCTTCCGGGGGCAGGACCTGGACGAGGCATCGCATCTGGACTTTGCCGCCCTGTTCGGCCCGCTGGAAGACCGGGACGCCGACAGCGCCGGCACCGCGCCCCGCGACCGCCCGCCCCTGCCCGTCCTGTCGAACAGGGGGGATGACGGCGCCGCGGTCGACCGGCAGTCGCTGAAGCTCCTCAACCTTCTGGCCAACAGCTACTGGCATACCGACAGCACGTTCCTGCGCACGCCGGCGCTGATCAACGCGATCACCGCGCGGGTCGTCCCGTCCAGCGGCGGGCAGACGGAAATCGTCTCAACCCGTGCGGCGTGGGACGACCTGCCGCAGGATTTGCGCGACCGGGCGGAAGACACCGTCTTCCTGCATTCCGTCGTGCCGTCGCGCATGACGACGGACCCGCGCCTTCTGGACCTGCCGGAAGTCACCCGCTATCAGGGTCAGGCCTGGCGCGCCGTCTGGCCCAACCCGGTGACGGGACGAAAGGCGCTGTATCTGGCGAACCATATCTATGGCGCCAGGGGCGAAGACTGGGCCGCCGCCCGCCGGTTTGCAGAAGACCTGATCGACCGCGCGACGCGGCCCGACATGGTCTATGCCCATGAATGGCGGGTCGGCGACGTCCTGGTCTGGGACGAACGCGCGACCATGCACCGGGTGCGCCCCTGGCCGTATGAGGAGGTGCGGACCCTTGCCAGCACCTGCGTGTCGGCCCGACCGCAGGACGGGCTTGCCGCCGTCACGCCGCCCGACGGCCCGATCCGACGCGAGGAAATCTTCAAGGCTGCGTAAGGGGCCGCGTGACGGGGGCGTTGGGGGCCGCGAAACCACCACCTCACAAAGCTGCCATTCCCCCGCGAAGGCGGGGGTCCTGAGCCGACGGCGCCCCTGCCGGACGCGGGGCGGCGGCGTGGCGCATCCGGTCCAACGGAATGGGTCGCCGCACTCCCGGATTCAATTTATGCAACTATAGAATATGGAAGACGGAACTCCAGTCGCTAGAGAAAACACACCCTATTGTTGTTTTAAAAATTATGTTACTATCTTTTTGAACGCATAATGATTTCTAGAAGATAAATTGAAGCGCAGAGATGTGAGGACACAATGACCCTCTACTATGTCAACAAAAATGCCCAAAGCACCGGTGAGCACGAAGTCCATGAAACAGGGTGCAGTTTTTTGCCCGACCAACAGAACAGAGTATATCTTGGTGACTTTCTATCCTGCGGACCCGCTGTCCAAGAAGCAAAGAAACACTACAATAATGTGGATGGTTGCTATTTCTGTTGCAACCCATGCCACACCAAATAACATATCGCTGAAACCGCCAAGGCTAAAAGCAATCGCACAGTCAATGGCTACCTACCTCGCAGCAAACAAGTCCACCTGAACCGCCTGGAACGATGGGCGAAAGACAAACGCGTCGGCCTGTGGCGCGACGAAAATCCCATTCCTCCGTGGGAATGACGTGCGCTTTGATCCCAAACACTATATCGGGCCTGTAAAGGCTTATTTATACCCATCATTAGAAAGCTAACATAAAAAAAATCAACAATTTAGATGCTGAAATCATTAAATTTTCACTGCTATGCTGCGTATATATCGAGCAATTTCCTTGCAATGCTAGGATCTGTACTTGTACAAATGACTTTTCCTTTAGGGCTAATCAGCAGGGTATTCTTGAAATCAGTTATTAGATTATTGTCATCCGTAAATACTAGCCGTGTGCGGGAGGCCCGAGCAAGCGCTATCACGTGTATATCGTTAGACACCAAATGTGCACCGGCCAACAGGTGTAGCTCATGATTGATATCGGTTTCATCTATCCGACGTAACTGACCATTCCTGCTCCATTCAAGCAAAAACCCACGCAATGCGGTTCGCGATAACTCCTGCATAAGCTGACCACCCACGGCAACTTTTACTTTTTTTTGAGCAATTCGCAGCAGGATTATTTTTGCGCACTCATTTATCATACCTGAAAAATCACCAGCACGATTTGCATCAATTATCATTGGCATCTTCTGCCCCTAATAGCCGTAGTTGTTCTTTGGCAAAAAAGAGCCGATAATTATTTGGCACGTCTATAGGATCGCCATTAGCGTCTAAATTTATTTGAGTAGCTTTAGTTTCTAGCCTAACCCTTTCAAAGAATATTATTGAGACATCTTCTGGTTTTAACACGCCTTTAAAAACAGCATTTCTGACTCTATCGACGATGAAGTCACTATGAGTTTCCAAAACAAATTTTTGCCCAGTCTGCTTATGCGATTGTACAAAATATTCTCCAAGCGCAGCTTGAGCTTTTGGATGCAAATGCACTTCAGGCTGCTGAATCAAATGCATTCCGTTCTTTGTCCCAGTCGAGACTTGGTAAAGTATTGGTAAAACTTGGCTGGTGCCGTAGCCTAGATCAACCAAGTTGGTTCTAGGTCCGTCACTTGACAGTTGTATTTGAAAAGGGTCACTTGCTGTATTTCCAAATGACTTAATCTCTACACTCCCAAACATATCAGAAGTATTTCCAAATTCTTCTAAGGACTGCTTAAGTTTTCGCCACTCCTCTTTATTCTTTGCCCTGTAGAGTTTTGCCATTTCAAACGGTACATGAGAACCTTCGCCGTCCCGCACTTCGACTCCCGGTGTGTACGTACGTAACGGTTTTGTTCTAATTGCAGAGGTGGCGTCAACTAGTGACTTTTCGCCCCATGCGAATCTTTCACCCAATTCCAATAACGCGGTTAGACTTTCAGGTTCATCAAATAGTGTCTCCTCCTCGGCTGCTTCATCCCTACTTAACTTAAACCTGAGGTCCTGAATTAGGTACGGCCAATAACGGGGAAACTCTGTGCGAAACGCGCGGGGAAATGTGCTTGGTTTGGTTAACTCTTGTGCCCCACCCCCTTCAGAAATGAATTCTACCTTAATATCAGCTTGATCTAGGCCTATTTTTAAAGATGCATCGTTGCTTGTGATGGTAACAGAAGTAACCGCAGCCTGAGATTCTATGTTGGCAAATCGAATTGAAATAGTTGCTAGCTGAGGCGTGCTGCTTTTTCCTTTTTTTCGACGTCGGCGGACAGTCTGTTTCAAATTTATTGCGAACTCACGCGCACGTCCCGCTTTCCCACCTCGATAGTGAGAAATTTGCTGAAATGTCCCAAGCTGAAATGGGTCTTTATTGAACGAGGGTGGACCGCTACCAGAAACAAAATCTACCGCATACTTTAGTCCAGCCAAAAAAGAGCTTTTTCCCGCGCTATTCTCCCCGACCAGCAGCGTTATTGGGCGTACATCTACAAATTCCTGATCATGGAACCCTCGAAAATCCTTGAAACTTAAAGAGATCATTTTACCCTCGTTGTGTCCTTATCGCCCACAGCCTAGGTTTTACAACTCTACATATGCCGTAGCATAGAAAATATTCCAGTTCGGTTTTTTTGTTTCCACTATTAGCTCATGGAGTAGCGAAAACTGCAGAAATCCGCGATCCTATGGTTCTTACGGCGAGATCTAGAGTTTGAAAATGATCATTGAATTAGCCGTCTTTGCCAAAGAGAACGTCAGGAGGATACAACTATAGTGTGCGTTAGGAAATCTTATTTGGGCTTTTGAATTGAAATGCTAAAAGCCACTAGGGCCTCACTTCCCTAAGCCTTCTCGCCGGTCTTCGGGACGCGGCTGGATTTGCCGCCGCCCCCACCGGAACCACCGCCTGAGCCGCCGCCCTTCTTGCCCTTCGCCTTTTTCGCAGGGGCATCGGGGAAAGCGAAGCGCAGGGTCTTTGCGTCCTTTTCCACATCGACCAGCACCAGGCCGCCGTTCGAAAGCTTGCCGAACAGCAGTTCTTCGGCCAGCGGGCGTTTGATCTGTTCCTGGATGACGCGGGCAAGCGGGCGCGCGCCGTAGAGGTCGCTGTAGCCCTTGTCGCCCAGCCACTGGCGGGCTTCGTCCGTCAGTTCGATTGCGACGTCGCGGTCGGCCAGCTGTGCTTCCAGCTGGATGATGAACTTGTCGACGACACGGCCGATCACATCCTTGGACAGGCTGGCGAACGGGATGACCGCGTCCAGCCGGTTGCGGAACTCGGGCGAGAACATGCGTTCGATGGCGGCCGTATCCTCCCCCTCGCGCTTTTCGCGTCCGAAGCCGATGGCGGGTTTCGCCATGTCGGCCGCGCCGGCGTTGGTCGTCATGATCAGGACGACATTGCGGAAGTCCACAGACTTGCCGTTATTGTCCGTCAGCTTGCCATGGTCCATCACCTGCAACAGCACGTTGAACAGGTCTGGATGCGCCTTTTCGATTTCGTCCAGCAGGACGACGCAATGCGGCGTCTGGTCGATGGCGTCGGTCAGAAGCCCGCCCTGGTCGAAGCCGACATAGCCCGGCGGTGCGCCGATCAGGCGGCTGACGGTGTGGCGTTCCATATATTCGGACATGTCGAACCGTTTCAGTTCGACGCCCATGGTAAGCGCCAGCTGTTTGGCGACTTCGGTCTTGCCGACGCCGGTCGGGCCGGAGAACAGGTAGGAACCGATGGGCTTTTCCGGTTCGCGCAGGCCCGCCCGGGCCAGCTTGATCGCCGACGTCAGTGCCTCGATCGCCTGATCCTGGCCATAGACCATGGTCTTCAGGTCGGATTCCAGCGTGCCCAGCGCGTCGCGGTCGTCGCGGCTGACCTGTTTCGGGGGGATGCGCGCAATCTTTGCGACCACGGCTTCCACATCCTTGGTGCCGATCTGTTTCTTGCGCTTTGATTCCGCCAGCAGCATCTGCGCGGCACCGACCTCGTCGATGACGTCGATCGCCTTGTCCGGCAGCTTGCGGTCGTTGATGTAGCGGGACGACAGTTCGACCGCGGTCTTGATGGCGTCCTGCGTGTATTTCAGGCCGTGATGTTCCTCGTAATAGGGTTTCAGGCCCATAAGGATCTTGATCGCGTCTTCGACCGACGGTTCGGTGACGTCGATCTTCTGGAAACGGCGGGCCAGCGCCCGGTCCTTTTCGAAATGGCCACGATATTCCTTGTAGGTGGTCGACCCGATGCAGCGCAGCGACCCGGACTGCAGCGCCGGCTTCAACAGGTTCGATGCATCCATCGCCCCGCCGGTGGTGGCGCCCGCGCCGATGATGGTGTGGATTTCGTCGATGAACAGGATCGCGCCGTCCGTCGCCTCCAGCTCCTTCATCACGGCCTTCAGGCGTTCTTCGAAATCGCCGCGATAGCGGGTCCCGGCCAGAAGCGCCCCCATGTCGAGGGAGAAGATGGTGCAGGTCGCAAGCACGTCCGGCACGTCCAGTTCGACGATGCGCTTTGCCAGCCCTTCGGCAATCGCCGTCTTGCCGACGCCTGGGTCGCCGACCAGAAGCGGGTTGTTCTTGGTCCGGCGGCACAGGACCTGGATCACGCGTTCCACCTCGTCCGTGCGGCCGATCAGGGGGTCGATTTTCCCTTCGCCGGCCTTTTCGTTCAGGTTCACGCAATAGGCGTCCAGCGCCTCGTTCCCGGACTTGTTGACGTCTTCGGCTTTCGCATCCTCTTCGGTGCCGGACGGCGCGGCGGTCGATGTCGTCGCCTCATGCCCCGGAACCTTTGCGATGCCGTGAGAGATATAATTGACCGCGTCGAACCGGGTCATGTCCTGAAGCTGCAGGAAATAGACCGCGTGGCTTTCGCGTTCGGAGAAGATGGCGACCAGGACGTTGGCGCCGGTCACTTCCTCGCGCCCCGAAGACTGCACATGGATCGCCGCGCGCTGAAGCACGCGCTGGAACCCGGCGGTCGGCTTCGGGTCTTCGTCCAGGATAGACACCAGGTTCGACAGGTCGTTGTCGATATATTCGTTCAGGCTGCCGATCAGACGTTCGATATCGACCCCGCAGGCGCGCATCACGGCAATGGCGTCCTGATCTTCGGTCAGTGCCAGCAGAAGATGTTCCAGCGTGGCATATTCGTGGCTGCGGTCCCCGGCAAGGGACAGCGCGCGGTGCAAAGTCTGTTCAAGGGCTTTCGACAGCATGGAAGGTCCGGTATCTCCTGATCCTGGGTCCCGTGGGCGGGGCCCGGTCCGTAAATGCATTTCAGGGAAAGTCTGCCCCCCGAAACGCGTCTTGTCCAACTGAGTTGGGTCCGCGGCCGGAGAGAAGCAAGAGGCAGGCCAAGCGATAAGATATTTTCCTGCCCTTCACAAAACCGGCCTTGAATCGGCCCGACTGTTCCTTACGCTACTCTTTCTTCCCCTAATCCTTTTCAAGGGTGCATTGCAGGGGGTGGCCTTCCTTGCGCGCCATGTCCATCACCTGCGTCGCCTTTGTTTCGGCCACTTCATAGGTGTAGACGCCGCAGACGCCGACACCGCGGTTATGGACGTGAAGCATAACCTGAGTCGCCTCTTCCCGGCTTTTGCCGAAGAAGCGTTCCAGCACATAGACGACGAATTCCATCGGCGTGTAATCGTCGTTCAGCATCAAGACCTTGTACATGGACGGCTTCTTGGTCTTGGGCCGTGTCTTGGTGACGACGCCCGTGCCCGGGCCGCCGCCGCCCATGTCGTCGCCGTCCGCGCCGTCATCGTCCGGTCCGGCGACGGGGGTCATCGCTTTCGTCTTCCAGTCTTCCATGCGATCAAATTCCAAAGGATCCGTTCCTGCCTTCAATCATTGCCGCGCCCTGACTCTACCCCGAAACACTTAACATTTCATCAAGCGGGCGGCGAAATACCGGTTCCCCCGACCGGTTCCTATCCTACCACAAGTCCACACGATAATATTGGCCGATTCAACCGCTTTAAAAGGGGCGTTCGAACCGGCGGGGCGGCAAGGGCGGTCACACAGGGCGCACAAAGGGCGCGCACAGATTGATTTCCGCCCGCCGCCGTCGCAGGCTTGGCCGGTCAAGGTCGTAAGCGATGGGAGGCAGCGATCCATGCAGTTCACGAAAACGGATCCGCCGCGGCGGTTTCGCGTCGGCGCCGACGGCGCGATCGAACTTGCGGACTGCGGGTCGGTGCATCTGGCCCCGGATGAACAGGTGACGTTCCGGACCGAAACCACCGCCTTTGACGTGACGCGCAAATCGTTCGGCTACTATGCGTCCAACTCGCTGAACGGGACCCTGCCGCGGCAGGGGCTTCGGCCCGCGCTTTGCCGCAATATCGCGCACGGGCTTCTGTATCTTCTGCTGGTAGAGGTCGGGAAGGAAGACGATTTCCGCGCCTATCTGGCGGCGGAAGGGATGGAACACCTGACATGGCTGGATGAAGAAGGGGCGCTCTGACCGCCCTTTTCCGGCGTGCGGTGCCTATAATCCGGGGGTCGGAACCAGGTTCAGGATGCCGACCGCCTGAAGCCCGCCCAGGACGGCGTCGACCGCGATCGTTGCCAGGATGATGCCCATCACCCGGCTGATGACGTTCGCACCGGTCTTGCCCAGGAATTTCTTCAGCCACGCCGCCAGCAGAAGCAAAAGCAGCGTCAGCCCCATGACCAGGATCAAAAGGCCCGCGGTCACGACCTGTTCTTCGACCGAGTTCTGGTGGTTGTCCGTCAGCACGACAATCGCCAGCATGGCGCCGGGCGAGGCAATGGACGGCATCGCCAGCGGAAAGACCGCGCCGGACAGGTCGTCCGATTCCGCCTCCCGGATCTCGCGGTCAGATTTAGAATCGCCGAACACCATCATCATCGCAAACAGGAACAGGACGATACCGCCGGCGATCTGGAACGACCCGAATCGCAGGCCCAGCATCTCCAGGATGATCTGTCCACCGATCAGGAACATCAGCAGGACCAGCGTCGCGATCAGGACCGCGCGAACAGCCAGTTTCCGGTGCAGGCGTTTGGGGACGGAGCTGGTGGCGAAATAATAGACCGGCAAGGTCCCGATCGGGTCCACGACCACCAGGATCGTGACAAGATCCTTCAAAATGTCGGGCCAGCTAAGGAACGCGAACATACACCCTCAATGCCGGTCATGACGGGCCGGCCCCCCGGTTGAACGTCAGTAGGGTTCGGTCATTCGGTCCCGATGCGCGGCGGACCGCCCTGCCCCGCCTGGCTGGGACCGAACGCCTTGTCCAGGACGCGGGTCGAATCCTCCGCCAGTTTTATTGCTTCCGTCAGATGTTCCAGCACCTTCACATTGTTGGCCAGAACCTGCTGTGCCTCGGGCCGCACATCGTCGGTGATCTTGGTGCACCGTTTCAGGACATCGGCGCGCACGGTGCGCAACAGATCCTCCAGCCGGTGACCGTCGGGTTTGTCTTCTGAAACAAGGAAATGCGTCATGGCGCTGGACCTCCTTAAACCTTCCCACTCCTATAGCCTATAACATAGGGTCGGGTTTAGTGTTATCCCAATCGGAAAACCGGTTGCAATCGGGCGCGCATGGCAGTAAAAGCCCGGCTTCGAAGCGGCGGACAGCGACTTTCCGCGCGCACACGGGTTTCGACACGAGATTTTGGCAGGCCGCGCCTGCAGGAGAGCAAGAGCGATGAAAAAAGACATTCATCCGGAATATCACTGGATCACCGTCACCATGACCGACGGGACCAGCTACAAGACCCGCTCCACCTGGGGTTCGGAAGGCGACGAAATGAAGCTGGACATCGACCCGACGGGTCATCCGGCCTGGACCGGCGGCACGGGCAAGCTGATGGCGTCCGGCCAGCTGGACCGCTTCAACAAGCGCTTCGCCAATTTCGGCCTGAAGAGCTAAGCAGTCCCGATCCATCACGGACCGGCATGACAAGGCGGCTGTTTCAGCCGCCTTTTTTGCTGTGTGCATGGTCTTGAATCCGGAAAATCCGCTTCCTAAATCTTAGGCGTCGAAGGACACACCGCCGCCGAATGCCCGCGAAAAGGGGTTCATCAGGCGCTGTCCTTCGGGACTTCAGATGGGATGCCGCCGAATGGTCGGGGTATCTCGTGACAATTGATTGCTCATGAATAGGAGGATCACCATGCGTGGATTCGATATGACCCCCTTGCTGCGCACCACCGTCGGTTTCGACCGGCTTGCGCGCACCCTGGACACCCTGGCGACCGAACAGGTCCCGTCCTACCCCCCCTACAACATCGAAAAGCTGAATGATGACGAATATGTCATCTCCATGGCCGTGGCCGGTTTCTCGGAAGACGACCTGGAAATCACCGTTCAGGAAAACCAGCTGACGGTGCGCGGGCGCATCCTTGCCGACGCGGAACAGGGCGAACGCACCTTCCTGCACCGCGGCATTGCGGAGCGGACGTTCGACCGCCAGTTCAGCCTGGCCGACCATATAAAAGTCGCTGACGCATCGCTGGAAAACGGTCTTTTGAACATTTCCCTGGTGCGCGAGGTTCCGGAAGAAGCCAAGCCGCGCCAGATCGCGATTACCGCAGCGAAGTCCGTATCCAAGCGCAAGGCCATCGAAAAGAAGGCCGCGTAACCTGAAGCAAGCACGCTAGCCAGCGCTTGTGACTGGAAGAAGGGGCGTGTCGCCGGAAACGGCGGCGCGCCTTTTCCGTTGGGCACTATGTCCGGCACCGTGCCTGACCCGTCGCCTCCTGTGACTGCTGCTTGACGTCCGGCGGCCGGAAGGATCAGACTTCGCCATTGCGCAAGAACAGGAGACCCAGGTCATGTCCGCCCATCAAGGTCCGGTGTCCGAAAGCCATGTCATTCACCGCACCCCGAAAGTGCCGATTCGCAAGGCCGTCGGCGGGGACCGTGTCTATGTCATCGACGATCAGGGGAACCGGTATCTGGACGCCTGCGGCGGGGCGGCGGTTTGTTGCCTGGGCTATAACGACCCGACGGTGAAGCAGGCGATTTCCGACCAGTTGGAGGCACTGCCCTATGTCCACAGCGGGTTCTTCACGACCGATGTGATGGAAAATCTGGGGGACCGGCTGGCGGCACTGGCGCCGGGCGACCTGAACAACGTCTATTTCGTGTCGGGCGGGTCCGAAGCGGTTGAGGCCGCGCTGAAGCTGGCCCGGCAGTATTTCGCCGAGATCGGGGAGACGAACCGCGTTCGCATCATCGCGCGCGAACAAAGCTATCACGGCAACACGCTGGGCGCGCTGGCGGCCGGCGGCAACAAGATGCGCCGCCAGATTTTCAATCCGATGCTGGCCGACGTCTATACGCATATCGAACCCTGTTTCCCCTATCGCCGGATGCGCGAAGATGAAACGGAAGAGGAATACGCAATCCGCGCCGCCGACGCGCTGGAGGCGGAAATTCTGCGCCTGGGTCCCGATTCGGTGGCGGCCTTTATCGCCGAAACGGTGGGCGGCGCCACGGCCGGGGTTCTGGTCCCGGCACCCGGCTATTTCAGGCGCATCCGCGAAATCTGCGACAAATACGGAATCCTTCTGATTCTGGACGAGGTGATGTGCGGGTTCGGGCGTACCGGCACCTTGTTCGCCTGCGAACAGGATGGTGTGGTGCCGGACCTGTTGACGGTCGCGAAGGGACTGGGCGGCGGCTATCAGCCGATTGGTGCCCTGTTTGCATCCGACAGGGTGAATGAAGCGGTCCTGAATGGCACCGGATTCTTTCAGCACGGCCATACCTATATCGGCCATGCCGCGGCGTGTGCCGCGTCCATGGCGGTACTGGACGTGATCGAACGGGACAATCTTCTGGAGAACGTGAAGGAACGCGGACAGCAGTTGAACCGTCTGCTGCATGAAAATTTCGACAATCATCCCTATGTCGGCAACATCCGGGGGCGCGGCCTGTTCCAGGGGGTGGAGATCGTCGCCGACCGGTCGTCCAAAACACCGTTCGACCCCGCGCTGAAGGTGAATGCCAAGATCAAGAAGGAAGCGATGGACCGGGGGCTTATGTGCTACCCGGGGGGCGGTACGGCCGACGGGCTGAAGGGCGATCATATTCTGCTGGCGCCCGCCTTCATCATCGAAGAAACGGAAATCACGGAAATCGTCGACCGGCTGAAGGCGGCGGTGGACGCCGTCACGTACCAGGCCGCTGCCGGGCAGGCCGCGGAATGACCGCCCCGGACGGGTCACAGCAGCCCGGCCTGATTATCACCGCCGCCCCGAACGGTGCGCGCAAAGTGAAATCGGACCATACCGCCATCCCCATCACGTTGGAGGAAATTGTCGCCGAGGCAAAGGCCGTACAGGCGGCGGGTGCGGCGATCCTGCATCTGCATGTGCGCGACGAACACGAGGCCCATTCGCTGGATGTCGACACCTACCGCCGGACGATCGACGCCATCCGGGACGCGCTGGGCGACGGCCTTATTATCCAGGCAACGACAGAGGCTGTCGGCCGCTATACGGTCGATGAACAGGTCGACCTGGTGCACCGGCTGAAACCGGAAGGGGCGTCGCTTGCCTTTCGCGAACTGACCCGCGACGGCAACGGGAAACTGGCCGACCTGATGCGTTTTGCCGCCGACGAAGGCATCTTCCTGCAGCATATTCTTTACGACCCTTCCGACATAGAACGGTTCGCGGCAATGCTGGCGGAACAGCCGGACGCGGACAGGTTCCGGCCACTGAATGTCCTCTACGTTCTGGGCCGATACACGGGCGGTGTTTCGGCCCCGCCAGACCTGCTGCCCTATCTTGCCGCAGCGGAAGAAACCGGGCTTTCCCCTGAACATTGGTGCATGTGTGCTTTCGGCGCGAAGGAAGGTGCCATCGCAATCATGGCGGCAACGCTGGGCGGACATGTCCGTGTGGGGTTTGAAAACAACCTTCTGCTGGCGGACGGCGGGACCGCCCCCAGTAATGCCGCGCTGATCGACCAGGTTGTCCGCGGCGCTGAACTGATCGCGCGGCCGGTCCTTTCCGCCGTTGAAGCCCGGGAGTTCCTGACCTAGGCTGTTTGGGTTAATTCAAAAAATCATGGTGCGGGTTGCGGTTGATGCAGGATCGGCAGGGCGTTGGTCCATGCATGGGGGACGGGTTTGAATGAAAGCGGCCGAACAGCACCACGAAACGAAAGTTGCCGGCCGGTTGGCAACAGTTTCCGATGTGGTGGCGCTTACCGACGCTCCGGGCATTCATCGTCTGATCGAAGTCTATAGCGAACTGCGGGGTGGCAATGCGTCGACCCTGCCACGGCGCAAGGAACTGAAGCCGGAATGTTTGGCACCCTTTCTTCCTGACACAGCATCCATCGGGTTTAACGACGCGGGCGAACCCTACTTCCGCCTGGTCGGGGAACGTATTCGGATGAACTTCCAAAAATCACCGGTCGGACAACCCTATCGTACCTTCGTTGCACCGGAACGCGCGGATAGTGCCGTGGCGTCCTTTGTCGCCTGCCGGACCCATCGGTGCGGCATGTTTGTCAGCCTGCGCAAAATTGACAGACGTGGCCGCATATTCGACGTGGAAGTACTTTGCCTGCCCTTTGCCGGCGACGGGGACCGCGAAACCGTGGACAGTATTTTTCTGGTGGATTTTGAACGAAACGCAAAGGACTGGTCGGACGCATCCGTCGACCACAGCATCGCGCAGGTGGTCAATCGGCGATATTTCGTCGATCTGGGATTCGGCGTCCCCACGGATCATATGGACATCGTCGCGGCCTGAACACGACGCACCGACAGCAGCCGTGATTGCTGGGAGGTAGAGAAATCCGCGTTTGGGGGCGCAGGGGTTGATCTGCCATATTTTTGGGCACAAACTGTGACCTTCAAGCAAAAAACAAGACCCAATAATGAACCAGGGGAATACCAAAATGAGACTTCTATACGCAGCCGTGCTTGCGGTGGCACTTCCTGTCACGGCCAGTGCGCAAGAGTTCATGACCATCGGAACGGGCGGCCCGACGGGCGTCTATTTCCAGGTCGGAAACGCGGTTTGCCAGATGGTCCACCGGGAAGCCGCCGAAGGGCGCGATTCCGGTCGTCACCACGGTTATCGCTGTTCGGCCCCGTCGACCGCCGGATCGGTCTACAACATCTCCAACATTGCCGCCGGCGAACTTCAGTTCGGCGTCGCGCAGTCTGATTGGCAGTATCACGCGGTGAACGGCACGTCGCAGTTTGAAGGGAACCAGATTCCCGGCCTGCGCGCTGTCTTTTCCGTCCATCCGGAACCGTTCCAGATTCTGGTCGGCAGCGATACCGGCATCACCAGCTGGGCGGACCTTGCGGGCCGCACGGTCAATGTCGGCAACGCAGGCTCCGGTCAGCGTGGCACGTTCGACGTGCTGATGGCGGCGCATGGCGTTGACACCAGCTATTTCGGCACGGCGACGGAACTGACATCGTCCGAACAGTCGTCCGCCCTGTGCAACGGTGACATTGACGCATATGGCTATACGGTCGGTGTGCCGAACGCCGGTGTCGCCCAGGCGGCAGACGGTTGCGGTGCGACCATCATCAACCTGAACACCCCCGAGGTGGAACAGCTGGTGGCGGACAACCCGTTCTATGCCTTTGCGACCATCCCGGCCGGCACGTATTCCACGATCGGTGAAGACGTGACCACGTTCGGTGTGATGGCGACCTTTGTCACCCACGCCGATGTGTCGGAAGAAATGGTCTATGAAGTGACGCGCGCCGTGTTCGAAAATTTCGACGCGTTCCGGTCGCTTCACCCGGCTTTCGCCAATCTGACGCCGGAAGGCATGATGACCAACGGTGTCTCCGCCCCGCTGCATCCGGGTGCGGTGAAATACTATGAAGAAAAGGGTTGGATGTAATCCGGACCTTTCTTCACGCCTAAGCGTATGACGCCCCGCCGGGGTGCGTCCGGGAACCCCCGGTCGCCCCCGGCGCGGACGCCACAAACGACGATAGTTCCGTTCGCGTATTCAGATAGATATCCGGAAAACCGGTACACGCCCGCGTAAACGCCGAATCAACAGGCGGACCCGGGCATTGGATTTTGGGGGACCCAGGGGATGAGCACACAAAACACCGACCCGACACCGAATGGAGAGGTCGATGTCGACGCGTCGGCAGCGGATGATGCGCTGGCGCGCGAAACCGGCGAAGTACGGGTCGAAGGGGTTGGCGGAAAGTTAATTACGGTCCTTCTGATTTCCTGGTCGCTGCTGCAGTTCTATATGGCGTCCGGGCTGGGTTCCAACATTTCCAACGTCCTGGGTTTTGGCCTGGTCAACGATATCTGGGCGCGCGCGCTGCACCTGTTCTTCGGGTCGGTGCTGTGTTTCCTGATTTTCACCGGCGGCAAGGACGCGACCGCCGTGCGCCGGGTGCCGTGGTTCGACTATCTGCTGGCCGGCATTATCGGCCTGGCCTGTATCTGGCAGGCATTCTTCTATGCCGAAATCATCGGTGGCGTGGATGGCGGAACCAGAAGTCTGGATTTCCTGGGCATGTCGTTCCCGCACGAATTCCTGCTGGGATGGGCCGCGATCCTTGTCATGCTTGAAGCGGCACGCCGCGCGGTCGGCATGCCGTTGGCCATCATCGGCGCGGTCTTCATGTTCTATACGCTGTTCAACAGCTACCTGCCGCCGCCATTCGGCCTGTCCGACGTGTCCGCCGAACGCTATGTGGTCACGCAGTGGTACGGACAGGAAGGGATCTTCGGTATCCCGCTCAGCGTGTCCACCAAAACGATCTTCCTGTTCGTCCTGTTCGGTGCGTTGCTGGACAAGGGCGGTGCCGGGAAATGGTTCATCGATATGGCGTTTGCCGCCGTGGGCCACCTTCGTGGCGGGCCGGCGAAATCAGCCGTTCTGGCATCCGGCATGACGGGCATGATCTCCGGATCGTCCATCGCGAATACAGTCACGACCGGGACCTTCACGATTCCGATCATGAAACAGAACGGCTATCCGGCGGTAAAGGCCGGCGCGGTGGAAGTCGCGTCATCCGTCAATGGCCAGATCATGCCGCCGATCATGGGGGCCGCCGCCTTCGTCATGGCGGAAGTATTGGGCATCCCCTATTTCGACGTGGTGAAGCACGCCTTCATTCCGGCGATCATCTCCTACATCGCGCTTTTCTATATCGTACATATCGAGGCGCTGAAGCTAGGCCTGAAGCCCGCAATCCGACCGGACGCTCCGCTGATCGTACTGAAGCGCGGCTGGCACTATCTGATCCCGATCGGGGTTCTGATCTATGTGTTGACGGTGTTGCAATACACGCCGGAACGCGCGGCCTATTACTGTATCCTGACGCTGGTTGTCGTGTTCTTCATCGAATACGCGATGGAGTTCTGGAAGGAACATGGTGCGGGTGCCCTAAAGCTTGCATTCTTCAAAACCGTAAACGTCATTATCCAGGGCCTGATAGCGGGCGGCCGGAACATGGTCGGCGTTGCAATCGCCGTCGCGGCGGCCGGTCTGGTCATGGGGTCCATCGGCGCGTCCGGCCTGTCCAACGCCTTGCAGGAAATCCTGACCAGCATCGCGGGCGACGCCATCGTACCGATTCTGATCGCGACCGCGGTTCTGTCCATCATCCTGGGCATGGGGCTTCCGACAACGGCGAACTACCTGATCGTGTCGACGCTGATGGTGGGCATTGTCTCCAGCCTGGGACGCCAGGCGGGCTTCGACTTCCCGCTGATCGCAATCCACCTGTTCTGCTTCTATTTCGGGCTTATGGCGGACGTGACGCCACCGGTGGGGCTTGCGTCTTTTGCCGCGGCCAGCATCAGCCGGGCCGACCCCATCAAGACCGGGTTCCAGGCCTTCTGGTATTCGGCGCGAACCGCAATCCTGCCATTCGTGTTCCTGTTCAACGCCGAACTCCTGTTGATCGGGGTCGACAGCTTCGCCGAAGGGGCACTGGTCTTTTTCATGAGTCTGATCGCGATCATCGCCTTTACGGCGCTGACGCAGGGTTGGATGCGAATAAAGCTGAACATAGCCGAGGCGCTCTTATTGGTCATTGTGACCATCATTATGTTCAGACCCGGGATAGGATTGAATCTGATGTATCCCGAACAACTGAACCAGATTGATCAGTCCGCGCTGGTTGAGGGTGTGGAAGCGGAAGAACTCACATTCAAAACCATCAACATGCTGGATGAGGAAGGCGTGATCGTCGTTTCCTCCTCAGAACTGGAAGGCGGCGTAATCAGTTGGGATTCGCTCGGCCTGGGTGCGTCCGAAAGCTTCATGCATGAAGGGGCGACCCAGGTCACGCTGGCCAACTTCTCCGGCCCAGGTGCGGAAGCCGGATTTGCCAACGGCATGGCGATCCTGTCGATCGAACAGGCGGAGCCGCGCCCCAGCAAATACTGGTTCTATATCCCGGGTGTCGTGATCTTCGTGCTGGTGATCCTGTGGCAGACGATGCGTCTGCGCCGTCAGGAAGAAGGATCTTCAGCCTCATAAAGGCCAGACCAAGATCGTCTGAGCCGATGGCACAGATTTTCGCACTTGCGACGGCGGCGGAAAGGCCGTCTGATCCCTCCGCCTGAACCGCGGGAGGATTGGACGGCATGACGGATCTGACACTCTATGACTGCCTGGAAAGCGGCAACGGGCACAAGGTTCGCCTGCTGCTCAACCTTCTGGACATCGACTACAAACTTGTCCTGAAGGACATCCATGCCGGGGAAACCAGAACGCCGGAATTCCTGGCGCTCAATCCAGCCGGGCGTATTCCGCTTCTGCAACTGGCGGACGGGCGCACACTGCCGGAATCGAACGCGATCCTGTTCTATCTGGCGGACGGCACGCCCTATCTGCCGGACGACCGGTTCGCCCGCGCGCAGGTCGTAAGCTGGCTGATGTTCGAACAATATCAACACGAACCGAATATCGCGGTCGCCCGCTTCTGGTGTCACCACCTGGAAATGACGGATGCCAGAAAGGCCCTTCTGGCTGAGAAGCATACGAAGGGGTACGAGGTTCTGGATATCATGGAACTGGCCTATTCCTACACCGATTGGGCCGTCGGTCAGGACCCGACCATCGCGGATATTTCACTCTATTCCTACACGTCCGTCTGCGATGAGGGCGGTTTCGACCTGTCGGACTATCCGAACGTGCGGCGCTGGCTGGACCGGATGGCGGCCCTACCGGGCTTCATCCCGATGGAACCGTGGGTGGGATGAGTTCAATCACCGACACGCTACGCACCCCCGCGAAGGGTGGGGGTCCATTCCATAAACACTTCCCCTTCCGCCACGGGATGCGTGACGCGACGATAGCGGAATGGGTTCCCGCCTTCCCGGGAACGTGAAACCCCTATTCCTCCCCCATTCCCTTTTCCGCCAGTTCGCCCAGCGCCTTTTCATTCTTTGAAAGGCCCGACAGCCCCATACCCCGCAGCACGCCCGGCGTCTTGGAGAACTGGATGTTCGAATATTCCACGAATTCGACCATATTGCCCCACGGGTCGCGAATGTCGAAAAACCGGCTTTCCTGACGCTCTATCCCTGCGGCATCGACCGCGGCTTCCACCGCCGCCTTGTCGTCGACGACAAGGCCGAAATGCCGCCCGCTTTCCGGGTCCGTCGGCACCGCCTTCTGCAGGGCAAGAAACTGGTCCCCCATGTCGATGAAGGCCATCGTCTCCGACCGTCCACGCAGGGTGAAGACCAACAGTCGGCCATAGAATTCCAGCGCTTCGTCTATGTCGCCGACTTCGATTGCGACGTGGTTGAAGCCGACGGCGCGGGCCTTGCGGGGTTCGGGCATACCAAGGGTCCTTTCGATTGCAATTAACTCTTCATTCCTAAGATATGGGGTCGCGTGGCGGAACGCGCCCGCGAATTTCTCACCCAATGGGCAAGACCTCCTGTTCCATTAGGGAATAAGGCGATCCATTTATTCCATTGATTTGAAAATCAATTAATTTTCATGGCATTAGGTGTTTCCATTTCGGGAAATCACGGTAGGCTTCGCAACGTCATGAAGCTCACGCGGTCGCATCCATGAGCCCCATCTACGCTGTCGGCGCGATCATTTCCGGCGTCCTGTTGCTGCAGGGCGGCATGGGCCTCTTGACCGCCGTGCTGCCGCTTCGGATGAACGAAGCGGGCTTCACCTCCTCCGAAATCGGGATCATGTCGGCGGGCTTTTCCGCAGGCTTCCTTTTGGGCTGCATCTACGCGCCGCATCTGATTGGCCGGATCGGCCATATCCGGGCTTTTTCCGCGTTTGCCACCGTCCTGTCAGCCATGACGCTTGCCTTTGCGATCGACACCGACCTGTTCCTTTGGACCGGGGCGCGGCTGGTATCAGGCGTCTGTTTCGCGGGCCTTCTGAACGTATCCGACAGTTGGATATCCGGCGAAACGGACAAGTCGGTGCGCGGCCGGGTGATGAGCGTCTATATGATCCTCTACAAGATCGCGCAGGCGTCGGGGCCGCTGGTCCTGACCTTCGCCACGATCAGCGGCAACTGGCATTTCATGCTGGTAAGCGCGCTCTTCTCGCTGTCCCTGCTTCCCGTCGCGCTGCGTCACGGCGGTCAGCCGGTCCTGCCGTCAAAAGACCGCATGCATGTCTGGGACGTCTACAAGACGACGCCATTGGCGGTCGTCGGGTCTATCTGTCTTGGCATGTCGAACAGCCCCATCAACAACCTGATGCCCCTTTACGCGGTAGAGGTCGGTATCGGCATTGCCGGGGCCGCGATCCTGAGTTCCGCCCTGCAGCTGGGGGCGCTTGCGCTTCAATGGCCGATGGGTTGGGCATCCGACAAACGCGACCGCCGTCAGGTCATGATTTTCGGTATGGCGGGTGTCGCCGTCTTTTCCGCAATCATCGCCTTTCTGCCGCCGATGCCGGTGTGGGGCTATGCGCCGCTGATCTTCATTCTGGGCGGGTTCGCGATGTCCGTCTATCCGGTGCTGCTGGCCCATGCCGGGGACTTCGTCGAACCGAAACAGATGGTGCCGCTGTGCGCGACCCTGATGCTGGCCTTTTCCTTCGGGATGACGATCGGCCCGATCACGGCCGCAGCGGCGATGGATCTGGTCGGGCCGAACGGTCTGTTCCTGCATTCCATCCTGTTCTGTTGTCTGTTCATCGTCTTTGCCCTGTACCGGATGACCCGGCGGCGCGCCCCGGTGGGTGAGGCCCGACGCGCCTACGTCAATGTGCCGGCATCATCGACCGCGATATCCGAACTGGATCCGCGCGCACACCCGGACGTCGAAGAAAGCATCGAAGAAGCCTTCGGCCATGATCCTGACGACCCCGACGCCGGGGACGAAATTCCCCACTACAGACCCTCAACAAAGTAAGGTGCCATGAACGTATCCGATGCGCTGGAAAGCCGGATAAGCTGCCGGCAGTTCAAACCCGACCCCATTCCGGAAGACCTGGTTCGCCGACTGCTGGACGGTGCATCGCGATCGCCGTCCAACGGCAACATCCAGCCCTGGCATGCCTATGCACTGACCGGGGCGCCGTTGAAGGCGCTGGTGGACGATGTCGGCGAACGCATGAAGGACATGCCACGCGGCGAAGGCACGGAGTTCGAACCCTATCCCCAGCCGATGCCGCCGAAATACAAGGAACGCGCCTTCAAATGCGGCGAAGATCTGTATGCCACCATCGGCGTCGCGCGCGACGACAAACCGGGCCGCATCGCGCAGTTCCGGCGGAACTTCCGCCTGTTCGACGCGCCGGTCGGGATCTTCCTGTATGTCGACCGCTGCATGGGTGTCGCCAACTGGGCCGATGTCGGCATGTTCGCGCAAAGCCTGATGCTTCTGGCGCGCGAATACGGGCTTCACACCTGTCCGCAATGCGCCTGGGCACAGTGGCATGGCGCGGTCGGCGAACATTTGAACCCGCCGGATGAACTGATGCTCTATTGCGGGATCGGCCTTGGCTATATGGACGAAGACGCCCCCATCAACACGCTTCGCACAGACCGGGAACCCGTGGACGGGTTCGCGAAACTGGTCGGCTTCTGACCCCGACGGCGGGTCAGCGTTCGGGTATTTCCAATGCAGCGAATTCGGACAGGAACGCGGCAAAGCGTTCGGCGGCGCGTGTCACCAGCGCCTCCCCCACCTCTGGCGTTGCGGCGGCCGCATTGCCGGCGGCGCCGTCCAGATTCAGGTCCCGCATCATCCAGCCAAGCTTCACCGGTTTGCCGCCGACGCCCACTTCCTTGAAACGCTTTGCCCATTCCCGTCCTTTTGACGGGAAGTCTTTGGCCAGGTCCATGCGCACCCGGTCGTCGTCCAGCGCCAGCATGGCCGACGTCTCAAGCGCGCCACCGTGGATGCCGTGGGTCAGTTCGTCCCCATCCAGATGATCCGCCGCATCGCACAGGCTGAACCAGGATGTGTGCGCGACCCACAGGCCGGTTTGATGCCGCAGGTCCCGCGCCACGATATCCATGACGGACACATTGCCGCCATGCCCGTTGAACAGGACCAGCCGATCCACGCCGGCATCGGCAACGCCCGCGCCAATTTCCATCAGAATCTGGATCATGGTCTGGGCGGACAGGCTGATCGTGCCGGGGAAATCCTCATGTTCCGCGCTGCGCCCGAACGGCATCTGCGGCAGGATAAGGACCGACAGGGACGGGTCGACCAGCCCCGCGGCCCGGCGGATGACACCGGCGGCCAGATCCGTATCGGTCGAAAGCGGCAGGTGCGGCCCGTGCTGTTCCGTCGCGCCCAGCGGCAGGATGGCAATTGCCCGCCCGCCATCCAGGCGTCCGAAGTCATCCGTGGTCAGGTCAGCCCAGTTCAGTACCGTCATGGGTCGGCAAGATGGACCGCTACGCTGCGAAAGGCAACGGGTCAGCGCAACAGCGGATAACCCAGACTTTCCGCTTCCATCCGCATGTCGATCATGCGCCGGTAGTCGGAATTGTCGGCACGCAGAAACCCGTCGATCAGAAGGTCCGCGCGCGCATCCGCCAGGTCCGGGTCCCGTGCTGCGCCGTCCAGCGCGGCAAAGACGCGTTCATCCAGGTCCGGCGATGCCTCCACGCGAACGGCATAGGGCAAGGACGGGGCCGACGCAGACCAGGTCAGGATGCGAAGCCCCGCGCATGCATCCGGCTTGTGCGCCTGATGCAGTGCCCAGGTCACGGAATCGATCGCCGCGACGTCGGCCCTGGCGGTCCGCACCGCATCCATCGACAGTGCGTGCCCCCCGCTGACGACGACGTCGCCGAAGAAACGGCCATCCTCGTTCGCGCGGCCCGCCACCAAATGGCGCAGCGCGTTCATGCCCGACTGGGAATTCCAGTTGTTGATGACGGCGCGCCCCCCACGCAGGTCTTCCACCGCCTGGACCCCGCTTTCGTCGCGCACGATGATGGCGCTGGCATAGGTCGGCCCCTCGCACCCGTCGCACATGTAAAGCGGCGTCGCCACCGCGCGAAGATGTCCCGTCAGTTCGGTCATCAGCGGATAGCCGCAGGTCTGCGTCACCAGAAGATCCGGCTGCCGCCAGACCCGTTCGCCGTCGTCCGCCCGGGTCAGACCGTCCGGCACATCTTCGACGCCCCGGGCGCGCAGGTGGCGTGCAATCCCCGACCACCATGCATCGGTCGCCCGCCGGATTTCCGGCAGGTCATATTGCGGAAGACTGGCGATCCAACCGGCCATGGCGGATTATTCGGGAACGCGGTCGATCATCGCGCCGCAGGCGGCAAGTTTCCGGTCCAGCCGTTCGTACCCCCGGTCCAGATGATAGATGCGGCTGACCGTCGTTTCCCCCTGTGCGGCAAGTCCGGCGATCACCAGCGCGACGGACGCACGCAGGTCCGTCGCCATCACCGGCGCCCCCGTCAGCCGGGGCACGCCGCGCACCATGGCCGACCGGCCGTGCAGGTTCACGTTCGCGCCCATGCGGGTCAGTTCGGGGACATGCATGAAACGATTTTCGAAAATGGTTTCCGTCAGCATCGACGCGCCCTGCGCCGTCGTCATGAGCGCCATCATCTGCGCCTGAAGGTCCGTCGGGAAACCGGGATAGGGTTCGGTCATCACATCCGTCCCGACCAACGCCCCGCAGCGCACCCGCATGCCGTCCGGCACCGTGTCGATGATGACGCCCGCGTTCGCCATCGCCTCGATCGCCGCGCCCAGCGTTTCCGGCCGGGCGCCGATCAGGGTCGCGTCGCCGCGCGTCGCTGCGACGGCCATGGCATAGGTGCCGGTTTCGATACGGTCCGGCATGACGGAATGGGTACCGTCATGCAGCGCGTCCACCCCTTCGATTTCAATGCGGTCGGTGCCGGCACCCGAAATCTTCGCCCCCATCGCGGTCAGACATTCCGCCAGGTCGACGATTTCCGGTTCGCGCGCGGCATTGACCAGCCGCGTCGTCCCTTCCGCCAGCGCGGCCGCCATCATCAGGTTTTCCGTCGCGCCGACCGAAACGAAGGGGAAGGTCACTTCCGCGCCCTTCAGACGCCCCGGTGCGGACGCAACGATATAACCCTGTTCCAGTTCGATTTCCGCGCCCAGCTGCGTCAGCCCCTTCAGATGCAGGTCGACCGGACGGGTGCCGATCGCACAGCCGCCGGGAAGGGATACCCGTGCCTTGCCGTGTTTCGCCAGAAGCGGACCCAGAACCAGAACGCCCGCGCGCATCTTGCGCACGATGTCATAGTCGGCGACGACATTGTTCAGCCCCCCGCCATTCAGCGTCAGGCGAAGCGGCCCCGCCTGCCCTTCCGGTTCCGCGGCCGCGACCGACACGCCCAGACTTTCCAGAAGCAGGGTCGTCGTGCGGATGTCCGCCAGGCGCGGGATGTTTTCCAGCACCAGGTCACCGTCGCTCAGGATCGACGCGCACATCAGAATAAGCGCGGAATTCTTTGCCCCGCCGACGCGGATTTCGCCCCTCAGCGGGACGCCGCCGGTAATTACGATCTTGTCCATGCCGCCGGTCTTTCCCGATGCGCCGTCCTGTCGGGCGCTGTTGTTCGATCCATTGACGCTGAGCTGGTCCAGAAATGCATTATCAAGGTCATGCGGTGACATGAAAACCTTCTCCGTTTCGGTTTGAATTCAGGCACCGCGGAACGCGGCGGCAAACAGGACCAGACCAGACGAGTTGGGCGAAACTTTGTCCTGGATCCGGCTATTCTCCGGATTCCGGTTCGGACCCGCTGAATTTAGACGATTCGCCCGCGGTCTCCCCTTCCGCCGACGCCCCGGATTTTCGGGCGCGAACCTGCGCCTTACGCTTCTGCAGGTTTGCGCGCAACGCCTCCGCACGGCGGGCAAGGCGCGCCTGTTCGGTTTCGGATTGGGTGGGTTTTTTCGCCATGGCGCGGGGGATGCCGCGCGGCGGCGACGAAGTCAAGATTTCCGGTGTGTTTTCCGATTGCCTCTAGCGCTTGCGCCCGCACGGAGCCTATGGCATAAGCCCGCTCGCCCGACGGGCATGAATCACACGATTGGGCTGCCGTGGCTCAGGGGTAGAGCACCCCCTTGGTAAGGGGGAGGTCGAGAGTTCGAATCTCTCCGGCAGCACCATTTTTTCAGTCAGTTTTGATGTTTCGATCGCGGCGGCGCCGTGGGTTCGATGGCGCCCGCGTCGACCGTCAGGCAAAACAGTGGCCAATATTCGTTCATAGGTTGATATTTTTGGCGTATCGCTGCGTATTGCGATTCAAGGTACATTTTTCGCCGATACGATTGCACGCATATCGCCGGAACCGGCATTTTAATCCCGCGTTAACAACAATCATTGTACATTGGGCTGTTGGGATCAGTGCGGTCGGGCAGTGTCGGTAGGCAAAAAACGCGATAGGATATCGGTATCCATGCACTTTGTCGGTCAGTCAGGCAGCGTTCGCGAACTGGTGCGTCCATTCTGGTTGTTGCTGACCATCAGCGCGGTTGGACTGGTCCTTCTGGCGGGTCTTTTGACCCATCTTCAGAACCGCAATTCCGTCAAAGCGTCCGAACATCTTTTCCGGACCATGCTGAGCGACCGGGCAGGTGGATTATCGGACCTTACGGTCGAATATGCCTATTGGGATTCCGCCGTCGAAAACATGACCGAAACGGTGAACCTGGACTGGATCGCCGATAATTTCGGAAGCTACCTTAATGAAACCGCGGGGGTCGACCTGATCTTTGTGGTCGACGCGACGAACACCACAACATATGTAAGCGACCAAGGGGAACATTCGGACCTGGACCCGTTTACCGTCCTTTCCGGTGGGCTTTCGGAACTGGTTGAAACCGCGCGGCAGACGCCGGGGAATGCCCCGCCGGTGCCGGCCCACGGCATCCTGACCACGTTGGATGCGTTCCATCTGGTATCCGCGGCGCGCATGACAACCTATTCTGACCAGCAGGAATTCGGCACGGACTATGTGATAGTCTTTACCCAGGCCATTGATGAGGAGTTCCTGGCGGAAGCGGCCCGCGGCTATCTTCTGGACGACCTTTCAATTTCCAGCTTCCAGCGCGACGGGCTTTGGACTGCGTCGCTTCCCGTCCGGACGGTGGATAACAGCCGGCACGGATATTTCACCTGGAAGCCGGCCCTGCCGGGGATTGAAATGCTGCCATTCCTGGCGACAGGTGTCCTGATCGCATTCGCCGTCATGGCGCTGACCGCCTTTGTCTTCGTGCGGCGGATCGGCAACGCCTCCGAGCAGATGGCCGAAGCACGGGAGGCGGCGGAACGAGCGAACGAGGCGAAGTCGGACTTTCTGCGCAATGTCGCCCACGAATTGCGCACGCCGGTGAATGCGGTCGTCGGCTTTTCCGAAATCATGCAGCAGGAAATGTACGGCCCCCTGGGCGACCCGAAATATGCGGGCTATGCCCAAGACATCGTGCGCGCCGGCAAGCATATGAGCGAACTGGTGAACGACCTGCTGGACCTCGCGCGGATCGAAGCGGGGCAGATGCGGTTCGAAAACCAGGAAGTCGATGTGAACGAGACGGTCCGCATCGCAATCGGCCTGGTCAAGGACCTGGCGGCGGCCAAGAAGGTGGACCTGGAATTCATCGAAGACGGGCGGATCGACACCATCCATTCCGACGAACGCGCGATCCGCCAGATCGCCATCAACCTTCTGACCAACGCGATCAAATTCACGCCGGAAAAAGGGCGCGTCGAATGCCGTACCCTGCAACAGGAATCGGATGGCGGCATCATGATCCAGATTCAGGACAGCGGCATCGGAATCAGCGAATCTGACCTGCCCCGCGTGCTGGAACCGTTTGGTCAGGCGCTGGACAATGACGGCCGTGCGCTGGACGGTACGGGCCTTGGTCTTCCCATCACGAAAAAGATCACCGAAGCACTGGGCGGCAGCTTCAAACTGTCCAGTAAATTCAAGGCCGGCACCACGGCGACGGTCTTCCTGCCGATGCGGTCCGGTATCCGCCAGGCCTGAGGCACGTTAGCCGCCGTCACCACCCAGCAGTTCCAGTATGCGGGCGATCGCCCAGTCGGAAATCTTGTGGTCGGCGTGGCTGGTATCGATCATCACATCGAATGCGCCCGGCCCGACGGTCCGCACCGCATCCTGTACCGCGCCTTCATAAAGTTCCCCGAACCGATTGCGATAACAGCACCGGTCATACTGGTTGAAAATTTGGACATACCGTCGGCCGTCGCCTGACGCGGCACCGACGAACATGTCCAGATAATTCGTTGATTCCAACAGGCGCGGGTCGAAATGCGGCGGCGGCGCTTCGTTCCCGTGGATCGTGCTTTCGCGCACATACATGGGATACAGGCCCGCAATGGAAATGCTGAGGTCGATCCGTGTGTCCATGGCGGCCGCAACCGTCGTCACCCAGCCGCCCGCGGAAAAGCCGATCATGGCAACACGATCCTGACCCAGGTTCGCGACAACGTGGTTCACGACGGAAATCGCCGGGTCAATATAGTAACGCAGACCGTTCCGCCCGAAGCGCAGGATATTGTCGTTGCTGTATGTCATCGGCCCGAAGCGCGGATCATAGACATTGTCCAGCGGGGTTTCCCCGTATCCCAGAAAATGAATGGCGACGACGGCAAACCCCGCTTCCATCAGTCCAGCGATCAGGGGCGATGCCTGTCCGATATCGCCCGCATAGCCGTGATTGTAGATGACGGTTTGGCCGTTCCAGTCTTCGGGCCGCAAATGATAGGGCGTCGCGGCATAGTCGAACTCGAATGGCACTTCCATGCGTTCGACCAATGCCAGTCGCGGCAGCCCCGTCAGCCCGCGCACCGGTTCGGGCAACAATGCCTCCACCATCGGGGTCCGGTCCGGAAGGCCCGGTTCGCCATAGACGGCGCCCTGAACCCGCAGCCGCAGGGCGTCAATGGCGGCGGCATCGCGCGCGAAGATCAGACTTGCGGCATCGACTTCCTGCATCCAGGGGGGAATTTCGTCAAAAGTATACGGGCTTTCCGCCTGCCAGCGTTTGTAGATCACCCGCGCGGGGTCCCAGTTGTGGGCCAGCCAGTACAGCCCGTAGCCAATGGCGCCCAGAACGACCAGAAGGATCAGTCCCCATTTGATAAGCCGCCGACGCCAGCTAGTCGCCATATCCGTCATCCTCCAGCCGTTCTATCCAGCCTGCCAGCGCATGGGCATAGGCGCCCGTCCAGCCCGGCCTTTCCAGATGGTCCGCATCGCGGAATGCCGCATTGGGATAAGGGGCGTCGCTGCTGAAGTCACCGAATGCGACATCAGAACATGCGCCGTCCCCTGCCGCACGAATGGCCGCTTCCAGCCCGGAAAGCTGACCCGTGTCGGTCCATTCCCGCCAAACCGACCGCGGGACGGGTGCCCAGCGCACGGCAATGCCGATCCCTTCTGCCGCGGACAGGTCACAAATCGCCGCCCAGGATGCGCCCGCGCCAGGCGCAAGGCTCAGGTCCGCGGAAAGCCGGGACCGCATCGTTTCGGTAAGGGCAGCGTCATCGTCAAACCCGCCCGGCAGTTCGGGTCGGTCCGGGGTTGGTGCATCACGCGGCGCATCCGCCGCGCCATCCCCCGCGCCATACCCGGAAATCAGGGCGACCGCGCGATCGAAAATCGATGCTTCCGGCATCAGGATGGCGGGCTTCCACCAGCCGGACGCCGTGCCCGTCAGTCCCACCCCCTCAAGAAAGGCCTGTTCCTCATGCGCTTCAAACACACTTGTCAGATACACTTCCGCCGTCGCCTGATCCGGAACGTAGCCAGCGAATTCCGGCGTCACCGCAAAGGCCAGGACCCGCGGCGGCGGGTTTGCTTCCAGATACCGGCGCAGCAGCAGATAGGCGCCCGGCATACCGCTTGCCTTGTTCGCGGTCAGGTCGCGAACGCGATCGGTAGGCCCCAGGTCGAATGACTTTGCGACATCCTGGGTCACACTGTCCCCGAACAGAAGTACCGCGCTTCCGGGGCCCGGTACCGATGCCTCTATCGCGCGCGCATCCATCGGGTGGCGCAGGCGCGGAATATCGGAAAGAAGGGCCGCAACGCCTTCCACCGCCAGCGCAAGGACAAGCAGTGCTGTCGGCAGCCTGATCAGAAGGAAGCTTGTCCAATGCGGCGCCATGGCACGGTCCATCAACAAGAATGAATTGGGGCACGGTGCCCCGCGCGGTGTCGACCGGTTATTTGTCGTTCGGTTTCTTACCCACCGAGTCCAGCCCCAGAAGACGCAGCACCCGGTGATGGTCCCCGCCGCCTTCGATCAGTTCCACCAGCAGTTCGCCGAAGCTCATGCCGCCCCAGGCAACCGCCCGCTTGATCAGATAGGGAACGGGACTGTGCGGTTCCGTGCGGACCAGAAATTCGGCGACTTCGTTAAGTCGCTGATACGCCTCTGCCCGGCTTTGGATCGGACCCTGGCCAACGGCCTTGCCCGCGCCTTGCTGTGCCATGTCTTTCGCCTCCTGCGCCGTGGGAACGGCTGCGTCTGCCGCCCCGTCGATGGCATCCGTTTCAGTCCCGGCGTCGATTGCACCCTCTTCCGGGTTTTCTTCGGTGTCTTCGTCTTCTTCGTCGCCCGGCAGAACACCGCCCTTCTGTTCCATCCAGGTGCGGGCACGCTGGTCGATGTCTTCCAGCACCGCGCGTATGCGGGCCAGCGACGGACCGTCCTTGGGACAGTATTCTTCGAAAAACAGATCCAGGCGCTCCACCTCTCCCATACAGGCATCGACGATGGGAACCAGCGCGATGAAATAATCGACCGGGGTCTGGTCGACCGCCCCTTCAAACTCCGCCCGGGTGGGATATCGCGCCTGTTCGCGTTTGGCCGCATTGGCATCGCGCTGGCGCAGGTTTTCGATGCGCAGCACATCCTCCAGGTCCTTCAAACCAACGGGGCGCGTCTCCCCGCCCGCCGGGGCGGTGATGGGGATCAGCCGCAGCAGGATCGGAAACTGTTCTGCCGCCCAGCGCAGCGGTCCCAGACGAAAGTCCAGGTCGCCGTCGTCATCGACCTGCGGGTGAATGTCGCTCCAATATTCCTCACACAGCGAACAGGTCAGATCCAATCCGCGACGGAAACCGGGCAGTCCCTCGCGGTGGGTCCAGGCTTCGGTCAGCCAGACCGCGAAATGCAGGTCCTTGCTTTTCTTCGACAGTGCGGCGACACACAGCTTTTCAACTTCGGCCCAGTCGGCGCGTTTGATTTCCGTTTCCCAGACGCCCTGGGGAAGGGCCGGGTCCTCGTCCCGCCGTGCCTCGCGAATCCTGTCGAACGTGCCTTCATAGCGCAGCATTTCGCCGACGCGATTGTCCCCCTCCAGCGGTGCCAGCAGTTCTTCGGCGGGGCTGTCGTCCCGCACGTCGCGCGGCACGACCGGTGCAGCATCTTCCGCCTCGGCTACCTCTTCATCCAAAGTATCAGCATCGCTCATCAGCTAGTCATCTCACGGCTGCAGGCGTTCCGATTCATACGGGAACGGCGTCAGAACCAGGGGCACTTCCTGCCCGTCCAGCTGTGCCGACAGTTCGACACGCAGGAAAAGCCGCGCCTGTTCGATCGTGCCACCCTGCTCCGGCCGGGTGGGTAATTCAAACAATAGCGTATGCGGGCGCGGGTCGACAAAGTCCGCAAAGTTTTCGGACCCGGCGCGATGACGGCGGATCAGGTCGATCAACGCCCAGATATTGTCATAGGTCACCGTAACCGTGCGGCCTTCCACACGCACCTGGGGCCGGTCGGACGCAACCGCCGGAATCAGGTTTGAATTCTCCGCCCAGCGGAACCGAAGGTCGATGGGTTCCCCCAGCCCCCAGCGGACGGCGCCGTCATTCTGACGAAGGGACACGGTATCGCTGCCGGACGACATGCGCCATTCGATGACCTGTTCGGCACCGACTTCCCGTGCACGGTTTACCCGGAAGGAAACCGCCATATCGAATACCGGGGAATCTTCCGGTGTCGCGGCGGACAGCCACGGGTCGAAGAAGGCACGAACACCGTCCATCCGCGTCAGGAATTCCAGCGCCCGGTCGCGTTCGAACCCAAGGTCCGTTGCCTGATCCAGCGCCAGACGCGCGCCTTCGACCTGCCGGTCGTAAAGGGCGAAGAACGTCCGCAGATCACGCGGCGTCACCTCGCGCATGTCCGGTTCGAACGGCGTCAGCGTAAAGGGATAGCGGCCCGCAAGATTGTCTTCGAAACTGTCCGCGATCGCGGAATAGGCGGTCTGTGCCTCGACCCCCGCCAATTGCAGGCATTGCGCGCGGATGTCTCGGGTCAGCCGGGACACGCGGTCCAGGAAGAAATCGGAACTGCGGCGCTGTGCCTGCGCGTCGTCCAGAACAGACCCGCAATTGGCGAAACCGACATCCATCATCGGACCGGTGATGAACCTTTCCAGCTCGGCGACCGTGTTGTCCGCCTGTTGCAGTTCGTATTTCGTCAGTTCCTCGACAATGCGCTGCCATTTGCCCAGTAGCGATTGTTCGCGTTCGGACAGCCGTACTTCAAGCGACCCCAGATATTCGGTCATCGGTTTGACGTAACCGCTGGCGATGATCTGAACCCGGCCGCGCTGCTGTGCCAGCACGTCCTGCAGCTCGAACACATCACGTGCACGGAATGCTTCCAGTGCCAGACCCGCGTCGCCGTCCCACCATGAGAAACCGCCCCCCTGCGGCACATAAAGCGACGCCGCCGTAAACAGCGAATCCGCCTCCTCAATCAACGAGAATGCATGCCCCACCGTCAGGTCCAAAAGGTCCAGATAGCTGTCTTCCAGCCCAAGGTCGTCATATGTGGCGACAATTTCCGACAGCGGTCCGCTTGCCTCGTCAAAGGCGGCGACGGCGCGGCGCAGTGCCTCTTCCGACTGAACGCCGCTGGTCGCCCGCCCGCGCGGCCGCACCATGGCGGATGCAATTCGGTCATTGACCGCGCGTTCCAGGCGTTCCGCACCCGCGGTCCGGAACATCGGATGCAGGGCCCGCGGCGCACGCGGCAGGTCGTCGGATTCGAATGCGTCATAGTCCGCGACGAGGTCCAGGCCTTCTTCCAGCACGCGCACATCCCATTCGATTGCCGACCCGGCATCGGCGGACGACGGCAGCGGTTGGAACCGGTCACCGCGCATGAAGTTCCGGCGATACATCGTCTGGATCACGCCGTAGGTATCCAGCACGGGTTCCGCCAGTTGCAGGACCGCGCGACCATCCTCGCTTGCCAGCATCGGCCCGACCGAGAACGAGCGGACGTCAGGCAGAATCGACTGCAGCGTATCCAGCCCGTTCTGATGCACGTTGGCGAAATCGGCCGCCTGTTCCGCGCCCAGAAGACGGGATCCGCCGATCCGTTCCGTCAGCGGCGCATAGGCAATCGCCGGGTCGAATGACGGATCGTCGATCCAGCTGAACTCCGGTTGTCCCATAAGTTCCTGCACTTCGGCGATCTTGTCCCGCAAGGCATCCAGATGATCCGCACCCGCAAGTCGGCTGGACGATGTCTGATCGAATGCGTCGGCCAGTTCCTGCAAGCGGACAAGCACCGGCGCTTCGGCATACAGTGCGCGCTCCACCATCTGCAGATGGGTTGCAAAGCGCGCGCGCATGTCACGGCGGTAGGCGTCGATGGGGATCGGACGATAATTGGACCCGCTCAACGCACGGGAATAGAAGGCGGAATCTTCCAGGAAGGTTTCTGGCAGATGTACGCCGAACAGATATGCGACCAGACGTCGAACATCCTGCAGATCGTGGGAATCGCTGAGTTGATTGTAACGCGAAACGGCGCTTTCGAAATCGCGGGTGGAATCCACAAAGCGTCGCAACAGCGCGTATTCCGGGCCCCGGGTCAGCCGCTGCGTGGCCCCCACCTCCAGCGAGATTGCGGATTCGCCACCCGGGTCCGCGATGTCCGCCAGGTCCTGCGCCCCTGCCAGAAGCCCCGACGTGCCGGTCGCCTCCGCCTCCGGCGGAAGGCGCCCCGCCGCGATTGCCGTTCCGCGTTCATCCAGCGCTGCGCCCATGGACTGAAGGATGAAAAGGTTGAACGCACCGGTTGTCACCTCGACCACGCGGTCGTCCGCATCGCCGAACCAGGAGGACGGAATGAAAAGGGAGAAAAAGGTCCCCGTCTGCAGCGCCGCCATCCCTTCCAGCAGAACCAGCGCGCGTTCGCGGTTGAAGCTGCCGGCATTCGATGCGGTGTTCCGTCCCGTCGCCTCCACATCGCGAATGTCACGGATCACCTCTTCGATGAAAGGGCGCACCGTTGCGACGTCGTGGGTCATTCTGTCGTGCTTCCACCACAGGACCGCCCCGCCCAGCAGAATGACCGCTGCGGCACTGGCCTGAAGGATGGTGGCCGTCTTGTTGCGCGACAGAAGTGCGCGCCCCACAGGACGCGCCATATTACGTTCCGGAAAGATTTTCGTGTCGAACAGATCGCGCAGGAAAACCGGAAAGGCGGGTCGCGTGCGCGGGCCGCCATAAACACCGGTCAGGATCGGCAGCGACCGGTCCGACGTCGCTTCGGTAAAGCCGCTGTCGCCGGTAAACCAAACGCCGCGCATGGAAAACCCGTCGTGATAGACGCTGGGCCGGAACACCTGACGCAGATAGACCTTCAGCGGTTCGCTGAGCGCGTGGAAGGCGGGCGAAAGGTCAAAAATCTCCTCCGCCTCTTCGGCGGTGGCGACCGTTGTGAACACCGAAAGCTGGGTTTCCTGAAGGCGCGCACCGACGATGCCGAAGGCTTCGTCGATCCAGTCTTCGCGGAACTCGGATTCGAAGCCATAGGGGCTGGACCAGCCCAGCATGTCTGAAAGGGCCTGTTCGGACAGTTCGCTGACCAGTGTCTGGAACCCGGGCAGCCGGTCCATCTTTGTCAGGACGACATAGACCGGCATCGCAACACCCAGGCGGGACTGCGCCTGCCATAGCTTTCGATAGATCGCTTCGGCCCTGGCGGAAATATCATCCAGCGGCCGCAACACCCCGTCATCGTCCATCAGGTCTTCGATCGGGACGGTCAGGATAACGCCATCGGCCGGGCGCCGCGGGCGGTAACGGTCCAGATAACCCAGAAAACGCGACCAGGCCCGCGTGTTAGACCCCCGTCCGTCGCGCTGACGCACCAGGCTTCCGGCAACGTCCAGCACCACGCCTCGGTCGAAGAACCACCATTTGCAGGCCGGGCGCAGGTCTTCGATATCGTCCGCCGGACGACCCAGCGGCATGTCCATCCCGGCATGGGAAATCAGCATGGACTTGCCCGAATTTTCCGGCCCCAGAAGCAGGTACCAGGGAATTGCATAGCGCCAGTCGCGACCGGATACATGGCTGCGCAGCAGGCTGAGCGCATGGCGGAAACCGCGTTTCATCGGCAGAAGCGGCAGATCGTCCGCCCCTTCGTTGAACGCCTCGTAATCCGGATCCCCGGCAATCGGGGCGCGGGTCCCGTCCTCTCCTTCGTCGGCGGCCCTGTCGCGGCGCGCCTTCAGCCAGATGACCGCCAGAATTCCCGTCAGCAACAGCCCCAGAAGAAGGAGACCGCCAACGACCCCCGGCAGATAGGGTGACAGCCGGAACAGCGTGTCGCGGATGATGTCCCACCAGCTCATGCGACGGCGCCCCCGCTAGACGCCCGCGTCCTGGAGGGCCTGCATCAACGGCGCAAGCGCATCCTGGTACACGAAGTGCGACGCAAGGAGATAGAGTATAACCGCCGCGCCCAACAGCCAGAACCACAGGCCGGGCGACGGCAGAAGACGGACCGTCAGGTTCGTCTGGGTGTGCTGATAGGCTTCGGGGACCAGCCTGTCTTCCAGGCTGTGCATATCGGGACGGCGTTCGTAGATATAGGAAAAAAGCTGACGGCGATATTCCGCGATACGCTTTTCGTCGCGCCCGCCGGCGTACCGCCCGCGAAACCCGAATGTCAGCGCCAGAAGGTATATTACTGCGATATCGGTCTTGGCCCGGTCCCCGACCTTGAGCAACTGGTCCAGGCGCCGGAAGAATTCATCACCGGCGTTGTAGGTATTGAACAGGCGCGTCTCCAGCAGGTCGTTGCGCCAGTAATGCCGCCCCGTCCAGTCCAGGTTCAGGAACACCTCGTCCCCCAGCGCGGCCATCACATATTCGGCTTCGCGGTAATAAAGAACACCATATTCCCCGCCGCGGCGCCCCGCCTCCAGCGCCTGCATTTCCAGAAGTCCCTGAAGCCGGCGCAACCCTTCTTCCGCCGTCAGACCGATCGTGGGTTTCTGGCTTTCGTCTTCGGCCACATCTTCGTCAGCGGCAAGGTCGTCTTCCCCATCTTCGCGTACCGGCAGCGGCGGCGCCGCAAAACCGGGAAGCGGCGGCGCACCGTCATCCGGCGGGGGCGGTGGCGCCATGAAGGAACGGTCCTGCACCGGGTCCGACCGGGCGGACATCAGGGCCAGGCGGCGCAGTTCCTGCACCTCGTCATAGAATTCCCGAAATTGCGAAATGACATAGGCGGAGTTCCCGCCAAGGCCGGAATCCTCAATCGGTGCGGCCTTCTTGGACGAACCGCCGAACGGCCCGACGGAAACCCTGGCAACTGGACGAACGGCCATCCGTCGTCACCTCCTATCCGGCGTCGCCGCGCGCGGAGGGAATGTATAGAACGATCTCCTGCGGCGGTTCGCGCCGGCCGCGGTCACCGGACAGGATCGACAGTTTCTCGCCCGGGACAATGTCGTCGAAATTCACTTCGACGCGGAACAGGACAACGCCGCGCGTGGGCACAATATCCAGCGACCCTTCCCGGTCGATCTTGTGCCGTTCGGCCCCCAGAACACGCCGTTCGCGCATGGCGTTGATGACCGATTCCGACCCGATAAGCGCGTTGTTCATCCATTCGATGACATCGGCTTCCGTCATTTCGCGCCGCGCCCGGACCCCGATTGTCAGGTCGTCGTCGCACCAGTCCGGTTCGATCTTGAGCGAGAAGATGCCGTCCGCTTCCTGGAACGGCAGCGCGGTATAGGCTTCCGACACGCGGTCCAGCATCTGGATGACAAAACCGGATGCGGCGTCATAGGCTTTGCGCGGGTTGTCATGGCGATATTGCGGAAGCTGCGGCGGCACCATCGCGCCGCCCACGGTCGCCATGTGCCCGACGATGTTGCACAGCGACAGGTAGAGTGCGAACGGGTGCGCCACATCCGACTTCAACAGGGCTTCGAATTGCGGCAGGCCGGCGATCAGGTTGTGGATCATCGTCTGCGTCTGGTGCAGAAGCGGGCGGTCCGCCTGGGACGCGGGCGATTGCGCGCGTTCGGCCATATAGGCGGCTTTTTCCCGTAACCGCACCGCCAGCGTCTGACAGGTTTCCCCCAATTCGGACCGGCTGGAAATGGCAAGCTGCGCCGGCACGAAGTTGGTCAGGGTAAACGCTTCGTCCCGGACGTGCACTTCGGCAATCGGAAAACCGACATAGGCGGCCGGGCGTTCCCGCGCTGCGATCAGGTGCAGTTGCGGGCGCATACGGGGAATGCGGACCTCGCCGTCGCCGGTAACGTCATCGGCAACCGGGGCGGCCTCCACCTCCTTATACCGGGGCAGGTCCCCACGGGTCGCGCGCCCGCCCAGCCGGCGGACCGGGACCGCCAGGTGAATCGGAAGCGGCGCGGCGGACAGATCCTCTTCGACCGTGTTCAGGTCGATTTCCAGCGGCACGCCATCCGAATTGCTGTGCGACACCACCAGCCCGTCGGGAAGCACCGCTTCCAGTTCTTCGATCCGCAGGGTCCCGCTGACCAGTAGGTTCGGGTCTATCTTCAGGTGGCGAACGCCCCAATGATACGGATTTGCCGTCAGCGCATGATAGGCAAGCAGTTCTTCCCCACGCACCGACATCTGCTGGAAATGCTGCGGGGCGAGCAGCATGCCCTCCTGCCATTGGATCAGTTCCGGCAATTCATGGGCGGATCGGGGCATTATCGCTTCCCTTGATGGCGCCGGACAGGAACCCTGAAAGCATCCGGCTGAGATAACTTGATAGCACTTCCCGATTCCGGCCGTTCGGTCAAGAAATCCGGGGTTTCAGCCATCCGGATTGAAGGCGCTGAGCGTGAAATCGTCTCGACCCAGATTGATCCGCGTGCCGATCCGGGATTCCAGCTTTGCGCGGTGATCACCCGGTGACAGATAATCAGCGAAGACGAACGCGGTTATCACCTGATCGTCCGACTGGTTTTCCAGAAACTCTTCCGGCACCTCCCAGATCGGCAGGACGGAATCGGGCACAACTTCCCAACTTTTTACGGCAAGCCCTTCGGGAAAGTCGCGCAGGAACTGCTGGCGGCGCGAAAACCAGTCTGCCGCCGTCGCGGCCTGAAGGACATCGATCACCCCCGCCTCATAAACGAAGACGACATCCACCGCCGTCGGTGATGACGCATTCGCATCGGCATCGGACCGCAACGCGATATACTGAAGCTGAAGCACCGGTTCCGTCAGCGACCCGACCACCCCGCACCCGGTCAGGGCCGTTACGCAAACCAACCCCAATGCCGCAAGGTGCGATTTCCAGCCCCCCATCACGGCCTAGCCCGAAATTCTGTTGACGTGGACGAAGGTGACGACCCCCGCCTGGTCGCGCAGCCGTTGCACAGCATCCAGCGCTTCCAGGCGCGTTTCGAACGCACCGGCGCGGACATAGAAGAGTTCGTTCCCGCTGGCTCCGGTTTCGGCGACGATGCCGGCCTGTGCCGCGGCCGCGACCTCACGCACCAGCGCTTCCGCATTGGACCGGTTCCGGAATGCCCCGAACTGAAGGCTGTAATTTCCGCCAGGCGGCGCCAGAATTTCGCCACGACCGACGGTACCTGCCCCCGCCGTGCCTTGTGCACCGGCCGTCACGGCCGGCGGCACTGGCTTTGCCGGCGGATAGATGATTTGCGCCGTCGCGACCGGTTCCGGAACGCCGCGGGCCACCGGGGCGACTTCTTCCGCGGGCGGCAGGGCAGCGACCTGACCCTGGGTCTGTGCCGTCGTCGCGGTACCGGTTTCCCCCGATGAGTTGAGCGCCTGAGTGCGTGCCTGTTCCGCGGCCGCCACCTCAGGCGACGGCGGCGGCAGGACTTCGCGCCCCGCCTCGGCCGGCGACACGATGGTTTCCCGGCCCGGCGTGGCAACACCCGGCTGAGCGGTCGCATCCACAGTACCCGCGGCCTGTTGTGCCGGGCTGGTGCGGATCGTGACATCACCGCCTTCCGACGGTTCACCGAATATCATGACGGCGGACAGGAACCCGGCGACGAATATGATCAATATACCGATTACCCCGCCCAGCATCAGCCCGAACGCCGACCCGCGCGACAGGCGGTTTGGTGGTGGCGCGCTGTGCGCGATGCGCGGGGCGTCTTCAAAGGCATCCGCGCGGTAATGCGGTGCCTCGGGCCGGATATGCGCCATCAGGGCGGCAACACCGATCGGGTCGTTGGGGTCCGGCGCCGCCGGATCGTATCCGCCGCGCGCACCCGACATCCCGTCCCGTCCGCCACCGCTGGACAGAATCCGTCCGGACGCAACGCCGCCCTGTCGCGCCGGCAGGCCGACGCGGTTTCCGGGTCTTCCGATCTTTCGTCCGCTGATATGCTTCATGCGGCCTGTCGTTCGTCACCATCAGATTCGGCCGGTCAGCATGCCATATGCTGGCATGAATCCGGCGTTACGGTGTACCATTTTACCATCCCAGCGAATCAGGGATCAAGAAGCAAAATCCAATAAAAACAATGACTTAAAACACCACATCTTGAGTCTTCCCCAACAGAAGGCACAGGATGTTCGATTTCACACCCGATTCACGCGAATTCGGATGCCAATGACCGTGATAAATCGGTCCGCGGTGCGGGGAATGCCTAATTATACTTCGGCTTTGGAAAGTATTGCCAAATGAAGCTGATTTCAGGGTAAAAGAACCGTCGGCATGGGTACGACAATTGCCCCGCCATGGGCACAGGTGTCCGCGACGCGGGACATCGGAACTCCCCCGGCCAGCGCTGTGGGCGACCCCATGACCACACTGTCCGGCGGACCGACGCAGACCGCAACCGATCCCGGGCCGATTGCCGGCATGCCCCCCAGCAGGACCGTCGGGGCAGAAGGCGACGAAACGGGGCCGCCCACATGCGGTACGACACCGGTTACCATCGGACAGACATGCATCGCGGTTACGGTCGCGGCAGGCATGGGCATGGGGCAATCCTCCGTCAAGTCGGATCGACAGTAGGGCGATTTGCCGGACTTGGGAACGGATTTGCCGGGTTTAGAGGATCGCCCCGTCTGGCCCGCAGCCCATCAAAGCCACACGGAAGACGGATCCGCCGCCCGGATTTCCTTCGCACCATATGCTGCCTTCGTGTTTTTCCACGATCTTTCTACAGGTCGCGAGGCCGATGCCGCTGCCCGGCTGTGTGCACTCCATATTGACGCGGTGGAACATCTGGAAAATTTCGTCGCGCTGATCTTCCGGCACACCGGAACCATTATCGGCAACGCTGACAATGACCTTATCGCCGGCAATGGCGGACGTTACTTCAACCTGAAGCGGCTGAGACCCCGCGTATTTTATCGCGTTCCCGATCAGGTTCTGAAACAGGATCAGAAGCAACCCCCGGTCACCGAAAACACAAGGCGACGCGTCCTGGAACCGCACGGATGCACCAGCCGCCTGGATATCGTCCGCCAGCATGGATCGGACGTCGTTCCAGACTTCGTCCAACGGCACACGCCCCGGTTCCGTGGCACCATGCCCGATTGTGGAAAACTGAAAGAGCGACTGAATCATCCGGTCCACACGATCGACTCCGGTGCAGATGCTCCTCAGATAGTCTTGTCGCGTCTCGTCCGAAAGCCCACCGTCCTCCAGCAGCATTTCACTGTAACCCTTGATCACATTGATCGGGCTGCGCAAATCGTGCGCGACACGGGACGCGAAACTGGAGAGTTCGGAATTGCTGGTTTCCAGGGCGCTGTGATAGCGGCGCAGCTGACGTTCGATTTTATATCTTTCAATTGCGGCATCGACGGAGCGGCGCAAATCATCGGGCGCGAACTCGCTTTTGATCAGATAGTCGTTCAGGCGCTGACGGACCGTTTCAGCGGCAATCTTTTCGGACCCATGGCCCGTCACGAAAATGACCGGTGGTAGGATTCGCCCGGAATCGGCGCGAAGCGACTTCAGAAAATCGATCCCGTTTGTTTCCGGAAGCCAGTAGTCCAGGATGACACAGTCGGGGTCCAGATCGCTGATCATCGCGCGCGCTTCGGCAACCGTGGAAGCCTCATGGACGCTGACACGCTCTGCGCTGTTCAGCGGGCCCGACTCCAGCGCACGGCGAACCATTTCACGATCCGCAGGGGAATCGTCAATGACAATAACTTCTGCCACGTTGAACCTTCTATTTGCTTACGGCGTTGGAAGCTCCGCCGTGTCGCCCCAAAAGTCGACGATGCGCTGCATCGTGTCGACCAGTCCATCCAAGCTATGCGGTTTGGTTACAAACCCGTTGGCTCCCAGCCGATAGCTCTCTCTGATATCGTTACGCGATCGTGAACTGCTAAATATTATTGTCGGGATAATGTTTAAAAATTCGTTTCTTTTTATCTGTTTCAGGATCTCCAACCCGCTGAACCGCTCCAGCTTGAGGTCCAGAAGGATCAGGTCCGGAAACCGGGTTTTGTCCTGGGATCCAGCGATTTGTTCCAGGAAATGAACGGCTTCCTCCCCGGTCGAAAGGATATCGACCGTCATCCTGGAATTGATCTTGCGAAGGGTGCGCACCACCGACTCCTGATCCACGGGGTTGTCGTCAATCAGCAGCATGCGGGCCAAGTTTACCGTCTGCTCCACACAGACCTCCCTTGTAAATCCCTGTTGAGCGGGCGCCGGCAATCCGCGCTGTCAGGCCAGGTCCTGTCCTGACCCCAGCGTGAAATAGAAGCGCGAGCCGCCTTCCGCCCGGGCGCGAACCCAAATTCGTCCCCCATGCCGTGACACGATACGGTTGGCGATGCTGAGCCCGATCCCATGAGAATTGCTGTCTTGCCCCCCGGATCCAAGGCGGTGAAAGACCGTAAACACCGCCTCATTGGCGTCGTCGGGGATGCCGTTTCCATTGTCGTCCACGTAAATCACCGGCCCCGTGTCGGCGTCGGAATCTTCCAACCGGTCGGATTCGGGCAGGTCCGCCATTCTACCGAACCAGCCGACCCCAAGGCGTTTTTCATCCGCGTCGTTGTATTTGATGCCGTTGGATATGAGGTTCAGGAACAGCTGGGTAAGCTGATCCCTGTCGGCGCGAAGGCGCGGAAGCCCTTTGTCGATTTCGATCTGCGCATTGTTTGCATCCATGAAGCTGCTCAGCGTTTCCGCCGCCGCGCGGGCGCATTCTTCGATGTCGACTTCAACCTCGGGGTTCCAGTCCCGGCCGGCCCGCGCCACGCGATACAGGGAATCAATCATGCTTTGCAGCCGGGTTGCGATGTTCCGGATGTCCGTCAGGCGTGTGACGGCCCCTTCCGGCAGTTGATCGCCATAATCCTCCAGCGCGAAGGTCGCATAGTGGGAAATACCGCGCAGCGGCTCTTTCAGGTCGTGGGATGCAGTGTGCGCAAATGTGTCCAGTTCTTCATTCACGATTTCCAACTGATGGGCGTAGAGTTCCTGTTCGGCTTGTGCCGCCTGACGCATTTCGACTTCCTGACGAAGCTGCGCGTTCAGTTCCGACAGTTCGTTCTGGATACGCTTCATATCGGTTACGTCCGTTGCAATACCGCCCACGGCGATGATCTGGCCGGTTTCGTTCAAAACGGGGAATTTCGTGCTGACAACATGAAGCCCGGGCGAATTGTCGGGCACCGGTTCTTCTTCGGTGATCGACTGGCGGGTTGCGATGACGCGGCGATCGTTTCGAAGATAGACCTCTGCGATTTCTTCCGGAAAGAGTTCCGCATCCGACGCACCCATGGCCTGATCGGTAGGAATCCCGCTGGTCTTTGACCATTCCTCATTCACAAGAAGGTATCTGTTTTCAATATCCTTCACCCAGATCGCAGACCCCGCATAGCGGATAATGGAATTCAGGAAACGGGTCTGTTCCGAAAGACGCTGCGTGGCCTGACGCAGTTCCGTCGTCCGTTCTTCGACCCGACGCGCCAGTTGGTCCCGTGCCTCGCGAAGCTGTTCTTCCGCCTGGCGGCGGACCGTAATCTCCTGTTCCAGGGAATTGTTCACTTCGCGCAAGTCCGCAGGGGACGGCAGTGCCAGCGCCTGTGGCATATACATCCAGACGACGCTCGCGGTCAGGACCGACGCGACCGCGGTGATGATTTTCGTGGTCGCTTGAACGCCATAGGCCGGGTACCAGATCGTCACCAGGTCCGCGACATGCGTCACACCGCACCAGAAGATGAACAGGATAAACAGGTTCGCAATCCACCGGAACTCCAGCCCCCGCCTTTCACGAACGAAATACAAGATGGCCAGTGGTATTGAGAAATAGGACAGCGCGATCACCGCGTCCGCGCCAACATGAGTTACGATCAACCGAGGGTCTTCCGCGAAGCAAACCGCATGGGGCATATATTGCTCGGGAGAGAAAAAGCTCCACATCGCACATTCGTCCTTTTGACGTTTCGGACCCACCCACCCAAAACGTACCACAGGACGCGGCAATTTCTATGTATTCTGGTCTTCTTCGCCTTCCGTAACCTCCCGGTGTCCGAACCGGGTCTTTTCCAGTTTCGGCCCCTGCGGTTCGCCATCGACGAACTGCTGGCGGAAGGTTTCCCGGCCCTTGTGGCTGAATTCGACGACCCAACCCTGCAACAGGTCGTCTTCATACATGCTTTCCCTGATCCGGGTGCCGTCGGGCAGGAACTCCACCGAAGGGCCATTCAGTTTTCCGCCGGCAAAGGTTTCACGCTTCACGACATTGCCGTCCATATCATAATAGCGCGCTTCCCCGTGCTTTACGCCGTCGGCGTAGGGAATCTTGGCCATTGGCCGCCCGACGGGGGAAAAGGTGGTTAGCCATCCGTTCTGCAGGTCGTTCCGGAATTCGGTTTCGATCAGCGGACGCCCCTTGTCATAGACGATGCAAAGACCTTCCTTGCGCCCACGCACGAACTGGACCGTCTGCTGAACATCCCCCAGATCGTCGAAAAGGACCGTCTCCCCCTCTACAAACCCGTCCACATAGGATGTTCGCTGTGTCAGCCGCCCGTCGGAATAGAACTCGCTGACGCCATTCAGGACACCGTTGGAAAAATGGTGCCGGGCGGAAGGACGACCATCGGAATATTCCACATATTCGCCATCCAGAACCCCGTCTTGATGGTGCGATTGCTGGGTGATCTCCCCATCCTTGAAGAAGCGGTTTTCCCCGTGCAACTTCCCGTTCCGGAACGTCCCCTGCTGTGTCAGTTCGCCGTCGGTGTAAAACCTTGCTTCGCCGTCGATCACGCCGTTGGCGATGGTGTATTCCGCGCGCAGGTTGCCGTCGCGGTCCCGGTCGGTATAAACACCGTCCTTCGGGACCGGGCGCTTTCTGGCCGCGGATTCCGGAGCGTCGGTTGCGTCGTCGCTCATGCCCCGGTCATCCCAGTTTCGCGATCGCCGCCGACAGCATCGCCATCACCCCACCCTTAAGCGTGCCGTTCAGCCCGCCTTCATAGGTGCCGTTCAGCCCGCCCTTGGCATCCAGGGTCATGCCCCCTTCGGCCTTCAGGCTCATCCCGCCCTTGAGTTCGGCGGACATGCTGCCTTCTTCCTTCAGCGACATGCCGGCCGTGGACTCCGTGTTCATGCCGGATTTCAGGGTCAGGTTCATGCCTGCGTCGTCGGTCACGTTCATCCCGCCCTTGTTGGTCAGGTTCATTTCCGCTTCGTTGTCCATGTTCATGCCGGCGGAATTGGAAATGTTCTGACCCGCGGTATTGGTCATGTTCATGCCCGCGTCCGCGGAAATGCTCTGTCCGGCGGACGTATCGATGTTCGACCCTGCCTCGACCGTGATGTTCTGGCCCGCCTTGATCGTGATGTTTCCGTCGACATCGATTGTAAGGTCCCCGGACACCGTCAGCTTGTAGTCGCCCGTCACGGCATGGGTGAACCCGTCACCGGTCGTATGGTCTTGTGCCCCGTCGATCTTCAGGGTCCGGGTGCCCTTTACGTAATGATCCTCGTTCCCGGTATTGATCTTGGACGTCCGGTTGCCCTTTTCGATCGTCAGCGTATCGTCGGATTCGTTGATCGTCGTGGTGCGTTCATTTTCGACGACGCTGTTCCAGTCCTTCTGGGCGTGCAGATAGACCTCTTCCTCGCCGGACTTGTCTTCGAACCGCAATTCATTGGACCCGCCGCCGCCCTTCGACGAATTGGACTTGATCGTGAATTTGGTCTGATCATCCGGCAGGGTATAGGGCTGGACCTGTTCGCCGTTATAGACACAACCGGTGATGATCGGCCGGTCCGGGTCCCCTTCCAGGAAGGACACGACGACCTCCATCCCGATGCGCGGAAGGAACCACGACCCCCAGCTTTTCCCCGCCCAGCCCTGGGCGACCCGTACCCAGCAGGACGTGTTTTCATCCTTCTGACCTTCGCGGTCCCAGTGGAACTGGACCTTCACGCGGCCGAATTCGTCGGTCCAGATCTCCTCCCCCGACTTGCCGGTGACGACTGCGGTCTGTGTGCCGTGGATTCGCGGGCGCCGGGTCCGGCGCGCCGGGCGGTAGGCGAGTGATTTCGGATAGGCGGCAAAGGAATTTTCGAATTCCTGGTTGTCCGCCCGCAGGCTCAACGACGACAGGACATAATCGTCATTCAGGGATTCCCGTCCATGCCAGATGAGGGAGAAGGTATAGCCAGCGGTAAAGGATTTCATGCTGGACCGGCCTTCCAGCAGTTTCGATTGGGCTTCGAACTCCTGAATGCGGATGTCCGCCCGGGAATCCCCGTTCGCCTTCAGCGAATAGCCGCCGGGATATTCATAGACTTCCATGTCCGACCCGGTGCCGTCCCCATCCGCGGTGGTGGACAGGTCGGTCGACGGCGTTTCGAAATTGTAATCCTCGGCCGCGTAATGGTCGCTGACGACCCGTTCCGCATAGGAAAGCTGGATGATGGCGTCCTCATCCTCCCGTCCCTGCTGCCCGGTCGGGCGGTAGGTGGCGGTGTCGAACCCTTCGCAGGCCGGGTGCGCGTCGGCATCGTCAGCGATGACCAGCGTGTGCTTCCCGTCCTCATGCTTGTGGAAATAATAGATGCCTTCGTCTTCGAACAGGCGGTTCAGGAAATCGAACACCGTCTCGTTGTATTGAACGCAATAGTCCCGCGCGTCATAGGACGATGTGGTTTCCAGCGAATAGTCCGTGACGCCGATTTCGCCCAATAGTTTTTCGGCAATGTCCGTGACCGACATTTCCTGAAAAATACGGCAATCGACCTTGCGCGTGCCCAGCCAGAATTTCGGCCGGATCACGGCGCGGTAGGTCCAGAACCGCGGATCGGAATCATGCTGCGAGAATTCCGTGACCAGCCCATCGACATAGCGCGCCGTCTCGCCATCCGACATTTCGATCTTTGCCGTCACGGTCTGGCCGATGATCTGGCTGAAATCGATTTCCGGGTCTTCCGAAACCATTTCCAGTTCATAATGGAACAGGTCCGAAATCGCTTCGGATCCACGGACCGCGCGCAGGATCAGCGCGTCGTCATCCAGCGGCGTCGAAACGGAAATGTAGCGGTTCTCCTGGGAAAATCCGACGGGGTCAGCCATCTGCGGTTACTCGAAACGGACGGCGAACCCGGCACCGTCCAGCGAGACGCAGGCCTTTGAGAACGGCTGGTCATCCGCCATACGGGCAAGGACGGCATTGGCCAGCGTCGGCAGCAGGTTCTGCGTCACCACATTGTCGATAGCCCGCGCGCCACTTTCGACTTCGCCCGATCGAGCGGCGATGGATGCCGCGATTTCCGGGTCCAGTTCCAGCACCGCGCCGTTGTTTTCCGCGAAACGGCTGGCAACACGTTCCAGCTTTAGCTGCACGATGTTCGAAATTTCATCCTGGCCCAGCGGCAGATAGGGGACGATGACCAACCGGCCCAGGAACGCGGGCTTGAAATGATCCAAGAGACGCGGGCGCACCCGCCCGACCAGATCGTCAAAGGACACCGGCCCGGATGCGAACGCCGCATCGGTGATTTCCTTGTCGCCCAGATTGCTGGTCAGGATGATGACCGTGTTCTTGAAATCGACCTCTATGCCTTCCCCGTCTTCCATCATGCCCTTGTCGAAGACCTGAAAGAACAGTTCCATGACGTCGGGATGCGCCTTTTCCACTTCATCCAGAAGGACGACCGAATAGGGGTTCCTGCGCACGGCTTCGGTCAGGACGCCGCCCTGGCCAAACCCGACATAGCCGGGCGGCGAGCCTTTCAGCCCCGACACTGTTTGCGCTTCCTGATATTCCGACATGTTGATGGAAATCAGGTTCCGTTCCCCGCCATACAAAAGTTCCGCCAGCGTCAATGCGGTTTCCGTCTTGCCCACGCCGCTGGGCCCCGCAAACAGGAACACGCCCACCGGCTTTCCCGGATCGTCCAGGCCGGCGCGATATGTGCGGATGCGCCGCGCGACAATGTCCAGCGCATGGTCCTGACCGACAATGCGTTCCGCCATGCACTGTTCCAGGTTGATGACGCCCTGAATGTCGTCACGCATCATCCGGCCGACTGGGATGCCCGTCCATCCGGCGACGACACCGGCAACAGTGTCGCCGTCCACTTCGACCGGGACCATGGGTGTGTCCCCCTGCATATCCTTCAGCCGGTCGCGCAACGCCGCGTAAGCCGGTCCCGGCGGTTCCCCTTCCAGGCGTTTGGAAAGCAAATCCGCCATTTCCTCTACGATCTCACGCTCGGCTTCCCACCTCGCAGCCAGGTCATCGCGGTCGGCTTCGGCTTCCGCCAGGTCTGCCTTCAACTGCGCCAGCCTGTCCTTGTGGTCGTCTTCCAGCACACGTTCACGTTCCAGGATGCCGATTTCCACGGTCAGCCGTTCGACCCGGCGCACGGCGGCTTCGACATTCGCGGGGCGGTCCGCCTGTGCCACCGCGACGCGCGCGCACGCGGTGTCCAGAACGCCAATCGCCTTGTCCGGCAGTTGCCGCCCGGCGATATAGCGCGCAGACAGGCTGACCGCTTCGGCGATCGCCTCATCCAGGATGCGGACCTTGTGGTGTTCTTCCAGCCGGCGGGCCAGCCCCCGGACCATCGCGACCGCGCGGTCCTGGTCGGGCTCATCCACCTTGACCACCTGAAAGCGGCGGGCCAGCGCCGGGTCCTTTTCGATATATTTCTTGTATTCGGCCCATGTCGTGGCGGCCACGGTACGCAACTCACCCCGCGCCAGAGCCGGTTTCAGAAGGTTCGCCGCATCCCCCTGTCCGGCGGCACCGCCCGCGCCGATCAGCGTATGCGCCTCATCAATGAAAAGGATGATCGGACGGGCCGCCGATTTGACCCCGTCGATCACGGACTTCAGCCGTTCCTCGAACTCCCCTTTCATCGACGCGCCAGCCTGAAGCAGCCCCAGATCCAGCGTGCGCAGGTCGACATCGCGCAGCGGTTTCGGCACGTCGCCATCGGCAATGCGCTGCGCCAACCCTTCTGCCACGGCGGTTTTGCCGACACCCGCTTCGCCCGTCAGGATGGGGTTGTTCTGACGCCGTCGCATCAGGATATCGACCATCTGGCGGATTTCCGCATCCCGCCCGACGATCGGGTCGATGGCACCGACCAACGCCTGATCGGTCAACGATATGGTATAAAGGTCCAGTGCGTCCTGTGCGTCAGTTGCGCCTGTACCATCGCCACTGGCACCCGCATCACCGGACGGCGTGGCAGCCTTCGTTTCCGATGCCTGCTTGCGCTGATCCTTGCGGCGTTCCTTCGCCGCCTTTGCGTCTGCCTTCGATGCCTCTATGGCGGTCGGCATCGCCTCGTTCGATTTGGCGATCACCTCCGCCCAGGCATCGCGCAGCCCGTCGCGCGGCACCGCCGCAAAGGCAGGGGCCCCGTCGATCAGTGGTTCACGGATGCTTTCGGTGTCCAGCGCCGCCTGAAGCAACGCCGCGGAACGAGTCGCATTCTGGCTTAGCGTCAGGGACGAATAGACCCAGGCTTCCTGAAGCAGGTCCGCAATCTGCGGCGACAGGGCCGGCGTGCGTGTGTTCCCGCGGCGGAACCCGTCCACCGCCGATTGCAGGTCGGCCTGCAAATCCTCTATCTGCACATCGAATGCCTTCAGCGCCTGAACGGCGTCGCAGTCCGGCTGTTCCAGCAGCTTCAACAGGACATGTTCGACTTCGACATTGAAATTGGTCTGCTGGACGCAAAGCTGCGCCGCGCCCTCAAGCGCCTTCTTGCAGGCGGGGTTCAGCTTCCCCACCAGGGTTTTCATGTCGAGCTGCATGCCGGCGTCCAAGTCGTTCTGGCGTCAGCTTCCGACTCGGACGCGATTCGGAAAACCGCGCAAGGATTGGCTGGGGGCGACGGCGGAACCCTACAGTTCGGCCGGCGCCAGGGATGTGCCGTCGAAGAACCGGTCATAGCGGAACGGTGCCGGGTCCACGCACGGGGTGGCCCCCGTCGCCAGCTCTGCGGCCAACCGGCCGGCCCCCGGGCCGATCCCGAAGCCATGACCGGAAAAGCCCGAAGCCAGCGTCACCCCCGGCAGCGCATCCATGGGGGCGATGCAGGGTACGGCATCCGGCGTCACGTCGATCATGCCTGCCCAGTATTCCTCCACCGCCAGATCGGACAGGACGGGATAGCGCGCCTTGAAGTCCCTAAGTCCGGCATCAAGGATACGCCGGTCGGCCGGCGGGTCCAGAATGCGGCAGGCTTCGAACGGGCCCGGCGCATCGAACGACCAATCGGCGCGCTGCCGCCATTCCGCCAGGAAATCGCCGTTCAGGCGTACCTTTACATTGCCGCGTTCGGCCATGAAGGAATGCCAGAATTTCCGCATCCACCGAAAGGCGTCGGGCACCATATAGAAGGTACTGTCGAAGCCGCGCGACAGGGTGTATTTCCCGTCATTGCGGCGCCGGATGGAAAATTCCGGCGTGGACAGGCCACCTGGCGTCACTTCCGGCCCTTCGGTCGTGCGCAGGACGGATGACTTGACCTTAAGCTGGGGGAACTCGACCCCGTGGCGTTTCAGGAACAGGGACGACCACGCGCCCCCCGCCACGATCGCGGCGTCGCAGGCGATTGTCCCCCGTTCGGTGACGACGGCGCTGACCCGGCCCGCACTGGTTTCCAGCCCCCGCACCGCGCATCCGGTCAATAGCATCCCGCCGTCCCGCCGGAACGCGTCCGCAATTGCAGGCGCGGCTTTTGACGGTTCCGCGCGCCCGTCGCTTGCCGTCCACAGAGCGCCCGGATAGGTACCCGCATCATACCCCGGCAGAAGGTCACCCAGCCGGTCGCGGGTCACGATGCGGGTATCCAACTGGTATTGCTTTGCCAGATCTTCCCACCGGGCATAGGCCGCCAGGTCCCGTTCCGTCCGGGCGACATAAATGACACCCGCCTGAACGAAGCCGGTATCCGCACCGATGTCCCGGTCCATGCCGCGCCATAGCCGCATGCTTTCCATGATCAGCGGCAGTTCCTTCGGATCACGGCCCTGTTGGCGGCAATAACCCCAATTGCGGGACGATTGTTCACCGGCGACCACACCCTTTTCACACAGCGCAACGGAATACCCCTGTTTCAGCAGATGCCACGCGGCATTGACGCCGATAATGCCGGCGCCGACGACGACGACATCGACCTTGTCCGGCAGGTTGGGGGACGGCGCTACGGAATCGACGGGCGGGGACATGGGCTAACGGACCTTTTTCATTCGGGCGATCTATGGGCTGCCAAGCGCCGCATGGCCGCGCACGCGGATGCGGACCTGTTCGTCGGCCGTGGTCGCGCCCGCCTGCCGAAGCCAGCTGGTCCAGCCAAGGCGCAAGTCTTCACCCAGGCGGCTGGCGGGTACGGCGGCCGGCGTGGCGTGAAGGCGGATCGAAAAATTGAACTCCGGCGTCGCATAGAACGTGACCAGCGCGCGCACCGCGCGAAAGCGGCTTCCGCCCGGAAGGAAACTTTCGAAATCCACGCGGTCCAGCGGACCGACGACGATGTCGAAACTGGACTGCTGATCCCAGTAGCGGGTCCCCAGAAACGCATGGGTTCCAAGCGCGTTGTTCTGTCCCTCGCGCGCGCCCAGGCGGGTTTCCTGGCCGTCTTCCAGGCTGACCCATTCGCCAACGAACTGACGCACCCGGAACGGCAGCTGAAAATAGTCACACAGCAGTTGTTCCAGCCCGGCAGCGGACCGGTTCGTGTGTGCGAACAACCCGGCATATCGCAGGATCGCCCGGTCTTCGACCGCCATGCGGTTTTGAAGCCCTTCGGCCCCGATACCGATGAAGGCCCGCAGGAACTTGGCCGTCAGCGTCCGTTCCGGCGGACGGGTGTCCAGACCGATCCTGTGCGCCTTTCGCATCCGGACCATAAGCGACGCCAGCCGGTGATTGAACATATCCAGGAAGGCCCGCCAGGCGGTATCCTTTTTCGACACACGTTGAATCAACCGTTCGGTGAACGGCCTGGGCAGCGGCCCAAGGGCGCCCGCCAGCCCCATGAAACGAACTTCCATATCATCCGGCTGTTCCCCGTCGCGCGGGGTATAGGTCTTTATCGAACTGGGGGGAAAGGCCAGCGACGGGTCGGACCGGAAGCGGACCGCTTCCCGGTCGGCGTTCGATCCTTCACCCACCGGCAGCTTCTTCGAATCCGCATCAATTCCCACCCCATGCATAAGTTCGATCAGGCGCACCGCCTGATAGAAGTCGAACCGATAGGGACGGTTCCGAAGCTCGTCGATCAGAGGTGGTGATGTTCGCCGGCCCTTGGCGGCCATTTCTTCCACTCCCCATCGCGTTGGTTTGACTTGATCGTAAGCTGAGAGAACGAGTTGATGGACGCGTACAGACCGAAGAACCGGTCAAGCACCGCAGACAGCAGGATCGCGCTGGACCCGACATAGGCCGGTTCGTTCAGGGTCAGGATCACCTCTACTCCGCGGGCGAAACCGCGCCAGTGGTCCGGCCCCATTCGGGCGACCGCACGCCGGCATTCCATCGATTCAATGCCGTTGATGATCTTTTCCGTCCCCGGGACGGAAGCATCGGAATAGAGCCTGAGGATTTCCTTCAGCGCCGTCAGCGAACCGTCGAACTGGCTGAGCGACAGATAGTTCAGCGACAGGTGGGATACCAGCCGCCACAGGGTTTCCCCGCCGATCGGCGGGTCCATCTGCGGGGTGGGTTTGTAGATCGCGCGAATGTCGGATACCGGCGCACCGGTTTCTGTATGCAGCGATGCGTTCGTGCGCAACTGTTCCGCCAATCCCCGGTTCGTGCACCATGTATGGGCAAACAGCGTCGTCGTCGCGGGCTGCGTCGGTCGGTAGTCCAGGTCGACGAAAGACAGATGCAAATCCGTGCCGCGCAATTCCGACCGCGGCGTTTCCCGCCGGGTCGCATACCAGAAGGCGCGGGCATCGCGGCTGGACGCCGCGTGATTGAAGGAAAAGAAGGGTTCCACCGTGAACGCGTCCGCGTTTTCCTGATTGCTGGCGGTGACGCTGCGGATGGAATGAATTTCGGTCGTAAGTTCCCGTCTTCGGTCGCCCACCAGGCGGTATTCGGTCTGGCGGCCGTCTAGGCGGATCGGCTCCGACGTCTTGCTGAACAGATTGACGACAGGCGTGGTGAACAGCCGGAAATTGTCCGGTTCCACGGCAAGGGTCCGGGGCGGCGGGTCGCGCAACAGCAACAGGATGTCCAGCGTCTTGTTTGCCTTTGCCTTGGACAGGCCGTGGACATCGCAATACTGGAATTTCTGCGGGAATGAGAAGAGTTCCCGCAACAGGTGATAGGCCGGCTGGCTGTGTGGCGGGACCGGGATGACCGTGTCTTCGCGTTCAAACCCCACGGTCGAAAGGGCATCCAGCCCCTGTACCACCGCGCGCCCCAAATCACCGTCGGGCACCAGTGCGACCCCTAGCGCGCCGACGAATACCTGTTCGGTCAGGGCGGCTGCCGTGACCGGGTCCGCATGCAGATGGAAGCGCAGGGAATCCAGTGCCAGTTCCGACAGCGGGTCGGCGGTCGTCGCAATTCTGATCCGCAGCACGGACCCGACGGTAGCCCCTTTTCCCAGAATGTAGGAGGATCGGTTCAGGAAGTCGTACCGGTCCGTCGATTCGATGTCCGCTTCCTGCACTTCAACCGGCCAGAGCGTCACCGGATAGACGGTCCGGAAACGGCAGGTCATGCCGTTCGGCGCGGTGGTGAAAAGTTCCGACCCGCGGGGAATGTCATACCCGTCCGTCAACTTCCCACGCGCACTGTCGACGACATATTGCGCGATCGACATGGACGGGATCGGGTCCACATATTGCGGATAGAGGATGCCCAGAAGCCCCTGCGGGATTTCGGGGAATTCGGCGTCGATGTTCTGCTGAATGCGCCCGGTCAGAAACGCAAAGCTTTCGATCAGGCGTTCGACATGGGGATCGGGCGATTCCGCCCCGGACAGGTCCAGGCGCGACGCGATCTTCGGATAGGTTTCGGCAAAAGCCTGACCCATCCGACGCAGATAGCCCAGTTCACGCTGGTAATGCGGCAGCAAAGCCTCACGCGGGTCCCGGGCCATCGCAGCCTATGCCCCCTGGTCCTGGACTTCCGTCCCGTCGATCCGGATAGGAAAGGACAGCGGTTCGATGACGTCGCCGAAACGCATGCCGCCGGATACGATCAGGTCCAGCCGCCCCGTTTCCTTGCGCACCGCCTCCACCGTCACATTGACCTTTGTCAGGCGCGGTTCATATGCGGCGATCGTCTGCGCCACGGCACGTGCCACACGCTGTTTGTCCCGCGGGTTTTCCGTATAGAGATGCGACAAGTCCACCAGCCCGTAATCCAGCACACCGCGTTCAAGGTCGCGGATCGCATCCTCGCCCCAAGTACACCGTGTGTTCAGCAATGTCTGGATTTCACGCTGGATTGATTCCGCCATACCGTCGAGGTCGAGATAGCGGCGCGGCACCGGTTCGTTGGACACGCCCGGATTGTCATCGCACAACCGGTCAAACAGCGGCGCGAGATCGCCCTTTTTTGTCCGAAGCGGCCGCAAGATCGCGCCTCCCGCCGGTTGGGGGCCCGAACGTCAGAGCGTCAGAAGATCGATCCGTCTGGCCCGAACGATGGTCTGGCCAGAGGTCAGGCCCGGAATGTAGATTTGGTAGCCTATCAGATTCTTTCCCGAACCAGGCGCCGCCGCGGCGGCACTGCCGGAATCACCGCCCGATGTGGCGGCGGAAATCTGCGCGGCTGATTTTCCCTGCCGGCGGATCGGTCCCATAAAGCCAACGACGGGCACGCGAAGCTTTGCCACCAGGGCGTAACGACCACCCGGCTTCTTTCCGAAAAACGCGGACAGACTGCGGAACACATCCGCCCGGTCCGTTCCGCTCAAGAGCTTCATCGCCTCAACCCGGGCATCGAAACCCCGGTCGTGCTTGAATTTCTTGAACGGCGACCAGAATTCGGCCGTCTGACCATTTCGGTCGATGCGCGGATAGTTGGAAACGGTGAACAGCACCATGCCGGGTCGCAGGTCGACCTTCTGCATCTTGCCGTTCTTGAACGACCGTTTCACATAGCTCGGAATACTCGCCGGGCTGAGTTCGGAATTGAGCGTACTCATGAGGCGCTACTTTCGCGCTGATCCGACGAAATTCTAGGCGTCGGATCCCTTGTTGAGGGTCACATCCCATTCGGAAGCGATGGAGCCCGGCTCCGACACATCCTCCGCCTGTACCTTCACTTCCCATTTGATCTTGGTGTAGTTCAGGCTGACGGATTCGATCGGCGTATCGCTGCCGCCGCCGGCGATGGCGATGTTGGCGACCATGACGTTTTCCATCGTATAGATGATCTGCGGCGCGTGGGCCGCATTGCCCGTCGACCGCAACACCGTGAAGGTGACCGTGCCCAGGTTGGCGCCGATGCAGCACTTGTAGTTCAGAAGCGGCGTCGACTTGTCGGCGTACTTGGTGATCGTGAAGTCGGTATGTTCCACGCGCCCCCGCGCCCGGCCGACATTCGAGACATCCGTATGCAGGTGATTGTGAACGGAGTGAGAGAAGCTCTGACACATGATCTGCTTCTCGTATCCTTCGATCGTGGCCTCACCCTCGATACCATCGATCTTCATGACCAGAACGTCCATCGTCCAATATCCTTATTCGGTCTCGTTTCAGCTACGACCCGATATCGGGCCCGGGCATGTTAGGCGGCCGGCGGCGGCAGTTCCGCGACAAGGCGGACGGACGCCGTCAGTTCTTCCAGCTGGAAGTGCGGCTTCAGAAACACGGTCGCGTTGTAGGCGCCGGGCTTGCCCGGAATTTCACGCACATCGACCCGTGCCTCACGCAACGGGAAGCGCGCCTTCGTCGCCTGCGGCGCGTCGTCCGTCAGAAGAACGTAATTCGCGATCCAGGTGTTCAGGAACTCTTCCACATTCGCCGCCGTCAGGAAGCTGCCGACCTTGTCGCGCATGATCGCCTTCAGGTAATGGGCGAAACGCGATGCCGCCAGGATGTACGGCAGACGGGCCGAAAGCGCCGCATTGGCGTTCGCACTGTCCAGATTGTACTTCTTTGGCTTCTGCGTCGTCTGACCGCCGAAGAACGCGGCATAGTCCGTGCCCTTGCAGTGGCACAGCGCAATGAAGCCCAGATCCGACAGTTCCTTTTCACGCCGGTCGGTGATGGCGATTTCCGTCGGGCATTTAAGCGCGATGTCGCCTTCGTCCGTGTGGAACGTGTGCGTCGGCAGCCCTTTGACCACGCCGCCGCCTTCGACGCCGCGAATTGCCGCCGTCCAGCCGTAAAGCGAGAATGCATTGGTGATCCGCTGTGCCATCGACCATGCGGCACTGCCCCAAAGGTACTTGGAATGATCGCGACCGTCGGTGTCTTCGGTGAAGTCGATGCCTTCGACCGGCACTGTCTCCGGGCCGTACGGCAGGCGCATCAGCGTATGCGGCAACGTCAGCACCATATAGCGGCTGTCTTCGCTGTCGCGGAAGCTGCGCCATTTGATCATTTCGGCGCTTTCGAAAATCTTTGCCAGGTCGCGCGGCGTACCCAGGTCGGTAAAGCTGTCCATGTCGAACATGCGCGGTCCGGCCGACGCGATCATCGGCGCATGCGCCGCGGCGGCGACTTCCGCCAGCTTTTCCATCAGGGCGAAGTCCTGCGGATGACGGGAAAATTCGAAATCGGTCACCAGGCAGCTGTAGGGATGGCCGCCGAAGGTACCGTATTCTTCTTCGTAGATCATCTTGAACAGCGCGGACTGGTCGAATTCGACCGCCTTTTCAAGGTCGCCCAGGACGTCCTTCTTCGACGCGTTCATCAGGCGCAGCTTCAGCTGTGTCCCCGTTTCGGTGTTCATGACCAGATAGTGGAGCCCGCGCCAGCTTGCTTCCAGCGTCTGGAAGTCCGGGTGGTGCATCACCTCGTTCAGCTGTTCGGTGATCAGGCCGTCGATCTCGGCGATCTTCTGGTTGATGGACGCGATTGTATCGCTGGACACGTCGGTGCCGCTTTCAACCACACTGTCGATGAATTCGCCGATCAGGTCCCGGGCATAGGCCTTCTGCCCCTCGTCCCGTGCCAGTTTGCCTTCGACCATGATCTGGTCGAGGACGTTCAGTTCTTGAGTATCATCCGCCATCTTGGTTCCCCTTATCCGGACTTTGCCGGGCCAGAAATTCTTCGGCGCCCATCGTCGGATCGGGCGCCGGGGTCCTTAGCCGTTATTCGTCCGCTTCCTTCGATTCTTCCAGAAGCTTCTTGACCTCTGCCTGCTTGTCGGCGTCGCCGACCATTTCCTGCAACAGCGCATCCAGGTCGTCATTGCCGTCCAGTTTGGTCTTCAGGTCTTCCAACCGGCGGCGCGCTTCGTACAGCTTGCGCAGCGGTTCGATCTGTTTCACGACCTGCACGGGTTCGAAATCGTCGAGCGAATTGAAATTCAGCTCCACATTCATCTTGCCGCCGTCCTCGCTGTCTTCGCCGGCCATGGTGTTGTCCACCTGGAAGGCGAGGCGCGGTTTGATGCTGGCCATGATGTCGTTGAAATTGTCGCGGTCGATTTCGACGAATTTCCGTTCCTTCATCTTCGGAAGCGGCTCCGCCGGTTTGCCCGAAAGATCGGCGATAATCCCCATGACGAAGGGAAGTTCCTTCATCTGGATCGCGTCCCCGATCTCCACATCATACGTGATCTGAACGCGCGGCGGGCGCACCCGGCCGATCTTGTGCTGAATACTGTCGGACATGAATGTCCCCCCTTCGCCAGAACAACCGGTGACACCAAACCGCGGACGTCATCCGGAATTCACCCAATTCCGAAAACTGTACTGCAATATACCCCGGCAAAGGAAGCGAGAATGCTACCAGCCGGGCGATTGGGTTGCGAAACATGCCGCTTTCCAGGACGGACAAAAGTTTCCAACCACTGATTCGCAAGACAAGTTAAATGAAACTTGCTCTGTATTGCAAGTCTTTCCGTTATATTTGTTTCCAAATCGAAATGTTCGCAGATATCGTTTCAACTTCGTTCCTTGACAATATTTCCGCCACTTGTGTGCGCGAACCACTTGCGCCCGATGCGGACCGTCACGCAACGCCGAAATCCCCGCACGGGCGTCGATCCACGCTGGATGGATTGAATTATTGCGCATAGACTGCCCCCTCACGCGTTGGAACGGACAGGGATTAAACCGATGAGCGAAGATGTCGTAGAATTGATCGGGACTGAAACGCCGAGCGGCAGCATCCGCGTAAAGCTGGATATCGAACTGCCCCACGACCAGGCGATGCAGATCCTGAGCACGGTCCACGACTTCAAGGACCGGAAGCGGAAGGAAGAAGAAGCCGAACGCCGCAAGGCAGAGGCCGAGCGCCGCAAGGCAGAGGCGGAGGCACGCAAGGCCGCGAAAGCCGAAGCCGCAAAGGCCAAGAAGGGTGCCGCCGCGAAGAAGGCGGATGCCGACGCCAAGCAGGCCTGACCGCGCGTCGGAGGATCACGAGTTTACCAATCGATTGAACAATAAGGCGCAGTGGCGCCGGGACACCGAGGGATCATCATGTCGGAAAAAGTATTGGAATTCATCGGCACCGACACGTTGCCGGATACGCTTAAGGTCAACATCCAGATGGAAATGCCGTACGAACTGGCGGTCAAGATCCTGGACCTGATCCAGAAGAACATGCCGGAAGAACCGGCCGCCCCCGCGGCAGAGGGTGAAGGCTGACCGCCCGACGCAACGCAACGGGGTTTCGTTCGGCATATTTAAGGTGTAGCAATGGACATCGGAGTTCCGTTTCGCCGGCTGGGCCCGGTCGATATCGGGCCGGCGCTGGAACTTCTGGCGTCGCTGGGGGAGGATGCCTGGCAGACCAACCGCCTGCGTCAGGACCTGTTGGCGGCGTCCCCCCATCGCGGCACGACGCGGTCCATCCTGCTGAAATACAACTGGCTTCCCTATCAGCAGCCCTGGGGCATACGCACCATGCGCGAACTGGTGGAACAATGGTGCCGTCAGGAAGACATAGACCCCGCGCCGCTGACCCCCGACATCGAACAGGAAACCGACCAGGGGCACGTCAACGTCTTCCCGCAATGGGCGGCGTTCCGCGATATTGTCGGCCCGCTGGTGGACCAGGCGACCGCCTATCTGGATGCGCCGCGCGGGATCGCGACGCGCATCGCCATCGTTGAAATGGCGCCGGGCGGCAAGATCGCGCCCCATGTGGACGGCCAGGCCCATGCCGCGGCGGCCCACCGGTTGCACATCCCGCTGATCGCGCCGCCGGGCGTCGAATACAAGATCGACGGAAAGAAGTTCAAGATGCAGCCCGGCTATGCCTATGACTTCAATAACCGCAAACAGCACAGCGTGCGCAACAAGAGCCCACGGCCCCGCGTCAACATCCTGATCGACTTCCTGCCCAACCCCGGCGCGCCGATGCAGACGGCATTGCCGCCCGCGGCACGGCGGGCACAGGCACCGCGATGAAAAGCATCGACCGCGTCCGTGCCGCGGCAGAGGCCGCGGGCCTTCCCGTCGACATCGTCACCATGCCGGCGACCACCCGCACGGCAGAGGATGCCGCCACCGCCTGTGGCTGCACCGTCGACCGGATCGTCAAATCCATGATCTTCGAGGCAGAAGAGACCGGCGAACTCGTCCTCCTCCTCGTTTCCGGCCGGCACAATGCCGACCTGACCCATGTTCAGCGGAAAATCGGCCTGACCCTGAAACGCGCCGACCCGACAAAGGTTCGCGATGTCACCGGCTTTGCCATCGGCGGCGTATCCCCCATTGGCCACAAGTCGCCGATCAAGGCGTGGATCGACACCGTGCTGTTGGGACAGGAAACGGTCTGGGCCGCGGCGGGCAAGCCGAACGCGGTATTCGAAGCAGAGCCGAAGGCATTGGCGAAAGCTGCGGGCGCTGAGGCGTTGGGGATGGTGAGCGGCTAATCCACCGTCGGAAACCGTTCCTTCGCTGCGGCCGTCAGTTCCGACAGGCTCACCTTCTGCTTCCCTTGCTCATCGAAATTCGACGGGTCGAGCCAGGTCTGGAACGCGTCCTTCACCATCGGCCATTCACGGTCCAGCAGCGAAAACCACGCGCTGTCGCGGTTGCGGCCCTTGGTCACCAGCATCTGGCGGAAAATCCCTTCGAACGTGAACCCCAGGCGAAGCGCGGCACGTTTGGACGCTTCGTTCAGGTTGTTGCATTTCCATTCGTACCGGCGATAGCCCAATTCGTCGAAGGCGCGCACCATCATCAGATACATCGCTTCGGTCGACTGGATGCCCTGCTGCATCAGGGGGGAGAAATGGATATGCCCCACTTCGATCGAACTGCAGGCCGGATTGATCCGAAGGTAGCTTGCAACGCCCACCGCCTTGCCTGTCGCAAGGTCGATCACCGCATGGAACAATGGATCGTCGCCCAGCGCGTCGCGTTCGATCCAGGCTTTGAAATCCGCCAGGCTTCTATGCGGACCATAAGGCAGATAGGTCCAGTTGCGCGCATCTTCAGCCATATTGTATGCGTCCAGAAGGCCCGCCGCATGGCGGTCCTTGTCCAGTATCTCCAGCCGGCAGGTCCGGCCGGTCATCGCCGTGCGCGGCGGCAACGGCGGGGGTTTGAAACCGGGGACGGGAAAGCCGACCAGCTGTCCCAGTTCGTTCGTTTCATTCCTTAAGGGGGCGTTCTTCATGGGACACCATTTTCAACCTGATCGACATCGCGCGGACGGGCGCTGATGTAGGCCAAGAATGGCCCCGTCGAAAGGGCCAGATAAAATCAAAGTTGGGTGCCAAACGGGGTTCGGTGAATAACCGCAACCGATCCGTTGCGGAGACCTAGCTGCGCGGCTGAAATACGATGCAGTCGAAATCGTTGTCGATCAGCGCCTGACAGGCGGCGTGCGCGCTCTGCCGGTCGAAGCCGGTCACCCGGGACCGGTGAAGACCGCCCGACGTATCGACGACGACGACCTGATCATCCGCCATGGCGCGCCCGAGTTCGCCCAGCGCCTGGAACGCCTGTTGTGCGACCGTCCGCGCGGCTTCCGCCCGGCTGAAGGCACCGACCTGGATTGTCCAGCGCGTCGCCTGAAGCTCACTCAGGTCCACGCCGGCATCGGCATCCCCCTGGGGTACGACCTCTTCCGGGGCGGGGGCCGAAAGCTCGCGGGCGTCGGCCACCAGGAGTTCGGACGGAATTTCTTCTTCCAGCAGGCGCGCGAAACCGCGATCCAGAAGGTTGCGCATGTGACGGTCCCGCCAGTCGCCCGTTTCGCCGCCGAACACGACACCGATGATGCGGCGCCCTTCCCGTTCGACGGAAGCGACCAGATTGAAGCCGCTGGCGCGGATATAACCGGTCTTGATCCCGTCCGTCCCTTCATAGGACGACAGAAGCGTGTTGTGGTTCCGGTAGGTCCGGCCGCCATATTCGAAATGCGTGGTCGAGAAGTATTCGTAATATTGCGGAAAATCCTCGCGGATACGAATGCCCAGGACGGCCATGTCCCGCGCGGTCGAAAGCTGACGGCGGTTCGGAAGCCCGCTTGCATTGCGGAAGGTCGTGCGGCTCATGCCCAGTTGGCGCGCGCGTTCGGTCATCAGTTCGGCGAATTCCGATTCCGTCCCGCCGATCGCTTCGGCAATGACGACGGCGACATCATTCGCGGATTTCGTGACCAGGGCGAGGATCGCGTCGGTCACGCTGATCGTGCTGCCACGGCCAAGCCCCAGATGCGACGGGGGCATGCCGGCCGCGTGGCGGGAAACGACCAGCTGTTGATCCAGTGTCAGGCTGCCGGATTCCAGCGCCTCGAACACCATATAAAGGGTCATGATTTTGGTAAGGGATGCCGGATAATTCCGCGTGTCTTCATTTTCCGAATGCAGAATACGGCCAGATTCAGCGTCGATCACGATGGACGCATAGCGCGCGGAACCTGTGCCCGGCACCGAAAGGAATGCGACCGCAAATAAAATTAGGAAAAGAACCGGCGCCTTCCGCAAAACCACCCCCTAAATTTCCGGTATACCAGACGAGTCTTGACGAATACTTTGCGACTATACTCTTGCCAGACTACGAATCACTTCGTTAGTTAATAATCTAAGTCGCGAATCCTGTCCATTGTAAAAATGGCGTGCGATGCAATATCGTGCTGTGTGCGGTGCCATACCGTGCCATGCCCTATCGCCCGCGACGGAAAGGTTCCCAGAACATGACGACGGTCCACCGGCTTCTCCTGGCGTTTCTGGTTCCCATGATCCTGGGGGCCTGTCAGACCGACGGGGAAATCGACAACCCGGCGCAGCGCCGGGCGACCTGGTTTTCATTCCTGAGCGGAGAGGATATCGCCTCCGACTGTGTTGCGTCCGGGCGTGACCGCCTGCGCCTGATCTATTATGCCGACCGGGACGTACAGGTGCGCATCTATGACATCGACCTGGATGTGACGCCGGAACCGCAGGTGCGGTCCCGTGTCCTGACCTTTACCGCGAATGACTGGTTTCCCTGGCCGATCCTGACAGACCCGACGCGGCCGTTCCGCCCGTTCGAATCCGTCGCCCGCATTTCCCCGGACACGGCGCAGGATATCGTCCAGGAACTGTTGGACGCAGGATGGTGGACCGACCCGCCGCCCATCGGCCGCAAGATCGCGTCCCATTCCTATGCCTGGCTGATCGCCGGCTGTCATGAAGGCCGCTTCGCCTATCAGGTATTCGAATATCCGGACGACGCATTCCTGGATTTCCGGTTTCCGGCGACCCTGTTCGCGAATGACACGACAGGCATCGATGTCACCCCCTATCCGGATGACGGCGTGCGCCGAACCTACAGCCGGACCTTCGGGTCGGTCCCCGACACGCCTCATGACGACCTGTACCGCGACCGGCGGCATAACCTGATCGTTACGCCGAACGGTGTCGATTACACCGGATGATGGGTGGATCGGCCGGTCAATTCCGGCCGGTCGCCGCAATCAGTCTTCGTCACGCACAATGGACAGCGGCATGACCGCGCCTTTCGGCGGGCTGAGCGTTTCGCGCCACGGGCCGTCCGGCATGTGCGTCGCAAGCTGGGTCAGGTTTTCGTTCCACCAGCGGCGCTGTTCCAGCACATCATCATAGTCATACTGTGCCTCGCGCCACTGACCATCGACGTTTGAATAGGTAATAACGTCTATCGGGAAGCCGACATCGGCGGCGCTGATCCGGGTCGAATCGAAGGACAGGTAGGCCAAATTCATCGCCGTGTTCAGATCCGTATCGCCGGTCAGTGCCCGGTCCAGGATCGGCTTGCCGTAACTCGTCTCCCCGATTGAAAGGTAGGGGGTGCGCCGGTCGACTTCGATCCAGTTGCCTTCGGGATAGACCATATAGGCGGTCGGCTCGTCGTCTTCCGCCAGCTTGCCCGCGATGATCGAATGCAGGTTGAAGGACAGTTTAGACCGTTCCAGGTCTTCGGCATCTTCGTCGAAGACCCGCCGCAGACATCGGCAATAGCCTTCGACGGCGTCCAGCATGGACGGAAACGGCTTTCCGTCGCCCGCCCGGAGGTCCCGCTTCAGATAGGCCAGCGTCTTGTCCCGCAGGGAACGCAGCCCCGACGTCATCGTAATGATGCGCCCGGACGCAGGTCCGATGAACTCCACCTTGCGGGCGGTCGTGACCTGGGTGCCGGCGGTGATCCTGCCGTCCGCGACGCAGACCAGCCCGTCCGTAACCTTGATTGCAAGACAATATGTCATTTCCGAACAAACGCTCCCTAGGATCATGCTGGAAGGACTTTAGACCGACTCAGAACGGGCGGTCCAACAGAAAGAGGCGGGATGAAGCACCATGATATTGCAACGCACAAGCATGAATTTCACCCTTTACCGGTATGCGTCAGTTTGACACCGAAACAACCACAACTAACTGTTAATTAACATATTTTTCTATTCTTCCAACTGTTTTTGCTGCACTGCACAAAAAATTCTCTTGACCCTAAAACCAACCTAACCCATATATCGGTCCTAGAAATTGTTGCGGTGCAACATAACCCGTTTCACCGCGCACGAAATGCCCGAAAGGTTCGGGCGTTGCGATCAACCGGGAAGCGGTTCAAAGACGCTTCCACCATGAAATGGAGTGATTTGAGATGACCGCCAAGAAAACCACGACCCCGACGATCGACACGAAGCCGATCGAAGAAGCCGTTGCTGCCGGCAAGCAGACCGTTGAACAGGCTGTTGCCGCCACGAAGGAACAGGTTGAAAAGGCCTCGACCGCTGCGCTGAAGGGCTATGACGAGTTCGCCGTCCTGAACAAGGACACGCTGGACGCCTACGTCAAGGCCGGCAACGTCGCCGCAAAGGGCTTTGAAGCGCTGGGCAAGGAAGTCTACGCTTTCGCGCAGACCCAGACCGAAGCCAACGTCGCCGCCGCGAAGGCGATGATGACGGCGAAGTCCCTGAACGAACTGGTTGAAATCCAGTCCGATCTGGCCCGTTCGCAGTTCGACGCATACGTTGCCGAAACCACCAAGGTTTCCGAAATGTCCATGAAGGTCGCGAACGAATCCGTCGAACCGATCCAGGCGCAGTTCAACGTCGTCGTCGAAAAGATGATGAAGCCGATCGCCGCCTAATTGGCAGCGCCGGCCGGATCCGCAAGGATCCGCGTCAAAGACCGAAATACGGGGATCCCATCGTTGCTGGGGTCCCCGTTTTCTTTTCAACCCAACCGATGAATTGACTAGTATAGTTCGTCTGATCATTGTGTATGCGCGGCGGGGAACCTCAAGCGGGTCGGAGAACAGTATGAAGTCGAGGTCGGTTACCTCGCTGCGGGCAATGATACTGGTCGGTATCCTTGGGATAGAGGTACTTACCGCCGCTGCATTCATCGCCACCACTTACCCCTATGCGCGGGCAACGTCGCTTGAACATGCCGACAGCCGGCTGAACAGTGCCCTGGACCTGAGTTTCCGGGAAGCCGCGCGCTTCGCCAACGGCGTCGGCCGTCTGGCCCGCTTCATTGATACCCTTGCCGCATCGGAACTCCTTCATCTGGAAGAGACGGAAGCGACCGAACGCATTTTTGCCGAAGTGCTACGGTCGGAACCACGGCTGTCCGGTGCCTTTCTGGGGACGGAGGATGGGTCTTTCATCTACGTAACCCGTGAATTTGAAGGGCTGGCGGAACGGGAAACGCTGTCGCGGATCATCATTCGGGACGGCGATTCCCGCATGGAGCAGGTCCTTGTTCGCGGCCCCGATTTTCAGGTCCGCCGGGAACTCGACCAGGATCTGGGCCGTTATGACCCGCGGGAACGGCCATGGTACCGGAACGCGCAGGCGGCGGACGGGATCGTCTGGAGCGACCCATATATCTTCTTCACCTCCCAACAGCCCGGCGTCACCGTTTCGCGCCGCAGCGGCGTCGGTCCGGACAGATCCGTAAGCGGCGTCATCGGCCTGGACGTCAGCCTGGCCCGCCTGTCGGCTTTCACCGACGATCTGCGCGCCAGCGCAAACGGCATTCTTGCCGTTGTCGATTCCACCGGACGGGTCCTGGCCCATCCACGCACTTTGTCGAATGGCGACTATGCCGCGATGGATGAATTGCCGCGCATTCAGGACGGCGGATATCCGGTGCTGCAGAAAGCGATGGAAGAAGCGGGGCTGCTGGACGGGGCGATGGAAGAACGCGACCGCCAGACGATCATGGTGGACGTTGACGGGCAGAAGCATCTGGTCGCGTTCGATTTCCTGAACACGCTGAACCAGCAATGGATTATCGCCGTCCGGGTCCCGGTCAGCGACTTCCTGGGTTGGTTCAACCAGGTCATATACGCGACCATCGTAACGACAATCGCACTGGCCATTGCCGGCATCGCGGTTGGCATGCTGCTGTCCAAACGGATCGGCCTGCGCCTGCGCCGCATGCAGGACGCGGCCAGGCAACTTGCCAATGACCAGGACGAGGCCTTTCAGTACAGCCGTTCCGGATTCAGTGAGCTGGAAGAGACGGAAAATGCGCTGGGACTGATGTCCGCCAAAATCGTGGCCCGGGAAAAAGAACTGCGCGAAACGAACAACCGGCTCAGCGATATCATGCGCGCGGTGGATCAGATGCCGGTCGGCATTGTCGTCTTCGACCTGAACGGACCGATCCGCTTCGTCAATTCACTGGCCGCGACGGTCCTGCGTTTCGACGGTCACGATCAGGAATGTTTCGACCTGGCGAGCGCGAAACGGATCGATGCGATGCGGGCTGGCGGGGCTGATGCGCCCAGTCTGGCACAGGCGATCGAGACAAGAAGCCAATGGGAAACGGACATCGTCTATCGCGGTCACGGGGATGAATTGACCTTCAGGGCGATCGCGGTGCCTATCGGGCGCGGCCAGTCACAACGCTGGGTCTTTGCACTGGAAGACCGAACGGCACAGCGGCGGATCGAAAGCGACCTGCGTGAAGCGTACGACGCGGCCCTGGAAGCGTCCGCCGCGAAGACCAATTTCCTGGCGAACATGAGCCACGAGTTGCGGACCCCCCTGAACGCGATCCTTGGCTACAGCCAGGCGCTGCTGTCGGGAATATTCGGTGAAATTCCGGACGCGCGGCATCACGACTATGTCACCAACATCGAACAAAGCGGTGTCGTCCTCCATGAAACACTGTCCAATCTGCTGGACCTGACGGCGATCGAAAGCGGTTCCATGCGGCTGAAGGCGGAACCGCATGAGATCGACACGCTGGTGAAGTCTGCGGTCGAAAACAGCGCGCATGCCCTTAAGGCGGCCGGAATTGAACCGACACTGGACCTTGGCGCGCCGGCTGCCGCGTCGCTGGACGGGATCAAGGTGCGCCAGGCAATCGTGAATCTTATCCAGAACAGCTGCAAATATGCCTTTGGCGCGACCCGTCTGACGATCCGCACCAGAGATGCGGAAGACGGTCAGATCCAGGTCGAAGTGGAAGACGACGGCCCCGGAATTCCGGTCAACCTGCGTGAAGAGGCGCTTCGCCCCTTCCGCCGCACGGATGTGGATGCCCAGATCGCAATTGACAACGGTGTCGGCCTTGGTTTGCCGATCGCAAAGGCAATCGCTGAATTGCACGGCGGCTGGCTTTCCCTGGACACAGCCACGGGCGGCAAGGGCCTTAAGGTCACGTTGACCCTTTCGCGGACCCAGCCGCTTGCAGATGCTTCCTGATATTCCGTCCGGATTTCTTTTGCCAGCGGCGCAGACGGTTGATATACACCCAGCCGATTTCCTATCAGGCTTGGGATACCCCAGCGTCGGTGCCGATCAGCGGCAGGCATCGCTTGAAGGGTCAAAGCCTTAAACGATTTATCGGAGCTATTCGTCCCATGGCAAAACTCTTGATGCCGAAAGCCACTGCGGTTTGGCTGATCGACAACACCGGCCTTACCTTCGACCAGATTGGCGAGTTCTGCGGCCTGCATGAACTGGAAATTCAGGCAATCGCGGACGGCGAAGTCGCACCGGGTATGCACGGGATCGACCCAGTCCAGGCGGGCCAGCTAACGGCGGAAGAAATAAAGCGCTGCGAGGCGGACCCGACCGCCAGCCTTGCCATCCTGAAAAGCGATATCCCGCAGCCGGTCGTGCGCCACAAAGGTCCGCGCTATACGCCGGTGTCGAAACGCGCGGACAAGCCGGACGGCATTGCCTGGCTGATCAAGCACCATCCGGAACTTGTCGACGCACAGATCAACCGTCTGATCGGCACGACCAAGCCGACGGTCACCGCCATTCGGGAACGCACGCACTGGAACTCATCCGCCATTCGTCCCCGTTCGCCGATGGAACTGGGCCTTTGTACCCAGGAAGAACTGGCGATTGAAATCGACAAGGCGCTGAAGGCCGGCCGCAAGCCGCTGGACCAGCCAATCCTGGAACCGGTGACGGACGATCCGGACGCGTCCGGCTGGGAAGGCCTGGACTAACAGGCAGGCAGGCGCGGCTAGAGCAACAGGCTTGCCGCGCCTTCGTGTTTCAGAAGCGCGACCTTCGTTTCCACACCGCCGCGGGCTGAAAACCCGCCCAGCGTGCCGTCCGATGCGACGACACGATGGCAGGGTATGATGACCGGGATTGGGTTCGACCCACAGGCCTGTCCGATCGGTTGTGCCGCCACGCCCAGTTCCTTAGCAATGTCCCCGTAGGTTCGTGTGTTTCCGAACGGGATTGCCGACATGGCGCGATAGACCTGTTTCTGGAAGTCGCTGCCCGATGGGTCGAGCGGCAGGTCAAAGACCGTCCTGGTCCCCGCGAAATATTCTTGAAGCTGCCTTGCGGCTTCGGTCAAAACAGGTGTGTCGGATGTGGCGTCGCCGCGCCCGGACCAGGTCACGCTGACCAGCGCGCCGCCCCTAGCTTCGATCCAGATCGGGCCAATCGGGCTTTCGATGCGCAGGCTGTCGGTCATCGCCGCGTCAGTACGGGCAGTTCGGCTTGCCGCAGTTGGAAATGCCTTCGACGGAAACGAAGGCCCGGCAGGTCGGACAGCTTTCCGTTTCCTCCACTTCGCCCGCATTTGCGCTTTTGCCGGTCTTGCTATGAACCGACTTGCGCAGACGTTCGGTAAAGGACCTTTCCCCCGTCCGGCGCTGCCCCTGCCCGATGCGGTCGCGCCGTTCAAGGTATTTGAACCCGAACCAGACGGCGGAGACGATGGCGACAAGAATGGCGATTTTCAGAAACATGATGCTTCGTGGTATTGCGCGCCGCTTGTCAGGTCAAGCCGGGCCAACAGCCGCGGGGCCCCTAAATCCCCAAGCGCTGCCAATGGGTGCGCTCTTCCAACCGGTCCAGGACCGCATCGCCCATCTCGGCGGGATCAAAGAAACTGTCCATGCCAAACAGGCGCCGCAAGCGGGATTTCGGGCGCACCGTCGCACGAAAGCGCACCTTCTCTCCAAACCGGTCGCGCATGACCCGACGGCGCGGGCCAAGGCCGTCGACCAGACCCAGCGCCACCGCTTCCTGCCCGGTCCAGAAGGCACCGGAGAACAGATCCTTTCTATCCGGCAGCCGGTCGCCGCGGCGGTCGGAAACCCAGGTCGTGAATTGGGAATGCAGATCGGCCTGAATGCGTTTCAGTATTTTCACATCCGACGCCTTTTCCGGTCTGAACGGGTCCAGGATCGCCTTTTCCTTGCCGGCGGTATGAACGCGGCGTTCGATCCCCAGCTTTTCGATTGCATCGACGAACCCAAAACCGGCGGACACAACGCCGATGGACCCGACAATCGATCCCGGCATCGCATAGATTTCATCCGCGGCACAGGCCAGCCAATAGCCGCCCGATGCAGCCGCGTCTTCACAGAATGCGGTGACCGGTATCTTCTTTTCGTCTGCCAGGTCGCGAATTCGCGATGCGATCAGGTCGCTTTGCACCGGCGACCCGCCCGGTGAATTGATTTCCAGCGCTACCGCATCCAGACCGCGCAGCGCGAATGCGCGTTCGATCGCCGGCGCCAGCCCTTCCAGCGTCATGCCGCGCCGTCCGACACCCGCATGACCGATTACGCCTTCCAGACGGATGACACCCACCAGCGGCCGGTGCCCCCCGATGAAGGGAAGCCTGGCCACAAAGCCCTTCGGCTTTTCTTTTTTCCTATCGTTCGTCATAGGCGGGTTATGTGACGGCAGACGGGTCCGCTTTCAAGTGAAACCGGGGGAATATTTGCCACCGTCCTGCCAAATTGACGCGATATTGCCAACGCGACCGTCGTCTGACACCGGTTACATCACGGCCAGCGACTGGGTCGGATCCTCTTCCTTCAGAATGCGTTTCAGCCGACGCAGCGCTTCGACCAACCGTTCATCCGTCCGTGGCGGTCCCATACAGACCCGGACGGCGAAAGGCGGACGGGACCGGCCGATGGAAAAGGCATGGGCGGCCGACAGGACGACACCGTCCCTTTCCGCGGCACTGACAAACTGGCTGGCATGCCAGGGGTCCGGCAGATGCAACCATGCGGAAAGCGACCCTTTCGGGAGGTCGACATCCAATCCATCCAACTCCCGAAGGGATATCTGGCGGCGGCGTTCGTCAATGGCGCGCCGTTCGGCCAGCATGACTTCCGTCCGCCCTTCCCGAATCCAGCGGCAGACGATTTCAGCGGTCAGGGGGGACGCCATCCAGGTCGACCCGCGCACCCCCGCGGCAATCTGTTCGCGTGCGCGCGCCGGACAACGGATGAACCCGACCCTCAATCCGGGGGAAAGCGCCTTTGAAACCGATGTCACGCAATAGCCCAGGTCCGGTATCAGGGACGTCAATGTTGGCGGCGCATCACCCGGCAACAGGCCGAACAAGTCGTCTTCGACAACCGGTACATTATGGCGTTCCAGAACGCGCGCGATGTCGCGACGCCGGGCAAGGGACTGTGTCGCGTTGGTCGGATTCTGAAGCGTCGGCACGCAATAAACCGCGTGAATGCCGCCGCCACCCAGAACCTCATCCAGTGCATCCGGACACAGACCTTCTTCGTCCAGTTTCACCGGTACCAGTTCCAGTCCCAGCATCCGCGCGATAACCCGAAGCCCGGGATAGACCAATGCCTCTGTCGCCACCTTCCCGCCGGTCGGGCACAGGGCGGCCAGGGTCGCTAGGATGGCATTATGCGCGCCCGATGAAACAACGACCTCGTTCGGACGTGCCTCCAGCCCCCGCATTGCAAACCAGGCACCACCGGCTTCGGCCTGGATGCCGCCTTCGGACGGGGAATAATAGTTCAACAATTCGCCCACGCGCGGATCGCGTGAAAGTTCCACCAGGGTCTGGCGCAACTCCGTCTCCCCCACTGCGCCGGGGGGAAAATTGAACTGCATGGAAATCGGCGCGTCGGGGTCTTCGACTTCCTGTTCCGACATCGGCATCGGCGCAAACCAATCCGACGGCAGGGGGGTCGTGCGCGCCCGGTTGTGTTCCGCACTGGGCCGAACATAGGTTCCGCGACCGACCTCACCGCCGACAAGACCGCGTTGCTCCGCTTCCTGATAGGCGCGTGTCACCGTTCCCACCGTGACATTCAGCGCCCACGCCAATTCGCGCTGCGGCGGAAGCCGGTCACCGGGCTTCAACACCCCGGAACCGATGTCCTGCGCAATGGCAGACGCAATCGCTTTGTATTTCGGGAGAGCCTGCGCGGCTTCGTCGATACCGGAAAGGTCCGGCGACCAATTGTCCTGCAAAATTGTCATGGTGACAATATACCAATTGACGGGGACAATGTAAAGACAATATCAATTGGATCGAGACAATAAAGTCTCATCTGGGCAAGAAAGGAGAATTTGTATGCATACAATTCAAACTTCGCCTGGATCGATCGGGTTCTCCAAGGGATCGGACCGCTCCGGGCAGCACCGTGCCGGATTCGCAAAAAACCTCGGCTTGAAAGCTGTTGCGAATTGGTTCGTCCGCATCCTCAACCTGCTCGCCGAACGTCAGAGCCTGCGCAATCAGCGCATGGATTTGCTGACGATGGACGAAAGAACACTGCGCGACATCGGCATCACCCGCGACGCGGCCCATGCCGAAGCGCAAAGGATCTCCCGGTCCTTGAAAATCCGGCTCTAGAGCCGGTTTAAAAAGTCCCCCTCGCCTTCATCGAAGGCAAGTTCGTGGGATCGGGATTAGGGTCTGAACACAGGACCCTAATGGGGGCGGCCCGTCTAATAGCGCGGACGGCGGGTCGCCCCTTTTCTTTCGATTGGTCAGATCCGATGACGTTGAGACAAACCGAACACTCATCGATGGGCGCCCCCGTTCTGGGTCTTGGCGCGGTCGTACTGTGGGGGCTGACCCCCGCCGCAACCGAGTTGGCGGTTCGGACCGCTGATCCGCTGGTCGTCGGCGCGCTTCGCAGTATTCTGGCGGCACCGTTCCTGGCACTGCTTCTGCTTTGGCTGAAACAACGCCCGCCGTCAGGCGCCAGAGGTTGGGGGCTGGCAACTCTTGCGGGACTTGGCGGTTTCGTGGGCTTTCCGGTTCTGTTCAGCTTCGGATTGAATGCCACAAGCACGGCGCACGCGGCCCTAATTATTGCTGCCGCGCCGATCGTCACCGGGTTGATCGGTTTTGCGACCAGACGCAATTGGCCACGCCGCACCTGGTGGGCGGGCGCCGGACTTGCCTTTTTCGGCGTCGCCCTCCTGATTGCAGGACAGGATGCACTGGGACAATCCGAAAGCCGGGCGTCCAGCCTGCTGGGTGACTTGCTTTGTGTCGCAGCGATGATCGCGGCAGCCGGCGGCTATGTGGCTGGCGGCAGACTTTCATCGGATGTAGGCGGCTGGGCCGCCATGTCCTGGAGCCTAATTGTCGCGAGCATTATTTTGCTTCCGATCCTGCTGGCGTCCCTGACCGATCCCATCGCAACATTGAGCATCGTATTGGGCGAGCCGGAGTCGCTCTGGCCCATCCTTTTCCTGACTTTCGGCGGCACGGCACTCGGCTACGCGCTGTGGTTTCGGGCGCTGGAGGTCGGCGGCGTTGCGAAGATCGCACCGATTCAGTTCACACAGCCGCTGATCAGCCTGATCGTTGCCGTTCTGGCACTGAAGGAAGAACTCAGCATCGACGTATTCATTGCCACAGGGTTAATCTTGGCGGGCGTCGCGGTGACGCGGCGCGCGTGACATAAAGGAAGACGGAGGACCATGCCGACAGCCACAAAAACCGAATTGGAAAGCGCGGCAGCGCTGGTCCACAGCGTATTTCCCGGAACACCGCAGTATCTCTGGCCGCTTCTGTCCGAGAGAATGGGATGCGAGGTCTGGGTCAAACACGAAAACCACACACCGGTCGGCGCGTTCAAACTGCGCGGTGGTTTGACCTATATGAACGACCGCAAGGAACGCGGGCTGACGCGTGGCATCATCACCGCGACGCGCGGCAATCACGGCCAGTCGGTCGCGACCGCCGGTCGGCGTTTCGGGGTAGCCACGACGATCGTCGTCCCCGAAGGCAACAGCGCGGAAAAGAATGCCGCAATGAAGGCACAGGGCGGGGAATTGATTGTCCACGGCCATGACTTTCAGGCCTCCGCCGAGTTCGCCGCCAACCTCGCCGAAGAACGCGGGTTGGACATGCTGCCCAGTTTCCATCCGCTTTTGGTGCGCGGCGTCGGGACCTATGCGCTGGAACTCATCCGTGCCGTGCCCGACCTGGACGCGATCTATGTCCCCATCGGTATGGGGTCCGGTATTTGCGGCATCATCTCAGCCCGGGACGCACTGGGGTCAAAAGCCGAAATCGTCGGCGTCGTCGCGGACGCGGCGCCCGCCTATGCGCTCAGCTTCGAAGCGCGCGCCGTCATCCCCACCAATACCGCCGACACGATGGCGGACGGCATGGCCTGCCGGTCCCCATCGCCGGAGGCGTTGGAAATCATCCTGGCCGGCGCGGACCGGGTCGTCCGCGTCACGGACGACGAGATCAGACAGGCGATGCGCTGGTACTACCGCGACACCCACAACATCGCGGAAGGGGCCGGTGCGGCACCCCTGGCCGCATTGGCCCAGGAACGCACCCGCCAGACCGGGCGCAAGGTTGCGGTCATCCTGAGCGGCGGAAACATCGACCGGGACCTGTACCTGGATGCACTGTCCGAGGGGGATGACGATGCCGGGCTTGCATGACAAAAGCGAAGAAATTGCGCTGTTGAAGTCCGCCGCCGACGCAGCGACGACATTCCTGGGCGGCCTGAACGAGCGCCCGGCGGCCAGTCCGGTTCTGGACCTGCCGCCAAATCCGTTCGGTGATCAGGCACCGGCGGTCGGAATAGGCGCGGCGGAAGCCCTGTCCCACGTCGTGACCGAGTTCTTTCCCCACATGTCGGGCAGCGCAGGGCCGAGATTTCTTGGTTTCGTGACGGGCGGCGCCACGCCCGCAGCCGTTGCCGGCGATTGGCTGGCGGCGGCCGCCGATCAGAACGTCGCGTCCCCTGGCGATTCGATCGCGGTCGCGGTATCCGTCCAGGCGATGGCCTGGCTGAAAGATTTGTTTGGCCTGCCGGCGGACACATTCGACGGGGCATTCACGACCGGGGCGACCGGGGCGAACTTTGCCTGTCTGCTGGCCGCACGTGAATGGGCGGGCGAACGGGTGGGCTACGATATCGCCCAAAAAGGCCTTCGCGGCGGCCCGGAGATTCGGATATTCAGTGCCTGCCCGCACGCGAGCTTCATAAAGACCGTTCGGTTCACCGGTCTCGGCGAGGATGCGATCATACCGGTCGCGCGGATCGGAACGACAGAGGAAATGGACGCGGACGCGCTGAACGCCGCGCTTTCCGATTCAGGCCCGGAGGTTCAAAAGATCGTATGCGCCAGTGCGAGTACCGTTACCGGCAATGCGTTCGACGAGATCGGCACCATTGCAGACATATGCCGACAGCACGGTGCCTGGCTTCACGTGGACGCGGCATTCGGTCTGTTCGCGCGGACAGTGCCCGAACTGGCGGCGCTTTGCGACGGCATTGAACAAGCCGATTCCATCACCGTGGACGGTCACAAATGGCTAAATGTCCCCTATGACTGCGGTTTTTACTTCACAAAACGCATCGATCTTGTCGAACGCGCGGCGGGCGGGCTCCCGGCCTATCTGGATGTCGAGAGCGGGGGGCTGCCGCAATATATCAACCGCTCCCTGGAAGGCAGTCAGCGGTTTCGCGCCCTGCCCACATGGATGACGCTTGCCGCTTATGGTAAGGAAGGCGTTCGTTCCATCGTCCGCGCCAATGTCGCGCAGGCGGCGCTCCTGGCGGGTTGGATCGACGCCGCCCCCGAATTCGAACTCCTGTGCCCGACTGCGCTGAATGTCGTCTGTTTCCGGGGCCTTCCGCCTGAAGACGGCAGTGTAGCGGCAGATGAATGGAACCGGAAACTTCTGCAGGCGATCAACGCGACCGGCGAAGTTTTCATGACACCGGGCGCCTATGGCGGGAAAATGGGCATCAGGGCGGCGTTTTCAAACTGGCGTACCGGTGAACGCGATCTGGACCGCATCACCAAGGCGATGCAAACTGCCGGCGACATCTTGCGACAAGGGGCAATGCCATGACCGAAAGCCTTCAGATCTTTCAAGTCGATGCCTTCACCGACCGTCTGTTCGGCGGCAACCCGGCGGCCGTCGTGCCCCTGAAATCCTGGCTGGCGGACGATGTCATGCAGGCAATCGCGGCGGAAAACAACCTGGCGGAAACGGCGTTCATCGTCCCCCTGCCCGGTCAGGCGGAAGCCGACTATGAATTGCGCTGGTTCACGCCAGTTGTCGAAGTCGACCTGTGCGGTCATGCGACGCTTGCGACCGCGATGGTGCTTTTTGAGAAGCTTGCCTATTCCCGGGCATCGGTACGGTTCAAGACCCGCTCCGGCGTTCTGACCGCGATTGCGCAAGGGGACCGGATCGAGCTCGACTTCCCGGTGGCGGAAATCACGGCGACCGTCGTGCCGGACGGGCTGGCGGCGGCCCTTGGCGGGATAGAGCCGGTCGGGTTTCTGCGCGGGCCGAAGAACATGGCGATCCTGTCGTCGGAGGCGGAGGTGCGGGCAGTCGAACCGGACCTGGCCTATATCGCCGCCATGGGAAAGGGGCTGATCGTCACGGCAAAGGGGGACGAAGCCGACGTCGCGTCGCGGTTCTTTGCCCCCAGTCACGGGATCGACGAAGACTCGGTTACCGGATCCGCCCACACCATGATCGTCCCCTACTGGGTCGACCGGCTGGGCGGGCGCATGCAGCTTCACTGCCGTCAGGTGTCCACCCGGGTAGGCGACCTGTATTGTGAATTGGCGGGCGACAGGGTGCGCATGGCCGGCAATGCGCGCATCTATCTGGAAGGCACCATTCATGTCTGAACCGGATGCCGACGTCGTCATCGCGGAGGCCGATCCGGAAAGCGACGACCTGGCCTTCATCAAGACATTGTTTGTCGAATATGCCGAAAGCCTCAGCTTTTCGCTGTGTTTCCAGGATTTCGATGAGGAACTGGACGGCCTTCCGGGTGCCTATTCCAAACCGGACGGGAATCTGTGGCTGGCCCGCGTCGACGGCGCGATTGCCGGTTGCGTCGGTTTGCGTCCCCATCTGGACGGCACGGCGGAAATCAAACGGCTTTATGTGCGGCCCGGCTTTCGCGGGCACCGGTTGGGCAGCCGTCTGACAAAGACGGTCATCAGGGCGGCGCGGGACAGGGGTTATTCCGCGCTCAGGCTCGATACGGTGCGCGACACAATGCGCCAGGCACAGGCGATTTATCGCCAACTGGGTTTCGTCGAACGCGGTGCCTTCGACGACAAGCCCGCGCCGGTGGCGTTGGCCTTTTACGAGCTGGACTTGCGCCAGCCGTCATAGGTCGGGCGATCCAGCTGAAAATTGTCGTCCGTACGGGTGTACCAGCCACTGCCGTACATGCGTCCGATCAGGCCCAGCTTCGGGGTTTCCACATAGCCCTTTTCCGCATCCATCACATATTCGTCGTCGATGCGGATCGACAGAATGCGCCCAACGGCGATCATCTGGTTCGGGCCGGTGACGATGCTGGCGTGGTTCACGCATTCGAAACTGACCGGACTTTCCGCGATCTGCGGCACGGATACCTTGGCCGACGGTTTCGGCGTCAAACCGGCGGCGGCCAGTTCATCCACATCCGCGGGTGCATCCATCGATGTCAGGTTCATCTGTTCGGCCAGCCGTTCCGGCACCAGATTGACGACGAACTCGCCCGTGTTCTGAATGTTGGCGGCGGTATCCTTGAACCCCTTTTTCGGGTCGCGCAGCATTCCGACCACCAGGGTCGGCGGGTCGTTCCCCATGGCGTTGAAAAAGGAATAGGGCGCGGCGTTCACCACACCGTCCGGATCCACCGTCGTCACCCAGGCAATGGGACGCGGCACAATGGTCGCGACCGTCAGCTTATAGGCGATCTGTTTGTCGATTTTCGAGACATCGAAATCCATGCGCGCCGCCCCGCCCTAGCCGATCTTCACGACCGGATGACGGATCGTGCCGATCTTTTCGACATGCGCTTCGACCACATCGCCGGGCCACAGCCATTCCTGCGGGTCGCGTCCGGCGCCAACCCCTTCGGGTGTCCCGGTCGCGATGATGTCACCCGGGTCCAGCGTGATGCCCTGGGAAATATCGGAAATCAGGGTCGGAATTTTGAACAGCATATGCTTCGTGTTCGAGTTCTGCTTTTCCACGCCATTCACCGTCAGCCACAGGTTCAGGTCCTGCGGGTCGCCGATTTCATCGGGGGTGACAATGCAGGGGCCGAACGGGGCATAGGTGTCCATGCCCTTGGAATAAATCCACTGCCCGGCGCGCCGGTTGTCGCGGGCGGATACGTCGATCATGACCGAATACCCGAAGACGTGCCCCATCGCGTCCTGTTCCGAAACGCCGGTCGCGCGGCGGCCGATGATGACGGCAAGTTCCACCTCCCAGTCCAGTTGCTGGGTAATCGCGGCATTGTGCTGAATGGCATCGCCCGGTCCGATCACCGTCGTCGGCGGCTTGGAGAAGATGACCGGCTGTTCCGGCAGCTTGCTGGACGTATCCAGTTTGGTGCTGCTTTCGGCCACATGTTCCGCGTAGTTCAGCCCGATGCCGAAGATATTCTTGCGCGGCCGCGGGATCGGCGCCAGCAGGTCCACATTGGCAACCGGGACGGACACGCCGATGGGCCAGCCTTCGACACGCACGGCATTCAGCCCCTCACGCAGACGGTCCAGCGCCGCCGGCCCCATGTCGATCAGGTCCAGCATGCGGTCGGGGAACGGTTCCCCCATCGCGTCGCCCAGCATGCCGATATCGACCATCTCATCATCTTCGATCGCGCCAAGGCGGGCCGGCCCTTCGGGCCCCGGACGGAAAGTTGCGAGTTTCATAGCGATGATGTTCCTTCTTGCTGGATCGCCGCGCCCGGTTGCCGAAGGGGCGCAGGCATTAAGATTTGCCGAACAGTCCTGCCTTCACGGACAGGACGGATCAACCGAAATTTTAAGCTTCAAACAATTGGCTGATGCCCGCCATTGTCACCAAAAGCCTCTTCCCGGTAGAGGCCGAGCTTGCGCATCACCGGCAGGTCGCTGAAACAGAACAGGCAGGCATCTTCACTGTCCGATCCGTTGACATGTTCGTGCCAGGCCCAGGACGGGACACAGAAGATATCCCGCTCCGACCAGTCGAACCGCTTGCCGTTGATGACGGAATATCCGGACCCCTTGCAGCACTGGTAAAGGTAGCTGCCGGTGTGGCGGTGGGCGCGCGTCGCCTCCCCCGCGCGCAGCATCTGCATGGATGCGCCGATCGTCTGCATCACCGGGCCACCGGTCGCCGGGTTCACATATTCCATCAGCACCCCGTCGAAAGGCGACCCGTCGGACGTTTCCGCCAGCCTGGACAGCGCCTCATACGTCGGTTCCCATTCGTATTTCAGCATCGGTGAATAGGCGTGGGACCAGGCATCGCCGTTGAAATGTCCGCCCGGCAGCAGGCCCGGATTGCCCCAGGTCTTTGTCATGTCGTCGACCGGGTAATTCGTCGCCTGGGCCAGGTCGGGATGCACCTCATAGAAATTCGCTTCCAGGCAGTTGACCAGCGGAATGTCCAGCCCGTCCTGCCAGATGCAGGGTGTGCCGTCCTCTGCCACCGCATGTTCGTGCCAGGTGCCGTTGGGGGTCAGGACGAAGTCGTTCCGGCCCAGCGTCATCTTGTGCCCGTCGACGATGGTGTATGCCCCTTCCCCTTCCATGATGAAGCGAAGCGCCGACGCCGAATGCCGGTGGGCGGATGCGCGTTCGCCCGGATGCATGACCTGCAGGCCGGAATAGAGCCAGCCCACGGCGGCGGCCACATCGCGCCGCCCCGGATTGTCCAGATAGATGACGCGGCGCCCGGCCTGTTCCGGCGTCACCAGGTCGACCGACCGCAGAACATGTTCGCGCAGATCGTTGTAGCGCCAGATCATGGGGACCGATGATGAAACCGGTTCCCACGGTTCGATCTTGTTCGCGACCGTCCACAGGGCGGCCGCGGAATGTTTCTCCAGATCGTCGTAATAGGCGTCCAGTTCCGGCGTATCCGCCACATTGGCCCGGCCCGCCACATCCTCACGATGATTTTCCCGTCGCGCCTGTCCCATGAAACCGCGTCTCCCGCTAACTGGTGTTCGTTATTGGACCAGAAGGTAGTCGCGCGCACCGACGCTGTCGAGAGGGGCCGCCACCGGCCGTTCCGGCAAAGTGATGTGACCGGCCGGATGGGCCGCAACACGCATCCCAAAGTCAGGCGCCCGGGTCTTACGTTCCTTCGGGCAGGTCCGCCTTGTCCGGCAGGGGGAACCAGGTCGCGAACCGTTCGAACTCGGCCGCGTTCCCTGTCACGGCCAGCGCCCCCGCCGCGATCATGTCCGTGAGGCCCATGCCGCCATAGATGACACCCGCAATCGCTTCCGGCGCGCCTGTCACAACCGTTTCAACCCCGTCCACCGGCGCGGGTTCAAAGGTGAATTCACCGGCGGCAACCTCCGCCACACAGGTGACGGGCGCCGCGTCCCCCCTTGTGACACGAAAGCCGATGCGAAGCCGCGCAAAACCCGCGTGCGCCGGGCTGAACATGGTCCGAAGCGACAGGACGAAGGATGCCGGGCTGAACGCCATGGTCGGGTCATGCAGCGGCGAGCGCGCCGCCCACATGCCCAGCACCTTCAGGATCGGTTCCGCCTCATACCCCCATCGGGTCAGTTCATAGACACGGGCGGCGGCGGGGGGCGGCAATTCCCGGCGGGTCAGAAGGCCCACCGCCTCCAGCTCCGCCAGCCGCTGGGTCAGGACATTGGCGCTGATGCCCGGCAATCCCGCCTTCACATCGCTGAAACGTCTGGGGCCTATCATGAGTTCGCGCAGGACCAGAAGCGCCCACCGGTCGCCGATCAGATCCAGCGCGTGCGCCGCCGCGCAGGCGTCGTTGTAACGCCGCTTGAAATCGACCCCAGGTATTTTGGTTGTTTTTTCTAACTTCATTATTGCTTTTTATAACTCATATGCTAGAGAGGGTCAAAATCAAAGGAGGAAACTGACATGCCCTATATTGACGGATTCGTGGCGGCGGTACCGACCGCAAACCGCGACGCCTTTCTGAAACATGCCGAAATCGCTGCCACTGTCATGAAGGAATGCGGCGCGACCCGCATCGTCGACGGCTGGGGCGACGATGTGCCGGACGGTCAATTGACCTCTTTCCCCATGGCCGTTCAGAAAAAGGACGATGAAACCGTCGTCTTCAGCTGGATCGAATGGCCGGACAAACCGACCCGCGATGCCGGCATGAAACAAATGATGGAAGACCCGCGCATGGACCCGGCCAACAACCCGATGCCGTTCGACGGCAAACGCATCATCTTCGGCGGCTTCGACGCGATTATGGATGCGTAGCGCATCCGATTACATCCTCAGCGAAGGCGGGGACTTTTCCCAGACCAGACGGCGCGGCAACCCCGCGCCGTTCTGTTTTGATGGTTGCGATGCGTCTAGGCCAACGTTCAACACGCTAAGATCAAGTGCCCAGTTCCAGCGTCTCCGCTACATTGGAGCGGTCTGCGACGTCTTTGGGGTGGTTTTCACGCTTCGAACCTTCGCCGGGCATGGAGGTCTCCTTTGCAGTGTAGGTATTGTGGCGTCGCACAAGATGTCGAGTTGTTTAATCTGTGCTGCGAACAAACGAATCTCCTTACCCTAAAGTGAAAATGCTTATCGGATGGAGAGCTTTATGCACCTAAAGCGCGAGGAACCTAATGAGCAATTCTTCAATCGCGACGCAAGTCTGCCATACCAACTCCGTTTGAAAGACTTTAGTCTAGCGATGCAAGACGTTTACGACTTCTTCTATGACGTTAATAGAAACTTACTGGCCAGAGGCCTAAAGAGATTTGATGACTTTCTTCGACCTGCGGCAATGTCAGGTATCATTTCGGATATGGTTACCGCGAGCCTAGCGACCCATTCGAGAACTCTCACCGAGAACCTCTACCACAATGGCCATCCAGACTTGATCCTAGACGGCCATTTTGCAGATAACGCCGCACAGTCTTCTGAAGAAGGTGTCGAGATAAAGACAACCCGAAAGTCTGGCGGCGGAGTCGACCTGCACGGAGCGCGCGACCAGTGGATGTGCGTGTTCGTTTATACCGTTGATAACGAGACTCAACCTCTGATCAATCGCTCCCCTATGAAGTTCACCGAAGTGTACTTGGCGAGGGTCGTTAAGGACGACTTTAGGAAAAATTCTCGGGGAGAGTTGGGCACAAGAACCGCTTCTTTACACAGAGACGGTCTCGTAAAGCTAAGGGACGGTTGGATCTACTTGGATAGGAGCTAGGTCTTCAAAACTTGGAGCTTTTGGATCCCCTCTTCGGCAAGCGCTGCGTATTCCGGATCAAGTTCGATCCCCACACTTTCGTAACCCACAAAATTAGCTGCGGCTAACGTAGACCCGGCACCTGCGAAGGGATCAAGGATTCTACCTTCACCGAGAGGAAGAGCGGCCCGAACAATTTGCCGCATAAACGCTTGAGGTTTGAGCGCCGGGTGAGGTGCGATTTCCCGTTCCTTTGACCTTGTAGGGTGAGATTCAATAACATCTCCAAAAGGTTTTTCCCCGCTAATCCTGCGAAGCCCCCCAGTTCGCCATCTTCTAAGGTTATCCTGAACCCGCCCTTCCAGCGGTTTTCTAGCTATCACCCAAGGTTCCCACATTGATCTGGGCATTACCGTGACATCGCTAAATTCTTCATGCGCATTTTTAGGTCTGTCTCCTCCACGCATAGTCATGACCAAGCGAGAGACATACCCCCTTAACTCAAGGCCAGCCTCCTCTAGCGCTGAAGCCACAAGATGCGACAGCAAGGGGTTTGAAGCGACAATGGCATGCCCACCAGGAACTAGAACGTGCCCTGCCAGTTTTCCAAAATCCAAAAAGAAACCTCTCAAGTATGTTCGATCTTTGTCCGAGAGGGTTGTGAACCTTGGAAGTGGCGACCGTGTAATGCCATCAAAGCTTGGCGGAATCCGCCAAACACCGCCTTTGCCTGACCGCAGCTTCTTAACCTCTAACTCGGAAAACTCGACAACGCCATAAGGCGGGTCAGTGACGATTGCCTCAAACGAACAGGGGGCGGCACCCTGCATCCATCTAAATGAATCAGACAAAAAATACTTTGCCTTCCCGACCGAAAAGAGCGGCCCACCAAGAGCGACTTGTGAGGTCTCTGGAAGTCTTTGTTGTGTTGCAATCCTATATCGACCTCTAGACACCCTCTCGAACACTTTTTCTGTGTTCAGCCGAAGGTAAGATCGAATTGAAGACGATGGTACTTCACCGATAATCCGGCCAACGCTTGCGGTGATGGTTTCAATGTCAGCTTCTCCGCCTGATCTTTTGATCGCAGCCAAAATCGCGTCTCTTACTTCTCCAGGTGAATGCCTATTACTCATCCAAAATCCCTTTGACGTCTAGACGTCAACACTATAGGCGACTTATCCATCCTTCAATCGGTTCTTTGCAGAATGTTTAAAACCTCTTGAAGGACTTCGCCTGCTTCTAGAAGAACCTACGTCACTCCCCGGGCGTATCCTGACTGAACACATTCACCCAACCATCACCATCGCGCTTCCAGAGGGAGGAGACATACATCACCTCATCCTTTGCCTTCCCCACCCGGCGGAAGTCGGCGCGGTAGGACAACAGTGCGTGGTCGGGACCGACCGCCCTGCAGCGTGCATCGCTGAGGCGATAGCGATCGACCGTCGGACCGTCGTCCAGTTGCCCGGCATGAAGGTTGCGCCCGGCAAACCCGTCGGAATAGACACCCAGGAAATCGGGGTGGATCAGCGCCGCATCCGCCGCCTTGTCGCCCGCAACCAGCGCGTCCCAGACGCGCCGTTCCCAGACCAGCAATTCCGCAGTCAGATCGTCCGGCATTGAACCGCCCCCACGTCACCCGATGTTCACGCGGGACGATAAAGGCGGGATGCCCCCCTGTCGAGGGACCGGCCGGGTCCACCCGAACGCGCATCCGTGAATTGCCGCGATCCGCATTTGCGCCTAAAATTTGCGCAGCATTGCGAAAGAGAACCCGCATGGAGTTCGATGCAATCGACAAATCGGCGGTCCTGATGGCGGCGCTGGCCAGCACGGTGTTCGGCGCGCTGTATCATTGGGGGCTGCAATGGGTCTGGCTCTATGCCTGGCACCGGCGCACGGACGCGCAGAAAATGGACCGCGCCCGGGAGGAAGAGGCCCGACGCGAGGGCCGTCCCCTGCACCCGACCCATGCGGAACGGGCCGGCCGCCGGTTCGGGCGACCGCCTTCGGGCACGCCCGCCCGGGTCCCGCCGATGCTGGACGGGCTGGTCCCCGCCTTTACCGCCGGGATCTGCCATATCCTGATTGCCGGTACCTTCGCCGCCATTGCCGGGCCGGGTCTGGACCTAGCCGGGGGGCTGCGCACCGCGGTCCTGCTGTGGATGGGGATTGCCGTGCCGTTCCTTGCCATCCATCACGGGTTCACGGGCGACATTCCCGGACCGGTCGCGCCCGAAGCCGCCCATTGGCTGGGCGTGCTTCTGATTCAGGGCGCGATCCTGGGCGGCGGGTGAGCACCCGCGCGAACCTTTGACTTTATGACTTCATGCGTTCGTTGGTCGGATCGTAGAGCGATTTCATGCCGACGGCTTCGACCCGGACCGGGAATTTCTGATTGAAATATTCGATTTCCAGGTCGTGGCCTTCCTCGCAATAGGCGTGCGGCAAATATCCCAGCGCGATGTTCTTCCCGATGGTCGGGCCGAACGCGATGGAGGTGGTATAGGACCGCCGCCCCTTCGCATCGATCAGAACCTCGTTCGTCGCGGGGTCGATGATCGGGCAATTGTCCGTCGGATAGCGGGCGACGCCGTCGCGGTCGATATTGTCCGTCATGGTCAGCGTACACAGCATCGCATCCTGATGCGCCAGATCGCGCTGGCGCAGGTTCGCTTCCTTCCCGCGGAAATCGGCGGCCTTCACCTTCGGGCGCGCCAGACCGGCTTCCAGCAGGTTGTATTCCGTCAGAAGGTCCGCGTTCTGAAGGCGCAGGCTCTTTTCCAGACGGCGGCTGTTGGCATAGGTCTCAACCCCCACCGGTGTGATGCCGACCTCGCGGAACATGTCCCACAGCGCCAGGCCGTAGGACATGGAGAAGTGGAGTTCCCACCCCTGTTCGCCGACATAGGAAATGCGGAAGCCCTTCACCGGGACACCGCGAAGGGTGAAGTCCTTCGTCGCACCGAAGGGGAAGTTTTCGATGTCCAGCCCCGCCGGGTCGTCGGCCAGCTGTTTCAGAGTGGCGCGCGCGTTCGGGCCCCAGACGCCGATGCAGCCGTAATGGTCCGTGCGGTCTTCGACGAAGACGTTCCATTCCCGGTCCTGGGCCATGCGGCGCAGATAGGTGGCATCGCGGTTCCCGGCATCCGCCCCGTCGATCACCTGAAAACGGTCTTCGGCCAGACGCAGCACCGTCAGGTCCGCCATCACACCCCCGGTATCGTCCAGGAAGTTGGTATAGACGCCCTTTCCGATGGCCGTGTCGCCCGCCACCTTGGAGGAGGAGACATATTCAATCAGCTGTTCCGCATCGCGGCCCGACACGTCATAGATCGCGAAATGGCACAGGTTGATCATGCCGATGTTTTCGCTGAGCTCCAGATGTTCGGCGTTGGAAACGCGCCAGAAATGGCGGTTGTCCCATTCGTTCATCCGTTCCGGCACGCGGTCGCCGTATTTTTCCAGCAGATGGTCGTTCGATGCATAGCCGTGGGCGCGTTCCCACCCGGAAATTTCCATGAAATGGCCGCCCAGTTCCCGTTCGCGCAGGTGATAGGGGGGCACACGCAGATTGCGGCCCTTGGAATACGGCTCCCGCCCGTGAACGGGAGGCGTATAGATCTTGAACGCGGTCTCGTAGCAGCGTTCATAGATGAAGGGCTCGGTTTTCTGGATCGGGTAGTAGCGCGCATAGTCGATGGCGTGATGGTCAACATCCGTGCGGCCGTCGGTCATCCAGTCGGCGATGATCTTGCCGGTGCCGGGCCCGTCCTTCACCCAGACGGACACGCCGTACCACAGGCCGCGCACGTCGGGCGATTCACCGATGGACGGGCCGCCGTCGGCCGTCACCTGCAACAGGCCGTTAAAGGAATGCTTTTCGTGATAGCCCAGTTCCGCCAGGACCGGGGTCAGTTCCATCGCGCGTTCCAGGGGTTCGATCACCTGTTCCATATCCAGGTCGCGCTGGGACGGGGACAGGCGGGCCTCCTCCTTCTCCAGAAGGTCGCGCGGATGGCACATGCGGGGCTCTTTCTCTTCGTAATAGCCCCATTCGATCTGGCCGCCTTCGGTGGTTCCGGCAGCGCCCGTGTCACGCAGATAGGCGGAATTGCCCTGGTCGCGCAGCAGCGGATAGCCGATTTCCTTGCCCGTGCCGTTGAACTCCTCGTACGGCCCGAAGAAGGTCAGCGGATGGTCGACCGGCATGACCGGCAGGTCCTCGCCCGCCATTTCGGCGATCAGGCGGCCCCACAGGCCCGCACAGACCACGACCTTCGACGTTTCGATATAGCCGCGCGACGTGTGCACGCCCTTGATGCGGCCACCTTCGATATCCAGTCCGGTGCAGGGCGTGTTGGGGATACTTTCCAGCTTGCCGCTGTCGACCGCTTCCTGAACCAGTTCGCCGGCAACGGTCTGGGACCGCGGCACGACAAGGCCCGCATCCGGGTCATAGAGCGCGCCCTGGATCATCTCCTCTTCCACCAGGGGCATCAGTTCCTTCACCTCTTTCGCGGTGATCATGCGCACGTTGCTGCCGAATGCCCGTCCGTATGAGACACGGCGTTCCAGTTCGCGCATGCGTTCGTCGTCGTCATGGCGCGCAACTTCGATGCCGCCGATGCGTTCGTAACGGCCGCGCGCTTCATAGAAGTCGATCGAATAATTCGTGGTGAAGAACGTCATCGGATCATGGGCGGTCCGGAAACAGAAATCGGACGCGTGCGCAGTGGACCCGATGTCCGTCGGAATGCCCGACTTGTCGATGCCGATGATGTTTTCCCAACCGCGTTCGATCAGGTGGTGGGCCACCGACGCCCCGACGATGCCGCCCAGGCCGATGATCACGACATCCGCGCTCTTGTGGAACTGCGCCATAAAATCCGTCTCCGTCTTAGAAGAGTGTTCGATCCCTGCCGCCGCTTCAGACCCGGGCGTCCTGGATTTTCCATTGAAGCGAAGAATGAGAAAATCGAAAAGTCCCGGCTTTCACGATTGCGACGTTGACGGTAACGACCACGCCACGCCTTCGCCCCCGCGCATCCGCCCGATCCAGATTCAACTTAAGAAATGCCGGCCCTGTGGTATGATCGAATGTCTTGGGTCAGACAGCGAAAGGTGGACATCGGCCAGGGGAGTGCCGATCGCGGTTTGCCGTTGGGGAGCGTATGGACGATTTCGGGGACAACCGCGGGGGCGACGTCGAAGACAACGCCCTGCGGGATGCAGCGCTTGCACTCACCCTCGAATGCGGTGAACCGGCGGATTTTGTCTGGGATCCGGATCCCGAAAGCTTTTCCCTCAAGACGCTGCGGACCTTTCATGAGAAATGTCAGGAATTGCCCCGGCATCCGGACAACGGTCTGGCGCTGATTTCGTCGTTCGATGTCGTTTCCTTTTCCAAGACCATTGGCTATCTGATCTATATCGATGTCGTAAATGGCGGGCGCGACTTCTATTACCGGGTTTACGGAAGCCGGATTGCGCAGTTTTCAGGGTTCGATCTGACGGGCCAGACGCTGGCCCAGTCCCATCCGCCCGAGGCAAGCCGGAAATTCATGCTGGAAACCTATCGCGCGGTACTGCGGCGGCGGCATGTTCTTTTCACGATCCACAGCCCGCCCAAAAACTTTTTGATCGCGACCTGGAGCCGCCTTCTGGTTCCCATGTCCGGCGATGACGGGGAGGTTTCGCGCCTTCTTGTCTGCAGTGTGCCAACGCTGACACGCGAAGGCCTTATGCCTGTCCGGTCGGTCTATGGCGATATCGATATCCAGAACCGGCACCGATAGGACCGAATTTTACGTAGCGATGACGCGGCTTGATGGGAAGAAAGTCGCGAATTCGCACGTTCGACAATTCGACAAGGCGCAATAAGACAAGCAACAATTGACAACGACGCCGGGACGCAAGGGGCCGTTCGCCCGACGCGCGAAAGCCCGGCGTGCCCCGGAAGTTGGAGAGGATTTCCATGAGTGATGCGATGGATGAAGCCGGCGCTGGACGCCGCGCCGGACGTGAAGGTGGACGCGCGGGCCGCGGTGGCGGTGGCGGACGGGCAGCGCGCCAGGCAGCGCGGGCGTCGGGTGGACCGGCAGCCCCGCCGTTCATCACGCGCAGGATCGGTTATTTCGAGATTTTCGACGAAGAAGGTCTGAATACCATCGAAAACAATGCCGACACGGTGTTGGAGGAAATCGGTCTGGATTTTCGCGGCGACGCGGAAGTCCTGGACATGTGGAAGGACCAGGGTTGCACCGTGGACGGCGAACGGGTGCATTTTCCGAAGGGACTTTGCAAGAAACTGATTCAGGACACGGCACCTTCACTGATCACACAGCATGCCCGAAACCCGGAACGCACGGTCAAAATGGGCGATGGGAACACGGTACTGGTCCCGGCCTACGGCCCGCCCTTTGTCCGCGACCTGGATGGCGGCCGGCGTTATGGCACGATCGAAGATTTCCGGAATTTCGTGAAACTGGCCTATATGTCGCCCGGACTACATCATTCCGGCGGCACGGTGTGTGAACCGGTCGACGTGCCGGTCAACAAGCGACACCTGGACATGGTCTATTCCCATATGCGCTGGTCGGACAAACCCTTCATGGGGTCCGTCACCGCACCGGAGCGTGCACAGGATACGGTCGAGATGTGCAAGATCCTGTTCGGCGCGGATTTCGTCGACCAGAATTGCGTCGTCATAAATCTGATCAACGCGAACTCCCCGATGGTCTGGGATGACACCATGCTGGGGGCGCTGAAAGTCTATGCCCGCAACAATCAGGCGACGGTGATCTCGCCCTTCATTCTGGCCGGCGCGATGAGCCCGGTTACCGTGATGGGCACATTGACGCAGCTTTACGCCGAAGCCCTGGCGGGCATGGCGCTGACCCAGGTCTGCCGCCCCGGCGCACCGGTTATTTTCGGAACATTCGCATCGTCCATTTCCATGCAGTCGGGTGCCCCGACGTTCGGCACGCCGGAACCGTCGCTGGTCCTTTACGGCGCGGCGCAGCTGGCGCGGCGTCTTGGCGTTCCCTTCCGGTCCGGCGGCGGCTTTACCGCATCCAAAATCGCTGATGCACAGGCGGCCTATGAATCCGCCAACACGCTGCAGACGGCAGCGCTGGGCGGCGTCAACTTCATGCTGCACACGGCGGGCTGGCTGGAAGGCGGCCTGGTCATGGGGTATGAGAAGTTCGTCATGGACGCAGACCAGGCGGCCATGCTGGGCCGCCTGCTGAACGGCGTCGACATGTCCGAAAACGGTCAGGGGATGGATGCCATCCGCGAGGTGGGCCCGGGTGCGCACTATCTGGGCTGCGCCCATACCCAGCGCAACTTCGAAACGGCCTTCTATCGTTCACCCCTGGCGGACAACAATTCCTTCGAACAGTGGGAAGCGGAAGGTGGCCTGGATATGAACCAGCGTGCCAACGCGCGCTGGAAAAAACTTCTGAACGAGTATCAGGCCCCCGCGATCGACCCCGGCGTGGACGAAGCACTTCAAGCGTTTGTTCGCGAGCGTAAGGAATCCATGCCCGACGCAAGCTACTAGATTGCAGGACCGTTTTTTTTACACCGGATTAACTATTTAGCGGTAACCTGATCCCCGTTTGATTGTCGGGGGCACTGAATGAGTAGTCAATTCGGGCTGAAAGCAAACTCGTTTGCGCAGAAGCGCTTTCTTGTTCAGCCGATGCTTATCTGCCTAATGGTGTTTGCCATTGCCTTTGGGTCCATCGCCTATGTGACGACCTTCAGTGCCCGACAGTTGGATGACTCCGCACAGGCCGTGTCCCGACAACTTCTGGCGACAGCGCTGCTTGCCTTGACCCAGGATCTGAGTGGGCGCACCTATGATTATGCCTGGTGGGACGACTTGTACGAGAGGGCAGTCGACGGTATCGACCCCGACTGGGCGGCGGCGACCATCGGCGAATATATGCAAACGGATTTTGGCCAGTCCGGCACCTATGTCCTTGATCCCGACCATCGAACGATCTTTGCCGACAATGCGGACCGAAGTCTGCCGAATGATGCCCTGGCCTTTTTGGGAAACCAGGCAGGCCCGATCCTGAACAGCGTCCAGTCCCAGCCGATGGACAGCTCCAGCCCCGTGTCATCCTTCCTTTCGGTTGGCGACCGGGTCTTCCTGGTATCGGCAGCGCCGATAATGCCGGAGGCGCCGACCGCCGAACAGCTGGATCGGGCCAACCGACCCGTGCTGGTTTTTCATCGCGAGATCACCCCCTCGATCGAAGTCGGTCTGGCGCGGCTTTACGAACTGCGAGGGCTGCGCATCCGCACCCAAAACACCGGGGAGGACAGTTTCCCGATCGAAGCCCATGACGGATCAGTTGCCGCATGGGCGACATGGGCCCACCCGCGGCCGGGCGACACATTGATCCATCAACTGCTTCCGGCGGTTTTCATTGCAACGGCCGTTCTTCTGACGGCGTCCGTCACCGTCTATACGATGTGGTTTCGATCCGCCCTGGCGGCCAATAAGGCAAAAACGGCATTCTTTGCCAAAATGACCCATGAACTCCGCACCCCTTTGAATGCGATCATCGGGTTTTCTGACATCATGCGCAGCGAAATGATGGGGCCACTGTCGCAACAGTATCGGCAATATGCGAATGACATAAATTGGAGCGGCCAGCACCTGAAGCAGCTGGTCGAAGATGTCCTGGACGTATCCAAAATGGAGGCCGAAGGCATCAGTCTACGCGAAACAGTGGTCGATCTTAATCAACTTCTGGACGATGTCGCCCAACTGTCATTGCCGGAAATGGATATTCCGATATCCGAAATCGACAATCAGCGACTTTCGTTCCGACGTGAGGTGGACGTGCAACTGCCGCAACTGAAGGCGGATGAATTCCGGCTTCGGCAGGTGCTGATCAATCTATTGTCAAATGCGGCGAAGCATTCCAACGGCAAGGAAATCATCGTCAGAGCAGGTCAGGACGGAGACGGGGGCATTCGAATTGAAGTGGAAGACCATGGCTGCGGCATTCCCAAAGAGGATATGGAGAAGGTTTTTACGCCATTCTTTCAGTCGGGTAACGAAGACATGGGCGAGCCGCGCCGGGGAACCGGCCTTGGCCTCAGCATCGCACGTGACCTCATACGGCTGCATGGCGGCTCGCTGACACTTAGCAGTGAACTGGGTGTCGGGACCACCGCAAGCATACTTTTTCCAGCAGCACGAACCGTGGCGATCGGCGACACCGCATCTTGAACGCACAATTTGTTGCGAAGAAAGTCGCCCACTTGCCGTTCATTTTGCCCCGATTTGAAAAGCAAGCCCAATTTCCACGTCGCTAATTTTATAGTCGATTTTCACGGCCCGATCGCACACTTGCGTCCTTCGACAACGCGCCGGAGTGACGCGCATGACTGACGCAGCTAGAGTTCGCCGCCGCCGCCGTGGCGCGGGTGAAGAAGGGGGCGCGACGTCGAAAGCGCCGCCTGCACCCGCTTATGTCACAAGGGCACTTCCCTTCTACGACGTGTTGGACGAGGAAAGCCTGGTCCGGCTGGAAGACCAGGCGGACTGGCTCATTCAGGAAATCGGGATCGAATTCCGCGAAGACCCCATAGCGCTCAAGATCTGGAAGGAGGCCGGTGCCGATGTGAATGGCACACGCGTCCGGCTTCCCAGGGGCATGGCGCGGGAAATCCTGAAGACAGCGCCGTCCGAGTTCCAGCAAATCGCCCGCAATCCGAAACGATCGGTCCGCATAGGCGGAAACAATCAGGTCTTCGCGGCGGTGTATGGCCCGCCGTTCGTGCGCGACCTTGAAGGTGGGCGGCGCTATGGAACGCTGGCTGATTTCGAAAAGCTGGTGAAGCTCAGTTCGATGCTATCGGGCATCCACCATGGCGGACTGGTCATCTGCGAACCGTGCGATATCCCCGTTTCCAAGCGGCATCTAGACATGCTTTATCTGCATATGACGCGAAGCGATAAGCCGCACCTGGGGGCGATCACCGAGATGAGCCGCGCACAAGACAGCGTCGACATGGCCCGCATTCTTCACGGCGCAGAGGTGATGGACCGGAACTGCGTCATCATGGGCAATGTGAATACGAACTCCCCGCTTCTGGTCGACAAAGTGGTGACCGAGGCAATCCGAACCTATTGCGGCGCGAACCAGGGAATTGTCGTCGTCCCCTTCATCCTGTCAGGTGCCATGGGACCGGTTTCAACCGCGGCGTCCGTTGCACAGGCCCTGGCGGAAGCGATGGTCTGCGGCGCGTTCTCGCAGCTCATCCGGCCCGGCGCCCCCTTCGTCCTTGGGAATTTCCTGTCGTCGATGAGCCTGAAATCCGGTGCGCCCACATTCGGTATGCCGGAACCGACGATTTCGAACTATGTGATCGGGCAACTGGCGCGGCGGCTGGGCGTCCCCTTGCGCTGCGGCGGATCGCTGACGGCATCGAAGACCGCGGATGCGCAGGCCGCCTATGAAAGTGCCGATTCCATGCATTCGACCATGCTGGCGGGGGCCCAATTCATTCTGCATTCCGCCGGTTGGCTGGAAGGGGGACTGTGCACCGGATACGAAAAATTCGTGATGGATGCAGACCGGCTGGCAGGGTATCAAAAGCTGTTGTCCGGCATGCCGCTGGATGACAACGCCCTGGCCCGGGACGCCTATGGCGAAGTGGCCCCTGCAGGACATTTCCTGGGCTGCGGGCACACGATGCGGAACTATCAGTCTGCATTCTTCGAAAGCGCCCTTTCCGACAGTGAAAATGTCGAAAGCTGGGAGGAAAAGGGATCGAAGGATATGGAACGCCGCGCTTACGAACGCTGGAACGCGCTTCTAGCCGACTATCAACCGCCGCCCATAGACCCGGCCACAGACGAAGCGTTGCAGGCCTTTGTCGCGAAGCGAAAGGAAGAATTGCCTGATGCCTGGTACTGACCTGCCGTCCGAGATGTCCGCCGTTCTGCTGACCGGTCACGGTGGGCCGGAAATGCTGGAATTCAGAACGGACGTTCCAGTACCGACCCCGAAGGCGGGGGACGTGTTGATCCGTGTCGGTGGCGCCGGCATCAACAACACCGACATCAACACGCGGATCGGCTGGTATTCGAAGGCCGTCAGCGGCGACACGCAAAGCGCGGCCGGCACCCACACCGCGGATGACGACGATGCCAGTTGGACCGGTCGACCACTGATCTTTCCGCGCATCCAGGGTGCGGACTGCTGTGGTGAAATCGTCGCTGTGGGACCGGGCGTTCCGAACGATCGGGTCGGACAGCGCGTGATGGTCGCGTCCCTTCAGCCCGCGCCGGATGCAGCCCACCAATATGACGCCATCACCTGGGGGTCTGAATGCGACGGGGGCTTCTGTCAGTATGCCGTGGCGCGATCCGACTTCGCGTTTCCGGTCCACAGCGACCTGAGCGACGTCGAACTGGCGTCCTTCCCCTGCGCCTATTCGACGGCGGAAAACCTGATTTCCCGTGCGGGATGTTCGGACAATGACATCGTCCTGATCACCGGCGCGTCCGGCGGTGTCGGGTCCGCGGCAATACAACTTTGTAAACGGCGCGGGGCGACCGTCATCGCCATTGCGTCCGAGGCAAAACATGACCAGTTGGCCCCCTTCGGCGCGAACCGACTGCTGGACCGGAACGACGACCCCGCTGATATTCTGGGCCCGATGAGCGTCAGTCTGGTCGTCGACCTGGCGGCCGGACCTGCCTTTCCCAGCCTGATCCAATGCCTGCGGCGCGGCGGTCGTTATGCTACGGCAGGCGCCATCGCGGGGCCGCTGGTCGAACTGGATGTGCGCGACCTTTACCTGAAGGACCTCAGCTTCTTCGGGGCGACGGCACAGGACAGGCGAACCATGCCGAACCTGATCGGCTATATCGAACGCGGTGAGATCCGCCCCATGGTCGCCGCCACCTACCCGCTGTCGGACATCGCCGCTGCGCAGGAAAAGTTCCTGTCCAAGGACTTCGTCGGGAAAATTGTCTTGGTTCCTTGAACGGTGCACCAAATACGGCTGTTCGATCGGCCATTTTTTCGATCCCACCCCAAAAAAGGTTCTTGACCTTCCCGTTGGTGGAACCTGTAGATACGAAGTTATGAAGCAGGGAATTTTGCGTTCATTGCGGGTATTCTTGATCGTGGCATTTGCCATGAGCGCGGCATCGTTCTATGCGCATGTCAGCGCCCATGGTGACCATTCGGAAATGTTTGCGGCGGAACAATCGCCGTCCGGACACGATCACAGCCACAATGGTGATGCGGGAATCTGCTGTGAAAGCGGCATCAGCGTGTGTGCCACTTTCCTGGCAGCGATGCCCCAGGCTTCATTTTACGCCCCACCATATTCTTCGGTCGGTTTCCTTCCCATCGACCGGATAACTTCCGGGCGCGGGGAGCAGCCGGAGATCCGGCCACCGATACTCCTTTCTTGAATTTTCGACGTTTCTGATCCGCGTGCGCGCGGACCAACCAATCGTGTTCAAGAAAAGGAAGTTTTTATGCCTTACGCAAAATCTTGCGGCGTTTTTGCTGCGCTGATCGTTTTCTCTTTGTCCAATGCACCGGTTTGGGCCGCAGGCGGTCATGATGGCGGCCATGGTCATTCTGGCGGCGCGCATGGCGTCGCGGGAGCCGTTTCAGACGTCACCCGAACGGTCGAAATCACCATGTACGACAATTACTACGAACCCGAGGAAATAGAGATAAAGGAAGGCGAAACCGTCCGGTTCGTTGTGACCAACGGCGGAGTTGCCGTGCACGAATTCGCGATTGCCACGGCGGACATGCATTTGGGCCATCAGCCCGAGATGGCGATGATGGTCGAACACGGTGTCATCGATTTTGACCGTATAGACTGGGATGCCGCCGCGGCGATGCAGCAATCGATGGGACACGGCATGCATGATGAGCCGAACAGTATTTTGCTGGAGCCGGGCCAAACCGGTGAAATCATCTGGCAATTCCCGGAACATGCGGAACTCGAATTCGCCTGCAACATTCCTGGACATTACGGTTCCGGGATGGTCGGCGATATCAGGCTTTCGCACTAATACCCAAAATCCTGACACAGTCGGAGAAACAGCATGACCATGCGGAAAACAATCTGTTCCGTACTGGCGGGGTTTGCGTTCAACCTCGCCGCTACGGGAACTGCTGTCGCCGGAACATATGACCTTACCGTCGATGAAGTAACCATCGACACCGGCGACTTCCAGCGGACAGGCATCGGCTACAACGGCGCATCGCCGGGTCCGGTCCTGCGATTCCGTGAGGGGGAAGACGTGACGATCAACGTTACGAACAACCTTTCCGAATCCACCTCCATTCACTGGCACGGGCTGATTTTGCCCTATGACCAGGATGGCGTTCCGGGCATCAGCTATGACGGAATCGCACCGGGGGAAACCTTCACATACCGGTTTCCCATCGTTCAGACGGGTACCTATTGGTTCCACAGCCATACAGGTTTTCAGGAACCGGACGGTGCCTATGGGGCGATCATTATCGAACCCGAAGGGCGCGAACCATTCCGGTATGATCGGGAATATGTCGTCCAGTTGACGGACACCCACCCACATTCGGGCAACCGCATCATGAGAAACCTGAAAATGATGCCCGACTATTACAACCGTCAACAAAGGACCTTCATGGACTTCCTTGAAGACGCGCAGTCGCAGGGATTCAGTGCCGCGTGGGCGGACCGTCAGGCCTGGGGCGAAATGCGCATGATGCCGACAGACGTCGAAGACGTTCAGGGGTCGACGCCGCTGATCAACGGTATGAGCACCGACCAGAACTGGACCGGACTGTTTGAACCCGGTGAACGGATCCGGCTTCGGTTTATCAATTCATCGGCGATGACATATTTCGACATCCGAATTCCAGGCCTGGAAATGACCGTCGTTCAAGCCGATGGCAACAATGTCCTACCCGTACCAGTGGACGAATTCCGGATTGCGGTCGCAGAAACCTATGACGTAATTGTACGACCACAGGAAGACGCCGCCTATACCATCTTCGCGGAATCCATGGCGCGCACGGCATCGGTTCGCGCAACCCTGGCGCCGCGCGAAGGCATGGAAGCAGACGTTCCCGCACTGCGCACGCCACCGCTGTTGACAATGGCGGACATGGGAATGGCACATGAGGGCATGGATCATTCATCCATGTCCGGTGGGTCCCACACAATGGCGGACGGGACCGTCATGGAAGGTATGGACCATTCCGGCATGGCAGGCATGGATCATAGTGCGCATGGCATGAACGGTCCCACCGCCGATCCGTTCTATGCCCCCGGAAGCGGGCTGGCCCCCGAAGCGGCGGACGGCGGACGGTTCCTGTCCTATGCCGACCTGGTTTCGCAGCAGCCCCTCTATGAAGACCGCGAGGCGACCCGGGAAATCGAAGTACGGCTTACCGGAAATATGGAACGATACATCTGGTCGCTGAACGGCATCACCTACAGCGACGCAGACCCGATTGTCCTTCAGTATGGTGAGCGCGTCCGGTTCAAATTCGTCAATGAGACGATGATGACCCACCCGATGCATCTGCACGGCATGTGGTCGATTCTGGACAATGGAAACGGCCCACGCGATCCAATCAAGCATGTCATCAGCGTTGCCCCCGGAACCACGGTCTATATGGAAACGGAAGTCGATGCGCCCGGCCAATGGGCCTTCCACTGTCACCTGTCGTACCACGCCGACAGCGGAATGTTCCGGATGGTCGTCGTTGAAGGCGGGCCTTCCGGGCAATCAGCTTCCCCCTCTCAGCAAGAGGAAGGATGACGGCGATGAGAAAATACTTAGCGACACTCGGCCTTGGCATCTCCCTCCTTTTCCAGGGGACGCCGGCATTCGGCGAACAGGTTTTCTGGGGCGTGCAGGTCGAACAGTTCGAATATCGTCTTGGCGAAGGGTCCGGCAATGCCTTGGCTTGGGACTTCGATGCTCTGGTTGGCAACGACGACCTGAAGTTCGTCTGGAGAAGCGAAGCGGAATACGCCACGCACGAAGAAGTCTTCGAAGCGCTGGAGAACCAGGCAAGGCTTCAGGTTCCCATCTCAACCTTCTTCGACGCCGTGGTGGGCGTCCGGGTCGAAACGCCACGTGGTCAGGACCGGCTGGACGGTGTTGTCGGCGTTCACGGGTTGGCGGAACAATGGTTCGAAGTGGATGCGGACCTGTTTGTTTCCGAAAACCCGAGCGCCCGATTCGAGGTCGAGTATGAGGGGTTGATAACCAACTACCTCATTCTCACCCCCAGTATCGAAATGAACCTTCCATTCAATGACGATCCGGACCGGGAAGTCGGAGCCTTCGGCCCGCAACTGGAACTCGGGCTCAGACTTAGTTACGACATTGCCGATCGGTTGCTGTCACCCTATGTCGGCGTGCACTATGAACGGCTTTTCGGTGACACCGCCGACATAGCAAAGGCGGACGGGAAGGACGATGACGCCGTGTTCGGCGTGGTTGGCTTAAAAATGATGTTCTAAGTGCGTCGTGCGCTCCGACGCCGCGGGGTGTTGGGGCGCACGGGTCGCGAAGCCGGTGCTGCCGTGTCTCCCACAGGTCAAAGTCCGTCGCGCTGGATCTCCATCTCGGCATCGGCGTGGGACGCGACCCAATGGGTCACCATACAGGTACCGGCCCCTTCGGCACTTATCACTTCCAATCTGCCGCCATTCAGCGGCATCAGCTGACAGACAATTGCCAGCCCAAGCCCCGAACCCGCGACTTCGTTGCGCAGCAGCGGCGTATGGGCATGGGGAAACGGCTGACCGATTTCTTCCAGCAAAACACTGGGAATGCCCGGTCCCTGGTCCGAAACGACAATCCGAACCGTTCCGTCCCCAAGATCGGTCGCTTCCTGCGTCGAGATTTCCAGAACACCCTGTCCCCCGCCATGCTGAATTGCGTTGGTCAGCAGGTTGGTGATCACCTGGCGGAACGCACGCCGGTCTGCGTGAATATGGACGGCCTGCTGCGGCGGGGCGAACTCGATTACCCCGTCTGAACCGTGCGCACTGCGAACCGTCCGGACAATTTCCGACAGTGCCTGAGTTACGTCGAACGTTTCCGGGGACACGGTATGCGTCCCCCGTTCAATGGCCGCCATATCAAGTATGTCGGTGACCAATGACAGGAGATGCCGGCCGCTAGATCGAATGTCGTTCAGATATTCCATCAGGCGGTTCTGATCCCCGCGAATGGTATCGATGTTCAACAGCATTTCCGATGTTCCGATGACACCGTTCAGGGGCGTTCGGAGTTCGTGGCTCATGCTGTGCAGAAATTCGGTCTTTGCCTGGTTGGCCTGCTCGGCTGCCAGTTCTGCGCGTTTCACGTCGGAAATGTCGGTCATCAGAAACACCGTTCCGCCATCCGATGTCTGGCGCTGCCGGACCAACGCCCATTGATCCGGGACCGGCTGCCAAAGCAGTGGCGCATCGGGATGGGCGTGATGGTTCATGATTTCCCCAACGCGTTCCGGAACATCAGCGTCCGGGTCTGACCCGAAACTTCGTAGAAGATGCGCCCTGACAATCTGTTCGAAGTGCATACCGGTCGGGTTGGATATGTCGGGGATAAAACTCTGCTGGAAATGCGTGTTCCAGAACACAAGCCGGTCGGATGAATCGAAAATGGCAAAATCGTCCGCCAGCGTCTCCATCGCTTCGGAAAGTCGCTGGTCGCTGACAAGGGCGCGGCGGGACGCTTCCTCCCGCTGCAGTACCTCACGGGTCAAACGCCGGTCATAGGCAAGGGCCCCGCCCGCCGCGGCCAGAATGGACAGTGCCGCAATGCCGGTCGCCGCCGCCAGCAAGTCGGGATTGATCGCGCTTTCCGCTGGACCCGAGACGCCGCCCGCAAGGCAAAGCGTCGACAGCATCGCCGTGTAATGCATTCCCGCCACGGCAAGACCGACAATCCCTGCGGCGGCGATGCTGGCCGAAATCTGCAACTCATCGCCCCGACGCACGATCCAGCTTGCGATCAGCAAGGCCAAAAGTCCCAACGCGACCGCAACGATAATTGACGCGCCGAACAGCGCCAGGTCATAACGCACAACCGCATTCAGCCGCATGGCGGCCATACCCGAATAATGCATGGCACCGATCCCGCTCCCCAGGGCGACAGCCCCCAGAAGCAGAGATTTTCCGCTGACGTCCCTGTTTCCGACCAGACGAATTGCGACAAAGGATCCGGCAATGGCGGGCAGGATCGATAGAACCGTCTGGGTCAGGTCATAAATGATAGGAATGGGCAGGCGATAGGCCAGCATGCCGACAAAATGCATTGCCCAGACACCCACCCCCATGATCAAAGCGCCCATGGCCTGCCAGACGATACGTCCGGCACCGGTGGGTTGTTCCGCGACATGGATCAACAGACGTATAAAGGAAAAGCCGGCGAGCCCGGCGATCAGATAAGATGCGGCAACCAGCGTCAGATCGTACTGCGCCATAAGAACGCGGGACGGATCATAGTCGAAAGCAAAATAGGAATTAAAATTCATTCAGCGCCATCAAAATACAGCGTGCCGCCCGCCCAGGCCAAGACAGACCCCAAGCAGTGCACAAATGCTCCAGACATGGATATTACCGACAACAATCAAATAGTTAAAGTTCCGTCCCGGGCATGAAACACAACACTTGCGGATGGCATTTCGCCTTTCGGAAAGTTTATCTCGCCATGGCTGAAATCGGCCTGGTCAGCCCAGCAGTGACAGCACCAGCGCCTGTACCAGCAGGACGCCCAGCCAATGCCCCGTGTCGATGGCCGTCAGCGACCATGGGCGTCCCTGAAAACGATGATTGACGATCTGGGTGGTCAGGATGAAGCCCGCCCAGACAAGTACCGCGGACAAGACAGCACCGGCCAACCCGGCGCCTATGTGAAACATCATCCCGTACATGGCGAATGCGATGACAATCTGACAGACGAAGGTCAGGCCCATAATCGCAGCGGCGGGACGTGCCTGATCCGGCGATACGCCCGATGCCTTCATCCACGCCTTTCCCAGGACCGTGTACCAAAGCGCGCCAAAGGCAAAACCGGCAATACCCGCCGCGCCGATTGCCGGAAAATCGATATGTTCCATGATGTCCGCTTCTCTACCCGCGATCACGGGGTGGGCGCGTCCTCCAGACAGGCACCAGAAAGACCAGACATGCAATCAGGAAGAACAGGCTGGCAAGGATGCTTTTCCAGTCCATCGCCTCGAACGAAAGCCATGTGAAGAATACGGCCGAAGCGGTGAACAAGATCCAGCCGGTAAAGTTCCAGTTCCAAGCATCGCGCGCTGTCATTACTACGCCCCCCTTTATCTGTCGCGGACGGTACCTCTGTCACAATATGGGCAGCAAGGGGTGAGTAAGCATTGAACACTTTCGCCCAAAGCGTCGAAGTGCATGCGACACCGCAGGCTACAATCACTACGTTTTTTATCTGGGAAAATGACAAAACTTGTCGATCGCAGATAGAGAAACCCAAACAGCCGTCCCGAAAAGTTCTGGGTCATTAGGATTTTATTAAATTATGCCAAACAAGTTATCGGCAGGAAACGCAATCCAGCTACGACCTTCAACAAAGGTCGGGCAGAATGATGAGGGTGGGTACTTGTCATGCTGGCGATCGGATCCGACGAGCCGAACCGAAACCAGATAATGTAAATCCAGGACCCACCCCCGATGAAGAACATTCCAATTGCCAGAAAGCTGCCGGCAGCTTGCGTCGGACTCTCACTGTTTGCATTGATCGTAAGTTCCGTGGTGGCGCTGACAATGTCGTCCAGCAGCCTCATCGCTTCCTATGAGTCTCAATTTTCGGGCTTTGCTGCGTCCCGCGCGGCATCCCTGGAAACTTATCTTTCCGCCCTTCGCCAGGATCTGCGCACGCAAAGTGCCAACCCACGCATAACCGAAGCCACTCTGGCGTTTCAAGACGCCTGGAATTCATTGGGCAGCGGACAGACAACGACGCTTCAGGACGCTTATATTCTTGAGAACCCCCATCCGCTGGGTGAGAAGCACCGGCTGGACAGTGCGGATACCGGTTCGTCCTATGACGAGGTCCACGCGATTTATCACCCATGGATCAGAACCTTTCTGGAAGAACGCGGCTACTATGACATCTTCCTGTTCTCTCCGTCGGGCGATTTGATCTATACGGTTTTCAAGGAACTGGACTACGCGACAAACCTTGTCAGCGGCGAATACCAGGACACAGACCTGGGCAATGCGTTCCGGGCCGCACGCGACGGCACACCCGGCTCCGAACATTACTTCGATTTCAAACCATATGCGCCCAGCCACGGGGCACCGGCGGCGTTCCTGTCGACACCGCTGCATGACGACAACGGGGTCCTGATCGGCGTTCTTGTCTTTCAGATGCCGATCGACCGTATCAATGCCGTTATGCAGATTTCCGAAGGCATGGGAGAAAGCGGCGAAACCTATATCGTCGGTGACGACTTCCTGATGCGAAGCGACAGCCGTTTTTCCGAAGAGTCCACCATTCTGGAAGTCCGCGTAGACGGGGCGACCGTCGAAGCGGCATTGCGCGGGGAAACCGGCGTCGCGGTGGTTGAGGATTACCGTGGCATCGACGTCCTGTCGGCATACAAACCCATAGATTTTCTGGGCACCCGGTACGCCATCATGGCGGAGATCGATGAAAGCGAGGTCCTGCAACCCGTACGAACCCTTCAGGTGTCCGTCCTGGTGGTGGTGGTCGTCGTCATGGGTATCGCGGTAGTGGCCGGCATCTACATTGCGCGTTCGGTCACATCCCCGCTGATGGAAATCAAAGGGGCCATCGACCTGATCGCCGAAGGCGACCTGGCGGCGGAAATTCCCGGTACGGACCGGGGCGATGAAATCGGCGCCATGGCCCAGTCCCTTAAGCAAATCCGAAATGATGCGGCCCGGGCCGGCGAACTTACGGTCATGATCGAACAGATGCCCATCAACATCATGACTGCGGACCCTGATACATCCCAAATCAAATATGCCAACAAGACAGCAATCAGTACGCTTCGCACGTTGGAAACGCACTTGCCGGTTACCGCCGATAACATTGTGGGTTCCGGGATTGACCAGTTCTATTCCGAACCTTCGGATATCGGGGCGACCTTCTGCAACCCGGCCAATCTGCCCCATTCAGCCAAGTTCCAAATTGGACCGGAACATATCGAATTGAATGTGTCGTCGGTCATGGATTCCGCAGGAAACTTCATGGGGCCGATGTTGTCCTGGGAGTTGGTGACGAAGCAGGCTGAGATGGCGAATACGTTCGAGGAAAGCGTCGGACAGGTCGTAAAAGGCGTTTCGTCGTCCGTTGAGACCATGAAGGCGAACGCCGGCGCGATGCTGTCGCTGGCCGATGAGACCCACCACCGTGCCACCACCGTCGCAGCGGCGGCGGAAGAAGCCACGGCCAACGTTCAGGCCGTTTCCGCGGCGGCAGAGGAACTAAGCAGTTCCATCCGGGAAATCAGCCGCCAGGTCGGCGCTTCTGCTGAAATCGCCTCTCGAGCGACGCAGCAGGCCGAAAACACCAATACCCGAATTCAGGGACTTGCGGACGCCGCCGACAAGATCGGAAAGGTCGTTAGCCTGATCACCGATATTGCAGAGCAGACCAACCTGCTGGCCCTGAATGCCACCATCGAAGCCGCCCGCGCCGGCGATGCCGGCAAAGGGTTTGCCATCGTTGCATCCGAGGTCAAATCCCTCGCCAATCAAACCGGCAAGGCAACGGAAGAAATCAGCTCCCAGATTTCCGGCGTTCAAGATTCGACGCGCGAGGCCGTCAGCGCGATACAGGAAATCAGCCGGGTCATTGGCGAAATAGACTCAATATCCGCAACTGTCGCATCCGCCGTCGAAGAACAGGGCGCTGCCACACAGGAAATCGCCCGGAATGTTGAAGAAGCTGCGTCCGGAACCGCCGAGGTGTCCTCCAGTATTTCAGCGGTAACCGAAGCGGCAAGCCAGTCGGGGGAAGCCGCCCGGCATATAAGTGAAGCCGCAGATGGTTTGGCCGGCGAGTCCGAGACATTGAGCACACAGGTGGACAAATTCCTGAAAGAAATCGCCTGACCGCCCAGCGAACACAACCAAACCCGCACACATTCGAACGCATCGGCACTGCCGATGCGTCCGACACGCACACCAGAACTGGTGACCCTGCGACATAAATCGCCATTTTTTTTTCGAGACGGGAACGCAAGAACCGGGTGGCGATGGCGGACGGCATTTCGGATAAAGCCGGGATTGATCACCCCCATTCTGGATGCCGTACATGACAAAAGCCCCGAAACCCAATCCACCGAAACCGATGGACCAAACGGATTGGGGGCTCTTGATCCTTCTGTCCGTCCTGTGGGGCGGGTCGTTCTTTTTCGCAGGCATCGCGGTGCAGGACCTGCCGCCGCTGACGGTGGTTCTGGCACGGGTGGCATTGGCCGCTGCCTTCCTGTTGCCGTTGTTCTGGATAAAGGGACTGACTCTTCCCCGGACGTTGCGCGACTGGTTGCCGTTCCTGGGCATGGGGCTTTTGAACAACGCCCTTCCCTTCGGGTTCATCTTTGCGGGTCAAACCTATGTGACAGTCGGATTGGCATCGGTCATCAATGCGACGACACCGCTTTTCGCGGTCCTGGTACTGGCCGGGTTCGGCGCGGAACGTCTGACCGTCAATCGGGTGACCGGCGTCCTATTGGGGATCGCGGGCGTAGCCGTCCTGAAAGGTGTCGGCACGAACGAGGGGGAGACGATTGGCATTCTGCTGTGCCTTGCGGGCGCACTGTCCTATGGCTTTTCCGCCCTGTGGGGACGCCGTTTCCTGTCGGACGTGCCCCCGCTTAAATCCGCCACCTGCCAGCTTCTGTCGTCCAGCGCGATCATGGCACTGGTGGTCCCCTTGATCGACCGGCCCTGGACGCTTCCTGTTCCGCCGATGGAAACGATCCTTTCCATCGGTGCCCTGGCAATCCTTTCGACGGCAGCCGCTTATCTGGTCTTTTTCAAGATACTGGTGCGCGCCGGGGCGGGGAATGCGATGCTGGTCACGCTTCTGATTCCGGTCAGCGCCATGCTGCTGGGGATCGCCTTCTTGGACGAACCGTTCCGATGGCGAGACGCCGTCGGTGCGGCGATCATCGGACTGGGCTTGTTGTTCATCGATGGCCGGTTGGTTCGCCATGCGGCGAGCCTCTTTTCGAGACCCCGCAACGCCGCTTAGTATGCCCCTCCCAAGTTTGGAGGAGGCCCCGCCCATGGATCTGGGTGAGTATGATTACATTGTCGTCGGCGCCGGTACCGCCGGCTGCGTATTGGCGAACCGGCTGTCCGAAGATGCGGACCGGACCGTCCTGCTGCTGGAAGCGGGGGGCAAGGACAATTATCACTGGATCCACATTCCGGTCGGCTATCTGTTCACCATGGGAAACCCGCGCACGGACTGGATGTTCAAGACGGAAAGCGAGCCGGGCCTGAACGGACGGGCGCTTGATTATCCGCGGGGCAAGGTGCTGGGTGGCTGTTCGTCGATCAACGGCATGATCTATATGCGCGGCCAGGCCCGTGACTATGATCAGTGGCGACAGATGGGGAACCCCGGTTGGGGCTGGGACGATGTCCTGCCTTTCTTCCGCAAGTCCGAAGACCATATTGACGGCGCCAACGACCATCACGGGTCCGGCGGCCCCTGGCGTGTCGAACATCAGCGGCTAAGCTGGGACATCCTGAATGCCTTTCGCGAAGCGGCGATCGAAGCGGGCATTCCCGCCACGGACGATTTCAATGCCGGCAACAATGAAGGCGTCGGATATTTTCAGGTGAACCAGCGGCGGGGTTTTCGCTGGTCGACGGCACGCGGTTTCCTGAATCCCGCGAAAAACCGCCCGAATCTGCGGGTCATGACCAGGGCGCTGTGCGACACGGTGACGGTAGAGGACGGCCGGGCAACGGGTCTGAAATTGACCGTCGACGGGTCACCCGCCACGGCCAGTGCACGGGGCGAAATCATACTGGCGGCCGGTGCCGTTGCGTCCCCCGTCATCCTGCAGCGGTCCGGCATCGGACCCGGCGCGGTTCTGGCGGAACACGGCATTCCCGTCCGCAATGATCTGGCAGGGGTCGGCGAAAACCTGCAGGACCATCTGCAGGTGCGACTGGCCTTCAAGGTGGAAGGCGTGACCACCCTGAATGAATTGAGCCACAACCCGCTGCAGAAGGCGAAAATGGGCCTGCAATACGCCCTGTTCCAAAGCGGGCCGCTCAGCATGGCGCCCAGCCAGCTTGGCTGTTTCATCAAATCCGACCCGGAGCGCGAAACCCCAAATCTGCAGTATCATGTCCAGCCGTTGTCGACGGAGAAACTGGGGGAAGCACTTCACCCCTTCCCGGGCTTTACGGCATCGGTCTGCAACCTGCGACCCGAAAGCCGAGGGCATGTGCGGCTTCGTTCCGCCGATCCCAACGACAAGCCCGTGATCCGTCCGAACTATCTGTCCGACCCGGCCGACCGGCGCGTCGCGGCAGAGGCGGTCAAGAAAACCCGACACATCGCTACGATGCCCGCGCTTCAGAAATTCAAGGCGACGGAATTCAAGCCGGGACCGGAAATCGACGGGGATGAGGAACTGGCCCGCGCGGCCGGCGATATCGCAACGACGATCTTCCACCCCGTGGGCACGGCAAAGATGGGCCCGGCGTCCGACGGCACCGCTGTGGTAGGGCCCGACCTGAAGGTTCATGGGGTTGCGGGCCTTCGTATCGCGGATGCGTCGATCATGCCGACTATCACGTCGGGGAATACCAACTCCCCCACCGTCATGATCGCGGAAAAGGCGGCGGACGCAATTCGCGCCGACGCACGGGCGTGAATACGCGCTAGATTTCCTGTGCCAGATACAGCCCCGTCGCAATACTTGCGGCGGTGAATCCAACCGCCAACAGAGCGACGACACCATCCTCGCTGGTCAGCGCAAGACCATAGAGCGCAATCGCCAGCGCCGGCAGGATTGCCGCGAACGGCACGAAAGCGAGCGGGATCATCAACAGCGCCATGACACAGGACAGCGCCGCCACGACATAGAAGAAGGCCGGATTCAACAGCCATTCCATCCGCCGTTTCAGATACCGGTCGATTACGCGCGCCGTCGGCAGGGCAAGTTCGACCGCACGGTCCACTGTTTCCCGTGGCAGTTCGATGTCCGTTATCCGTCGCGGCAACCACGGCGCACCGGGAAAGAAAATCATCTGAACGGAAATCACGACGACCAGAAGCGCCGCACCGATATCCACGCCGGGAATGGCACCGATGGGCGTCGCGGCCAGAAACCCAGGGACGAACAACAGCGGACCGTGGCTTCGCCGGCCGAACGCGGTCAGGACATCGCGGATGGAGACATCCCCGTCCCCGCACTGATCTGCGACGCCGTCCAGAAGGTCCGACAGATTGTGCGCGGACTTCGACATGTCTTGCGATTACTCCCCCCTCGGACGAAGAGAGCGGCCCCGCCGGACTTCCGGCTGACGGACCGCTCTCTATCATAGTCGGAACCGGGAACAGGTCACGCAACCTGTCGCCGGTCGTTCCGGAACAGGGGTTACGAATTCCCGTCCGTAAGTTCATCCCATTCTTCCTGGAACGCATCCCAGTTTTCCTGGAAGGACGCCTTCGCATCCTCCCAGTTTTCAGCCGCTGCGTCGCTCATATCCGACCAACTGTCCTTGACCGCGGACCAGGCCTCCTCGGCTTCGTCGCTCAGGTCGACATTCTCGGACTTCATGGCCTCTTCACGCGCCCAGATCATTTCCTGGGTGTGGTTCTCATAGGCCTCGCGGTCATTCATGACCTCGTTCGTGTCCGTGCCGCTCGCGGCGAACGCGGCGGGCATGGCAAGCCCCATGGAAAGGGCGACGGTGGCAGCAGTGAGAACGGTTTTCATGATCTAAAACTCCTTCTGTTACTTTGTCCGACGCCGAACTCATCCGGCGCCCGGGACCGCAGCGGCGCAAGAACGCCCCGCGCAATCGGACAACCAGATAGGAAGGACCAAGAATGCTTCAAGGATTAAATTGAGATTACCATGTATAAACTGCGGATTTCCGGGATATTCAAAATTTTATACAAATTACGATATGACACAAAACCGACATATTCCTTATTCTTTCCCAGATCCCTCTCTGTTGTGATATTATACACCTTGAACCTGATCGAATTAATACTACCTATCGACGTCGATAGGCAGAAAAGAATTTAATCGTTACTATATGTTCACCAACCAGAATCGGAGGGCCAAAATGCTTTATTGGGCTTTTGTATTCTTTGTCATCGCGGTAATCGCGGCAGTTTTCGGGTTCACCGGCATTGCCGCGGCGGCTGTGAGTATCGCCAAGATCCTGTTTTACGTCTTCCTGGCGCTGTTCGTGCTGACACTGCTGGCGCACCTGTTCCGCGGCCGCCGGCCGCCGGTCTAAATCGATAAAGCTTCTGGAAAAGGACTGGCTGTTACTGCCGGAAGCTTGGGTCGATCCGGTCCAACTCACGCAGGTAGGCCGGCCATTCCGGCAGGTCTTTGTCGCGCATGCCGTCGATGCCTTCTTCCCACTGTTTTGCCGTGTGCTCGCACACTTCCTCTGGAAGCTGTTTCATCGGTCGGCCGGTCTGCATGACCTCTAGCTGGATACGGCAGGCCTGTTCCAGATAATAAAGACGCGTGAAAGCGTGGCTGACGGTTTCACCCAGGGTCAGCAGACCATGATTGTAAAGCATCATGGCCCACCGGTCGCCAAGGTCCGCAACCAGCCGGTCGCGTTCCGACAGATCAAGCGCGATTCCTTCGTAATCGTGATAGGCCATTCGATTGTAGAACTGCAGCCCCCCCTGGGTCATGGGTACAAACCCTTCTTCCAGGCAGGAAACCGCCACACCCGCATCCGAATGCGTGTGCAGAACACAAACGGCATCGTGACGGGCACCATGGACCGCGCTGTGGATGGTATAGCCGGCCGCATTGATCCCGTATTCCGACCCGTCGATCACATTGCCGTCCAGGTCGATCTTGACCAGGTTCGACGCGCAAACCTCGTGATAGGCAAGGCCGAACGGATTGATCAGGATATGGTCCGGTTCGTCGGGGAGCCGCGCGGTGATGTGGTTGTAGATCTGGTCGCACCAGCCGTGCTGATGAATCAGGCGGTAGCATGCCGCCAGATCGACGCGCATCTTCCATTCCGCATCGGAACAGGACAGGTCCCGGGTGAACCGGGCGGGGTGCTGCTGGGTGTTCATCGCACGTTTCTCCTTTCGGCGTGGGGGCGGTTATTCCGCGGCCCGTGCCAGAACATGCAGCGCATCGTCGTCGCCCGGTTCCAAAGGGCTTCGGTCCTGATTGTTGTGGAACCAGGCCCGCCCCTTGCCGCCGGTCGGGATGTTGCTGCAGGCGTTGTAATTAAAGTACATGATCGCACGCGGATAGGGGCTGACATTGTTCGCCGACCCGTGCACCAGATTGCAGTGTATGAACGCAACCGTTCCCGCCGGCCCCATCAGCGGCACGATACCGTTTTCCGCCGCATATCGTTCGACCACGCTTTCATCGATCTGCATCAGCGCGTATCCGGTCACCTCTTCCGCGGTGACGTCTTCGACCATGCCGTGATGCTGCGACCCCGGAAGGACCATAAGCGGCGCGTTCACCGCGGACGCGTCGTCCAGGAAAATCGCGGTCATCACACAACGCGGTTCCGGCACCCCATCCTCGCGATGCCAGGTTCCGAAATCCTGATGCCAGTTCCAGGCCCCGCCGGAAAAACCCGGCTTCGGGTTCAGCCTGCTTTGATGCATATAGGCGTCTTCGCCCAGAAGCTGACGCACCGGATTTAAAATCCGTGGCATGACGCTCAACCGCGCAAAAGGATCGCACAGTTTGTGCCCGCCATAGATCAGGCGGATCGTGTTGCCTTCCTTTTCGCGCACAACCTCGGGCCCGTCGCGGGATTCCAATGCCGGAAGGCCTGATTTAAGGACTGCGGCTTCCTCTTCATCCAGGAGTCCCGGAAAAAGCAGAAAACCCTTGCGATGAAATTCTTCGATTTGGGGGCCGGACAGATGCATGGCCGGGAGCCTAACGGCAAGAGGGCCGATCGCCAACCCGGATTTCTGCTTTCGCAGCGGTCGCGGCTTCGCCATCATAGCTGGATGTCGGTACGGCATTTCCATGAGGTTCAGAAGTGATTTCGATCCGCAGCGTCTTGGTCTTCGGGTTTTGCGGCCTGCTTGGACTTGCGGTCATTGCCGTGGGTCTGGTCGGGGTCGGCGGCGCGTTCGACAATACATTCGTTCTGATCGCGCGGGACGCGGTTTCCCTGGTCGACGATGCCGACCAGCGTCTGCAGGAAGAATTGCAACCGATCGAAGATCAAGCGCGCTATATCGAAAGCCGGTTCGCAACGGGGGACCTTAGCTTCGACGATCCGGATCGGCTTGTCCTGGCTCTTGAATCGTCCACCGCGCCGATCCCGGATTTGGGCGGAATGCTGTTGGTCGATGCAAACGGCGTTGGCTATCGCTGGGTCGGACGGCGGCGCATCGACGCGGTCCCAGAAATCACGACCGGGAATTTCGGCGACATCTATCCCGAATACAGCCTGGGCACGATCATCGAAATGGCCCGGGAAACCGAAGGGTCCGTCTGGCGCCGGCCAGCCTGGATTGCGGAACTTGGACAGACGATCATCAACCTGCACACATCACTATGGCGGGACGGCCAGTTTCTGGGCGTTCTGGTTCAGGGCAAGACGGTCGCAGACCTGTCCGTCCGACTACGGTCGATCCAGCGCGGGACCAGCGCCGTACCGTTCCTTCTGTACAACGATAGTCACGTCCTGGCGCACCCGATCCTTGGCTTCGTAAACCTGGACGTGTCGCTGGAGGAACCGCTGCCTTCGCTCCAGGAGTTTTCAGACCCGGTTCTGGGGGGATATGCGGAACGGGAACCAATGCGCATCGACCAGGATGACATCACCGCCAGCATCGACCTGGCCCAGGTCGATATGGCAAACGGCTGGTTCATGTTTGCGACCCGCGACATATCCAATATTGCGGCGGACCGACCAATTACCGTCGGCTTCTATTTCGATGAAGACCATTATCAGGAAGTCTGGAACCGACTGTTACGCATGTCCGCCGTCGCAGTAGTCGTCCTGGTTCTTTCGGTTCTGGCTGCGCTTTATGTTTCAAAGGCGACGATGCGTCCAATCCAGGCCTTGGCCGACGCATCGCAGATTGTCGCCAATGGCGACCTGGAAAATGTGCCGGTCTTTCCCCGCACCCGCATGCGCGAACTGGCCGAGGCGGCGGCCGCATTCCGCGAAATGGTAGCCGGGCTGAAGGAACGGGAACGGATCATGGACCTGTTCGGACGGGTCGTCCCGCACAAGGTCGCTGAACGCATGCTGCAATCGCCGGAAGACCTGGCGCCGCAGACGGTGACGGCGACGGTCCTGTTCTGTGATCTGGAAGGGTTCACCCGCATGACGGAAGAACTGGGACCCGAACGGGTGATCGCGGTTCTGAACGCCTATTTCACCGACATGGTCGATATCGTGCACGAACAGGACGGCATTGTGACCCAGTTTCAGGGTGACGCCATCCTTGCGGTCTTCAACCTGCCGCTGGCCGACCCCGACCATGCACAAAAGGCCGTCCTGGCCGCCCGGACAATGCGTGCACATTTGCGGGATCGGGACTATGGCGGCAGAAAACTGCGCAACCGTATCGGCATTGCGACCGGCCCCATGATCGCCGCCAATGTCGGCGCGGAAACGCGCATGAACTACACCGTTCATGGCGACACGGTGAATCTGGCGTCCCGGCTGGAGAACATGAACAAGGAATATCAGACGGACATCCTGATTGCCGATACGACCGCGGGCCTGCTGCACGACATTCCCATTCAGAAACTCGGGTCGGTTCAGGTACGCGGGCGCGACGCCCCGGCCGAGGTCTATACCCTGCAGGACACCTGATGCGATGAAGGAACTGCTTCGCACGAACGATCCGGTCGAACTGTCCTTTCTGGAAGTCCTGTTGAAGGATTCCGGAATAGAAAGCGTTGTCTTCGACGCCCATACCAGCATCGCCGAAGGGTCGATCGGCATCCTGCCGCGACGGATCATGGTGCTGGATGAAGACTATTCCCGCGCACGGCGGCTGCTTCAGGATGCCGGGCACGAGGTTCCGTGACGATGGCGGAAGTCACCGAAGACGCCTTTCTGGGCGGAAAGGTTACAATCCGGCAGCCGGCGCACGGCTATCGCGCGGCGATGGACGCCGTGCTGCTTGCTGCGGCGGTGCCCCGGATTTCGGCGGGCCGGGTTCTTGAACTCGGTTGCGGTGTTGGAACGGCCCTTTTCTGTTATGGGGCGCGGGTTCCGGACGTCGCACTCACGGGGCTGGAACTGGACGCGGCGGCGGCCGATCTTGCCCGGATCAATGCCGCCGCCAACGGGTTCGACGCGCGGTCTGAAATCCTGACGGGCGATCTGATGGAAGGGAATGCAACCGCCCTGCCCGCCAACGGGTTCGATCAGGTGTTTGCCAACCCACCCTATCAGGATGCGGCGTCCGGTAGCCCTTCACCGATCGCGGACCGGGCGCGATCGAACGTCGAAGGCACTGCATCGCTGAAGGACTGGATACGCGCGATGTTGCGTCTGGCGCGGCCAAAGGGTGGCATCATCATTGTCCACCGGGCGGACCGGTTGGATGACATCCTGGCCCTTCTTCACGGCAAGGCAGGGGAAATTGAAGTCATTCCCTTGTGGCCGCGCGCCGGCGTGCCCGCCAAGCGCGTGATTGTCCGCGCAAGAAAGGGTGTCAGGGGCGGCGCAAGGATGCATCCCGGACTGGTTCTGCATGGACCAGGCGACGCGCGTTATACGGAAGCGGCAAGCGCGATTCTAAGGGACGGCCAGGCCCTGCCTTGAAATTCCCCTGAAATGCCAACGCCTTGCATGAATTGAGCGAGGTCAAAGCGTACTTTCCACTAAATCACCATAATCAGAATCGACAATGCGATCGTGCTCAAAAACGGGAAAGGAGACGACCCATGACGCTCGACCGAATTCTGGTTCATTACGATGGCAGCCCGCGCGGTGACCGCGCCCTGGCGGCCGCCTTGTCCCTGGCACAGTCCCATGACGCGCACCTAATCGGGTGTGCCATCCAGATCGATCCGCAGATGCCCAGCTATGTCGCCGGCCAGGTTCCGATCAGTCTGATCGAACAGCTTCTGGCGCAGGAAAGGGAACGCACCGACGACCTGAAGGCGCAATTCGAAGCCACAACCGACAGGTCCGGATGGGGCGCCCGGTCCGAATTCGTCATCATGCGCGGCGACCCTGCGCGGGCCCTCGCGACAGCGGGGCGCGGCTGCGACCTGTTGATCGTGGGGCAGAGCGATCCGGAGACGGAGGGCCAGGGAGACGGTGAACTCATCGGCGACCTGGTTCTGGAAGCGGGTCGCCCCGTGCTGGCTATTCCGTTTGCAGGAAAGCATGAGAAGGTGGGCGACAGTGTCCTGGTGTGCTGGACGGATACGGCGGAATCCGCACGGGCCAGTGCCGACGCAATGGCTTTCCTGAAACAGGCGTCATCCGTGACAGTCCTGACGATCACCGGGACATCAGGCGGCAAGGAAGTGCCGGGCGACCCGGCCGCGCACTATTTTTCCGCAAAGGGCATTCGTACCGAAGCACGCAATGCCGTAATGCCGGGCATGGAAGCGGGAACGGTCATCCTGAACGAAGCCGCGGATATCGGCGCGGACCTGATCGTCATGGGGGCGTACGGACATTCCCGCATCCGGGAATCCATCCTGGGCGGGGCGACCCGGACCGTCCTGGAATCCATGACCGCGCCGGTCCTGTTCAGCCACTGATCTTGGTGCCGCCCATAAGACCAAAGGCCGGTTCGCGGTTACGTGGACCGGCCTTTCGCGTGGAAGACGAAACCCAGAACGTTCATCAAAAGCTGCGCGGCCAGAAATGCCGTCGTCCCGTCCCGGTCATAGTCGGGCGCAACTTCGACCAGATCGATCCCGACCACGTCCCCTTTGGCAGCCACGCCCTGCAGGATTTCCAGGACTTCATAATAAAGAAATCCGCCATGGCTGGGCGTGCCGGTGCCAGGCGCGATCGACGGGTCGAACCCGTCGATGTCGATCGTCAGATAGTAACGTGCGCCATCCGGAACCTTGGCAAGCACCCCTTCCAGTCCCAGCTGCCGGCAATGACGAACGGACAGGATTGTGGACCCCGCCTTGCGCGCAGCCTCATAGTCCTGGCGATTGGAAGATGACACATTCCGAATTCCAAGCTGCGTAAACCCGGTAACGTGACTTAGTTCAGACGCTCGCCGCAGCGGGTTTCCATGACCGTAGCGCACCCCGTGGCGTTCATCGACGAAGTCCAGATGCGCATCGATATGGATGATGTGCACAGGATCCTGATCCGCGAACGCGCGAATGCAGGGAATATGGACCGAATGGTCCCCGCCCAGCACGACAGGCAATGCCCCCGCATCCAGAATCTTGCGCACCCCGAATTCGATATTGTCGTGGCTTTGGATCGTATCCGTATGGATCATATCCGCATCGCCGATATCGACCATGCGCACCTGATCGACCGGAAGATAGGTGACATCATCTTCAAAATCATAGGCACCGTCGTGCCCGAAGGAAAAAAGCGTCGATGCTTCCCGTATCGCGCGCGGCCCGAACCGCGCGCCAGCGCGGTACTGCGTGCCCATGTCGAACGGCGCACCCAGGACCGCGATATCCGCATCGATCGCGTCCCAATCCAGGCAGGCCGGCTGCTTTCCAAAGGTACAGTGCCCGACGAAAGGAAGGTTGAGACGCCCCTTTTCGTAGCCGTGTTTCGCCATCGTCTTTCCCCTTGTTCGGCCGGCAGGCGAACGGGCTTGCCTGAACCCGCCGCATCGCCTAATTCCAAGGCGCGTTCGGTAATTGATCTGTCAGGAATAGTCCCCCATGCGCGCGGAAACGCAAGCCATCGTCGACGAACTCAAGCAGTCCCTGGAACTGCTGAGGAGGCATCTTTGACTGGGATGTCTCGGTCAAACGTCTGGAAGAACTGAACGCCCGGTCCGAAGACCCCGATCTGTGGAACGACCCGGATGCGGCCCAGAAGGTCATGCGCGAACGCGCGGGCCTGGAAAGCCGCATCAACGGATTCCGTGAACTGGAAACCGGGTTGCACGACAATGTCGACCTGATCGAACTGGCAGAGCTGGAAGACGATCAGGACATGATCGCAGAGGCGGAAAGCGCGCTGGCCGGTTTGCGCGACACCGCGGCCAAGCTGCAGCTGCAAAGCATGTTGTCGGGTGAAGCGGACGGAAACGACTGTTTCCTGGAAGTGCATGCCGGTGCGGGCGGCACCGAAAGTCAGGACTGGGCGGAAATGCTGCTGCGCATGTATTCGCGCTGGTGTGAACAGCACGGCTACAAGATCGAGCTGATGGAAGAAAGCCCCGGGGAAGAGGCCGGTATCAAGTCGGCAACCCTGAAGGTAACGGGCGAAAGCGCTTATGGCTGGCTGAAAACCGAAGGGGGCGTGCATCGTCTGGTCCGGATTTCGCCCTATGATTCGAACGCCCGGCGTCATACCAGTTTTTCGTCTGTTAAGGTCTATCCGGAAATCGACGATTCCATCGAAATCGACGTAAACGACGGCGATCTGCGCATCGACACCTATCGCGCATCCGGCGCCGGCGGCCAGCACGTCAACAAGACGGACAGCGCGATCCGAATTACCCATATTCCGACCGGGATCGTGGTGCAGTGTCAGAATGACCGGTCCCAGCACAAGAACCGCGCACAGGCACACAAGATGCTGCGCGCGCGGCTTTACGAGCTGGAACTGAAGAAGCGCGAGGAAGCCGCACAGGAAAATTTCGAGGCAGAGACCGAAATCGGTTGGGGCCGGCAGATCCGTTCCTACGTCCTGCAACCCTATCAGATGGTGAAGGACCTGCGGACCGGGGTCGAGACCAGCAATACCGGCGCCGTTCTGGATGGCGACATCGACCCCTTCCTGGAAGCGTCCCTGGCAGCGAAGCTGCATGGGAACAAGTCTGAAGTTGAAGATCTGGAATAAGCTGTAATGAGTGACACCGACACATCGGAAGAACCGGAACGCCGCGACTTTATCCGGGAAATGATCCGCGCGGATCTGGACGCGGGAAAGGTAAGTGAAGTCGTCACCCGTTTCCCGCCGGAACCGAACGGGTATCTGCACATCGGGCACGCGAAATCGATCTGCCTGAACTTCGGTGTGGCGGCCGACTTCAAGGGGCGTTGCAACCTGCGTTTCGACGACACGAACCCGGTGAAGGAAGAACAGGAATATATCGACGCGATCCAGGAAGATGTCCGCTGGCTGGGTTTCACCTGGGATGGGGATGCAAAGCACGCTTCCGACTATTTCGAAACGTTCTACGGTTACGCCATCCACCTGATCGAAAATGGTAAGGCCTATGTCGACGACCTGTCGCCGGATGAAATCAGGGAATATCGCGGCACACTGACCGAGCCCGGAAGGCCAAGCCCCTATCGCGACCGTTCGGTCGATGAAAACCTGGACCTGTTCGCCAGAATGCGCGGCGGCGAGTTCAAGAATGGGGAACGCTGCCTGCGGGCCAAAATCGATATGGCATCGGGTAACATCAACCTGCGCGACCCGGTGCTGTACCGCATTCTTCATGCACACCACCCGCGAACCGGTGACGCATGGTGCATCTACCCGACATACGATTTCGCCCACGGTCAGGGCGACGCGATCGAAGGGGTTACCCACTCGCTCTGCACGCTGGAGTTCGAAGATCACCGCCCGCTGTATGACTGGCTGATCGAAAACCTGCCTGTGCCGTCGCGACCCTATCAGACGGAATTCGCGCGGCTGAACATGACCCATCTGGCGCTGTCCAAACGCAAGCTGATCCAGCTTGTGAAAGACGGCCATGTCAACGGATGGGACGACCCGCGCATGCCGACCATCCGTGGCCTTCGGCGGCGTGGCGTGCCGGCGGCAGCCCTGGTCGATTTCTGCCGGCGGATCGGGATCACCAAATCGGACAACCAGATCGAATATCCGATGCTGGATTTCTGTACGCGCGAAGTCCTGAACAAGACCGCCCAGCGCCGCATGGCCGTTCTGGACCCGTTGAAGGTCACCATCACGAACTATCCGGAAGGCGAAAGCGAATGGCTTCCCGCCGTCAACAATCCGGAGGATGAAGCTGCCGGCAGCCGCGAAGTCCCGTTCAGCCGGACATTGTGGATCGAAAAGGCGGATTTCATGGAAGACCCGCCCAAGAAATTCTTCCGTCTGGGTCCGGGCCGTGAGGTACGCCTGCGGTGGGCTTATTTCATCACCTGCAAGGACTTCGTGAAGGATGCAGACGGCAACGTGGTCGAACTTCTGTGCACATACGATCCGGCGACAAAGGGCGGGGATGCACCGGACGGGCGAAAGGTGAAGGGCACGCTTCACTGGGTGTCCGCGGACCATGCGGTTCCGACAGAGGTTCGCAACTATGAACATCTTTATGCGGCGGAAGAACCGGGCAAGGCGACGGGCGACCCGATCGACGACCTGAATCCCAATTCACTCAACATCAATGCGAACGCCTTTGTGGAACCAAGTCTTTCGGACATTCCGGCGGGGGAGACGGTTCAGTTCGAACGGTTGGGTTACTTTTGTGCGGACCCGGACGGCACGGCCGACCGGCCTGTCTTCAACCGCACCGTCGGCCTGCGCGACAGTTGGGCAAAGGCGCAGAAGGCCTGATCCGAAGGGGGACGCACCGTGACGGATACAATTATGGTAACCGGCGCGGCGGGCTTCATCGGGTCCCATTTCGCACGGGCGATGCTGGATCAGGCTCGCCCGGTCCTTTCCGTCGACAAGATGAGTTATGCCGCCAACCTTGGCCGGCTGGACGGGTATCTGGACCGCAGCGATCATACCTTTGTCGCTTGTTCGGTTGAAGACACGGACCGCATTTACGAACTGCTGACCGCGCACCGCCCCGTCGCCATTGTCCATTTTGCCGCCGAAAGTCATGTTGACCGGTCCATCGACGGTCCCCGTGATTTCCTTTCCAACAACACATGCGGGACATTCGAACTCCTGACCGCCGCATTGGGATACTGGCAGGACAGTCTGGATCCGACTGAACAGGACCGGTTCCGGTTCCTGCATATCTCAACGGATGAGGTTTATGGTGCAGCCGGTACGGACGCCTTTACGGAAAACTCCCCTTTCCGGCCAAACTCCCCCTATGCGGCTTCCAAGGCCGGTGCCGAAGGGTTCGCCCGTTCCTTTCAGGTCACTTACGGCCTGCCTGTCGTGATCGCGCGCCCGTCGAATACCTATGGACCCGGCCAATTCCCTGAAAAGCTCATCCCGTTGATGATCGCAAAGGCGCTGGACGGTGCACCTCTTCCCATTTATGGCGACGGGCTGCAGCAGCGCGAATGGCTTTTCATCGACGACCATGTCGCGGCACTTGAGGCCATTCTGGCATCCGGCGTCCCCGGTCAGGCATACAATCTTGCGGGATACGAGGAACGTCAGAACATTCAGGTCGTGGAAGGACTGTGTGCACATCTGGACCGGCTGCGGCCGCGATCAGACGGCAGATCCTATCTGGATCAGAAATCCCATGTCGAAGACCGACCCGGTCATGACCGGCGCTATGCGCTGAACGGCGCGCTGGCGCAGCACGACCTGTCCTGGCAGGCCCGGGTCAGTTTTGACGACGGGCTGGCGCAAACCGTAGCCTGGTACCTGGACCATGAGGATTGGTGGCGTGCGATCCTGGAATCCCGCTACGATGGGCACAGGATCGGCACAGGGAAGTCCAGAAACGGGGGCTAGATCATGCGGCGGGGAATTGTCTTGGCAGGCGGCGCCGGTACGCGGCTGCACCCGATGACGCGCGCCGTCAGCAAGCAGATCCTGCCGGTCTATGACAAGCCGATGATTTTTTACCCGATTTCCGTCCTGATGCTGGCGGGGATACGGGAAATACTGGTCATATCGACGCCCCGCGATTTGCCCGCATTCCAGTCGCTTCTGGGCGACGGGAAGGAACTGGGCATTTCCTTTACCTATGCCGAACAACCGAAACCGGAAGGGATCGCGCAGGCACTTACGATTGCCGACGGTTTTCTGAACGGTGCCCCGTCCGCACTGGTCCTAGGTGACAACCTGTTCTTTGGTCAAGGATTGGGCCGGGTCTTGCGGGAAACTGCGGCGCGCGACGACGGCGCCAGCGTCTTTGCCTATCAGGTAACCGACCCGGAAAGATACGGCGTCATCGAAATGAACCGTGACGGGCGCTGCCTGTCGATCGAAGAAAAGCCGGCGAAGCCAAAATCGAACCTGGCGGTGACGGGCCTTTACTTCTATGACGGCGACGCGCCCAAGTTGGCCGCCGGCCTGACCCCATCGGCGCGCGGGGAACTGGAAATCACCGACCTGAACCGTGCCTATATGGAACGCGGCAAACTGAATGTCGTCGCATTGGGCCGGGGGACGGCGTGGCTGGACACCGGAACCCCGGACAGCCTTTTGGATGCGGCTGATTTCATCGCCGCCATCGAACGCCGTCAGGGTTTGAAAATCGCGTGCCTGGAAGAAATCGCGTTCCGCATGGGTTGGATCGATACCACACAGGTTGAGCGCCTGGCGGATGGGTATGGCAGTTCCGTCTATGGCGACTACCTGCGCGCCGTTGCCAGACAGGGAACAGAACAATAATGGGCGCGGTGCCGCTGGAGGATTTGGACGGGCCGCGTCTGGTCCCGATTCCGCGATTTGCGGACCTGCGCGGACATTTTCAGGTATCCTGGAACGCACAGATCCTCGCCAAATGCGGGATAGACACCAAATTCGTTCAGGACAATTTCGCCCAATCCAGGCGCGGCGTCCTGCGCGGTATGCATTATCAATCCCCCGGCGCACAGGGAAAGCTGGTCAGCGTCCTGGTGGGGGAAATATTCGACGTCGTCATCGATGTTCGCGCTGGCAGCCGAACAGAGGGGAACTGGGCAGCCGTCACCCTGAACGTGGAAAGGGCGGAATCGCTTTGGGTGCCCAAGGGGTTTGCCCATGGCTATCAATCGCTGACCGACGGGTCGCTGGTCATGTACAAAGTCGATGCACCGTACCGCCCCGAACAGGAAATCAGCATCGCGCCGGTCGACCCCGTGTTGGGCATCGATTGGCCAATTTCGGATATGATCCTAAATGACAAAGATCGCGCGGGTCTGCCCCTGGCCGATGCCCCGCGCTGGACGCAAGAGACTGCGCCGTGAAGGTTCTGATTACCGGTGGCGCGGGCCAGCTTGGCACCGCCCTTCAGCAGACGAAGCCGGACAGTGTCGGCATCCTCGCCCCGCCCCGCACTGAGTTCGATCTGGCGCATCTGGACGGTCTATGCCCGGCCCTGGACAGGTTTGCGCCACAGGTATTGATCAATGCAGCGGCCTTTACGGATGTTGACGGCGCAGAAGACAACCCGGCAGCCGCCATGCGCATCAACGCAGATGCGCCGGGCATCCTGGCCGAATGGTGCGCCGAATACGGCGCACGGTTCATTCAAATTTCCACCGACTTCATATTCGGCGGGAACGATGAATATGCCCCCCTTTCCCCGGGCGCATCCATCGCGCCCATCAGCGTCTATGGACAGACGAAGGCAGCGGGCGAGACGGCAGTACGGGACGCCGATCACAATGCGACGATCCTTCGGACATCGTGGCTTTATGGGCCGCGGTTCGGGACCGGGTTCGTCGACCGAATGCTGCGCCTTGCGTTGACCCGCACCGAAATTTCAGCCGTCACCGACCAGATCGGCAGTCCGACATCGGCAATCGCGCTGGCACGGATCGTCTGGCGCTGTCTGGAAAGTGGCCGCGGGATGGGCGAAACGCACCATGGCGTCTGCAAAGGTGCGGCAAGCCGGTTCGACCTGGTGTCCAGCGCATTCGACTTCGCCCGATCGAAGGGTGTTCGGTTCGCCTGCCGGGAAGTGCGCCCCACAACCTCCGACGCATTTCCGACCCCGGCCCGGCGGCCCGCCTGGTCGGCGTTGGACCCCAAATCGACTGAAGAAATGCTGGGGATCACCGTTCCGGACTGGAAGTCCGCACTGTCGGACCACATCGCAAGCATTCTGCCCCGACTTGCAGAAGAAGGGGACCAGCCGTGAAGGACCCGCGCACGGTTCTTATTGCCATGCCGATCATTCTGATTGTGGCCGCAATCACGCTAAGTCCGATATTGCCGCTTTCCACGTATTTTTGGATGCCGACTGCCGTCTATGTTGCGGCGGCCCTGGCGGCATTCCTGTCGCAACGATATTCCGGGAACGAACGCGTGCCTGTTGTACTGGCGATCCTGTTCCCGACCCTGTTCATCGTCTGCGCCCAGATCCTGATAACACAACAGGCAATCCCAACGCGCTGGCTCGGTTGGGGACGGTTTCCATTGGGCGATGCGGCGGACTTCCTTTCGAATTCCCTGCCGCTGTTGATTGACGGGACCTTCACAACCATTCGCGGACGGCCGTTGGCCAATGCTTTCATTGCCGGGCTTTGGCAGAATCACGAGTTCGACCTGACGGTTTTGAGCATCGCGCTTTCAACCCTGTGCGCCATTGCTGTCTATCAGTTCGGGCGGGTGGCGATGGGTGTGTTCGGTATCGGCGCGGGGCTGGCCGCGATGGCCGTCGCGATCGACTTTCTGCATGAACATGTCGGAGCGGCTTCGACCGAACCGATTGGCTTCTTCCTGGGGACCGTCGCCGCCGCATTGCTGTTGGCAGGCGCAGTCAGGCGGTCGTCCTGGTTGTTTGCGGCGGGCATCACTGCATTGGCACTGACATTTGTCTATCGCGTGGGCGCGGTATTCACCCTGCCGTTTCTGTTGCTGTTTCCACTGGCGGTGCCGTGCCGACCGTTGGGCCGCATACGCACGGTTTTGGCATGCGTGGCCGGTATCGTCGCGGTTGGTCTGTTCCATATCGCGGTGGCACGGACCATTGCCCCGGACAGCCCCAGTTTCGTCAACGCGCCGAAGTCATGGTATGCGGTCATCGTCATGGGGGATGAATATTTGGGCCGTCGCCCGGAAGGATCCGTCCGGGAAGAGGCACGCTGGGTCCAGATTTTTGACGATCATCCCGGCCTGCACGACCTTCCCATCGCGGAACAGGGGGCGCGCTTCCTGCAGATCGTCGGCGATGCGGCCTTGGACCGCCCATTGTCGGTCATCGCCGGGGCATGGCTGGAATATGCCGACCAGTTGGGGCGGGCCGGTCTGTTCCGATTTGTCGACAACAAGCCCATACGGGTCGCGGTCTACCTTGCCTTTCTGATCGGGCTGGCGTCGGCGGCAATACGATTTCGCCGGGACCCGATCGCGGTATTGATCCTGCTGGCGGGTATCGGGCAGATCCTGTCGATTCCCTTTCTGCACGGGGGTGAAAACAGGGTGCATATCGGCATGGCAGGTATGATGGCGGTCACCGTCGCCTATGGCATCCGCACGGTGATCGGCTTCCTGTCCCGAAACGGGACCGAACGCACCACAGACGCCGCGTCCCGGCCGATACAGGGCACCGCACACCTTCTGTTTCTGCCGGTCGCCGCCATCATCCTGTCCGGTGTGACGGCCTTCTATCTGGCCGGAAGTTTCGGGCGCGCGATCACCGACCAGGATATCGCCTGTCCCGATGGGTATGCTGCGTCGACCATCGCATTCGGGTCCGGGTCGACCGTATCGATTGATGCGCCCGCGGTTACCCCATTGGGCGCTGCCTTCAGGAGCGAGGACGCCATGGATCAGGCCGCCGCACGTTGGCGGGAAATCGCCCTGAGTTCAGGGATGCTGTTCTATGCGCCGATCTTCGATGCGGCACTTTACCGGGGGGAGCCATTGGCCGATGCGGAAGGGCCGGGCCGGGTTTTGGCTTATGTTGCGAACCTGACCCATGGGACCGGTGGAATAATCACCCTGCCGCGCGAAGGGATTTCGCAGCGGCAGGCGGCCTGCCTCAACCGATCGGACTAGCGTCTTTGCGGCGTTCTTCCGAATGGGTGACAGCGTCGTTCAGGAGTTCGTCCAGGGTCGGCCGTTTTCGCGCGGTGATCAGAACCTGATAGGCGAACAGGTTCGGCAATATCTTCAGTCCCACATTGTTAATCGCCATCAGAGCATTGGATACCCACCCGCCGCCAAAGGCCAATGGAAACGGCGCCGGAAGCGCCCGGGTCGACAGGACATCGAACCCCGCCTGATCAAACAGGCGCTGGAACGTGCGCATTGTAAACAGGCGGGTATGCGTCCGGTCCAGGATGCCACGCTTTCCGTAATTGAACATACCCGCCATCAGCGACAGCCGCGTCAAAAGGAACGCGACATTGCCGGTGCTGGCAATCAGGGTCGTGCCGGTCGTTATCGTCGGCGACTCCCGCAACCGGTCGACGAACAATTCAGGGTCCGACAGATGCTCGATCACATCCAGCATCAGGACCGTGTCCGCGTCGGCAAAGACCTCATCCGGCAGCGGCTTGTTCAGGTCGCGTTTCAGGAATCGGGCAAAGTTTGAAACATCGGATGGTTTGTCCCGGTCAACCCCGATGACCCTGCACCCCTTACCGTTCAGGACACCCGCCATGACACCATTGCCACCGCCCAGATCGACAACCGTGCTGTCGGGCGCAATCAGGTCGGCGGACGCGCTGTGCGGGCTTTCGAACCCAAGCTTGCCTTCATAAACCTCTTCCGAGACATCGGGGGAACAGTCATAGGCGCGGTCATAGAAGATGCCGTATTCCTGGCATCGCGCCTTGAAGGTTGCGACAAAGACGTCCCACGCATAACGAAGCCCATCCACATGGCAGATCTCGTCCCCGTAGTAGGTCGGGATAGGCAGTTCCAGAATGCGCTTCTTCGCCAGCACAAGCTGGATGATGATCTGCGTGTCGAAATGGAAGACCTGTGCGTTCAGGTGAAACGGGACGGCCCGCAACGCGTTAACGGAATAAAGCCGATACCCTGAATGAAATTCGCTCAGGTCCGTACGAAGCGCCCAGTTCTGAAACCCGGTCAGGATCTTGTTCCCGACAAACTTATAAAGGGGCATTCCCCCTTTCAGCGCGGCGCCGCGTGTCAGCATGCGCGATCCGAATACGGCGTCCGCCGTTCCCTGCCGCAACGGTTCGGCCAGTTCCGCCAGACATTCCGGCGCGTACTGACCGTCCCCGTGAACCAGTGCGACAATGTCGAAACCGTTGTCGATCGCATACCGGAACCCGATTTTCTGGTTCCCGCCATAACCTTGATTGACCGGATTGCGCAGAACGTGGACCGGAAACGGAAGACTCATATCCGCCTTGTCCCGTTCCGCCTGAAGGAAGGTGTCGTCATGGGACGCATCGTCGATGATCAGCGCCTCGACCGCGTACGCGTCCATCAGTTCATGGGGGATACGCTGCAGCACCCAACCAATGGTCTTTTCCGCGTTGTAGGCAACGACAAAGATCAGCAGCCGCGGCTTTCCGGGGCCACGGCCGGTGGATTTCCTTGTCTTTCCCGTCGCTGGTTTGGCCATGGTTCGACCGTCCCGACCCTTCCCGCATGACCCGGTGGTTCCAAACTGGCGCTGTATTACGTGATAAGTCCCTGTATTACTATAGGTTAATCGCCTCCATCGGACGTTGCGCGGCAGTTGGGAAATGAAACGATTTGGCAAAACAGGCCTGAACGTGCTGGCACTTCTGCTGGCGCTGGAAGTCGCATTTCGGTTCCTGCCTGTATCGAACGGCTATTTTCTGGCGGACGTCACCCCGGAAATGCCGGTTGCACGACGCGTCCCCAACGACAATGCCACCCTGTCCGACGGTTGGCTGATGGAAAATGCCGTCACGCGACGGGTGAACAATGCCGGATTCGTCAATGCAACGGACTATGCGTTCAATTCGGATGTTCCCGTCATCGCCCTGATCGGCGACAGCCAGATCGAATCCCCCGACATCCCGGAAGAAGACACGGTCCATTTCCGCATGCGCGATGCGATGGAGGGAGATGCCGCCGTCTATACTTTTGCGATGAGCGGCGCGCCATTGACCCAGTATACCGTCTGGGCCCGGCATGCAGTGGCACACTATGTCCCCCGCCACCTGGTGTTTTTCATATCACCGAACGATTTCGATGAAAGTTTCAACCGGTTTGGACTTTTCCCCGGCTTCCATTACCTGCGGGCGGAAGGCGGCGATCTGACGCTGACACTACGGGAATACCGGCAGGGTTGGGGGTCACGGGCCGCACAGCATTCGGCGCTTATCGCCTACCTTGTGCACAATGTCGGTGTCTCGGACCTGATCGCCCGGGCAATTGGCAGTGACGGCACACAACTGGATGCACAGGGACTGACCATGCTTCTGGATTGGTTTTTTGCGGAATTGGCGGCAATCGGCATTGATCCGTCAGAAGCGGTCTTTGTGATGAACCCGCCCTCTCAGTCCCATTATGACGCCGGTTGTGATGCCCCCGGTCCGGTCTTTGCGCCCTATGACGCTTTTAGGTCGGCAGCCCACGATAACGGCTTCGCAACTCTGGACGCATCCCTCTATTTTTGTGAATGGCATCTGGCGACAGGCGAAAGGCTGGAAGGTGCGGACGGTGTCCACTGGAATGCCAGCGGTCACAACGCTGTCGCAAACCTGCTGGTCCAGACCTATTTCAGCGCGGAACGCGACTAGCCGGGTCTAACCGCCGTGCCGTCCGCGGCCGCCTTCCCCCAGGATCGCCAGCCCCTCGTCGGACATCCGTTCATAGGCTTCCATGATGACGGAATGAAGCAGATCCGAAAATTTGGCACGGTTGGCCTGAATCTCTGTGAATGTTTCAGACAGCGCATCGCGGTCGCGGGTTTCGGCCTGCAGAATCTCGCGAACGGCACTGCGCCCGTTGAGATGTTCCGTCCAGGCCTTTTCGAATTCCGGGCCGAAATCGGTCTTCAGCTGTTCCATCACCTGACGGTCGGCACTGGAAAGCCGGTCCAGGAACCTTTCGCCCCCTTCTGACCCGCGCATGTAGCGCATCATGCCCCACATGCCCTGACTGCGGCGTTCTTCCCAGTGGCTGGGTCCGTGGCCGTGATGAAACGTCTGGACCGCAAAAAATCCCAGGAAAAAGAGGTTCAGCGCCAGCGATCCGAACAACAGCCAGGATCGGGCGCGGCGCGGCGCGGGCGTACTCATAAATCACCTCCAAAACCGAAAATATCCTCTTCCTCGATCACCTTCTCGATCTGTTCAGTGGACATGGTCTTCGCCAGCACCAGGTCGTCGTCCGTTTCCGTGAAGTCCGGTTCGGCCACGCCAACGCCTATCCCCAGGAACAACGCGCAGGCAAGCGCACCCGCCGGCTGCCAGATTGGTCCGGTCCAGCCGCTCAACTGGCTAAACAGCCGGCCCACCTTTGCGAATTGGCCTGGTTTCGCGTCCGCGACCAGCCGGGCGATCGCGGCGTCGGACATTTCCGGCACGCTCGCCCGGGACAGCAACTGATCCAGTGCCGCAGCATCATCCAGTGCCGCAGCCAAACGGGGGGACGGGTCCGCCGCAAGGCGTTGGGCATCGTAGCGTTCCCGTTCCGGCCATGCCAACGGGTCCGCGCCATACGCGTCCAGAATTTCGATCAGACGATCTTCCGTCACATTCCCACCCATGCTGTTCGGATCCTGTGTCATATCAGATCCTCCTTCTGTGCGGCCAATGCCGCCTTTAGCGCCCGTCTGCCCCGGGCCAGCAATGATTCCAGCGCATCCACCGAAACATCCATCTGGTTGGCCGCGTCCTGTTGCGGCAACCCTTCGAAATGAACCAGGGCCAGTGCCGCCCGTTGCCGGTCCGGAAGCGCATTCAACGCGTCGCGCACCGCACGGCCTACGTCGCTGGTCTGGCGGTCGGCTTCGGCATCCGGGCTGTCATCGGCCTGCATTTCCATCACCGTCTCGTCATGGACCCAGCGTTTGCGTCGCCGCAGGCGGTCGATACACAGGTTTCGGGATGTGCGCATCAGCCATCCGCCGGCGTCACGATCCGGGGCATTTGCCTTGGACCGTCCCGTAAGGGTGTCCCACAAACGCGAAAAGCATTCCTGCACGGCGTCTTCCGCTTCGGCCGAATCCGCCAGAATGCGATAGCAGTTGGCAAAGACCCGTGCGCGATGCCTTTCCAGAATCGCACGAAAGGCCCAGGCTTCGCCCGCCAGTGCTTCGGCCAACAGGTCGCCTTCCCCCATCGAGGAGGCATCCGCGGCGTGCGCGCGGCGACCACCGGAATCATGCGACTGGTCCGACATGCCTCTCCCGAGTTTGGCCGGACACCTTGATGGCACCGGTTCTAAACACGCGTCGGGGACGGCAGCCAATTTCGGTGAATTGAAAAAGCCGTCCATCGCCTACCGTCCCTTTCGCGTCAGCCTTTTGTCAACGGTGCATGCGAACGCGCACGCTTTCCAGTTCGTCCGCGTCGATTATGCCGTCCTCGTTTTCGTCCAGATGCGAAAACAGCCGACCTGCCATATGGGACATCTCTTCATTGTCGATTCTGCCATTCTCGTCCTGGTCCAGCCGGTGGAAGCGACGCATTGCCCTTCGCCCGGGGTCGTGATGTTCGCCGACCATGTATTCGTCGCGCGACAGGACGCCGTCCGCGTTACTGTCCAAGCGTTCGAAATGATGGGCCTGGATACCGTTTCTAAACTCGCCGGGGGTTACTTCCCCGTCCGCATCCACGTCCATTGCCTTGAAACGGGCATCGCGGAACTGGTCCGCCTCTTCCATCGAAATGGCACCGTCCTGGTTCAGGTCGATTTCCTGAACCATGTGCTGAAGATGTTCGGCATGATCGCCGCCATGGAAGCGATGACCGCCCCATCCGCTGGCCATAACGGTACCCGCGCCCAACGCCAGCGCCAGCCCGATACCGCTTCCGATCAGGACGATGTCTCGTGAGGTCTTGCTCATGACTTGTTCTTTCTCCGTCTATGATGTCGCAGCGCCGGTTTTTGTTTGGCGCCGTTACATCACAGGACGCAGGGGTAAACGGGTTTCCGTCGCACCCCGGACGAAGAAAATTCAGGCCGCGTCAGCCCCGTTCCGCACGGTGCAGCCGGTCGTTGATCGCAACCCCCAGGCCGCTTTCCGGCACCGGCGCCACCGCAATCCCGGAAAACCGCGACGGATCGTCAAAGCGATGCAGCAGGCGGAACAACCGGGATGCCGCTTCGACCAGATCGCCGGATGCACTCAAGGTATCATCGCCCGCAACCGGGCCGAAACCGATCAGTGCCTCCCCCGCATCTGCGGTTTTTGCATTCAACCGCAACGGCAGGCCGGGCGCATAGTGCTTCAATAGCATTCCAGGTGATTTCGCTGCGGTATCGTCTGTCGCTTCCGTCGCGGACCGAATCGATTGACCAAGGGCGGCTTCCAGCGCCTCCGACGGAAGACCGCCCGCACGCAGAAGCATCGGTTCGGTGTCGCTGACATCAATCACGGTGCTTTCCAGTCCGACCGTACAGGCACCGCCATCCAGAATCGCGTCGATCCGGCCATCCAGGGATGAAAGAACGTGGTCCGCCTCTGTCGGGCTTAACCGACCGGACGCGTTCGCGCTGGGCGCGGCAATGGGCCGGTCCGCAAGGCGAATCAGGTCACGTGCCGCACCGTGGGCTGGAATGCGCACCGCAACCGTCGGCAGGCCCGCGCTGACCAGTTCGGACAGTTTGCTGCCTGCCTTTCGCGGGCAGACCAGGGTCAGGGGTCCCGGCCAGAACCGGTCGGCAAGCGTTACCGCCCGATCAGACAGGTCGACATATCGCGAAACCATGGCCCGGTCCGACATATGAACAATCAACGGATTGAAGGTCGGGCGGCCCTTGGCTTCATAGACCGATGCCACCGCCTTTTCGTTCGTCGCGTCAGCGCCCAGGCCATAGACGGTTTCCGTCGGAAATGCGACCAGACACCCACGGCGCAGGAGTGCCGCCGCGCGGTCCAGTCCGCTTTCGTCCAGCGCAAGGCGCGCGGTCTTCCTGTCCGAATTGATCATGGCGCGGCTTATGCCGCCAAGCCTGTCGAATGACAAGTGGCGTCAGTTTGTTGCACCTGCGAAACGGCATTGCAGCAAAGCAATGGAAATGTCACGATTGACCGTCGCATACCGCATCTTGATGGGTTCCAACAGACCATGACCGGAAAAATCCTTACCATCGCCCAGCAAAAGGGCGGCGCCGGAAAATCCACCTTGGCGGCGCATTTGGCGCTGGCCTGGGTACTGAAGCGAAAGTCCGTGGCCCTGGTCGATATCGACCCGCAACAAAGCCTTGCAGCCTGGTATGCCGCGCGCGAAGAACAGTTTGGCGAGGACAAGACCGGGCTGACGTTCGAGGCGGTGACCGGATGGCGCGCCGCGCGGACCGTGGAAAAACTGGCGGACGACCACGACTATGTCCTGATCGACAGCCCGCCTCATGCCGACACTGATGCCCGCGTCGCGGTCCGTGCCGCGGGGCTGGTCCTTGTTCCGGCACAGCCAAGTCCGCTGGATATCTGGGCGACGATGCCAACACTGGAACTGGCGCAGAAGGAAAAGTCGGATGTCCTTCTGGTGCTCAACCGCGTACCCCCGCGGGCAAACCTGACCGCCCAGATGATAACGAAACTGGGCGACTATCCGGTCAAGGTCGCGAAAGCCACCATTGGAAATCGGGTCGCCTTTGCGGACGCGATGGTCACCGGGCGCACGGCGCTTGAAACCAAGGGATCTTCGGTCGCGGCAAAGGAAATCCGGGCACTTGCGAACGAACTCGCCCGGAAAATCTAGCCGGACCGGTCAGGCCGCCATTTTTTCCGCGATGTAGCGGTGAAAGGCATAGGTCGGGTTGTCCATGACCGGTGAGAAGTGGCCCCCGTCAAAACCCGGCGCGTTCCGGCCACGGAACATGCCCTCAATCACGCCAATATCCTCCAGAAAGACACCGCGCCACTGGGTCGCATTCTTTTCCCGAAGACCGGCATATTCATCGTCCGTCATCGCTGCGTCCGCATAGTACAGCGCGATGCGTTCCCGGGTCGCCCCTTCCGATGTCGGAATCAGGATCATGGAAAAGACGTGATCCCGGCAGACGCCGAACTGAATGTTCGGGAACAGCGCGATATATTCCGCACCCTTGTCCCACTTCCCAGACAGGTGCTTGAAATCTGCGAACTGTCGGCCGTCATCGTCCAGGGTCGGGTTATAAACGACAGTACCCTGGCCAGCAAAGACACCGGGGTATTCGATATGGTAGTGATCTTCAAGCCGGGAATAGCTGTTCAGCCCCGGATGCACCGCCGGCAGATGATAGCTTTCACAGGTGTTTTCGATTGCAAGTTTCCAGTTCGCGTTGATTACCAGCTCGAACGTGCTGTCCGCGCCACCGAAATACATCGGCTGGTCGAATTCCCGCCACCGGTCGAACAGGGATGCCGCAGCCTCTTCAAACGGCGGGGCGGTACCGGACAGGTTCACGAACACTGCATCCTTCCAGACGTAGGATCGTACTTCTAGCAGCCCCAGTTCCGACTTCACGACATTCGGGTGGTCATGAACACCCGGGCCGCCGACATCCGGCGTTGTCCGCAATTCGCCATTCAGACCATAGCACCAATGATGATATGGACAGCGGATGACACCTTTTATCCTGGTCGGTTCATTGACCAGAATCATACCCCGATGGCGACAGACGTTTTGAAACACACGAAGCGCGCCGGACCGGTCGCGCAACATCAGTAGCGGCACGCCCAGGAAGTCGACCGGCACGGCGTCCCCGGCGTCCGGTGCATCGAACCCGAACCCGATCGCCGACCAGCCGTCAAAGAAGACCTTGCGTTTTTCTTCCTCGAACCAGTCGCGGCCGACATATGCCTGGTTAGGCAGTCCGGTCGCCTGTTCGATGGGGCGCAGGACCGAAGAAAGATCAAGGGAATCAAGCGGCATGGCGATCATCCTGTTCAAGTCGAAGACGGGTGCGGCGCTGCGTGCCGGAACCCTGGTCAAAGCCAATGAATATTCTCGATACTGCCGAACGGGATTTCCGCTCAAGATGGAAAATTTACGGTGTGGATTGAATATAACTCAATCGTGCGCCTGCTGTACCAGCCAGTCGCGAAAGATTTCGGCGGCATGGTCGGTGCTACGCCCTTCTGGCCAAACGATATATTGCGCGCCGGGGGCCGGCATTTCGAGGTCGGTCAGACGCACCAGATCGCCGGTGTCTATCAGGTCCCGGACAAAACGGTCCCAGCCAAGCGCAACCCCCTGCCCGTCCCGCGCAGCCTGAATCGCTACGGTATAATTGTTCATTGAAAGCCCGGAATATCCGGGGTCTTCCAACCCCGTCCATTCGAAAAAGGATTCCCAGTCGATCCAGGACACGACCCCGCTTTTCATGCGCAGCAGTGGACAGTTCAGCAGTTCCCGACCGGTCCGTGCGGGATGCTTTTGCGCGAATTCCGGCGAACAGACCGGATAAAGCCGGTCATTGTAGAGTTTCATGCACGAAAAGCCGCTGAAGGCCCCATTGCCATAGACAATCGCCAGGTCGATGTCGCTGCGATAGGGGCTGGGCAATTCGTCGGAAATAAGGTGATTGACCGTAATCGTCGGATGCAGGCGCCAGAAGGTGCCCATCCGCGGGATTAGCCACATTCCAGCGAACGCGGTCGTGGCGGCAATCGTCAGGTGCGGCGAACCGGGGCGCTGGCGGATGCGCTGACAGACAACGGACATGTCGGCAAGTCCCCGTGAGATTGAGGCCGAAAGGTCCGCCCCTTCCGGGGTTAGCTCTATGCCACGGTGCACCCGCGTGAACAGGGGGGTTGCCAGTTCATCTTCAACCGTACGGATCTGCCGGCTGACGGCGCCCGGCGTGACATTCAGTTCGGCCGCCGCATCTTTGACACTGCCGTTGCGGGCCGCTGCCTCGAAGGCAAGCAGCGCCGTAAGCGGCGGCAAATCGAATGGTCGTCGGGCCAAAATCAGGTGCTCCGGTTTCGTTGAACGCAGTGTTACGTTAGATTGATAAAATCGCAAGCGAAGCGCCTTGCCGTCATGCTGCGCATCTGCGATCGCCGCACTTGCGGCCATGTCACGTTTCAGGCAGTTTTCGCGGCCATTGATGTTTAGGCTCACCGCTTGCCGCCGCCGGCGATTTGGAGACGACATGACGCCCTCATCCTTTGATGCCATCCTGAAATCCGTCGAAGACCTGTCGGAAGACACGCGCAGCTTCACTTTCGAAGCCGTACAGGGCACGCCCTTTTCCGACGCCAGTGCCGGTGCGCATATCGACGTTCACCTTCCGGGTGGGGTCATGCGGCAATATTCCCTGTGGACCTGGGATCCAGACGGTCGGTGGGGAAGCGTCGCGGTAAAACGCGAGGAACCGGGCCGTGGCGGGTCGCAAGCCATGCACAAACTGACGGCCGGGCAGACAGTCCAACTGGGCGGCCCGCGAAACAACTTCCCGCTTAAGGAAGACGCCCCGCATTCCGTTCTGATCGCAGGCGGTATCGGCGCGACCCCGATCTTTGCCATGGCCCAGCGTCTGCAATCGCTGGGACAGTCGGTGGAGGTCTATTACCTGACCCGCACGCAGCGAATGGCCGCTTTCAAGTCCCGATTCGAAGCACTGAACCTGGGGGAGGCGCTGCATTGCCGTTACGACGATGTCGACGGCATCATCGATACGGTAGCGCTGATCGAAGGCATGCCCGCCGGGGCGCATGTCTATTGCTGTGGACCCGAACCGCTGCTGCAGGCTGTCTTGGGCGCGGCGGAACCCCGATTGGATGGGGAGTGCATCCATTTCGAACGTTTTTCTGCCGATCCCACCGCCCTGGAAGGGCCGTCGGATTCCTTTGAAGTGGAACTGGCGCAAAGCGGCAAAACCGTCACCGTGCCGAAGGACAAGTCGATCCTGGAAGTCCTGCAGGATGAGGGGATCGACGCTGAATGGGGCTGTTCCGAAGGGGTCTGCGGCGCCTGCATCGTCGACGTTCTGGAAGGGGAAGTCGATCATCGCGACAGTGTTTTGACCCCGGATGAACAGGCCGAAAATTCGATCATGTGCATCTGCGTGTCCCGGGCAAAGGGTGCGAAACTTAAAATCGATGTCTAGGCCCATGGACCCGACACCATGAAACGCCTACTGATCGTCGCGCACGCACCGTCGAAGAATACGGCCCGACTGCGGGACGCGGTTCTGCGCGGCGCGGCCGAAGGCGGCGGCGATGATGTAGAAGTCATTTACAAACCACCGCTGGAAGCGGGCCCGGACGACGTCCTTCCCGCGGACGGGATCATTCTGGGGACCACGGAAAACCTGGGCTATATGTCCGGGGCGCTGAAGGACTTCTTCGACAGAACCTATTATGCGGTGCTGGAGGAGAAGCAGGGCCTGCCGTACCTTCTTTATATTCGGGCCGGCATGGACGGGACGGGTACGCGACGGGCCGTGGAAAGCATCACTACGGGGCTGCGCTGGAAACCGATGGCAGAACCGGTCCTGTGCCGCGGCGAGTGGCGCGAGGAGTTCGTCGCGTCATGCGAAGAAGCCGGCATGCTGGCGTCCGCGGGTCTGGATGCGGGGGTATTTTAGGGTATAATATTACCACAAACCAAACACCCTGGGGAGGACATGTGTGTCGGAAATCGACCTGACGGATCGGCATCAAAAATTGTTGGATTATTGGCGGTCCCTGATATCGCAGGGGCAAGCAATTCCGCGTCGAGATGCGTTCGACCCGACGCACATTCCCCATCTTCTGTCATTTCTGATTCTGGCCGATCTGGTTGACGGAGAACCCATCTTCCGCGTCGTCGGTACGGAGATGGTTGACGCCTGGGGAAGTGATTTCACCGGAAGGCCGCTGTCCGAATTCATGAGCGGCGACTATCATGATTTCATCCGCCGCCTGTTCGACACATGTGTCGAAAAACAGGCGCCGGTCTTTTCCCACAGCCGTTTTCAATGGGACCGTGGTCGCCGACTGGATACGATCCGGCTGATGGTTCCCTTTGCGCGGAATGACGACCCGGGCACGGTGGGGCATGTTCTGGTCGGTCAGTCGTTCGATTTCACCCAGGCCGGCCCGGACCGACCGGAGGCCGCGGCATTGACCGACGGAAAGTTTGAGGAAATATCTCTGTCCGTTCTTAAATAGGGCTGATAGCGTCCTAGACAGTGCGCTGGTCAATGAGCGCAGATCACAAAAAAGAATGGTCAAATAGGGGGGTGTTTCAGGAAATGCTTGTTGGCGTTCCAAAGGAAATCAAAAATCACGAATATCGGGTTGGACTGGTGCCATTTGCGGTGCGCGAACTGGTTCACCATGGACATGACGTCCTGGTCCAGACCAGTGCCGGTGCCGGAATCGGCGTCACCGACGACGACTACCGCGAGGCGGGTGCAAAGATTGCCAATGATGCGAAAAGCGTCTTCGACGCCGCGGACATGATCGTCAAGGTGAAGGAACCACAGCCCGTTGAATGCGAAATGCTGCGCGCGGACCAAGTGCTTTTCACCTATCTTCACCTGGCGCCGGACAGGGTCCAGACCGACGGTCTGATCAAGTCCGGATGTACCGCGATTGCCTATGAAACGGTTACCAGCCCCCGCGGCGGCCTGCCCCTTCTGGCGCCGATGAGCGAGGTTGCCGGCCGCATGGCACCGCAGGCGGGCGCCCACTGCCTTGAAAAGGCGCAAGGCGGGCGTGGCGTCCTGATGGGTGGTGTGCCCGGCGTTCCGCCCGCAAAGGTCCTGGTGATCGGCGGCGGCGTATCGGGGATGAACGCCGCACGCGTGGCCATCGGCATGGGCGCGGAAGTCACCATCCTTGAACGCAGTCTGGGGCGGATCGCGGAACTGGACGATATGTTCCGTGGCACCGGCCTTAAGACACTTTATTCCACGGTCGATGCGATTGAACGGTCCGTGCGTGAGGCGGACCTGACGATCGGCGCGGTTCTGGTACCGGGTGCGGCCGCACCGAAGCTGATCACCCGCGAGATGCTGCGTTCCATGCCGGACGGGGCGGTGGTGGTCGACATTGCCATCGATCAGGGCGGCTGTCTTGAGACGTCACGGCCGACGACCCACGCGGATCCGACCTATGTCGAAGAAGGGGTGGTCCATTATTGTGTGGCCAATATGCCGGGGGCGGTGGCGCGGACATCCACCTTTGCGTTGAACAACGCGACCCTGCCATTCACGATTTCGCTGGCAAACAATGGTGCGCGCGTGGCGCTGGCACAGGACACACACCTGCGTCAGGGGTTGAATGTCATGGGCGGAAAGGTGACCTACAAGGCCGTCGCCGACGCCCACAACCTGGCTTACGTCCCGCCGGAAGAGGCGTTGGAGATTTCGTACTAGATCAGGTCGGGCTTCTTTCCATCAGCGATTCATCTGCGACATCACCCGGGATTTCCTCCCGGGAGATGTTCCAGGAAACGCTGATCCGGTACCCGTCCCCCTGATGCGGCGTCACATAGTGAACGACAAAGCTGGGAAAAAGCACCAGCGTCCCGGGGTCCAGCGGCGGGTAGATCTGGGACGTCATAATGCCCGGTTTTGTCGGGCAGCAGCGCGCGACGCGCGGGTCCGAAATGCCAAGTGCGCCATTATAGACCTCCCGGTCTTCCTTTTCCGGTGGGACCAGGTGATAGACCGCGCTGACCTCCGTGCGGCGGTGTGAATGCGGCCCCAGATATTCCCCCTTGCGGGAGACATTGGCCCAGCAATCGTCGATATGGGCGTCCTGTGCACCGGTCAGGCTCTTGAACGCCATTTTGGCCCGCATGTGCAGCAAGTTCATCGCCGGGCACGGCCAGGACCCGATATCGCGAATTTTTGCGCCGCCGGCGCCGACCCACCGGTCGCCTTCCGCGTCGCGAAACTGCGTCTCCGCTTCCAGAAGGCGTTTTTCGGCCACGGACCGGATCAGGTCATTATCGGGAAAGGACACGACACACAGCATCGGGTCCAAGTGATAAACCTTTGATTCTTTTGGCCAGACCGGAACCTTGGTGGGTCCGATCGCGACCTCTGCACCTCCCATGTACGGCGCCCCCCGACGTCGATTTTTTTTGCAGCCTAGGGGGGCGATCACGCGCAGTCAAATTTCCGTGAATGTTTCGCAACAAAATTGAAATATTGAGGATTCCAATGATTTCCCCAACCTTCTTTCAGTCCAAATGTCCGCCCGCGGACGAATCGCGACGGGCGCCGCGGCTGAAAGCCCAAGCGTGAAAGCATGCGCAAGAAGCGGGTGTCGTGACAAAGCAGCCGGGGTTAGAGCGTGCCCACCAACCAACACAACGCAAAGGGCACCAGCCATGATAAATCTGAAAGACAAAACGGCCATCATCACCGGCGCAAGCAGCGGCATCGGGCGCGCCGCGGCGCACTTGTTTGCGAACGCCGGCGCATCGGTCATCGTCGGGGCACGACGTGCCGAAGAACTGAACCGCCTCGGTGACGAAATTTCTGCGACCGGTGGCCAGGCCATCCCGGTTCCGGGCGACATAACCGACCCGGACTATGGCGTCCGGCTGGTCGAATACGCCATGGACCATTTCGGGAAACTGGACATCGCATTCAACAATGCCGGAACCCTGGGGCGGTCCGCTCCGTTCGGGGAAACGGCCCTGTCGGACTGGACGCAAACGATCGAAACCAACCTGACGGCCGCCTTCCTTTGTGCGAAGCCGCAGCTTGCCGCCATGGCCGCCGCAAACCGGGGCAGCGTCATCTTCACCGGTTCATTCGTCGGCCATACGGTCGGGTTCCCGGGCATGGCGGCCTATGCCGCCAGCAAGGCGGGGCTGGTCGGCCTGACGCAGGTTCTGGCGGCCGAATATGGGCCAATGGGCGTCCGTGTGAACGCGCTTTTGCCGGGCGGAACGGACACGCCCATGGCCACGGAAAACGCCGGCACGCCCGAAGCCATGGACTTCGTCCGCGGACTACATGCCCTGAAACGGATCGCGGAACCGGAAGAGGTTGCGAACGCCGCCCTGTTCCTGGCATCCGACGCCGCGCGTTTTGTCACCGGCACCGCCTTTCTGGCGGACGGCGGGGTATCGATCACCCGCACCTGAAGCCAGGCGGGTCAGGCACCAAGGTGCCGCCCGCCCCACCAGCCATCGCGCGGGTTTTCATCCTGCCAGCGGGCGTCGCCATTCAGAAGTGCCCATCCGAAGTCCGTCAGTGCGATTACATCCGCCCAACCCGCCGGGGCGGGTGCAATCGCCGGGACCGGTGCTTCGAACAGCGGACGAATATCGCCCCAATACATCAGATCCCCCAGAAATGGCTGTGGTTCAGTTTCACGCATCAGATAGGCGAAGCACCGGCCGGCGGTCGGCTGCCCCGCAGCCAGAGCCTGCAGTGTCAGGCGTTCAGTCATGGTCAGCCCGTCCGTCCCCGGCAGTTCGTCAAGGTGGCGCGCCATGGCCGCCGGTAGATAGGGAAGCGGACTTTCCCCTTCCGTCAAGTCGGCAATGACATTGATTGCGGTTTCATCCCCGGCCCGAAAGGCGGCATAGGCCGTGCGGGCCTGGTCGACCTGTGCCGATGTCACCGGTGTTTCCGTTCCAAACAGCGCCCCCAGATCATCCGGTTCCAGTTGCCCCAACCCAAAGAAGCGCGGATGCGCCGATGGGTGGTCCTTGATGGTGATCATGAACATGTTTGCCCGAACCCCGATCAGGTCCAGCAATGCGATGAGACAGGCCTGATCATACAGATCATGTTCAAACCACAGGATCACCTTGTCATAGTCATCCAGCCGGTCGAGCGCAGCGTCCTGTCCCTCCTGCTTCCTTAGGCAGTCTTCGGCATCAAGCTGCCAGGCTTTCGAAATCCAGTCGGCACGAAGGGCACGCAGGTCCGCCCGGTCCAATCCGGGCGGCACCGGTCCGCGGCAGACCGGGTCGCTCCATTCCTGAAAAGTGCCTGGATCTCCGGCGCGCACAAGACTGTCGCGAATATCCTCGCCGCATCGGATGTGAAGGATCATGACGCCTCCCCCAAAACAAAACAGCCCCCGCCGTTGGGCAGGGGCTGTGAAAAGGAATTCCGATAGATCAGTTGTTGGTTGGAAACGCCAATTGCGCGCCTTCCTTGATGCCGGACGGCCAGCGGCTGGAAATCGTCTTCATCTTCGTGAAGAAACGAATGGATTCCGGCCCATGCATCTGCGTGTCGCCGAATTTCGACCGTTTCGCGCCGCCGAAATTGTGGAAGGCCATCGGCACCGGGATCGGCACGTTCACGCCGATCATGCCGACATCGACGGAATTGGTGAAATGCCGCGCCGTGTCCCCGTCACGGGTAAAGACGGCAACGCCATTCCCGTATTCATGGTCATTGATCATCTGGACCGCGTCTTCATAGGCGCTGGGGGCCATGACGGACAGGACCGGACCGAAAATTTCCGTCTTGTAGATTTCCATGTCGGTCCTGACCTGATCGAACAGCGTACCGCCCACGAAAAAGCCGTTTTCGTAGCCCTGCATGGTCGCGCCGCGACCATCGACAAGCAACGACGCCCCTTCGTCGACGCCGCGCTGGATCAGGCCTTCCACGCGTTCCTTCGCCTGGCGGGTGATCAACGGGTTGATGTCGGCTTCCGGGTCGTTGTAGGGGCCGATCTTCAGCGCCTGAACCTTCGGCGTCAGGCGGTCGATCAGCGCCTTCGACGTTTCCTCGCCGACCGGAACGGCGACGGAAATCGCCATGCAGCGTTCGCCGGCGGACCCGTAACCCGCGCCGATCAACGCGTCCGCGGCCTGGTCCATGTCCGCATCCGGCATGATGACCATATGGTTCTTCGCGCCGCAAAATGCCTGAACCCGCTTATTGTGGGCACAGCCATGCTGGTAGATATATTCACCGACCGGGGTCGACCCGACAAAGCTGATGGCCGGGACATCCGGATGTTCCAGCAGCCCGTCGACCGCTTCCTTGTCGCCGTGAACCACGTTCCAGACACCGTCCGGCAGGCCCGCTTCCTTCCAGAGTTCAGCCAGAAGCATGGGCGCCGACGGGTCGCGTTCCGACGGCTTGTTGATGTAGGCGTTGCCGCAGGCAATGGCCATCGCGCCCATCCAAAGCGGGATCATGACCGGGAAATTGAACGGTGTGATACCGCCGATGACGCCCACCGGTTCGCGGATCGAATATAGGTCGATGCCGCCACCGATATTATGGTTGAATTCCCCCTTCATCAGGTGCGGCGCGCCGGCTGCGAATTCGACAACGTCAATGCCGCGCTGGATTTCACCAGCGGCGTCCGCCAGCGTCTTGCCGTGTTCCTTACACATTGCTTCGGCAATGCGGTCCTTGTTCGCCACCATAAGCTCGCGCATGCGGAAGATAACGGACGCCCGTTTCGGCACGGCCGTGTTGGACCAGACTTCGTGCGCGGCAAGGGCATTCTGAACCACCGCGTCGATTTCGCTTCGGCTGGCATAGGGGACCTTTGCCATGACTTCGCCCGTCGCCGGGTTGAACACATCGCCGAAACGGCCGCTGGTGCCGGCCACTTCCTGACCGCCGATGAAATGTGAAATCGTCTGAGTCATTTTATTCCTGACCTCCCGAAAGGTGTGATTTGTTCGCCGCGAAACCGCGCATGGTTTGCAAGGGTTTTATGTCTTTCGGGTGGCGACCTCAAGACAAAGGCGGTGGAAACACTTGTGACGCCCGCCGGGTGGATCGGATGCAATGAAACGGACCTGTCATTGCGCGGGTTCCGTACCCGCCTGCTCAGGTATCGTTTTGCTGCATTGGAATGTAATCGTGAAGCGGCTTCCCACGTCTTCCTGGCTTTCGATTGAAAGGGAGCCGCCATGCTGTTCAACCAGCGCCTTGGTTATCGAAAGACCAAGACCGACACCCGGCATCAGGGAAATCGGATCAACATGCTTCCCCGCGTCACGCCCCTGTTCAAACGGCGTGCCCAGTCGGGGCAAAACATCGGCTGGAATGCCGATCCCTTTGTCCCAGACGGTCACGGCCAACTGATCCTTCTGCGGCTGGCCCAGGTCGATGCCGATCTCTCCCCCCGGTTCAGTAAATTTGATCGCGTTGGACACCAGATTGATGATCATCTGCCGGATGGCGTTCGCATCGCCATTCACCGGGACAGCGCGCAAAAGAGGGCGATCGTTCTGCCGGTTAAGAGTAATGTCCTTCCGCCGAAGGCTGACCGCCAACATGTCCGATACCTCATCCAGGATGGGACCCAGTTCCGTCGGCCGCAATTCCAGCGAGATGGTCCCCGCCTCAATCCGCGACGTGTCCAGAATGGAATTCACCAGCGCAAGAAGGTGCGTGCCGCTCATGTGAATGTCTTCGGCATATTCCCGTGCCTTGTCAGCGGTGACCGCGTCGCCACCGATCCGGATAATGTCGGAAAATCCGATGATCGCGTTCAAGGGGGTACGAAGTTCGTGGCTCATACCCGCAAGAAACTTCGACTTGGCAACGTTCGCGCGTTCGGCAACCTCGCGCGCGCGGGCCAGTTCTTCGGTCAATCGCGTAAGCCGCACATTGGCATCGCTCAACGAACCGACATTTCGCAAATGAACCCAGGCCAGAACCCCCGCAATCAGGAAAAGGGCGGCAAGAAAGACCATGAGCGCACGGATCGAAAACAGGACCGAGTCCGCTTCCGCCTGTCTTCCCTCAGCTAGTTTTTGGTTAAGAAGCGATGCAAGTGCGGCTATGCGTGCGTCAAGCACAGCCAATCCCGAAGACACGTCCAGTGCCACTGCCGTCCATTCCCCTTCGGGGGCGTCGCGGAGTTGATTGACCGCAGCGTCGAGAGGATCAGCCAGCGCACGAATTTCCTGATACCTGTCCGCCAGATCGTCCGTCAAAAGCGCCGGATAGGGGGGCCGGAACTCCAGACTGATCAGACGTTCCATGAAAATATCGAACTCAAGTACCGCCCTGTCCCTGGAAGCGTTCGGCAGACCGTGCGCGATACGCTGCAGTTCGACATCAGCGATGTTCAGATGAGTGCGCAATTGAAACGGCGCGATTGCAGACCGCTCGTAGTTGACAGTTCGAAGTGCCTCGTTCTGTTCGATCAGAACCCAGAATATTCCGGCCATTGACAAAATCAGCGCCGCCGCTGCCGCAATGAAAATACGGCGCGACGAACGTGTTGCTTTGCCGGGGTCAATCATTCGACGGTAATTCGCTCTACCTGCCAAACGGACCGGGCGGAATATGTTTCGCCAGCGAGTTCCTGAAAACTGTCATAGGGATAAACGAGCCAGAGCGGCCCCTTGCCACGAACGGTCATTCGTTCGCCGTCCCGTGACCAAGCCAGCATCGGTTCATATTGGACAAAATCCGAAACGGGAATTTCGGCCACATAACCGTCGAGCGCGGCAACAAGAATCTGACCAGAACCGGAAGCACCCAATGCCTCCAGCAGGCGCGACAAACGGATACCTTCGAAGGTGCTGACCGTCCCGTCCCACGGATTGCCGGTTGTGAACCGGTTCGTGTCGATGTCTGAGAGCATCCGGTGATCCAGGACCGCTGTCCCGCCCCGGTTCGTGACAGAAATGGCACCGTCGACAACCAGTATTTCCGGCCCGGTCGGTTCGGGCAGTTCCCCCGCCATGGCATTCGACCCGGCGTCAAACTGAAAGCACAAGAATGCCAAAAACAGGCAGAAACCGCGCATAGGCCGGCCACTCCACATACAAATCACTTCCTGCACAAGACAACCCGACTCACTCGGAACACCATCGCACTATAAGGTTCTTGAGCGATTCGCCAAACCAAACACCGAACCCTAGCGGCGAGGCACTATGACCGAATAATCCAGCGTGAGTACACACCCATCCGCGTCCTCCCCCGGGAAGTCTTCACAGCTTCGGTTTTTCATCGCACGCGTGACAAGGCGCAAGGCTCCGATATCCCGCCGATGTTCCAGCTCAACCTTCTCCGCGATCTCGGTCCAGGCATAGATGGTGTCACCGGCGTAGGTCGGGGAAATGTGCCGTCCCCCGTTGATAGATGCGACAATGCACGCGTTCGCCAATCCGTTATAACTGAGCGCCCGCGCGATGGAGATCACATGACCGCCATAGACGATGGGCTGTCCCTTTTCGGCCTTGTTTGCATCGAAATGGACATGGGCGGGATTGCGGTACAGACGGGTTGCGATCTTGTGTTCCGCATCGTCGATCGTAACTCCATGGTGATGGTCGATCCTTTCACCGGCCTGGTAGTCGTCCCAGCGATAGGGCGACCCCGCCAGCCGATCCACCCAATGGCGGTTCAGCTTGTGCCTAGGCACCGTAATTGATGGAACGGACGGCGCCAGTTCCGGCACCGAGTTCGCGGCGGTCGCAACAGACGGGTCGCGTTTTGGCACCAGTACCCACCGACAGAACCGCATGAGTTCGATGTCCCTGTGGTCCAACCCTTCGGTTCGAACATAAACGATACCGGCATCCCCGCCCGACGTTTCCCTAAGACCGATTACGGTAGAACGCGCCCGGATCGTCTCCCCGACATAAAGCTGACTTAGGAAATCGCATTCCGCATAGCCTAGGTTGGCCCGCGCGTTCAGTGAGATGTCCGGCACCGACAGTCCGAAAACCGCATTGAAGACGAAAATATCGTCCACCGGGGCCGCGTGATAGCCGACATTCCGGGCAAACTGGTTGGATGTCTGCAGGACGAAGCGGTTACCGGTCAGACCGTGATACAGCGCAACATCCCCTTCCGTGATCGTTCGGGGGGACGGATGATCGATCGTCTCATTCAGGGTGAAATCTTCGAAAAACCGGCCGATCGTGGATTTCGGTTGCGATGCATCTCGCATGATAGCGCGCTCCGTGCCATTGAATGCGGAACGTCAGTATCGGGCCAGAACAGCCTCTCTGTCACCTTCTATTCCGGGCGTCTGGGGCTGCCGGCCCAGCAGGCCGGACGCGCGCGAGACATTGTCCCGCACCCAGTCGGAAAGCTCACCCGCCGTCAGAATCCCGTCGGAATTCTCATCCGCCGCGCCTTCCAGTCCGCGCATCATGAAGTAGCTGAAAAGCCCGTGCCGCTGATCGGGAAGGCTCCCGGCAATCTGCTGACCGGTGGCGGCCGACAGCACCGTGACGCCCGTTGGTACACGGTTTGTCTGGACCGCGTAGACCGGCCGACCGGCAACCAGCAATTCGTTGGAACGCCCCTGGCCGGAAAAACAGGTGTCCAGCATGACCGTGACGGACCTCGCATTCAGACCCGACAGTTCTTCCAGCACTTCGTCCCGGTTCAGCGCCAGACGGTCCAGCAACTGCGCATCGCCATCAAACGGGATCAGGTACGTCCCTTCCTGCGCCGGGTCCTGCATGCCGTGGCCGGCGAAATAGACATAGATGTCCGTCTGTCCCGGATAGACCATGGCGGGCAGCCAAAGCTGCAGGGCACGCTGAATTTCGCCGAAGGTCGCATCCTGACCGATCAGGCTGCGAATACGCGATGCCGGGATACCCAGTGCATGTTCCGCATAGTCGGCAAACGCCTTGGCGTCGCGTTCCGCGAATTCGGCTGACGGCAGGTCACGGTATTCTTCCATGCCGATGATCAGTGCAACTGCCGTCGGGTTCGGCCGCGGCGCCGCCTGGGTCGGGTTGAGGGGTCGAAGTTCGAGTTCCAACGCATCAAACGGTTCCGGTTCGACCCGCTGACGTTCCAGAAGGACCAGCGTGCTGATCTGATTGCCACCGGAATCGATTGCCGTCACCAGGACGCGGCGCTGACCGTCGACGACATAAAGCCCGTCGTGACTGAACGAACCGTCTTGCGCGACTTCGACATAATCGCCATCGATCAGAAGCGTGATCGGCCCTTCCGCACCGCCTGTCACACGACCGTCCAGCGTCATTGTCGGGCTGGTGCCGGAAAGATGTTCCGGTACATCCAGCGCAAGCGGTTCCGTCTCCGCCGGTTCAGGTTCCACGATGATGATGTCCGGATCCGGTTCGTCCGCAACCGCCACATCCACACCCTGATTGTCGGGTTCGACTTCCGGTGTCGGCGCGACGACGATTGTTTCCGCACTTTCGCCCTTACGCGTTCCTTCGGGGAACTGGGCAGTCCGGATCGGACCGGATTCGAACGCCACGTCATTGGCGTCCATCAGGGTGTTGACGGTAATCGCACCCGTGACTTCCCAGCCCATATCGGCTTCGAACTGGCGGACGGCTTCGCGCGTGCGTTCACCGACAATGCCATCCACCGGACCCGGGTTGTACCCCAGATAGGCCAGAACCTCTTGAAGGTCCCTAATGTCCTGATGCGTCATGTCGGGGTCGTCACGCGTGCCGTGCTGCGATACGGGCGGTCCGTAGCTTTCCCCCAACTTGTCGTCCGCACCAAAGCTGGATGTGCCGCCATTCGACCCGACCCGACCACTTTCGAAGGCAACGACGTGGTCGGAGAACAGGTCGGTGTCATTGGCATTGCTGACCAAACGGTCCAGGCGGTTTACTTCTGACGGATGAAGCCGCGACGCAATATTGTCGCGGTTTTCGCGCGCCAGATCCGCATTGCCGGTCCGCGCAGCAATCGAGTAATGGAAATAGGCTGCACGCGCGTCCGTCGCGACCCCGTTTCCGTTTGCGTAAATGACGCCCAGATTGTTATGGGCGTCCGAAAAACCTTCACGGGCGGCGCGCTCATACAGCCGCCGGGCTTCCACATAGTCGCGGCTTACGCCAAGGCCTTCATCATACATGATCGCCAGATCATAAATCGCTTCGACTCGACCCAGATCGGCCGCACGTTCGTACCAATAGATCGCGCGCTGGTAATTCACGTCGGTTCCGACACCGGTCTTGTACATATAACCCAGATTGTTCTGGGCCTGTGCATCACCCTGGTCGGCCAGTCGCTCCCAGATCCGGATTGCGGTTGCATAGTCGCCGGCCTCATACGCGCGCCAACCTTCGTCATAGTCGGCGTCCGCCGCCGCGCCATGGCCGCCCTGGCCGTATTCCTCATATTTGGATTGTGCGTGCGCGAGGTCCGGCCCCGACAGAGCCGGCAAGAAAAGTACCGTCGCAGTGAATACCATGGCCCACCGGCGAACGGAACGGCGACAGGATTGGCGAACAGACACCGTCATCATCCTCCTCTGACGCGGGAACCCGCGTGATTCCGTCGCGCCAGCCCGAAAAGATTAGTCAATCAGGTGACGTTATGGAAGTCCCAGAGGGATTTTCAGATGATCCGACCGCGGGTTGAAGCGATGCGGTGGTGCCGGTTACGCGGCGGCGCTGTCGCTTTCCAGACGTTCGATCAAATCCGCCATGGCCAGGATACGCCGGGCGTTGTCCACATGCAGATTTTCAACCAGCTTGCCGTCCAGCACGACAACGCCTTTTCCGGCTGCCTGCGCCTCTTCAAACGCGGCGATGATGGACCGGCTGTGTTCGATTTCATCGGCGTCGGGGCCAAAGACGGCGTTGGCGCGATCGATCGTCTTGGGATGAATTAGCGTCTTGCCATCAAAGCCGAGTTCAAGCCCTTGCCTGCAACTCGCATCAAAACCCGCATCGTCGGCAAGGTCCAGATGCACGCCGTCCAGTGCCGCCAGACCATAGGCCCGCGCAACCAGAATGACATGGTTCAGGCTGGTGATGAACGGCAGCCGATCGGGGGTATGCAGACAGTGCAGTTCCTTCGCCAGGTCCGACGTTCCCATGATGAAACCCGCCATTCGCGGCGACGCGGCGGCGATTTCCTGCGCATTCAGAACGCCCAGCGGCGTTTCGATCATGCACCATAGTCCCAGTTCTTCCGGAGCGCCCGCGGATTCCAGAACGGAAATGGCCTTTCGCACCATATCGGCGCTTTCCACCTTCGGCAGGACGATACCGTCCCCACCCGACCGGGCCATCGCGGTCAGGTCGCCGCGCCCCCACGGCGTTTCCAATCCATTCACGCGGATCAGGATTTCCCGCTGTCCGTATCCCCCTTCGGCAAGGGCATCGATGATGTTTGTGCGCGCATCTTCCTTTGCATCGGGTGCGACCGCATCTTCCAGGTCCAGGATCAGGGCATCCGCGGCCAGACTGCGCCCCTTCTGCAGGGCGCGCGGGTTGGAACCCGGCATGTACAAGGCGGAACGGCGGGGGCGAACTTGACGTGACATATGATTATTCCATCAGCGTTTAATTTCCATTGATTGAAATATATTCCGCTTGATGGAAATCTCAATGCTTTTCCGCACGCAGCCTTGCCAAATTTTCCCGCCATGTCATTACTAGCGCACCCAGTACGATCAAGCCGCTGCCGGCAAGGGCGACCCCCGTCGGCACCTCACCGAACACGATCCATCCGTAGACCGCGGCAAATATCAAGGTGGTATAGAAGAACGGCGCCGCGACGCTGGCGTCAGCGATGGTAATCCCCTTCAGGAACAGCGTCTGGGCCGCCACCATGACGACGCCCAGCAATACCAGCAACGCCCACTGGTCCGGTGACGGCCAAGCCCAGAAAAAAGGTACTGCGATACTCGCCAGCAACGCCGCCATTGCATTGTTGATCGCCAGTATTTTCAAATGCGGTTCCCGTCCGCTCAGAATTTTAATGAAAATCAATTCCGCGCCCAGGAACATCGCGGCCGTAAGGGCAATCAGGGCTGCGGGCTGAAACGCATCGGATCCGGGACGCGTCAGCACCATGGCGCCCACGAAGGCGATCGCCGCCGCCCCCCAACGCCAAGGGCCGACCAGTTCACGCAGGAAAATCACGGCAAAGACCATAGAGAACAGCGGGCTCAGGAAGCTGATGGCTGTCGCCTCCGCCAGCGGCATAAGGCCGGCGGCCGCAAACATGGCCGCGACACCGCCCAGGCCGCACACCACCCGCCCGAAATGCACATGAAGTCTGGGACTGGCAAAGTCATGCCCGCGCGACAATGCCACGGGTATCACGACCATCCCGCCGAAGAAGAACCGCGCCCATGCAATCTGTACCGGGTGCAGCGCCTCGTCCCCTGCGATCTGGGGCCCAAGTGTACGGGCAATCAGCGTCGTAACCGCAAGCAGCATGCAGCACAGGACGACGAACAGGGCACCGCGGATATTGTTCTGGGACGGCGGCGTAACGGTTGGAGATTTAGATGTCAGAGCTTAAACCCTTGCTTCCGGCCGGATCGGCGGCGCATTGTTGCGAACCATTCTTCGTTGGACTTTGTCGCACCAACGGTCAAGCCGCCACATCACCCCCGTCGGACGTTTTTCAATGGCCATCCTTTCGATCCAGTCGCACGTCGCCTTTGGCCATGTCGGGAATTCCGCCGCCATATTCCCCCTGCAGCGGCTGGGCCATTCCGCATGGGCCATCGACACGGTCATGTTTGCGGCGCATGCAGGCTATGGGCCTCCGAAAGGTCCGGTCTTTTCCGCGGAAACCGTCCGCGACGTCATCCGCGGTCTGGCAGATTTGGGCGTCTTGGGGCAATGCGACGCAGTCCTGAGCGGGTATCTGGGCGACGCGGCGATTGGCGATGCGGTACTGGAAGCGGTCGATCTGGTTCGGCAGGCAAACCCGAACGCGGTCTATTGCTGTGATCCGGTCATGGGTGACCGCGAACCCGGTATCTATGTCCGACCGGAAATTCCGAAATTCATGGAACGCCGCGCCGTCGCCGCCGCGGACATCATCACCCCAAACGCCTTTGAGTTACAGCTGCTGACCGGCATGCCGACGGATACGTTGGAACATGCGTTGGCCGCGTGCCGGACGGTTTTGAATGCGGGTCCCGGCACGGTGCTGCTGACCAGTCTGGAACATGAGGAGACCCCGCCGGACATGATCGACATGGCGGCAGTAACCCGAGAGGGCGCCTGGATCGTCCGAACACCGAAGTTCAATCTGGACCCGTCCCCCAACGGGGCGGGCGATCTGACCGCAGCCATATTTTTGGCCCAACAGATCACCGGGCACGAAACGGCAGAAGCCCTTTCCCGAACTGCGTCCGCGGTCCAAGCCGTCTTTGCCGAAACGGCGCGTGCGGGCACCCGGGAACTGGCGCTGATAGCGGCACAGGACGCCATCGCCGAACCGCCTGTCCGATTCGAATCGTCAACAGTGTCATACTGATTAGCTGACTGCGGCCTGCCGGGGCTGGTCCTGTGCCGGCACCCGATCCTTCTTGCGCCGGTCCTTCACACGGAAAATCGGCTGTGCCTCATCAAAGCCCTTCAGTTCGAACCGGCCGATTTCCTCAAACAGGAAATGCTTCCCGCGGCACATTTCACGCACGATGCTGCTGACGGCGGTTTCGTTTGCGCTGGCCTTGGACAATACACGCGCCGCCAGATTGACCGGAGTCCCGAAAAGGTCGCCGCTTTCGTGAATGGGTTCGCCCGCGCTGATCCCGACACAGATTTCGAACCCAAGGTCGGGCATCATCTTCGAAAATCGCGCGATCCCTTCTTGCATGGCAAGCGCCGCTTCGACGGCGCCCTGGACCGCCGGAAACGACGCCATGATCCCGTCACCGGTATGTTTGATTTCCCGCCCGCCGCGTTTGTTAATGGCTTCGCGCACGATATCGTTATGGGCGCGGACGACATTCATCAGCCATTCATCGCCCATTTCCTGCTGTTTCTTGGTGGAATTCACGATGTCGGTGAAAAGCACGGCTACAAAGCCATGCGCATCCTTCTCGTCCGGTTTACCGTCATAATGTTTCGGGTCGGTCTTGGGGTCCGGATCCTGACCGGACGGTGACTTCGGCGAACGCCAGTCCTGAAAGGCGGATTCTATTCCGGTATCCGATGAGGAATCGCCACCGGCAGCCAATGCCCCGCTGCGCCCTGCCGAATACATTTCAAAATATCTTTTATCCAAAAGATATTCGTCGATGTTGGCGGCAAACCCCAGCGCCATGGATGATGATACCCCCATGTTTTCAATCTGGTCCGCAAGGATGGTGGTGACCTGTTTTGGTGCCACTTTGAACCGCCGTGAAAGGGATTCCGCCGCGCCTGCCAGGAACAGAATCGCGCCGAACCGCAGAAAATGGTCCTTTTCAAGCTTGTTGCCCGAAAGGCTGTGGGCTTGTGCGACCAGCGATGCCAACGCGGCAGTCAATGCTTCCGGCCCTTCCGGCGTGGCCTGCGGTTCCGGCGGGTCAGGCAGGGGCGGTTCCGCCTCGCCCCCTTCCTGATTGTCCGGCTCAGGTTCGTTCAAACCGACCTGGCCCCCGGCATCCGGGTCGGAGTTCCCATCCAGATCGATGTCCTGATCATCCAATGGCGAGCCGACGGCATCCGCTGCGCCCCCACCGGACGGGGCATTGCCCGCGGCAATATTTTGCTGTTCGGCCAGCGAATTCGTTGCCTTCGACAGTGCCTGGGACGCCGTGACCCGCGGGCGGCCCGGTACCATCGTTCCAGCGACGGCCGCTGCCTGCCGCGACCGTCGGCGGCCACTTCGAACCTTGCTCAAAATCTTGCGCAGAATTGGAATAAACGTCGCGGCCCATCCGCTGAACCAGGCGCCGATCAGGACAACCTGATTCACTTGGCGACCCAGGTTCATGCCCATAGCGGTCAATTGCAGGATCGCATAATAGACAACAATGCCCGCAATCGTTCCGACAACGCATGCGGCCAGGAATCCAAGCAGAATTTTGGGAATGGCGGTAGCCCAGTCGGCCTCCGCCTCCTCGACAGGCGGTTTGCGGATCGACGGCTCCCTTTTTGCCTGGGCCGCCTCTGCTGCGGATTTCTTGTTCCATTCTTCAGCCCGCTTTTTTGCGTCCTTCATGGCGTTCGCGGCGGCCGATCCTTCCGGCGCATTCGCCATCGGTCCCCGCGCGCCACTGCCTGATCCGCCACCTGGTTTCGCGCCGCCATCCTGGCTGGCGGTGATAAATCCGACCGGCGGCTTCGTCTTCAGTTTGGGGCTGTGGTAAATAACGGATTCTGATGCGGTGCCGGTCGCGTTGTCCCACGCCTCACGCACCACGCAGGACGCATCGAAATGTCCCTGGGTGTCCAGACGCTTTGCTTCTTCTATGGCTTCATCCCGCTCTGTCGTGCCATAGCGGTGGTGTATCTGCCAGCGTCCGTACTGCAGATAATATACTTCGAATGAAACCGCCCTGGCGCCCGACATTCCCCGAACCAACCTCAGCCATATCCGGGCACGTGAGCGATTGCCTGCCCCCGCAGCCCACCATTGACGCAGCAATATACCGCATCGCGGCACGGAATGGTGCAGGAAAGCTCCTTAGCAATGGTTAATGGCCGAAGGAATTCTTCGCCCGCACACCCGTCCCGTTTATGCAGATAATGTACCAGAGTCGCCAGAATTGCGGTATCGCTGGTCACCGGGCCGATTGGCCGACCGCCATTATCATTGGATCATACTGCTGTGCAATGTTCAGATCATCTAGAATGGTCGGGAAATCAGCGGACACTACGGTCCCGGCTCATATAATGGTATTCACGATTCGGCATCATCTCGAGACCGTGCGCCAGGCGATTAGTGTAGTTGAAGAAAGCTGCAGTCTCGACGATTTCCCAAATCGCCTCATCACCGAACCCGGCATCAAAAAGCATTTCGCGGTCTTCGGCGTCGACATCGTTCGGGCTCTCGGTCAGTGCCCAGACATAGTCCAGCATGACCATTGTACGCTCGTCCAGATCCGCAACGCGGTAGTTCAGTGCGATGGCCTCTCCCAGTTCCGGGTCGCCGGACAGATCGCGAACCGCTTGCCCATGCGCGACAAGGCAGTAGTAACAGCGGTTGCAGGATGAAACTACAACGGCGATCAACTCTCGCTCCAACTTGGTCAACGCCCCATCGGACAGCATGATCTCGTTATAGCTGTCTATGAAGCGCCGCAGCCGTTCGGGGCGAAAACTGAATGAGCGCAGGACATTGGGTAAAAGACCCAGCTTCTCGCGGCAGATGGCAAAATACTTCTGCAGGTCGGGATCAAGGGCTGATTCTTCGGGTACCGGAAGGGCGTGGATAGTGTCGCGGTTGGTCATGGGTATCCTCCAATTTGTTGGGGACCATCACCCCTATGGCCGAAGGGAATAGCCGTTTCTATCCCCAACTGGAAAGTACAATGCGTTCCCCTGCAGCCCTGAAACTTCCCTAACAGAACGTCTGACGGTTAACTGGATTGAAGCGGTGACCCGGTCCAACCCGGCTGTAGGACATGAGAGTGATGATACGCCGAACCAAGCCCCTATCAGCCGCACTGTGCACGATGGCGAAGCAAGTGATCCAGGATCACGCAGGCCACCATAGCCTCCCCCACCGGGACGGCACGGATGCCGACGCAGGGGTCGTGCCGACCCTTGGTCACGATTTCGGTCTCTTCCCCGTCCGCGGTAATCGTCCGCCGCGGTGAAAGGATGGAGCTGGTCGGTTTCACCGCGAAACGCGCGACGACCGGCTGTCCGGTGGAAATGCCGCCAAGGATACCACCGGCGTGGTTCGACTGGAAAATCGGGTTTCCGTCGTTGCCGATGCGTATCTCGTCCGCGTTCTCTTCCCCCGAAAATGCGGCGGCATCGAACCCCGCGCCGATCTCCACCCCCTTGACCGCGTTGATCGACATCAGTGCCGCCGCCAGGTCGGAATCCAGTTTGCCGTAGATCGGTGCGCCAAGCCCCGCCGGCACACCGTCCGCCACCACTTCGATCACAGCCCCGCAGGAAGACCCTGATTTGCGCACACCGTCCAGATACGTCTCCCACGCCCTGGCCGCATCCGCATCCGGGCAGAAAAAGGGATTTTCATCGACGGTGGACCAGTTCCATTTGTCCCGGTCGACGCCGTGCGGCCCCATTTGAACCAGTGCGCCGCGAATATCGGATGCACCGTCCGTCAACACGTCCAGCGCCTTTCGCGCGATCGCGCCGGCGGCAACACGCATCGCCGTTTCCCGTGCGGACGACCGGCCGCCGCCGCGATAGTCACGAATACCGTACTTGGTCGTATAAGTGTAGTCCGCGTGTCCGGGCCGGAATTTGGCGGCGATGTCGCTATAGTCCTTCGACCGCTGGTCGGTGTTTTCGATCAACAGGCCGATCGGCGTGCCGGTGGTCATGCCTTCGAAAACGCCGGACAGGATTTTCACCTGGTCCGCTTCGCGCCGCTGCGTGGTATGGCGCGACTGACCGGGACGCCGTTTGTCCAGAAAGGGTTGAATGTCTTCTTCGCCTAATGGGATACGCGGCGGACAGCCGTCGACAATACAGCCGATGGCCGGGCCATGGCTTTCCCCGAAGGTTGTCACCCGGAACACATGACCGAAACTGTTATGGGACATCAGCCAGCTTTCTTGGTCAGGCCCGCCAGAAGCTCCGCCACGGATTCGGACTGATCCACTGCCACCATACCGACGGTGTGGTAGCCGCTGTCGACATGGTGCACTTCCCCCGTGACCCCGGACGACAGGTCCGACAGGAAATAAAGACCGGTGCCGCCGACTTCATCGATGGTCACGTTTCGGCGAAGCGGCGAATTCAATTCGTTCCATTTCAGGATATAGCGGAAATCACCGATGCCGCTGGCTGCCAGCGTCTTGATCGGGCCGGCCGAAATGGCATTCACCCGAATGGCCGAATCACCAAGGTCGGCCGCGAGGTAGCGCACGGATGCTTCCAGTGCCGCCTTGGCAACCCCCATCACATTATAGTGCGGCATCACCCGTTCGGCCCCGTAATAGGTCAGCGTCAGGATCGACCCGCCGTCGTTCATAAGCGGTGCCGCGCGCTGAGACAGCGCGGTCAGCGAATAGCAGGAAATATCCATCGTCCGCAGGAAATTCCCGCGGGTGGTCTGAAGATAGTGACCCTTCAGTTCGTCCTTGTCCGAAAAGGCGATCGCATGGACCATGAAATCCAGCCCGCCCCATTCGTCCTGAAGCACGCCGAAAACGCGGTCCATACTTTCTTCGTCCGTCACGTCGCACGGCAGGACGATTGACGAGCCAACCGATTCCGCAAGCGGGCGGACCCGCCGTTCCAGCGCCTCCCCCTGATAGGTAAACGCGAGCTCTGCGCCTGCATCGGCCGCCGCCTTGGCGATCCCCCATGCGATGGACTTGTCATTGGCGACACCAAGGACAACGCCCCTTTTGCCTTTCATAAGGCCCTCAAAGCGGTTCATGCGTGAACAAAGCTCCCGAAAAAATCCTGAAAAATCACATCCCAACCCGGATGCGCCAATCTTACAAAGCGCCCGACCATCCGTCAAAGCGAACCCCGGCCCGGCAAGGCCATTTCAACATCGCCCGGAAAACCGCTATACTTTGGAAATCGAAACTGGAAAAGCACCAATGAACGACACCGGACCGCCCCCAGAACGGCCTGACAAAACGCCCCCCGCGGCAAGGAAAAATCCTGGGTCGGTGCTGCAGAACATGGTCGGATTCAGCACCTATGCCTGTTTGCGATTCGTCCTGAACGGTGGCCAGCAGCGCGCAGCGGCCCTGACCTTCACAACGCTTTTGGCGATCGTTCCCTTGCTGGCGGTAAGTTTTGCGATTTTTTCCGCCTTCCCGGCGTTCGAGCGGCTGGAAGACAAGGTCATGGACCTGATTTTCAGCTATATCCCCTCTGTCGGGGATGAGGTGCGCGGATATCTGGAAGGGTTTACCGCCCAGACCGGCAGCTTGACCGCGGTCGGTATCGTCTTTCTGGCGTTAAGCGCCGTGATGCTGTTGATGAGCATCTCCTCGACCTTCAACAAGATCTGGCAGGTCCGTCAGACGCGCGGGTTGATTTCGCGGCTGCTGGTCTTCTGGGCGGTGCTGACATTGACGCCGATGCTGTTCGGAGCATCCATATCGCTTTCCAGCTATCTTTTCGCCGCCGCCCGGGCCAGCGGCGTTGAAAGCGTCACCGGATCGCTGACCAACTTTGCCTTTGTCCTGCCTTTCCTGCTGCAGACCGCGGGTCTGACGATCCTGTATCTGGTAATGCCGAACTATCCGGTCGCCAGGCGCGATGCGCTGATTGGCGGGCTGGTCGCCGGCATTCTTCTGGACGTGCTGAAACGCGGGTTCGGACTGTATGTCACCTATTTCCCGACATACGAGACGATCTATGGCGCGATGGCGACAATCCCGATCTTCCTGATCTGGTGTTATGTCAGCTGGATGGTTGTCCTGCTGGGCGCGGAAATGGCGGCCGCGCTGCCTGAATGGCGCCACGGGTCGCGTACGCCGCGGCGCGGCGAACTCCCCATACTGCACCGGCTTTCTTCCGCACTTGCGGTTCTGAACGCGCTGCATCGTGCGGCCCAGGACGGCCGCCCCCTTTCCGAACGACAATTGTCGCGCATCGCGCGGATCGGACCGCAGGCACTGGGCTGGACCACCCGCAAACTGGAAAAGCTGAATTATATCGCCCGAACGGAACGCAGCCGCTGGGTCCTTAGCCGCGATCTGTCATCCGTCCCGCTGTCGCGGCTATACAGCGAGCTTGGGCTTGACCTGTCGGGTCCCTATCCCACAGGGCACCGGTCCGCCGGTTGGGCAAAAAGGTTTGCCGAAACGGTGGATGAAATGGGCGATGCGCGGGACCGCATCATGGCGACCGACCTGCGCACGCTGCTTTCGCCCACGGACGATGTGGATGAGCCGATGGACGACCCGGAAGAGGAACCCGTCGCGCCGAACATGACCTTCCGGACAAAGGTGCTGGCGCTGATCGGGTTGGGCACCTTGGGTCAGGCCGGCTAATGGGCCAATTCTGCCGCCTTAGTCGGTCGACGAACACCACTTGCATCGGGCCATCGCTTCCCCTATAAGCCGCCGGTCGCAAGGCAGGTATTGCTTGCCTTTGCGACAACTCCTTGCCGGGCCATGTGGGCCGGCTAGGGCCGGGCGGCAGAGCTAGAAACCTTCGGAAACTGCGCCGGTCCACGAAACAGCCAGAGGGAGTGACAACGATGGCTTATTACGAAACCGTGCTGATTGCACGGCAGGACGTTTCGGCGTCCCATGTGGAAACCATCGCCGACATGGCTCAGGAAATCCTGACCAGCGACGGCGGTACGATTTCACGGCGCGAATACTGGGGTCTGCGCAGCCTCGCCTTTCGCATCAAGAAAAACCGCAAGGGGCATTATGTGCTCCTGAATTTCGACGCGAATTCCGACGCGGTCCTTGAAATGGAACGCCGCCTTCGTCTGCATGACGACGTGCTGCGTTACATGACCGTGCGCACGGAAGACCTGCCGGAAGAACCGTCCGTGGTTCTGGCCCGCCGGGACGAACGGGACCGCGACCGCGGCCGTGGCCGTCCTGATCGTGGCGACCGCCCCGACCGGGGTGATCGTTCCGAACGGTCCGAGCGTCCCAGCAAATCCGAAGCGGAGGCATAAATCATGGCGATGCGTCCAGCACGGCGGCCTTTCTTCCGCCGCAAGAAATCCTGCCCGTTCTCCGGCCCGAATGCGCCGGAAATCGACTACAAGGATGTGAAGACCCTGCAGCGTTTCGTTTCCGAACGCGGCAAGATCGTCCCGTCCCGCATCACGGCCGTCAGCGCCAAGAAGCAGCGCGCCCTCGCCCAGGCGATCAAGCGCGCCCGTTTCCTGGGTCTGCTGCCTTACGTGATCCGCTAAGGGAGGGCGAACATCATGCAGATCATCCTTCTCGAACGGGTCGAAAAACTGGGTCAGATGGGCGATGAAGTGTCCGTCAAGCCCGGCTATGCCCGCAACTTCCTGCTGCCGCAGAACAAAGCGGTCCGCGCCACGGAAGCGAACCGTCGCCGGTTCGAATCCCAGCGTGCGGAACTGGAAGCCCGCAACCTTGAACTCCGCAAGGAAGCCGACCGCGTGGCAGGCGACCTGGAGGGCATGTCGGTTCTTCTGATCCGTGCCGCGTCCGACACCGGACAGCTTTACGGGTCGGTCAATGCCCGCGACATCGCCGATGCTATCAGCGAAAAAGGCATCAAGGTCGGCCGTGGCCAGGTGATGATGGAACGCCCGGTCAAGACGATCGGGATTTTCGACTTCCGCATCCGCCTGCACCCGGAAGTGGCCGTCACGGTCCATGTCAACGTGGCGCAGTCCGAAGAAGAAGCCGAGGCCCAGGCCGAACGCCACGCCCGCGGTGAGACGGTTGTCGTCACCGAGGCCGAGCGTGCCGCGATCGACATGGCCGAAGAAGCCGAACGCCAGGCGGCGGAAGTCGCGCAGGCCGCGGCCGAACTGGTCGACGAACAGACCGCGGAAAAGATCTTGGAAGCAGCAGCCGACGTGACCGGCGACGATGACGCTTCCGACGCGGATGCAGGGGACGAAGAAGAAAAGTCCTGATCGACATCCACGTCGAAAAAACGCTTAAGGCGCGGACGGGACCTTCCCTCCGCGCCTTTTCTTTTTGCCGGGCGGATTGCGACCTGTAACCGATATTCAACATATCCACAGGGCGGGTTCACATCTGTTCACCCTGCGCTGTTGCGCGACTCGAGGTAGTCTCCTTCCTGAAGTTCAGAGGAGAACGAACTAAATGGATCCGTCCGAAGCCAGCACCAATGTCCATCCGATCCGGGGTCAGGATGGCGACCAGGAACCGAAAGGTCCGGTCCGTCAGCCCCCTTTCAACGCAGAGGTGGAACAGGCACTGCTGGGGGCGATTCTGCGCAACAACCGCGCCTATGAATCGGCGGCGGACCTGCTGCGACCGCAACATTTCTATGTGCCGGAACACCAGCGTATGTATCAGCATATCAAGACGCTGATCGACAAGGGCCAGGTAGCCAACCCGGCAACACTGTCACACATCGCGGAAGGGGATGACCTGCTGAGGGAGGCAGGCGGCCTGGCCTATCTGAATGCGCTGGCGGCGAATGTCGTGACCGTGCTGAACGCAAAGGAATATGCGGCAACCATTCACGACCTGCACCTGAAGCGGGAACTGATCGGCCTGGGCGAGGACATCGTAAATGATGCCTACGACAATCAGGACCTGGACTTCACCGCGGACAAGCAGATCGAAAAAACAGAACAGCGCCTTTACGACCTTGCCACGACGGGTGAGGTCGACCGGACGGTCAAGTCGATGGACATGGCGGCAAAGGCCGCGCTTTTGATGGCCGAACAGGCCTTCAAGCGCGACACGCACATCGTCGGTGTCACGACCGGATTCCGGGATGTGGACGAACGGCTTGGCGGGCTTCACAAGTCGGACCTGCTGATCCTGGCGGGGCGTCCCGCGATGGGGAAAACCGCGCTTGCGACCAACATCGCCTACAATGCCGCGGCCGCCTACAAGAAGATCGTTACCGAAGACGGGCGCGAGATCGAAGAAGGCGGCGTCGTTCTGTTCTTTTCCCTGGAAATGAGCGCCGAACAGCTGGCCGGGCGTCTGATTTCAACCTGTGCCGGTGTACCTTCCGACCGGATCCGGCGCGGCGACATCAAGACGGAGGAGTTCGAACGTGTCGTCGTCGCCAGTCAGGAATTGAGCCGTATTCCGCTGTACATCGACGATACGCCGGCGCTTTCCATCACGGGCCTGCGTCAGCGTGCACGCCGGGTGAAACGCCAGCACGGTCTGCACATGGTCATCGTCGACTATCTTCAGCTTCTTCAGGGCCCGCCGGACAAACGCATCGACAACCGGGTTCAGGAAGTCTCGGAAATCACCCGCGGCCTGAAGACGCTCGCGAAGGACCTGGAAGTGCCGGTTCTGGCGCTGTCTCAGCTTTCGCGGCAGGTTGAAAACCGCGAAGACAAACGCCCCCAACTGGCCGACCTTCGGGAATCGGGGTCGATCGAACAGGATGCGGACGTCGTCAGCTTCATCTACCGCCCGGAATATTACCTTGAGAAAGAAAGCCCCGAACAGCGGCCGAACGAAGCGCCGGAAAAGTTCGAGGAACGACGTCTTAGACATGAACAGATGCTGACGGAAAAACGAAACGTCGCCGAACTCATCATCGCCAAACAGCGTCATGGCCCTGTTGGCACCGTGGAGCTGTTCTTCAACGGCGAACTGACCGAATTCGACGATCTGGACCGGGTTCATGATGCCTAGACAAAGCAAATTCCTGGGCGCAACGGCCGGCTGTCTGTTTTTTGCGGCATCCGCACACGCGGCGTTGCCGCCCGATGCTCAGAACTTGAATGATCTGGGCGTGATGATGGATTTCGTCGGGGCGCACCCTGCCGTATCCAGAAGCGTCCGGCAGCTGGACCTGGACACGAATACCGTCCATTGGGGTGACGATTGCATTGCCTATTTCGTTCGCGACGTGCCAGCGGGCGGTAAAGACAGCGCCCCGATGCCTGGCCCCCAACCACCGCTGGTATTCAGTCACGCGACCTGCCCCATCGACTGAACCGGAGGGGCGGCGTTCACAGAACTCGACTGACGGAAAATCCCTGATAGGGTGGCGGCAAGTTCCACCCGCCCCCAGGTGTTCCCATGGCCCTGCCCCCGATCGAAGACCGCCCCAAACACACCCGGTATGACGTCGTCATTGTCGGCGGCGCCGTCATCGGCTCTTCCATCGCATGGCATCTGTCCGCCAACCCGGATTTCGACGGGACCGTTCTGGTCGTGGAACGTGACCCGACCTATGCGACCGCGTCGACGACGCACACGAACAGCTGCATACGCCAGCAGTTTTCAAGTGCAGTGAACATCCGGATTTCCCAGTTCGGGGCCGAATTCATCAAAAATTTCCGCGACCGTCTGGGCGGTGACCCCGATATCCCCGAACTGGCGTTTCAACAGTTCGGATATCTTTATCTGGCGGACACACCGGCCTTTGCGGACCATTTGCGTTCGTGCCAGGCGCTTCAGGCATCGCTGGGCGCGGGCACACGCCTTCTGACACCGGATGAGATCGCCGCCGAATTTCCGTTCTATGATCTGGACGGCATTCTGTTGGGCAGTCACAACCCTGTCGACGAAGGGTATTTCGACGGCAACACCATGTTCGACTGGCTGCGGCGGATGGCGCGGCGAAACGGTATCGAATATATCACGAACGATGTAACGGCAGTGCGGCGCACGGCGAATGCCGTCGAAGACGTAACGCTGGCAAGTGGCGAGACGATATCCTGCGGAACCCTGATCAACGCGTCCGGGCCGCGCGCGGCACGGACGGCGCGGATGGCGGGTCTGGACATCCCGGTGGAACCGCGCCGGCGGTTCACTTTCGTATTCGAGGCGGAGGATGACCTGGGCCGGGACCTGCCGCTGACGATTGACCCGTCGGGCGTTCATATGCGCGCGGACGGTCGGTATTTCATGTGTGGCTGCCCGCCCGACGATGACCGGGCCGCCGATTTCGATGATTTCACGATGGATCACGACATCTGGGAAAACAAAGTCTGGCCGGCGCTTGCAACCCGTGTCCCGGCGTTCGAACGCATCCGACAGATAAACTATTGGGTCGGGCACTATGCCTATAACACGTTCGACCAGAACGCGATCCTTGGGCCGCCGCCGGATGTTGATAACTTCCTGTTCGCGAATGGTTTTTCCGGACATGGATTACAGCAGGCACCCGCTGTCGGCCGCGGACTTTCAGAACTTGTAACCTATGGGGAATACCGAAGCCTGGATCTGTCACTGCTGGGCTTCGGACGGCTGTTGAGCGGCGAGCGCGCCGTCGAACATGCCGTGATCTGATTTCAAGGAAAAGGAGAACCGAGTTTATGGGCAAGATCGTATTGACCGGCGCCGCCGGACGCCTTGGATCGTACCTCCGCGAACCGCTGTTGAAGATTTCGGGCGGCAACCTGGTGTCTATGGACATCAAGGACGACATCGGCGAACTGCTGCCGGGCGAAACCTATGTCAGGGCCGATCTTGCGAACTATGACGAAGTCGCCGCCCTGATGGACGGGGTCGAAACGGTCGTGCATTTCGGTGCGATCGTGGATGACGGCCCGTTCATGGAACTTCTGGGTCCGAATTTCGTCGGGTCCTATAATGTCTGGGAAAGCGCCTTTCAGGCCGGTGCCAAACGCATCGTCTATGCCAGTTCCGTCCATGCGATCGGCATGTACCCGATCCATCAGACCATCGACACGGAAGTGCCCAAGCGCCCCGACAGTTTCTATGGTCTGGCAAAATGCTTCACGGAAGATCTGGGCCGCCTGTTTTACGAAAAGCGCGGACTGGAGTCGGTGCACCTGCGCATCTATTCTTGTACGTCGGTCAACAGCCGCCGGTCGCTGTGGGCATGGCTGTCTTATGACGACCTGGTGCATCTGGTCGAACGGGCGGTCCTGACACCGACCGTGGGCTTTGCGGTGGTCTATGGCGTGTCGAACAACGACCGCACGTCACTGGACAATTCGAAGGCACGTTTCCTGGGCTACAAGCCCAAAGACAATGCGGAAACCTATGCCGAAGAGATGGAGGCAAAGGAACCGCCGCACGATCCGAACGACCTGGCGGCAACACGCATCGGCGGGCCTTTTGCGTCAGGGGAACTCGGTGTCAGCGCGATGGTGAACCTGAAGACGGACGCCGACGGAAAAAGCTGACGGTGCTAGGTCAATCCAGGCTGGCCAGTCTGCCGCCGGTGATTTCGCGGATCAGCTTTCGCCGCATCGCGATCGCGTAATTGTCATACCCCTCGGCAACTTCGATGAAGGCGCCGGGGCCGCGAATGACGTTCTGCTGATAATAGGCAAGCGGGTCCGGTTCCGCCCCCAGAATGACAAGCCCGTTGATCGTCACGTCCCCGAAATCGAACGCGCGATAGGCGCTGACCGGGTGGAAGCCGTCGTTGGTAACGCCATCTCCGGCGACGTCTATGACCCGCCGTAAGCATCGTTCGGGTGCGCGCTGCATCAACAGGGACGCGTATCCCATCGCATATCCCATCGCCGTTGGATATTCGTTCGTCGACCGCGGAACCGAACGGATCGCGTCAGCCGCGGCCACGATCGAGGCCAGATCGTTCAGATACGTCCAGTCCAGCAAAAGCTGATGGTTGAAGCGGCCCGACCATTCGAAGGCGGAAAGCCAAAGCCCACCGGTGGCAAGGATATGTTCCATCACCGCCGGGTCGGTAAGCGCCAGCGCCAGCCCTTCGGACTGCAGCCTGTATTCCCGCCTGTCGACGCTGGACGATACGTCGACCGCCAGCACCAGGGACATTGGACAAATCCGCTGTGCCATGGCGGGATCGCGAGGCAGAAGGGAAGATTGCGCACAGAAAAGGATCAAAGCCGCGGCAAGCAGGACCGGATACCTCATGGGTCTAGGCCGCCTCCCTCTCCTGTGATGTTTCCCGTGGAAGAATGACCGTCGCCGTCGTCCCTTCGCCGACGACGCTGTTCAATTCGAACGTTCCACCATGCGCGGCAACCAGGGCACAGACAATTGCAAGCCCCAGCCCGTGGCCCTGTTCCGTCGTATAGGGGTCCTGATCACCCTGTCGAAACGGTTCGGTAACCCTCATGATTCGATCCTTCGGAATGCCGACCCCTGTATCGCGCACGTCGATAACCCAGTTATTCGGTTCCAGTCGTGCGGCAAGCGTAACCGCCCCGCCCGACGGCGTAAACTTGATCGCATTTGAAAGCAGATTCAGAAGGATCTGGATCAAGGCGCGCCGGTCCGCGACCAGCGCTTCGACATCCGTGGGCGGTTGAACGAACAATTCCACCTGCGCGTCTTCCGCCTGTCTTGCGACACTACGGCGGCATTCTTCGAAAACCACTCTTGCGTCCAGCGGCATGGGCCTCAAGGCCCTGTGTTCGCCTTCGATGGCGGACAGATCCAGAATCTCCTCCACCATCGCCAGCATATGCTGACCACTTATGTGGATGTCGTCGACATAGCGTTTGTAGTTTTCATTCTCCATCGGTCCGAAAATCTGGTTCCGCATGATGTCGCTGAACCCCAGGATCGCGTTCAGGGGGGTACGAAAATCGTGGCTCATCATCGCCAGGAATCGGGACTTTGCTTCGTTGGCGCGTTTCGCTTCCTCCAGAGCTGCATCACGCAATACTTCGGTTTCCCGCTGGATCGTGATGTCCGCTGCCATGCCGCGATAACCGGCAAATTCGCCGGTTTCGTCGAATATTGGATTGCCGCTTAGACGCATCCACCTGATCTGTCCCGACGGCTGACGGTAGGAATAGACGAAATCGCGGAACCCTTTTCGATCCCGCGTCGCCTGCTGATAGTCGCGCCAGTGTTCGGAATTCAGATCGTCCGCCGTGACCTCTTCGCGGCGCTTGCCGATGATGTTTTCAACCGGCACACCTGTAATATTGGCAAATGCGGGTGATAGGTAGGTAAACCGGAGATCCGGGCCCATTTCCCAGATCCAGTCGGAAGAGGAATGCGCGACATCCGCATAGCGCTGACGTTCATATTCCAGGTCCTCTTCCGCCTGTTTTCTGCGAAGGTGCAGCCACGCCAACAGGATCAAAGCGCCCGTTTGGAGCAGCAGAAACAGCGCGCCCGCCGCGATCCAAATCCCGTATTTCGAAAACAGCCCGTCCGACAAACCGTCATCAGCGCCAGCGGCCGGGTCGGCTCCGGAAAGTTCCGCCAGCTGAATTCGAGTTCCAATGATATCCGCACCGCTGGAGCCGACAGCAAGGGTATTGCGCACGGCACCGGATTCCCATGCGGCAGCGGGTGCAGCCGTCAGGACGATCACAACACAGATCGCTGACAAGAACCTCATGTCCCTGAAACCCCGAGACCATTGAACCAAAACCGGGAGTTACGGATGTAATATCCCGGTCCAGTCGTTAATATATCGCTAACCGAGCACCCGGTCCGCGACAAACGGGTTGGTCTGGCGTTCATGGCCAAATGTCGAATAGGGTCCGTGACCCGGCACGAACACGATTTCATCCCCCAATGGCCATAGTTTGTCGACAATCGACCGAATCAACGTCGGGCCGTCCCCTTTCGGGAAGTCGCTTCGGCCGACCGACCCCTGAAACAGGACATCACCGACCCATGCGATACCGGCGTCCGCATCGTGAAAAACGACATGGCCGGGCGTATGACCGGGGCAATGATAAACGTCCAGCGTTCGGTTCCCCACCGTCACGCTTTGCCCTTCTTCAAGCCACCGATCCGGCGTGAAGGGTTCCGCGGCCGGGAACCCGTAGCTGGCGCAATCGTCGGCCAGCCGGTCGATCCAGAAGGCATCGTCCCTGTGTGGGCCTACCAACGGAACGCCCAGCCGGTCCGCCAGCACACGCGCGGCACTGCAATGGTCCAGATGCCCGTGGGTCAACAGGATCTTTTCGATCTGGACGCCCTGACCATCGGCAGCCGCGAGTATGCGATCAATCTCGCCGCCCGGGTCGACAACCGCACCCTTCATGGTATCGGGACACCAGACAACCGAACAGTTCTGCTGGAACGGGGTGACGGGTACGATGACAGCTTTCATGCGAAGGATATTAACGCGGAACGTCGTCCGGGAAATACTTCAACAGGGTCAGCAATGGATTTGGTGCCGCCTGGCCAAGGCCACAGATGGATGCGTCCATCATGGTGCGGGACAACTCTTCCAACAGCGGTACGTCCCATTTTGCGAGGCTCATCAGTTTGACCGCCTTTTCCGTGCCGACACGGCAGGGCGTGCATTGACCGCAGCTTTCGTCTTCGAAAAACTTCATGAGGTTCAGCGCAACCGCCGGAATGTCATCCTTATCTGAAAGCACGACCACGGCGGCGGAACCGATGAAACAGCCATGCGGTTGCAGAGTGTCGAAATCCAACGGGATGTCGTCCATTGACGCAGGCAGGATTCCGCCGGATGCGCCACCGGGAAGGTAGCCTTTGAACTCGTGGCCGTCGGCCATGCCGCCGCAATAATCGTCAATAAGGCGGCGCATGGTAATTCCGGCAGGCGCCAATTTGACCCCCGGGTCCTTCACCCGGCCGGACACGGAAAAGCTGCGCAACCCCTTCCGGCCATTTTCCCCCTGACCGGCGAACCATTCCGCCCCCTTTTCCAGGATTTCCGGCACCCAGAACAGGCTTTCCACATTGTTGACCAGTGTCGGACGGTCAAAAATACCTTTCTGGGCGACGAACGGCGGACGATGCCGGGGCAGACCGCGTTTCCCTTCGATCGATTCCAGCATCGCGCTTTCTTCACCACAGATATAGGCGCCGGCACCGCGGCGCAGGATCATTCTGGTGTGATTGGCAAGGCCGGCCGCTTCGACTTTTGCCATTTCGCGCTTCAGCACTTCGATAATGTCGGGATATTCGTCGCGCATATAAATATAGACGGCTTCGGCCTCCACCGCCCAGGCACCGATCAACATCCCTTCCAGGAACTGGTGCGGTTTGCGCGCCAGATAGTGATGATCTTTGATCGTGCCGGGTTCGCCTTCATCGCCGTTGACGGCCATGAGGCGCGGTGTCTGTTCCATACGCACGAATTTCCATTTTCGGCCCGTCGGAAAACCCGCCCCGCCAAGACCGCGCAGATTGGAATTCTCCAGCGTCTCGATCACCTGTTCGACGGGGCTGTCACCGTTCAGACAGGCTTCCAGTTGCGCATAGCCTCCGTTGGCGCGGTAGTCTTCGAATCCCTGATAGTCGGGAATGACGGCATGTGTGTCCCCGTCCGCCGATGCCTTTGCCAGGCTGTCTGTCGTGGCGTGAACATGATGCTTGTGCCCGACTTCAGCGACCGGCGCCTGATGACAGCGCCCCATGCAGGGCGCGCGCAGGACCCGCACATTTTCACCCACTGCCCCCGGCAGGTCGGAAAGAATTTTCTGCGCCCCCAGCATTTCACAGGTCAAGCTGTCACACACACGGATGGTCAGTTCCGGCGGCGCGTCCTCTCCTTCCATCACCAGGTCGAAATGGGCATAGAAACTGGCGACTTCGAAGACCTCTGCCATTGCGAGCTTCATTTCGGACGCAAGCGCGGCCAGATGGCGCGCATGAAGACAGCCATATTTGTCCTGAATCAGATGCAGGAATTCGATCAACAGGTCGCGATCGCGCGGACCGTCGCCCAACAGGTCCTGCACCTCCACCAGCGCGTCCGGGTCCAACTGCCGGCCTTTGGGATGGGGTGTCGTCTTTCGCCGGCCGAATCCGGGGCTGCGGAACTGTCGGACGCTACTATCGCCGTCGGGCATGTATGCTCTCCTGCCGATCGATGGTGACAGCCGCGACAAGTGCGATGCCAACCACGTCAAATGACCTTCGTGGTTTTACCGAATGGCGAGGTAAGCGTTCTGGCGGTTAAACGTCAATCTCTGCATCGGCTGCGACCAGCCCGATCACGGCCGTGTCGATAAGGACCTTTCCGCGATCTTCGAAATTTACCGTTACCCGCGTCCCGACGCAGGACTGGACCTGACCGACGCCCCAGTCCGGTGCTTGCGGATTCCGGACATAGGCTCCCGGAACCAATCCCTGCCCGTCCGAGAAATCTGAAATCATGGCCGACACCCCCTGGATGGGCCTCTGCGACCCGATGTGGATTTGCGCTTCCCCCTGCGCACCCTGTCATGATTTCCTATGTGGTACGCTGATTCCGGGCACCGACGCCAGAAAGGAAAACTGTACCGCAATGAAAATCGACCCAGTGGAGTTGGCCGAGGCGCTGTCTTCGCGCATCGCACATGAAATGGTTGGGCCGGTCGGCGCCATTTCAAATGGGCTTGAGCTGATGCATGAACTCGGCCCCGAAGCCGGGGAGGATGTCGCCGCCTTGATCGACAACAGTTCGAAGACCGCCGGCGCACGCCTTCAGTTTTACCGGCTTGCCTATGGTCGCGCCGGCATGGCCACCGGCAGCATTGCCCAGTTTCGGTCTGCCGCCACCGAGTTCCTTGCAAGAAACGAGGCTCACACACTGACGTGGCCGATGCCGCCAGTTCAGCCAACCCTACCTGACGGCGCGGGGCGCATCGCGCTGATCCTGATAGAAATTGCACAAGGGGCGCTGATCCGCGGCGGCAACATCGCCATTCGGTTGGAGGAAGACGGCGTCTTTGTCACCGCGACGGGTGATGACCTGACGCTTGGATCGGAAATTCGGCAAGCGTTTGATGGCGGCGAAGCAATGGAAATAGGCCCTTCAAATGTCCACGCTGTCCTGGCCGCCTTGTTCAGCGACGCCATTTCGTGGCGGATCAGTTCGGCTGTGGAATCCGGAAATGCGATTTTTTCTGCCCAATCTTCGGGGAGCTAAATTTTTCTTAACGATTTCAGGACTACCGTAAAAGGGTCGACGACCCCGACGGTAATATTTTACCGTTTGAGGAGCAGGTTAACGATTATCGCCTCGAAGAGGTTAAAGGGACTGCGGTATGGATGATCTTCTGAGCGAGTTTCTGACCGAAACTGCGGAAAGCATGGACACGCTCGATACCGAGCTGATCAAGCTTGAGCAGAACCCGAACGATCATGCGATCCTGTCCAATATCTTTCGGCTGGTTCACACTATCAAGGGAACCTGCGGATTTCTCGGCCTGCCGCGGCTTGAAGCGGTCGCGCATGCGTCTGAAAACGTGCTTGGCCGGATCCGGGATGGCGAACTGGTCGTCACCGCGGGAACGGTTTCCCTGGTTCTAGAATCGTTGGACCAGATCAAGTCTATCCTGAACGGTCTGGAACAAACCGAAGCGGAACCCGCCGGTGACGATTCCGACCTGATCCAGCGTCTGAACCATCTGGCCGAAACCGGCGAAGTCCCGGGCGAAGGTTCCGGGGCGGGCGCATCGGCAGATGCCGGAACGGACGCGCCTTCCACCAAAGATGAGGAAGAGTTGGCGGCGGTCGCGGCCATGGAAGCTGAAATGGCCGCTGACGAGCCGCCTGCCGCCGGCGGTGCGGCGTTCGACGCCATGTTGAATTCCGAAGAAGTGGCACAGGATTCGCCGGAACTTCAGGCCGCGTTCGACAATGCCGTTTACAAGGGGCCTGGCGACCCTGTGGCTGCGAAAAAGACGGATGAAGACGCGCCGGCGACCGGTACCGCGGTTGAACCGAAAGCTGCACTTCCCGCGACCGCAACCGCCAAAACCCCCGGCACGGTTGATGCAGACGGTGGGGCCGCGCCACAGAAAAAGGAAGGCGCCGGTGTAACCCAGACAATCCGTGTGAATGTCGATCTGCTGGAAAACCTGATGACCATGGTTTCGGAGCTTGTGCTTACCCGAAACCAGCTTCTTCAGATTTTGCGCTCCACCGACGACAGCGAATTCAATGCGCCGCTTCAGCGCCTGTCCCATGTCACGTCCGAACTGCAGGAAGGGGTCATGAAGACCCGCATGCAGCCTATCGGTAACGCATGGTCCAAGCTGCCACGCATCGTTCGCGACTTGTCGCTGGAACTCGGCAAGAAAATCGACCTGCAGATGATCGGTGCCGAAACCGAACTGGACCGCCAGGTTCTGGAAATCATCAAGGACCCGCTGACCCATATGGTTCGGAATTCCGCCGACCATGGGATCGAAAGCACCGAAGACCGGCTCGCCGCCGGAAAGTCGGAAACCGGTACAATCACGCTGAATGCCTATCACGAAGGCGGTCATATCCTGATCGAAATTTCGGACGATGGTAAGGGTCTGGCCGCGGAAAAGATCAAGGCAAAGGCGATCGCGAACGGTCTGGCGACGGAATCGGAACTCAGTTCGATGACCGAACACCAGATCCAGCAGTTTATCTTTGCGGCCGGCTTTTCGACCGCCGCACAGGTAACCGCGGTGTCAGGCCGCGGTGTCGGCATGGATGTCGTAAAGAGCAATATCGACAAGATCGGCGGGACCGTCGAATTGAAGTCGACCGAAGGCAAGGGCACGGTCTTTACGATCAAAATTCCGCTGACGCTGGCCATCGTCTCTGCGCTGATTGTCGAATGCGGTTCCGAACGTTTCGCAATTCCACAGATCAGCGTGGTGGAACTGGTTCGCGCCTCAGCCGATGCGGAACACAAGATCGAAATGATCCACGGCACGCCGGTCCTTCGCCTGCGCAACAGACTGTTGCCGCTGATCAACCTGCGAAAGCTGCTGGACGTCGAAGATGCGGACGACATGACCGACCTGGATGAGGCGTTCATTGTCGTCAGCCAGGTGGGTGCCTATACATTCGGCATCATTGTCGACAAGATCTATGACGCCGAGGAAATCGTGGTCAAACCGGTGTCTACCCTGCTGCGCCAGATACCGATCTTTGCCGGAAACACCATACTGGGCGACGGAAGCGTGATCATGATCCTGGATCCGAACGGTATTGCGCAGTCGACGGGTGAAATTCAGGTCGCCGACCAACAGGGGCAGGCCCTGCAGGAACGCGCAGATGACATCGAAAAAGACCGTGTCGCATTGTTGCTGTTCCGCGCCGGCGGAAAACAGCCCAAGGCGGTGCCGCTTGCGCTTGTGGCCCGTCTGGAAGAGATCGATTTCGAAAATGTGGAATATTCAAGCAACCGGGCGATGGTCCAGTACCGCGGTTCGCTGATGCCCCTTATCCCCATCGATCCCGATGAAACCTTCCCGGACTCCGGCAAAAAGCCGACCCTGGTATTTTCCGACCGGTCGCGTTCAATGGGTCTGGTCGTCGATGAAATCCTGGATATCACCGAAGACCGGCTGGTGGTCGAACATGGTGCAGCCAAACCCGGCTTCGTCGGAAGTGCCATTATTGCTGGCAAGGCGACGGAAATCATCGATACGGCGCATTTCCTGACAACGGCTTTCCCGGACTGGTTCGGCCATGACGACGACACGCCGCTGATCGGTGGTGGCAAGAACAACCAAAAACGTATCCTGCTGGTCGATGACAGTGCATTCTTCCGGAACCTTCTGACCCCTTTCCTGTCCGTGGCCGGATACTCCGTGACGTCGGTGGAAAGCGCTGCTGCGGCCTTGAACCTCTATCAGCGCGGCGATGAATTCGACGGCATCGTATCAGACATCGAAATGCCTGATATGAACGGGTTCGAATTTGTCGAACAGGTTCGCAGCGGCGGGCGCTGGCAGCAAATCCCGATCGTCGCGATGTCTTCTCATACATCCGATGCGGACCTGGACCGCGGGCACGCCGTCGGTTTCACGGAATATGTTGCTAAGCATGACCGCGAAGGTCTGCTGCAGGCTTTGGCCGAATATGTCGATGCGGGCGCAGCTTTGTAATGGGCCCGGATATGGCGTTCGTCCTGAATTGGAAAAGGAAAGCAATGTTGCGGCTGATACGGTAGCCGTCTAGTCTGATCGGGGGACGCGGTCCACCTCGGAGTTGAACCGGCAGACGCCGTTTTCCGCGCGCCCTCACAAGTTTTTTGTACACGCCGAAACCTAGATTGGGGTGGGTGAATGAAAACGTGCATTGTGGTTGACGACTCGCGTGTCATTCGAATGGTTGCGAGAAAGATCCTGGAAGAACTTTCCTTTACGGTCGAAGAGGCGGAGGACGGCCAGGTTGCGCTGGACCTTTGCAAGCAATCCATGCCAGATGGGATCCTCCTAGACTGGAACATGCCTGTCATGGACGGCCTTGAGTTTCTGAAAGCGCTTCGGGCCCTGCCGAATGGATCAGAGCCGAAGGTTGTTTTCTGTACGACGGAAAACGACCTGAACCATATTCAGGAAGCAATATCGCAAGGCGCCGACGAATACATCATGAAGCCGTTCGACAGCGAAATCGTGCAGTCGAAATTCTCGCAAGTCGGGCTTCTTTAACAATGAACAGTGCCAGTGCTCCGGCTACTCCGGACAATGTCGCACAGGACGACGCGATCAGGGTTCTTGTCGTTGACGACGCACTGGTGATTCGCGGCATGTTGAGCCGTATTTTGGAAGAGGCTGGCGATATTTCCGTTGTCGCGTCGGCGGCGGATGGCGAAAGCGCGCTGGCACGCCTCAAACGAAACGAAGTCGACGTCGTGGTGCTGGACATTGAAATGCCAAAGATGGACGGAATCACCGCCCTTCCGCTGATTGTCGAACAATATCCCGACATTCAGGTCATCATGGCGTCGACCCTTACAAAGCGAAACGCCGAAATCTCATTGAAGGCACTATCTCTCGGTGCCGCGGACTATGTCACGAAGCCGTCGTCGTCTGGCGAACTGCACGGTGCGGACGCCTTCAAGCAAGAACTTCAGAGCAAAGTCCGAACGCTGGGGAAGGCCGCACGACGGCGCGCCCGAAGGACAGCCCCGACACCGCAGTTTCGCGCCGCCAAGTCCATGCCCGCACCTCGGGGGTCTTCCAATGCCGCCAGGAGCGCTGCCGCCGCACCGTCAATTGCACTGCGCGCGCTGCACCCGTTCACACCCGACGCCATAGCCATAGGCAGTTCGACCGGCGGACCGCAGGCATTGATGCGGGTGATCACCGACATCGCGGACATACCGCAGCCGATTTTCATTACCCAGCATATGCCGGCAACCTTCACGTCGATTCTGGCCGAACATATTAGCCGCACGTCCCGCCGAACCTGTATTGAGGCAACGGACGGCCTTTCGGTCGAAGGCAACAAGATCTATCTGGCGCCAGGTGACCGGCACATGCTGGTGAAACGCCAAGGAGCCAGACCGGTCATTACGCTTTCCGATTCACCACCAGAAAACTTTTGTCGTCCGGCCGTGGATCCGATGTTGCGCTCACTCTCGTCTGTCTATGGTGGGAAACTGCTTGTCACGATACTGACAGGCATGGGATCGGACGGAGCAAAAGGCGCGACTGTCTGTGCCGACGCCGGTGCGCAGATCCTGGCACAGGACGAGGCGACCAGCGTGGTTTGGGGGATGCCCGGCGCAGTCGCCCGTGCCGGCATCTGCGGTGCGGTTCTTCCGCTGGGCGAAATTGGCAGTATAATCAGGAACTTCGCTGTAAATGGGGGCAAATCTTGAAGGTTGAAGACTTCGATATGCTTGCCACGCTTCTCAAGCAGCGTTCGGGCCTGATCCTGACAAAGGACAAGGCCTACCTGCTGGAGACGCGACTGATGCCCGTGGCGCGCAAACATGGCATGCGCGATCTGGATCAGATGTGCGACACGATTCGCACCCGCAAGGACCCGAAGGTCATCGCCGATATCACCGAAGCGATGACCACCAATGAGTCCCTGTTTTTCCGTGATACACGGCCATTCGATCAGTTCCGCGATGTGGTGCTGCCGCAATTGATGGTCGCCCGCTCCGCATCCCGCAAAATCCGCATATGGAACGCGGCCTGCTCAAGCGGGCAGGAACCCTATTCGCTTTGCATGATCCTGAAAGAAATGCAGGCAACGATGTCCGGTTGGCGGGTAGAGATCGTCGCGACGGATATTTCGGACGAGATGCTGGACAAGGCAAAATCCGGGATCTATTCCCAGTTTGAAGTACAGCGCGGTCTGCCAATCCAGATGCTGGTCAAGTACTTCAAGCAGAATGGCGACAAGTGGCACATCGATTCAAGCCTGCGATCGATGGTCGACTATCGTCCCTTCAACCTGCTGGAACATCCGCGCGGACTTGGAAACTTCGACCTCGTCTTCTGCCGCAATGTGCTGATCTATTTTGATCAACCGACCAAGACACAGGTTCTTTCAAACATATCGGAAGTGTTGGCAAAGGACGGCGTTCTATATCTGGGCGGGGCAGAAACCGTGCTTGGTATCACAGACAAGTTCAAACCCGTCCCCAACCAACGTGGTATGTACCAGCACACGGATGGACAGCCCGCGATCAAGACCGCGTAGCGTCAGTTCGCGCCGGTCCAATTCTGTATGAACTGGGCGGCGTCGGGACGTTCCATGGTGCGGGGGGCTTCGGTCGGCGTGCCGATATAGACAAACCCCACCATCCGGTCCTTCTTTTGAAAACCAAGGCCCAGGCGAACCGTCTCGTCGAATGCCGGCCAGCCGGTCAGCAGGACCGCCCCCCACCCGGCGACATGAAGCGCAAGAAGCAGGTTCTGAACAGCGCATGCGGTCGCAACCAACTGTTCTTCGGCCGGCACCTTCGGGTGGTTTTCCATGATGTCCGCGCCAACGGCCAGTATCAGCGGTGACCGCATAGGTTTGGACCGGATGTTCGCGATGGCGTCCGCATCGGCATCCGGGTCGCGTGTCACCAATGCCTTTTCGAACAGGTCCGACAGGCGCACCCGCGCGTCACCGCGAATGATTTTGAAGCGCCATGGACGGATCGCGCCGTGATCCGGGGCACTCATCGCGACCTGAATAAGGTCTGTCAGCGCGGCGTCATCCGGCGTCGGGTCTGCTAGAAGGGCGGCCTTTACCGACCGGCGCGATGCGATCGCACTCAACACCGTCTTGCTGTCAGCTCTCTCAAATCCCATACCGATCTCCTGCATAGTCAAGTTGGTGTTCTTCACTCCAGCCTGAAGCCCTTTTTCAAGATGAACTTTCCAAAGTCGGCGCGCTCCGGCAAGGCGTATTGGCGGGCCTTGTCCTCGGACCAGCCATAAGTGCCAGCCTCACCGAACAGATCCGGTCGGCGTTGGCTGGAAAAGGGCCGCGTCCCGTTCCGACGCGTGTCATAGGAATCGATTTCCGCCGCTATATCGCCTTCGTCGAAACGGTCTTCATGCACCGTCACGTCAAGCGGGAACCGCGGGCTGATCCGCGGCGGATAGACGGGTCGGCCCACCGTCAGCCCGCAGACGGGAAAGACGTGGTCCGGCAGACCAAGGCGTTCCGACATCTGAACCGAATAATTGCGAACGGCACTCACCGGACAACAACCGAGGCCCAGCGCCTCCGCTGCGGTGACAAAGGCGCTCAACGCAACGCCCGCATCGACGGCCGCGTTGAAGAACGCATCCAGATGATCGTTCACAAACGGCCGTCCGCGAAGTTCATGAACCTGACGCTGCCGCCTATTGTTTCCCAGAAAAATCAGAAAGTGCGGTGCATCTGCAATCCACGGCATGTCGGGAAACAGGCCATCGAACCAAGACCGAAGCGCGCCATCCCGAACGATCAGGATGTCACGTTGCTGAAGGTCGCTTTTCGTGGGACTGGCCAGCGCCGCGGCACACAAAAGCCGAAGGACGTCATCCGAAACAGGATCCGGCTTGTAGGCGCGGCAGGAACCGCGCGCCAGCATCCCCTGCAGGGTGGTCCGTTCTTCGGCCGGAACGTCCTTGCCCGTGCCCGGGCCATAGCGTTCGTCAAGCAGGTCCGTCATTCCCCCTCCCTTGTTTCATCCCGGCGGCGATGCCATGGCAGGATGATCGACAGGATGAAGCCTGCCAAAAACCCGCCAATATGGCTTTCCCCAGAAACGCTGACGCCGCCGGGCCCCGGCATGACAAAGAACAACAGGTTCACGACGAAGAATGAAAGCACGAAAATTGTCCCCGACCGACGGTCACTGAACGGAAAGGGGATGACCTCTGCACCGCGTCGCAGGAAAACCATACGCGACAACGCCCCCGCCAGCGCGGAAACCGCGCCGGACGCGCCCACCAGATAGACGTCTTCCCCGCCAAGGCTGAACAGCGAAAATGCCGCCCCGCCCACCGCACCGAGCGCATAGAGAAGGATGAAGCTGTAGGCTGGAACCTGTCGGGCAATCGGCGTTCCGAACGCAAGCAGGAACGCACAGTTCACAAAAAGATGCAGCCAGCCGAAATGAACCAGTGCATGGCCAACCCAGCGCGTCGCTATTTCAACCGGATATTCATCGAAGAATTGGACATGCGCGGGGTTGAAAGTCAGATAGAGTTCGACCTGACGAACCCAGTTTCCAGGTCCGAAATACAAAAACAGGTGCATCCCGAACGTCACGCCAACCAGCCATAGGACGATGGACGGCGCGTTGAAGACAGGCTGTCGGCGGTTGGGTGTCGGTTCGTACATCGATTCCTGCATGGGTCAGATTTGTGCCTCTCCGGCCAGAGTTTCCAGGTCTGAATCGCGAATTTCGTACACCAGTGCCTCGGGCGAAAGGGCGCCACCCAGTCGCTCGTAAAGCCGGCGTGCCGGATTGTCCCGATAGACGGCAAGCCCAAGACAGCGCTGTCCCTTTGCGCGGGCATCCGACGCCGCGCGCGCCATCAGCATCCGGCCGACCCCATTGCCCCGAACGCCGGCATTGACATGAAGGTCCAGAAGCCATGTGGCCATCGTGCCCGTATCCGTGTCGAAGAACTTCTGACACAACGCGTAACCGACCACCACGTCTTCATCGGATGATGCGATATAGGCGGTCATGAACGGGTCCGCCCCTTCCATCAACGGGCGAAAGGTTTCAGGATCGACCGGTGGTTCGTCCATGTCGAAATGGCGATTCAGCGCATCCATCTGTGACGCGATGGTTGGTGCGTCGTCGGGCACCGCGCGTCGGACTGTAAACTTCCGCATCTTCCAATTCCCTGTCGTCACGGACCGGGTAAATGGCACGATGCGGGCAAAAAGGCCAATGGTCTTGGCAAGAACGCGGTCGCGGGTAAGGTCTTGTCAGTCCCATGACCTGCGGTTGGAAAGGTATCTTCATGAATTTGGCTGTCTGGTTGGAACGCGCGGCACGGGCCCACCCCGGGTTGCCGTCGATCGGTGTCGGAAAATCCGTTGTCCGGGATTTCGCCGCCAGCGCGTCGCGGGTCATGGCACTGGCCGGCGGGTTGCGCGACCGGTTGGGGCTGACACCCGGGGACCGGGTCGCTGTTCTTGCCAAAAACGGACCGGATTATGCGGAAACCCTCTTTGCCATCTGGTGGGCGGGGCTGGCAGCGGTACCCGTTAATTCAAAGCTTCACGCGAACGAGGTTGCGTATATCTTTGACCATTCCGGTGCAAAGGTCGTCTTTTGCTCTGACGATCTGGCTGAAACGGCCGCACAGGCTGCCGGTTCGGACACGCCCGTCATCTGCTTCGGAAGCCCGGAACACCGCCGCCTGCTGGAAAGCGAGGGGCGATCCCTGGAACCGGCGGACGACGATGCCCCAGCCTGGCTTTTCTATACGTCGGGAACAACGGGCCGACCGAAGGGCGCAATGTTAAGCCATCGGAATCTGCTGGCCATGACGTGGGGTTACTTTGCCTGCATCGACCGGTTGGAACCCGGGGGCGCCGTTCTGCACGCAGCGCCCATGAGCCACGGTTCGGGGCTGTATATCCTGCCGCATCTGGCGCGCGCCTGCTGCCAGATCACGCCGGAATCAGGTGGTTTCGACCCTGACGAAGTGTTCGACATTCTTTCGTCATGGCCACGCACATCGATGTTCGCGGCCCCGACCATGGTCAACCGTCTGGCACGGTACGATGGGCCGCGGCCAACAGAAAACCTTCTTGCACTGATCTATGGCGGTGCACCGATGTATGTGGAGGATGCGCAGTTCGCACTGGAACGGCTTGGCCCTAAACTGGTCCAGATCTATGGCCAGGGCGAAAGCCCGATGACCATTTCCTGCCTGGAACGGCACGAAATCGCCGACAGTGGCCATCCCGACTATCTGGCACATCTTGCATCTGCCGGGAAACCTTTCCCGAACGTAGAAGTACGCATCGTCGATTTCCAGGACCGCGATGTCCCCGTCGGTGAGACCGGGGAAATCATCTGCCGTGGCGACAGTGTCATGACGGGTTACTGGCAGAACCCGGATGCCACAGCCGAAAGCCTGCGTGGCGGGTGGTTGCACACCGGAGATATCGGGAAACTGGACGCGGACGGGTATCTGAGCCTGCTGGACCGGTCCAAGGACATGATCATTTCCGGCGGATCGAACATCTATCCACGGGAGGTGGAGGAGGTGTTGCTGGAACACCCGGCCGTGGATGAGATTTCCATCATCGGACGTCGCGATCCGGAATGGGGTGAAATCGTGGTGGCCTATGTCGTGGGCACGGCGCCACGGGAAGAACTGGACGCATTGTGCCTGGACAGGATTGCGCGATTCAAACGCCCGAAGGACTATGTCTTCGTCGACCGGCTGCCGAAAAGCAACTACGGCAAAATCCTGAAGACGGAACTGCGAAAACTGGACGAAGCCAGGATCACGGCGGCCTGACTACAACGCTGATTTATGTCATGGCGTTGTCTTAAGTCTATGTCAGACTACGGCGCGTTTGCGACATTTGGGGGTTGTGCCATGACCGTGAAATCACAGGGTTCGAACCTGAAGCCCGATTTGAAGGCCGTACCGGATAGCACAGCGGAAGTGGAAGAGACCGAAGTTTCTGCGCCTCCCGTACCGGACACCGCAAAGGCCAAACAGGAACACGCGCCCGATGGTGACGCGATGCGAAGCGAGGCGGCCTTTCAAGAGTCCGGTATCGACGACCATGAAGACGCGATCCGCAGTTTCCAAAGCCGTGAATACCCCTACGCCCGAAAGATCAGCCGGGCCGTCTATGAGAAACGAAAAGCGGCGCTTCAGGTGGAACTTCTGAAGGTTCAAAAATGGACCAAGGAAACCGGTCAGCGCATTGTTATCCTGTTCGAAGGCCGGGACGCCGCCGGCAAGGGTGGCACGATCAAACGGTTCATGGAACATCTGAACCCCCGCGGTGCACGGGTGGTCGCGCTTGAAAAACCGACCGACGAGGAACGCGGTCAATGGTACTATCAGCGCTATATCAAACATCTTCCGACGGCCGGTGAAATCGTGCTGTTCGACCGGTCCTGGTACAACCGCGCCGGGGTCGAACGCGTCATGGGATTCTGTACCCCGATGGAATATCTGGAATTCATGCGCCAGACACCGCAGTTCGAACGCATGCTGGTGAACAGCGGGATTCGGTTGTTCAAATTCTGGTTTTCGGTAACTCAGGACGAACAGGTACGGCGGTTCAAGCTGCGGGAAACAGATCCGCTGAAACAATGGAAGCTGTCTGCAATCGATCAGGTCGCCGTTTCGAAGTGGGATGACTATACCCAGGCGAAGGAAGCGATGTTCTTCTATACCGACACGGCCGATGCGCCCTGGACCGTAATCAAATCGAACGACAAGAAACGCGCGCGCCTGAACTGCATGTCGCATTTCCTGCACCACCTTCCCTACACCGGCAAAGATCGTCGGGCTGTGCATGCGCCGGACCCGAAGATCGTCGGACCAGCCAGCCATCTAATCGGTCAGGGGGAACATATTCTGGGCGACGACAGTATTTCGCCGGTGTGACCGCGTCGAGTTCGGCGCTGGGCATCGTCGTGCTTTGCCAACTGCCCCGCACCCGCCTATCTTTCGGATATGGCACAGCGTTCACTCCGTTTTCTTAAATTCACCGCAATCCACCTGAACCGGTTTCCTGGTCGAAATGGCGGCAACCGCGCCGGCATGTCCGCAGGCCCGGCGGAAGAGATTTCCTAGGATGTTCACAATGGACCCGCGTACCATTGGCGCGATCGCACTGGCGCTGGGTCTTGGTGCGGGCGGCGGTTTCCTGGCGGAAATGGCGACGATCCCCCTGCCGTGGATGCTGGGGCCGATGATCGTTTGCACCGTTGCGTCCATCGCGGGGCTGCCGGTCAAGGGACCTATGCCGATCCGCCCCATTATGGTGACCGTACTGGGCATCATGCTGGGGTCGGGGTTCGCGCCGGAAATGCTGGACCGGGCGGGTCAGTGGGCCCTCAGCCTATCGCTGCTTCTGGTCTATGTCGTCGTTTCGGCCGCCGCGACCTATCCGTTCTTCAGAAAGATCGCCGGCTATGACCGGCCCACGGCCTATTTCGCGGCGATGCCCGGCGGGCTGAACGAAATGATGATCGTGGGAAAGGAAATGGGCGGCGACGATAGACGCATCGTCCTGACCCATGCCAGCCGCATCCTTTTGACCGTGCTGGCTATTCCGATCTTCTTCCGGCTGACCACTGAAATCGACATGACGGACCGGTCGCGGTTCGGCGTCGGCCTGGGGGAAGTCGCGGTCAGGGACTATATCCTGCTAACGCTGTGCATTCTGGGTTGGCCCATCGCCAAGGCGCTTCGGATTCCGGCCCCCCTTCTGGTCGGACCAATGATGGCAAGTGCCGTCCTGCACCTGACCGGGACGACATCCGCGCAACCGCCCACGCTGATCGTCAATGTCGCCCAGTGGGTGATGGGCACTGTCATCGGCTGCCGGTTCGCCAGCACCGCGCGCACGGAGGTCCTGCGCGTCATTACGATGAGCGTCGGGGCGACCGCGATCCTTTTGAGCGTGACCGCCGCATTCGCGATATTGCTTCATACACTTGGCGATGTACCGGTTTCCAGCGCGGTTCTGGCCTATTCGCCGGGCGGTCTGGCGGAAATGAGCCTGGTCGCCCTTGCGCTTGGCGTCGATGTCGCTTTCGTTGCGACCCACCATGTCATTCGCATCGTCTATGTCGTGATTGCCGCGCCGCTGGCCTATCGGCATTTCGCGCGCCCGGCCGAACCACCGGACAATTGAGGTTACTTCAACAGCTTCCGTGCGACAGCCTCCAGGTCTGTCAGGCTTTGTTCCGGGGTCTGGCCGGTCGTGTCGACAACGGCATCCGCCTGACGATAGGCGGGTTCGCGCGCATTCAGGATCGCTTTCAAATCTTCCATTGCCTCGTCATTGCGGGCCATGGGGCGAAGATCGCCCTGATTGATCACCCGGTTCATATGTTCATCCGGAGATGCCTTGATCCAGATCGTGTGACACCGTTCCAGCAAAAGATTGAAAGTCCCGAGTTCGGATACGATGCCGCCCCCGGTCGCTATGATTGTGGCCTTGTTGTCGCGGATCGTGTTTTCCAGTGCCCGTCGTTCAAGCCGTCGGAACGCCGGTTGACCGCTGAGCGCCAGTATCTCGCCAATGCTGCCGCCATAGTCGCGTTCCACAATCCTGTTCAATTCGACGAAAGACATGGAAAGCCTGTCCGCCAACATCCGACCCAAAGTTGATTTGCCGCCGCCACGCAGCCCGATCAACGCAAGACGGCCACCCTTTCGGGTTTCAAGGGCTGCCGGCGAACAAGGGCCGGTACCGACCTTGCTGATCGCAGTGCGCACGTCCGGCAACAAGTCGACGGGAACACCCCGCAGCTGTTCCAGTATCGGCGCAAGGTCCGCCGGGACCGCATCGGCCAGAATACCCGCCTCATCCGTCACAAGTTCCGTCAGCGGATAGTCCACCGCCTTTGCAATCTGGCGCAGAACCGCGACCGTCGGATTTCCGGACCCGGTTTCAAGCTGTGCCAGATAGCGTTCGGACACGCCGGAATCGCGCGCCAGAATCCGGCGCGCCATGCCGCGTTTTGCACGCGCCTGCCGGACCCGCTCACCAAGGGCACTGAGATAGTCCCTCAGTTCCGGATCATCGCCATTCTTGTCACTGATTGCCAAATTGGCCCCCGGCAATTAATGCACTATTGTTCTTGAGCACTTCGTCAATATGCATTATAGTTCCTGTATTGAAGAAAGTGCAACGCGCAAAATTGCAAATCATACATGGGATAGGGCGACGGATGAGCGACAACGTCAAGATACTCGTGGGAACGATGACCGGAACGGCGGAACTCGTTGCCGATGAAATCCTGGATGTCCTGGAAGACAAGGGCGCAACCGCCGAAATCACCCTTATGGACGATCTGAAGGCCGGTGACCTGAACAGCGACGACTTCTACATCATTTGCACGTCCACATACGGTCAGGGCGACATCCCCGACAATGCCCAGGCGTTCTTCGAAGACCTGGAATCGGAAAAGCCGGACCTTTCCGGCCTTCGCTATGGTGTCTTTGCCCTGGGTGACAGGACCTATATGCAAACCTTCTGCTTCGGCGGCATGAAATTCGATGAACTTCTGACAAAGCTGGGCGCGACCCGAGTCGGCGAACGGCTGGAACACGACGCGTCGTCCGGTGAGCTGCCGGAAGACGTCGCCGCCGACTGGGCGGAAGAATGGTTTGCCGCGGCTAGTGGCGTCTCTGCAGAAGCCGCCTGAGCCGGGTGCGACCATGAACCAGGATGACTTCACGGCTCTGCTGACGGACGTCGCCGACGCAATTTCAGACCGCCCCTTGGACGGGGACCTGGAACGCTTTCTGAACGAAACCTTCCCTGCGGATGGCGACACGGTTGGTCAGATTGAACTGGCCTGTCGTGCGGGCATCCGTGACGGGTGGCTGTGCGCACGCGAACATGGCGGCATCAAATTCGGTCGCCCCGTCAAACCGTCGCTCGGCAACCACAGTTTTTCCGTCGATGTCGTCCATATGGACGACTGCAGGGGTCCGCATCACGCGCACCCGACCGGGGAAATCGATCTGATCCTGCCGGAAGACGACGGCGCGGAATTTGACGGCAAGGGTCGCGGCTGGATGGTCTATGAACCGGGGACCGCACATTATCCCACCGTTGCCGGTGGCCGCGCTGTCGTGGTCTACTTGCTTCCAAACGGCGAGATCGAGTTCACACGTCAATAACCGAAAACCCGGCATTTCAACGACCGGGCGCAATGGGGGAACACCATGGGCGCACATTCCACCAATGAAGATCTTTATAACGCCGCCGATGACCTGATCGGCCGCAATATCGACGCCGGTCGGGGCGACAAACCCGCATTTATCGACGTGAACGGCGCACATACCTATGGCGAATTGGACGCAGCCGTAAACCGGTTCGCAAACCTGCTGAAAAGCAGGGGCGTGCGCATGGAAGAACGCGTGCTGCTGTGTCTGCTGGACACCGTCGACTGGCCGATCTGTTTCCTGGGTGCGATCCGGGCCGGTGCAATTCCAATCCCCGTAAACACCCGCCTTACGAACGACGATTATGATTTCATGCTGGAAGACAGCCGCGCGCGGATGCTCGTCGTGTCAGAACCACTGCTTCCTGCCTTTTCCGATCATCTGGACGGCCACGCATTCCTGGACAATGTCGTCGTCTCCGGCGCCGACGGGCAAGGCCATGAGCTGCTGTCCGACCTGTTGGCCGGTCAGCCCGATACGTTCCAGACCGCGCCGACCCGCAGGGGCGACATGTGCTTCTGGCTGTACACGTCCGGCACGACCGGCAAACCGAAGGGCGCGGTCCACCTGCAGACCAACCTGATAGAAACCGCGAATCTTTACGCCATTCCGACGCTGAAGATTTCCGCAGACGATGTCTGCTTTTCGGCTGCGAAGCTGTTTTTCGCCTATGGGCTGGGCAACGGCCTGACATTCCCCATGTCGGTCGGGGCCACAACGATCCTGTTGGCAGGTCCGCCGGACCCCAAGTCGGTCTGCGACATCATCCGCGACCAGAAACCGACCATATTCTATGGCGTCCCGACCCTTTATGGCATGTTGCTAGCCTCCGGCGATCTTCCGGGGCCGGGTGAACATGCCATGCGGATTGCAACGTCCGCGGGGGAAGCATTGCCCGCCGACCTTTTGCGCCGGTTCAAGGAAGCAACCGGTGTCGATATCCTGGACGGGCTGGGATCGACGGAAATGCTGCATATCTTCCTGTCCAACCGACTAGGGGAAATCAAACCCGGTGCGTCCGGTCGCCCGGTCGACGGTTACGAACTGCGACTGGTCGACGATGACGGAAATGTCCTGCACGGCGCGGATGAAATGGGCATGCTTGAAGTGTCCGGTCCGTCATCCGCCGTCATGTACTGGAATCAGCGCGACAAAAGCCGGGAGACATTTCAGGGGCCGTGGACCCGCACGGGCGACAAATACACCCGCGACGCAGACGGGATTTATACCCATGCTGGGCGCACCGACGACATGCTGAAAGTGGGTGGCATCTATGTTTCCCCGGTCGAAGTCGAAAGCGCGGTCGTCCGGCATGAGAAAGTTCTGGAGGTAGCCGTTGTCGGCCATGCGGATGCAGACGGGTTGATCAAGCCCAAGGCGTTCGTTGTCCCGCGCGACGGCATCGAACCGAACGATGCGCTGGCGGATGAGATCAAGGCCTTCGTGAAATCGGAACTGGCGGCTTACAAATACCCAAGGTGGGTCGAATTCCGGGACGAATTGCCAAAGACCGCGACCGGGAAAATTCAGCGCTTCAAACTGCGTGAGGGCGATGCGTGAGCACGCCAGAACGGTTTGAAGAAACGGTCACCGGCCACCGGATCGAATGTGAATGGTATGCCCCGCACCGGGATGGGCCGCCCATCGTCCTGATGCATGAGGGGTTGGGGTCTGTCGCCATGTGGCGGGACTTTCCGGCCGCCCTGGCGGAAAGGACGGGTGTGGGGCTTCTGGTCTATTCCCGGTTCGGTTACGGGAAATCGTCGCCCTGCCCCCCTGAACCGGTCGGGGACCGCTATATGCATCGTGAAGCGTTGGACGCCCTGCCGGAACTCCTGGACGCACGCGGCATCGAAAACCCCGTCCTCGTCGGCCATTCGGATGGCGGGTCGATTGCCCTGATCCATGCGGGTGGGGCCGGCCGGCCCGTCAAAGGGGTTGTCACGCTGGCGGCGCATGTCTTCAACGAAGATATTTGCGTCAACGCCATAAAGGCGGCCAGGTCGGCTTTCCAGAACACCGACATGAAACAGAAGCTGGCGCGCTATCACGACGACCCGGAAGGCGCATTTCTGCTTTGGAATCAGGCCTGGTTGGCACCCAGCTTCCTTGACTGGAACATCGAAGAATACCTGCCGGCCATTCGGTGCCCCGTGCTGGCCCTGCAAGGCCGGGACGACGAATACGGAACGGAAGCACAGATTGAGGCAATCCGAACACAGGTTGCGGGTCCGGTCGAAAGCCATATCATCCCCGACTGTCGGCATTCGCCGCATCGCGACCAGCCGGAAGAAGTCCTTCGCCTGATCGACGCTTTTATCCGCCGCATCGACTGATCTAGATTCACCGACATGACATTTCTCCGACAAAAACCGGCACTGATCGATCATCCGTGGACGGAACCGCCCGCCCGGGGACAGATGATCGAAGTCGCGCCCGGCGTGCACTGGCTGCGGTTTCCGCTGCCGATCTCGCTGGATCACATAAATCTGTGGCTGTTGGACGACGGCGACAGCTGGACCCTGGTCGATACGGGCTTCGGCGATGACGTGACGCAAACCCTGTGGCGCGAGGTTCTGGCCGGCGCGGCCGGGGACAAGCCGCTGGGCCGCCTGTTTTGCACCCACCACCACCCGGACCATTACGGTCAGGCCGGGTGGATGACCGAAGAGTTCAACATCCCCCTTCTGATGACGGAAAAGGAGTGGCTTGTCGGGACGCTTCTGGTGCGATTGGGCGATGATGTCTTCAACGAAGGACAGGATGCCTTTTATGCGCTGAACGGCCTGCCGAAGGATATCCGCGCGCGTGTCAGCGTTGTTGGGAACCAATATCGCACCGCCCTCAGCAATCCGCCCCGGTCGCTAAGCCGCGTCCGCGACAATGATGTGCTGACGATCGGCAATCACGACTGGCAGGTCCTCGCCCTGGAAGGTCACAGCGAACAGCTGGCCGGCCTTTACAGCCCGTCGCTGCGCGTCTTCATTCCCGGCGATCAGGTGCTGCCGGGTATCAGCCCCAACATTTCCGTCCACTGGTTTAAGGACGGAACGGAACCGCTGGGCGACTATCTGGAAAGCCTGGAACGGATCGCGGATATGATGCCGGCGGACACGCTGGTTCTGCCGTCCCACAAGCTGCCTTTTGTGGGGCTTCATACGCGGATCGGCGAACTCCAGGACCACCACAGGGACCGCCTGCAGGGTCTGGTGGACGCGATGGAAGCGGACGGCCCGCAGGATGCCTGGCAGCTTATGCCGGCCGTGTTCCCGCGCGCCATTTCCGAAGACCACATCATGTTCGCGCTGGGTGAAAGCGTGGCGCACCTCAATCATCTGGTGGCAACCGGCCGCGCCGAATGCGCCGTCGAGAACGGCCGTCGAATTTATTGGAACTCCTGAACATGCCCGGACGCTTTATCGAAGATTATTCGGTCGGTGAGGTCATTAAGTGCCCGTCGATCCCCTTTCCCGAAGACTTCATTATTGGCTTTGCAAAGGAATACGACCCGCAGGCGATCCATATCGACAAGCCCTATGCCGAAACAGGTCCGTTCGGCGGCCTGATCGCCAGCGGCTTTCAGACCGTCGCGGCCAGCGTCGCAAGCTTCATTCGCCTTGGGTATTTCGAGGATGTGTCCCTTGCCGGGCCGGGCATGGATGAAGTCCGCTGGCTGAAGCCGGTGCGCCCCGGCGACACGCTGACCCCGATTGTCACCATTGCCGAAGCGCGAAAGTCCAAATCGAAACCGGATCGCGGGGTGTTGCGTCTGGCGTGGGATGTCCGCAACCAGGACGGCGATACGGTACTGACCATGTTCACCCTGACCATGATCAAGGCGCGAGGGGGCGATGCCTGATTATCCGCATCTCTTCACACCCATTTCCGTCGCCGGGCAGACGCTGTCGAACCGCCTGGTTATGGGGTCGATGCATACCGGTCTGGAAGAACGTCTGGGTGGGGAGGAACGCCTGGCCGCATTCTATGCCGAACGCGCCGAACATGGTTGCGCGCTGATCGTCACCGGCGGATATTCAGTCAACAATGCCGGCAAACTGGATGCCCGCGCCGCGCGGTTCGATACACAGGCGATGGCGGATGCCCACAGGCCGATCACCGAAGGCGTGCATGCCCATGGCGGCCGTATCCTGCTTCAGGTCCTGCATGCGGGGCGCTACGGATACCATGACGACATCGTCGCCCCGTCCCCCATTCGCGCGCCGATCAACAAGGCAACGCCGCGCGAGATGACCGACGCGGAAATCGAACAGACGATCGATGACTATGCCAGGTCCGCCGTACTGGCCCGCGATGCGGGCTATGACGGGGTCGAAGTCATGGGCTCCGAAGGTTACCTGATCAACGAGTTCACGGCCCCCTGTACAAACAAGCGCACCGACCGATGGGGCGGGTCGTTCGAAAACCGTGTGCGGTTTCCGCTGCGCATTGTCGAGGCGGTAAAGAAAGCCGCCGGCCCCGATTTCATCGTCATGTACCGCCTTTCGGTTCTGGATATCGTCGAAGACGGCAGCCCATTGGCGGAAGTCCGCGCCCTTGCCACCCTGATAGAAGAAGCTGGCGCCGACATCGTCAATTCCGGTATCGGCTGGCACGAAGCACGGGTCCCGACCATCGCACAGGCCGTCCCGCGCGGCGGCTATGCCTGGGCAACCGCGCGGGTGAAGGATGCCCTGAAGTCAATCCCCATCGTGGCGGTGAACCGGGTCAACATGCCGGCTGAGGCGGAAACGATCATCGCGACTGGCCAGGCGGACATGGTCAGCATGGCGCGCCCGTTCCTGGCCGACGCCGCCTTTGTCGACAAGTCGCGCGCGGGTACGGCGGACCGGATAAACACCTGCATCGCCTGCAACCAGGCCTGTCTGGATCATTATTTCAACGGCCAGATTTCAAGCTGTCTGGTCAATCCGCGGGCCTGTCACGAAACCGTCCTGACATGGGATCCGACAGCACAGCCGAAACGCATCGCCGTCGTCGGTGCCGGACCGGCCGGACTGTCCACGGCAGAAGTGCTGGCCGAAAGGGGGCATGACGTCACCCTGTTCGAGGCACAGGACCGCATCGGCGGGCAGTTTCAATTGGCAAGCGCCGTCCCCGGAAAACAGGAATTTCTGGAAACGCTGCGCTATTTCCAGACGCGGATCGAAGAACTTGACATCACCCTGAACCTTTCGACCAGGGCTGATGCGGCCACACTGTCGGACTATGACACGGTCATTCTTGCCACCGGGGTCGTCCCGCGCGTACCCGACATTCCTGGGGTCGACCACCCGTCCGTCATCCCCTACCCCGAACTTTTGACCAGCGCCCGCGACCCGGGTGCCAAGGTCGCGGTGATCGGTGCGGGCGGCATCGGCGTCGACGTTTCGGTCTTTCTGACGGAAAAGGACAGTGCGGCCCATACCGACCCGAACGCATTCAAGTCCCATTGGGGCATAGACGGTCCGGCGGAAAACCCGCCACCGGTGCGACAGGTCACACTGCTTCAACGGCGTGAGGGCAAGATGGGCGCGGGGCCCGGCAAGACGACCGGATGGGTTCACCGCCTCAGCCTGCTGAAGGCGCGGGTCGAAATGATACCCGGCGCCACCTATGAACGGATCGACGACGCGGGCCTGACCATCACGGTCGGCGGGGAACGCCGGACGATCGCGTGCGATTCCATCATCCTGTGTGCCGGTCAGGAATCGGTGAACGATCTGGAATCGGAACTGGCTGCGGCGGGTGTCGATGTGCATGTGATCGGCGGCGCGAAACTGGCGGCAGAGGTGGATGCCAAACGCGCGATTGCAGAAGGAGTCGAACTTGCGGCGCGGCTCTAACCCAGTTCAACGGGGCTGCCTACGGAAAGGTCGTACTTCCGTGCCGCGCTGTCGCCATTGACCGCGATTTCGACCAGCCCAAGGCTGTTTTCATACCAGAATCCGAAGTTACGCGGCACGTCGGAGAAGGTGCGTGCACGGGTCGGCACGGTCCCGTCCGGCAGCGCAACCCGCGCCGGGTCCGGCAAAGTCGCGGCCCGCAATCCCGTCATCGCATTGCCGAACCCGTCGATATAAATCACCTGTGCCAGGTCATCGGGCCAGTCCGCACCGGGCCGGCTGTCCGCGAACGGGATTGCCGGAACAGACGCCGGCTGATGCCCCGCTGACCAAAGTGCCGCCGCAGGCGCAAACAGATCCCGTCCGTGAAAGCTGGCGGACAGGATTTCGGGCCGCCACTCCAGAACATATTTCGCCGACCGCGGGGCGTGGCGCATGACGATTTCCATCAACCCATTGTCGGGCCCGACCAGTTTGCGGTCCCCCGCTTCCACCAGAAGCGGGTCGCGCGTCCCGCCGACGCCGGGGTCAACCACGCAGACGATGGTCGCATCCGGCGGCAAATCCCGTATTACCGCCGCCAGAAGATAGGCCGACCGTTTTGGATCCCGGCACGGCGCATCATGCATCAGGTCGACTACATGAGCCGACGGGTTCGCATTCAGGATGGCACCGTGCATCTGGCCCACATAGGGCCCGTCATAACGAAAGTCGGTGAAAAGATAGATCGGCGCAGCCATGCGCGCGAGCCTATCAGGATTTGAGCGCCCCCGTCACCTTCGCCAGTGCGGCGCCGACGCCACGAAGCTGGTCCGCCTTCGTATCGTCATTCAGCGTCCCATCCTCATCGAACAGTTTCCGCGCACCGGAAACGGCAACCTGGTTGGGAAGGACAATCGCCCCCAAATTGGTCATCAGCGCACGCACGTGCGTCAGGCCCCGCACCCCGCCAAGTCCGCCGGGCGACGCGGCAACCAGCGCTGCCGTCTTTCCCTTGTAGTATTGCAGGCCGGATCCTTTTTCCCCGGGCCGGGAGACCCAGTCGATCGTGTTCTTCAGCAGCGGCGTGATCAAACCATTGTATTCCGGGCACGCAATCAGGAAGCCGTCATGGTCGCCGAATATGGCCTGCAGTTTGGCCGCATTTTCCGGCAGGCCTTCGGCTGCTTCCAGGTCCTCGTCCATGATCGGCAGCGGATAGTCCTTAAGGTCCAGTACCGTGACGTCCGCGCCGGCATCCCGCGCGCCGTTCACCGCGACGGCCAATGCCTTGCGGTTGACGGAAGTTCGTTTGTTGCTGCCGGCGAATGCCAGGATTTTTGCGTCGGTCATCCAGGGGTCCTTGTGGGTTGTGGCGTGTCAATTCAGGAAGATTAGTCCGCAGCCCGCGACTGCCAAGACCGCGCCGACCCATCCGCCCAGCGGTGGGGCCCGGCGCGCCGCAATCCAGACAAGGGGCAGCATCAGGATCGGCACAGAGGCGGACAGGGTCGCCACAACGCCCGCCGGCCCGAATGACAAGGCAACCAGCAGCAAGGTCATCCCGAACACGGCCCCGAAGGCACAGCTTATGGCGACACGCGGCAGATGTACCCGCGACGACCGAATGAGTTCGGGAATACGTCCGCCCCGCATGTGGAAAAGAACGTTGATACAGATCGCACCTATGCCAAGGCGCAGTGCCGATGCAGCGATCGGGTCGACGCCCGTAGCCATGGCGGGGCGCGCGGCAAGGATACTGCCCGCATGGACAAGCGCGGCGAAGGCACCGAACGCAAGCCCGGTCCAAAGACCGCCACGGATGCTCTCCCAATCGCTTTCCTGGCCGTTCTGTTTCGCGATTACCGCGACCATCACGCCAATCGTGACGGTGACGCACCCGACCAACGTCCAAAGCGGCAGATGTTCACCCAAAAGCACCCAGCCCAGCAAGACGGCCAGCGGCGCATTGCTTGCGTGGATAACCGCACCACGGCGGGGCCCCAGGCGGCGCATGGCCTCGACCCGTGCGGTATCGCTAAGGACGACGCCAAGGAATCCGGACAAAGCCAGGGGAAGGATCTGTTCTGCCGTCAGGGCACGCCAGTCTGCGACAACAAGGCATATCAGAATAAGGGCAAGCGACCCCATGCTGGTCCGCAGAACCGTGATCTTGAAAGACCCAAGGATTCGGGTCACCGGAAAGATGATCATGCCGGCCAGAGCCCAGCAGAATGCGGTGGCGAGTGCGGCAATGACGGCAAGAAACAGGGCGGAATCGTCCATGCGCGGACCTTGGTCTGAAATCACATCCCTGTCCAGCACCGCAAGACCGCTTATGGATGCTGGACGCTTGCCCTCCACTCCGATAAAAGCCGCCGCAGGACTGAAACCCCGAAAGAGAGCACCAATGCGCCTCGGCATACTGGAGGCGGGCCGCCCGCCCGCGCCGCTGGACGAAAAACACGGAACCTACCCGGCGATGTTCACCACGCTTCTGCAGGGGCACCTGCCGGAGGGAAGCGTGATCGACGGCTTTGCCGTAATCGACGGCCGGTTTCCGGACAGCGTGACTGACCGCGACGCCTGGCTGATTACCGGCAGCGCGTTTGGCGTCTATGATCCGGAACCTTTCATTCCCCGCCTGTTCGACTTTGTGCGCGGCGCGGCGGATGCAGGCATTCCCATGGTCGGCATATGCTTTGGCCATCAGGTCATCGCCCATGCGCTGGGCGGTCATGCCGCCAAATCGGATAAGGGCTGGGGCGTCGGCGCACACGAATATTCCTTTAGGGAACGGCCTGACTGGCTAAAGGACACGGCCGGAAACTTTTCAACCTACGTATCCCATCAGGATCAGGTGGAAACCGCACCGCCCGGCGCCACGGTTCTGGCCGGCAGCGACTTCTGCCCCAACGCTATGCTGGCAATCGGGGACAGGATCCTGACTCTGCAGAGCCATCCCGAAATGCCCAGCGCCTATGTCCGCGACCTGTACGATGTCCGACGCCCCCGCGTCGGGGACGAACGGGTCGATGCGGCGCTGAAAACCATTACCCAAACCTCTCATGCCGCGGACGCGGACCGGGTGGCCGCCTGGATCGGTGCCTTTCTGTCACACGCGCTGGAAAGCTGAATTCATGAATCTTCGCAATATCGCCATCATTGCCCACGTCGACCACGGTAAAACCACGATGGTCGACAAGCTGCTGACGCAGTCCGGCGCGGTCCAATCGCACCAGCAGATCGCTGAACGCGCGATGGATTCAAACGATCTGGAAAAGGAACGCGGTATCACGATCCTTGCCAAATGCACGTCCGTCGACTGGCAGGGTACGCGCATCAACATCGTCGACACGCCCGGCCATGCCGATTTCGGCGGTGAGGTGGAACGTATCCTGTCCATGGTCGATGGCGTTGTACTTCTGGTCGATGCGGCCGAAGGGCCGATGCCGCAGACCAAGTTTGTGACCATCAAGGCGCTGGAACTGGGCCTGAAGCCGATCGTCGTCATCAATAAGGTCGACAAACCGGACGCCCGGCCCGACTGGGTTGTGGATCAGGTCTTCGACCTGTTCGTCGCCCTGAATGCCAATGACGACCAGCTGGACTTCCCCGTTCTATATGCATCGGCCAAACAGGGATGGGCGGCACGCGATCTGGACGATGCCCGCGACAGCATGACGCCGCTGTTCGAAACCGTCCTTGAGAAGGTCTCCCCGCCGGACGCGGATGCCGACGGCCCCTTCCGCATGCTGGTGACGACATTGGAAAGCGACCCCTATCTGGGCCGCATCCTGACCGGACGCATCGTATCCGGGTCGATTGCGGTAAACCGCACGGTCAAGGGCCTGTCGCGCGACGGCAAGGCACTGGAAAGCGGTCGCCTGACAAAGCTTCTTGCCTTCCGTGGCCTGAAGCGTGAACCCGTGGAATCCGCCCATGCGGGCGACATCGTCGCCATCGCCGGCATGACGGTCGCAACAGTGGCCGACACGATCTGTGATCCGTCCGTCACGGAACCGGTACCGGGCCGCCCGATCGCCCCGCCGACCATGGCCATGACCGTCTCGGTCAATGACAGCCCGCTGGCCGGGCGCGAAGGCGACAAGCTGACCGGCCGGATGATCGGCGACCGGCTGACCCGCGAGGCGGAAAGCAATGTCGCAATCCGCGTCACCGAAAGTGCCGAGAAGGATGCGTATGAGGTCGCCGGGCGTGGCGAACTGCAGCTGGGTGTCCTGCTGGAGACATTGCGCCGCGAAGGCTTTGAACTGACCGTCGGCCCGCCGCGTGTGCTGTTCCGCAAGGATGAGGACGGCAACCGCATCGAGCCGATGGAAGAGGTCCAGGTCGATGTGGATGACGAATTCTCGGGCGTGGTAGTTGAAAAACTGGGCCTTCGCAAAGGCGAGATGACCCAGATGACCCCGTCCGGCGGCGGCAAGACACGGATCGTCTTCGACATCCCGTCACGCGGCCTGATCGGCTATCAGGGCGAATTCCTGGCCGACACCCGCGGCACCGGCATCCTGTCGCGCATGTTCACCGGTTTTGCCCCCTACAAGGGGCCGATTCCGGGCCGCCGCGCCGGCGTGCTGATCTCTGCCGAGCAGGGGACCGCCGTGCCCTATGCACTGGCCAACCTGGAAGAACGCGGTCCGCTGTTCGTCGATCCGGGCTCCCCGGTCTATGGCGGCATGATCCTGGGCGAACACAACAAGGGCAGCGACCTTGAGGTCAATCCGCTTAAGGCAAAGCAGCTGACCAACTTCCGCGCATCCGGCAAGGACGATGCGCTGAAACTGACGCCGCCCATCCGCCGGACGCTGGAAGAGGCGCTGGCCTACATTCAGGATGACGAGCGGGTAGAGGTGACGCCGAAGTCCATCCGCCTGCGCAAGGCGATCCTGGATCCGCATGAACGCAAGCGTGAGAAGCGCCGGAAAGAGGCGGAGCTGGTTTAGCAGCGTTCCGAACTCCTCCCCCCTTCCGACGGAAGACATGCGTTCGCGCGTCCTCTAGTCTGTATCCGTTGGAGAAGGTGAAGGAGGAAAATTATGCGGAAGCTCGTACTTTTGGCGGGCGCGGCACTGACCGCTGGGTTCTTTGCAACCTCGGCACAGGCCGAACAGCGCGGGCTGGATCTGGAATGGTACTGTCAACAGGTCTACGGCCCCGGTGCCTCGGCCTTCTATGAAAACCGGTGGGATGCCTATACCTGGCGCTGCACGCTGGGCATGAGCATGTATGAAATCAGCATCGAAGATGTGTGCAATGTACAATATGGCCGGGAATGGTACGCAGGTCTGCGCGACCGCTGGGACGCCTTTTCCTGGTATTGCGAACGCTAGGACCGGTGACGCCTTACCGATCCTGCCCTGTTCGCGCCGGTCGTTAATCCCTATCTTTCGATACAAGGAAAGGGAGAAGACGGAATGGCGAACGCGACACGCACGGAAACGGACAGTTTCGGTGCCCTGGAAGTCCCGGCAGAAATGTATTACGGCGCGCAGACGGCGCGGTCGCTGATCAATTTCCCCATCGGGGGGGAGACGATGCCCGCCCCCCTTATCCATGCGCTGGGTGTCGTCAAACAGGCGGCCGCCCGGGTCAACCTGGCACAGGGACAACTGGACGAAGGCCTGGCCCGGGCCATCGACCAGGCAGCGGGTGAGGTTGCATCTGGACAATTCGATAGTCACTTCCCGCTGGTCGTCTGGCAGACCGGGTCCGGCACGCAATCCAACATGAATGCGAACGAAGTCGTGTCCAACCGTGCCATCGAAATACTGGGCGGGGCCATCGGGTCCAAGTCGCCGGTGCATCCGAACGACCATTGCAATATGGGTCAGTCGTCGAACGACACGTTCCCCACCGCAATGCACATTGCCGCTGCGCGGGAAATCCAGGAAAGCCTGTTGCCCGCGGTCGCGCATCTGAAGGCCGCGCTGGACCGAAAGGTCACGGAATGGGCGGATATCGTAAAGATCGGCCGCACCCATACGCAGGACGCGACGCCCCTGACGCTGGGCCAGGAATTTTCAGGATACGCCGCACAGCTGGCATTGGGGATTGAACGGATCAGCACCGCCTGCGACGGGCTGTTCGCCCTGGCGCAGGGCGGAACCGCCGTCGGTACCGGCCTTAATACGAAAGCGGGTTTCGCCGAAGCCTTTGCGGCCGAAGTGGCGGCAATAACCGGTCTGCCCTTCCGCACGGCGGACAATAAGTTCGAGGCACTGGCCGCCAACGACGCCTATGTTTTCGCCCATGGCGCGATCAATACGCTTGCGGTGTCCCTGTTCAAGATTGCGAACGACATCCGCTTCCTGGGATCCGGCCCGCGGTCCGGGCTGGGTGAATTATCGCTGCCGGAGAACGAGCCGGGTTCATCCATCATGCCGGGCAAGGTGAACCCGACCCAGTGCGAGGCGATGACCATGGTCTGTGCGCAGGTGCACGGAAATCACGCCACGATATCCTTCGCCGGCAGTCAGGGTCACTTCGAACTGAATGTCTATAAGCCGGTCATGGCGAACGCCATGCTGCAGTCGATCAGGCTGTTGACCGATGCCTGCATCAGCTTTGCCGACCGCTGTGTCGCGGGCATTCAGGCAAACACGGCAAACATCTCCGCCCTGATGGAACGGTCCCTTATGCTGGTGACGGCCTTGGCCCCCACGATCGGTTATGACCGGGCGACGGAAATCGCCAAAACCGCCCACAAGAACGGGACGTCCCTGCGCGAAGAGGCGCTGCGGCTGGGTTACGTGACGGAAGAGGAGTTCGACCGCCTGGTCCGCCCGGAAAGGATGATCGGTCCCGCCGACTGACCTGCGCCCGGTCAAGGAAAAAGGGAGGCGCAGGCGCCTCCCCTTTCTCACCCACCCGAAACAGGTAGCCGCTTACGCAGCCGCCTTCTGGGCGTTCAACTTCTTGAGCGCTTCCAGCACATTCTGCGGGGACGATTCGCCGTAGGGATCCGTTCCGCAATTGTCTTCGAAACCGGGCTCTTCAAACCAGGCTTCGATGGTGCCGTCATTGACGATGGCGGCATAACGCCACGAACGCATGCCGAAGCCCAGATTGTCCTTTGCGACCAGCATGCCCATTTTGCGGGTGAACTCGCCGCTGCCGTCCGGAATGACGCGGATATTTTCGATGCCCTGGCTTTTCGCCCAGGCATTCATGACAAACGCGTCATTGACCGACAGGCAATAGATGGTCTGGATGCCTTCGGCGCGGAACTCGTCATACAGCTTTTCAAAATCCGGCAGCTGATAGGTCGAACAGGTCGGGGTGAACGCGCCCGGCAGCGAAAACAGAACGACACGCTTGCCTGCGAAGAAGTCTTCGGTCGACGCTTCCTGCCAGCGGTACGGGTTGGGGCCTTCGATCGTCTCGTCACGGACACGGGTCTGGAATTTCACATTGGGAACCTTACGGCCAATCATACTGATACTCCTCCTGGAATTCGGTTGATATTGCGATCGCGCAACGGTCAGGGGCGCACCCCGCCGCTTGCAAATTGGAATGCGTCTAATTTGTGCAATGCAGCAAAAATGTCAAGAACAAGTACGGACTTATAAACAATAATTTTTTACGTTTAGCGCCTATTCCCTATTTTGCGCTGCAGAATCCACCAGCGCCTTGAACAGTGCGCGCTGCCGGTGGGCATAGAACAGGTATTCCGGGTGCCATTGAACGCCCAGCATGAACGGTCCGTCCGGTCGTTCCACCGCCTGAATCATCCCACCGCGATCCCGCGCGGCAACGCGAACGCCGTCGCCCAGACGGTTCACCGCCTGGTGATGCAGGGCGTTCACGACCATCGGTTCGGTACCAGAAATCCCGGCCAGACCGGTACCGGCTTCCACATGTACTGTCTTCTTGGGCAGAACGGTCCAATGGCGGTCGCTGTCGGAAAATGTTTCGTAAGCTTCCTGATGAAGGGAGCCGCCCAGCGCGATATTGATCATCTGCGCACCGCGGCAGATGCCTAGAACCGGACGGCCGATTCGGGCTGCCTCTTCCACCAGGGCGCGTTCCAGCGCGTCCCGGTCGGCGTCGATCCGGGCAGAGGGCACCAGTTTCCCGCCATAGAGGTCCGGCGCGATATCATCCCCGCCGCCGACGATCAGCCCATCAACCGCGTCCAGGTCGCGCGGACGGCCAGCCGTCCAGCGCAAGGGTCGCCCCCCCGCCAGCCAGACACCCAAAGCAAAGAAAGGAAATGTGCGGCAGCCAGTACGCCTGGAAACGGTAACGGCGATCCGCGGGCGTGATCTTTTGCGATTGGTATTCATGACAGGACAAGGAACTGCGAACACTCCATGGCCCAGTTCCCGCCCAGGATCGGCGCCTGTCGCGCAACTGCGCGGCGGCACATCCGATCCAGAAGGTCACGATCATCGGCCACACGTTCCACCGCCAGCCAGCGGTTCCATTCCAGCGAAAGACCCCAGTCCCGTTCACCGATATTCGCGTCCGGCAGGCGATAGTGAAAGGCGGGCCGTGCCTTGACGCGCGGGTCGTCGACCGCGGCACGGACGGTATCGGCGCGCAGGTGCGAAAACAGGGGCAACATATCAAGTTCCCGGTTCCGGGTCGGGTTGTGTTTCAGATAGTCCCCGATCAATTGATCCAGATCCGGCCAATAGTCCGGGTCCAGCAGTTGTCGCGCATAGGGGTCCGGAAACGGATTGGCATAGGCGAACAGCCGGCGCGTCATGTCGATTGCCATGACCTGTCGCAACCATGGCGACAGCATGAGGTAGGCCTTCAGGACCGACGCGATATAGTCTGCGGACGATTCGGCAACTTCCGCGTTCAGCTGCATCCCGAATGCATAAAGCGGGTTGGACCTTGTGCCGGTAGCGCCGGCCCGGATGAGGTTCGAGACAAGGCTTTCCAGTTCCGGCAGACGGGCATGGTCGATCGGCGGGCACACAACTTCGCACGGCACGACCAGCGCACTGACATCGCCCAGCACCCGGAAGAAACCCTGGCGGAACCCCGACAACCATTCATCTGCGTCGCTCTGAGGGCGGACCGCGCGCCCTTCCTCGTCATGGGCATATTGCATGTCCAGTTCGCATACGAAGTCGCCCAGATCCGTTTCTTCAACGTGAAAGCGATGCGGGTCTTCCTCCCGCACCGTCCCGCCGAATGTCGAACGGATGACGTCCGCCCCTTCGCGGGCGGAAACGGCGGCAAATTCAATCTCCACCCCAACCCGGCGCGGGGCGCCGTCCGGATTGTGCCGGCGCGGCGGTGATGCGAAATCGGTCAGGAAATCCATGGCCTCTCAGAAAAACAGTGGGGTTAGAACAGCCTACTCATTTAGGGCGGGTCCGGCGGAACGAAAGGCCCAATTTGTCGCGCTACGCCTTGTTAAGGGGTCAAAGGCCGTGGGTGCGGCTGTACGGGTTCCGCGCCGGCGACTGCCAACCATCCAGTGTGTCCTTCGCGGGGGAAAAAATTTCGACCAGAAGCGGGTAACATGCGGCAGCATCACTGGAATGTTCCGCGGAACAGTCCCCGCCCGGACAGGCGGACAGCGCCCCCAGCAGGTCGATTTCCGCGAAGAATTCGATGTAATCGCCGGGCCGGACGGGACTGGCCTTCATGAAATACTGGCCGGTGTCGCGGGTAAAACCGGTACACATGAATACATTCAATACATCATGCACATGGAATTCGGCTTCCATCGCGGGTTGGCCGGTCGCATTGACCATTGCGCGGGTCAGGTTGGAATGGCAGCAATGGTGATAATCCCGCCCCTGCAGGATCTGGTTGGTATAGGGGTCGCAGCGGGTTCCGATGACATCGTGGATGCCGCCGCCGAATTCATCGATGCCGTACCAGTCCAATGTGTCTTCCACGATCGTCGCCATCGGACGAAGCCACGGCAGGTTCGACCAAAGCCGGTCGCCGACGGACACATGCGTCCCATGCAGCGCCCGAGTCTTTCCGGAAAAAAACCTTTCAGACAGGTCGTGGGCATTCCACAGGTTCAGGTCCCCCACCTGCGGACCCTCGACCGATGTGATCCGAAAGAATGTCCCTGCCGGTGCCTGGAAATGGCCGCCGTCGCGCGGTTCAACCCGCAGTTCGCCGACCTTGGTCGCGGTCGACCGAGCGGCCCTGTAGAGGTCGAGGTCCGGTGGGGCCAGCGTATCGTCGGGATAGACGATGACGGGTTTAACCGCGCGCCGCTGTGCGGCATCTTCCGGGGCCTGGGACATAATCAAACCTTTCTGAAGGGATATCATTCAAACCGCACTATCCGCATCCCCTGACACCAGATCAAGACGCCAAAAGAAAAGGGAGGAAGCCAAAGCTTCCTCCCAGGGAAAGTCAGAACAGGGAGATATCAGTGATCAGTGTACGCGAACATATTCGAAGTCCGGCGCCTGATTGTTGATGCCGCGGTCCGGCGGCGCGATCCAGGATGCCATCTTGCCCGGCTCCATCACCGGTTTCATCAGGCTTTTCACATAGGCCCGGTCGGCCTCAGTCGGCAGGAAATCGTTCTTCCGGTTTTCATATTCTTCGGCCGAAATGGCTTTCCCATCCGGCGTCATGGACATACCGGCCCAGGGGCCGATGCCACGGCGGAACCGTTCCGACGGAAGCGTGATTTCAATGTCGAACCCGGCCTTCTTGATCAACCGGTTCCAGCGCGTAACGCCAACCATGCAGTCCTTGATATAGGCTTGGCGGACGACCTCGTTCATGGCGTTTCGCATGGGAACGCTTTCGGTCGTCGGGCGGCCGTTCTCATCCGGCACTTCCAATTCGAAGGACGTATCCTTGCAGATATGGTCTTCGAAGCGGGCTTCGTCCGGGCGACCTTTCACGCCGGAGGCGAAATACCCGGCTGCGTTCGACGACTTCTCGGACCCGAACAGGTCGAGGCAGGACGAGAACCAGAAATTGATGTAACGTTGTACCGTTTGCAGGTCGATGGCACCCGCCTTGCGGATGACTTCCGGATCGTCGGATCCGGTTTCCTTCATGACTTCAAGCGCGCGTTTGATAATGCGCCCGACCCCGGTTTCGCCCACGAACATGTGGTGCGCCTCTTCCGTCAACATGAACTGACAGGTCCGCGACAGCGGATCGAAAGAACTTTCGGCCAGGCACTTCAACTGAAATTTGCCGTCACGGTCGGTGAAATAGGTGAACATGAAGAAGGACAGCCAATCGTCGATCGGCTCGTTAAACGTGCTCAGAATGCGGGGGTTGTCTTCGTCCCCGGAATGGCGATGCAGAAGTTCTTCCGCTTCTTCCCGGCCGTCGCGGCCGAAATAGGCGTGCAGCAGATAGACCATGGCCCAAAGGTGGCGGCCTTCTTCCACATTGACCTGGAACAGATTGCGCAGGTCGTAAAGCGATGGGCAGGTCTGGCCCAACAGACGTTGCTGTTCGACAGACGCCGGTTCCGTGTCACCCTGGGTGACGATCAGGTTGCGCAGAACGGCGCGGTGTTCGCCTGGCACTTCCTGCCACACCGGCTTGCCGAACTCATCGCCGAACCCGATCGTGCGGTCGGCTTCCCTGTCCGCCAGAAAGATACCCCACCGGTATTCCGGCATTTTCACATGGCCGAAATGGGCCCACCCCTTGGCATCGACCGAAACCGCGGTGCGCAGGTAAACATCCGATGCCATGAACCCTTCCGGGCCCAGGTCCTTCCACCAGTCCAGGAAACGCGGCTGCCAATGTTCCAGCGCCCGTTGCAGGCGCCGGTCAGTGTTGAGTTCCACGTTGTTTGGGATGCGTTCCTGATAGTCGATCGCGGCCATTGTCCGTTCGTCCTCTCTGTCTTGGTCTTATTGTCTTAAACGCGTTTCCAGTCGAAATCGGCCTTAGAGCCGGTCCCGAACAGCTTCAGCGCACCCTTGTCGCCCACGGCATTGGGGCGGATGAAAATCCAGTTCTGCCAGGCAGACAGGCGGCCGAACACCTTGGTCAGCATCGTTTCCGCCCCACCGAACCGCAGGTTGGCTTCCATGCCGGTCAATGCATCGGGGGACAGGGATGCACGTTCTTCGATCGCGATGCGAAGTTCATCGTCCCAGTCCAGATCGTCCGGCGCAAAGGTGACAAGTCCCATCTCTTCGGCTTCCGGTCCGTCGATCGCATCACCAATTCTGGATTGAAGCTGGTCATGGATATCCTCTTCCGCCGGGAAACGGGTCTGAAGCCTGGTCAGGCCATTCACCTCCTCCAGCGGGCCGAAATTCATCGCACCCAACCGGATTACCGGCGCGGCGTCCGGGTCGTCCGGAAGATCCAGCATGTAGGACCGGTCGGCGGAGAACGCGAGTTCCAGCAGGGACCCGGCAAAACAACTGCCTTCTTCGATGACGGCGAACATGGACCGTGACGTTACATCCAGCCGCGCGAAGGTCCGGCGCATCATGCCCAGCACTTCATTGACGAACCAATGGTCCTGATTTTCCAGGACGGCTGTGTCCGCTTCCAGCACCTTTTCGGCATCACCTTCGGTCTTGAGCTGCCAAAGGCCGACTTCTTCGTGGTTCGTGCGCAGCATCAGGATCGCGTCATCAAGTTCCCGCGCCATGGCCAACGGCCACCAGCCCATTCCCTGGGCCAGGATCCCGTCGACATCGGATGGTACGGATTCGGCCGGCGCCTTGACCGTCAATGTCGCGATGCGGCCGGCATCGTCCAGCGTGACATCCACATTGGGGTAGCTGTAGCCGTTGTCCCGAACTTCGCGGGCAACAGGCGTCATCTTCACACCTTCTGCCGCATCAGGACGCTTGCTGGCCCGGGCCAATTCCGTCGCGCGTTCACGAACCTTTTCCATGAAAACCTGTTTCGGAGCGATATGGTCGACCAAGCGCCAGTCCTTCGCCTTCTGCCCACGCACCCCTTCGGTCGACGTGCAAAAGACGTCCGCCAGATCGCGGCGCATCTTGCGCTTATCCGTCAGTCGCGTCAGTCCGCCCGTCCCCGGCAACACGCCAAGCAGCGGCACCTCCGGCAGGCTGACCGCGCTGGATCGGTCATCGATCAGGAAAATCTCGTCACAGGCCAGCGCCATTTCATACCCGCCGCCGGCGGTCACACCATTGCACGCGGCGACGAACTTCAGACCTGAATGCCGGGAGCTGTCCTCCATCGAATTGCGGGTTTCATTGGTGAATTTGCAGAAATTCACCTTCCAGCCATGGGTCGACGTTCCCAGCATGTAGATGTTCGCCCCCGCACAGAACATGCGGTCCAGCCCCGACGTGAGCACAACCGACTTGACGGTCGGGTGTTCAAAGCGGATGCGCTGAAGGGCATCGTGCAATTCCATGTCGACGCCCAAGTCATAGGAATTCAGCTTCAGCTGATAGCCGGGGCGAATCCCGCCTTCTTCATCCACGGTCAGTGTGAGCGTCGCGATTTCGCCGTCAACGTCGAGCGACCAGTGCCGGTAGCTGTCCGGATCGCGGTCGTAGGTGATCAGATTTTCGTAGGCCATCCCAAGCATTTCCCCGGATTTGAGTGTCTTCCAGGCACGAACCTCTTCGGGTTCGGCTATTCCTTATGAAATGCACTATAGTGCACACGCCAGATTAATGCAAGAAGTATAATGCATTATTATGCATACGAATGCCGACTGCCGATGCGGGGTCGACCGGCGACAAATCAGGCATTTGATTGATGTTCTGGTGATTGAGGTTCTGGTCGCTTCCGACGCGCCCTACCGGAATGGCGGGCCGTTGACCCATGCGACCAGCGCGTGGCGGATGCCCTTGGTTACAGGCCGAACCCGATGCAGGATAAAGGACGGGAACATCACAAATGTTCCGCGGTCTTTCGGGGCTGAGGTCGGATTGCCAGTGCGGTTGAACTCGAGTTCCCCGCCCTGATAGTCGCCGGGCGCGCTTAACTGGAACGTAATGCTGAGTTTTCTCGGCGCCATACCGGCCACGGTGCCGTCGTAATGCCAGTTATAATGTCCCTTTTTCGAACCGTCGTAGGTCACGAAGTACAAAGGTTCGTCCATGCCGGACACATCATACTGATAGCATTGGGAATTAAGGACCGAGACCATGTTGACGACACGCTGATAGATCCACTGTGTGTCCTGGCCCGGCATGATGTGGCGCCGGGTGCTGATATTCTCTTCATCCCGCTTTTTCATGTCGCGGCCGACCGTCACGTCCTGACCCGGCTGGGCAAGGCAGTTTTTGATGATCAGGTCCATTTCCTGGTCCGAGAACAGGGAATGCCCCGTCACAAAGGGGGGGAAGTCGATATGGGAAACGCTTCCGCGTTCGGGAACGGGATACCAGAACATCAATCACTCCGACGAAATTCGTGTATAGTTTCGGGAAGATATCAGCATGGCCGAATGGGATAAAGTCAGGGCTGGATGCGCCTTCCGCTTTCGCTGTCGAACAGCGCAACCGATGCAGGGTCGACCGCAAGGATAATCAACGATTGTTCAGTCAGGAAAGGCGTACCTGTGGTTCTTGCCAGGCGAGGGTCACTGCAACAGATGTGACGAGAATCTTGAATTTGTGTGAAACTGGAAGATGGGGACAAGACGCATTATGTTGGACGACATGACCTACAAACCGGAAATTTCGAAGCGCGCGCTCGTCCTCCTGTCGGTCGGGCTTTCATTCATGCTTTTTGCGACGGTACGGCCCGCCACGGCAGAGCCATCGTCCTATATCCTGGCGGTCACCTGGCATTCCGCCTTCTGCGAAACACAGGCCGGTGCCCCGGAATGCGCCAACCAACAGGAAGGCGACTTTTCTGCCGATCATTTCGTCCTGCATGGTCTGTGGCCGCAGCCCTACGGCAACTTCTATTGCGGTGTGGACGATGCCACCAAACGCACGGATCTGGCGGACGGATGGGCAGACCTTCCGCCGTTGGAGATATCCGCCGCCCTTACGGACAGGCTTGCGGTTGCCATGCCCGGCTCAGCCTCCCATCTGGATCGCCATGAATGGGTCAAACATGGCACCTGCCACGAAACCCCGGACCAAACTGTCTACTACGAACAGTCACTGCGGCTGCTGGATGAGTTAAACCGTTCCGCCGTCCGGGAACTGTTCGCATCCAACGTGGGGGAAAGAGTTCGCCTGCGGCAAATTCGGGCAGCCTTCGACAACAGTTTCGGTGCGGGTGCGGGCGAACGCGTCGCACTGGAATGCGAAACGGTCGGCGGCCGTCAACTGATTGTCGAATTGCGGATCAGCCTGACCAGCCCCGTCGGGGACCGCCCCTTACGTGCCCTGATGGACCGCGCGTCCATGCGTAATTCAGCGTGCGACAGCGGCATCGTCGACGCACCCGGACCGGGTTAGTCATAATCGGTCGGGGCAATCCATGGCGAAAACAAACCATCCGGATCCCCTGACCCATTATCTGGAAAACGGGTATGCGATCCTGCGCGGATTCGTCGGCGGCGATGACCTGACCCGTCTGCGGCAGGAAACGGCCGGTGTGCGCGACGCGGGTTTGCAGCACCACAAGACCTACCGGGATGGTAACCTTGCGTTCGAGATCCTGCCTGAGGAGGATTTCGGGACCCGATATATCCTGCAGGCCTACTGGTTTTCATGGATCAATGCGTGGTTTGAGGAATTTCGCCGGTCCGAACGTTACCGCGCCTTGCTGACACCGCTTCTGGGCCCCGACATCAAGCAGATGGCCCAGCAGATCCACTGGAAACCGCCCGGCGCCCGGATTACGGGTTTTCGCTATCATCAAGACATTCGCTTTCGCAAGGAAACGGACCATCTTTCCGATCCGATCCGCGACAGCCTGACCGTGGGCGTCGCAATCGACCCGTGTACAATCCGGAACGGCTGCCTGCGGGTATTTCCCGGCAGCCACAAAATGGGCTATCTGGGCCTGTCGGACGATGGCAGCGGCGTGATCATGACCGGCCTGACGGCAGAGGAGGAGTTGCGCATGTCCGGTCTGGACCCCGGCAGCGCGATCGACGTGGAACTCGCCCCCGGCGACGCGGTGATCTGGGGTCTGATGACCGTCCACGGGTCGCTGCCAAACGAATCTGACATGGACCGCGCCTTTTCGATATCCAGTTACGTGCGCGCCAGTGCTTCCCCCAATCGCGGCGAATGGGCGTTTCGCAACGGCGTTTCCACGCCATTGGGCGACCATCCTGTCCTGTGCAAGGACGACGGCCTGTTGACCCGGACCGGGCCGACTTACGAAGATTCACGCTGGTACGCGGCGGCCCTGGACGAAAAAAGGGACGCGGGATAAACCCGCGCCCCTTCAAAAGACGCCTAGGGCGTTTTTGAGATCAGCCCCAGCCCATCGCGCTGAAGACAATGCCTTCGGCGTTTTCAAGGGTCAGGAACAGGCCGATACCGGCGACAACCGCACCGGCAAGACGCGCCGACGTGTCCGTGGCGTGGCTGACATTCCAGACTTTTTCCGCGACCCAGCCGGCACCCACGGCAATCGCGTACTGAACGACGCCAAGCCCGATCAGATAACCGATCAGTACCGCACCGCCGATACCACCTTCCTGGCCCGCAAGCGTGTCACCAAATGCGGAGCCGTGGAACAGACCGAACCCGGCGAAGACCAGAAGTGCAGGCGCAAATGCAAGCGCACGGCCGGAAAGGACGATTCCGCCCAGTACCAGGAGCGACAGACCGATGACGATTTCTTTCGCCGGCAGACCGACGCCCTGGCTCATGGCCAGGCAGCCGATCAGCATGGCCGCGATATAGGCCGCCGGTGACATGTACTTGCGGGTGGTGAACAGCGCCGCAACACCGACCAGCAACACGAAGAACAGGTGGTCGAAACCCAGGATCGGATGGCCGATGCCCGAAAGCAGGCCGTGGGCGAAAGTTTCCATCGGCATGCCGCCCAACGGATGGTGGGCCAGCGCCGGTGTGGCCGAAAGCAGGACTGCGCCTGCGGCGATCAAAATCTTGTTCATTCTTGCCTCTCTTTCTCTGTCTAAAGAGAGGGTGTCTTCGATGGAGAGAATTCTTTTGCAGACCCCTCCCCGGAACACCCCGTCCAGGTAAACCCATACAACGCGTGTGGCAGGTCTCCTGACTTGCGGGTCAACGGCCTAAAATTGCGCCCCGCCTTCCCAGCATTCCGCGTGCGGACTGCCAGTGGCGTTACAGATTGGGCGCGGCCTCACCGCTTACAGTTGCGGGGACAGCTCCGGATTTGGCCCCTGATGGGTACACCGCACCGGATTCCCTTTTAAGCCCGACCCTTAAGGGCGACAGGCACCACATCATTCTCGCTAAACCAATCCCGTGCGGGCGTCAAGAAGCCCGCACGCCTATCCATAGACCAGATTGGGAAGCCAGGTGATGACTTCGGGAAACAGCATACAGACCGCAAGGCCGACCACCTGAAGGAACAGGAACGGCAATGCGGACTTGAATATGTCGGACATCGGGATCGATGCCGGCGCCACGCCACGCAGATAGAACAGCGCATATCCGAATGGCGGACTTAGGAAGCTCATCTGCATGTTAACCAGATAAAGGACCCCAAACCACAGGACCAGGTCGTTCGGGTCGTCAAATCCGAAGGCGGCCGCCCCCAGCGACTTGATGATCGGAACAAAGATCGGAACGCACAGAAGCAGGATTCCGACCCAGTCCAGGAACATGCCCAGGACGACCAGGACAATCTGCATGAAGATCAGGATACCCCACGGACCAAGACCTGCGCCTTCCAGTGCCTCACGCACGAACTGCTGACCGCCTTCCAGGACATAAAGGCCGACGAAGATGGTGGCGCCGAACATGATCCAGATGACCATGGCACTGGCCTTCAGCGTCGTCTGGCAGGCTTCGCGGATCGTCGGCCAGTCCAGACGGCGATGGATGGCGGCTACGATGAACGCGCCGAAGGTGCCGATACCAGCCGCTTCCACCGGGGTTGCAACGCCGGTAAAGATCACACCCAGGACCGTTATGATCAGCGCGATCGGGGCGGACATCCGCCCGAACAGACGCAGCTTCTCCTTGCCGCTGACCCGCTCTTCCATCGGGATCGGCGGACCCAGCTGCGGGTTCACATAGCAGCGCATCGTGACATACAGGATGTAGAAGCCGGACAGCATCAACCCCGGAATGACCGCGCCGATGAAAAGTTCACCGACGGACTGTTCGGCCACGACAGCATAAATGATCGCCAGGATGGACGGCGGGATCAGGATGCCCAATGTACCGCCGGCCATGATGGAACCCATTGCGATCTTGGGTTCGTACTGGCGCGCCAGCATCGCAGGCAGCGCGATGATGCCCATGGTGACGACCGCCGCCCCAATGACGCCAACCATGGCGGCCAGAATGGTCGATGCGATGATCGTCGCCGATGCCAGTCCGCCCTTCACGCCCCCCAGGATCTTGTAGATGACGTCGAACATCTCATTGATGATGCCTGCCCTTTCCAGCATCGCCGCCATGAAGATGAACAATGGTATCGCGGACAGCTGATAGTTGGTCATCAGCGGGAAAATCCGGGACGGGACGATGTTCAGCGCCTGTGCATCGCCCAGAACGAACAGGAAGACACAGGCCAGACCACCGGTCACGAAAGCCAGCGGCAGCCCCGCCATCAGCAGCACCAGAAGGCTGCCGAACATGATGAGCGTCAGAAGCTCGATTGAAATATCCAAACCCATCTCAGTACCCCCGGCTCAAGGTTCGGATATCCTTTGCGACCTTCGAACCGCCCTGCAAAACCAGTAACAACCCACCGACAACCATCAGCCACTTCATGGGCCAAAGCGGGATTTCCCATTCGTTGAACGAAATTTCGCCCCATCGGATGTTCGGGTCCGTCCATTCGGAAAGGGAAAGGCCACCCAACACTTCGAAGAAGCCGATCTGTCCGCGCGCCCATTGCGAGAATACGGAGTTGCCTGTCGGCACCGCGTTCGCATCGACCGCAAAGATGTAGGATGTGACCAGAAGCGTTCCTGCGAAGATGAAGAAGAAGACCGACGTAAGCAGGTCGGTGATTGCCTTCCGGCGCGGCGACATGTTCGCATAGAAGATGTCCACCCGGACATGCTGTTCGGTCAGCGCGGCATAGGCGCCTGCGATCAGGTATTGCATGCCGAACATCAGGTACATGCCTTCATGCGCCCAACTGGTTGGCGAATTGAAGACATAACGGGATATCACTTCGTAATAATAGACGAAGACAGCGATCACCGCCCAATAGCTGACATACTCGCCGGCATAGAGGGACAGCCTATCCACCCAGTTATGGGCGAACTCGTGGTCCGGCTTGGTTTCCGTTCCGTCCACGTCGGGCGGCGGTTCCGCGACCATTTCTTCGACCGGTTCATTGACAATGCTGTCGTTTGCCTTCCGAACCAGACGGGGCAGCAGGACAAGGTCCACCGCCAGCATCGCCAGGATCAGATAGAATGTATAACGCGCAAGAGACGACCAAAGGGCGCGTGTTTCGGACGCGCTGGCCGCGATCGGCTGTGCCGCCGCCAGGTCCGATTCCGCCTGCGCGATCCTTTCCTCGCTGGTCTGGATTCTGTCCTGCGCGCGCTCAAGTCGCCTGTTCGCACTGCGAAGCGCAAAGGATTCCGGATCATCTTCGGCAAGAGCCGCGGCGACCTCAGCCTCGATTTCCGGCAATTCGGCGCGGGCGTCATTCAGGCGCGGCATCTCACGTTCCAGCGTGCGTTCAGCCACGCGGACCAGGTTGTTCGCGTCGCTCAGGTCGGACCTGGCATCGCGCTCAACCGCATTGGAATAAAGTACGAAGATGAAGATTGGGATGTAAACCAGCCCCAGCAGGTTCTTCAGATAGAACCGGTGAAGGCCCAATATGCCGCCTGTCACCAGGATGAACGCGGCCAGGACGACCGAATATTCGGTGTATTTGGGCTTTGCGCGGCGCGCAAGGACCATACCGACAACCGGAAACAGGATCAGCCCGATCCAGTACATCCAGTGTGGCAATGTGAAATCAAGTGTGGGCATGGGGCGGAACCGACTTTTAAAGACCTGTTATGTGGCTGAACGGATTGAACCGTTCGTCGTGAAAAACCATGCACCGGGAAAGGCCCGTGGGAAAGTCTCTCCCCACGGGCCCAGCCGGTACCGTTACTTGTCGGATCAGAGATCCAGTTCCAGACCTGCGATCTGGTCCGGCGTCACGTAACCCAGCGAACCGGACATCATGTAGTCCAGCTGGATCTTGAACACGCGTGCCGCGTTCGGGTCGCGGTTGGCATATTTGAACCAGATCGGGACAGCGACTTCCGTCAGAAGCTCGACATCGTCCTGGCTGAGGCGCGTAACCTCTGTACCGTCCGCTTCGAACTTGGCCCAGGCTTCCTGGTCGGCCGCCTGGATCGCGGCATGGTGCATGTCGGAATAGACGTGCGTTTCCATTTCGACGAACTGCTGCATCTGCGGTGACAGCGCGTCCCACGAAGACTGCGAAACCGTGATGTCCATCAAGTCGACCGGCTGATACAGCGACATGAAGCCCGGAGGACCCATGGAGATGTAGCTGGTCACCTGGCTGAAGCCGAGGGCATAGTTGACCGCCGGTCCGACATAGTCGGCAACGTCGATCGTACCGCGTTCCAGCGCCGGGAAGATTTCCGACCCCGGCAGAACCGTCGTTTCCGCCCCGATCTCGGTGAAGACTTCGGCGACCATCCCGCCCGGAAGACGCATCTTGCGACCACGGAAATCGTCGATGGACCGAATCGGCACCTTGGAGTGGATGATGTTCGGGCCGTGGTGAACCGGACCGACATAATGCATGCCCTGCGCCGCGTACAACTCACGGGCGATTTCCACGCCGCCCAGGGAGTAATAGAAGACATCCCATTCATGCGGGTTGCGAAGACCCAGCGGATAGGACGACAGGAAGGATGCCGCCGGGATGATCCCCTGCGCATAGATCGTGAACGGGTTCACCGCGTCCAGAACGCCGTTTTTCACCGCGTCATAGAGTTGGAAATCGCCGACCACGTCGTTGGCGCCGAACGGTTCGAACGCCAGTTCGCCGCCCGTCTTTTCAACGATGGTCGCACACCAGTCCTTGAAGATCTGAAGCCCCGCGCCACCCGGCCAGGACGTCTGGATCTTCCAGGTGGTTGTGTGGCCGTCGGCCGTGGCGATTGCCGGTGCGGCAAGCCCGGCCGCGCCAGCGGCTGCAATCGCGCCCAAAGCGCCACGACGACTTGTGGTGATATCTTTCATGGATTTCTCTCCCATTTTACCACGTGGTTGATGGTGGTTTTTCTTGTTATGCGCCCGGCGAACCTGACTGCCGGAACCGAAATTGGTCATACCAAATTTTTCCACTGTGTGAAAGGTAGTTCAACAGATGAAAAAGTCACATGATTTTTTCTGATAATTCCAATTTGCAATCCGCCGTTATCGCGCACGCAATGGCGGTACGACTGCACCCAATTCCGGTGCCTATGCGCCGACCAGTTCGCGCATTTCTTCCGGGGAAACGCCTTCCTTGATCGCGACCCGCGGCCCGTAGTGAAGGATACTGGACTTCAGCGACCCGATGACGCCTTCGGTTGCGGAATACCCCAGGATGGTCTGCAAACGGCGGCGCGTGCCCTTCACTTCCGTCACCCGATGCATGGAATAATGTCCCTTGAACAGATTCAGCATGCCGGGTTCGATGACGATTCGGCGCACGCGGCTTTCATCACCGTCCAGTATGGCACGCACTTCGTCATAATGTTCGTCCGCGTCTTCGCGCAGGCCGGGGACATATTCGAAATGTCCGCCTTCTTCACCCGCCTGCACCAGAAGCGTGGTTACGAAAGCACTGCGGTCGAAATGCCATTGCTGGCATCCGCCAGGACTCATCACCGAAATGTTCAGTGCCTGATAACGGTCTTCGGTGCGGTAAAGTTTCGGCAGTTCCAGTGCATCGGCCAGAAATGCGGGAAGCGCATCCCAATAATAGAGCCGATAAAGCGCACTTTCCGGCGGTATCAGATCATAGGCAACCTGTGCCAGCGCGCGTCGGCCCTTGCGCCGAACCGGATGGTCCGGGTCATCGGCGGCAGCGATATCGTAGTTGAAGAAATAGGGCGACACTTCCGTCGGCCCCCCATAGGCAAGAGGCGACAGGGCCTCTGCCTCGAACGCCATCAGCGCGATTCCATCGGGCGTCAGAAACTGCGGCAGGGACGCGGATCCGTCCCGCGTAAGGTCGGCGCGAATGCGCGCGACTTCGGCCTTGTACTGTTCCGATTCCGGGTCGGTCAGTGGATAGCGGTCCAGATTGACCAGATTCTCTGGTGCGCGTGCGTCGGACATAATGCCTATCCCCTTTCAATTCAGGAACGATCCCTGCTAAATCTCAACAGCAGTTCCATGCGACAGACAATACCCAATGATATCGCGAAATTTGTGACATGCCGGAAAGCATCAACATCCTGGACCGTCTGATCCGTTTCAATACGGTCAGTCGGACACCGAACAGGGACCTGATCGACTATGTCAGGGACCTTCTGCTTGATGCAGGGATCGAAAGCACCATCGTGCCAGGTGACAACGGCGCGAATGCCAACCTTTATGCCACGGTCGGGCCGACCGTGGACGGCGGCATCATGCTGTCGGGCCATACCGATGTCGTCCCCACCGAAGGTCAGGCCTGGACGGTCGACCCTTTCAGGATGATGGACAAGGACGGGCGCCTTTACGGGCGCGGTACGGCAGACATGAAAGGGTTCGTTGCCTGTGCCATCCGCGCCATGATCGCAGCGAAAGGCAGGCACCTCTCCACGCCCCTGCATCTGGCATTGTCATATGACGAGGAAATCGGCTGTGTCGGCGTGCGCCGGATGATCGATATGCTGGCCGCTGCCCCGACCCGTCCTGGATTCTGTATTGTGGGTGAACCGACCGAACTGGCAATCGCGACAGGACACAAGGGCAAGGTTGCTGCACGCGCGATTTCAACCGGGCGGGAGGTACATTCCGCACTGGCCCCGCAGGGGGTCAATGCCATCCACCCCGCAGCCGAATTCATACAGACGCTGACCACGATCCAGGCGGACCTGGCGGAAAACGGCGCAAAGGACGGTGACTATGATGTCGCCTATTCCACTGTCCATGCGGGCGTTATTCGCGGCGGCACGGCGCTGAACATCGTCCCCAATGAATGCACTGTTGATTTCGAAATTCGGCATTTGCGTGTCGACGACCCGTCCCAACTGATGGCACGCATCACCGACGCGGCGAAGGCGATTTCGGGTAAATATCCAGACGGGTGCGGCATCCGTATCGAAGAGGTAAACCGCTATCCCGGCTTGGACACGCCGCCAGACGCCGAAATCGTCCAGTTCATGAAATCGCTGACCGGCGCCAACAGCACGACCAAGGTCGCGTTCGGCACCGAGGCAGGTCTGTTCGACGCCGTATTGGGCGTCCCAGCGATCGTCTGTGGGCCGGGTTCGATGGCGCAAGGCCACAAGCCGGACGAGTTCATCTCCCGCGCGCAGATAGATAAATGCGACCGCATGCTGGATGCGCTGTTGGACCGGATTTCGGCCTAGCGCCCCGATCCTAGCGCCCCGGTCCAAGTGCCAGTGGCGGCACGCGTTCGCGGCACAGCGCTTCGAATTCGCGCAGGATCCGGGGCTTCTTTTCCGTCCGCATTGTCAGCAACCCGACCTTCAGTGGCGCGATGTCATCCATAATCGGGCGGAAGACCAGCGGTTTCCCGTCGGGCGCCCGGTCCGTCGCGCTAGGCACGTTCAAAAGGCCGTAACCGAAGCCGTTCGCCACCATCGTCCGTACCATGCCCAGGTGGGATGTCCTGTCGGCAATACGCGGCTTCAGCCCCACCCCCTGAAACAGTGACAGGAAATAGCCACGGCTGATCGGCAGGTCCAACAGGACAAGCGGATGCGCCGTCAGGTCCTTCATCGTCACGCGCTCGTGCCCGGCAAGCGGATGGTCCGGCGCAAACAGCGCATAGGGATGCAGGTCCGCCAGCGGTTCGAACGCGATGTCCTGCGGAATTTCCATATCATAGGTGAAGGCCGTGTCGATTTCCGCCGCGCGTATCATCCGAAACAGGTCGGCCTGATGCGCTTCCTCCTGACGGAAGGCGGCTTCCGGGAACCGGTCCTGGAAGGCCTTTCTGAGTTCCGGCAGGAAGTAAGGGGCAACCGTCACCAGACACCCGACAGACAATGGCCCGCTGATCTGGTCGGATATCTCACCCGCCATGCCGTGAAGCGCCGCCGCCCCTTCCAGTAGTTCGCGCGCCGCCTTGTAAAGTCGCCGACCACCGGGCGTAAGCGCCAGCCCCTGTGCATGCTGGCGCACGAAAAGGGTGACGCCCAGTGCGTCTTCCAATTGCGATATCGCGGACGAAATGGATGGCGCGGAGATATTCAGCCGCCCCGCAGCCACCGCGATGCTGCCTGCGTCCCCGACTGCCACGAAATATTCTAGCTGACGCAGGGTATAGCGGGCGCCCATGGGTTATGTCCCGGTTCCTATTCGTCGCCCGGCACGCCATAGCTGGGCGCCGCATCGGGATCCAGTGCCCGTCGGACATAATCGTCCAACTGCGGCGCATACAGGTCCCATAGGTTGGCAAGATCGTCGATCGGGTCACCCTCGCTCCAGTCGACACGCAAGTCGGCAACGGGCCACGGCACATCGCGGACCAGCATCATACCGGCGGAATGGACCGGTCCCGCCTCCCCCCCCGCAGCCAGCGCGGCGCGCATCACGGCGATCAACCTGTCGCCCAGCGGGCCGTCTGCTGATAGAAACGCATCGACCATGGCCTGCGGCACACCGTCATTCGCCAAAAGGTTCCCGCCGCACGCGACGTTTTCCGACCGTGCCTCCCCCCATGTGCCCAGAACCTTGCCGCCGGAATGGATGGCCGTCCCGCCCGCCGAATCGACCGCCAGAACCTGACGATAGTCAATATGCGGCCCGGTCTGCCGCAGGATGTCCACCGTCTGCGCCGCACTGGCACCCTGCGACAGAAGATCCAGGCCCCGCGCACCCAAGCGCGGGTCGGTAATGTTCTGGCTGGCCACCGCACCGACGCCGGCCCTGGCATACGCACACCGGGCCGCCACCGCGGGGGAGGATGAGGAAACCGCGACCCCGAACATACCGGTTTCGGCACAGCGCGCGACGATGGAAAAGGTCATGCCGTACGCTCCAACTCCGACTGCTGGGCAAAGAACGACGTTTTCGGATATTCCGGAACGGCAACGTCGTAAGCCTCCCCCCGGATCCGGCGTGGGTCCGCCCCCCGCACGAACAGCCCCATGTGTTTTGTAGGCACAGGGTTGGGCGAACAGGGCATGGCATCGCCGGCGGAATAGACGCTGATGAACAGCGTACGCGGCATGGTCGACAGGTTCGGTTCCGACCCATGCGCCAGGCGGGTGTGCATCAGACACACGGAACCCGCCTTGCCCATACACAAGCGTGCATTGCGTTTCATTTCCGCTTCGATGTCCGGGGCGACCGCACCGGTGAAGACGCCATTCTGCCACAGGCTGTGGATGGGCCCCTTGTGCGTGCCGGGCGCGACCGCAAGCGGGCCGTTTTCTTCCGTTACCTCATCAATCATCAAGAGCGCCGTTACCAGATCGGAGTTCGAATGCGGCGTGAAGGGAAAGTCCTGGTGCCACTTCACCATGGTCGCCGCACCCGGCTGCTTTGAATTGATCTTCGTATGGTGCAGCTTGATGTTCGGCCCGATCAGTTCTGCGACCATATCGGTCATGCGGCTGTTCGCCATGGCTTCGAAATAAGCGTCGGAAATTTCGGTCGGTGCCTGAACCCGTCGCAAGGCCGCCGGCTTTCCGTCATCACCGGGCTGCAGGTCGAAACGGGGACGCCCGTCCACTGTTTTCCCGTAGGGTGCGTTGTGTTTTGCACTTTCCGCGACCCATCCGTCGAAATCCGCCCGCAGCCGTGCCAGCAGGTCCGCATCAACCGCGTCTTCTACTGTCAGGACGCCGTCACGTTGGAATGCGTCCTTCTGTTCCTGGGTCAGAATTGTCATGGTCATGCCTCCTCATCCGGGATGACGGCCGTCGCTTCGACCTCTACCAGCCATTCGGGCCGGGCCAGAGCGGACACGACAATGCCCGTGGACACCGGAAATACGCCCTTCGTATATTCGCCGATGGCGCGATAGACCGCTTCGCGGTGGCGCACATCGGTCAGATAGATCACCAGCCGGCAAATATGGTCCAGGCGGCTGCCGCTTTCTTCCAGCAACATGCGGATATTCTGCATCGCCTGATGGGCCTGGGCGGCGGGGTCGCCGACGCCCACCGATTCGGACGTGTCCAGGTTCTGACCGATCTGGCCGCGCACGAAGACCATCGTGCCCCTGGCGACAACGGACTGACAAAGGTCGTTATCCAATTTCTGTTCCGGATAGGTATCCTTGGTATTGAATTTGCGAATTCGGGTATGGGCCATTTTGGTTTGTTTCCTGCGATTGACGTGTTCCGGGTCGGTTCAGCCCGCTTTGGCGCGGTGCGCGCTGTCCTTCAGCCGCGCCTTCGCTTCCTCGTGATGGGACATGTAACTGTGCTGAATGGCAATCTGGTCCGCGATGAAACGCGCGTCGTGCCAAACGCCCCATATGAAGGATGACCCCCGCCGGGAAAGCCAGGGCAGACCGACAAAATAGACCCCGGGTTCGGAAGAGACGCCGCGTTCATGCTTCGGCTTCCCATCATCCCCGAAGGCGTCGACCTGCAACCAGCCGAAATCATAAGCAAACCCGGTCGCCCAGATGATTGCGCCGATCCCTTCCGCCTTCAGATCCAGGGACCGGATCGCGTTCTTCACGCAATCAGGGTCGGGACCGATGACACGCGCTTCCGGTTCTTCCGGAAGATCCAGACCGTTTCGTGCGGCATAGGCATCCGCTTCATCCAGCACCGACAGATAGTTCGCGTCGCCTCTGGCAATATTGTCGGCCAGATCCGGCGCGAAATTCAGTTTGCCGCCGTCATAGGATTCCGTCCGACCGACCAGGGTCATGCCGCGCGCGGCCAGCCGTCGGAAATCCACCGTTTCCCCGCCGTGTGCACCGCTGACGGAAATCGTCACATGTTCGGTTCCGGGTGCCGGTGTCTGGATATCCCATTTGCCAAGCACACCCAGCCACCAGCAATAGTCGATCCCGCGGTATCGGCGCGGCGGTCGGTCGTGCGGCCCGACCGACAGGAACACCCGGCGTCCGGCGCGTTGCAGTTCGTCGGCAATCTGGCCGCCGGACGACCCCGCGCCGACAACCAGAATCGCACCGTCCGGCAACTGATCCGGGTTGCGGTAACCACTGGAATGGATCTGAAAGATACCGGCGCTGTCCGGCACGATTGGCGGTGTCACCGGCTTCTGGAACGGGCCGGTCGCGGCGACGACCCGCGTTGCCTCGATCACGCCGTCCGATGTCTCCACCCGGAACCCGGCACGGCCTTCCAGACGGCGTACCGACGTAACATTGACCCCGGTGCGGATCGGCGCATTGATCTTGCGGGCATAGGCTTCGAAATAGGCGGCAACACGCTCCTTGCCCGGAAAGGCGTCGGGATCAACATCATCGAATGTCATGCCGGGGAAGCGGTCGTGCCAAGCGGGCCCGTTCGCGACCAGTGAATCCCAGCGTTCGGTCCGCCAGCGTTCGGCAATCCGGCTGCGCTCCAGCACCAAGTGGTCGATGCCGTTTCGTCCCAGATGTTCGCTCATCGCCACACCCGCCTGTCCGGCGCCAACGACCAGCACGTCCACTTTTTCGACCGACATAGTCACACCCTCGCTTCCCGAATCCCGGTTCCATTCAACAGAACCACAGGATAGGAAACACTGTTGATTAGGTAAATTATTAAAGATTTATTCGTAACATAGTTTTTTTCTAATCAAGACGCGCAAAAAGCCCGCATCGGCCGCATGCCAGACCGCTTCAAAGATCAAAAATTTAGGGGAAGTGGTGCCCAGAGGAGGAATCGAACCACCGACACTGCGATTTTCAATCGCATGCTCTACCAACTGAGCTATCTGGGCATGCCGTTTGACGGGCAGACGGGTGTTTAAGGGATCAGCGCGCGCCTTGCAAGACCTGTTTCAGGCCTGTGTGCACCCAATCACGTTTCAAAGAAATCAAGGAAGGCCGCCAGCGTCGCATCCGGGTTTTCTTCCGCCAGGAAATGGCCGCTGTCGATGGCGAAACCTTCCGGCGCAACCGCGCGATCGCGCCAGGTGGACAGAACGTCGAAATGTTTTTCCATCGGCGCATTCCGTCCCCACAGGACCAGCAGCGGGCATTCGACCTTGCGGTCCTGGTCCGCCTCGTCATGGGTCAGGTCGATGCTGGCGGCCGCACGGTAATCCTCGCAAGTTGCATGGATAACATCGGGCCGCGAGAAGGCGGCTTCGTATTCCGCCTGTGCATCGGGATGAAAGAAATCCGTTCCTGTCTTGCTCAATCCGCCGGCCTTGGCGCGGAAATAGAAGACGGGGTCTGCGCCGATCAGTGTTTCCGGCAACGGTTCCGGCTGTGCCAGGAAGTACCAATGGTAATAGGCGTGGGACGCGGCATGGAACGCTTCCCGGAAGAAGGTGCGGGTCGGGATGATGTCCAGAACCGATGCGCGGATCACACGGTCGGCATGGTCCAAACACAGACGGTGCGTCACCCGCCCGCCCCGGTCATGGCCCGCGACCTGAAACCGGTCGAAACCCAGTTCTGTCATCAGGGCCGCCATGTCAGCCGCCGTCGCCCGTTTGGAATAGGCAATGTGTGTCCCATCGCTGGCGGGTTTGTCTGACGCGCCATAACCGCGCAGGTCCGGACAGATGACCGTGAACCGTTCCGCCAGTGCGGGCGCGATCCGGTGCCACATCGCACCGGTCTGCGGATACCCATGCAGGAGGAGGAGCGGCGGCCCGCTGCCGCCGATCCGCACATGCAGCCCCACATCGTCCGCCAGCGCGTGGCTGACGGCGATGCGGTCAATCCTGAACCCGTCGAAAAGACCCGTCATCGCTCACCCTCTCCGGCCGGAATTCAGGTTAAATGCCATTTTGACCCTTTAATCAGATCAGGCTGTCCTGAATCATCCGTTCGGCGATCTGAACCGTGTTCAGCGCCGCCCCCTTGCGCAGGTTGTCGGACACGACCCAAAGCGAAAGCCCGTTTTCGACCGTCGCGTCTTCCCGGATACGGGAAACATAGACGGCATCTTCGCCCGCACACTCGTCCGGCGTGACATAGCCTTCGTCCGCGCGATGGTCGACGACGACGCAGCCTTCAGCCTTGCGCAGGATCTCGCGCGCATCCTCGGCACTCAGTTCGTTTTCGAGTTCCAGATTCACCGCCTCGGCATGGCCGATGAAGACCGGCACCCGGACACAGGTGGCGTGAAGTTTGATCTTGGGATCCAGGATCTTCTTCGTTTCCACCATCATCTTCCATTCTTCCTTGCACGACCCGTCATCCATGAAGACGTCGATATGGGGAATGACGTTGAAGGCGATCTGCTTGGTGAATTTGTGCCGTTCCATCGGGTCGTTCACATAGACGGCCCGGGTCTGGTTGAAGAGTTCGTCCATTCCTTCGCGCCCCGCGCCGGAAACAGACTGATAGGTCGAAACGACCACCCGCTTGATCGTCGCCGCGTCATGGATGGGCTTCAAGGCAACCACCATCTGGATGGTGGAACAGTTCGGGTTGGCGATGATGTTCTTTTTCCCAAAATCCTTCAGCGCGTCGGGGTTTACTTCCGGCACGACCAGGGGGACATCCGGGTCCATACGGAACTGGGAAGTATTGTCCACGACGACGGCGCCGGCGGCCGCGGCCTTCGGTGAGTAAATCGCACTAACGGACGCCCCGGGGGAGGAAAAGACGATGTCCGTTCCCTTGAAGTCGAAATGCTTCAGCGCCTGAACCTTCAACGTCTCGCTCTCGCCATAGGACACTTCCTTGCCGATCGACGATTCCGACGCCAACGCGACCACGTCATCTGCGGGAAAGTCGCGCTCCGCCAGAATTTTCAGCATTTCCATGCCGACATTTCCGGTCGCGCCGACGACTGCAATCTTGTAACCCATATCAACCTTTTCCTTCTTTTAGGCGCCTTGCCGGGCATGTTTTCTGGGGAACCCTTGGGCCCGATACGCTTCGGGCCGGGAAAACCCCGGCCCGATGAAGCGTGTTCGCTCATATGTCGGCTGCGCGGGGTCCCTCTCAGGCTCCGGTCTTCGTCTTCGTCGTTTTCGTTGTGCCGTTGACGGCACAAAAGACAAAATGGCGCATCGACAAATTCTTTCCAGTTTGTTCCCATTCCAATGAAGGGAACGGGCGGAACCTAGTCCCCGCTGCAAATTCCCGCAACAAGAAAATATGGAACGGACCCGCATATGCCCTTGGACATAAAGTCCCAGTTCGACCCTGCGACAAAGACCGTTTCCTATGTCCTGATCGACCCGGAAACCCGTCAAGCGGCAATCATCGACAGTGTTCTGGATTTCGATGCGAAAGCAGGGCGCACGTCGACAGTATCGGCGGAAAAGCTGATCGAGACGGTGCAGAGCGCAGGCGCCACGGTGGACTACATTCTGGATACGCATGTGCACGCGGACCACATGACCGCCGCGCAGTTCTTGAAATCCGAACTCGGCGGCGCCGTTTGCATCGGCAACCAGGTCGGCAAGGTTCAAAAGACATTCGCGGATATTTTCAACCTGGGACCAGACTTTCCGACGGACGGTTCTCATTTCGATCGGCTGCTGGCCGACGGTGAAAAACTGTCGCTTGGCGAATATGAGATCGAGGTACTTAGCGTTCCCGGACACACGCCGGCCTGTTCCGCCTACAAGGTCGGAGACGCTATTTTTACCGGCGACACGATCTTCATGCCGGACTTCGGGTCCGCACGGTGCGACTTCCCGAACGGCGATGCGCGAACATTGTACAAATCCGTGCGCCGGCTTCTGTCCTATCCGGACAATACGCGCCTGTTCCTGTGCCACGACTATGGGCCGGGCGGGCGCGACTTCATCTGGGAAACGACGGTCGCCCAGCAGAATGCGGAAAATATCCACATCAACGCGACGGTGGACGAAGAAGCATTCGTGAAATTCCGCACGGAAAGGGACGCCACCTTAAACGCGCCGGACCTCATCTTGCCATCTGTTCAGGTGAATATCCGCGCCGGGCACCTGCCGGAACCGGAAGCAAATGGCATTGCCTATCTGAAAATTCCGCTGAACGGTTTATAGGCCGCTGCCCTTCCGTCATGCCGAACATCCGTTTGTTCGGCAACTGAAGCGGCATCAGGATGGCAGCAGTTCGGAAAGCCCACCCCCGACATCCGTCAAAGCGCGGTCCGACGGCAACATTATGCTGACAACCGTTCCCTTAGCCGGATCGCTTTCGATAATCAGCTTTCCACCATGAGATTCGACAATCGCGCTTGCGATCGGGATACCCAAACCCGTCCCGGGTTCGGCTGCGTTGAACGTATATTCCGCGCGGCCGAAAGGCATCATCGCTGTTTTCAGATCTTCACCGGTCATGCCGATGCCATCGTCGGAAATTTGGAAAGTAAGGAACTCCTCGGATTCGCCAACGTATCGCACCGTGATTTCACTGTTGCGTTTCGAATATTTCACCGAGTTCGAAATGATATTCGTAAACACCTGAAGTATTTTCGTTTCATCCAGATACAATGTCGGGCACGCATCCAGTTCTTCCAGATGAATGCGAAGGTTCTTTTTCGACGCGGCGCCCGCCAGCATTCCCATCGCACTTTTGATGATCGCCTTCAGGTCGCATGGTGTTTCCGACAGGCTTTCCTTGCCGGAACCCAGGCGGCCCAGTTCCAGGGCGCTTTTTATCATCGCAAGAAGGTATCGGGCCGACGATGTGATATCCTGCGCGTAATCCTGGTAGCGGGACGGAACGGCACCGAAATGCTGTCCACAAATGATCTCACTAAAGCCGATGATGGCGTTCAGGGGTGTCATCATTTCATGAGAAAGATTGGAAAATAGGCGGGTTAGGGCATCGGCCGACGCGGTTGGCTTGCCACTGCCGTCCTTGTTGAACGCGGTTGCCAGGGAATACACCAGATGCCAGTCCCTTGAACCGTCCGGGAAACGGGCCCCGCCCAGGAACACAACCTGCGCGCCGCTTTTCGTTCGTGCGATGATCCAGGCCGGCAAGCTGTCCGACTGTCCCTGCTCGATCGTCTTCTGTGCATCCAGGGGAAACTGAAACTCTACGAAATCCAGTATAGAGACCGTCTGTTCCCGTGTTTCAGGCAGGTCCAGCATCTTCGCCGCAGGGCTGTCGGCGGAAACAATTTGAATTCCAAGCAGAGTTACCGTGGGAAGACGTTCATCGGTAGGTTCACAGGCAGTAACATTTTCATCGCTCATCAATCGCACCTATGCAGCCTGTCATTTGACAGCCTTCGAAGATCGCGCCCTTTTGTTTTGCCCCCTCCAAACTGGCGCCAGCCAGATTTGCCCCCGTAAAATCGGCGTCGGTTAAGTCTGCGCGTCGCAAGTCCGCTCCGGTCAGATTGGCACCACGAAACGAAGTGCCCCGAAAATTCGCACCTGCCAGTACAGCATTTTTCAAGCTTGAGGTCATAACCCGATTGCGCCCTTCGATCCGCAATGGACCCAGGTTGACCTCGGACATGTTGGCTTCTGTACAATGCGTATTGTCCAATCGGGCCCCACGCATGTCTGATTTTGCCAAATCAGCAAGCCTGAGGTCCGTGCCTTCGAAATCGATCAGCGCCATTGATGATTCTTGCAGGAGGGCCTGGAAAAGACAGACTCGCTGGATACGGGCCGCGGCCAACGAAGCGTTCGGCAGTTCCAGCCCGCGGAGCGTGATCGCAGCAATTTCAAGACGCTTTCCTTTCGCGGAGTTCGATTTGATCCAGACAAAATGCTCTTCCAACATCTGGTTCAAATCAAAGTCCGACTGTTCAAGCGGGACCGGCAGTTTTGCGTTTCGAAAGGCTTCGCTCGATAAAAGAATGTCGTCGGCAATGGCGCCGGTCAGGTCGGTCCCGTCAAAATTGCTGTCCTGTACCTCCACCTCGGTCAAGATGGCGCCGCTGAAGTCCGCATTTTCAACCTTGCAGCCGCTGAAGTTCGCCCCTTGCAGATTCACGTTCGCAAAAACGGCATTTCGAAGATCTGCTTTTCGGAAGGTGACATTTCGCATTTCTGCGCCGGTAAAATCCGCCGCAATGGCGAAACTGTTACCAATCTTTGCGCGCGAAAGCGTCGCCCCGAGGATAGAGGCACCGGTCAGGTCGCCGCCCTGTTTGTCCGGCTCTTCCATATTGGTGAGGCCAGCTTTGGAATCCGACTGCGCCAGTATCGCTTCGCGGATGTCCACTTCGGTCATGATGGCACCATTCAGTGACGCACCTCTGAAACAAGCGCCGCGAAGGTCGGCTCGGTGCAAGTTGGCGCCGTCCAAAACTGCATGGGACAGGTCCGCGCCATAGAAATTGGCAAAACCCAACTGGGCACGGTCAAGGCGGGCATTTCGTAAAATCGCGCCAGAAAAATCCGCTTCGTCCAGGCGACGGTTCTGCATCGCGCATCGTTCCAAATTGCTGTATTTCAGCAATGCGCGCTTACCGCTTGATTTTCGATCAAGGAAGCGTTCGTGAAGCAGCAGGATTTTCTCTAATTCCTCCTTGCTTACCTGCTCATCCATTTAAAAAACGCCCTCAGAACATCGCATGCAAAATAACAATCAAGGCCACCGCGGTGTGACGGTAGTTCACTACCTTTTCCTTGGGCAGAATGCCGTCAAAAATATGAATAAAAAGTTTAACTTAGAAAGATAAAGCCCAACCAAAAAAGGTCGGATAATTATATATCATTGCTGCCAAAAGTCCGTGACAGGTCATAGACCCGACTGCGAAGCACTTCCATCAATACATCGCGGTCGCCGGCCGCCCCCTCCAGTTCCTCGAATCGAATCGGTTCGCCAACACAGACATCCAGTGGCCGGTTCAACCGTTTCCTCGCGGCGCCCACAATCATCGAAATGCGAAGACGCATGCTCACCCGGCTGACAGCCTGAAACAAAAACCCGTTCTGACCCGGGAAATAAAGCGGCAGGACGGTTGCCCGTGCTTCCCGGATCAGGCGTGCGGCAAATCTTTTCCACGGCAGGTCTTCCGCCGGGCCCAGAACCTTTGGCGCGGTCGACACGCCGCCGGCGGGAAAAATCACGATCGTTTCCCCATCCGCCAGCGCCTTCAGCGCGTTTTTCCTGAGTTCCAGATTGTTCCTGACCGCTTCCCGGCTTTCCGAGAAATCAACAGGCAACAGATAGGGTTCCGGTTCCGGCACACGCAAAAGCGCCTCATGCACCAGCACCTTGAAGGGACGCCCCAGCCGTTCCGCCAAGGCCGCGGCGGCGACACCGTCCATGATGCCATAGGGATGGTTCGCAATGATGATCCGCGGTTCGTCTTCCGCCAGGTCGGGCGGCCAGCCGGCACCATGAAGGCGCAGTTCCACCCCCAGCATTTCAAGTGCCGAATCCCAAAATGGCGCCCCTTGTGCATATTTTTCGACACGCCAGCGACGGTAGAGCTTCTCAAGCCGTCGGGACCCGGTCAGCCGTTCCACAGCGCGAGTCACGGCGCGCAGCGGCAGCGGATCCGACGGCTGTACGTAGCTGAGTTCTCCGACCGGGAGAAGGGGTCTAAGCTGTTGATTTTCTGCTAAATCGACCACGCGATTATTCCATGCGTTTCCTTGGGGCGACGCTAACATGAATATATGACAGTTACGATACGGTAGGGTGAAATGAAGGTCCGTCGACGCCCGGTCCTACCGTGCCAGGGTCATGATCTGCCGGTCGTGCAACCGGCCCAGAAACAGTTGGGCCAGCATCGCGCCTGTCAGTGCCAGTGCCATGTCCTTCTGCGCGTCCCAGACATCGCCCTGGTGCCCAAGGAAACTGTCCGCATCCGCACCGGCGCCGACCGCCGCCAGCCATTCCAGCAATTCATAGGCCGCACTGACCCCCAGCATGCTGAGCGTGACAATGGCAAACAGCCATTTGCCGGGACGAATCGGTGTCAGACGGATCAGCAACTCCCGGGCCACGATGGCCGGAATGGCGCCCTGAACGAAATGTCCCAACCGGTCGTAATGATTTCGCGACAGGTCAAACGCGTCACGAAGCCAGTTCCCCGCCGGCACATCGGCATAGGTATAATGCGCGCCAACCAGCAGTATGATGCAATGCAGCCAGATAAGACCGTAAACCAACGGTGTCAGGGGAAAGCGTGCGGCCGTCGCCATCAGAAGCGGGACCGCAATCAGAACCGGAAGGCTTTCAAGCCACCATGTCAGCCGTTCGGCCGGGTCGATTCCCGACCAGACCAGAACCGGAATCAAAAGGCCCAGAAGTATCCCGGGAAATCGCACGCCCCTGCCCGGATTACGCCGCGCGCCGGTTCAGTTCTTCGACCACCGCGTCGCCCATCTGGCCGGTCGAAACCGCCTCGCATCCATCAGCCATGATATCCAGCGTCCGTTTGCCGCCGGTCAGCACGGCCTGTGCGGCCTGTTCGACCAGATCCGCATCTTCGCCAAGCCCGAAACTGTAGCGCAGCGTCATCGCAAAGCTGAGCAGCATGGCGAGCGGGTTCGCCTTGCCCTCACCCGCGATATCGGGCGCGGAACCGTGCACCGGTTCGTACAGCGCTTTGCGGCGGCCGGTTTCATCCACAGAGCCCAGCGACGCGGAAGGCAACATCCCCAGCGACCCGGTCAGCATCGCCGCACAGTCGGACAGCATGTCGCCGAACAGGTTGTCGGTTACGATCACGTCGAACTGCTTCGGATAGCGGACCAGCTGCATCGCGCAGTTGTCGGCATACATGTGACCCAGTTCGATATCGTCGTAGCCGCCTTCCTTATGCAGTTCCGTCACGGTCTGACGCCAGAAGACACCGGTCTTCATCACGTTCGCCTTTTCGACCGACGTCACCTTGCCGTTGCGTTTGCGCGCCAGGTCGAATGCGACTTCGGCAACGCGCACGATTTCATCCTTGGTATAGGATTGCGTGTCGATGCAGCGTTCCTGGCCTTCCCAGGTCTGCATGCCGCGCGGTTCACCGAAATAGACACCGGCGGTCAGCTCTCGCACGATCATGATGTCCAGACCGCGCACAACCTCTTCCTTCAGGGTGGAGGCACCCAGCAGCGCATCAAACGTGACCGCCGGACGCAGGTTCGCAAACAGGTCCATTTCCTTGCGCAGGCGCAGTAGCCCGGCTTCCGGCCGCGCGTCCCAGCCCAGATTGTCGTATTGCGGGCCGCCAACGGCACCGAACAGGACGGCATCCGCGTTCTGTGCCTTGTCCATCGCTTCGTCCGTCAGGGGAGTTCCGTGCGCATCGTATGCGGCGCCACCGACCAGGTCTTCCTTGATGTCGAAGGTAACGGCGCGATGTTTGTCCATCCAGTCGACGACCTTGCGGACTTCGTTACAGACCTCAGGTCCGATTCCGTCACCGGGCAGCATCAAAAGCGTTTTGTTGGAAGCCATCGGACTATATCCCCCCTTGGCGCGTGAATTTCGTATCTCTGGCGCCGGGTTTTAGCCGCCGAGACACGGATGGAAAAGCCGATTGTGTCGCCATGTCCGGTCAAACAGCTTGAACCAGCGATCCAAGATGCTTGACGGGCTTCCGAACCGCGGCTAGCGTCCGACCATCATGACGATGAATATCGGCATATCGCTTCTACTTCCGAAGCTTCTAGGCCTCGCTCTAAATTAAGAGCGGGAGCGGGCGCTATTCGCCCCCCTCCGACAGCCTTCCGCCGATCTTTCCCTTCGAATTTTTAGAGATTTCGTCATGACCAACCATCGCCAGACCTTCCAGACACCCGACCGGATCGCACCGATCGCACTATCGCTACGACTTAGCTGCGGCCGCCGGTTGCGTACACGGTCGTGCGGCGGTCGCAGTCATACCGTTCCTTTGGACGCGTAACAGAATTGGACATCCCGCCCGGCAGCCCATATCAGATGTCGCATCAGACCGGGCCCGGCGCGGGCAAGAGTATTCGAAAGGATTTTCGTCATGGCACGTATGCCGATTGAAAAATACCGAATGTATGACCGGATCGACTTGCCGGACCGGCAATGGCCGGGACGCGTGGTGGACAAGGCGCCGATCTGGTGTTCCGTCGACCTGCGCGACGGGAACCAGGCGCTCATCGAACCGATGGGGCCGGACCGCAAACGGCGCATGTTCGAGCTGCTGGTCAAAATGGGTTTCAAGGAAATCGAAATCGGATTCCCGTCCGCATCCCAGACGGATTTCGACTTCACCCGCGAACTCATCGAAAACGACATGATCCCGGAAGACGTGACGGTCCAGGTTCTGACCCAGGCCCGTCCGCATCTGATCGAACGCACCTACGAAGCGCTTCAGGGTGTCCACCGGGCAATCGTCCATGTCTATAATTCGACATCGACGACACAGCGGCGGGTCGTCTTCAAGGAAGACCGCGACGGCATCAAGAAGATCGCGACCGAAGGCGCACGTCTTGTCCGCGAACATGCGGAGGCAAACCCCGGCACCGACTGGCGCTTCCAGTATTCGCCTGAAAGCTACACCCAGACGGAACCGGATTATGCCCTGGAAGTGTGCGAGGCGGTGATGGATGTCTGGGAACCGACGCCGGACAAGCCCATCATCCTTAATCTGCCGGCGACGGTAGAGGTCGCCCCGCCGAACGTTTATGCCGACGGCATCGAATGGATGCATCGGAATTTCACCCGTCGCGACAGCCTGATCCTGTCGGTCCACCCGCACAATGACCGGGGGTCCGGCGTCGTTGCCGCGGAATTCGCGCAGATGGCGGGTGCCGACCGGGTCGAAGGCACCCTGTTCGGAAATGGGGAGCGTACCGGCAATGTCGACATCGTGACCCTGGGCATGAACATGGTGGCGACCGGGATCGACGCGCATCTCGATTTCTCCAACATCCCGGAAATGCGCAAAGTTGTGGAATATTGCAACCAGTTGCCGGTCCACCCGCGCCATCCCTATGGCGGGGACCTGGTCTTCACCGCGTTTTCCGGCAGCCATCAGGACGCGATCAACAAGGGCCTGAAGGCGATGGAGGATTCGAACTCCGGTATCTGGGACGTCCCATACCTGCCGATCGACCCGCACGATGTCGGTTCCAACTACGAAGCCGTGATCCGGGTCAACAGCCAGTCGGGCAAGGGTGGTGTCGCCTATATCATGGAAACCGACTATGGCGTGCGCATGCCGCGCAATCTTCAGATCGAGTTCTCGACAGAAATCCAGAAGATCGCGGACGACAGCGGTAAGGAACTGTCCCCCGCCCTGATCTGGGAGGCATTCAATGAAATCTATCTGGAAAACGAAACGCCCTATGCCTTTGTCGATCATCTGACGACTGTGGATACCCATGCGTCCGAAGTGCGTGAGATCAAGGCCATCGTCCGTCGGGATGGCGAAGAAATCGCCCTTCAGGGGCGCGGCAATGGTCCCATCGACGCCTATGTCTCCGCATTGAAGGAAGATGCCGGCGTCGATATCTCCGTCATGGATTATTCGGAACACGCGATCGGCGAAGGGGCCAGCGCCATGGCAATCGCCTATGTCGAAGCCCGAACCGCTGACGGCAAGCGGCTGCACGGGGTCGCCAAACACCCGAACATCGTGACCGCGTCGCTGAAGGCGGTGACCTGCGCCGTCAACCGCGCAAGCGCGATGCAGTAGGCAATCGGGCGGAAGGTCCCTCCTTCCGCCCGGCATTCCTTTCGACTGGTGTACTGCGTCACGCGGGAAGCATCTGACCAATCTGCTTTTCGACGGCTTTCGGGTCCGCGCGCAATCCCGACCAGAGTTCTTGTGCAGTCGGGTCGGGATATATGTCCTCAACCCCGTCTTCAATGTCATGGAAGACGTTACGGACCAGATCCGCAGGCGCGATCTTGTCCATCTCTACGCCGGCAGCCATGTCGGTGTCGACGGGGCCCGGATAGACGCCGAACACCTTCGTTTTCTGGTCCGCCAGGTCCGAACGAATGGCCTGCGTCAGCGAATGAACCGCGGCCTTCGATGCGCTGTAGGATCCCAGGACCGGGAAGCTTACCAGCGAGGCGATAGAGGCGATATTAACGATCAACCCGCCACCGTTCCGCGCCAGGACCGGTGCCAGGGCGCGGACCATATTCAGCGTCCCGAAATAGTTGGTTTCCATTTCCAAGCGGGCGCCGTCGATCCCATCCGCTTTTAGCAGCCCGGCATAGGCGGCAACACCCGCATTGTTGATCAGAACCGATACATCGCCGACCGCCTCAGGCAGGGCAGCGACCTGATCCTGGTCCGTAACATCCAACGGCAGGGCCACGACCCGTCCGCCGGAGTTCGCAACAAGGTCGTTCAGCTTTTCGGGCGAACGCGCCGTTGCATAGACTTTCTTTGCCCCCGCTTCGAGCAGGGTTTCAACGAAGGCGCGGCCGATACCACGATTGGCGCCTGTGACCAGGGCGGTAACATCAGTGAAGACATTCATTCTGGATTTCCCTTTCAGAGTTTAGCAGCTTTTTAATACTGAACGGTATATAAATGGATGCTTGATCCCCTCGTACAAGGGATTAAATTACCAATCGGTATATTTATTGGAGCATATCGCGATGAGCCGCGGGCGCCCCCGCTCTTTCGACCCGGATGAGGTTTTGGACAAAGCCATGCGCGTCTTCTGGAAGCGCGGCTTTGAAGGGGCATCCCTGGCCGACCTGGAGGAGGCAACCTGCCTCACCCGTCCAAGCCTCTATGCGGCATTTGGCGACAAGGAATCGCTTTTCGCGAAATCACTGGCCCATTACGTGAAGACATCGGACTTCTGTGTTCTGGATGACATGGCCGACCCTGCGGCGGACCCTGAGGCCGCCTTACGACTGCTGTTGTCCACGATTGCCGATTTCGCATCCTGCCCGACCAATCCGGGTGGCTGTTTCATGGTGAACTGTCTGGTCGATACGGCAACGGGACATGACGCGGCCCGGTCGGTGGCACAGGATGCGAAAAACCGGCGCAGGGCGGATCTGAAGTCCCTGTTCGAAGAAGCTGCGGAACGCGGCGTCTTGAAACCCGGAACAGATTCGGTCGCCCTGGCGGACTATTTCCTGGCGCAAATCTATGCTCTGGCGCTGATGGGCCGGGCCGGGGACGGCAAAGAAATCCGGCAGCATGTCATCGACACCGCACTGCAGGTTTTGCGCATGCACCGCACGGATGCCGCTGACTGACCCCTGTTGATCCGGACCTTATCAACTGGTCGACTTAAGCAGCCCGCCCGAAGGATCCCATAACGGACGCGACGGTGTCCCCCAGCGCGGCCGGGTTGGACGCGACCGTCACACCGGCATCCTGCCGGATCGCGACCTTTTCTCCGCGCGTACCGTGTCCCTTCGCCGCCTCCGTGTTTAAACAGCCGTCATTCCCGCAAGGGCCGGAATTCAAGGCGCGTCGCGCTGCAAGAAAGTTCCTACCGGCAATCAAATAGTAGTATGCCGCCACTACTTCATAACACCTCTAGTTTTCCCGGTATTTGTATGCCTCTGGTATTTTTTGCATTACCCATTCTCTACCCCTCAAAATTCGCTTTCGAATCACCACCCCCTAGCACAAATCGCACACGATACAATAAATAAGAAATATAGATGAATATAACACAACAAACGTTAAAAAACGAAAACATATACCAATAAACCAAAACATAACTAGATAACTCAATTACACTAAATTGCCGCCCACCCGTCCGGCTGATTTGTATCATTTCGTCAGCATTAAGGATTCGAAAGGCTATTAAAATTACGAATATAAATAAAAACATCCAAAATAAATATAGCAGGCCCCTTTTTTGATTCCTACTCGCCCCGCTACGGTCCACTTTTCCAATCGCACCTCCAAAATTCGCTTTGTCCATGTGAACCACAAACGAAGAAACCATCAATATATTTAATACTGTAAAAAGAAAATAAATAACAACAAACGCCAATATCACGTTTTCCTTAAAATCTGCATCACCTGTGTTAATTATTTTTACCAAATTGAAAAAATCAATCACGCTTATAATTTCACTTAATGACATCAACAATATACTTAATTTTTCGTGAAATTCACCATTAAATAAATAATTAAAAAAGGAACCCAAAACAAAAACATTACCAATAACATACAAATACAAGCAAGGCATATATACTATATTTCCAAAAATACCCAGAAAACTATAATCGCGCGATCGGAACATACTTCGGTATCGATACAAAAAACGTACCCGCGCAACGTACCTACCAATTGAAATTGAATATAAAACTTCGACAAGACTCCGTGGTCTGACGAAAGCGAAATACCGAATGTCGGCGAATATGTTCCACAGTAGTATCAGTGCGTATAAATAAAAAACCAAGACAACCGCAAGACGCAAACCGTAAAAGGTCTCAAACACCAAATACGTAATTGCCGGCGTCCCCGCAAAGACCATGCCGATTAGCACCGCAATACCAGGCTTGCTTAGTGCCGCGTGCACAACAGGCCGGGGCCACACGCCGTCCCTCCTCCAAAACCGTCGCGATCTCGTCGAGGTTGGCATTAGATGCGCGCAGCGCAGAGCGAGGATTTAGAAGGCACAAGTTTTACTCTCATCAAAGCCTGAAATCACTACAACCCCAGAGGGAGGTTTTCATAGCTTATGCGGCTTTCCAAATCAAATGTCGGCCAACAGAAAAGCCGACACCGCCGCCCCATCAGACCAAGGCTGGTTCCTTGAGTCCCCAGGCTGTCTTGACCGCGCGGTTAAGCGGCGCGAGGGGGTTTATCTAGCACACTGGTGACGGTGTCCCCCAGCGCGGCCGGGTTCGGTGCGACCGTCACACCGGCATCCTGCAGGATCGCGACCTTTTCCTGTGCGCTTTCGCCGAAGGCCGAAATGATCGCGCCGGCATGGCCCATGCGCCGCCCCTTGGGCGCGGACAGCCCCGCGACATAAGCGACAACCGGTTTCGTCATATGGTCGCGCACGAATTCGGCCGCTTCCGCTTCCTGCGGCCCGCCGATTTCACCGATCATGACGACGGCATCGGTGTCGGGGTCCTGTTCGAACAGCGCCAGCACATCCTTAAAGGACGACCCGTTGATCGGGTCCCCGCCGATCCCGACGGAGGTGGAGACGCCGATCCCCAGATCCTTCATCTGGCTAGCCGCCTCATACCCCAGCGTGCCGGACCGGCCGACGATTCCGACGCGGCCCGCTGCATAGATGTGGCCCGGCATGATGCCCATCATGGCCTGCCCCGGTGAAATCGTGCCTGCGCAATTCGGGCCGGTCAGCATCATCTTGTCATCCGCCCGGTAGCGGCGCATGAAGCGTTTCACGCGGATCATGTCCTGCGCCGGGATGCCATCCGTGATGCACACGCAATATCTGATGCCCGCATCCGCTGCCTCCATGATCGAATCCGCCGCGAACGGTGGCGGCACAAAGACAATGGACGCTTCGGCGCCGGTTTCTTCCACCGCGCCCTTCACGGTGTTGAAGACGGGCCGCCCCAGATGCGTCGTCCCACCCTTGCCGGGTGTCACGCCGCCCACGACGTTGGTGCCATAGTCGATCATTTCCTGCGCGTGGAAGGACCCGATGCGACCGGTGAAACCCTGCACCAGAACCTTGGTATCTTTGTTCAGAAGTATGGCCATTTCGAACTCCCCTTATGCGGCGACGGATGACGTTGCCGACCGCCAGGCCGCAACCGATTTGCGCGCGGCATCCGCCAGTGTGTCGGCGACGGTGATGTTCAACCCGCTGTCAGCCAGGATTTTGCGGCCCTCTTCGACATTGGTTCCGGCCAGTCGCACGACCAGCGGCAGCGTCAGGGCCAGTTCCTTCACCGCGGCCACCACACCTTCGGCGACCCAGTCGCATCGGTTGATGCCGGCGAAGATATTCACCAGCACAACATCGACATTGTTGTCCGCAAGGACCGACTTAAACGCCTTCACAACCCGGTCCGGCGATGCGCCGCCGCCGATATCCAGGAAGTTCGCCGGCTCCCCACCTTCCAGCTTGATCATGTCCATCGTCGCCATGGCCAGGCCCGCACCGTTGATGATGCAACCGATCCGCCCGTCCAGCCCGACATAGCTGAGCCCCCGGTCGGCGGCATAGGTTTCGCGCGCATCTTCCTGTGACTTGTCACGCAGTTCCGAAATGGCCGGCATGCGGAACAACGCGTTTTCGTCAAAGCTCATCTTTGCATCAAGCGCGATCAGGTTGCCGTTGGTGTTCAGGACAAGCGGGTTGATCTCCACCATCGTTGCGTCCATTTCACTGAACGCGCGATAGCAGCCGATCAGGATTTCCGTCATCTGGCCGATATGGGCCGGGTCCAGACCCAGACCGAACGCGATTTCCCGCGCCTGGAACTCGCGCAGCCCCACGGCCGGATCGACACTGCTGCGGATGATGGAATCCGGCTCCTTCTCCGAAATCTCCTCAATTTCCATCCCGCCGGCGGCGGACGCGACGATCATCACCCTTTCGGACTTCCGGTCCAGGACAAGGCCCAGATATAGTTCCCGGTCGAAGCTGGTCGCTTCTTCCACATACAGGCGATAGACGGTTTTTCCCCGCGGACCGGTCTGGTGGGTTACCAATCGGTGGCCCAGCAGCGCATCCGCCGCATCCCAGATTTCATGATCAGATCCGCAGACGCGGATGCCGCCGGCCTTGCCCCGCGCCCCGGAATGGATCTGCGCCTTCACCACCCACTTGTCACCGCCGATTTCCCGCGCGCGATAGGTCGCCTGTTCCGGACTGTAAGCCAGCCCGCCGCGCGGCACGCGCACGCCGAAATCCGACAGAATCTGCTTTGCCTGATATTCGTGAATGTCCATGTCGCTTGCCCCCTATCAGGAAATACCGAGAACGCTCTGTTATTCAGCCGCCGTGGCCAGCGCAGCATTGTCCGCACCGCGGTAATATTCGATCGCGGCGCCCACGCCCGACCCGGCCTTGATGTCGATGCCGCAGTCGCGCATGGCGATTTCGGCCGCCGCAATGCCGGACAGGATCTTGACTTCGTCCAGCATGCCAAGGTGCCCGATGCGGAACAGTTTTCCCGCGACCTTCGTCAGGCCCGCGCCAAAGGATGTGTTGTATTTGTAGTAGGCGGTCCGGATGACTTCTGCGCCGTCGAACCCTTCCGGCACCATAACGGCGGTCACCGTGTCCGACGCGATTTCCGGGCTGCGCGCGCAACAGTCCAGTCCCCAGGCGTGTACCGCGCGGCGCACGCCTTCGGCCATCCGATGGTGGCGGGCCCAGACATTCTCTATTCCTTCTTCGAGAAGGATATCCAGCGCGGTGCGAAGGCCGCGCAGCAACTGGGTGGCGGGTGTATAGGGGAAATATCCCTGTTCGTTGGCACCGGCATGCCAGGCGAAATCAAAATAGCTGCGCCGACTGGTCGCCGACCGCGATGCCTCCAGCGCCTTTTGACTGACCGCCAGAACGGACAGGCCCGTCGGCAGCATCAACCCTTTCTGAGACCCTGCGATGGCCAGGTCCACGCCCCAATCGTCCATGCGAAATTCGATCGACGCGATGGAACTGATACCGTCCACCATCAGAAGCGCCGGATGACCCGCCGCATCCAGGACGCGGCGCACGGCAGCAACGTCCGAAGCAACGCCTGTCGCGGTTTCGTTCTGGCAGACCAGGACGGCTTTCACCAGTTCGGCATCGGTCTGCGCCAATCGCTCTGCCAACCGGTCTACGGGAAAGGCATCGCCCCATTCGACTTCCCATTCTTCGGTGTCGAATCCCAGGTCGCGGCACATTTTCGCCCACAGCATGGAAAACTGACCGAACGACGCGACGATCACCTTGTCCCCCGGCGAAAGCGTGTTGGTCAGTGCGGCTTCCCACGCGCCGGTCCCGGACGACGGGAAAATGAAGATTTCGGCATTCTGGCCCTTGAACACTGTTTTCAGGTCCTGAAACAGCGGCTTCGTCAGTTCCGGAAAGTCCGGTGCACGAATATCTTCCATCGCCAGGTTCATCGACCGGCGCACGCGGTCCGGTATGTTGGTGGGGCCGGGAATAAAAAGATGCTTGGGTTCGCTCACGTCAGCTACCTCCTGAAACAAGGGCCGGTGTTGCGTTGCATCCGGCTGCAAGGGTCAACGGTCATAGAATTCGCGTTCCACCGCGCGCATGGCATCGAAGAAATCAGACGGGGAGTTCGACGCCGTCGAACAGCGGGTCGTTCCCGGTTCCGGCGCGCTGAACGCAAGGTAGGGCCGAAACGGAATGACGGCTTGCTGATCTGCCTCTTGCGACTGAGTTCGGGACATACGGACCGGTCTTTCGCGCGGGGCGGTTTCGGGAAAAAGAAAAGCGGATGGGGCCCCGGCGGCCCTAAGTTCGGATTTGGCGTCCACCTTGTCCGAACCGGACCTTCCCATCCGCTTCGTCTTCTTGATGCGACGTTTTTCGATTCCGTGGTATCCCCAGAAAGGATGGGGGCGGAAACTCTTATGGATGGGAATAAAATCGCCAAACGGGTAGGTTTCACCCTACCGAAACGGGAAAAACAGTTGCCTAATCAAGACCTTGCTGTCGTTCCACGTAGATCGCGACCGCCATGGCACGATTGCTGACGTCAAGTTTCTCGTAAAGGTTCTTCAGATGAAATTTCACGGTATTGTCGGAAATCCCATAGCGCCGTGCGATCTGAATGTTCGTCCACCCCTCGCTCAACGCCTTCAGGAGTTCCCTTTCCCGTTTTGTCAGGGTCGCGAACGGGTCGTTATAAAGCGACCGCACATCGATATAGGGAAAGCTGATCCGCCCGTGTGATACGTCAGCCAACGTGTCCAACAGGAATTCCGGCGGTTCGCTTTTGGAAACGAACCCAAACCCACCCAGCGCCATGACCTGTTTCGGAATGCCCGGATGCCGTGACCCGGTATAGACCACGATCCTTTTGCGGGCTGCGGCTGCGTTCAGTTTGCGCAAAACCTCGTCCCCGCGCATGTCGATCAACAGCCACCCGATGACGCCAATCTGGACATCGCTTTCCAGGATGGCGTCGATGAACTGCTCCCCGGATTCGAAGCACCCATGACAGGTAAACCGGCCGTCTTCGTCGCACAGGGCCTTCAGCCCCCGGCGCACCAGCGGATTCTTGTCGGCAACGAATATATCGATCGGATTCGCCATTCCGTGACTTCCACCCCACCCAGGACTTCTTTCTTCCAAGTCCGACACACGACAGCAAAGAGCGCACTGTCGCGCGCTGTGTTCGGGATGTTTGCCAAGAATGCGACGCCGAATCGCGCTTTCCAGCCGAATTGACTGGATTTTAGGCGGAATGGATTGTCACCAGCCGTTGCAGCGGCCCCAAACCGCCCCCGGCTCATCGCCGTTCAGGACATGATACCGGTCGTACGCCGCTGCCGTCATACAGGCATGGTTCGGCATCACCCTAAGACGCGTTCCCACTGGGAAGTCTTCGAATTCATGCCCCCCGCCCAGGCGAACATGGCCGTGTTCCTGACTGACGGACGTGACGAAAAGCCCGTCGATCGGGTGCGCATCCAGGTCGCACACGGCACCGTACCCCACCTCCGGGCGGAAGGTATTGGCGCCTGTATCCTTTGACAGCGCCAGTCCGCCTGCATCCAACAGAATTTTCCCGGCTGATCTGTTATGTCCGATGACGGTCGTCAGAACGCTCAGCGCAAGATCGTCCATCTGACAGACACCGCGCGACTGTTGGTCCATGTCAAAAAAGACGAAAACACCGGCGCGATATTCCGTCAGGCCCGTTGCATCGCGGCTCATCAGGGCCGTCGGCGTGGACCCGGCACTGACGGTGGAAATCGCGTGCCCCGCATCGCGCAAACGTTCCGCGGCGCGCACCACGGCCTGTCTTTCATCTTCGGCAATCCTTGCAACCGCGGTTTCGTCCGCAACACCGTAGGAATGGCCCGCATGGGTCAGAACACCGTGCAGCACGGTTGTTCCGTCTTTCTGACAGGCTGCGGCGGTTTCCATCAGCCGCGGGTCGTCCGGCACAATACCCCCGCGTCCGTCCCCGCAGTCCACTTCGATCAGCGTCTTGAAGGATACGCCACTTTCGGCCGCGCAGCGGGCCGCTTCCGGCGTATCCACCAGTATCTTCAGGTCGATGCCGCGTTCGACCAGCCGGGCCGCACGGGCAAGTCGCCCTGGCGCGATGCCCACCGCGTAGGTGATGTCTGAAATGCCCGCGTCCGCGAAATATTCCGCCTCCCGCAATGTGGAAACGGTTATCCCGCCGCCGCCGAAAAGCTTTGCCACTTCGACAGACTTTGACGTCTTAAGGTGCGGGCGCAGACGAACGCCCAGCCGGTCGACGGCCGTGCGCATCCGCCCGATGTTTTTAACCAGCCGGTCCCGGTCCAGAATCAGACAGGGCGTTTCAAGGTCGGAAAGCCGCGTCATCAGGCGGTTCTAGTCGTTCTTTTTAACCACGAGCCAAAGGGCATGGATCATCCCAGGCAGGAACCCAAGTATCGTCAGAAGAATGTTCAGCCAGAAATGAAGTCCGATCCCGACCGTCAGAAAGGCTGCAACGGGCGGAAGAAAGATAGCGATGATAATCCGAACGAGATCCATGGAAACATACTCTCCTGATTTTGGTGATTATTTTCAACCAAGCCTATCGTGATCCGGATTGCATTGCCAGCGGCCTGCGTTCAGTGTTCCAACATCTTCCGAATTTGGGGAGCCCGGAAGCGTGTACACTGTTAGCTTTGAAGACTTGGCCAACCATCAGGCGGGACCAGACGGCGTTCCCGCCGACGCGATGAGTGCGAACGCCCCGCGTTCCGTCCCTTTTGAAGAAGCGGTTGCACTGGCCGATATGGAAGATGCGGATGCACGTCTGCGAACCATGTCGGACGGCGGCATCCTGAACTGGTCACGGTTCGACATACAGCCCTTCGCCCGGCTGATGCCGTCGATTGCCTACCTGGACAAGGTCGACCGCGAAGGCGGGGTGATTGACTTCAGATACGGGTTCGTGGGCGAAAACATCAATGCCATAGCCAAGCGCAATCTGCGCGGCATCTGTTTGCGCGATGTCCTGGTTGGCGAAAAGGCCGAGGCGATCATTCAGGAATACGCCACAACCCTGGAAGAACGCGTCCCGCGCGCCAGTTCCGGCAATGTCAGCATCTCCGACCTTACCTGGGTGCGCTACCTGCGATTTCTCTATCCGACACGGACCGAAACCGGGCTGGACCGGGTATTCCTGATCATGCTGTTCGCAGCGCCTTGAAGGCCGTCAGATCAACGCGATTTCGACGCGCCCAAGATCACCGAAGTCCGCAACAATCGGAACGCCGCGTTCCCCGTTGAAGAACGGGGCAATCACACCGGTCGTCACCCAATCCCCGGCCTTCAGGGGCTGGCCCTGTTCCGCCAGCGCATCCGCCAGCCAGCGAAGGGCATTCACCTGTCCGCCCAAAGCATTGCGCCCGGTACCGCTGCCCATTTCTGTCCCATCCATTGAAACAGTGACCTGGATCGAATCCAGGTCTTCCGGGCGCCAGTCCGCACGCTCTGTTCCATGGATGAAGGCATGGTTCGCACCACCGTCGGCAATCAACCATCGCGCGCCGATCCCGATCCCGCCGACAATCCGGGTATCCACGATTTCAATTGCCGGCGCGATAGAGCCAATTGACGAAAGCAGGGCATCGGTATCCACACCACCGTCGCCAACCGGGACGTCTTTGGCAAAATGATAGGCTATTTCGGATTCGATCAGCGCGATGGACCCGACTGGAACCGGGACACGGGTCGGCGATTGATAAATCCATCGTTGAAACATCGGCCCGAAAAACGGATCGTCGGAACCGACGGCTTCCTGTGCGCGCTTGCTGGTCGCGCCGATTTTCCACCCCGCAATCGGCAGGTCCAGTTCACGAACCATCTCTGACTGGGTATCATAAGCTTGCTGGACGCTGGTCAGGGTGGGACCGGGATGAACCGCCAGTTTTGTTCCGTTAAGGCGTGCGACCGCAAGCGCTGTGCCCGTGCGGTCCGTCACGCCGGCGCGTCCGGATTCAGGGTCTGCGCAGCCAAAAGGTCAGCCGTTACCGGGCTGGTTTCGCCGCGTTTCCAACTGGCGTCCGGGTTGCGGATCCACGGCGCGCGATGCCACGCACCACCGGCATCCTGTTCCCACCAGTAAATCGGATTGTTCGCATCCCCGATCCACAGAAAGGCGATCAGGACAGGTTCATCCCCGGTCGTCAGCGAATGGGTGCGTCCGGTCGGGGTAATGGAATAGGTGCCCGCACCGTGCGGTTCCGGCTTTCCATCAACGCCGTGCTGAATCCACACAGTCCCTGACAGGACGTAGTAGAGTTCCGGCGATACATGGGTGTGCAGCGGATAATGAATGCCCGGCGCCAGAAGGAACAGGCCGCCGCGCATGACTTCGGTCCGCAACACACCCGCCGGCCCCAGAACATGGGCTGCATGCATACCCGACGACAGCTTCGGCGGCACGTCCGCATGTTCGGTCAGAACCCGCCGCCATTCGGCATTCCGGGCGATCCATTCCACAGCTTCGGCAAACGGCGTTCGGGCCGCAATACCCTGAAGCGCGGTGTCCACGTGATCCGGCTGTCGGGGGCGGTCCGGTAATGGTGCCTCGTCGAACCCTTCGCGCCCGGCCTTCACCATATGCGCAACAAAGGGCAGGAGCGCGACATCATCGCGCGCCATCGGCCCCAGTTCTTCCAGCAGTGCCTCGACGAAATTGATGGGCGTCATGTCAAAGACCCGACCCTCGCCTTGCACCTCAACTCAGCTGATTGCACGCGGACTGGATCCGCTTGCATGCTTCTTCCAGGGCTTCGGTCGATGTCGCATAGGAAATGCGGAAATACGGCGACAGCCCGAAGGCCGCACCATGTACCGCCGCAACGCCCTTGTCTTCCAGCAGATAGGCGATGAAATCTTCGTCCGTTTCGATCACATTACCCGACGGCGTCTTCTGCCCAATCACCCCGGCACAGGACGGATAGACATAGAACGCGCCTTCCGGCGTCGGGCAGGAAAGTCCCGGACATTGATTCAGCATACCGACCACAAGGTCCCGGCGCTGACGAAATACCTCGTTGTTCTTTTCGATGAACGAATGATCACCTTCCAACGCAGCGACGGCGGCCCATTGGACGAACGTCGCGGGCGATGTCGTCGACTGTGAGTTCAGCATGTTGATCGCCTTGATCAGGTCGGCGTTACCGGCAGCATAACCTAGGCGCCAACCCGTCATGGAATAGGCTTTTGAAAATCCATTGAGTGTGAGCGTCCGGTCGTAAAGCTTCGGTTCAACCTGGGCTATCGTTGCGAATTTGAACCCGTCATAGACGATGAATTCATACATATCGTCGGTCATGACGTGAACGTGGTCACAGCCGGGTTCCAGCAGCACCTGCGCCAAGGCTTTCAGTTCGTCCGCCGAATAGGCCGCGCCCGTCGGGTTGGACGGGCTGTTCAGCATCAGCCATTTCGTCTTCGGCGTGATTGCGGCACGCAGCTGGTCGGGCTGAAGCTTGAACCCGTTTTCCGCCGGGCAGTCGATCAGCACCGGCTCGCCTTCCATCAGGGCGGCAATGTCTGTGTAGCTGACCCAGAACGGTGCGGGAATCAACACCTCATCCCCGGGATTCGCGGTCGCCATCATGGCATTGAAAATAGTCTGCTTGCCACCGGCACCGACGGTGATCTGCGACGGATCGTAATCCAGGCCGTTGTCCCGCTTCAGCTTGCGGGCAATCGCCTCACGCAGCTGGGGTATGCCGGGCGGCGGACCGTACTTCGTCTTACCGGCCGCAATCGCATCATAGGCCGCCTTCTTGATGTATTCGGGCGTATCGAAATCTGGTTCACCGGCGCCAAGGCCGATGACGTCACGCCCCTGTGCCTTCAGTTCATTTGCCTTCGCGGTGACGGCGACGGTGGGTGACGGTTTGATGCGTTTCAGTCGGTCGGCGAGAAAGGCCATGATCCCGGCTCCTCCGATTATGGGAAAATACTGGCGTGGACGCGTCGAAACCTACGCCCTTCCCCGCTGGCCTGCAACGCCGCAAACCGCCTGAAATTAGGGCAAGTGCGACCATCGCCACGATTTCGCCCGAAAAGGACCGCCGAAACGCCCACGGACTTTCGCCTGCGCGCCCTGATCAGCGTCCATCTTGGGTACCGCAATGACGGCGGCAGGCACCGGTTGCCGATAAAGGAGCGATGAGGCCCATGACGATTCACATCGAAACATTCTCCTACCCAACGAAGAAGCAGCGACTGGCGGAACGCGACCGGTGGGTCGTGCGGGTCGTCAGCACAGTTTGCATTATTGCATTCTTCGCCTCGGCCCTGATGGCGGTGACCGGGACGGCGCGTGCCGCTGACGGCGGGCTGGAAGACGGTCTATACCTTCGTGAAATGGGAACGGAAGATGAAGCCTTCGTCCCTGCTCCACGGCTTATCCAGTCGATCCGCATCGACATTGCCGCCATCGTGGCGCGCGGTTCCGTGACGCAAGTGTTCAGAAACGAAAGCGATCATTGGGTCGAAGGGATCTATCGGTTTCCGCTGCCAGACGATGCGGCGGTCGACCAATTGACAATTCGCGTCGGCGACCGGGTCATCGAAGGCCTGATCCAGGAACGCGATGAAGCGGCCGAAACCTATGATGCCGCCCGCGCGGCCGGTCAGACCGCGGCGCTTTTGGACCAGGAACGCGCCAATCTGTTCAGCCTGTCGCTGGCCAATATCGGGCCCGGGGAACAGATTTCCGTAGAACTGGACTTTCAGTCGACCGCCGCGCGCGAAGGCGACGCCTTTGCCTTTACGATGCCGCTTGTTGCTGCCCCGCGCTACATGCCAGACCCGACGCTGGCCGCAATCGACCACCCGGCGCTTCGCGCGGCCATCGCCCGTCAGATGGAAGAATCCGAACGCCTTGGGTTTCCGGTCGACCTGTCGCGCATGGCAAACGCGACCGCGCTTGAAATCACTCTGGATGCCGGCGGCGACATTGCCACGCTTGAAAGCCCGACCCATGACCTTGTCGTTTCCCGCCTGCGGGAAAAGTACCGGATCGGCCTTCGTCCGGGCGAAGTACCTGCAGACAGGGACATGATCCTGCGTTGGTCCACCGAACGGGGCAGCGAACCGGGCGCCGTCTTGTTTCACGAGGAATTCGACGGGCGCGACTATCTTCTGGCGATGGTGCAGCCGCCGACGGCCGACCGGGCAACTGACCTGGATCGGCCGCGCGACGTTACTTTCGTCGTCGATGTTTCAGGATCCATGCATGGTCAGTCGATGGAAGCGGCACGCACCGCCCTTCTGGGCGCGATTGGCGCGCTTGAACCAGAGGACCGTTTTGACGTCATCGTGTTCAGTGACCGGCATGCGCGGCTTTTCGGCAGGTCCCAGCCTGCAACACCGTCTCGAATTTCCGAAGCGTCCAAGTTTATCGCAGCCCTGACAGCCGACGGCGGCACGGAAATGGCGGCACCCTTGCGCGATGCCTTGTCCATGCAGGGGACCGCGGACAACGCCCTGCGCCAGGTCGTGTTCCTGACCGACGGCTTGGTCGGAAATGAAGAGGAGCTGCTGGGGCTGATCGAATCCGGACTGGGCGACACGCGCCTGTTCACCGTCGCGCTTGGGTCCGCGCCGAACCAGTGGTTCATGGACAAGGCTGCGGAACTGGGGGCGGGCGACAGCCTGCGTATTGTCGACCTGGGGGAGGCTGAAGAGCGCATGCGCGAGTTCTACCGCGCAATCGAAAGCCCCATAGTCACGGACCTGAACCTACTGGCGGCGGCCGGCGATCGGATCGACGTCTATCCGACACGCCTGCCCGACCTTTACGGCGCGCACAGCCTTCTGGTTCCAATTGCGGCGGAACGCTGGCAGGGCCCGATTACTCTGACCGGTTCCGCCGGCGGCGAACCGTGGGCGTTAGAACTGACCCGCGACAATATCCGCCCTGCCGACGGGATCGCGCGCTTGTGGGCGATGGAACATGTTGACCATATCCTGGATCAGCAGCGCATTGGTGAGATGGATTCGGCCCGGGCACGGCAGGCGGTATTAAGTGTCGCCATCCCGCACCGGATCGCGACGCGATACACAAGCTTCGTCGCCGTCGATCAGGAAAGCCGGCGCCCGGCGGACGAACAGCTGGAAGAGGCTGTTGTGCCGAACAACCTTCCGGCGGGCATGTCCGTCGCCGCCATGACCACCCGTCAGGCGATGATTATGGGGCCGGCGGGCGCCATCGGCCTGCCGCGCATGACATGGGTCGGGATCGGCCTGATTGCCGGTTCGATCCTGCTTCTGATGGTCGGCCGCCGCCTCACGGCCCGTCCCAGGCGTACGGCCTAACGCCAGTGGGTCGCGCCGTCACAGCATTGGCATTGGCGGTGGCGTTGGCCGGGCTTTTTCAGCTGGGCCACGCCGGTCTGATCTGGTCCAAATCCTGGGTAGCGCCGGTCCTGATTGAACGGGCCTGGACACAGCTTCAATCCGACACAGCAGCCCGGGTCACGACGGGTGACTATCGTCCCTGGCCCTGGGCGGATATGGCGCCGGTGGCCCGGCTCAGCTTCCCGACCCTGGGCCGGGAGACGCGGCTTGCGCTGTCAGACCCGTCCACAAGGACCATGGCATTCGGACCGGTCCTGATCGACGGTGGGCCCGTTCCGGCATTCTTCGGCCACCGCGACACCCATTTCCTCTTGCTGAGGGATATCGAAGTCGGCGACCCCATCGATTGGGAATCGCCGGACGGAACCGTCCGACAATACCGGGTGACGGAAACTGCCATTCGTCATGAAGCGGAAATCGCCGTTCCCGAAGATACGGCCGCCGACCGTATGCTGCTGGTGACCTGCTGGCCCTTCGATGGATGGGAGGCGGGCGGTCCGTTGCGGTTTGTCGTCCTGGCGGACCGGGAAACCGGAACCTGACTAACCGGCGATTTCTTCGTCCGAATAACCCTGGAAATAGGCCAGTGTCGTCATATCCGTATGTTCGATCCGAAAAGCAGCAGCGCCGCGCACGATCGGCTTGGGATAATATCCGACGCCCAGTCCCGCAGCGCGCAACATCGGAATGTCGTTCGCACCGTCCCCGACGCCGGCCGCCATGTCCAGGTCGACCCCTTGGCGCGCGCAAAGTGCCTTCATGATGTCCAGCTTGGTCGACGGGCCGACCTGGTCGCCGGTCAACCGGCCCGTGAAATTCCCGTCATCACCGATTTCCAAGGTATTGGCATGGTGTTCCTGAAAGCCCAGCTGGGCATGAACAACGGACGTGGTGAAGGTGAAACCGCCCGAGACCAGCGCGCAAAGCGCCCCGTTCCGGACCATGGTCTTGACCGCGCGTTCGGCGCCGGGCGTGTGGACAATCGCGTCCATGACTACAGCCATTGAGGATTCCGCCGGATACCCTTTCAGAAGGGCCACGCGTTCGCGCAGGCTTTCCAGAAAGTCCAGTTCCCCGGCCATAGACCGCGCGGTGATTTCCGCCACCTGATCCCCGAAACCCAGATGCGCCGCCAGGGTATCCAGGGTTTCATTGCGGATCATGGTCGAATCCATATCGGCGACCAGCACCTTCTTGCGACGGCCGTCGGCAGGTTGGACCGCCACATCGACGCCATCGAACTCATCGTCAATTTCCAGAGCCCGCGACAGCGCCGGACGATCAACCCCGGATACAAACAGGTCCACCGCGCGTTCGGGTGAGAGGATCGCGGGCGCGGACGCCAGTTCGCCGCCTGCGGTAAGGGCGGCATCGGTTGCGACGCGAACCAATCGTTCGGTGATCGGTTTTCGTTGCGGGTCGGAGACAAGGGTGATGGTGCAAATCATGGCCAATCGCGTAGAGGAGGAACGCGCCTGCGGCAAGCGATAATTGGATGACACGGAACATCGGGCCGTCAACGGCTTGGGGGCCGGTAGCACACGTGCTAATCAGGGGCATGACCGCCCCCGACAAACGCCCGGCATGTCTGATAATCTTTGGCCCGACGGCATCGGGAAAATCGGCCTGCGCCATGGCGATTGCCGACGCCTTTCGCGGAACGATCATCAATGCGGATTCGATGCAGGTTTATCGCGATCTGCGCATCGTCACGGCGCGCCCCGACCCTGCGGACGAGGAAACCGTGCCGCATCGGTTGTACGGATATCTAGATGCGTCGGAAGTTTCGTCCGCGGCGGACTGGCGGGCCGAAGCGGTCGACGCAATCCGTGACACGATTTCCGACGGGCGGCTTCCGATAGTGTGCGGCGGCACAGGGTTCTATCTACGGGCCCTGACACATGGTCTGTCGCCGATCCCGGAAATACCGCCCGATGTCCGCACGGCCACGCGGGCCGCGGTGGAAAGTGGATCACCGGTCGCATCCTGGGAACGCCTGCAGGCCGTTGATCCGGCATCGGCGGACCGGATCGAACCGATGGACCGTCAGCGCATTGCCCGCGCGCTTGAGGTTCATGCCGCGACGGGGCGCACCCTGACCGACTGGCAGTCCGACCCGCCGGAAGGCGCCCCTGCCGACATCCGGTTTGTGACGCTGACAATCGCCCCACCGCGGGAAGCGCTGGTCCAGCGCATTTCCCATCGGTTCGAACGCATGGTGGAGAATGGCGCCATAGCGGAGGTAGAGGCGCTGATCGCGCGCAACCTTCCCGGCGACCGCCCTGCCCTTCGCGCGGTCGGTGTGCCGGAACTCGCGGGGCATATTACTGGACAGACATCGCTTTCGGACGCCATCGAAAGCGCGAAAGTCGCAACGCGCCAATATGCCAAACGGCAGATGACCTGGATGAAGCGACAGATTGTTTCTGAATATTCAATTTACGCGCAATATTCGAAAAGTTTCGACGCCGAAATTTTTGCATTTATTGAAGAAAACGGGTTGATTCGGGAATAATCGGACCTTATTGTGCGCCGCACGCAAGGGCAGGCAGCCTGGCCTCATCCCTTGCATTGCTGCCCTGGCGAGTGCGAAGCTTGATCGATTAAGCGTGTACAGGCTCAAGGCATTTGGAAAACAGCGGTGCACCGGTGAAACGGAAACTCCGGCGCACAAGGGAAGGGTTTGAAAAATGGTGAAGGTTGAAATGACCGGCGCAGAGATGGTGATAAAGGCATTGGCGGATCAGGGCGTCGATGTCGTATTCGGCTATCCGGGCGGCGCGGTCCTTCCCATTTACGATGCCCTGTTCAAGCAGAACCACATTCGCCACATCCTGGTACGTCACGAACAGGGGGCGGTGCACGCGGCGGAAGGCTATGCCCGGTCCACGGGAAAGCCCGGCGTTGTTCTGGTGACGTCCGGCCCCGGCGCGACCAACGCGGTAACCGGGCTGACGGACGCGCTGATGGATTCAATTCCGATTGTCTGTCTGACGGGCCAGGTGCCGACGCATCTGATCGGCAATGATGCATTCCAGGAATGCGACACGACCGGGATCACACGCCCATGCACCAAGCATAATTATTTGGTCAAGGACGTGAACAAGCTGGCCCGCACGATCCATGAAGCCTTTTATGTCGCGACCAGCGGCCGACCCGGCCCGGTGGTTGTCGACCTGCCGAAGGACATCCAGTTCGCGCCAGGCACCTATGAGAACCCGAAATCCGCCGCGCACAAGACCTACAGCCCAACGGTAAAACCGGCGCGCGACCGCATCGAAGCGGCGGTCGACCTGCTGCTGTCCGCGAAGAAGCCGATCATCTATGCCGGTGGCGGCGTCATCAACGCCGGCCCCAACGCTTCCAAGCTTCTGACCGAACTGGTTCGGATGACCAACTTCCCATGCACGCTGACGCTGATGGGGCTGGGTGCCTTTCCCGCGAACGAACCGCAGTTCCTGGGCATGCTTGGCATGCACGGCACGTACGAAGCGAACTGGGCCATGCATGACTGCGACGTCATGCTGTGCGTCGGCGCCCGTTTCGATGACCGGATCACCGGAAACCTGGAGGCGTTTGCCCCCTTCTCCACTAAAATCCACATCGATATCGACCCGTCGTCGATCAACAAGAATGTGCGCGTCGACCTGCCGATCGTCGGTGATGCTGGATACGCGCTGGAAGACATCATCAAAATCTACAAGTCACGCCAGAAACAGCCCGACCAGAAGGCGCTGGCATCCTGGTGGAAGCAGATCGATGAATGGCGCGCGGTCGAATGCCTGAATTTCAAGACCGACAAGAAGGTGATCAAGCCGCAACAAGCGATCAAGGCGCTGTATGACAAGTGCGTCGCCTCGGGCAAGGAGACGTTCATCACCACCGAGGTAGGCCAGCACCAGATGTGGGCGGCCCAACATTTCCATTTCCAGAAACCCAACCGCTGGATGACGTCTGGTGGACTGGGCACCATGGGCTACGGCCTGCCGGCCGCTGTTGGAACGCAACTTGGCAATCCGGACGGTCTGGTAATCGACATTGCCGGTGAAGCGTCCATCCTGATGAACATTCAGGAACTGTCGACGGCGGTGCAGTACCGCCTGCCGGTCAAGGTGTTCATTTTGAACAACGAATATATGGGCATGGTGCGCCAGTGGCAGGAACTGCTGCATGGTGGGCGCTATTCGGAAAGCTATTCCGAGGCCCTACCCGATTTCGTGAAACTGGCGGATGCTTATGGCCTGAAGGGCCTTCGCGCGGAAACGCCAGCGGATCTGGATGGGACCATCGACGAAATGCTGGCCCATGACGGACCGGTCATTGCCGATATCGTCGTCGACAAGGCGGAAAACTGCTTCCCCATGATTCCGTCGGGCGCGGCCCACAACGACATGCTTCTGGGGCCGGTCGGCGAAGGCGAAGATGCAATCGGAACAGCCGGCAAAGTGCTGGTATAAGGAATAAGAAGAATGCCGGAAGGATCCTTTAAAATGGCGAAAAGCGGAACCGTCGGACAGCCGGGCGCGGCCTATACCTTCGTGAAGGGCAACGAGACGGTGCGCCGTCACACCTTTGCGGTCATCGTCGACAACGAACCAGGTGTCCTCGCCCGGGTCATCGGTCTGTTTTCAGGCCGGGGCTACAACATTGAAAGCCTGACAGTGTCGACCGTAACCGACGATGAAAGCGCCAGCCGCATCAACATCGTCACCACGGGTACGGAAATGGTGATCGAACAGATCAAGGCACAGCTGGAACGTCTGGTGCCGGTGCACAATGTGCACGACCTGACGCTTGAAGGCGCGCATGTTGAGAAGGAACTGGCGCTTGTGAAGGTTCGTGCGAGCGACCACAACCGCCGCGAAAGCCTTCGCATTGCCGACGTCTTCGATGCCAAGGTCGCGGACACGACACTGGAAAGCTTCGTCTTTCAGATCGAAGGCACGACGGACAAGGTCGACAGCTTCATCGAACTGATGCAGGCGCTGGGGGATACCGAAATCGCCCGGTCCGGCGTCGTCGCAATCGCCCGCGGCTCCCAGATCGTCAAAGTCTGACCAGACAACTATGCCCCTGATACAGGCCAACCGGTCCGTTCTGCTGGTAATTGACCTGCAGGGGCGTTTGATGCCGGCGATCGACGGCGCGGAAAATGTGGTGGCGGTGTCGAACCGGCTGATCACCGCCGCGTCCATGCTGGAAATCCCCATCCTGGTGACGGAACAGAACCCGTCGGGGCTGGGCGGCACGGTGGAAGACATCGATACATCCCGGGCGACCGTCATATCGAAAAACACGTTCGATGCCTCATGCGAGGCGGCGCTTGTGTCCGCTCTGCCAAAGGAAGCACAGATCCTGGCGCTTGGGTGCGAAACCCATGTCTGTGTCCTGCAGACGGTGCTGGGCCTTCGGAACAAGGGATATCAGGTCGCAGCGATAGCCGATGCCTGCGGTTCGCGGACAGATGAAAACCGCCAGGCCGGTGTTCGGCGCATGGCGGCACATGGCGTGGATATCGTGACGTCCGAAATGGTCCTGTTCGAATGGATGGGGTCGTCGGACCACCCGAAATTCAGGGACGTCCTGAAGCTGATCAAATAGCCGGTTCTTCTATTTCCGAACTTCACCCGCCAGCGCTTTTTTCAATATCCAGAACAATGTGGACATAGTCCATCGCATGCCCCGCCGGGTCGGCAGCGACCTCGTCCTCATAAGCCTGATAGAACCGATCGACGATCGATTGGGCTTCCGCCTCAGAACGGTCCGCCAGCGCGGACTTGAAAACCGTTTCCGACCAGCTTCGCAATGTCGGGATATAGGATACGGCGAACTCCCGCGCGCTCATGCCGCCACCAGACTCGGCAAACGCCTTTTCAAATGGACAACGGGTCAACATCGTGTGCGCAGACCGCAGCGTCAGCCCGGCGCGGGATACCGCGGATTCCGGGTCCCGGAACGGGGCGGTAAACTCTTCGACCGTGCGATAATGCTGAACGAAGGTCGCGCGGCGAAACTCTTCTTCCGTGATGACGCCGCGTTCCTGAAGGGTTCGCCAATGGGCGGCGAACCGTCCGAACATGTCGATCCCGCCCGTTCCGCCAAGATAGCGGCCTTCCTCATCAATCCCGAAATTCAGGCAGATGAAGCGACCGCCCGGCACCAGCTCCGCCGCCCGTGCAAGAAGGATCGCTTCCCAATCCTTTGCCGCCTGTCCCTCGAACGCCGCGCGCTCATCAGGGTTGGCGCCTACCATATGGACATGCCCTGCGATTTCCGTCGGCTTTTCAGAAACATAGTGCATTGCGGTCGCGCTGAACCCCAGGTCCAGGGTGCCGGACGCCATAAGCTGCTGGTGGAACCCGGTGCCGCAGCCATGCACAAAGACGCCCCTGTGCCGGGTCTGGTAGGCCCGTTCGGCGTCACCGATAATGCCCTGCATCTGTTTGAACAGGGTTGAGAAATCGTTGGACGGAAGATCGGTATAGATGATTTCGATATCGCGGCTGTCGCCCCCTGCGCGCAACTCATCGATCAGGCGCGACCAAAGGCCTTTGCTGGTGCCACCATCGGCGCACCCGAAGTCTGCAAAACGCAGCCTGGCCCCGGTGTTCGGCACTTCCCCCAGCGCCGCACGCACCATGGGAAATGCGTTATCGATAACGATCCGTGCGCCGACGGTTCGTTCGGAATAATACCCGCCCGAACGCATCGAAAGTTCACCCTGCAGATTCAGGCGGTCGTCACCCTTCATCATGCCCCCCGTCTTTTTGTTCTATTCCCGCAAAAGAAGAATGGGGTCGACGGTAACACTGATCCTTTTGGGGGACTAGGCCGGAAGCGCGTTCAGGCGCGAAGCAGAAAAGCTTCCTCCCGGGCATCGACAGTCCCTTTCAGTCCACCCGGAACCGGTGTGCTGACGATGCGCTGAATTCCGTAGGCATCCCCGTAAAGTGTCCGCACCGCATTCTCGGGAACGGAAAAGGGGGGACCATCCATCGCCGTCTGATCATAGTCGAAGGCAATCAGGAGCTGCGGGGCGCCGCTAGCGATTTGATAGAGATGGCTTGCATATCGGGACCGTGTGCCTGCCGGCAAGGCCACCAGGGCCGCCCGGTCATAAATCGCATCGACCGGGCCCAGCGTCGAAGCGTCCAGGTCGAATATATCACCGCAAAGGATATCCACCCCGTCCTGCTGATATCGGGTAAGCAATCCGGCTTTGGAAACGCGCGGTGTCAGGCCCAGGTCCACGAACAGGTCGGCGATTGCGGTACTACTAAGCTCAATTCCCGCGACACGGTAGCCCTGTTTCATCAACCAGCCGACATCCGCCGTCTTGCCGCACAACGGCAGGAACACGCGCGCGCCCGGCGCCAGCCCCAAACGTCCGACATGCGCGGCCAGAAGGCGGTTCGGTTTCCCTTCATGGAAGCCGATTTCCTTCTTTGCCCATTTCCCGTGCCAGAATTCCGCGTCCATTTTAGCCCTCACTTTCTTGCCTGAACTGGGTTCCGGCACATAAGATGCAAACTCAAGTTAACTTGAGGTCAAGGACGAAAATGCTGCCTGCGGGAACCATCGACATCGGCGCCGTCGCTGAACGTTCCGGCCTTCCGGTATCAACCCTTCGGTATTATGAGGAGGTGGGGCTGATCCGATCCGTCGGTCGCAACGGCCTGCGGCGAATGTTCGACACGAACGTGCTGGAAAGGTTGGCCTTCATCGCGCTTGGTCGAAAGGCCGGGTTCACGCTGGATGAAATTTCGGTCATGTTTCGGTCCGGCGGACAGCCCAGTGTCGACCGCGAACAGCTTGCCAAAAAGGCGGACAGCCTGGACCGTACCATAAAACAACTGACCGCCGTGCGTGACGGGTTGCGCCACGCAGCCGAATGCCGAGCGCCAAGCCATATGGAATGCCCGACTTTTCAGCGGCTGATGGTGCTGGCAACGAAATCGGAAAAACGGACCAGACGCGCGAAACGATAATTGGTTCTACGCCGCCGCGCTGCTTTCCGCGCCGTTGCACACCAGCGCATGCAGATAGGCACGGGTCGTAGCGTCAAAGCCCTGCCAAAGCGCATCGGCGATAAAGGCATGGCCGATAGACACTTCATCGAGGCGCGGTAGGGCGTTCACCAGGGCCGGCAGGTTTTCCGTCGTCAGGTCATGTCCCGCATTGATCAACAGGCCCGCATCGACCGCCGCGCGGCCGGTTCTGGCATAAAGGTCCAGAACCTTTGCCTGATCCGCGGTCCCGAACGCATGGGCATAAGGCCCGGTGTAGAGTTCCACCCGGTCGGCACCCAGATCCGCCACCTTGCGCATGGCGGGGCCGGGATCTTCCATTGCATTCATAAACAGTGACACCCGGCAGCCGATCCCCTTCAGGGTGGCGATCACCTGACGCAGGCGTGCTTCTTCTGCGAAGACATCCCAGCCATTGTCCGATGTCGATGCGTCCGGTGCATCCGGAACCAGCGTCGCCTGGTCCGGGCGGATGCGGTCGACCAGCGACAGGTAATCGTCGAACGGATTGCCTTCGATGTTGAATTCAACGCCCTTGCCGGCCCAGCCTTCATCCCGGATCAGGGATGCGATGTCGAACACGTCGGATCTTCGGATATGGCGTTCGTCGGGGCGCGGATGAACCGTCAGCCCATGGGCACCGGATTCCAGAATTGTACGGCCCGCCGCCACCGGATCCGGATAGCCGACATCACGCTGATTGCGCAACAGCGCCACCTTGTTCAGGTTGACCGAAAGTTTGGTTGCCATGCGGATCATGAACCCGATCCCTCTCTATCGCCAGAAATCTTAATGGCTATGTTATATGGCCTCATTCCATTGAAACGACAGAGCCATTTATGAAAATTTCATCTGGACCGATTATTTTTTAAGCAACGCTGGGCAAATCGCCGCAATTCGGCGATAAGCGATCCCATGGTTCTTTCAGACAATATTCGCGGCGCCAGCCTGATGGCCGCCAGCATGGCAGCCTTTGTGCTGAACGACGCCCTGATGAAGCTTGCGTCCGGTGAAGCGCCGCTGTTTCAGGCGCTGTTTCTGCGCGGCCTGATGACGACGGCGCTGTTGGGGGCACTTGTCCTCTGGCGTCGGGAATTTTCCCTGCGCCTGCCGTCGGGGCAGCGGTTGATCCTGTTCCTGCGCTTGTGCGGGGAAGTGGGCGCCACGATCTGTTTCCTGACGGCCTTGTTTAACATGGCACTGGCCAATGTGACAGCAATCCTGCAGGTGATGCCGCTGGCTGTGACGTTGGGGGCGGCAATCTTCCTGAGAGAACCGGTCGGTTGGCGTCGGTGGAGTGCGATTGCCGTTGGATTCTCCGGCGTCCTGATCATCGTTCGGCCGGGGTCCGAAGGATTCAATGAATATTCCCTTCTGGCGCTTCTATCGGTCTGTTTCGTCGTTCTGCGTGACCTGTCGACCAGACGGCTGGACGTGAAGGTGCCGTCGACGCTGGTCGCGCTTCTGACTTCTGTTGCGATCACGGCGATGGGGGGACTGATGACGCTGCAATCCGACTGGCAGTCCTTGTCGGACACTACGTTGGTGTATCTTGCCGGTGCATCCTGCTTCCTGATTTTCGGATATCTGTTCAGCGTGATGACCATGCGGGTAGGCGAAATCAGCTTCGTCGCCCCCTTCCGCTATACGATCATGATCTGGGCAATCCTGTTGGGCATCCTTGTCTTCGGCGACTATCCGGACGGCTGGACATTGGTTGGCAGCGCGGTCGTCGTTCTGACCGGGATCTATTCATTCCATCGCGAACGCCAGCGCCGGTTGCTGGCCGCGCGGACGCCTTCGCGCAACCCCTGACCCCCGGGGGGACCCGCCCGCGTCAGTTAATGCCCGTCAGGGCCCCGATGCGGGGCCGGTGGAATGCGGTCCGCCTGAGGCGTACCGGGTCGATGACCGAAAAGAACACCGGTTCGTATTCATAATAGACTTCCGTCACGATAATCGTTTCGTTGTCGCGGATGGGAATGTCCGGCGGCAGCGATGGCGTGCCGCCTTCCGTCCCGATTTCCGACATCTGGGACAGGCTGCCGGCGCCCGTGCGCTGCCAATAGATGGTGGCGTTCCCGGATGCATCGTTTCCGACAGCGGTGACAATGACGCGGGTATCTTCCCCCAGCGCAAAGGGAGCCATGATGATGGGCACCGCGCTGAAAATATCCGTCATCGTCGCTTCCGATATCTCCTCATCCCGGGTCGTCAGGTCCGCGATGGAAACCGCACTGTGCTGAAGCTTCTGATTCAACATCAGGAACAGCCCGGTTTCGATCGCGCCGGTCAGAAGCACCATCAGGATCGGCATGGAAAACGCGATTTCCAGCAGCGTCGATCCGCGCCTGTCATGAAGGAAACGTGCGATCGACGGCCGCATCAGAACGGCTCGTTCCGAACGGCAACGGCGGCGGACAGTTCGATCGAATTCATCGCCCAATCGCCAAACCCGGTCAGACTGGGCGGGACGTAACGAACACGATAGAGGACGATGTCACCGGCACCGCCCAGCCCGGCGGTCCCGATGTCTGAATCCCAAACGGCATTTCCGTTGATGTCGCTGAAGGCCTCACCCTCGTCGTAGGTTCCGTTTCCGTTTTCATCCGCAAAGGGTTCGGCCTGACCGATGTCGGAAAACTGACTGAATACCAGTGTCTCCACCGTCAGATCCGCCGAAGGAATCTGGCCGAAGGTCTGTTCCTCAATGATTTCAAGCACCCGGTCGATGCGGGTAGCCGCCGTACCCGTCTGCGCCCCGGTAATGCCATAGCGCGACGCGTGCAGGACTGCGTTTTCCAGTGTCGCGCTCAGGAAGATCAGGTTCGCCACCTCCGCGATCGTGATGAAAAACGCAAGCAGTGCCGGAACGCCGAACGCGAATTCGACCGATGCGCTGCCCTGCCGACGTCGCAGGAACTGTCCCGCCCGGCTTGTCATTGGGAAAGCCGAAGGTTGCTTAACTGCCGGCCGATGGCATCGAACGCAGTCTGCAACTCACCATTCGACGGGGCATGGAAATAGAAACCCGGGTTGCTGGCGCAATTGCGATACAGGGTCTGTGTCCCGCTGCTGGGCGTCGATCCGAAGGTAATGGTGAATATGCGGATGCCCACATTCTTGATCGCCACGCACAGCGCGGCAAAACGGCCATCCAGTTCCTGACGCGCATCGTTCAGCGACGAAAATCCGAAGACATTCAGCCGGTCGTAGGCAGTGTAGTCCGACCCGTCCGGGCCGCCGCCGTTGTGGTCGTAGAACTGGTTCTGCCCGTCCGTCAGGATCACGATCACCTTGTCCATGAAAGGTTCGTCGTATCCAAACGGCATGTCGGACGGGGTCGACCCGCCCCAAAGTCCCTGCCAGCGCGGGCTGAGCGTCCGCCAACCCCAGACAAGTCCAAGGTTCGAAGCCGTACCGCCCCTGTGCCAGGGCAGCATTTCGTCGATCGCGCCGACCGCCGTACTGCGTGACTGGCTGAGCGGTGTAATCGCCGGGCCGCAACCCAGGTTCGGCCCGGTTCCGTCATTCTGTGCCCCGTTTGCTTCGTCTATGTCGAAATCACCGCCCGACAGGATCCAGTTATTGTCCGATGCGTCTTCATACAGATAGACGAAGAACGGGTCGCCCGATGGCGGATCGTCGGTCCGATCCCCGGTGCCGCCCCGTGCCTCCACACAGCCTTTCCAACTGGTGTCGCCGAAAGACCCGTCGGACAACAGGTCCTGTTCGTCACTGTCCAGCCATGCGGCGCGCCCGGCCCCCATATTGACGGTGGCAGTGTAGGGCACGACGGATATCCAAAGGTTCGGGTGCACCTCTTCCCCGTCGAAGATCGAATTGATCAGCGCGGTTGCCGCCGTCTTCATGGCATCCATCTTGCCGCCGGACCGCATAGACCCCGTATTATCCATGACCAGTGCCAGTTCCATGCCGCGCGTTTCCCGCGTAACCTCCGTCGACGCGGAAACGGAAATCGTATCGAAGCCGAACACGGTCATGAAGGTGGATTCCACTTCCGCCGTGGCGGTCAGCGTCAGCACCCTATCATCCTGGGAACTCACGATGGACAGTTCGGTGTTCCTCAGGATCGCCCCACCGGCGACCACGTTGGCATCGAAGAAATCATGACCATCCGCAGACATGTCATCGGCGTTCAATGCATGCCCCGCCGCAAGTCCTGCGGAATCCAGGGACCGCTGCAGCACATCCTTGGCATAGATCAGCCGCGCGCCGTCCAACGCCAACCCGGTGAATCCGACCAGCGTCAGCATCATGCCGGCTGACAGCGGCAGTGCCCCACCCGCCTGCCAGGCAAGGAAACACCGCACCGAATTCAGTACCGACCGCGTGGCGCACATGACGCCCCCCTGGGGATTTGTTCAGGATCAACCAGGAACGCTAACGCCGAACCATTGCGGGGGCGAGAAGTATCGATTGGGATAAACTATTAAAAAGAAATAGTTTTTCCTAAAAGAACATGATCAATTTTAGGGGCATTTTCTGCGATTTGTGCAGGCCGTCAGCGGCGCCCGAACAACTTTTCGATATCAGCAAGCTTCAATTCCACATAGGTCGGCCGGCCATGGTTGCATTGGCCTGAATGGGGTGTTGCCTCCATCTCCCGCAGAAGGGCGTTCATTTCATCCGCCCGCAGGCGGCGGCCAGCCCGCACCGACCCGTGACAGGCCATGGTGCCGCAAACCTCCTCTAGCTTCTCCTTAAGGGAAAACGCATCGCCCAGCGCCTCCAATTCGTCCGCAAGGTCGCGGACCAGCGCGCCTGCATCCACTTCGCCCAGTAGCGCCGGTGTCTCGCGCACCGCAACCGCACCCGGTCCGAACCCTTCCAGGACCAGGCCCAGCTTCGCCAGTTCCTCCGCCCGGTCGATCAGGCGTTCCGCCGCGCGTTCGTCCAGTTCCACGACTTCGGGGATCAACAGACCCTGCCGGGCAACACCGCCTGCATCCATCGCCTTTTTCATTGTTTCATAGACCAGCCGCTCGTGCGCGGCATGCTGATCGACAATGACGATGCCGTCTTCGGTCTGGGCAACAATATAGGTTCCATGAACCTGCGCGCGTGCCGCACCCAGCGGGTACCCCTGGACGTAGGGTGTTACTTCCCCCGTTTCGGGGTCGATCCGTTCCGCCGTTTCGTCGGTCGGGCGGGCCGATGGCCCGAAGTCACGCCCCGCCTGGCCGTCCGGTGCCTGATATGTATAACTGGCGGCCGCCAGCCCTGGCGGCGGCGGCGGGGGTGGCGCGCGATAGGCATAGCCGCCAAAGGAACCCTGAAAGCGTTGCGCAGCGGCGGAACCGTTGTTGAAGGACCCGAGAGCCGCCGCCGAAACCGTCGTCGACGCGCGATGCCCGGCTTCGGCCAGCGCATGTTTAAGGGCGCTTACGATCAGGCCGCGCACCAGACCCGGTTCGCGGAAACGCACTTCGCTTTTCGCCGGGTGGACGTTGACGTCGACCGACCGCGCATCACATTCCAGAAACAGTGCCAGCAGCGGGTGCCGGTCGCGTGCCAGAAAGTCCTGATAGGCGGCGCGGACGGCCCCGATCAGCTGTTTGTCACGGACCGGACGTCCATTTACGAACAGAAACTGCATGGCGGCATTGCCGCGGTTCAAGGTGGGTAGGCCCGCAAACCCGGTCAGACGAATTCCGTCCCGCTCCGCATCGATCTCCAGCGCGTTGTCCTGAAATTCCCGCCCCATGATGGCACCCAGCCGGCGCAGACGCGCATCAAGGATTTCGCCCTGATCACCGGTCACGCCAAGCTTCTTTCGACCATCGTCGGTCAGTGTGAAGGACACGTCCGGGTGCGCCATGGCAAGTCGGTTCATGACATCAACGACCGCGCCGCTTTCGGCCCGCTGGGAACGCAGGAATTTAAGACGCGCAGGGGTCGCGTAAAACAGGTCCCGAACCTCAACGGTGGTGCCGGCCGCACCCGCCGCGGGCTTCGGCGCGCCCACCGCCCCGCCATCCACTTCGATCATCCAGGCACCGTCGGTTTCCCTTGTGCGGCTGGTAATCGTCAGCCGACTGACGGACCCGATGGACGGCAGTGCTTCCCCCCGGAACCCCAGGGATTCGATCCGGAACAGGTCGCCATCCGGCAATTTGGATGTAGCATGACGTTCCACCGCAAGCGCCAGTTCATCGGGCGTCATGCCGCGCCCGTCATCGGTCACGGCAATCAGGACCCGCCCGCCGTCACGAATGGCAACTTCAATTCGCGTCGCGCCCGCGTCCAGTGCATTTTCCACCAGTTCCTTGACGGCGGACGCCGGACGTTCCACCACCTCCCCCGCCGCGATCTGGTTTACCAGCGTTTCGGGCAGCCTGCGGATCGGCGCGGATTTTATGGCATTCATAATCACTTGGCTCCGGTCGTTGCCCCGTCTGCCAGGTATTTCCGGATAAGGACCTTGCCTTCTTCGACCGCCGGCTGGTCGAACGGGTCCACGCCCATCAGGTCCGCGGCCAGCACGGTTTCCAGCATAAAATGCATCATCAGCGCCCCCAGGGACCCTTCGTCGATGCGGGTCAATTCAATCCGCCGCACCGGCCGACCATTCTTAGCCAGCGTTTCCGCGGTCGCACGACGGGACGCTTCCATAAGGTCGCCCATCGATCGGCCCGCCAGATAGGAAAGACGCGGGTCGTCCAGCAGGGTCGGATCAATCCCGGCGCTTTCCACGTCGTTCGGTCCGCCCAGGACCGTGAAAATCTTGTCCTGCGGACCATCCAGCCAAAGCTGAAGCTGGCTATGCTGGTCAACGGGGCCGGTCGCATAGATCGGTGTCGTCCCCTGCCCGTCCTTGCCCAGGCTTTCCGCCCAAAGCTGGCGGTACCAGCGCGCAAGCGACCCCAGCCGGTCGGAATAGGCCAGCATGACCGACGCGCTGATCGACTTCTCGCGCTGCAGTCCGACATTGACCGCGGCCCCAAGTGCCGCCGGGCAGTCACGCGGATTGTCGATGCAGGCCAATGCCTGTGTCAGGACCTTCTGCGCACCTTCCCGGGTTTCGACGGCGTCCAGTCCGGCGATCAGCGTCGGCAACATGCCGACCACGCTCAGCACCGAATACCGTCCACCGACTTTTGGGTCGTGATCCAACGTGCGAAGGCCGTAACGCGCGCCCAATCGGCGCAACGGATTGTCCCCGGGCTCAGTGATCAGTGTGATATGCCGCCAGAGTTCGTCTTCTTCCAACTGCGACAGGATGACCGGCAATACGGAAAGAAACTGCATCATCGTTTCCGTCGTGCCGCCGGACTTGGAAATGACGATCACGCCGGTGCGGCGATAGTCTAGCCGCTTGATCAGCCGGTCCCAGACAAACGGGTCGACGTTGGTGATGATGTGCAGGGACGGTGCCCGCTTGTGCCGGTCGGTTTCCTGGTCCGCCATTTCATAAAGCGCGCGCGACCCCAGCGAACTCCCCCCCGTTCCGAGGATCAGGACATCGTCGAACCGGTGTTGATAGTGCCGGGCAATAGGCCCCAATTCATCCAGGTCAGCGCGTTCTTCCGGCAGGCGGAGGAAGGGCGTGGCACCGGATTCATAGGCGGATGCGACCCGTTTCAGGCTTTCGGACAGGTCGCTCAGCAGACCGCCAAGCGCCGTATCGCTCAACCCTCCCGCACCGATGTTCGATGCCAGGCAATCGTCGACAACCTGACGATAGCCGAACGCATCGGCCATGGCCTGATCATCCCAAGGGTGTTGAACTTGTTGTGCGGAATCCATCATGTGTTCTTAACCAAGGCCTGTGCTACAGTCCATCCCCGCGCGGCGGTGTTACCGCAACCCATTGAGATATTTGATGACCCGTAGCCTGATTTTTTCCTTCATTCTGTTCCTGTCGGCGGTAGTTTTGCTTCCCGAGTCGCCCGTTGCCCAGACGGTCCCGGAAGATATCGAAGCCCAGATCGACGAATGGAACGAAGAACTGGAAATTGTCGAGCGAATTATCAGTTACAGCGACCTGACGTCGGAACTAAGTCAAAGCCTGACCCTGCGCCTGCAGGAACTCATCCAGACAATAAGACCCGTTCGGTCGCAAATTGAAACCCGCGTCCAGGACATCAACACGACGATCGAGGCGCTTGGCCCCCCACCGGAAGGTGAGGACGCCCCACCCGAACCGGACCCGATCGCCGCGGAACGGGAACGGCTGAATGATCTTCTGGGCCGGGTCCGATCCTCCCTCGCGCTGGCGGACCTGGCAATCGCGCGCGCACGGTCACTGGAAAATCAGATCGGCGCGGCACGGCGCAACCGATTGGTTCAGCATCTGAGCATTCAGGGGCCCCTGCCGTTTGAACTGTCGACGGTGCGGGAAGCGGTAACGGTTCTTGCGAACTACCTGTCCACCGTCGGCGACATCTATCAGCGCTGGTGGGATGGGATTGCAGCACGGCCCGACAGCAGCCGCGTCCTGGTCATTGGTGGCCTGGTGGTTTTGGCGGGGTTTGGCGCTGCCCTGTGGCTGCGCCGAGAGGTGCTGCGACGGTTCGGCCATTACGACTGCACCGAACCGCCCCCTTACAGCCGGCGGCTGATCGGGGCGGTCGCAGACGGTGTGGCAAAGGGCATTCTACCTGCGGCGATACTGATCGTGATCATTGCGCGCGCACAATCGGAGTCGGCCGCGATCTATGGGGAGTTCGGGACGCTGGTGGAACTGGCCGCGATCAACCTGATGATATTCATTCTGGTCACCGCGCTTCCCGATGCCGTTCTGTCGCCGAACGACCCCAACTGGCGCCTTACGGAACTGCCGCCGGAAAAGGGCCGGCGGATCATGAAGTTGGTCACGCCGCTGGCCCTTCTGTTCTGCGTCGACGAGTTCGTTGTTCGCGCCGCAGAGTCCATTGCCCCGCTGACAGAGATTGTGACGCCGGCGTTCCTGTCGCTATGGACCTTCGTCTTCAACCTGGCGCAGGGTATTATTGCCCTTGCCCTGTTGCGACCGTCCCTGTGGACCACGGGTCGTTCGGATCAACAGCCGGAGACGGAGGATGCGGAAACCGACGAGGATGAGACGGAAGCTAGCGTTCCGCGTCGCAGGCGACGCCCTTTCTGGAACGCAGTGCATCTGGGGCTGGTCATTACCACCTTCATCGGAACCGTCACCCCGGTTGCAGGGTTCACCAACCTTGGGAACTACCTGCTGAACAATATTCTGGGCACCGCGGTCGTCATTGCCATTCTGTACATACTGCGCGGGCTGTTCCGGGAAGCCGTCGGAATGGCGACCGGCAGCGCCCTTGTGAAAGACAGGCTGCAAGTATCCCATTCGGCGAGAAGCCGGTACAAGATCGTCGCCCGGTTCCTTTTGGACCTGCTTATCCTGGTGGCGGGACTGTCCGTTGTGGCACCCAATTGGGGCGTGTCGGAAGCGGACATGTTCCGCATTCTGGGAGACCTGGCAACGGAACTGAAAATCGGCGAAGTCACGATTTCGCTGACCGATATCGTCCTGGCGATTATCGTCTTCATCGTTGCACTGGGTCTGATACAGGCATTGAAACGAAGCCTGTCGGAACGGATTCTTCCGGAGACGGAAATCGAAGAAAGCGTTCGGCATTCGATAACGGCCGGAACGGGGTATGTGGGGTTCGTTGTGGCGGCGGCACTGGCCATCGCCGTCGCAGGGGTGGACCTGACCAACATCGCGCTGATCGCAGGCGCGCTTTCCGTCGGGATCGGCTTTGGCCTTCAGAATATCGTGAACAATTTCGTTTCCGGGATGATTCTTTTGATCGAACGGCCGATCAAGGTCGGCGACTGGGTTGTCGTCGGCCCGAATGAAGGGTTCGTCAAACAGATCAACATGCGGGCGACGGAAATCGAAACCTGGCAGCGCGCCAGCGTTATCGTCCCGAATGCCGACCTGTTGTCACAGGCCCTGACCAACTGGACGCACAAGGACAAGGTCGGGCGCGTGGAAGTGCCGATCGGCGTCGCCCTGGACACGGACATTCAAAAGGCCTGTGATATTCTGCTGGAAGTAGGGAAGGCCCATCCACGGTGCCGACGCTATCCGGAACCGGTTGCGCTAGTTCTGGGCGTCGGTGAAAGCCGGATACAGTTGGAACTCCGGATCTTTACCAGCGACATTCTTTGGGTTCTGTGGATCGCAAGCGACATCCGCAAGGACATTCTGAAACGGTTCAGGGAAGAAGGGATCGTCATCCCCTATGCCCAGCGGGTTGTTCATATGGTCGAAGGTGACCCGATGGGTCCGCGCATCCAGAACCCGCCGCCGGACCCGGTGACAGGGCCCGGTTCCGCCAAAGGTGGGCCGTCAAGCGAGGACGACCTCCCGCCGCGCTGACGGGTCGACGCCCCTCCGGGCGAACAGTTCCGCGAATCGTTCGAACATCCCTTCATCCTGATCCAGGAAAAGCCCCCCGATCAGAAAATCCGGCTTTTCGCCGTCCGGGCCCAGCGGCAGGGTCAGACGCGAATAGCGGATTTCCCAGCGTTCGTCCGCGCGATAGAGGACGGACGAATACCACGGCCGTGCTCGCGAAATGACAAAGTCATAGGACCGTCGTGCGTTTTCCAGGTCCCTGCCCTCCAGCACCTCATCGACGCGTTTTCCGGTAATTTCCGCATTGAAGACAGTGTCCAGTCCCGTTCCGGCCAGTCGAAACCGATGGTTGCCGTCATCCGACACCGCAAGGATGTAGAGCCATGGCAGGATGTTGCGCGGGATTTCAAGTGGATCGATGTCCGCGCGCGCAGGCATCGCCCGTGGTCCACGCAGACCTTGCCAATAGTCGAACAGGCTACGCGCGCCGTCGTCGATCAGTTCCGCCCGGAATGCATCAGGCGTGGCAATGACTTGCGGTTCCATTGTGTATTGCGCCAATCCGGCTTCAGGTTTCTTCGGAACGCCGCAACAGGAATTCGCGACCGACCTTGACCCGGGGGTTGCCGTCATATTCGACGATGTCCGCGGTCGCATAGGTCTCCGCCCAACGGTCGGGAAGATAGCTGCCGGTGCCCACGATATCGATCGGCGTATCCGCCAAAGCCATGACGCGGCATTTTTCCGGCCCAAAACCGGACGATCCGACAATTTTCACTTTCGTGAAACCGGCCCGATCCAGTGCCTCGCGAAGGTGCCAGACCGCGGCGGCTGACACGCCGGGGCCGATCAGATGCCGCAACTCCCCCTCGTTCCGGTAGCCACGAATTGACCGGGGCGCATTCCGGTCCAGAACAGCATAGGATTCCGCAGGGTCCAGCCCCTCGCAGAAGCGACCGCCCGGGGTATCCACCCGCACGCCAAGGTCACCGCTGGCGGCCAGGTCCGGGAACCGTTCGCAAACCGCAAGTGAGTCCGTCACTTCCTTGCCGAAATAGTCGACGAGGACGATCAAAAGCTTGTCGGGGTGGGCCTCATGGAACATTTCCGCCGCGCGGACGGTTGAACCGGCATACCCGATCAGCGCATGCGGCATTGTACCCCGACCCGCCTGATCGCCGAAATAATGCGCCGTCGCGTCGGTCGCATTCCCGATGAACCCGATTGCGCTGGATTTCCGTTTTGCCCTGTCGGAACCGACTGACGCGGCATAGGCCATCAATTCCGCCATTTCCGTGCCCGCACAATGGCGCGCATCCATGGCAAGGAACGATGCCCGCGGGAGTTCCTGACACATGGTAAAGGCATTGTACGCGGCGACACAGGCAGGGCCGATTTTCTGAAGCAGCAGCGTTTCCAGGTCACACAGCGCCTTGAACGAACCGGTGATATACATGATCGGTTCGCCCGCACCGACCCAACGCCCCTCTTCGTAGCGCAGGTCGATATCCACCGGTTCCCCGCGCGCGTCCATCGTCTGTTTCAGCCAGTTGATGGCCAGCCGCGGCGCGGACACGACGGGCCTGCGCATGAATATGGCATAGGTTACCTGGCTGTCGCCGAACTTCTCCAGAATCTCACGGGTTCGGGAGAAATAGGCGTCGGTCCAGCGCCGAACGTACAGATCCGGATCGGTGGAATGGGGCATCGCGGCCGTTGAACCCTGACCTATTCAGCCGCCTGAGATGAACGCACCCCGCCAAGGCGGGAGGACTTCAGCTCCTCGGCAATCAGGAATGCGAGTTCCAGCGCCTGCGCCCCGTTCAGTCGCGGGTCACAATGCGTGTGATAACGCGCCGACAGATCCGAATCCGAAATCGCCTGCGCGCCGCCCAGGCATTCGGTCACATCCTTGCCCGTCATTTCGAAATGCACGCCGCCGGCATGTGTTCCTTCGGCTTCGTGCGCATCGAAGAACTGGCGAACCTCACTCAAAATCCGGTCGAACGGACGCGTCTTGTAGCCGCTTTCCGATTTGATCACGTTGCCGTGCATCGGGTCGCACGACCAGACGACCTTGCGCCCTTCCTGTTTCACACGGCGCAACAGTGGCGGCAGGAACTCCGTCGCCTTGTCGCTTCCCATCCGCGCGATCAGCGTAAGCCGTCCCGCCTCATTCTCCGGGTTCAGGATATCGATCAGCCGGATCAGTTCATCGGGATCTGTCGACGGACCGCATTTCATGCCGATCGGGTTCTGCACACCCCGGCAGAATTCCACATGGGCGCCGTCCGGCTGGCGGGTGCGGTCGCCGATCCAGATCATGTGCGCGGAACAGTCGTACCAGCCACCCGACATGCTGTCCTGGCGGGTCAGGGCCTGTTCGTACCACAAAAGCAGGCCTTCGTGGCTGGTATAGAATTCCGTCTCTGCGATTTGCGGCACCCGTTCCGACGTCAGCCCGCAGGCCGCCATGAAACTAAGCGTCTCGTCCAGGCGATCCGCCAGGGCCTGATAGCGTTCGCCCTGTGCGCTGTCAGCGACGAAATCCAGGTTCCATTGGTGGACCCGGTGCAGGTCCGCGAAACCGCCCTGCGCAAAGGCGCGCAAAAGGTTCAGCGTAGACGCCGCTTGATGATAGGCCTTGAGCATCCGGGTCGGGTCCGGCACGCGATCGGCAGGGGTGAACTCAATGCCGTTCACGATGTCCCCGCGATAACTGGGCAGTTCGACGTCGCCCTGCTTTTCCATAGGCGCGGACCGGGGCTTTGCGAACTGGCCGGCCATTCGGCCGACTTTCACCACCGGACAGGCGGCACCGAACGTCAGCACCACGGCCATCTGCAGCAGCACCTTGAACGTATCGCGAATATTGTTGGCGCTGAATTCCGCAAAGCTTTCCGCGCAATCGCCACCCTGCAGCAGGAAGGCACGTCCTTCCGCCACTTCGGCAAGTGCGGTCTTGAGCTTGCGGGCCTCCCCCGCAAACACCAGCGGCGGGTTGGCCGCGAGTTCCGCCTCCACCGACGCCAGCTGCGCTGCATCGGGATATTCGGGAACCTGAAGAACAGGCTTTTCGCGCCAGCTTTCCGGGCTCCAGGAACCAAGTGCCATCGGTCGAACTCCAAATCTGAAATAATGCCAGAAACAAGCATCCCTGCCCGTACCATCAGAGAAACGAGCCTCTTTTACGCTCTAATGTCCGGGTTTGCCACCGTCTATTCAGGGAAGTGGGGGTTTTCCGAAAATGCTGGACGATAGATTTGCCGCCGTTCATCAGGCACACCATCTACTTAGATCGCGAGCGATCGCCAGCAATAGTTTCACATCGGGAGAGATCAGCCATGCGCATCCGTTCAGTCAGCCCCTTCGACCGCCGTCAGATCATGACGTTGGCACTTGGCGGCACCGCCATTCTGGCAGGCTGTTCGCCGGTCAGTGTCGTCCAACGGGCAATCGAAGACCGAAGTGTCGAAGACATCGCCGAAGACAACCGTATTGTCGTTCAGGTCAACCGGCTGATGGCAAAATACGAAACGATTTCCGTTTCAACCGAAATCTACGAACAGCGCCTTCTGGTCTATGGAATCATGGAAGATGCAACGTCTTTCCAGGGTTTCGAGGCCGAAACGCGCAACATTGCCGGTGTGCGCAATCTGTATTTCCATGTCCAGAACCTGACACCCGCGCAACAGGCAGCACGCGACGACGAAATCATCGGTTTCGCGCAAGGCCTTCGGATAAAGGCGGGAATTGAAGCGGCATGGCTTGACGCGCCGGGCGTCGAGAGTCTGAATTTCCGGGTCGGTGTGGACCCGTTCGCGACTGCCTATGTCCTGGGGCGTGCGGCCACAGCCGCGGAACAGGATCGCGCGGTTGCGGTCGTTCGCAATACCGAGCGTGTCCGCCGTGTGGTCAATTATTCGGTCGTGGGGTAGTCAGGGCCGATATTCGGATGGGTCATCATGCGCCGCCATATCGGCAAGATTGTCACGATTGCGATCTGTCTCGGCCTTGCCGGGTGGCTTTGGTATGCCATTCACCCCGGCCCGCCGGTACCCGGTGACGAACGCTGGTGTCAGGCCATCCGCAACAAACCAATTGCCGAATGGACTGTTGACGAAGCGCGCGGCTTCGCTGAACTAAACTGCATGCGTTGGCGCCTGACGCCACCCGAGGAAACACAGGAAACGGAGTAATCTAGGTATGATGCGGAATTTCGGCACGGCCCTCGTGGGGCTTCTTCTCGCTGGCATGCTTTCCGCCTGTGAACCCGAAGTGGGGTCCCAGGAATGGTGCAAGATGATCGAAGACAAGGGCGTCGCCAATGTCACCGCCAATGAAGCGGCTGACTATGCCCGGGAATGCGTCCTTTGACTTGATTTGCCCGCCTTGACTAGGCCGGACTGCTGGTCCGTTTCCAGGACCGGGTCCCATTCATCTGGCGGGTTGTAACCAGAACCGCGATTCCGCGCGAGCGCATGAATACAGGCAAACCGTCATGACACCAACCGCAGCTGGATCCTGTTTGTGTGGTACCGTAAAATTTCAGATCTCGGGTGAGTTTGAGAGCTTCTTTCTCTGTCACTGCTCGCGTTGTCGAAAGGACACGGGATCTGCACATGCGGCAAATCTGTTCTCATCGACAGCAATTGTTGAATGGGTTTCTGGGCTTGAAAGTATTCAAACCTATCGGGTTCCGGAGACCCGACACGAAAGAAGCTTCTGCATTAAATGCGGGTCTGCCCTTCCGAGTGTCCAATTGAAGGGTGCTTTGGTGGTCGTACCTGCCGGGAGCCTTGATAGCGCAATCGATATCCCGCCAAATGCACATATCTGCTTTGCCAGCAGGGCGGAATGGTACGCGCATCTAAACGACCTTCCGGAAGTGGATGGTCTGCCGGGCTAGGTTCAACGCCACCAAGCGTGTGCAACAGATCAATCCTGATCAATCAATGGGTCCCGAACCCAGTACCTGACCGCATAACCAGTCTTCGAACCGGGCCGAAAGGCCGTCGCGGCCCGTCTCGCGCCGCGCCAGAAAGAAAGAATCGCGCGCCGGTGCCGCAAGTTCCCATGCGGCGGAGACCACGCCCAACCGTTCGCCCGCCGATGCGATCAGCGCGCTGATCAATCCAACCCCTGCACCTTGCCGCACGAGTTCCAGCGCTAGTCCGTAGGAATCCGCCCAATATGTCGGTTCAAACAACCCTCCCTCCCCGCACGACGCCGCCCAGGTCTTCCACGTATCGGATGACCCCACCGTCTGAATCAACGGCGTGTCGGCAAGGTCGGCAACAGACAGCGTCCCCGTCGACCCGGACACCCTGACCGGCACAACGCGGTCCGCCGCAAGGGGCCGTGCCCCCTGTCCCACCAGTTCGGCGGCACCGAAACGAATTTCGACGTCCGCTTCCGCGGTCGGGTGGTGATCCGGCCATATGGTGGAAACGAAACGGATACGAGTTCCGGGATTATCCGCGATGAAATCTGAAATCCAGGGTGCCAGCACCCATTGCGCGATGGATGTGGAACAGGCAACCGTCAGCGTCGCCTTGTCCCGAAGGGGCTGAAACATCGCAACCCCTGAACCCAGTTCAGACATCGCCCCGGTGACGTACGGCAGCAACCGCCGCCCCGCATCCGTCAGTGCTAACCCGCGCGCCTTGCGCTGAAAAAACTGCGCACCCAGCCGAAGCTCCAGGGACCGGACATGCTGACTTACCGCGGATTGGGTCAGGTTCAGTTCCTCCGCAGCGGCAGTAAAATTCAGGTGCCGGGCCGCGGCCTCAAACGCACGGAACCAGGTCAGCGGGGGAAGCGCCATTGCAAGCCTCAAACCAGTCATTAGGATTACTAATATCTAGCTGTCGGATTGTATCGTTTGTCAATTCAACCTGCCTCGGACCATTTTGTCGGCAATTCAGTCACCAGGGATCGGAACGTCAGAACCATGACGCCAGACATTCGAAAAATTGTTACGTATCAGGAAGATATCCTTGTCGAAGGCTTCAAGGCAGCGGACAGTCCCTGGCGCATGTTCGCGGTGGCGGCGGTGGTCGCAAACCCGTGGGCCGGACGATTTGTCGAAGACCTGAAACCAGAGATCCAGGCCTTTGGTCCTGTGCTCGGCGAAATGCTGACGAATCGTATCGTTGCATTGGCCGGTGGCGGTGACAGGATCGAAGCCTATGGCAAGGCCGCCGTCGTCGGCCTGAACGGGGAAATTGAACATGCATCCGGTCTGATCCACACGTTGCGGTTCGGGAACCATTATCGGACCGCAGTGGGCGCGACGTCCTATCTGTCATTCAGCAATACCCGCGGTCCGGCCAACGCACCCCTTTCCATACCGATGATGGACAAGAACGATGCCGGGCGGCGTTCCCACTATCTGACAATCCAGTTCGCCATTCCCGATGCACCGCGCGATGACGAAATCGTGGTGGCATTGGGCGGCGCGACCAGCGGGCGGCCCCACCATCGTATCGGCGACCGATATCAGGACCTGAAGGATCTGGGCCATGACCTGGACAACCCGGCCGCGATCTGACCTGCCATCCGGCCTTTGCGCCATCCGTGCCGGGAATGGTTCGCCGTGTGTGCTGATTCATGGCGTCGGCCTAAATGCGGACAGCTGGGGCGCGCAGATCGATGCAATGTCCAAACACCACGCCATCCTGGCGCCGGATCTGCCGGGGCATGGCGACAGCCCGCGACTGGTAGGTGCAGTCACCCTGGATACGCTGACGGATTGTATTGCCAATGCCGTCGCGGCATTCGGTATGCCTGTGCCGGTCGTCGGTCATTCCCTAGGGGCGCTGATCGCGGTGAACCTGGCCATCCGGCACCCGTCCCTTGTCAGTGGGGTTGCCGCCCTGAACGCCATCCATCGCCGCAGCCCAGAGGCGCGCGATGCCGTCCGTGCCCGCGCCGCGGCCATGTCGACGGATGCGCCGAACGACCCGGCCCCGACACTGGCCCGCTGGTTCGGCGACGACCTGACCCGACCGCAAGCGATTGCCTGCCGGTCATGGCTGACCGGGGTCGACCCCGGAGGATACAAAGCAGCGTATACGGCCTTTGCCGAAGCGAGGGACTTCGCGGACGCCGACCTGGCCGCGATATCCTGCCCGGCGCTTTTCCTGACGGGGTCGGAAGAGCCGAATTCGACCCCGGCCATGTCCCGCATTCTGGCAGCCGCTGTCCCGAATGGCCGTGCCTTTGTGGTCGAAGGGGCCGCGCATATGGCGATGATGACCCATCCGAATATCGTGAATGCGGAGCTGGACGGGTTCCTGAAACTGGTTGCGGGTCGATTGCCATGAACGCCCGCATAGACCCGAAAGCACTTCGCAACGCATTCGGCGCGTTTCCCACCGGCGTCACCGTCGTCACCACCCAGACCGCGGAAGGGGCCCCCGTCGGGTTCACCGCGAACTCGTTCACATCGGTCTCCCTCGACCCGCCGCTGCTGCTGGTCTGTCCGGCAAAGCGCCTTACCTGCTATCCCGTGTTCGAAGGGTGCCGGCATTTCGCCGTCAATGTCCTGGCGGAAGGTCAGGAAGCGGTATCGAACACATTCGCCAGCTTTCAGGGCGACCGGTTCGCACAGGTCGGCTGGCATACCGGCCCAAACGATATTCCGGTATTGGACGGCACCGCCGCATATTTCGTCTGTAATACCCACGATGTCCGCGATGCGGGGGACCATGCCATCCTGATGGGGCGCGTGGTCAATTTCACGCAGTCAGGTTTGCGCGGCCTTGGATATGCGGGCGGGCAATATTTCAGCCTGGGACTGGAACGCGAAGCCGCCGCCCCCACAGCTGGGCGCCGAACTTTCGCAGGCGCGTTGATTGTGCGGGACGACGACATTCTGTTGACCGAAACCGGCGGGGGATTCGACCTGCCGCGGATACCCCTGACCGAACCGGTGCCGGTGCGTGCCGCCGTAAAGGATTGGCTAAGTTTCATCGACCCGACTGTGCAGTTGGGTAAGGCCTATTCCATTTATGACGAAGGCGGCGATCACTTCACCTATTTCCTGGCCCATGCGGAAGGAACGAAAGACCCAACGACCGGTCGGTACACGCCTGTCGCAAGTCTGGAGGGACGGGATTTCGCATCCCCTGCCGTCGCGTCGATGCTGACGCGCTTTGCAACTGAATTTCGCACCAGGATGTTCGGACTTTATGTCGGTGATGAGACCGCGGGCGACGTTCATCCCGCGGCCAAGGAGGAAACGGAATGAAATTTTCGCTTTTTGCGCATATGGAACGGATTGATCCGGACACCCCGCATCAGACGCTCTACGAAGAGTTCATAGACCTTTGCCTCATGGCGGACCAGGGCGGCATGCACGCGATCTGGACCGGTGAACATCACGGGATGGACTTCACAATCGCGCCCAATCCGTTCATCAACATCGCGGACCTGGCGCGCCGCACGAAAAATGTCCGTTTGGGCACCGGGACGGTTGTCGCCCCGTTCTGGCACCCGATCAAACTGGCGGGCGAAGCGGCAATGACCGACATCATCTGCGATGGCCGCCTGGACATCGGCATAGCCCGTGGCGCCTACTCCTATGAATATGAACGCATGCGCCCCGGTCTGGACGCATGGACCGCAGGGCAGTACCTGCGTGAGGTTGCGCCGACCCTTCGTAAACTGTGGACCGGCGACTACGCCCATGAAGGGGAACTGTACCAGTTTCCCGCCACCTCCTCCGCGCCGAAACCGGTACAGGACGGCGGCCCGCCCATCTGGGTTGCGGCACGCGACCCGAACAGCCATGACTTTGCCGTCGCCAACGGTTTCAACGTCCAGGTCACGCCGCTATGGCTGGGGGATGAGGAGATCGAAAGCCTGATGGACCGGTTCAATGCCGCCTGTGGCGACCATGCGGACATTGCGCGTCCGAAAATCATGCTGCTGCAGCATGCCTACGTCGCAAAGGACGCTGACGAGGTCGATTGGGCGGCCAGGGCGCTCAGCCGTTTCTATTGTTATTTCGGCGCCTGGTTCAAGAATGAACGGCCGGTCAGCCAGGGCCTTATTCAGCGCCTGAGCGAAGAGGAAATGGCGAAAATCCCGATCTATGCACCGTCAGAGATGAAGAAGAATTTGATGATCGGTACACCGCAACAGTTGATCGACCGACTGAAACGGTTCGAAGACCTGGGCTATGACGAATATTCCTTCTGGATCGACAGCGGCATGACCGCGGAACAGAAACGCGTCTCCCTGTCCCGCTTCATGGACGACGTTATGCCGGCCTTTGCATAAGGACAGCTTTGATATGACCAACGAAAAAGACATGCCGACTTATCGGCTTTTCATCGACGGCGAATGGACCGACGGCGCGAATGGAGAGGTTCGGGAGACGACGAACCCCGCAACCGGGGCACCGTGGGCGCGTTTCGCCTGTGCCGCGCCCGCGGACGTCGACCGCGCCGTCGCCGCCGCGCGCCGGGCGTTGTTCGACGGCGCCTGGTCCGCCATGACGCCGACCCAGCGCGGCCGCATGATCTGGCGGCTGGGTGACCTGATAGAAGCGAACGCGGAAAAGCTGGGCCGGGTCGAGACCGCCGACAGTGGCAAGCTGGCTGCCGAAACAGTCGGCCAGACCCGCTATGTCGGCGATTACTACCGGTACTTCGCCGGATTGGCGGACAAGATCGAAGGCGCGACCCTGCCCATCGACAAGCCGGACATGCATGTCTTCACCAGCCGGGAACCCATAGGCGTCGTTGCGGCAATCGTGCCCTGGAATGCACAGATGTTTCTGACCGCGACAAAGCTGGGCCCCGCGCTGGCAGCCGGCTGCACCATAGTTCTTAAGGCGTCGGAAATCGCACCGGCGGCGATGTTCGAATTCGCCGCACTGATAGAACAGGCCGGTTTCCCGCCTGGCGTCATCTCTGTCATCACCGGCGGGCCGGAAGCATGCGCGATCCCGCTGACACGCCACCCCGATATCGACCGGATCGCATTCACCGGCGGGCCGGAAACGGCACGCCATGTGGTGCGGAATTCGGCGGAAAGCTTTGCCGTCACGACACTGGAACTGGGCGGGAAATCGCCAGTTCTGGTGTTTGACGACGCCGATATCGAAAGTGCGGCCAACGGAATGATTGCCGGCAACTTCGGTGCATCAGGTCAATCCTGCGTCGCCGGATCGCGCGCCTTCGTCCACCGATCCATCCTGCGGGATGTGACGGACGCGATTGCGGAGAAGGCATCCAAGATCGTGGTCGGCGATCCGCAGGACGCAGCCACCCATGTCGGGCCGCTGTGCACCATGGCACAGGTGCAACGGATCGAAGCGACCCTGGCCGCGGCACGGCAACAGGGTGCCAGCATTCGTTTTGGCGGCACGCGGCCGGACGGGCTGGGTGACGGACATTATTTCAACCCGACCCTGGTCGAATGCCCGGACGCATCCATCGAAACCCTGACCGTTGAGATGTTCGGTCCGGTCATGTCCATCGTGCCATTCGACACGGAGGACGAGGCGATCCGCCTGGCCAATGACACGGTCTATGGGCTTGGGTCGGGTATATTCACGCGCGATGTGGCGCGCGCGCATCGCGTCGCAAAGCGGATTCGCTCAGGCATCTGCTGGATAAACACCTACCGCGCCATCAGTCCGATCGCACCGTTTGGCGGATTCAACCAGTCCGGATACGGGCGTGAGGCGGGAATGGAAAGCGTGCACGACTATACCCGCACGAAAACCACCTGGATCAATACATCCAGCGAACCGATGGCAAACCCGTTCGTGATGCGCTAGCGTCCGCCTGACAATAGAATCAGGAGGGAATTTCATGCCGGTCGCCGACGTGAACGGGGTATCGATCAACTATGTTCTGGATGGGCCGGAAGACGCGCCGGTCCTGATGTTTTCCAACTCCCTCGGGACGGACCACATGATGTGGGATGCCGAGGCGGCCCATTTCGCAGGCGACTTCCGCGTCCTTCGATACGACACCCGCGGCCATGGCAGCAGCAGCGTCACGGAACCGCCCTATACGGTGGAAATGCTGGCGGGCGATGCTTTGGGTCTGCTGGACGAACTGGGCATCGGCAAGGTTCATTTTTGCGGCCTGTCGCTGGGCGGCCTGACGGGTCAGGCGATTGCACTTGCCCGCCCGTCCGTCCTGTCGTCCCTGACCCTTGCCAACACGGCCGCCAATATCGGCCCGCTGTCGGTTTGGGATGCCCGGTTGAAGGCGTTGGACGACGGTGGTATCGAAGGAATCGCCGACGCGGTCATGGACCGCTGGCTGACCCCCGACTGCCGGAAGAATGCCCCCGCGGTGTTTGACCGATTGCACGCCATGATGCTGCGCAATGACAAGACCGGATATTACGGATGCTGTTGCGCTGTGCGGGACGCCGACTTCCGCCAACGGTTAAGCCAGATCCAGGCGCCAACCCTGGTCATTGGCGGGACGAAAGACCTGGCGACGGCGCCGGAATTGTCCGAAGAACTCGCGGCCGGCATTCCGGGCGCGGAACTGAAACTGATCGACGGCGCGCCACATATTTCAAACGCGGAATTCGGCGACATTTTTCGATCGTACCTGGGGGATTTCCTGAACCGGCACCGTTGACGCCCCGGCCCCCCGGCTTTTTGTCGCGCGGGTTCTTGAGCGCCCGGTCCGTTCCGTGTAGCTAAAGCCTCAAATTCATACGGACCGGTGCCGTCCCGACACGGCGCACGAACGGTTATTTTTGAGGTTGTGCGACATGAGCGAGAATTCCGAAGGCGCGCAGGCCGACTGGCCGACGCGATTTGAAGCGGGCGAAGTGGAACCAGGGCTGATCGACCGTTGGCGCGACGGCAATGTCGGCGCTGCGGATGTTTCATCAGACAAACCCGTCTATGCCATTTCAATGCCGCCGCCCAATGTCACCGGCCAACTGCACATGGGCCATGCACTGAACATGACCATCCAGGACGTGCTGACGCGGACCAAGCGCAAACAGGGGCATGACGTCCTTTGGCTTCCCGGCTGCGACCATGCCAGCATCGCCGTTCACTATGTGATCGAACGCGACCTTGCGAAAGAAGGCGAAACCCGTTTTTCGGTAGGCCGGGAAAAGTTCCTGGAACTATGCGACGATTGGAAGGAAAAGGCATCCGGGTCGATCCAGGGCCAGATTCGCCGACTTGGTTGCATCCCTGACTGGGGGCGCGAACGCTATACGATGGATCCCGGCCTTACCAAGGCGGTGATGAAGGTTTTCGTCGACCTGTATCGTGAAGGCCTGGCCTACCGCGGGAACCGGTTGGTGAATTGGGACCCGAAGTTCCAGACTGCGATATCCGATCTTGAGGTCGTGACCCGCGATGTGAACAGCAACCTGTGGCATCTGCGCTATCCGTTGGTGGACGACCCGTCCCGCCACATCGTCGTTGCCACCACCCGGCCCGAAACGATGTTCGGTGACCAAGCCGTCGCGGTCAGCGCGGACGACCCGCGTTACAAGGATCTGATCGGGTCGATGGTGCACCTGCCGCTGACCGGCCGGCAGATCCCCATTATCGCGGACGAACACGCGGACCCCGAACAGGGTTCGGGCGCGGTGAAAATCACCCCGGCCCATGACTTCAATGACTACGAAGTCGGCCTTCGTCACAATCTGGACCTGCTGGATGTGATGACAGACGACGCGCGCATGAACGACAAAGTGCCCGAGGCTTTCCGTGGCATGGACCGGTTCGAAGCACGAGACGCTGTGGTCGCCGCGCTGGATGCGGAAGGCCTGCTGGCGGAAATTGAGCCAAAGACGGTGGCGACACCGTTCGGCGAACGCACCGACGTGGTCATAGAACCGCGCCTGACGGTGCAATGGTTCGTGGATGTCGCGGAAATGGCCCGCCGAGCCGCGGACGCGGTGCGCGACGGAACGACCCGGATCGTCCCCGACCGGTGGGAGCAGGTGTATTTCCAGTGGCTGGACAATATCCGCCCCTGGTGCGTCAGCCGCCAGCTCTGGTACGGACACCGCATTCCCGTCTGGTACGGCCCGGACGAAGAACTGTTCGTCGAAGTGGACGAGGAGGCTGCCCTGGCCGCGGCACGCAAACATTACGGGCGCGACGATGTCGAATTGCGCCAGGGTACCGATATCTTCGACACCTGGTTCTCATCGGGGCTTTGGCCATTTGCCACCGTCGGATGGCCGGATCAGACTGAAGAGTTCAAACGCTATTATCCGACCAGTGTCCTGGTGACAGGCTTTGACATCATTTTCTTCTGGGTCGCCCGCATGATGATGCAGGGCCTGCAGTTCACCGACGAATCTCCCTTCGCCCAGGTCTTCATTCACGGGCTGGTCCGCGATGGACAGGGTCAGAAGATGTCGAAGACCAAGGGCAACGTGATCGACCCGCTGGAATTGATCGACGAATACGGCGCGGACGCCCTGCGCCTTGCATTGATGAGCCAGTGCGGCCCCGGCCAGGATATCCGTTTTTCCGATGCATCAGTCCACGCGGCAAAGCTGTTCGTGACCAAGCTGTGGAACTCGGCGCGTTTCAGCCGCATGAACGATGCCGTTTTCGACCCCGACTTTGACCCCGCCAGTGCCAAGCATCCGGCCAACCGCTGGATCGTGCGGTCAGCGGCAGAAACCGGTCTTGGGTTCTTTGAGGATCTGGACCGGTTCCGGTTCGACCATGCCTGTTCGGAGCTTCAGGCGTTTGTCCGTGATCGGTTCAGCGACTGGTTTATCGAATTGGCGAAAATCGATCTGGAAAGCGCGGACGACGAAACCCGACTTGAAATCCGCAAGACGATGGGCTGGTGCGTGGCCAACATCTGTCACATGTTGAACCCCTTCATCCCCTATGTCACCGAAGCGATCTGGGACCATATCGACGCGCCGGGATCCATCGTAACGACGGAATTCCCGGATTACGCCGCCCTGTTGCGGGACATCGATGCGGTCCAGGAAATCGAACGGACAATCGGCCTGATTTCGCGAATCCGTTCGACCCGCGATCAGTTCAACGTCCCGCGCAAGGCGCCGGTCACGCTCAGCCTGATTACGGGTGATGAGGCGCTGGTGGCGGATGTTTCGCGCTATGCACCGCACCTCCAGCGCCTGAGCGGCGTTGGTGAACTGGGTCGTGCCGATGCACTGGCATCTGGTCAGGTTCCGGTCAATGTGACCGGCCTGGACGCGGCGATCGACCTGGGGGACGTGGTCGACCTGGAACAGGAATTGAAGCGGTTGAAAACAGCGGCGGAGAAGATGCGCAAGGAATTGGGCAAACTGGAAGGCCGGCTTGCGGACGAACGCTATGTTTCCCGGGCCGCACCAGAAGCCGTCCAGAAGTCCCGTGATCAGCGCGATGCCCTGGCGGCGGACCTGCAAAGCCTGGATGAGGCATTAAGCCTGACACAGCGCGCATCCTGACGGGGGCTGGTTTCGCCCGACATTTGGGTCGGAATACCTGGGGCGTTCAGTCCATGCGCCCCAGGTCGAATTCCTCATCCGGGAAGTATTTTGCCAGCCGGATGTCGGCCGTACGGGCGTGCCCTTCCATTCCTTCCAGACGGGAAATACGCGCGCAGGTCTGACCGATCGACCGGTTCGCCTCGCGCGTTGCCCGTTGCCAGGTGACCGTCTTCAGGAACTTACCGACATACAACCCGCCGGAATAATAGGCTGCCTTCTTCGTCGGCAGTACATGGTTCGGGCCCGACACCTTGTCACCATAGGCAACCGTGGTTTCTTCCCCCAAAAACAGGGACCCGTAGCTGACCAGGTTGTCCAGCCACCAGTCCAGGTCTTCCGCCTGAACCTGAAGATGTTCTGATGCATAATCGTTGGAGACCCGCGCCGCCTCTTCCCGGGTATCGCAATGGATGATTTCACCATAGTCGCGCCATGCCGCCGCGGCGTTTCTGGCATTCAGTTCCGGCAGGCTTTCGATCATGGCCGGTATGAGTTCCTGCACCCGTGCCGCCAGACCACGATCAGTCGTAACCAGCCAGACCGGGGAGTTGTAGCCATGTTCCGCCTGACCGGCGAGGTCCCAGGCGACGATTTCGGGGTCAGCGCTGCCATCCGCGATGACCATTGTTTCCGTCGGGCCCGCGAACATGTCGATCCCGACGCGGCCGTACAGTATGCGCTTTGCCTCGGCCACGAACTGATTGCCGGGTCCGGCCAATACCCGGGCGGGCGGCACACCAAACAGGCCGAATGCCATCGCGGCGATCCCCTGAACTCCGCCGATCGCAAGTACGGTATCCGCTCCGCAGATATCCAGCGCGTAAAGCACCGCCGGGTTTACCCCCACCCCTTCACGCGGGGGGGAACAGGCCGTGACATGCCCGACGCCAGCCACCTTTGCCGTCGTGACGGTCATGATGGCCGATGCGATATGGCTGTAACGCCCGCCCGGCACGTAGCAGCCGGCCGCGGTCACAGGGATATGTTTCTGGCCGGCGATCAGGCCGGGGATGACCTCAACTTCCGTAGGAGCCATGGATTCAAGCTGCGCTTCGGCGAAGCGCTGCACATTGTCCCGTGCGAACCGGATGTCGTCCTTCTGTGTCTGGTTCAGTTTCGCCGCCGCGGCGCCGATCTCATCACGGGACAGAACAATGGGGCCGGACCATTTATCAAACTTCTCGGCATAGGCCCTGGCGACAGCATCGCCACCCGCCTCGATCTCATCCAGGATTGCCTGGACGGTATCCCGGATAGACTCTTCATCGCTTTCCGCGTGTTTGACCGCCTTCTTCAGGTACTCGACGCCCACGAATCCATCCCCCCGATGCCTGAAATTGTTATTTGATGCCCATGGTGGCGTGGTAACGGACCAGGACAGGTTACATCCACTGATGTAAACGCTTGCATTTCAGATTGCAAGATCGTGAAACACCGTCCCGGGCCGCGGGTTTGCGGCGTTTGCGGCGCCGACTTATAGTCAGGGCAATAAGAATTGGGTGGAACGCCATGACAGAACGATTTTCGAACCCGACGCTGGCGGACGTCGCGCGTCATGCCGGTGTTTCCACCGCGACCGTGTCGCGCACGCTGAACCTGCCGGACCATGTCAGTCCGCAGACCCGGGACCGGGTGAATGACGCCATCCTGGCACTGGGATACACACCGAACTACAGCGCACGGGCCCTGGCATCGAACCGAACGAATACTGTCGGCGCCGTCATTCCGACAATCGACAATGCGATTTTTTCCCGCGGCATTCAGGCGTTTCAGGAAGAACTCGCGCATTCGGGCGTGACCCTGCTGATCGCCAGTTCGGGGTATGAGCCGGAAAGGGAAGAAGAGCAGATCCGCAATCTGGTGGCGCGCGGCGTGGACGGCATCCTGTTGATTGGAACGCACCGCCGGCCGGCGGTTTATTCCTTCCTTCAGGATCGGGGCATTCCTTATGTCCTGACCTGGTGCATTGATGACACCGGGCACCCTTTCGTCGGCTTCGACAATTGGCTGGCGGCAAAAACCCTTACCGCGCGAATCCTGGCGCTGGGTCACCGCAGGGTCGCCATGATCGCCGGTCATTCCGATCAGAACGACCGCTCCGCCAACCGGATCGAAGGTGTTCGCGCCGCCCTGACCGAAGCAGGGTTGGACAGGAACCGCCTGATGGTGCTGGAACGCGCCTATACATTGACGGATGGCGGCCAGGCGTTGGAGGAAATCGTTGCATCCGACCCCGACATCACCGCCGTCATTTGCGGGAACGACGTCCTGGCCGCCGGCGCCGTCCTAGCAGCGCATCAGCTGAAACTGAATGTGCCGAGGGACATATCAATTACCGGCTTTGATGACATCGAACTGGCAACCACGATCAGCCCGGCGCTTACGACCATCCATGTCCCCCACCGGCGAATGGGCTGTGGCGCGGCACAAAAACTTCTGGCGTTGCGGGATGCCCTGACCACAGAAGCCAGAGGGACCATTCTGGAAGTCGAAATCGTGGAACGGGAAAGCCTGGGGCCGCCACGCACGGCCCTTTGACGTTGCTTATGCGGCCGGCATGACGGTCCCCGAACAGGATCCGAAACCGACCCTGTAGCCGTCACCACGGGCATGACCGCGCAGTGTCAGCGTGTCGCCGTCTTCGACGAAGGACCGGGTCCCGCCCGAAATTTCAATCGGTTCCTTCCCACCCCAGGACAATTCCAGAAGGGAACCGCGATTGCCTTTTTCCGGGCCCGATATCGTCCCCGACCCCAGAAGGTCCCCCACGCGCATGGGGCACCCGCAGCTGGTGTGATGGGCAAGTTGCTGGGCCGCGGAATAATACAATTCCCTGTGGTTCGTGCACGACAGGACGGTCTCCGTCCCCCCGTCAGGTTCAATCGCAATTTCCAAATCGATGTCGAAGAGCATCGGGCCCGGTTCGTGAAGATAGGGCAGAAGCGGCACCTGCCGTTCCGGGGTTGAAACACGAAACGGTTCCAAGGCGGCGGATGTCACGATCCAGGGGCTGATCGTCGTGGCGGTCGCTTTGGACTGGAAAGGCCCCAACGGTTGATATTCCCACGCCTGAATGTCGCGCGCCGACCAGTCGTTCAAAAGCACATAGCCGAAAATATTGTCATATGCCTGTGCGACGGAAATCGGCCCGGAAGACGGCTGCCCAACGATGGCACCCAGTTCCAATTCAATATCGAAGCGTTCGGATTTTCCGAAGCGCGGCACGGCGTCGTCCGGCCCCTTTATTTGGCCGGACGGGCGGGTCACCGGCGTTCCGGAAACCACGACCGATGATGCGCGCCCATTGTATCCGACAGGAATGTGCAGCCAGTTCGGCGGCAAGGCATATTCGGGACCACGGAACATGGACCCGACATTAAACGCGTGATGGCGGCTGGCATAGAAGTCCGTGTATTCGCTTACCGCGAAAGGCATGTGCAACCGCACATCCGCTAACGGAACAAGTTGGGCTTCCGTCGATGCAGTGTCGGGTGCCCCGTCTCGCAACATGGCCGTCAGGGTTTGCCGCAGCCGGGACCATTCATCCCGGCCCAGCGCCATGAATGCATTCCAGCAGCCCGATTGCAGCGTCCCGGCGAAATTCAGCTTCCCGGCCGCTTCCAGCCCGTGCAGGTCGATGACGTGGTCACCGATGGCGACACCGCAGCGCGGCACCTTTCCGTCGGTCGAAAACACCCCGTAGGGAAGGTTGTTCAGCGGAAATTCGCCGTTCGGGTCATTCGCGCTTTCCACCCAGGAACGGATCAGGTCGGTCATCGGGGTCAGCCTCGTCCAACATCAAAGCAACCCGCCGCCCGGATCCCATATGCAATGGAACCCGAATGCGACAGGGCGTTCCCATCGATGCCCATTTCCGGGCGTGGGGACAAGCCGAAACCCCGTCCCCGGGGAAGTAACGCTTGGGACGTCAGGTACGGAAGGCCCCTATTTGAACTCGATCAGGATTTCCCGGTACGGTTCTTTGCCCGCATTGACCGCGCGGTGACGCACCGGCGCACGCATGCCCTTGCCTGGTTCGGAGACGATTTCGATTTCATCTCCCCGGAGCTTCAGGTTGAACACCGCACCCGTCGGAACGTCCAGAACACCCAGGTCCTTTTCATTCTCGTCGTACAACTGCAGCGGCGCGCCGGAAATGGCGTACCAGATATAGTCATGTTCATGCGTGTGCATTGCGGTCGATTCGCCCGGCCTTAGTTCAAAGTTCCAGACCCGGACCTTTTCATCCTCGAATACGATGTCGGATCCCACTTGTTCGGTCATCCTGGCTTCCTCCTTCGGTTGCGTGGATTACGCCGTAAGGCGCATACCCATGGGCGCGTTCTCGGGCGCCTTATGGAATTTTCCGTCCTTCATGATCGCGACCAGACGCGACCGGTCCTGAAGGACCTTCACATCACGGATCGGGTCCCCGTCGACCAGCAGCAGGTCCGCCAGATAACCTTCCCTGATCTGGCCCAGTTCATTGCCCATGCCCATGATCTGACCACCCAGCTTGGTCGCCGCCTGAATGGCTTCCATCGGGGTGTAGCCAATCATGTCGACGAAATATTCAAGATCCTTCGCGTTGGTGCCGTGGGGTGTCCAGGCGAAGCCATAGTCGCCACCGGTCAGAACCCGAATGCCGCGTTTGCGCATCTTCTGCATCGTGTCAATCGCATGTTCCAGCTCCCGTTCATAGGCAATCGTGATCGGGGTGCCGGGCTTGATCCCATAGTCCGCGGCGTTCCGCGCGGTATTGATCAGCCACGCAATACCGGGGGCGACAAAATGCTTGTCCTTGTTCGCCTCCAGCATATCCAGTGTCTCCTCGTCGGAGAAGGATGCGTGATAGATAATCTCGATCCCGAATTCGACACATTTCCGGATTGATTCCTTGGATCGCGCATGCGCCGCCAGCCGCTTGCCGCGCCCCTTTGCTTCCTTCACCGCCATGGCGATTTCTTCGTCGGAAAACTGGTTTTCTTCGGCGCCCATGCCGGTGATTTCCTCACCCGACAGGTTCAGCTTGATGGTATCCACGCCCCATTTCATGAGTTCGCGAACCTTGCGGCGCACATCCTCCGGCCCCGAACAGACAATGCCCAGGTTCAGCCCCTCATGGGGAATATGCGGCAGGGTCGCATCCCCCAGTCCACCGACAGAGGTGATTTCGGGACCGGCCGCGGTATAGCGCGGCCCCGGCACCTGGCCGGCATTGATCGCATTGCGAATGACCACGTCCAGGCGGGGTTTGGCCGCTGCCGCGCCATAGCCCATGGTGAACCCTGAATCGATCAGCAGCTTTGCCATCAGGATGCAGTTCAGCGTGTGTTCCTCTACCGGCATCATCTGGATCGGATCGATGCCCGGCGCGTTGTTCCAACTTAGATGAAGGTGCGCATCACACAGGCCGGGCATCAGGGTCATGCCACGACCGTCGATACGCTGGCCACCGGTCGTGCCCCAGCTCATGGACGAACCGGACCGGGTCACCGACTTGATGCGGTTCCCCTGGACCGTGACCTCCCCCATGAAGGGGGCTTCACCCGTCGCGTCCAGGACGCGGACGTTCGAAAAGGTGATCTCGGGCGTCCCGTTCCCGTTTCCATTGCTGCCGCGACCGCCCCATCCGGTAAATTCTGTGTCCGACATTGTCTGTCCTCCCTATTCTTGCCCGCCCGTCGTCCGGGGCGGGTCAGAGCGAAAACCGGTTGATATAATGCTTCAACAATCGGCCCGCGATGACCGGCCATTCTATCATCATCCAATGACCGCAGGCCGGCATGATTTCGACCCGGGCACCCGCAATCGCGTTACCCAGCCGTTCGACCATCGCAACCGGGGCCACGACATCCTGGCGCCCCGCGATCAACGCCGTCGGAACCTGAATCGCCGCATGGTCGGCAGGTTCACACGTCGCCAGCGCCTCGCAATGCAGGGCATAGCCTTTCGGGTCTTGCCGCATCAGGCTTTCCCGCACGAAGGCAACGGCAGGGGTATTCCTTTCCCGCGTTTCCGCCGACAGGCTGGCGGTTGAAACCGCGTCCGCAATTCCGGCCATGCCGTCCCGCCTGGCGGCTTCCGCCCGCTGCCGCAGCGCATCGCGCGCCGGCAGCGGCGGTTCCAGGATCGGACCGTACAGGGTCAGGCTTGCGACCATTTCAGGGTTCGAAACCGCCAGATACTGACAGATCAGCGTGCCCATGGAATGCCCGACCATATGTGCCTTGTGGATTCCAAGCGACCGCATGACGTCGCGGACCGCAGAACAAAGCCCCGTCAGTCCGGTCAAGCCCGGTCGCATTCCGGAACGGCCGGCGCCCGGCAGGTCGATCCGGAGGATTCTATAGCCTTCCAGAACACCGACGATCGGCTGAAAGCTGTTCGAACTGCCGCCCAGCCCATGCACCATGACCACGGCCGGGCCGTCGCCGGATACTTCCGTTACCAGTCCGCCAAGTCGGTGGTCGGTCATCGGGTCACGCCGCCTCCACCGGGTTTTCCAGGGCTCCGATACCGCCGATTTCGACCTTTACACGGTCGCCCGGCACCAGATATTTCGGCGGCTTAAAGCCGATACCGACACCTGCCGGTGTTCCGGTCGCGATTACATCGCCCGGGCGCAGGGTCACGCCGTTCGAAATGGCCGCGATGATTGTGGGAACGTCGAAGATCAGAAGTCCGGTATTCGAATCCTGGCGCAGTTCGCCATTGACCCAGCACTGCACCTTCGTATCCGACAGGTCGATTTCATCCGCTGTCACGGCGCACGGCCCCATGGGGCAGAACGTGTCCTGCGACTTTCCGATCAGCCACTGGCTGTGATGGCTTTGCAGATCCCGCGCCGTTACGTCGTTGACGATCGTGTATCCCCAGACATGGGATAAGGCATCTTCCGCCCGGATGTTCCGTCCCCCGGTTCCTATGATCACCGCCAGTTCTGCTTCATAGTCGATGGCCGTCGATACGTCGGCGTCGATCCTGACCGCGTCCCCTTGCGCGACCACGCATTCAGGGACCTTGGAAAAGACGATCGGCGCCTTTGGAACCGCACCCTGCGCCGCCGAAGAATCGAAACCGGATTTCGCGAATTCATGGGCATGTTCATGATAATTCTTGCCGACGCAGAAGATGTTGCGCCGTGGACGCGGCACCGGCGCACGCAACCGCACATCCCCCAAGGCCACCGTTCCCGCGACCGCGGGAAGGTCCGCGCCGATCAGCGCGGTTACACCTGCTTCCGCCGCGGAATCGGGCGGAAGGTCGAACCGATGGATTGTCGTGCCGTCCGTATCCAATCGGCCCAGGTGGCTGGCACCCTGCCAGTCGAATGCAACAAATTTCATAAACTGCCTCCGCTTGGGGTATCTGGAACAAGTATGGTGGAACCGGTGGTGCGCCGCCCTTCCAGGGCGCGATGTGCATCGGCAGCGTCGCGCAGGGCAAATCGCTGGCCGATGTCGACCGTGACAATCCGGCGATTGATCATGTCGAACAGGCGCGTCGTGATCCGGTCCAGCTTTTCGCGCGTGTCGGTGTAGTGCCCATAGTTGGGGCGGGATATGGTGGCCGATTTGGACGCCAGGGACCCGATGTCCCACTTGCCGATGTCGCCGGACGCCTGACCGTAACTTACCAGATGCCCGCCAATGGCCAGCGCGGCGACGGAATGTGCGAAACTGTCCCGACCGACGGCGTCATAGATTACGTCTGCGCCGTGTCCCCGGGTCAGGGCCATTACCTGGTCTTCCAAACTGTCTTCGCCCGGCGTTACGACATCATGCGCGCCGCATGCACGCGCAATGTCCGCCTTTCCGGCACTGGATGTTGCGCCGATGACGCGCGCACCCAGATGGTTGGCCCATTGGCAAAGTATCCGACCCACCCCGCCCGCAGGGGCATAGACCAGAACCGTTTCGCCCCGTTTCACCGGATGCACCGTGTGCAGCAGAAATTCCGCGGTTATGCCCTTCAACAGGCCGGCTGCTGCCACATCATCCCCGATTGCATCCGGCAAAGGGATCACAAGGTCTGCCGCCATGGTCCGCACGGTGGCATAGGCACCGACCGGCGGACAGGCATAGCCGACACGCTGTCCGGGGGACAGGTGACGCACACCGGTCCCGACATCAATGACGACGCCCGCCGCTTCCATCCCCGGAACTCCAGGCGGCTGCAACAGGTCGAAATAGCCGGTCCGGCAATAGACATCGATGAAATTGACACCAATCGCGCTGTGCCGAATGCGCACCTGACCCGGGCCCGGCGGCGGTGCGGTCGTTGACGCCATGCGCATCACATCCGGCCCGCCATGCCGGTCGACCGTAATCGCCTGCCCCTCCAGCGCGCTGCCCGCCCCCGGATTGGTCGCGACAGCGGAACCGGGCGTCGACACCGGCTTAGGCGCGGGCTGGGGGCGCGGTCGGTTTTCAACAATTTCACGCACCGCCTGAAAACCCGCCTCGTACACTCCCTGGGCGACCAGATCGCTGAGTTCGCGTTCCTGACCGGGCGGCGTGTCGAACCGGGAAGACCATTGCCAGAAGGTCCGGTTTCCGTCGGTCACGGGTTTCAGGCTTACTTCAGCAACATAGTTTCTCAGCGGCACATCCGCTTCGGTAATCGTATAGCGAAAACTATGGTCCCTGTCCGACAGGCCCAACAGCTTTTCCTTCACCTTCTCCCCGCCGGAAAGGCGAAAATCCCGGACCGCGCCGATCTGGTCCGAACGCAACCCCCTTTCAATCCGACTGGTCGATACCGCCGGGTGCCAGCGGTCATGACCGTTGAAATCCCGCACGACCTGCCAGACTGCGTCGACCGGCGCATCCACAATTGTTGATCGACGCACCGTCGCCATGACCCTATCCGCCGAAATGCTTCTTCAGCGCGTCAAAGCCGCCCTGAAACACACTGTTGCCGATCAGGTCCATGAGTTCCGCTTCCCGTTCCGGCACACAGTCGAACTCCGCGGACCATTCCGCAAAAGTCCGTTCGCCATCGGTAATCGGCGTAAGCCTCAGGGTCGCGACATAGTTTTCGACCCCCATAGGGCTTTCCAGAATTGAATAGGTACAGCAGAACTCGAAATCCGACAGCGCAAGCAGCCGTTCGCGGATGAACCCGCCATCCTGTGTATAGAAGGCACGGACGCAACCTACCTGGTCAGACGGCGCGCCGCCTTCGATCCGGCTTTCACGGATCGCAGGGTGCCAGTTGGGCAATGCGTTGAAATCGCGGATTCGCGCCCACACATTGTCCGCCGACGCGCCGATCACCGAGGAGACATAGACCTCCGTCATGGCTTAGTCCTCATCCCCGTCTTTCTTGGCGGCCCCCTTCGCGATGCTTTGTGCATCCTTTGCCGCGCGAAACACATCGCCCATACGGGCCACGTTGGACCCTTCGACGCCGATCTCCTTCATCACTTCGTCGATCAGTGGGGCCTGCACGCGATAGCGCAACGCACTGTCGATCACTTCGTCCGTCGGGGAACGACCCTTTCCGCCACCGTCTCCGCCAAGGCCGTCGACATGCAGAATCTTGATGCCTTCGATATTCTCGATCGGGCGGACGCTCTCGCGCACGATCCCTTCCAGGCGTTCGACCAGTTTCGTCTTCAGGAGCGACGCGCGCGCCTCTACCGTCAGCACGTTTTCGGCCTCATTCCGCAGTCGCTGGGCTTCCGCCGCGACGGCGTCCGTGACCTTTGCCGCTTCGGCGGCGATCAGGGCGGAATCCGCGTCCTTCTTGGCCATCAGACGGTCGATTTCGGCGACACGTTCCGCAATCCGCTTTTCGCGGACGGTGGCAACCGCCTCTTCCGCCTCCACGGCCTTTGCACGGGCCGCTTCGGTTTCGATGCGCGTTGCCGCTTCCTGTGCCTTCTTGTTCAGAATGGCGATCTGACGTTCGATTTCGACCAGTTCCAGAACCTGTTCCCGCTGGATTTCCAGCTTCTTCAGATCCTGCTGTTTCAGGATGCGGGCTTCGTCCAGCCCCCGGTCTGATGCAATCCGGGCACCTTCGATTTCCTCGTTCGCGGAAATCTCCGCCTCCTCGATCGACTGACGCTGGGCGATTTCCTGCGACTTCAACAGGCGTTCCCGTTCGATGCGTGTCTTATCCAGTGCCTGTTCGGTCGCAATCCTGATCTGTTCGATATGTTCGTTGCGTTTTACCAGGCGGGCCGAATGCTGTTCTTCGGCTTCGACACGGGCCACCCGCAACTGGCGGTCGGAGGCAATCTGTGCCTGTTCCAGTTCCTCTTTCGCTTCGATCCGTGCCTTTTCCACCTGATGGTTGCGCGCAATGTCGCGTGCCTCCGTCTCCTGTTGCGAGGTAATGCGATCCTCTGTCAGCTGGCGTTCCGACAGAATCCGGGCGCGTTCAACTTCTTCCCGGGCGGCCACTTCCGCCGCTTCGATCGCCTGACGCTGTGCGATCTGCTGCGCCTGGATCAGTTTATCGCGTTCAATGCGCGCCTTCTCGATTTCGCGGTTCCTTGCGATCTCTCGGCTTTCGGTTTCCTGCTCTGCCGCGATGCGGGCTTCCGCAAGCTGTCGTTCCGAGACGATGCGGGTGCGTTCGATATCCTCGTTCGCCGAAATTTCGTTGGTTTCGATATCGTGGCGCTGTTTGATCTGTTCCGAGCGCAGAATCTTTTCCCGTTCGATACGGGCCTGTTCCAGCGCGCGTTCCTGGGCGATACGGGCGGCTTCGATTTCCTGATGCGCCTTGATTTCTGCTTCTTCCAGCGTGCGCCGCTTATCGATATCAAAACGACGGGTCTCGTGTTCGCTTTCGATCCGGGATTTTTCCGCTTCGGCTTCCTGTGCGACGCGGGTGCGCTGTATCGTGGCGCGCTGTTCCGCGCGCATCGCCTCCAGGGCACGTTCCTGATCCAGGCGGGAGCTTTGGCTTTCCTGCTCCAGCTTCAGGGATTCCTTCTCCGCTTCCAGGTTCCGGGACCGGATGGCAAGCATCGACGATTGTTCGATGTCGTTGCGAAGTTTCCGCCGGCTTTCGATCCTTTCAATCAGTTCGGTCAGACCTTCCGCGTCGAACCGGTTCGCCGGATTGAAATATTCCAGATCCGTCTGGTCCAGGTCGGTGATCGCGACGGATTCAAGCTCAAGCCCGTTCCGTGCCAGCGCTTCGGCCGCGCGGGACGCGACTTCGACCACGAAATCGCCGCGCCGTTCGTGCATTTCATCCAGGGTCATTTCCGCCGCGACAGACCGCAGCGCGCCGACGAATTTACCGTTCAACAGGTCGGCCAGACTGTCCGGTTCCATCATCCGGCGCCCAAGGGTTGATGCCGCGGCGGCAACCGAATCCCGGTTCTGGGCGACACGGACGAAGAACTCCGCCTCGATATCGACGCGCATCCTGTCGCGGGTGATGACGGCTTCTTCCTTCGCGCGTTCCACCGCAATGCGCACGACATTCAGGTTTACCGGCGTCACTTCATGTATGATGGGTAACACCAGCGCCCCGCCGTTTATCACAACGGTTTCCCCACCGAAGCCGGTTCGCACGAAGGCGACTTCCTTGGTCGAACGGTGGTAGAGCCAGTTCAAGAGGTAGACGATCACCACGATTGCGATGATCGCGACGATCAACCACAAAATGATGGATCCGATGAGTGCTCCCGTCATTGCCCTATCCTTTCAACTTCTTTCCCGCCGATTTTCGATATCGGCCCTAGGATGCTTTCTGGAGCGAGATGCCCTTGAATGCCCGTGTCTGTTCGGTCAGCGCCCTTTCGGTCGGCAGCCGTTCCATTGACGATGCGCCATAAAAACCGTGGCAGTTTTCCGTTCGCGCCAGCACGAACTCCGCGTCTTCCGGCATGGCGACCGGTCCGCCATGGACCAGGATGATTGCGTCCGGATTGACCTTCAGCGCTGCGGCCGCCCAGGCGTCCACCAGCGCGGGGCAGTCTTCCAGTTTCAGTGCGGTTTCCGCGCCGATCGAACCGCCGGTCGTCAACCCCATGTGACAGACGATGATGTCCGCCCCTGCCTTTGCCATGGCGGTCGCGTCGTCTTCGTTGAATACGTAAGGTGTCGTCAGCATGTCCTTTTCATGGGCCAGCGCGATGACGTCCACTTCATGGCCATAGGACATACCGGTTTCTTCCAGATTGGCGCGGAAGGTCCCGTCGATCAGTCCCACGGTCGGGAAATTCTGAACGCCTGAGAAGCCGACTGCTTTCAGCTGATCCAGATAGTGATCGAACATGCAAAACGGGTCGGTCCCGTTGACCCCGGCCAGAACCGGTGTTCTTTCGACCACCGGCAACACCTCGTGCGCCATTTCCATGACGACTTCGTTCGCATTCCCATAGGCCATGAGACCCGATAGAGACCCACGACCCGCCATCCGGTAACGGCCGGAATTGTAAATCACGATCAGGTCGATACCGCCTGCTTCTTCGCATTTCGCGGACAATCCCGTACCAGCGCCGCCGCCTATGATCGGCTCGCCACGGCTTTTCATGTCCTGAAATTTTTCGACCAGAGCCTTGCGTTCAAATCGCGGCATGTCGCGGCTTCCTTTCGGATTTACTGTCAATTGGATCGATTTCGCCCAAGGCGCTGCAGACAGCGTCCGAAAAGGCTTCATCGTTTATGTGATGGGGCAGCCTGATCAGCCGCCGGTCAGGAGTTTCCTTGAAAGTGGCCGTGATCGCATCGAACAGTGCAGCATCCGCCGCCGGGTCGTGGAACGGCATGCCCGGCGCATCCAGCGAGGAAACGCCGCCATCCGGGATAAGGAAACGCACCGGGCCCTGCATCAGGTTCAAACGACCGGCGATCCATTCGCCCATGCGGGCATTTTCTTCCGGCGTGGTGCGCATCAGCGTCACCTGCGGATTGTGTTCCACGAATGTGCGTGCCGCATATCGTTCGGGGACGGTGTTCGGAGCACCGAAATTCACCATGTCCAGTGCCCCGACAGACCCGACATAGGGAATGCCGGTGCGGATGAAGGAACCGAAACGATCCTCCGTCGCCGGGAAGACGCCCCCCATCATCATGTCGCAGATTTCGGTCGTCGTCAGGTCGACCGCGGCCGACAGCATGCCGCTGTCGGCCAGTTTTTCCATCGACCGGCCGCCGACACCGGTTGCGTGGAAGACCAGGCATTCATAGCGGTCTTCCAGCCTTGCACTGATCTGCTGGATCGCCGGGGTGGTTACCCCGAACATGGTCAGTCCCAGCGTCGGTTTTTCCACACCTCCCTTTGGATTTCGGGGACCAAGCGCGCGGTTCGCCACCATTCCCGCCACCGCACTGGCGCCGTTTGCCAACACTTCGCGAGAAATCCGGTTGATGCCCTGAACGTCCGTGACGGAATACATCATGATCATATCGGACGGCCCGACATATTGACCGACATCCCCGGAAGCGACCGTGGAAATCATGACTTTCGGCACACCGATCGGCAGGCGGCGCATTGCGGGCGTCACCAGCGCGGTCCCGCCGGACCCCGCAGCAGAGATAATGCCGCCGACTTCATTCTGCCGGGTAATCCATATTTCGAATGCTTCGGCCATAGCCCGGACCGCCGCACCACGGTCATTGGAAAATACGGCCGACGCACCGCGCGGGTGTTCCGCAGCGACCATGTGCGGCGGCACCATGGCGGCCGACGGCTTTCCCGAAGTGGACAGGTCGACTGTCAGAACCGGAAGGCCGATCTGGGTAATACAGTTTCGGATATACTGGAGTTCCGCCCCTTTCGTGTCGAAGGTTCCCGCAACCAACACACGCTTGCTGGGTGCGCGCCGCACCATCGCATGTGGTTCCTTGAACAGGGGTTCCGGTGCGGCGTCGAACGGGCGGACGGGCGGTTCAGGGGCGGCCTGACCGTCCGCTGTTGCGGTGCCGGCTCCCGATGCGGCTTCGGACCAACGGGCCTTCGACCATCTGGTCGGCGGGACATAATCAGTTTTTCGTTCCGCCTTTTCAGCCGGCGCCGCATCCGTCCCTTCGTCCTGTTCATCCGCATCGGGCACGGCAACCGGGTCCCCCTTCGGCGGAGCCGCTTCCGGAGCCGGTATCTCGACTTCCATATCGTCGTGGGAATGCCGGCCGACGCCAAGAAGTCTTTCCTGCAGAACGCGGTCGTTCGCCAGTTGCGCCGCCGGCATGACACGGCTGATGCGGCCGTTCACCATGATGGCGACGTCTTCAGAAACGGATGTTGCAACAGCGATATTCTGTTCGATCAGCAGGATCGCGACGTCCGTCTCTTCGGCCAGTCGGACCAGAAGCTCTTCGACCTGGTCGACGATGACCGGGGCCAGCCCCTCTGTCGGTTCGTCCAGAACCAGAAGCTCCGGGTCCTGAAGCAGCGCCCGCGAAATCGCCAACATCTGCTGTTCGCCGCCGGACAGTTGTGCGCCACCGTTGCGACGGCGTTCGGCCAGCCGCGGGAATGTGTCGTAGATGCGTTCGATGGTCCAGGCACCGCCCCCGCTTTCCGAAAGGCGAAGATGTTCGTCCACCGTCAATGACGGCCACAGCCGTCGCCCCTGCGGCGTGTATCCGACGCCCGCCCCGGCAATCTTGTAGGGCGGCATGCCGACCAGTTCCTGTCCCCTGAATCGGACCGTGCCGCGATGCACGGGAACCAGCCCCATAATCGCGTTGCACAGGGTCGTCTTGCCCATGCCGTTTCGTCCGACAACGGCATGGACGCCCTGTTGCAGTGTCAGGTCAACCCCCTGCAGCGCATGGGACTGGCCGTAATAGACATGCAGATCCCGAATTTGCAGCGCAGCGGCGGGCTGCTGTGCCGTCCGGACCGGCCGCTGTCCGTTTTGACGTCGACGGTCAGCCATGGGCATGCCCCAGATAGAGCTGCTGGACCTCCGGGTCGTTCTCAATCTCCTCAGGCGTGCCTTCCTTGAAGATGCGACCATTGTGCATCATCGTCACGCTTTCGGAGACACGCAGTGCCACGTCCATGTCGTGTTCGATGATGATGAAGCCGATATGTTCCGGCAGGGCCTGAAGGATTTCGATCAGTTCGGTCCGTTCCGTCGGCGACAGGCCGGCGGCGGGTTCATCAAAAAGAACCAGCCGCGGCGCGCCCGAAAGAGCCAGCGCGATTTCCAACTGGCGCTGCTGACCATGGCTCAGTTCCGCGACCAGTGTGTTTCGGCTGTCATCCAGATGGACCGCGGACAGAAGCGTTTCCGCCATTTCCATGGCGCTGTCGTCCGGTCCCGGCCGCAACAGCGAAAACCGCCCGCGGCTGACCCCGCGGCAGGCAAGGAAGATATTGTCGATCACGGTCAGACCGTGGAACAGAAGCGATATCTGATAGGTCCGGCGCAACCCGCGATGGATGCGCTCATGGACCGGAAGTTCGGTAACATCCTCCCCGAACAGGCGGACACGCCCGGTCGTAGGCGGAAAATCGCCGGTAATGGCGTTGAACAAGGTGGTTTTTCCGGCGCCGTTCGAGCCGAGGACCGCACGGCGTTCCCCGGCGCGAACCGCCAGATTGATATCGGCAAGCGCGACCAAGGCACCAAAGTGGCGGCTGACCGCTTCGAGTTCTAGCGCGAAGCGACCAGCCTGTTGCAGCATCGACAGTGCGTTGGTGCTGTTAGCCACGTTGATACCTCGGTCCGCTCTTACTGTTCCGGCCTGACGATTATTCGCAGGACGGGTTTTCACGCCCGACCTGGCCGTATTCCAGGAACTGGTCATACGGCACGCCAAGCGTCTGTGTGACCTGGGGAATAACCTCGATCGTCTGGTTCATCAGACCGCCATCGGGACCTTCGATCACTTCCGTCAGGAAAATGTCGGCAATGGCCTGACGGCGTTCGTCCAGGGATACCATCCCGGTCGGCGTATCGAACGACAGGTTCGACAGCGCCTCGCGATAGGCAACACCGCCGTCCGAAAGGTCGCCGCCAACGGCTTCCAGGGCCAGAAGCGCGGCCTTGGTGTTGATGTAGTAGCCGTGCGCAAACAGCGACGGCGACGGGAAGCCATCAGGGAACATTTCCTGATAGCGGGCGACGAAGTCGTTCCAGCCGTCATTGTCCCAGGTATTCGAAATCGGACCCGCCGACGGCGTGCCGATCACAAATTCTCGGGTACGGCCTTCGGACCCCAGAACAGTCTGGTCGACCGTGATGGAACCACCGATCAGCGGCAGGAAACCGCCAGCCTGTTCATACTGGGTCAGGAAGTTGACCGCGTCCGCACCGCCAAGCGCGACATAGATCGCATCGACATCGTCCGGCAGCGCCGCAATGACGGAGCTGTAGTCCGTGTTCCCGATCGGAACCCAGAAACGGGCGTCGATCGGCGCCTCACCGCCCAGGCGGCAGAACGGCTCCAGGAAGCCGAAGACCTGCGTATAGGGGAAAGAATAGTCTTCCGCCAGAACCGCGACGGAACGATAACCCTTCACGTTGTACGCATATTCGCCCAGACCGGCCATCCACTGGGCCCCATCGGTCGAAAAGCGGAAGAAGTTGTCCGCCGGACTACGAAGGGTCGTGTCCTGCGCGGCCGACGTTCCGTTGATGAAGGTGACCTCCGGCTGCGTCTTGGCATAATCCCGCATCGCAAGACCTTCGGACCCGGACAGCGGGCCGACCAGAATCTGGACGCCGTCCTGTTCGACCAGCTTGCGCGCTGCACGAATGGCACTGTCGGGCGATGCGTCGGACGAACCGGTGATCAGTTCGATTTCAACACCACCGGCGGAGTAACCGAATTCCTCAAGCGCCATGCGCACACCGCGCATGCCGTCTTCGCCCAGCACGGTAAATGCCCCTTCAAGGGTCGCAAGAGCCCCCATGCGGACCGTTTCCTGTGCGGATGCGGTACCGCTGGACACGGCAAGCACCGCCGCCGCCGCTAGAACCTTCCATTTATGATTTAACATCTATTCCTCCCTTTATCGGTTGGTATCGGGCGTATCAGCCATTTGCTGGTCGCCGTATTGGGCCCGGCCGTCTCTCGACCGCGCCGTACGCGGTAACCGGAACCGCTTTCGCAGCCGGTCGATAAGCCCGAGCAAACCGTCGGGCGAAAACAAAACGATCAACAGAAACGCAACACCAATGACGGTGTTGAACCGTTCGCGGTCGATCAGATCGATCGCGAAGTTCTCCAGAAGGACGAAGGCAATCGCCCCCAGGAAAGGGCCAACCGGGTGTCGCATTCCGCCCACCACGGCAATGACAAGGATATCGATCACGACGCCGACGCTGATGGAACCGGGGGAAATCCGTCCGTTGAACCAGACCATCAGAACCCCGGCCGTCCCCGCGATCAGGCCGGCGAAGAAATAGGCGGCAACCCGGTGCATGGTCACATCGAATCCAAGCGCGCGCATGCGCCGGGGGTTGTCGCGGATCGCCTGCAGGGCGATGCCGAAAGTCGACCGCGAACAATAGAGCACCAGCCAATAGAACAGAGCCGCGATGAACAGCGTCATGTAATAGAACGGTATGGGGTCACGCCAATAGATGCCGAACAGCGTCGGCGGCTCAACACCGGCATATCCGTTGAACCCGTTAAAGACCGTATAGTTCTGCCGGGCGAAATAGAAGAACGCGACCGCAATCGCCAGTGTGATCATGATGGTATAGATCCCCGCCGTGCGAACGGAGATCGCGCCGACAAAGGCACCGAACAGACCGGCAATGAAAATCGCGAACGGGACCGTAATCCACCAGGGCCAGCCGAACCCCAGCACTTCCGACGAATTTGTACCGAAAATCGAAACGATGTAGCCCGCGACGCCGGCGACCGTCAGTTGCGCCAGGCTGACCATGCCGCCGTACCCTGCCAGCAGCATCAGCGAAAGCGCGATCGTTCCCAGGATCAGGGAATAACCTCCGATCTGGAATATGAAGAAATTGTTGGAGAAGGACGGATAGGCAAGCAGGAACACGATCACGATCGCGGTGACCGGAGAGATGTCCGTCCAGGAGAAAGAGCCGGAGAATAGCCGCCGCCAGAACATCGCGCTATCTCCCCATCAGCCCTTGCGGACGAACCGCAAGCACGAAAACCATGATGAGGAAGGTCAGCACCACACCGTATGTCGGGAAGTAGGCAAGCCCGAACTGTTCGGCAAGGCCGATCAGAAGCGCGCCAACCGCGGCCCCCGTCACGGAACCAAGGCCGCCCACGATCACCACGATCAGTGACGCCAGAAGGTAGCGCACGTCTTCACCCGGGCCGATGGAAAGGGCGGTGCCGCCGATGACACCGGCAAACCCGGCAAGCCCTGCGCCGATGGCAAAGACCAGCGCAAAGACAAGCTGAACATTCACCCCGGACGCCGACAGCATTTCGCGGTCGTTCACGCCGGCACGCACCATCATTCCGACCCGGGTCCGGTTCAGGAACAGCCAAAGCGCCAGCCCGACGGTAATAGCGGTCACCAGCACCGCGATTCGATAGATGGGATAGCGGATGAAGACGACATCGCCGGATGACCGTATGGTCGAAATGATGGGCAGTTCGGCGGCCCCGAACAGCCATTCCGGCGGTTCAAACTGATAGGTCGTTCCCGACCAGACCGCCAGCATCAGGTCCGCCGCGATAATAGATATGCCGATTGTCACCAGCGTCTGACGCAGGTCGTCCCCTTCCATGCGCCGGAAGACAAGGACCTGCAACAGAATGCCGGTCACCGCGATGGCCAGAAACGCGACCGCCAATCCGAAGAACCAGCTGCCGGTGGCCGTCGACACCTCGTACCCGATATAGGCGCCGAAAAGATACATCGTCCCGTGCGCCAGATTGACGTTCCGCATCAGCCCGAAGACCAGCGTGAACCCGCTGGCCACCAGAAAGTACAGACCACCCAGCGTAATGCCGTTGAACAGTGTGTTTACGAAGGTCCGTTTCCGGCCAAAGATGTTTTCCAGCCATTCAGGCCAAACAGCGAAAATCATCCACAGCAGGATCGCCGCCAGGATCAGGATCACCACCGCCCAGAAGGTATGACGCTGAATAAACCGCCTCATTCGCGCCCCCAGGGTTTAACCCGGTGCAGCGATGCGCAGACGACAAAAAGACCGCGTCGAATGGCGGACAAATCCCAGCCTCCCTTGCCTCTTCATGGTGCGGACAGCACACGGCCAAAACAGACCGAAAACATGAAGAATTATCGTTTTCCCGCTGTTTTCCGCGAGTTTTCCGCGGTCATGCCGCGCCTCAGGACCGAAAGCTTGGAACGAGCAGAATTTCCATTCAACATCAAAATTTCCAAAAATGGGTAAATATGTGTAATTTCCCATTTCATTTTTCTAGTTTCATGGACTCTCGCATTGCAGCGTTTTCGTGCTGCAATGCAACAAAATCGCCTGGGATAGATGAAAAGGCGGCCAAAACACCGACGGAATGACAGATCGTGACTTCAGATTTCTTTGTATGGCGCATGGCGGTTTCGGAGGAATATTCCGACACATTCTCTGGCTTCCTTTTTTGCCAGGCCGCACCGGTTGATCCGGCTTTGATTCCCCCCGAAGTGTCGTTGATGCTGCCCAACCGCGACGGGCAGGCAGCCCTTCTGAAATCCTTGGAGTGGGGACGGTCGGAACTGCGCGATCAAACTGTCGGATTGTTTCTGTCCGATCCGTTCCTGCGGCTGGAACCTTTGGCGGAAAGATTGAAATCAAACGGTGTCGATACTGTCGTCAATTTCCCCAGCGTCGAACAACAGGACATGGAATTCACCAGCCTCTTGTCGGATGTCGGGTTGGACAAAGACCTGGAACATGAAAACCTGTCTGCGCTTTCGGACCTGGGCTTCAAGATCGGTGTCGTCGCCAACACCGAAGACGGTGCCGCAGACGCGGCCGGCCTTTCGCCAGCCTTCATGCTGGTCGTCCCCAAGGTTCCGGACTTCGCGGCCGGTTTTCCGTCCATGCGTCAGCGGGGCACACTGGCACAGGCGGTACGGCGGGGTGCGGCGAAAAAAGGCTGGAAGGGACCCATTCTGACAATCGGCCAGGAAACGGAAGCGGACTTCCCGACCCTTTGGCCGGATGGCGTCGCGGGGGTTGTTTCTTTCACCGGATGATGCCGCGCTAGGGCGGGCCGCCGATACCGTATTTCTTTATCTTCAGATACAGCGTCTTTCGCGACATCCCCAGGGCGGTTGCTGTCCTGCCGCGCCTGAATCCGTTTTGCCACAATGCCTGGATGATCCGGTCCTTTTCCGTTCGCCCGGTTACCGGTCGTTCGGATTCCGGGTTCAGGATGCTGGACACCGCTTCGGGCTGATAGGGGCGTTCGAACGTCCCATCTGACAGACGGCCCAGGGTTGCTCGCAATTCGGCTTCATTTCCCGTCCATGAATGGGCGCGCAAAAGCCGGAAAGCCTCTGCAGAGAAACTATCGCGGGTCAGCGGTTCCAACGTCATCTCTGTGGAATAGGCTTCGATCAGGTCTTCCAGGTCATCCACCCGGTCGACCAACCGCGGCATCTGAACCGAGACAGGATTCAGTATTTGGGCCAGGTTCTGGTCCAATCCCGCGACGTCATTGGCGGCATTCCCGGCCACATCCGTGGTCACAAACAGAAGTCTGGGCCGTAAGGGTGCGGTTCGCCGCTGTCCGGAAGGCCGGAAGCTGTTTTCCGTCAGTGCGCGGGCAAGCCGCCTTTGCAACCCGGCGGGAAGATATTCAGCGCCGCGAAACACAATCCAGTCGATCTTTTCATCGGACAGAAGCGGCCCCGGTCGCAAGGCGGATTCCGCCCTTCCTTCCTCACCACGCCCAAACAGCAACGCCCGTGCGCGGGCTGGATAGTCTTCGCCCTGAATGTCCAGATGATACACGGCGTCCCCCTGTGAGGACATTCCGGCAAGGGCGGCAACAGCCCGGGACGGTTCCTGCCCCGGACCGAGACGAAGCAGAATTGGCGACCTTCCGCGCGCAATGGACTTCAGCCGCCGCATGAACCGCAGCAGAGGCTGTGACTTCCCATAAAAGCCGTGTCGTGCGGCCAGCGCAGCCAGGGATGCATATTCCTTGGACAGGGCATTCAGGTCAGTGCCGGCCCGTCGAAAGTCATCAATCTGTTTTGCGACCGATTCTTCCAGCGGCATACGTTCGAACGTCGACCCGCCGACATAACCGTCCACCGGTGCGATCCGGATCAGGCGTGCCAGATCATCTGACGTGACGATCGGCCCCCCTTCCAGAAGGAACTTCACGTCGGGATTGATTCGTTTAATCAGCCTGCCGATATCTCGGACGCTGACGGCAACCTCCTCGATCGACTGTCGCCGCTGGTGTCCGGTGCGGCCACCGACATTCCAGCCCAGGTTCAGGCAGATCAGGTCGATCCCGGCATCGGCGGCCAGTCTGGCATGTGTCCGGTCGGCGCAATAGAACATGGTCATCAACCCTTCCGCCTTCACCGCCAGAAGGGTTTCCAACTCACGTTCCATTCCCCGTCCGGCGCGGCTCAAAATCTGCTGAAGGGACTTGGAATAGTGCATGGACGTCGGAAAATTCACGGCGCCCGCAAACCCGGCAGAACGCAGGTCTTTGGCCTGCTGTTTCAGGTCGCGCTCTTCTTCGAAACAGTTGAGCCCCAACAGAACCGGCACACTGCATTGCGGCAGAATTTCTTCGACAGCAAACGTCCTGGTCAGGCGCGACGCCTGAAAGATCGGCAGCATGCAGGCGATGGATGGTGCCCCCATACTGCGCAGGCGCCCGGCATTGATGGCCAGCAATATATCGCAGCCGGCGCTTTCGGCGGCAATCGCCGTGCTGCCGGAACCAATGGCGGCACCGACAATGAACCGGTTGGTATTCTGATGAATTTCGGTCACCCGTACGTCCCTGATCGGGCCGATGAAATCGCAATGCGTGATCGGCCGGGGTCAGACTAACGCGGTTGTCGTCATTCTTCCACCGAATGGAAAGGCGCTTTTGGACGGTTGCCTGATCATCGCTTCATTCGGGACGGCATGAAGCCGAATTCTCGACGGAAGGCCGTCGAAAAGCTCGCCGGGCTGTCATAGCCTGCCAGGTATGCGGCTTCGCTGACACGGCGGCCTTCGAACTCGATCGCATATTTCGCCCTTGCCAGGCGTTCGGTACGAATAAAGGCGCCGATGGTCGTGGCATAGGTTGCCTTGAACGCCGCCTGCATCGATCCGACACTGACGCCCAGTTCGCGCGCCAGGCTTTCCAGATTCAGGTCTGCGGACAGGTCATCCAGAATGCGGTCGCGGACGTCTTTTGCCCGCCTGGCTTCGACAGTGGTGGGCGCCAGACTGTCATTGTGCGACGAAGAAAGAATGGCCTGAATTGCTTCCTTCACGATTTCCGTCGCCATGATCTCGGTGGAAAGCAGCTGCAAACTTGGAATTTCGGATGACGGACGGACAAGCTGTTCGGCCATGGAAATCGCATGGGGCGACGGCGCCCAAGTTCCCCGTGCATAATGCCGCGTCATTTCTTCCGGTACAAAGCGGCTTCCGGAACCAAGATCGCGGACAATCGCGTCGATCCAGTGGCGGGGCACGGCAATTATGACTTTACGGACATGGGTCCCCTTGTTCGCCATGCGCTCTATCCTGGTTTCATGAACCAGATTCCAGTATTGGCCGATCGGTTTCGCCCCGGTGCCAAGGTGCATCACCTCATTGTCCAAACGGGCTTCCAGCACCCCTTCCAGAATGATCGCCACCACAAAGGCAGGCGCCATATTCCATTTTTCCGAATTTTCGGAAACGTCGACCGTATCGGTCACATGCACGCCAAGTCCCGACGGCACTTCCAAATTGCGCAGAAGCCCCTGCGTGCGGTTCTCGTCCCGATCTCGCGCCGCAGAGAAAAAGGCGACATCTTCATGATTAAAGGGCCGTTCAAGCATGCGCATCCCAAGCCATTCCCCACAAATCCCGGCGCCAATGGACATTGTGCTGCTTCGGCAACGGCGACCCCCATATTTGCCGATACTCTACGTTTATGATGCAACTGATAATAACTCGCAACATATAAATTCGTAAGGTCGTTGACCCTTGGCCGGTCCAACCGAATTCAACGCGCTATTGGTTGCCCCGAAGTGAATATTCGATCGGCACAACAATATCCATGAAGGCCCCTTCCATACCGTCAGGAAATGGAGGCAATGGGGTCGCACGGCGCAACATCGCCAGCGTCTCTTCATCCAGGAGTTCGTGGCCGGAAGCGTCGCGTATTTCCTGTGCCATGATTTCACCGGCACGACCGATCCGAAGCGCCACCACGACAACTCCCTGCATGCGTCTGCGCCGTGCTTCGCGCGGGTATTCCTTGTGCCGTTCCAGCCAATAGCGCAGTTGCGCGATATAGTCCGGCGAAGCCGCCGCGACCGCGGCCCCGCCTTCGGTAGTGGCTGTATCCGTTGCCTGACCCGGGTCCGCCCCCTCCTCCACGCGGCCGGCGCTTTGGGTCTGTGCGCGCGACACCGCAGGGGCTGCGGCTTGTGATGCCTGTTCCCGGGCCGGTGCCTCAACCGGTGCTTCCGCCGCATGCGCCTGTGCGGCTTCTTCGGTTGGTTCCGGCTGAAGGGACGGGGATTGCGCAACCTGTGTCGGTGCGACTGGTTCTTCGGGTGAAACCGGCCGTGAGGGGATGGCGGGTTTCGCCAGCGGCCTCGGCAAAGTCTGTACCTGGTCAGTGTCAGGTTCAGGCTCAGACACAGGCTCTATCTCAGGCACCGGCAAAGGTTCGAGCTCGGGCAAAGGTTCGGGCTCTGGCAAAGGCTCGGACTCGAGCGGTCGGTCCGGCTCCGGTTCCGCCGCCATTTCAGGTTCGTAAATGGGTGCAGGCTCCGGCAACCATTCCGGCGAAACTTCCGGTAAAGCTTCCTGTTCGGCGACGGGTTCCGGTTCGGGTGCAGCCACATGCGATGCATCTTCCGCCGGTTCTTCGGCCGTTTCGGTGTCCGGCGGCGCCTCCGGCTCGATAGCCCCTTCCACTTCCCCGGTGCGGTCTGCATCCGCACCCGCCAGGGCTGCGGTCATGGTAATCGAAACCTGCAGACCGCCGGATCCAACATCTTCCGCCCCCTGTTCCGGTTCCGGCCGGTACCCGGCAATTGCCCCAAGGTGCAGTCCCAGGGCCAGAACAAGCGCGCCGCCCCATTCAAGCCAGCCGATGTTTCTCATGCGGGCGGCCTTGTCGTAACCAAAATTACCCTGTTCCAGCCGATGCGGCGCAAGTCTTGGAACAGCTGCAGGACCAGCCCTGCATTCACGTCACCGTCTGCGTAAACGCGAAGGGGCACGTCTGCTTCCCTTTCAGCAAACAGCATCGCCAAATCCGGCTCATGTGCTTCAACGCCGTTGATTGTCAGCGTTCCGTCGGCATCGATCTGAACGGTCGCATCGTTCGGACGGTCCGGCCGTTCACTCACCGAGTTCGGCGGCGAAATCTCTATCGGGTTGGTTTTCGTAATCTGCCCGGCGATCAGAAAGAACGACAGCAACAAGAAGACGATGTTGATCAACGGAAGGATATGATCTTCCGAATCCTTGCGGCGGCGCGACGGCCCCGGTCTGGCGCGCCGCCTTTTCATCGGTCAGACTCTTCATCGCGCACCCGTTCCGTCGCCAGGGCAAAACCGGAAAGACCGACCGAATGCGCCAAATCCAGGAAGGCAACCACATCCTGAAGCCGCGCAGCACCGTCCGTTCTGACGATCAGCCGTTCCCCGTGCAACGCCCGAAGTCGGGGGCCAATCGCAGCGTCATTCAGCAGTTCGCCGTCCAGATCATAAGCCCCCTGTCCCAGGATCGTCAGCGTCGCATGGTCTACCTGAGCGCCAGCACTGCCGGACGGTGCGGCGGGCGGAACGACCTCTACCGTGTTCGTGCGCGAAAAGCTGGATGCCAGCATGAAGAAGATCACCAGAATGAAGACAACATCGACCAGCGGCGTCAGGCTGATCCGCGCACCCCGGCGAACTGGCCGCCTGTTTCCGGCGATGGCCGACCGCGCTGTCATCATTCGTGTGCCGACTTACCCAGTGCGTCGAAGAAGACCATGCCCACCAGATCGTCCAAATCGTGCGACAGGACTTCCAGGCGCCGTTCAAAGAAATTCAGCGCAGCAACCGATGGAATGGCGACCCCCAGCCCGACGGCGGTGGTCAGCAAGGCAAGCCAGATTCCGCCGGACAGAACGGACGGATCGACCTGTGCACCCGCATCCTCCATGGACTGGAATGCGTCGATCATCCCCAGAACGGTGCCCAAAAGACCCAGAAGCGGCGCCAGGGTTGCTATCAGTTCCAGAAGACGAAGGTATCCCCCCAGCCGCTGGATGATGCTGTCAGTAACGCGTGCGACTTCGTCGGCTGCGTCTTCCCGGCTGACCGACGCCGTGAGTTTTGCATTCATGGCCAGAAGAAGAACCCGGCTTCTGACATCGCCGCCGCCTGCGGCAAGACGGGCATCGTCAACGGCACCGGTGCGGAACAGGTTCGCCGCACGCCGTGCACGTCCACCGCGAAAGACGCCCGCCAGGATGAACTGCCACGCCTTTGCCAGCGCGACGGTCAACGCCACCACGGACAGGCCGCACAGAAGATAGACGATCGGGCCGCCGGCCGACAGAAACGCCAGCCTGCCGTCCATGTCCAGCTGCATCAGATATTCAGGCATTGTCGATCAGTTCCGACAGTGCCGGCGCCCGGTCCAACGGCAGTTGGTCCGGCAGTCCTTCAATCCAGCGAATGTCCAGTTCTTCCCGCCAGGCAAACTTCAGAAGATGGCTGTCCAGCACGGATTTCATGCGGGGAATGCCGTCATCCATATCGGCGCGACAAAAGAAAGACAGCCCTTCTTCCCCGGCCAGCATATGGACGACCCCGCCCGGAAAATCGACCCGGCCGTTCTGCGGGTCGAAGTCGACCGTCACCTTGTGCCGGAAATGCTTGCACAGCTGTTGCAGATACTTGCTGGCCTTGTCCGTCTTGACGGTTGTGTAACAGAACTCCATCAGGGCCTCCATTCCTTGCCAAATTTGCTCAGCGCGTCGCCGGCGCTGTCGATCACCGCAATGGGTGTTCCTTGTGATCCCACCTCTATTCGTCCTTCGACACCGAATGCCCGTCGCAACACATCGGGCGTCATGACTTCAGCCGGGGCCCCGAACGCAATCAGGCCGCCATCCGCCAGCACCGCCAGACGATCGCAATGCCTGAGCGCCAGGTTCATGTCGTGAAGGGCGGCAAGGCACAGCCCACCGCGTTCACGCAATCGCGCCCTGAACAGGTCGAAGACGACGATCTGCCATCGCAGATCCAATCCCGTACTGGGTTCGTCCAGCAGCATCAGGTCCGGATCCCGAACCAGAATTTGAGACAGACCGACCAGCTGCCGCTGTCCGCCGGACATCCGGTTCAGCCGTCGAAACGCAAGGTCCTGCAGCCCCAACGTCCGGAACACCTGTTCGGTCCGCTCCTCCAGAACGTCGCGGGACAGATCCGGAACCGCAGAACGACAGGCACTGATGACAAATTCATAGGCGACGAAGTTGCTGGATTGCGGTGCCGTCTGCGGGACATAACCAATGCTGGCGGCGCGTTCGGGTGCGCTTAACGCCCGCAGGTCCTCACCCTTTATAGAGATCCGACCGGAATATCGGCCCATGCCCGCAACCGCGCGCAGAAAGGTCGATTTTCCAACCCCGTTCGCGCCCAGAATACCGACCAGTTCGCCGGGTTCGAAGCCCGTCAGCGTCAGGTCCGATATGACGGCCGTTCGCCCATAGGAAAGGGAGACGCCCTTTACATCCAGCATCGTCAGTGCCCCCGCCGCATCTGGGTCAGGACCAGCACAAGGAACAGCGGAACGCCCACCAGCGCCGTTACAATGCCATCGGGAATGAGGATGCCCGGGATCAGCGACTTGCTGGCAATCGACGCGCTGGACAGGATAAAAGCCCCCGCCAGCACCGAAGCCGGCAGGTAGAACCGGTGATCTTCCCCCACCGCAAGGCGCGCGACGTGGGGCGCCACAAGTCCGACAAAACCAATAACGCCCGTGAAACACACCGCGATTGCGGCCAGCACACTGACCCGCAGAAGGGTCATCATCCTAAGGCGCTTAACGCCGACACCGGCACCTTCGGCAAAATCCTCACCGGTCCGAAGTGCCGTCAGTTTCCAGATCTGCATCCAGGACATGCAGGCGGTGACGACCAGAACAGCACCCACGATACCGATTTTCAGCCACGTGGCGCGCGCAACGCTTCCCATGGTCCAGAACACGATCTGCTGAAGGCTGTTTGAATCAGCCACGAACTGTACCAGTGAAACCAGCGCCTGCAGGGCAAAGACAAGCGCGATACCGAACAGGATCACCACCTCCAGCGTCGCACCGTAAAGGCGCGACAGTGTCTGGATCAGGCTCATTGCCGCAACCGCGCCGAAAAAGGCAAAGAAGGGGGAAACGAATTCCTCTGACAGGCCGAAAGGGTCCGCCAGATTGAAAGCAATTGCCAAAGAGGCTCCCAACGTCGCGGCATAGGACAGGCCAAGGGTTGCAGGACTGGCCAGCGGATTGTTCAGGACCGTCTGCATCTCTGCCCCCGCCAGACCCAGACAGGCGCCCACCAGAACGGCCATCACCGCAATTGGCAGGCGCACCTCCCACAGGATCACGTAAGTTCCCGCCGACAGGTCCGACGGGTTCAGAATCCCGTTCAGAACCGCTTTCAGGGAAAGATCGGCAGGGCCGGTCACGATGTTCAGCAGGATGCTGGCAATCAATGCCATGGCAAAGACCGCAAGCCAGAGCATCCGGACACGAACAAAACCGCGATAACGACAGGCAAGCGAACGGCGCGGCAACCCCTGCGCCGCACCGTCCGCCAGAGCGGAAACTTCCTTCATACGCTACCTATTCAACCCCCGTCCAATAGACGCCGTTCAGTGGAATGGGCTGAAACCGCTGAAAATATTCTTCCAGCGTCGCCCGCGGATTCAGGTCCGAAAACAGGTCGGGGTGAAGCCACTGGGCCATGGCCTGTACCGCCGCGACATGCATCGGTGTGTTGTAGAAATGGTGCCACAGGGCGAAAACCCGCCCGTCCTGGACGGCATCCAGCTGGCTTAGTCCCTGTCGTTCGTGGATATGGGACAACGATGCCTGTGCCATATCCGCGTCCGCCCCGGCCCCCAGGACGATACGTTCGGGAAACCGGTCTGCGCTATGTGGGGAACCGATCGCCGTTGCGACATAGAAGTCCGGCTGGTGGGTCAGAAGGTATTCCAGATTGACCGTGCCGTGGGTTCCGGGAATCTGATCGCCCAGCAGGTTCACCCCGCCCGCCCATGTGATGAACCGGCCCATCATCATCTGGCCGACCGCTTCGCAGCATTCCGGGCGCAAGCCAACGCGGGATTCCAGAAACACGCTGGGGCGGTCTTCGACCCGATCCAGCCGGCTCTGCACCGCATCCATGTTTACGCGATAGAATTCCAGGAACTCCTCCGCCTCCGCCTCGCGCCCCATCAGGGTGCCAAGCAACCGGACACTTGCCGGCGTGTTGACCAGCGGATCGATTCGAAAGTCTATGAATACGACCGGGATTTCTGCGGCATCCAGTTTTTCCAGAATGTCGGAATGCCGTTCGCTTGGGCTGTGCCCGCCCCCGATCCCCAGAAGAATGACGTCCGGGTTCAGTGATATGACAGTTTCCAGGCTGAATGTGTAGGCACCATCCTCCCCGACGCGCTGAACATCGTCCAGGCCGGGAAAGGTATTGGCATATTCCGCATACCCCGCCGGGTCGTATTGTTCGAAGTCGCCCATCATGCCGACGATACGGGCCGTGGGATCGTCCCGGTCCAGAATGCCAAGGGACGGCAAAAACCGTCCTTCCCCCAGAATAATCGCCTGAACAGGGACCGATACCTGAACCGTGCGGCCTGCCAGATCCGTTACCTCAACGGTCTGTTCGGCAAACGAAAATGATGGGACCGCCGCGCAAAGCGCGACGATCGCCATCAGGGTGCGAAACGGTCTCATCCCTAGAACTCGTAACGTGCGGTCAGTTGCACGCTGCGGCCCATTTCGTTGAACGGGAACGCGGCGCTGTTGTCGACCGCAGACGATGCCCGATCGACATAGGTCGTATCGAATAGGTTCCGGACATCCATGCGCATTGTCAGCCCCAGAACCTGTTCCGGTTCGTACGACGCATAGACGTTGGTCAGGGTGTAGTCATTTTGCGGAGTCGCCTGGTTGCTGTCGTTTTCGAACGCATGTTCGATCGTCATGCCGGTCGTGACACCCCAGTCGAAGAAGGAATAGGCCGCTTCCATCGTCATGATGTGTCCAAGGTCCAGCCCGTGGAACGACGCATCGCCGCTGGCCAGAACCTCGCCGTCCGCGCGGAAGTGGCTGTAACTGTACGTGCTGCGAAGGAACAGGTTTTCGCCCTGATAGGCGCCGCTCAGATTGAACCCGCGCGACGTCAGATCGCGCGTTCTGTTGCGGATACGATCCCCGCGGTCGTGGCTGCCGAAAATCTCGGTGAAGAAAAGATGGCCATCGGCGGAAATCGGACCTTCTTCCCCGCGCACACCAGCCTTGTAGCTTTGGGCCCGCGACGAAGACAGCCCGGTCGAATCCCACTGACCGGCGAAGTTATAGATTGCGGATTCCCCAAGCGGGATGCCGCCATACGTGCTGGACACGCCGCCATAGCCGGTCATGAAACCCATGAAATCCTGTTCCAGGTTCAGACTGGCGCTGGGGCCGCCCGCATTGATGACGCGGTCATCCACCGCTTCGAAACGCTGCTGGTCATAACGCACGCCAAGCGACATACGTGTGTCGTCCGCCAGATTCAGGCGCGACTGAACGAAGACACCGACATTTGTGGAATATTCGGAATTGTCGAGCGAGACTGTCGCCCCGCCAAACCCGCCGTCCGGCGTGCCGTGCCCTTCGTCGTGATAGAAGTCGACGCCGGCGGTGACACTACCGGTTTCCGCCACGCCTAAACCGGTCGAAAACGTGTTTGCAAATTTCCCGCTGTAGCTGGTTGTCGTGGAATAGAAGTCCCGGCGGATAACGGGACCGAATGCCGCATCCTGTACCGCAAGATACGACCGGTTGTAGCTGAGGACGAACTCGGGATTCACCATGTCCGTGGGGGATTCATCGACATAGGACAGCGACACTGTCCGCCGATTGAACTCCTGATAGGTGGGTTCAGGGTTGAAGCTCAACCCGCCGAAATTGGCGCGGTTGGGGCGGACACCGGAATCATCCAGGTAGGCGGCGTGAAATTCGACCCGTTCCCCGCCCAGGCCGGACCAGCCCAGTTTTCCCAGAATGTTTTGCATGTTGGGTTCCGTGCCGACCACTTCGTCGTCACGCCCGTCTTCATACGGGTCGCCATGATCGTTCGACCCATAAGCCAGTATATCGAACCCGTCATGTTCCGCCGCAATGGCCAGGACTTCGGTCTGCTGCGTGCCGTTCGTGCCATACTGATAGCGCCCGAAACCACCGAAGATATTGTCGCCTTCAACCAGGTCGCGGCCGTCGCGCGTCTGATACGCAACCGACCCGCCCAATGCGCCGGGTCCGACATCAACGGGTCCAACGCCGGTTTCGACGCGAACGGATTCCAAAAGGCCCGGGTCGATGATGGCGGTGCCCAGGTGGTGGAACGCCGAATTGACCTGGCGTGCACCGTCGATCTTTACGTTGAGGTTCGTATCCTCAACGCCGTTGATATAGGACTTGCGCGCGACTTCCGAACCGCCGCCAATCTGGACCGATGATTCGGTTTCGAAGACGTCGCGAATGCTGGACGCGTTCGCGCGTTCAAGTTCATCAAGAGTGATCTGGACGCCGCCCGGCGCGACCTCGGCGGCCGTGACTGAAATCGGCCCCAGGACCGTCTCATCCTCTTCCGCCTGGATCTCCTGGGCGAAGGCCATGCTTTGCATGGGAACGATGGACGTGCATTGCAGCAACGCCGCGATACTGAAGGCCGTCAGGCCGCCGGCCGCAATGCTGCGACATGAAGTTGATCTGGAAGACATTTTGCCCCTCCGCCAGACAAAGGAAACTGAGAACGATTCTTATTATCGTCTCAAAACCTGACGCTCCAGCAGCGGGACTTTGTCAAAAGCACAAGAGTCGTAAGAGAAATCGCAATCCCCGTAGGCTATGTTGGTCGGGACTTGCGAATCATGAGGGAAGAAACTGCCCCAATCTAAATATTCATAGGCATAGGGTTGTATTGGCCCATCCCGCGAATGTCCGGATTCGGCGATCATTTCATTACAGAATGGGGGCCGGTTTTCCTGTCACGGACAATCCTTCTTGAAATGTCCGCCATCCGCCTGTGTGCTTATCAAACACGGCTGTGGCCAGGATGCGGCAGCGTCTGGCCATAAAGCGAACGACCGACACAAATGTTCGAAAAGATGGGGCGGGAATAATGATGCCGACGGGAAATCTTCCAAAGAAAGAGCTTTTTGAACTGCCCCCGGACATAATCTACCTGGATGGAAATTCGCTTGGCCCCCTGCCCGTCGGTGCGGCAGACCATGCGCAGGACATAATCCGCACGCAGTGGGGTGGTGAATTGATCCGCGCCTGGAACAGTGCGGACTGGATCACCCTGCCGAAGAAGGTCGGCGACCGGATCGCCGCCCTGATCGGCGCACCGGAAGGATCCGTCGCCACCGGCGACACGCTTTCGATCAAGGTCTATCAGGCGTTGGCCGCCGCGCTAAAGATGCGCCCAGACCGACGTGTCATCCTGTCGGACAGCGGCAACTTCCCGACGGACCTCTATATGGCAAACGGTCTGTTGCAGACCATCGACAAGGGCCACAGGATTACAACGCCCGCCCCCGAAGAGGTGATGGACCGCATCGACGACAGCGTCGCCGCCGTGATGCTGACGCATGTGGACTATCGGACGGGGCGCCTGCACGACATGGCGGCCGTGACCCGGAAGGCGCATGAAGCCGGGGCGGTGATGATTTGGGACCTGGCGCACAGCGCAGGTGCCCTGCCCATCGACCTTACGGGTACGGGTGCGGATTTCGCGGTCGGATGCACCTACAAATATCTGAATGGGGGGCCGGGCGCGCCCGCGTTCATCTATGTTAGGCCGGACATCGTGGCCGATGTTCAGCCGGCGCTTGCCGGTTGGATGGGGCATGAAGCACCGTTCGCCATGGATCTGGATTACCGCCCGGCCATGTCGACCGAAAGGTTGCGGGTCGGAACCCCGCCGATCGTCCAACTGTCGATCCTGAATCGGGCGCTTGATGTCTGGGACGGAATTGACTTGGACGATGTGCGCGCCGCATCGATCCGCCTGTCCGAATGTTTTATCCGGGAAGTGGAAGGCCGGTGCCCGCGGCTGGCACTTGCGTCGCCACGGGACCCCGCACTTCGCGGATCGCAGGTATCCTTCGCATTCGAACAGGGTTACGCCGCCATGCAGGCACTGATCGACCGTGGCGTGATTGGCGATTTTCGTGCCCCCGACATCATGCGATTCGGTTTTACCCCGCTGTATCTGGATGAAGATGACGTCGTCAGGGCGGCGGGCATCCTGTGCGACGTCATCGACGGGGCGCTGTGGCGCGACCCTAAATACAGCCGGAAATCCGCCGTTACCTGACCGGGTTCATGCGGCGGCCTCCGTCGATGCGATCTGGCGCGATATCAGCCGGGCATACAGGCCATTTCGACGAAGCAGTTCCGCATGGGTCCCCTGTTCGGCGACCCGCCCTTCATCCAGGACGATGATGCTGTCCGCATCACGGATGGTCGAAAGCCGGTGGGCAATGACGACTGTTGTCCGGTCTTTTTGAAGCCGCTGCAGGGACCGGCGCAATTCCTGTTCGTTCACGGCATCCAGGTGCGACGTCGCTTCATCCAGGATCAGCACCGGCGCGTCCTTGAGGAACGCACGCGCAATTGCCACACGCTGCCGTTGCCCACCAGACAGGCTGGTTCCCCGTTCGCCGACCGGTGTATCCAGTCCGTCCGGCAACATGTCGATCAGGTCGGTCAGTGACGCCTGTTCGATCGCCGCCTTCAGGGCCTCATCATCCGCATCGGGCCGGCCGATCAGGATGTTCGCGCGCAGCGTATCGTTGAACAGATAGGTATCCTGTGCCACCAGCGCGATATTCCGGCGCAGATCGTCCAGCGCATAGTTCCGCAGGTCTTCACCGTTCATCCGGATACTGCCGCGATCCGGATCCCAGAACCGCATCAGAAGCTGTGCCGTCGTCGTCTTGCCCGCACCGGACGGCCCGACCAGGGCGACGGTCTGACCGGCGGACACACTGAAACTGACATCCGACAGGGCCGGCCGCGGCTGCCCGGGATAGGCAAAGCCCACGCCGTCCAGCGACAGGCCGGCGGCGCCGGTCTCTGCCGGAACGCCGGGGCCATCGGTGACGGGGACCGGTTCGTTTTCCAGCGCATAGACCCGCCGCGTCGCCCCCAACGTATCGGCAAGCTGACGGCCGATCTGGACGATTTCCGACACCGGCAGGAATGCCGCCATTGCAAGAATTGTCGACAGCGGCAGCAGCGCCGGGTCCAGTGCACCGCCCATCGTAAGTGCACCGCCGGTCACCACAACCGCCAACCCGCCAAGGCCGGTCAGCACTTCCAGCAGGCTTTGCTGAAGGGTCAGTTCCCCGAAAAAAGGAAGCCGCAATGCGATATGTCTGTCCGACAGCGCATCCAGCTGTTCGCCGCGGCGCTTTTCCTGCTGGAAGGCAACGATTTCGCCCAACCCCTGCACGGAATCCACCGCGGCTGCCGCCAGTTCGCCCGACGCTTCGCGCGCTTTGGAACCAAGTCTGTCGACGCGTTTGCGCAACAGAAGCGGACTAAGCCCCACCGCAATCAGGAAGGGCGCCAGCGCGACGGCCAGCCAGGGGCTTTGCATCGCAAGCACGCTCAACACGCCCGCCGGCACGATGATGGCCACGAACGCGGGCGCGACGGTATGGGCAAAGAAATATTCAACCAGTTCGATGTCGTGCGTCGCCAGCGCCATCAGGTCGCCCGTGCGCCGCCGGACCAGATAGGCCGGTGCCAGCGCATCCAGCTTGCGGAACGCATTAATCCGCATTTCGGCCAGAAGCCGGAACGCCATATCGTGCGCGACCCATGATTCAAGCCAGTGCAACACGCCGGTCAGCGGCGCAACCACCGCAAGCGCCCACAGGTAGCCTTCATACGGCAGGCCGTTCTTCAACGCATACACGACCATCGCGCTCAACGCACCAACCCCGATGAAGGTCAGGACACGCAACACGCCAAAGGTAAAAGTCGCGGTCAAACGGCCCTTCCACGGCATGATGACGCCCATCAGCGCAGCCACGACCTGATACCAGTTCAACCCTTCTGCACGAATGATCCCTTCGGTCGGCGCGGACACCGCACCGCCCGGTACATCGGCAACCGATTCAGCGGACGCGGACACAGGTTCGGCATCCGCCTGGGTGCGGGTGGTCTGTTCGCGCGATTCACGGGCCTGCCCGGACATCAGTCGCGTATAGACACCGTCCGACGCGATCAGGTCGGTATGATTGCCGCTTTCGACAACCCGTCCCTGATCCAGCACCAGAATCCGGTCGCATCCGATAATGCTGGAAAGCCGGTGGGCCAGGATCAGCGTCGTGCGCCCCTGCATCAGCCGGTCCAGGGCTTCCTGAATGACGGCTTCGTTTTCCGCATCAACCGCCGACAGCGCTTCGTCCAGGACCAGGATCGGCGTGTCCCGCAACAGGGCGCGGGCTATGGCAACGCGCTGACGCTGACCGCCGGAAAGCTTGATCCCCTTTTCACCGATGATCGTGTCGTACCCCTGAGGCAGGCCGGCGATGAAGTCGTGAATGTTCGCGGCCCGCGCCGCCGCTTCTATTTCCGCATCGCTTGCCGACGGGTCACCCATGCGGATGTTTTCACCCACTGTACCGTGGAACAGGAATGTGTCCTGATTGACGACGGAGATCATTGAACGAATCTGTTCGAAGGAAAGGTCCCGCAAGTCCGTCCCGCCGATCGCAATGCGCCCGTCATCCGGATCATAGAACCGGAGGAGCAGCCGCACGACGGACGACTTGCCGCCGCCGGACGTTCCCACCAGCCCGATGCGGCTTCCGGCTTCTATCCTGAAGTTCAGGCCATTATGGACATCGCGCCGTGTGCCGGGATACCGGAACCGCACATTTTCAAATGCGATGCTGGGCTCCAGCGGTCGGTCGACCTTGGCCGGCGGGTTGTCCGCGACAATCGGCGCGCGATCCATGATCTTGTAGATCCCTTGCGCTGCGGACATCCCGACCATCCCCTGATGCAGCACGTTTCGCAGTTCCCGTATGGGCCGGAAAACTTCCACCCCCAGCATCAGGATAATCAGCAACCCGGTCAGCGACATGGCACCGCTTTCGACACGCAATGCCCCCAGCGCCAACGCACAGGCCGCACCGCAGGCGATGGCGCTGTCGGTAATGCCGCGGCTCAACACGTTCGTTGCCAGAACCCACATGGTTCGACGGAACAGGTCCCGGGCATTGTGTTCCAGCATGTCGGCGCGCGCCGCGCTTTGCCCGAACGCCTTCAGCGTCGCCAACCCCTGGATCGAATCCAGGAATTCGGCGGCAAAGGCTTCATAGGCGTTTTGTCGGTCAGCGGATTTCCGTTCGTCGAACCGGTGCCACAGTGCCGGTGCAAGCAACGCAAACAGTGCAAAGAACAGCATGACAGCCGCAACCGGCAGATCGATGAAAGCGACGACCGCGAAGATCAGGACCGGTGTCAGAAGGGAAATCAGAAACTGCGGCAGGAACTGCCCGAAATAGGTTTCAAGCTGTTCGACCCCGTCGATCAGGGAAAGGGTCAGGGCGCCCGAACGGCTTTGTGCGACCGTGCCGGGACCGAGGGAGGCGATCTTGTCATAGATTGCCCGACGCAGGCGATGTTGAACCCGCGCCGCGGTTTCATGGGCGATCATGGTCCGCCAATGTTCGAAAGCACCACGCAGGACCATGACGGCGGCAATCAGAACGATGGGGACTGTCAGGTCGGCGATTTCATCACCCGCGAACAGCCGTCCGATAAGCCATCCAAGCAACCCCAACCGTGCGACACCCAGGCCGACACCGCACAATCCGATCAACACACCGGCCGCGATCCGGGAACGCACCCCCTCGGTAAAGGACCACAAGCGTCTTTCAAAATGCATCGACTTTCTCCATTCCAACATTCGGACGCCACAATCATATCCTGAACACTAACGTTGACCATTCGACAAATTTGGCCAACGTTTGTACAAATTTGAACAGGAAAGTATGAGGGCATCTCCCATGACGGAATGGCATTGGGACGACTTGCGGGTCTTTCTGACCCTGGCGCGGGAAGGAAGCCTGACGGCGTCCGCACGCGAACTTGATGTCAGCCACCCGACCGTTTCACGCCGCATCCGTGCCCTGGAAGACGCTTTCAGCACGCGTCTGTTCGACCGGTTGCCGGATCGGTTCGTCCTGACGGCAGCGGGGGAGGAACTGCTGGCCGACGCCCTGGAAATGGAACGGGCGGCAGAAACCGTCGACCGTCGAAGCGCAACTTTGAGCGACACCGCGAAGGGCACCGTCCGTGTTTCCGCGGGGGAAGCGATGGCTGGGTTCATTGCCGCGCACCTGCCAGAAGTGCGCGAGAACCTGCAATGCGTTGAAATCGAACTTGTTTCCAGTCACTTGCTGGCAAACCTTTCCCGCCGCGAGGCCGACCTTTTGATCCGGGAACAGGTGCCCGACAGCGCGAACCTGATCACCCGGCGGTTGGGAACGGTCGGCTATGCGGTCTATGGGGCAAAGGCGCTGGTGCGGCGGGCCGTGGCGGACGGGATGAAAACCGTTCCCTGGGCCGGCTTTGACGAGGAACACACCTATATGCCGGGCCAGAAATGGCTGCTTGATCTGTTGGATGGGTCGCGTCCGGTGATTCGCGTAAACGACTGGCTTGTCCTGCGGGACATCGCGCGCAGCGGTGCCGCCCTGACGGTCCTGCCCTGCCATATCGGCGACACGGACCCGTCGCTAACCCGTTTCGGGGAAACCCTGCCGGATGTTGCGACCGATCAATGGTTGCTTGTGCATCGCGACCTCAGGGCGCTGCCGCGAATCCGTGGTGTAATGGATGCCCTGATCCGGCTTTTCCAGAATCACAGACCGACCATCGAAGGACTTCGCAACTATAATGAAGATGCCGAAGCCGGTCCCTGATGCTGCCCGCCGCGGGTCGCGCGTGTGTTCAGATATTCAGCGGCTGAGCGTGCGGGCGACCGCATCCTTCCACCGCGCATATTTGCCGTCCGCCGCATCGCGGGGCATGGATGGCATAAAGCGTTTCTGAAGGGCCCAATCTTTCGCGAACCCGTCCGTTCCGGGATAGAGGCCCGCGCGCATTCCGGCCAGCCACGCCGCCCCCAGCGCCGTGGTTTCCAGAACCTGCGGCCGGTCGACGGGCGCGCCCAGAATGTCGGACAGGAACTGCATCGTCCAATCGCTGGCGGTCATGCCGCCGTCGACCCGCAATACGGTTTCGGACTGCGACGCCCAATCGCCCTGCATCGCCTCAAGCAGGTCGCGGGTCTGGTGCCCCACGGATTCCAGGGCCGCCCTAGCCAGTTCCGCCGGCCCCGTCCCGCGGCTCAGGCCATGGATGGACCCACGGCAGGCACTGTCCCAATAAGGGGCGCCCAAACCGGTGAAGGCGGGGACGATAATGACGTCCTGATCGGGGTCGGCCTGTTCCGCCAGCGCGTGCGTTTCCGCGGCATCCTTGATGATGCCCAAACCATCGCGCAGCCATTGAACCACCGCACCGGCGATGAAGATCGACCCTTCAAGGGCATAGGTCGGTTTCCCATCCAATTGATAGGCAATAGTCGTCAGCATCCGGTTCCGGGACGGCACTGCCGTTTCGCCGGTGTTCAACAGGGCAAAACAGCCGGTGCCGTATGTGGATTTCATCATGCCGGGCTGGAAACACGCCTGACCGACCGTCGCGGCCTGCTGGTCGCCGGCCACCCCCAGGATCGGGACCGCTTGTCCCAGAATATCGGCTTCCACCGTCCCGAAATCGGCCGCGCTGTCCAGCACCTCCGGCAGCATGGACTGCGGCACGCCGATGGCATCGCACAGGTCGGCGTCCCAGTTTCCCTTGTGAATGTTGTAGAGCATCGTCCGGGATGCATTGGTCGCATCCGTCACATGGCGTTTACCGCCGGTCAGCCGCCATATCAGGAAACTGTCCACTGTTCCGAACAGCAGTTCGCCACGCTCCGCCCGGCCTCGCGCGCCGTCTACATTGTCCAGGATCCACGCAACCTTTGTCCCCGAAAAATAGGAATCGGGAAGAAGGCCCGTCTTTTCGGTGATGCTGGTCCCCAGGCCCCGTTCGCGCAACGACTGACAGATCGGTTCGGTGCGCCGGTCCTGCCAGACGATCGCATGATAGATGGGCGCCCCGGTCTTTCGGTCCCATACAACCGTCGTTTCACGCTGGTTCGTGACCCCCACCGCCGCCAGTTGGGCGGCGTCGATGCCCGCGTTCGACAGTGCGTCGCGACAGGTGGAAACCGTCGTCCGCCAGATGTCTTCGGGATCATGTTCCACCCAGCCGGATTTCGGATAATGCTGCGTGAATTCGCATTGTCCGACCCCGGCGATGTTGCGGTCCGCATCAAAGACGATGGCGCGGCTGGATGTCGTCCCCTGATCTATGGCAAGCGTGTATCCGGCCATGACTCCCCCCAAGAACTGACTGCATTCTGATTTTTATTCGTTCATCACATTTCGGTCGTCGGCATCCGTCAACCGAATAGACATGTATGATTCAAGCGCCGCCATTTCGGCCGGGCTGAAACGCAGGCCGACCTTGCTGCGCCGCCAAAGCACATCATCTGCCGTTCGCGCCCATTCACGGTCCATCAGCCAATCGACTTCCCGCGCGGTCAGGTTCCATCCGAATTTCGTTCCCAAATCGGTTTCGGCGCGGACATCGGACAGTATTTCCGCCGCCTGCGTTCCGTAAGCACGCACCAACCGCTTTGCCCATACCTGGTCCAGCCACGGCCGGTCCGCGCGCAACTCGGCGATCAGCCGGTCGAAGTCCGAAATGTCGAAGCCGCCCCCCGGCAAGGGCACGCCCGCCGTCCAGTCACCCGCCAGGTCCACGAAATAGGGGGACAGTTTTGCAAGCACCGCTTCCGCAAGGCGTCTATAGGTCGTGATTTTCCCGCCGAATATGCTCAACAGCGGCGCAGAACCGTTTTGGTCTTCTACCTTCAGGACATAGTCGCGCGTTGCGGCCGTAGCGGATTTCGCGCCGTCGTCATAAAGCGGACGGACACCGGAATAGGTCCAGACAATATCGTCTTCTTCAATCGGGCGTTCGAAATACTGGGATGCGGCATCGCGCAGGTAGGCCGCTTCCTCCTTTGAGCAGGAAACGTCCTCCGGCGATTGGTCATGATCAACGTCCGTTGTGCCGATCAGCGTGTAGTCGGATTCATAGGGAATGGCGAATACGATGCGCCCGTCCGCGTTCTGAAAAATATAGGCGCGGTCATGTTCAAACAGGCGACGGGTAACGATGTGGCTTCCGCGCACCAGCCGGATCCGGTCGGACATGTTCAGGCCCAACCTATGCTGAATCACCTGGTCGACCCAGGGGCCGCCGGCGTTGACCAACGCGCGCGCCCATACCGTTGTGACGGCGCCGGTTTCCATATTCCGAAGCGTCACCTGCCAGACGCCATCGGCCCGTTCAGCCCGTTCGCAACAGGTGCGGGTATATACCGCCGCCCCCCGGTCCGCGGCATCGCGCGCGTTAAGAACCACAAGGCGGGAATCTTCCACCCAGCAATCAGAATATTCGAATGCCGTCTTGTACAGGTCCTTCAGGGGAACACCAACCGGGTCAGTGTGCAGGTCGACCGTCCGCGTGGGCGGCAGAATCTTTCGCCCGCCCAAATGGTCGTAGATGAAAAGACCCAACCGAAGGAACCATGCCGGGCGCAGGCCGGAATGGTGCGGCAACACAAACCGCATCGGCCAGGAGATATGCGGCATTGCGCGCAACAGGGTCTCGCGTTCGCGAAGCGCCTCGCGCACCAGACGGAACTCATAGAATTCCAGATAGCGCAGCCCGCCGTGGAACAGCTTTGTCGAAGCCGAAGAGGTGCCCTGGGCCAAATCCCCCTTTTCGATCAACGCAACGGACAGTCCGCGTCCCACCGCATCACGGGCTATTCCGCATCCGTTGATGCCGCCGCCGATCACCGCCAGATCAAAAATGTTCGATGGACCGTTATCGGACACGGGCGATACCTTCATGCTGCACGGACAAATCCTGTAACTCCTCTGCGACAATGATTTCGCAGTCGTTTTCCAGACACGCCTGCCTGAAACGGGCGGGCGGTTCGGAATCGCAGACCACGTAATCAATGGCAGAGACGTCGCAGATGCGAACCGTCGACCGGCGTTCGAACTTTGAACTGTCGATCACCAGGACGACCTTCCGCGCGGATTCGATGATCGTGCGCGCCACCGAGACCTCCCGCATGTCGAAGTCCAGGATGATGCCGTTTTCATCAACGGCAGATGCTCCGATGACGGCAAAGTCCGCCCGAAACTGACGGATGAATTCCATCGTCGCTTCACCGACAATGCCGCCGTCGGATTGGCGCACGACACCGCCCGCCAGGATCAGTTCCTTGGACGGCGATCCGCTTAGAATTGTTACGACATTGATGTTGTTGGTGATGACGATCAGGTCCGTGTGATCATACAGCGCCCGGGCGACCATTTCGGTCGTCGTCCCAATATTGATGATGACGGACGAATTGTTCGGAATGCAGGCGGCGGCCGCCTGACCGATCCGCGTTTTCTCCTCCGCATAGGATTCGCGGCGATGCTGATAGGTTGTATTCGACACCGAGTTCGGTGCCCGGGCGCCACCGTGCACACGGGTCAGAAGTCCCCGTTCGCACAGGTCGTTCAGGTCCTTGCGGATGGTTTGCGGCGACACGTCGTAATGAGCCGAAAGTTCTTCGACCTCCACGCGGTCCGAATTGGCGGCGCGGCGCAGAATGTCCTTCTGTCGCTCGGTCAGCATTGCATTCGCCCTTGTTCCTATTCCCCTGTCGCCGCAACGAACGCGCGGTTGGCTTTCATTTTTTGTATTTTAATTTCGTATTGACTTTCAACTTAGCTTCATATGAAAGTCAAGCATACACATTCGGTGTACAAAAAAAGATAACCTGGAGGGAGATGATGCTACTTCGAACAACGAGCGTCGCTGCGGTGCTGGCCATGGGGCTGGTATCCGCGCCCGCGTTTGCGGACATGGAAGCCGCGGAACGCTGGGTAGACGAGGAATTTCAACCATCGGTACTTTCACGCGATGAACAGCTTGCGGAAATGCAGTGGTTCATTGACGCCGCCGCGCCGTTCCAGGGGATGGAAATCAACGTCCTGTCGGAAACCATTCCAACGCACGAATATGAATCGAACGTCCTGGCGCGGGCTTTCGAGGAAATCACCGGCATTCGGGTCAACCACCAGTTGCTTGGTGAAGGGGAGGTCGTTCAGGCCGTCCAGACCCAGATGCAGACAGGCCGGAACCTGTATGATGCCTATGTCAACGATTCGGACCTGATCGGGACGCATTCCCGTCTTCAGCTTGCAACGAACCTGACGGAATGGATGGCCGGCGACGGCGCGTCCGTAACGAACCCCAATCTGAACCTTGACGATTTCATGGGGATTTCCTTCACGACGGGTCCGGACGGGTCGCTTTATCAATTGCCGGACCAACAGTTTGCGAACCTGTACTGGTTCCGGGCCGACTGGTTCGCACGCGAAGACCTGCAGGCACAGTTCCGCGAAATCTACGGCTATGACCTCGGCGTTCCGGTCAACTGGTCCGCGTATGAGGACATTGCCGAATTCTTCTCCGTCCATGTTCAGGAAATCGACGGTGTTCGGGTCTATGGCCACATGGACTATGGCAAGCGCGCACCCGACCTGGGCTGGCGCATGACCGATGCGTGGCTGTCAATGGCGGGTGCCGGGTCCACGGGCCTGCCGAACGGCGTGCCGGTCGACGAATGGGGCATCCGGATGGAACCGGGAACCTGTAACCCGGTCGGTGCTTCCGTGTCCCGCGGCGGCGCGGCGAACGGTCCGGCGGCGGTCTATGCCATCCGCAAGTGGGACGAATGGCTTCGCCAATATGCTCCGCCCGGTGCGGCAAGCTATGACTTCTATCAGTCCCTTCCGGCGCTCAGCCAGGGGAACGTCGCACAGCAGATCTTCTGGTACACGGCGTTCACCGCATCCATGGTCGCGCCGCAGTCCGAAGGCAACAACACGGTGGACGAAGACGGCAACCCGCTTTGGCGGATGGCGCCCAGCCCGCACGGCCCCTATTGGGAAGAAGGCCAAAAGCTGGGGTATCAGGACGCCGGTTCCTGGACGCTGTTCGAATCCACCCCGGTGGACCGTCGTCAGGCGGCCTGGCTTTACGCCCAGTTCGTCGTTTCCCAGACGGTGGATGTCCGCAAGAGCCATGTCGGGCTGACATTCATCCGTGACAGCACGGTTCGCCACGAAAGCTTCACCGAGCGCGCGCCGCAGTTGGGCGGGCTGGTCGAGTTCTATCGCTCGCCGGACCGTGTCCTGTGGACGCCGACCGGGGTCAATGTGCCGGACTATCCGAAGCTGGCACAAATCTGGTGGCAGCAGATCGGGGACGTGAACTCCGGCGCATTCACGCCGCAGGAAGCGATGGACCGACTGGCCACCGAAATGGATCTGGTGATGTCGCGTATGCAGGCTGCCGATGAAGGTGCAAACGTCTATGGCGGCTGCGGACCGCGTCTCAATGAAGAGCGCGATCCGGAATACTGGCTCTCGCAGCCGGGTTCTCCCAAACCTCCCGTGGATGAGGACCCGCCCGGTGAGACCATTGCATACGAAGAACTGATCCAGCGCTGGGCTGAGTAAACCGCTCACGCAGAACCTGGGAGCGGCCGCGCGTGCGCCGCTCCCAATTTTTCTTTACACTTTATCGATAAATTCGCGACGTCCCGGTACTTTCGCGTCGCGCCACAGATGTGGACCGAACATATGCCGATGGAATTAAAAGGTATCGTCAAGAAGGTCGGTGGGGATACCCATATCTACCAGACCGACCTGAAATTGATCGACGGCGGATTTAATGTCCTGCTTGGGGCGACAGGCGCGGGCAAGACCACGCTGATCAAGATGATGGCGGGCCTGGAACAGCCGACCGAGGGTGAAATCTGGCTGAACGGCCGCAACATCACCCACGTATCGACCCAACAGCGCAAAGTCAGCCTAGTGCATCAGTTCTTTGTGAACTACCCCCATGCGACCGTATATGAAAATATCGCCTCGCCGCTGCGGATCGCGCGCCTGGCGGAAACAGAAATCGACCGCCGGGTTCGTGAAACCGCGGATCTTCTGCGTCTTACCCCCATGCTTCATCGGCGCCCCGGCGAACTGTCCGGCGGCCAGCAGCAGCGCACCGCGATCGCGCGCGCCATTGTGAAGGATGCGGACCTGGTCCTGCTGGACGAACCGCTGGCGAACCTGGACTACAAGCTGCGCGAGGAACTGCGGGACGAACTTCCCCGGCTGCTGTCGGACCGCGGCGCGGTCGTCGTCTATGCCTCTTCGGAACCGACGGACGCCCTGATGCTGGGCGGGGCGACGGCGACGTTGGTGGAAGGACGTGTAACCCAGTTCGGACCGACGTCGGACGTCTATCGCAATCCGGAAAATCTGGAAACGGCGGAGGCCTTTTCGGACCCACCGATCAACTGTGCGGCCGTGCGAAAGTCTGGGGAAACGGTGACGCTGGGCGACGGTGTTTCGTGGCCTGCGGCCGGCGACATCGCCGGCGCGGCGGACGGCGACTATGCTGTGGGCCTGCGACCGAACTTTGTCAGTCCCCGTCCATCGGCGGATCACACGGTTCAGGTGCATGGCCGCGTCCTGGTGACAGAGCTTTCCGGTTCGGAAAGCGTCGCGCATTTCCAGTTGGGCGACCACGCCTGGGTCAGCCAGAGCGAAGGCGTCCACCCGTTCGAAGTGGGCGAAGCGCATGACTTCTATCTGGATGTCTCCCGCGCGTTGTATTTCACCCAAGACGGACACCGGGTAACCGGCGGTTCGGCGTAAGGGGGCGGAACGATGGCTGAAATTCACCTGAAGGAAATGCACCATTCCTACCTTCCCGATCCGAAGGACGAAGGGGACTGGGCGCTGAAGTCCCTGGACCTGAAATTCATGGATGGGGGCGCATACGCGTTGCTGGGCCCGTCGGGCTGCGGCAAAACGACGATGCTGAATATCATTTCCGGTCTGTTGCACCCGTCGAACGGACAGGTCCTGTTCGATGGTCGCGATGTGACAGATCAGACGCCGGACCAAAGGGCGATTGCCCAGGTTTTCCAGTTTCCCGTCATCTATGACACGATGACGGTGTTCGACAATCTGGCCTTTCCGCTGCGCAATCGTGGCGTGGACGAAGCCCGCGTTCGGTCCCGCGTCGGGGAGATTGCCGAGATGCTGGAACTGTCGGACATGCTGTCCAACCGCGCAAAGGGTCTGGGGCCGGATTCCAAACAGAAGATTTCGATGGGCCGCGGCCTGGTGCGTGAGGATGTGAATGTTGTCATGTTCGACGAGCCGCTGACCGTCATCGACCCGCACCTGAAATGGAAACTGCGGTCCAAGCTGAAGGAACTGCATCAGGCGGTCGGCCTGACCATGATCTATGTGACCCACGACCAGACAGAGGCACTGACTTTTGCCGATGAGGTCGTGGTGATGGACGCGGGCGAAGTGGTTCAGATCGGAACGCCGGTGGACCTGTTCGAATGTCCAGCCCATACGTTTGTCGGGCATTTCATCGGTTCCCCTGGCATGAACGTCCTGCCTTGCGAAACGAAGGACGGTCAGGCGATCTTCGAAGGAACGGCAATCCCTGTTTCCGGCGGACCGGTCGGCCCCCTGGACGATGCCCGGAAAACGGAAATCGGCATACGGCCCGAATTCGTGCGTTTTACCGACGAACGCGACGCCGGTATTCCGGTGGATGTCGTGCGTGTTTCAGATGCAGGTCGCCGGCGGGTCGTCGAAACACGGTCCAGGGGAAGCCGCGTCTTCCTGTCGCTGGATGACGGTCAGGCGGTGCCGACCGGGACGGCGCGGGTCGTATTCGACCCCGCACGGACATGGATCTATGCGGATGGACGCATTGTAAATGCGGCGAACGACAAATCTGGAAAGGGTGCCTGAGCCATGAACGGGAAGCCCGAATCTCAAAAAGCCTGGTGGTTTGTCGTCCCGGTTGTCCTGCTGGTCGCATTCAACGCGCTGGTGCCGCTGATGACCGTCGTGAACTATTCGGTCCAGGAAACCTTCGGGAACAACCAGTTCTTCTGGCACGGCGTCGGCTGGTTCGAAGATGTGCTTTCATCGGACCGTTTCCACGCCGCACTGGGACGTCAGTTCCTGTTCACCGCCATTATCCTGGCGATCGAACTGCCGTTGGGCGTGGCAATCGCATTGACCATGCCGCGCAAGGGGCCGTGGGTTTCAGTGTGCCTGGTCCTGATGGCCCTGCCGCTTTTGATCCCCTGGAACGTGGTGGGGGCGATGTGGAATATCTTTGCCCTGCCCGATATCGGGTTGCTGGGATATGGGCTGAACAGCATCGGCATCGACTATGACTATACCCAACAGCCGGTGTCCGCATGGTTCACCGTCGTCCTGATGGATGTCTGGCACTGGACCAGTCTGGTCGTGCTGCTGGCCTATGCCGGTCTGATTTCCATACCCGACGCCTATTATCAGGCGGCGAAGATTGACGGCGCCAGCCGCTGGGCGGTGTTCCGTCACATCCAGTTCCCGAAGATGAACCGGGTTCTGACGATTGCCGTCCTGTTGCGGTTCATGGACAGTTTCATGATCTATACCGAACCGTTCGTCCTGACCGGCGGCGGCCCCGGCAATTCAACGACATTCCTATCCATCGACCTGGTGAAGATTGCCCTGGGGCAGTTCGACCTGGGTCCGGCGGCGGCGATGTCGCTGATCTATTTCCTGATCACACTGTTCGTGTCGTGGGTGTTCTACACCGTCATGACGCGCGGCGACCAATAGGGGGACGGGAAGAATGCGAAAATTCACATGGCTGGCGCCGACGCTTTACATTCTGTTCCTGATGCTGCCGATCTATTGGCTTCTGAACATGTCGTTCAAGACAACGAACGAGATTCTGGCGGGTTTCAGCTGGTTCCCGGCGGAATTCACCGTCGAAAGCTATGTCCAGATCCTGACCGATCCGACCTGGTACTGGGGATACATCAATTCCCTTATCTACGTGTCCTTGAACACGATCATATCCGTTTCGGTCGCGCTGCCGGCAGCCTATGCCTTTTCGCGCTTCAGGTTCGTCGGCGACAAGCATTTGTTCTTCTGGCTGCTGACGAACCGCATGGCGCCGCCAGCGGTTTTCGCACTGCCGTTCTTCCAGCTCTATTCATCGATCGAGATGTTCGATACGCACATCGCGGTCGCGCTGGCACATTGCCTGTTCAACATTCCGCTGGCGGTCTGGATCCTGGAAGGGTTCATGTCCAGTGTCCCGCGGGAACTGGATGAAACCGCCTATGTCGACGGATATTCCTTCCCGCGCTTCTTCACCCGCATTTTCATTCCGAACATCGGATCGGGGATCGGCGTCGCGGCCTTTTTCTGCTTCATGTTCAGTTGGGTCGAACTGCTGCTGGCAAAGACACTGACGGCTGTCGAAGCCAAACCGATTGCGGCGACGATGACCCGAACCGCATCGTCGTCCGGTTATGAACTCGGCCTGCTGGCCGCAGCGGGGTGCCTGACGATCATTCCGGGCGCCATCGTCATCTATTTCGTGCGCAATTATATCGCCAAGGGCTTTGCCCTTGGGCGCGTCTAAGGGGGAACGCAAACAATGCTGACCTGGATGGCATGGACCTGGCCGACGGCGATGTTCTTCGTCCTGATTTTTGGTGGAATTGCGACGGTGGCCTTTCTTGAATGGCGGCGGCCGGGCGGCGCGCCACGGCGCGGCATACTGGGGCTGGACACGACACGCGGTGACCGGTTGTTCCTGAGTTATCTGGGGGCGTGCATGATTTTCCTGGCGTGGCTGGGCCTGTTCGGGACCCCGTTATGGGGGGCGGCCATCCTGTCGGTCATCTGGGGCGCCTTCGTCTTCACGAAGGTCTGACATTCATCCAAGTCGGGTGACCGCCAAACCGTGATCTTCCCGACCGGCCGCAAGATCAAGTCGTTCGCGCGTGCACAGCCCCGACTGCGCGTCAATCGCACCGACGACGGACGATGCATTCAACGTCGCGCGAATCAACGCATCCGCAGGCGAAAATCCCTCGGCCAGACTGGCGCACAGGGTCGACGAAAACGCATCCCCCGCCCCCGCCGTGCCCTGGACTTCAACGTCGGCTGCAGGACAGAAAAAGACACCCTGATCGTTTGCCAGATAGGCGCCCTGGCTGCCGTCGGTCACGGCTACCGACCCGACACCCAGACTGCGCATCCGGCCCAGAAACGATGAAAGCCCCAGCGAGAACCCGCCGAATTCCAACCCGACGCGCCAAAGCCGCGGCAGGGACGGGTCCGACGGTGCCGGGTCGTCCGGTCCATCAACGCTGGCCACCAGTGTGGGGACCATCGCTTCCGCCTCTTTCCGGTTCACCGCCAGAAAGTCGATGGACGGCAGGCACTTCATGAATGCGCCCGACCGGGATGTCAGCTGGCGAATGCCGGGGTTCGCCGCAACGAATGCGCCCGCCACCTTGGCCAGACGCACAATTTCGGGGAAGCAGTCGGCCGACCTGTTCGACAGATTGGTGATATAGACCAGGTCGCGACCGTCGAACATTTCCGGGCGAATATCATCCCGCACCAACAGGGTATTCGCGCCGCGCTGTGTGAAGATGGTCGCGTTCTGATCGTGGGAACTGACCATTACCGCACGGCCGGTCGGAAGCACGTCGGTCCTGACGATCGCAGACGGGTCGATCCCTTCTTTCCCGAGGCGAGACTCGATCCGTTCCGCGTCGCCGTCCTGCCCGATCTTGATCAGGGTCGAAACATCCAGGCCCAGCCGCGCCATGCAAACCGCCGCATTGACCGCGCCGCCGCCGGTATGATCGGTGATCGACAGTGCCTCCGTCTTGCGGCCCTGTTCCAGCAACAGAAAGGAAGAGGCATCGTTGTGCATCGTCATCCGCTCGACATCGCTGTCGGCGACAATCACGATGATATCGACCATGGCCGATCCGACTGTCAGTGCGGAGACGATTTTGGGCTGTCCCTTTCGGTTACAGCGCGGGTCGGGCCTTACGCACTCAACTGTTCGAACAAGCGCGCGACGGCCTCCGCGCCCGGGTCATTGTGGCCGGCGAGGCTTTCTTCCGAAAGATAACTTGCACGGCCCGCACGCGCACGCGTGATGTTGGCGGTGGCATCGGCCCCTTCCCGCGCGGCAGCGGCCGCCGCGGCAAGGCCGGACCCCAGGTGTTCCAGTGCCGGTGCCAGGGCATCGATCATCGTGCGGTCGCCGGGCCTTGCGCCGCCCACCTGCTGAATTCGGTCCAGACCCGCCTTCAAGGCGCCGATAGGGTCCTTGCCCGCCGCGGACGCGTCACCGGCGGCGGCAAAGAAAATCGCCAACAGAACACCAGAAGACCCGCCCATCGCCTGACTGAGTTCCAGACCGATCGCACTGTACAACTGCGTTTGGTCCGCCAGCGGCAGGCGGTCGGTCGCCCCCAGAAGCGCGCGCGCCGCGGTCGACAGGGTGCTTCCCGTGTCGCCGTCGCCGCTTTTGGCATCCAGCGCGTTCAGGTCCGCTTCGGCGTCGATCATGATCCGACAGCAGCGTTCGACGAATTCCTTCGTCGCGGCATTCTGGGACGGAATCGGCTTGATCGGAACCAACCCGTCCGGCAAGGCGACCACACCGACATCGCCGACCGGAAGGCACCCGGGCCAGGCCCAGGGCGTGACCGGAGCCAGCAGCGCGGATTCGTCCGCTTTCGTTACCGGCAGAAGCGACACGGAAAAACCGCGCATGTCCAGCGACGTCATCAGGGCAGCCGGGCCGACCATCCAGCGGATCTGATCGCCGATACGGGAATTGCGCAATTCTTCCGCCAGGACACCCATTTCAAGCGGCGTGGCACTGCCCAGATTGTTCAAAAGCGCCACATGCGGGCCCGGTCCGATATGCGGCCCAAGCCGGTCCACCACCATTTCCATTGCGTCCCGCGCGGTAGAAAAATTCACCTGTTCGATGCCGGCTTCCCCGTGGATACCAAGGCCCAGTTCCGCCTTGCCCGGTCCGATCCGGTCTTCCTTGGGCGATCCGGGGATCGTGCAGGTATCCAGCGACATGCCGATGGAAACGACCCCCTTTATGACATGTTCGGCCGCCGCCGTTACGGCGTCCAGATCTGCGCCCTGTTCCGCCAGCGCGCCGGCCACCTTATGCACGAACAGCGTGCCCGCGACGCCGCGTGCCTGCGGCAGGTCCGGCAACGCGATGTCGTCGTCGACGATCACCATATTGACCTTTAACCCGTGGGCGCGTGCGCGTTCGGCCGCCAGACCGAAATTCAGCCGGTCGCCGGTATAGTTCTTGACGATCAGAAGGCACCCTTCCTTGCCCGTGACGGCAAGGATGCCGGCCAGAACCGCGTCCACCGACGGCGATGCGAAAACTTCGCCACAGACTGCGGCGGTCAGCATACCCTGACCGACAAAACCGGCGTGGCTCGGCTCATGGCCGGATCCGCCGCCCGAAACCAGGGCCACCTTGGATTTGTCCCAGTCGGTTCGAACCACGACCTTGATGTGCGGATATCCGTCCAGCCTGGCAAGACGACCGCCCGCTGTCCGCAATGTGCCGTCGATCGCTTCGGTGACCAGTGTTTCTTTTGAATTGATGAACTGATTCATGGTCCCTCTCCTCAGACAATCCGCACGCCGGATTCATCAAAATACAGCGCTTTTCGGGGTTGGATGGCGACGGTATCGCCGGGTTCGAGATCGGTATGGACGTTGGTCAGCGTGACGATGTCATGCCCATCCAGATTGAGATGCAGGCGCGTCTGGTCCCCCAGATGTTCAATGCGCTTTACCGCCGCCGGCTTGCCTTCACCCTGCTGGATATGTTCGGGGCGCAGCCCGATGGATTTCGCCCCGGCGGGCGCGCCGGCAAACAGGTCCGCCGGCAGAACATTGATGCGCGGCAGCCCCAGGCGCCCGGCAACGTAAAGGCTGATTGGACTTTCATAGATTTCGCGGGGACTTCCGAACTGGACCAGACGCCCTTCGTCCAGAACGCCGACATGGGTTGCCATGGTCATGGCTTCGATCTGGTCGTGGGTCACATACAGCATTGTCGCGCCCAGACCGGTCTGAATGCGTTTCAGTTCGACCCTGAGTTCGGCACGCAGCTTCGCATCCAGCGAACTCAGCGGTTCATCCATCAGATAGATCGACGGGTTTCGAACCAGTGCCCGCCCGATCGACACACGCTGCATTTCCCCGCCCGACAGGGCCGTCGCCTTGTTTTCCAGCTTGTGGGAAATGTGAAGGACTTCCGCGACCTCGCGGACCTTTCGTTCAATCTCGTCGTCCGGTGTCCGCAGCATCGGCGACTTCAGCGGAAAGGCGAGATTTTCCCGAACACTCATATGCGGGTACAGGGAATACTGCTGAAACACCATCGCGACGTTGCGTTCGGCCGGCGTGTCGTGGACGACCGACCGACCGTCAATCAGGATGTCCCCACCGTCCGGCGCTTCCAGGCCGGAAATCAGGCGCAGTGTCGTCGTCTTGCCGGCCCCCGTGGGCCCAAGCAGGACCACGAAATCGCCGTCGCCTACGGACATGGTCACATCGTCGACCGCAACGGTGGCGCCGAATGACTTCGACACGTTCTGCATAATCACGTCAGCCATGGGACAGAACTCCTTCATTGAGTTCCGACCGCAGGGCGCGTCCGGTCTGGTTTTCGAACAGGGTGACCGTGCTGCCGTCGAACGAAAGTCCCACCGTTTCCCCCGCCCGCGCGGGCTGGTCCGACGGGATGCGGGCCTTCACCTCCCCATTGCGGGTCTGCAGGGTTACGATCTGTGTCGTCCCCAGATATTCGGCCGCGACTATTTCGCCGCGATATCCGGCACTGTCGGAAAGATGCACATGTTCCGGCCGGACGCCGAAGACGACATCCCCGTCAAACGCTTCGCGAAGTGCAGGGACCTGGAAAGACTGATGATTCAGTTCAACGCTTTGCGCGCCCGAATCCAGGTTCGCGTGGAATTTCAGGAAATTCATCGGCGGCGAACCGATGAACTCGGCCACGAATCGTGTCGCAGGTTTATCATAGATGTCCTGCGGCGTTCCGAACTGTTCGATGACGCCATGGTTCATGACAACGATCTTGTCGCCCATCTGCATGGCTTCCAACTGGTCGTGGGTAACATAGACCGTGGTCGCATTCATGCGGTCGTGCAGCTTGCGCAACTCTTCCGCCATATGCTCGCGGAACTCCGCATCCAGGGCGCCCAGCGGTTCGTCCATCAGGAAGCATTTCGGGTTGCGAACAATCGCACGGCCCAGCGCGACCCGCTGACGGTCGCCGCCGGAAAGCCCGCCCACAGGGCGGTCCAGAATGCCTTCGATGCCCAGAATGCGGGCCACTTCCGCCACCTTTTCGCGCACCTGCGCGCGGGGCAACCCCTGGCTTACCAGCGGATAGCTGATGTTCTTTCGGACATTCATGTGCGGATAAAGCGCGAACATCTGAAAGACAAAAGCAATGTCGCGTTGACTGGCCGGTTTCTGGCCGACTTCTTCTCCGTCGATATAGATTTCGCCCGACGTCGGCAGTTCCAGCCCCGCAATCATCCGAAGCGTCGTCGTCTTGCCGCAACCCGACGGGCCCAGCAGCATAAAGAACTCGCCGTCCTCTACCTTGAAGGACGAGGACTGAACGGCGGTGAAGTCGCCAAAATCCTTTCGGACGTTCCTGACTTCAATCTGTGCCATGGGCAGGCGCCTTTTCGAACATACGCGAATGAATGACAAAATCCGCCGTCGCCCGGTTACAGGCGATAACGGTCTGATACAGCGTGGACACACGCAGAAGCGCCTTCACATCCACGTCATGAGGCAGCGCCGACAGCGGATCGGTGAAGAAGATCAGAACATCCAATTCACCGTCCACGATCATAGCGCCCAGCTGCTGGTCCCCGCCCATCGGCCCGCTTTTCAAAAGGCTGATTTCAAGCCCCGTCTGTTCAGCGACCAGACGCCCGGTCGTCCCGGTGCCCCAGATCTTGTGCCGGCCCAGGATGTCCACATTGTCCCGCGCCCATTCGACCATTTCGGCCTTCTTTTCATCATGGGCGACCAGGGCGATGCGTTTTTGGACAATTGATTCAGTCATGACCTGATTTCCCCGTTCAATCCGGGAAGTGGCTTACGATGATGAACATCACCGTGCCGACCAGCAAAACCAGGAAGGAATAGGTGTAGGCCCACAGCGCATAGGGCTGCATCAGCATGACCACACCCAACGCAATCAGCAGGGACGCGACCATTTCCCACGGGCCGCGGCGCAGACGCATGAGATCGTTGATAAAGCGCATCATTTCCGGACTGCCCCGAATGTGATCCCGCGCAACAGATGCTTGCGCAGCAGGACCGTGAAGACGACGACCGGAACCAGGAAGATGGTGGCCCCGGCGGCGACCGCCGGCCAGTCCTGACCGCCAACGCCGATGATGGTCGGAATGAAGGGGGGCGCCGTCTGCGCAGACCCCGACGTCAGTAGAACCGCGAACGCATATTCGTTCCAGGCGAAGATCAGGCAGAAGATGGCGGTCGACGCGATGCCCGTTGCGGCCTGCGGCAGCACGACCTTACAGAAGGCCTGGAACCGTGTGTATCCGTCGATCAGGGCCGCTTCCTCATACTCCCGCGGGATTTCGTCGATGAACCCTTTTAGAAGCCAAACCGACAGGGACAGGTTGACCGCCGTATAAAGCAGGATCATCCCCAGATGCGTGTCCGACAGGCCCAGCGACCGGAACATCAGGAAGATCGGAATGGCAACCGCAATGGGCGGCATCATGCGCGTCGACAGGATGAAGAACAGCAGATCGTCCTTCAACGGAACCCGATAGCGCGAAAACGCATAGGCGGCCAATGTCCCAAGGAACACGGACAGGAAGGTCGACCCGAACCCGATGATGACCGAATTCAGGAACCTTTCGCCGTACCGCGACGGCCCGGCAATCACCATGCCCTTGTCATGGACGATTTCTTCATACCAGGTCGTCGGCGGGTTCGCTTCCAGATATTCCGCCGACTGACGCGTCTGGGTCGTGAACAGGTTCACGTACCCTTCCAATGTCGGTTCGAACGTGATCCGCGGCGGATAGGCGATGGAATCGGAAGAAGATTTGAACCCCGTCGCAAAGATCCACAGAAGCGGCATGACCGTGACCAGCGCATAGAGGATGACCAGCGCGCCGGCGACCCATTTCTGCCGTTTCGACGGTTCGGTGATGGAATAACTGCTCATCTTTCCTTCACCTTGTTAAGCGCCTTCACATAGATTGATGCCAATCCGAAGACGGTGACGAAAAGGATGATCGCGTAGGCGGATGCATAACCGGTGCGCCATTTCTCGAACGCCTCGCGCTTCAGATTGATGGACGTCAGCTCTGTCGTGGAGCCGGGTCCCCCACCGGTCAACTGAACGACCAGGTCGAACATCTTGAAATTCTCGATACCGCGGAACAGGACCGCCAGCATTAGAAACGGCAGCACCATGGGCACGGTGATTGTCCAGAATTGCCGCCATTTCGAAGCCCGATCGCACTCCGCCGCTTCATAAATTGAATCCGGAATAGACCGAAGCCCCGCCAGACAGATCAACATGACGAACGGCGTCCACATCCAGGTATCGACAATCACGATCGACCAGGGGGCCAGGGCCACGTCGCCGATCATGGTAAAGCTTGTAACATCCACGCCGCTGAAGAACGCGACCACGTAGTTGAAAAGCCCGATCTGCGGCTGATAGAGAAAGGTCCAGAAGTTACCGACAACCGCCGGCGAAAGCATCATCGGCAGGACGATAATGGTCGTCCAGAAATCGTTTCCTTTGAACTTCCGGTTTATCAGCCAGGCCAGGGCAAAGCCGATCAGCACCTGAAAGAACAGCGTCCAGAACAGGAAATGCGCGGTCGCCTGCATCGTAAGCCATATATCGCTGTCGGTCAGGATACGTTCGTAGTTCCTGAGGCCGATCCAGTCGACATCGGCATTGGGGCGGTTGGCGCGATAATTCGTGAAGCTGAGGCGGATCGTCCAGATCAGCGGGAATATATTTACCGCCAGCAGCAGGAAAATTGTCGGGGCAACGAACGTCCAGGCGATCGCCCGATCGGACAGGCCCCGTATCCGGGTCGCCAGTTTCGGCGGCGTTGCCTGTGCAAGACGTTCCATTGACGGCCGTTGCATGGGTGTTCCTTCCTGGATTCAGGGGCAGGGTCGTGCGGAACCGAAGCCGAAAGCTTCGGCTCCACACAACTAGCAATCCATCCTAACGGGGATAGAAGTCCTGCCAAAGAACCTTACAGCTTGCCTTCGTCCTCGAAGACCTCAATCCAGTCTTCGACCAAGGCATCGAGCGCTTCCTGAGCTGTACCCTCACCCGCGATCACATAGGAGTGCACGCGGTCCTGCATGGACAGCAGGAGCGAGGCATAGGCGGGTTCGGCCCAGAAGTCCTTCACAATCGCCATACTGTCGAGGAAGGTCTGAGCATAGGGCTGGCTGGTCGCGAAACCGGGGTCTTCGACCACGGCACGCAACGCGGAATAACCGCCGAGTTCCCACCATTGGGACTGAACCTCAGGCTGGGCGAACCACTTGATATACTCAAGCGCCGCATCCTGATTTTCTGAATAGGCTACGACGGAAATACCTTGCCCGCCGAGCTGTGCGAAATGCCCGCCCGGACCGGCCGGGTTCGGGAAATAGCCTGAACGGTCACCACCGACATTTTCGTCCGCGTGGACACCAGGCCAGATAAACGCAAAGTTCATCTGCATTGCGACCTGTCCGGACCGGTAGGCGTCGATATTCTGCGACATGTACCAGTCGGAAGAACCGGGCGGCGTGCAGCATTCGTAAAGTGCGCGATAGAACTCAAGCCCTGCAACCGCGCCGGCCGAGTTGACGTACCCGTCCAGTTCGTAGGGGTTGTCCGGGTTTTCATACAGGAACCCGTAGTTATAGAGCGCGTTGGTCACCCCCATGGTGATCCCTTCGGACCCGCGTTCGGTATAGATCGCGGCGCCATAGACGGTGTTCCCGTCGATTTCACGCCCCTGGAAGAATTCCGCGATGTCCTTCAGTTCTTCCAGCGTCGCCGGAACGGTGAGTTCGCGGCCATAAGTATCCATGAATTCGGCCTGAAGTTCCGGCCGTTCGAACCAGTCACGACGATAGGTCCAACCGACAACGTCCCCGAACGCCGGAAGCGCCCAGTAGTTCGGCGTACCCTTTGGCCATTCGGAATAGCCGGTCACCGTTGCGGGAATGAAGTCGTCCATCGTGATGCCTTCGGCATCGAAGAAGTCGTTCAGTTGCACATAGTGCCCTGCTTCCGCGCCCAGCCCGATCCACTGGCTGTCCCCGATCATCAGGTCGCAAAGTTCGCCACCGGAATTCAGTTCGTTCAGCATGCGATCGGCGAAATTCGGCCACGGCACGAATTCGAAGCTCATATTGTGGCCGGACTGGGCCTCAAAATCCTTCGAAAGCTCCACCAGGGCATTCGCGGGGTCCCACGCGGCCCAACACAGGGTCAGGTCCGCAGCCTGTGCGCCGCCGGACGATGCCCCCATCGCAGCCGCAAAGGCAGCCGCAGCAATAGGTAATGACTTTTTCATTGATGCTTCCTCCCATTCAGTCGGATGAATTCGGATTTATCCGTTATCTTTCACGTAACGTTCGCTGAATTATCTGAGGAACGTACCTCATGTCAATTAATTTTTGAGGTACGTGCCTCTTTTTGGATTCGCGCTCACCGTCGACTGAGGGGCGCACTCAATGTAAACGATGTCTTGGGAGAATATGTCCGATGGGCGGGACAGCGCCCGGCGCAGGTCAGTGCAGGTTTTCTCTCAGCACGACCTCGATACGAATCCGTTCCTGCGAATCCAGAATCGGCAGCCCGTCGCATACGGCGCGCAAAACGCGGATCGTGCTTCGCACCAGATGTCCGACATTCTGGCTGATGACCGCGTCTATTTCATCCGCCTCCAGCGCCTGGCGGGTCGATGGGGTCAGTTCGTGAGCCAGCACTACAAGGTCCTTGAGCCGCCCGCTTTGGCGCAGCGCGTTCAAAAGCGCCGTGTTCCCGCCCCCCATGGAATACACACCGACCAGCCTGTCACGGGCCGTCACCACCGTACCGATGATCTGTTCCATCCTGGCCGGGTCATCATAGGAAACCACCGTCGGAAGCACGATGTCCGATGGGAAATGTTCCGCCAGAACACTGTCGAATCCCAGGCGGCGTTCCAGGCTGTCGCGGGACCGCAGCGAATTGGTAACGACCAGGATTTCGCCGTTTTCCTTAAGAAACCGACCCATCAGGGAACCCGCCGTCCGGCCGGCCGCGATGTTGTTGATGCCAATGAAATAGTCGCGCGGCGAGTTCGGAAGGTCGGATACAAGGGCAATGACCGCCAGACCTGCTTCCTTCAGCCGGGCCACAGCATCACGCACCTGAGGCGTTTCCGGGACCATGATCGCAACCCCGTCCATATGCCGAACCGGCAGTGAATTCAGGGTTCTGACAATCCTGTGCGGGTCCAGGATCGGAACAGTCACGATTCGGAAGGTCACCCTGTCGCCCAGTTGTGACGCGGCCACTTCCTTCAGCGCATTGCTGATCAGCCTTGTGAACTGGTTCGACCCTTCGGGCAGCACAAGAACAAACTGATATTGTTTCTGCCGGGCAAGATTTGCGGCATGGGTGTCACGGACATATCCCAGCCTGTCGACCGCATCGCGCACCTTGGCGATCGTCTTTTCGCGCACGCCAGGCCTGGCATTCAGAACGCGGTCGACCGTTGCCAGACTAACGCCGGCGGCGTCCGCAATATCCCGGACCGTCGGTTTGCTGATAACCTCTACCATTTCACCGCAAAGATACGAGAAATATGAGGTACGTCAATCAGAAGGAACAGGACTTTTTCCGGAAATGAACCGTGCGCAGTCCCCGGCTGTAAGGCCGCCTGGCAATTCGCTAGGCGGCTTCAATTGCCATGGCAATGCCCTGCCCACCACCAATGCACATGGTGATAAGGCCAAGTTTCCCACCGGTTCTGCGCAATTCGTAAATTGTTTTGACGGTAAGAATGGCACCCGTCGCACCGACCGGATGACCCAGTGCTATCGCCCCACCGTTCGGGTTCAGTTTGCCCGGGTCGAAGCCCAGATCCTGAGCCACCGCACAGGCCTGCGCGGCGAAGGCTTCGTTGGATTCAATGACATCGAAGTCATCGACCTTCAGTCCCGTGCGTTCCATAAGGCGGCGCACCGCAGGGACGGGCCCGATCCCCATACGGGACGGGTCGACGCCGGCGTGCGCGTATCCCACAATCCGCGCCAAAGGCGCGCGACCCGATTTTTCAGCCGCACTTTCCGACATCAGGACCAAGGCCGCGGCACCGTCATTGATGCCGGATGCGTTCCCCGCCGTCACGGACCCGTCCTTCTGAAAGACGGGGCGGAGCCCAGCCAACCCTTCGGCGGTGACATCGCGCCTGGGGTGTTCGTCGGTATCGAAGCTTACGGTTTCCCGACGGCGTTTCACTTCGATGGGAACGATCTGTTCCTTGAAATAGCCCTGGTCGATGGCGTTCACCGCGCGTCGATGGCTTTCCAGTGCGATCGCATCCTGCGTTTCACGGGTGATCCCCTTGTCCGACGCGATATTTTCCGCGGTGACGCCCATATGCCCATGGCCAAACGGGTCGTTCAGGACGCCGATCAGCATATCGGTAAAGGCAAAGTCACCCATTTTCTGGCCGGAACGGATGGTTTGTGTCGCATGCGGGGACCGGCTCATAGATTCTGCGCCCCCGGTCAGGACGACACCGGCGTCCCCCAGCATGATCGACTGTGCGCCGCTGACAATCGCCTGAAGCCCGGACCCGCAGAGCCGGTTCAGGGTCAGGGCCGGCGTATCTTCCTTCACACCGGCCGCAACCGATGCGGCCCGCGACAGATACATATCCCGCGGTTCGGTGTGAATGATGTTTCCAAACACGACCTGATCGATCTCCGCCGCATCCATCCCGCTTCGTGCTATGGCCGCCTTTGCGACCACGGCCCCCAGTTCAACCGGCGGGACGCTGCTGAGACTGCCGTCGAATGCCCCGATTGCGGTTCGCGCACCGGAAAGAATGACTACGGATTCGGTCATGAGAGTTTCCTTTTCCCTATCTGAAACGGCGTGCCAGTGCCCAAATGCCAGGCATCAGACAGGCCGCAAGAAGCAACTTTGCCAGGTCGGCCGTCAGGAATGGCCACAGCCCCAGTTCCAGAATTGCGCTGTCCCAGCCGAACAGAACGCCCAGCCACAGAAGACCCGGCAGATAGATCAGCATAATTCCTACCGCCATGGCCAGCGCCGTCGACAGAATGGTTCGGCCAAACCCATGCTGCGCCAAAAGTCCGGTTCCGAATGCCGCCAGCACGAACCCCAAAAGGTACCCGCCCGTCGGCCCCGACATGTAGGCCAGTCCGATTCCACGTTCCGGTGTCCCGGAAAACACCGGCATGCCGACCGCCCCTTCCGCCAGATACAGCAGAACCGTAGCCGCCCCAAGCCGCGGGCCGAACGCCATGCCGATCATGATCGCCACCATGGACTGAAATGTCATCGGCACCGGATAGAAGGGGACATGGACCTTTGCCGAAAGCCAAAGCAGAAGGCTTCCGCCCACGACCAGCAACAGGCGCGCCGGCCATGCGGAAACACCGAACCCGTCGATCAGAAGCGCGTGACGGTGCGAAAGTACGGACATCGCGAAGATCCTCCTAATGGTGTTTCTTGCCGCCTGACACGAAACGGTCAATCGCGGCAATCATGTCGGGCGAACCGCCCAGCTCCCCCTGATAGTCGCGTTCCAGGTCCAATTGCGCCTCCAGCCCGTTTTCACAGGCCTGGTTGATCAGTTGTTTGGTCCGATGGATTGCCATAGGCGACAGGCGCGCAATACGCCCTGCAGTGGCCTGCACGGTTTCCGCAAGCATGTCCGGTTCCACGACCTTCCATACCAGTCCCCAGTCCGCCGCGTCCTTTGCGCCCACCTTTTCACCCAGAAGCATGGCCGCCATGGCCCGGGTGCGACCCGCGGCATTGGGATAGAAAAAGGTATTCCCGCCATCCGGGACCAACGCAATTTGCGCGAACGGTTCATAGAAATAGGCGGCCGACGATGCCACGACGATGTCACATGACAGCGCAATCCCGACCGAAACACCGGCGCATGGCCCCTGTACCATGGAAACAAACAACAACGGCGAACGCCGGATGGTGCGGATTAGCGGGTTGAAATGGTCTTCCAACACCGCCGCCAGATCGCACCCATCTTTCAGGTCGACCGTCGACAGGTCATAGCCCGTCCCGAATGCCCGTCCTTCCCCTGTCAGAATCACAACGGTGACTGTATCGTCCTGTTCCAAGGTGGCGATGGCGGCGACCAATTCATCTGCCGTCTGGTCACGCAATGCGTTCAGTTTGTCCGGTCTGGAAACCGTGATAGTCGCGATCGCACCATCGACGGATACGGCAATGTCCTCAAAATTCATTGTGACCTCCCAACCTTCAGGCGCCATTCGATCTGTGGCAGTCTATCCACGCCAAAGAAGCATTCATTGTCCAGAATGAAAAACGGCGATCCCCAGACCTTCCGGTCGATGGCATGCTGAACCGATGCAGCCAGGGCTTCTTTGGAACTGTCAGCCGTCGCAAGAGACTTTGCCTCGTCCGCGCCGATGCCGCAGGATGCGGCCATCCCGGCAAGCGTCTCCGGGTCGGCAATGTCCGCATTGTCCGAGAAATGCGCCCTGAAGACCGCTTTCGTGTAAGAAACCTGTCTGTCACGGTCCGCCAAACCATAGAACAGGCGCGCGGCCAGGTGGGTCGACTTGCCAAATGTGTCGGGAAGTCGGAACGGAACATCATAGAAGGCGGCGGACCGAGCCATGTCTGCCGGAATGTAATCCGCCTTGGGTCCGTCTTCCATCGGCGGCACCATGCCGAAATGCTGGCGCACCGCCCACAACAGGACCGGCGTCCAGGCGACATCCAGGTCATATTCTTCGGCCAGCACTTCCACCCGGTTCAATGCGAAATAGGCAAAGGGCGAAGTGAAGTCGAAGAAGAAATCCAGTCGGCGCGTCATCGCATTCCCCTAGAACCGGAATACGCCATAGCCCGGGTCGCCCAGCGGCGCATTCAGCGACCCTGTGATCGCCATACCAAGCGCATTTCGCGTATCGACCGGGTCCAGAATGCCGTCATCCCAGATCTGCGACGTCGAATAGTAGGCTGACAGCTGTTCCAGGTATGCGGCACTGGTCGTCGCCCGCAGTTCGGCGATAACCGCCTCGTCGATTTCTTCGCCATTGCGGCGCATCTGGGCAATCTTGACATCCGCCAGCGTATTGGTCGCCTGTTCACCGCCCATAACGCCGATCTGGTGGTTGGGCCAGGTGAACAGGAAGCGCCCGTCGAAGGCCCGCCCGCACATGCCGTAATTGCCGGCGCCAAAGGACCCGTTGCACATGACCGTGAATTTCGGCACCCGCGAACAGGACTGCGCCATGATCATCTTTGCGCCGTCCTTGGTAATCCCCTTGCGTTCATATTCGCGCCCGATCATGTAACCGGTGATGTTTTGCAGGAAGACCAGGGGCGTATTGTTCTGATTGCAAAGTTCAATGAAGTGGGCGCCCTTCAGCGAACTGTCGTTGAACAGCACACCATTGTTTCCCAGGATTCCGACTTTCCAGCCCCAGATATTGGCGAAGCCACAAACCAGCGTCGTGCCGTAATCCGGCTGATATTCGTGAAAGCGGCTGCCGTCGACCATGCGAGCAATGACCTCACGAACGTCGAAGCCTTTTTTGATGTCGTCGGGCAGAATGCCGTAAAGTTCATCCGGGTCATAGTAGGGGGCGACCGGTTCTTCGCGCTGACAGGGCCATTTCTGCGGTCGGTCCCACTGGGCGACGATTTCGCGGCCGATGGCGATCGCTTCCTCTTCCGTTTCAGCGGGATAGTCGCACGTACCGCTGACGGACGTATGCATGGCCGCGCCGCCCAGTTCCTCAACGCCGACTTCTTCGCCGGTCGCCGCCTTTACCAGCGGCGGCCCACCCAGGAAGACAGCGCCCGTCCCCTTCACAATCACATTATAGTCCGACAGTCCGGGGATATAGGCCCCGCCCGCCGTGCACTGGCCAAACACCAGGGACAGTTGCTTGATCCCCAGTTTAGACATGTGGCACTGGTTCCGGAAAATCCGGCCGGCCATGTGCCGGTCCGGGAATACTTCCGATTGCATGGGCAGGAACCCGCCGGCGGAATCGCACAGATGGATTACCGGCAGGTGGTTTTCCAACGCGATGTCCAGAACGCGGATGATCTTCTTGACGGAAAGCGGATACCACGCCCCGCCCTTCACGGAACTGTCGTCCGCGTGGATCAGCACCTCCCGGCCGGACACGATGCCCAGGCCCGTGATGATGCTGGCGCCCGGCGACTCCCCGTCATAGTCCATGTTGCCGGCCAGGGTCGAAAGCTCAAGAAACGGTGTGCCGGGATCCAGCAACATTTCCACCCGCGCGCGGGGCAGCATCTTTCCATATCGTGCCAGCCGGTCCAGATCGCGTTCCGGACGCACATGGCGCGCCGCGTGCTGTTTCTCGTGCAGTTCATCTGCCAGGCGCTTGTTATGGGCATAACGCTGCCGGAACTCGGCGCCCGATGTACTGATGGCGGATTGGATTCTACGCATCTTCGGGCTCCATCACCGCGACAACCTCATCCTTTTCAAACGTATCGCCCACAGACTTGTTCACGGACGCCAGGATTCCGTCCCGCGGCGCGCCCAGGTTGGTCTGCAGTTTCATACTCTCAATCGTCAGGACCGTTTCCCCCCGGATGACACTGTCACCCGGGTTCTTTTCGACGCTGATCACCGCACCCGGCATCGGCGCACGGATTTCGTCGCTGCCGGCGGCTTCCGCCCGGGCGGCATCGCGCGGGTCGACGAATTCGACGCGCCAAATGCGCCCGTGAAGGTGCATGTGGACCACGTTGCCGTCGCGTGCCTGAACATAGGCGACATCGCGCCCGTCAACCGCAATGGCACGGTCCGACCCGGTCGGCGTCTGTTCCTCCAGCCGGTGATCGACCCCATTCAGATTGACCACAAGACCGGGCCGCAGGGATTTCAGCGTCACATCATGGGAAACATCGCCCAGTTTCAGCTTCAGGCTCATCGGGTCAGTTCCTCCATGGTCCCATATCCGCATGCGGGGATGGCGCATCGAAGGCCAGTGTCCGGAATTCCCTGAACGTCAGTGCCGCAGCCAACAGAACATCTGCCAGAACCTCGTGACTTGGTTCCGGTTCCGAAAGGTCATCGGCATGTTCAACGACAAAGTCCGTGTGCAATGCGCCGTCGGCGAAGGCCGGGTGGGACACGATGCGCCCCAGATAGTTTATGTTGGTTTCCACGCCCAGCAGGACGCATTCGGACAGGGCATCCGCCATTGCCTGCGTCGCCGCGCCACGGTCATCGCCGTGGACGACCAATTTCGCCAGCATCGAATCGAAATTAAGCGTAACGTCCGCCCCTTCGACCAGGCCATTTTCAAATCGGATGGACGGACCTTCAGGCGGATCAAGGCGCAAAATACGGCCGGTTGCCGGCATGAAGTCGCGTTCCGGCACTTCCGCACAGATCCGGCATTCGATTGCATGGCCGTTCAGGCGGACGTCATCCTGCGTTATGGACAGGGGCTGCCCGGCCGCGATTTCAAGCTGCATCCGGACCAGGTCCAGACCGGTCACCATTTCCGTCACCGGATGTTCGACCTGAAGCCGTGTGTTCATTTCCAGGAAATAGAAGGCACCGTCGGGCGTCAGAATAAATTCCACCGTCCCGGCGTTGCGATAGTTCGCCGCCGCCGCCAGACGAACTGCGGCCGCACAGATTTCATCGCGCAGCGCGGGGTCCAGGTTTGCGGCCGGCGCCTCTTCGACAATCTTTTGGAACCGGCGCTGAATCGAACATTCCCGTTCGTACAGGTGGATCGCCCCACCCTTGCCATCGCCGAAGACCTGAACTTCGATGTGGCGCGGCCGTTCAATGAACCTTTCGGCATAGATCGCGCTGTTGGCGAAGTAGCGTTCAGCCTCGCTCATCGCGGTCTTGGCCTGCGCGGCCAGACTTTCGCGGTCCCGAACGATGCTCATTCCCTTGCCGCCGCCTCCGGCCGACGCCTTGATCAGAAGCGGAAAACCGATTTCCGAAGCCGCATTGACGAACTCGTCCAGGTCGTCCCCGGCCTTAACCGATGGCGCGACCGGCACGCCGTTGTCCCGGGCAAACTCGCGTGAGCGGATCTTGTCGCCCATCAGTTCGATCGCATCCGCACCGGGTCCAATGAAGGCAATACCCGCCTTTTCGGTCGCGGTGGCAAAGCCGCTGTTTTCCGACAGGAAGCCATAGCCCGGATGAATTGCCTGCGCCTTCGTTTCCTGCGCGGCGCGGATAATCTGGTTCATATCCAGATAGGCGGCGACCGGTGTTTCGCCTGTGATTTCCACCGCCTCGTCCGCCATGGTGACAAACCGGCTGTTCCGTTCGGTCCGGTGGAAAACCGCAACCGAACCGATGCCAAGTCGCCGCAACGTGCCGATCACCCGACAGGCGATCTCACCACGGTTGGCAACCAGCACCTTGGTGAACATCGAAGACCTCTTACCCATCAACGAATCCTCGAAAAAATCGCGGCGGGAGCAGGGGGCACCCCCGCCGCGCAACGCATCAGTAGTCGGTGAATTCCGTAACCGGCGTCACGGTGTTTGCCATCGGGTCCACCTGAAGCACCCGGACAGCGGTTGCGGAAATGTGCCGATCCGGCGTGAACGTCAGCGGGCGCGTGATACCGGCCGTATCGAACTCATCACCCGATTCAATCTGTTCGACAGCACACGCCCGTGTCGGCTCATCACCGCAGCGGCGAATGGCTTCGATCATGATGCGTGCAGCGACATAACCGGTCAGCGCATAGCGGTTCAGCGCACCCTGTTCTTCTTCCGTCAGGTGCTCGGCCGCCAGGGCTTCGAAATGCGCCGTGCCTTCCGACCCCATCGGCGAAATATAGTCGCCGCTGTAGTACGTGTAGCCATGCGGTGCGGACAGGCCCATGATCGGCGGCAAGGTCGATGTTGGAACGGTGGCGATCCGAAGCGGCAGTCGGAAACGGCTTGCTTCCTGCAGCATGATGGGGATTTCACGCGTAACGCCGCCCGCGATCAGGACATTCACGCCGTCGGACCGGGTCCGCAGAATTTCAGCGCCGAAATCCTGCTGGCCGCGGATGTAACGGATCGGTTCCGCCGCATTGACGCCGAACTCTTCGACCGCACGGTGAAACGCTTCTTCAACCTGAACGCCGAAGTCGTCGTCCTGACGAATGACCCCGAACATCTGTTCGCCTTCGGGCGGGTCATTCTTATGGATATGTTCCAACTGTGCGAACAGCAGGTCCTGATAGGAAGCCCCCAACATGAAAACCGTCGGTTTGATCGGGTCGACCGCCGCCTGCACCGGCGAGAACGAGACGATCGCCGGGATCGCTTCATCTTCCAGGATCGGCAGAATTGCGGTCGTCCCCGCACCGGCACCGGTCCCGATCAGACCGAAAACGCCGTCGTCGATCAGCTTACGAAGTCCCTGCACCGTCCGGGCCGGGACATAACCGTCATCTTCCGTCTGGATCACGATTTCGCGCCCGTTCACGCCGCCATTCGCATTGGCTTCCGCCGCTGCGATCACCGACCCGAAATGCGCCGCGCGGCCGACAAGTGCCGCAGAACTGGTCATCGGAAGCACGTTCCCGATGGTAATTTGGGTATCTGTAACGCCCTCATCGGCGACCGCCCCTGCAACCGGGGTCAGCATCACCATGGCGCAAAGCGCGCCATACTTAAGATATCGCATCTGTTTCCTCCTCTGTTACACCCAGTTTTATTGTCAGTCCCTTGTCACTTCGACAGGGGCCAGTGGGTCCAATAACGCTTCGCATCGCCCCACAGGCCGACCAGCCCCTGGGGTTTTATGCGCAGCATGATGATGATGGTGAGGCCCGTCAGGAATCCGCGGATCTCATAGATGTAGGACGACATCATGGAACTGACGCCGGTCGGCAGGAAGTCCATCAGCTCACGCGTCGCTTCCGGCAGCAGAACGATGAACACCGCCCCCAGGATGGCACCAGCAACGGAACCAAGCCCGCCGACAATGATCATGGCCAGTGCTTCGATCGACAGAAGTATGGAAAACAGGTCGACATTGATGAACCGGAACTGAAAGGCCATCAGGCCGCCGGCGATTCCGACCACGAACGACGACACGGCAAAGGATGCCAGTTTGTATTTCGTCAGGCTGATGCCCATGACCCTGGCGGCAATGTCATGGTCGCGGATGGCGTTGAACGCCCGTCCGACCCGCGTGCGCAAAATATTGAGCGCGACCAGAGCCGAGATTACGCAGACGACAATGCACAGAAGGTAGAATTGAGGCACCGACTTCAGGTCAAGACCCATGAAATTCAGGTCTTCGACCCGAACCCCATAGGGGCCGTGCGTCACGCTTTCCGCATACAGGATGAAATGCGTGACGATGAATGAAAACGCCATGGTCGTAATCGCCAGATAAAGCCCCTTCAGACGCAGGGACGGAATTCCGACCAGGAGGCTGAGCGCAGATGAAACAACGCCGGCGGCCAGCAGGGCCAGTTCCGGCGGCCAGCCGTAATCGGCGATCAGCAGAGCGGTTGTGTAGCACCCCGACGCAAGAAATCCGGATTGGCCCAGGGATATGAGCCCTGTAGAGCCGGTCAGGATGTTCAGGCCGATCGCGCCGATGGCTGCAATGGCAACCGTCGTTGCCAACGCGATGAAATAGTTGCTTGCGAACATCGGGAAGACCAGAAGCGCAACCAACAGAACGCCGACCCATGCCCATTTGACGGGGTTGTCGCTGAGCGAGACATGCTTTTCGTAGCTTTCGATGAAGTGACGTGTGCGCATCAGACCCGCTCCAGCTCCTTCTCACCGAACAGGCCGTAGGGCCGGACCATGAGAACCAGAATGATGACAACGAAGCCGGAAATCTCTTTCAGGCCCTGTCCGATATAACCTTCCGACAGGTTGCCAATGACACCGATGACCAGCCCCCCAAAGCCGGAGCCCAGCGGCGAATCCAGCCCGCCCAGAATTGTCGCCGGGAAGGACCGCAACCCCTGAAACCACATGTCCGGCGCGCGGGAGAACATGATGGCAAAGGCAATTCCGGCCAGTCCCGACACCACGGCCGCGATTGCCCAGGCAAGGGACGAAATTTTCCTGACATCGACGCCCATCAGCAAAGCCGCGGTTTCATCCATGGCGGTCGCACGCATTGCGATTCCGATACGGGTCGATCGGAAGAACAGGAAGACACACAGCGCGATGACGCAGAACAGGATCAGCGTGAAGACCTGTTCGGTGAAAAGCACCACAGGCCCGATTTCGACAAACCCACCTTCAAACGATGCCTGGAACGGGTGGGCGTCCGGCCCCCATATCATGACGATCAGGCTGCGCAGGAAGACCGCCAGGCCAATCGTTACCATGACAATGGAAAAGACCGGTTGGCCGATCATCGGACGAATAAAAATCCGTTCGACCACAATCCCAATCAGGGCCGCCGCCACGATGGTAACGGGAATCAGAACCGTGAAAGGAAGGTCCAGTTCGGTCGCCAGGCTCCAGCTGACATAGGCCACCAGCATCATGACCTCACCCTGGGCGAAGTTCAGAACGCCGGTCGTCTTGAAGATGATCGCGAAGGAAATCGCGATCATTCCGTAGACGGAGCCGATGACCAGCCCGGACGCGACAAGATTCAGGAAGAGATCCATCGTTCGTTCCTCACCCCCCGTACATCGCGTCGATGACGCCCTTGAATTTCTGTTCGATTACGGATCGGCGGACCTTCATGGTCGCCGTGACCTCGCCGTCGTCGTGGTCAAGCTCCTTGTCCAGCAGTTCAAACTTCCGGACATTTTCAACGCGGGAGAATTCCTTGTTGACGGCATTGATTTCGCCGGCGACCAGATCGCGAACATCGGGCAACCCGGCCAGGCTTTTGAACGTCGTGTAGGCAAGCCCGCGTTCCTGCGCCCACTTGCCGACGGTTTCATAGTCCACCTGGATCAGCGCGGTCAGGAAGTTCCGCCCTTCGCCGATCAGGACCGCTTCGCGGATATAGATCGAATCCTTGATCCGGTTTTCGATCAGCGACGGCGTGATGTTCTTTCCGCCGGACGTGATGATCAGGTCCTTTTTGCGATCGGTGATGATGATCGATCCGTCATCGGCGATCTTTCCGACGTCGCCCGTGTGCATCCATCCGTCGACGACCGCCGCTCTGGTCGCTTCTTCATTGCGCAGGTAGCCGGGGAAGACGGACCGGCTGCGCACCAGGATTTCGCCGTCTTCCGCGATTTTGTGTTCGTAGGTGTCCAGTGCCCGGCCGGCATGCCCCAGCGCGGTATGACCGGGATACTGGCTGTGCGAAATGCCGGACAGTTCAGTCATGCCATAGACCTGGTAGACCTTCAGGCCGATGGTCCAGAAGAACTCCAGCACCTCCGGCGAAATCGACGCCCCGCCGCACAGCATGGTCCGTGCACGATCCAGCCCCAATGATTTCTGAAGCGCGCGGAAACAAACCAGCCATAGAACCGAAAAGACAAGCCGGTCACGAAGGGATGCATGGGTGCCGCCGTTTTCCAGCTGGCGGTGGGCGATCCCTTTTCCGATCCGCAGGCAGGTTTCGACGACCCGCTGCTGAAACGGTGTCGCGTCCTTCAGATCGACCATGATGCCGTACTGCATCTTTTCCCAGATGCGCGGCACGCCCAGGAAACCGGTGGGGGCAATTTCCCGAAGGTTCTGGTTCACGGCATCGATCGATTCCGCGAAATTGACCGGTGTGCCGTTCACAAGCTGCATCACGGTCGAACACAGCCGTTCGGCCACATGACATAGCGGCAGATAGCACAGGACTTCCCAATTGCTTTCGTCGATCTTGTGCAGTTCCGATAGGCGCAGCGCACCCCAGATCAGACCGTGATGGGACAGCATCGCGCCCTTGGGCATGCCCGTCGTGCCGGATGTATAGACAACGACCGCGACATCGTTCGGAGACAGGTCTTCGATGGACCGTTCGAACCGGTCGCCAAATTCTTCCCGTTTGGAACGTCCCAGGTCGGCGACTTCGTCGAAGCTCATCAGCATGTCGCGGGGATAATGGTTCAGCCCCTTCATATCGACGCAGATGATCTTTTCCAGGTAGGGCAGTTCGCCTTCGTGCTTGATTGCATCGAAGACCTTGTCCGTCTGTTCCTGGTCGCCGCAGACCACAATGCGGGAACGCGAATGTTCCAGGATGTAACGCAACTCCGGCCAGGGGTTGGTCGGATAAATGCCGACGCATGCGCCGCCCAGCGCCTGGATCGCCAGATCCGAGAACATCCACTCCGGCGTGTCTTCGCTGGCGACGGCCAGGAAGTCGCCCCTTTCCACCCCCAACGCCAAAAGGCCGTAGGCAAAGTCCTTCGTGCGTTCGTAATAGTCCCGATAGGTGAAACGGTTCCAGATCCCCAGATCCTTTTCACGGAAAGCCAGCCGATCCGGATGGTTTTCAGCCCAGAAGCGCAGCAGGCCGGGCAAGGTGTTCTGTTCAGCAGAGGCGGCGTCGCGCAGCATCGTCACTTCTTCCCCAGATATGCCTGGATGACGTCGTCATTGGCGGATATTTCGGCCGGCGTTCCTTCGGCGATCAGCGCTCCGTGGTTCAGGACGGCGACACGGTCGGAAATATCCATGACGATGCCCATGTCGTGTTCGACCATGACCACGGTCACCCCGAGTTCTTCGCGGATGTCCAGAATGAACCGGGCAATATCTTCTGTTTCTTCGGAATTCATGCCCGACACCATTTCGTCCAGAAGCAGCATCTTCGGTCCGGTGGCCAGCGCGCGGCCAAGCTCCACACGCTTTTGCAAGCCGTAGGACAGAAGCCCGACCGGCATGTCGCGCAGATGTTCGATTTCTAGAAAGTCGATGATTTCCTCGACCCGTTTGCGCGCCTCAATCTCTTCGCGGCGGGCAGGACCCCAGAAGAATGCGGCCGTCAGCGGGTTCGCTTTCAGCGAATGATGCAAACCGACCAGAAGGTTCTGCACCACCGTCGCGTGGGAGAAGATCGCCAGGTTCTGGAACGTCCGGCCAATTCCGAACTCGACCAGCTGATGGGTACTGGCCCGGTGTATCGCATGGCCGTCGAAGGCAATTTCGCCGCCGCTGGGCGGAAACAGCGCGCTGATCAGATTGAACAGCGTCGTCTTGCCGGCACCGTTGGGTCCAATGACGCTATAAATCGACCCTTCGGGTACATCGAATGCGACATCGTTCACGGCCGTCAGTCCGCCGAACTTCTTGGAGACGTTCTTGAGGGAAAGAAGCGCTGTCATGACAGCCACCTTTTCCGGCGTTTGTAGTGTTTGACCTCCCGGTAGTTCTTGCGGCTTCCGCCTTCGGAGAAGCCCAGATAGAACTCCTTCACATCCTCATTCCCGGCGATGCGCTGGGCGGGACCGTCCAGGACGACGCGACCGTTTTCCACGATGTAGCCGTAAGACGCGATGTCCAGAGCAAGGGACGCGTTCTGTTCGACCAGCAGGATCGACATGCCGTCCTTCCTGTTCAGTTCGATGATGGTTTCAAAAATCTGGTCAATAATCTGCGGGGCGAGCCCCAGCGACGGTTCGTCCAGCATCAGCAATTTCGGTTTGGCCATCAGCGCGCGGCCGATCGCCGCCATCTGCTGTTCCCCCCCGGACAGGTACCCGGCGATAGCGTTGCGCCGTTCCTTCAGCCGCGGGAAAAGGCCATAGACGCGTTCCAGATCATTCGCCAGATCGACCCGCGACTTCAGAAACCCGCCCATGGTCAGGTTGTCTTCGACCGTCATCAGCGGGAAAAGGCGACGCCCTTCCGGCACGTGCACGATCCCGCGCCGCACGATTTCGTCCGCGGGAAGGCGGATCAGGTCGGCGCTGTCGAACTTGATTTCACCGTGCAAGACCTCCCCCTCTTCGGGGTAAAGGACATTCGAAATGGCCTTCAGCAACGTGGATTTTCCGGCCCCGTTGGACCCCAGAAGGGCGACGATCGACCCCGGCTCGACGGTCAGCGACACGTCGCGCACCGCCTCAATCGCCCGGTCATACATGATCTGAACGTTGGTCAGCTGCAGCATGTTCTACCGGTCCTTTCCGGACGGGCGGTCCAACCGGTCGGCCACGTCTTCTAACCGTTTGACCAGGGCTGCAAAATCCTCTGGCTTCTCAGGCTCCCCAGCGGAAATTCCTGCATAGACCATGTGGGACATATGCCCTGCCACGGTATCCAGGTCGAACTCGCCGCGCCCCATCAGGTAGGGGGTGACGTGATGTTCGATCCCGCCGAAGATCACATCGCGCACCAGGGCATGGTCGACATCCGGGCGGATGTCGCCCTGCTTCACTCCCGACTTCAGTATCTCCAGAAGGACGCGGGTATATTCCCGGTTCATGTCGTAAAGGTCGGTCGAGTAATAGTCGGGCGCGCCCCGCACCTCGGAAAAGAAAAGACGGCACAGATCCGGGCTTTCCTTTATCGATTTCAGGTGCTGCCAGATGACGACGTGAATGCGCGCGCGGGTCCCCACGACACCGTCCAGTTTCGCCATGAACTCGGCAATCATGCCTTCGTACCAGGTCTTCAGAATGGTGTGCAGCAGGTCGCGCTTGTTGGTGTAGAACTTGTAGATCGACCCTTCGGAAACACCCGCCTGACCAGCAATTTCATTAATCGACGCCGCTTCGAAACCATGCTGTGCAAAGACCTTTCGCGCGGCCGTTTCAATGTCCTGCATCCGCTGTTCGCGGGGCAGCCGGACAAAACTTCGCCGTTCCGGACTGGTGTTCATTGCCGTCCCTCCTGTCGTTCGAATTCGGCCGACCATTCGGCCAGGGACGGATATTCTTGCAGCCATTCGGCCGGCACCGCGACCGGCATATCCAGCAGAACCTGGGCATAGGTCTTGCCCTGGGGGTCGTTGCGTAGGGACGCAACGCCGCCGCCGCCCAGCGCATCGTGCAGCATGAAGTTGAATCCGTTCAGGCCCGGCCACTCATACCGTTCGACCGCGCCCTTAGCGACAAAGGCAAAGTGCCGTTTCACCCGGTCCGGCGTCAGGGTGGCGCGCAGGAATGGCAGATACGCCGGGTCCCGTGCCAGAATGCCGATATTGGCGATATCGCCCTTGTCGCCGCTTCTGCCGTGCGCCAGCGCAAGAAGCGGCAGTTCCACCGTTTCGTCGGGCAACACGAAAGCATCGTTTGCCGGCAGATCGCGGGCACCGGAATCCGGCACCTCGCCAGCCACGCCCCGCACCGTCCAGCGGGCGCCGTCGATTTCAACTTCGGGTGACAGGCGGTCCTTGTCCACCAAGCAGGAAAAAAGGCGGATGACCGGCTGCGGCGATGGGCGACCGCCGGCAAATCCCGTTATGCCCTGTGCCATGGAACTGGCCGCCGGATAGATTTCGCGGGCAAAAATATCCAGCGCCTTCTTGTCCGCGTGCTGAACCGCAATCCGAAGAACAACTTCACGGGCATGCGATTCCCGCGGGTCCATGCCATAGCTGGCACCGGCCCCAAGAACCTCTATCAATGTTTCTGTCGGGGGACCGAAACCGGCCTTTTCGATCAGGCGAACCGCGCGTGCCAGAATCGCGTCACCCACGGCCTGTGCCTTTCGGGCGGCGCCCCGCCCGGCGATCGTCATGGACGCCACCGCCCGGTATCCGTCGGGATAGGTGGCGCAGACCTTGTACTGTTTTGTCGGCGCCCGCCCCCGCGCGCCGGAAAGGCGCACGCCATTGTTTGTTTGCGTCAGGCTGACCGCAGAGAAATCGCAAACCACGTCCGGCAGGATGTAGGTGGTGGGGTTCCCGATTTCATAAACCACCTGCTCTGCAACCGACTGCGGCGAAACCAGACCGCCGGTGCCGTCAGGCTTCGTCAGCTCGAAACTGCCGTCGTCGGAACACACCGCAATCGGGAAGCCCATATTGTCCCAACCGGGCACGTCACGCCAATCGGTGAAGATGCCGCCGGTTGCTTGCGGCCCGCATTCGATGACATGTCCCGCCAGGCTGCCGCCCGCCAACCGGTCATAGTCCGCGTCCGTCCATCCGAATTCATGGATCAATGGCCCCAGCGCCAGCGCGGAATCGACAACCCGCCCGGTCAGAACGATATCCGCCCCTTCGGCCAGAGCCACGGCAATCGGAAACGCCCCCAGATAGGCGTTCATGCTGGTTACCCGTTCGGGAAGCACCGCCCCGCTGGCCATTTCGGTTACGGCGGGTCTGAGTGATTCCGCCTCACCCGTAAGGTCATCCCCTGTGACCAGCGCGACTTTCAGATTTATACCAGCCGCTTCAAACACAGCCTTCAGGGCATCGCGGCAGGCGGCAGGGTTCAGCCCCCCCGCATTCGTCACGACCCGAATCTTTCCGTCCGCGATTTCCCGCGCCAACGGTTTCATGACGTGGGTCACGAAGTCGGTTGCATATCCCTGCGCCGGGTCGCGCGCCTTCAGACGGGCCAGGATCGACATCGTGATTTCCGCCAGGTAATCCAGCACCAGATAGTCGACACCGCCATCCCGCACGAGCTGCGCCGCCCCTTCCGGGGAGTCGCCCCAGAAACCGGTGCCGCAGCCTATCCGGACGGCGCGTGCCATGGCCGTCACTCCCCGGTCCAGTTGGGCGCACGCTTTTCGGCAAAAGCCGTAAAGCCCTCGCGCGCGTCTTCGGTGCGGGCCATGTTGGCAAGCATGAACTGCGCATATTCCAGCGCGTTGTCGAAACTCATTTCCCGGATCCTGGACAGCGACTGTTTGCCAAGCCGGATGCCCGACGGGGATTTGGTGGTCACCCTTTCAACCAGCCAGGCCAGCTTTTCATCCAGATCGCCGGCAGGAACCGCGTAATTGACCAACTTGTGCTCCGCAGCCTCGGCCGCCGTGATCGGTTCCCCGGTCAGGCACAGCTCCATCAGAATCCGTTCCGGGACGACACGCAGCAGCAGAGGAAGGATCATCATTGGGAACAGGCCGACCTTCACTTCCGACACACCGATCAGCGCGTCGTCGCGCGCAACCGCCAGATCGCAGGCACAGACCAGCCCGAAGCCGCCCGCCAGCGCGTGTCCGTTCACCCGCGCAATCAGCGGCAACCGGCAATCCCGCATCCTTCGCAACAGTCCGGCGACATAGTGGCGTGGGTCGGCGGCGTCGATTGTGAAGGGAGTGCCGTCGGCATTGAGTTGAAGGTCACCGCCCGCGCAGAATGCCTTATCCCCCGTACCGGTCAGGACGACGGCGCGGACCCCGCGGTCCGCCTCCGCCGTGTCCAGCGCGCCGGCGATGCCAATCGCGACAGCCTCGTTCAATGCGTTTCTGCGTTCTGGCCGGTTTATGGTGACGGTCAAGACCGCACCTTTGCGCCCGACCTGGACGACTTCTTCCACCTTGGCTTCCTCCCGTCGCGTTCGAATTTCTGTTCGTTCTTTGGGGCGACGAATATAAATGAGCGTTACTTATTTATTTTGTCAACAGTGATTTTTTATGCTGCATCGCAACATGAAAATTCATGTAAAATGCCTATTTTCCGGTTCTTATTGAAGTTTTCTCTGATATGAGCGCTGCTCACTAACAACTGGACACGAACAAATTCATTCACTAATGTTCGCACCAACAAAAAAAGTACTGCAGGAGGAAACACCGATGACCGGCGCCGCTGATTCCGGATATATCGCCAATTTTGAACAGGGCGGCAGCTTTGATCTGGACGCCACTCAGCGTGAGATCCTGGACCAGGCCGACCGCTTCGCCCGGAACGAGCTGTACCCCCTGTCGGAACGCATGGACGCTGAAGAATGGTGGCCGGAAGATGCTTTTCCCAAGATTGGGGAAAATGGCTTCTTCGGCGTGACAGTTCCGGAAGAATACGGCGGTGCAGGCATGGACTTGTTCACGGCGGGCCTGCTGCTTCAGGCATTTGGGCGCTGGAACCATGCCCTGGCACTCAGCTGGGTTGCCCATGAAAATCTGTGCCTGAACAACATCTATCGAAATGCAAACGAGGAACAGCGCAGGAAGTATCTGCCGGATCTGTGTACCGGAAAAAAGACCGGGGCGTTGGGACTGACCGAACCGGGTGCCGGTTCCGATGCGCTGGGATCAATGCGCACGACGGCCGTGCGCGACGGCGATCACTACGTCCTGAACGGGACGAAGATATATATAACCAATGGACCGGTTGCCGACATCCTGCTGGTCTATGCCAAGACGGCGAAGGAAAAGGGCGCGCACGGCATTTCCGCCTTCATCGTCGAAAAGGATTTTCCCGGCTTCACCGTTGCCCAGAAACTGATCAAGATGGGGTATCGCGGCAGTCAGACGGCGGAACTCGTTTTCGACAATTGCCGGGTTCCGGCGGAAAACCTGGTGGGCGAAGAAAACAAGGGCGTTTCCATTGTCATGAGCGGGCTGGACCTGGAACGGTCCATGATATCGCCATTGTGCCTTGGCGTGTCGGAACGCGCGCTGGAACTGTCGATCGACTATGCCCAGACCCGCAAGCAGTTCGGCAAACCCATCGGATCCTTCCAGATGGTTCAGTCGATGATAGCGGATATGTATGTTCTGGTGGAAACCATGCGAACCTTTACCTATCGCGGACTTGCCGCCGCACAAGAGCTGGAGGTCGGCAGCGGCAAACGCGGCGACATTCACATGCTGACCGCCGCATCGGTCATGTATGCCGCCCAGGCGACGAACAAGGTCCTGGACATGGCGGTCCAGATTCACGGCGGATCAGGCTATATCTGGGAGTCGGAAATCAACCGGCTGTTCCGTTCGACAAAGCTGTTGGAAATCGGGGCCGGCACGACGGAGGTCCGCAAGATGATCATTTCCGGCGAGTTGCTGAAGGACATGGCGTAACATGACCGACGGTGCGGATGACGAACCGATCGGGCTGAGCGACGCCGACCTGGCCGTCCACCCGACTGTCTATGCCCCCGATGCCTACAAGGATCAGGTCATTCTGATATCCGGTGCCGCGGGCGGACTGGGCCGCGCGGCCGCCTGGCTTTTCGGACGGCTGGGTGCGCGCCTTTATCTGGTTGGCCGCAAACAGGAAAAGCTGGATGACCTGGCAACAGCCCTGTCGGACCACGGCATTCGATCCACGCCGGTCGCGGTCGACATTCGTCAATCGACGGACATAGAAGCCCTGTTCAGCAGAGTTCGCGACGAGGCCGGAAGGCTGGACCTTTTGATCAACAGTGCCGGCGGCCAGTTTCCGCAGGCCGCCATCGATTTTTCCGAAAAAGGCTGGAACGCCGTCATTAACACGAACCTGTCCGGGACATGGTTCATGATGCAGGCCGCAGCCCGGTTCTGGCGGGACGCCGAAATGCCGGGGTCCATCGTGAATATCGTCGTCGTTGCCCGGCACGGCCTTTATGGCGTCGCCCACACAGTCGCCGCACGGGCCGGTGTGATCGGGCTCAGCCAGAATCTGGCGGTGGAATGGGCGCCGCTTAACATTCGGATCAACTGTATCGCGCCCGGCGCCATCGAAACCGAAGGCTGGAAGGTCTATTCCAAGGAAGCGCGCGCACTGTATCACCGGTCGAACCCGATGATGCGCAACGGAACGCCGTGGGAAATTGCCGAGGCCTGTGCCTATCTGGGCGGACCGGCGGCAGCCTATGTGACGGGCGAGGTTCTGCATGTCGCCGGTGGCGGACAGCATTGGGGTGAAACCTGGACCACCGGCAAACCCGACTATTTCAAGGAGTAGCCTGATGCCCCTGCCAGACGCACTTCAGGGTCGCCTGTCGATCCCGGCCATTTCCGCACCGATGTTCCTGTGTTCCGGTCCCGACCTTGTGGTCGAAACGTGCCGTTCCGGGGTCATCGGTTCGTTCCCGGCATTGAACCAGCGCACGACTGACGGTTATCGCGACTGGCTGGTCGACATCGACCGCAGGCTTGGCAGCCTGAAACAGGACGGGCCGGTCGCCCCCCATGCGGTAAATCTGGTGGTCCATCGCAGCAACCCGCGTCTGGAAGACGACCTGGCGGTTACCGTGGAACACAAGGTGCCGGTCGTGATCACATCCTTGGGTGCCAACGACAAGGTTGTGGACGCCGTCCATTCCTATGGTGGCCTGGTTTTTCACGATGTCATCAACATCCGCCATGCCCAGAAAGCGGCGGATGCCGGCGTGGACGGAATAATCGCCGTCTGTTCCGGGGCCGGCGGCCACGCCAGCACGCTGAGCGCCTTTGCCCTGGTGCCGGAGATTCGCAAGATTTTCGATGGCACAATCATCCTGGGCGGTGTGATCTCGACAGGTGCACATATTGCCGCGGCGCGCATGCTGGGGGCCGATATGGCCTATATCGGCACTCGGTTTCTGGCGACCCGCGAATGTCTTGCCCCGACTGATCAGAAACAGATGATCTGTGTCTCCGGCGCGGAAGACATCGTCTACACGCCCCGGATCAGCGGCGTATTCGGCAACTTCCTGAAGGAAAGCATTCGCAATGCCGGGCTGGACCCCGACGATATCTCGGCACCCGAAAACTACAACTTCGGAACCAGCGACGACGTGAAAGCCTGGAAGCAGGTCTGGGCGGCCGGTCAGGGCGTGGGCAGCATAGACGATGTCCCCGGTGCGGCGGAACTCTGCGCCCGTCTGGGCGCCGAATACCGCAGCGCGATTTCCGTGGCATCGGGTTGGGCCTGACTTTAACCGCGGCCTGTTCCTATCCACCGGCCCCCAGATAGGCCTTTCGGATGACCGGATCTCCCAGCAAGCTTGTGCCGGGCCCTTCGGCAACAATCCGGCCATTTTCCAGCACATAGGCGAAACCGGCGATTTTCAGTGTCGCATGAACATCCTGTTCCGCCATGATGACGCTCAACCCGTTTTCGACCAGCTTTGGAACCAGCCGAAAGATCTGTTTCGCGATGCCCGGTGCCAGGCCCAGCGTCGGTTCGTCCAACAGCAGAACTTTTGGCCGCGCCATCAGGCCGCGACCAAGGGCCAGCATCTGCTGTTCACCACCCGACAGCGTCCCGCCCAATTGACGTGTACGGTCCCGCAGCCGCGGAAACAGGTCGAAAACCATTTCCATCGTTTCGGTTCGAACATGCCTGGCCCGCGGCGTTATGGCACCCACGGTAAGGTTTTCCAAAACCGTCATGTCCGGGAAGACCATCCGCCCTTCGGGCACCATGACGATCCCGTGGTCCACCACCGCCTCTGCCGGCAGTCCGGCAAGGTTCATACCGTCGTAAAGTACTTCACCGGATGTGGGCGGCAGCATGCCGGCGATTGTCCGCAGCAATGTGGATTTCCCGGCCCCGTTGGAACCGACGACTGCGGTGATTCCCGACGCACCCGCCTTCAGGTTCAGACCGTGCAGAACCCGCACTTCCCCATAGCCGGCATGAAGGTTGCGGCATTGAACGACATCACTCGTCATCGTCGCTTACCCCGAAATAGGCGGCCTGCACCGTCTCGTCATTAGCAATGTCGTCGGCAGAACCTTCCGCAATCTTCTCTCCGTGATGCAGGACGGTTATCCGGTCCGACAGGGTGGAAAGCGCACTGACCACATGCTCGATGATCAGGATCGTCAGCCCGCGCTTGTCTTTGACACGCCGAAGAACCGCCATCATCTCATCGACCTCGGCCGGGGTAAGGCCCGCCATCACCTCGTCCAGCATCAGTAGCGTCGGCTCTGTTCCCAGGGCGCGCGCGACTTCCAACTGTTTGCGGCCGGACAGTGTCAGCGTCCCGGCAGGTTGGTCCGCCCTGTCCGCCAGCCCGACATCGTTCAGAACCTCGTCCACCAGATCTGGCACATCGCCCGCCGCGGGGGCCGCGGCGCGGCCGAACAGGACCGCGGTCTCTATATTCTCCCGTACGGTCATTCCCGCGAATGGTCGGACAATCTGAAAGGTTCGTGCAATCCCCGCCTTGCAGATTCTGTCAGGCGACATTCCCAAAAGATCGACGCCATTCAGCGTGACGCGCCCGCTGCTGGCCGGTTGGTTACCGGCAATAATGCTGAACAGCGTCGTCTTTCCGGCACCGTTCGCCCCCATCAGTCCGTGGATCGACCCCGCTGCCACGGCCAGGCTGACATTGTTCAGTGCCCGCAGGCCGCCGAAATTCTTGCAGACGGATTGAACGGACAGAAGGGTCATTTCACCCCGCCCCGCCGGGTAAACCGGCCAATCAGGCCCACAAGGCCGCTTGGGGCAAACAGGACGAATGCTATCAGGAACATACCAAGAAGGATGAAATAGAGTTGCGGCGCGGTGCTCCATAACAGTTCGGACAACACAATCATGAACAACGCGCCCAGGATCGGCCCCCGTGCGTCACCCGCCCCGCCGATAATCGCCATGGTCACGATGGAAAAGGAAATCGTCGGGTTGAAGACCTGCAGCACATCGAAGTAGGTGGATCGAAGCGCCATCAAACCACCGACCATGCCGGGTATGAAGACGGAAGCCGCAAAGGCCAGAACCTTCAGCCGCACGACAGGAACACCAATGGTTTCCGCCGCGGTTTCGTCCTCGCGAATGGCGGTCAGTCCCCGCCCGAACCGGGAAACGGTAACGAAATGCATGGCCAGCGTGGCAGCCGCCGCAAGGCACGCCATCACGATCAGGATCGTCTGGGCATTCGGTGCACCGAACAAAAGGCGGCTTGAAGACCCGAAACTGGTTTCGATGTTCAGAAGGATGAATTTCACCAGTTCCGCCAGACCGAACGACAGGATGACGAAATACGGGCCGCGCACCCGAAGGACCGGCCCCGCAATCAGGAAGGCGAAAGTCGTCGCCGCCAGTCCGCCAAGGGGGACCGACAGCCACAACGGTATATCGTTGAATGTAACCGCGACGACATAGGCCCCGATACCGTATGCGACGACATGGCCGAGGGATATGTACCCGGTCATGCCACAGAACAGGCTCCAGCTTTGTGTCAGCGCGATCCACATGGCCAGGTTCAACGCCACGACCGTCCAATAGGACCCGGACAGAATGCCCGCCATAACCAGCACGACCGCTCCCGCGGCGGTAAGACCGACTGGCCGAATTACAGATGCCAAATTCATGACCGCCGTGCCTTACCCAACAGGCCCTGCGGGCGCAGCAGAAGAACGCCGACGAAGATCCCATAGATCAGGATCGACCGGAAATTGGCGGATGTCAGTGCGACGGCATAAATTTCGATGAAGGCCAACAGGAACCCGGCGATGATGCCGCCGGCAATGTTGCCAAGGCCGCCCATGATGATGACGACGAAACTGGCGATGGTGAAAGGAAAGCCCATGAAGGGAGACACCTGTTCGGTCAGGCTGACCAGGGTGCCCGCAACGCCGGCGATGCCGAAGCCGACTGCGATACTGGCCATCTGAACGCGTTCAACATTGATGCCAACGATCCGGGCTGCTTCGCGGTGCTGTATCAGCGCCTTAATCGCAAGGCCATAGATGCTGCGGTTCAGATAAAGCACGACGGCGACCAGGATGAACCCCGCAACGGCAAGGGCGGCAATCCGGTTTCCGGTCATCGCGACCGCACCCAAATGATAGACCGTGTCCAGGTGCTGATACGCCCGCGGCGTCGCGGAGAAGGTGAGCGCCGCCACATTCTGGATGACGACGGAAATCCCGAAGAACAGAAGCAGCGAGTTCGCCTCCAGCTGGGCGACAGGTTTTCCCGACGAAATCTGTCCGCGGAACAGAAAGCGATAGAGCAGCAGGCCCAACCCACCGGTGATGGCCGCGATTACAGGAAGTCCGACGATCGGCGACAGGCCCAACAGCGTGAAGCACCAGAATGCGGCATACCCGCCGATCATGACCAAATCACCATGGGCGATATTCAGCAGACGCATCGTGCCATAGACCAGATTCAGCCCAAGCGCGATCAGCGAATAAAGCGAGCCCAAGACCAGTGCCGCGAACAGAAGCTGGCCGGAGAGAATAATTTCCAACGTTCTGACTCCCGGTCTCGGGTCTTGGGCCCTGTCCCGGCCGCCAATGGATGGCTGGCGGCCGGGGTCACGCTCTGTTACCGGCTGACGACCGGCGCGGTTGCGATTTCAGGTGGCCAGACCAGATGCATTTCACCACCCTGCAGCTGCAGGAACGCGGTCGGCGTCACGGCGTTTTCGACCCCGTCAAAGCTGATGGGACCGTTGATCGTATCGAACGTATTGGACGAGATCGCCTCTCTCAACGCATCGTGGTCCAGGCCCGCCACCGCGACCGCCTGCGCCAGAATTTCACACGACATGTATGCCAGTGCGGAATCCAAGTAGTCCGGTGCAAAACCGTACTTGGCGACATAGGCGTCAAAGAACGGCTGCGCACGCGGCCAGTCGGACTGTTGCGGCGACCAATGGCCCAGCGTGATAATACCGTCCGCCAGCGGGCCGAACGCATCCGCAAAGGCAGCAATTGTCGGACCGATCAACAGGAACTGATATCCGGCATCGATCCCCAGTTCCTGTGCCTGACCCATATAAAGGAATGCATCCGACGGATAGGTCAGCGCCAGAACCGCATCCACATCCTGTGCCTTCAGCTGCGTCAACAGCGGCGTCATGTCATTGATGTCCGGCGGGTAGCTCTCGTTCAGTTTGATCTCGATACCAGCCGCTTCCAGCGCCGGCACCAGGAACTGGAGGTTTTCCTGACCGAAAGGAAGAACATTCGCGATGATACCCACCGACTGGACACCCTGCGCCTGAAGCATTTCAACCAGCGCCGGGCCTATCTGGTCCGGGATGGCCGACGTCGGGAACCAGATGTTGCCGGGCGACACTTGGCGAATGGCGACGGACGCTGCCGTGTTGCCAACCATGGGGAAACCATGCTGTTCGACCACGCCGGCGACATTCAGGTGGTGCGGTGTGCCCCACGGTGCCAGCAGAAGATCGACATTGTCGTCGGTTATCAGACGTTCATAGATCTGGGCCGACTTGACGGGATCAGACTCGTCGTCATACCAGACAAGTTCCACCGGCCGCATTTCGCCACCGACATTCAACCCACCAGCTGCGTTGACCTGTTCCGCCCAAAGCTCATAGGCGGTTACCTGAGACGGCGCGGCCTGTGAAAAAAGCCCGGAATTCGCAATCGAATATCCGATGCGCACCGGTTCCTGAGCGTGAACCACAAACGACAGGGCCATGACAGCGGCTGCCGTAACCAATGCTCCGATCCGATTTAACATTGTTCCCAATTCTCCCATGTTCGGCCCGAAAGGGCTTCGTTTTCCGGGCCGCCGATCAGGCAGTCGAACCCGGTTCATTTCGGCTTTCCGCCAAAAACGCCTCAACACTGTTGATCCACAGACCGTCCATTTCACCGGACGCATAGCTGGCGCCGAGGTGATCGCACCCCTCCAGGACGATTTCACTTACGGAAACTCCCAGGTTCGTCAGCTTTTGGCTGAACTGCCTTGCCTGTTCAATCAGGTGCGGAAAATCCTGTGACCCGTAGGCAACAAGAAAGGGGGGGGCGCCGGAACGCAAGTGTGACATGGGGGAAGCTGGTCCCTCATTGCCCAAAGCCTCATCCCCCAGAAAACGGGGGCGCATCGAAAGACCAGATCCTTCCCCAAACAGGTATGTCCCCGAAATCGGGAGGGCGCCGGTCACGATATCGTCCGGCAGGTCCAGCGGTGCCTGCCAGTCGGTGCGCAAGGCCAGTAGGGAAGACAGATGCCCGCCGGCCGAATGCCCGCCGACAAATATGCGGTCGGGGTTTCCGCCATGCCTTGCGATGTTCCGATAGACCCAGGCCACGGCGGCTGCACAATCTTCGAACTGGGCGGGGTGAACATTCGCAGGCGCAAGTCGATACCCGAACGATACGGCGGTAATTCCGCGTGCGTTCAGCGCCGGTGCCATAAAGGCCATCCATTCCTTATAGCCGTTGGTCCAGCCGCCGCCATGAATCAGGCATAAGACATCGCCGTTCGGCGTTGTTGCCGGATAGACGGCCAGGGATTGGTAGGGGTCGTCCCCGATGGGAACATCGAAGCCTTCCACCCCTTCGGAAAACCGCAGAACCTCATCATGGTAGACGGCGCCGATCCCTGAAAACGGCTCCTGAGGGGGATAGTCTTCAGGCCGCATCGGCTTGCCCCTTCATCACAGCGAAAATCTTCTCCGGCTTCATAGGAAGGCTGTGCACGTGGGCCCCGATCGCACTGTGGATTGCGTTTGCAATCGCCGCGGGGACGGGTACCAGTCCAATTTCCCCAACGCCCTTTGCACCGAAGGGCCCATCGGGTTCCGGTGCTTCGACGATGATCGTGTGCATCCGGTACGGGGAGTCCAGCGTTGTCGGAACCTTGTAGTCCAGCAAGGTCGGATTCGCGAGCTTCGGCCCGTCCCAGACCATTTCCTCATAAAGCGCAAAGCCCATGCCCTGAACGAACCCGCCATCCATCTGTCCTTCGACCAAGGACGGATTGATGGCGCGGCCGACGTCAACAGCGGTCCAGACCTCATCGACGATCGTCTTCCCGCTGACCTCATCCGTCAGCGTGTCCACAATCATGCAGGCAAAGCTGTAGACCCCGATCTGCGGGAAGGGCAGCCCCTTCACCACCGCGCGTTTCGGGTCCACTGTCGGTTGGTCGAACACCAGCGTGTGATGACCGACAATCGGTCCGCCCGCCGCCCAATGGGCCCGAAGGGAAATATGGTGGAAACTGACTTCCTTGTCTGAACCGGCAATGCCCACCATGCCGCCGGGTCTTAGTTCCAGGTCCTCTTCCGCACATTCCAGCATCTGGGCTGCGTGCTGCTTCAGCTGTTTTTCGACTTCAACCGCCGCACCGACAACGGCACGCCCGGTGGTATAGGTAACGCGGCTGGCCGTCGTGCCCCAGTTATAGGGTGACCCGTCCGTATCCGGACTGGCCAGGCTGATGCGGTCGACCGGCACCTTCAGCGCTTCGGCGCACATCTGGACCAGAACCGTGTCCGACCCCTGACCGATGTCGACCGCGCCGGTATTCAGGACAATCGACCCGTCTTCCAGAACGCGAACAATCGCCCCGGTCCCCAGCAGACCGGAAATATGCGCCCCCAGTGCCACCCCGGTGCCCCGGCGCATGCCGGGCGGTGCCAACCGCGCCTTTCGATTATCCCAGTCGGATGCCGACTTGGCCTTTTCAATACATTCGACAAGACCGTTGGACGCCACTTCCCCGCCACCGAACCATGGGTCGCCTTCCTGAACCAGGTTCTTTTCCCTGAGTTCCAGCGGATCCATGCCAAGGCGTTCGGCAAGCTGATCCAACTGTGTTTCACCGGCGAAAGAAACCTGCGGGTTGCCAAACCCGCGATAGGCGCCGAAACGCATCTTGTTGGTATAGACAAGTTTGCCATGGCATTTCGTATTCGGAATGCGGTAGGGGCCGCGGGCCATCAGCAGGCTGTACCCCAGGACGCCTGGACTGTCGTCACCGAAGGCACCGCAGTCCAGAAGGACCTCGACCTCGCGTGCGACCAGGGTCCCGTCCTTCTTTGCCCCCGTCTTGCACCGGACCTTGAACGGGTGGCGGGCACGAACGCATTCGAAATCTTCTTCCCGATTCAGAATCAGTTTTACCGGCCGACCCGTCACCTGTGTCATGCGCACGACCAGCGGCTGAACATGGGGTTCCATCTTGTTGCCGAACCCCCCGCCGATGCGCGGCGTCAGGCTGCGCAATTTGCTCATCGGCATATTCAGGCTTTCGCAGACATTCGCCTGGACACGAAAAACGGACTGGTTCGCCGACCACAAAGTAACGCGGCCCTGGGGGTCGATTTCCGCAAGTGCGCCGACGGGTTCTATCGCCAGATGCGCCTGCGCCGCTGTCTCATAGGTTCCTTCGATGACCACATCCGCATCGGCGAACCCTGATTCGATATCGCCTTCCGCCAGTTCGGTATAAGACGCCATGTTGCCGTCGCACACCGCCGGGAACACTTTGAAATAGGAATCCAGTTCCTCGTGTATGATGGCCGCCCCCTCGGCCAGCCCCTCTTCCGGCGACAGGATGGCAGGAAGTTCATCATACTTGACGACGACCAGCTTTGCCGCGGCGCGGGCGGTTTCCTCATCCTCGGCAGCGACGACCGCGACCGGTTCCCCGAAATAGCGGATCTTGTCCTTTGCGATCGCATGTTCGTCCTTGATGAACGCGCCCATGCGGCCGTCGGGAAAATCCTCGCCGGTCAGTATGGCAACAACACCTGGCACCGCTTCCGCTGCGGACAGGTCATAGCCGGTGATCCTGGCGTGTGCGACGGTGCTTTGGACAATGGCCGCATGCAGCATGTCCGGTCGCGACATATCCGCGATATATTGCGCGCGGCCGGTCACCTTCTCCGCAATTTCCAGGCGGGTGATGTTTGCGCCGACGGCGCCTTTGTAGTCGTGCGCCTGTGTCATGCGGTTTCCCCCGTCACGGCGTCCATCACGGCATCCACAATTTTCCTGTATCCGGAACAGCGACAGATGTTACCCGACAGCGCATCGCGAACGCCATCGACCGTGGGTGCCGGGTTCCTGTCCAGATAATCCTGTGCGGTCAGCAGGATGCCCGACGTACAGAAACCGCACTGTACCGCGTTGCTTTTCAGGAAGCTTTCCTGAAGCCGGTTCAGGGATTCGCGGGCAGCCAGTGCCTCCACCGTCGTCACTTCCGCGCCGCCCAGATTGGCCGCCAACGTCAGACAGGACCGGACAGGGCGTCCGTCGATCAGCACGGTGCAGGCGCCGCAGACGCCCTGGTTGCAGCCGCGCTTTGCGCCGGTCAACGCCAGGTCATCGCGCAACGCGGTAAGAAGTGTTGCGTGCCCCGCGCATTTCAGGTCACGGGCGCGACCATTTACCGTGATCGTTACGGCGTGGTGATCGTCATTCGGCATTACTGATTGCCCTCCCATTGCGCCTTCGCAGCCGCCATTGCACGGTCAAGCAGGCCCGGAACCACCTGAAGCCGGTAATCCGCACTGCCGCGAACATCGTCGACAGGGTCCAGTTCTTCGACCAGAAGGGCCGCCGCGGCCGCCACCACATCTTTTTCCGGCACACGGCCAATCACGGCATCTTCGGCCGCCGGCACGCGAACAGGACCGCCGCCACAGCCGCCGACCGCAATGCGCAGGGACGAAACCGACCCGTCCGGGTCGAAGCCGGCCACCAAAGCGACTGATGCCAACGCAAAATCGCCCGCGACACGGCACAGTTTTTCATAGTGCCCCACGGCATTTTCCGGACCCGGCGGCAGGATAATTGCACTGATGATTTCACCCGGTTCCAGCGCCGTTTCATACCAGCCAAGGAAGAACTCCTCTGCCGGGACAACACGCTTCCCATCGGGTCCGGACAGTTCTATCGAAGCGTCGGCGGCGACCAGGGATGGCGGATAGTCGGCAGCGGGGTCGGCAAAAGCGACGGACCCACCGATTGTGCCCATGTTGCGTACAGGCGGATTGGCAATCTGCTGCGCCGCCTTGGACACGACTTCCTGGGCACCGCGCAGATCGCTTTCAAATGCGGTCTGGCGATGGCGACGCATCGCACCGATCCTGGCCGTCCCGTCACCCGCACGTGAAAAGGTCTTCAACTCTTCGATGCCGCTCAAGCTCACGATGCTGGCCGGCTGAACCAGTTTTGCATTCATCATGGCAACCAGGGTCGCGCCGCCGGAAAGCGGTCGGCCGTCCTCGCCAGCGGCGGCCAGCAAGGCGATCGCCTGGTCCAATGTGTCGGGTTTGTGAAAAGCCGGACCCGCTGCCATCCTCACCCCGCCACCATTTCTTCGCCTTCGGCAAGCGCACGGAAGGAATCTTCGAACTTCGCGGCAAGCTTTGTTGCGATCTTCTTCATCATTCCCGCACCATACCGGCCCAGGCGGCCGCTGACTTCAACATCAGACGAATACGTAATCGCGGTGCCGCCTTCGTCGGTTGGCGCAAGATGCAACTCGTTCATCGCCTTCACGACGCTGGCGCGCGACCCTTCTTCACCGCGGGTTTCCGCGCGAATGAAGGACGGCGGCCGTTCTTCGGTGATTTCCACCATCAGGTTGAAACGTGCCTTTATCGGACCAACCGAGACGCTGACCTGCGCCTTGTATTTGTCGTCCGAAATGCGTTCGATTTCCTCGCACCCCGGAACACAGGAAACCATGATTTCCGGGTCCCGGATCAATGCCCACGCCGCGTCCAGAGGTGCCGCGACAACAAAAGTTTGTTCAATCTTCATGACTAGCCGTCTTCAATCGATCAGATGATGCGTACGCGCTCGACGATCATCTTCGGGTCGACAATCTTACCGTCCTTGACCACCGTCTTGTTGTCCAGCGTGATCGTGCAGTCGCGCATCGGAACATCGTAATGCCCGCGCGTTGCGCGCTTACCGCCACCCTGGGTGTTCGGGCCCGTTGAAAACAGGAAGTTTCCGGGGAAGGTCCGAGCGGCCGCACGGCTGCGTTCCGGTTCATCGCCGTTCAGAGCTATGCCGTACCAAAGGGCCTGCGGGTTCATACCCCACCCCAAATGCGAAATTGCGAACGGGTCCATGTCATCTTCGGACTCTTTGTTGTCGTTCAGCCAGTCGCGCATCAGCTTCGCGTCCAGTCCGCCTTCGATCGAGCGGATGAAACCGTCCTTGATTTCCAGGTGAACCGGATCCTGCACATAGCGACAGTATGGCAGGATCACGATGTCGCCGGGCTGGAACACGACAGTACCGTTCGCCGATCCTTCATCCGGGAAGGTGTGAATGTGGCCGCCGCCCCAATGGTCAAAATGACCGGGTTCATCCGCGATGCCCCATTGCGTCATGACCGGGTATTCGCCGCGCGTGAACTCCAGATTTGTGCCGGCTTCCGATGTGACGCGAACGGTGCGCGTGTTTGAATAGAGTTCGTGCGCGTATTTGCAGGCTTCTTTCAGACCCGGCGGCGACATCAGCTGTTCCAGGTCATCCGGCCCGTCAATGATCATCAGCACCCGCGCGCCCGCGTCCATTACGTCCTTCAGCCAGCGCGTAAACAACGGCACGTGAAAGACGACGATGACGTCCGCCTTCGTAACCGCCTCCAACGTGCCCTTGCATTGCCCGACCGTCGGCACACCGACCTTCGTCCAGGACGGGACAGAATTGACGCACATTTCATAGATGTCTGCGCCCAGCGCCTCCGCCGCAGCAAAGGCGGCCTGAATATATTCGCGGCGGGTCGTCAGGTCGCTGACGCAACAGACCGTTTCACCAGCGGTGATCTTTCCCATCTCAAACTGCTTGCGATACAACATCGCCAATTTGGCGGGGTTCATTTCCTGAATGCGCATGGCCGAGAGATTCATGTTGCCCTTCCTCGTTTCCGCAGTGCTGCAGCGTCCAAATGCCGCGATGTCTTAAAAACGATTATCATTCGTTTTTGATTCGTGTCAACGACAGAATCAAAATTTCTCGATCTTTCGATCAAGCCTTCTGGTGGCCCGTCAGGAGTTCCACCATCAGGTCCAGACTTTGATCAATGCGCTTCGACGGTCCGTTCAATTTATGATTCATGGCAAACCCGTCGAATGCCATGAACACCACATGGGTCAGGCTGCGGTCGGCCATCAGATATTTTCGGTCGTCGGGAAGGGCATCCGAAATCATTTCGGATATCTTCCGTTCCGACCAGTGAAGCAGATCGCGTGAATATTCGTCGGACGGCGTCGCCGTGGACAAGGCCTGCATAAGGTTGTTTGCGAAACAGTTTTCTTCGGATGGAATGTCGTTCCACAGGGTCCGAAGAATGAACCGCAACCGTTCAGATCGGTCCGGTATAGATTTCACATCCTTCTGCAGCTGGATCAGGCGCGCGCGAAGCCACGGATCATAAATCGCAAAAAGAACATCCAACTTCGAAGAGAAATAAACATAGATATTCGCCGGCGACATACCCGCCGCCTTTGCAATCTGGACCATGGACGCACCATGGTACCCCTTCTTTTCAATCAGTTCCCTTGCGGCAGCCAGGATCGACTGGCGTACATCTTCTTTCTTAGTCTGAACCAATTTCAACTATCCCGGAAATGAAATATCTACAGGTCGGCATTCTAAGAATAACCGCAAAGACGTGGAAAGCCCCGAGTTCGATGCGGGCTATGAATAGGTCCGTTCTTCCACCGGCGTCGCATCAATTCTTTCACGAAGGCTGCCCAGCATAGCCTCCTCCGCGCGGTTCATTCTTGCGCTCGGATTCCATACAACATAGACATCGATCGCCGGAAGATCCGTGTAGGGCGGCAAACGCCAGAGAAGCCCGTCTTCTACATCACGTCTTACCACATGCACCGGCAGCGGGCCGACCCCCATTCCAGCAATGATCATCCGCCGCACCTCCTCCAGATTGGCGGAGGTGCCAACTATCCTCTCATTCAGTTCGGCCTCCGCACGCATCAACGTAACCGGCCGAAGGGCATCGCTCATCTGGTCCGTGATAAAACTGACCGCTGACTGTCCGGTCAGGGCGGACTTTTCGATATCTCTACGCCCAAACAACGGATGCGACGGCCCGCAAAACAGGCCGAAATATTCCCGGTACAGCCGAAGATATTCCAGTTTCGGACTGCGGTTCCGAACAAGACACAGTGCGAATGACACCCGGCGCCCCAGAACAGCAGCAAGCGCATCTTCGCTGGCTGAAACTTCAAGGGACAATGTGGCTTTCGGGTAGCTCTGATGAAACCCCCTCAGGACGTCGTCAAACAACGGACAGGTGACGCCGCTGGCAAGGGCGATACGCACGTGCCCCTGAACTTCGTCGGTTACTTCACGCATGATCGTATCCAACCGCAGAATTGCGCCATGGATATCGATCGCCTCGCGATACAGCATCCGACCCGCCTCGGTTAGTTGGAACCGGCCCGGCGCGCGATCGATCAGACGCTTGCCAAGCCGGTCTTCCAAACGGCGCAACGCGTTTGAAACGGTCGGTTGCTTCAGACGCAGTTTTTCCGCCGCCTCCGTAACACTTTTGGATTCCGCCAGAACCGCAAAGGTGCGTATCAGGTTCCAGTCCAGATTGCGGGCAAGCCGCTCTGCTGTATTGATCCGATCCATCTAACTATTCTTAAATACTATAGTTACAATTTCAATTATCTATTTGGGAAATAGTCTTCCTGACTGCTAGGGTCTGCCCAATCAAGAATGATCGGGAAAAGCACGGTCGGGGAGCATTATGTCAGTCGAAGCGCGTGAAGCGCGCCAGCCATGGATTCTATTGTCGCCTGCGCTGACCGCGGTCACCCTGCTGCTGTTTATCCCGCTGCTTTTCATTGTCGTCTATTCATTCTGGCTTCGAACCGCGACCGGCGCCGACCAGGTCGGCTTCTTTCTGGATAACTGGGAATCCGCGCTAACCGACCCGTTTTATCGGGACATACTTCTGAACACGCTCAAGATTGCGGCTGTTACGACAATCGTCTGTGCGATTATGGGGTATCCGGTAGCCTATTTTATTGCCCGGTCCCGCGGCAGCAGGGCGATCCTGCTTCTATTGCTGATGCTGCCGTTCTGGATCAGCTACATTATACGGACGATGTCCTGGATCAACATCCTGGGTGTGTCCGGCGCCCTGAATTCAGCGCTTCTGTCGCTTGGCATCATCTCGGATCCGATCCAGATGCTTTATAACGAGACCACGGTGATACTGGGGCTCGTACATTTTCTGCTGCCGTTCATGGTCTTGAACGTCTATGTCAGTCTGGAAGGCATTGATGTTTCGCTGGAGGATGCAGCCTGTTCCCTGGGGGCGACTCGCTGGAACGCGTTCCTGGAGGTTACCCTGCCCCTATCACTGCCAGGGCTTGCGGCGGGCGGTCTTCTTTGCTTCGTCCTCGCGGCGGGTACCTACATTACGCCCCTGGTCCTGGGTGGTCCAACGGACGCAATGTTTGCCAACCTCGTATTCGAAGCGATCATCACCCAACTCAACTGGCCGCTTGGATCCGCGCTGTCCCTGTTGCTGCTGGCCGTCCTCGGCGCGCTGGTCGCCGTCTACAACCATTACCTTGGCATGTCTCAACTGGCGAAGGGGCTTGGCTGATGGGGTGGAATGCAATCCGCATTTGGGCCTTTCTGGTCTATCTTTTCATGTTCCTTCCAGTGGGCGTGGTCGTCCTGTTGAGCTTCAACGCCAGTCAGTTCGGCAGTTTCCCCATGACGGGCCTGTCATTCCGATGGTTTGTCGAACTGGCGAACAATGATGCCATTCTTGCGGCCTTCCGCACGTCGATCATACTGGGTCTTCTGACGGCGCTGATTTCGACAACTCTGGGCGTCCTCGCAAGCCTTGCGCTGGTCCGCTACAAGGTCCCCGGAAGCAACGTCATTTCCACGATTCTTATCGCGCCGATCCTGGTGCCGGAAGTCGTGCTGGCGGTTGCTCTCTTATTGTTCCTGAATTTCCTTTCGGTGAACAAAAGCTTCGCGCTGCTGCTGTTGGGGCATGTGATCTTCACCCTCCCCTTCGTCATTCTGGTGGTACAGGCGCGCTTGGTCGGCATTCGCCGCGACATGGAAGAAGCATCCATGAGCCTGGGCGCAAGCCCCATTCAAACCTTCTTCCAGATAACGCTGCCTTTGCTGGCTCCGGCGGTTTTCGCCGGCATGCTGTTCGCGTTCACAATCAGTTTTGACGACATTACCGGGACACTGTTCTGGAAGCCCGGCGGTGTGGAGACGGTGCCCACCCAAATCTTTGCAATGCTGCGCAATTCGATTTCACCCGAAATCAACGCATTGGGCACCGTGATGATCCTCCTGACCGTCGGATTGCCCCTGCTTGGTGCAGCAATCGCCCGACGCATGGCCATAAAGCGCGGCGGATAGAACCGCGCGGATCGAAATAACAAACCCCAAGAACTAGGAGACAGAAATGGACAATACGAAACGATATGAACGGCTTTTGGAACGCTACCTGAACGGCGACCTTGAACGCCGTTCCTTCCTAGGGCTGATCGGCGCGGCCGGATTGGCCTATGGCGTACACACACCATTCTCGAAATACGCAAGCGCGGCGCAGGAAGTGCGTTTCGACGGTTGGGGTGGCGTGGTCTCGGAAGCATTCCGGGAACATGCATTCGAACCCTATACCGCAGCGACGGGAATTGACGTAGTCGACGGCACATTCGGTGGGGGCGACGAGTATCTGGCCCGTGTCCGTTCAAGCCAGCCGGGCGAATACAACATCGCGCACCTGTCGGGCGTTTTCGACTATGCACGGTATCATAACCTGGAGCTGTCTTCGACCCTGAACGAAGACAACATTCCGAACCTTCAATACGTCATTCCGAAATTGATCGACGTTTTCCGCAATGTGACGGATGGGTCACTTTCCTGTGTGCCCTATGATTACGGCACGACCGGGCTTGCCTATAACCGGGATCATATTTCGGATGAGGAGATGCAGGAAAAAGGCGCATCGATTCTGATCGACGCAAACCTGGAAGGTAAGATCGGCGGATGGGGCGATTGGCGCACACGCATCTGGATGGGTGCCCTTCAGACCGGTCAGGACCCGAATGGCGTGACGGACGAAGAGGCGGTCTGGGATGCCGTGCGGCAACACCGCGACCTTGCCCTGAAATACTGGGGGTCCGGCGCCGAACTGATGAGCCTTCTGGCGGAACAGGAAATTTATGTCACCGAAGGCTGGTCCGGCCGCATCTACGCACTGCAGGAACAGGGCCATAACATCGGCTACATGGATCCGCCAAACGGTTATGGCTGGCAGGAATGCCTGTTCGTAATCAAGGGTTCCCCGATGGAGGCATGCGAAGAACTCCTGAACTTTATGCTGGAACCGGCGACTTCCATCGCGGTTGCGGAAGGTCAGAACTATCCGCCGGCGCTGGACCCGCAAAAGGTCGACCTGGGTGACAAGATCCCGACCCTGCCGGCGTTCGACCCAACCGGAACGCTTGAAGGACTGACCTTTGCCGATCCGGCCTATTGGAACGGTCATGAACAAGACTGGTCGGAAAAGTTCAGCCGGGTACAGCGGGGATATTGATCTGGTGACGTGAAACGGACCGGCCGGTCACTGACTAATCTCCGGCCGGTCCGATCACCCCGCACTGTATAGGGAGACGCGTAAATGAGCGCCGTGAAACTGACGGACGTCGCAAAGCGATTTGGTGAATTTGTCGCCTTGCATCGCATGTCGCTGGACATACCGGAGGGGAGCTTCGTGACCCTGCTTGGCCCATCGGGCTGTGGGAAGACGACGACGCTTCGCATGATCGCGGGTCTTCTGGATCCGTCCGAAGGCGATATCACGATCAAAGGCCGGCGCATGAATGACGTACCGATTCACAAGCGCAATCTGGGTCTTGTTTTCCAGAACTACGCATTGTTTCCCCACAAGACCATTGCCGAGAACGTCGCCTTTGGCCTGAAGTATCGCGGTATCGGGAAATCGGATGCGGAGAAAAAGGTGCGTGACGCACTGGAACTCGTCCAACTGCCCCATGTCGGTGGCCGATACCCCAAACAGCTTTCCGGTGGACAGCAACAGCGCATCGCACTTGCCCGCGCCATCGTGATCGAACCGGACGTTCTGTTATTGGACGAACCATTGTCCGCGCTGGATGCAAACCTGCGCGAAGACATGCGTGTCGAATTGAAACGCATTCAACACCGCATTGGCGTCACCACGGTTTTCGTGACGCACGACCAATCCGAGGCACTTGCCATGTCCGACAATATTGTCGTGATGTCGAATGGCCGAGTCGAACAGGTCGGCACACCGGAAGAGGTTTATAACACCCCGTCTTCCGAATTCGTTGCTTCTTTTCTGGGCGCCTCCAACATTCTGGCAGCGGAAGCCGGCGCCGTGGATAGCGGCGAAATCCCGCTGGAAGTACCGGGGTTGGGCCGCATCGCAGTCCCCCGCGATCGTGCGCCGAACCTGGATGGTGCAGGGCCCGCCAAATTCATCGTGCGTGCGGAAAAGCTGCATCTGACCCAAATCGACGCGCCGTCCGATGGGATGATTGCGGCTGAAGGAACTGTTGAAACCGTCGATTATCAGGGACAGGCCGCACGCTACTTCGTACGCGTCGGGGACTATCAGCTGCAGGCGATCAACATGATTGACGAACACCCGTTTGCGGAAGGGGCTCAGGTGTCCGTGCGCTTGCGGCCGCGCGATTGTGCAGCCTTGCCTGCACAGGCCTGACAGCGACACGAGACCCGATGGCGGCACAAAAAGACAGTCACCTGTTCTACCAGACCCGGCGGCGGCGCCCGATGCTGGACCAGGCGCGCGGTGTCTATATGTGGGATGTAGATGGAAAGCGTTATCTGGACGGCTCGTCCGGGGCGATGGTCTGTAACATCGGGCATTCCAATAAACGCGTGCTGGATGCGATGCGGCGCCAGATGGACAAATGCACCTTCGGTTACCGCCTGCATTTCGAAAACGAACCGGCGGAGCGCCTGGCGGAAAAGACAGCATCGTTATGTCCCGACGGTCTGGAAAAAGTTTTCTTCGTTTCCGGCGGATCCGAAGCCGTCGAAAGTGCAATCAAACTTGCCCGACAGCACGCCCTTGCCATCGGGGAAGCGGAAAGATGGAAAGTGATTTCCCGATTCCCCAGTTATCACGGCTGCACACTGGGTGCACTTGCACTGACCGGATATCCGCCCCTTACCGCGCCGTTTGATGCCATGATGCGGCCAATGCCGAAGATCCCGGCACCGCGTGCCTATCTGGACGGGCTGGATCCAGGCGACCCTGCGACAGGACGGCTTTACGCGAATATCCTTGAAGAACGGATCATTGCCGAAGGTCCGCGAACGGTCTTGGCCTTCATCGTTGAACCCGTCGGCGGGGCATCGACGGGCGCCCTGGTCCCACCCGCAGGGTACATGCAGCGAGTTCGCGAAATTTGCGACGAATACGGCGTTCTATTGATCCATGACGAAGTCATGTCGGGTGGTGGCCGGACCGGCCGTTTCCTTGCCGCTGAACACTGGGACGTTGCACCGGACATCCTGACCCTGTCCAAAGGTTTTGCCGCGGGTTATGCGCCCTTGGGCGCGATGGTGGCACACCGCAATCTTGTCGGGTCGGTGCTGGACAACGGCGGTTTCCTGCATGGATTTACCTATGCCGGCAACCCACTTGCCTGCGCTGCGGGCCTTGCCGTGGTGGAGGAGATTGAACAACAGGACCTGATGGAAAATGCACGGACCATCGGACAATTGTTGAAGTCGCGGCTTGAGAACCTGATGCAGCGTTTCGATTTCATCGGCGACGTGCGTGGCGAAGGGCTGTTGCTGGCGTTTGAACTGGTGGCAAACCGGCAATCCATGCAACCGCTTCCCAAAGGTATCGCAGCCTTCGACCGGCTGGTCGAAATCGCCTACGAAAACGGCCTGATCCTGTATTCGCGACGAAGCCGCGGCGGCTATGAGGGAGACCATTTCCTTGTCTGCCCGCCGATGATTACCACCGAAGAACAGGTGTGGGAAATCGATGACATGCTGGTCCGATCGCTGCAGGAATTCGCCACCGAACTGGAACGATCCATGGTCGGCGCAGCCTGAAAGATTGCGGGATGAGTAAAGTCATTATTACCTGCGCGGTGACAGGGTCGATCCACACGCCGACCATGTCACCCTTCCTACCGATTACCGCGGACCAGATTGCCGAACAATCCGTTGCCGCGTCAGACGCAGGGGCCGCAATCCTGCATTTGCACGCGCGCGACCCGTCGAACGGACGCCCTTCCGCCTCGCCCGATCACTTCATGGCATTTCTACCGCGCATCAAACAGCAAAGCGGCGCCATACTGAACATGACCACCGGCGGAAGCGCGACAATGACGCTGGACCAGCGGCTTGCAGCGCCGATCGCTGCAGAACCGGAAATGTGCTCCCTGAATATGGGATCCATGAATTTCGCGCTTTATCCGGCGGTAGACCGAATTTCCGACTGGAAGTACGATTGGGAGAAGCCGTTCCTGGAAGGATCGGACGATCTGGTTTTCAAGAATACGCCTCGGGACATCGCCCAGATTCTATTCAAATTGGGAGCGGAGCGTGGCGCGCGCTTCGAGTTCGAATGCTACGATGTCGGGCACCTATACATGCTGCGCCACTTTGCGGACCGCGGTCTGGTCACACCTCCATATTTCATTCAGTTCGTGTTCGGCGTCCTGGGTGGCATCGGCGCGGACGCGGAAAATCTGGTCCATATGAAACGGATCGCGGATAAACTGTTTGGGGATGATTTTCAGTTTTCCGTACTTGCCGCCGGACGTCATCAGATTCCCCTGACGACAATCGCCGCCTCCATGGGGGGGCACGTTCGGGTTGGTCTTGAGGATTCGATCTACATCGCCAAAGGCCGACTTGCGGAGTCGAATGCGGATCAGGTCACAAAAATCCGACAGATCGTAGAAGGACTTGGACGTGATGTGGCGACCCCGGACGAAGCCCGGAAAATGCTGGGGCTGAAAGGTTCCGACCGCACGGCCTTCTGATCCACGCGAATTTTCGGTACTGCCTGCTAACCAAGCCGGATGTTCACGCTTTTCAACCGTGTGAAGGACAGAAGTTCGTCCAGCGATTCTTCCTTACCGATGCCGGACTGTTTGAACCCGCCGAACGGCATGCCAAGGAAATGCTGGCTGGTGTTGTTGACCCAGACATAGCCCGCATCCACGCGGCGACATGCGCGCATGGCGGCATCAAGGTCTTTCGTCCAAAGGGACGCCGTCAGACCATACTCCACACCATTTACCACATCGAACATCGCATCCGGGTCGGACCAACGGGAAACGGCAAGGACCGGCCCGAAGATTTCTTCGCGTGCGACAGCCATGTCGGGGGTTACGTCGGCAAACACCGTGGGCAGAATATAAAACCCGTCGGCGAGTTCCGGGTCATCGGGTCGCCCGCCCCCGGCGACCAACCGCACACCGTCGTTCCGCGCGCCGTCGATAAAACCCAGGATCCGATCGTAGTGATCCCGGCTGGCGATGGCGCCCATGTCGGTATCGTATCGCGACGGAAGACCCGGCCGAATGGCGCTCGCGCGTTCCGCGATCAGTGCCAGTGTTTCATCATAGATATCCTCATGCAGGAAGGCGCGGCTGGTGGAACCGCAAGACTGCCCGCACCATGTGAAGTTCATACCCGCGACCGCGGCACTGGCCACGTCGTCCGGGGCGGCATCGGGCCAGGCGATCAGCGCATTCTTACCACCTAGCTCAAGTCCCACCGGGGTAATACGTTCGGCAGCACTTCGCATGACCGCACGTCCTGTGGGTACGGACCCGATCAGATCCACCCGCGCCGTCGTCGGGTGGGTGACCAGTGCCTGCCCGGTCTCGCCAAAACCGGTCAGCACATTGAAGACGCCGGGCGGGATAATGTCTGCCCAGAGTTCCGCAAGACGCAGGGTCGAAAGGGGCGCCTGGTGCGGCGGCTTGATGACGATGACATTGCCCGCCGCCAGGGGGGCCGCCGCCTTCATGGCCGCAAACATGAACGGATGGTTGAACGGGACGATGCGGACACAAACGCCAAGCGGTTCACGCAGCGTGAAATTCAGGTCGTCCGGGCCGATCGGGACCGTGTCACCTTTCGTCTCTTGCGCCAGACCGCCGAAATATTCCAATCCGCCGGCGGCGATTTCAACGTCCCGCACCATCTCGCGGACCGGATTCCCACAATCCAGCGCGTCGATCATCGCAAGTTCTACCGCGTTTTCGCGAAGTCGGGCCGCCGCCGCCCGCAAGACCCTGCCGCGTTCCGCCGGTTTCGTATCTCGCCAGGTCCGAAACCCGGCTGCTGCGGATTCCATTGCCCGGTCTATGTCCGCCTTTTGTGCGATGGAAAACGGACCAAGGGATTTGCCGTTTCCCGGGCTGATGCTTTCCGCCTGTTCCGACGTCCGGTGCCACGCGCAGCCATAAAAAAGGCCCCGCTGGCCAGGCAGTACCCGATCCAGATCCAGCGCATCGATCCGGTCCTTCAGCGGCGGGTCGTCCTTGGTCATGCTTCCTCCGGGCTCATATGATTATGGTTCTTCTGGATGACACGATGATAGGCCATCGCCCCCCTGTTTAGACAAAGGGATTTCCTATCGCTTCGATTGCTTCCATCTTTAGCCGACCAAAAACCAATGGGCGGGGGGAATGGAATGCAGTTTCGCCAGTTGGCGTATTTCGTGGCGGTAGCGGAACATGGAAGCTTTTCCGCCGCCTCTGTCGCGCTGCGGATCGCACAGCCGTCCATCGGCCAGCAGATCAAGAACCTGGAGGAGGACCTGGGCACCACCCTGTTCCACCGTCATTCACGCGGTATAGAACTGACCGGAAGCGGACGGACGCTGCTTTCCCATGCGCGGGACATCCTGGACCGTGTCGACGCGGCACGTCGAACCATACGGGATGAATCGGATGCGCCTGTCGGGCGGGTACGCGTCGGGCTGACCCTGTCCGCTTCCCTGCCTTTGGCGGTTCCGCTGGTAACCGCGTGCAACGACGCCTATCCGCGCATCGATCTGGTCCTGATCGAAGCATTAAGCAACGACCTTGTCACCCGGATCGCCGATGACAGGGTCGACCTTGCGCTGACCTATTCCGGGGCCTATCCGGATGGTGTGCGCGGGGAGGCGCTGGCTGACGAGGATTATCATTTCTGTGTGTCGGCCGATCACCCCCTTGCGGACCGGTCGGTCGTCGATCTGGCCGACGTGCTGGATTCGCGCATGTGTCTGCCGCCGGAAACGCACATGCTGCGCCGCCAGGTCGGAGATGCCGCCCGCGCAAACGGCAAAACCGCCGATGTCGCGATGGAGGTGGAGTCCATCACCACGATCACCATGCTGGTCGAAAGCGGCATCTACGCTTCCATTTTGCCCTATTCCGCGGTGGCCCATACGGTATCGGCCGGCGGGATCAGGGCGATCCCCATCGCAAACCCGCCCCTGCAACGACGCATGAGCCTGATTTTCACAACACGCCGCCACCTGACAAAGGCCGAAAATGCAGTGCGCACACTGATTATCGAAAACACACGCAGACTGATCGATACGGGAACGCTGAAATGGCGCGCACCGGACAGAAGCAGGCAGTTTCAATAAACCGCAGCACGCCACATCGACCCGGCCATGCCATAGGTTTTTCCTATGGAAGGTTTAGGATGCCCACAGATGCACCGCGTCGTACTGTTCGTCCAAGGAAACACATCGCCGAAGGCCCACTGGAAAACAGATTTCCGTTTCGAAGGGGGAATACATGATACGCGAGTTCGACGCGGTCATAATCGGTTCGGGTCAGCATGGCCTGATCCTGGGGACGTATCTGGCGAAATCCGGATTGAAAGTCCTGGTGACCGAACGCCGGCTTATCTATGGCGGCGGTTTGAACACGACCGAAGCAACCCTGCCCGGCTTCTATCACAACCTGCATGCCATTAATCACTTCCATATCGAACACACGCCCTGGTACCGCGACCTGGAGCTGACGGAAAAGGTTCCATACATCACACCGCAGTACGAGTTCGGCCAACCGCATCGGGACGGCAGCGCGCTGGTCTTCGGGCGCAACCTGGAAGAAACGCTGGCCAACATCGCGCGTTTTTCAAAGAAGGACGCAGCGACATTCCGCGAATGGAACGAAAAGGCGGAACGCGTCACCCGCGATATTTTCCTGCCCGAACGCTATTCAGAACCGCTGACCGCAGCAGAGCGGGCGGATATCCTGGGCCGCAGCGACCTGGGCCGGGCCTTTCTGGACGTGTGCAATCGCCAGCCGTTCGATCTGGTCAATGAACTGTTCGAAAACGAGCACGTTAAACTGCTGTTCCTGTTCAAGGTTTCACTGTTCGGGACCTGGCTGACCGACACGCTGAACAAGACATCCCCCATGGGGTCGGTCATCCGCGCGTTTGACCTGCAAACCGGATATCAGCTGTGCAAGGGTGGCAGTTTCAACCTTGCGCGGGGGTTGATGGAACGGTTCATCGAAGCGGGCGGCACCTTCTGGAACCAGGCGCACGCGGAACGCATCATCATCGAAGGCACGCGCGCGACAGGCGTGGAGTTCGCAGACGGGCGAATTGCGAAGGCAAGTCAGCTAGTGGCATCCACGATTGACGTCCACCAGACGTTCGAGGATCTGATCGGCCGCGACCAGCTTCCCGCCGAACTGACCAAAAAGCTGGACGGCTTCAAATACACCGGCTGGACCCTGTTCGGTCTTCATCTGGCGCTGGAGGAAGCACCGCGCTTTGCCGCATCCGATTTCGACGAGAATCTGCAACTGACACAGAAATGGTCGATCGGCGCCGACAGTATCGCGGACCTGACATCCGCCTTTGAAGATATCAAGGCGAACAAGATTCCGTCGATCACGCAGTTCGGGTCGGGGCCGCTTTCAACGCTGGACCCTTCGCTCGCGCCGCCTGGCAAACACAACACCTACATCTGGCATGTCGTCCCGCGCGACCCGGACCTTCCCGGCCGCCCCTATGACGACTGGAAGCATGATTTCGCCGACCAGTGTCTTGAAACCTTCGCACGATATGCGCCGAACATGACACGCAAGAACGTGCTGGGCAGCTATATTTATACGCCCAAGGACTATATGGCCGAACTGATCAACATGCGCTCCGGCGATATATTCATGGGGGCTCTTTCCGCGGATCAGGTCATGGACCGGCATTTCGGTTACCGCACGCCGTTCCAGAACCTTTATATGGCAGGGTCGGCGACGCATCCGGGCGGCGCCATTTCAGGCGGCGCCGGTTATATCTGCGCCGGGCTTATCGCCGATGAACTGGGCCTGAAGAAATGGTGGCAACGCGAAGACCTTCGGGTACGGCTGGGGACCCTTTCATGAGCGGGAACGCCCCTTCCCTGACGCCGACCGACCGGGTGGTGATCGTCACCGGCGGGGGGCAAGGCATCGGCCGGACCCTTGTGCATGCGCTGTCCGCGGTGGGGGCCTTGCCGGTCGCAGCCGACATCAACGGCGACGCGGCCGACAGGGCCGCCGCAGAAGCGCCCGGCGAAGCAATGGCCGCAACTGTCGATGTCGCGGACCCGGCATCTGTGGATGCTTTGATCGTACAGGTGCTGCAGAAATACGGGCGAATTGACGGACTTGTAAACAATGCCGCGCTGTTTTCGACCCTGAAGATGAGGCCCTTCGACGAAATTCCGCTGGACGAATGGTCCCGTGTCCTGACCGTCAATGTAACCGGCCCCTACCTTTGTGCGCGCGCCGTTGCACCATATATGCGCGACGCCCAGTTCGGCAGGATCATAAACATCTCCTCCGGTGCGGTAACGCTTGGGCGCCCGAACTATCTTCATTACACAACATCAAAATCCGCATTGATCGGCATGACCAGATCACTGGCAAGGGAACTGGGTCCGCATGGCGTGACCGTGAATTCCGTTTTGCCGGGGTCCGTTGAAACCGAAATCCCGCGTGAAACGGTCACCGAAACCGCCAAAGCCGCCATCATCGCCATGCAGTGCATCCCGCGCCGCCAACTGCCGGACGACCTGGTCGGAGCCGTACTGTTTTTATTGTCGGATGCATCCGCCTTCATGACCGGACAGGCACTGACGGTCGACGGTGGGGCGACACACCCCTGACACACCGGGAGGAGACTTGAACCCGTGCCCCTGTCCCTGTCCCTTGCCTGCGGTCCCTATGACCGGACAAACGCCCTGATGAACGGCGATGTGCGGATCGAAGGATGCGACGTCAATGCGATTGCGCTTACGCCCGAAGAATCATTCCACCGGTCGTTTGGCGAATCCCAATTCGATATCGCCGAGCTTTCCTTTTCCACCTACCTTATTCAAACGTCACGCGGCACCTGCGACTATGTCGGCATACCCGCTTTCCTTTCGCGGATGTTCCGTCATTCCGCGATCTATGTCCGCAGCGACCGGATCCGAACCCCCAGCGATCTTAAGGATGCAAAGGTCGGCGTGCCTGAATATCAGGTGACCGCCGCCGTCTGGGTCCGGGGTCTGCTGGAAGATGAATTCGGCGTCGCCCCGTCCATGCTCGATTGGGTCAGCGGTGGCGTGGAAGAAGTCGGCCGCAGTGAAAAGACCGCGATCTCACTGCCGGACGACATTCGCATTTCCGCCGCAACCGACCGACCGCTTTCGGATATGCTGGCGGACGGGGAATTGGATGCGATCATCGCGCCGCGCATGCCGTCCTGTTTTGCACAGGCCAAGCCCAATATCGGGCGCCTGTTCCCCGACTACCGGATAGCGGAAGCGGCTTATTACAGGAAAACCGGACTGTTCCCGATCATGCATCTGGTCGGCATCCGTAAATCGCTGGTCGAACGGAACCCCTGGCTTCCGGCAAGCGCCATGAAGGCATTCGAACAATCCCGACGCCGTTCATTGAAGACGCTTACGGACCCGACCGCGCTGCATGTCAGTCTTCCTTGGCTGATCGCAGAAATGGAAGAAACACAGGCAATCATGGGACCGGATTTCTGGTCCTACGGGGTCGAAAAGAACCTGAAAGACATCGAAACCCTTCTGGACTACCACCACCGCCAGGGTCTTTCACATCGGCGCCTGTCTATCGACGAGCTGTTCGCGCCCGGTTCGACCGCCGGTGTGAAAATCTAGGTCGCTTCCACTGACGTCAGCTCGGCACGTCTGGCACCTGCCGCTTTCAGAAGCGCCGCGCGCATATCATCCAAATCCGCACAGGGAATGGCGCCGTTTTCGGCAATTTCCGCCGTGACGTCGACAGGCAGGTCCGTGTTGGAACTGTCCGGTATCTGATTAAGCTTGCCCCCCACAATAACCGGCAAATCAAGACCGCGGCGCGCAAGTTCCGCGACTACCGCACGCGTATAGGAAAGCGCGATGCCGTTATAGGTACTGACTGCGATGACATCCGCATTTTCCGTGCAGGCCCGTTCGACCAGCACTTCCGCGTCGATGGCGACACCCGCATCGACGACGGCGGCATTCAGCCCTTCCACCGCGCGGCGAACCAGATAGGCACCGTGTTCGTGAACATCCGTCGTCCCGATGATGACGCGCAGGTCCCCGATTCCAGCATCGTCCGGTGCAATCGTCGCCAGCCAGGCCTCTGCCATATGATCCAGTTCTTCGGCCCAGTCAGCGGGGACGACCGCTGTTCGCCGGGTGCCTTCCACTTTACCCTGACCCCAAAGCGCCTCCATCCGTTTCGCGCCAAGCCGCCGAATCGCCAGCATCAGCGCCGCTGGATCGGTGGTGTCGACCCCGCGGTCGGCAAGCCCGGCCAGCACGGTTGTCATGAAGCGCTTCCCATCGGCAACCAGGGCATCCGCCACTGTTTCGATGGGCGTGCGATCGGTAATCGCGGCATAGCCCGATGCGTGTTCGGCCAGTCGGGAGGCAAAGGTTTGGGCGTCCAGAATTTCATCGATATCGGGGATCCGCAGGTTTTCAGTCACCGGTACCGGGTTCACGGCGTGACCCGTATGCGCCTGCATCAGGGCACCGATATCCGCCAGCAGGTAGTTGGCAAGACTGGCGTAGTTCGCCGCCGGGGCGCCCCGGTAGGACACGGTGTTCCCGAACAGCATTGTCCCGGGCGTACCGACTTCCCGGGCGAGGGCCGCGTGGAAGGCGGCGCGCGTCAGCGGCGATGAAAAGTGATGACCGAAACAGAAGGAAGCCCGCGCCCCGATCAGGTCTTCGACGATATGCTTTTCGATCAGCATCATGCCGAATGCGCTGGTCATATCCAGGAACAGGCCGGCAAACCCGTCATCCAGATTGGAATGGACCAGGATATCGGCGTCCTGTGCGGCGATCAGGCCAAGGGCCGTGACGGTCGCTTCCGTCGTCGCCACATCGTCATCCCAATAAGGAAGACGAAAAGTGAAATATTGGCCCAGGTTTCCGATTGCCGTTGCACCGGCCGCGATCGCCGCCTGAACATTGTGCAGCGCCCCCGGCAGGCCCAGCATGAAGTCACCGAAATGTGCGGCTGCGGGACTTGCGTCGGTGATGCGGCGAAAATCTTCCGGGCCGGTCAGGACAATCCCGGTACCGCGGCCTGCCGTCTGGCGGCTGTTGGGCGGATACCCCATGGACCAGTCCAGCGTGATGCCGAACCGGTCGATCCGGACGTCACGATTTGCGGCATCCGCATGCAGACGCGCCATGGCATCGACGGTTCGGTCGATGCTGCGAAAACCGATATGGGCATGCTGCATGATGCGGCCCTGTGCCGCCTGCCGTTGTTTGTATTCCGCTTCGGACGCCACACCCTCGGTATCCAGAAACAGGCACCGGCCCAACGACCATTCGCCGGAAAGTTTTCGGCCCGCGGCCAGCAGTTCCGCGCCCGGCTGCATTGCGGAATCTGTCAAATGCTGGTCAGGTGTCATGCGAACGTTCCGTTGAATGACGAAGATATATGCCCCTGAAAACCGTAACAGGTTGCGGGGGTCGGGCAATGTTTGCGGCCGACCGTTCAGACGGCCTGTTTCCGGCGAAAGGGAAATTGCAGTTATGAAACTTGGTGTTATCGGTGTCGGCCATCTTGCGGGATCCGTTCTGAAAGGGCTTCTTCAGGCGGGTTTTGTGCCGGGGGATATCCACCTGTCGCCACGGGGCCACGGGCCCGATCTGGCCGCCCGGCACGGACACCGATTGGCGGACAACAATGCGGCGGTGGTGTCCGCATGCGACGCGGTCCTTTTGGCCGTGCGCCCCAAGGATGCATCGGATGCCGTTCGGGGGCTGCCCTGGCGGTCTGGGCAGGTTCTTATGTCCGCCTGCGCCGGTGTGAAGATCGAACAGTTGAGCGACAGTGCCGCCCCGGCGACTGTCGTGCGCATCATGCCGATTACCGCCTCCGAACTCGGTGCCAGTCCGACAATCGTCTTTCCCATGCAACCCGAAATCCTGCCGTTTCTTGATGCCATAGGAAGCCACATCGCGCTTCAGTCCGAAGACCAGTTCGAAGTGGCGACCGTCAGCGCCGCGGTCTACGGCTGGGCCCAGGCGTTGATCCAAACCGGTGCGGAATGGGGGGAAAGGAACGGACTTGCCCCCGATATTTCCCGCCAGCTTACTGCCCGCACCTTCGTCGCGGCGGGCCGCATGCAGGCCGAACAGGACGCGCCGATGGGTGACATCCTCGCCAGCCTGTGCACACCCGGCGGAATTACCGAAGCGGGTCTTAGGCATCTTGAACAACAGGGGGTCACCGGTGCGTGGGAAGACGCGTATGATCTGATCCTGCGCCGGCTTCAGGGCAAGAACTGACATTCGGATAACTGTTCAGCCGGCATCATGCCCGATCGTAAAATTGTTGCCCGCGCGGTCCTGCCCGCTGACCAGAAACAGGGGCCGGATTCCATATCCTTGTGCGGGGTGCTTCTTACCGATTTCCGCCCCCAAAGCGTGATCGTAAAGTGACGTCGCCGGCATCAGGCGTACGATGAATGCGGCGCGGCGCTTGTCGGTCCGGTTCGCGGTCGACCCGTGAATCATATAGACATCGTGGAATGAAACCTGCCCCGCACGCAGGATGAGCGGTTCCGCGTCAGCTTCGTCGAAATGCTGTGAATCGGCGACCAGATTGATCGTCATATCCGAACCGTCTTTCCAGGAATGGCTATAAAGCTTGTGGGCCTTGTGGGACCCCGGAATAAAGCTCATCGGGCCGTTTTCCGGCGTCACGTCGTCCAGCGGTATCCAGATTGTCAGCGTTTCTAACGGACGGATGGGATAGTATTCCCCGTCCTGATGCCAGGGCGTTTCCTTTCCATTGTGCGGCGGCTTCCCGAACAGGGTCGTGCCCCACAGGATGATATCGTCGCCGATCAACTGGCGGGCGATTTCCATCAATTCAGGTTGCGTTGCGAACTCCAGCCATTTTTCTGAACCGACGACCCCCATCGAACCACCGTTGGTCTGGTGCGGCGCCAGAATGATGTCCGATTCCACATGCGGGTTCCGCGCCAACAGGGCGTCATATTCCCGCCGCATCTCTGCAACCAGGTCCTGCGGTATCTCCCATTTCGGAACAATCCAGCCTTTGTCCTTGAAACGTTGCACTTCAGCCCCGGACAAACGGACGTTTTCAGCATTATCGAATGCACCAACCGCACCCATCGGACGCTCCCCTTCAAAACAAATTCACCATGTCGACCAACCTGTCGACAATTCTGCAGACGATATTGACTTACGACGGGCAATCCGACAAGCATAGTCTTGAACGGGTCCGGAGGAATTGATGGTCAGAGGCAGCACAACCAGCGTGGACATTGCCTATGAAAGGCTGCGCGACAGGTTGGTTACGTTCGACGTCAAGCCGGGGGCGCGGCTGAACGAATCCGAAATAGCGGCCGACCTGGCAATGAGCCGCGCCCCGTTGCGGGAAGCATTGAACCGCTTGATCGCCGACGGATTGGTCAGTTTCGAGCCGGGTCGCGGCTTCTTCTGTCGCAAATTGAGCGTGAGCGAGATTTCAGACCTGTACGATGTACGTCTGGACCTGGAAATCGGCGCACTGAAGACCGCTTTGGCGACTGTGCCCGACCCGGTGCTTTTCGCGTTTGTCGAAAAATGGCGGGCGCAGCTGGCGGGTGCCGAAGGAACGGCAATTGGCGAGCTCGTCGTCGCGGACGAAAACTTTCACATTGAGCTGGCGGAACTGGCCGGGAATGGGCCGCGCGTGCGCTACCTGCGCAACATCAACGACCGCATCCGGTTCGTCAGGCGAATAAATCTGGAAACCCGCGATCGCGACAGGGAAGCCCTGGACGAACACGCCAGGCTGTTGGACGCCATCGCAAATCGAGATGCAGTTGGCGCGGTCACGGTCCTTTGTGACCATCTGGCCCGGTCAACGGACGAGGTACGCCTGCAGGTTCAAACGGCTTTGGCACAGATCTATGCGGAAGACGTCGCCTGACCGTCAAGGTCCTACCCATGGTTCGTCGCGTGGTCAGGAATCCGGCCAGGGCGGCTGTTCCGACATCTCGTCATCGGGGTCGCCGGATTCAGGCCCTTCGTCGCCTTCATACAACGGTTCCAGATCATTGCGCATCCACCAGTACCAGAACCCCTGTGCACGCAGCCATTTTTCCAACCGTTCAAGACTGGTCCATTCACGGCCGTGCCCGCGCGCGCTGTACAGCCGGGCCGCCATCCCATCCACATAGACGATGACGCCCCAGGCAAAAGGCCGCTTTTCCTGATCGCCATAGCCGCCGCCCTGGAGGCCGCGATGGGTGCGAAAGACCACGGCATACTCACCCAGACGCGCCTGTTCCCGGTACCCGGCCAGTTCGCCCTGGGTAACGGTCATCTGCACACCAAGCGCCGTATCCTGATCCATTGATCCGCCAAATCCGCCCATGACGGCAAACCTACCCTGTTGGATTCGATACGTCCACATCATTGATCAAGATGTTGACGCACAGCACATTCCACATTATGGATCATGATGTATGCGGATGCCGAACTGGCACCCTGTCGTGACGAGAAGGAGAAATCCATGCCTAAGAAAGTGAAACCGGTCCCGACCGGCTACCGTACAGTTACCCCGTATCTGGTTGTTCGTTCGGCGGATGAAGCGATTGCCTATTATCAGGCGGCATTCGGCGCGACGCTCATTTCCCGGCACACGGACGAAACTGGCCTGCACGTGCTGCATGCCGAAATCAAGATCGGCAATGCCATCGTACTTCTGTGTGAGGAATCGCCGGAATACGGCATCCTGTCCCCGACCGCACTGGGCGGAACCCCGGTCGCGATGCATGTTTATCTGACGGACCCCGACGCGGCCATGACGTCTGCGACCCGTGCCGGCGCCCAGGTGCTGGTCCCGATGCACGATACGGTGGTCGGTGAACGGTTCGGAAAGATCGTCGACCCGTTCGGCCATGTTTGGACGCTGGCCATGCGGATCGCACTGCCGTCGAACGAAAATGCGCCGAAGGCCATTGTCGAGAAGGCACAGGCCATCGCCGCGGCCCAGACGGATGTCGAAACATCCACCGAAGAAAAGCAGGAAGCCGTCGCGGTCCTGGAACCGTCGGAAGGCGTGCGCGAAGAACCGGCTGCGTAAAGGCCGAATCTAAGCAGGGTGCCTGGGTTGTTGATATCAATCCGGGCACCCACTTTTCATTTTCCCGTTCAGGGCTTTATACTACACCCAAAGAAAAAATGATTTCCGGGGAAAAGCGGTCTGGCCGCCCGCAGGAAATCAGGAGGCGCGTAATCTAGATGACCCCGTTTGCCATAGCTGCCATTCAGATGCATGTCGGTGCATTGCAGGAGAATGTCTCAGCGATGCGCCATCGCCTTGAACTGGCAATGGCACGGTTCCCCTGGGTTCAAATGGTTGTCTTTTCGGAGTTGGCGCCCTTTGGCCCCCTGACCAGTCACGCGACCACCGATCTTGCCAGTGTTGAAAGCGTCTTTCAGGAAATGGCGGCGCAGCATGGCGTCTGGCTGTTGCCGGGGTCCGTCTTTGAACGGGACGGCGACGACATCTATAACACAGCCTGTGTCATTGACCCGAACGGCGCGCTGGTCGGTCGATACCGAAAAATGTTCCCCTTCCGACCATACGAAAGCGACGTCCGGGCCGGAACGGAATTCATGATCTTCGATGTGCCGGACATCGGGCGGTTCGGGGTTTCCATCTGCTATGATATCTGGTTCCCGGAAACGACCCGCACCCTGACATCAAACGGGGTGGAAGTGCTGTTGCATCCCGTCCTGACCGGAACGACAGACCGCGATGTCGAACTGTCGATCGCGCGTGCCAGCGCCGCCATGTTCCAATGCTATGTCGTGGATGTGAACGGGCTGGCGGCAGGCGGTTGCGGGCGTTCCTGCATCATCGACCCTGCCGGCATGGTTTTACACCAGGCCGCCGGCCAGGAAGAAATCATTCCCATGGAAATCGACCTGGATCTGGTGCGCCGTCAGCGGGAAACCGGATTGCGGGGGCTGGGGCAAACCTTGAAGAGTTTCCGGGACCGGGATGTGGAATTCAATCTCTACAACCGCTCCCAGGGGGAGGCTTCCTATTTGGAAAGCCTGGGGCCTCTGAAAATGCCGGAACGGGGTTCCCGCGTCGGACTGGATGTGCGACCCGGCTCGCTGGAGTTGGATCGTCACGGAAGACCGGTTCAGGAAGTTCGCGGCAATCCGCCGAACGGATCTGGATTCGGTATTATTGACGGAAGTGTGAAGGAAGGCAGCGGATGACCGAAAGCGCAAAAGCCACAGGAACTGTCCCGGCAAAATACGACCTGACCCGCTTTTACAGCGCCTCTCAGGTTCGCCAGGACGCCTGGAGCCGATTGCGCAACGCAACCGCCAGAGCCTTCGAACATCAGTCCGGAAAACGCCACGACGCGGCGGTTGCCATCGTTCAGGAAGTGCTCGACCTGCTGGAGCCGATCGAGAGCTACTGGGCGTTTCCAGGCGCCCAGGTCTTTCACCGCCTGCGCACGATGTTCGATCGTAAGGAATATGCCGAAATTGCCCATGCGGCGGCCAAGATCACCCGCGCATTGATGAGCGACAGTTATCGACGTCGCCACTTGCACGTACTGCCGGGCGTCGACGACGACGATGATGATGAAGTCGACGAAACGGCAGAAGAACGCGCCCGTGCCCGCCCCTATTTCGAAGTGATGATCGTCGATGATCTGACGCCCCATCAGGAACAGTCGACCAAGCACGCCCTTCGCGAAAAACGCCGTCCGGAAGACCCTTTCGTCTATGAAAGCCTGGTCGTCGGATCATTCGAGGACGCGCTGATCGGCTGCCTGTTCAATCATAACATCCAGTCCGTCGTCATCCGCTACGGATTCCCTTATGGTTCCCGGCATGCGATGCCGATGCTGACACGACTGCTGAACCGACTGGGCGACCTGGACTATACGGATCTTCCGCCAGAAGATCTGGGAATCGCCCTGGCGCACGCGATCGGCAGGGTTCGCCCCGAACTCGACGTCTATCTGGTGACCGACCAGCTGGTGGAAGAAATTGCGGGCAAGGTCTGCGACAATTGCCGGCGCATCTTCTACAACCAGGAAGATTATATGGAACTGCACCTGAATATTCTTCGGGGCGTTCGCGCACGGTTCCAGACGCCGTTCTTTACCGCCCTTAAGGAATATTCCAGGCAGCCCACGGGCGTCTTTCATGCCATGCCGATCAGCCGCGGGAAGTCCATTGCCAAGTCGCACTGGATTCGCGACATGGGCGACTTCTACGGCATGAATATCTTTTTGGCCGAGACGTCGGCAACGTCGGGCGGGCTCGATTCCCTGCTGGACCCCCACGGCCCCATCAAGGAAGCACAGGAACTGGCGGCCCGTGCATTCGGCGCGCGGCAAACCTTCTTTGCGACCAATGGCACTTCCACCTGCAACAAGATAGTTGTTCAGGCGCTGGTGCGCCCCGACGACATCGTCCTGGTCGACCGTGACTGCCATAAGTCCCACCATTATGGAATGATGCTGGCGGGGGCCCATGTGGTCTATCTGGACAGCTATCCGCTCAGCGAATATTCGATGTATGGCGCGGTGCCGCTTCGCGAAATCAAACACCAGTTACTGAAACTGCGGGCGGCCGGGAAACTGGACCGCGTGCGGATGCTGCTGCTGACGAACTGCACCTTCGACGGTATCGTCTACAATGTCGAACGGGTGATGGAAGAATGCCTGGCGATTAAACCCGACCTGGTGTTTCTTTGGGACGAAGCATGGTTTGGTTTCGCACGCTTCGGACCGACCTATCGTCAGCGCACGGCCATGAATACGGCGGAACGTCTGCGCGAACGATACAAAAGCGGCGAATATGCCCAGGCCTATGCCGCGTGGAAGGCGGAGTTCGATAAAAAGAACCCGGACAAGGAAGAAACCTGGCTGGATGAACGCCTGATGCCCGATCCCGGGCAGGTTCGGGTTCGCGCCTATGCAACGCAAAGCACGCACAAGACCCTGACATCGCTGCGGCAGGGGTCGATGATCCATGTCCATGATCAGGATTTCAAATCGAAGGTGGAAGAACCGTTCCACGAAGCCTTCATGACGCACACATCCACGTCACCCAACTATCAGATCATCGCATCTCTGGATGTCGGCCGGCGCCAGGTCGAACTCGAAGGTTTCGAGATGGTGCAGAAGCAGGTCGAACTTGCGATGGTCCTTCGGGAAAAGATCCATACTCATCCGCTTCTGAAGAAATGGTTCCGTGTCCTGACAGCCAAGGACATGATCCCCGCCGAATACCGGGCTTCGGGCATTCAGGCCTATTTCGAACCCGAACACGGCTGGAACGATATCTGGGAAGCCTGGGCCACCGACGAGTTCGCGTTGGATGCGACCCGGGTCACGCTGATGATCGGGGCGCTGGGTGTTGACGGCGATACGTTCAAGAACCGCGAGTTGATGGACCGCTATGGGATTCAGATCAACAAGACGTCGCGGAACACCGTCCTGTTCATGACGAATATCGGGACGACCCGGTCGTCCCTTGCCTATCTGATCGAAGTCCTGGTCAAGATCGCGGGCGAGATTGAGGAACAACTGGACGACGCGTCCCCCCACGAAATCAAGCTGCATGAAAAGAACGTAAAGTCGCTGGTCGAAGAACTTCCGCCACTACCGGACTTCAGCCGCTTCCACCTTGCGTTCAATCCGGGACAGGATACGGCAACACCCGAAGGAAATATCCGGACTGCCTACTTCCTGTCTTATGATTCGGATGCATGTGAGTATCTGAGCCTGGAAGACGGAAGCCTGGATGCAGAAATGGCCCGGGGGCGCGAGATCGTCTCAACCTCCTTCGTGATCCCCTACCCGCCCGGTTTTCCGATCCTGGTCCCCGGGCAGGTGCTCAGCGAGGAGATACTGAAGTTCATGCGCGCGCTGGACGTGAAGGAAATTCACGGCTACCGCCCGGAACTGGGGCTGCGCGTCTTCACAGAGGCGGCATTGGAAAAGCAATTGAATGACAATGGCGCCACACCACCCGCCGCAATCGAAAAACCAAAGAAGAAAAAGTCTAAATAAGACATACTCAGCCAAGACAGGGAACGATAAAGGGAGAAATTCCATGGCCCGTAAAGCGAGCGTATCGAAGAAGGCCGGCAAGAAAGCATCAGCAAAGAAGTCACCGACAAAGAAGTCGGTGAAGAAGGCAGCCGCAAAGAAGGCAGCCGCAAAGAAGGCAGCCACCAGAAAAGCGACCGCCAAGAAAGCAGCGGCGAAAAAATCGGCCGCTAAGAAGACCACTGCGAAAACGGCATCCGCAAAGGCAGCATCGGCCAAAAGGTCCCCTGCAAGAAAACAGAAGAAGAAGCTGAACGGCCTGTCCGACATCCGGCGTTTCTTCCACCGCAATGAAACGCCGATCGTGTTCATCAGCGCAACCAACTTCAACCTGCTGGGCATGGATGAATGGGTCCGCAACTTCAAATACATCAACTACCTGGACTGCTATGACGGGCGTCACCCGAACACATTTGTGCCGTCCGAGGCGCCGCATGCGGAGTTCCAGTCCATCGAAGACATCAACAACTACCTTCTGCAGCACAAGGAGGTGCTGGACTTCGTGCACGGCCTTGGCAAGAAGCCGAAAGGCGTGTTCCTGATGTTCGACGGGGATACGGAGAAGCTTGCCCGCAAGGCCGGAATTGACGTCTGGTTCCCCAAGGCCAAGCTTCGCACCAGCGTCGACAACAAGATTGAAACGGTGCGGATCGGGAACAAGGCCGGTGTGCCCAGTGTCCCCAACGTCCTGGCAAAGATCGACAGCTACGATCAGTTGCGGGAAGTTTCGAAAGACCTGGGGCCGGATCTGGTTCTGCAGTCGGCGTTCGGCGACTCCGGGCACACGACCTTCTTCATTTCGTCCGAGAAGGACTTCAAGCGCCACCAGTCGGAAATCATCGGTCAAGGCGAAATCAAGGTCATGAAGCGCATCAATTGCCGGGGTTCGGCAATCGAAGCCTGTACGACCAAGGCCGGAACGATCGTCGGACCGTTGATGACGGAACTGGTCGGGTTTAAGGAACTGACACCCTACAAGGGCGGCTGGTGCGGGAACGAAATTTTCGACACTAGCTTCACGCCGGCCATCCGCGAAAAGGCACGCGCCTATACATTCCAGTTCGGCGAACAGCTTCGAAAAGAAGGATATCGCGGCTATTTCGAACTCGACTTCCTGATCGACACTGATACGGGCGACATGTACCTGGGTGAGTTGAACCCGCGCATTACGGGTGCCAGTTCAATGACGAACCACGCCGCGTTTGCCCATGCCGACGCACCGCTGTTCCTGTTCCATCTGCTGGAATTTTCGGATGTTCCGTTCGAACTGGATGTGGACGCGCTGAATGCCCGCTGGGCGGATGCCGACAATATCGACAGTTGGTCGCAGTTCGTGATGAAACATACCGACGACAGCGTGGACATCATCACCGCCGCGCCGGAATCGGGCATCTATCGGATGAACCCGGACGGGTCCATCGTCTATGACCGGTTCGATTATCACCGCCGCGCGGTCGCAAGCGAGAACGAAGCGTTTTTCCTGCGCATATCGGGGCCCGGTGACTATCGTTACGAGGGGGCGGACCTTGGCATTCTTGTCACGCGCGGAAGGCTGATGACGAACAATTTCAAACTTAATACACGCGCCAAGCAATGGATCGACGGCATGCGCGGCAAATTCCGCGGCCGGGGTCTGGCACCGACGCCACAGGCGGGCGCTTACAAAATCCTGTAACGCGAAGACGTTTCATGTCCCTTACTTTCCGCGCCATAGCGGAGGAGACGCCCGGAGAGATCTGGGCGTCTCTTTTCGCGGAACACTGGCCCGCCTATCGGGCGTGGTACCTGTCGGAGGGGCTGGAACAGCGTGCGACCTATACGGTATGCCGTGACAAGCTGAAACGGTTCATGCCCAAACTGATGCCGACCTACGAAAGCCTGTGTGAACTGGCGGGCGGCGGCGATCTGGCAGCGCGTTTTCTCAGCCTTTGGCGACCGCCGGCCTATATCTCAGGCTGCAGCCAGGTCGTCTGGCAGGGAGAACGGCCGCTTCTTGTCCGCAACTACGACTATGACCCGCGTCTCATCGACGGGGTCATCCTGCGTTCAAAATGGAACCGGCGCGCGGTGCTGGCCATGACCGACTGTCTGTGGGGGGTCTTGGACGGCATAAATGACGCGGGGCTGGCGGTCAGCCTGACCTTCGGCGGGCGCCGTGCCATCGGCCCCGGCTTCGGGATTCCGGTCATCCTGCGGAACGTTCTTGAATTCTGCGACACCGCCGACCAGGCGATGGATATCCTTCGCAAGGTTCCCACCCATATGGCCTATAACGTAACGGCGGTGGATGCGAAGGGCCGTTTCGCGACGGCATATCTGTCCCCGGACCGGGAACCCGTCATCAAGTCGATCGCCTATGCGACGAACCATCAGGGCAATGTCGAATGGCATGACCATGCCCGGGCGACGGCCACACTGGAACGCGAACAGTTTCTGAAATTCCGTATGCGAGACGATAGTTTGGGGGAGCGGGAGATGATCGCCCTGTTCTCAAAGCCGCCCCTGTTCACGAATGCCTACGATCGTGGGTTCGGTACATTATATACGGCCGTTTATGACCCGGTTATGCGGACCGCGGAATATATCTGGCCGGACCAGACTTGCCGGCTGGAACTCGACAGGTTCGAAGCCCAGAGCCGGCACGTGAACTGGACATCGTTTTCCCGCTGAACGGCTCCCCGCGCGCAGGGCCGCAAGTCAGATTGAATTTCCGGCACTGTCTGCCACTTGATTGCCGAGCCTTCCTTCCAAAGCGTCCTTCAGGGCAGCGACGCACATTTCCGGCTGTTCGATCTGCAGGAAATGGGTCGTGTCCGGAATGCTGCAATAGGCGATGGCTGTCGCCTCTTCCGCGAGGGCGCGGCATATCTTCGCCGGTGGCGGTTGCCCTTCCAGCGTCGGGTCGGCGGCGATGACCGAAACCGGAATGGGCAGCGGCCGGCACAAGGCGTTCCACACGGACACGTCGGTGTTCGACAGATAGACATGTGCCTCCAACTCACGCGGGCAGCAAAGTTCCCACCGATCCCGAATGTCATCTTTTCTGAGTGTGGCTTCCGCCAGCCGATCCGCGGCACCGGGAACCCAGCGCGCAAATTCAGGGCGCCGCCGGAACTGCGCCGCCAGAAGACCGGGACGGTCATAGTACGGAGGGCGCCGGCGGGCACGCTGATCCATTTCGCGCATGTGCGAATATTCAACCGGCTGCAACGGATGCCCGTCACGCGGATAGATTGGCGGGTCGAACAGCACCAGACCCGACCAGCGCCCCGGATACCGGTCCGCGTGCATAACGGACGTCACCGCCGACAGGGAATGAAAAACACCGGTCACCGGCTTCTGACCGAACGCGCGGTCCATCGCGTCGCGAATTTCTTCCATGTCTTCGGCAAACCGTTCCCAATGATGGTTTTCAGCATCGTGCAATGGGTTTTCGCCATGATTGCGCATATCGAACAGGATCAGATCGTAGTCCGGCAGCAACAACCGCCAGAAATCCACATAACCCTGGATCGCCAGCCCGTTGCCATGGGACAGGGCAAGGCGCGGTCCTTCCGGGTTGCCGTGCCGCCGCAGCCGGATGACCGCGCCATCCGACATCACCGCATCATGGACGGCATCCGGTTCCGTGGTGCCAAATTGGTTCGGACCCGACCCATCTTCCGTCACCTGCCAGCAGGAACTCGTCATACTGAATTTCCCCTTTTCCAAATTCCCGACCCGGCGGAATGTCGACTGCGGCATCCACGAGATACCGAAATGGAGGACAAAAAGATCGGTGATTCCGGGGACGGCTCAATGCCCCTTTCGGATCAAATACGACGAACCGGTATTCGTCGTTCCCGCAGGACGTGCGACGGCTTCTGATTGAAGCGTCGCTGGAACCTGGTGCTGAAGTTCGACAGGTGGCCAAACCCGCATTCAGTGGCGACCGACGTCACAGAGGTCAAATTGGGGTCCCCGTCGCGCAGAAGTCTCATCGCCATGTCCAGACGCAGGTTCGTGACATATTCGGACGGCGTTGTGTTTCTGAAATTCCGGAAACCGTAATAAAGGGCCCGCACGCTGACCCCCGCCCTTTCGGCCAAGTCTGCAATGGCAATATCGGCAGTCGGGTCCGACCGAATGATATCCTCCGCCGCGCGGACATAATACGGGCCACAGCTTTCGACAGGTGCCCTGATCGCGTCCGAGAAATTGTTGGGAAAGGCTGACAGGACATTTGCGACGATCATTTCTTCGAATTGGCTTTGGAACCGCGCGGGGTGGCCGCATAAGTTGGCCAGATGATCGTGGGCCGACCGCATTACCAGACCGGCCTCATCATTGATGACGGGATGAAATTCGACGGACGGTGCCTCCGCCAATCCCAGCAGCCGCTTCAGATAGTCTTCGACCACTGACCTTTCGATGCGCAGGATCAGTTGCAATCCGTTTGAAGACCAATCCTTCTCAAACGTCTGTTCGGGGTTCACCGCATAGGACCGTCCGGCAGGCACTTCTGTTTCGCGGTGGTTGCGAACAATCCGGAAAGGGCCGTTGATGGCCAGCTGAAACAGGAAGAAGTTTCCCATTTCCTCAGAACTCATGCGCACATTGCCGCCGTAGGTCAGCATGTGGAAAGACGTCCGCCCGCAGGCGATCGACTGGTGGTGCACGGCCAGATCGCGGCTGGGCGTATTGAATTTCAGATGATGGGACCGAAAGACGTTCGTCAGGTATGAGATTGCCATGTCGAGGCACGGCGTTTCGAACGCCTGGGACTGGTGGGCAAGCGCCTGGGACATGTCGGTGTCAGTGACCCTGTCTGCTGAATCGATCCGTCACTATAGCCCCCGTCCACGAAACGGATCAAGTTGGCGCGCCGGTGTCCTGGGCCCGCGACCGGTGGATAGGATTTCCCGGCAAAGCGGATGAAACGCCGTATCTCCCTACCCCGGTTCGGGCAATTCGGTGCAGTTTTGCGCTATTCATTGCATTCCCGTGATAGCGCACGACCGGCATTGGTGTCAGGCTGGCGCAATCCATCAATTGATATCCCTAGGGGCCACCATGGAATTGCCGCTGCAAATGCCGAAATCGCGCGAAGACATCCTGTCGCTTCAAAGCGAACGCAAAAAGGTGTCCTTCGAACGTGCCAAGAAGCTGCCCTGGTACCAGGGGAAACTGGACCATATCGACGTCGACAGACTGGATGATCCGGAGGAATGGTACAAAATTCCGATCCTGGACAAGGACGTCCTGCGGCAGCACGACCATCACAGTTTCCTGGAAAATTTCTGCGCCGTCGAAAAAACGGACATCGCAGAATACTGGCGGTCGGGCGGTACGACGGGTCAGCCTGTCTTCTATCCCCGGACCGCAGAGGATGTTCGCTATGCCCTGCTTTCCTGGGGCCGGTCCTTTCCCTGCATGGGAATCGGCAAGGGCGATCTGTGTCATATCGCCTTTCCGTTGGGTATCCACCCCGCAGGGCAGGTCTGGGCCCGCAGTGCCCAGCTGTTCGATGTCGGTATGACCTGGGTCGGTGCGGGGAACTCCTGCCCATCCGAAATTCAGCTTCAGTTGATCGAAGCGCTTTGTCCCACCGTCTTCATGGGGATGAGCAGCTTTGCCCTGCATCTGGCAAACCTGGCGGATGCAAAGGGGATCAACCTTGCCGGCGGTAGCGTCCGCAAGATTGTTTGTTCCGCCGAAACCCTGTCGGCCGCCAAACGGGAGAAACTGGAACGCAGTTGGGGGGCAGAGGTCTATGACGTTTTCGGCATGAGCGAAGCCGGCCTTATGGGCGCGGAAAACGCCGCCCATGACGGTATCCATGTTTGGACGGACCTGTATTTTATCGAAGTGGTGGATCCGGATTCGGGGCGCGAAGTGCCGAAAGGGGAATCGGGCACGCTATGCGTCACACCGTTATGGACCCATGAGGCAACGCCGTTCCTGCGATGGAACTCCGGCGACATCGTTGAATATATCGAACAGTCGTCGGACAGCGGCGAATGGGCACGTTTGTTCCCCATGATCCGGCACACCCACCGCACGACCGGGTTCCTGAAAATCCGGGGCGTAAACATCAACCACTCCGATTTCGAAGACATGATGTTCCGGACGACGAACGTGAACGACTTCCAGGTGGTTTTGACGACCCAGGGGGATACCGGGCGTGAGGACCTGAACATCACCATCGAGGTGAAACGTGGCGCGGACGAACAATCGACGAAGTCTGAGGTTTCCGAAGCTGTAAAATCCACATTTGAAGTGACGCCAATCATCACGGTCGTCGAAACCGGCGTCCTGGCGGAAAAATTCAAGGACACGATCAAGGCCCAACGGTTCGTCGACCAGCGCACCTGAAGCCAGTGCCCGCCCCCGGAACGGACCCTATCGTTCGGGACATGACAGCCGATTGCCGACCCAAATATGAGAACAGACATGAAGCCATTGAAAATTGCCATCGTCGGCGGGGGGCCGGGGGGACTTTACTTCGCCATTCTGATGAAAAAGGCGAACCCGGCCCATTCGATCACGGTCTATGAGCGTAACCGCGCCGATGACACGTTCGGGTTCGGTGTCGTCTTTTCCGACGAGACGCTGGGCAACTTCATGGAAGCCGACCCGGAAACCTATAACGACATCACCAGCGAATTCATCTATTGGGGCGAAATCGATACCTATGTAGGCAACCGGATGATCCGGTCGGACGGACACGGGTTCTGCGGCATGGGCCGGCACAAACTGCTTTTGATCCTGCAGAAGCGCGCCCGTGACCTTGGTGTCAATCTGCAGTTCAGCACCGAAATCGGCGACATCGAAACACTGGACGGGGTGGACGTCATCGTCGCAGCGGACGGGATCAACAGTGCCGTGCGCGCCAAGTATAAGGACCATTTCCAGCCGCAGGTCGACATGCGGCATAACAAGTTCTGCTGGCTTGGCAGCACGAAGGAACTGTCCGCGTTTACATTTGCCTTTCGCGAAAACGAACACGGTATCTGGACGCTGGGCGCCTATGGCTACGAAAAGGGGATGAGCACCTGGGTGCCTGAATGCGACGAGGCGACCTGGCTGCGCGCCGGATTGGACACCGCTTCCGAGGAAGACACCGTCGCTTATATGGAACGCCTGTATGCAGATCTTCTGGACGGGCACAGGATTCTGACCAACCGGTCCATCTGGCGGAATTTCCCGATGATCAAGAACCGGAACTGGTACCACAAGAACATCGTCCTGATCGGCGATGCGCTGCACACGGCGCACTATTCCATCGGGTCGGGCACCAAGCTTGCGATGGAAGATGCGATCGCCCTTGCGGACGCGTTTCGAACCAACGGATCCGTCAACCAGTCACTGAAAAGCTTCGAGGAGGTTCGACGGCTGGAAGTGGAAAAGACGCAGCACGCCGCCGATGTCAGCCTTGTATGGTTCGAAAAACCGCACAGGTTCTGGAAGCTGGATCCGATGCAGCTGACATTCAGCCTGCTGTCGCGGTCCAAACAGATCACCTATGAAAATCTGAAAAGACGGGACCCGGCCTTCATATCGGAAGTTGACCGGTGGTGGGCAGGCGAGGTCAAGCGGACGCAAGGGTTTGATGTATCAACCAACAATCCGCCGCCACCGATATTCACCCCCTATCGTATTCGCAATATGGTGGTGAACAATCGGTTGGTCGTGTCCCCGATGAACATGTATTCGGCCGAACCCGGGGGAATTCCGGGTGATTTCCACCTGGTGCATCTGGGCCGGCTGGCCATGGGCGGCGCGGGCCTTGTCTTTGCCGAAATGACGTCCGTGTCCCACGAGGCACGTATCACGCCCGGCTGTCCCGGCATCTACAGCGATGAACAGGTTGCCGCCTGGCGCCGCATTACGGAATTTGTCCATAAACACAGCGATGCGAAATTCTGCCTCCAGATTGGACATGCAGGGCGCAAGGGGTCGACGCGTCTTGGCTGGGAAGGCATGGACCTTCCGCTTACCCACGATGATGCAAACTGGCCCATCGTATCCGCATCGCCCCTGAAGTTCCGCGAAGAAAGCCAAACGCCGATGGAAATCGACCGCGCCGGTATGGAGGTTGTTCGGCAGTCGTTCGTGCAGGCCGCGCGCAATGCGGAACGCGCGGGTTTCGACATGCTGGAAATTCACATGGCGCACGGCTACCTGCTGTCCAGTTTCATTTCGCCGCTCACCAACCAGCGTACGGACGAATTTGGCGGGTCGTTGGAAAATCGAATGCGATTCCCGCTGGAAGTGTTCGATTCGGTCCGCGAAGTCTGGGCCGACAAGCCGTTGTCGGTTCGGATTTCCGCCACCGATTGGGTGCCGGGTGAAGGAATCGATGTCGACGATGCCATCGAAGTTGCCCGAATGCTGAAAGACCACGGCGTCGATATACTGGATGTTTCGGCCGGCCAGACGACCTCCTACGCTGAACCCGTGTATGGCCGGATGTTCCAGACACCGTTTTCAGACGCCATTCGAAGCGAAGTTGATTTGCCGACAATTACCGTCGGCAACATATCCACCCCCGATCAGGCGAACACGATCATTGCCGCCGGGCGGGCGGATCTTGTCGCACTTGGCCGCCCGCATCTGGTCGATCCCCATTTCACGCTTCGCGCATCGGCCCACTACGGCTACGCCGACCAGACATGGCCGAAACCCTATCTGGCCGGCAAGGACCAGGCGCTTAGACTGTTTGAACGCGACAATGCCGAACTGGAACAACTGCGTGCAGACGCCAGAAAGAAGCCCGTTCTTGCGCCCTGACGGGTGCGTGTGACGGACCGTTTGGAATGCACGGGGCCCGGGCACCACGGGCATCCCATACACATTTTTTCAGGTCCATGTCGGCCCAATTGCGGGACCGAAATACCGCGCGCTTTCCGCCACGCGGAATTGTGCCTTGGGAATGATTTCATTTCCGCTATGCGGAATTAATTTTCGCATATCGCGTTGACTTAGGGTTTCCTGATTTGATTTGTTGGCGCGTGCTCTTCGCTGCGTTTCACCGATAACAAGAGCGCTAACGAGAACACATACATTCCCACGAGAACTACCCTAGGGAGGATAGTTGATATGAGTCGCAAGCTTCTTGTTCCCATTATCGCGGCAGCCGCCATCGCCTTTGCAGGGCCCGCCACGACCACACCGGCGAAGGCCGATTCCATGACGCTGCTCAGCAGCTGGGACGAAAGCTACAATGCTGTCCCGGTGTTCGCGCGGGCCTTCGCAGAACGCGTCACGGAACGCAGTGGCGGGGATGTTTCCGTCGAACTGCGCGGGCCGGAAACCGTTCCGCCGTTCGAACAGCTTCGCCCGGTCGGATCGGGCCTGTTCGACATGCTGTTCACGCATGGCGCTTATCACATGGGTGAAACCAGCATGGTCTTTGGCATGGACGCAGTATCCGACGACCCGGTCGCACGACGCGAAAGCGGCATCTATGACCTGATCGATGCTCACTATGCCCAACATAACCTGAAGCTGATCGGCGTCTTTTCCGCGGCGTCCGGCTATCACATTCTTCTGAACGATCCGATCGGCGAAGACGGCGCACTGGAAGGGCGCAAGATTCGCGCGTCCGGCACATACCACGATCTGGTTCAGGAACTCGGCGGTTCGGTCGTGACCCTGCCCGCCAGTGAAATCTATTCTTCGCTGGAACGCGGTGTGGTCGACGGCGCGGCCTGGCCGGTCTTCGGTGCCATGGACTACAAATGGTACGAAGTGGCCAACTACATGACGCGTCCGACCTTCGGTGTGACGAACCTGTCGCTGTTCATGAACCTGGACACATGGAACGACCTGTCCGAAGAACAGCAGAACCTTGTAATGGAAGTCGCAATGGAACTGGAAATCGAAGGGCGGGAGCACTTTGAGGAACTGTGGGCGGCCGAAGATCAGGCAATGCAGGATGCAGGTCTGGAAATCACGCAGTTCGGTCCGGAAGTCGCCGAAAACGTCAACGCGATCTTTGCAGCCGGTATCTGGGCGCGGGTTGAAGGCGGCGCGGGCGCGGATGGTGAGGCGTTCCACGCCTTGGCACTCGAAAAAGGGCTGACAGCGCAATAAGGTATCCTGATTTAGATTTGATAGGGATGCCTCATGCGCTGGTTATTGCGCGTACATGACGGGCTGACTGCCGTCGGTTTCTGGGGGGCCGCCTTCGCGGTGGCCTACCTCACGCTGGTCACGGCGTGGGAAGTGTTTGGCCGCTATGCGCTGAATGCGCCTAGCGACTGGGCCCCGGACACTGCGGCGGTCAGTTTCGCCATGATCACCTTTCTTGCGGCCCCGATGGTTACCAAAAAGGCCGCACACGCCCGGATGACTTTCATCGTCGACGGGTTTTCCGAAAAGGCGGCCGTCTGGATGAACCGGTGCGTTCTGTTCGTCGGCTTTGCCATCTGCGGGCTTTGTGCGTGGTACGGCGCGCTGGAAGCGCTGCGCCAGTTCGAAAGAAACATCAGCATCATCTCCGTCACGGAGCTTCCGAAATGGCTGGTCACCGGCGCCATTACCTATGCGCTCGCCAGTATGGCGCTATATTTTCTGCGCCACCTGGTGGAAAGCTTCGGCGCAAAGGATGACACCGCATTGAATTCAACCCCGCCCGCCGGCGACGCCGGCTGACAGGAGATTTCCTATGGAATGGTGGGGGCTTCTCCTTCTGATATTCTGCCTGCTCCTCGCGCTGTTCGCGACGGGGCTTCCCATATTCCTTGCGTTCCTGACGTTGAATATCGGCGCGCTGTTCTATCTGACAGGCAGTCTGGACGGGGTGCTGCTGATCATCAATTCGATGTTCGACACGGGCACCAGCATTTCCCTGGCGGCGATACCGCTTTTCATTCTTCTTGGGGAAATCCTGTTCCGGTCGGGGGCGGTTAAAATCCTGTTCAACGCCGTTGACGCGCTGGTCGGTAACATCCGTGCGCGGCTTTATGCGGTTGCCATTCTGCTCTCTACGATTTTCGGGGCACTGTCGGGCTCCGCCATGGCTGTCGCCGCCATGATGGGGTCGTCCCTGCTACCGGAAATGCGGAATCGCGGTTACGACCGCGACCTGTCGATCGGCGCCCTGCTGGCCGGCGCAAGCCTGGCGCCGATCATCCCGCCCAGCGTCATGGCCGTCGTCCTGGGAATCCTGTCGAAAGTGTCCATCGCCTCGCTGCTGGTGGCCGGGATCCTGCCCGGTATTCTGCTGGCCGTCGCCTTTTTCATCTATGTCGTGCTGCGCGGCAAAGCGAATCCCAGCCTGGCGCCGCTCAGCCCGCGCGCCGACCTGTCATGGAACGAACGTGCCTTGCTTGTCGCGCGTGCGCTGCCCTTTTTGCTGATCGTCGTCTCCATTCTGGGCTTCATCCTGGCAGGCATCGCAACGCCTACGGAATCGGCCGCGGTCGGGTGTATTGTCGCGGTCGCGGTTTGCGCGACATGCGCGGACCTGAGCTGGCGAAAGCTTTTGGAATGCGTCCAGTCGACGGCATCCATCACCACCGTCATCACCACAATCATGGTGACGTCGGTATCGTTCAGTCAGGTACTGAACCTGACCGGTGTGACATTCGACCTGGTCGCGGCGGTCACGTCGCTGGATCTGCCGACCGCGATCATGTTTCTGATGCTGCTGCTGCTGCCTTTCGTGCTTTGCATGTTCATCGATCAGGTCGCGCTGATGATCATGCTGGTGCCGCTCTACGTCCCGATCGTGACGGCGCTTGGGTTCGATCCGGTCTGGTTCTGGACCATTTTCCTGATCATCATGTCGATCGGCGGAATCACGCCGCCGTTCGGATATACGCTGTTCGCCCTGCACGGGGTGACAACGGATGTACCGCTTCAGTCGATTTTCCGCGCCGTCGTGCCGTTCATTGGCATTTTCCTGCTGGTGATCGGTCTTTTGGCGGTCGTGCCGGACATCATCCTGTTGCTGCCATCCCTGCTTTAGTCATCAAGAAAGAGGAACGACGATGGACCTTGGAATATCCGGTTTGAATGCGTTGCTGCTGGGCAGCACCCAGGGACTGGGACTTTCCTGTGCGCAATCCCTTGCAGAGGCCGGCGTTCGAATTGTCGTCAACGGCCGTGATGCTGAAAAAGCCGAAGCGGTTTCCAATTCGATCGGGGCCGCAGGCAGCGCGTGCGGCGACGTATCCGACCCGGAAGCCCGCCAGGCGATCGTGGCAAAGGCACGGCAAGTCCTGGGCGGCCCAATTCAGATTCTGGTCACCAACGCGGGCGGTCCGCCCCCCGGGCCCTTGGACACCCACACCCACGACGTCTGGCTGAAAGCATTGGAAGGAAACATGCTGGCCGCCATTGATTTTGCCCGGCTGGTATTGGACGACATGCGCGGCGCCGGGTTCGGGCGCATCGTAAACGTCACATCATTTACGGTTCGCGAACCCTATCCGAACATGGGGCTTGCGACCGGCGTGCGCGCGGGACTTACCGGTGCAATGGCCAGCCTTTCACACGAAGTTGCGGCGTCCGGGATTACCGTGAACAATCTGTTGCCGGGCCTGATGGACACGCCGGCACTGAAGCGCGTCTATGATGCGCAGGCCGCGCGCGAAAACATTACGCCCGAAGCAGCCAAATCCCGAATGGCGGAAAGCGTGCCGGTAAAGCGTCTGGGGACGGCGGACGATTTCGGGCCGGTCTGTGCCTTCCTTTGTTCGCGCCAGGCGGGCTATATGACGGGACAAAACATTACGGTCGACGGCGGCCTGGTCCGGGCCCTTTTGTAGTCCACGCGAAAGCAAAAAATATCCAAAGTGAACGAGGTATACGGGAATGTATGACATTGACGCCCCTGATCTGAAACTTGGCGTGATCGGCGCTGGCGCCATGGGTTCGGGAATCGCGCATTTGGCTGCCGTAAGCGGCATAGAAGTGCGCATATTGGACACGCGCGAAGGCGCAGCCGCCACGTCCTGCGATGGAATCGCCAAGCGTCTTCAGAAACGTGCGGACGATGGAAAAATGGACCCGGACGAAGCGGAAGCTTCCATTGCGCGCCTTAAGCCCGCCAATGCCATGTCCGACTTTGCGCCCTGCAACATCGTGATTGAGGCGATCGTCGAGGATCTGGACATCAAGGCCGCGGTCTTTCAGGAGCTTGAAGGCATCGTGTCCGACGACGCCATTCTGGCATCCAACACATCGTCCCTGCCGATCGGTGCGATTGCCGCGCGCGTGAAGGGGCGTGCACGCATTGCCGGGATGCATTTCTTCAATCCGGCGCCGGTGATGAAGCTGGTGGAACTGATCCGCGGTCCTGATACCGCGGAACCGGTAATGGATGCCTTGCTGGCCCTGGCAAACCGCATGACGCGCACGCCCGTCGTCGTGAAGGATTCGCCGGGCTTTCTGGTGAATTTCGGCGGGCGCGCCTATACGACCGAAGCACTGGCGATCCGGCACGAACAGGTGGCCGATCCGGCAGAGATCGACGCGGTCATGAAGGACGGTTTCGGTTTTCGCATGGGTCCCTTCGAACTGATGGACCTGACCGGAATAGACGTGAATTTCCCGGTAACCCGTTTCGTGCATGAAAGCAGCTTCGGCGACCCTCGGCTGCGTTCCACGCCGGAACACCGCTATCTTCTGGAAACCGGTCAGCTTGGACGCAAGACCAAGCGTGGTTTCTATGACTATGGTGAAGGGGCTGAAACGCCGACGCCCGATACGGCCGCAGAGGCGTCCCCCGCCACCGCGGTCTTCCAGCATGGCGACGACCCCATACTGGCCGGTCTGATATCGGAAAGCGGCGCCGAGCTGTTGACGCAGGACGATGGTATATCGCCGATCCTGGCGTCGCCGCTAGGCATCGATGCGACTGCCTATGCGACCCAGTTCGGTCTGGATCACCGGCGTCTGGTGTGTGTCGATACGGTTCCGGACGTATCCACGCGCGTTACGCTGATGACCGCGCCGGGTGCCGATGATGCAGCCCGCGGCGCGGTTATCGCCTTGTTTGCGGCAATGCGTCGGGTCACCGCCATTCAGGATTCCCCGGGCTTCATCGCCCAACGGATCGCGGCGATGGTCGCCAACCTGGGGTGCGAAATGGCGCAGACGGGCCTTGCAACGCCCACGGATATCGACCTTGCGATGCGGCTGGGACTGAACTATCCGAAGGGGCCGTTGGAACTCGCGGATTCGATTGGTCCGGCGCGGGTGCATACCATTCTGACCGGGCTTCAACATTTGACAGGCGATGATCGATATCGGCCCAGTCAATGGCTGCGGCGTCGCGGCGCGCTTGGGCTGTCAGCACTTCAACCTGCCTGAAGCGCTGCCCCGTCAGGTCTGCTGGAAATCAGGTTGCGATAGGCTGCGTCGAAAGCGCCGGCCCGATCACCTCCGCTGCTTCCTTCGCGGCGTTGGCAAGGGTTGTCCGCATCACGGTTTCAGATACGGTTCCCGTCGCGACCGGTATGGTAAGGGCCGCATATTCGCCCTGCCTGCTGACCGGGACGGAAACCCCACCTATACCCGGGCGCCATTCATTACGCACGATAGCGACCCCTTCGCGCCGGCACATGGAAACCGATTCCATGAACCGCGTGGAATCCTGATCATTTCGGGTCATGTCGGCCCGCACGCGGGCGATCAGTGTGCGCCGTTCTTCGTCCGGCAGGGCCGCCACCAGCGCGATGCCCGCTGCGGAAACCGGAATGCGCAGCCGCCCGCCCACGGCCAACCGGACCGCGACCAGGTTCACGCCCTCCACCACCGCAACGAACGTAATATGCAACTTGTCGCGAATCGCCAGCGCCGCCGTCTCCCCCGTCTTCTGGCTCAACTGTTCCAGGTGCGGTCGCGCGAGTTCCAACAGACGCATTTCCGCAAGCACGGGATAACCAAGCATCAGATTCTTAGGCGTCAGTTCATAACCGCGCATGACGCGGTTGAAGCGAACATAACCCAGTTCCGTCAGGGTATGCGTCAGGCGGCTGACAGTGCTGGCCGCCAGATCGCACTGTTTCGCCAGTTCCCCGTTGTTCAGCGGTTTCTGTGCCGCAGACAGGGTTTCCAGAATTCCGATACCGCGCCCCAATGCCTCAACAAACTGACGATCCTTGTCACCCATACCCACCCCATGTTTTTCGCATAGCGGAATTCCATTCCGCAGATATGCGTTGCAGCATGCCGGAATTTTTATGAAAGTCACGTGCAAATTCGAACCTGAAAATGACCGACTGCGGTGGCCCGGGCGTCACCGCTTTCAAGGATGGCACAATAAGTTGCCACGATTGGTATTCCGGTGAGAGGGAGGGTAAATGCTTACTGGCGATATGCTGCGGCGATCTGCCGAACGCTTTCCAAACAAACCCGCCATTCTGTGGAACGGCACGTCGCTGAGTTATCGCGACCTGAACGCCGACGCCAACCGTTTGGCGAATGCGCTCATCGCCGACGGCGTGCCCAAAGGCGGCAAGGTCGGGATCATCAGCCGCAACCGAACCGAATACGGCGTGACCTTTTTCGGTGTTGCACGGTCCGGTGCCGTCATCGTCAATGTATCTGTTCTGTATGCGCCGGATGAATTGGCTTTTGTTCTGAACAAGGCCGATATCGAGCTGCTTTTCTACGAAGACATTTTCGAAGAGAAAGTTGCCGCCGTTCGCGACAGGTTGCCGAAGCTGCGCAAAACCATCCGGATTGGCGGGGACAGCGACGAGTTTCGCGCCTTTTTCGACGGGGCGCCTGCCGACTATCCGACTGTCGACATTGCCGAAGACGATCCCTTCTGCATGACCTATACCGGCGGCACGACCGGCCGGCCGAAGGGTGTGTTGTGCAGCCATCGCAATCGCGTGACAACCGCCCATACCGTCATGGTCGAAGAAGCGATCGACGAACGCGACATTGTCGGGATCGTCACCCCCATGTTCCATGTCGCAGCATTGAACATCATGTTTCAGCCGGCGGTCCTGGCGGGCGCGACCTGCACGCTGCTCAGCAAATGGGGAGCGGCGGATTTTGCCGCGATGGCCCGGGCTACGGGCATGACCGCCGCCTTCATGGTGCCGACACAGGTATCCATGGCCGTCAGCGATCCCGATTTTGACGCCGCGAATTTTGCCACTTGGCGCAAATTGTCCTTTGCCGGCGCACCGATGCCCGACTGGGTTCAGCAGGAAATGATGAAACGCCTGCCGGATGTCCGCATGACCCAGATCTATGGTCAGTCAGAAATGGGTGTCCTGACGTCGCTTCGATACTGGTATCTGCCGGACAAGCTTGGTTCCATCGGCCGCCAGGCCTATAACGTGGATGTCGCCGTCATCGACACCGACGGGAACCCGGTGAAGGTCGGCGAGATCGGGGAAATTGTCTCACGCGGCGAAAACGTCATGCTGGAATATTATGACGAACCGGAGCAAACCGCCGCCTTCTGGAAGCACGGCTGGGCCCATACCGGTGATGTCGGCACCATCGACGAAGACGGTTTCATCACCCTGATAGACCGGTCGAAAGACATGATCATCTCCGGCGGGGAAAACGTCTATCCGAAGGAAATCGAAAACGCGATTTTCGAACATGACGCCGTGTCGGAATGTGCCGTATTTGGCATTCCGGACGACAAATGGGGCGAAGTCCCGGCTGCCTATGTCCAGCTTAAGGCAGGCGCGGAACTGTCAGAAGAGACGCTGGTCGCCCATTGTGCTGAACGCCTGGCGCGCTTCAAACGTCCGCGTCTGGTGAAGTTCGTTGATGACTTCCCCAAGACGCCGATCGGAAAGATCCAGAAGAACGTCCTGAAAGAACCGTACTGGAAAGACCGGGAGAAACAGATATGACCGACCGCTATGCAAAATACGAACGGCTGAAGTTCGATTGGCCGGAAGAGCGCATCCTGCGCATCACCATGGAAAACCCCGGCCGACTGAATTCCGCCGACCGCGTCATGCATGGGGAATTGGTTGAGATCTGGCGCGATATCGACAGCGACCCGAATGTCAGCGCGGCGATCATTCGCGGCGCGGGCGATGCGTTTTCGGCCGGTGGCGACCTGGACCTGGTTCAGGAAATGACGGAAGATTTCGACACGTTGACCCGCGTATGGAAGGAAGCGCGCGACCTGGTCTACAACCTGGTCAACTGTTCCAAACCTCTGGTCTCTGCCATGGAAGGGCCGTCAGTCGGCGCAGGGCTGGTCGCGGGCCTTCTGGCCGACATCTCCATCGCGTCGCGTACTGCAAAAATCATCGACGGACATACACGCCTGGGCGTAGCCGCGGGTGACCATGCCGCGATTGTCTGGCCGCTTTTGTGTGGACTTGCCAAATCGAAATATTACCTTCTGCTTTGCGAACCCGTCAGCGGGGAAGAGGCAGAGCGGATCGGTCTGGTTTCCCTGACGACGGAACCGGAAGAATTGCATGACAAGGCGCTGGAAATCGCCAAGAAACTGGCAAAGGGTTCCCCGACGGCAATTCGCTGGACGAAATATTCGTTGAACAACTGGCTGCGCATGGCCGGACCGACATTCGACACGTCGCTTGCGCTGGAATTCATGGGCTTCAAGGGCCCGGACGTTCAGGAAGGTCTGAAGTCGATCCGGGAAAAGCGGCGCCCGGAGTTCGCGAAGGATTGCCCGCTTTAGGCCCCTGACCAGTCAGTAGGAAGAAGGTAACACAACAATGACCGAAGCCTTTATCTGTTCCGGTGCGCGTACCGCCATCGGCCGTTACGGCGGCGCGCTTTCCAGCGTGCGGGCCGACGATCTGGCCACCGTACCGATCCGCGCCCTGATGGACCGTCACCCCGATGTCGATTGGGCCGCGGTGGATGACGTTATTTTGGGCTGTGCCAACCAGGCGGGCGAAGACAACCGCAATGTTGCCCGCATGGCAGCGCTTCTGGCCGGACTTCCAGTCGATGTGCCGGGCGCCACCGTAAACCGCCTGTGCGGGTCTGGGCTGGACGCCATAGGCATCGCGGCGCGCGCCATCAAAGCGGGCGAGGCGGACCTTATGATCGCCGGCGGGGTGGAAAGCATGTCCCGTGCGCCCTTTGTCATGGGCAAGGCGGAAAGCGCCTTTTCCCGCGCGGCAGAGGTTTTCGACACCACCATCGGCTGGCGCTTCGTCAACAAGTTGATGAAGAAACAGTACGGTATCGATTCCATGCCGGAAACGGCGGAGAACGTGGCGGAAGACTTCAACGTTTCACGCGAAGACCAGGATGCCTTTGCCCTTCGCAGTCAGCAACGGGCCCTGGCGGCACAGAAGTCGGGCCGCCTGGCAAAGGAAATAGTCCCCGTCACCATTCCCCAGCGCAAGGGTGACCCGGTCGTGGTCGATAGCGACGAACACCCCCGCGACACGAGCCTTGAGAAACTGGCCAAATTGGGAACCCCTTTCCGTGACGGCGGCAGCGTGACCGCAGGTAATGCGTCCGGGGTCAATGACGGGGCGGCGGCGCTGATCGTCGCGTCGGAAGCCGCCGCCGCGAAATACGGCCTGACGCCGCTGGCGCGGGTCGCGGGCGCGGCGACCGCTGGCGTTCCGCCGCGCATCATGGGCATCGGCCCGGCGCCGGCCAGCCGAAAGCTTCTGGACCGCCTGGGCCTGACAATCGGGGAAATCGACGTGGTCGAACTGAACGAAGCGTTCGCCGCACAGGGACTGGCCGTTATGCGTGACCTGGGCTTGCCGGACGATGCGGACCACGTGAACCCCAACGGCGGCGCCATTGCATTGGGCCACCCGCTGGGCATGTCCGGTGCGCGCCTGGCGCTGACGGCAACGCAGGAACTTACGGACCGCAAGGCAAACCGCGCGCTGTGTACCATGTGCATCGGCGTTGGCCAGGGCATTGCCATGGTGCTGGAGCGTGTTTGATGTCTGACCCCGTTGTATTGCTTGAACGGCCCGAAGACGGCATTGCCGTCGTCCGCCTGAACCGACCGGAGGTAAAGAACGCCCTTAACCTGGAGTTGCGTCAGAAACTGGCGGAGGTATTCCAGGGGCTGCAGGACGACCCCGATGTACGGTGTGTGGTTCTGACCGGAAACGACGGCGCATTTGCCGCCGGCGCCGACATTCTGGACATGTCCCGGATTTCAGCGGTTGAAATGTATCTGCGACATACAGAACGGCTTTGGGCGGCGGTTGGAAACTGCCCGGTTCCGGTCGTCGCAGCGGTCAGCGGCTATGCACTGGGCGGCGGGCTGGAACTTGCCATGCACGCGGACATCATCGTCGCAGGAAAAGGCGCAAAGCTTGGCCAGCCGGAAGTCAATGTCGGCATCATGCCGGGCGCGGGCGGCACGCAGCGCCTGACCCGTGCGGTGGGCAAGTTCCGCGCCATGCTTCTGTGCCTGACCGGTGAAATAATCGATGCCGAAGAAGCCTATGGCATGGGGCTGGTCAGCCGCGTGGTCGACGACGAAAACGTGATGGAAGAGGCCATGCGCCTTGCCAAACGCATCGCAAGGATGCCGCCGATCGCGATCGCGCATGTAAAGGAAGCTATCCTGCTGGGCGCGGACGCGCCGCTTCAGACCGGCCTGGCGCTGGAACGCAAGGCGGTGCAATTGCTGTTCGCGACCAGGGACAAACAGGAAGGCATGGAAGCTTTCCTTGAGAAGCGTAAGCCGGACTTCAAGGGTATCTGACCCGCAGCGCGCCTGCGACTAAAGCTGTCGGCCGATCCCTGTGGCAACTGCCGCCTTGTACAGACAGGCCGCAACGCCAAGATATTCGATCGCTGTGCCGCCCGATCCGAAGAGGGTCAGGTCTGACTGGTCGCGCCGCCAATCGCACCTGCCCGCGGCAAGTTGCCCAAGATCGGCCAGAATGTGCCCGTCATCTATAACACCTTCGTTCAGGGGGATCAGGAACTCCCCCTTTTCGTCGAATGTCTGTTCCCTGTCGTCGACAAAGAATTTGGCACGACGCATCGTGTCGCTGTCGATTTCACGGGTCTTGGGGTAATGCATGCCGATCGCATTTACATGCACCCCATCGGCAATATCCGAACTGGCGATGACAGGTTCGCTGGCTGTGGTCACGGTGGTCAGGATATCCGCACCCGCGGCGGCGGCCGCAGGGCTGTCGGCCGGAACCACCCGCACGCCGTCGAGGCACGCCGCAAGGCGCGATGCGAACTCTGTACGTTTTTTGACGTCCCGGCTGTAACACCGCACTTCTTCGATGGGGCGGACCTTGGCAATCGCAAGCGGTTGGTCAAAGGCGAATGTACCGGTCCCGACCATGCCAAGGACGCGAGAATCCTCGCGCGACAGCGCACGGGTTGCCACGGCGGTGACACAGGCGGTCGCCCATTGGGTCACCAACTCCCCTTCTACGATTGCCAGCGCCGTGCCGTTTTCGGCGGAACTAAGGACAACACGAAAATCAAGCGGCCGGCCGTACCCGGCGGGATAGGTGACCACCCCCATGAAACCTGCCTGAAGCAGGGCCGCACCCATGATCTTGAAGGATCGGGGGCGCAGAACCTTGGGGTCGGTATTTTCGACCAGGCTTTGACGGCTCAGGATCCGCGCGGTCCCCTCCCCCACCTCCCGATAGGCGTCGGCGACCGATGCGATATGTGCCGCGAAGTCCGCGTGTTCGGTTTCGCGCAGGGCGGTTACATCGTCGGCTGATATGTACCGGATCGCCATTGAAGGCTCCCTTCGGGTTGCGGCGGACCGGGATCAGCCGATGTCCACGAACAGACTTCCGCCTTCTTCCTTTACCGGATAGGTGCGGATGGGACTGTCGACCGGCGGGGCTGTTGGGGCGCCTGTTATGAAATCAAAGCGACCCTGATGCAGTGGGCATTCGATTTCGCACCCTTCCTGGAAACCGTCGCTCAGAAAGGCTGCCCCATGCGGGCAGATATTTTCACACGCATAGTATTTCCCTTCGAAAAGGAAGATACCGATATTCAACCCTTCGACTTCGACACCCACACCTTCGTCTTCTTCCACTGCGTCGGCTTTCGCCACCTCTCTCCAATCCGCCATTTCACCCATTCTTTCCTGTATCAATTTGCAATGAACCCGGTACGCACAAGGACGTCGTCCAGACGGCGTTCCAGGGCTGGATCTGCCGCAACCAGGGGCAACCTGTGTTCGTTCGCCGGCATGATCCCCATCCGCTTCATCATGTATTTCATCGGTATCGGGTTGATATCGAAGAATACGGCCTTGTTGATTTCGAACAGTTTGCGGTGAAGCGCCCGTCCCTTGAACAGGTCGCCATCCCAAACCGCCTGGCACATCTCCGCCAACGGGCCGGGCTGAATGTTGCCCACCGCATTCATCAGGCCGCAGGCGCCCACCGCCATCATCGGGAATGACAGATCCTCCAGCCCGACGAAAATGCGGAAATCCTCACCAAGGTCCTGGATAAGGTCGGACACGAACGCCAGGTCGGTAGAAGCATGTTTCATCCCGACAAAGGTCGGACAGGCATCGGCGAGTTCACGAACGGTTTCGCGTTTTACATCCACCGCGGCGCGCCCCGGAATGTGATAGATCATCCACGGCTTGTCATGCAGGGCACTCAGTGTCTTGTAGTATTCCACCATTCCCCGCTGGGGCGGGCGGGAATAGTAAGGCGTTACAATCAGCAACGCGTCCACGCCCGGCTTCTTGGCAGCATGCAGTGTCAGCGCTTCCGTTTCGGCATAGGACTGAGACCCGGTTGCGACGACAACCTGACCGCGCCCGGCGGCCGCCTCTACTGCGACATCGACGATGCGATTGCGTTCCGCGACAGTCAGGGACGAAGGCTCGGACGTCGTACCGTTTACCAGAATGCCGTGTCCGCCATTGTCGAACTGGTAGTCCACCAGCCGTGCATAGGTATCGTAATCGACTTCGCCGGACTTGAAGGGTGTGATCAGCGGCGGAATGGAACCGCGCAGGCTGGATTGGTCGAGTTCAATCATGTCGCTGTTTCCTTTTCTGAATTCATAGGCCACCGCCGACATCCAGAACCGCACCGGTCACATAGGATGCCTGTGGCGAGAGGAGCCAAACCACGCTTTCGGCGATTTCTTCCGCGCTGGCCACGCGGCCCATCGGGGGAACTTTCGATAGGGCCGCCAGCTTTTCGGGGTTTTCGGCGAAATTGTGAATTTCGGTATCGGTAATTCCGGCGCGAACGCTGTTTACGCGAATGCCTTCACCGGCGACTTCCTTGGACAGCCCGATGGTCATCGTGTCCAACGCGCCCTTGCTGGCCGCATAGTGAATGCGCATGCCGGGCGAACCGAGGCGCGCCGCACCAGAGGAGATATTGACGATCGCCCCCCCACTACCGCCATGTTTTGTCGACATCCGGCGAACCGCCTCGCGACAGCACAGGAACGGGCCGGCGACATTGACGACCAGCGTCTGTACCACCTGGTCTGCCTGAACATCTTCCATACGAGCATCGCCGCCGGTAATGCCGGCATTGTTCACCAGCCCGGTGACGGGCCCAAGCGACTGGTCCGCCTGCTGGAACAGTTCAACAATATCATCCTCTTTCGAGACATCGCCCCGAATGGCTTCCGCAATGCCGCCGGCGTCGCGAATGGCCTTTACGGTTTGCGCGGCTGCATCGTCGTCCCTGCGATAATTCACGACAACGGAATGGCCACGCGCCGCCGCCAGGATCGAAACGCTTCGTCCGATCCCTCTACTGCCGCCGGTAACAATCAGAACGCCCCTCACCGCGCGCCTTCCTCAAAGATAGAATCAACCGGCAGGGACATTTCGAACATCTTGCAAAGGGTCGAAATCGTCTGGAACCGGGTAATCTGCAGAACAACGGCGATCGTCTTCTCAGTCCCCAAAAGGGCGGCAACCCGGTCCATTTCCGCGCCTACATCGCGGCCATCGCGCGTCACAACGGCTACCGCCAGGTCACGCAAAGCCGCATCTTCTTCGCTCAGAAGCGACGGGGACGGGGCCGACCGCCCGGTCAGTTCCGCAATCCATTCGCGATCCAGACCGCTTTTTGACGCAAGACGTTCATGCTGGATTCGCTCATAGTCGCCGCCGGCCGCCGTGCAGGTGCTGAGCGCAAGAACCTCGTTCTGCTCCAGGCTGAGTGGCGACTTCACAGTCCCGGTATAGGCCATGAAGGCCTGAAGCGCGTCAGGCAGATGCCCGACCACCTGAAAGAACTCGCCGAAATACCCCAGCCTGTCCGTGACCGGCCGCAGCATTTCCTGAATTTCAGGTGCGGCCTCGTCGAAGCTGAGCCTTGGGATCGCATCGGTCATGGGAAATCTCCTTGTCTTCAGATGTCAGAGGAGGCCGGGCAACAAGGTGATGATCGGCGGGATGAAATACAGGATCACGATCGCCAGCAGGAATATGCCGACAAACGGCCATGCAGCCCGGAAAACCTCGGACGTCGTCATCAGGTTGGTCGCCCCCCGCAAAGCAAAGAGGGCGTATCCGAAGGGCGGTGAAATTCCGCCGACGGTGATGTTCAGAAGGAAAATCGTCCAGAACCAGACCGGATCGAATCCCAGCGTTGCCATCAACGGTGAGAAGATCGGGATTACCAGAAGCATCAGTGCGATCTGGTCAATGAACATGCACAACACGAACGGGACCAGCATCATCAGCACGAACATCAGCGCCGGGTCCAGACCGGCCCCCGAAACCGCGTTGATGATACCGCTGGTCGCACCAGTGAAGCTCAAAAGCTGCGTGAACATCTTGGAGCTGACCATGATCACCAAAATCATGGCGGAAATCTTCGCGGCCCCCAATGAGGCATCGGCCAACATCCGGACCGTCAGTCGGCGGTTGACCGCCGCCGCGATCATTGCGCCGACCACGCCGGTCGCCGCTGCTTCGGTCGGAGTGGCGATGCCCAGAAGGATCAGGCCCATGACCGAAAAGATGATCAGAGTGAATGGCAGCATTCTTAAGATCGCCATGCCCATTTCGGCAGGCGTGACACCGTCATGTTCACCGGAAACATCCGCCGGCGCATCCGACGCATGGGTCCTGATGCGATACTGGACGTACACAATGAACAAGCCGGCAAGAAGCAGCCCCGGCAGAATCCCCGCGATCAGCAGTTCCGCGATCGACGTGTCCGAAAGGGTACCAATGATGATGACCAGGATGCTGGGCGGTATGATCGGTGCCAGACCGCATCCCCCCAGGATAACCCCGGCTGAAAGAACCTTGTTGTATCCCCGTTGAACCATTCCCGGCAGCACAGAACGGCCAAGCATGGCGGCAACGGCCATTCCCGCGCCGGACAACGCACCCAGGATCACGGACAGGGAAATCACCAGAATATATTGTCGGCCACGAACCCGACCGACCAGCTTGTCCACCGAATCGAACAGCACATCCATCGTGCCCGACCGGAACAGTATTTCCCCCAGAAGGATGAAGAACGGAATGGTCAGAAGCGGTTTTGTCGTCGCGGTGTCGAACACGCTGTTGGCGAACATGCCGAAACCGGCGGGGCCGATAACGATGACCGTTCCGATCGCATTAATCAGAAAGAATGCGGCAAAGACCGGAAGTCCCGACATGAACAGGGTCAGGAGAATGGCAAATCCGAAGCCGAGTTGAATGGACCAGTCCATGGGGTCAGGCCTGCTGTTCGGGGTTGGGCTGCTGCAGGGGCTTGCCCTGGAGCCGGGTTGCGCCATGACGCAGGAAATGCAGGCCCGCATTGAAGAACCCGTAGGCGATGACCGCCATGATCCACCATTTGGGTGTGGGCGCGGACGCGATGGTGACGACCCCGGAAGCATAGAGGCTTTGGGTCTGTCCCAACGCAACCCAGGCGCTGAAGATGCAAACACCCGCGGCCGCCAGCATCGTTGCCGTTTCAAGCACCCGTCTCAAGCCTGGGGACAGGGCTTCCGGCACCAGTTCGATGGAGATATGACCGTGGCTTCGCGCCAGTTCCGGGATCAATGTAAAAATGACGACCGCCAGGAAATAGCTGGTCCAGTCACTGGTCCAGACTGTGGGCGCATTGAAGAAGTACCGGACCGCGACTTCATACACATACATTGCCGTGGCGGTGAAAAGAAAGACGCCGCCAGCCGCCGCGCTGAGCCATGTAAGCGTGTCATGAGCACGCGTTAGATATCTTGTAATCACGTTGGAACCTCTTCAGGCGTGGGCTCCCCCTCCGGCAGAAGGGGGAGCCTGTTTACACAGCCCAGTCTTACTGCCCGATCATGTTCGCCGACTGGGCCATCGCGCGCAAACTTGCCGCGGCTTCTGGGTCACGTGCACCAGCAACCTGCCAGTATCCGTCCGCATGTGACTGAACGAGCAGCGCTGCATTGGCGTCATCCAGCATGGTTTCCGACATGCCTTCCTCGCGCAGCCGCGCTTCTTCTTCCGATTCCCATTGGGTGAACATCTCACGGACGCGCTGTTCCAGAACCGCCCCCTGTTCCAGCAGGACCGCCTGCGTTTCCGCGGACAACTCGTTCCAACGATTCAGGTTGATGGCGATCAGGTGCGTAACGGACCCAACTGCAGGGCGAATGAAAGTGCTGGTCACTTCGTACCATTTGAAACCGACAGCCCCCAGCATCGGCCAGGTCGCACAGTCGATCACACCCCGTTCCAGTGACGAGTAGATGTCGGTCGGCGGAAGAACCATCGGCGTTCCGCCCATGGCTTCGATCATCGGGTGGACCGGCGGTGTTCCGCGGACCAGAAGCCCCTGGAAGTTGCCGCTGTCCGGCAGCGCATCACGACAGATCGCATGAACCCCACCCGACGTCGGCAATGCCAGAACCTTGAGGCCAAGACTTTGATAATGTTCGTCGATGGCGTCCCACAGCCCGACATCGCGACGCATCTGCGGGTCGGGATCGACCGTATCCATACCGATCAGCATGGTGGTCGTCCCCGCGTGATAGGCCGCATGGGTATAGATCAGGTCGAACACGCCGGCCTGGATCGGTTGCAGTTGTTCAAAGGGCGGAATGACGTCCGGACCGGAAATCGAAAGTTCGATATCGCCGCCCGACGCTTCTTCCACCAGACGCTCATACTCCAGCGCCATGCCGACAGTGCCCTGGTAGTTTTCGTTCCAGCTGGTCAGAAACTGCAGTTCCTCGGCCTGGGCCGTGGTTCCGGCCGCGAGAATTCCCGCCCCCAGGACAAAAGCACCAAACGCGCCTGTAAATTTGTTTTCCCGCTTCATCGAAGTTTCCTCCATGTTCGAACCGGCCGCCGCCCTTCTGACGGGGCGGTCGGCCTGTCAGTTCTTATTGATCCCAGTGACGGGTGGTCAGGCCCGCTTCTTCCGCCAGTGCCTGAAGTTCGGCGGCAACTTCCGGGTCGCGGCTGGCCGCGAATGTCCATGTCCCTTCGGTGAACGCATCGATCAGGCGACCATAGGCTTCGTCGGTGAAATTCGTTTCCTGCATGCCGAGTTCGACCAACTGGCGTTCTTCGTCCTCACCCCATTCGATGAAGCGTTCCCGAACGTCGATTTCCAGCTGTTCGCCTTGTTCAAGCAGCAGAGCCTGAGTTTCCGGCGACAGGGCATTCCAGCGGTCCAGGTTCATCAGGATCAGGTGCGGCAGGGCACCAAACCAGGGGCGCGTGTAGCAGCAGGCGACCTCATGCCATTTGAAACCCAGCGCACCCAGGATCGGATAAACGGCACCGTCGATCACACCATTGTCGAAGGATGAATAGATATCCCCCGGAGGCATCACCACAGGTGCACCGTTCAGTGCTTCGATATAAATGTGAGTCTGCGGATTGCCACGGATCTTCAGACCGGCGAAATCATTCCCGTCCAGCGGCTCGCGCATGATGAAGTGAATGCCATGCGACGTCGGAAGCGAAATCAGCTTCAGGCCCAGCGACTGGTAATGCCGGTCGAACAGGTCCCAGATTCCGGATTCGCGATAGGCTACCGGGTCCGGCGTCGTCGTTTCAAGGCCGACGCCCATTGTCGTTACGCCCGAATGGAAAACGGGATAGGAAAAGTGAATGTCGAACACGCCTGCCTGAACCGGCTGCAACTGTTCGAACGGCGGCACCGTTTCCGGGCCGGACACCGCAAAGGTAATTTCCCCGCCGGACGCTTCTTCCACCATTTCAACAAAGGCATTCGACATGCCGACCGTCCCCGGATAGCGATCATCCAGGATGTTCAGCATCCGCAATTCTTCTGCCTGGGCGGCGGAAACGCCAAAGGCCGACGCACCCAGCGCGACCACCGCGCAGAACTTCATGACATCTTTGAACATAACTTTTCCTCCCTGGTGCCGGGGCACCTTTTCTTTTGGTTAACTGAATTGGTCTGGGGGTCTGTCGGGCGTTGCTGTGGCCCGCTAGAAATCCATGGCCTCGCGATAGAACTTGTAAAACGCCCGGATCAGCACTTCGGTCACCATGTGGTCCTGTGCGTCCGTGTCCTTGCCCCCCATTTCGATGATGGCCATTTCGTCCTGCGCGCCGTTGGCACCGAACTGGCACTGGGTCAGCACTTCGCTGTCGTCGATCGATACGAACCCGGCCGGGCCCATCAGGTTCGAATGACGCAGGCGCAGGCGTTGCAACTCCTCGTCATCATCGTCGTAGCCAAAGAAGGTCCAGCTGATTTCGGTCTGTTTCGGACCGCGCGGAATGATGTGACGCATGCCAAGCGTATTCGCCTGCTGCTGCAGAACCACGCTGGGGAAAAGCGTCAGGCCCACGACTTTGCGATCTTCGAATTCAGGGCGCGGCGTTACGGTCGCAGTATCCGCCAGTTCGAACTCACCCTTGAACCGGGCCATTTCCGTCGTGGCGTCGCTGGTCTTTTTGCCCTCGTTCCGGGACACCATGATGCCGTGACGCCCGTCCGTGCCGGGCACGGATTCCGACTTCGAATCCGCCCGCCAAAGCCCGAATGTGATGAAGAAGGCATGTAGCAGCGTTGCGTGGTACGGGTCCTTCAGATTCTCGAAGTACATTTTCCAATTGCATTCGATCAGTTGCCGGCTGTAGCCCAGAAGACGCAAGCCCTTGCCCGGCGTACCGGGGAACAGACGGTCCACATAGCCCAGGACATCCGGACCGCAGTAATCCTCGAAACTCGGTGCATCCGGATCGAAGCTGGCCCAGATCGACCCGCCGCGGTTGGTCACCTTCAGTTGGCGCAAGCCCCATTTCGAATTATCGAAATCCTTCGGCATTCCGCCTTTGCCCAGTGCGCCCCGCTTCAGCGGAACCCCCTGAAGATTGCCGTTAAGATCGTAGTTCCATTGATGGTAAGGACAGGTGAAATCCTGGGCATTGCCCTTGTTCTTCCAACAGACCAGCGCACCTTTGTGGGCACAGCGGTTTTCGACCACATTGATGGAACCGTCCTTGTCGCGCACGACAATGACCTGAGTGTTTCCGACCCAGCTTCGCTTGAAATCACCCGGATTCGGGACTTCGCAGTCCAGCGCCACATAGTTCCAGGTCGGCCCGTGAAAGAACCGTTCCTGTTCGCGATCGAAGACCGCTTGGTCGGTGTAGACCCAATAAGGAACACGGGTATGGCCGTCTTCCGGCCAGCGCCGTGCGTCAATGCCGCCCGCCCCTTCGGTCTGGATTTCATGTAACGGTTTTGAAGCCATTGTTTCCTCCCAGCCGCATCCTTATGGACGCGGGGTCATTCGGTTTGTTTCTCAGATCGGAATTACCAGTGACGTGTAGACGCGGTAATTGTCGAACACCGCAGACCGTTCCTTGAATTTGAGCGCACCGCCCACTTCGACAATGCGATCGTGATAGGCACCAACGAAAAGGACGCGCGGTTCACGGTCCGACATGGATTCGATCACCTGGAAGTTTGCCCGGGACAGGATTTCATCGCCGTCCCATCCCAATATGCGAACGCCACTGATGAAGTGCTTCTGGTGGCGTGGCTCGAACACCGCCGTTTCCCGAAGGGCGAGCGACCGGTCCTTGACCATGTTCAGACCGTCGCAATACAGCGTCGCATGCGGCAGGCCTTCGTCGAAATTCTCTGCCGAGATGGCCCGGTAAAGGCAGTCTTCGGTAAAGAAGTCCGGCCAGGCTCCAAGGTCCTGATTGTCCAGGACCCAGGCATAGTCGTCATTCAGGTCGCGGATCCGCTCCTTGAGCAGGCGAAGCTCGTCCGGGTCCATGGCGTTTTTCACTGACGCGGCTGTTGATGCTGCGCTCATTCTTCAACCTCCCTCACGTCGATCAGCCGGCGCCGACCAGTTCGCCGATATTGGTTTGCGCACCCAGTTCCGCCCCAAGCTTCAACACCGGATCCTTCAGGGTTTCCTGCCAGATCAGGGATTCCATCGCGATGTGGAGCGGGTGGTCTTGAATGGTCAGCGCATGGAAACCGTCTCCCCGCGAACCGTGGTTATGCACCGCCCAACCGGGGGCGGAGAGCATGAGGTCGCCCGCCTTCCATTCGAACTTCTGACCTTCGACCGTGCTTTTGCCCAGGCCTTCGAAGTAATAGTTGATCGCGGCCGACGAATGCCGGTGGGGCATGTCCACCGTGTTGCCGGGATAGCGTGCAATTGTCGCAAAGAAGCTGTGGGACGTGCCGTTACGCCGTTCCGTCGCCGGGTTATAAAGGAGATACAGTCGCCGTCCCCGGTAGTCCTTACCAAGGTTGGCCACCCGGTCGAGCTGTGCCGAAACGGTATCCCACCGCCAGATCAGGGGTTTGGACGGGACCACGTCGATGTCGATCAGGTATTCATACCCCATCAGGCGCGCGCCCGATTCGTCGATTTCAAAATTGTCCGCGAATTCCCGTGCCCGTTTGATCGCCGCCATCGCGTCGCCCGCGCCTGCTTTCGGCGCCATGACGGGGGGATCTTCCTCGGCGAAGTGCACCTCAAGCTTGCGAAGCAACGGTGCGTTGGAATAGTTCAGGAAGACAGTGCGCTGATTGCCGGTGTTGCGGTAACGGTACAGCACCATCGACGGCGTGTTCCACACATCGAACCGTTCGAACGCGATCACGTCAGACCCGATGACCGCTTCCCCGGACCCTTCAATGCACATGGAAATCTGGTTCGTGTTCTGTCGGATGACGACGGTTTCCTCACCCGGCAACAGGACGTTGATCGTCGCGTCGATGCCCGGCGCAAGGCCAAGCCCCGGTTCCGTCGCATATGGATGAACGATGGATGCGATACGTCGACCGTTCGCCGGCCGGTCCTGGTCGCTCAATCGTTCGATTTCCCGGTCGATGTCTTCTTTCGGGATAACGATCGCCGGCCAAAAATTCATGTCGTATGTCGGCTCAGCCCCTACATCGACAAACTTCGCCTTGAGTTCCGTCATTTCCGCCTTCCTCCAATATGCTCACGGTCGGTTGACGCCGACCGCATCCTTGTTTCAAGCCGTTGCCAGCGCCCGCCAACGGGGGTCGACCCGTTTTGGCTGAGGTATCGCAAGTCCAATTCCCTGTTCCGTCGCCCGTTCGTAAGCCAGAATGGCGACGGACAGATCCGAAATACCCATGCCCATTGCCTTGAAAAGGGTGATGTCGGCATCCGCCGGGCGCTTGCCCTTTTCGGCGATCAGCGTGCCCAGGGTCTTTACATCGCCCCAGTCCCCGGGACCGTTTTCGTAATATTCGATGAATTCCCGCGACGCCCTTTTCAGGTTCGGCAGATAATCACCGACGACCTGATCCGCGCGCTGGAATACGTCCTGTGTGAATTCCGCCCGTTGCGGCAGGATGGCACCGACCGCATTCAGATGGGCACCGCGCGCCAGCATGTCCGCCGTCAGGAACGGTTCTTCCGCACGCGTGATGGTCGTGACGATTGGCATCCCACCCACGGCGTCTTCGACGCTGTCGGCGGCAACGACCTCAAAAACGAAATTTGCAGCAGCCTTCGCCACAAATGCGTCACGCCGTTCTTTGTTCGGCGAAAAGACCTTCAGTTTGCGAAGCGGCCGTACGACTGAAACCGCAGCAACCTGGGTCAGCGATTGCGCACCGGTTCCCACAAGCCCCATTTCATCGGCGTCGTTGGCGGCAAGCCAACGGGTTGCAAGCCCCGATATCGCCGAAGTGCGCATCTGCCCCAGCGACGCGGCCTCCATCGTCGCCAGAAGCTTTCCGTTGTCGGCATTGAAAAGAAGAAAGACTGCCGTGGCACCGCGCGGAGTGTTCGCCCATGCTTTCCAGCCGCAGTATGAATTTTCTGTGAAGACAGACCCAAGCGCGTGCATTGAAGACCCGTCAGCCCAGGTCCCCAGCGCCTTGGGAATGTTGATCGCGTTGCCTTCTCCCTCCCACCGGAGGCCGCGCTCCAGCGCCTCGATCGCATCGTTCAGATCGACAAGGTCAACGACTTCCTTCTCGCTGAGCCAAACCAGGGAATTCTCGGTCATACATTAACTCCTGAAAACTTTGTCCGCGCGGCCGCTTCAGCTGCCGACGGTGTTGTGTTCCGCTTCGGCAACGACGTCGTTGCGAAGGATTCCAATGGGGTCGATTTCCACTTCGATCACGTCGCCCGGCTGCAGATACACTTTCGGGTCACGTGCGAACCCGACGCCTGACGGCGTCCCGGTGGAAATGATGTCCCCCGGCAGCAGTTCGGTGAATCCGGACATGTACGAAATCAGGTAGGGAATCGTGAAGACAAGGTGGTCGACCGTGTCGTTCTGCATCTCTTCACCATTCAATCTGGTGATAAGCCGCAGCTTGGTCGGGTCCGGGATCTCGTCCGCAGTGGTGATCCAGGGTCCGATGGACCCGGACCGCCAGAAATTCTTTCCGGGTGTCGCCTGACGGGAATGGAACTGCCACTCCCGAACGGAATGTTCCCCGAAGATCGTGTAACCGGCGATGCAGTCCATCGCATCCGCTTCGGACACCGCGCGAACCGGCTTTCCGATTACGACCGCAAGCTCGCCTTCGAAATCAAATGTGTCCGAAACGGCGGGCGCAACGACCGGTTCAAGATGCCCAACCTGGGAGGTCGGGAAACGAACGAAAATGGACGGCATGTCCGGCAGTTCGATCTTCGTCTCGCCAGCGTGGGTGCTGTAGTTCAGACCGACGCAAAGTATCTTTTCCGGGTTCGGAATCGGCTGATCAAAGCGAATATCAGCAACAGGAATGGCATCGACCTTTGCTGCCGCGGCCTCAATCTCCGACAGGCTGGCCGAAGCGATCAGGTGTTTCAGATCCTGCCATCCCGTACCCGCTGCCCGATCGCTGATATCGCAAACCGTGACACCGTCGGTCGGCCCGAATCCTGATTGTCCGTTAATCGAGAAGCTACAAAGCTTCATTTGTTTCGCACTCCCTAAATTTTTTTTGCGTTCGTTACCGAAGGACGCTAATGGGAGTGCATATTTTTGACAATATACGAATTAAGAATATCATTTGTTCTATATCATGAACAATAAACCAACGCCGGGTAACCGGTGAAAAATGGAACGGGGGAAGGGATGAGCGGTCAGAATCCGAAGTTCGTGCGTCGATTGCAGATCGATGATCTAAGAACCATTCAGATCTTTGCATCTGTGGTTGAATCCCAAAGTTTCTCGAAAACCGCCCACATTCTGGGGATTACGCCATCGACGGTTTCCAAGCATATCAGCCAGATGGAAGAACGGCTTGGAACGCAGCTGGTGAACCGCACCACACGCCGAATTTCAATCAGCAACAACGGCATGAGTTTCTACTATCGGTGTGTGGCGATCCTGCGCGAAATGGAAGCCGCGGAAGAAGAGCTTTTTCAACTTTCGCAGGAACCGATGGGTGTGTTGCGGGTGACCGCACCGACCGGTCTTGCTTCCCGGCACATCTCGCCGCGTCTGCCTGAATTCATGGAAAAATACCCAAAGATCGATCTGGATTTCATGCTGACCAGCCGAACGCTGGATATGGTTCAGGAAGGGATCGATCTTTCCATCCGCATTACTTCCATGGACCAAACGGGCATGCGCGCCGAAATGCTGGCCCCCAACCGGCGGGTCATATGTGCGTCGCCTGCCTACCTGGAACGGCACGGCATCCCCAAGGTTCCGGAAGACCTTCATAACCACAATTGCCTGATATCGCGGACGATGGGACTGCTGAATGTTTGGCCGATCAAAACACACGACGGCAAGGGAAAATCGGAAATTAAGGTTTCGGGTTCGCTGACCACCAATCATGTGGAAATGATCCATGACGCCCTGCTGGGGGACCGCGGAATTGCTCTTATCGGGACATTTGTTGTCGGTGAAGATCTTAAGGCCGGCCGGCTGGTTCCCATTCTTCAGGACTATGTCGTCCAGAACACCGCCTTCTATGCCGTCGTACCGCACAGCCGCCACATCCAGCAGAAGACGCGGGTCTTTATTGACTTTGTAAAGGATGCGTTCGGGACAACCCCCTATTGGGACGAAATGCCGCCGAACTCGGCGATGACAGGTTAGGTGACGGCAATGACATCGGAAAGAATGCGTCCGGCCCAGCTTCTTCTGCTGGTCTTTATTCCCTTTGCTACCGGCTACTTCCTGTCCTTTCTGTTTCGGTCGATCAACGCGGTCATCGCAACGGATCTGGTTCGTGACCTGGGTCTGAACGCAAGCAGCCTTGGATTTCTGACCGCCGCCTTCTTCATTGCCTTCGCGGCCATACAACTGCCATTGGGCGTTATACTGGACCGCTACGGCGCCGCCCGCGTCCAGGCATTGCTGTTAAGCATCGCTGCACTGGGTTCTGCCCTGTTTGCAACGGCGGACACGATGCTGGACCTTTCACTGGCCCGGGCGCTGATCGGTATCGGGTGTGCGGGCGGCCTGATGGCCGCATTCAAGGCAATCATTCGCTGGTTCCCGGCAAAGAACCTGGCCCTGGTCAATGGATGCTACCTGTCGATCGGGGGCATTGGTGCCATGTCCGCCACACATCCGATCGAACTGATGCTGACCTTTACGGACTGGCGCGGTGTGTTCCTAACGCTGGCGGTTCTGTCCATCCTGTCAGCGGCATTGATTCTAATTCTGGTTCCGCGCGGCGACGCGTCCGAAAACCCGCCGTCCCTGTCGATCCAGGTCCGCGAACTGGGTGGGATTCTGACCGACAGGCTGTTCTGGCGGGTCGCCCCCGTTTCCGTCCTGGGGATGGGCACGACCATGTCGATCCAGGGGCTCTGGGCCGGCCCGTGGCTGACCGATGTCGCCGACCTTTCACGGATTGAGGTGTCCCACCGACTGCTTGCAATGGCCGGTGCCATGGCGGTCGGTTTCATCGGTGTCGGTTACATTTCCGACCGGCTGCGCGCCATCGGGATTTCTTCGATAAAGATCATGGCTGCCGGCACGCTGATTTCCATCATTGTTCTGGTCGCCGTTCTGGCGCGGGTCGACCTGACGGGTTGGTGGCATTGGGTTCTGTTCGGTGCCATCGGCAATGTGACCGCGTTGGTCTATCCCACACTCGCAAGGCATTTTGGCAATGCCGCAGCGGGACGCGCCAATACCGGTAATACGATGCTGGTTTTTGCCGGTACTTTCGCCATTCAGTTCGCCATGGGTGCCATCGTCGACATCTGGCCCAGGAATGAGATAGGGGCATATCCGGCAATCGCCTATCAGACCGCATTTGGCGTCGCGGCCATTTGTCAGGTCGGCGGGCTGATCTGGCTGCTTTGGCCCGGCCCCGACCTGCAGGCAGCTGAAGAGAAATGCATCTAGTCAATATGCCATGCACCACACCTGCCCAGGCAGGAAATCCATCATTATTGATATTGATGTCATTTTCATTAATATGAGCCTATGTAATGAACGGGAGCAGGCATTGACGAAAAGCGACTGCCGAATCCCAAGGTATCGGAACCGTCCCGCGACCCAGTGGCCTGCAGGCCCTTCCGGTCGCGGTCGGCGACGAAAACCGGACCTTCATCAGGGGCCACGAATATGAACGGACAACAACCTGCCTTTGCCAGCTGGCTTGACGACACGAACGAGATCACCCGGATGTTTCTGGGTGCAAGTCAGATACCGGATCTGGTGAATCTGGCTGGGGGATTGCCGGAAAGTTCGACATTTCCAACTGCCGATCTTGCCGAACTTGCGAACAGGGCGATTGCCGAAAATGGCGCCGACGCACTGGCCTACAGTCCGATAGAAGGAAACCCCGCGCTTCGGGACCGCATTGCAGCGCGCTTCGGTTCCGAAAGGCTGAAACTGGACCGATCAAACGTCCTGATCGTCGCGGGCGGTATGCAGGGATTGGACCTTGTCGGCAAGGTGCTGCTGGACAGCGGTGACATTGTCGCTGCCCAGACGCCCGCCTATCTTGGTGCCTTGGACGCCTGGCGGCCCCGTCAACCGCGGTATCGGCCCTTCTTTCCGGATCAGCCCCGTTTTGATCCGCGACATGCGTTTTCAGACGCCAAGTTCGCCTATACGGTGCCCAACTTTTCGAACCCGACCGGAAAACTGGTTGGAACGGATGTCCGCCAGGCCATGGTACGCGCGGCCCTAGAACTGGGCACCTGGGTTCTGGAGGACGATCCCTATGGCAGTCTTTATTATGACCATTCCCCGCTAAACCGAATGATCGATATCGCCGGCAGCGTCGGCGCAGACATCTATCGCGGACCGGTGATCTACATGGGGACCTTTTCAAAAACGATTTGCCCCGGACTGCGCATCGGATGGGTCATAGCACGCCCGGATATGATCGAAGCGCTGACAATCGCAAAACAGGGAACCGACCTTTGTACAAGCGGATTAAATCAGCAGATCGCGGTCGACCTTCTGGATGCCGGTCTTGTGGAAAAGAACCTGCCCCGCATCCTGTCCACCTATAAGGAACGTCGTGACGTCCTGTGTGCGGCATTGGAAAAGTACCTCGGCGATCACTTCGAATGGGAGGTGCCGGTCGGGGGAATGTTCGTATGGGCCGTTGCCCGTTCCCCGGATATGAACACGGACGATCTGCTGAAATTTTCGTTGGACCACGGCGTCTGCGTTTCCCCTTCCAGCGTCTTTGACCCAGACGGGGCCGATCGCAGCGGAATCAGGATCAACTTCACCTACAATGCGCCGGACCGGTTGACCGAAGGCGTCCGCCGACTTGCCCGCGCGGTAGAAGCCATGACCGGTTAGGCATAGCCATTCTGCAAAGACCGAAATTCATTCAGAAAACGAAGCAATCGGGACCGGCGGGTATTCTGTCACCAATGTATCCGGGCGCGCGGGCAATGTTTCCGGTCGGCCATCCAAAAGGAACCATCTTCCATCCAAAAATGACATTGACATCAATTTCATTTGTATCATTATCGTCAATGGCTCGATCACCTCAAAAGAAGGTGACGGACGTGACCGGGGCAGTGAAGCAAAGCTGAGGGGACACCGAAAATTGTCGGGTAAAGTCGCTATAGTGACCGGCGGGGGTCGCGGCCTGGGACGTTCATACTGTCTTGCGTTGGCGGCGACCGGCCATTCAGTGGTCGTGAACGATCTGGGGGGTGATCTGCACGGCGAAGGCGGCGACCCCGCCCCCGCCGCTCAGGTGGTCGCAGAAATCCGTGCTGCAGGCGGAAAGGCAATTGCCAACGGCGCCGACGTCTCCGACTGGGATGCGGCACAGGATCTGATCGAATCGGCGGTCCGGGAATTCGGCGGACTGACGGTGCTTGTAAACAACGCCGGCATCCTAAGGGACCGTCTTTTCGCGAACATGTCCGAAGAAGACTGGGACGCCGTTATTCGCGTGCATCTGAAGGGACATGCGGCACCGTCCCGACACGCCATGGCATACTGGCGGGCGCAATCCAAAGCCGGTGCGACCGTGCATGGGTCAATCGTCCACACAACATCGCTGGCGGGGCTGATCGGCAATTTCGGTCAGGCCAATTACGCCGCCGCAAAGATGGCTGTTGTCGGCCTTTCCCACACCCTTTCGCGCGAAGGGGAAAAATACGGAATACGATCCAACGCCGTTTCGCCGTCCGCCAGAACCCGGATCGAGGCAAGTCTTGGCCTGAACCAGGGCAACGCCTTCGACACGTTCGACCCCGGGAATGTCGCGCCATTCATGTGCTGGCTGGCGGAAGAAGACTGCCCCGCGTCGGGACAGGTGTTCCACGTGTATGGCGACCGGATCGAGGTGTTGGCACCGGTATCGATCAACGCGAATTTCCGGAACAACCAGCAATGGACCGTAGAAGCCATCGACAAGGCCCTTCGCGGCCGTCTTCCCGCGAAACCTCAACTGGCAGATTTTGTTCCTGAACTGGGGGAAGGTCATTGATGCGCGACGGAGTGACCAGCGAAGAATGCGTGGGTTTCAGCCGGGAATCGGAAGAATTCCGGGTATCCAGCCATCGCCTGCGGGACTTTGCCGGTGTCTTTGCGGACGCGGGCGCGGGGCGATCGTCCGATGTCTGTCCGGCGATATTCGCCCATATCCCGGCAATGCAGACACTTGTCGAATGCATCGGCCACGTCACGTCCGAACCCGCGATCCACGGAGAGCATGATTTTGCGGTCCTGCGTCCGATTAAACCGGGCATGCGGTTGACCACGAAATCGACGATCTTGGGGCTGAAAAAGTCGCCGGTCGGTCAATTGATCCTGGTGGAATCGCTGACGCGTGACGAAGCCGGTGAAACAATCTGTCAGCAGGTAACAAGCTGTATCCTCCGCAATTTGGAAGATGCCGCCGATCACGGACAAATCTCAATAGATCGACCGGACGTCTCGTCAATCAGTCTGGAAGAAGTCGCAACGGTAGATATCCAGCCGAATTTGGGCGCGGTCTATGCGGAACAGGCCCGCGACTATTCCCCCTATACGATTGATGCCGATGCGGCACGCGCCGTCGGCTTCGACGCCCCCATTCTTCACGGCATCTGCACCCTTGGACTTGCATCGGAAATTGCCGCCGGTCATCTGGCGGATGACCCGGTCGCCACCTTCGCAAGATTGGGATGCAGATTTTCCGCCCCCTTGAAGCTGATCGCCGGGCAGACACTGAAAGTTACAGCCGGTCGTATGGGTAACACCCTGTCGTTTTGCGCCGTCGACGGTGATGGACATCCCGTCGTGCGCAACGGTTATGCGGAGTTGTCGTCATGAGTGAACCGGCTCTGGGGTCCACCGAATCCTTCTCTCACTACCATGGTGACGTCGCGCCTGACTGGAGCGCGGTGCCTGACGGATCGATCATCGAATTGCTGCACCGCGGATGTATGGAAGATCCATTCCGGCCGCTGATCATAGTCGACGACGGCCCACGGCTAACCCGCCGCGAATTCCTTGAAGCGTGCGAAGCCTTTGCGGGCTATCTGAATCCGCGAATGAAGGCGGGCGACCATGTTGCGGTCATGCTGGACAATCGCGTTGAATACATGGTCGCGTTTTTTGCCATTGTTGCGCTGCGCGGGACCCTGGTTTCGATCGCCCCGACCGCACAGGTCTTTGACGCCGGACACATATTGAAGGATTCCCAGCCGACCCTTGTGATCTGCGGTACGGAACAGCGTGCCGTGGTCGACGCGGCCTTGAAGGAACAGGGGCTTAGCGCGGAAGTCGTCGTTTTGACCGATCCGGAACCGCAAGGCCTGGACCGCTTTTCCGGCGACGCACCGTTCGACTTCTCCCAGGCTCAATGTGACCGCAGTGAAATCGTCGCAGTCTATTACACGTCCGGATCCACCGGCGCGCCCAAGGGCTGCATGCTTCATCACGGTTGGTGGCTGCGGGTCATAGACATTGATTTGCGGCTGTTCCGACGGGGCTGGCAGGATCGCCAGCTTTGCTGTCTTCCCTTCTATTACGCCGACCCGACGATCCAACTCCTGACATCACTGGCATCCCGGGGAACGTTGGTCGCGATGCGTCGTTTTTCCGTGTCGCGGTTCTGGGATGTCGTTACACGCTATGACGCGACCGAAATTCTTTCTATCGCGTCCATTCCGGCGTTGCTGATGACCGGAAAATCAAGCGAAGCGGAAAAGGATCATCGAATCCGTCTTGCGATCCATGCCGGCCTTCCGCCCGCGATCCATGCGGAGCTTATCGAGAGGTTCGGCTTTCACTGGCACAACCAGTACGGCGCAACCGAAGGCGGGGTCATGTCCAGGGTTCCAAACCAACTGGCCAATTCGACCGTCGGAACAGGCACAATGGGGGTCGAACCGCCCGGGGTCGAAGTCCGTCTGGTCGATGACGATGACAATGAAGTCCCCGTCGGCACGGCGGGCGAGGCGACGATTCGCGGCGCAGACCTGTTTGTCGGATATCTGGGTCGGCCGGATGAAACCGAAAAGTCCATGCGGGGCGGATATTATCACACCGGAGATCTGGTCCGCCGCGACGAGAACGGGCTGCTTTATTTCGTCGGCCGAAAGAAAGAGATCATTCGCCGGTCGGGTGAAAATATTTCAGCCAGTGAAGTCGAAAGCGTGCTGATAGCCCACGACCTGATTGTCGATGCCGCCGTGATCCCGGTTCCCCACGACATTCGTGGCGAAGAGGTCATGGCCTTCATTCTGCCGAAAGACGGGATCGGACCTGAAACGCTGCCGGTTGAACAGGTCATAGATTGGTGCCGGGAACGGCTGGCGGGATTCAAGATTCCCCGGTTCATCGCATACCGCACCGAAGACTTCGAACGCCTGCCATCGATGAAGATCGACAAGAAGGTCCTGCGCGACGCGCACGCACGTGGTGAGGTCGATGCCTTCGATCGCGAAGAGATTGAGAAGTCGTGATGTCAGGCACTGTACCGGAAGCTTTGGAATGCGATCTGGTCGTCGTGCACGCCCAACTGATAACCATGAACGATCAGTTAGAGGTGATTGCCGATGGCGCAATCGCCGTAAAGGACGGTCGCATTGCTGCCGTGGGGCCGACACCCGACATACACGCCGGTTGGAAAAGTTCCCATGTCATCGATGCCGACGGTGGAATGGTTCACCCCGGATACATTGACGGGCACTGTCATGCGGGTCTGCATCTCATTCGCGGACTGTTGGACGATGATCCGGAAAGCCCGCCCCAGCCTGGACAACATGCATTCGTGCGATGGCTGAACACGATCACATCGGACGATGAATACGTATCCACCCAGGCGTCGGCGGTAGAGGCGTTGATGAATGGCTTCACCGGATTCGTTGAAGCGGGGACAGCCTATGACACTGACCGGGTGGCCGCGGCCGTCAATTCGGTCGGCATCCGTTGTTCGCTGGGAGAGCCGTTTCTTTGGGACCGCCCGGGCGTTGAACATATGGCGGAAGAAATCGAACGGGCCCCGTGTTCGACCGACCGCTGCCTGAAGGGACTGGGAAGCGAACTGTGGCGCAACAAGGACGCCGGTTCGCGCGTTCGCGGGCATGTCGCGCTTTATGGTCTGGGGAGTTCATCGGACGAATTGATGCGGGCCGCGAAGGATCTGTCGGATTCCAACAATGTCCCGCTACATCAGCATCAGAGCCTGTCACCCGAGGATTATCGCCTGGAACGCGAACAGCGGGGCCGCGCACCCCTATTGTACCTCGCCGAACAGGGGTTGATCGGACCGAACAACGTCTACACCCACATGAATATCCTAAATGCCACCGAACGGGACGCGGTCGTTGAAAGCGGTATGGCCGTCGTCTGGCAACCCGGGAATGCCGCCTATTACAGAATTCTGCGGGAACACAGCAGTCCATTTCCTGAACTGGAACGCCGCGGTGTCGACATTGCCTTCGGAATAGATGTCGGCAAGATCTGGGCGTTCGGCGATCTGGGGTATGTCGCCTATCTGACCATGCGGTCCGAGGGGGATTATGTGTCGCCCTGGTCCATCGTGCGCATGTTCACCCGCGGGGGCGCCCGGGCGTTCGGGCTTCCAAACGAACTAGGGCAGATAGCGCCCGGGTACCGCGCCGACATTGTCGTCAGAGCCCCCTGCGAACCGGCCAATTTTCCCGGCCTCAGTCCGGAAAACCACCTTGCTTTGAGCGCGCGAACGCAGGGTGTCCGAACCGTCATCTGTGATGGGGAGGTGCTGCTGAAGGACCGCGTTCCCACCCGCATCGACCTGGACGAACTGGCACATACGGCCCGCGCCACCGCGCGCGACGTCGCCGGTCGGGCGGGGATCCCAATCCCCCACGGTGCCCGTGGGGCGGGAGGTATTTCGTGACCCGGGTCGTATTCGAATCCGTAACCAAGACCTATGACACCGTACGGGCGGTCGACGACATCTCGATCACCATGGAAAGTGGGGCATTCACGACCATCCTTGGCCCCAGCGGATCGGGCAAAACGACCATGCTGTCGCTGATCGCCGGGATCACGGAACCAAGCGACGGCCAGATCTGGCTGGACAATACGAATGTGACGCGCATCCCGGCGGCGGAACGGAACATCGGGCTGGTCTTTCAGAGTTATGCCCTGTTTCCGCACATGACGGTCTTCGACAACGTCGCCTTTCCCCTAAAGCTTCGGAATGTCAGCAGCGCCGAAATCGCGTCGCGGGTCGACCATGCACTCGACCTTGTCCGACTGACGGGCTATGCCCGCCGGAAGCCGCGACAATTGTCCGGCGGACAACAACAACGCGTTGCACTGGCCCGCGCAATTGTCTTCGAACCCAGCATTCTTCTTCTGGATGAACCCCTGGCGGCCCTGGACCGGAATCTCAGGGAGGACGTTCGGATCGAACTCCGCGAGTTGCAGCGAACTCTGGGCATTACGACGATCATGGTGACACATGACCAGGACGAAGCCCTGTCACTGTCTGATTCCGTCATCCTTCTTTCCGACGGCGCCGTACAACAGATCGGCGCCCCAAGCGAACTCTATCACCAGCCGGCCAACAGGTTTGCCGCGGAGTTTCTGGGGACGGCTACCTTCCTGGAAGGGACCTGGACCGGCGGCCAGGTCCGGACCAACGGCGGCGCACTGTTGCCCTGTGCCTGCCGCGGCTTTCGCGAAGGCGACAGTTTGTGCGGCGTCCTAAGACCGAACGCCATCGGTCTTTCGCCGTCCCCGCCCGGGATTGCCGGTACGATTACGGATGTCGATTTTCTGGGAGAGGCCGTCCGCTATTCCGCGGTCATCGACGATGGTCCGACCGTTCATGCCCTGGTCGTCGATCAGCGGACGAACTTTGCGTTGGACGACCGGGTCTATGTCTCCTGGAACCCTGAGAATGTCTGGATTCTTCCAGATTGTCGCTCGTCACAGTTATCGGGCGCCGAACCGAATGCAGAGCGGTGAGTGAAACGAAAACTCTGCGGACAAGACTAGCAAAAGGAGTACGTCATGAAGAGGTACAAATCACTTGTTGCGGTATGTGCGGTGGCGATCTCGGGTGCCATGCCATTGTCGGCGGGGGCGCAGGATGTGCGGGATCTTCATGTCATGAACGCGGGGGGATCGTTCGGCGACGCGCTTGAAGCATGCGTCAATGAACAGTTGCTCGAGTCCCATGGCATCCGGGTGATAACCGAAACGCCCGGCGGGTACGCGAAAATGCAGGCGCAGGCCCGTTCCGGCGTCATCACAAACACGGTCTCCGATGGCTCGACTGCCGATCTTTTCAGAATGACAGCGGAGGGGCTTCTGGAAGAAATCAATTGGGATCAGTTGAACCCCGATCCGATGTTCGATGAAGCCATGCATCAGTACGGGTTTGGTGCCCAGTACTATTCCACAATCATGGCCTGGCGCGACGACGTTCCGCAGCCCGCCAGTTTCCGGGAATTCTTTGATGTAGAGAACTTCCCCGGTGTTCGCGCGCTGCCGGACTATCCCGGCTTCGTCCTGCCGTTCGCAGCCTTGGGCGGCGGGCAATCGGTCGAAGACGTCAGCAATGGGGTCGACCTGGATCTGGCATTCGAGACCCTGAACAGAATCAAGGATCATGTGATCTGGTGGCAATCGGGGGCACAACCCGCACAGTTGCTTCAGGATGGTGAGGCACAATACGCAATTGCGTGGAACGGTCGGGTCATTGATCAGGAAGGCGTCAGCTATTCCTTCAATGAAGGGATGCTGGACATCTCCTATTGGATGGTTGCAGACGGCATCTCCGACGAACAGCGTGAGATGCTGTACGAGTGGATGCGCATTCAATCCACCGCCGAAGCTCAGGCCTGCCTGGTCGAATACCTTCCGTACCCCGGCCCCAGTCCTGACCTTGCCGCCTTGGTCACCGAAGAACAGGCAGTCAACTTCCCCACGCACCCCGACAACAAGGCCGTACAATGGTTGGTGCCGGGTCAGTGGTGGTTCGACAATGCCGCAGAAGTCGAAGCCCGCTGGAACGAGTTCAAACTCCTGCAATGACCTGACACATCAACTCCTACTGACTTGCCAACATGAGCAAAACCCCTGGTCACTTGCGAACTGAAGGTGGTGCAGTTGCCGATAAAGGCGCTGCATCACCATTTTCTTTTACGCCAAAGCTGCAAATGGCATTGCTTGGCGCACCGATCGTCATTCTGATTGTGGTGGTATTCGACTATCCGATTATCGAGTCGGTCTTGTGGAGCGTTTATGACGAGGATACGGGCGGGCTCACTTTCGCGCATTATCAGGCATTCTGGAGTTCGGAAGCCTATGGAAGAATAATTTTTCGCACCTTTGAAATCGCAGCCAAGGTAACGCTGCTTACCGTCCTTGTCGGATATCCCCTCGCCTACTGGTGCACCAAACAAACCGTCCGGGTAAGGGTCATTGTCCTGGGCCTGGTCGTCATGACTTTCTGGGTTTCGATCCTGGTCCGGACCTATGCGTGGATCGTCATCCTTGGAAGCAACGGGCTTATCAATCGCGCGCTGAAGGCACTTGGTGTCACCGAAGACGGCGTGGCCTTTCTGTATAACGAGACGGGAATATTGATCGGCATGACCAATGTGCTGCTGCCGTTCTTCCTTCTGCCGCTTTATTCGGCAATGACAAAGGTCGATGGACGGCTCATCCAGGTGGCGGAAACCCTTGGTGCCGGTCCCATCCGACGTTTCTGGTCCGTGTTTTTCCCGCTGACCGTCCCGGCGCTGGTTTCATCTTCAATCCTGATATTCATCTTAAGCATGGGTTTCTACATTACGCCGGCCGTCCTTGGTGGCGGCCGTATCCCGCTGGTCGCGAATATGATGGACCTGCTGATCAACCGGTTTGCGAATTGGGAGATGGCGGCGGTCGTAGCTGTCGTACTTATGACCGTGACGATGATTTTGTATGTGGCATATCAATGGCTGAGGGAGCGATACCGCTGATGTGGAAGCCGTCTCTTGGATTCATCGTGCCTGTCATCTCTCTGGGAACACTGATGTTCCTGGTTCTGCCGGTCATCATCGTCGTGCCGATGTCATTTTCCGGCGCACAATCCCTGGAATTTCCGCCGCCCAGCCTGTCGTTCCAGTGGTACCGCGCGCTGATCGAAACCGATATCTGGATCGAGGCAGGGACAAATTCGGTAATCCTGGCTTTCGCGTCCAGTACCCTTGCGCTGGTCATCGGGACGATGGGTGCATATGTCCTGGCCCGCGGTCGTTTCCGTTTCAGGGCAACGCTGGAAACCAACATCATTGCGCCGATGATCGTCCCGCAGATCATCACTGCTGTCGCGCTCTATATTTTCTTTGCGCGGATCGGGCTTCTTGGCACCTTTCCAGGGCTGATCCTTGGGCACACGGTTCTGGTTACACCCTACGTCGTTCTGATCATGCAGTCCGCCATTCAGGCCTTCGACCATCGCATCGAACAGGTTGCCATGACACTGGGGGCGGGTCGGTTGACCATCCTGACCAAAATCACCCTGCCAAACATCGCGCCAAGCGCGGCCGCGGCATGGATATTCAGCTTTGTGTTAAGCTTTGATGAGGTTGTCATCACCGTCTTCGTTTCCGGGCCGAACCTTACGATCCCGAAGCGGATGTTCAATGAACTCATGATACAGGTTAACCCCACCATCACCGCCGTCGCGACATTGTTGATTGCCTTCAATCTGCTGACGCTCGGCTTGTTGATCTGGCTTTCGCGAACCCGTGGCCTGACGATAGGAGGTTTTGGTGACAAGCAGTGATGCCCTAGACGAATGGCGGCATACGATCGAAGCCGGGAAGCTTCGCGAATTCCTGATCGCGACGGGAAACACGACGGATGCGGAACGCGACTTCATACCGCCGACCTTTCTGGTAACCGCGGCCGCGGACTTCATCCCCAGACTTCTTACTGATCTGTTGAAGGTGGACCGCCGCCGAACCCTGCATGGGGAACAGACCTACGAACATTTTTGTCCCATCCGGGTTGGTGACGAACTTATCTGCACGGCCAGACTTGAAAGCGACCGTATTTCCGAAAGCCGCGATGGCAGCAAGAAGCGGATCGTTACGGTCACGATCGATTATATCCGCGCCGCTGATGGCGTCGCTGCATGCCGCGAAACCCAGACCATAATTGAGCTCGGCCAATGAACATGACGCCGAAACCCATCTCATGGGGTCCGATCCAGCAATCCGATCTGGTGCGCTATGCGGGCGCGTCCGGCGATTTCAACCCGATTCACTATGATGCCGAAGCGGCCCAGGTGGCCGGGTTCCCAAGACCGATCGCCCAGGGCATGTACACGGCGGGAATTCTGGCCGCCGCTGTCGAAGGCTGGTTTCCGGATCGACCCGTCGCAAAATTTTCTACGCGTTTTCGCCTGCCCGTGTCGGTGGGCGATGTGGTCGAAACACGGTGCGTATCTCTCATGAAAGCCGGTGACAGCCTGGAACTGGAACTGGATGTCGTTCGGGGCGGTGATGTTGTCGTGACGGGGCATGCCACACTGGGGCCGTCGCGCAGCCAGGCAAAAGGGCCGTCAGGCGCCGGAATGCCGCGCGATGCCATACCGTCCGACCGGGCCGCATTTTTGGAAATGTGGGGCGAGTTCGTCGCCACCGACCCTGACGAACCCGGCGACCGGGAAATGGGCGAAACCAATTGGCAACGCACATCAAACGTTGCCGGTTCCCTCAAATGCCTGATTGTCGAAGACGATGCCGGGACCCCGTCCGGGTTCCTGTTGTACAACGTCTTTGACTTCACCTGGAGCAAGAAACCGATCTGTTATCTGCAGGACATCCACGTGCGGTCACAGTCGCGCGGGAAAAGACTTGGCCAGAAGCTGATCGAATTTCTGGCGGACCGCGGCCGGGCCAACGGCTGGTATAAGATTTTCTGGATGACGCAGCGCCACAATACATCCGCACAGAAACTGTATCGGCGGGTCGCAACCGAACGGGACTATATCCGTTTCGATCTAATGATTGACGATCCCTAGGACCGGAATTTCCTATCGCGGTGGCGGATCCTTGCACTGGACCGCGCGATACCAGAGCAGGGAGAGAATCTCCGCGATCTTGTCCGGATCCGAGTCGACCTTCCCCGTCGGCGGTTTCTGTTCGACGGCAACTGCATAAAGATAGCTGAAAACCATCCCCTCCAGCGCGGCCGCCATCTTCAGCGCGTCCGACTGGGAAACCGGCGGGGACGGGCCACGGCGGCGTATGGAATTCGCAAGCTTCTGGATCCATTCGTCATGCCGGGGCTCCCACAGCTCACGGAAGGACGGTTCCTGGCTCTGCAATTGGATGAAGCTTCTCATCAGGCCGGGATTTGCGCCGTAGGCATGGGCGAAATATCTGTTCGTTGAATAGATGGCTTCGTATTCGTCTTTCCCGCGGGAAAGGGCCTGCGCCTCTGTGTACGCGTATGCGATGAAACTCAACACGACGTCGATGGCGACTTCTGTCTTGTCGGAAAAATAGACATAGAACGTCCCAAGGGCGACGCCGGCATCCTTGCTGATCGCCGACACCGTCAGATCCTGATAGCCGACTTCTTCAAGAACCCGCGCCGCGGAAATCCTGAGCCTTTGGCGGGTATGTTCCCCCTTCGTCGCGAACACGCCGGAGTCGAGTTCGCGTTTCAGAACATCGGCATATTTGAGTTTGCCAGCTTTTCGTGTCGGGTCTGATTTCTTTGGCATTCTTAAAAAATGGTCGTTCCAAGTGTAACCAGCAAGCCTAAAAATGATATTGATATCATTTTCAAAAAATGACATCATTTTCAATACCGAGCCACCAAGCGAGTGACACACCAGAAACTGCCAATGTCAAGCATTCACAACGATTCGATTTACATCACCGGCGTTTCTGAAACCCCCTTGGGCAAGGTCACCGATCAGTCCGAATATTCAATGGCGGCCCTTGCCTCCAGGCATGCGCTTGACGAAGCGGGACTTGGCCTTGGTGACGTCGATGCGCTGTTCACCAACTATATGGGCGAGGAAGGTTCCGTCCAACTGGGTGAGTATCTGGGTATTCAACCAAGATATGCGGAAAGCTCGGACATGGGCGGTGCATCGTTCGAATTCTTCGTCCATCACGCCATGCTGGCGTTGCGTGCAGGTCGTTGCGATGTTGCCTTGATTGCCTATGCGTCCCGGCAACGAAGCCGCAAGAACCGCCCACGCGCCATATCCCCTAAAGATGGAAGCTTGTCTTCCCAATTCGAAGCCCCGTACGGCATTCACTTCCCCATTGGGCACTACGCGTTGAGCGCGGCACGCTACTGTCACCAATATGGTGTCGGGCCCGAACATCTGGCTGAAATTGCCGTTGCGGCGCGCACCTGGGCGAACCTGAACCCCAAGGCCTGGTGCCAGGACCCGTTGTCGCTGGAAGAGGCGATGAATTCCCCCGTTCTTTGCGATCCGCTGCGAAAGATCGATTGCTGTCTGGTAACAGACGGTGGCGGCGCGGTTGTGATGACCCGGGCCGACCGAGCGCGCGACGCTGACAAGGCGCCGGTTCGCGTGCTGGGGGCCGGCGAGTGTCACGTGCAATGGCGGGTGGCCCAGTGCCCGGACCTTACGGTAACCCCCGGCGTCGTCTCCGGACGGGAGGCATTCGGAATGGCAGGCATATCGCCGTCCGACGTCGATGTCTTTCAGCCCTACGATAACTTCACTCATGCGGTGCTGCTGTATCTGGAGGATCTGGGGTTTTGCGGAAAGGGGGAGGCAAAGGATTTCATCGCCGATGGCCGGCTGCGACCCGGCGGCGGCTTGCCGTCCATGACGTCCGGCGGCGGGCTTTCCTACTGTCATCCGGGCGCACTGGGCATTCTGTTGATTGTCGAATGCGTTCGGCAACTTCGCGGTGAGGCCGGGAAAAGACAGGTGCCGGACGCCCAAATCGGCGTTGCCCACGGGACGGGTGGCCTTGCTTTTTCAACCGCATCGACGGTGGTACTGGCAAATGACTGATTTTCCCATTTCCGCGACCGGTGCCGCCGACCCGACGACCGAGGCTTTCTGGGCCGCCTGTCAGGAACACAGATTGACCGTTCAGAGTTGCCGCGACTGCGGTGGCAATCAAATGTATCCGCGCGGACACTGCGTCACCTGCGGCGGCGACAATCTTGAGATGGTCGATGTCAGCGGTCGCGGCGAAATCTATTCCCTGACGACGGTCCGCATTCCCGTGACGGACGACCTTACCCCGCCCTATTTCCTGGCTCTGGTCGACCTGGATGAAGGACCGCGGTTGCTGACGAATATCGTCGGAGAGTCCGCCCGCATCGGCGACCGGGTCGCCGTTGAATGGCGCGCACGCGATGGGCTTCCGCCCATTCCGGTTTTTCGGGTCGTGGACATTGTTTGAGGGGGCACACCCATGCCTGCCCACCGTGACGTACTGGTTGTCGGCGCCGGAATTGCGGGATGCGCAACGGCATACTTCCTGAGGCGGAGGGGGTTTCACATTACACTTCTGGACCCGAATGGTCCGGGCTGGGGCGCATCCGGGCGGAATCCCGGATTTCTGTGGCTGCAGACAAAAGCTGCCGGCACGCAAATGGGGTTCGCATTGGCGGCGCGCCTGTTTGCCGAACGCTTTGCAGATGAAATCGGCGACGAAAGCTTCCGCGCCTGCGGCGGCCTGATCGTCTATCGGGATTCCGAATGCAAATCCGTGGCGGATGCCTTTGCCGCCGACCGCAACAAGGCCGGTCTGCCGGTCCAACATCTGGATGCGCATAACGTTCACGAACGATGTCCGCAGCTGGGCCCGGCGATTATCGGTGGAATCTGGAACCCGCTGGATGCGCACCAGGACACGCCGAACCTTTGCCGAAAAATCGTGGCGCGGCTTTCAGACCTGGGCGTCGACTGCCGCTTTGGAACGGGCATCGCATCCCTGATTATCAAGGGAGAACAATGCATCGGTGTCCGTACCACGGATGGGGAGGATTTGCATTCGGACCGGACGGTCCTGTGCGCCGGACCGTGGAGTACCGCGCTGGCCCCGGAACTGGACCTTGGAAAATCGCTGATACCCATGCGGTTCGAAGCCGCCTGCACATCGCCGGCCGATTTCCGGATAGACCCCGTGGTCGCCGGCCAGTCGCTGTTCAGATTCTTCACAGCAGAAGGGGTCGACGAATCGATGACGCCCCGGCACCGTCTGGAACGCGAACATCCCGACCTTGGATTTACGGAACAGTTCGCGTCCATGCCCGACGGGTCCATTCGCTATGGCTGTGCATTCCAGGACAGCGACAGCGATGCGTCGACCGCCGCCGGACAGAAGCTTGGCCGCGGGGTACTGGAGGACAACCTTGCAGCCCTTCGGGGTCTTGCGACGGAGCGGTCGTGGGCGGGCATCGTCCTTCGTACGCCGGATGGGCTGCCGATCATAGATATCGATTGCGGCGTCACCGGTCTGGCCCTGAACACCGGGCATTTCTTTGGAAACCTGGCCGGACCGATTTCCGGCATGATGATAGCGGACGCGATCGCGGGTGCCGAAACACCCTATCCCATGGCGCCCTTCTCGCACCGAAGGTTTTCCGCCTAGTTACCCGCAAAAGTCCCGCGCCGGGATAGCCCCCGGCAATGGGCCACACAATGGGTCATATAATATCTAAAGAACCATGATAGGTGAACCAGACATACGTCCCACGCATCACACGATAAACTTTCTTGCCATACGGTAACTCCCCAGCCTAGGCTACATATTGTGCACTGCACCATAACGGTTTTTCGAACCGGCTGCGGCGCACCCGCTAGAGGAGGCGGTGGGACCGGGATTTATGACGACGATGCTGAACAGGCCGGAAACGGCACAGGCCCGTCCGCCGCAGCGCCTTGTGCTTCAGCGGGCCCAGGGTCACGGCGAAGTCAGGTTCGAAAATCGCGCGGGCACAAGGCTAGCGCATCTTCATCAGGCCGGGTGCTGCAAGATCCGCCTTCCCAAGGTCCATGGAGCGGCGCCCGAGGCGGTTTTTCTGAATACCGCGGGCGGCATGACCGGCGGCGACCGGGTGTCTTACGAAGCCGCAGTCGGCAACAAGGCAAGCGCCGTATTCACCACACAGGCGTGCGAGCGCATTTACAGATCCACCGGCGACGACGCGCAGATCGAAAATACGCTTCGGGTCGGCGATGATGGGCATGCGGACTGGCTGCCGCAGGAAACGATCCTGTTCGACGGTGGGCGACTGCGGCGCACCTTTAATGTCGAGTTGGGTGCCGGGTCGTCCTTCATCGCGGTGGAGTCGGTCATTCTGGGCCGCGAGGCAATGGGGGAAGCGGTCGTGTCCGGGTCCTTCCGTGACCGCTGGCGGGTCCGGCGGAATGGGCGACTGGTTTTCGCAGACGACACGCGCCTGCCGCCGGATATGTCCCTTGGGCTGACCGGCAGCGGAAGCCTTTCGGGCGCGCGTGCATTCGCAACATTGGTCCGTATCGGCGATGATTTGGACGGCACTGTCGATGCCCTGCGTACGATTGGGACAAACATTCATTTCGGCGTCAGCGAGGTCGCATCCGGTGTACTGGTCGCCCGCATGATCGCCCCCGACGGGAAGTCGCTTCGCGTCGCCATGACCGACGCCCTGACATATTTAAGGCAGGACCAGCCAATGCCCCGGGTCTGGGCCACCTGAGGCCACCCGGGAAGAAGTGGAGGATTGAATGAAACTCACACCGCGTGAAACCGACAAACTGCTGATTTCCATGGCCGCCATGGTCGCCCGGCGACGGCTGGAACGCGGCGTAAAACTGAACTATCCGGAAGCGATTGCCCTGATATCCGACTTCGTCGTTGAAGGCGCGCGGGACGGCAAGTCCGTAGCCGAACTGATGACCGCAGGCGCTTCGGTGATCACACGCGATCAGGTCATGGAAGGCATTGCCGAAATGATCCACGACGTTCAGGTCGAAGCCACCTTCCCCGACGGGACAAAGCTGGTCACCGTTCACGAGCCGATCCGGTAGAGGAGAGATGTACCATGATCCCCGGTGAATTCATCGTCGCCGACGGCGATATCGAACTGAATGCCGATGCGAAGTCCGTGACCCTGTCCGTTTCAAACACCGGCGACCGGCCGGTTCAGGTCGGCAGTCATTATCATTTCTTTGAAGTGAATGGTGCCCTTTCCTTCGACCGCGCGGCTGCACGCGGCATGCGCCTGGATATCGCAGCCGGGACCGCGGTCAGGTTCGAACCCGGTCAGGCCCGGGACGTCACGCTGGTGCCGTTGGGCGGCAAGCGCGAAGTCTATGGATTTAACCAGGCCGTCATGGGCCCGCTGGACTGAGGAGGGGCAAGATGCCGGCAAAGATTTCGAAAAAAGCCTATGCGGACATGTACGGCCCGACGGTCGGCGACAAGGTACGACTGGCCGACACCGAACTCTTCATCGAAGTTGAAAAGGACTTCACGACTTATGGTGAAGAGGTCAAGTTCGGCGGCGGGAAGGTCATTCGCGACGGCATGGGCCAGGCCCAGGTGACCCGTGACGGCGGGGCCGTCGACACGGTGATCACCAACGCGCTGATTATCGACACCTGGGGCATCGTAAAAGCCGATGTCGGACTTCGCGACGGAAAAATTGCCGCTATCGGCAAGGCCGGGAACCCGGACACGCAGGACGGCGTCGACATCATCGTCGGCCCGTCGACAGAAGCAATCGCGGGGGAAGGCAAGATCCTGACCGCCGGCGGGTTCGACGCGCACATTCACATGATCTGTCCGCAACAGATCGACGATGCGCTGATGTCGGGCGTCACGACGATGCTGGGTGGCGGTACCGGACCGGCAACCGGAACCAATGCCACAACCTGCACCCCGGGAAGCTGGCACATCGGCCGCATGATTCAGGCGGCGGACGGGCTTCCGATCAATATCGGCTTTTCAGGCAAAGGGAATGCATCACGCCCGGATGCGCTGACCGAACAGATCCTGGGCGGGGCCTGTGCGCTGAAGCTCCACGAAGACTGGGGCACCACCCCGGCGGCTATCGACTGCTGCCTTGCGGTGGCGGATGCGACGGACATTCAGGTCATGATCCATACGGACACGCTGAACGAATCCGGCTTCGTGGAAAATACCGCTGCCGCGTTCAAGGAACGGACGATCCACGCATTCCATACCGAAGGCGCCGGTGGCGGCCACGCCCCCGACATCATCAAAGTGTGCGGCATGCCGAACGTCATCCCGTCGTCGACAAACCCGACACGCCCCTACACCGTCAATACGCTGGAAGAACATCTGGACATGCTGATGGTGTGTCACCACCTGGACCCGAACATCCCGGAAGATGTTGCCTTTGCCGAAAGCCGCATCCGAAAGGAAACCATCGCGGCGGAAGACATCCTGCACGATATCGGCGCATTTTCGATCATCGCGTCCGACAGTCAGGCGATGGGCCGGGTCGGTGAGGTCCTGATCCGGACCTGGCAGACCGCCGACAAGATGAAGCGGCAGCGCGGTGCGCTTTCGGACGAAGCGGGCGACAACGACAATTTCCGGGTCAAACGCTACATCGCGAAATACACGATCAATCCGGCTATCGCGCATGGGATCAGCGACCATATCGGGTCCGTCGAATCCGGCAAGCGCGCGGACCTGGTCCTTTGGTCGCCCGCATTTTTCGGCGTGAAGCCGGATCTTGTTATTGTCGGGGGGACAATCGCCGCGGCACCGATGGGCGATCCCAATGCATCCATCCCGACCCCGCAGCCCGTACATTACCGCCCGATGTTCGGCCATTTCGGAAAGTCCATGACAGCATCCAGCGTGACCTTCGTGTCGAAGGCGGCGGCGGAAAGCGGCCTGGCCGGAAGGTTGGGGGTCGAAAAGGAACTCGTTGCCGTGTCGAACACGCGGTCCGGAATCGGGAAGTCCGCCATGATCCTGAATGACGCCCTGCCGTCGATCGAGGTCGATCCTGAAACCTATGAAGTGCGCGCGGACGGCGAACTGCTGACTTGTGAACCGGCCACGGAACTCCCGATGGCGCAGCGATATTTCCTGTACTGATGATCCGCGCGACTTCTGTGATCCCCCCGGACGATTGGCAAACGCCACCCGCCGACACGGTCATCCTGGACTATGACGGGCGCCATCGCCGGCGTGTCGCCATGACCGGAGTGGACGGGACGGCCTTTCTGTTGGACCTGGAAAAGGCGGTTGCGATCGCGGACGGTGCCGGCCTTCATCTGGAAGACGGTCGAATCATCGCAGTCCAGGCAGCGAAAGAAGCATTGCTTGAAATCCGGTGTACAGATCAAAGCCAGCTTGTCCGCATCGCCTGGCATCTGGGGAACCGGCATTTGCCGACGGAAATCTGTGGGGCCACCCTGCGTATTCGCGACGACCATGTCATTGCCGAAATGCTGCGGGGACTTGGCGTTATGGTGGATCCGATAAGCGCACCCTTCCACCCGGAAGGCGGTGCCTATGGGTCGGCCGGGCATCACCATCATGACTGACGCTTACAACGCACAAACCCTGCACCGCCTGCTTGCCTGGATGTCGCCCAGCTTTCCGATCGGTGCTTTCACCTATAGCCACGGTCTTGAAACCATGGTCGAAGATGGTGTGGTCCGTGACCTTCCGTCGCTTACCCTTTGGATCGAAGACGTCATGCGGCTTGGCGCCGGCTGGACGGACGGCCTGATCCTGCGGCGCGCCTGGGAACAGACTGAAGATATTGTCGACCTGAACGATCTTGCCCTGGCGCTTCAGCCGACAAGAGAACGACGGCTGGAAGCATCCGCACAGGGGACGGCCTTTATGAAGACGGTTCGGGACGCCTGGCCATGGCCGGAAAGCGGCGGCACGGCCTTTCCCGATTTTGGGGAGACCGCCTATCCGGTCGCGGTCGGTTGCGCCGCGCGGGGCCATGACCTGCCACTGCGCCCTGTCCTCCTGGGATATCAGCATGCGTTTGCCGCAAACCTGGTGTCCGCCGGGGTCCGTCTGGTGCCGCTTGGTCAGACGGACGGACAACGCGCGCTTGCGGCGTTGGAACCGGTGATTGCCGATCTGGTGGAAGAGATCCTGACTGCCGATCCTGACGATCTGGGCGGCATCGCCTTTGCCGCGGATATTGCATCCGCCCGACATGAATCCCTGCATACGAGGTTGTTTCGATCATGAAGTCACCCAATGGCCCATTGAGAATTGGTATCGGCGGACCGGTAGGGTCCGGCAAAACGGCGCTGATGGAAGCGATCTGCGTGCGCCTGCGCGAGACGCTGGACCTGTGCGCCATCACAAATGACATCTACACCCGCGAAGATGCAGAGGCGTTAAGCCGTCGTGGCGCCCTGACCCCGGACCGCATCATGGGGGTGGAAACCGGCGGCTGTCCCCATACGGCCATTCGCGAAGATGCATCGGTCAACCTGGCGGCAATCGCCGAAATGTGCGGGAAATTTCCCGAGGTCGAAGTTGTTCTGATTGAATCCGGCGGTGACAATCTGGCGGCCACATTCTCGCCCGAGCTTGCCGACCTGACGATCTATGTCATCGATGTGGCAAGCGGCGAGGATATTCCCCGCAAGGGCGGTCCCGGGATTACCCGGTCGGACATGCTGGTCATCAACAAGACGGATCTGGCGCCGCTGGTGGGGGCCGACCTGGACGTCATGCGTGCCGATACGAAACGCATGCGGGGCGACCGGCCCTACGTCTTTTCCAACCTGAAATCCGGCGACGGCGTTGACGCGATCATTGATTTCATCCGGACGCAGGGCGGGGTCTGAGCATCCGCGAACCGTCAGCCCTTCAGGCTGAATGCGGTGCGCACCTCGTCATGGCTGGTTTCCGCCTTCGCCTTGCTGAAGGAAATCGACCCGCGTCCCATGACATAGAACCGGTCCGCTAGGTCGAAGGCGAAATCGAAATACTGTTCGACCAGGATGATGGCCATTTCCCCTTCATCCCGGAGTTGTCTGATCACATCGCCGATCTGTTTGATGATGTTCGGCTGAATGCCTTCCGTCGGTTCGTCCATCAAAAGAAGTTTGGGCCGCGTCACCAGGGCGCGCCCGATGGCAAGCTGCTGCTGCTGCCCGCCGGACAGATCGCCGCCCCGCCGGTTTTCCATATCCTTCAGAACCGGGAACAGGTCGAAAATGCGGTCGGGAATTACCCGGTCCCCCTTCGGCAGACAGGCAAGCCCCGTTTCCAGGTTTTCGCGCACCGTAAGCAGGGGAAAAATCATCCGGCCCTGCGGCACATACCCGACGCCCAGATGGGCCATCTTCTGTGCCGGCAGGACCGGAAGCTCCTCCCCCCCCAAAGACAGGGTTCCGCCCGACCGCGGATGATTGCCGGAAATTGCGTTCATCAGCGATGTCTTACCGACGCCGTTGGTCCCCATAATGCAAGTCACCGCCCCCTGATCGGCGGTAACGGAAACACCGTTCAGAATCTGGCTGCCGCCGTAGTGCAGGGTCAGATCATTTGTCACCAGCATCGTCAGCGCCCCAGATAGACTTCGATGACACGCTGGTCGGCCATGACATGGTCCAACGTGCCTTCGGCCAATACCGACCCTTCGTGAAGAACCGTCACCTTGCAGTCCAGGTTGCGTACGAATTCCATGTCATGTTCCACCACGACAACAGCATGGGTCTTCGCCACCCGGCGCAAAAGATCGGTCGTGTGCTTTCGTTCTTCCGTCGTCATGCCGGCGGCCGGTTCGTCGACCAGAAGAAGTTTCGGGTCCTGTGCCAGCAGCATACCGATTTCCAGCCATTGTTTCTGGCCGTGGCTCAATGTGCCGGCAGGCCGGGACAGATGTTCCGTCAGGCCGATTTCCCCAGCTAGAGTGTCGATCCTCGACCGGTCTTCGTCGCTGATACGGTCGAACAGCGCGGCCATCGGACCACGTGGCTTCTTCAGCGAAATGCGCAAATTGTCCCACACGGACTGGTCTTCAAACACCGTCGGACGCTGGAATTTACGACCGATCCCGGCCTGGGCGATATCCGCTTCTGACATCCGCAGAAGCGACTGCGCCATGTCCCCCCATATGACGCTGCCTTCGTCCGGCCTGGTCTTGCCGGTGATGATATCCATAAAGGTTGTCTTGCCCGCGCCGTTGGGCCCGATCACGGCGCGCATTTCGCCCGCGTCGATCGCAAAGCTCAGGTCGTTGATCGCCTTGAACCCGTCGAAGGACACGGACACGCCGCTGACTTCCAATAGCGCGCTCATGTCCGGTCCTTTCGAATGATATAGTCGACCAGCCCGCCCAGCCCCTTGGGCGCGAACAGCGTGACCAGCACAAATCCCAGGCCTAACAACACCGGCCACCAGTCGACCCATTCGATTGTATAGAAGCCAAGGTTGATGTCCGGTGCACGACCACCGGTGAAATAGGTCGACAGCAGCGACACCGCCGCCGCACCGACCACCGCACCATAAAGCCGCCCGCGGCCACCAATCGCGACCCAGACCGCCAGATAAATCGACGCGATGGGCGCGATTTCATCCGGATTGATGATGCCCGCCTGCGGATAGTAAAGCGCGCCCGCAACCCCGCACAGAACGGCGGTCAGTGTGAAGACGACCAGCTTGTAGACTTCGACCTGATATCCAAGGAAACGCACCCGCTGTTCGTCGTCGCGGATGCCGCGAACGACATTTCCGAACTTGCCGGACATGATCCAGGCCGCACCGATATAGGAAAGTCCCAACGCCACCGCGGATGCCCAGAAGAACCAGATCGATATTCTGTCCTGTCCGATATTTTCCGCGCCCGGGATGTTCTGCAACCCGGACAGACCGTTGTTCCCGCGAAGGCCCGTATCGTTCTGGAACAGGTAAAGCGACAGGGCCAGCGTCATCGCCTGTGTCAGGATCGAAAGGTAGACGCCGGTGACACGGCTTCGGAAGGCAAGCCAACCGAAGACCAGAGCCAGGAGGCCCGGCACCAGGACAACCAGCAACAGGCTGAGGAACAGGCTGTCGGATACCGCCCACATCCACGGCCAGTCTTCCGCCCCGACGACGGAGAAAATCTGCAGGGCCGTCGCCTGGCTGATTTCCGCATCCGTCGGCGGAATGACACTGTTGGCAAGGTTGGCCGCGACCACGGTCTGCGTGCGGGCCGTCATCAGCCACATGCCGATCATGTAGCCGCCAAGTCCGAAGAAAGCGAAATGGCCCAGGCTCAGAATCCCGCAATACCCCCAAACCAGGTCCATCGCCAGGGCCGCCAGTGCCAGACATAGCGTCATGCCCAGAACTTTGATGAAGGAAACCGACAACGCGCCGGTGCCATAAGCTTGCGACATGACGGTGACGGCGATGGTGAAAAGCGCCAGTATTCCCAGGAAGATGGGCACCGACCGGTTGCGGGTGAAGATTGATCCTTCCATGGCTCAATCCCCCGCGGCGCGCCCGCGCAACGCGATAATGCCGCGCGGCCGGAACTGGATGAACAGGATCACGAACAGGATCATGTAGGTCTGTGCCGCCAGCGTATTGGACGGATTCAGCCATTCGATCGTCTTCTGAAGTCCGCCGATCATGGTCGCGCCAACCAGTGTGCCAAAAATATTGCCGACACCGCCAACAACGACGGTCATGAAGCTTTGTACGATGTAGTTTGACCCAAGGTCGGGCACGACCTGTGCGAAAAGGCCGATGGCAACGCCCGCGATACCGGCAATGCCCGATCCCAGGCCGAAGGTCAGCATGTTGATCCGGTCCGGGTTGATCCCCATAGACGCGGCCATGGCCGGATTTTGTGTAACCGCGCGAACTTCCAGACCCAATCGAGTCCGGTTCAGGACCAGCCATAACAGGACAAAGAAAACCACGCCCAGCGCAAATATGCCGATCCGGATCGTGCTGATCGACACGACGTCGTTGATCGCAACCGACCCCGCCAGCCAGTCGGGCGGTGTCAGCGGACGGGCCTGGGTGCCGAAAATCTGACGGACGATCTGCTGAAGTGCGATTGAAATCCCGAAGGTCGCCAGCAGCGTCTCAAGCGGGCGCTGATAAAGCCATCGGATGACAAGCCGTTCCATCGCGACACCGGCACCGAACGTGACCGCGAAAGCAAGCGGCAGAGCCACAACAATCGAAAGCGTGTAGTCCGGTATGATCGTTTGAACGACATAGCCGGTATAGGCGCCGATCATGATAAATTCGCCATGGGCCATGTTGATGACGCCCATCACGCCGAAGGTGATGGCCAGCCCGATCGCCGCCAGAAAATAGATGGAAGCCAGTGACACCCCGTCCAGAGACAGGTCCAGGAAACGAAACATCCCGACCCGGGTTTCAATGCCGTTCAACGTCGACCGCGCGGCGTCTGTCACCGCGGCGGACGGTTCCCGATAGGCGCGATAAAAGACATAACTTGAAAGCGCCGCCTCAATATCATCCGGGCCGGGGATCGGTTCCGCCAGGCCCTGGGCGACCAATGCCGCGTAGGCGCGATCCCGTGCCTCTTCGGTATTTAACTGGGCAACCGGAATACCGCCGACCTGTCCGTCCGCCACATTGGCGGCCAGAATGTCTCTTTGTGCCGACCTTGAGACAAGCGGGGGCGCCAGGCCTTCCGCCACCAACAGAGCATAGGCCCTTTCTACCGACAAAGCATCACGACCCGGCGTCAGGACCTCGGCAATGTTTTCATCCGTAGGGCGGGATTCCGCGACGCCGAGGTCCGTTTCCAGTAGCGGGTTCAATGTGGCGCGGGCCGCCAAGCTTACGTTGCCCGCAAGATCCTGGATCGCGGCGACCCGTTCATCGTCATCGTCTGCAAACGCGATAACAAGGGACGGCAACACGACTTCCAGCCGCGCAAGGACTTCGGCATCTTGCTCGACATCCATACGGGCCTGCAACAGCGGCAGATGGCTTTCTTCCGGGTCGTCCGCGACGACGTCAAGCGCCGCCAGTCGTTTTGCCGGGTCGTCCGCTGACAGCTGGAACTGCACCAAAGCACCGGCGATCACCCGGCGGACACCGCCGTTGGGACGAAGTTGCGTTACTTCCCGCGAACCGGCCGTGCCGATCATCTCTTCGGTGGTGATATCAATCAGGGAAAGCGGGGACGCATCATCGTCTGCGACATAAACGAACAGTCCGTCGCTGTTCCGCTGGTAAAGCCCCCGGTTCTGCCATGTGTTCAGGAACTCCGGGACTTCAGCAAATCCGCTTTCGACCAGGACTTGCAGAACGTCGCCTACTGTGCGCCGTGACGGGTCGGCGATCTGATCGGCGTGGGCCTGCAACAGGGCCTGAAAGTCGGATGCATCGCCGCCGGTCTGTGCCGAAGTCTCATGGCCAGGGGCCGTGGCGATCGTAAGGGTCACGAGTACTGCAAGGAAAAAGCGGGTCATTCTGTTTGGTTCACCCGAACACGCGAAAGCGGGCCACCCACACCGGGTGACCCGCGAAACGCTGTAAATGGATCAGTAGTTCGACTGAATCTGAACGCAGGTCGACGTTTCGGTATTATACATACCGCATTCCAGACCCGGCCAGTCAGAGACGAGAACCGCCGATTCCGGCAGGAAGTCGGTCCAGGCATCGCCAGGAACCGGTTCGGTCTGGCTGATGATGTCGAACTGACCGTCCGCACGGATCTCGCCGATCAGCACCGGCTTCGACAGGTGATGGTTCGGCAGCATCACGGCGGTTCCGCCGGTCAGGTTTGTAACCTCCTGGCCGTACATGGCCGTGCGCACGGCATCAACGTCGGTCGTGCCGGCCGCTTCAACCGCCTGAACCCACATGTTGAAGCCGATATAATGCGCTTCCATCGGGTCGTTCGTGACGCGGTCTTCGCTTCCGATGAACTCATGCCATGCGGTGATGAAGGCTTCGTTCTCGGGCGTGTCGGCGGACTGGAAATAGTTCCACGCCGCCAGGTGACCTTCCAGCGGGCCGGTATCCAAACCGGCCAGTTCCTCTTCCCCGACCGAGAAGGCGACGACCGGAATGTCGTCCGCGGCAACGCCCTGGGCGGCCAGTTCCGAATAGAAGCCGATGTTGGCGTCACCGTTAATGGTCGAAATCACGCCAACCTGCTGACCGCTCCCGCCCAGCGCGACCACATCGGCGACGATGGACGACCAGTCGGAATGACCGAACGGCGTATAGTTGACGAAGATGTTTTCCTGCGGAATGCCCGCATCCAGCAGATACTGTTCAAGAATGCGGTTGGTCGTACGCGGATAGACATAGTCCGTGCCCAGCAGCGCAAAGCTTTCAACGCCCAATTCCTGCAAGAAATAGTCGACCGCCGGGATCGCCTGCTGGTTCGGCGCCGCACCGGTGTAGAACACGTTGCGGGAGCTTTCCTCGCCCTCATACTGGACGGGATAGAACATCAGGCCGTTCAGTTCCTCAAGGACCGGCAATACGGACTTGCGGCTGACCGACGTCCACGCGCCGAAGATCACATCGACTTCATGCACGGTCAGCAGTTCGCGTGCACGTTCCGCGAACAGCGGCCAGTCGGACGCCGGGTCGACAACGACCGGTACGATTTCTTCGCCCAACAGACCGCCATTGGCATTCTGCTGTTCGATCAGCATCAGCATGACGTCACGAAGCGTCGTTTCGGAAATTGCCATGGTACCGGTCAGAGAATGCAGGACACCGACCTTTATTTCAGCGCTCGCCGCTTGCGCGGTCATTGCCGTCATTGCGGCGGCAAGGAGTAGTTTCTTCATTGATTGGTCCCTTCTTGGAGAAAACTCTTTTTTGCAGTGCAACATAATTCAAGGCGATATAACCTGTTGATGTCTGCCATTAGTTTTGCACCATCGCGGTGCATTTTTTGCACCGCCCCTGAGAACCGACATGAGACACCTGAAAATCTATCGCGCGATCCGGTCGATCTACCGCAATGGCTCCATCCGCAAGGCGGCCGAACAACTGGCGGTTTCGCCGTCGGCGCTGAACCGTTCCATTCAGGCCTTTGAGGATGAACTGGGCGTTCCGGTGTTTGATCGTGTGACCGGCGGTGTCGAACTGACGGCGGCGGGGGAGTTGCTTTTGAACGTCATCAACCGGCACCTGACCGAATTCGATGAAATGCAAAGCCAGATGCGCAGCCTTCAGGGGGGGATCACCGGGTCGGTCAGAATCAGCCTGGGGGAGGATATCAGCACCGGCCTGCTGCTAAGGTCGGTAGCCGAATTCGAAACCGAATTCCCCGGCGTTTCGGTCGAAATCCTGCATGACAATTCGATCGAAGGGCTAAAGAACCGGACCGTCGACCTGGCAATTATGACCAATCCGGCGACCGATGACGCGGTTGAAGTCAGGTTCACGCGAACCGTCGATCTGACCGCCTGGGGCGGGGCGGATGACCGTCCGGCGTCGGGCATCTGGGACCTGGTCGAAGAAAGACTGATCCTGCCGCCGCAAGGCACCGGAACGCGAACGGTCTTCAGCCATCTGATGCGCCGCCACAGGTTGAGCGAACGGTCCGTTACGACCGTATCCGCGGACAAGATGCTTCCGCTGCTTCTGGCGGGGAACAGGGCCTGTGTCGCACCGGCCGTCGCGTTCGACTTCGGTGCTCTGCCGGCGAAGGCGCTTCGGCATTCCCTGGATTTGGGACAGGTGGAAGTCGCCGTCCTTCGGGCATCTGACATCCCGGCGACACGGACCGTGGAAGCGCTGTCGATGCGGCTTCAGGGGGCCCTGGAAAGGCTGGCCCAGAATACGGCCTACTAGCCCGTTCGTGCCATCGGTTCGTCCGGCGCAATCCCGTCGATCGCGTCCAGCACCCGTTCCGACGTCATCGGGATGCGGTGCAGCCGGACGCCAATCGCGTCGGTAACGGCATTGGCCAGTGCGGGGGCGACCCCGACAATGCCCGCTTCACCGATACCCTTTGCCCCGAACGGTCCTGTTTCTTCCGGCGCGGTTTCGACAAGGATCGGGATAATGTCAGCCGGAACATCCAGCACGTCGGGAATCTTGTAGTCCATGAAGGACGGGTTGACCAAATGGCCGTCTTCCCAGACCAGTTCCTCCAGCAGAGCATAGCCCAGGCCCTGGACGACCGCGCCCTGGACTTGACCCTCTGCGCTTTGCGGGTTCACCGCGCGGCCGATGTCGTGCGCGGCCCAGACTTTCTGTACGACGACCTTGCCGGTTGCCATATCGACATCCGCGACCAGCCCCACAGCACCGAAGACATAGACGCCCAGGTTGTCGAAAGCGAAATTGCTGATTGCCGCACGCTTCGGGTCGAACCGCGGTCCGTCGAATGCAAAGGCATGCTGTCCGACGATCGGCCCACCGACACGGTTGAAGGCCCTGGCGGCGATTTCACGGAATGTCACCGACCGGTCGGAACCGGCAACCCGGACGGTCCCCCCCGGCGCCAGTTCCAGATCCTCTGTGGCGCATTCCATCAACTCCGCCGCATGGTCCAGGATTCGTTTTCGCATGTCGACGGTTGCCTGCATGACGGCGCGCCCGGCGGTATAGGTGATGCGGCTGGCAGCCGTCTTCCAGTTGTAGGGCGAACTGTCCGTGTCCTGGGCCGCGTATGCCACCGCTTCCAGTGGCAGTTTCAGCGCCTCCGCACAGATTTGCGGCAGCACCGTGTCGGACCCCTGACCGATATCGACCACACCGGTCGACAGCGCGACCGTCCCGTCCGCGCGCAGGTTTACAGCGGCGCTGGTGCCCATCAGCCCCGATATGTGCGACAGGCCGGAAACCCCGACCCCGCGGGACCAGCCTTCTTCCGGCGGCGGCAGGTCCTTGATTTCCGCGGCCATGCGTTCGTCCAGCCTGTCCAGGCATTCCTGCATGGCACAGGCATCGACGCACTGGCCGCCAAGCCAATGGTCGCCCGGCACCATCGCGTTCCGGCGGCGCAGCGCCAGGCCGTCGATACCCAGCTTTCGCGCAACCGCATCCAGCTGGCTTTCGCTGGCAAAGGCCGCCTGCGGGTTCCCAAACCCGCGAAAGGACCCCGCCTTTAGTTTGTTGGTATAGACCGCATAACCGCGCACCCGCACGTTCGGACAACGGTACGGCCCGCGCGAACACAAAAGACCGAAGCTCATGACAGCCGGGCTTTCGTCGACATAGGCACCGGCATCGAACCAGAGTTCCGCCTCCCGAGCGACCAGGGTTCCGTCCGCCTTTGCACCCGTTTTCATGCGAATTCGGGCCGGATGGCGGGACCGCAGCATTTCCATGTCCTGACTGCGGTTCAGCGTTATCTTGACCGGGCGTTCGGTAGCCTGAGCCAGGGCAACAGCGATTGGCTGTACATTGACGCCGTTCTTGCCGCCGAAGCCGCCGCCGATACGGGGTGCCACGCACCGGATGCGGGACATGGAAAGGTCCAGTTCCTCACTGATCCGCCCCTGCAGATAGAAGATCGACTGCGCACTTGAACGAACAGTGAAGCGTCCGCCCAGGTCGGGTTCCACCAGGGCACTGCACGGTTCCATATAGGCATGGTACTGTGCCGGGGTCTCATAGACCTCCTCTACCACCACATCGCATTCGTCCCAGGCGGCATCCGGGTCGCCCTCTACGATTTCCGCGGTCCAGAAGATATTCCCTTTTGCGGGGGTATCGCTCTGGCGGGTGTATCCGGCCTGTTCAGGATGTACCAGCGGGGCCGTGTCCGCCAATGCCTCGTCCAATGAACAGACCGCAGGCGCATCTTCGTAGTCCACCATAACCAGTTGGGCGGCGAGTTCCGCCGCCTCGCGCGTTTCCGCAGCGACAGCGGCCACAGGTTCCCCGACATAGCGCACGCGATCCCGCGCCAGCGTCGTTTCATCCTTCACGAAGGACCCCACCCGGCGATCTGGCAGGTCTTCCGCCGTCAATACGGCAACAACGCCGGGGACGGCGCGCGCCTCCGACAGGTCGTATCCCAGAATGCGGCCGGCCGGGATGGGACTGGTCGCGATTGCGCCATAAAGCATGTCCGGGGCGGACAGATCGTCGGCATACTTCGCCTTGCCACCGGCCTTTTCCGCACCGTCGATACGGACGCTTGAAATGCCGACAGCGGTCGGCTGCGTGGCGTCTGTGCTCATGATGCGCCCCCTGCCCCGGCATTGCCGGACGCATCGTTCGCCGCCCCTTCGGCATTGGCTTCCGCCGCAGCAAGGGCTGCATCCACAATCTTCACATAGCCCGTGCAACGACACAGATGACCCGAAAGCGCTTCGCGCACGCTTTCCTTGTCAGGGCGGGGTTCGGCCCGCAACAACGCCGTCAACGCAATCGTCATTCCGGGCGTGCAGAAGCCGCACTGTACAGCGCCGCTATCGACCAATGCCTGCTGGACAGAAGACAGGCGCGCGCCGCGCAGCAGCCCTTCCACTGTTTCCACCGTCCGGTTTTCACAGGTTGCCGCAATCGTCAGGCAGGCGCGTGCCGGCTTTCCGTCCAGAAGCACGGTACAGGCACCGCAAAGGCCTTGATTGCAGCCGCGCTTCGTTCCTGTCAGGTCCAGTCGTTCCCGCAACACGGTGAGAAGCGTCTCACCACCGTCGCAGGCGACTGTCTGCGCCCGACCATTAACCGTCATGCGCAGAGCAACCGACGTATCCTCCATAACCTCAGACGTCATTCGACGCCCCCTTCCCTGGATTGAGTTCCTGATCGCATCGCAAATACCGTCGCGGCCCTGCGAACCGCCCGCGAGACAATCCGCGGCAACAACCGTCTGCGGTATTCCGCGCTGCCGCGCATGTCATCGACTGGGTCGCTGAGTTCGACCAGTGCCATCCCCAGCGCCGTCAGACCGTCATCCGATAACGGTCTACCCGTCAGGTCCTGTTCCGCATCACGGCTTCTGATCGGGGTCGGGGCGACGCCCCCGGCCGCAACCCGTATCGCCGTGACCGTGCCACTGTCCGAAAGCGCAATACAGGCAGCGGTCGATACCGTGGCGAAATCGCCGTCGGCCCGCGTAAACTTCTCATAATGTACCGCGCATGCCGCGCGGTCTTCGGGCACCAGAACCCCGGTGACAATCTCACCCGGCTCCAGCGCCGTTTCCAGCCAATCGACAAAGAATTCATCAGCGGGTATCGCACGGGCACCTTCAGGGCCGGAAATTTCGACCACCGCGTCGGCGGCGACCAGCGCCGTTGGATAGTCCGCAGCAGAATCGGCATGGCTTATGGACCCGCCGATGGTGCCCATGTTGCGAATTGCCGGATGGCCGATGCGCCTTGCCGCAGCCGACACAATTGCCTGACCGCCGGCGAAACCCGGATAGGCCGCGACGGTCGCATGACGGGCCATGGCACCAACCCTGACCGACCCGTCCCCTTGCGGCGCAATTTCATCTAGGCCACGCAATTTGTTGAGGCTGACCAACAGGCTGGGCGCCGTCAGGCCGGCATTCATCATGGCGACCAGTGTCGCCCCGCCGGCAAGGCAACGGGCGTCCGGATCGGCGGCAAGCAGGCTGATCGCCTCCTCAATCGAATTGGGCTCGGCAAAGCGCATACCTGTAGTCCATCCCTGACAACGGGTTCGTGATTATCCGGCTTTGAGCTTTTCCCATTCCATGTTCCCGGTCAATCCCAAATGCCATTTGTTTTTGACGAGATTGGTGCTAGTCAGGATTATTGTGGCAGAATCGACGGATGAATCTTGGAGGTTGGTATGTTCGAGTATTTTGGCGGCAACTACTCTTGGGACCTGGGTGTGCTGATGGCGCTGCAGCTGGGCGGGCAACCTTCCGAGATAGATGAAGCCTGCCGCCCGTTGCGCGCGGTTGCCGATGCCCCAGATTCAAAAACCAACCCGGACATTCAACGGCAATGGCTGGAAAACTGGCTTTCCCTGGCGGCCAAGCTGGAAGCGAAGGCGACCGTCGATGAAAGTGCGGGGCACGGCATCAGCGCGGCGGGAAAATTCCGCCGGGCCGCCATCTACTACCAGACTGCCGACCGGATGGCGCCGCACGACGACCCGCGCAAGGCCCAGGCCTACGAGGCGATGCTTCGTTGCTTCCGGGCCGCTGTCGAAGGCGCGGGCGTACCCATGGAATGGGTCGAAGTCCCGTATGAAGGAACGTCGCTTCCGGCGCTGTTCCTGCCGGGCAAAGGTCCCGGGCCGCACCCTTGCATGATCGGATTCGACGGCTTCGATGTGACCAAGGAATGGAGTTATCTTTGTGGACTGGCGGACGATTTCGCACGGCGCGGCATCGCGTGCCTGCTGGTTGACCATCCTGGTGTCGGACTGGCGCTGCGCGAACGGGGTCTGTCTGCCGTGGTCGAAACTGAACGACCGGCCGGGGCCTGCATCGACTATCTTCTCGCGCGCGGCGACGTAAGCGACCAGATCGGAATTGTCGCCATGAGCCTGGGCGGTTACTACGCACCCCGTGCGGCGGCGTTCGAAAAACGGCTTCGGGCCTGCATCGCCTGGGGGGCGCGTTGGGACAATGCGGGATCCCATGGTCGTATCCTTCGCGACCCTAATGCAGCGCGGTCAATTCCTGGCTGGATTGACCATGCGCTGAAGGTATATGGCCAGCCGGATATCGACAGCTGTGCTGAAATGATTGCCCGCATGACGCTCGACGGCGTCGCCCAGCATATCCAGTGCCCGCTTTTGGTGGTGCATGGGGAAAACGACCGTCAGGTACCCTTCGAACAGGCACAACAAACGATAGACGGTGCGGTGAACAGCCCACGTCGCGACCTGCGCGTCTTCACGATCGACGAAGGGGGGGCGGAGCATGTCAACGGCGACAATTTCGGCCTGGCAATCGATGTCATCGCGGATTGGTCGGCAGAGATTCTGGGCGGCAAAACAAAGGCGGCCTAGCCGCCAAGGGCGAGCAGTCCCGTCGCCAGCCACGGCATGAAAACAATCGCGGTAAGCAGCAGTAGGGCAAGGCCCACGAAGGGCGCTGCCGCAAAATAGACCTGGCGCATCGAAATGTCCGGCGGGGCAACGCTTTTCATCACAAAAAGCAGCAACCCGAACGGCGGCGTGGTCAGACTGATTTCCATTACCAGAAGAAGGATGACCCCGAACCAGATTGGTTCGAACCCTGCCGTCGCCGCCATCGGCATAAAGAAGGGCAACGTAATCAGAAGCATGCTGAGCTGATCCATGAACGCACCAAGCAGCAACAGGATACCGATCATCGCCAACAATAGGACGAGGTTGTCGAGCTGAAGCGCCTGTACCGCGCCGATCAGCCCGGATGTCGCGCCCGAAAATGCCAGGATCTGGGAAAAGGTCAGCGACCCCGCGATGATCAAAAGGATGGTCACGGTAATTTTTGTGGTTTCCATGAGCGCACGCCGAATCGCGTCGATCGTCAGCTTGCGATAGAGCGCCGCGGCCACAATTGCCCCCATGGCGCCAAGGGCGGCCGACTGGCTGGGGGTCGCAAGGCCGGTCATGATGCCGCCGACAACGATTATGAAAAGTCCGAACAGCGGCACGACATAGATCAGAAAGGGACGCAGCCGGTCGCGAAAGGGCATGACCTCTTCGCTTTGTCCCGGTGCCAGGGCCGGGTTCAACCAACAGCGCAGCAGCACATACCCGACACACAGCAACGCCATGAGAAGCCCCGGCACGACGCCGGCAATCAGAAGTTTCCCGATTGAAATCCCGGCAAGGCTGCCCAACAACACAGCCAGCGCTGATGGCGGGATAAGCATGGCAATCCCGCCGGTCGCCATGATAGGACCCATGGCAATGGTCGGGTGGTAACCGCGTTTTCTCATCTCCGGCAGAAGTGTGCTGCCCAGAAGGGCGGTGTTGGCCATGGTCGAACCGGACAGCGTGGAAAACACCGTTCCCCCGCCGACGGCAACAATGGCAAGCCGCCCCGGAACCCGAAGGATCAGCCGGTCGACCGCGTCAATCGCACGGTGCGCCAAATGGGTTTGGAAAAGAATTTCGCCCATCAGAACGAACATGGCGATCGGCGCCAGGGAGAAGGAGGAAACGGCGTGAACGGCGTTCCGGGCAAGCTGTACCAGACCCGCCTCGCCGCCTAGGAAAACAAGAGCGCCGACGACATTCACCCCCAGAAAGGCAAAAGCCACGGGCGTACCCAGCATCATCAGCGTAAGCACGCCGCCCATGAGAAGCGTCAGGGACCAGTACCATTCCATTACAGGGTTTCCGTCGTCGACTGATGTTGGCGCAGTCCGGCAAGCCGAAGCCCGAATTCAAGGGCGAGGATCAGCGCGCCAATGGGCAACGGAAGCAGCAACCAGACTTCCGGGAAAACGAATGTCTTGAAGACCAGCCGCCCTGCCTCCCCGGCTTTCCATGCAGCCAGGCCACCGGCGTAGACCAGTACCAGGGCGACCGCACATCCAACCATGTTCGCAAACCTGCGGGCCATAGCGCGCGCGGATTCGGGCATATGATCGACCAGAATATCGACGGAAATATGCGCCCCGTTCCGAAGCGCCCAAGGCGCCGCGGCAACGGTCACGCCATACAGGCTGTATTCCGTAAGTTCGATCACCCCATCGATCCGGGGAAGGAACGATGCATGTTGAAGCACCGCATCGACCGCCACCAGAACGGCGATCGCAAACAAAAGACATGCGGCCAGGGCGGCGAGCCCGTTCAGGAGCCCGTCATATACCCTGACCGCGAAGCGCAGCGCACCAAGCTGCGTTTCCATTGTCCTCTGCTCCGCCTAGCGCGACAGCAGGGGACGAAGGGCACCGATGCTTTCGGGATTCTCTCCCTCCAGCAGCGACCAATAGGCATCAAGCGCCGCGTTCTCCAGCGCTTCGGCATCTTCCGGCGGAAGGGTGATCACCTGCATACCGGCATCGACCATGCGCTGACCGGCCGCCTGGTCCGCTTCGGCCATGTCCAGGGCCATTTCGGCTTCGACCGCTGCGGCCGCCGCTGACATGATGGCCCGCTGTTCATCCGTAAGCGAATCCCAGGTCGCCTTGTTCACGGTGATCGTGACAATGGCGTGATAGAAGCCGGGGTCAACACGATAGCTGGTCACTTCGTCCCAGCCGGCGGGCGCGACTTCAGACATCACATTCGCGTATCCATCGACCACGCCACGTTCCATCGCGGTGTAGAGTTCGCCGCGGCTGGTTTCCACCTGCTGGGCGCCGATCGCGTCAAAGAAATGCCGATATGTAGGCGTCGTACGCATCGGGAAGCCTTCGAAATCGCTCAACCGTTCCACCGGTTCGTCCAGGAAAAGATGGAACTGTAGCCCGTAGCCATACTGCGCCAGGAAATGCCACCCGGCAGCATTGTAACGTTCCTGCAGAAAGTCGATGGCACCATTTTCCCGCTGTTCTGCCGGGGACACCGACGCAAGTTGAAGCGCGTCGGCTTCCAGGATGACGCCCCTATAGTACGCGGGCGGCAGGCCGGCGACATCAATCACCCCTTCAGTCAAGGCGTTGGGCATTTCACGCCCGGGGATAGCCTCGGGGCCAAGCACCGGGTCGATACGGATAAGGCCTTCGCCCGTTTCGTTCACCCGCTCGACGAACTGATTGAAGACCGACCTGAAAAGGGACTGGTCGGACTTGATGAACATCGCACCCTTAAGCACGGCTTCTTCAGCCTGGGCGGCCCCAGTGCCCAAAAGTGCCGCAGCAACACCAAACGCGCATAGCAACTTTTTCATCTGACTCTCCTCTGTTCGAATTATCCCTGTTTTGAATGAGCATGCAGAGAAGGAGCGCGCCCTGTCAATAACGATTATCGTTCGGTATTCATGCAACAATGGAAAAACTGCATATTTACGGAGGACGGCATCGGGAACCGGGAAAAATAGTTTGCGTCGCAAGGCGGACAAAAATGCGCTGGAACAGTATCCATACTTCGACGCATCGTTTTCTGGCGGACATTCACCGCCGTAGAGGGGAAGGCATGTTGCACCATCCAGCATCATTTCAATGGACGCACATGGTCGGGGCGCATCGATGGATCAGGCCCGCCGTCTGACCCTGGCCGTGTGCCAGGCCGATGCGGGACGAACCGGGATGGAAGCCAGATTTGAATGGCTTTCCGCCCAGGCTGCTGCCGCCCGATCCGAAGGGGCCGAACTGGTCCTGTTTCCGGAGCTTCTGTCGACCGGATATAATGTCGGTCCGGACTTGCACCGGCACGCAGAAGAAGTTCACGGTGATTTCGCGAAAAGGGTCGGAACGCTGGCGAAAGAACTGGGTATCGCCATCGTCTACGGTTACCCGGAACGCGAAGGCGATGCCGTCTATAACGCCATGATGTTTGTCGGGGCCGACGGTCGCATGCTGGCAAATCACCGCAAGACGGTTTTGCCGGACGGAATCGAACCCGACTGGTTTGATGTCGGCAATCACCTGACTATGCTGCGATATGCGGACGTACGGATCGCGCTTCTGATCTGCTACGAAGTAGAGTTCCCGGAAAGTGTCCGGCGTGTCACGGCGGCCGGGGCGGAACTGGTTCTGGTCTGCACGGCATGCGCCTTTGACCAGGTACCCCGATTTGTCATTCCCGCCCGCGCTTACGAGAACGGCGTTTTCGTCGCCTATGCCAACTATTCGGGAAACGACCATGGTCACGAGTTTCCGGGGCTAAGCTGCATATCGGACCCGTTCGGGATCGACCTGGAACGGGCAGGCGCGACGGAACAGCGCCTGACCACGACGCTCAACCTGGATCTCGTCGATAAGGCGCGTTCCCGTCTTCCTTATCTGCGCGACCACCGGAAAGTCGCGATCCAAACCCAACTTGCCGGGGATAACTGTCCATGAAGATCAAGGATATCCGCATCACGCCGCTGCGGCTGGAAACCAAACTGCCCTATGTCTGGTCGCAGGGCGTGGAATACGCCTTTTCCGTCAACCTGATAGAGATCATTGCCGAAGACGGAACCGTCGGATTCGGAGAGACGACCGCCGCGCCGGACGCGGATGCACAGAAGATCATCCTGCAGAAACTTGCCGGATCCTATATCGGCCGATCCGTTTTCGACATCTCAGCGGCACAGGAAGACGCCTATCGGCGGCACTTCCTGGTCTTCGGCGGGAACATGCAGCGCTATGCGAACCAGCTTTTCTGCGGTCTGGAAATGGCGGCGATGGACCTTCAGGGAAAAATCCTGGATCGCCCGGTTTGGGAATTGCTGGGCGGGGAGAAGCGCACTCAGGTCGGCTATTTCTATTTTCTACAGGGGCAGAGCACGGAAGAACTGGCGGCTGATGCAAAGGCAGCGGCGGATGCGGGGCACCCGATCCTATATCTGAAAGTAGGCATCTCACCGGACTATGACCTGGCCAACATTCGGGCGATCCGTGCGACAGTCGGTCCGGACCACCGCCTGCGACTGGACGCAAACGAAGCCTGGCCGGCCGCGCATGCATTCCGCATGATAAAGGCGATCGAACCTTACAACATCGAATATATCGAACAGCCCACGACCAGCCTGTCCCTTCTGCCATTGCGGCAACTGAAGGAACGGTCGCCCATCGCCATCGGTGCAGACCAAAGCGTTTTTACCCTGCAGGAAGTCTTCCAGGCCTGCGCGACGGGCGCGGCGGACATGATTGCGGTCGGCCCGCGCGAAATCGGCGGGCTAAAGGGCATGATGAAGGCCTCTGCCATCTGCGAAGGGGCCGGTGTGACGCTCTGCATCCATTCCAGCATGACAACGGGAATCACGACCTGCGCCGAACACCATGTCGGCCGCGCTGCCGCCAACCTGGATGACGGCAACCAGATCATGTGGCAGCTGCTGAAGGACAATGTAATAGCGGATCCCAGCCTAACACCTAACAAAGGCGTGCTTTCGCTGGAAGGGCGACCCGGTCTGGGGTTTGAGCTGAACCTGGACATCGTTGCGAAAGCGGCCGAGGCCCACCGTGCCTATTCCGGCACGCAGTCAGACGCATGACACCGCGCACGGGAACACTGGCCTGCGATAGGGGTCACAGGCACGCCGAACAAAAACAAATCATCTTCGTTATTTAAATTTGACGCTGGCATTGTGCTGGTGATCTAGTTTCCCGCCCGGATCTAACTGGTGAATGAGACAGAAATGGATATGCCCGGCGAAACCCATGCGAACGCCTTCTTCCAGATGCGTGAAAGTATGCGTACGCTGCCCCTGCAGAACATCGCGGACCTCGCCAAAAGCGGTTTCGGACGCGATGATATCATCCCCCTCTGGTTCGGGGAGGGGGATCTGACCACCCCGGACTTTATCTGCGACGCGGCCCACGCGGCGCTAAAGGCGGGCCATACATTCTATACGCACCAGAACGGCATACCCGAACTGCGCGATGCGCTGTCTGGATATCTGTCGCGCCATCACGATGCGGAAATCGCAACCGACCGGGTCAGCGTGACAATGGGCGGAATGGCCGCGATTCTGGCGGCAATTCAGATGGTCGTGGATGCCGGTGACGAGGTTCTGATTTTCGACCCGGTCTGGCCAAATGTGCGCGGCGCGGTCCAGATGATGGGCGGCACCGTGCGAAGCATTCGAATGGAGGAAACAGATCAGGGGTTCGCCCTGGACCTGGATCGGGTCGAAGATGCGATGGGTGGCCGGACAAAGGCGGTGTTCTTTGCCAGCCCCGGGAACCCGACAGGCTGGATCATGCCGCCGGAACAACAAGCCGCCCTGCTGGACCTGTGCCGGCAACGCGGGGTCTGGATCATCGCGGACGAGGTTTATACCCGCTTCCATTATACCGGCCCCGCGGGCGCGGCCGGTCCGGCAGCACCATCGATGCTTAGCCTGGCCGGGCCCGAAGATCTGGTGCTTGTGGTAAACAGTTTTTCAAAGGCGTGGTGCATGACCGGATGGCGGTTGGGTTGGCTGACCCACCCCGCATCATTGGCCGACACGATGGCGATGGTGGTGCAGTATAATACCAGCGGCGTTGGAACGTTTCTGCAGCACGCGGGTACAGCCGCCATCCTGGAGGGGGAGCCGTTCGTGGATTTTCTGGTCGACCGGTGCCGCACGGCGCGCGATATAGTCTGCGACAGCCTGGAAAACCTGCCCCGAATCAAGGGGATGACACGTCCGGACGGCGGGATGTATGTGTATTTCCGCGTCGACGGCGTAACCGACTCACGCGCGACCTGTGCGGAAATCCTGGAACGTACGGGCATCGGCCTCGCACCCGGCTTCGCCTTTGGCGACGATGAATATTTGCGGATCTGTTACTGCAATGATCCGGACCGGTTGAGCGAGGCGATGGAACGACTGCGCCCCGCCTTCATGTAACGACCCGGCACAACCGCGCGCGATGGCCCCGCCGCCATGCCGTCACAACAAGCATGGGGATGGTGGACCATCTACACGCGGGAAACCGGCAGATTATCCACCGGTCACGCCACCGCAATCTACAACACGGCCCCCCGTGCTGCGACCGGCCAAAGTGCTTCGACCCTTCCGTTCCGGACGCCGACATACCAATCGTAGAGGTTTACCGTAGGGTCGCAGTGCCCGGGGACCAGTTTCACCTTTTCGCCAAGCCGCAACGGATTGGCCGCGCTCTTCACCCGCAAAGTACCATGTTCGTCCGATGCGCCGACATATTCGGCTTTCTCATCGTCATTCATGATTGGAAGGCCGGAATCGACGCTAAGGGCCTTCAGTCCGGCATCGCAGACGGCGCGATCTTCCGTCGGTACGCTCATGACCGTCGCCAGCACAAACAGGCTGTGCTCGTAAGAGCTGACCGGATTGCCCTTGTCGTCCAGGTTCTTGGCATAGTCCACATCCATGAAAATGTATGAACCGGCCTGCAGTTCGTTATAGACGCCGCTGCCGGCTTCGAACTCCACGGTTCCCGTTCCGGCACCCGTAACAATTTCTGTGGCGATACCGGCCTGTCGAAGCAGATCGATCGTCTCATTCACTTCACGGCTTGCTTCAGCGATCGCGTCCTTCCGTTCCTCATGGGATCGATAGTGCTGGGCACGACCGTGATAGGCATGCAAGCCAGCGAACCTCAATCCATCAGCGGCGGAAATTGCCTTGGCCAGTTCGACGGTCGGCTCACCCGGCAGCACACCGCATCGCGACCGCATGACGCACACTTCAATCAGAACATCGATTTCAACGCCCGCATCCTGGGCCGCAGCACTGATGTCCGCCACATTTTCGGCATTGTCGACGCAGACGCCGATATGTGCCTGTTTTGCCAGTGCGGCAAGACGCCGAAGCTTGCGGGCACCGACGATCTGGTTCGACACCAGAACATCCTTTACCCCGTTCGCAACCATCACTTCGGCCTCTCCGACCTTTTGGCAGCATACGCCAACGGCCCCGCGCGCAATTTGCATATGCGCGATCGTTGGGGATTTGTGGGTCTTTGCGTGCGGGCGCAGTCTGATATTCGACGTCCTGGCAAGATCCGCCATGCGGTCAAGGTTCCTTTCGAACGCGTCCAGCTCGATTATAAGTGCCGGGGTATCGATTTCAGAAACCGGGTCTCCGATTTCGGCGGGGCAACGCGACGTCATGTGGTCAGTCCTTTCTTCAGTCACAAAAATCCGATGTCACCAGCTGCGGCGCATCAAGCAAACCGGTATCAATCGACGATTATGCGTTTCTCCAGCCACCGGATGGTGTTCCCAGGCCGTCAGACGATCCTGATGGACTTCCAACCGGATCAGAAAAATGAAGGCATTTTGCGTGCTATCATCCCCCAAAGGCTGAGGCTGAGTGGCCGTACCTTCCCCAAAAACGCACCACGCATAACTATCTGTAACCAATTCCGGTAACGTTACCGGTATTTCGACAAAACGTCAACAAAAGCCGGTCCACGCAACCCATATGAGGGCAGAAATTCTACCGGCAAATACGACCTGAATTTTTCCGGCCTTTAGTCGGGGGCGGGACCACTCGAATCGCGGGGAACCAGTTCCGGTACCAATACGACCTGTTCATTTTCTATCGCCGTTTGGCGAATTCTACTGATCAGCAATTCGGCACCGATCCAACCGATTTCACCGATGCGCTGAGAAACCGTCGTCAGTTTGGGGGAAACAAGCGTTGCAAGCGGCACGTCATCAAACCCGATGACCGAAATGTCCTGGGGTACCCGGACCCCGGCTTCCAAAAGGCCAGAAATTACACCTACGGCCTGAACGTCGCTATAGGTCACAACGGCGGTTGGCCGCGGCGTTTGACGCAGCAACCACGGCACCGCACCACGCCCGCCGTCGATTGTCGATTCGGCCTTTATCATCATACTTTCATCCAGATTCATCCCATGCGCCTGGAGTTCCTGTGCCCATCCTTTGGCACGCAATTCGGGGTTTTGGTCGGTTCCGAACCGGGAAACGATGGCAATCCGCGAATGGCCCAGGTTTACGGCATGTCTGATGGCGAGGCGGGCGCCTGCCACATTGTCTATTGTGACCAGCAACCCGTTATACGCCCGCGGCCAGCGCGTCAGGAGAACGATCGGCACACGCGCGTCGGAAAGCGTACTTAACACATGCGGGGCATCGACATTGACGGCGGTAAACAGAATACCGTCGACGCACCGTTCTTTCATTGTGGCTACGGCACGCTGCTCTTTTTCCGTATCGCCGGTGCTTGTGGCCAACAGCAGAGAAAACCCTTCCGCACTTACCGTCTCTTCAATGGTTCGGATGATCGGCGAATAGAAGTCGTGGGTCGCGTCGGTCACGATCAGCCCGATGGTTTTCGTCTGACGCTGGACAAGCGATCGGGCAAGGGCGTTTGGCGTGTATCCCATGCGTTCGGCAACGGCGAGTACACTGGCGCGGGTACGTTCGCTGACATCCCGTTTTCCGGTAAGGGCCCGCGAGGCAGTGTTGATGGACACACCTGCCGCTTCGGCGACGTCGCTCAGACGCACTCTTGTTCGAACCTTGGAACGCTTGCCCATCCGCCGATTAGGCCTCAGCGGCGGAATCTACGCAAGATGCTGCGGAATCCCATGAAGAAATCCGCATCCCGCATGGCTGTTTTGGACGCGTTACGGGGTTTGCCCTAAAGGGTGAAAATGAACATATTGTCCGTATATTGAACAAATCCGTCTACTACTGTCGGATTCAGCCCGACCATGCGGTGAAGTGATGGTAAGCGAAGACAAGAAACAGAAACCCGGAGAGAGTGTCCGATCCCTGGCACGGGGCCTAAGCGTAATCGAATCCTTCAGCGGATCGAAAAGTGCCCTCACGCTGAGTGAAGTCGCAAAGCGAACCAACCTCTCACGAGGAACCGCCCGGCGCTTGCTGCTGACGCTGAACGAACTCGGTTACGTGGCCACGGACGGAAAAATGTTTGCCCTGCAACCACGACTGCTGACGCTTTGCCATGCCTATCTGTCGTCAGTTGCCGAAACCGATCTGATGATGCCGTATATGGAGATGATGCTGGAGGGGACGACCCACATATCCTCCTCTGCAGCCGTCCTTGACGAAGAGAATGTGGTCTTCATTTGTGGCGTTCCCGCCAAGGGTCTGGTTCACGCGTCCATGACAGTCGGGTTGCGACTTCCGACCACTGCGACATCCATGGGGCGGGTCCTGTTGTCGAGGCAACCGTTGGAAGTCCGCAATGAAATCCTGGACAAAAGCGCCTATGAGCCCCTGACGCCGCACACAATCACCGACAGAGCCGCCATTGCCGAGTTGATTGAAATGGCGCGCCGCGACGGATACTGCGTCAGCGACCAAGAGATCGATGAGACGATGAAGTCCGTATCCGTGCCGATCCTGAGCCGGGAAGGCGATTGCAAGGCGGCCATCAGCATCACCTGCCATAACGCCCAACGCGACATCAAAGAACTGGTGGAAGAGTTCCTGCCGAAACTGAGGGAAGCGGCGCAGCGAATATCCATAAGCCTGCCGAACAACCCGTTCAGAAACCTTTCGACGCTCTGACCCAACCGGTCGGGGGACACTCTCCCCCGGTCGGTCTAGCTCAGGGTCTTGACCAGTTTCGTGACCAGAAACTCGTCAATGGCGTCCGGGCCCCCTTCCCGACCGAACCCGCTCTGCTTCACGCCACCGAATGGCGTTTCCGCCATTGCCAGGAAGAAGTTGTTCACGGCGACCATCCCGGTTTCAAGCCGGTCGGAAACCGCAGCCGCTCTTTTGGGATCTTCGGTCATGACATAGCCGGCCAGGCCGTATTCGGTGTTATTGGCCCACCCGATGACATCGTCGGAATCGGAAAAGCTCTTGATTGGCGCGATCGGGGCAAACGGTTCTTCAATCATGATCCGGCTGTCATCTGATACGTCTGACAACACGGTCGGACAGAAATAGTAACCTTTGTTCTGGTCTTTTGGCGGAGCGCCGCCCGTCCTGAGCGTCGCACCCTTTTCGATTGCATCCTGAACGAAGGCGTTGGCGGCCTCTACGCGACGGCTGTTCGACATTGGCCCCATGGTGGTTTTCGGGTCCGTGCCCGGGCCGACAACCAGGCTTTCCGCATAGGCAACCATGCTTTCGGTAAAGGGTTCGGCGATGTCTTGATGCACATAGAACCGGCTGGGGGAAACGCAGGCCTGTCCGGCATTCCGAAACTTGATGCCCGCAGCGGTTTCGGCAGCTTTCTTCGGGTCCACATCGGGATAGACAATCACGGGCGCATGACCGCCCAGTTCCATTGTCATCGGTATCAGCATTTGCGCCGCCTGCCCCATCAACAGCTTGCCCACAGCGGTCGACCCCGTAAAGGTCCCGGCATTGACCGACGGCGAACTCAGGAGATGTTTCGAGATTTCCGCCGGAACGCCCATGACCATGTTCAGGACGCCCCCCGGCAAACCGGATTCCTGCAACGCCTGGACGATCAACATGGCGGTGCCAGGCGTTTCTTCCGACGGCTTCAGGATCACCGAGCAACCGGCCGCCAGGGCATAGGCCGCCTTTGCCGCGACGATCAAGGCTGGGAAATTCCAGGGAGTGAATGCGGCCACGACGCCGACCGGCAGGTGCCTCAATGTGGATGTGGTGCCGGCCGGTCTTGCCGGGACGATTGTATCCGTGATCCGCTTTGCTTCTTCCGATGCCCACTCGAAGTGATCGGCTGCCATTCCGAATTCCCGGGTCGCTTCGGCGAGGGCCTTCCCCTGTTCCAGGCTCATCGTGTAGGAACAAAGGTCGATGTTGCTGCGGATCCATTCGGCCGTCTTCCGAAGAACGGCAGCACGTTCCCATGCGTGGGTGTGCCGCCAGACTTCGAATCCATCACGCGCCGACTCCAGCGCCTCGTCGAGTTCCGAAGGGCCCGCGCAAGGGATCTGCCCGATGGGCTGTTCCGTCGCTGGGTTGATGACATCCAGCCGCGGCAGCGAGGGGTCTTTCCGCCATTCGCCGTTCAGAAAAAGGCCGTACTTGTCGATTACCTTACTGGCGGCGGCAAGGTTATCATTGGATTCCGTCATGTGGCCTTCTCCTGCTTTCTGATCTGGTCCGAAACCTTTTCGGCGATCATCATGGTTGTGAGGTTGGTGTTCGCGCTAACGACGCAGGGCATGACCGACGCATCCACGACCCGTAGATTGGACAGGCCAATCACCCTGCAATGATTGTCGACCACGGCGTCCGGGTCATCCGACGTCCCCATCCGGCACGTGCCGGATGAATGCCATCCATGTGTCACGTTCTGCCGGATCCAGTCGCGCAGCAGTTCTTCATCGCCCAGAAGCGACGAAAGGCCCCCGGTCGGTGCAACCAGGGTTGAAACAATCTTTCGGCGCAGGGCACCGTTGATGTCCATGGCAAAGGCGCCCAACCCGGCGATCAGTCCGTTGACGGCGGATTTTCGCCCAAGCTTCCGGACCTTCTCGCTGTACGCCGCCCCAAACGGTTCCGGTGCCACGGCGTTCAGAACAGGGTCATCAAACCAACCAGACACCATCTTGAATCCATCCACCAATCGCTCCAGATCGCGATCGTCAGACAGCAGATTGAGCGCTACGTGGGGCTCTCCAAACGGGTCCCGTCGGTCGATCTTTACACTTCCCTGAGAGAATGACCGGTTCACCCAAAGCAGGAAGGCCGCAAATCGAATGCCGATCGAATGCCACCCGACCTTGTTCGCCGGCAGGACGTACATGTCACTGTTTGGACAGCCTGGATGATTTGAACTGTACCTAAGGCCACAGTGCAGGTGCCGACGCATCTTCCAGGGCATCCGGCCATCTTGTCTCAGGTACGATCCGATGGCGATCAACGGATGGTCCTGGAGGTTCTTTCCGACACCGGCAAGGTGCAGTCTGCTTTCGATGCCGGCGTTTTCGATTTCAAACTTCGGCCCGATGCCCGACCGCATCAGAAGTGCGGGAGAGTGAAGCGCACCACAGCTGACAATCACTTCGTCGCCGGCGATGCTTTGGAACTCCCTGTCAGATTCGATCAAAACGCCCACTGCGGCGCCATCCTCGATCTCGATCCGGCGGACCTGGGAATTGGACAGAATGGTCAGATTGGGGCGCTGCCGGACCTCTTCATCAAGGTAGGCCATTGCGGAAGAAACGCGGTGCCCTTCGGCATTGCTGACCGGCATCGGGAAAATGCCGTCCTGGACCTCCCCATTATGATCTTCATGGAAGGCGAACCCGGCATTTTCCATCGCCTTGCAAGCGGCTGTGGAAAACCCGGGCCATTCGTGTCGCGGCACGCGGTAGATCGGAATTCTACCGTCCCGGCCATGCGCCGGGCCGACGAAATCCGTATCCCGTTCAAGTTTGATAAAGTAGGGCAGGACATCCTGCCATGCCCATCCGCCTGCCCCTGCTTCGACCCACGCGTCATAGTCCGAAGGTACGCCGCGGATCGCCATCATTCCATTGATGCTGGAACTGCCACCCATGATCCGGCCCTGTTCATAGGTGTGTCGCGGATGGGCGTCATCGTTGGCATCGGGACTTCCCTTTGTCGCCTTTAGAGACGTCCAGTGGTAGTCCCGGTTGTAGTATGCGAAGTGCGGATATGGATCCAGAATGTCCTTCGGGACATCCCCCGGCGGCGTATCCCGGCCGGCTTCGATCAGAAGCACATTTCGCGATCGGTCTTCCGACAGCCTGCTTGCAAGAACGCAGCCCGCGGACCCGCCACCAACAACAATGAAATTGAACCTCGGCATTTTGCTCTCTGCGCCAGAGGCCATTTTCCCGGGATGCTTCATAGAAACCGCAACCTGACTGAGTATTTTGGTTGTCCGTATAATGGACATTTATCCGTCTGTTGAACATAGTATCCGATTTTACCCTCTCGTCAACAAGGCCCTTGGCGGATTCGGTGGATTGAACAGAAGACGCGCATTTGCGTATTCGATGCCGTATGGCGTGGAACCGCCGAAGAAGAATCCGGCAGGCACCGCGGGGCGAAAAACAGGAAGCACGCATTGAACTCTGGGGGCGGCAAGGTCCGCCACGTCGGACGGAAATCATCTTTCCTGGCGTCCGATACGGGCGATGGTTCAGGCGCCAAAGCTCCCGGAAATTTTTTGCCTTGGGATGGTCAGTGTCTTTCGTACCATGCCGAATTCGGTCATGGCGGCGACGCCGTTGGGGTCACCGTCTATTCAGCGGTGAGGGCAAAAAAGAACCGGACGCCCGCCCCAACGCAAGCGTCCGGTCCTTTCCGACCAGCTGCTTAGTTCACGCCGTAGGTTTCGGCGTCCAGCCTGTCATAGATTTCCGTCCGAACCAAAGTGGTCAATGCCTCCAGGTCCGTACGATCAACGCCCTGCAGCAGCGCATCCCATCGGTCGACGATCCTCTTGAAGTCGTCCAGGACGGCAGCCGGATCAGCGACGCCGCGTTCTTCCGCATTCGCGATCAGGTTCGCCTCATCGGACGCGACGAATTCGACCAGCGCCTGTTGGAGCGCCTCGTCGGGTTCATGCACTGCAATGTTGGACGCGGCTTCCGATTCCAGTGCCGCCTGTGCATCGCCGGCAAATTCCGTGATCCCCTTGACCATGAAATAGGCCATCTGGTCGAACAGGATCCGGCGCTGGTCGGGCCGCAGATCCTCCCAGAACGCCTTGTTGTAGCCCCACAGGAACCCGGCATAATAGTTCCCGATCGGAAGGGTATTCATATCCGTCACGACGTCTTTCAGGCTGAAGCTTTCAATGGCATCCACCGGGGTCACCGCGCAATCCAGGGACCCTGTATCCAGGCCCGTATACATTTCACTGGAAGGAATGGACACGGGGATTGCACCAATATGTTCCGCGAAACGCGACCACGCCCCGCCGGCCATGCGAAGGCGCATGCCCTGCACATCCTCCAGTGTCCTGATGGGAACATTGCAGAGCATGTTGTATTCGGTCGTGGAATATCCGCCGCCGAACACAACGCCATTGTTTCGCCATTCCTCAAGCGCCGCCTCGTTGGTCATGCTGAACTCGGTCGATGCAAAGGCCATGACCATGGAGTCGGTGTTATAGAAGGCCATGTTTCCGATCAGGTTCTCGATCGGCAATTCTGACGGCGTGTAGGTCCCGGCATGATAGGACACATGAGCGACCCCATCCCGAACGCCCTGCAGCGATGCGGCGGGCGGCAGCAGCGAACCGCCGGAAAATACCTGGAAGTCAATTTCGCCGTTCGATGCCTCCCTGACCGCATCGGCGAATTCGACATATGGACCCCGCACAAGCGAATGGCGTTCCGCAAAGAAATGGTTGGCGTTGTAACTTTCCGCCGCGGCCATCGACCCCGAACTCAGGACCAATGCGGCGGATACCAATGCTAAGTAACTGCGTTTCATCTCTTCCTCCTTGATTGATGTAATACAGTTCACTCATCCCGCCATCAGCGACGGCAAGTAGAGACTGATCGCTGGAAAGACGATCAGAAGAACAAGCGTGATGAGGTCCATTCCGATGAACCACGTCGTCCCAGCGATGATGTCGCCAAGCCGGATTTCCCCTGAAAGTGCGCTATGCAGGATGTAAAGATTCAAGCCCACGGGCGGTGTAACCAGGCCGATCTCCAGAAGCTTGATAGTGATTATCCCGAACCAGATCAGGTTCACGTCTGCCGCTTCCAGGACCGGCAGAAGCACCGGAAGGGTCAGAAGCATCAGACCGAGGGAATCGATAAACATTCCCAGAACCACGTACACGACGGCAATCAACAGAATGATCACGAACGGATTGTCGGAAATCGCCAACATGCCCGTCGTCAATTCGTTGGGGATTCCGGACAGGCCCATGAACCGGGTGAACATGACCGCGCCGATCGCCAGAAAGAAAATCGAAGACGTCGCGATGGCTGTCTGCCGGATCGCTTCTGCCAACGCGGTGAAGCTTGCTTTCCCTTGAAGCATTCCGATTACCAGCGCCAGAAACGCACCGACCGAACCGGCTTCCGTGGGTGTGAATACGCCGGTAAAGATGCCGCCTAACACGCCCAGCACCAGGACCGGGAAGGGCCATACCGCCGCAAGCAGTTCCAGGAACCGCGCCCGGTCGAAAGAATCGGCCACCGGCGGGGCAAGCGACCGGTTGTACGAACACCGTGCGGTGATCATGGCCATGTAAATCAGGGCGGACAGGATTCCCGGTATGACACCGGCGATGAAAAGCTGGCCGATCGACTGTTCCGTAAAGATCCCATACAGCACCATCAGGATCGACGGCGGGATCAGGGAACCGAGTGTACCAGACGCGGCGACAACTCCCGTCGCCAGGGATGGGTGATACCCGGCCGAAAGCATCTGCGGCACGGCAATCCGGGACATCGCCGCGGTGGTGGCGATGCTGGACCCGGATGCCGCCGCAAAAAGCCCACAGGCACCGACGCTGGCCGACGCAAGGCCACCGGGGACCCGTGCCAGAAGCATCCTCAGCAGGTCGAACGCCCCGGACGTGAGCCCCAGTTTCGCCGACAGAAACCCCATAAAGAGAAACATCGGTATCGCGGTCAGCGACCAGTCGCCGATCAGGCTGAATGGAAGGGCGCTTACGATTCCAAAGGCAGCGTTCAGATTCAGCATGACCGCGATGCCGACGAACGACACAATCATCAGCGCGACGCCAATGGACATTCTGATCGCCAGCAGCCCGAAAAGCGCGGCAATCCCGATCCACCCGATAGCGATACTACTCATTGTAGGCGGCCTTGGATTGTTGCTTGGTGACAGGTTTCCCCATCACGGCCATGACCATCCGAATTGCCGCGGCAACGGCGGTCAGGCCAAATCCCAGCGGCAGCATGCACCGTGCAGGCCAGACGATGATTTCCCGGCTGCCCATGACGACTTCGCCTACATTGAAGGCCCTTATTGCATCAAGCCCGGTGCGCCAGGCCATGACGGACAAAATGCCAACGGCCGCTCCGCACGCCAGAACCAGGCACGTCTGCTGCAGCCAGATCGGATAGTGGGGAAACAGCAGGTCCACGGACACATGTTCGTCGTCCAGTTCGACCAGCGCCATCGGCAGCATGACGATGCTGACCATGTAATAGTATGACGAGATTTCGACGGTTCCCTGTATCGGCAGGTTCCAGACGAATTTCAGGAAAACGTCCAGGGTGACGTTCGCCATCATCAGGAAGATACCGACCCCACCTAGAAGCATGACGAACCGGCAAAGATTTCGATAGGCTCTGTACATGCGTCAGGGGCTCTCGAACGATTGAAACTGCGAACGCCGTTCTTCGCCCGCCAGGGACCACGGCAATGCCCATGCCTCTATGGGGCACGCGTCGATAGCTTTCACGAACTCCCGAAAGAAGTGTTCGAACCTTGCTAGAAAGCGAAGCCTTCCCATAGCATCTGACCTGTTCATACTTTTTGTTCGTATAGTGGACATTTGTCCGTTGAATGAATTATAGGAGGGCTTCTGACGGAATGTCAATGATCCGCATGATTGGATACCCGCAAGCATCCGGCCCGCGGTGGAAATTCCGTGGAAGAAGCGCTGTTGTGCAGGAATTCAGCGGACCGGTTTCATTCTAAAGAATTACGGTCGGGTCAGCCAACAGCGGCCGGTCGGCCAAGCCAACCTTCGGCATTGCCGGACCGTCCGACGGCAAGCCCCGCGGGGTGCCAGAATGAAATCCCCGCAATGAAAACACGGACCGGCGCGAGTTCGGCACTGAACCGGTATCCGCTATGTGCGAATATGAGAATAGGTTCTTTCAAGCTTTGCAGCCACCTGACCGGCAAATTTCAGCGCCGCCACCGGCAGCGTGCGCCCGCGAAGATGTCCCAGAAAAAGCTCGCCCCCAAGAACATCGCGTTCCGAGATTGGGATGAAAACCATGTCCGGCCGTGAATGCGGATCCAGCCCCACGGGAATCTGAAAACCGATCGTGTCCCCATAAACGGAAAAATGCCGGACCATCTCAAATGATTCCGTCTCGAGCACCGGCTCGAGTTTTCGGCCAAGCCTTTGGGCCGCCAGATCCAGGAGAACGCGCACCCCATAGTGGGCGGACGGCAGAACAAGGTCATATTCAATGCATTGGCGCAGCCTTAGGGTTTCATTTTGCGCCAATGGATGGTTTGCGGCCATCACCGCCATGACCGGCTGGCGAACGGCTGTCAGCACTTCAAAATTCACCATATGTGCAGGCTCGAATACCAGCGCGAGGTCGCTTTCGAAACTTGCCAGGTCATGTTCCGCCTGAATTCGGTCCCGCACTTTGATTTCGAACGTTACATCTGGAAACTCGGCCCGATAGGCGGAAATCTCCTGCGGTAAAAAGTAAGGCAACAGGGCCTGCGAACAGGCAATCTTTACATGGCCGCGCCGGACACCCGAAAGATCCGCTACCTGGCTATGGACCCGCGCCAGATCCTGTTGCTGCGTTCGAATATGATGCAGCAATAACTCGCCCGCAGGATTCAATCGCATCCCGCGGGGCAATCGTTCGAAAATCTCGGCACCGAATTCTTCTTCAAAGGCTTGAATTCTGCGGTTCAGAGCGGACGCAGTGATGTTGGTATCCTCCGCCGCCTTCCGAATGGAACCGGACCGGTGGACCGCTTCTATCATCTCGTAGATCAAAAGATGGCGCATATAACCGCTGCATTTTTTGCATCACTCTGCTTCTTTAATAGCAATTGCGTGCAACAGTCGTAAAGGGCAGAAGAGTCGCACTATCCCCTTAGGAAAAGGAATTTCCATGAGCCCTTCATCCCGCAGAACTTTCCTGAAGCTGACAGGCGGCACGATAAGCGCTTCGATGCTGCCCTTCCTCAAGGCAATTCCGGCCCATGCGTCCACCGACGATTCAATCGTCGTGGTGTCCGGCCAGACCATCAACAGCCTCGACCTGCATCGGACGGGAACCAACCGTGCCTCATATCAGGTTGCGGTGAATTGCTATGACCGGCTGGTCAGCTTCGGCACAAAGGAAGCGCCCGGCGGCGGCCTGTCCTATGATTATTCGGTGATAGAGCCTGAATTGGCGGAAAGCTGGACCATTTCCGATGATGGTCTGACCATGACCTTCAAGCTAAAGTCCAATGCGACGTTCTGGGACGGCAGCAAGGTGACGGCCGCCGATGTCAAATGGTCCTTTGATCGCGCCGTTTCGGTAGGTGGTTTTCCATCCGTCCAGATGCGTGCAGGCGGTCTTGAGCGTCCAGAACAGTTCGAAGCCGTCGATGACGAAACCTTTGTCATCACCCTCGACCGGCCTTCAAAGCTGACCCTGCCGGATTTGGCCGTCCCGGTGCCGTTCATCATCAATTCGGCGGTCGCCATTGAAAACGCAACGGCAGAAGATCCGTGGGCTGCAGAATATCTGCACACCAACCCTGCCGGTTCCGGCGCTTACAAGGTTGCCCAGTGGGACCAGGGCCAGCAATTGGTATACGAACGCAACGACGATTGGGTTGGCGGTCCGCTGCCGGTTTTCAAACGCGTCATTGTGCGTGAGGTTCCAAGCCCGGCCACCCGCCGCGCCCTGATCGAACGCGGCGATGTCCAGATGTCCTTCGACATACCGAACAAGGATGCGCAGGAACTGGCAGAAGTCGACGGCGTCGAGGTTTATTCGACCCCGATCGAAAACTGCATCTATTGCCTGTGCCCGAACTTCACGTTCGAACCGTTCCAGGATGCCAATGTCCGAAAGGCTCTTGCCTACGCGATTCCCTATGAGGCGATTTTCCAGACCGCTGCCTATGGGCGCGGTGCACCGATGTGGGGTGGTGAAAGTGACGTCAGCGACATCGCATGGCCACAGAAATCCCCCTATTCGACCGATATGGCCATGGCAAAGGAACATATGGCAGCGTCCGGTTATGCATCCGGCTTCGAAGTCCCGCTATCGATCAGCCTGGACCTTGCGGACTGGATGGAGCCGACCGCACTCTTGCTGCAGGAATCTTTTGCGGAAATCGGCATCACAGCAGAAATCGAAAAAATTCCGGGCGCGAACTGGCGGACAGCGGCACTTGTCGAAAAACGACTGCCGCTGCACCTCGAAAATTTCGGCGGCTGGCTCAACACCCCGGATTACTACTTCTTCTGGGCATACAAGAATGGGCACCTGTTCAATTCCTCCAACTATCTGAATGAGGAAATTGAAACGCTCGTCGATCAAACGCTTCACATTCCAATGGATGACCCGGCCTATGCCCCGGCGATCAGGCGCATGATTGAGATCGCATTTGAGGACCTGCCGCGCATCCCGCTCTGGCAGCCGGCTTTGAATGTCGCCATGAATGGCGCGGCCGGCTACGAGTTCTGGTTCCATCGTCAGTTGGACGTCCGTCCTTTGAGCACCAATGCGTGATGGACCGGCGTGCAACCATGATCCTGGGCCGAATTGCCCAGGCGATCCCCGTGGTCTTGGGTGTTGTGGTCGTCTCTTTCCTGCTGACCCGCGCCCTGCCCGGTGATCCGGCAGCCTATGTCGCAGGCCCGGCTGCGGACGAAGCGTCCATCGCCGAAATCCGAAGAGAGCTGGGTCTCGACAAACCATTGGTACAACAGTTTTTCTACTATGTTGGCGATCTAGCCCAGGGAAATCTTGGTACATCCCTTTTCACCGGACAGCCGGTTACCCAGGATCTGGCGGCCCGTCTTCCGGCGTCGCTGGAACTGACCTTTGTTGCGCTCACCTTGTCTTGCGCCATCGCAATCCCATTGGGTGTGCTGGCGGCAACCAAACCCGGCACCTGGATTGATCATCTTTGCAGAGTGCTTGTTACTGCGGGTGTGTCGATGCCGACATTCTTCACGGGAATAGTTCTGATCTATATCTTTTACTACCTTCTGGGAATCGCGCCGTCACCGCTGGGCAGGCTTGATTTCATCTATCTGTCACCGCCCCGTGTAACGGGCTTTTACATTATTGATTCCGTGTTGGTCGGCGACTGGGAAACCTTGGTTGGGACCCTGAAGCAACTCGTGCTGCCGGCGACGACACTTGCCCTGTTCACATTGGCACCTATCGCACGCATGACCCGCGCGGCAATGCTGTCGGCGCTGTCTTCCGACTTCATCCGCACGGCGCGCGCTGCCGGTCTTGGAAGACGCAAAGTGCTGTACGGTTATGCATTCAGGAACGCGCTGCTCCCCGTCGTCACCACCCTGGGGATGGTGTTCTCCTTCACGTTGGGCGCCAATGTGCTGGTTGAGAAAGTCTTTGCCTGGCCCGGCATCGGTTCCTATGCCGTCGAGGCCCTGGTCGCTTCGGACTATGCCGCCGTTCAAGGCTTTGTTCTTGCGATGGCCTTGCTGTTCGTCCTTCTCAATCTGATCATAGACATTGCCTATGCGCTGATTGATCCCCGGATTGGACTCGGTTGATGACAGACGCAACTGAAACCGCTGCTGCCCCAGACCGCCCAAAAGGCGATACGGCGCTGGGACACATTGCCTATGTCTTACAGGATAACCCTGTCACGCTGCTGGCGTTCTGCATGCTCGCCTTCTTTTTGGCGTGCGCATTTTTCGGCCCGTCGTTGGTTCCCTATGACCCGCTGACCACAAACGCCGCCCGTGCATTGGAACCGCCAAGCTGGGATCATTTGTTCGGCACGGACAATTTAGGACGTGATGTCTTCAGCCGCGTGATTGTTGCGACCCGGCTTGATCTGACGATCTCCGTCGCGGCCGTGGCGCTTAGCTTCGTGATCGGGTCCGTCCTTGGCGGCATTGCGGGCTATTGGGGAGGTTGGCTGGATGCGACCCTGAATCGATTCCTCGATACGATTATGGCTTTTCCGCTCTTTGTGTTGGCAATGGGCGTCGTTGCGGCGCTTGGCAATACTGTAGAGAACATCATCTACGCCACCGCGATCATCAATATTCCCTTTTATGCCCGGCTTGTGCGTGCCGAAGTAAATATCCGCCGCCATGCAGGCTTTGCGCAGGCGGCGAAGCTTTCCGGGAACAGCGATTTCCGCGTGCTTGCGTATCATATCTTCCCGAATGCCCTGCCGCCAATGATGGTTCAGGCTTCTCTCAACCTCGGTTGGGCCATTTTGAACGCTGCGGGTCTCAGCTTCATTGGCTTGGGCGTACGTCCGCCCACCCCGGAATGGGGCATCATGGTCGCGGAAGGCGCCAACTTCATCGTATCCGGCGAGTGGTGGCTGGCTCTGTTCCCGGGCCTCTGGCTGATGCTGGCAGTCTTTACCTTTAACCTTTTGGGTGACGGGCTTCGGGATATCGTCGATCCGCGAAAGAGGACCTGAGCCGGTGTTGTCCATCCAAGATCTAGCCGTCGCGTTTCGTACCCGAAAGGGCGAAGTAAATGCGGTCCGTGGAATCTCCCTTAACGTCAGCAAGGGTGAGACACTTGGAATTGTGGGGGAGAGCGGGTCCGGTAAATCGGTTACCTCGTACGCGTTGATGCGTATCCTCGATGCGGGCGGGGAAATTCGCAGTGGCGAGATGACCTATAGCGGTATCGATCTGCGCCATGCCGCAGAACGTGAGATGCGCGACATTCGCGGGCGCGAGATATCGATGATATTTCAGAACCCACGGGCAGCCTTGAACCCGATCAAGCGCGTGGGCCGCCAGATCGAAGATGTGTTGATCCGCCACGCCCAGGCCACGCGCCAGAATGCAAAGGAAAAGGCCATTGCCGCGCTGGAAGCGGTCAAGATCACCAATGCAGCAGCGCGATATCACTCCTATCCTTTCGAGTTGTCCGGGGGAATGTGCCAGCGCGTTGTGATCGCCATCGCGCTTGCCTGTAATCCGCGCCTTCTGATCGCGGATGAACCGACAACCGGCCTGGATATCACCACGCAGAAGGCCGTCATGGACCTGGTCAGGGAACTAGCCACGGAACGCGGCATGAGCATGATCCTGATTACCCACGATCTGGGCCTTGCATCGCAGTATTGCGATCGGATTGTTGTCATGAAGGATGGTCGGATCGTCGAACAAGGCGACCCCCAACATCTGTTTGTCGCGCCGGAACACCCTTATACGCGCAAGCTTGTGGATGCGACCCCGCGCATCGGCGCCACAATCCGAAGTCTTCTGCCACCGGAAAAGCGGACGGACGCGCCAAAGCATGAAGTTCATGAAGACGCGCTTTTGGAAGTAATTGATCTGGTCAAGACATATCCTGGAAAATCCGGACCGGTTCACGCCGTCAAGGGGATCTCTTTCAAGATAAAGTCCGGACAGTCTCTTGGCCTTGTGGGGGAGAGCGGCAGCGGCAAGTCGACAACCTCAGAAATGATCGTTCGACTACAGGACCCGACATCCGGCAGCATCATTTTTGACGGCCAAGACATTGCCGCCACGCCATCGGGCCGCTTCATGCGCCACCCATTGAGGGGCAGTATCCAGATGGTGTTTCAAGATGCCACGGACAGTTTGAACCCCCGGGACACGGCTGCTTCTGCGATCGCTGAACCGTTGCGTCAGATCGCAAAAATCTCCGGCAAACAGCTGCAGGACCGTATTGAGGAACTGGCTGACCTCGTAGGATTGCCCGATGCCTTGCTAAACCGCTTTCCCCACCAATTGTCGGGGGGACAAAAAGCGCGCGTCGGCATCGCCCGCGCCATTGCCCTGGAACCAAGGTTGCTGATTTTGGATGAGCCCACGGCCGCGCTGGATGTGTCTATCCAGGCGGTTGTACTCAACCTGCTTGTGGAACTGCGCGCGCGTCTTGGCATGTCCTACCTGTTTGTCAGTCATGACCTGAATGTTGTGCGCCTGTTATGCGATGAAGTCATAGTGATGCAGCATGGGGAGATCGTAGACCGTGGTCCGTCCGCAACGGTGATGGAAACCCCGCAGCATCCCTATACGCGCGCGCTTGTCTCCGCCGCCCCGCAACCGCCGGCCCTGCCGGTTTCATGAACATGGAGACACGTATGCTGTACGATAATCCGCTGACCCTTTCGCTGCTGGACGAAGCTTATGGAAACGGTCTTTCGCCGAGCGACGTGGTACGTGCGGTCTATCGCCGAATTCAGACAGTCGATGACAAAGCCATCTTCATTCATCTGAGACCGATGGAAGATGTAATCGCGGACGCGGAATCGCTCCCCGGGAACCGGGCTGACCTTCCGCTATGGGGGGTTCCGTATGTCGTCAAAGACAACATAGATGTAGCGGATATTCCGACCACAGCCGCATGCCCCGAATATGCCTATACGGCAGCGGCTGACTCTTTCGTTGTTTCCAGGCTGCGCGCCGCCGGGGCATTGCTGGTCGGAAAAACCAACATGGATCAGTTCGCAACCGGTCTTGTTGGAGTTCGGTCACCGTATGGCACGCCACGGAACGCGGTTGACCCGGAAATCGTGCCGGGCGGATCTTCCAGCGGCTCCGGGGTCGCGGTAGGTCACGGGTTCGTAACCTTCTCGTTGGGAACAGATACCGCAGGTTCCGGACGGGTGCCCGCGGCACTCAACAACATCGTCGGGCTTAAACCGACATTGGGAAGTCTGTCCGCCAGTGGTGTCGTCCCCGCGTGCCGAACGCTGGATACCATTTCCGTGTTTGCGACCAATGTCGCAGATGCGTTCCGGGTTTTTCAGCTTACCTGTGCCGAGGATCCGAACGACCCTTATTCCCGGAATGTCGCCCCCGGTCGGTTGCACCCGCCCCGCGCAGGCCTGCGCATCGGGGTGCCCGACGCCGCAAGTCTGAAATTCTTCGGCGATGATTGCCAGGCGGCAAATTTCGAACAGAGCCTTGCACGGCTGACCGACCTGGGAGCCCAGATTGTAAAGCAGGATTTTACCCCGCTCCACAATGTCGCGGACATGCTCTACGACGGGGCTTGGGTCGCAGAGCGCTATGCGGTGATCGAAAAGCTGATGCGCGACAACCCGACCGCTGTGCACCCGATAACGGCCAAGGTGATCGGTGCGGGCGCCACCCTGTCCGCCGCTGATGCATTTCGGAGTATCTATAAGCTGAAGGAACTGACGCGCGAAGCCCAGGCGATCTTGTGTGACGTCGACATGCTTTGTGTCCCGACAATCCCAACCTTCTATACCCTTGCGGATCTCAAGGCCGACCCGATCACGCCGAACTCAAATCTGGGCACCTACACGAATTTTGTAAACTTGCTGGATATGTGCGGCATTGCCGTTCCAGCCCAGGCACGAAGCGACGGCCGGCCCGGCTCGATCACTCTGTTGGCGCCATCCGGAAACGACGCGCAATTGGCAAGCTTGGCTCATGCTTACGAAGGCGGTTCGCTACCCGGCACATCGACGTCCGAACCCGTTGATGCGGACGAGTTCGCCCTTGCCGTTTGCGGCGCCCACATGTCCGGCATGCCGCTCAACCACGAACTGACATCACGGGGCGGACGTTTGGTTGAGGCGACCGCAACCGCGCCTTGCTATCGCCTTTATGCGCTCGCAGGGGGGCCGCCGGAACGCCCCGGTCTGCTGCGAGAGGAAGATGGCGCCGCGATTCAATTGGAAGTGTGGGCGCTGCCGCGAAAGGCTGTAGGCGACTTCGTGGCGGGGGTTCCGTCCCCACTATCCATTGGGACTGTCGAGCTTGCAGGTGGCCAGACGGTGCATGGTTTTTTGGTGGAAGCCGACGGCATTCGGGGCGCGAAGGACATCACTCATTTGAGGAGCTGGCGGGCCTATACAAGCTGATGAAATGGCACCGTCAGTCCAACGTGAATTGCGCGATTCCGCGCCGAGCTTCTGTTCCGTGCAATAAGAAACCTTTTCCGGGGTTTCAGCAGTTCGCCTTAGATCATCCGGGTCCATTGTGGTTTCGGCAGGTCGACGGTCTATTGATCTAACTTGGCATCCATAAAAGTTCGGCACTGTATGGGCATCGCACAGATTCCCACCCGACTTGTTATATGGGTAACCATAACGGGTATGGCGGCACAGCCTGCGCCATTTCTTTCACCCCGCCTTCTTCCGATAGGCTACAACTTTCATAAGGACGCAAATCGTTGCGATAACCAATTTAATGTATACACTATTTTATCCGTAAAAAATTCTAGTCAGATAGTCTAAATGTTGGAACAGGCGCGTTCCTTATGCCTTCCCATTCACCAGACCTGCCGGAGCCGGCGGGAACAATGTCGGACACATCCGAAATGACACGGTACAAAGTAGCAGTCGTTGGAGCGGGATATTTCGCACAGTTTCATCATGAAGCGTGGCGGCGTAACCCAAAAACGGAACTGGTCGCCGTTGCTGACCAGGACATGTCGCGTGCGAACCAGAGCGGGGCCGCACCCTATACCGATGTTGAAAAGATGCTGCGTGAAACAGCCCCGGACATTGTCGACATTGTAACGCCGCCGGATGCGCATCTTGAAATGGTGGAAATGGCGCTACGTCATGCGCCCAAAGCAGTTATCTGTCAGAAACCATTCTGTGGCGACCTGGCGGCGGCGCGGCGTGCGACCGCGCTTGCGTCGGCCAAGGGCATCCCATTGATCGTTCACGAAAATTTCCGGTTTCAACCCTGGTACCGTGCGATGAAAGATGCGATTGAGGACCGACTGATCGGGGACATATTGCAAATATCCTTTCGGCTTCGGCCAGGGGACGGGCAAGGCGAACGCGCCTATCTGGACCGCCAACCCTACTTCCAGGAAATGAACAAGTTCCTGATCCACGAAACCGGCGTTCATTGGATCGACACATTTCGGTATCTTCTGGGGGAACCGGTAGCGGTTTATGCGGACCTTCGACAGTTGAACCCGGCCATCAAAGGCGAAGATGCAGGATTTTTCCTTTTCGAATACACAAACGGCACGCGTGCCTTGTTCGACGGGAACCGGCTGATCGACCATCCGGCGGACAACCATCGCTTGACGATGGGTGAATGTTCCCTGGAAGGAACGACGGGTGAAATCAGGCTTCTGGGTGACGGGACACTTCACCTTCGGCGCAAGGGAGAGATAGCGTCCGAGCTGATTTTCACGCCAGAGCGGACGGATCGTTTCGGCGGCGACTGCATCTATGCCTTACAGGAAAGTGTCATTGCGGCGTTGCGTGGGGACGGCCCCTTCGAAAATCTGGCGTCCGACTATCTGCGTGTCATTGAAATGGAAGAATTGATTTACAAATCCGCGGCGGATGGACGGAAACTTTCGTGCTGATCGGCGTCGATCAATCATCCCATTCGATATCGTATGTTCGGACCAGGTCCCTGACCTGATCGGTGGACAGAAGGCGTGGTGACAGACCGCGCGTCAGAAGTGTCAGTTTTGCCCCTTCCTCCAACTCCTCCATCGCGTAGACGGCGGATTCCAGATCCATTCCGGCAACGACCGGGCCGTGATTCGCCAGGATCACGGCGGACCTTTTCCCGGCAAGGCCGCGCACGGCGGCCCCCATGGCAGGATCCCCCGGCCGAAAGTAGGGAAGCAGCTTTACCCGCCCCAACCGCATCAGGGGATAGGCCGTAAGCGGTGGCAAGGCATTATCTGGATCTGTTTCCGGCAGCATTGAAAGCGCGGTTGAATGTGTCGAATGCAGGTGGACGACTGCGCCGGCCTTTGCACCGCGGGTTTCATAGAACGCCGTGTGCAATGCGGCTTCCTTCGTAGGCGGATCACCATCCAGCAATGTTCCGTTGTGGTCTATCCGACTAAGGCGAGCCGGATCCAGGTTCCCGAAACTGCTGCCCGTCGGTGTGACGAGTATTGTCCCGTCTTCCAATCGCGCAGAGATATTGCCGGATGACCCGGACGTAAGCCCCCGGTCAAACAGGGAGCGTGCCAAGCGGCAGATGCGTTCGCGCAGATCCGCCTCAGGCCCCATCGACCCCTCCCAACGCAGCCAACGCGGCTTCGAAGAAGTCCGGATCTCCGAAATTGCCGGATTTGAACGCGACGGACAGTCGAAGATCGTCCGCATAAAGAACAGGAACACCGGGGGCAATTTCCCGCCCGATCCGCAACGCGGTAAGGTCAAGGGCGGTTGCCACTGCGCCCGATGTCTCACCACCCGCTACGACGATACGACGCACGCCGGCGCGATAAACGGATTGCGCAACCTTGGAAAACATTCCCTCGACGGTTTCAGCCGCCGTCAGGTGACCATATCGATCCTGCATGGCATTGACATCTGTCGGGTCCGCCGACGAATAGAGGATCGGGTCTTCGTCGATATGGTCCATCAACCAGGACGCAATGTCCTGGGCGGTCTGCCGACCGTCCAATATGTCGGCGGGATCAATTGATCTTGCGGGATGATGCCGGGAATATTCGGCCACCTGTTGGCGGGTCGCATTGGAGCAAGACCCCGAAAGAACGACACCGCCGCTAGATTTTTCAGTCGAGATGGGCGCGGCCGGGGAGCTGGCGGACGTAATCCCGAAATTGGCGGGCAGCCCCAACCCGATTCCGGACCCTCCCGTCACCAGCATAACATCCCTGCACGCTGCACCGATGGTCCGCAGGTCCCGGTCGCTTACAGCATCGACCACGACAATGCCGCCGCCGGCCGCCACCTCCCGATCCAAGGCACTGCGAATTGATGCACTGTCTTTCGTGACATCCGCATGGGCGACATGACCGATGGGTTGTCTTGTTTGCAAGGCCAGCCAACGCCGGATGTCCGGGTCCGTCATCGGGGTCAGCGGATGGTGCTGCATACCGGATTCGTTCAACAGCCTGTCGTTCACAAAAAGATGGCCCTGGAACACCAACCGCCCTGTTGCCGGAAATGCCGGACAGACAATGCAGCGATCCACAGCCAGTTCTTCCATCAATGCTTCGATGACGGGGCCGATGTTTCCATCGGGTGTGGAATCAAATGTCGAACAGTATTTGAACAGGTACTGTTGGCAGCCCTGGTCACGCAGCCAGCGCAGGGCTTCGATGCTTTGGGCAACGGCCTCATCCGGGGGAATGGTCCTGCTTTTCAGCGCGACAATACCAGCGTCGACATCTCTACGGGCCGGTTCATCAGGCACGCCGCAATACTGCGTGACGCGCATTCCCTCTTTGGAAAGGGTCAGGCCAAGGTCACTGGAACCGGTAATGTCATCGCCTATGCAACCCAGCAACATGTCAGGCAACCTCTGCCGCGATTGCTCCATTCGGTCCCAGGTCCAGCCGCCGCGCGAATTCCGGCAGGCCGTCCATAGCGTCGAAAAAGCGGAAAACCTTCGGATCGTGTCCGGGCACCACCAGCGTCGGGGACGACGCCAGTTCCTGGATACGGATAAATCCGTCCAGCATCTCCTTCAGGTCGACAACGATGGGAAACGGTTTCGCGGCAACAAAATTTTCGTAGTAGTGCGATGCATCCGACGCCAGGCACATCCAGCCTGCTGAAGTCTTCACGCGGACTGCCTGAAGCCCCTTGGTATGACCGCCGATCCTGTGGACGGTAACCCCCGGTGCGATCTGGGCATCCCCGTCATGGAACCTGAGACGGCCGTCATACAAAAGCCGAACCGCCTGACATACATGATCCGCCGTGAAGGGATAGCGGAGGTGCGGGTGACACATGCATGGGCCTGTCACATAGGCCATTTCAGCCTGCTGAACATAGAACGTGGCGCGCGGAAAGCGGTCCAGGCCACCGGCATGATCATAGTGAAGGTGAGTGATGATTACCGTGTCGATCGTATCCGGGTCGACGCCAACCGACCGCAAAGCCACATCCGGGTCACGGATAACCGGACGCCCGCGACGCGCGCCTTCTTTGGCGTCATAGCCCGTGTCGATCACAATCGTGCCATGACTGGATCGAAGAACCCACAGGAAGTAGTCCATTTCATGCCCGCTGGCATGGTCATCGTCGACGATGAAGGATTCATTCCGGGTGCGATTGTTTCTTTCCGCGTACTTGATCGCGGTGACTTCCCAAAGCTCTTCCATCCGGCACCTCCAATCCTGATTTTCTAATTTTTTTGCGCACCCGACCATGTCTCCACGGTCTTGCCCCTGATCATGTTCCGGGTTTCCAAGTCAAACGATTTGAAATGGTCGGAATCAAGGTGCTGCCGGAATGCATCCGCATCCGCATAAATTTCGTACAGGAACACCTGCCCCTCGCGACCCGGGTCGGTCCAGACATCAAACCGCGAACAGGCCTCTTCCTTCCGCAGACTGTCTTCTGCCTGCTGACGCATTCGGACCATGAATGCATCCATTTGGGTCGGGTCAATTTCAAACTTCACACAGACCGCGAACATTCTGTCAGCCTCCCCTAGATATGATGGCGCCTGCCAGCCGCCGTGCGGCACGCCGCGCGGGCGGAAATTGCGAAACTATCAGCACGAGGTTCAATGCGAAAAGCAATCCGGCCCCGGGCCGTGTCACGAAGATCGACAGGTCCCCGTCGGAAATCAGCAGCGACCGGCGAAAGGTTTCGTCAAAGAGCGGCCCCAGAATGACGCCAATCACCATGGGCGCGATCGGATATTGCATCGAAACCATCGCATAGGCCAGAAAGCCAACCGCCAGCATAAGGAACAGGTCGTTCGTCCCGCCGCCGACCGAAAACGACCCTACGGTCGTAAGCACCAGGACCACCGGCAGAAAAACCGTTCCCGGAATCTGCAGGATCAAGATGAAAATGCGCGCCGTAAACAGGCCCATTATGGCCATCGTCAGTGATGCCATGACCAGAATGGAGACGATATGGACAATCAGTGCCGGGTCGATGGTAGGGCCCGGAATCACATTGTTGATTTTTAGGGCCCCCAACAATGCGGCAGCCGGCGGTGACCCGGGTATTCCCAGCACCAGAAGCGGAATCAACGCGCCGCCGATGGCGGCATTGTTCGCGGCCTCTGCGGAGATGAGACCGTTGATCGACCCTTTTCCGAAATTCTTTCCGTCCTTGGACACGCTTTTCCCGACACCATAGGAAACCCATCCCGCGACATCCTCTCCGACACCGGGAAGTGCGCCGATTCCGGTTCCTATCGCCCCCGACCGCAATATGCCCGGACCGCGCCTGATGACTTCGCCGATTTTCGGGACGATGCGCCCGACCTTTGCCGGGACGGCCCCCAGACCGCCGGCGCGCATGCCGTCGATGATCTGTGGGATGGCGAAAGCCCCCATCAGAACCGGGACAACCTGGAAGCCCGATAGCAAATAGGACCAACCGAACGTGTATCGGGCTTCCGAAAGAATCGGGTCCATCCCCACCATCGCCATGGCAAGCCCGATGAGACCCGAGATCCAACCCTTTATCACCAGGTCCTGACTCATCAGCGTTCCGGACAAAAGGATGCCGAACAGCGCCAGCAGGGCTTTTTCCGGCGACGCGATGTTTTGGGATACCAGTATCAGAAGCCAGACAAAAATCAGAAGACAGAACGTGCCGAACAGAGTGCCGATGAACGAGGCGGTTGTGGTGATTCCCAGCGCCTCCCCTCCGCGGCCTTGCTTGGCCAGCGGATGCCCGTCCATTGCGGTCGCGGCAGACGCTGCCGTGCCCGGAATGTTCAGAAGAATTGACGGGTAGGATCCACCGTAGATCGCGCCGACATATGCACCGATCAGGGCGATCAGCGATTGTTCCAGGGGGAACTTGTTGCCGAAGAACCCGGTCAGAATGGATACCGCCAGCGTTGCGGTCAGTCCCGGCAATGCCCCGAAGACAATCCCCAAGAAGACCGAACAGACAAGATAGATATAGGTTACGGGGTCGGACGCCAGGGATATCAGGCTCGCCCCGAACGCAGACAGTTGAGAGACCAGAAAGTCCATGAAACCTCACTCACCCTGAAACAGGGGGCGAAGGGTGACGTAGTAATGGTATTCAATCTGACTGAAGATAAGACCGGTGCGGTTCGGTACATTCTGGCGAAACCCGAATGCCATCGCCGTAACAAGCAGGAACGGAATCAGGATCGCGATAACGGGTGTAGCCCTGGTGACGCGTGAATTGCCGTGCCGGCGCGCTGCGGACCGGAACATCACCACGCTCAAGGCGATCCAACTTGCGAGCGCAATTGCGTCATCATCCCAATGTCGCGACCATTCCGTCTGTTCCGTATAGAACACAAAGGTATAGACGGCCGGGATCGCTGTCAGAACGACCGCGGAGACAAGCGACTTTCTGTCTTCTGTATGAAATCCGAAAATGAGGGCGGTGATGATAAGGCCGCTTGAGACAATGAAGTCGACCCGGGGAACAAGCCCGCCGATATAGCAAATCAGCACCGCGGCAAGACAGGCGATACGCATGGCCTCAGGCGTCCGAAGGCTGCTCAGAGAAAACTTTCTGCAGACTTCGAAGCCTCCGCCCCGTATCGCGACGATCAAAAGCCCTGTCGAAAGCAGAAACAGCGCACCAAAAATGCCGAACGGCACAAGCGCAGCCGAATTATACCAGTCCGCGCTATCGACACCGGCGGCACGTGAATTGAAGAAAGGCAGCAGACTGGTACGCCACAGAAAAAACAGACTGACCGCCATCAAGCAGATCGCCGCTATCAAGTCGCGCGATCTGAGAAGCTGCTTGTCCACCATGGGTTTCACCCTTGAAGGTCACGGACCGCCGGTCAGGGAGGAAACCGACGGTCCGTTCCTCTAACGAAAGATTACGGGCGTTCGATACCCAGGGTAGACGGATCGACTTCCGCAGCACCCAGGTCCCAAAGCGTCCAGGCGAACGTGCTTTCCAGCCTTGCGAAAGTGGCCGATGCCTCCGCACCCGATTGGCCCGAAATCTCGTAGAAATTCGATTCCGCCCACTCCGCGACGGTATCGGATGCCATTGCCTGATCGAACGCGGCGGTCAATGCCGCTTTGACTTCGTCAGACGCTGACGCATGGACCGCGAAACCAATCGCCTGCATCAACGGCAGGTGCTGATCCAATCCGTCGTAGATATCAAAAGAGGACGGAATTTCGACCCCACCCAATGAGGCCGACGACGGGGTCAGCGTGGCCAGCGGGCGCAGCAGACCGCCTTCGATCAGGGGCTGTTGTTCCGCAAGGGATGTGACAACGACCGCGACCTCACCCGCGACTGCCGCTTCCTGGCCGGGTGCGGACCCACCGTAAGGGATAAATTTGAAATCCGCGCCGGTGCCGTTTTCGATCGCGAGCAGATTCAGGTGATGAATCGATCCGGATCCCGATGCAGCCGCAGCAATCGTTTCCGGATTCGCACGCGCCGCATCAACCAGTTCTTCCAGCGTCTGATACGGCGAATTCGCCGGAACCGAAATCAGGTCGGGCGAACCGCCGACGATAAAGGGGTACCAGAATGAAAACTTGTTGTCCCAACCGCCTTGGACCGCGGCAGTGACATTCGATTCAGACAGCCCCACCAGCGTGTACCCGTCATCGGGCTGGTTGGCGACATAGACCATTCCGTTCGACCCGGCGACACCGCCGGTCTGGTTGATGACGTTAATGCTGACCGGAAGATGCTTCTCCATCTCCGCCATGATCATTCGATTGATTGTATCCGTTCCGCCGCCCGCGCCCCAGACAACGGCGGTCGTAATGTCTCTGTACGGATAGGTCTGGGCATTTGCCGGCAAGGCAAACCCGGCACAGACGGCTACGAATGCCGCTGCCTTCAATAACTGTTTCATTGTGTCTCCTCCGTTCATTCGGCAGCTGAATGCCACCCTTGTATAATTTAACGTATACATTATACTATTCATTGTCAACAACACCGGATATCCATCGGCCCGCGCGGCACGTACTGTTGCTTTGGCGGTGCGACAACAAGAGAGACGCAATGACGGAAACTCATAAAATTGCCGTATTCGAAGGCGACGGGATCGGCCCGGAAATCATGCGGCCTACGATCAAGATTTTGGACGGACTTGCCGCGCTTCTGGGTACGTTCCGGTTCGATTTCAATGTCGCGCCAGCGGGGGCCAATCACTACGCACGGACCGGAATGTCCCTGCCCGGCGAGTCGCTCGCCACGGCACGGTCGGCGGATGCAATCTTGCTGTCGGCGATGGGCGACCCGGACATTCGTTATCCGGACGGAACGGAAATTTCGCCACAGATTGAACTCAGGCAGCAGCTTGGCCTGATCGCCGGGTTGCGCCCCGTTCGTATTGCGCCCGGTCAGACGACCCCTCTAAACCTTCCGTCAGGCACATCGGTTGACTTCGTGATCATCCGCGAATCGACAGAAGGACTTTTCGCTTCCATGGGAAAGGGCGTGGTCACTGAGTCCCGCGCCGAAGAAACGATGGTCATCACCCGGGACGTAAGTGAGTTTCTGTTTAGAACCGCATTTCGGCTTGCCATTTCCAGGAAGGCAAAGGGCCTTGGACCGGGTCGTGTGACCTGTGTCGACAAAGCAAACGTATTCCGGTCCTTTGCCTTTTTCCGTTCGATCTTTCGGGAACAGGCCACGCATTTCCCGGACATCTCAGCCGATGCCGCCTATGTCGATGCAACCGCGCTTAAGATGGTTCAGAAACCTTGGGATCTGGACGTTCTGGTAACGGAAAACATGTTCGGGGATATTCTGTCCGACCTGGGTGCGGGTCTGATGGGCGGTCTGGGGCTGGCACCATCGGCGGATATCGGCGCCAGACACGCGGTGTTCCAGCCCTGCCACGGAAGTGCACCCGATATTGCCGGGCAGGATATCGCAAATCCGATGGCCATGATCCTGTCGGCCGCAATGATGCTGGACTGGCTGGGCGAAAGAAAGAACGACCCTGCGCTTGTCGATGCCGGATCGATCCTGCAGCAGGCGGTGGAAACCGTGATCGCGGAGAAACGGGCGCTGACCCCGGATCTGGGCGGTTCTTCCACGACAGACGACGTTTCAAACGCCGTTCTGGATGCACTCCCCGCGGCAGTCTCGGCAATGCACGAATCGACACCGGCGCAGCATTCGATATGATTGCCGACCTGTTTCGGAGTATGATCGGACCGACATGCCAAGTACTTCAGCCAAGACACCGAATGACGACGCGGCGGACAAGTCCCAGCGCATGCCATCCCAGACGCAGCGGGCGACCGCCGCCCTGCGGGAAATGATCATCAACAACCGGCTTCCGGCAGGGTCCAGCTATCTTGAAACGGAACTGGCCGATATGCTGGGCATGTCACGCACCCCGGTCCGGGAGGCGGCCGTGGTTCTGGAATCTCTCGGCCTCGTCGAAGTTCGTCCTCGCCGCGGCGTGCGGATCCTCCCCCTCGCTGCTCACGACATGGAGGAGATCTACGAAGTCCTGACGGAGCTGGAGGGCCTTGCCGCAGATCAGGCGGCCCGGCGCAGACTGTCCCCGGAGGAAGAAAGCGCAATCCGTGCCGCGTTGGATGATATGGACCGCGCGCTGGAGAAAGAAGATCGTGAAGCCTGGGCCGACGCGGACCGCCGGTTTCACGAACAGCTGGTTGCCCTGTCGACCAACCATCGGCTGAAGGCGATTGTCGCTTCCTATAACGATCAGGTACAGCGTGCGCGAATGCTTACACTGCGGCTGCGCCCTACGCCGACACAGTCGAACCATGACCACCGTGAACTCTTTGACGCCATCCTGGCCGGCGACGGGAAACGGGCGAGAGAGCTGCACACCATCCATCGGACCCGCGCAAAAAAGGTCATTATCGACCTCTTGCACACCCATGGGTTCCACCAGGTATAGGATGGGTCTTGTCAGAGTAATCCGGATTGAGCGCTCCGGCGCTCAGCCCTAGTTGCGCTAGATGAGAGGGAAAGCGACAGGGGTTCAAATCGCCTCTATCGGCAAACCGATTTTTCTCTATTCATGCCGCCGCGCAGGCTTGCTAGCCTGGATTTGGGATAGAGGATCGCAGGAACGCGGAAAGAGCCATACTCCTCGGTTCATCTTTTCGATCGGACTTCGTTATCAATCCTATGCTTGACCGGAACGTAAATACATCTGGTCGAAGCACCCGCAATTCATCCTTATCGACATACGGGCGCGCATAGTGTTCGGGAAGGAAGCCGACAAAGGTGCCCTTCAATATCAACATCGCCGCGGCTTCTATGTGATGGACCGTTGCCGCATGCCCTTGCTCCGGAAAGAACTGGGAGTCAAAGCGGTCTAAGTAGCCGCGCGCCAATCTTTTCTGCTGGGCAATGTCCCGCGACGAAATATCTGCCTCGTCCCTTTCAAAAAGCGGGTTGGCCCTACCGCAATAAAGGTTGTTCCGCTCTTCGAACAGCGGCTTGAAACCAAGACCCGACACGCGCCGGTGTTGGGCTCCGATCGCAATATCCGACTCACCGTCATAGACCGCCCGCTCCAGCAATCTTGGTGAGCGAATGGTGATTTCCAGTTTGATGGTCGGTTGGAGTTCGGCGAACTCGGTCAATCGTTCGGCGACCCGGAAATCATCCTCGGTAATCAATCCGTCTGTGAGCCCAACCCGAAGGGTCCCCGATAGTTCATTTTTTATGGAGGAAAGCTCATCCCTAAAATGCTCAAGATGATCAAGTAGTTGGATGGCTTGGGTATATACCTGGGCGCCATCGCGCGTAACCCGAAAGCCGCCCCGCCCTCTCTCACACAGCCTCATCCCGATGCGCTTTTCCAAATCCGACATATGCTGACTTACAGTCGATTCAGCGACATTCAGCCGCGGAACCGCGAGGGAAAACCCGCCAGCATCCACAACGGCGACAAAGACCCGTAGGAGACGAATGTCTATGTCGCTGACCCTGCCAATCATTGCCGCACCTCAATTGCTTCGGGAAACGTGAAGTAAGCTTCCAAAGCCTGGAAAACAAGAGTCCTGAACGCTCGGCTATCATTTAGAGATGTTGCAGAACCTACAAACTGGGAATGTCTCATCCGTCGGTCTTTTCGAAGAAATGCCGCTGACGGGCAGATTGAAACATGAGACGGGCCTTGAGTTTTATGTCCGCTCCGCAGGGGCTGGTCCGACGACACTCGTTGTCGGCGGAACTCATGGAGACGAGTTTGAAGGTCAAATAGCGGTTTCCGAGTTGGCCGCCAAACTGGACCAACTCCCCCTGACGGGCCGCGTGATTTGTTTGCCATTCCACAATCCCGGTGCCTGCCGCGCGGGCACCCGGATGGACGCCGTGGACCAGCTGGATCTCAACCGGCAATACGTCACACCGAGCCTGCAGACGAAGACAGGTCGTATCGCGGACTTCATGCTCCGTTACGTCCTCCCCAATGTTGACGTTCTCATCGATCTTCACTCAGGCGGCAAAGTCTTCGAGTTCGTGCCCAGCGGCAACGTGCAGGCCCGGATCGGATCACGGGAAGACCTGGAAATGCGGGAATGGCTTCGCATATTTGGTGCGCCATTCGGAATCGTCTTTGACGACATCGGAACCGATGAGATGCCCCATGCCGGCACGCTTGAAGCGGCGGCGCGAAACCTGGGTGCAAAGGCGTTTTCATCGGAACTCGGCGGCGCGGGGCGCGTCCACCCGAATACCATGGCGGTCGCGCGGCAAGGTTTGCTGAACCTGTTAGCCCATGTCGGCAACCTGCCCCGTGATTTCCTCTCCCCTTCGGAGCCACCCCTCCTGATGCGATTGGATGCGCCGGAACACAGTATCCTTGTCGACAGGCCAGGGCTTCTGGAGCCGCGGATACCGCTTGGCACGCGCCTGAAAAAGGGAGACCTGATCGCAAAGGTTCACCGCGAACACGAAACCGAGGATGTAAGAGCGTCCTGCGATGGATGGCTTGCCGCGTGGCAGATACCCACGACATTCGACCCCACAGTACCTGTCGCCATGGTCTGCCCACCACTGACTTGATTCACCACCGACTTTCACCACGACATGAGAGGGTATCGATATGAAGTATATTTTAGCTACAGCGTTCGCCGCATCTTTTCTCCTGTCTCAGGCAGCCGCTGCCCGAGACGTGACAATGGCTACCGAGGCCAGCTTCCCTCCGTTCTCACAGACCGAGGCAGACGGCAGCTACACCGGTTTCGAGATCGATCTTGGAAACGCGGTGTGTGAGTACCTGGAGTGGAACTGTACCTGGGTCAAACAGGATTTCGACGGCGCGATCGCCGCTCTGCTGGCGAACAAGTTCGACATCATCTTTTCGTCGATGAGCATCAAGCCGGAAAGAGCCGAAGTGGCAGACTTCTCCCTTGCCTATTATGCGACGCCAACGGCCTTCTTCGGTGCCGAAGACGCAGGGCTTTCGCCCCCCAGCAACCTCGATGGAATGGTTATCGGCGTGTACGGGGGCTCCACCCAGCAGAGTTACGCGGAGGAAAACTTCGAGGGCATTTCCATCCGTCAGTATGAGAACATCGACCAAATGGGTGCGGACCTTAAGAACGGCCGCATCGACTTGATGTTCGTTGAACAACTCGCGGGCCTCGTTTGGACCTCTTCCGATGAAGGGGACGGTTATGGCATGGTCGGCGACTACATCGGTCTGGAAGAGTTCGGCGAACAGGGCGCCGGTGCAATGTTCCGGCAGGACGACGATGATCTGCGCGAAGAGGTCAACCGCGCGTTGCGCGCTCTTTACGAAGACGGAACTTTCGACGAGATTCAAGCGAAGTGGCTGCCAGAAGGCACCAACATTCGGGCGGATCAATTCTGGGATTAAGTTGCGACCCGGGGCGGAGACGCCCCGCCTCGCGGCGTTCGCTGAAAAACAATGGAAACGGCGTTACTTGCCTTCGGAGATGATGGTTGGGGTGATGAGCTGGCCTTAGGCTTTCTGATCACGATCGCCCTCGCCATCACCTCCTACTTGATAGGCACCCTGATCGGTCTGGGGCTCGCGGTGGTTGGGATTGGCGGCAACCGTCTCCTCCGTGCGGTTACCGGAGGCTACGGTGTCATTTTTCGATCCGTACCGGAGCTTCTTGTCCTGTTCCTTGTTTACTTCGGGGCCAGCATCGCCCTGACAAACCTTCTGAAACTCTTCGGTTTGGAAATCACCGTCTCTCTTAACACGTTCACTGCCGGCGTGGTCGCGTTGTCGATGGTGCACGCGGCCTATTCGGCCGAAGTGTTCATAGGGGCCCTGAGATCGGTGCCGACCGGACTAATTGAAGCGGCTTCGGCACTAGGCCTTTCCCGTCGTGTCGCGTTCTTCAAGGTCACACTGCCCGTAGCCCTGAGGTTCGCGTTTCCAGGGTTGATGAACCTTTGGATGGTAATGATCAAAAACACGCCGCTTGTCTCCGCGATCGGCCTCCCGGACCTTATCGGTCAGGCAAGCACCGCAGGCGAAAATACCAAGGCGTATTTCCTGTTCTTTTTCGTGGCGCTCGCGATCTATCTATGCGTTTCGGCGCTTTCGATGGTGCTTCAGGAAAACGGAAAACGCCGGCTTTTCAGACATCTTCCAGACGCGGGTTAGCACTTAAATGCTGATGGATTTCGAGACCCTTCAACGCTATTTTCCGCTTCTGATCGAAGGGGCGGGGCGGACAGCCTGGTTGACCGGGATGACCCTGGTTTTCGGTATGCTCCTCGCCATTCCCGTCGCGGCGTGCCGTCTGTCGAAATACCATCCGCTTCGGATTTTCGCATGGATGTTCGTCTTTTTTTTCCGGGGCGCGCCGCTTCTCGTCCTGCTCTTTCTCGTATATTTCGGTCTGCCCGAACTCCCCATTATACGAGAAACGGTTTTATGGACTTTCTTTCGCGATCCGTATTTTTGTGCGGTGGTCGCGTTATCGCTGAACTCCGCCGGATACCTGTCCGAAGTCATCGCGGGCGCCCTGCGCGCCGTACCGCGTGGAGAGGTGGAAGCGGCGGAAGTCGCCGGATTGTCACGCGTGGATATCGTTCGATTCATCATTGCACCGAACGCCGCGCGACTTGGGCTTCGAAACTACGGGAACGAAGTCGTGTTCGTGATCAAGGGCACCTCGATCGCCAGCCTTGTCACGATTTCGGAACTGATGCGGTCAGCGAACAACATCTATTTCCGGACCTTTGACCCGTTTACGCCTCTCCTGGCGGCGGCGCTGATTTACCTGATCGCGATCTATTGTCTGAATCTTGCGATCTGGTGGACGGAGCGCAGGCTCTCTCCGGAGCTACGGTTCCGACGTTAGAAGGTTACGGTCGTCAGAAAACGCCGCAACTCCGGTGTCTGAGGGTCGGTGAAAAGTTGCTCCGCCGGTCCCGTCTCGCAAATCTCCCCGTTCATCATGAAGACTAGGCGATCGGCAAGCCTGCGCGCGAAACCGAGTTCGTGGCTGACGCACACCATGGTCATTTCGGTGCCCTTGTTGGCGATCCCAAGAAGCAAATCTATGATTCCGCGGACACTCTCCGGGTCTAAAGATGCAGTCGGTTCGTCAAGGAGCATCAGGTCAGGACTGCCGATAAGGGCGCGAGCAATCGCCACGCGTTGCTTCTGCCCTCCGGAGATCTGAAAAGGATAGCGATTGGCGAGTTCCTCGCAATTTACGCTCCGCAGCGTCTCCAGTGCCTCGTCCGCAAGAGACTTCCGCGATACGCCCCTGAGACGTGATTCTGCCAGCGTTACGTTATCCAGGACCGTGCGCATTTCCCAAAGATTGAAGTTCTGAAAAATCATGCCCATGCGCCTGCGCAGAACACGCCAATCGCGATGGTCAACAATGTTCTGACCGAATGCGCGATACTGTCCCGATGCAATCGGAACAAGTCCCGCGAGCGCCCGGACAAGGCTTGTCTTACCCGATCCGGAAGGCCCGATAATGACAACCCGCTCCCCAGGCTGAATGGTAAGATCAACTCCTCTTAGAACGTTGAAATCACCGAGGCGCACAGAGAGATCCGCGATCTCGATGGCGGGCTCGCGCCTCGACATTCTATCGCGCGGCATATTCTGAGATGCGCGCCAGTCCCGTTCGGAGATGATCGCTTTCGACACCGAACCCCAATCTGATGTGCCCCTCAATGCCGAACCACGCGCCGGCGCACACGAAAACGCCGGTATCCTTGCGCAGGTTCGCGCACCAAACATCGGAAGGAACATCCATTGGATAGCTCAAAAATGCCATTCCGCTGGCATCGGGCTTCACCCAGGACCAACCCGGCATTCCCGACACCCATTCGGCAACTTGCTCACGTCCTTGACGCAGGATGTTCCGGCCCCGTTGCAAAAGCTTGTCACGGAGCGGTTGGACAAGGCACCGCCGTGCGAGGTACTGCGCCAGTGCTCCGGTACCGATGGTGGTATAATCCTGGCGCTCATGCATGCGTGACACCAGTTCGCTCGGCGCGATACACCAGCCCATGCGAAGCCCCGGACAGCCAAAGGATTTCGCAAGGCCTCCCGTTACGATGACCTTGTCGCCAAGCCCCCAAGCAGTAGCGGCCGGCAAATCGTCAATTTCCGAGCCGCGATAGATTTCATCGATCAGAAGCCAAACACCAGCCTCTTCAGCTACATCGACCAACGAACCGCGTGAATTTGGCGTCATTGCGACACCGGTCGGGTTGTTTGGATCGCAAAGTGTAATAAGGCATGTGTCGGGTCGAACTGCGGCCCGCACCGCGTCCGGATCCGGTTGCCAATTGTTTTCGGGTCGTAAGGCCACGGTTGCGACCTCCACCCCCAATGCCCGGGCCATTCCATCGAGCTGCATGAAATTCGGGGTTATAACCACAATGTGCCCGCCCGGTTTCGCGACCGACAACAGGGCCAGTAGATTGGCTTCTGATGTCCCATTGGCCACGAGGACATTTTCAGGCGCGGCGCCGGGGTGCCAATCCGCGATCGCCTGGCGAAGAGCCGGCGTGCCGTCCGTATACCCATAACCCAGCTGCAGCGACAGGAGTTCACCGAGATCGTTATCCACCAGATCACCGACACAAGCCGGATGAACGCCGCTTTCGGTGAGATTGATCTCCACGCTGTTCTCATACAGCGTCTGGCTTCGCTCTAGTTGAAATATCGGGAATTCCATCATGCATGCTCCAGATAGGTCAGAACGGCCTTCGCGATCGCGATGTCTTGTACAGCGACACCTGTCAGATCCGCGATCGTAATCTGATGATCCGATGTGCGACCGTGCCCAGGATCCTGTAATACCGTCCCAAGCTCGACCACGTCCGCGTCCGAAATTGCGCCCGCACGCCGTGCCTGGAACACTTCGCCACGTTCCTGGGATTGCGCGATGCTGTCCGAGACGACGAGATCGGCCTTGGCCAACAGCTCAGGAGAAAGCTCCTGCTTGTGCTCGGTATCGGACCCCATCGCGGTAATATGCGTGCCCGGTTGCACCAACTCCGCCGAGAGAAGCGGGGTTGTGCTGGGCGTTGTTGTCACGATCAGACGACAGCCACGGCATAGTGACTCCAAACTATCCGCGACGTCTGTTTGAAAGCCCATGGCGGCGATATCCCGTGCCGCCGCATTGGCATTTTCCGCCGATCGTCCCCAAACGGAAAGAGCACGGCATTTCGTGACACGCCGAAGATAATCAGCCTGCTGACGTGCCTGCACACCGGTACCGACAATCCCTATTCGATCCAGATGACTGGGAAGCATCGCCGCCGCAGCTACTGCCCCGGCCGCCGCTGTCCGGTGATTGGTCAATTCACCTTCTTCCAACAACACGGAAAGCACCATGCCTGTCTTACTGGACAGGACCAGCATACAGCCGCCAAACGGGGGCAGACCGCGCGTCGAATTGCCGAAGAATCCGGTCGCGATCTTCACCACGAATACGTCGTCGCCTCTAATGGCTCCGTATTTGATGTGCATTTCGCCATCGTCATCGGGAAACAGCAACTCGCCGACCGGAGGCACATCGACCTTTCCCAGCGAATAGGAAATGAACCCTTCGCGGACGGCCGCAACGACGTCGATATTTGGGAGGACCCGCTGGATTTCCGCTAACGTGTATACCCGGGTCATTTGAACAACCCGGCATGACGCGCGGTGATCTCGATCGCCTTCACGAGCCCCTTGAACGTGGCCCGGGTCGCCTCCGGTCGAAGATCGCCGTTTTGGTCGATCAAGCCCAAACCCGGTCCGATCAGCACGTTGCCACCGTAGATCGTCGCGCCCGCCTGGCCCATGGCAATGAGAGCGCTGTCGATCGTGTTGGCACCGCAGTACATATCTTCAAGATTGAAGAGCGGGATGCCGCGTGCGCCGGCATCCCAAGTTCCGGCGTAATTCAATTCCAAACCACCCATGTGATAACTCTTGGTTACGATGAACTTGCTGCTAATTTCCTTGTTGGGAAAGGCTTTCAATTCTTCCATGAGAATCTTGTGCATTCCATCCACGGGATCGGTGACCTTGCGGGGTGTCTCGACCATGGCCTTCAGGAAGGCGTACATGCCAACAAGGCTGTCCCGCCCGGGATCATGCATCGAGAAAACCCCCTTGGAATAGGAAGAGACGCCGCCGGAACGCGGCCCAATCCATCCCATCGCCTTGCGTATGACATTCATTGGTTCGGACTTACCGATCATCAAACCACCGATTGGCGACCTTCCGGCCTTATCCATGGAGTAGATCATAATGTCCGCGTCGACGTCGCGCGGATCTATGCCGACAACAGGAAGGCATGTCGCACAGTCCAGGATGTATGGCACATCGAAGTCCCGCGCGAGTACGCCCATTTTCTTCATGAGTTCAGGAACGCCGTTGGCGTCCTTCTCTCCGAATCCCCAGCCCGGGGTGTCATATCCAACGGCATGAACGGCGGAGAGCATCGTCGCGTGTCGTTCTGCGGCGCGTTCGAGCGAACGCATGGTCTCAGCGACATCAAGCCCCTTCATCAGGGCGACGGTGTTCTGGCGAACGCCGTGAATCTCGTAACGCACACCCGGAGCCCTGACGAAAAGCGTGTCCAGATTATTCAGACTCTTCGCGTCAATCCCAAGTTCACCACCCGAAACGGTTCGGTCCATGGCGAAGTGCCGGTACTTCGGAGGAAAAGCACGACCGTATCCTCCGCCCCATTCCGCGTCTTCACCGTATATCTGAAGCGAGCGCGTGCGGTACTGATCCCCCTTCCGCATGGTTGGCGGGGCTACCAGTGATTCGAAGGCAACCCTCAGTGAAGCCTCCGCCGTGTTGGTCACGCATACGTCGTAGTCGTCTCCGTATATATCCTTGACCAGGATGCGCATCTGGTCGGCAATCTCGACTGCCGGGAGTACGTCCAGACGGTTGGCGTCTATGATCGGGTCCAGGACATAGTTCGGCAGTCGTGCCGGACATCCGGACGACCCTTGGTAGGTTCCTGTCTTACCCGCGAATTCCATCAGCCCTTCTGTTTCCATGAAGGACTTTGCCTCGGCCTGGATTTCTGCGGTTTTTTCAAAGATACCTTGATACCATTCGTGCAAATGCATGGGGTCCTCGCTGTCGACAATAGTCACTCACTTAACCAGCGCCCCTATTGGGATTGCATCGGAAATAGATGAAGCCCACTTCAAGTATCAGGGCGACACGATGCATAATCCCGAATGGTTCGTAATTCCGAATGACTGCGGTCCATGGCAGCCGCAGACGGCATTTTCAGATGAATCGCCCGAACCGATTTGGTCCGACGGTGCCCACCTGAACGCCAAAACTTTTTTATTGTGTGAGCGTCCTTGGAACTAAGCGGACCTGTCTAACGGCAGTTCAACCGAACAGGAAACAATGTCGCCCCGATGAAGCGTTCGACCGAACAAAACCGCTTCATTGTCGGCGGTGAAGTACGTCATAGCGCGTTCCAGAACAGGGTCGCCCAAGCTAAGGCACAAATGGATCGCAATTTCCTTGTCTGCGGGTAGGGCACGCAAATCCCAGCGTGCGCGGTCAAGGACGCACACTTCCTTCAGTCTGGCTGCAATGTCTCCCCCTGCAGTGGATTTCGTGAGACCCGCATTTTTTGCTGTTTCCGCACATAGTGTGCGTTCATCCAATGCAAGCGGCACACCGCGAACCATTCGGACACGTTGAAGCGATACGACACGAGGGCACTTCAGCAGCCGCTCTTCCTCAATCGAAGCGGGGCGTTCAGTGAAACCCAAAATTTGAACTGTCGGATTTTCGCCCTTTTCAAAATATTGCCGCGCAACGTCAAGGCTGGGAGACAATTGCTCAACATAGGCCCGGTCGGTAACAAAAGTACCGCTTCCACGACGGCGGGAAAGCAGACCGGCGTCCACCAAGTCGTCAATCGCCTTGCGAACCGTCATCTTGCTAACGCCGAACCGCGCTGCAAGGGCTTCATCGGTGTGAAACCGTTCGCTGGGATCCGACCAATGACGCACTTCGCCCAACAATGTTTGGCGAATTTGCAGAAACAATGGAACCGGAGACCGGCGGTCAAGTGCCTCAGCAGACATCAGACGAACGACTCCATGGCTTAAAGTTTTAACTGGATTAATTAGTCTATTAGACTATACTTTTAGTGCATCCAAGCGCCAGACATTTTTTGCGCGCGCAACACTAACCGCCAGGAGCTGTCCGATGGAAGCGTCAATGCTCGAAGAAACAGTACAGAACCCCAATCCGTATCCGGTCATCGGACAGGGAGAATACGACGATATCTGGCAACTTTGTTTGCAGGCGCGGGAGTTGGCCTGGGATGCAGCATCGGAAATCGACTGGCCTGCGTTAAAAGAGGAAACGGCGCATCTGCCCGATGAGGTGAAAGCCGCCGGTGCGGAATGGTGGTCCTTGCGCGCGTGGATGGAGCACGGCGCCACACCCTACGGCGCTGAACGCCTTCGTCAGGCAATCTTCGAAAATCTTCCTTTTGAGATAAAGCAGCACGTGGCGAACTTCATCATGGAAGAACTTCGCCACCACGAGGCGTCATTCAGGATTGCGGATGCACTTGGTGGATACCAGCCGTCCCCGCGAAGCGACTATTTCAAGCTGGTCATTCCCAAATTCCACGATGAAAAAGATGAACGGCAGATGTCCTTTTATGCCGGTATGGCCGTGAATACGCTTTTTGAGCAGCTGTCCGGTGAACTGCTCACCGCGCGGTACAAGAATGCGCGCTATCCGCAGATTCAAAAGGCCTGCAAGCTGATCCTGCGTGATGAGGCGCGACACATTCAATTCGGGCGCATTCTAATGCGGCGTTTCTTTGACGGTTTGACCGCGAAAGAAAAAGAAATGCTCGGCGCGAAATTCGCGAAGAAGCTGCGCGGCAGCCTGTTAAACGGTGTATACGCCGTGGTTAATCTTCCCAAGGACGAACGGAAACGGTCGGCGGAAGCACGCGCTCTGGCGGCCGAGCACGGACTTGGCGCGACGCATCCGGATGAAGAGGTTCAAATCATCGTCGATGCGTTGGCAAAAATCCGCGAGGACGTGGCGCCTTATGATGTTCCTATCCCCGTCATCCCTGAAATCGAAGGCGCCGGCCCCAATCCAACAATGGCTGCGGCGGAATAGGACGTAGACAGTTCTATTCAGCTGCAGCCACGACCTCCACCTCGACCTTAAGCTCCGGCTTCACGAGCGCCGGTACGTATACTAGGGTCGAGGTCGGACGATGGTCGCCGAGGGCTGCGGTGCGTGCACCACCATATGCCGCAAGATAAGCCGGGTCGGTCAGATAGGCCGTCATCTTCACGATATTGCTGGCGTCCATTCCCGCTGAATTCAAAATCGCAAGAATGTTTTCCCAGGTCACGGTGGATTGTTCTGCGACATCTTCAGGGATTGTACCGTCCTTGCGAATGCCAACCTGACCGGACACATGAAGCAGCCTTGCGCCCGGCGCGGTCTCAAGTCCATGCACGTATGTCCCGATGGGGGCCGCGATTGTATCAGGGTTATGGGCGATCATCTTTTTCTCCTACAAATTCAGGTTCGGCTGCAGCCCATCGGTGGGCTGACGCATGTGTTCCAGGATGACACGGATGTCGGATACACTCGCAAGGCGCGGATTGACTTTTATCTGTCCGCTCTTCGAGGCACCTTCCGCCAACAAGTCGCGTTCCTCCGGCGTACTGACGAAAGCATCCAGGCCGATATCCAGCTCAACGGTTTTCCGAAGCTTTGAAAGTCCCAGTGCCGAATTGTCCGCGCCAAAAATGCCGGCGACGATGTCGCCTTTCTCACCCAGTTCCGGCTGATTGAAAGCCATGCTCCAGGGCAGGGCCAGCGCATTCGCGAGCCCGTGCGGTGTGTGGTGCAACGCGCCCATGGCGCCTGCGATCGCATGGGCCAGACCAAGATGGGCCGAGTTGAATGCAATGCCCGCCTGCATGGACCCGATCAGGCATTCACCGCGCGCATCGATGTTTTCAGGCTCGGCAAAAACCACAGGAAGCGATCTCGCCAGAAGTTCCATTGCCGATCTGGCAAATGGATCCGTCATCGGGGAAGCAACTTTTGACGTGAAAGCTTCGACCGCGTGCGTGACGGCATCGTACCCGGCCGTCGCCGTGACCTTTGGCGGCGCCGTTACACCAAGTTCGGGATCAAGAATGGCCACACGCGCGCTCATGTTCGGGGAACGCAGAACCATCTTATAGTCCGTCCCCTTTTTTGCGACGATAGAGGACTCCGATACTTCACTGCCGGTACCCGCTGTCGTCGGAACAGCGACGAACAAACTGTCGTGCGGGTCCATCGGCATCCCCATCGGGCCGACGATCTCCTCAATCGGGCCGGGGTTGCTGACCAACATTCTGGCAGCCTTTGCGGTATCCATCGCAGACCCGCCGCCAACGGCAACAACCAGGTCTGCTTCGGAAGACGCCAGGCCTGCGCGCGCTTCCTCCACCGTTTCCGTGTCTGGCTCATGTTGCGGAATAGGGTGAAAGACTGGGGAGAAATTCTTCAAAAGATCGGTCAGTCGGTCGTGGACCGGGCCGTTCATGAAGAACGCATCCAGCATGACGAACGCACGACGCCGCTTGTCTGCGGCCGCAATCTCGGGAAGCTGCGACAGACTTCCCGCGCCATAGCGGATCTGGTGCGTGGAATGAAGAAACGTGAATGGCGTTGTCATGGTGTATTACCCTTAGCTTCCAATATCCATAATGACCGATTTCGATTGCAGATACGCATCCAACCCTTCTGCGCCCAACTCACGACCGTAGCCGCTTTTCTTATAGCCGCCGAAAGGTGTTTCGATCCCGACGACCGCCGGGGTGTTAACGCTTACGGTTCCTGCCTCGATCCGTGCGGCCACGCGGTGGGCGCGCCCGACGTCACGGGTCCACAGCGTCGCCGCCAGCCCGTATTCGCTGTCATTCGCGACGGCGATCGCCTCGTCCTCATCGGCAACCCGGGTGATGGCGAGAACCGGCCCGAACACCTCCTCCTTCGCGAGTTCGCTTTTCGGATCGACATTGTCGAAGACCGTTGCTTCAACGTGAGGACCCGGCATATCCGGAGCCTTGCCGCCGGTCAGGAGCTTTGCACCATCGGCGCCGGCGCGTTCACAGAAACCCAGGATGCGCGACTGCGCCGCCTGATCGATAACGGGTCCCAACTGTGTCGACATGTCCAGAACCGGGCCCAACTTCAAGGTGCGCGCGGCCTCTGCCAGTCGTTCGGCCACTTCATCGGCGTTTCGCGAACTGACGATCAGGCGTGTACGGGCGGCGCACTTCTGCCCTGCATGGCCAAAACATCCGGCCGCACTGGCGGGGATCGCCTTGTCCAGGTCAGCATCGTCCAGGATAATTGTCGGCGATTTTCCACCCAGTTCCAGCGTCACACGCTTTACATTTTCTGCAGCCGCGCGGGCGACCTGAACCCCAACCTCCGTCGATCCGGTAAAGCTTATTTTGGCGACGTCCGGGTGGTTGACCAATCCCATACCGGCAACCGCGCCGGACCCAGGGACGATATTCAAGACACCCGGTGGCAAGCCGCATTCCGAGGCCAGGTTGGCGAACAGGAGGGCAGTCAACGGCGTCAGGCTTGCCGGTTTCACAACCATCGTGTTTCCGGCCGCAAGCGCGGGCGCCACCTTCCACAACATCAAAAGCAACGGGAAATTCCATGGAACGATCATCCCGCATACGCCGATCGGTTCTCTGCGCACATAGCGATGCAAATTGTTGGGGGACGCGACCACACGCCCATCGATCCGGTCTGCAAAGCCGGCAAACCATCGCAGGGTTCCAACGGATGCCATGATATCGATGCGCGCGTCGGTAAAAGGTTTCCCGGCATGCACGGCTTCCAACGCAATCCAGGACTTAGCGTCGGCGGCCAGCCGATCGGCAATTGCGGAAAGCAGCTTCGCCCGCTCTCCCGGTGGTGTGTCGCGCCACGCAGGGAAGGCTTGCCTGGCGGCCTGAACGGCGGCGCTGATGGTGTCCTGGGACCCTGCCCCAACTGTGGGCATAGGGGCTCCCGATTGCTTCTCAAGCACCTCGATCCGGTCTTCGACCTTTTCGTAACGGCCATCCAGAAAGACCGTGCCGGGCGTGTATGTGTCCAGCAAACCGGCATAAGTCTCCGCGGCAATGATCCCGTCGGGCATGCAAAACTTCCTCTCTAAAGCTCACCGACTTTCAAGTTCGGCGATCAAGTCCAGAACCACAGGCATGGGGCGGCAATCTCGAAGAAGATCGATCGCCAAATCCTTGTGTTCAGGAACGCTGTATACGGTTTCCATCGATACGTCCGGATGGCCCTGTTTGTTCAAGGCCTCAACAACCATCGCCAGGATTTCATGATCCATTGGCCCATCGCGAAGGTGCGTTTCTTCCGGAAAATCCGCCCCGTCTTCGGGTGATTTTGTATCTTTGCTCACGAGCCTTCCTCACGAAAAAAAGGAGCGCGAGCCGACCCGACCCGCGCTCCCCAACGGATTACTGCGTGTTTGCGATGGCACGAATTCTTTCGATGCCACCCACGTTGTCTGCATAGCTTTCCCAGAACGGCTCCATGGCTGCACGCCAGGCGTCGACATCCTGCTCGACCACGCTTGCCCCCAATTCAATCGTTGCAGCCAACGCGGCTTCTTGTTCCTGTGCCGCCAGGTCGTTGAAGTACGGGATGGATTCCGCCGCCGCGACTTCCAATGCGGCCTGTTGTTCCGGGGTCAGGCTCTCCCAGAACGGCAGACCGACATACATCACCCCAAGCGCCCAGATGTGGGATGTCCGGGAGAAGCTGGGGACGACCTCATAAAGTTTCAGGGCACGATAGCCGGACATTGTCATGTCCATGTAATCGACCACGCCGGACCCAAGCGCGTTATACGCTTCGGTGATCGGGATCGGCGTCGGATTTGCGCCAAGAGAACTCCAAAGCTCAATGTGAAGCTCGCTCTGGATGACACGCATATCCAACCCGCGCACATCTTCCGGCCCCGTGATTGGGTCCGACGAAATCACATGCCGCGCACCATACGTGATGAAACCAAGCGCTTTGAATCCTTGCGCTTCGAACAGCGCCTTGTATTCGTCCCCAATGGGACCTGCCATCACCGCATCGATATGGGCCTGATCCCGAAAGATGAAAGGCATATCGAAAAGCGATGCTTCCGGGACCCATGTCGACATATTGGCAAGCGTGGAGATCCCCGCCTGGATCGATCCAAGCCGGACACCTTCGGCCTCTTCCTTCTCACCTCCCAGCGCGCCGTCCGGGACAATGTTGAAAGAGATCTCGCCCGGCAGTTCCCGATCGACAACCTCTTGCATCTTCAACCAGACCTGCCCTTGCGGACGATCAATCGAATAGATGACGCCAACGGTCATCTCTACAGGATCCGCCGACGCTGAAACCGTGAACGACAGCGCCGCTCCCACGGCCATCCCTGCCAAGGCGGATTTGCGCAATATACTTTTTGCTTCAACAAACATGATAACCTCCTCTGCTTTCATTGTTTCTTGAGATCACGAATAACGCCGTGATTCCGGACTAACTCCCCTCGAACAACCAACCGAGGCCGAGCGATACGAATGGCACGTAGGTAATGATCAACAACGCGGACAGCAGTGCGGCCAACAGCGGATACATCGCCCGAAAAATGTCATGCACGGGAGTTTTCGAAACGGTCGATGTAATGAATGCCAGCATCCCGACGGGCGGCGTCAAACCACCCAGCATCAGGTTCACGACGACGATCAAACCGAAATGAACAGGATCGACTCCAAGCGACACCACCACCGGCATCAACAGTGGGGTCAGAATCAGAATCGCCGCGCCGATGTCTAGGAACATTCCAAAGAACAAAAGCAATAGATTTGCCAACAGCAAAACAACGAGCGGATTTTCCGACAACCCGGTGATAACAGCCGTCAATTCTTGCGGCACCTGATTTGTAACCAAGACAAATGTAAACGGTGCGGCCGATCCGATGAGCAGGCCGACCATGGCGGATTCCCGCGCGGCTGCCTGCAGATTGTCCCAAAGTTCACGAAGGGTGAATGTCCGGTAAACAACAAGGCCAAGTATAAAAGCATAGATAACCGCCAGCACGCCCGCCTCGGTCGGTGTCACAATGCCGCCTCTGATGCCGATCAGGATCACCGCTGCCAGCCCCAGAACCGGCAGCGCGTCTTTAAATGCACTACCCCGCTGCAGCCACGTGGCTTTTTCCCCTGCATTCCCGTAGCCACGCACGCGAGAGATTATGTAGATGCACCCCATCAGGCAGGCTGCCATCAGAAGGCCCGGACCAACGCCGGCCAGCCAAAGTGAACCGACCGAGAGATTGGCAACGGATGCCAGGATCAGTAACGCGATCGACGGGGGAATGATGTTCGGGAGCGTTGCGGAGGCAGCCGTCACGGCACAAGAGAATGCCGGCGAATAGCCGTTCCGGATCATTTGCGGCACCAGAAGCTTTGTGCCCAACGCTGCCTCGGAATAACTGGACCCGCTGATCCCCGCGTAAAAGCCACTGGAGACCACATTCACCTGGGCCAGGCCGCCACGAAAATGACCGACCAGTTTAAAGGCGAAGTCCATCAGCTTTTGCGTAAGGCCGCCTGCGTTCATTAGCGCCCCGGCCGTTATGAAAAACGGAATCGCCAGCAGGAGAAACTTGCTGGACCCGTTCACCATATTCTGAACCACAGCCGCCGGCGGCAGCGATCCGCCGACCGTGGTCGCGAGAAACGCGGAAACGATCATTGCAAACGCGACCGGCGTTCCGATGGCAATCGCCACTAGGAAGGAGACGATCATGAGCCAGGCCGGGTCGAACCCACGCAGGCTGATCCATCCAAATTCATGTAGCGCCAGATAGAGCATAAGAGCTGTCGCGACACATACCGACCCGCGCCATGCCGCCGCGCCCCGATCGACCCCTTGCAACACCAGGTACAGAAGCCCAAGCCCGGCTGTGACCGGGATCAACGCGAATTTCACCCAGCTGGGAAGACCGAGTACGTAGTTCACCCCCCCAACCATCTGAATCAATGTCGATGCCCCGGTCAGGAGCAGTATCGTCGCGTAGGCTACCAGAACGTCGCTTACGAACCCTGCGCACACCCGAAACCGACTGGGCAGTTTGTCCACCAGGAACTCGATTGATAAGTGGGCGCGATTGCGATGGGCCAGCGGCACAGCCAGAAAAATCACGCTTACAAAAAGCCAGATTGCAGCTTCATTGCCCCAGGTCAGCGAGTGACTGAACCCGTAGCGCCCAACGACATTCGCAAAGACGATCGCGATCAGCGCGATCAGCGCCAATGTAGCGGCCGTCCCGACCAGGGCATCCATATACGATAGTACGCGCGACACACCCGCACGCCAGCCGGAGAGAGGGGCATCCGCTGCCGCGGCATCACCATCCAACGGCATAGCCCATACCTCCCCTGGGGTTGGCGGCACCGCGCAGCAGACCATCCCGATCCCGCCCTACGGCGCACAACCGTCCTTCGGACCAGTCCTCTCCGACGGTTACGTCATGTCCCCGTAGCCTCAGCGACTTGATCGTATCATTCGGATATCGCCCCTCTACCACAAGGCGGCCGGGACTGGCGTGCCTGGGATAAAACGAATTGGGCCAGTGTTCCGAATGAAAGGACGGGGCTTCAATCGCTTCTTGAAGGCCCTGCCCCTGTGCCAACACGCGCAGCAGGAACGATGTCTGCCATTGGTCCTGCTGGTCACCGCCGGGAGTTCCACAAGCCAGACAGGCTTCTCCGTCGTCTCGCAAGACCAGCGTCGGCGTCAAAGTCGACCTCGGTCGTCGGGCGGGGCCCATTGAAGATGGTGCCGTCGGATCGAGCCACATCATTTGCGCGCGCGTCCCAAGGGGAAATCCTAACTCTGGAATAGCTGGGGACGATTGCAACCAACCTCCAGACGGCGTTGCGGAGACCATGTTTCCTTCAGCATCGCAAACAGCCAGATAGCACGTGTCTCCGACCACGCTGGAACCATACCCGTTTGCCTTTATCGCCTGAACTGTCGGCTCTCCGCCGCCATAGGATGCCAGCAACCCAGCCTCCCGCGCACGTGCGGCGGCTGCGGCGTAATCGACCGTCCATCCGCATCCCGCAATGACGCCTGGCCGCCAGGAGTTGTCTGCATTCGGCCCGATCATCGTCCGGCGAATTACCGCATAATCCCCGGACAACAGCCTGTCCATGGGAACGCGCGCCTTGTCGGGATCTGCATAGAAAACCTCTCGGTCTGCGAAACACAGTTTCATTGCTTCAGTGATCCGATGCACGAACTCCGGTCCATCGGCGTCGAGCGCCGCCATCTCCTCCGAAGGAAGAAGGTTCAATGTTTGAAGCAGGGCCGGACCTTGGGTCCAACTGTCACACTTCATCACCTCATAACCGGCGTAGGTCACGCTTCTTGGTTTCTCGAACCCGGCCCGCCATCCTGACAGGTCCTCACCTCTCAGAAGGGCGCCGTGTTCGCCGCCCGATACGTCGACCACTTTCGTGTCGCGGCAAAAGCGATCAATCGCTTCGGCGACGAAGCCGTCACTCCAAACCCTTCGCGCTTCACTGATTTGCGCAATTCGATCGGAACCGGCTGCTTCCGCAAGGGACAATATCCTTTCAAAAGTGTCAGCCACCGTTTGATTTCGCAACAGGCTGCCTTCACCCGGGACATCACCGCCCGGCAGATACGCATTGGTCGAACTGGGCCAGTACTGAGCGAAGACCGGCGCGGCGGCCGCCAGGGTCGCCTGCAGACGCGCATCGACGACGATCCCTCTGCGCCAGTACAACAGCGCCGGCTCCAGAACCGTTGCAAGTGAAAGGGTGCCCTTTTCTGCCAACAGCGCCAACCATGCATCGTAGGCACCGGGAACGACGGCCGGAAGCAGCCCGGTACCCGGAACGACATCCAACCCGAGTTGCCGGAACGCTTCCAAGGATGCGGCGGCCGGTGTCGGCCCTTGGCCGCAAAGCGATTGGGTTTCTCGCTTCCGCGCATCGTGGATCAGGATTGCGACGTCGCCTGCCGGACCATTCAGATGCGGCGCGACGGCCTGCAGGACGAACCCGCCCGCGACGGCACCATCAAAGGCATTGCCGCCCAATTCCAGCATACGCATCGCGGCCTGGCTCGCGGCAGCATAGGTCGCAGACGCAACCCCGTACCATCCCTGAACTTCCGGCCGTGAAAGCCTCATGTGTTTCCCAATAAACCCATTTGTGAACCAATCAAGACTCTTTCATGGACCATAGTTATTGGAAAACCGAACGGAGTCCAACGAATTCGTTATTTCAGCAAAAGATTGTCCCGCACCCTGCCAAGATGGGCGGCGATTGCATCTCGGGCCTTATCGCCATCCCGCAAGGTCAGCGCATCGACAATTGCCTCGTGGTCGGCCTGATATGTTCGACGCCTGTCATCGGTCAATCCCCGACGGCGCAGCGCATACCATGCCGGGGATTGCCGCGCGGCATGAATGCCTTCGACGATGCTGATAAGATAGTGGTTCTTTGAGGACGCTGCGATTGCCTTGTGTAGCTCGTTGTCCCATCGTTCGAATTCGGACATTGTGGCTGCGGAAGCCCCTGCCGCGACAAGCTTCTGCAACCCCTCCAGCTCTCGCTCGCTTGCCCGGGTTACGACGAGTTTTGCAAGGAGAGGTTCGATCAGCAGACGTGCTTCCATGACCTCTTCAGGGTTCACTGAATGCGCGTCGAGTTCAAAAGACGACTTGTCTTTTGGTATGCGGGCGAACGTACCGCGACCGACGTGACGCTCTATCCAGCCGGTTGCTTCCATCTCCCTAAGCAGGCGCCGGACGGTGTTTCGGCTAACCTCAAACTGGGCTGCCAGCTCACGCTCGGTGGGCAGCTGGGTTCCGACAGCCCAGTGTCCATCACGAATTTGCGTCTCAATATGGGATCGAAGGCGTTCCAGCGCCGCCCTTGCCTGCTTGCGTGCCTGCTTGATCGGCATAAGCGCACTACTCCATGGGTTTCAACATTACATCACCCAATAATGCACCAATCACAACAAATGATCCAACTTCCTTTTTTTGGAAATCACTGCACCGGCCCATGTGCTGCCGGACCAAACCGAATTGAAGGCTTAGGCACTCTGCCTTGGCCTGACCCGATGTGACCAAAACAACAGAGGTTCAAGTCATCTCAATCGGCTCAGCGACTGCCGACCCGTAATACCCCAGGGTGAATTTTAGAGGAAAATGGTGGGCCAATCACAACGAAGATGGGCACTGGCTTATCGTTATAGCGCTATACTCGGCGAGTTCGTGCTAGGGGTCATGGAAATCTACAACAAAACACCGTCTCAACGACATACGCTATCTATTTATAAATGCCTTCAAAGCGGCATCGGCTCTGCCACAGGAAACCCATAGTTGGGGTGCCACGTGGCAAAGACAATGGAGGTGAGAAATGAGTGACTCGCCTTCTGTGCCTTGAAGTTCCTCAAATGCCAGCTCCGTCAGCCAACCCCCGACGCTATCTCTCCAATCCTTCAGTTCAGAGCGGCTCGCCGATGCAACGAGGCCTATGCTCAAGGTTTCATCGAGAGACAAGGCATATTGTGAATCGCGCCTGTATCGGCGCACCAGGATTCGAAGCTCTTCAGCAAGGGCTTGTCCTCTGGACACGGCAGAAACGGCAGCCAAACCCCGCAAGATAGCTAAGAGTTGTGATCTGTCTTCTATGTTTGCGAGCCTATGCTTGCCTACCTTCAATGCCTCAGCGGCCATTTCCACTTGAGTTTGATCCACGTGAAAAATCAGCGCAGAATTAACGAGGGTAATAAACGATGAGGGGCCAACCTCCTCCGATTTGAGCTGTTCCTCGACAGTCTTCTTCAATTCATCAGGCAGCGTATTTGGATTAGCTTCTGTACCTTCCAAAGGTCCTGAAAAATATGGTCGAGCGAAATCAACCTGGGAATGAAGGCTTCCTGATTCTGAACCAACTAGGAGTTTCTTTAGTTCACTGCTGGCAATATTCTTCTCATAGTTCTTGCCCGCAATCATCAAACGACCAAGAAAATCGGCCTTTATCTGAGACGAGGCGGCGAAATCAGGATTCCACCGCGGCTCCAGACGCATGTCGGTGAGCGACTGTAGGTAGAACTGCTCGCCACGAATTCTCAAAGCCCACTCACAAAATGAATCAATTTCAATTAGAGTGGCCACAGTCTCACGTTGAATGAGAGCTGCCTGAGCTAAAGATGCCAACCGCCTATAGAACGGTGGACAATCAGAAAAAAGCCGGACCCTGGATAACTCGCCATCCACAAGAACGAAAAGAGCTGAGAAGAGATTGAACCCGCTCATGGAGCCATCAACATCGTCATCTCGAATCTGCTCAACAAGACGGACAAGCGAAGCCTCAATCTCACGCCTCTCCGGAAGGATTCGCAATCCAGCTTCAACAGCTCCCAATTGCGAGAGCCTGTCCCCCCGATCTACGAGAAATTCAAAAGCGCGAACAATGTCTTTATCGTCCAAACATTCGACGCCAACCTTGGCAGTCAGCGCAGAATGGGATGATAGGAACAAGCTAGACAGGAAACCGTCGTAGGGCCGCCACGACACCACCCCCTCCAAGAAATTCTGTCCGGCCCCGACTGCGTAGTCCCAAATAGAACTACTCCCGTCGTATTCCCCAACAAGCCGTGAAAAATAACGGCGAGAAGGAGGAACCAGAGACGACGCGCTACTCTCACCTTTCTGAATTTCAGCGCGGATTAATCGCGCGATATGGACCGGTGTATCGCGAAATTCACTATGGAACTGATCGACCTCATCATCCTCGAGGCCGCGTTCCGAGAGGATACGTCGCCAAGCCACAATCGCGGTCGCCGGCAGATTTACGTCGGAGGCCGCTTCCTCAAGAGAACGTAGCCGTATGGAGCTGTCTGGAGAAAGGGCAGTGAAATCGGGCAAGTTATAACGCAAGTCATCTCTTGAAACTTGAACCCGCGGTTGCTCTCCCTCTTCCACCTCAGCAAAAACTTTCCAGTCGCGACCGTCTGTGTCCCCAACGACGACTTCAGACCGGTCACCAAGTACGGTACGAATAGCTTCAAAAAGCTCAGAACGCGGAATCGATATGCCAGCACCACCTAAAGCGATAACCGCATCAGCCCTAAACCCGTATTGCTCACGGAAGTCGCGCCGCTCTACGAGAGTTTGCCGGATTAATGGCGGAACATGCTCTAGAGCGGCTTGTGCCAAGGAGGAACGGACATATGAGCTATTTGTCATGTCGCATCTCCTTGATTCAGATCCATGTCCGCCAATTCGGCAATTTGTTCTTTTTGTCGCTCTACAATCCACTCATAGAGATCGGGGAACTGCTCTTTAATCGGCGCCAGGACACTACCTTCCACCCATTCCCAGTAGGCGTCCCTAATATCTTCTGGAGCATCGAGCGCGGGTGCAATAAGCAAAAGGATATGAGCCCCTCGACCCGTCTTGACAATATCGTCGACGACATCTGCGCTGAGGCGGTGTGCCCATCCACGGATATCGATCTGTTCCACAATCCAATCTGAAATGACTTTGACTCTGGCTAGGTCAGCACCAGACTTCCATTGCCCTCTCATTACAAAGATGAAGGCCTTAATGGTAGAATCGAGCCAAAGTGCTTCTTTAGGCAGTTGAAGCCAATCACTCATGCGAACACGAAGGAGGTGTTCGCGAATCGCCTTCAGTTCAGCCGTCTCGCCAAGTTCTCTGTTTGAAATTGAGCTTGCATTAAGGTGTTGAGTAAGTTCTTCAACGGAAACAGGAATGAAGAAATATCCAGCGCGACGGAGTAGCGTGCGATATTCCATACTTTGGTCAGGGGTTATGGCCCCCGCCGATACCAATCCATCAAGGATGTCCAGGGTGGAAACTATAGCTGCTTTCCCAGCTGCTTCATTGAAGTTTGTGTGCTGGTTGACGAACCTGTCGTCAATGATGACAGCATCGCAAACTCCAGCCAAGGCAAGCGCGCCAACCGTCGGGTGGTTTGCTATCGACTGTTCATTCGGTTGATTCAGTTTACGCTGTCTGCCAATCGTGATTTTCCCCGACTCGATCCGTGTATTGAGCTCGCTCCGAATGCGTTCGATTGCTTCAATGACCTTGGTCGAATTGGATTCGAAGGAGATCAAAGCGTCAGAGTCTGAAACTTCGGTCGGCGATGCTACAGAGGTGAACCCCGCTGCTTTCAGCTTGTCTAAAATCCCAAGATGAAGAAAGTATTTGATCGACAGACCATCTAAATACAGCACTGCTCCATCGGAGATATCCGGTTGTTGAGGCCAAGGCTTTTCATGAAGCTGCAAATACGCACGCGCTTTCTTTTCCTGGTCGGCAGTGATCTGGCCCTTTTGCCTCAGCTTCTCAACAACGGCTAAGCAGCTGGTTATCAAACCGGCGTGTTCCGTCAAATCGGCCTCCTCCCCCGTGAGCGAACCGAGCCGGTGAACTGGAGAAGGACGAACAACGATATGCTGTGCTTCATTTTCCTCTCTGACTTTCCCGGCCTCGGCTATCAACATCGCAAGATCGTCGCCAACCTGAGCGGAAAGATCGCTGTCAGCTACTGGAGAAGGAACAAGCTTTTCCAAATTATTTGTCGCCAGCATACCGCGCACCTGGTGGGCCTCTCTAATACGACTAGGCTGATGGAAAGCTGCCTTCTGCTTCTCCTCAAACAACCAGAACAATGTCGAATGCGGGAGGAAAACCGCGTCGAAAGCGTCGAGGGCGACGTCCAGAAGGTTTAGGAAACTCAAGGTAAGTAAGGCGGTGGCGTCTATACCGACTTTTGTGGTGGCTAGATCAAGCTGCAAGGGTCGACGCGTACCACTATAGGCCGGGATAGCGCCTCTGCGCCTAGGATCAATTTCGGATAGATTGGCAAGGGCAGGAAACAGCATAAAGTTGACAAGAGTTCTGTTGAGCGCCTCGCACGCGAGAAACATCGGGGTCTCACCCCGGCCCAGCATCTGTAATGTTTCGGATTCGCGGCGATCCCACTCGGGCTTCTTGTCGGCCAAGTCCTTCAAAGTCATTCTCTGGACAGGGCCAGATTGGCCGGAAAGCTCAGCTGCTTGTTGAATCCACTGCGCGACTATCTCACTGTCCTCCCAACCGGCTGTCGCCGCTAAATTATAGGCGGTCGCGAGAACACTAGGATCATCTTGGCCTTTTGCGGCCGCTGTAAAGGTGAGGTCTGTCGCACGAGGGGAGCCGAGGTGGTGTGCCAGCTGAGCGGTTTGAATTAACTCCAAGGCACTGCGATTGTCTCTCGCCTGATATTCGGCGGCTACATATGCGGAGAGCGAAGGCCAATCGCCTAGAGCAATCCCCAGATTAACCGTAAGTGCGCGGTAGTTTCGGTCATCCGGCGCATCACTGAGTTTTGCTAGCTCTGTGCGGGTTTCTAAGAGGTGCCCTTCATTGTAGAGCGCCCAGCAAAAAGACATTTGAAGGTTTTTGGATTGCTGGCGAAGACCGGATAGCGGTTTCAGAAATTCCACAAGCAGGTCACTTGACTGGGCGTTGGTAAAAGCGAGCGCTAGCCGCTCCGCATCGGCAACTGAATGGGTTCTTTGGAATAGTATCTCTCCGAATTCGCAGAGTTCATGCCAATTCTCTTGGGCTTGCAGCTCGTCAACTAACGCTACAAGATCATTTAATGCGCTGGTCTGTTTGAACTGTTCCTTTCGAAGTTCGACCGGGTCCGCACCGGAGGCTTCAGCGATTATGCGCCTTAAGCGTGCTTCATCCTCTTCAGAAAGTCCGTTCTTTAAAAGAAGCGAAAGACGCTGTTCAGCCTTATCTGGCATACCCGCGCGAGAAAGCGCCTCGATTTGTAAAGCTCCTAACGACTTTTCATCTATAAATCTCGACAGGTCGTCGTAGTGGCGCTCTACATAGCTCGCAACGTCCTTCGGTGATTCCTGCGTGAATGCCAGCGCAAATCGAGCAATAGCGGCTTTGGGCGTAATCCCTCCATTCAGAGCTATATTCTGCTCTATCTCCTGTTCAACTGCCTTAAGGTCGAATTTGATACCAAAGTGGAGTCCCAGTGGAACCAATTGAAGAGCCGTTTCCGGGTCACGAAGCTTATCCTCAAGTCGCTTGCGCCCCGATTCAGCGGTGTCCGGATTCCTCAATTCAAGCCAAAGCGCGTACTCATCATCTAGCGATGCGATGCCAGGACAGTTTAATTGGCGCTCGATCTCGGCGGCTTCAGAAAAACGACTGAGAGCTGCGTCACGGGCCTCCATAGATGGCGCGTCAGAAGCTAAAGGAAATTTCGCGGAATCCAGCGGCAACTGCTTAACAACTAGAGAGCGAAACTCAGCAGGTACTGTTCTAAGCAAACATGTAACCGCAACGGTGTGATGAAGCGCTGGCGTGTTGACTAGATCCTGGTCAGTTAGAGTGCCAAGGGTTCCCTCTGCGGCGTTCCATCGAGATAGTTCAAGTTGCTGGTTCAAAAGGAACCACTTACCATCGGAGTCTAAGGAATCGGAATTAATCGCGGCGTCCTTAAGCCAGTCGATGGCACCTTCAGCACCGTCATGATGAGCTACGACCATCAACGCCGCCGACCGAGCCAAAGGCGTGTCGATAGACGCGAGTATTCTTAGCGCTGCCCCTTTGTCACCCCTCTGTGAAACGATAAAGGCTTCCGCGATGTCGATTTCAGGGCACGCCGTCAATCGCTTCGCATGCCCAAAATACTCTTCGGCCAACTCGATCGTTTCGCCCGGCGTCAACAGTCTTGCACACCATGCCAGCGCGCGGCTCCGCACGACATCGGTACCGCCGCTTAACTCGCCCTCAATAAGGCGCCTGCCAAGTATCCGGGCGTTATTGGCCCTATCGACTTCACCGAAAAAGCGTGTCTTGCGAAGGGTCTCGACTTCCTCGTCTATTTTTTGATCAACAAGCGTTGTTGGAAAATAAGGATGCGAGAATACGTCGGGCTGAATGGCTTCAAGGTCAACGGAAAGGCGCTTTTGCATTTCTGCTTCATGCGCCTGTTTCCACCCTTTTAGGATATCGGCGGGATAGCTTTCATGTTGACCGTCAATGATCCCGTGATGATGGCCGCACAGCAAGATTAGGTTGTCTGGAGCGTTGAGCTCTTTCTGAGTTAGACCTGATTTACCTCTCGGACCATCCGTGGTGATCGCATAAATGTGGCATATTTGTGCAGACACATGAGCATCAGATTGTTCGGTAGCGGGCTCAATGACTGAGTTTGTGCAATCCGGATGCGCGCACTGGTTGCCGCTTAGCGCAAAGAGTACCTTCAACGTTTTACCAGAGTAGTTTCTTTTTGGCGCGGCCAAGCTGGAGCCTCTTAGAACTATCTTTTTTCAGTACGGATGGGCAATAAACCCGTGATTGGTAACACGGGGGGCTCAAAATACACTCTCGCAAAAATTGTTGCCCAACCTCAACACTCGCTGCAAGCAAATTCAAATGATGATCTAATGCGAATCCCCATCCGGGGCTTTCGCGAAGCGAAAGCGAGTACTATTGCTCCCGCTCCAAGTTGTGAGAGGGGTCAAGGCTGGCGAAGCCACCGCGAAGCGGCCTGGCCTTGAGGCCGCCCGCAACTTGGCGCGATCCGATCTTTATCGGCTCACTCGTAACGTAACGTTACGTATACGCATATGCTCGTGGCGTCTTAAAAGACTTGTAAAGAGACATTATTTGTCTTATTAATTTTCTAATGACTAATTACGTAACGTATACGGGCTTTCGATGAGCGAGCACCTTTACACCGTTAAGGACATCGCTGCCGCAATTTCGATGACTGGCGAATTGGACGAGGTTCAGCGCCTCATGCGTCAAATCCGGCATTGGACCAACAACGACATACTGATCCCACTCGGCGGCAAGAGGACGGGTACAGGTGTCAGCCGTGTTTACAAGGACGTGGAAGTTTATAAGGCCGCAATAGTTAGTGAACTCGTACGTTACGGTATTACTGTCGAGATGATTGCCCAGATCGCTGAATGGTTCGAGATGCTTGAAGGAACTTCGCAGTGGCAAAACGCTATCGCGGGAAATGAAGATTTCTTCCTTCAGTTTGCCTTTCACTCCCCTTTAGAGACATCGATGTTCAAACCACTGTTCAAAGGGGAAAAGTTGGTCATCAACCTTTTGCAGTCTGAGAACCCGTTAACCGATTATGCCAGCGCGATCATTGTCAACGTTGCAGTGATCGCAAAGCGCGTGCGCTTGTAAAAAATTTTGCACAAGATAGGACATACGATGTCTAATATTGCATCAATCCACGAGGCGGGAAACCAAGATCGAAATGAAGCGCCAAAGCTTCTCATTCGCGGTCTGGATAGCCTGTACGTTAGCTTCTATCTCGACACGATGGCATGCGATATTGACTGGGATGAGATAGAGTTTCTAAAGGAACGCATTGGACGGGAGCGAAAGGAGAGGCTAGCCGAGGTCACGCTAGGCACTGAAACCTTCGCTCTCAGGCCATACGGGAAAAGCCCCTATCGTTACGTTCTATCAAACCGGGCCTTTGAGGTACGACTGAGCGAAAGGCTCAGCCCATCTTGCCATGTTCAGTTTTCCAGCGAGGGGCTTTGGACGGAAGGTGCCGAAGGGCTGATGCAGCGCTTCCTCTCATGGGCCGAAAGCGTTGGCTTCCGTCAACTCAGGCCAGAAGTCATCTCTCGCGCAGATTGGGCATTCGACTACACTCTTCCCAAACTGGATTTTGACGAGAAAAACTTTGTGACACGCGCGACGAAGGACGCAAGTTGGCGCGAACATCGCCAGTTCCAATCCTTTCAATTCGGTGTTGGACATACCGTCGTACGTGTTTACGACAAGGTCGCAGAAATTGCCCAAGCTAGCGAAAAGACTTGGTTCTACCAGCTATGGAACCAAACCGATGGCGTTTGGCGTGTAGAGTTTCAAATCCGAAACGCTCGGCTGAGAGAAGCTGGCATACGAACATTCGAAGACCTGAAAGACTTTCAAGCGGACTTGCTTCGCGAAGTTGCAACCAACCACACAACACTTCGGACACGGACGGCTGATGCAAACCGTTCGCGATGGCCATTGCATCCGCTCTGGGAAGCCTTACAGACCGATATTGCTTCATTGCCGCAAACGGGACTAGTCGCTGTCATAGATGACGACTCAGCCCTTTCCTGGCGGAAGCACAAAGCGCTGAAGTCCATGCTTGGTCACTGCAAGTACATTGCAGCCATTCATGCAGTCCAACACGGAGCAGATGACGGTCTTTCTTTCGAAGCATTTATGCCTTTGCTCTCCAAGATGCTAAGCCGCCATACCGACGAACAAATCTGGCGGAACGATGTTGAACGGAAAATGCTTGAAATAAGGTTGGGGCAATGAGCGTCGAACCCAAGGCGATACTCGCGCTGCTCAACCATCGTGTGACGCGAATTCTGACAATCGCGGAGGCCGCCCTTCCGCAAGATCGGTTCAAGGCATTCAGGAAACTCGTCTTGGACGAGATGGGACGCAACGGGATGGAGACGGACCTCTATCAGTTGTTTGAGAAGCAATCAGGTTCACGGAACGGATAGGAACGGACAGGGCCGGAATAGATGATGCAAGAAAGGAGGTGCGCCATGATTGGCCCAATCGACTTCAAACCACCCGAATAGGGACGAAATCAACGTACGGGATGATCTACCAGAATGGCTTCCGATTACGGATGCTGAGGTAGACCTTCTCGCAGAGCATTTGATGGATATCGTGATATCGATGATCCAGCATAGCTGAAATGACTGGAGGCGCTAGGATGGGAAAGAAAGCAGCTATCTACCTGCGAGTATCTACAGCCCGACAAGCTGAGAAAGACCTTTCTATCCCTGACCAGCGCCGCCAGCTTCTTGAGTACTGTGAACGGGAGGGATGGGAAGTTGTCGCCGAATACAGTGACCGCGGCCTTTCCGCTACGGATGACAATCGTCCTGGCCTTCAGGAAATGATTGCCGCTGTAACGGAAGGAAACACCTCACAATTCGACTACATCGTCGTACACAGCTTCTCCCGATTTTTTCGAGATATGTATCAGTTTGAGTTCTATGTTCGGAAACTGGAAAAGCGCGGTGTATCGCTCGTTTCAATTACACAGCAAACGGGAGACGATCCGGCCGGCAATATGGTGCGCCAAATCTTCTCCGTCTTCGACGAATATCAGAGCCGAGAAAATGCAAAACATGTCGTACGCGCCATGAAAGAGAACGCGCGTCAAGGCTTCTGGAATGGCGCTGTCCCGCCCTATGGTTATCGCACCGTCGCCGCAGAAACACGAGGATCAACGGTAAAGAAGCGCCTGGAGATCGAGCCGCAGGAAGCTGAGATAGTTCGAGACATCTTTCAACGCTACCTAAGGAAAGACGGTGTCAGAACCATCGCCAGCGACCTAAACACAAAAGGACTACGCTATCGCAAGGGTCGCCCGTTCAGCGTATCCCTTGTGCATCAAATTCTCACGCGAACCACGTACATGGGGAAACATTTTTTTAATCGCAGAAATGCGAAGACAAAGAAGCTCAAAGATCGTTCGGAATGGATTGAAATTGAAACACCTGTGATCATTGAGCCTGAGCGCTTTGAGAAAATTCAAAAGCTTCTTGAAGCGCGGCGCCCGACTAACACCGCACCCCGGATCGTCAATGGACCTACGTTGCTGACAGGCGTCGCAAAATGCGCTCGGTGTGGCGGCGGAATGACATTGAGAACCGGCAAAGGCGGAAAGTACCGATATTATGCCTGCAACAAGCGAGTGACCGAAGGGAAGTCAGTTTGCGATGCGCCGAACGTGCCCATGGACTTCTTAGATACCCTCGTTGTAGATCAACTGGAAACGCGATTGCTTAACCCAGATCGCCTCAAACTGCTGCTCCAGCAACTTGGGGAACGAGCAGAAAGACAGATAAGCGACACGCGGTCTCGTGAGAAAGAGATCAATGTAGAACTGCGGAAGGTCGAAGAAGCTATCGATCGTCTCTACACGAACCTAGCTGAAGGTGTGATTACAGACAGCGGCCATTTCCGGACCAGTCTTTCCAGGTACGAGCAGCGGCATGAGGAACTTCTTCGCTTAAAGGCGTTACTGAGTAGGAAACGGGACATCCCCGCCAACCTATTGTCCAATCGAAACCTGGAGAATTTTGCTTCCGCATATCGGGAGTTGCTGAATGGCAATGACAGCAAGCTACGAAAAGAATACATCCGCCTGCTTGTTGACCGTGTTGAGGTGGATGAAGAGGAAATCCGAATAAGCGGATCAAAGGCTATGCTGGCGCATTCACTGATGAAAGCCAACAATCCGGACAGAGGGAAGGTGCCCAGTTTTGTACGGGAATGGTGGGCCATGTAGGATTCGAACCTACGACCTGCCGATTAAGAGTCGGATGCTCTACCAGCTGAGCTAATGGCCCGTGCCCGGATCGGGTCGGAAGCGCGGCAAGGTCAGGGCCGCGCGAGGTGGCGAGCGTATAGCGGGTCCGGCCCCGCTTGTCGAGAGAAGAAACCGCCCCCGGTGACAGAAATGCGGCCGCGCGACCGGCGCGCCGTCAGACCGCTTCCCCCTGGCGGCCGATGCGCAGGTCACGGTGCACATAGACATTCATGATAAGGGCAAAGCCGAACATGACGGCGAGCAGCGCTGACCCGCCATAGCTGACCAGCGGCAGCGGCAGGCCGACCACCGGAATGACCCCCATGACCATGGCGATGTTGATGAAGACATAGAAGGAAAAGGTGACCATGCAGCCCATCGCCAACAGCCGCCCGAACTGGTTTCGCGCGCGAAGTGCGATGAAGAACCCATAGAACATGAGGATCAGGTAAAGCCCCATCAGGACCAGACAACCGATCAGCCCGAACTCTTCGGCCAGCATGGTGAAGATGAAGTCCGTCTGTTTTTCCGGCAGGAAATTCAGGTGACTTTGCGACCCGCGCGTGAACCCGCGCCCGGTCACGCCGCCCGCCCCCATCGCGATGATCGACTGCAGGATGTGATAGCCGCTGTTCAGCGGGTCGGATTCCGGGTCCAGCAGCACCAGGATGCGCCGCCGCTGATAATCGTGCAGCAGACCCCAGACCACGGGGCTGGCCGCGATTGCGGCGATACCGATCAGTGCGAATTTCCACCAGCGCACGCCAGCCAGCAGGAACATGACGACCCCGCCACCGGCAATGACGATGGCCGTGCCCAGGTCGGGCTGGCGCAGGATCAGAAGCATCGGCGCCGCGACCATCAGGGTCGGCACCACCAGGTAGCTGAGGCGTCCCACATCCTCGTAAGACAGGCGGTGGAAATAACGCGCCAGCGCCAGGACCAGCGCGAATTTCATCACCTCCGACGGCTGGAAAGTCCCCAGCCCCGGTATGATGATCCAGCGTGCGGCACCGCCGCCGATGGCGCCCTTTACCTCCACCACCACAAGAAGCGCCAGCACGACCGCATAGACCAGATAGGCATAGCGCAGGACGACGCGGATATCGATCACCGCCAGGACCAGCATGCCAAGCGCGAATATCACATATTTCTGGAACTGGCTGCGGGCCCACGGATCCCACGACCCGTTGCCGGCGGAATATTGCATGGCAATCCCGACCCCGACGCACAGGCCGACCAGAATCCACATGGTCCAGTTGATCTGCCAGATCTTCTGAAACAGGGTCATTTCGGGCTGGCGCAACTCCCCATGCCGGATCGCCATCAGCCAGCCCCCCCGTCCGCGCCACCCGTCGGGTCGGCCGGCAGTCCTTCGGCCGTCACGAACCCCTGCAGGCGCAGCGTTTCTTCCAGCAAGTCGCGGGCGACCGGCGCCGCCGCGCGGGACCCGCCTTCGGCATGTTCGACAATGACGGACACCGCAAATCGCGGGTCGTGGACCGGCGCATAGCCGACGAACAGCGCATGGTCGCGCAGACGCCAGGCGATGTCTTCGCCGCTGCGGATGCCGGCGTCCCGTTCCGCCTGGGAAATGCGGCGGACCTGGCTGGTGCCGGTCTTACCACCCATCGTGAAGTCCGCAACCCGAAGGGCGGATGCGCGCGCCGTGCCACGCGGACCGTTCACCACTTCGTCCATCGCATTGCGCACAATGTCCAGATGCGCCGGGTTGAAGCCCATGTCGTCGAAACTCGGCCCCTGCGGGTCCGGCAACGGCCCGACAGCCCCCGCGGCGCGTGTTGCCGCGGCCAGCCGTTCCTCGGGCGAGGGTTCGTAATCCGTCGCGCCCAACCCTTCGGGCAGGGGGCGGCCCTGTGCGTCGAAGCCCGGCACCGGATAGGACAGACGCGGCAAGACGGCCTTTCCGCCATTGACGACCCGCGCGGTCATGACCGCCAGCTGCAGCGGGGTCGACAGGACGAACCCCTGACCGATGCCGATCACCAGCGTCTCGCCCATGTGCCAGGGCTGGCCCAGGGTATCGCGCTTCCACTGTCTGGTCGGGATCAGGCCCGCGCGTTCACCCAGCAGTTCGATCCCGCTGGTGACCCCCAGGCCCAGGCGGTTCGATACTTCTGCGATGCGGTCGACGCCGACGCGGCGCGCCACGTCATAGAACCAGACGTCACAGGATTCCGCGATCGCCGACGTCAGGTTCATCGACCCGTGGCCGTGGCGTTTCCAGCAGTGGAAGCGGCGGTCGCCCAGTTCCGTATGCCCGGAACAATAGACCGAATGGTCCGGCGATATTCCGTTTTCCAGCGCCGCCAGCGCGACCGCCACCTTGAAGGTGGACCCCGGCGCATACTGCCCGCCCACCGCCTTGTTCGTCAGCGGGTTATAGGGGTTCTGGACCAGTTCCTGCCATTCGGTGGCGCTGATCCCCTCGCTGAAGGCATTGGGGTCATAGGACGGGACGGACACCATCGACAAAATGTCGCCGTTATGGACATCCATGACCACGGCGGCGGCGGCCCGTTCGTCCGCCAGGCGCTGATGGCCGAAGCTCTGCAGCCGGTTGTCGATGGTCAGCCGCACCTCGCGCCCCGGCTGCCCTTCCTGGCGTTCGATTTCACGGATGACACGGCCCAGGGCGTTCACTTCCACCTTGCGGGTGCCGGCCGTGCCGCGAAGCGCCAGGTCGTAATGTTTTTCGATGCCGTTCTTGCCGATCTTGAACCCCGGGAGTTCCAGAAGCGGGTCCCCGGTCTGGTCGGATTCCGAAACCGCCGCGACATATCCGATGATATGGGCCAGCGCATCCTGGAACGGATAATGCCTGGTCTGTCCGACATCGATGCTGACGCCGGGCAGGTCCGGCTGATTGACGCCGATGCGACTGACTTCGGACCAGCTCAGATGTTCGGCCACCGTGATGGGAACGAAGGCCAGGCGCCGCGCCGCCTCCCGGCGGATCCGTTCCACCGTGGCTTCGTCCAGGTCGATCAACTGGACCAGCTTCTGCAGGACGGTGTCCAGCCCACCCGCGTTTTCCGCCTGTTCGCGCACCAGAACGACCCGGTAATTCTGAACATTGATCGCCAGATAATCGCCCAGCCGGTCGACGATGAATCCGCGCGGCGGCGCGATCAGCCCGAAATTGATGCGGTTTTCTTCCGCCAGCGTCGCGTAACGTTCGCTTTCCACAACCTGCAGATAATACAGGCGCGCGGCCAGCCCCCCCATGACCAGACATTGCCCGCCCAGCATCAGTGCGGCGCGGCGGCTGAAATGCCGGGCGCGAATCTTTTCCGGGTTCATGGGCGATCCTCCATGGTCACAGGATCACCTCGCGCGCGGGCACCAGCTTGTGGACCTGGCTCAGAAACGCCGCCAGGACGGGATAAAGCATGATGGTCAGAAGAAGGCTGACCAGAGAGGACGTCGGATCGATCCATTGCCCGGTCAGCACGATGTTGCCGAACCACGCCATCAGCGCGGCGCCGGGCGCGACCAGCATAAATCCCCACCAGACGACGCTGAAACTCTTGCCATGGAAAAAGCGATGCTGAGAGACAACGACCAGATAGGCCACCAGAAGAATGAAGGACGTGATCCCCGGGATACCGCCGATCAGCATGTCCTGAAGCAGGCCCAGGACAAGCACCATCAAGGGGTTCAGAAGTTCGGGCCGATAAATCGACCAGTAATAGAGCGTCATCAGCGCCAACTGCGGCGCGATCATCGCATAAAGCGGCAGACCCGTCGGCACCGCGCTGAAGACGATAACCGTCAGCAGGGTGAAGAGCGGCAGCAGTCCGCGTGCGAAATGATCCAGCCTGTTCATCATGGCAAATCGGTCGGGCGCTCACTCAATGGACCAAAAATCGCGCCGGCCCGCATAACCGGACCGAACGTCAAAAGATCATTCGTCTGCCGGCGCGACACTATCATCCAGCACGCCCGCCAATCCGAAATCAAGAAGCCGTACCAGGTTCGGCCGTTCTTCCGGTGTGAAGGGTTGGACCCGCACGCCGTTTTCGTCCGCATTGGCGACGATCCCGATGGGAAGGCCGGGCGGGAAAGCACCGGCGTCGCCGGAAGTCACTACACGCTGGCCCGGTTCCAGGTCGGAATTCGCGGCGCCATAGATCAGCCGCGGAAAGGCGGTGTTGTCGCCGGCCAGAATGGCGCGTGCCTGGGATTCTTCGATCATGATCGGAATGCGGCTGTTCAGGTCGGTCAACAACAGCACGCGCGACGAGTTCCGGCCCACCTCGGCCACACGACCGATCATACCTTCCCCGGTCATCGCGGCCTGTCCCTTGCGCACCCCGTCGGTGGAACCGACGTCCAGCAGGATCGAACGCACGAAAGTACCGCCGACGCCGATGACCCGGCCCGTGATATGGCGCGACACTTCGGTCGGTTCATATGCCATCAGGTCGCGCAAATGACCGTTCTCGATTTCCAGGTGGCGGGCGACCGCCTGCCAGTTCTGAAGGCGGGCCACTTCCTGACGCAAGCGTGCATTTTCCTCACGCAGGGAAATCAGGTCGCGACCTTCGGCGACCAGATCTTCAGCCGCGTCGAACGGCCGGGACATAACGTCCAGGATCGGGGCGGCAATGTCGGTGACGTAGATGCGTGCGCGTTCCAGGGTCTGCGGATCGGACCGGCCGATCACCATGAGCGACAGCGCACCCGCCAGGCACAGAAGGAAAATGGCCCGTTGCGCAAGGGTCCGCAACGGCTGTGCGGTCCGTGCCTCTGGTCCCTTCGCGCGCTTCGCCACTGCTTTCCTGCCCTACGCCGCCGTCATGACCTACCTTCGAGCGAACCTCATCGGGGCCCTATGGACGACGGTCAGTTATACATGCTGATCAGGACGTTCCGGAGCGTCCGCATTTCTTCCAGGCAGCGCCCGGTGCCCAGAGCCACGCAGGACAGTGCCTCGTCCGCGATGGAAACCGGAAGGCCCGTCGCATGCCGCAGCACATAATCCAGATTACGCAGCATGCCGCCGCCACCCGTCAGCACAATGCCCTTGTCCACGATGTCCGCAGCCAGTTCCGGCGGCGTCTGTTCCAACGCCACCTTGCAGGCCTCGATAATCGCGCCGACAGGCTCGGCCAGACTTTCCGCGATCTGGCGTTCGGAAATATTCAGTTCCTTCGGAACGCCGTTCATCAGGTCACGGCCCTTTATTTCCATGATTTCGCCGTCGCCTTCTTCCGGCGGACAGGCGGATCCGATCTTCTTCTTGATCCGTTCGGCCGACCCTTCGCCCACCAGCAGGTTATGGTTCCGGCGAATGTAGGCGATGATGCTTTCGTCCATTTTGTCGCCGCCGACCCGCACCGACCGGGAATAGACGATACCGCCCAGGGACAGGACCGCGACTTCCGTCGTGCCGCCGCCGATATCGACGACCATGGACCCCGTCGGTTCCGTGACCGGCAGGTTGGCACCGATTGCCGCCGCCATCGGCTCTTCGATCAGGAAGACCCTGCGGGCACCGGCGCTTTCGGCCGAATCCTGAATGGCGCGCCGTTCAACCGCGGTCGAACCGGACGGCACACAAACGATGACCTGGGGGCTGGCGAAACTGCGGCGGTTGTGAACCTTGCGGATGAAGTGCTTGATCATTTCTTCCGCGACTTCGAAGTCCGCGATAACCCCGTCCCGCAACGGACGGATCGCCTGAATGTTGCCGGGCGTCCGGCCCAGCATCATCTTCGCCTCGTCACCGACAGCAAGCACCTGTTTCTTGCCCTTCACCTCGGCAATCGCAACCACTGAGGGTTCGTTCAGAACGATGCCGCGCCCTTTCACGTAAACCAGTGTGTTCGCCGTACCAAGGTCGATCGCCATATCGGCGGAGAGAAAACCCAGCAACCGAGAAAACATTTTGGCTATTCGCCTCCACCCTTGAAATAAGTCCTTCGATTCTGCATGGGGTTCGCGACCCCGCCGGAACGAAGCGTTACAATCATGATTGGCCGCCCATTTTCGGCACAGATCACCAACAAATTGTTAATGGTGCATTGCGGCATCGATTAAGCTCAGGATTTACGCCGATTCAGCCAGTGCGGCAATTCTTTTCTGACCCGCAAACCCGGCAAAAATAAGGCATTCTTGCGCTCCCGGACGCCGGCGGCACCTCTGGCCGGGTGCTGCCTATCCTTCGCGCACGGGCACGGCAGGCCGGTCGTCGGTACGCAGTATTGCAAACGTGTCATGGTCCTGCCATCGACCGGCAATCCGAAGATATTTGCGCGCGCGCCCTTCGGCCTGGAACCCGGACTTCAGCAACAAATTCCGGCTCGCCTCGTTATGGATCAGACAGGCCGCTTCCACCCGATGAAGGGCAAGTTTGCGAAATGCGTAGTCCAACGCGATCTGCAACCCTTCGGCCATGTAACCCTGGCGGGTATGGGCCGCGCCGGTCCAGTAGCCGACATTTGCGGATTCAACGACCCCGCGCCGAACGTTCGCCAGCGTTATGCCGCCCAGAAGCGCATCATCCTCGTTCCGGAACATGAAGAATGCATAGCCGATCCCGGACTGCTTTTCCTCTTCGACCCTGCGCAGGCGGCGGCGGAAGGCCGCCGGGGACAGCGCATCGCGGGACCAGGCGGGTTCCCACGGTTCAAGAAAGGTCTTGGAATTGCTGCGCACATCGATCCACGCCCGCTCATCACCAATCTGCGGAAGGCGCAGATAGACGCGGGGCCCACAGTATTTTCGCCGTGGCGGGCGGGTGCGAAACAGATCAAACATGTGAAAAAGACGACCCGGGACGTTTGTTGTCGTATCACGCGATACGCAAACGATCCGAAATCTTGTCGTAACTTTCAAGATGGCGCACCGGGCCCAGGGCCGCCACGGTCGGCCGGCCGGACAAAAGTCCGGCGGCAACACGCTTCAGATCCGCTTCGCTAACGGCGTCCACAGCGGCGATCTGTTCGCTTTCGCTCAGGGATCGGCCGAAGGCCAGCATCTGGCTTCCAAGCTGGTCGCAGCGGCCGCCGGTGCCTTCGCGGCCCATTAAAAGGCCGGACTTGATCTGGGTTTTGGCCCGCGCGATTTCTTCGGCGCCGATCGTTTCCGTCACCCCCAGCAGTTCTTCCGCCACGACGGGAATGAGTTCCACGACATCCTGTTCGCCTGTTCCGGCATAGATTCCGAACAGACCGGTATCGGAGAACGGCCAGACAAAAGAATAAATGGAATAGACCAGCCCTCGTTCCTCGCGCACCGATTGGAACAGGCGCGACGACATGCCGCCGCCCAACAGCGATGACAGGACGGCCACGGCATAATGGTCCGCCTCCCGGAAGGACGGCGCATTGAACCCAAGCAACAGATGAACCTGTTCGCAATCCCGGTCGATGCGGATGTCGCCCCCTTCGTAATGCGCCGGTTCCGGCATGCCCGCATCCGCACCCGCAACATCGCCCAACCGGTCCGCAGCCAGGTCCATGATCCGGTCATGGTCCACGTCGCCGGCCGCGCACAGGATCATGCTGTCGGTTCCATACCGGCTGGACATGAACCCGGAAATGGCATCGCGCGACATGGCGCGAACCGTCTCTGCCGTTCCCAGTACGGGCCGGCCCATGCCCTGATCGGGGAAGGCACATTCCTGAAAATAGTCAAAGACGACATCATCCGGCGTATCGTGGCATTGGCCGATTTCCTGAAGGATGACACCGCGTTCACGTTCCAGTTCCGCCGGATCGAAACTGGGTTCCGTCATGATGTCGGCGATGATATCGACGGCCAGGGGCAGTTCCTCTGAAAGGACCTTTGCAAAATAGGCCGTATTTTCCCGCGCGGTGTACGCGTTCATATGTCCGCCCGCGGCTTCCATTTCTTCCGCGATCTGTCTGGCGGACCGGCGTTTTGTTCCCTTGAACGCCATATGCTCCAGAAAATGGGCGACGCCATTGATGTCTGCCGGTTCGACACGGGTCCCGGCACCGACCCAGATGCCGACACTTGCCGTACGTACACCCGGCATCGCATCGGTCGCAACACGCAGACCGTTGCCGATCGTTTCGATGCGGACGGTCATCCGCCGACCCTGTTGGAACCGGTGCGAATATGATCCTGGAGCACGTTCAGGCTGGGGGACAGCCGCTCATACCGTTCTTCCCGTTCCATCAGGTCCGCCAAATGCGGCGGGAGGTCCGGATGAACGCCGGTGGCGGCCATGACGGCGTCGGGGAATTTCGCCGGATGCGCCGTTCCCGCAACGACCAGCGGGACCGCATCGTCCCAGCGGCGCGTCATGCCGGCGACGATCCCGATTGCGCTGTGCGGGTCCACGATTTCGCCCGTCGACTCCCGCACCGCCTTCATCGCCGACAGCGTTTCCTCATTCGACAGGCGATGTCCTGCGAACAGACGCAGCGCATCGTCCCACCGTTCCTGATCCAGGTCCAGTCGTCCCGACGCACGAAATGCCTGCATCAGGTTCGACGCAACTTCTCCATCCCGGTCGACCAGTTCAAACAGAAGCCGTTCGAAGTTGCTGGATACCTGAATATCCATCGACGGCGAATGCGTGGGCACGACATCGCGCATGGTCATGTCGTTGGAATCCAGAAAGCGCGTCAGAATGTCGTTTTCATTCGACCCGACAATCAGCTGGCTGATGGGAAGCCCCATCTGACGGGCCGCATAGGCGGCAAAGACATTGCCGAAATTCCCGGTCGGCACAGAAAACGCGACGCTGCGGTCCGGCGCACCCAGTGAAAGGGCCGCATGCGCGTAATAGACGATCTGGCACATGATGCGCGCCCAGTTGATCGAATTGACCGCGGACAGAGACATTTCATCGCGAAAGGCGATATCGTTGAACAGCGCCTTTACGAGGTCCTGGCAATCATCGAACGTCCCGTCGACCGCGATATTATGCACATTCATCGACCCGACGGTCGTCATCTGGCGCCGCTGTACGTCCGAACAGCGCTGATACGGGTGCATGATGAAAATGTCGATCGCGTCGCGGTCGCGGCATGCCTCGATCGCGGCGGACCCCGTGTCGCCGGACGTTGCACCGACGATGCAGATCCGTTCGCCACGCCGCGACAGCACATGTTCGAACATGCGCCCGACCATCTGAAGGGCATAATCCTTGAAGCTGAGCGTCGGGCCATGGAATAGCTCCATGAACCACAGCTCCGGCCCCAGCTGTTTCAGCGGCGCAACCGCGTCATGGTCAAAGGCGCCGTAGGCGTCGCTTGCCATGTCGGCGAAATCTTCCTCGGCAATCGCATCCCCCAGAAACGGCGCACAGACACGGACTGCCAGTTCGTCATAGGCAAGTCCGCGCATGTCGCGCCATTCCGTGTTGGAAAATCGCGGCCAGTCGGCCGGCACGTAAAGTCCGCCGTCCCGGGCCAGTCCCGTCAACAGGACGTCGTCGAAGGCAAGGTCAGGGGCGGACCCACGGGTTGAAATATAACGCATAGCGGATCCGCTCCAAACGTTTGCCTTACTTCTTCACCGCGGGCTTCTTCGCCGCGGACTTCTTGACCGCCACGACCGGCTTCTGACCCGGTGCTGGGATCATATGAACGTCACGTTGCGGGAACGGGATGGAAAGGCCGCCCGCTTCGATCTGTTCCTTGGTCTGACGCATCAGGTCCCACTTCAGGGGCCAGAAATCGCCGCCGTTCGCCCACAGGCGCATGTTGATGTCGATGGAACTTTCGCCGTGGTTCATGACCATGACCTGCGGGGCCGGATCTTTCAGCACACGCACATCGTTTTCCATGATCCCGGACAGGATTTCCATCGCCTTGCCGATATCGTCGTCATAGGAAATGCTGACCAGGATATCCATCCGGCGGGTCCCGTTGCGCGAATAGTTCGTGATCTTGGAATTCCACAGGCTGCTGTTCGGGCAGGACACGAACACACCGTCGACGGTCGTGAACTGGGTCGTGAACAGGCCGATTTCATCCACGGTGGCGGAAACCGGCCCCGCATCGACGAAGTCGCCCACCCGAAACGGCCGCAGGATGATCAGCATGATACCGGCCGCGATATTCTGAAGGGTACCCTGCAACGCCAGGCCGACGGCAAGGCCCGCCGCACCGATTACCGCGATAATGCTTGCGGTCTGGACGCCGAGCCGGTTCAGGATGGCGACAATGACGATGATCAGGATCAGATATCGTACGATCGACGCGAAAAGCGGCTTCAGCGTATTGTCGATCCGCGACTGTTTGGAGACGGCGCGTTTGACCCAGTTCGAAACCCGTCCGGCAATCCAGAACCCGATGATCAGAATGATCAGCGCTTCCAGAATGCTTGTTCCGTATTGGATGATCTGGGGCCAGAGTATTTCCAAGGTCGCGGCCAGCTCGCGCTGTGTTTCTTCCATTGTCACTCTCCGTTTTGAACTCTACGGCAGGTATCGCGCTGCCAGATGTCGTTTGAACGAATCCGCGTCGAGTGGCCGCCCGGTCGCTTCAATGATCAGCCGGTCGACGGGAAGAAGCTTGCCCCGCGAATGAATGGCATTGCCAAGCCACTCCATCAAGGCAGAAAATTCCCCGCGCCCCAAGGATTCCGCGATTTCCGGCCGCTGGGCGGCGGCCGCTTCGGACAGTTGCGCGGCAAGCATCGCGCCCAGCGTATAGGTCGGAAAATATCCGATCGCGCCGTCGTACCAGTGAATGTCCTGTAGGCAGCCGCGCCGGTCATCGGGAACGTCTATCCCCAACAGGTCGCGCATCCCGTCATTCCAGGCGCCGGGCAGGTCCGGCAGGGCAAGGTCGCCCGCCAGAAGTGCGCGTTCCAGCCGCGTTCGCAAGATGACATGCGCCGGGTATGTCACCTCATCCGCGTCGACGCGTATCAGGCTTGGCTCCACCCATTGCTGGTAGCGCCGGAAATTGGCCGGATCATAAGCCGGGTCGTCGCCATAGGCGGCCTTTGCCTGCCCGGCCAGCCAGTCCAGGAATCCGTCCGACCGCGCGGCCTGCATTTCGACCGACAGAGACTGGCTTTCGTGCACCACCATGCCAAGCGACCCGCCGACCGGCTGCCGGGCCCACTCCGCCGGCAACCCCCGTTCATAGGCGGCATGCCCGCATTCATGCAGCGCCGCCATGACGGCGAACATAGGGTTGTCCGGGTCATAAGCCACCGTGATCCGCTGGTCGCCCGGATATCCGGTAGAGAACGGGTGCGCACTGACGTCTATGCGGCCATGATGGAAATCGAACCCCGTCGCGGCAGCCAGCTTTTCAACAAACGCGCGCTGTACCTCAACGGGGACGGGTCCGGGGGCAACCGGGACGCCCGCCCTTTCCTGACGGTCCAGAACCGCCCCCAGAAATTCCGGCAGGAAGGCGGCGTAATCGTCGAACAGGGGCGCCACCTGCCCCCAGCGCAGTCCGGGGGCATAGGTTTCCATCAGCGCGTCATAGGGGTCCAGGTCGAACACAGCGCCATAGGCGGCGGCCGCTTCGCGCGTCAGGTTCAGAACATCACTCAGGGCCGGAAGAACAGCCTTGAAATCACTGTCGGCGCGGGCCGTCCGCCAGATCCGTTCGCACGCGCTGGTGGCCTGGCTCAACCGCTCAACCAGATCGTCGCTGAGCGCGCCCGCCAGCCGGTGGGCATGACGCATTTCCCGCAGGTTGGCGGCCTGCCATGGGCTCAGGCTCGTATAACCGCGTTCCGCCCCGTCGATCAGATCCGACAGCGCGGGGTCGGTCATTTCCCGGTGGATCAGGACCCTGAGTTCCGCCAGCTGGTCGGCGCGGGCCGCGCCGGCGCCGGACGGCATGCCGACCGCGGCATCCCAATGCAGGACGGTCGCCGCCTCCTCAATCAGGGCGACGCGGCGAAACCGGGCCTCAAGCTCCTGATACGCGGGCGGGACGCTCACGCATCCTCCGTCGGGCGGGTCGCACCGGGTCCGCGATGATACAGGACATAGATCACCAGCAGTGCGACCGCGAGCGCGTACCAGGTGATGGCATATTCCAGATGGTTGTTTCGAATATCCAGAGTCCATTGCCGGCCCAGCGGATAGGTGCCCGGCACATCCATGTTCCCGTCGACGACATAGTAGTTTGTCAGCTCGACGCCGGCCTGCGTCTGCATTTCCGCCTCATCGATGGAATACCAGACATTGTTGCCGGGTTCGTTTTCCGGCAAAAACACCCGTTGCAGGCCCGTGATCGGACGCTGAAATCGGACAATCCCTTCGACCGTCACTTCGCCGACCGTCAGCCCTTCTTCGCGGTCCGCGGGGTCCTTCAGCTGAAACGGGACCCAGCCGCGATTGACCAGCACCACCGGCGCGCCCGGCACGTCCGTGCGGCGAAACGGCGTAATCACATGCAGACCCGGATTGCCGTTCAGCGACCGATTCAGAAGGTGCATCTCCGCCTCATGCAGGAAATGACCGGTCATCGCGATGCGACGGAATTCCCATTCGTCGATGTCCAGGTCACCCGGCGGCAAGCTTTCCGCCGGGGCCTCGGCCCGCGAATGCAGCCGTTCAATCAGCGTTTCCTTCCATTCAAGGCGCTGCAACTGCCAGGTGCCGAGCGCGATCAGGGTAATCAGCGCCGGTATGGTGAAAAGCGTGGGAAACAGTTTTGGACGAAATGTCATGTGCTTCGGACCAATTCAGCAAATGGGGCAATGTTCACTGCCATCCGGGCCTTATCGCGGCCTAGTCTTCGGGGATGGCTTCCGTGCCGGTGTCGCCGGCCGAATTCAGATATTGCAGGGCAATCAGCAGCCCCTTCACTTTGGGCAACAACACCAGCGTCAGCAGGATGCAAACCGGGACGGCAATGGCGATCGGAACCCAGACGGCCGTACCGAATGCCAGCATGACCCAGGCGCCCAGGCCGACACCGATCCCCCCGATCAGGAGGATCAGGAACGGCACCGCCCCGTCGCCCGCATTTTCGAACGAAAAATCCAGACCGCAGAAGCCGCATTTCGCGCCGACTTTCAGAAAACCGGAATACAGCTTTCCATCACCGCAACGCGGACACCGTCCCCGAAACCCCGTCTGCCAGGCTGATAAGCTCATGGCCTTCCAATCCTTGCTATCTTGTGCGTGTCGGCACGGGACCGACAAACGAAGGGCCGCCTCGATCCCCGATGGCGGCCCCCCAATTTCGAATTTGGACTTTCGTCAGCCGCCCCACCAATAGACGCAGACGAACAGGAACAGCCAGACCACGTCAACGAAGTGCCAGTACCAGGCAGCCGCTTCGAAACCGAAATGCTGACCGGCGCTGAAATGCCCGCGTTTGGCCCGCACCAGGCAGACCGCCAGGAAGATCGTGCCGACAATCACGTGGAAACCGTGGAACCCGGTCGCCATGAAGAAGGTGGAGGAATAGATCCCTTCGGTGAAGCCGAAGGCCGCGTGACCGTATTCGTAAGCCTGCAGCGCCGTGAAGGACGCGCCCAGCAGAACCGTCAGCCACAGTCCCTGGATCAGTTCCTTGCGCTTGCCTTCCTTCAGCGCATGGTGCGCCCAGGTGACCGTGCAGCCGGACAGAAGCAGGATCATCGTGTTCATGAGTGGCAGGTGGAACGGATCGAACGTTTCGATGTGCGCCGGCGGCCATTGTCCGCCATTCGCTTCCACCCGGCCGAACTGGATTTCTTCGGTCGCGAAGATGCTGGCATCGAAGAAGGCCCAGAAAAACGCCGCGAAGAACATGACTTCCGACGCGATGAACAGCGCCATGCCATAGCGCAGGCCCAGTTGAACCACCGGCTTGTGGTCACCGCCATGGGCTTCGCGAACCACGTCGCGCCACCAGAAATACATGGTGCACAAAACCATGACCAGGCCGATCAGCGTCCCCGCGAGCCCGACGGAGAAATCCCCCATCAGGTCGGGATGCATGTACCAGACGGTCCCGAAGGCCAGGATGAACCCGCTCAACGCGCCAAGTGCCGGCCACGGGCTCGGATTTACCAGATGATAGTCGTGGTCGACCGCGTGATGATCGCCTGCCATTTCCTCAATACCCCCGTTTCGCTCGGCCGCCGGAAACCGGTTCCGGGTGCCGCAGAGTTCACTAACCTTTCATCGCCGCTCAAGCGGCACTTCGTCAAGCCCTCCGCGTCAATTTAACCGTTGGTTGCCGCCAATCGACGCGGTCGTATTTTCTTCTTCCGCTTCGTCATCCAGTCGGAAGAAGGTATAGGACAGCGTGATCGTATCGACGCCGCGCAGGTCCTCATCCTCCATAATAGCCGGATCGACATAGAACGTCACCGGCATCTCGACCGATTGTCCCGGCGTCAGCCGTTGTTCGGTGAAACAGAAACAGTCGATCTTCACGAAATACTGGCCCGCCTTCAGCGGTGTGACGTTGAACGTCGCCGTCCCTGTGGTCGGCCTGTCGCTGTCGGACTGCGCGCGATAGAAGGCAAGCCCCGTTTCGCCAACACGAATGTCGACCGACCGCTGGACCGGGCTGAAACGCCAGGGCAGCTGCGGATTTGTCGACGAATCGAAACGGATGGTAATGACCCGGTCATAGACATGTTCCGGCGCATCGGCGGCGACCTGGGTCGTCCCGCCATAGCCCGTGACCCGGCAGAACAGGTCATAAAGCGGCACCGCCGCGAAGCTGAGCCCGATCATGGCACCCACCGCCAGGACGCATCCGGCCAGGATTTTGCGATTCTTGCGGGCGAGTTCGGGGTTCATGTCCATCATCCGTTCATCGACGCGTCGATGCCCATCTGAATACGAATGATCGTCACGAAGAACACGATGACCACAAAGGCCGCAACGCAAAGAGCAACCGCGACATTGCGGCTTTTCTGGCGGCGTTTGATTTCTTCGTCGCTGTCCATGTTCCGGTCATTGTCCGCCATCAGAGCCCCCCCAGCACAAAGCCGAAGTGACGATAAACCAGATGGTCCGCGATCAGCGCCCCGAACATCGCGAACAGATAGAAAATGGAAAACGCGAACATCTGTTTCGCCGCGCGGTCCGTGCCGCGCATCCACACGACCACGGCATAGTACAGGAACCATGCCCCCAGCAGGGACGCCGCAGCCAGATAGACCAGCCCCGACATGCCAAGCCAATAGGGCGCAAGCCCGATCGGGAACAGAACCGCAGTATAGGCCAGCATCTGGCGTTTCGTTGCCGCAGCCCCCGCCACCACCGGCAGCATGGGCACACCCGCCTTCGAATAGTCGCCTTCGCGGTAAAGCGCCAGGGCCCAGAAATGCGGCGGCGTCCAAAAGAAGATCAGAAGGAACAGGACGACCGATTCGACGGAAACCGTTCCGGTTACCGCGGCCCAGCCGATCATCGGCGGAAACGCGCCCGCCGCCCCGCCGATCACGATGTTCTGCGGCGTCGAACGTTTCAGCCACATCGTATAGACGAAGACATAGAACAGGACCGCCACCGCCAGGATCGCCGCGGCGGCATAATTCACTGCAATCGCCATCAGAAAGACGGCACCCACTGCCAGCACGGTCCCGAAAGTCAGTGCGTCTTCGGGCGCTATGCGGCCGCGCGGAATGGGCCGGCCGCGTGTCCGCATCATGATCGCGTCGATGTCGCGGTCGTACCACATGTTGATCGCACCGGCCGCACCGGCACCGACCGCGATGCACAGGACGGCCACGGCCGCCAGAAGCGGGTGCAGATCGCCCGGTGCGACGAACAGGCCGGCAAAACCGGAAAACACGACCAGCGTCATCACCCGCGGCTTCAGAAGGCGAATGAAATCCTTCACTTCCGCGCGGCTGGACCCAACCGTGGCTGCTGTCTGGTAAGCCGTATCGCTCACGTCACCGAAACCCTATTCCCGTGTTTCAAAGCCGACCATCTGTCCGAAAGGGACCGGCACGCGCCTATTCAAGGGCCCGTGCCGGCCGGTATTTCGGTTCGGGTCAGTGCCCGCCACCACCGGTAATACGCGGCAGCGTATTGAAGGTGTGGAACGGCGGCGGCGAACTGACGGTCCATTCCAGCGTCGTTGCCCCTTCGCCCCACGGATTGGCTTCGGCCTTGCGGCCCGCCGCCAGCGTGTAAATCAGCATGATGACGAAGAAGATCGTCGAACCGAAGGCGATGTAGGCGCCGATGGAGGAAATGTTGTTCCAGGCTGCAAACCCGTCGGCATAGTCGATGTAGCGCCGCGGCATACCCGCCAGCCCAAGGAAGTGCTGCGGGAAGAAGGTCAGGTTAACGCCGATGAAGGTCGTCCAGAAGTGCAGGTGACCCGCCCAGCTGGGAATCTCGCGACCCGACATCTTGCCCATCCAGTAGTACATGCCCATGAACAGCGCAAAGACCGCGCCCAGGGACAGCACGTAGTGGAAGTGCGCAACGACGTAATAGGTATCGTGCATCTGGACATCCATGCCCGCATTCGCCAGTACGACGCCGGTGACGCCGCCGACCGTGAACAGGAAGATGAACCCGATACCCCAGACCATAGGCACGGTAAAGCGGATGGACCCGCCCCACATCGTCGCGATCCACGAGAAGATCTTGATGCCCGTCGGCACCGCAATGACCATCGTGGCCGCGGTGAAGTACGCTTTGGTATCGACGTCCAGACCGACCGTGTACATGTGGTGCGCCCAAACGATGAAGCCGACAAAGCCGATCGCCACCATGGCATACGCCATTCCCAGATAACCGAAGATCGGTTTCTTGGAGAAGGTGGAGACGACGTGGCTCAGAATCCCGAACGCAGGCAGGATCATGATGTACACTTCCGGGTGACCGAAGAACCAGAACAGGTGCTGGAACAGGATCGGATCCCCGCCGCCTTCGGGCTTGAAGAAGGACGTGCCGAAGTTCCGGTCAGTCAGCAGCATGGTAATCGCGCCGCCCAGAACCGGCAGGGCCAGCACCAGAAGGAACGCGGTGACCAGCATGGACCAGGCGAACAGCGGCATCTTGTGCAGCGTCATGCCCGGCGCACGCATATTGAAGATGGTGGTGATGAAGTTGATCGCCCCCAGGATCGAACTGGCGCCCGCCAGGTGCAGGGCAAAGATCGCCATATCGACGGCCGCGCCCTCATGCCCCGAAAACGGTCCGTTGGCACTGGACAATGGCGGATAGATGGTCCACCCGGTGCCGGCACCGCCGCCAATGATCGCAGACAGGATCAGCAGCGTGAACGCGGGAATCAGAAGCCAGAAGGAAATGTTGTTCATGCGCGGAAATGCCATGTCCGGCGCACCGATCATCAGCGGCACGAACCAGTTTCCGAACCCGCCGATCAGCCCCGGCATGACGACGAAGAACACCATGATCAGGCCGTGGGCCGTAACAACCATGTTCCATTCGTGGCCGTCCGCCATGTACTGGATGCCGGGCTGCTGAAGCTCCATGCGCATGTAGACCGACGCAAGTCCGCCGATGATGCCCGCAACGATCGAGAAGACGAGGTACATCGTCCCGATGTCTTTGTGGTTCGTCGAATAGAGCCAGCGGGTTATCCCCTTCGGCGCGCCGTGATCGTCGTGATGGGCATCTGCCGCGTGTGCCATGGAACTTCTCCGTCTTGCCTTTTCAAGGGCCGGCACCGCCGCCGGCCGATAATCGTTTCAGTCCTTAGTCCCGATTCCGGTCCGGCTTAATTCGCCGCCGGAGCCGCAACGGCCAGAGCCGGCCCGACACCCGGTGCCGACGCTTCTTCGACCGGGTCGTATTCATTGACCGCTTCCGCCGCCCAGGCTTCGTATTCCGCACGCGGAACGGCGCGGATATGGATCGGCATGAATGCGTGGTCGATCCCGCACAGTTCCGAACAGAACCCGTAATAATCACCCGGCTCTTCAATGTAGGTCCATGCTTCGTTCAGGCGACCCGGCACCGTATCCATGCGGACGCCGAAATCGCTGAGCGACCAGTTGTGCAGGACATCGGCCGACGTGAACTGCAGGCGAATGACCGTATCCGTCGGGAAATAAATGACCTCGTCGGTCGCCATCAGCCGTTCGACGCCCTGCTCCGCAGCCTCTTCATGGGTCCGCGCGGCGATCCGCGCTTCGATCAGGAAGTTGCCGCTGTCCGGATACTGGTATTCCCAATACCACTGATGGCCGATGATCTTGATCGTCTCTTCCTCGCCATCATAATTTTCCACCATGGCCGCAAGGTCCATGTTCGAAGGATCGTCCGTCGCATAAAGAAGGCTGAGGGACGGGAACGCCAGAACAACCAGGATAACCACCGGAACACCGGTCCACAGGACTTCCAGAACGGAATTGTGGGTCGTCTTGCTGGCCACCGGGTTCGCGCTTTCGCGAAAACGGAAGCAGACATAAATGATCAGCGCCAGCACGAAGATGGTGATGACCGTGATGATCGGCATCAGCCAGTCATTATGGAAATGCAGCATTTCGCGCGCCAGCGGCGTCACCGGTTCTGGAAGCCCCAACTGCCACGGCACCGCCTTTGCCGCCAATGCCGTCGCCGATAGCCCCGAAAGACCAACCGCAAGTGTTCCAAGTCCGGCCATCCAGGCCATCGATTTGCGAGCCATCTCTCTTCCCATGTTTGTTTTTTCGGGCCCCTGGGTTCAATTCCCCCCAGGCCCCTTGCCGCCTGCTAACATTCTAAACGGGGTGCGATAGGGATCAAGCGAACAACAAATGTTAGTGATCCCGGACACGACGCCCCGGCACCTTGGCGTTAAACACCACACCGGGCCGGAACGCAATGGATTTCCGCGATTTATCCGCACCCGGAAAGGCGCAGATTGTCGCGCCATGGCAACGGGATAAGCGACAGAATGTAGCACCTTGGGCCTTCCGAACCGGCACCCCGCCGAAGGCCGCGGATTGCCCCCGGACGGTGCGCGCATCATATTGCCCGGATAAGGGTTGCATAACCGGTTCCTTGAATGAACGCTGACCCGGTCGGATATTGCGCTCTGCGGAATTAATCATTCGTCCTGTCACGGGTGGGCCGAATCACCCACCTGCCGGATGGGGCTTTTGCTAGGAGATTTGAATGTCGGATATCGCGGTCACGGATGCACTGTTTTACGACCGGACGGACCTGGACAGCGGCCGAATTGTGGACCTTGTCTCGGACAGCCTGCACGGTGCCGAAGACGGCGAACTGTTCCTTGAATATACCCAAAGCGAGGGGTTGTTGCTGGAAGACGGGCGCATCAAATCCGCCAGCTTCGACACCTCGCAAGGATTCGGTCTGCGTTCCGTCATCGGCGAGGTGTCCGGATATGCACATTCCGGCGAATTGAGCGAACCGGCCGTGCGTCGCGCGGCAGAGGCGGTGCGCGCCGTCCATTCCGGCCATGGCGGGTCGCTGGCACTGGCGCCGCCGCGCACCAACGCCGCGCTTTATTCCGACGTCAATCCGCTGGAAACACTGGGATTTGACGACAAGGTCCGCATTCTGGGCGAAATCGACGCCTATGCCCGTGCGAAGGATCCGCGCGTGAAACAGGTTTCTGCCTCGCTGGCGGCAGAATGGTCCGCGGTTCAGATCGTGCGGCCCGACGGCGAACGCGCCGCCGACATCCGACCGTTGGTGCGGGTCAATGTCTCCATCGTCGTCGAACAGGACGGGCGCATGGAAAGCGGCAGTCACGGTTGTGGCGGTCGCGTGGATTTCCAGCGCTTTGTTGAACCGGAAAACTGGAAGGCGCAAGTGGATGAGGCACTGCGCCAGGCCCTGGTCAATCTGGAATCCGAACCGGCACCGGCGGGGGAAATGACGGTCGTCCTGGGCCCGGGCTGGCCTGGTGTCCTGTTGCATGAAGCGGTCGGCCACGGGCTGGAAGGCGACTTCAACCGCAAGAAAACGTCCGCCTTTGCAGGGCTGTTGGGCGAACGGGTGGCGTCCCCCGGTGTTACGGTCGTCGACAACGGCACGCTGCCGGACCGGCGCGGGTCACTGACGGTCGACGACGAAGGCACACCGACGAAGGACACGGTCCTGATCGAAGACGGAATCCTGAAAGGCTATATGCAGGACCGCATGAACGCGCGCCTGATGGGCGTCGAATCGACCGGCAACGGCCGGCGTCAGTCCTATGCCCATTGCCCCATGGTGCGCATGACCAACACCTATATGCTGGCCGGCGACAAGGACCCGGGCGAAATCCTGGAAAGCGTCGAAGACGGCATCTATGCGGTCAATTTCGGCGGCGGTCAGGTGGACATCACAAACGGCAAATTCGTCTTTTCGTGCACCGAGGCCTATCGCGTCAAAAACGGCAAGGTGGGTGCCCCGGTCAAGGGCGCCACCCTGATCGGCAATGGCGCGGACGCATTGACGCGGGTTTCCATGATCGGCAATGATCTGGCATTGGATGACGGGGTAGGCACCTGCGGCAAGGACGGACAGGGCGTGCCGGTCGGCGTCGGACAGCCGACGCTGCGCCTGGACGGGCTGACTGTCGGCGGCACCGCCTGAAAGAGCGGACGCCATTAGGAAGGGAACGAAGGACGTGAGAGCTTTTCGGGGTTGGAAACGGCTCTTGCTGTCGGCCGTGCTGGTGACCGGTGTCGCCGCTTGTGACGAGGCGGAAGAACAGGGCGGCGAACAGCAGTCGATGCAGGACCGCGTGGTCGACGTCCAGACCGCCCAGGTATCGACCGCGTGCCTGCGCGAACTGCCGGAACCGTCCGTCCAGTCCGAAACCCCTGCGCAGCTGACGCTGAACATGGAAAACTTCCGCTACAGCTTTGAAGAGGACCGCCACCGCTATTCCCACGATCGGCGTTTCCGGGAAAGCACGGGCATCGGCCTGTTCATCTATCGTGGCCGCATCTGCGTGGAAGACGCGCAGGTCTGTGCCGACGCCTGTGTGCGCTATCGCGTCGAACCGGGCGGCAGCCTGACCCAGCGCGGGCATCATATCGCAACACCCGTCGACCCCGACCGGATCACGCTGGAATACTGGGCGCGCGACGATGCCGGGCACCGGTTCAAGGTGGAACACGAAATCCGCACCGACGGCACGACGGCGACCGTCGTCGACCAATAGGTCCGGCCGGCCCCGCCGGTCAGGTGGTCTTTCGCGCCTTTATCCGCTTATAGACGACGGGGATCAGCGACAGCACCGCCAGCCCCGTCAGCGCCAGAAAGATATCCATCGTCAGCACGCTGGAAAGCGACAGCGTTTCGCCCGCGTCGAAGATGCTGCCCAGGCCCGCGCCCACCTGTGAAAAGACGAAGCTTCCCGGAATGATCCCGACAAAGGTCGCGATCACATAAGTGCGAAGCGGGACGGAGGCGAAGGCCGGCGCGATATTGACGATAAAGAACGGAAACAGGGGCACGAGACGCAGCACCAGAAGATAGTTGAACGCGTCCCTTTCAAGCCCTTCCAGAAGCTTTTCCGTCTGTCCCTTCGCCTTGTGCCGCAGCATCTCGCCCAGGGCCGACCGCGCGATCAGGAAGACGGCGGTCGCCCCGACGGTCGCCGCGAAGACGGTCAGCGTCGTCCCAAGGAGGCTGCCGAACAGGAATCCGCCACACACCGTAAACACCGCCCCCCCCGGAACCGAAAAGGCCGTGGCGGCGGCATAGATCAGCATGTAGAGCGAAATCGCGATGATGAAATTGTCGGCGATCGTGGCCTGCAGCACTTCCCGGTTGTCGCGCAGATAATCGAACACAAACTGTTCGACGACCGCGCCGTATCCGGAAAAATAGAAATAGGTCGCCAGCGCGACCAACAGCGTCAGAAGCGCGATAAGCGCCAGACGCGTCTTGCTGAACTGAACCGCGACATCCGACATGGTCCATTCCCCTTGGTTCCTAATCTAACGCGGAATTTAGGGATGCGGGAAAAAACCGCCACTGACATGCCATGACATTGTTGTGAGGGCCGCGAAGGGCGCGTTGCACCCGGCCGCTGCACGGTTCAGTAGCGGCATTCCTCGTAAATCGGTTCGATCTTTCCGTCCCAGCGCGTGTGGTACGCGTCCAGCAGATCTTCGGCGAAGGTCTTGCCGCTTTCGACGATGGATTCCAGCGGTTCGACGTAATGTTCCTCGTCCCGGCCACTGCGCGGGCTGGGGTTGGCGCGCCGCCGCAATCCGCCCTTGCAGATCTCAAGCGCACGCCTGGCCACGTCACGCACGGTCCCGTCCCGGAACGGCACGTTAAGCGCATGTTTCGGCACGGCGTCCCGCATGGCCGAAATCTCTTCCACCGTCCAGTCGGCGATCATCTCAGCCGCCTCTGCCTGCGCCTGGTCGTCATAGATCAGACCGACCCACAGCGCCGGCAGCGCACACAGGTTCCCCCACGGTCCGCCGTCCGCGCCGCGCATTTCGATGAATTTCTTCAGCCGCACTTCCGGAAAGACCGTCGTCATATGGTCGGTCCAGTCGGTCATGGTCGGAAGTTGGCCTTCGAACCCTTCCAGTTTTCCGTCCATATAGTCGCGGAAGCTCTTGCCCGCGACATCGTGATAGACCCCGTCGCGATAGATGAAATACATCGGCACATCCAACAGATAGTCGACCCAGCGTTCGTAACCGAACCCGTCTTCGAACACGAACGGTAGCATGCCGCATCGGTCGGGGTCCGTGTCGGTCCAGGTATGACTGCGATAGCTCAGGAACCCGTTCGGTTTGCCTTCGGTAAACGGTGAGTTCGCGAACAGCGCCGTCGCCATCGGCTGCAGCGCCAGCGAGATGCGCATCTTTTCCACCATGTCGGCTTCGGACCCGAAATCCAGGTTCACCTGGACCGTGCAGGTCCGGGTCATCATGTCCAGACCCAGATTGCCCTTCTTCGGCATATATTCGCGCATGACCTTGTATCGGCCCTTGGGCATCCAATGGATATCCTCACGCTTCCAGATCGGGTTGAACCCCAGCCCGACGGTGCCGGCATTCGTCGCATCGCACGCCTGGACCACCTGATGCAGGTGGGTATGCACCTCGTCACAGGTCTGGTGGATGTTTTCCAGCGCCGCGCCCGACAGTTCGAACTGCCCGCCCGGTTCCAGCGTGATCGACCCGCCGTCGCTGCCTTTCAGGGCGATGATGTTGTCCTTTTCATAGACCGGTTCCCAGTTCGGGCCGGAAAGCGCTTCCAACAGCGCCTTGACGCCGGGCACCCCTTCATAGGCAAGCGGGCGCAGCGTATCCTTGCAGTACAGGAACTTCTCATGTTCCGTGCCGATCCGCCACTGGTCGCGCGGCTTCGCCCCGCTTTCGATATAGGCGATCAGCTGATCCTTGGATTCAATGACGGTATCGTCCCTGGCGGCCGGTCCGGACATGGCGCGTTTCTTCCCAAATCGCTGGGCCGCCGCTGACGGGGCCGCTCGGTTATCTTCATCTATCCGCGCGGCGGTGGCCTTGTAACCCCATCCCCCGCAACGGCCTGCCAGACGGCCATTGCCGCCACTGCCGCCGTCTCTGCCCGCAGGATACGCGGGCCCAAGCCGACTGTGTGGACTAAAGGTCGTTTGTGAATGAAGTCAAGTTCCGCCACGGAAAAACCGCCTTCCGGTCCCGTCACAAATCCCACCGATGCGCCCCGGTTCCGTGCCGCGATTTCCGCCAGGGGCGTTGCATTCCCGGCCTCGGCACAGACCAGCAGCAACCGCCCGTCGGGCCATCCGTCGACCAGTTCCGAAAGCGAAACCGGTTCCGCGACGACCGGCACGTCCAGGCGTTCGGATTGTTCCGCCGCCTCCACCGCCGTCGCCGCCAGCCGGTCCGTGCGCACCCGTTCGGACTGGGTGCGTTCGGTGATGACGGGGATCAGCCGGCCCGCCCCCAGTTCCGTCGCCTTCTGGACGATGAAATCGGTCTGCGCCTTCTTGACCGGGGCAAAGGCAAGCCACAGGTCCGATGCCGCCCCCTGTTCGCGCGTCCGGTCCGACAGCGTCAGCGTCACCGCCGATTTCCGTGCCTCGGCAATCACCGCCGTCCATTCGCCGTCCTGCCCGTTGAACAGACGCACCCCGTCCCCAACCCCCAGCCGCAGCACGCGGGTCAGGTAATGGGACTGATCCGCATTCAGCATCACCCCTTCGTCGGGGCGAAGCGGTTCTGTCACAAAAAGGCGGGTTGCGGTGGCCATGGCCGACACTATTCTTGGCTTCACGATCAAGGGCAAGAGCAAGGGCATGGCCGACACCGACATGACCGGTACAACGGACCGCAGCGACATCAAGACGGGCAACTGGGTCGACCGCTGGCTGCCGCCGCCGGTGCGCCCCTATGCGCGCCTTGCGCGCTGGGACCGGCCCATCGGGACATGGCTGTTGCTGCTGCCATGCTGGTGGGGACTGGCGCTGTTCGCCCACGGGTCGGGCGAAAGCCTGTGGCAGCTTCTCTGGTTGGGGCTGATGTTCGGCATTGGCGCGCTTGTCATGCGGGGTGCGGGCTGTACCTGGAACGACATTACCGACCGGCATATCGACGGCAGCGTTGCGCGCACCGCGACCCGGCCCATCCCGTCCGGTCAGGTCACGGTGAAACAGGCACTTGCCTTCATCGTGCTTCAGGCGCTGACCGGCCTTTTCATCCTGACGCAATTCAGCCTGACCGCCGCGATTGTCGCCGTCGCGTCGCTGGGCGTCGTCGCGATCTATCCCTTCATGAAACGGTTCACCTATTTCCCGCAGGCGTTCCTGGGCCTGGCCTTCAACTGGGGCGTTCTGGTCGCGGGCGCACATCTGGTCGGTGCGGCGGAACCGCAGATCCTGATCCTTTATGCGGCGGGCTTCTGTTGGACCATGTCGTACGACACGATCTATGCCCACCAGGACAAGGATGATGACATCCTGATCGGCGTCAAATCGACCGCGCTGAAATTCGCCGAAAACACGCGCCCGATCATCGCCGGTTTCATGGCCGCGACCATCGGCCTGATCGCGCTGGCCGCCTGGCTGCACGGCGTCACAGGACCGTTCGTCTGGGCCGGGCTGGCGGCCGCAACGGCGCATTTCCTTTGGCAGCTGAAGACCCTGGATTTCGACGATCCGGCAAAGCTGATCATGCATTTCAAAAGCAACCGGGACACCGGCCTTCTGATCACCGCCGGGCTGGCGCTGGGCATGGTGGGTTCATGATCGCGGGCGCCGAAATCGGCCTGATTACGGAGAATACGCGAGTCATCTCCCCGCGGCTTCTGCCGGAAATGCGCCTTCACCTGGCACAGGACGACCTGCCCTTCTATCGCATGGGGGAGGATGAATTGGATGCCATGGGCATCGGCACGCCCTATTGGGCGTTTGCCTGGGCGGGCGGACAGGCGCTGGGCCGCTATATCCTGGACAATCCGAATACCGTGCGCGGACGCAAGGTACTGGATTTCGGGTCGGGGTCGGGCATGGTCGGCATCGCCGCCGCGCTGGCGGGCGCGTTCGACGTCATATCGAACGACATCGACCCGGTCGCGGCCGAAGCGATGCTTCTGAATGCACAATTGAACGACGTGCATCTGGACATCCGCACCGAAAACCTCGTCGGCGACATGGACCCGGACTTTGAAATCGTCCTGGTCGGCGACGTCTTCTATGACAGGGAAATCGCCGACGCCGTCCTGCCGTGGCTGAAGGACCTGACCGCCGACGGACGCACGGTCCTGGTCGGCGACCCCGGGCGGTTCTACCTGCCGAACATGGGACTGGAACGCATCGCGCGCTATCATTCCGAAACCACGGGCTTGATGGAAGACACCGACCTGCGCAACGCGGGCGTGTGGCGGCTTCAGGCCGAAGTCTGACCGGTCAGCAGTCCGGTTCGCCCCGCAGGCTTTTCAGCCCGATACCGACTGCATCGAACCCGCCGTCCACCGCCAGCGTCTGACCGTTGATGTAACCGGCCCTGTCGGAACACAGGAACAGGATCGCATCAGCGATTTCCTGTTCCGTCCCGTACCGGTTCAGCGGAATCGCATCGTGATAGTCGGCGCGGATATCGGGGGTGTGCACCTTTTTCGCCATGGCCGTGTCGACCGGGCCGGGTGCGACCAGATTGACGCGAATGCCCTTGTCCCCCAGTTCCGCCGCCTGCTGTTTCGTCAGGTGCGCCAGTGCCGCCTTGCTGGTTCCGTATGCGACCCGCAGAAGGCTTGCCCGCAGGCCCGAGATGGACCCGATATTGACCACCGCCCCGCCACCGCTTTTCAGCATCAGGGGCGTCGCCGCCTGTACCGTCAGGAACGGGCCTGTCAGGTTCACGTCCAGGATGCGCCGCCAGTCTTCGAACGACGTCTCCTCGATCCGTGCGAAGGTGGCGATGCCCGCATTGTTGACCAGCGCGTCCAGGCGCCCGAACCGGTCTGCAACAATGTCGATGGCGCGATAGACGCCGTCCTGGTCCGACACGTCACATTCGAGTTCCAGAACCCGGTCCGCCGGTGTGGCCGCCGCGACGGTTTCCCCCAATGTCGGCCCGTCGATATCCAGGAACGCGACATTCCAGCCGTCCGCCAGGAACGCCGCCGCCGTCGCCGCGCCGATCCCCCGTGCCGCGCCGGTCACCAGCGCCGTTTTGGTCGTTTCCCCTGTCATGACGGCTGGACTGTACCGCGCCGGTTTCGGCATGGAAATACGGGGGTGACGCTTGTGATCCCTGCATCCCGGGCCGGGCCCGGCGTAAAATCAGGAACACCGTACGAACGCTGGCTTACCGCCCCGCCTGTCCCTTGATCCACGCCATGCGCTTTTCATGCACCGGGTCGTCAGTGTTCATTGTGTAAAAGACCGTCGCTTCGCCCGTTTCGCCCACCTGTGTGCTGTCTTTCAGCGCATTGAAGACCTGTCGGTCGGCGGACATATTCGTACCGTCGTTGAGCAGCGGATGGCACCACAGCCGAAAGGCCGGTTCACACACCGCCGCATCGATCATCAGGCAGTTCGGGTCGACCCAGCCGCCCATGGTCCGGCCGTACCCGCCACGGCCCGGCCCGACCGATTCCAGCCCGTCGATGACAAGCGGCTTTCCGTTTTCAGGGTCGACGAACCAGCGCAGGCTGAACGCCCAGTCCCGGTCGCGAACGGCATCCAGCATGCTGGACAGGTGGTTGGGCGCCCACCAGTTGTCGTCGTCCAGATAGGCGACGTAGCGCGCGTTGGCGAGGTAGCTCAGGATCGTGCGCATCGCGCCCCCGTCATGGGCGGGATGCCGGCCGCCATGACGTTCGGACGTTGAATATCCGGGGTCCAGGACCGTGACCAGGACACCGTCCGGCACATCCGCACGCACGGCATCCAGAACCGCGCGGTCACCCACGGCCTTGTCCACCCCGACCAGAAGATGAATGCGCCCGACGCCTTCCTGGGCAAAGACGGACCGCACCGCGCGGGCCAGTTCCGGGCGCAGGATCGTCGGCATGACCACTGCGGCATCGAACGCCGGCTGCAGCGCCATTCCCTGCCGCCCGATGTGATAGGCGGCGGTCGCGGCAAGGGCGGGCGCGGCAGGGGATGGCGGACGGTCGACGGACGCTGTCATGGCCCACTGTAGCCAAGATTTACCTGCCGGTCAGCAATCCCCGGTCTGTCCCCGGCAAATCCCCCCTCGACGACGGCGGTGGCGATAGATATAACAGCGAAAATATGGAAATTAGCCGGACCGGATAATGGCAAAGGACGAATACGGGTTTGAGACGCTGGCGCTGCATGCCGGGTCCGCGCCGGACAGCGCGACCGGGGCGCGCGCGACGCCGATCTATCAGAACACGTCCTATGTGTTCGACGATGCGGAACACGCCGCATCCCTGTTCAATCTGCAGGAACCGGGCTTCATCTATTCGCGCCTGACGAACCCGACGGTCGCGGTGCTGGAAGAACGCCTGGCCGCGTTGGAAGGGGGCATCGGCGCCACCGTGACCGCGTCCGGTCACGCGGCACAGATCATCGCGCTTCTGCCACTGATGGGGCCGGGCGACCGGGTGGTCGCGTCATCGAAGCTGTATGGCGGGTCCATCAACCAGATGGGCCATACGTTCCGAAAGTTCGACTGGCATACCGATTTTGTCGACCCGACGGACCCGGAAAATTTCCGCCGGGCCCTGACGCCGAAGACGAAGGCGATCTTTCTGGAATGCCTCGCCAATCCGGGCGGGGTGGTCGTCGACCTGGAGCCGATCGCCAAAATCGCGCACGAAGCCGAAATCCCGCTGATCGTCGACAATACGATGGCGACACCCTACCTGTGCCGGGTCCGGGATTTCGGGGCGGATATCACAACATATTCGACGACGAAATTCCTGTCCGGTCAGGGGACGGCGCTGGGCGGTGCGGTGGTCGACTGCGATACCTTCGCGTTCGGCGATGCGGACAAGTTTCCCAGTCTGGCGACACCGGCGCCGGAATATCACGGCCTGACATTCTGGGAAAGTTTCGGGAACCTGGCCTATACGCTTTATGGTCATGCGGTGGGCCTGCGCGACATCGGCCCGACACAGCAGCCGATGAACGCGTTCCTGACGATCCTGGGGATCGAGACCCTGCCGCTGCGCATGGACCGGCATGTGGCGAACGCGCAGGCCGTGGCGGAATTCCTGGACGGGCACCCCGCGGTGGCCGACGTCCATTATGCGGGGCTGAAATCAAGCCCCTATCACGGCCTTGCGCAGAAATACCTGCCGAAAGGGCCGGGGTCCGTCTTCACCCTGTCGCTGAAGGGCGGCGCGGCGGCGGCGGCAAAGCTGGTCGACGCGGTTGAGCTTTTCAGCCACCTTGCCAATATCGGCGATGCGAAGTCGCTGATCCTGCATCCGGCGTCCACGACGCACAATCAGCTGACCGACGAACAGAAGATTGCCGCCGGTGCCGGACCGGACATCATCCGGCTTTCGGTCGGGCTGGAAACGGCGGCGGATCTGATCCGCGATCTGGACCGGGGGCTGGCCAGGGCCGCCTGACGAACGTTTACACTTTATCGAGAAAGTATCGACAAATCATGAGCGACAACCTGTTCCTGAAACTGCTCTCAGAGCGCACACACCTGATCGCCGACGGCGCCATGGGCACGAACCTGTTCGCGCGCGGACTGATGTCCGGCGACGCGCCCGAACTGTGGAATGTCGACCATCCGGACCGGGTCGCGTCGGTGCATCAGGAATTCGTCGATGCCGGTGCGGACATCATCCTGACCAACAGTTTCGGCGGGAATTCGTTCCGCCTGAAGCTGCACAATGCGCAGGACCGCGCCTATGAACTGGCAAAGGCGGCGGCAGCCGTCGCGCGCGGGGTCGCAGACAAGGCGGGCCGCCCGGTCGTTGTCGCGGGGTCCATCGGCCCGTCCGGCGAGCTGCTGGAGCCTGTCGGAACCGTGACGTTCGAAGAGGCGCGCGACGCGTTCGCCGAACAGGCCCGCGGTCTGGTCGACGGCGGCGCCGACATCCTGTGGATCGAGACGATTTCATCGCGCGAGGAAAGCGCCGCCGCCGTCGCGGGCGCGGCGGAAACCGGGCGCCCCGTCGTTTCCACCATGACCTTCGACACGGCGGGTCGCACGATGATGGGCGTAACCCCGGCCGACGCCTATCGCCATTTGAGCCACCAGCCCATCGCGCCTGCGGCCATCGGCGCGAATTGCGGGCTGGGCGCGACGGAAAACATCCTGTCGATCCTGGGCATGCGCGACGAAGTGGCCCCCGACGCCGTCATCGTCGCAAAGGCGAACTGCGGCGTTCCCGTCTTCAAGGACGGCGGCTTCACCTATACCGGCACGCCGGAACTGATGGCGGACTATGCCCGCCTGGCCCGCGATTCCGGTGCGCGCATCGTCGGCGGGTGCTGCGGCACGGACGGCCCGGTCCTGAAGGCGATCCGCGACGCGCTGGACGGTTATGTGCCGGGCGACGCGCCGACGATGGAACAGGTGGTGGAAAAACTGGGGCCGCTGGCAGGCGTTACCGACCGGCCGACACATGTCCATGCGGGCGGCGCCGGCTGTGTTCCCGACTCACCGGAGGAAGGCCGCCGGTCGCGCCGTCGCAGACGCGGGTAAGGGCCTAACCGCCGTTGCGGGTGACCGTGCGCCGAAGACCGACCCCGGCCAACAGCGCCAGAATGGCGGACGCGGCGAAGTAATAGAGACCTTGCGCCGTCTGGACATCCGCGACCCAGCTTGATTTCAGGGTCACGACCACCAGCGCCAGGATCAGGACATCCAGCATCGCCCACTTTCCGATCGCGTCCAGAAGCATGACGCCGCGCCGGGCGGCCTTGCCGTCCACGGTCGTGAAGCGCCAGACGCAATAGCCGACCGCCAGCTTCGCCGGCGGCAGCATCAGCGTGAAAATCAGGACCAGGATGCCGACGGCATATTCGCCTTCCTGCATCAGCCCGTCGACAATGCCGACCAGCGAAATTTCGTTCTCAAAGACGAACAGTTCGGTCACGTGCAGGACCGGCAGCGTCACCCCCGCCGCCCAGCAGCCCAGTGCCACGACAAAGGCGATCCCGACCAGCCGGCCAGGCCCGCGCGCAGTTTCGAATGGGCGCATCCGTTGCTCCTCAGACAGATCGAATGATGCGTCTGTAGGACGCTTTATGAGGCAGGGCAAGACACCCGGGATCATCATCCCGAAAACCCGTTTGCCCTGATCCATGCCATGCGCTAGACACGCGGCGAAACAATCACCCGTCGTAATTTCACCAAGGAACGCCGCAATGGCACAACTTCCCGCGCTGCCGGAAGACATCGCGCAATCGAAAGTCCTGTTGCTGGAAGGCATTTCGGAACGCGCCGCAAACCATTTCCACGACATGGGGTTCGAAACGGTCGAACGCCTGACTCATGCGTTGAGCGGCGCCGACCTGATAGAGGCGGCCCGCGACGTGCGCATTCTGGGCATCCGGTCGCGCAGTCAGGTGGACGAAGCGGTGCTGGCGGAAGTCGCGAAGTCAGTGCGCGTGGTCGGCTGTTTTTCGGTCGGCACGAACCAGATCGATCTGGATGCGGCACAGGCCCGCGGCATTCCGGTTTTCAACGCGCCCTTTTCCAACACCCGCAGCGTCGCGGAACTGACGATCGCAGAAGCGGTCATGCTGCTGCGCCGGACGTTCCAGCGGTCGACCGCCGCCCATGCGGGCCGATGGGAAAAGTCGGCTGCCGGCAGCCATGAATTGCGCGGCAAGACACTGGGCATCGTCGGATACGGCAACATCGGAACCCAGCTTGCCATCCTGGCGGAGGCCATGGGCATGCGCGTCGTCTATTACGACCACACGGACAAGCTGACCCACGGCAACGCCGAACCGATGGGCAGTCTGATCGAACTCCTGCACGAGGCGGACATCGTCTCCCTTCATGTGCCAGACACGATCATGACGCAGGGCATGATCGGCCTGAACGAAATCGCGGCGATGAAACAGGGCGCGATCCTGATCAACAACGCGCGGGGGACCGTGGTCGACCTGGACGCGCTGGCAATGGCCCTGAAGTCGGGACACCTGGGCGGGGCCGCCATCGACGTTTTCCCGGTCGAGCCGAAATCGAATAACGACCCGTTCGAAAGCCCCCTTCGCGGGCTGGAGAATGTGATCCTGACGCCCCATGTCGGTGGGTCGACCGAAGAGGCACAGGAACGCATCGGGGAAGAGGTCGCGCGCAAGCTTTCGGAATATGCGAACAACGGGTCCACCGTCGGCGCGGTCAATTTCCCGCAGGTACAATTGCCGCCCCGGCACGACGTCACCCGGTTCATCCAGGTCCAGAAGAACATTCCCGGCGAATTGCGGCGGCTGAACGACATCTTTGCCGACCGGGCGGTCAACATCGCCGCCCAGCATTACCAGACGCAGGGTGAAATCGGCTATGTCGTGCTGGATGCCGAAGGGGAAGTCGCGGACGCGGACGACATTGTCGCCGAAATCCGCGCCCTGCCGGGTACACTCAGGGGGCGGGTGCTTCGCTGACCCCCCGTCCCGGGAATCGGTGCACCAGAAGGATCGCCGCCCCCAGGATCGGCAGCATTACAACGAACATCCAGTCCGCCGCGGCGCGCGCGGTTTCCGGTGTTGCCCCATCGCCGAAGCCGACCGTATTGGCGGCGATGCCGCATATGGCCGCGCCCAGTGAATAGCCGATGATCTGAACAGAATTAATGGCGCCCGCCGCGCGCTCCTTATCCTCGGTAGGTACCGTTTCTACGCAATTCTGCAGGATATGCCCGAAACAGGCACCGAAACCCAAACCCATCAGGAACAGGAACACCGGGATCAGCCAGACCGGTCCACTGCTGACGAACAGTGCCAGACCGGCCCCGCCAATACCCAGCAACCATATCGCGGCGCGGATCAGATACACCTGCCGCCGGCCGGCCACGCCTGAGAAGAAAAGCGCGCCCAGCGTCCAGCTGACGGATTCAAGGGCGATCATATAGCCCGCCGCCAGTGGACCGACATCGTGAATCTTGCTGACCAGGACGGGGCCGTAGACGGTAAAGGCGATGCCGCCCGTCGCAATCAGAAAGATGACGCCAAGCCCCTGCCCCGCCGTGTGCCCCAGGTCCGTCACAGCGCGCGGCAGCAGACGGTCCGTATCCGGCGCATCCCGGTCCAGCCGCAGGAAATAGGCCAGCGCGATCGCACCGAACGCACACAAAACGGCAATCAGACCCGGGCTTTCGGTTTCCAGCCCTGCGAAGGCTATCGACAGTATGGCGGCCGACAACAGTCCCAGTCGCCGCCACGGCAGTCGGGTCTGTTTCGCCTCCACCTTCTGGTCCGGGGGCAGAATCCAGCGCAGTGCGATCGCCAGCAGCAATGCCTGAACCACGAACGCCCAGAACCCCAGCCGCCAATAGCCGAATTCCGCAAAGATGCCGCCCACCAGCGGTCCCAGAAACGCGGACGCCCCCCAGACGGCGGAAATCGCCGCCATGATCCGCGGGGTGTAATGGCTGGGAAACAGTTTCGTGGCGCCGATCGTGGTCAGCGCAACCAGCATGCCGCCGCCGAACCCCTGGATCGCACGGCCGACCAGCATGAATTCCATGGACGGCGTGATGGCGGAAACAAAACACCCAAGCGCGACGGTCAGCGAACAGACGACCATCGCACCGCGCAGACCGACGCTTTGCGCCACCAGGGCCCCGCAGCACAGGGCGACAATGTTGGCCAGTCGATAAAACACATAGGTCAGAGAGACCAGCGCCTCCCCCCCGATATCGTCGATGATCGGGGGAAGCAGTGTGGCTATCACCGTGGAATCGGCCGCGTTCAGCCAGACGCCGAAACACAGGATCGTAAACAGACCCGCATTCGGGCCGGTCAGGACGGCGCGCCAGGCGACCGGTTCGGCGCCGGATGCGCTCATCCTTCCGCGTCCACGAAATCAAGCGCCTGATGCGCGGTGCGCAGTGTGTGCTTCCGCTTCAACGGACTGTTCAGAAAACGTGTCAGCGCCGCCGCCGCCGTCCCGTGCCAGGGCGCGTCGGGCCGGTCCGTCATTTCTTCCAGTATCGCATAGCTGAGTTTCAGCAAATGACTGGATACGATGTATTCGAACTTGCCGTGGTCTTCGACCGCGCGCAGGGCGGATGTTACCGCGCCGACCGGGTCGTTCGTCCGCCAGGGACCTTCATCCAGATCCGCATCGGTAAAGCCCGAATTCCGACCCAGGAAACAGCCGATTTGTAACAATGCCGCCGGCCACAAGTCGGGGTTAGCCTCCGCCAGCTTTCGCGCGGCATTTCCGAAGGTCAGCGTGTGGGTGAAGTCCAGCCAGCCGACGTTTTGGGACACCGTGCTGTCCGTCCTGTCCTGCCATGCCAGGTCAAAATGCAGCAATTGCCAGGCTCCGGCCCCCATGGCCGCATCATACAATGCGTCCATGTCCCCGGACCCATCGCACAGCGCCGCCAGGATCGATTTGACCGACCCTTTGCGCAGGTCCTCTTCACGCACCCTGGCGTTCCCCGTTCCGTCCCATCGGTCGATGGCACCGGCATAGGCGCGGAATTCGGGGATCAGGTCTTCGCGGCTGGCAAAAACCAGCGATCGTGTCAGCAGCAGCGTCAGGCTCTGCAGGCTTTCCGGATCACCCAGTGCCGCCGTCAGCGCCCGCATTTTGTATGTATAGATGGCGGAATGGCCGAAGTCCTGATAGTGGGCCAGCGCCGCACGGGCAAAGCCACGTTCCATGTCGGGCCAGCCAAGTCCACCCGCGACCGCACCGCGCACCAGGGCGCAGGCTTTGGCCTCATCCTCCGCCTCCACCGCCGTGACGAAGGCATCTTCATCCCAGTCTTCGGTGCCGCCCGGATAGGGAACAGACGGTTCGCGGCGACTGTCCCACACGAAATGGCCGATGCTTTCCGTCAGCATGGCCAGGCTGCGCACCGGGTCATCCGATGCATCCTTGCGCAGGCTGAGCCAGTCCGACGTCGCAGGCAGCGCATGGGTCGCGCCGTATTCAAACCGGTCGTGCGTAACCGCGATGGTGCGCCGAAGCGCGTCCAGAGGGTCACCGCCCGCCTTCATGAGGCGCGCAACCTCCCGCGCGATACGGTCATATTCATGCCGGTCGAAAGCACCCGTCAGATTGTCGAGCGCCTTTGCAATCGCGACGGCGGCCGGCGGATCGCTGAGGTCCAGAAGAATTTTCCCGTCTTCCACCCTTAACGGATAACGGCGCAGCGCATCGCCACCGACCAGCGTTTCACCACTGTCCAGGTCGAACTTCCAGTTATGCCAGTTGCAGGTGACGATACAGTGTGGCGCCCCGCCCGCGTTGGCTTCGGCGCTGTCGGTGACACTTCCTTCCGCCAGCGGATAACCTTCATGCGGGCAGCGGTTGTTACAGGCGATGATGCGGTCCCCGTCCGGACCCGTTCGTTTCAGAAGCAGTATCTGCTTGCCGCCCGCCTTTACGATCTTTCGGTCGCGCCCTTCCAGATCCGCCAGGTTCGCCACGCCGGTCCAGTTTTCCGTCGTCATCGCAAAATCCTTTCCATCCCGCACTTATTTTCTAAAGCATTTCCTTTATATAATACCGGGACGTTGCTTTTTTAAAGCAAAATCTTTAAAAACAAAATTCAACGGAACGCAAGAATACCATGGCCAACGATTCGAAACGACGCACACGCCGGGAAATCCTGGACCGCCTGAAAACCGGCGGCCCGACAACCGCGGCCGACCTGGCCGACGGTCTTGGCATCACGGCCATGGCGGTCCGCCAGCATCTCTATGATCTGGAGGCCGAGGAACTGGTGACCACCAGCCTGTCGCCCCGTCCGGTCGGTCGCCCGGCGAAGCTGTGGGGATTGACCGAAACGGCAGAAAAATATTTCCCCGACGCCCATGCGGATCTGGCGGTCGGGCTGATTGACCTTGTGCGCGACACGCTTGGGCCGGACGCATTGGACCGGATCGTCGCCCAGCGGTCCCGGCAACAGGCGGACCAGTACCGTACCCGTCTGGATGGCGCGACCGGCCTGCGGGACCGGATGGAGGCGCTGGCTCGGGCCCGAACGGAAGAAGGGTATATGGCCCATGTGGAGGACGGGCCGGACGGGCCGCTTCTGATTGAAAACCATTGCCCGATCTGCAGCGCGGCAAAAACCTGCACCGGGCTGTGCGCCATGGAGCTGCAGGTCTTTCAGTCGGTTTTGGGGGATGACGTCATCGTGGAACGCACCGACCATATTCTGGCCGGCGCGCGGCGCTGTGCCTATCGCGTCACGCCGAAGGAATAGGCCCCGGCGCTACCCTTGCCAGCGGTTGACGACGACCGCCAGGCGTTCGGCCACCCGGGCCAGAACGTCGGACCATTCATCATCCGCCAGACGCCAGAAGATTTCCGTGCGCGGATAGAACGGGTGGCCTTCCGACCCCAATGTCACCCATGCGGGTTTCAGCATAAGCGACCAACAGGGCACGCCCAGTGCGCCCGCCAGATCACCGGCACTGGTGCCCATATTGATCACCAGATCGCAGGCATGGGTCGCGGCCGCCGCCCCATCGATGTCATTGAACAGGTCGATATCTTCCAATTGATGGACCGGCGTTGCGTCCAGTTCCGCCGGCGTCGCGCCATATTGCAGGTTGACGAAACGAACGCCGGACACGTCGAACACCGGCTGCCAGGCCGCCAGTTCCGTCACCGCCGTATGGGTACGCAGCCGTGACAGCCCGCTGCGCCAGGCGATGCCGACAGTCATGCCCTTTGGCATTCGATCCAGACTGGTGCGGATTGCAGCGACGCGATTCGGGTCGGGTTTCAGGTATGCGCCGCGGTCGGGAAAGGATGCCAGCGACGGGCGGAACAGTTTCATCAGCGACGCCGCGGGCACTTGCGCATCTGCGGTGACATCCGCTGCCTCGTCGCGGGTGACCGTGCGCGCACCGTCGAATGACCGTTCAATCAGCGCGGACAGGCGCGCATCGCAACCGACGATGACGTCCGCCTGCGGACCCGCCGCCTTCACCACATCCGGCAGCAATGAAAGCGCGCGAAGTTCGTCCCCGATCCCTTGTTCCGGGGCAATCAGAAGCCGGCCGCCAAACGGTTGCCCGTCCCAGCGTTTCAGACCGGGCGGCGCGATCGGCACCCGTTCACCGCAATCAAGGCCGGCTTCATACAACGTCCAGCCGCGATCCAGTTCCCCCCGGTTCAGATGCAACAGGCCAAGCTGAAAGGAATGGCGCGCGTCACTGGGGGAAAGCGTGCGGGCCTTGCTGTAGGCGACTTCCGCTTCGTCCAGGCGGTCCGACGCCATCAGCAAATTGCCGTAGTTCGACCAGACATCGGCAAAGTCCGGCGCGGTGCGCAGCGCATCCTGATAGTAGCCTTCGGCTTCTTCGAAATGGCGCGCGGCGCTCAACACCATCGCCAGGTTGGCAAGCGCGCCTGCACTGTCCGGTGCCAGTTCCAGCGCACGCCGCGCGGTTTCTTCGGCACCGGCCAGATCTTCCAGCCGCATCTGGGCCGCTGTCAGGTTGGTCAGCGCATCCGGGTCGTCCGGCGCCTGTTCGGCGACATCCGCAAAACAGGCAGCCGCTTCTTCCGCCCGCCCGGCTGTGGACAGGACAACCCCATAGTTCAACAGAAGGTCGATATCACCCGGATCGATGTCCAGCGCCGCCTGGAACGCCGCCAGCGAGGCATCCAGCTTTTCCATCCGGAACAGCGTGACCGCAAGATTTCCCAGTGCCTCGACATAGTCCGGCTTCAGTACCGCCGCCTTGCCGAAGGCTTCCGCCGCTTCGGTCAACCGCCCTGCGTCCCGCAACAGCGCCCCCAGATTGTTCCATATATCCGGCGCCTTCGGCGTCATGGAAAGCGCCCGGCGATAAGCCTGTTCGGCGGCCTGAATGTTGCCCCCGCGTTCCAGCGCAAGCGCCAGAACCGACAGGACTTCGGCATTGTTGGGGTCCGCCTTGCGCGCGGCAGACAGGAGTTCGACCGCCGCCCCCGGATTGCCGATCTGAAGAGCCAGTGCACCACGCAGCCGAAGGGCGTCCGGGTGGGTCGGGTGATCTTCCAGAACCTGGCGGTAGAAACCGTCCGCTTCCATCAGTCGGCCCGCCTGATGCAGGGCCATCGCCTGGTTCAGGCGCGGGTCACCGCCACCGCGGCCATTGCCGCCGGACCCGTTTCCACCCTTCTTTTTCGCCGTGCGGCGTTCGTGTCTGTTCATGAGCCGAAGCCTATACGGGGCTTGGGCTGCAAGGTCAAAGGGGGAGGTGCCTTTGCAATGCCCCCAAGCGATCGGCAGGCTGTGGTCAGGCGGCCTGGCGGGGCGATGCGGGCACGGGGTCCGACTGTTCCTTTGGCGCATCGCTCTGAAAATCGATTGTCGCCGCCAACCCGTTCCCAAGGGACGACTTCAGTGTCAGCTTTGCCCCCATGACGTCACAGAAGGACCGTGTGATCGAAAGCCCCAGACCTGTGCCGCCCTTTGTTGCTGTAAAGGGATCTCCCGCCTGTTTGAACGGTTCAAACGCGGATTCAAGGTCCGCTTCCGACATGCCCGGCCCATTGTCGCGGATCGACAGGCGCGTCACATGTCCGGCCGGCACAACGTCGATTTCGATCCGGCCGTCTTCGGGACTGAATTTCGCGGCATTCGACAGAAGGTTTACCGCGCATTGCAAGCTGATCCGTCGGTCCGCGTATATCCAGACCGGACCGTCCGGACAGCGCACGTCGACCATGCCGCCCCGCTCGATAAAAGTGGGTTCGATGAACCGCACGGCTTCTGCGACCACGATCTTCAGGTCGACCTTGGCCATGTCGGGTTCGTACATGCGGGCTTCCAGCTTTGAATAATCCAGGATGTCGTTGATCAGCGACAGAAGATGCTGACCGCTGGCTGCGATGTTTTCGACATAACCCGCCTGCTTCTTGTTCATCTTGCCATAAATGCCCATGGACAGCATTTCGCAGAACCCGTTGATCGCGTTCAGCGGCGTCCGTAACTCATGGCTCATCCCGGCGACGAAACGATCCCGCGATGCCGCCGCATGTTCCGCATTCGCCCGCGCCCTTGCCTCCCGACGCGCCATGGCACGAAAACGGCGGTTCTGTCTGAAAATTCCAATGACGATGGCGATGCTCAAAAGCGCAAGAGCCGAATTCACCAGGATAATCGCTTCCTGCTGTTGAACGATTGCCTCGCGGTCGTTCAGCCAGAGTCGCCCGTGCAGGATCTCCCGAACCCAGCTGTGCAAGGGAATCCACTGGCTCTGCAGAATCTCTATTGCTTCCTGCGCTGCGGGACCGTCACGAAACGACGGGTCTTCCGTCAGCATATCGACCCGATGGGCGGCTTCCGATAGTTCCGCGACGAACGCCGCCGTGCGGTCGTAACCACCGGCCACATCGCTGGTGTTGCCGGACACGACCACGTCAATTCGCGAAAACAGAATGTCGAGCTTCAACCGGACGTCTTCGTGGGTCGCACCAGGCGCGTCCGCAACATACATGACCAGCGAATTCTGAAGTCGCAGAAATTCGCTTTCCGTCTGCGCAGCTGCCCAATAGCTGTGCGCCAGGAAGTCCTGCAGTCGGGAGGTATGTTGCGTCATGATGATCAGCGCAACGAAACTTGTACCGATCAGCACCACCGCCGACGCGATCAGCCAGGGAATATGGCCGCGACGGAAGGTCAACGGACGACCTCGATGGTACGCAGCTGCCAGATCATTCGGTGCACCGCTTCCGGGTTCCCGCTGTCATCGGGATAGACAATCCAAAGCGGCCCCTTCGTCCGAACAGTCATCCGTTCGCCATTGTGCCGATAGGCCAGGATCACGTCAGTTTCTTCAAAATCATTGACCGGAATTTCAATCATATAGTCGTTCAGCGCCCGCGCCTGCAGAACCGTTCCGGCGGCTTCGACCTGGTTCATCAGATCGCGCATCAGGACACCTTCAAAGACCTGTTCGCCGTCGGTCCAGGGCGTTGTCGTGTGCAGCGTGAAAACCGGCAATGATTCCAGAAGTGCAAAATCGAATTCGGCCGCGTCCCCGCTGTTGGTAACGCCGATTTCACCCGATACGGTCAGCACCACCGACTCCGTCGCCCGGTCCAGAGCCACCGCACGTGCCGGCGAAAACGTCAGCAGAACAATCGCCGCAACCGACGCAGCCATTCCGCAAAATGTCATGGTAAGGTTCCCAACTTCCTCAAATGCCCCCTCCATCCGGGATGAGAATGGGACAGGCGAGTTAAAAATCCCTTAAACATCTCCAATTACACGCTTTTCGGGGGGACGCAACGACACTTCCTTAAAACACTCTTTTCAGTTGATTCTTTGGAATGAACCGGTCATCCATTCATGGTATTCTGCGAAGATGTCGGCAGTACGCATAATTTTGGCAGCATTGACCCTCAACCTGCTGGGGGCCTGCACGGTTGACGGCACGAATGTCCAGCAGACAAACGCACAAACCCATCTCAGATTCTGCGAAACAGGGGTCGAACTGACCGTCCGTCGGTTCGTCGGCACGATCGGCAGGTACTGGCTACACGTTGGCGCTTATGGAAGGGGCGATGGTTACTGCCGCGGTCTTTTGAAAAGCACGGCGCAATCGCCTTTCGTGCTGCTTACCACCCTTACACCGGACCATTCGGGGATGCAGGTCCCGGTGACGAGCACAGAGATCATCGACCACCTGGTGCCGCTGATCCTGCCGCTTCGCGATGCCGTAAACGCAAACGGAACAGTGTCCCGCGTCACATCGATTGATCGGGAATATTCGGTCGCTATCTCGGACAGGGCAGTCCAGGTAGTGGAAACGACCGCCGAGGTTACGAGGATCGACGGCAGCACCGTTTCAAGGAAAATAACATTCTTCGCGTTCGAAGAAATGCTTGGACCGGTTCAGTTCGCGGGAATGATTTTTTCCTACTCCGAAGACGCGGCACTTGTTGACGACGGATTGCAGAAACTGATTCAGACAATGCGGATCACATTGACTGACTGAAGCATCGTCCGTTTCCCTTAGACGGTCGGACGAAGCCCTACCCAACCATAAACCCGGCCACCGCGTCCCGGACACGGTCGGGAATACGCACCGTATTGCGGGTCTGGCGGTCGACATACACATGGACGAAATGGCCGAACGCGGCACAGTCGTCCTCATCATCGCGGAACAGGGCGATTTCATAGGTGATCGACGAATTCCCGATCTTCGGCACCCGCATGCCGGCATGGACCGTCTGGGGAAAGGATAGTTCCTTCATGAAGCGGCATTTCGTTTCCACCACCAGACCGATGACCGGTGTATTGACGACGTCCAGCCCGGCCTCACGGATCAGATGTTCGTTCACCACCGTGTCGAAGAAGGAATAATATTCGACATTGTTGACGTGGCCGTACGGGTCCTGATCCATCCAGCGGGTCGGGATGGCAAGCAGCGTCGGGAACTCGGACCGTTTCGGGAAATCGTCGCTCATGCGGGTGCCCCCGACGCAACCTTGTTCACCAGTCGCATCAGCGCCTTGCGGCTGTCATGGGGCGCTTCGATCATCATCATGTGCCCGGCGGTGTCGACCACGACCTGATCCGCGCCAGAAATGGCGGCGACCAGGTCCTGGGCCGCGCGGACGGGCGTCATCTTGTCCCCCCGGCCCAGCAGGAACAGCGTCGGGCACGCGACTTTGCCCGCCGCATCCAGGGCCGAATGATAGTCGTTGCAGGATGCCAGATCCGCATGCAGGACGCCGGGCGCTGTCCCGTCAATCAGCCGCACCGCCTGGCGCAACATCCAGATTCCGTGCGCCGCATTGCCGCCGCGGTGCGCGCGGCTTCCATGGCCCCAACCGGCGATCAATTCGGCCGCCGTCAGCTGTTCGTTCTTTGCCGCGTCCAACAGCGCCGGGTGGACCGGCATCTTCGCGGCGACACCGCACAGCCCAAGACCCGCGCATTTTTCGCCCAGGCGCCCGGTGGCTTCCAGTGCAACCAGCGCTCCCATGGAATGGCCGATCAGGATGGGCCTCGAAATCTCCAGGTGCCCGATCAGCCGGATTATGAATTCCGCCAGGTCCCCGATGCCCGTCAGGGCAGGTAATTCCGTCCGGCCGTGCCCCGGCAAGTCGATCGCCAGAACCGATGCGCCGTGATGGGCGATATAGCGGCTTTGTCCGCCCCAGATGCTGTGGTCGCATCCGGACCCATGGATAAGGATCGCAACGGGTTGTGCGGCGTCAAAACCCTTGCCGCCCGTGTTGGCGAAAACACGCCCTTCCGGCATCTCAATCCACATGGAAACCGTTCCTTCAGGTAAATTCGGCCAGTGTTACTCGGCAGCCGCCAGTTTGTAGGCGCGTTTCAGCGCCTGATTCAGGTCGGCCAACAGGTCGTCCGGGTCTTCCAGACCGACGGACACGCGAATCAGGTCGTCCCCGATCCCGGCCGCCGCCAGCTGTTCGGCGGTCATCTGCTGGTGCGTCGTCGACGCCGGATGCAGGACCAGGGACTTTGCATCCCCCACATTTGCCAGATGGCTGAACAGTTCCACCGATTCGATGAACTTCGCGCCGGCGGCACGCCCGCCCTTCACCCCGAAGGCCAGCATGGACCCCGGCCCCTTCGGCAGGTATTTCTTTGCCAGATCATGGTCCGGGTGGCTGTCCAGCCCGGGATAGTTGACCCATTCGACCGCCTCGTGCGCGGCCAGGAATTCCGCCACAATCCGCGCGTTCGCCACATGCTTTTCCATGCGCAGCGGCAGGGTTTCGATCCCCTGCAACAGATAGAAGGCAACGGCGGGGCTCATCACCGCGCCGAAGTCGCGCATGCCTTCGGCCCGCGCCCGCATGATCAGACCCGCAGGGCCGTATTCTTCGGCAAAAACAATGCCGTGATACGCTTCGTACGGTTCGGTCAGTGTCGGGTATTTTCCGGCTTCGGCGAACCAGTCGAACCGACCCGCATCGACCAGAACACCCCCCATGGCGATGCCGTGACCGCCCATCCATTTCGTCGCGGAATGCATGACCAGGTCCGCGCCATAGTCGCACACCCGGCACAGGTAAGGTGTGTTGAAGGTCGCGTCGATCATCAGCGGTAGGCCGTTTCGATGCGCCACGTCCGCGACCGCTTCGATGTCCAGAACCTCCAGATTCGGGTTGCCGAGAAGTTCCGAGAAGACGAGACGGGTTTCGGGACGGATCGCGGCTTCGAACTCTTCCGGCTTTCGGGGGTCCACCAGGGTGGTTTCAATCCCGAAGCGCGGCAGCGTGTGCAGGAACATGTTGATGGACCCGCCGTAAAGCGATTTGGAGGCAACGATGTGCCCGCCCTGACCCATCAGTGTCGCGATTGCCAGATGCAGCGCGGCATGCCCGCTGGCCGTGCCGACAGCGCCGACGGCCCCTTCCAGCGCGGCCACGCGTTCTTCGAACACCGCGACGGTCGGATTTGAAATTCGGGAATAGATATGACCGGGCGCTTCCAGGTTGAACAGCGCCGCCGCATGGTCGGTATCGTCGAACACATAGGACGTCGTCTGATAGATCGGAACCGCCCGGGCGCCGGTTGTCGGGTCGGGTTGCTGGCCCGCATGCAGGCTCAATGTATCGAATTTCAGGAAGTCCGGTTTCATCGTCTCGCCAGCCCTTTTCGTCCACGCTCAATGACTTGGGATCAGTGTAGTCCCTGGGGCGCGGTTTTGAAACGGCGGAAGGTTTCGGTCGGCAGATGGTTGGCTCAAAAAAGAACCGCCGGTCGCCGGCGGTTCTTAAAAAGCAAATTTGGTACCGGCGTCGGTATTTTAGGCCCGATCTTCCTGCACCCCCTGTTCAACTTGCCTCACGCGCAAGACCGTACTGGGCCTTTTCCATTCGGTCAACAGACTCGTTCTGAAAATCTGCGACAATCCGTCACTTTTTTGACGAGAACAGACCGCCAGGCGCGCCAACAGGGAAAAATGGGAAAACTTCTACCGATACGCGCATCCTAACCCTGTCGTGCGATCATCATCTTCTTGATTTCGGCAATCGCCTTCGCCGGGTTCAGCCCCTTCGGGCACGTTTTCGAACAATTCATGATGGTGTGACAACGATAGAGCCGGAACGGGTCTTCCAGATTATCCAGCCGTTCGCCGGTCGCTTCGTCACGGCTGTCGATCAGCCAGCGATAGGCCTGCAGCAGAACCGCCGGGCCAAGATACCGGTCGCTGTTCCACCAGTAGGATGGACAGGACGTCGCGCAGGAGAAGCACAGGATACATTCATACAGACCGTCCAGCTTCTTCCGGTCTTCCGGCGTCTGCAGGCGTTCCTTATCCGGCGGGGGCGGCGTCTTCGACTTCAGCCACGGTTCAACCGATGCCAGCTGTGCATAGGCGTTGTTCAGATCCGGAACCAGGTCCTTCACCACCTTCATATGCGGCAGGGGATAGATGTTCACATCCCCATTCACATCGTCGATGAACTTGGTACAGGCCAGTGTGTTCGTGCCGTCGATATTCATCGCACAGGACCCGCAGATCCCCTCGCGGCAGGACCGGCGGAAGGTCAGGGTCTGGTCAACCTCGTTCTTCACCTTGATCAGCGCGTCCAGCACCATCGGACCGCAATCGTCCAGATCGACTTCGTAGGTGTCGACCACCGGATTTTTGCCGTCGTCCGGATTCCAGCGATAGATGTTGAACTTCTTGATCCGCTTGCCGCCGGTCTTGGCTGCAAAGGTCTGGCCCTTGCCGATCTTTGAGTTCGTGGGAAGTGTAAATTCAGCCATTTCTTGAAATCCCCTCTTACCGGCGGCGCCTTAATACACACGCGCTTTCGGCGGAATGGCCTGCACGTCGTTGGACATGGGCTGCATCATGACCGGGCGGTAGTCCAATTTCACCGTCCCGTCTTCGTTCAGCCATGCCAGCGTATGTTTCATCCAGTTTTCGTCATCGCGTTCGGAATAATCCTCCCGCGCCTGGGCTCCGCGGCTTTCCTTGCGGTTTTCCGCGCCGACGATGGTGACCATGGCCTGACCGATCAGGTTTTCGAATTCCAGCGTTTCCACCAGATCCGAATTCCAGACCATGCCGCGGTCCGACACCTTAATGTCGTCCTTCGCCTTCCAGACTTCCTTCAGCTTGTCGATGCCTTCCTGCAGCACTTCGCCGGTACGGAACACAGCGCAATTGTTCTGCATGACGTCCTGCATGGATGCCCGCAGTTCGGCCGTCGTCGTCGACCCGTCCGCATGGCGCAGCTTGTCGAAACGCGCGATCGCGGCGTCGGCGGCACCGGCGTCCAGCGGGCGGACCGCTTCGTTCGGGTCCACGACTTCGGCACAGCGGTTTGCAACCGACCGTCCGAAGACGACAAGGTCCAGCAGCGAGTTCGAACCAAGGCGATTCGCGCCATGAACCGAAACGCAGGCCGCTTCCCCCGCGGCCATCAGGCCCGGCACCGGGGTGTTCGGGTCACCGTCCTTCAGGGTCACGACCTCACCATGATAGTTCGTCTGAACCCCGCCCATATTATAATGACAGGTCGGAATGACGGGGATCGGTTCCTTCGTCACATCGACGCCGGCGAAAATCTTCGCCGTTTCCGCGATACCCGGCAGGCGGTCGTGAATGACCTCGGGCGCCAGATGTTCCAGATGCAGGTGGATGTGGTCCTTGTTGGTGCCCACACCGCGGCCTTCACGAATTTCCATCGTCATGGAACGGGACACGACATCCCGGCTGGCCAGGTCCTTGGCGGACGGGGCATAGCGTTCCATGAACCGCTCCCCTTCCGAATTGGTCAGGTAGCCGCCCTCGCCGCGCACGCCTTCGGTGATCAGGCAGCCCGCGCCGTAGATGCCGGTGGGATGGAACTGCACGAATTCGCAATCCTGCAACGGAAGCCCCGCACGAAGAACCATGCCGCCACCGTCGCCGGTGCAGGTGTGCGCCGACGTCGCGGAGAAATAGACGCGGCCGTACCCGCCGGTCGCCAGCACGACCTGTTTCGCGGCGAACCGGTGCAGCGTGCCGTCATCCAGGTTCCAGGCCAGGACACCGCGGCACGACCCGTCGTCATCCATGATCAGGTCGATCGCGAAATATTCGATGAAGAATTCCGCGTCATGTTTCAGCGACTGCTGATACAGCGTGTGCAGCATGGCATGACCGGTCCGGTCCGCCGCGGCACAGGTACGCTGTGCCGGGGGGCCTTCGCCGAATTTCGTGGTCATGCCGCCGAACGGGCGCTGATAGATCTTGCCGTCTTCGGTGCGGCTGAACGGAACGCCGTAATGCTCCAGTTCGATGATCGCGGGCACCGCCTCGCGCACCATATATTCGATGGCGTCCTGGTCGCCCAGCCAGTCCGACCCTTTCACCGTGTCGTACATGTGCCAGCGCCAGTCGTCCGGCCCCATGTTACCCAGCGAGGCGGAAATCCCGCCCTGTGCCGCAACCGTGTGCGACCGCGTCGGAAACACCTTTGTGATACAGGCCGTTTTCAGACCCCGTTCTGCGATGCCGAATGTGGCGCGCAGCCCCGCACCTCCGGCCCCGACAACGACCACATCATAGGAATGGTCGATGATGGTATAGGCTTCGCTCATCGTATTACCGCCTTCTTGTTCTTATGCCGTAAAGGCCACCTTCAGGATCGCAAAGACGCTTGCCACCGCCAGCACCGCCGTCCCCAGCTTCAACAGAAGCATGGCCGCGATCTTTTTGCCTTCGTCATGAACATAGTCTTCGATCACCACCTGAACACCGAGTTGCAGGTGATGAAATGTCGCGGCGACCAGCAGAAGCATCGCCACCGCATTGAATGGATGGGCCAGCCATTGTGTCATGGCGGCATGGTCCGCACCCGCATTGCCCGCCAGCGCGAACACAAACCACAGCGTCAGCGGAAGCAGCGCAATCGCGGTCACGCGCTGCGCCCACCAGTGATGGGTGCCTTCCTTGGCGGAGCCGAGGCCGCGCACCTTGCCGAGTGGAGATTTGAGGCTCATCGTTTTCCGTCCCCCCGCATCAGGCCGCGTAACCGATGATCCAGGCGAGGATCGTCAGTGCCGCGGCAACGATAGGTACCGCATGGCCGGTCCTGGCTGCGGTTTCCAGTTCGAACCCGCGCCCCGTGTCCCAAACCAGATGCCGGATGCCGTTGCAGAAATGATAGAAGAGCGCAAAGGTCCAACCGAACAGGAACAGCCGGCCGATGAAACTGCCCGCGACCGCCTGTGCCGTGTCGAACGCTTCCGGCCCGGCCGACAGCGCAAGCAGCCACCAGACCAGGACCAGCGTCCCGACGCCCAGTGCACAGCCGGTGGCGCGGTGAAGAATGGAATAGGTCATCGTCCATTCCCAACGATAGACCTGCAAATGCGGTGATAAGGGTCTGTCATCCATCGACATTTTCACGTATCCCCCGCGAATGAAGAGCCGGCAAAACGGCCCCTTGTCGCTGTTTGTTTCGCTGTTCGTCTGTGACTTGCGCCAGACCTAGGGCAGGACCGCCGCGAAGTCCAGGGTTCCGACCGACAAGAGTAAGGTCTTCGCAATTGCTGTCAAAGTGTTTTACGGCAGCGCACAAAAATTCGGAAACAGCGGACAGGGCCCAACCACTGTTTAATGAAATCAATACACTAAATCCATCTTGTGGAAAACCCTGTGGATAAGTTGTGTTCAAATTGTTATTAAGTAACATTCAAATCAACAGATTTTTTTACAAGAAGATGATTTTTTAATGGACGGGACATTACTTCGCTGTCATCGTTTTATCAACGCTGTTTACGGGCGTTGGCCGTTTTTTCACTGGTCCAGACATTTTGAACTTCGGTTCTTCAGGTCGAAACCAGGGTGAGGTCATCGGTCGCACCGCACCTTCGGGTGCATCCCCGTCCTGCGGGGGTGGCAAGCGCGGTCAGGCGCGCTGGTTGGGGCGGCATCGACGGTGGCTTCTGGGCGGACGGGCCTGCATTCCCGGTCTTCGGGTCGGGGTGCCTGCATCCGGAAGCTTTCAGAGAACGGCCGGGGCGTACCGTCTCACGCGCGGGCGGCGGAATTTCGGTTCCGTCGACGGCGCAAGCGAGAGCCGCGACAGGCGCTGCCGGGTGCTTTGCCAGGGTGACCGGAACGAGCCTGACGGGGATTCTCAAGAGAGGGGAAGCCGCGCATACGTGAACATGCGCCGATGCGGGTGCATCATCGGCCGTGGTGGCGTCTTCGGCCCCGAGTCCGTTCGGTTCCTGTAACCGGCGGGCGCTGACGGGCCCTGGAAACCGATCCAACGGTGATGCCAGACACCTGGTTCGGCTGTCCTCGCGGACCGTCGCATTCGCATCGGGTCGTCTACCGGGCCGGCGTCCATGACGCAGGTGACGGGTGGCGAAGGCGGGAGAGGCTGTCCGGCACTCCCCCTTCGACTTGAAGACGGTCCCAAAAAATCGGGCGCTCGGTCTCCTTCGGATCGGGCGCCCGTTTTCTTTTCGGGTGCCTGCATCGACCCCTTCGCCCCTTCAGCCGACCGGCAGGCAAACGCCAAAACTAACACCTGCATGACCGGAAGAAAGTTGCTATTCATTAACCACTTGTTTGGAAGTTTGGCGTTTTGATCGCATGGTACTCTGGGGTTGTATGTTTGGGGTGGGCATATTTGCGGGAGATTACGATGACCAAGATTGCTATTTTGATGCAGTCGGCACGCCGGCTGGTTCGTCACGTTTGTGAACACAGGCCCAGGCCGGTCGACCTGCTAGTGGTCCTTGGCCTTGCTTTGGTGGCGGCCCCTGCGCCGGCCGCTGCGGGCACGCTTGATGAGGTCAACGATCGCGGATATTTGCGGTGCGGCGTCATCGCAAGCGGGATCGGGCTTTCCGAGATCGATGACATGGGTGTCTGGCAGGGTTTCTTTCCCGATTTCTGCCGCTATCTGGCCGCGGCCGTCCTGGGCGACGGCGATGCAATCGAATTCGTTGAAGTCAACTACGTGAACCGGTTCGATGCGCTGAACGACGGCGCATTCGACATTCTGATGGCGAACACGACCTGGACGGCATCGCGCGATGCGGATTACGACCTGGCCTTCACCCACCCGCTTTTCTATGACGGTCAGGGGTTGTTGGCCCATAGTTCGGTCGGGGCGACGTCCCTGGACGACCTTGCGGGGCGATCCGGTGTCACGGTTTGCGTCAGCGAGGGGACGACGACCATTGGGAACCTGCGTGAGGTCAATGCCACATACGACCTGATGCTTGACATCATCGCCTTCCAGTCGATTGAAAGCGTCTATACCTCTTTCTACACGCATCAGTGCGATATGATGACCCAGGATCGCGTCGCCCTGGTCTCCCAACTTCTGAATCGTGCCTCCAACCCTCAGGACTATGTCCTGTTCACCGACGTCATTTCAAAGGAACCGCTGGGGCCGGTGGTGCGCCAGGACGACCAGGAATGGTTCGATGCGGTTCAGTGGGCCATGTTCTCCAGCATGATTGCGGAAGAACACGGCGTAACCCGCGACGGGGTCGGCGAAGTGACGGCCCCCCAGTCGCCGGAACTGCGGCGCCTGCTTGGCATCGACCCCGGTATGGGCGCGATAATCGGACTGCCGGAAACATGGGCACGCGATGCCGTGTCTCAGGTCGGCAACTATGCTGAAATCTATGAGCGCACCCTTGGCGCCGGATCGACGCTGGGGCTGGAACGCGGATTGAACGCACTATGGACCGATGGCGGGCTTCTTTATGCGCCGCCGCTTCGCTGAATCGGGCCTCGTCCTTGTCCCCCGAGCGCGATAGAAACCTGCCATGATGCGGTTGTCACTGATCTCCACCCGGCTGTTGCTGGTAATCGGGATCGTCGGCAGCGTTGTCGCGGCGGCGCTTCTGGCGGCGCTGGCGAGTCTCTATGAATTGCGCAGCGACTACGAGGATATCGCACTGGACACTGTTCCGGTTCTGGTTTCCGCCGCACGTCTGGCACAGACCACCGAACAGATTTCGGCGACAACCCCGGCACTGGCCCGTGCCGAAACCCTACTGGAACGGGAGACGATCAGCGACAGGATCACCGACCATTTTCAGATTCTGAATCTGCACCTGGACGACATCGAGACATCGCAGGCCATTCCGGCGGAGTCAGCACAACTGATTGCCGACATTCAGGAAAGCCGCGATGCCATCGAAGAGAACCTGCGCAACATCCACATGGCTGTCGGCCAGCGGATCGAGGTTGAACAGCGGCTGAATATCGCCATTTCGACCGCCCGCGACATTCTGAACAGACTGCGGGTAAATCACGCGTACGGTCCTGGCAACGGACATTTCACAAGCTGGAAGGTCGACCTTGAGACAGCCCTGATCGAAGTCGTGGCGGTTTCGGCACTTCGGGTCGAACCGGAAGTCCGACAGGCGCTTCAGCGGGCGCGAGAGGCCTTGCACAGTGCGCGGGACACCGCCCGTGCAGAGGACGAACGCGAACCGCTGAACCGGTATGATGCGGATCTTTCCCTGATTGGCGAGGCGAGCTGGCTTATCGAAGGGGACACCGGTGTATTCGGCCTGGCGCAGCGGCGTTTCGCGCTGATCCGGCAGGAAACGGGCCTGACGAGTCAGAACAAGTTTCTGGCCAACAGGTTCGTCAGTGCGGTGGCGACATTGATCGAAACGCTGCAGGCGGAAACCCTGCGGACAAGCGAGACAAGCGCACAGAATGCGCAAGCGATCTGGGTCATGCTTTTTGCGGCGACCAGCGTCTGCATTCTGGCTCTGGTCGCGCTGACCTTCTATGCACGGACCGGCATCACCGCGCGGCTGAACGCCCTGCGGGAGGCTCTGATGACCCGGGTCCGTGGCGGAACGGAGCCCATCCCCGTCGACGGCATGGACGAAATCACCGATATCGGAAAGGCGGCGGCCTATTTTGCGGAAGCGGTAGCCGAACGGGAACGAAGACTGCGTGATACGATTCGCGAAGCCGAAGAACTGGCTGCGGTGGCAGAGGACGCAAACCGGGCAAAGTCAATTTTCCTGGCCAATATGAGCCATGAATTACGGACGCCGCTGAATGCGATCATTGGCTTTTCCGAACTCATTCAGTCCGGAAAGATGGACACCTCCAGAAACACGGAATATGCGACGGACATCCTGAAAAGCGGCCGTCACCTGTTGAACATCATCGACCAACTCCTGGACTTTTCGAAGATCGAGGCAGGACAGCGTGATCTGGTGATGCAGAATCTGACCATCTCAGATGAGTTGGAAGTCGTCTCACGCTTCGTTCAGCCCGAACTGGAAGGCCGTAATCTGGGTTTGGATATCGACGCAGAGTCCGACGTTGCGGTCTATGCGGACAGAACGGCCCTGCGCCAGATTTTCCTGAACCTGATTGGCAATTCGGTCAAATTTGCCTTTGAAGGAAGTCGCATATCCGTCACCGCGCATCGCGAACCCGGCAACATGGTTCGTATCGTTGTCTCGGACCAGGGCATCGGAATATCAAAGGAACATCTAAGCCGCGTTATGCAGCCGTTCCACCAGGAATCCACCGGCTATATCCGGCCCAAAGGGGGTACGGGCCTTGGACTTTCCATCGTCGATACGCTGGCCAGAATGCACGATGGTTATGTCGAGATCGAAAGCGAAAAGGACATTGGCACAACCGTCACCGTGGTTCTGCCATGCGCAATTTCCGCCGATCAGCCGAACAGCGTATCTGCCGTCCGCTAGGGCTTTCCAAGTTTCCGATAAATGGTGCTGGGTGCGACCTGAAGAGCCGCGGCGGCCTTTGGTATGCTTCCGCCGTTGGCGGCGATCGCACTGCGGATCGTCTCGTCGATCACATCGGAAAGCGGTCGTACTTGCACCGGGTTCGCCGATGTCTCGCCGGCCGGGGCGGGATCAATGGACGGGTTTGAATGTCCGCCACCCAGCGCCTGTTCAACCATATCGGTGTCGACCGTCGAACCGGTATGCAAGACGACGACATTCCGAATGACGTTTTCCAGTTCCCGAACGTTCCCGGGCCAGTCATACTGTTCCAGGCGCGCAAGCGCAGCGGGGGAAAATGTGTCGAAATCCTTGCCTTCTTCCCGCGCGATGCGATGCAGGAAGGCGTTCGCCAGCGGCGCGATATCTTCCGGCCTGGCGCGAAGGGACGGCATCCGGATCGGGATAACGTTCAACCGGTAGAAAAGGTCTTCCCGCAGCGCGCCGGATTGCAACGCCTCCGCCGGGTCGCGATTGGTGGCACAAATGTAACGGATGTCCGACGTTCGCGTCTTCGTCTCACCGATGCGGGTATAGGTCCCAGTCTGCACGAACCGCAGAAGCTTGGTCTGCAGGTCTGGGTCCATTTCGCCGATTTCATCCAGGAACAACGTACCGTGGTTCGCGAGTTCCGCAGCGCCCTGCCGGTCCTGGCCAGCACCGGTAAAAGCCCCCTTCTTGTGGCCGAAAATCTCGGATTCCATAAGCTCACGCGGGATGGCGCCGCAATTGATGGCCAGAAACGGCCCGTCCCGGCGCGGACTTTCCGCATGGATTGCATGGGCGCAAAGCTCCTTGCCGGTACCGGATTCGCCCGTGATGAAGATACTGGCCTTGGAAACCGACGCAGCCGCGATGGTTCGATAGATGGCCTGCATTGGCGCGGATTCGCCAACGAACCCGCGATACCCGCCTTTGATCGGTTCGCTGACCGTCTTGACGATTGTCGCCAGTTCGGCCCGGTCAATCGCGTTCTTGACCGTGACGGCCAACCGTTGCGCGGAAAACGGTTTGACGAGGAAGTCATAGGCGCCAAGGCGCATCGCCTCCACCGCCCAATTGATCGACCCATGTGCGGTAATCGACACCACAGGTGTGGCGATATTCGCCGCTTTCAGCCGGCGCAACACCTCAAACCCGTCGATCCCCGGAAGTTGGATATCAAGCAGGATCAGGTCCGGCTGGAACTCCCGGTGTGCCTGCAATGCCAGTTCACCTTCCGCGACGCGATAGGCACGCACGCCGCATTCGCCCAGTTGTTCGTGATACAACATGGCCAGACGGTCGTCATCTTCGACCAAGAGAACCTTTTTGTTCTCAAGCATTCAATTCCCACCCTGCCGCCAGGAAATCCCGAACGCCGACTGTCCGGTTACGCCCCAGCCAGTCGGCCATCCTTACCGGCTTGCGATTTGATCGTTCGCAGGGTCAGAATAGCACCGACCGGGCCAATTTTGCAAAATGCAAAGATGTCCTGCAGCAATCGGGTATGCACAAACCCAGGATAAAAGGGGAGGGTAAATGAGGTTAAAGAACAAGGTTGCCATCGTAACCGGCGCGGCGTCGGGTTTCGGCGCCGGAATGGCAAGACGCTTCGCGGCGGAAGGTGCGAAAGTCATCGTCGCGGACATAACCGAAGATGCCGGCAGGGCCATCGCCGCGGATATCGGTGATGCGGCGCATTTCGTGCGTTGCGACGTCACCAGCGCGGACGACTGGAATGCCGCCGTTGCAACAGCATGCGACAAGTTCGGGCGTCTGGACATCGTGGTCAACAACGCCGGTTACACCCATCTGAACAGGCCGATGCTGGAAGTTGCGGAAGACGAATACGACAGGATTTTCGCGGTCAATGTAAAGGCGCTGTACTTGTCCGCACAGGCAGCACTGCCGGTCTTTCGTGCCCAGGGTGGCGGACAGTTCCTGAACATCGCATCGACCGCCGGCGTCCGACCGCGCCCCGGCCTGGTCTGGTACAACAGTTCCAAGGCCGCGGCGATCGGGGTAACCCGGTCCATGGCGATCGAACTCGCGCCCGAACAGATCCGCGTCAACGCAATCAATCCGGTCGCCGGGGAAACGCCGCTTCTGACCCGCTTCATGGGGGAAGACACGCCTGAGAAACGCGCCCAGTTCAAGGCATCGGTGCCGCTGGGCCGATTGTCCACGGCAGACGATATTGCCGGTGCTGCCGTCTATCTGTGTTCCGACGATGCGTCGCTGGTTACCGGCGTCTGCATGGAAGTGGATGGGGGACGCTGCATCTGATGCCCGACGGCAATGGCCCGCACCACCTGAAAACCACACCGGTCGTTTTGAAGCCGGACATGACGACCGAACGCCGGGACGCGACGAAGTCCGACTTCTATCAGGCACTGGATGCGGACTTCGGCGGGTTTCGGGGGCACGCGCTTATTTCCCAATATTCGTTCGAAAGTGACTGGGGAATGTGGGAGATGCATCCCAAAGGGGACGAGACAATCGTCCTGATGTCGGGCTGCGTGGAGTTCGTGTATGTCGTCGGTGCGGACACTGTTTCCGTCACGCTGAATGAACCCGGCGACTATGTCGTCATCCCGATGGGCGCTTGGCACACCGCGAACACATCCGTGCCGACAAGCGCCCTGTTCGTCACACCGGGCGAAGGAACCGAACACGCGTCCGCGCCACCTGCCTGATGTCGCGCAAAAGAAAACGCCCGGCGAAAACCGCCGGGCGTTTCCCAGACCTTTGTCCTGGCAGGAGCGGGCTTATTCGCCGCGCAGGATCGCCAGAATGTTCAGGATGTGGATGAACATCGTCACAAAGCTGCCATAGAGCATCAACGCACCGAAAAGCGCATACTTCGTGATTTGCGAGTCACCCAGATTTTCCATGTACATGTTCTTGATCATCTGGGTTTCCCAGGCCGTGATACCCGCGAACAGCAGGACCACCGCGCCGGACGTCACCAGGCTGAACATCGTCGACTGAAGGAAGAACACGTTCACCAAGATGGCGATCAGCAAGCCGATCGACGCCATCATGAAGAAGGTTGCGAACGCGCTCAGGTTCTTTTTCGTCGTATAACCGAACAGGCTGATACCCGCGAACATGCCGGTCGTGATAAAGAACGCACGAGCCACCAGGGCGGGATCCTGTTGCAGGAAGCCGGCGACCATCGGCGCAATCAACACGCCCCAAAGAGCACAGTATGCCCAGTAGAACACGTGTGCCGCGACCGTGGACCGCATCGTGATGATCTTGTGGGAGAAGAAACCCATGCCGATCAGCGCGATGAAAATGATCCATTTTGCGTCGAACGCCGCCTGCAACAGCGTGATATCGTTCGCCATGGCGAAGACCAGACCGCCGGTCAGCGCCACGCCCAGCGCCATATAGTTATAGACGCGCAGCATGTACGACCGCAGACCGGAGTCGATTTCCTCCTGGCTTACCGTGCCGGCCGTCGCCGCATAGCGATTCGGATTAAGAGCCATAGCTCATTTGCCCCTTTCGATTGTTAATTCCACCCGCATATGTCCGGCGGGGCCGGACCCTGCGGTTTCGGGCAGTATATTGTCACAATTCGGGGCATTTTCAACTGGAGCCCGATCGAAACCACAACGATCTGGATGACAGTGCCTCTATTCGTTGCGCAACAGCGGTGCCGCCTTCCTGCCCAGCGCAACCCAGGTCCCGGCAAACCCCAGCGACACGGTCGCCAACAGCGCGACCGCGATGGTAAGGGCCGCGGCTTCGGGAATGAAAATCCAGTCTGCCTGCATCACTTCTTCGATCACCACAAAGGCGGCGATGCTGCCCAGAACACCCGCAATCACGGCCGTAATCAGGCCCAGGATGGAAAATTCGACGACATAGGCAATCAGGATGTCGCGCCGTGTCGCGCCCAAAACCTTCAGCACAACACTTTCATAGATCCGGCGCGCATGCCCCGCGGCGACCGCCCCGGCGAGCACCAGAACGCCGGCCAGGATGGCAATGGCGGCAATGGCGGTGACCGCGGTGCTCAGGTCCTGAAGGATGCGATCCACGTTTTCCAGGATTTCCTTAACACGGATGGCGGAAACATTGGGGTAAAGGTCCGTGACCGCGCGTTCCAGTGCGACCTCGCGATCCGGGTCCAGATAGGCGGTTGCCAGATAGGATTGCGGCGCCGACTGGATCAGACCCGGGGAGAAGACCATGATGAAATTGATCCCGAGCGACGTCCAATCGATTTCCCGGAAATTCGCGATTTCCGCCACCAGTTCGCGGCCCAGAACGTTGACGGTGATCGTGTCACCGACCTCAAGCCCGAAATGCATGCCGGCTTCGGCATCGAAACTGACCAGTGTGCGGGACATGTCCGAATAATCCGCCGGCCACCAGTCCCCTTCCACGATTTCGCTGCCGCGGCTGGGCGGAGCGGCAGACCACGTAATGCCCCGATCGCCGCGCAGCATCCAGGCGACATCCGGATGGGGTTCGATTTCTTCCACCGGGACGCCGTCCAGCGCGACGATTCGCCCGCGCAGCATCGGCACGGTCTCATACCGGTCCAACCCGTCAAACCCGTCCAGGGCCTGGCGGAAACCGTCGATCTGATCCGGTTGGATATCGATGAAGTAATATCCCGGTGCCTCCCCGCGGAAGGTTTCGGACACCTGACGCGACAAGTTCCCTTCCAACATTGTGACGGTGATCAGCACCGTCAGCCCAAGCCCGAGAGAGACGATGATGCTGCCGGTCGGTGCGCCCGGCCGGTACAGGTTGGCAAGCGCCAGGACAAGGCGCGAATCCTTCGGTCGCGGCATGCGCCTTGCCGCCGCCATGGCAAGCGTTGCCGCCCCGCGGAACGCGATCAGCGCACCGATGGCCGATACGATGAAAATCGCGGCGACCCACGGCTGATCCGCGGTTCCGACCGCAAGCGCCAGAAGCGCGGCGGCGGAAAGCCCCAGCGCCACCATCATTTTTGCGCCGGGGCGCACCGTCTTGGGATCCAAAATGTCACGGAACAGGGTTGCGGCAGGAACCGAACTCGCCCGGGCCAACGGCCAAAGCGTGAAGACAAGCGTCACCAGAAGACCGAATCCCGCGGCCAGGAAAAGGGGCGCCGGGAAAATTCCCATCCGTGCCTCGACCGGAAGTTTGTCCGCCAGGAACGGCACGGCCAGCGCCGGGCCCAGCCCACCGATGACAAGACCAATCGCGATCCCGACCAGCGACAGGATGCCCACCTGAATCAGATAGACGGAAAAGATCGTGGAGGACGGCGCGCCCAGGCATTTCAGGGTGGCGATGGTCGCGGTCCGGCTGCGCAGGAAGGCGTTCACCGCATTCCCGACCCCGACTCCGCCGACCAGCAGCGCGGTCAGCCCGACCAGCGTCAGGAACAGCGCGACCCGAAGCACGAAGCGCTGGATGTTCGGCGCGGCATTGTCCAGAGCGCGCACCCGCCATCCGGCATCCGGAAATGTCTGATTGAGATCTTCTACCCAGGCAGAAATATCCGCGTCGTCCGCAAGTCGGATCCGATAGTGATAGCGGACAAGACTTCCGGGCTGTTCCAGTTCCGTCGCCGCCAGCGCATCGCGCGCGATAAAGACGCGCGGCCCCAGATTGAACGCCTGGGTCCCCACATCCGGTTCTGACAGATAGGTGCCACGAAACTCGAACGTCGCTTCCCCGATGGTGATGCGGTCCCCGATGTCCAGCGACAGGCGTTCGGCCAGCTGTGGCGCCGCGATAACGCCCCAGACACCGTTGCGCATTTCAAGATCGTCGCGGCCAACCCCTTCGGACAGTTCCAGCGCCCCGTAAAGCGGGTAGAAATCGTCGATCGCCTTCAGTTCGATCAGGCGGCGCGCTTCCCCGTCTTCGCGGATTGCCATGGCGCGCATGCGCACCAGCTGCGAAACAATGGCCGCGTTTTCGTTCAGCCAGACCAGATGGTCTTCATCGGCGGGCTGGTGGGTGCGCCGGATGTCGACATCCCCGCCCAAGAGGACACGCCCGTCGGCCGCAAGACCCGCCTGAAGCGCCTGCGACAGCGACCCGACGCCCGCAATGGCCGCGACGCCCAGCGCAAGACACGCCAGAAACACGCGAAACCCTTTCAGGCCGCCGCGCATTTCCCGTAAAGCCAGTTTCAGTGCAAGCATGTCGTGGGATCTACTCTGCCGCCTGGGCCTGGCGGTCTTCCACCAGTTGTCCGTCGCGCATCACAACCGTCCTGGAACAGGCCTGCGCCAGGTCGGGGTCGTGGGTGATCAGCAAAAGCGTCGTGCCGGAATCCCGCGCAAGCGAGAACATAAGGTCGATGATCTGGGCACCCGTTTCCGCATCCAGATTCCCCGTCGGCTCATCCGCCAGGATCAGTTTCGGCGTACCCGCGAATGCGCGCGCCAGCGCGACGCGCTGCTGTTCACCGCCGGACAGCTGTCCCGGATAATGGGTCAGCCGCTCGCTCAACCCCACACGGCCCAGAACCGCCGCGGCTTCTTCCTGTGCGTCGTCGCGCCCGGCCAGTTCCATCGGGATCGCCACATTTTCAAGCGCCGTCATGGTCGGCACCAGATGAAAATTCTGAAAGACGATGCCCAGATTGTCGCGCCGGAACAGTGCCAAATCGTCTTCGGACATCCCGCGATAGATCCTGCCGCCGACGGTCACGTCGCCAGATGTCGCGCGTTCAAGACCGGCAATGATCATGATCATCGATGTCTTGCCCGACCCTGACGGACCGACGATGCTTACCGTCTCACCCGCGCCGACGGACAAATCGATCCCGCGCAGAATATTGACCTCACCCGCCAAAGACCCAAGTGTAAGGTGAACGTCTTTCAACGCGACCATTTCCGCAGCCGGATCTGTGTTGGGTTTTTCGGACGGTTGCGCAGGTTTGACCACGACGTTGGAATTGCTTGATTTCATGCGGACCCTATTGAAACGAGTGCAGTGCAGCATCGGCGGCACGAATGGGACGGTATATGGCCCTTTCCGTCGCTGGATCAATGGCATGGGCCTGTTTATGGCCCTTTTCGCCAGCCTGACGGCATCCCACGCCGCGTCGGCGGAGATCAAACTTCTGGCCCTGGGCGACAGTCTGGTCGCCGGTTACGGGCTGGATGCGCAAGACAGCTTCCCCTTTGTCCTGCAGCAGCGGCTGGTGGAAGAAGGGTTTGACGCGATGGTCATCAACGGCGGAGTGTCCGGCGACACAAGCCGCGGCGGACTGAGCCGACTGGACTGGCTGTTCGCCGACAATCCGGACCTGATGCTGGTCGAACTGGGCGCGAATGACGGTCTGCGCGGACTGCCGCCCGAAGATACCGAAGCGAACCTGCGCGCCATTCTGGAACGCGCACGGGACGAAAACCTTCCTGTCATCCTGGCCGGCATGATGGCGCCGCCGAATCTGGGGCGGGATTATTCGGAAGCCTTCAATGCAGTGTATCCGCGGCTGGCAGCGGAATTCGATGTCTTTTTCTATCCCTTCTTCCTGGACGGCGTCGCGGCGGAAATGCACCTGAACCAGTCCGACGGCATGCACCCGAATGCCGATGGCGTCGATGTCATCGTCGACCGGATCCTGCCGACCGTGGTCGAAGCGATCCGTTCCCTGGATGCGGAGTGACCGGATCTTGAGCGCACAGACCTTGCCGATGAAATCCGCATTTGCCACGGGCCCGACCTGGCAGGAAGCGGTTGGCGACGCCCTGCGGCAATTGGGCGACGTCCAACAGGACCATCGCCTTGGCCTGGTCTATGTCGCACCGCAGTTCGCCGAAAACCTGACGGACATTGAAATCCTGCTGCGGCAGTCGACCGGTGTTCCCCACTGGGTCGGCACAATCGGCATCGGCATCATCGGGACCGGCGAAGACAGGTCCCTGGCCGAACGGTTCAACGAACCGGGCATTTCGGTTCTGTTGTTGCCGCTGGCCGAAGACGGCTTCCGGTGTTTTTCCGGCGTCCGGGGGGAAACCGACCGGGTCAGCAACCTGCATTCGGATTGGCTGGCGGAAAACAGCCCGTCCATCCTGCTGGCGCATGGCGACCCCGGAAACGACCTGGTCGACGGGCTGATCGACGATCTGGTTCAGGAAACCGATGCCTTCATGATCGGCGGGTTGAGCGCAGCCCAGGGGCAGGCGACACAGGTCTCGGACGGCCCCGACGGACAGGGTCTGAGCGGCGTCCTGATATCCCCCTACTTTCAGGAAGTGCAGACCGCATTGAGCCAGGGCTGCAGCCCGATTGGCGCGCTGCATACGGTAACGTCGGGCGAGGAGCAGGTGATCCTGGAATTGGATGGCAGACCCGCATTGGACGTCTTCAAGGAAGATATCGGCGATGTCCTTGCCCGGGACCTGAACCGGTGCGCCGGATATATCTTTGCCGCACTTCCGGTCGAAGGGTCGGACAGCGGCGACTATACCGTGCGCAACCTTCTGGCCATCGACCCGAACCATGGCGCCCTGGCGATCGCGGCCAACCTGCGGGTCGGGGATCGGGTCATGTTCTGCCGGCGCGATCCGGCAACGGCGGTCGACGACATGAAACGCATGTTGGCGGACCTGAAACGCCGGGTAGGAAACCGCCCGGTACGCGGTGGCGTGTATGTATCCTGTGCGGCGCGGGGACCGAACCAGTTCAGCGACCCGGCGAAGGAAACGCAGCTGATCGAAGAGGCCTTCGGCGCCTTCCCGCTGACCGGTTTTTTCGCGGGCGGCGAGTTCTGCCGCGACCGCATCTATGCCTATACCGGCGTTCTTACGCTGTTTTTGTAAAAGCGTACCGATTTTCTGGAGGGGGAGATGCGTTACAACAAACTGGGTCATACTGACATCGACGTCAGTGTGATCTGCCTTGGGACTATGACCTGGGGACAGCAGAATACCGAGGCTGAAGGCCACGAACAGATGGATTATGCGCTGGATAACGGCGTCAACTTCTGGGACACGGCAGAGCTTTATTCGGTCCCGCCGAAGGCGGAAACATATGGCCGGACGGAAGAAATCATCGGTACCTGGTTCGAAAGGAACCCAGCCCGGCGCAAGGACGTTATTCTGGCCAGCAAGGTTGCAGGTCGGGCATCGCGGCTTTCCTATATGCGCCCGCATCTACACGATGGCGAAACGCGCCTGGACCGGCAGTCGATCCTGGAAGCCTGCGACAACAGCCTGAAGCGGTTGAAGACCGATTATATCGACGTCTATCAGCTTCATTGGCCGGAACGGCAGACAAACTATTTCGATGCCGTCAACTACACCCACAATCCGGACGCGGACGGGTTTCCGATTGAAGAAACCCTTCGCGCGCTGGACGAACTCGTGAAAAGCGGCAAGGTCCGCTACGTCGCCGTTTCCAACGAAAGCGCATGGGGCGTCATGGAATTCCTGCGCCTGGCGGACCAGGCCGGCCTGCCGCGCATCGTGTCGATCCAGAATCCCTACAATCTTCTTAAACGGGACTATGAGGTCGGGCTGGCGGAAGTGTCCTGCCGGACCGGCGTTGGTTTGCTGGCCTATTCGCCGCTGGCGATGGGAGTGTTGAGCGGAAAATACCTGAACGGCGCCATGCCGGAAGGAAGCCGCATGGCCCTGTTCGGACAGTATTTCCCGCGCTACCTGACCGAACGCGCCGCACGGACGACCGCGAAATATGTCGATATCGCAACGCGCTACGGGCTGGACCCGGCGCAGATGGCAAACACTTTCGTGAATATCCGGCCGTTCACCACGTCGAATATCATCGGGGCACGGACGATGGATCAACTGAAACTGGCGGTCGCGACCGGTGATATGTCCCTGGACCAGGAAATTCTGGACGACATAGAAACGGTTCACAAGGAAACGCCAATCGGTTATTAAGGGGTATGGGGTCAATGTTGACCCTATATCTTGTGGAGGCGCGCCATGATCCGGCTTTTCGTCGCCCTGCCCGTTCCGGACCAGATCCGTGAACGGCTTGCCCGGCTACAGAACGGGCTTCCAGGCGCCAAATGGACCCCACCTGAAAATTTCCACCTGACGCTCCGTTTCATCGGAGAGGTGGATCACGGCATGGCGGAAGATCTGGACAATCTGTTGTTGAGGGTTGAAGCGCCCGGCTTCGATATCCGAATCGATGGCTTGAACTGGTTCGGGAACAAGCGCCGGCCAAGCGCCCTGATCGCAAATGTCAAAAAGGACGACGGCCTGATGCATCTTCAGAAGAAGATTGAATCAGCCGCCGTTCGCTGCGGGTTGAAGCCGGAAAGCAGGAAGTTCCATCCGCACATAACCCTGGCCCGACTAAAGACGACCAGCATAGACGGCGCCGAACGGTTCACCGCCGAACGCAGATTGGGCGGAACGCTTGAGTTCGAAGTCGACCGCTTCGTGCTCTTTTCCAGTTTCCTGTCCCATACGGGGTCGATCTATCAGGAAGAAGCGGACTATCCATTGCGCTATGCGGCTTATGCCGCCGCCGAATAGGGCGCACGGCTATCCCGCAAGCCAGTCTTCCATTTCCTGTTCAGACCGAAAGGCCGCGAATTTGGTCTGCGAAATGTCGGCGACTGAATGGGCGAACGCCCGGAACAGGGCGACTTCCGCATCGGTATTGACCAGCATCGCGGTCTTTGCATCGGGCCCGCGCTTTTCCGCGAATATCGCGCCGGCCGACGCGATCTTGCGAAACGAGGCCACGCTCATCCCGGATAGGGACGAACGCCGGAAGTTCCATGCTGCGTGCCTGAAGTCGAATTTGGCATAGCATTCGTTCATCAGGGCGATCATCTCATCCGCCTCCAACAATCCGATGACTTCGATGCCCAGCACTTCGCCGCCGCAACTGCAATTCGATCTGACCGCCATTCAATCGATAACCCATTGAAAACGAAATCATAGAACCCAAACCTTAACAGGATACCATAACCTGTCCTTCCCATTAAGCCCAAAGCAAGCATGCAAGTCAGTGGCGGGAACGTACGCCATTTGCGCGTCGGACGATTTCCCCATAGATTCCGGCAAAAGAACGCACAGGAGGTCCCGCAGGATTTCCGGCAGGAATCAGGGAGGATACCATCGTGATCAGAACCACTGTTGCCGGCAGTCTGCCGAAACCGGGTTGGCTTGCGGAAACCGAAAAGTTGTGGGCGCCGTGGCGTCTGGACGGCGACGCGCTTGCGCGGGGAAAGCAGGACGCGGCGCTTGTCTGGATCAAGCTTCAGGAAGAGGCTGGGATTGATACCGTCAGTGACGGGGAACAGTTCCGGCGCCATTTCGTGCATGGGTTCCTGGAACATGTCGACGGCATCGACTGGAACCTGATGACGACGATGGGGATCCGAAACAACCGCTATGACGCACAGGTCCCGACCGTCACGTCAAAGGTCAGCCGGAAATATTCCGTCCATTCCGATGACATCCGCTTCTGTCGCCAGCATACGACGGGCGGGCTGAAGGCAACGCTTCCCGGTCCCATGACCATCTGCGATACGATCGCGGACGTACATTACGGAAGCCGCTCCGACATGGCGATGGCTTTCGCCGAACTGCTGAACGACGAAGCACGCGAGTTGGAGGCGCTGGGCGTCGACACGATCCAGTTCGACGAACCCGCGTTCAACGTCTTTCTGGAAGAAGTAGCGGACTGGGGCATCGCCGCGTTGGACCGGGCATTGGAAGGCCTGCAATGCACCACGGCCGTGCATATCTGCTACGGCTACGGGATCAAGGCGAACACCGACTGGAAAAAGACGCTGGGCGGTGAATGGCGTCAGTACGAAGCGACATTCCCACACATCAACAAGTCAAAGGTGAAACAGGTTTCTCTGGAATGCCACAATTCCCATGTGCCGCTGTCGCTCATGTCGCTTTTGCCGGACAAGGACCTTCTGGTCGGCGCCATCGACGTTGCCAGTCTTGAAGTCGAAACGCCGGAAGAAGTGGCCGCAACACTGAAGGCGGCGGCCGAGTTCGTCGACCCGCACCGCATTCATGCCTGCACGAATTGCGGCATGGCCCCCCTGCCCCGCCATGTGGCCGAAGGAAAGCTGAGGGCGCTGGGCGAAGGCGCGCGTCTGGCGTCGAAGCAGCTTTAACCGCGGATCAGTAAATCGGATACCGTTCGCAGATGTCCGCAACACGGGTGCGGGCGCTGACCGCTGCCGTGTCCGCATCACCAGCCGCTTCCGCTTCGATCAGGTCGGCGATGACCACGCCCAATTCCGTAAAGTCGTCGGTCCCCAACCCGCGTGTCGTGGCGGCGGCGCTGCCAAGCCGCAACCCCACCCATTCCGGTGGCCGGGGACTGTCGTTCGGGATAGCGTTCTTGTTGGACGTGATGCCCGCCCGTTCCAGGGCCGCTTCCGCCCGGGCGCCGGTCAGTCCCTTCTCCGACAGATCGATCAGGACCAGATGCGTATCCGTCCCGCCGGAGACGATGCGTATGCCGTGTCCCGCCAACGTGTCGGCCAACGCCCTGGCATTCGCGACGACGCGGGCCGCATAGTCCCTGAAACCGTCTTCCAACGCTTCGCCCAGACAGACCGCCTTGGCCGCAATGACCTGTGTATGGATCGATCCCTGAACACCGGGAAAGACGGCCGACTGAAGCCGTTTCATCCAGTCTTCCCGGTTCGTCAGGATCAGCCCGCCACGCGGCCCCCGAAGGGTCTTGGTCGTCGTGCAGGTCACGATGTCCGCATGGGGAAAGGGTGACGGGTGCGCGCCGCCCGCAACCAGACCGGCGATATGGGCCATGTCGACATGGAAGTACGCGCCGACATCGCGGGCTATTGCCCCCAGACGTTCGAAATCCAGCGCGCGCGGATAGGCCGACCCGCCGGCGATCAACAGTTTCGGCCGGACGGTCGCCGCCTGTTCAGCGACCGCGTCATAGTCGATCACTTCCGTCGTCGCATCGACACTGTAATGGTGCGCATCGAACCAGCGCCCGGACAGGTTCGCACCCAGCCCGTGCGACAGGTGTCCCCCTGCCGCCAGATCCAGGGACAGGACCTTGTCGCCCGGCGACAGCAACAGGAAAAAGACCGCCAGATTCGCCTGGCTTCCCGAATGCGGTTGCACGTTCGCATAGGCGCAGCCGAACAGCCGTCTGGCCCGGTCGATGGCGGCGTTTTCGATCACGTCCACATTCTGGCCGCCGCCGTGGAACCGGTTGCCCGGATACCCTTCCAGCGTCTTGTTGGTGATTTCATGACCCAGCGCGTCCAACACCGCACGGCTGACGATATTTTCGGACGCGATCAGTTCGATCTGCGCGCTCTGGCGCGCCTGTTCGGCGGAAAGCGCATCCGCCACCAGCCGGTCGCGGTCGGCCAGGGGGGTCTTGAAATGGTCGGACATTGCGGGCCTCGAATTCATAGGTCTTGAAACGCGAACGGGGGCATCTTTCAGGGGGCACGGTTTCGGGGCAATCCTTATATTGTCCCAAGACAATGTGACCGGTTTCCCGCCTTGCCCGGCTTGCCAAGGGCGGGTCCGCGCGCTACCGATCAGTCAAAGCGATAGTGCTGCCAAAAAACGAAGGGGTGCGCATCATGAACGAGATCAAGACAATGGGCCTCAGCCTGAAGGACCCCAGCCTGCTGCGACAGCAGGGCTATATCGACGGCCAATGGGTCGACGCCGACAGCGGCGAGACGATTGACGTCACCAACCCCGCGACGGGTCAGGTCATCGCTACCGTCCCGAAGATGGGCGCGGCCGAAACCAAACGTGCCATCGAAGCGGCGAACGCCGCCTGGCCCGCCTGGCGGTCGAAACTGGCAAAGGACCGCGCCGCGATCCTGCGCCGCTGGTTCGAACTGATGCATGAAAACGCCGACGACCTGGCGCTGATCATGACGTCCGAGCAGGGCAAGCCGCTTCCGGAAGCAAAGGGCGAAGTCGCCTATGGCGCGTCGTTCCTGGAATGGTTCGCCGAAGAAGCAAAACGCATGTATGGCGACGTCATCCCCCAGCATCAGGATGACAAGCGTATCGTCGTCATCAAACAGTCGATCGGGGTCACCGCCTTCATCACGCCGTGGAACTTCCCGATTGCGATGATCACACGCAAGGCGGGTCCCGCCCTGGCCGCCGGGTGCCCGGCGGTCGCGAAGCCCGCATCCCAGACGCCGCTGTCGGCGCTGGCGCTGGCCGAACTGGCGGAACGCGCGGGTGTGCCGAAGGGGGTTCTGTCCGTCGTGACCGGGTCCGCCGGCGCCATCGGCGGGGAAATGACGTCCAACCCGATCGTGCGCAAGGTGTCCTTCACCGGGTCGACCGAAATCGGCAAGATCCTGATCAAACAGTGCGCCGACACGGTGAAAAAGGTGTCGATGGAACTGGGCGGCAACGCGCCGTTCATCGTCTTCGACGATGCCGATATCGACGCGGCGGTCGAAGGGGCGATCCTGTGCAAGTTCCGCAATGCCGGCCAGACCTGTGTCTGTGCCAACCGGATTTATGTCCAGGACGCGGTCTATGACGAATTCGCGGAGAAACTGGCCGCCAAGGTGAAGGCCCTGAAAATCGGCAACGGCACGGACGACGGCGTTGTCATCGGTCCGCTGATCGACATGGCCGCCATCGACAAGGTCGAAGAACATCTGGCCGATGCGACGTCCAAGGGCGCCAGTGTCGTTACCGGCGGCAAACGCCACGAACTGGGGCTCAGCTTCTACGAACCGACGGTGCTGGCCAACGTGACCCAGGACATGATGGTTTCCAAGGACGAAACGTTCGGTCCGCTGGCGCCGCTGTTCCGATTCACGGACGAAGACGAAGTCATCGCCATGGCAAACGATACCGAGTTCGGCCTGGCATCGTATTTCTATGCCCGGGACATCGGCCGCGTCTGGCGCGTTGCCGAGGAACTAGAATACGGCATGGTGGCGCTGAATACCGGTATCCTGTCGACCGAGGTCGCCCCCTTCGGCGGGGTCAAGGAATCGGGCCTGGGCCGGGAGGGGTCGAAGTACGGCCTCGATGAGTTCTGCGAAATGAAATACATCCTGATGGGCGGGGTCTAACAACATCCCCTTTCTGATGCGGCGGGGCCCTGGGAAGTCGGGGTCCCGCCGTTTTCGCATCATCCCCGCATTTCCGCGCGGACGGCGATCCACAACCCGATCATGATCGGAATGCCACCGACAAGGGTCGCGGTCGGGACCGCTTCCCCCAGATAGGCAAGCCCCAAGAGCGTGCCGACGACGGGTTCGCCAAGCAGACAGATCGCGACAAAGACCGGCGACAGGCGGCCCATCGCGAAATTGTAAGAACTGTGCCCGACGACCTGGCCCGCCAGTCCCAGTGCGATCGCCGCCATCCAGGCGGTCTGGGTAACGGCGTCCAGGTCCGGTCCCGTTCCGGCGAACCCGATGCCCAGCGCAAGTGCGGCCACCCCGTAACAGATTGTGACGTAAAGGCTGGTCGGCACATCTTCGCGCACCGTCTTGCCGGCCATGAAATAACCCGCCGCCGCGATACCGCCGATCAGGGCCAGCAGCAGTCCCAGCGGATCACCCTGCGGGTTCGTCAGCCCGTCAAACCCGATCAGCACGACGCCCCCAAGGCACAGACCCGCGCTTAGCAGATGCGCGCGACTGGGCCTGCGCCCGAAAAGGGCGAATTCCAGAAAGATGACCCAGATCGGCGCAAGAGAGACAAGAAGCGCGCTTTCCGCGATGGTCAGGCGTTGAACGCTTTCGATCCAGACCGCGAAATGCAGGGCCAGAAACAGCCCCGCCGCGACGGACAGGCCGATTTGCCGCCCCGTCAGGCCACCGCCCCGCGCGCGCCAGGCGAACGGCGCAAAGACCAGGGTTGCCACCCCCACCCGCATGACCGCCAGGAACAGCGCGGGAGCATCCCCGGCCAGACGGATGAAAATCACGGAATGACTGATGCCGATCAGGCCGATCATCGCGACGATCAGGGCAAGGCGCCTGCTATCCACGGGGTACGAACGCCGCGCCTATCGCGTCGGGCGGGGCGTATCCTCGCCATAATCATAGAACCCGCGTCCTGTCTTGACGCCCAGCCAGCCCGCTTCGACATATTTCACCAGCAAAGGGCACGGCCTGTATTTCGGGTCCGCCAGATCACTGTGCAGGACCGACAGAATGGCAAGACACGTATCCAGCCCGATGAAGTCCGCCAGTTCCAGCGGACCCAGCTTGTGGCGCGTCCCCAGTTTCATGGCGGTGTCGATCGCGGCCACCGTGCCGACACCTTCATACAGGGTATAGATCGCCTCATTCACCATGGGGATCAGGATGCGGTTCACGATGAAACCCGGGAAATCTTCCGACACGGCGACGGTCTTGCCCAGGGCTTCGGCGAATTCCTTGAACCGCTCGAACGTCTCGTCCGTTGTCGCAAGGCCGCGGATGATTTCGACCAATGGCATGGCCGGCACTGGGTTCATGAAATGACAGCCGCAAAACAAGGGCGCGCGGTCCGTGTTCGCTGCAAGACGGGTGATCGAAATGGATGAGGTATTGGTCGCCAGATAGGCGTCTTCGCGCATATGGGCGATGGCGGATTTCAAAATTTCGCGCTTGATTTCCTCATTCTCGGTCGCGCTTTCTATCACCATGTCGCAGTCCGCGAACATGGCATAGTCCGTACCGGTTACGATGCGCGCCAGGGCCGGGTCGACTTCATCCGCGCCGATCAGGCCGCGCTGAACCTGGCTGTCCATGAAGGTTCGGATGTTCGCAAGCGCGCCTTCCAGCGCGTCTTCCGACTTGTCCAGAAGGCGGACATCCGCCCCTGCCAGTGCTGCGACATGGGCAATGCCGTGCCCCATCTGACCCGCACCGATGACGCCGATGGTCTTGAACACCGCCGTTTCCTTTCCACCATTTTACCGCACCGTCGCGCGCCTGCCGTTCCGGTCCTGTTGACGCGCGCGTTTCGTTTTTGTTGCAGTGCAACTCTGAAACCGGTTTACAGGGATTGCAAGGGCGAAGCGGCCCTGGCCGCCGGACCTATGCCTTTCGGGCCACCAGATAAACGGCTTTCCGTGGCCCCGGTTGCCAGCGATGGTCGATTTGAAAGCCCGCGGCCTCAACCTCCCCGACCAGACGATCCGGCGTAAAGAACCGGACCAGGGGCAAGCCCCCCAGGACCCGCAGGACCGGCAGCACGACGCCTAACACCAGCGCCAGACCGCCGCTGATACAGGTGGTCGATGAAATGAAATATCCACCGGGTTTGAGCAGGTCATGAAACCGGGCAAGGGCGGCCGGACGGTCCGCCAGGAGATGCAGGAGGCTGTGCGCCATGACGATGTCATAGCGTGCCGGACCTCCCTCCAGATCTTCCAGCGCGCCCACGGAAAAGTCGACATTGCCGACCCCTGCCGCCCGCGCCTTTTCCCGCGCGATGTCGATCATCCGCGCGGACACATCGACCGAATCGATGTGACGGACACTGCCCGCGTGATGGAGCGCCGTCGTACCCGTGCCGCAACCAACCTCCAGCACATCCATTTCGGGACGCAGGTACGTTTCCGTCCTGGCCAGTTTCGTTTCATAGGATTCCGGATCATCGACCGGACGGGCGGCATATCTGTCCGCGATCCTGTCCCAAAAGCGCGCCGCGTGCGCCATGTTTCCCCCACCACGTTTTTTTTGAAAAGAATTCTCCGGATGCAGTCCGGACTACAGCAGAAACAGCGACCCCTGGCCTTCGACCCTGTCACTGACACCCGAAAGCCGCAATGCATGCCACGCCATTGCATGATTGGACGATGTTACCGGCTTGCCCGTTTCGGCTTCGGCCTGCGCGATGATTTCCGCGGTCCGCAGGCTGGTGCATGAGATAAAGACCGCATCCACGTCGTCCCTGCGGCCAAGGGCGATTGCATCGCGCAGGATGGTATCCGTCGGGATGTTACAGACGATATTGTCGTTCCCGCAGTCGTAACTGGCCAGCACCGGGACATCATATCCCGCGTCGCGGAAATAGTTCGCAACCTCTTCATTCACGGATCGGACATAGGGCGTCAAAAGGGCGATGCGGGTCTTGTCGAGCCTGTTGAACGCGGCAAAGGCCGCCGTTACCGGGGTTGTCGGCGGAATAACGCCGCGCCCTTCGCGCAAGCGGGCAAAGACGGTTTCTTCGCCCAGCACCATGGTGGCCGACGAACAGCCGTAGACAATGGCGGTCAACGGCACCCCCGGAAGGATCAACGACGCCGTCGCCGCCAAGCTGTGTTCCATTCCGGCCAGGGTTTCCGGCGTCACTTCGGGCTGGAAGGGGATGCGCGCGACATAGAATGCGACGCCCGGCAAGTCCAGCAGCCGGCGGAAGTCATATTCCAGCGTGTGGTCCGTCGCCAGAGTGACCACGCCGATCCGCGCCCGGGACGCGACACCGCCGTCCGTTTCGAACGGCAGATGCGTCTGCCATTCGGTTGGATGGTCGGTCACGATGTCCGGCATGGGGTCAGCCGCCGACCGGAACCAGTCGAAGCTGGCGATACGCCGCCGCCAACTGGCGCGCTTCTTCCAGTTCGACCGCCGACAGGCTTCCTTCGAGGTCGTTCAGGTGCGTGTCCGCAAGCGCGTCCCCTTCGTCCGCCGCCAGGGTCAGCCAGGCCCAGGCTTCGATCCGGTCATTGGGGGTTTCACCGATATCCGAAAGATACAACAGACCCAGGGCACGCGGTGCCCCGGCGATGCGGCGGAACGCCGCCTGTTCATACCACAAGATGGCATCCCCGATGTTCCGGTCCGTGCCGATCCCGTTCTGAAGGTGTAATGCCAGGTTGAATTGTGCCTCGCCCAGCCCCTGTTCCGCCGCCAGACGATAGAGCGCGACCGCCGCCGCCTGGTCTTCCGGCCCGCCGCGGCCTTCGGCATACATGGTTGCGCGTTTGAACTGGGCGGCGGCATGCCCGCCATCGGCGGCCAGGTCGAACCAGCGCGCGGCTTCCGCCTGCGGGTCCGGGCCGGGGATCAGTCCGCGTTCATGCAACAGTCCCAGCCGGAACTGCGCGCGCGCATCGCCGGATTCCGCCGCGTCCAGATATTGCTGAACAATGAAGGCCGGGACCTGTTCCAGGTCCTGCGCCACCGCATGGCGTGGGATCAATCCGGGCGCAAACGCCCACGCGCCAAGGACCAGCGAAAGGCAAAACCCCCGCAGAATCCTGGCCCCTGTAAGAGCTGAATCCGACCCCCTGTTTCCAACCATTCGGGAAAACTAGCGGGATTCATCGGATACGTCGATATCGCAAGCGACCTGCCGCGAAAATCTATCGTCGGAAAAATGAGGGAGAAAAACCTAGTTCAGGCGGTCCCGGGGCACGACCCAGCGGCCGTCTTCCTGACCATCGAAGAATTCTTCCAGCTGCGGATGGGCAACTTCTTCCCCATCGGGCAAGGGAATCAGATTCTGCTGGGACACATAGGCGATATAGGGCGAATGGTCCGCCGGGTTCACCGCAAACAGGTGATAGAACGGCTGATCCTTGCGCGGGCGCACGTCTTCGGGAATGGCGTTGTACCATTCTTCGGAGTTCGCAAATTCCGGATCCACGTCGAAAATCACGCCCTGGAATCCGAATTTCCGGTGCTGCACAGCCTCACCAATCGTGAATTTGGCCACGCCCTTGAACACGGAATCCATGTCGTCATGCCCCTTCGGCGGGGGCGGCGGGCTGAACTTGCCCGTTTCCTGATTCGACCAATCGTCTTCTTCGCGCATTTTCATTCGCCTTTGCTTGATGCCTAATAAATTGTTCATCGCAGGTGCGAAATCAACCCGTTTCTGCCAAATTGGCGGACAGGGTTAATGCCGGAAGGAAAAGAGAAAATGGACATTCTTGGCCTGCTGCGGCTTCAGGCTGCCAACCACATTCTGGCGAACCTGCGGCTTGGCCGCGCCTGCGCACAACTGCCGGACGAAGCGTTTTTCGCGCCGCGTCCCTGCTTCTTCGGGTCGATCCACGCGACGCTGGATCATCTGGTCGTCACCGACCGCCGGTATCTGGAACGGATCGCCGGCACCCCCCATCCGCCCACCGATGGCGACGGGGTCGAATACCAGTCACGCGACGAACTGGCCGACGCGCGCCGGGCCGTCGATATGCGCCTGCGCGACCTGATGTCCGGTCTTACCCCCGCCGATATGGACAAACCGATCCTTTTGCATGATACCGAACGCTATGGGCGTCAGGTGGACCCGCTGTGGCTGATCCTGCAGCACGTGTTTGCCCATGCCACCCACCATCGCGGACAGGTGCATGACCTGTTAAGCCAGACGGATGTAAAACCGCCGCAGCTGGATGAATTCATCCTGTCCATGGACGTCCCCTTCCGAAGGGACGAGGTGGCAGAGGCAGGCGTCGGCGAATGGATGATCGAAGGGTCGGGTTAGCCCGCCCGCTGTGTCTTTTTCTTTTCAAACCGGATGTTCAACCAGTTCCCCGCCAATACCACCGCCCCACCCAGGAAAACGAACGGGTCCAGCGGTTCGGCATAGAATGTCATGCCGACGAGAGCGATAAGCGGCAGGCGCAGAAAATCCATTGGCGCGACGACGGTCGCGTCGGCCCAGCGGAAAGCCTGTGCAATGGAGAAATGCGCCGTCAGACCACAAACGCCAACCGCCACCAGCCATAGTCCGGTCTGCAAGCTGGGCCAGGGGACGTCGCCGAAAGCGCCCAGAAATCCCATCGGCGCCTGCATCACGGCCATCCAGAACAGAATGGTCAGTGGCCTTTCCGTAGCACTCAACCGTTTGGTCGCAATCATCGTCATTCCAAAACCGACCGCGCCGATCAACATGGCGATGTGCCCGATGCCAAAATCGTTCGAACCGGGGCGGAGAATGATCAGTACGCCCACAAACCCCAGCGCCACGGCAATCACCCTGCCCCTGGTCAGCCGTTCCCCCAAAAGAAGCGGTGCCAGGACCGCCACCCAGATCGGGGTCGTGAACTCGATTGCAAAGACTTCCGCCAGCGAAATCAGAGCGATCGCAAGAAACCAGCAGAACTGTCCCAGAAAGTGCACGCTGTTCCGCACAAGATGCAGCCCGATGCGGTTGGTCCCGAACCCACGAAGGCCGCCCGGAATCAAGGCGCCGATCGCCAATACGATCACGACACCGATGATGCTGCGATAGAACATAAGCTGAAAGGCATCCAGCTCCGCCGAAATTTCCCGTCCCGCAACGGCCATGGTTGCGAAGCTGGTCAACGCGCCCAGCATCCACAGCGCCGCAAAAACCGGGTTCCCCTGCGGCTTTGGGGGCGCTTCGATCCCGGCCGCGCGTCCTGCGGCAACTTTGGGTGTTCGGTCGTCCATGGGTACTAGCTACGCCGCCGCAACGCGGTCAGGCAAGCTTTGTCGCCCATCGCGACAGTCCAAGGATTTGTGACTCAACCTCCCTGATTGCCCTGCCCTTCGCGGTCCGCTAAAACCGCCCTTCGCCGCTAGGGTTTCAGCGGCATTCATTCATCACACCCATACTTCAGGAGCGTCGCGCCATGGCCTCGTATCAATATGTTTTCGGCATGCACAAGCTGGGCAAGGCCTATCCCGGCGGCAAGGAAGTCCTGAAAGATATCAACCTGCAGTTCCTGCCGGGCGCAAAGATCGGTGTTCTGGGCTACAACGGCGCGGGGAAATCGACCCTGCTGCGGATCATGGCCGGGATCGACACGGAATACACGGGCGAGGCCTGGTCGGCGGACGGCATCAAGATCGGCTATCTGGCGCAGGAACCGCAGCTGGACGAAACCAAGACCGTTGCCGAAAACGCGATGGAAGGTCTGGGCGAACTGAAGGAAATCGTCGACCGGTTCAATGACGTGTCCATGAAACTGGGCGAAGTCACCGACGATGACGAGATGATGACCCTGATCGCCGAACAGTCGGAGCTGCAGGAAAAGATTGATGCCGCCGACGCCTGGGACCTGGATTCAAGGGTAGAGGTGGCGATGGACGCGCTGCGCTGTCCGCCGGGTGATTGGGAGGTTAAGAACCTGTCGGGCGGGGAAAAGCGCCGCGTCGCGCTGGCGCGCCTTTTGCTGTCCAAACCCGACATGCTGCTGCTGGACGAACCGACGAACCATCTGGATGCGGAATCGGTCGCCTGGCTTCAGCGGTTCCTGGGCGATTATCCGGGCACCGTCGTGATGGTGACCCACGACCGATACTTCCTGGACAATGTAACGGGCTGGATCCTGGAACTCGACCGGGGCCGCGGCATTCCGTACGAAGGCAACTATTCGTCCTGGCTGGAACAGAAGCAGAAGCGCCTTCAGCAGGAAGGCCGCGAACAGGAAGCGCGCATGCGCACCATCGCCGCCGAACGCGAATGGGTGAACGCATCGGCCCGCGCGCGCCAGACCAAGTCAAAGGCGCGAATTTCAGCGTATGACGATCTGGTCCGCGAGGCAGAGGAAGCGGAAAAGGCGAACCAGACGGCCCAGATCATCATTCCGCCGGGCCCGCGCCTGGGGGGCGTCGTGATCGAGGCGGAGGGCCTGACCAAGGCCTATGACGGTAAGCTTCTGATGGACGGGTTGAATTTCAAGCTGCCGCCGGGTGGCATCGTCGGCATCATCGGGCCGAACGGCGCGGGTAAGACGACGCTGTTCCGCATGATCACCGGACAGGAAGAGCCGGATTCCGGATCCATCCGACTGGGGGAAACCGTGAAGCTGGGCTACGTCGACCAGTCCCGGGATGCGCTGAACGCAAACGCCACCGTCTGGGAAGAAATTTCGGAAGGCGCGGACATGCTGGAACTTGGTAAACGCAAGGTCCAATCCCGCGCCTATGTCGGCAGTTTCAATTTCAAGGGCGGCGATCAGCAGAAGAAGGTCGGCCAGCTTTCGGGCGGGGAGCGCAACCGCGTCCATCTGGCGAAAATGCTGAAGTCCGGCGCAAACGTCCTGCTGCTGGACGAACCGACGAACGACCTCGACGTCGATACCCTGCGCGCGCTGGAGGACGGGCTTGCCACCTTCCCGGGTTGTGCCGTCGTCATCAGCCACGACCGCTGGTTCCTGGACCGGCTTTGCACCCACATCCTGGCCTATGAAGGCGACAGCCAAGTCGTCTGGTTCGAAGGCAACTACGAAGATTACGAAGCCGACCGTAAGCGCCGTCTGGGCGTCGAAGCGGACCAGCCGACCCGGATCAAATACCGGCGGCTGGAAAGGTAAATAGCGCCGTTAATCCTATATTTACCCGCGCGAACTAGTGTGTGCACCGAGGGAAGGGGCCGTTTCGCGAATGCGAAGCGATCAACCATTCAATCGGAGTAGCGTATTTTCATGCGTAACATGCACAATATTGACCGGGCGGTTCGCGCGGTCCTTGGCATCGCCCTGATCTGGGTCAGCGCCATCGACGGCACCTTTATCGCCAGTTTCTGGGTTTCGGCACTTGTCCTGATTTTCGGTATCGTGAACATCATCTCCGTCGTGATTGCATTCTGCCCGCTGTACTATCTGGCCGGCTTTAATTTCGCGCCGAGGGTCCAAGACGAGTGAAACCTGACACCAGGACCGTCATCGCCGCGAGCATAATAAGCGTCGTGGCCTTTGGACTTCTGGGCGCCGTTTTTTTCGAAGCGGCCACGTCCATGGGGGTGGTCCATAAGCATAACCTGCTTCTGTCCGCGCTGGAGACGATTTCGGCCACGCATGATGCGCCGGACGACTTGCGCGCGGACATGACCGGTCATCAGATTCTGACGACGGGCGGTCTGGCGGCGGCCATTATCGGGGATGACGGAATGGTCGAATTCCTGGGCGGCGGCGATGCGCGCGCACAGCTGTTGTACGTTGCCAATCATATTCGCGACAACCCGCGTCTGGAGCCGCATCAGGTGTCGCTGGACGTCGAAGGGGTCAACTATGTCTGGGCATCGCTGGATGCGCCGGACCTGGGCGGGCGACTTGTCCTGATCAATGAGACGCCGCCAAGTGCCATGCCCGACATTTCAAAGCTTCTGGTCGTGCCGGTCGTGATCTCGATCCTTATTGTGGCCTGGTTGTTCGTATGGTTCATCCTGATCGCCCGCCAGGTCATCCGGGCGAAGGAACGGAACAGCGACCTGGAACTCGAACTGGTCCGTCAGGAGGAGGCCAGCCGCATCACTGCGGCGTTCCTGGCGAACATGAGTCACGAGCTGCGCACACCGCTGAACGCGATCATAGGCTTTGCGGAAATGATGCGTCAGGAAATTTTCGGTCCATTGGGAAACGCGCGCTACCGCGACTATGCCAATGACATTGCGAAATCCGGTGGTCACCTGGTCAATATGGTCGGGAACATCCTTGATATCTCGAAAATCGAGTCGGGAGAGGAAACCCTTGAGGAAGAGAAATTTTCACTGCCGGAAGCAGCGCGCGAGTGCCTGCGGATCATCGATTGGGAAACGGTCGGGAAAGACCATACCCTGCAGTTGGAACTGTCGTCGGATTCCTATCTTCTTTTTGCCGACCGCGGAAAGGTCCGGCAGGTTCTGATCAACCTGATCACCAATGCGCGCAAGTTCACCCCCAAAGGCGGCACCATAACGGTGCGTTCGGAAGTTCTGGATGACGGGCGTCTGACATTGGAAGTGGAAGACACGGGCAAAGGCATCGCACCAGAGGATATAGAACTGGTCATGCGTCCCTTCGGGCGCGCGCAGTCGGAACCCGGGCACAGCAAGGACGGCACCGGTCTTGGCCTGCCGCTGAGCCGCAGCCTGGTCCATCTGCACGGCGGGACCTTCGACCTTTGGAGCATGGTCGGCGTCGGCACCACTGTTCGTATGGTATTCCCCGGTGAACGTACCGTGACAAGGCGCCCCAAGATCGTTCATGACACCAGCGCCGAAAAAGAACGATCTGTCGCCTGACACCGGCGAACTGTCAGACTACTCCCCCAACACGGCAGCACGAAGCGCCGCCTGAAATCCGGCGCTGTCACGCATATCGCTGTTGAAGTTGTGACCGGCGCCTTCGACGACCGTCACCGTCGCATCCAGCCCGCGCGCGACCGCGTCTTCGCCATAATTTTCAGACAGGAACGGTCGGGTGTTCGAATCCTCTGCGCCGACCACCAGATGGATCACCGTCTCGGCAGGCACCGCTTCCAGGTATTCATGCGGACTTTCCGCAGCGGCAAGTGGATTGCGCCCGCGGGCGCGCCGCCAGTCCGGAATATGGCACGGGCACGAAAGAAGAAGCGCCCGATCGACCAGCCCCGGATGTCGCCCCAGAATCACACCGGTCATGACCGCGCCGCCGCTGTGACCGATCATCACCACCTCTTCCGCGCCATGATGGTCGGCAAGCCGCCGCGTCGCATCGGCAATCGCATCCATTTCGTTCGACGTATAAATTTGATTGCGTGGCTCATTCCGGCTGGCTGGTCCGGTGGAGCTTCGCCCGCCACCGGAGTAGCCAAGGCGCATCATGGCAACAGCGGTCGCGCCCATATCGCGCGCCTGTTCCGCAACGGGAAAGATATACTCGGCGCCGCCACCGCCGCTCAAATCGCCGTGCAGGACGATAACCAGCGTTCGCGCCCCCGCAGTCGGATAGGTTTGGATGGCCAGACATTCCCCATCCCCTTGAACGAACGTAACACGGTCGTCGGGCTGACAAGCGCCCTGACCGGCTGCGGTCTGGCACGCCCCCAGAATGATTAGGCCCAGTGCCGCTGAAAACCGGCGAACGGATATCGCGTATCGTTCCATATTCGCACCCAGCTCTGTTGCCGCATGTGATGGTGTCATGAAAACCCATCACAGCCTTTCCGGTCAAGAAAAGGAATGCACCAACCTTTGCGATTGCAGTGCCGAATATTCAGTCCTTATGAAAGTTTGATCCGCGGCCGACCTGGTGCAGCGGCAGCCCCTCCACGAAGCGATCGTCGGGCGTCTGAAAGGCAAAGACGGCCATCAGCCGGTCAATCGACCCGGACGGGCCTGCCAGGGGAAGGATAAGACGGCGATAGGCCATTATCTGTCTGCCTTCCGAATCCAGGCCGATGTCCCCCAGGGTCGGGACCACGTCTTCCACCGCCATGATATAGGCCGGCAACTGCCGGGCCAAATGTTCCGGCGTGTAGAGTTCGTCGAACCACTGCCCTGTCGATTCGGCCTGGAATTTCCCAACCAGAGCCGTTCCCAACAGGCGATGGCGAAACCGGTACCCACCATCGGTTGGCCGGTAAACGTCAACCAGGTTCACAAAAGGCAGAACCGGCACAATGTCCAACGGGTCGAGTTCATGGATCGCGGGTGCGGGTCGGTCTGCGCGAAGGGACTGCCAATAGCAGAATGCGTCCAGCAAAGCCGGCCGTTCCAGTGACTCTTCAATCCCATTGCCGGACCGAAGCCCCGGCATTGTCTGATGAAGTTCGGGTTCCAACGCGGCGTGCAATGTTGCCTCTTTCAGCCCGGAAATGCGGCGCGAAGTTGGGTGTCTCTGCCGCGAATTCTCCCCCGGCCAAGGCCCGGGGGCACCCAAACATTCACGTTTATACCGCAAATCCGTTAACGAATTCCTATCCGATCAAATGAGGTCAATATTGTGAAACCCGTTACCGCAGCGCTGATCGTAAATGACCAAAGCATTGGCTGATCCGCTACCGGTTCGCGAAATTCCCGCAAGCGGCGCATTGTGTCTTAGTACCTGTGACGGGCATTCGACACGGTTCTTGCTATCCTGAGAAACTGGTATGATGAATCGCTGAAATTCTATTTCAGTTATGGGATACAGTTATATGAAAACGTTCATTCTGGGTCTCCTTGGCTCGAGGAAAATAGAGCCGTTAACAATCCACCCAAAAGAAATGAAATGATTAAATCCAAATTTCCAATCTGCCCTGTCAACTCAACCCAAGTAATAGAAAGATTATCATAAAATGACCAAGTTATAAAAAATAAAACCACAAACAATCCAGCAGATAAAATCAAAGATATTAAAACCATAATAGGGCCCACTTTATCTGTTGATCTATCTCTCCCTTTTGTCTTTACGACCCATCCCAAAAAAGCCCCGACAGTGAGCGTTGCAACGCTAGCAAGAAGCATAAGAATACGCACAAAATCATGATACGAAAATAAATAATAAGTAAAAATTGTGTATGCAATAGAACCAAACAGTATCACACACCCAAAAATATATGAAAGATGTCTTCTTAACATTTTTCAACCCCCTACATTCATTGCCGCCTCGATTGCGTAACATGCAAGACTGTCATGAATTGAATTTCAGGGTAAAATTTGGCTTCCGATAGGAGGGATAGGAATGTATCGTGCTTAGAAATCACTTCGATCAAATTCTCGTAAAACGACAGATACCTGCTTATAGGTCGCTCATGCTGGTCCTGGGTCATATCTGAAATGTGATCCATAAACATTTCGTACTCAATTCCGTCAAAGTTGATTTCACCTTCGTCTACAGTAGGGTCTAACGAGAACCTATATGCACAGTCATTTGTGTTCCTCAAAATCTCAAAAAAAGTCTCTACACTGCTGCTCAAATTCTTCTCTATTAGACGCGCTTGTGCATTCAACCATTCCACCAGAACTTGGTTCATTTCCTCACTAGAGTCTATTTCCACATGGCTTCTGACCATGGCACTCAGCGCTTCCTCGCCTAATCGAATGCAGTTCTCCAAATGGGAAGAAGTTGATATCTCGGAATATTCGATCGCGGCAGCCAGCAAAGCTAGCGTTGATCCTGTGCTGAAACCCGGCTGTGTAAGCGACCGCATGAACCGCCATAGGTTTACAGCCACTGTTTCGTGCCTGGTCCGGTCATGCAAACGACCTTCTCTAACCATAGATTCATAAGACTCTAGAAGTCTGATGTATAGATTGGTGACGAAGTTCTGAGAAAGATAATGATCATCGGCAAATTCGCCGTAACCCTCATGCCAGTTAGCCATTGTAGTCAACAGTCTGTTCGTCGCGCCAATATCTTCTATGGAAAAAGTATCGGAAGGACCCAACAGCCCGCCAGGACTGAATAAATCAATGTAAACATCGGTATCCCGCGTCATGTCTGTTCTGAACGCAGCACTAGCAGTAATATAACGGGTATGAGGGACACTATTAAGAAAATGAGATAATCCTGCCGGCCCTTGCCTATACTGAAGAATAACATCGTCCATGCTTAAGTAGTATTCGAACATCTGCGTCCAGGCTGGCCGGTCATTGAAATCATCACCTGTCACCAGAGTGATTGGAACATAGGCGACCGTTTCAAGGTCTTCGCCTGGAGAGGCTGTACGAAGCGAGCCATAAACCACGCCCCAATCAGGTCGATAAAAAATATATCGGCTATTCCGGTCTGTTACTCTGAAGCTTCCTCCACCCGATATTTGGCTTCTTGAAACTTCAAAAATACGACAATCAAAATCACGCGATTCAAAACTCGGCTCACTACTGGTGAAATAGTAACAAAGCTCAAGTTCAGTGTTTTCTCTAAAAAGATCACTGGTGTAGTTCGAATTGGCGGAAGAACCGGGGGAAAAGCTTAATTGAAGCTGTGCCCACTCCTCCGCCACAGCATCATCAATTGTTAAAAAAATCAGAATAGCAAAAATGGAGAAAACTTTCATTCGGCCTCCTGTTTCGATTATAGATTGTTTTTCCTCGTCAGATAAGAGCCTTGTTTTTTTGCATGAAAAGTGGGCCAGACGGTCTGTAAGCCGGGTTCTGTCGTCCATCCCGATGTGCCGGCAGGCACCGGCGGATGGCGGACGATCATTCATCTGGGACGGGCGTTGCCGCCCGCCTCACGCAACCTACCCGGATGGGGCGCGGAAGCCCGCCTGCCAATCCAATGGCACCATCCCTATTCGGTCTTGCTCCCGGTGGGGTTTACCGTGCCTCCCCCGTCACCGGGGGAGCGGTGCGCTCTTACCGCACCCTTTCACCCTTACCTGGATGATCCAGGCGGTTTGCTTTCTGTGGCACTTTCCCTGGGGTCGCCCCCGCCGGCCGTTAGCCGGCACCGTGCATTCCGTGGAGCCCGGACTTTCCTCACACCTGCGGGTTTCCCCATTGCAGATGCGCGACCGTCCAACCGTCTGGCCCGGCGGCAGGGCATACGCCCAAACGCACAAGGTTTCAAGAGAGGCGCTTTCCAGTCAAAGGGTTGCGGGATACGATTCCGGCCATGGAAAACGAACCGCCCGCGCTGAATGTCGGCATCGTGCCGCTGTCGCGATTTACACTGAACGCCTTTGCATCTTTCGTGGATGCATTGCGTCTGGCTGCCGATGAACGCGACCGGTCGCGGCCGATCCGTTGCCGCTGGCAGGTGATGAGCCCGAAGGCCCGCCCGATCCCGGCCAGTTGCGGCGTCAGCGTGACAGCGACGGCCGACCTTCTGCCGCCGGACGGGTTCGACTATATCGTCGTGGTCGGCGGCTTGTTGAGCCACGACACCGATGATGAGGCGGCCATCGTCGCCTATCTTCAGGCGGCCGCCGAACGCGGCACCGCATTGGTCGGCATATGCACCGGCGTCTTCACCATGGCGCGCGCGGGTCTGCTGAACGGGCGGCGGGTCTGCGTCAGCTGGCTTCACTATCAGGATATGCTGGACCGGTTCGACGGGTTGGAACCAGACGCCAGCCGGCTGTTCGTCGTCGACGGGAAACGGATCACCTGTGCCGGCGGCATCGGCGCGGCGCGTCTGGCCGCCTGGATGATCGAACGCCACCTGGACCATGACCTGGCACAGAAGGCATTGAGCATCATGATGGTGGACGGGTCGCGCAACGCCGCCCCGGCCCAGCCGCAACCGCCCATCGCCCAATCGGTCCAGGACGACCGCGTGGCCCGCGCGATCCTGATCCTGGAAGAACGTCTGTCGGACCCGCCGCGCATCGGGGATCTGGCGCGGCGCATCGGGATATCACGGCGCCAGCTTGAACGCGGCTTTCAACAGGAACTGGGCATGAGCTACGGCGATTTCTCACGCCGGCTTCGGCTGGACCACGGGCTGTGGCTGATCGCGACGTCCAACCGCTCGGTCCTGGACATCACCCTGGAATGCGGTTTCAACGGCCAGTCCCATTTCGCAACGCTGTATCGAAAGGCCTATGGCCTGTCGCCGTCGGAAACACGCGCCCTGCCGGTCGCCGAACGCAACCAGCTTCTACGCGCACGCATGCAGTACCGGCCCCGCAGCGCAGGGTGACGATGAAATTTCCTAAATCCGCACGCCCTTGCCGTCCAGGTCGGCGGCGCTGTGGCGTTCGCGGATCAGGTTCGGGTCGTCTTCGCTGACGCGGTTGACGCAGCGGCCGCGGATCACGCCTTCGCGTTCGCCCACCAGTTTCACCCAGCGTTGGACGTTTTCGTACTTATGCACCTCCAGGAAGGTACCGGCCTCCCCATAAATCTTGCCCAGCGCCAGGACGCCGTACCAGGGGAAGATCGCGATGTCGGCAATCGTGTAATCCGGACCCGCAATATATTCGCTTTCCGCCAAGCGACGGTCCAGCACATCCATCTGACGCTTCGCTTCCATCGCGAACCTGTTGATCGGATATTCCATCGGATAGGGCGCATAAGCATAGAAGTGACCGAAGCCGCCGCCCAGATAGGGTGCGCTGCCCATCTGCCAGAACAGCCAGTTCATGGTTTCCGTGCGCGCCGCCGGATCCGACGGCAGGAACTCCCCGAACTTCTCGGCCAGGTGGAGCAGGATCGACCCGCTTTCAAAAACCCGCACGGCCGGATCCGTCGACCGGTCCAACAATGCCGGAATCTTGGAATTGGGATTGATGTCGACAAAGCCGCTGCCGAATTGGTCGCCCTCGCCAATATCGATATACCAGGCGTCGTATTCGGCGCCGGCATGCCCCTTCGCCAGGAGTTCCTCCAGCATGATCGTGACCTTGACGCCGTTCGGCGTGCCCAGTGAATAAAGCTGCAGCGGGTGGCCCCCTACCGGCAGTTCCTTTTCGTGGGTCGCGCCCGCGACCGGCCGGTTGGTGGAGGCAAACCTGCCGCCATTTTCCTTGTCCCAGGTCCAGACCTTCGGCGGTGTGTATGTGGTGGTGTCGTTCATGTCTTCCCCATTCCCAAAAACTGTGAAGGGCCGTTCATCGGCCCCGCAAATTCCTCAATCTAGGTGGTGGCATTCCGCGGCAAGACAAGCCCCTTGCCGCGCATGCCCGATCAAAGACCTGTGACCATGTGGATCATCGTTCCGCAATCGCAAGGCGCGCGGCGAACCCTGCAAAGGCGGCAGCGAAACCGCGGCTCAACCATTTCGCAACGGTTTTCGACCGGACCACATGATGGCGAACCGCATTGGCGGCAAGGCCATAGCCGATGAAGACGACACATGTCAGCGCCATGAAGATGCCGCCCAGCGTCAGCGTGTAAGGCAGGGACATTGCCGTATCCGTCGCGACCGCGGACGGCAGGAACTGCGGCAGGAAGGCCAGAAAGAATATCGACAGTTTCGGGTTCAGGATGTTGATCAGCGCGCCACGCACCGCGATGCGCGCAAGACCCTGGGACCGCCCCGCGGACCCGTCCAGTTCCATCGCCCCGCCGGACCGCAGCATGCCCCAGGCGAGATACAGCAGATAGGCGATGCCAAGCCACTTTACGGTCTGAAAGGCGACCGCGCTGGCATGCAGGATCGCCGCCAGCCCCAGGATACTGGCCGCCAGATGCGGAACGATCCCGAACGTGCAGCCCGTCGCCGCCGCAATGCTGGCCACGCCGCCGCGGAACACACCGGTGGAAACGGTATGGATGACCCCCGTCCCGGGCGCGAGCACGACCAGCGTCGCGGTGATCAGGAACTCCAGGGAAATCGCTTCAACAGGCTGCATTTCGGTCCATCCCATCGTTCTATATTCGACAGGATACATGCGACCCCAAAGTTACCACAAGCGCGGTCAGTCCACGCTGTAGTCCGTCTTGAACCCGCCCTTCTTGCCCAATTCGAACTGGCCGTCCTGGACGGCGTAAAGCCAGGCGGCGGATTTCTTGAGCCCGCCCAGCGGATACAGGTGCGTCTGGACGATCCCGCATTTCGGGTCGGTCGCCTTATAGACGGCAAGGTCCCGGACCAGCTTGTCCGGTTCGCTGACGGTCATGAGCTTCGCCATGTTGCGCGCCTGTTTGGCGATGAAGCGCATGGAGTTCCCGATGCCGCAGGCCTGTGCGTGTTTCATCAGCGTCTTGATGGTCGCCAGCCCCGGTATGCCGATATGAATCGGAAGTTCGTTGCCTTCCGATTGAATGCGCCGGTCCCATTCGATCAGCGGTTCCGCTTCGAAACAGAATTGCGTCGCAATATAAAGGTCCATCGGGCTTTCTTTCGCATACGCATTCTTGTCCAGCATGGCGCGGGTGACTTCGGCTTCGGAAATGTCCGGGCTTCCTTCCGGATGGCCCGCAACGCCCAGATGCTTGATGCCGTATTTTTCGAACAGACCCAGGCGCAGGATCTGCATTGATTCCGTGAATTCGCCGACCGGGTTGTCGACGCCGCCCCCGATCAGAAGCGCCTCTTCAACGCCCGTCTCGGATGTCAGCATCTTCAGATTCTCTTCAAAGAAGTCCTTGGTCGGTATGGACCGCGCGGCAAAATGCGGTACCGGGCGCATGCCCTGGTCCTTCAGCTTCTTGACCGTTGCCACCGTGTCCCGGAAATCCGACCCCGGCAGGAACGTGACATAGACAATCTGGTTCGCGCGCAGGACATCCCTGAAATCATCGATCTTTGCCGCACCGCCAGGGGTGACCTCCAGCGTCGTGGTGCTCATGAAATCGATGATCTGCTGTGCCTCGGACATGGGCGTGTTCTCCGCTAGAGGGGGTGTTTTTGATGTCTGTCAGCCGCGTCGGCGTCGCCGGCGCCGTCCACCGTCGCCGTCCGACCCGTCCGCGCCGCCCGGTTCCTTTTTGGCCGGCAGCTTCACCGCCGCCGCCAGATTCGGGAAGGGGGCCGTCTTGTGCGGGAAGGCCATGGCGCCGACGAAATGGTCCTGGAATTTCGGTTCGACGGCGGTTTCGATCTTTTCAATCCCGCGCACGATTTCCTTGATCTCGTCACGCGCGTGCTTGTTCAGAAGCGCAATGCGCGCGCCCGTCCCCGCCGCGTTTCCGACCGACGCGACCATGTCCAGTGGACAGTCGGGGATAAGCCCCAGGACCATCGCGTATTTCGCGTCGATATGGCTGCCGAAGGCACCGGCCAGGACGACCCGTTCCACCGGCTTGCCGAACTTGTCGACCAGAAGCTGCGCACCGGCATAGAGCGCCGCTTTTGCCAGCTGGATCGCGCGGACATCCGCCTGTGTCACGCGAATTTCCGGCTCCCCCCGGCTCAGGATATAGGAGAAGGTGCGCCCTTCGGCCACGATACGGTCGGTGCGTTCGGCCATCGCCCCGTCGATGATGCCGTCTTCGGTGATCAGTCCGGCCAGGAACATTTCGGCCAGCACCTCGATAATGCCGGACCCGCAGATACCGGTCACACCAATGCGTTTTGTCGACTGCTCGAACCCGTCATCGTCGGACCACAGGTCCGAACCGATGACCTTGAACCGCGGTTCCAGCGTATCCGGGTCGACACGTACCCGTTCGATCGCGCCGGGTGCCGCGCGCTGACCGGACGAAATCTGCGCCCCTTCCAGCGCCGGACCGGTCGGGCTGGAACAGGCCAGCAGACGGTCCTTGTTGCCCAGGATGATTTCCGCATTGGTCCCGACATCGACGACCAGGGTCACTTCCTCCCGGAACTGCGGGCCTTCCGCCAGGGTCACCGCCGCCGCGTCGGCGCCGACATGCCCTGCCACACACGGCAGGAAATAGGCGCGTGCGCCCGGGTTCACCTTGCCCTTCAGGTCCAGTTCCGTCGCCCAGACCCGCAGCGGCTGATTGGTTGCCAGCGCAAACGGCGCCCAACCCAGTTCGGTCGGATCGATGCCCAGGATCAGGTGATGCATGATCGGGTTGCCGACCAGCGTCATCTCCAGAATGTCGTTCGGGTCCACCGATGCCTCGGTCGCGGCCTGAACGATCAGGAAGCCCAGCGTTTCCCGCACGGCCGCGGTCATTTCCGCATCCCCGCCCGGGTTCATCATGACGTAGGATACGCGGCTCATCAGATCTTCGCCAAAGCGGATCTGCGGGTTCATCGCGCCGACGGAATTCACGACCTCCCCGGTCATCAGGTCGGTCAGGTGCACTGACATGGTGGTCGACCCAACGTCGATGGCACAGCCGAACGCCTTGTCATGGAAGCCGGGCCACGCATAGACCAGCCGGTGCCCGTTGCGCACCGCGACAGTCACATGCCATTCACCCTGGCGCAGCGCCTTCTGCAGGTTATGCAGGACCGGCAGGTCGACATCGTCGATCGTGATGTTCCACTGTTCCTGAAGCGCGGATTCAAGCCGTTCCAGGTCGCCGGACGGGTGATGCATGTCCGGTTCCGCAACTTCGACATAGTGGAGCTTTACCACCGGGTCGATTTCGATGTTCCGTACTTCGGCCCGTTTGCGCACGACCTGCTTGTGGACCTGGCTTTCTTCCGGAACGTCAACGACCAGATCACCCTGAATGAAGCTGGAACAGCCAAGCCGGCGGCCTTCCTTCATCTTGCGTTTCGAACGATAACGTTCTTCGACCGCGTTTACGTCCGAGATGTTTTCGGGCCGGCTTTTGACCTTGAATTTCGAAAAGTCGCCATAGGACGGGTTGACCTGGCAGCGCCCGCAAATGCCCCGGCCGCCGCAGACGCTGTCCACATCGACGCCAAGTGCCCGCGCCGCCTGAAGCAGGGGCGTTCCCACCGGGAAGTCCCCGCGCTTGCCCGACGGGGTGAAAACCACACGGGCGGTTTCCCCCGACGGGGCCGTATCCACGGAAATGTCCGACGGATCGTTCTCAGCCATTTTTCAGGTCCTGTTCCCGACGGGTTTAAGCGGACCGGCGGCGGCGACGCTCCCCGCGCGCACCGCGCGCGCCCACGACTTCGCCTTCCGGGACCGGCTCACGGAACCGCTTGATCCATTTCGCGCAATCCTTGTCGTGGCCGGCGACCACGTCGGCGCCCCAGATCGCGTGCATTTCTTCCTGGTGCAGCGGATTCATGATCGCCGACGTCATCCCGGCGCCAACCGCCATGGAAAGGAACGCGCCGTTCAGGCTGTGCCGGTTCGGCAGGCCGAAGCTCAGGTTCGACGCGCCGCAGGTTGTGTTGACCTTCAATTCATCGTGCAGGCGGCGGATCAGGTTCAGCGCACCGACCCCGGCATTGCCCAGCGCACCGATCGGCATGACCAACGGGTCGATCACGATGTCATGGGCCGGAATGCCATAGTCAGCGGCATGTTCGACGATTTTCTTCGCTACTTCGTAGCGCACGTCCGGGTCTTCGGAAATGCCGGTTTCATCATTGGAAATACCGACCACCGCACAGTTGTATTTCTTCACCAGCGGCAGGACGACTTCCAAGCGTTCTTCTTCCCCCGTCACCGAGTTCAGAAGCGGACGGCCTTCGTATGCTTCCAGCCCGCGCTCCAGCGCCTCGACAATCGAGCTGTCGATGCACAGCGGCACGTCGGTCAGGCTCTGCACCAGCTTGATGGCCTTTGCCAGGATGTCCGGTTCGTCCGCCAGCGGAATTCCGGCATTGACGTCCAGCATGTGGGCACCGGCTTCAACCTGTGCCAGGGCGTCCCTTTCCACCGTTTCGAAGTTGTATTCCTTCATTTCGGCGGCCAACTTCTTGCGCCCCGTTGGGTTGATCCGCTCCCCAATCACGGTGAAGGGCTGATCGAAACCGATGATGTGGGTCTTCGTCTTAGATTCGAGAACGGTCTGGGTCATTTTCGCGAGGTTCCTTGCGAGTAGAAATTGCCGGGCGCACATACCGCCTCGGGCCGCCTGATTTGCAGCCGAGGTTTTCCGTGCGAATTCATAATGAAGCGGTAAATCCTGAACAGCGCAGCCGCGCCTATTTACGTCGGATTCGCGCCCTATGCCCCGATCCGTCATGGATCGGGGCCATCAGGCTAGGGGTGTCAGGCGTTTTGCAGGGCGGGTGCCGCCGCAGGGGTCGCGTCTTCCGCATCCGGGAAACGCACCCAGCTGGACGCTGGCTGAACATCGTCCACGGGATGGGAATCGCGCACCCAGCCAAGGACGGGACGGAAATTGTCTTCCGCGCGGTCCCGCAACATACGGTCCAGCGCTGCCGTGTGTTCCGGCAACGACCCGCCGCCGATCAGGTTAACGGCCCCGTCGCGCAGGACACTGTCCAGCCATGCATCCCGGCGGGCGTCGCCCGGCCGAAAACGTACGATACCGTCCGCCGACCCGATCGTTTGCGGGCCGAAACGCGGGCCGCCTTCAACCCGTTGCAGCAAGATGGAAACCTGGCTGTCCAAGGCCGCGCGTGCCTTCATCGCGCCTTCCAGCATGGCCTGAATACGGCCAGTCCCTGGCAGCACGTCCAACAGGACCCCGTCGGCGCCCCCGGCAATCAGGCCTTCCGCCTGAATGGCCACGGCCGCTTCAACCTCGCCCGGCGGCAGGTTCCAACCGTCGTCCCGCAGGACGCCCAGTACAAAGCGCCGACGTCCGGATCCCGGCGTGGAATCGACCGCTTCGACGGCCGCCTCCGCCGCCTTGAAGTTGATGATGAAGGCTTCCTCTTCCAGGCCATAGGCACGAAGGGTCAGCGGGTTCGCCCGAAGACTGTTGGTTCGGATGATGTCCGCCCCCGCCTTCAGAAATGCGCGGTGGACGTCCGCAATCCGGTCATGCCGCGTCAGGTTCAGCACCTCGGGGCAGTCGACCGCCCCGAAAAAGTCCCGGTCCGCATCCAGATCCAGTTCCGGAATCTTTAATTCCCGGGTGATCGACCCGTCCGTCAGCAACACACGTTGGTTCAGGGCATCTTTCAGGGTTCGCATGGCGTTACGCCGCCTCCTCTGTTCTTAGGGGGGATTGAGTGTCCGGCCCAGGGCAGCGGCCAAGCGCCCGCGCCACGGTCAGCGCGTCCCGGAACCGGTTGAGGGTATAAAGGTGAATGTGGCCGACCCCTTCCGCGATCAGGCGGTCCGCCAACGATACGCAGGTCGCGATCGAAAGCGCGCGATGGTCGTCCGGTGCGTCTTCCAGCCCCGCGAAGCGCGCGTCCAGCCAGGCAGGTACACTGGCGCCGCATTGCGCGGCAAAGCGATGCAGCGTCTCCATCGTCGCGATGGGCAGAATACCTGGCACGATGGGCACGTTTATGCCGGCGGCCGCGCACCGGTCGCGAAACCGGAGAAACAGGTCCGGGTCGAAGAAAAACTGTGTGATCGCGCGGGAGGCACCGGCATCGATCTTGCGTTTCAGATGGTCCATTTCAGCCTTGGGCGAGGGTGATTTCGGATGTCCTTCCGGATAGCACGCGACGGAAAGGTCCATACCGCCAATCTGTGCAATCGCGGCGGTCAGTTCCGCCGCACAGGCGAATTCATCGGGACCGTCAGGCGGCGCGTCCCCGCGCAATGCGACGATCCGGCGAATACCGTTCGATTTCCAGTCCTGCACAAGGTTCAGGACCTTTTCACGGCTTTGGCCGCCGGCGGTCAGATGCGCCGCCAGGACGGACGGATCGACCGCTTCGCTCAGCGCCGTGATCGCGCGTTCGCTGCGCCCCTTGCCGGAACCCGACGCGCCGTAGGTGACGGACACATAGTCACCGACGGCAGCCAGGTCGCGCACCCCCGCTTCAAAGGCAGGGGACGTCCCACCCTTCGGCGGGAAGATTTCGAAGCTCAAGGCTGGCGTGTTCATGCCGACACCGCCTTTGCACCCGGCACCGTCTTTGCGGCCGTCCAGATACAGACGGTCAACGCACTGCCTTCCAGACGTTCGACCGCGATGTCGCCAAAACCGGCGGCATCCAGCCAGTCTTCCATCTGCGACTGCGCGAACCCCGGCCAGCGATGGGCATGTTCGGCGCGCAACTCGGCCAGTGTGTGGCGGTCGAAATCGACAATCAATATCCGCCCGGCATCCGTCAGCGCCCGCGACGCTTCCTTCAGCACTTGGGCCGGGTCATCCGCGTAATGCAGAACCATGTGAAGGACGGCCGTGTCGAATTCCGCTTCGTTGAAAGGAAGCTGATACATATCCGCCTGGCGCACCTGGCAATGGGTCAGCCGGTCGCGTTCGATTGCGGCCCGCGCCAGTTTCAGCATGTCGGGCGACCGGTCGATGCCGACGGCCCGTTCGGCGCGCGGCCCGAACAGGTCCAACAGCCGCCCGGTTCCGGTTCCGATATCCAGCAAACGGCCGATGGTCCATGCGGACGTCAACGCAAGAAGTCGGCTTTCCACCTGGTCCTCATCGACGTGAAGGGCACGGATCCGGTCCCACTGGGCGGCATTGCGTTCGAAATACTGTGCCGCCTCCCGGTCGCGTTCCTTGCGCAGGCGGTCCAGCCGGTCCAGGTCCCGGCTTAAAGTCGCATCATCCTGCGGCAACAGATCCAGAACCGCCTCCGCAAAGGCGGACGCATCGCCGCTTTCCGCGCGGGTCGACACGCGATAGCGCGCCCAGGCCCCTTCCTGATGGCGTTCCAGAACGCCACCTTCCACCAACAATTTCAGATGGCGGGACAGGCGCGGCTGGCTTTGCCCCAGCAGGCCGACCAGATCGCTGACGGTCAGTTCCGAATGCGCACACAGGTTCAGCACCCGAAGCCGGGTCGGCTCCGCCACTGCGCGCATGGCCTGTAACAGCTGGTCCATCATTGTCTCCATAACTGAATGCACACATAACAATATCTTTATGTGATGAAGTCAAGAGAAAGTTGGAGACGTCGATTTTGTTCCATATTTCCCGGGTTCCTTCGCCCGCCTTCAATTTTGATAAAGACGGAGTTCAGGAAGAAACTGGAATGTTCCGAAATATCATTAGATTGATGAGATAGTGAACCAAGATGCATGGCCACAGCCGCCTGGTCGACATATAGACTGTCATTGCCAACCACCCGAAAAGAAATGCCGTAATAGAGTTGACCCAGCCGGTTTCCCAATGGATTGCGGCGAAAATCAATGAAGAGTAAAGAAGTGTTCTTCCCGGACTAACTGAATATCTATCGAACGCTAGGAAAGCGAACTTCCTGAACACCAGTTCTTCTGTAACCGCGACCAATAATAAACCGGCAGTCAGGTCGAACAGTTTTAGCGTAGTGCTTGGATAGACTGGCCAATGGAAATAGGCAGTGTCGCCAATGAACGCAAAAAGCACCTTTTCTATAAAGAAAAAGATAAAGCAGGCGATCGCGAACATATAGATCGCTGCCACAGTTTTTGTGCCGAACCCTACGGGTGATGGCAATCGGGCCAGCACTATGTTCCGCGCAGGGCTGGTCAGAAAGATCGCGGCCAGCAAGAACGTCCGCATCACGTAATCAAGATGATAGACACTGGGCAGAATTTCGTCGAAGTTCCAGCGAACATATGACCAGAATGGTTCAAAACACAGCACAGTCCCAACGAACACCGGTACCGAATTAGGAACAGTTGCGTGCGTGTCGGCACTTGGTTGCATGGAAATCACGCCGTTGCCACCCTCATTGGTAGAGGGAGTTTACCGATCCTTTCCCGCATTCGTCTACCCCGGCGACCGGCCGCCTCCCACGCGCCCGAAACCGAAGCGGTAAGTGGAACTAGACACCCGACAGGAAGTTCAACAGCACATCTTCCAGATCCTGGGCTTCCGCCACGCGGATCCCGTCACGTTCAAACCGGTAGTTCCAATACCCCACGGCGTGATCGACTGCTGCGATGTTGGGACCCAGCTGAACAAACATCTGCGGTGCGGACTGCAGGAATTCCCGGAACGCAACCGGGTTTTTGTTTTTGAGAAATTCCTCGTGATAGTTCTTTTCGTATCTTTTCAAAACGTCCGCCGTCTGTGCCAGGCACAGCTTCAGTTCATTTGCCACGTCCTCGCGAATTTCCTCAATCTGCCGTTTGTGTTCAAAATCGTTGTAATTCACGATGCGAATGTTTTTCATCTTCTTGATCATCGACAACAGCCTGTCGCGCAGGCTTTCAAACATGAACTTGTAATAAAGTATGCCTTTCCAGGCGAAGAGGGTTTCGCCAGCGTTGGACCGGTCCAGTTTCAAAGCATCCAGAAGCGGCCCCAGCGTTGCCATGTCGCGAGCCTCCCACAGTTTCGTGGTCATCATCTCAGCAAACTGTCGGGTCGCCGAGTCACCCACCGTGATCGTGGCCAGCGGATAAAATTCGTCCATCACGAAACTGCGGATGCGCTGCCAATCAGCCGGCGAGATATTGAAATACCGCTCATCAACCTTTTGTTCCGCCATCGACACCCGCTCTTTCAGGAGGAACGGGTCCAGTGACGGCAGTTCGTCCAGAAGATTGAGCACATCGATATCGCGGCGCAGACTTGCGTCCTGCGCATTCAAATCGATACCGCAATGGTCCCTCATAATTGCAGGGAACTCTGTTTCACCGATAAAGGTTGCCTTCCCACCGACGCGAAGGTTGCTTGTGTCGTAAGGCAGCAAAAGCTTCGTCGCCGACGCGCGATAATCGCTGAACAGGTCCTTCTCGCTGCCCTGAAGTCGGGATTTCAGGACAATTGCGTCATTTAGAACTTCCGATTGGAAGAATGGAAGTTTGGCAGGCGCCTCATCCTCTTCCTCAATTTTGTCATTGAGAAGGATCAGGTTAAGAACACGTGACGAACCAGCGGACTGCGACAGCAAAACCATGCTGCGGACTTCCTGACTACCACGTCCCACGGGCATCAACCTTTCGCCTAGATCCGCCCCATACAGACCATCTGATCGCAAGCCAATCGTCCATGCTAGCCGACACTATATTAAAAAAGGCTAAATTGTCGTTAATTCCAAAAAATTTTGCAGGCCCGCCAATGCACCGGTTTCTTTCTGCATTTTGCGGTTTTGGTACACTGAAGCGACGACGCAATTCGGACCAGGTGATTTTCTTGCTACGCATTGGCGGAACCGGACCCTTCGGATAGAGTGTCCGGCGGTTCAGGTCCAGTTGAGGGGTTGGGAGTGTTCCCGCGCACCGCCGAGTTACACATTTCTGCGCCGCGCGTTATTCGGGCGGTCATCCTTGCATTGGCGGTATTTGCCTCGTTTTCCCAGCACGCCCGCGCGCAGGAAGACACGGCCCATGTCGAAATCGGAATGTTCGTCGCCTCTGTCTTCGACCTGGATTTCTACAACGGTACCTACAAGACGATTTTCTGGGTCTGGTTCATCCACGACGATCCGGACTACGACCCGTTGGAAGCGATCGAAATCACCAATGCCCGCCAGTACGAGGTGATGGAAAGCTATGGCTACACAAGGGCCGACGGGCGATTCTATGTCGCGGCGAAGCTGCGCGCCACCATCAATCAGCCATGGGATATTGCGGATTTTCCGTTCGACACACAGCGTCTGGACATCGTTCTGGAAAGTGTCGGCAAGGATTCGAATGAACTGACTTTCGATGTCGATCGGGCAAATTCCGTAAACGGACCCGAACTGCACCTGGACGGCTGGAACCTGCGTCCGGTCCAGGCAACGACGACGGTTTTCCAGTACAACACGACCTTCGGCGAGGAGTCGGGGAACCTTCTGTCCTTCCCCCGGGTCCAGTTCTACATCTCCATGGAACGGGATAACCCGAAGCTCTTCTTTGAAGCCTATATCGGCTACATGATCGCGTTTCTGATGTGCGCCGTCATCTGGCTGACGAGAACCATGAACATGCCGGATTATCGGATCGGGATGATTCTGGCGGCGACCTTTGTGACCATCGGCAACAAGAACACGCTGGAAAGCAACTATCCGCCGTCACCGCGACTGGGCCTGGCCGACCAGATCGAAGCGGCGACTTTCATCCTGATCGTCTGTTCCATGGTCATCGCGGTGGGCGCGGAACGACTTGCCATTTCCGGACGTCCGCAATTGGCCGAGAAGATCAACCGTTTCGGAATGCCGTTGATTCTGGTCATATATCTGGCTCAGATCACCCATTTCGTCATGCTGGCACACAGCTGACCAACCGACAGGAAAGGGACGTTTTGGCAGCGGATACCAATAGCAGTGCTTATTCGGACCACGCCCATGCCGGTACGATCGTCATCGACCGCGGGGACCATGGGTCTTCGGTCGTCCTGGACGAGGCATCCAATCGCGGTGTTGCCACCGTGCTGGACGGCAAGGAACTGGACGCAAAGGAAGGGCGCCGCTTCGCGCCGGGCGAACGGGTCGCGATCACGTCTGAAAACGTCCTGGATACGGTTCTGAAGCGGCTGGAGGACCCGGCCCTGGCCGACATGATCGACGCGCTGAAGAACAAGAACCGCTGCCGCGATCTGATGAACGCGCAGTACCCCAACTTTTTCCACCGGCTGGTCGCGCTGTCGGACTTGCCGACGCTGAAACTGCCGCCCGACCGCAAGTTCGTGGTGAAACCGAACCGCGGCTACTTCGCGACTGCCATCAAGATCATCAATTCCGACAGCGACCTGGCCCAGATCCGGAAGGAAATCGAAGCCGATGTGAAACGGAACTCCGCCGTCTTTGCATCAACCGTCCTGTCGGACGCGGACGTCATCGTGGAGGATTTTATCGAAGGCGAGGAATATGCCGTCGACATGTTCTTCGACAGGTCCGGAAAGCCGGTGATCGTGAACATCTATCACCATCCGATCCCGGAAAATCCCGACTATCTTCATGCGCTCTATTACACCAGCAAACCGATCTTCGACGATTATCACGACCTGTTCATCGACTGGTTCGAAAAACTGAACGAAACGCTGAATGCACGGGGTTTTCCGGTACATGGTGAATTCCGCGTGACCCGGGACGGGGTTATGCCGATCGAACTGAACCCTTTGCGGTTCGGCGGGGACGGGCTGATCGACCTTGCCTTCCACGCTTTCGGTTTCAACCCGTATCAGGCCTTTGTCCGGGACGAGACACCGGACTGGAACGCAATCTGGAAGGGCCGCGAGGAAAAGATCTATACGTGGATGATGGGTTATGTCGGAACCGACATCGACGTACAGTCCCACCGGCCGGACCGCGGTGCGTTCGAAAGCCTTTTCAGCAACATTCTGAGCGATGCGCTGTTGAACTATGAGGCGCATCTGGGATTTTCCGTCGTCTATTCCGAAGAAACGGACATCGAAACAGTCCACCGTCTGGTCAATACGGATTTCAAGGAATTCTTTCTGGGGGCGGAGGCATTTTCCGAACAGGCGCTGTCGGAACTCTACCGGTCCGGCGTGCTTTTGCATCTGAAACCCGGTGAACGCATCTGGGAAGAAGGCGATGTCGGGGATTATGCGCTTCTGGTCATCGAAGGGTCGGTCGAAGTGCTGCATCCCGCCGCAGAGACCGAAGTCCTGCTGGATACGATCGGCCCGCAGATGGTGGTCGGCGAATATGCCGTGATGGACGGGCGGCCACGGTCCGCGTCGGCCCGCGTCGGCCCGGACGGTTGCACCGCCATGCGCATTACGGGCGAGGCGTTCCGCAAGCTGCTGCGCGACGCGCCCGGTCTGTTCGAAGAACTGTATTGGCAGCAGCAGATGCGCATCCGCAAGATGAACAGGCGCATCGCGGACCTGGAAGCGGCGCTGGCGGCGGCCGGTCAGTCCACGTAGGCGATTTCGATCGCGTGCATCAGCTCGTTCGTGTGCAGCAATCCGTCCGCTTCGATCAGGGTGCGAATCGTGGCCTGAAGGTCGCGCAACGCGGGCTTGCCCTGCGCACTGACGATTGTCCGGGCGCTTGCCAGCATCGTGCGGCTGTCCGGGTAAAGGCGGCGCATGACTTCCCACCCTTCTTCCAGCGCCGAATCGGACTTTGCGAACCGGGACTTCAGATAGTCGATCATGACCGTGCGTTCCGACGGATGCAGATAGCCGTCGCAGCGCGCGAAAAACATCAGGACGATCATCTCGTCCCGCGCTTCGTGCAGCAACGCGCGCGCGGGGTCCGCCTCTCCATCCGCGGGGTCGTCGATGCGAAACCGATTCAGGAAATCGTGCGGGTCGCTGAAAGTCTGCGGCGCGCCCACCGGATCAAACAGGCATTTGATGCCCGACAGACGGAACGTGCGCATTTCCTGGCGAACATGACAGTGCCCGATCAGCGCCGGGTCATCTTCGCACATGTCGATCGCCTGTACGGTGACGCGCCGTGCGCTGAAATTCCCGTCCGCATCAATATATTCAATGGCAACGCCGGCCGGCAGATAGGCCGTCCCCTGACGCACGGCCTTCATGTCCGCGGAATCGTCGGACGGCACTTCTTCGACAAGACCGACCGGCAACGGCGGCTTCGGCGCGTTCGCGACCTTGTCGACGATCATTTCAAGTTGCTTGAGCATAGATGCCCCGTTCCGACTGACGTCCCACCATACCTCAGACCGCCAAGAGGCTATCACTCACGGACATTGCCGCGCCACCCTTCATTTCCCAAAAAAACGTCAAAAGAAGGACGTCAGGAAATACGTTTATGAGGTTCTTCGATGATCGTCTTGTTCAGGATTCGCACTGTTCCCACCATCAACAGGCGCATGTCGTTTACAATATAGTCTGCCAGTTCCGCATCCGTGATGTCGTCGCCATGCAGATCCAGCCGGAAACCCTGGCCTTGAAGCCCGCCGCCGTTGGAAAAATCGATCTCGAAGTCGAAGCAGACCCTTTTATCCGGCATAATTCGCCCTTCCCTTTTTATTTGCTCTATGTCTGCGAACCTTTGCGCGGTTCCCGCATCCGGAAGCGGAAGAACACCAACGTCGGCGTCCCGGTTTCGACCGGTCGCGGAACAGCATCGCGCATTCCGGGCACCGCCGCAGGCGCGGCCGCACCACGGGGTCCAGGTTCGACAGCGCATCGGCCGCGATGTCCGACAACGCCGCACCAAACGGGTCAGCGGCATCGGGCACCAGCGCACCATCGATCCATTGAGGGCGAAACCCGCCCATTTCCGACAGCCGGTTCAAAAGGTCGATGCATTCCGGCGACATGCCGCCGCCGGTCAATGCGGACCCGGTGACCTGATAAACCGCTTCCCGAAGGACACGTAAATTTTCCGCCTGATACTCCGTCACCGCAATCGCGCCGAAACCGGCCATCGCCAGCCAGCGGGCGGCCGCGTCCGCCGACGCGATCAGGTCGACCGATGCACCGGCACGTGCGGACACGGTATCGACCAGATCCAGCGCCACAGAGCCGGCAGAGAATTCAAATGAACTGCGCATTCCGGGCCGATCCTTTCGCTGGCGACGTCGCGCGTGGCCAACATGCCCCGCATGACGAACAGGGAATGAGCGTGACAGTTAAAGTATGCCTATTTGTAACAGTTATTACTAGTGTCTTTTAAAGAATAGTAATACCATCATGAAAGGGGCGGGCTTCCGTTTGTCGGCTGAATGGAGGCCTTGTGCCCTACATGGCCCGTTTCAGGATGGCGTTCAGAAGCACCGTTGCCCCGCGTTCCACATCCGCCGGGGCGACGTTTTCCGCCTCGTTGTGGCTGATGCCGTCTTCGCAGGGGATGAAGATCATCGCCGTCGGCGACAGGCGGGAGATATAGACCGCGTCATGCCCCGCGCCGCTTACGATTTCCATCGCGGAACAGTCCCGTTCCGCCGCCGCTTCCCGCACCGCCTGGATGCAATCAACATCGAAGGCAATGGGGTCGGACGTCCAGACATGGGAAAGGTCGAAGTCCAGCCCGGTTTCCAGCGCCACCCCGGCCACCGCCTGACGCAGGGCCCTATCCATCGCCGCCAGCACATCCGCGTCCGGATGGCGCAGGTCGACCGTCAATTCAACCCGCCCGGGAATCGTATTTCGCGACCCCGGCAGGGCGCGGAACTCGCCGATGGTCGCCCGGCCATGGGGCGCATTGTCATGGGCGATGGCATAGATTTTCGGCAACAACCCGCCCACCGCCGCCAGTGCGTCCCGGCGCAACGGCATCGGCGTCGGGCCTGCATGTGCTTCCGCCCCCGTCACGGTCAGGTCGTACCACATGATGCCCTGAACACCGGTCACGATGCCGATCTCTGTCTTGGCATCTTCCAGGATCGGGCCCTGTTCGATATGCGCTTCGAAGAAGGCGGCGAAGTCCTGGTGGCCGGGCGGAAGGTCGCCGCGATAGCCGATGGCGTCCAGCGCGTCGCCCACCGTCACGCCGTCATGGTCGGCAATTGCACAGGTTTCATCCCGGTCGAAGACGCCGGCATAGACGCCGGACCCCATCATGGCGGGCGGGAAGCGCGCGCCTTCCTCATTCGTCCAGACACAGACTTCGACCGGATGCCTGGTCTCAATCGACAGATCGTTCAGCGTCCGGATCGCCTCCAACCCCGCCAGCACACCGAAGATGCCGTCGAACTTGCCGCCCGTGGGTTGCGTGTCCAGATGACTTCCCGTCGCGACCGGCGGCGCGTCCGGGTCCGTCCCCGGCCGTCTGGCAAAGATGTTGCCGATGCTGTCCACACGAACGGAACACCCCGCGCCCCTGCACCATTCGACGAACAGGTCGCGGCCCTGGCGGTCCAGATCGGTCAGGGCAAGGCGGCACACCCCGCCCTTCGGCGTCGCGCCGATTTCCGCCATATCCATCAGGCTTTGCCACAGGCGCGGGCCGTTGATGGAAAGGTTGCGCGGTGTATCGGTCATGTCAGTCCCACTTCATCTTTCTGTGCCTCGCCAGAATGTCGAGGTTGCGCCGGTTGCCCTTCCAGAACAAGTCGAACAGGTCACCGACGACCGGGATTGTGCCGATACCGGCGTCCAACAGGACGTTGAGGATCATGCGCGCCAGCGCGCCCAACGGCACGCCCGCCTTCCACGCCACATGAACGGGATAGAGTGATAGAAGGAAGGTCAGCCAGTCACCAACGCCGGGGATGAGGCCGATGACGGCATCCAAACCGAAACGGATGCCCGTGCCGGGAATGCGGAAACGGTCGTCCAGAAGCCGACCCAGCCATTCGGCACGCGCGAGTTCCTCCGGCGTGACAGTGCCTCGCTGTCCACCACGCAGGGGCTCCGCTTCCTCAGATCGAGTGCTCATGCCCCAAGAAATGGGGACAATCTAACTCAGTTCTAGTGCTTCTTTGCGAGAGACCTCAATTCCGATGTTCTTCGCCGCCGCTGACGTCCGCCCCCCTATTCCATCTGTTCTAGAATTAGTTAATGCCTATACTTCTGGTTGTTTTATCTTTACGGTTGCAAAATCACTGATTTTAGGAGGTTGAAAATGAGTAGGTTCCTTCCCTTTGTTGTCATAATCATGATGCTTTTCTCAGGTAACGCTTGGGCAAATTGCCATCCTGGGGGAATTTACGTTCTTCTAAATTACGACACAGATCGAGATAATCGAAATCATGTGTTCGTGGACTTAGATGAAGTTGTTGCGATCCGTTTGGAGCCGGTCGGTAACTCACGTGATGTGACCGACGCAAACAGAAATGAACGAAACGAGTATCAGCAAAACGTGACTTTGCACTTCGATAGTGGGCCGCCGATGAGCTTTGTTTTCCTAACGAATAAATGGCTCGACTTCGTAAAAACCTGGGGCGAATGCCGCGGCGACCCGCAGTTTCGTCAAACGATGGAATCAAATGGAATCCAGTTCCCATAGATCCGAATTCTTGGTTTTGGAAGACAACAAAGTCTGTTCACTAGCTACCCCATTCCTGCATGCCGTCGGCGAAATAGGTCCACAAATAGTCGGCGAAGGACCAGCGGATCATGACATCGAACGTATCGGCATCGGCCAGTGTGATGAAGATGGCCGCATGGTGGAAGCCGGTGCCCGTCGCCTGACCCGGGTTGAAGGCGCGGGGATGCAGGTCGACGGCACAGCCCTTTGCCAGCAGCGTGCGGGCGTTCGCTCCTTCGATGCGGATGACGGTATAATAGTCGGATACATCGACCACCGCCTTGCGCATGCCGGCAAGCGCGGGCCGCAGGTCGGCGATCAGTTTTCCTTCAGCCCCTTCCGGCGTCCAGATCAGCCATTCGTCGAACGCCTTCCAGAAAACGCGGATGTCGCCGGAATTGGCAGAAGTCATCGGTTCGGTCGGCAATGCGACGCCCAGAACCTTTGCCGCTGCGTCGGCGAAAGCCTTGTCCGTGGCATCGCCGCGCAGCGTCACCTTTCCCAGGTTCGGCAGCTCGCGGATTGAAACGCCGTCAACCGAAAGCGGTTCCCTGCCCGTGAGCGGGGTCGCGGCGGTCGCGGTCACTGTGTTCAGGTCGGCCATGTCCTTATCCTTCCGACTTCACGAAGACGGTATCGGTGATCGTCACCTTTTCCACCCGACCGCTCATCAGCGGGACGGACAGTGTATCGCCCTTGCGGTTCAGACCGTCGGCGACCAGCGCCAGCGCGATCGACCGGCCGGCATTGGGGCTGTAGTAGCTGGATGTGACGTGCCCCAGCGTCTTCATAGGCGGCTTTGGCTTCACATCTTCGACCACATGGGCCCCTTCCGGCAGGACGAAGTTCGGGTCGGCGGTCAGAAGGCCGACCAGTTGTTTCCGGCCCGGACGTGCCGTGTCGGAGCGCGTGAAGGAACGGCGCCCCAGGAAGTCGTCCTTCTTTTTGGAGACGATCCAGTCCATGCCCAGATCCATCGGCGTCACCGTGCCGTCCGTATCCTGGCCGACGATGATGAACCCCTTTTCCGCGCGAAGAACGTGCATGGATTCGGTGCCATAGAGGCATAGACCGTGGTTCTTTCCCGCTTCCTGCAGGGCGCGCCAGACATGCAGTCCATATCGGGCCGGCACGTTGATTTCATAGGCCATGTCACCGGTGAAGCTGATGCGGTAGACGCGTGCCGGGGCACCGGCGACGGTTCCTTCCTGCATCGCCATGAAGGGAAAGACTTCCGGGTCCAGGTTCATGGACGTCACATCCGCCAGCAGCGCCGGCGCGTTCGGCCCGGTGATGGTGCAGACCGCCCATTGTTCCGTGACGGACGAGAAATAGACATCCATCTGCGGCCATTCGGTCTGGGACCATTCTTCCAGCCAGCCCAGCACCCGCGCCGCACCGCCGGTCGTCGTCGTCATATGGAAATGGTCGTCCGCCAGACGCGTCGTCACCCCGTCGTCGAAGACCATGCCATGTTCGTTCAGCATCAGGCCATAACGCGCACGGCCCGGCTTCAGCGTGTCCCATTTGTTGGTATAGACCCAGTTCAGGAACTCGGCCGCATCCTTGCCCTGAATGTCGATCTTGCCCAGGGTCGACGCGTCCAGCATGCCGCAGGTTTCACGCACCTGACGGCATTCGCGCAGGACGGCGGCGTCCATATCCTCCCCCCGTTTGGGGAAGTACCAGGGCCGCTTCCAGTCGCCGACATCTTCGAAGACCGCGCCCGCTTCGACATGGGCCTGGTGCATCGGCGTCGTGCGCGACTGCAGGAACAATTCACCCCGGTTCTGGCCCGTCACCGCGCCGAATGTGATCGGCGTATAGGGCGGACGGAATGTGGTCGTCCCCACTTCCGGGATCGCGGCATTGCGGATTTCCGCCATGATCGCCAGCGCATTGACGTTCGACGTCTTGCCCTGGTCGGTTCCCATGCCGGTCGTGGTGTAGCGTTTCAGATGTTCGACCGACAGATAGCCTTCGCGCGCCGCCAGATGAATGTCGGCCGCGGTCACGTCGTTCTGATGGTCGTGGAAATGCTTCGCCTTGCCGTGGCCCAGCGGCTTTTTGCCGGGCACGGTCCAGACCATGCGCATCGGCCCGAGTTCCTGCGTTTCGGTCGCGGGCGCGGCCGGCACGGCGCCGGACCCGAAGCCGGCCGCCCTTGCCGCCCGGGCACCGGCGCTGAACCCTTCGGCCAGACAGTCGCCCAGTTGAAAGGCGCCGTTTCCTGCACCCGCCGCCAGCGGCTTCCATGCACCGGCGAAACCGGGAACGAAGCACTGATCTTCTTCGCGCCAGTCCAGTTTGCCGCGGGCCTGGCTCCACAGATGCACCGTCGGGTTCCAGCCGTTGGAATGGGCCAGGACATCGCAGCCGATATGCAGCGTCTCCCCATGCCAACCCTGACCGTCGTCGGTCAGTTTCGCGACCTCGCACCCGCTGACGGCGTGTTTGCCGGTCGTCGCGATGATGGCGGACCCTTTGTGGATATCGATCCCGGCCTGTTCCGCCGCCCGGACCAATGGTCCCGTCGGATCCGCCCGCAGGTCGACCACATCCACCTTTGCGCCCGCGGCATGCGCGTCCAGCGCCGTTTGATAGGCGGTGTCGTTGTTGGTGAAGACCGTGACCTGACGGCCCGGCAGAACACCATAGCGGTTGATGTAGGTCCGCAGCGCCGCGGCCAGCATAATGCCCGGCCGGTCATTGTCGGCGAAAACCAGCGGGCGTTCGATGGACCCTTGGGCCAGCACAACCTTCTTCGCGCGAATCTTCCAGAACCGCTGACGGGGCGTGCGCTTGTCGTCCTGCGGACCCAGATGGTCCGTCACCTTTTCCAGGGCCGTCAGGAAGTTGTAGTCGTAATAACCGGAAACCGTCGTCCGCTTCAGGCAGGTCACGTCCGCCATGCCGGCCAGTTCGGATTCCGCCGCCGCGACCCAATCCAGCGCCGGGGCACCGTCGATCACCGCATCGTCGGACAGAAGCGCGCCGCCGAATTCATTCTGTTCGTCGGCCAGGATAACCCGCGCGCCGGTGCGACCGGCCGCCAGTGCGGCCGCCAGACCCGCGGGGCCCGCGCCGACCACCAGCACATCGCAATGCGCAAAACGCTGTTCATAGCGGTCGGGGTCGTTTTCCATCGGTGACTTGCCCAGGCCCGCCGCGTTGCGGATGATCTTTTCATAGATCGGTTCCCACCAGGATGCCGGGAACATGAAGGTCTTGTAATAGAAACCCGCCGGAAAAAGCTTTGCGAATTTCTGGTTGATCGACTGAAGGTCGAATTTCACCGACGGCCAGCAGTTCTGGCTTCCCGCCGACAGCCCGTCATACAGGTCGACCATCGTCGCGCGGGTATTGGGTTCGGTATAGGCGCCTTCCTCCAGCTGGACCAGCGCGTTCGGTTCTTCCGGGCCGGCGGACATGATGCCGCGCGGACGGTGATACTTGAAGCTGCGGCCGACCAGTTTCACGCCGTTCGCCAACAGGGCGGACGCAAGCGTGTCCCCGGCATACCCGGAATAGGTCTGGCCGTCATAGGTGAAGCTGAGCGGTTTCGACCGGTCGATCCGGCCTTTCCCGTCGAGGCGATAGGTCTGGCTCATCGGATCGCTTACCCTTTCGCTTCGTTCAGTTCGTCACGGGTCGTAAGACCGTCCCAGTCTTCCGGCGGGGTCGGCGCGTCTTCGCCCATTTTGTAGCTGTCATACATGACGTCGGTGACGGTGTGGCGCACGGCGTTGAACCAGCGCCCGCAGGCCTGGGTATGAACCCAGCGTTCCGCCTGAACGCCCTTCGTATTGTCGCGGGTATAGATGTAGGCGCCCCATTCTTCGTCCGATATATCGTCGGGCTTTACCGGGCGGGCGATATGCGCCTCCCCCCCGTACGAGAATTCGGTCTGTTCGCGCCAGCCGCACCAGGGACATTTGACCAACAGCATGAAAATTCCTCCTTCGATGCGGGCTTAGTGCGCGACCGCGGCAGCCGCCGCTTCGTCGATCAACGCGCCGGTATGGAACCGGTCCATGGAGAACGGGGCGGCAATGGGATGCATTTCGCCCTTGGCGATGGAATGGGCGAAGACATGGCCGGACCCCGGCGTCGCCTTGAACCCGCCCGTGCCCCAGCCGCAGTTGAAGAACATGTTTTCCACCGGCGTCTTGGTCAGGATCGGCGACCGGTCGACGGTCACGTCGGTGATCCCGCCCCATTGGCGCAGCATCCGCACGCGCGAGAAGATCGGATACAGTTCGATCACCGGGCCGACGACATGTTCGATCTGATCGAAGCTGCCCCGCTGGGAGTATGAAATGTAGGGATCGCCCGATCCGCCGATCACCAACTCGCCCTTGTCCGACTGGCTGATATAGGCATGGATGGCGTTCGACATGATGACGCAGTCGACGATGGGCTTCATCGGTTCGCTGACGAAGGCCTGAAGCGGGAAACTTTCCAGCGGCATGCGGAAGCCCGCCATTTCCGCCACGACCGACGAATGACCGGCGGCGACCACGCCGACCTTGTTCGCGCCGATATGGCCGCGGGTCGTATCGACGCCCTTGACGACACCGTTTTCGATTCTGAAGCCCGTGACCTCGCAATTCTGGATGATGTCGACGCCCATGCTGTCCGCCGCGCGGGCATAGCCCCAGGCGACCGCATCGTGCCGTGCGGTTCCGCCACGGCGCTGCAACAAAGCGCCCATCACCGGATAGCGGCAGTTCAGGTTGATGATCGGCACCATTTCCTTCACCTGTTCGGGCGTCAGGAATTCGCTGTCGATGCCGTTCATATAGATCGCGTTGCCGCGGCGCCCGATCTCCTGCATGTCGTGGACATTGTGCGCCAGGTGCAGCAGGCCGCGCTGGGAGAACATGACGTTGTAGTTCAGCTCGTCGCTCAACCCTTCCCACAGGCGGACGGCATGGTCGTACATCGCCGCCGATTCGTCCCACAGATAGTTGGACCGCACGATGGTCGTGTTCCGGCCCGTGTTGCCGCCGCCCAGCCAGCCCTTTTCCAGGACCGCAACATTGGTGATGCCGCATTCCTTCGCCAGGTAGTAGGCCGTCGCCAGACCGTGACCGCCACCGCCGATGATGACCACGTCATAGGACGGTTTCGGGTCGGGGCTGCGCCAGGCGCGTTCCCAATCCTGATGGTGGGTGCGGGCGTTCCGGGCGATGGAGAAGATGGAGTATTTCTTCATGGGCTTTAGCCATTCCTGACCGTGCGGTTTCGAGCGTCCCAACCATTAATATGAGGTCCGCCCCGACCCTTTCAGAATTACGACAGCGTTCGCAAGGATTGCGACTGATTGGATGGGACGACGGCCCGGAAACCGCAGGAAAGCGCGGCAAATGCCGAAAACCCGGGTTGGCGCAAATCGACAAGTTACTTGTTTACAAAGTCCGCCGTTCTTGCCATAGGCGCTTAATCATGCGCAAATGCGTCACATTCTGGTAATGTCGCAGATTGGCAAATTAACGATACAAGGCTGCGGGCGGAAATGCCGGACAACATGTTCAAACAGGTAGCGGGAAGCGGACCGGACAAGATCCTGTTTGTGCTGATTCCCAACTTTTCCATGATCGCGCTTTCCGGTGTGATCGAACCGATGCGCCTTGCGAACCGGTTGAGCGGCAAGACCCTTTATACCTGGGAAACGGCCAGCCGCGACGGCGGTGCCGTCGTCGCATCTAACGGGTTTTCGTTCAACGCCGACGTGTCGGTTGCGGAAGTCAAACAGACGCCGTCGAACATCATCCTGTGTTCCGGCATCGACGCCCACATCTACAAGGACAATGCCGTCATCGGATGGATGCGCCGCTGGGCGCGCGAAGGAAGCCATATCGGCGCGCTGTGCACCGGTGCGCATGTTCTGGCCCATGCGGGCCTGTTGAATGGGTATCGCTGCACCATCCACTGGGAAAACCTGGACAGCTTCACCGAAGAATTTCCGGAACTGGATGTGCGGGCCGAACTTTTTGAAGTCGACCGCGACCGGTTCACGTGCGCCGGCGGGGTGTCAGGTCTGGACATGATGCTGCAGGAAATCGCCCGCAAGCACGGCCAGGAACTGGCGGCCAACGTCGCCGAACAGTTCATGCACGAACGCATGCGCGAAGGCCATGACGATCAGCGCCTGCCGCTTCAGGCGCGCCTTCGCATCAGCCACCCGAAGCTGATCCGCGCGATTGCAGAAATGGAACACCATACCGAAGAAGCGTTAAGCCGGGACGAAATCGCCGACCGGGTGGGCTTGTCCCGCCGCCAGTTGGAACGGCTGTTCCGCCGCTATCTGAACACCAGCCCCGCCAGATACTATCTGCGTCTTCGTCTGAACCGGGCAAAGACGCTTTTGACACAGACGACGATGCCGGTGACGGAAGTCGCCTTTGCCAGCGGGTTTACCTCCGCGTCCCACTTCTCCAAATGCTATCGTGACATGTTCGGGCGCACGCCACGGGCCGAACGGCGGGGGCCTGATGCGGCGCCGCTGGAAGAAGACGTACTGGAAGAAGAAGCGCTGGATGGTGAGGATGGCGCGCGACTGGGCGCGGCTGAGTGAGTTTCTGACGCGCCCCCGCACCGGCGGGGTCCATCCCTAAATCGTTGACAACTTCTCATACCGGAGGAGTGTGGTACCGTCTCAGGAATGGGTTCCCGCCTTTGCGGGAACACGCAAGAGACGGCTTTTCAAGTAATGCCCCCATTCGCCAGCACCGCCATCAAGGAAACGTTTGCGGCCTTTCCCAGGCGGGAGAGGACGCAGCTTCTGGCGCTGCGGGACCTGATCTACGATACCGCCGCCGCAACTCCGGAATCGGGCAAAATCGTCGAATCCCTGAAATGGGGCCAACCCAGTTTCGCGACGGTCGAACCCGTCTCAGGGACGCCGATCCGGCTGGGCATTCCGAAAGGCGGGGGCGGTACGGTTGCGCTGTATGTCCATTGCGGGACAAGGCTTATCGATACGTTCAAGTCACACTACGCCGGTACGCTTCGGTTCCAGGCCAAACGCGCCGTCCTGTTCGATGCGTCGAAGCCACTGCCAACGGACGCGGTCCGCCATTGCATCGCGCTGGCCCTGACCTATCGGTCGAAGTAAGGCGAAAACATTCGCTTGCGCGCATTCCCTGCAACTCTAAATTTAATTGGATGATACGTTTTAAGCAGGAACAGCCAATAGCCGCGCGCCGATACCTTGCAATCCTTTGCCTTTGTTTTCTTGTGGGCGTGACCGTTTCCGTGACAAACGCTTCTGCGGAGAACTCGGAAAACGAGCCCCTGCAACTGCAATATCTGGACATTCTGAGAAGTGCCGAGTGTCCATCGGGCGACGATTCCGAACAGGTTCAGGCGCTAGCGAGAGCGACTATGGAGCGCGCAGACGAAAATCTGGCGTTTTTGTATTTCTTGATAGAGGTCTGCGAGTTTTCTTACGCTGAGTTCGATATTGTCGAGCTCGATTATTGGCGGAAGGTGAACGAAGTTGACAGGCAAGACCCGGTTCCAGTGTATTTTATTCAACTTGTCCTAATGCATCGTTTTCTCACAGATACCACGCCCGAGTCTCAGGATGATAAACAATGGTACTTGAGCATGTTGCGCCTTGGCACAGATGCTGGAGAGGTCCCGGCCCAATTGCTGGCTGCATGGCTTTATGCGGAAGAACAGGCCAACAACTCCCAAATAGAACAGTCCCAACGAACAGCATATTTTAGGCAAATAGCGTCTTCTTTCGGCATGTTGCGTTATTCCGATATTTCACGTGAATTCGGTACGCTTTTGGCGGACTATTTGGAACGCAATCCCGGTCCGGCGAACGAAGAGTTGCCCGACTGGTATGTCAAGAACTTGAACAACCCAGAAATCCAATCACAGGTATTAACTGGAAGCCCCTATGAGTACTGCTGGGATGGGGCCGATTTTGACGCGTGTTCCCGAGCCGCCTTTATCGATCACTTTACCTGTTTGTGGAGTGATGCGGGCGGCGCTGCAGGGTCTGCACAATACCTTCAATGCAGGGACACGCGTTTGAATGATTAGGAAAAACCGATCAGTTGAAAAATCTGTAGGCACCTGCCTCTTGCCGCCGTGCAATGATCAGCCTTATTCATCCTGACGACACCAGCAAAATCGAGGATGCCCCATAAGCCGGCAGCAGGGGTATGAGCCGGTTCGAACTGGCCTTTCAGCATCGCCGTCAGGAGGCGCTTGCCTCATCCTCTTCGGTCTGGATTGCGGCTTCCCAATCGTTTCCCGCCGCCAACAGGCAGCTTAATCCATCCGCGGTCGTGTGCAGGAACGTCCAGGACCCTTCCGGGGACAGGAACAGTTCAACCAGCGAACCGCCCACGGTCATGCCGGTAAATGTCTGCTGTTCCTGATAGCTGGCCGCCAGCCGATCTACGATCCGGTCCCGCGGGCCGCAAATGCGCAATGTCTCTTCCGCCTGAACCGCAGGCGCGGCGGCGCCCAGAATGATGGTACTGAGAACGGCGGCACCGACCATGGTCATCAATTTTTTCATCGCCATCTCCGATTATGACAACTTGATGACAGAAAAATATATGAATTCGGATACGTATAGTGTGACAGTTTTATGAATGTAATATAACGCCGTTACCGGAATCCGACCCGATCCCGCATATATTTTTTCAGGCGGACATGAAGACGCCTGCCTTGGTTGCACGGGTGGCCCAGCCACAAAAGAAACGGGGTCCCCGCACGCCGTTGAAGCGTTTGGAAACCCCGCCCGAATGACACTGATTTGCCGCCCCCCAAATAATCCAGGGGGACGCGCGACCGATCAGTCCTTCATGCTTTTTACGATCTTCTCCACCATCTGCTTGGCATCGCCGAACAGCATAGTCGTGTTGTCGCGGAAGAAGAGTTCGTTCTGAACCCCGGCATAGCCGGACGCCATGGACCGTTTCAGGAACAGGACCTGGCCTGCCTTTTCGACATCCAGGACGGGCATGCCGTAAATGGGCGATGTCTTGTCGGTCTTTGCCGCCGGGTTCGTGACGTCGTTCGCACCGATGACAAAGGCAACGTCGGTGCTGGCGAATTCGTTGTTGATTTCCTCCAACTCGAACACTTCGTCATAAGGGACGTCCGCTTCCGCCAGCAGGACGTTCATGTGCCCCGGCATACGGCCCGCGACCGGATGGATCGCATAGCGAACCTCCACCCCGCTTTCCTTCAGAAGGTCCGCCATTTCACGCAGCGCATGCTGGGCCTGGGCAACGGCCATGCCGTACCCCGGCACGACAATGACGCTGTCCGAATTCTTCATCATGAAGGCCGCATCTTCGGGGCCGCCGGATTTCACCGGACGGTCGTCGTCACCGCCCGTGGCGGCCGCCGCGGTTTCCCCGCCGAACCCGCCCAGGATGACGTTGACGATGGACCGGTTCATTCCCTTGCACATAATGTAGCTGAGGATCGCGCCCGACGCGCCGACCAGCGCACCGGTCACGATCAGCGCCGTGTTGGCCAGCGTGAAGCCGATGCCTGCGGCCGCCCAACCGGAATAACTGTTCAGCATCGACACGACGACCGGCATGTCCGCGCCGCCGATCGGCACGATCAACAGGACACCGATGGTGAAGCTCAACAGCACGATGGCCCAGAAGACCCAGGCTTCCTGTGTCACGCAGAAAACGACGATCAACGCGACCAGCATGATACCCAACAGCGCATTCAGCATGTGCTGGCCGGGGAACATCAGCGGCTTGGACGAAACCAGTCCCTGAAGCTTCCCGAACGCGATGATGGACCCGGTGAAGGTCACCGCCCCGATTGCGGTGCCAAGCGCCATTTCGATCAGCGATCCGACGGCGATTTCACCGGCGGTGCCGATATTGTACGCCTCAGGCGCGTAAAAGGCGGCGCCCGCCACAAAGACCGCCGCCAGCCCGACCAGGCTGTGAAAGGCGGCGACCAGCTGCGGCAGTGCCGTCATTTCGATCTTAAGCGCGATTACCGTGCCGACGGCGCCCCCGATCAGGATGCCAAGGATAATCAGTTCGTAGGACAGGACGTTCGGCATCGCCAATGTGGTGACGATGGCGATCGTCATGCCGACGATCCCGAACCTGTTGCCGTTGCGCGCCGATTCCGGGTGGCTTAACCCCCGAAGCGCCATGATGAAGCATACCGCCGCGACAAGATATGCGTAGCCGGACCATTCCATTGTCGGTCTCCCCTATCCTGTCCTAGCGTTGTTTCTTTTTGAACATCGACAGCATGCGGTTCGTCACGACGAACCCGCCGAAGATGTTCACACTGGCCAGAACCACGGCGATGAAGCCGAAAATGCTGGACAGGTTCAGGTCCGCCGGTCCCGCCGCAATCAGCGCACCGACGATGATGACCGACGAAATGGCGTTCGTGACCCCCATCAGCGGCGAATGCAGCGCCGGGGTCACGGACCAGACCACGTAGTAGCCGACGACGCAGGCCAGCACGAACGCCGTAAACAGATAAAGGAACGGGGTCCCGGTCGACGCCGCCGCTGCCACGGTTGTGCCGGCGTCCAGACCGGCCGCCTGTTCGGCCAGCGACGCCGCCTGTTCGGCAAGGCCCTGCGCGCTGTCGCGCAGGTCGTTTGCCCGGTCAATGAAAGTTTCGTTTGCCATTGTTATCCTTCCTCACCCTCGGCCTTGGGCGCGGGCTTTTCAGCCGCTGCCTTCTTGGCCGCCGATTTCCTGGACCCGGCCTTCCGGGTCGTCTTCTTCGCAGCCGCCTTCTTGCCCGCTGCCTTGCCAGTGGCGGCCGGCACGCGTTCGTCCACCACCGCGCCGTCGATCGTGACCAGCGCGCCTTCGACGACCGCGTCTTCCCGGTCGATGGAAAAGGCACCGGTTTCCTTGTCGATCATCGGCGTCAGGAAGTTCAGAAGGTTGCGCGCGAAAAGCTGGCTTGTCGTTTCCGCCAGCCGGCTGGGCACATTCGCATGACCGACCAGGGTCACGCCATGCTTGGTGACGACTTTGCCATATTCGCTCAACGGACAGTTACCGCCCGCTTCGACCGCCAGATCGACTATGACCGCGCCCGGCTTCATGGATTTCACGTGATCTTCGGTCACCAGAACCGGTGCCGGACGGCCGGGGATCAGCGCCGTCGTGATGACGATATCCATCTTCTGGATTTCTTTCGAAATCAGGTCCGCCTGCTGGCGCTTGTAATCGTCGGACATTTCCTTGGCATATCCGCCGTCCGTCTGCGCCTGCTGGAATTCCTCATTCTCGACCGCCAGGAATTTGCCGCCCAGGCTTTCAACCTGTTCCTTCGTGGCGGGCCGCACGTCCGTCGCCCAGACGATGCCACCCAGCCGCTTTGCCGTCGCGATTGCCTGAAGGCCCGCGACACCGACGCCCATGATGAAAACGTTCGCCGGGTTCACGCGCCCCGCCGCGGTCGACATCATCGGCAATGCGCGTCCGTAATGTTCCAGCGCATCCAGAACGGCCTTGTATCCGGCCATGTTCGCCTGGCTGGACAGGATGTCCATCGATTGCGCGCGGGTGATGCGCGGAACGAGTTCCATCGCAAACAGCGTCACGCCAGCATCCGCCAGCGCCTTCACCATATCCGGTTCCGTCAGCGCATGCGCATGACACGCCAGTGCCTGGCCTTTCGTGAACAGTTTGATTTCTTCGTCCGTGGGACGCGCGATCTTTAGGATCATGTCCGCGCCCTTCACCGTTTCCGCCGGTGTCTTGGCGATGCTGGCGCCCGCGTCCGCGAATGCCGCATCGGAAATCGACGCATTGTCCCCGGCGCCGGATTCGACCACGACGTCACAATTCAGCTGTTTGAATTTGGCGATGCTGTCGGGCGACGCCGCCACCCGCTTTTCACCGTCTCGCCGTTCCTTCAGTACCGCGATTTTCATTCTGACAAATCCTGCTTCCCCACTATAAGGCCATGATATTGCACCAGAGCCGTCGACCCGGAAGTTAGCCGATATAGAACGGCGACTTCAAAGGAAAAGCCCATAAATACGCAAACCAGGGTGTGAAATAACGTAAGCACCAATCCCGACCCCCAAACAACTAATGACTTTTCGATAAATTTCCCGTATTAGTTGTTCACATTGAGGAACCATATCCAAAAGGGGGAATTTCGGATGTTTGGGGCCCTGAAAGGTCTGTTCGGTCGAAACGGCCAGCCGAGTCAGACAGATGTCGCCGTGGCGCTGCAGGCCCATGCGCAGGACATGTACGACGCGATCGAACAGACATTTATCGATTCCGGTGAACCGGGAAAAGCGACGACGATCCGAATGGCGTTCAAGAACGGCAAACTGCTAAAGGGCATCCACCGCTACCCGCTTTACCTGACAATGTTGGCCATCACGACCGCTGTCAGATGCGGAATCGAAGACCGAAGACAGGGCCCAATCGCATGGTTTGCCCAGAAAGATTTCACCGGCATGTCCGATGATCAACTCGTTTCGGTGGTGGGACAGCATATGAACGAACTTCATGGCATTATGGCGCGGCTGAGGGAACAGTCGGAGGCCTCTCCCGCGATACTCGACTCCGAAACCGTGTTGCTGTACGCGGCGGACCGCGGCGGAGAGGAACTGGCCGGTCTGTTGCGGGAAAACCGAAATGCCCGGCTGCCGATCGACCGGCGGTCCGTAGCAAGTGTAATCCTGGGTCTTAGCCACAAGGAAGTGACGTCGACACCGCTTCCCGAAACGGACGAACTAATTCGATAGTCCCGCGCGCTCCAGCGCCTTTGACTGCCGTTCCGCCAGTTTCACTTCATCGAAGCCATCGATCAGTTCGTGGAACTGCTGGTGCCAGTTGATTTCCGCTTTCAGATGCATGAAGACGGATCCCAATCCGATGGCCGCCCGGTCGACCAGGACGAATTCCCGGGGTGGCTGAACGCCCCCCATTTCCGCCAGCTTTTTCTGAACCTTGCCGGCGACCTGCGCGCCGTAAAGGCCGCTGTCGGATTCCTGGATTTTCTGGACCTTGTCCTGCAACAGCGGCGAATAAAGGAACCGCGCCCAGATGTTCAGTACCTCCAGCATCTCCTTCGACAGGTTACGGAAACCCCAGCTTTCATAGGCGTGCAGGGCCAGATCCATATCGTCGTCCCGCAACGCATGATACAGGTCGATGACCCCGCGCACGAAACCGGGCGGAAAGATGCGGATGCAACCGAAGTCCAGAAGATTGATGCCACCGGCTTTATCCCGCACGGAATAATTTCCCAGATGCGGATCCCCGTGGATCACCCCGTAGTAATAGAACGGGACATACCAGGCGCGGAACATGGAAAGCGCGATGGCGTTGCGCGTTTCCAGCGGCGCGTCCTTGTAGTCCATCAGCGGGGTGCCCGACAGCCAGCCCATGGTCAAAAGCCGTTTGGTCGAAAGGTCGGGTATCACGGTTGGAACGGTGACGGCATCTTCGCCCGACAGCATGTCCGAATAAAGGGCGATCGCCTTTGCCTCGCGACCGTAATCCAGTTCCTCGCGCAGACGCTCCGACAGTTCTTCGTAAATCCGTTCGGTGGAGATTGCCCGGTCGTAGCGTTCGTAGATCGAAAAGATCAACTTCAACTGCTTCAGATCGCTATCGATGGCGGATGCCATGTCCGGATACTGCAGCTTGCAGGCAACCTGCGTTCCGTCATCCAGCCGCGCGCGGTGCACCTGGCCCAGGGATGCGGCGTGCGCGGCCTCCCTTTCGAAATCGGCGAACCGACCCTGCCAGCCGGGCCCCAGTTCCGACGTCATGCGGCGACGCACGAACGGCCAGCCCATGGGCGGCGCATTGGTTTGAAGCTGGCGCAGTTCGTCGGCATATTCCTTCGGCAGCGCATCGGGGATGGTCGCCAGAATCTGCGCGACCTTCATCAACGGGCCTTTCAGCCCACCGATCGCCGCTTTCAGCTGACCGGCGTGACGATCGCGGTCCAGCTTGACCCCCAGATAGCGCGCACCCGCTAGTCTGGCGCCCAGCCCGGCCATCGCACCGCCCACCTGGGCCGCGCGTTTCACCTGGCCGGTAAAGGTAGGGTCGTCCTTGTAGGAATCACTCATGGGATGGAACCAACCGTCCGAACTTCCTGTTGCGTCGGGTCAGATATCGTTCCGTTCCAGCCACCCGGCAACCCGGGCAGCGACTTTTTCCCATTTCACGTCCAGCATCATGCCATGGCCGACGCCCGATACGATGTCGGCGTTCACACCCAACAACCGTCCGGTCGACCGGACATAGGCCGCCGGAATCAGCCCGTCTTCGGACCCGCCCAGCACCTGAATCGGCATGCGCCCCTTGATCCGATGCGGATGGACCTGGACCATCCCGTGCATTTCGCTGACCGCCAGCGTCGATTCCCCGCCCATCATGGGGGCGTATTTGTGCAGCATCTCGCGCGGCAGGTTCTTTGAAAACAGGGCGGTTTCGAACCCTTCGGACGTCATGGCGTCAGGGCGCCCCGCCTGGACCATGCCGATTTGCGCCATCAGGATCGGATTCCAGACCGCAAGGCTCATGGACGGGCCACTTAGTCCGGCGGGCGGCACGCTTGCCATCAGCACCAACCCCGCCAATTCGTTCTGTTCGGCATATTTCATGGCGACGAACCCGCCCATGGAATTGCCGATCAGGACGGGCGGACCGTCCAGATCCTCGATCACTAAAGCAAGGTCGGCGACATAGTCCGAAATCCCGAACCGGTTCAGATCGCGCCGACCGCCGCTGCCGCCATGCCCCCGGAAAGACGGTGCATAGACGCGGTAGCCGCGCATCGCGAAATAGGCCAGGAAATGTTCGGCCCAACACCACGCCCCTGCGAACGCGCCATGAAGAAAGACCAACGGGTTCGGTCGAACGGCGATCCCTTCCGGCGGACCCGCGCGCAGGATTTCAAGGTCGATCATCGTGCCGTGCATGGAAACTCCTGGGGCGGAAGGCGGGGCGGAAAGTGCGCGAGAGTAAGCCGAATCGGGCATCGGTCAAATCGCAGGGGCATTGCGGGGGCGATTTCCGGGTTGATGGTCGCGCCCGATTGACCGCAGACTTCACGGGCGTATCGATACTACTGCAAGGACGGACCCGTGACGCGTGGCCGGAATTTCCTGGTAATCATGATGGACGAACTGGCGCGCGACGGCGTCGGCTGTTATGGCGGAACGGGCATTACCCCAAACATGGACCGTCTGGCCGCGCGGGGTGTCCGGTTCGACAATGCCTATACGCCATCGCCCATCTGTGTGCCGGCCCGCGCCGCATTCCAGTCCGGCCGCTATGTCCATCAGAACCGGTGCTGGTCCAATGCACAGCCCTATCACGGCGAACCGGAAGGCTGGGCACACCGCCTGAAGGCAGCAGGACATGAGACGGTTTCCATCGGAAAGCTGCATTACCGCAGCACCGAAGACGACAATGGCTTTTCGCGGGAAATCGAACCGCTGCATGTAACGGATGGAATTGGCTGGATCTATGGTCTGCTGCGCCGTCAGGACGCGACCTGTTACGATACGTCCGGCTTTGCCCAAGGTGCCACGGCCGGGCACGACAGCTATACCGATTATGACCTGGAGGTCCGGGACGAAAGCGTGAATTGGCTTGCATCCGAAGGCGCTGCCAAACGCGACAAGCCATGGGCCGCCTTCGTTTCCTTCCTTCGCCCGCACTATCCGCTGACATGCCCCAGGGAATATCTGGACCTGTATGATCCGGACCGCCTGCCGCCGATCCGGTTCGACGGCGCGCAAAGCGAGTTCCGCCACCCCGTCGTACAGGCCCTTCGCCGTTACAACGATTATGACGACCATTTTGCCGACGACAGGCACCGGAACCTGGCGCGCGCCTGTTACTTCGGGCTGTGCAGCTTTGCGGACGCGCTGGTCGGCGATGTTCTGAAGGCACTGGACGACAGCGGCCAGGCGGACAACACGGTCGTCGTCGTCACATCCGATCATGGCGACATGAATGGACATCACGGCATGTGGACGAAAATGGTGATGTATGAGGATGCGACCGGTATCCCGATGATCCTGTCCGGGCCGGGCGTCGCCGAAGGGGCCGCATGCGCAACCCAGGCATCGCTGATCGACATTCACCAGACGGCACTGGACGCCTGTGGCGCGGCTCCGTCCGCCGAAGATCACAGACTGCACGGGCGATCCCTGTTGGATCTATCGTCCACCCCCTATGATGAAACGCGCGCGGTCTTCAGCGAATTTCACGACGGCGGATCGATTACCGGAATCACCATGCTGCGCGAAGGGCGCTGGAAGTTGATCCATTATGCCGGGTTCGCCCCGCAACTGTTCGACCTGGAAGCCGACCCATTCGAACGCACCGATCTGGGATTATCGGCGGACCATGCGGATATCCGCGCGCATCTTCTGGCCCGAATGACGGCGGAGTTCCAAGACCCGGAGGAGATTAACCGCCAGTGCTTTGCCGACCAAGCCGCCCGGATCGACGAACTGGGCGGTGTCGCCGGCATCTATGCCCGCAGCAATTACGATTTCACGCCGGTCGAATGAAAATCAACCCAGCGCGCTCATCTTGAAGCTGTCGCGCTGTTCCATCCGGTCGGCAAATGCCGCCAACGCCGGAGCCGTGCCCGGGACGTCCAAATTCTTCCGCACCGTTTTGGCAAAGGTATAGGCAACCGCCACGGTAATGTCGGCCTGGGTCATCCGGTTCATGCCGGCCAGCCAGCCGTCGCCTGCGTCGGCGGCCATGCCGTCCAGATGCTTCAGGCCGGCCAGAACCTGTTCGTCGTTATGCGCCTCCCACGGTTCATGCACCTTTTCTTCCGGGTGGAAGCGGCGTTCGTAAAACGCCCACTGCGCCTTTTCCATGACGCCGACACCATAGGCCACGGTCTGCATCACACGGCGGCGTTCCGGTCCCGTTGCGGGTATCAGCGCCTTGTCAGGTCCTGCAATCTGGTCGATTTCGTCCAGAATCGCGCTGCTTTCCACCAGTGACGACCCATCATCCATGACCAGCGTCGGCACCCGAGCCATGGGGTTGTACTTCCGAACGGGTTCCGGGGTTTCGAAGATACGCAACTGGTCCCATTCGAAGGGCATCCCCAATTCCGAGAGCGTGATCGCGACGCGCCGGGTATAGGGGGACAGATTGACGCCGTAGAGTTTCATGTCGGTTATCCTTTTCCGTAAAGCGCTTCCAGGCGTTCCTGATAGGTCTGTTTGATGATGTGGCGGCGGATCTTCATGGACGGCGTCATCATGCCGTTGTCGACGGAAAACGGTTCATCCGCCAGCGTGATGCGGCGTACCTTTTCGATGATGCTCAGGTTCGCGTTCGCCCGGTCGATCGCGGCGCGCAGGGCCTTCTGAAAGGCGTCATCGTCAGCCAGGTCCGACCAGTCGCCCGATTTCGATTTTCCGTTCGCCGCGCGCCAATCCCGGACCCAGTCGGCATCCGGGACGACCAGTGCAACCAGGTGCGGTCGCTTGTCGCCAAAAACCATGACCTGGGCGATTTCCTGTTCCAGCGACAGTATCCCCTCCACCCGCTGGGGGGAGATGTTGTCGCCGCCGGAATTGACGATGATGTCCTTTTTCCGGTCCGTGATGCGAATGCGCCCCTGGTCGTCCAACTCGCCGATATCGCCGGTATGCAGCCAGCCATCGACCACCGTTTCCGCCGTCCGATCCGGCTTGTTCCAGTATCCCAGCATGACCAGTTCGCCGCGCACCAGGATTTCGCCGTCTGACGCGATTTTGACCTCTACCCCCTTCAGCGGGGGGCCGACCGTGGTGATGTCATTGTTGGCGACCCGGTTCACGGAAACGACGGGCGCGCTTTCCGTCTGGCCATAGCCCTGATGGATGTTCAGGCCCAGCGACATGAAGAACAGTCCGACATCATAGTTCAACGGCGCACCGCCGGAAACGAACGCCTTGAGCCGCCCGCCGAAACGGCCCTTCACCTTGCGGCGGACCAGGATATTCAAGAAGAAATTCTGAACCTTTTCCGTGAAAGACAGGCTCGCCGGGTCTTCGTAACGTTTGGACCCCAGTTCGATCGCCTTCAGCAGCATTCGTTCCTTGGAGCCGCCGACCTGTGCCGCACCCCGCAGGATGCGCCCGCGCATCGTCTCATAAAGCCGCGGGACCGCGGTCATGATCGTTGGCTGCACTTCCATGATGTTCTGCGCCAGCTTGTCCAGTCCTTCGGCGTAGTAAATCTGCGCGCCGATGCCGATGGGGATGAACTGTCCAACGGTATGTTCATAGGAATGGCTGAGCGGGAGGAAGGACAGGAATACTTCCTCCCCGTCCTTAAGGCCCGGCAGTTCGCGCAGAAAATCGTCCGCGCCCATGACGTTGCAGATCATGTTGCCGTGGCTCAGCATTACCCCTGTCGGAACGCCGCCGGTACCCGACGTATAGATGATGGCCGCCAGCGACGACCGTTCCAGCGACTTTGCGACGTCATAGACCGCGTCGACGGTGGCGTTCGGGTTTTCCTTCCCCATCCCGATCAGGTCCGACCAGCCGCGGATGGTGATGCCTTGCGGAATCTTGCCGGGATATTCCATGACGACGACGTCTGTGACCCCGACCTTCTGGGCTGCGACCATGGCCTTTTGCGCCAGGTCCGGGGTCGAACAAACAACCAGCTTTGCGCCGGAATCGGACAGAATGTGGACATGGTTGTCGACCGTATTGGTCGTATAGGCGGGGACCGCGACCGCGCCCAGCGACATGATCGCCAGATCTGTGATCATCCATTCCGGCCGGTTTTCGGAGACCAGCATCACCCGGTCGCCGGGTTTCACCCCGATCTGCCGCAGGCCATGCGCCAGGCGGGCCACCTTTTCCGCCGTCTGCCGCCAGGTTATGGATTTCCAGCCGCGTTCGTTCCGTGCCCACAGGAAGGGCGTGTCCGCAAACACCGCCGCCTGGTCGAAGAACATGGTCGGCAAATTCGGAACGGAATCGTAATCCAGCATATTTCCTCCTGCTCATCCCAACGCTTGTGGTCGCACCGTCTTGCCGCGGCGCTTTGTCCACCATAGATACGGAAGAAAGAAAAGGAGACAAGTTTCATGCCCGACACGCACGCCATTTCCGACCTTCCCACCTGGGACCTGACGGACCTTTATCCCGCAACGGACAGCGCGGAACTGAAGTCCGACCGGGAAGAGACGCTGACCCGCGCGCAATCGTTTGAAGGTCGATATCAGAGCAAGGTTGCCGGGCTGGACGGCGACGGGCTGGCCGCCGCAATCGCGGAATACGAGGCGATTGACGAAATCCTGTCCCGGATCATGAGCTACGCACAGTTGCTGCATGCCGGGGACGTCAGCGACCCGAAGATCGGTCAGTTCTATCAGACCATGCGCGAACATGCGACGGCGGTGTCCGGCCATCTACTTTTCTTTACACTGGAATTGAACCGGATCGAAGAGGCGGACCTTCAGGCGAAACTGGACGCCAGCGAGGCACTGGCCCGCTACCGGCCCTGGATCGACACCGAACGGTCGTTCCGCGAACACCAGCTGTCCGACGAAATTGAAAAGCTGCTTCTGGATAAAAGCGTTTCTGGCGCATCCGCCTGGGTCCGTCTGTTCGACGAAACGGCGGCATCCCTTCGGTTCCCGTTTCGCGGCGATGAACTGACCCAGACGGAAATACTGCACCGGATGCAGGACCGTGACGGCGCGGTCCGCAAGGAAGCATCGCAGAGCCTGGGCACCGTCCTTGGGGAAAACATCTCCACCTTCGCGCTGATCACCAACACGCTTGCCAAAGACAAGGAAGTGGAAGACCGCTGGCGCGGCTTCGCGCGGCCGATCTCGTCCCGGAACCTGGCGAACCAGGTGGAAGACGAAGTGGTGGACGCCCTGATCCAGGCGGTTCGGGAAATGTATCCCCGCCTGTCCCACCGCTATTACCGGATCAAGGCAAAATGGATGGGCAAGGACCGCCTTCCCTATTGGGACCGGCTGGCCCCGCCTCCGGCCGACGACGACCGGACCTTTGATTGGGGCGACGCGAAGTCGATCGTCATGGATGCCTATTCGGCCTTTTCCCCTGACCTTGCATCGGTCGGGAAGAAGTTTTTCGAAAATGACTGGATCGATGTGCCGGCCCGTCCCGGAAAGGCAGGGGGGGCGTTCGCTCACCCGACTGTTCCGTCGGCGCATCCCTACCTGCTGTTGAATTTCCAGGGCAAGGCGCGCGATATCATGACGCTGGCACACGAACTGGGACATGGCGTGCACCAGGTTCTGGCCGGGCGTCAGGGGCATTTCATGGCGAACACACCGCTGACGCTGGCCGAAACCGCATCCGTCTTCGGCGAGATGCTGACTTTCAAAAGCATGCTTGCCGCGACCAAGGACCCGGAAACGCGGCGTGCCGTCCTGGCCTCGAAGATCGAAGACATGATCAACACCGTCGTGCGCCAGATTTCATTCTGCGAATTCGAACGACTGGTCCATGACGCACGGCGCGAAGGGGAGTTGACGCCGGACCAGATCGGCGATTTGTGGATGCAGGTCACCCGCGACAGCCTGGGCGATGTGTTCGACTTCGAAGACGAATACCGCAACTACTGGGCCTACATTCCGCATTTCATCCATTCCGCATTCTACGTGTATGCGTACGCGTTCGGCGACTGTCTGGTGAATGCGCTTTATGCGAAATACGAAGCGGAACCGGATGGCTTCCAGGAGAAATACCTGGAAATGCTGGCCGCGGGCGGCACCCTGAAACATGGTGAGCTTCTGGCGCCGTTCGATCTGAACGCAGGCGACCCGGATTTCTGGAAGCTGGGGCTGGGTGTCGTCGAAGGATTTATCGACGAACTGGAAGCCACCTTCTAGGCCGGGCGCCGTACGGGCGGCGCGTCCGGCGTCGGCCGTCCGTAGAAACGCACACGGTCTTCTGGTGAATAAAGGTACCCTGCTTCTTCCATGAAGCTTAGGACCGCCATGCGCCGCGGCCGGTCGCCAAGGACGGGTGCCACGCGATGCATGGACGAATGGCCCGCGAAAATCGTCATCGTGCCGGGGGTCCCGATTGCGGTGCGAATGGCCGGGTCCCGCCCGGCCAGCACGTCGCGGATACCGGCATGGTTCGGATCGTCCCTGGATCGCAGATCCTTGCGATATTCAAATGCACCGCCTTGATCGGCCGACTGGAGCAGGATCGTGACCGCGAACTCCGCGCGGTCGAAATGCCAATCCAGCTGATCGCCTTTGTCATAGGTCATGACGTTCAGCCCGGCCATCGGGTCGGCCATGCGATATAGCGCAGGTTTCCCCAGAACGTCGCGGATGAAATCGCACAGCGGCTGCCATTCATAGACGCGGCGAATGATGGTGTCCGCCATCTGATCCCCCGTCAGCGTCCAGGAAGCGGTCTTTCGGGACATCGCCGCGATATCATCCGGCAGGCCGTCCGTACTGTCCGTGAAATAGACATTGTGCCGATTCAGATGCCGGAAGGCGACGGATCGCGTTGCCGGTTCCAGTTCGGCGGATGCCCGGTCCGCGACATCCGGACGGATGAACCCTTCGAACCGGCATGCGCCGCTATCCCGCCAGTGCGCCGATGCCGCCGCGACCAGGTCCGCATAGGCCCTACCATCCGGTTCATGTAGCGGATAGCGATCCAGGTCCAGAATGGCGGCGATATCGTCGGACATGGATTCCGCCTTATCATAAAGACCGCACGCTTGTGAATACCTGCCGAGTCCGGCGACAGTTACACCATGGTTCAGGAACCCACCGTCATGCTGGAACCCGCACCCGCGCTTGTCGCCGGGGCGCGCGATGCCGCGTGGCTGACACCGGACGGGGAAATCGAACGCCTGGACCATCGGGCGGCGGCGCAGCGGTTGCGCGGCGGCGGCCCGATCTATCTGTTGCATGCGCCCGCGACCGCGGCGCGGGTAGGCGCGAAACCACCATCGCGGTCGCTGGACCTGCTGGAACTGTTCGCCTTTGTCCTGCCGGCAAGATTCTGTGTGCCGACGGCGGCCGGTCTGGCGGAGGCACTGGGCCTTGGCGCGCAACAGGGTGTGATGAACCTGGAGGATGCGGCGATCATCCTGCCCCGGGCGGCACAGCGCCTGTTGACGCTGCTGATCGCGGACGCAAGGGACGATGAGGTCCGCGCCGTACGCACAAGGCGTATCGCGGAAGCAATGGCGCGGGGTGGCTGGCCATGGGCGCCGTCCGTACTGGCGGCGCTTGGCGCGGATGCCGAAGCGATTGGGGTCCGTGCCGCCGTTTCCGGACTGGACGTCTGGAAGGACCTGCCGGAATGGCAGGAAGAAGCCCCGCCACCGCCGCCCGGCGACCAGCCGATCGACCCGGTGGAGGCACGACAGCGGCTGTCCGATCTGCTCAGCCACGGTATGGACGGTCAACGGGCGGAGGCAAGGCCATCCCAGGCGGACTACACATCCGCCGTCACCGGTGCCTTTCAGCCGCGCCGGGACGAAGGGGCGCCGTCCGTCGTCCTGGCGGAAGCGGGTACCGGTGTCGGCAAGACCCTGGGCTACATCGCGCCCGCCAGCCTGTGGGCGGCAAGGAACGAAGGGCCCGTCTGGCTTTCGACCTATACCCGCAACCTGCAGCATCAGATTGACGATGAACTGGACCGGCTGTTCCCGGACCTGTCGACCAAACAGCGCCGCGTGGTCGTGCGAAAGGGACGGGAAAACTATGTCTGCCTGTTGAATTTGGAAGAAGCGTCGCGCGGCGTTTCCGTCAGCCCGGCGGAAGCGGTGCCACTGGGTCTGATGGCCAGATGGGCGGGCGCGACACGCGACGGCGACATGACCGGCGGCGACTTCCCTGCCTGGCTGGTCGACCTGACCGGTGGGCGCCGGCTTTCCAGCCTGACGGACCGGCGGGGCGAATGCGTCTATACCGCATGCAGCCACTACAGCCGCTGTTTCATCGAACGCGGCGTCCGGCGGTCCCGCCGCGCGGACCTTGTGATCGCGAACCACGCATTGGTCATGGTTCAGGCGGCGCGGGGCGCACTGGACCTGGGCGGGCGGACGACGCGGCTGGTCTTTGACGAGGGGCATCACGTCTTCGACGCGGCCGACAGCGCCTTTTCCGCCCACCTGTCGGGCCAGGAAACGGCGGAACTGCGGCGTTGGCTGCGCGGGTCCGAAGGGACCGGCAGGGGCCGGGCGCGCGGCCTTAAGGCCCGGGTGGAAGACCTGTTGGCAAATGACGACAACCGGGCCTTTCTGGACCATCTTCTTCGGGCGGCCGGGGGCCTTCCGGGCGACGGGTGGCATGGCCGTATCGCGGATGGAAAGGCCCGCGGGCCGCTGGAATCCTTCCTTGCGGAAGTGCGCCGGTTGGTTCTGGCCCGCGCTAAGGACAGCGACGGCCCCTTCGGACTGGAGGTGGAAAAGCACGACCCGGGACCGGACCTGTTGGACACCGCCGACGGTGTGGTGCAGCTGTTCCGCGACATGGGAAAGGCGGCGAAGGGTCTGCATGACGGGCTTGCCGCCCGTCTGGAGGAAGAGGCGGACGAAATCGACCTGGCCGAAAAAATGCGGATCGACCAGATCTGCCGGTCCCTGAAGCATCGGGTCCTTGATTATGCCGCCGCTGCACAGGATATGGCGGGCGGACTTCAGGACGACACGCCGGACGATTTCGTCGAATGGTTTGCACTGGACCGGATCGACGGACGGGATGCCGATGTCGGCATGCGGCGCCACTGGGTCGATCCGACATTTCCTTTTGCCGAAACCGTGCTGGTGAACACCCATGGCGCCATCCTGACGTCGGCCACCCTGACCGACGGATCCGGCGATGTGGAAGCCGACTGGAAATCCGCCGAACGCCGGTCCGGAACCGACTATCTTCCGGCGCCGCCGATCCGGGCACGCGTCCCCTCCCCCTTCGATTATCCTGCGCAGACGCGGGTTCTGATCGTGACCGACGTCAACCGCAACGACGCCGGTCAGGTGGCGGCCGCCTATCGCGCGCTGTTCCGCGCGTCCGGCGGCGGCGGGTTGGGCCTGTTCACCGCGATCGCGCGCCTGCGCGCCATTCATCGGCGCATTGCCGCCGATTTGGAGGCGGACGGTATCGACCTGCTGGCCCAGCATGTGGACGCGTTGAACCTGCCGACGCTGATCGACATGTTCCGCGCGGACCCGACAAGCTGCCTTCTGGGGACGGACGCGATCCGCGACGGGGTCGATGTGCCGGGCGACAGCCTGCGGCTGATCGTCTTCGACCGGGTGCCGTGGCCACGCCCGACGATCCTGCACAAGGCACGGCGCAAGCGTTTCGGCGGCAAGGATTACGACGACGCCATCACGCGCCTGAAACTGAAACAGGCGTTCGGCCGCCTGATCCGCCGGGCCGACGACCGCGGCGTGTTCGTCCTGTTGGACAGCCGCATGCCGACCCGCCTGTTGGGCGCATTCCCCGACGGCGTGGAAGTCCAGCGCATCGGTCTTAAGGAAGCGGTAGAGACTGTTGGTGCATTTCTGCCGCCGGAACGATAACCCGCCGGCACGCCAGAACAGTCAGCCGATGATCAGGTCTTCGTAATACTGAATGACCAGGGTCACGGTCGCGACCGACAGGATGGTGGATACCAGAATCACGGCCGTCGCCCGCTGAACATAGACACCGTATCGCTGTGCCAGGACAAAGATCAGGCCACCCGTCGGCAGTGCGGCCATCAGAACGGCAACGGCTTCTTCCAGCGGGTCCAGCGGAATAACATAAACCGCGAAGACCCAGGTCAGCAGCGGATGGAAGACCAGTTTCGCCACCGTGATCCAGGCGACCTCTCCCGCGCCGCGGCGCACCGACTGGCCGACCAGGAACAGCCCCATCGCGAACAGCGCGCACGGCCCCGCCGCCGCGCCCAGCAAATCCAGGAAACGCAATGCCGGGCCCGGAACCGGCAGGTTGAGCGCCGACAGCGTCATTCCGAAACAACACGCGACCAGCAGCGGTGATCGCACCAGCCCCTTTATGGAATCCACGACGACACGCGGCCCCTTGGCCCCGGTCCGGTCCACTTCCATCACCGCGCTTGCAATGCCCAGCACGATGAACAGGTTTGCCAGCACGGTCGCGATCATGGCGTTGGTGGCCGCGTCCCCGAAGGCAGTCAGCGTCAGCGGTATGCCCATATAGCCGGTGTTCGCGAAAACCGACGATCCGGAATGCAGCCCGATCTCCCCGATCCGCTTTGAAAAGAAGATCCGGGCAAGGATGGCAACCGGAATCGCGGTCGCAAGGTACCCGCCTGCAACGACTGCCAGCAAATCCCAGTCCAGAACAGAACCCACCGGCGCCTGGGAGGTTGAGGACACGAACATCGCCGGCAGCGCGATGAAATAGACGAATCCGTTCAGCGCAGCCGAACTGTCCTGTCCCAACAGTTTGAAGCGTCCCGCCAGCCAGCCTGCAAAGATGATGGCAAAGATGGGAATGGTGATTTCGATCAGTACATGCATGGGCGGAAGACTACGTCGCTACGCTGCAATGCGAAAGGCGCGACCATGCCACACCCGGGCGAAACAGTATTTCCGGAACGCGAAAGGACCGCGTCGCCCGTTCGCCGTCACCCACGGATTGCGGTCAGGAAAGCGCCGGACTTCTGTTCAACCTCCCCGGTGATGCGGTCCAGTTCCGCCGTCGCGTCCAGCACTTCGGCGATTTTGGTCGTAGACCCCTGCGTCGCGTTTCGCACCCGACCGACGCACCCCGAGACCTCTTCCGTGCCGATTGCGGCTTCCTTCGTATTCCGGGCAATTTCCTGGGTCGCGGCCAGCTGCTGATCGATGGCTGACGCAACAGAGGCAAAAATCTCCGACATCTCGTCATTCTTGCTGGTGACGCCTTTCAAAGCCAACGCGACTTCTTCAATCGCCTCGACGATTGCGGCGATTTCCCGGCGGACCTCTTCGGTCGCACGGGCCGTCTGCTCCGCCAGCCCCTTCACCTCGTTCGCCACAACGGCGAATCCCTTTCCGGATTCCCCAGCCCGCGCGGCTTCGATAGTAGCGTTCAGTGCCAGAAGGTTGGTCTGTTCCGCGATATCCGCGATCAGGCCGACCACCTCTTCTATACGTTTCGACGTTTCGGCCAGCGACCGGCCTTTTTCTTCGGTCGTGCGGCTTGCACTGCCGGCATCATCCGCGATGGCACGGGTATCGGCAATCCGCCGCCCGATCTCAACCGCACTGGACGCAAGTTGTTCAGACGCGGCAGCGACGGTGTTGATGTTCTGGTTCATGCGTTCGGACGCGTCCGTCATGACGCCGGATTCGCTTTCCGCCTCGCCATTCTGGGTGCGGGCATTGTCGATGCTTCGGCGGGCTGCCTCCACAGCGGCGCGCAGATTGGCGATGGCGCCGTTCACTTCCTTGTCGAAACTGGCGGCCAGCGCGTCGCGCTGCTGGCGGCGTTCTTCGGATGCGGCCAAGGCATCCTGTTCACGGGCTTCCGCCGCGCGGACGCGGCTATCCTCTGCCTCCTTCGCGGCCAGCATGCGCGCCGCCTCCGCATCCCGGGCGGTAACCAGTGCATTTTCCGCGCTGTCTATCCCGCGGCGGATGACGGACACAATCGCAATCATCGCAGCCGTTTGAACCACGACGATGACCGCATGGAACACAACGCGCAGAAACTCACCGCCGTCCGGAAAAACCGCCGCCGGAAGCGCAAAATTCAGAGTAAGATGGTGCAATGCCACAACGACCGCATAGGCCAGGATCGATCTCCAGTCGACGAAGGCGGCGGTCAGCCCCAGCACGGCAAAGAAATACATATGCATGTCGATCTGCCAGCGGTGACCGCTCAATGCGAAGACCAGAATCGACACCGTCAGTGCCATCGCGACAGACACCGTAAGTGGCGCGCTGGCACCTGCAGGCGCCCGCTTCCAGTCCAGTGTTGCGGCCATGGCCACTGCCGCCATGACGGCCGTCGGCATCACTACATCATTATCCACCGCCCAGGCGGCGGCGGCGACCAAAGGCACATGAACCCATAGAAAGATGATGCTGAGCCCCAGCGCACGCAGACGTATGTCCACCAGTTTCATCGGGGTGAATTCGACGGTGGCCTTGCCTTCGTCGACCGCCTGATCAGTTGAGGTTAAAACGGCCATTAGGTGTCTCCAACTGTTTGGTTCGGATCGGACCAGCCGATACAGGTGCCGGCAACCAGTGCCGACGCCAGAAAAAGCGCCTTTTCGGCCAGGACGGAACGCTGTCCGGGATCGGCGGAAATGTCGACGATCAGGACGCTGTCGTTCCAGCCGCCACGCACGATACGAAGATCGTGCCCGTCCAAGGCACGCAATACGTCGTGGCGGCTCGTCCAGGGTGCGAAAACCAGTGCGATGTGGTCTGCGTCGGCTTTCGGTGACGCCGACAGCACCGCCAGTGTCCCAAGTACCAGCGTCCCAAGAAAGACACCGGGGCCGAACGTCTTGAAAGCGGACATTTGAACTCCAAATCTACGTCGTGCCGATAATCTTGCCCGTCGGCATCATCCTGCTTGATACCGGGCAGATACGAACAAGTCGTTAACAGGACCGCCCTTCCCAGCCAGCCGCCCCTCCTGACCGCATCTCTGCCCCCCCTTTTCCCGCCGCCGCAGGACTTGACGGGGTGCCGAGAGGTTGGAATAACCGCAGGCGTACCTCCCGCAGAAAGGATTCTCTTCATGCTCGACCGTCACGAAGCGTTGATTCACGGTATGGTCACCATGGCCGCCGCCGATGCTGTCATGACAGAGTCTGAAATGGATATGATCGGGCGGATCGTGACCCATCTGCCGGTCTTTCAGGATTTCGACATTGCCCGGCTTCCCGCGATCACGGAACAGTGTCTTGAGAAGTTGCAGGATGAAAACGGGATCGACCTGATCATCGCGGAAATGAAGGCCGCGCTGCCGGAGACGCTTTTCGAGACGGCCTATGCGCTTGCGGTGGAAGTCGCCGCCGCCGATCTGGAAGCGTCCGAAGAAGAGCTGAATCTGCTGCAAATGATTCGACAGTTCCTTGAGCTGGACCGTCTGATCTGCACCGGCATCGAACGCGGTGTGCGGGCGCGATACACTGTAGCGTGATTTTTTTGCAACAGTAGCGATTTTGGTTTTGCCGGAAATTTCAGCAATTTTCCGAATGAATTCAATTCTTTAAGTCTGAAGCACTCATTTCGGTCAAATCGCGAGCACAGCTATGCAGAAAACGCAATACGGGTCTGCTCAATAAATCCCTAGGCACATGGCTCAATCGGCCCTATTTAAAGGGTGCTTCAGTTGCTGCATTGCAGCGACGCCGATCTATGTCCCCCATAGTTTCGGCCCTACGTCTGTCTCCCAGACGTGAAGCCTCCCTGTTCAACTTGCCCCCGACTCGTTCGGGGGCAATTTTTTTTGTCCGGAGTTGTGGTCGCCAACGCCGGATCGATGTCCGCTGATTACTGATCCAATCCCCAGTCACGGCGCGTATCCTGATCAAAATTCATTTCTTGGTCGGGAGAATGCGATGCGTAGGTTACTGGCAGTGATTTCAATTATGTTGTGTGCGGCGGGGGCTACGAAGGTTTTTGCGTCATCGATCGGCACCACGATATGCCGAAATTCCGGCAGCATTCAGGAAACAGCGGTCCCTGACGACGCGACCGGAATCCGGCTGACATCGGTGCTGAGCGGGCTGAACAGCCTAAGGATATCCGGCGGCACACCGGCGGAAACCGTATTTGAAGGCTGACCCCGCGACGGTCAGTTCATTTCCGTTCCGACCGGGTGGGATGCGGTCGTAATCACACCCGACAGCCCCGCCATGGAAACCAGTCAGGTTCTGTGTTTTCGATTTGAATAGACGGAACGTCAGCCGTCGACGACAACAGGCTAATCTGTTTTCCTGGGGGGCGTGCCGATAACTTTCTGCAGCCTGTTCCAGTCCACCGGCTTTTCAAACGCACCCGCGACCTTGATGTCATACCCTTCGGCCAGGGCCTGCAGCGGGCCCAGCATTTTTCTGGCATTCGCGGAAATGATAACCAGCGTGCCCCGGAACCCCTTGGCCACCAGATGCTTCAGGACTTCGAACCCATCAAGGGACGGGTCAAGGAGGATATCCAGCATTATGACGTCGCACTGGAAAAGAGTGTCCGGAACATTCTTTATTTCGGCTGCGGTATGTGGCGCACGAACGACCGTCCAGCCGTTCTGTTCCATCGTCTTCGACAGGATCTCGTATGTCGTGTCGTCATCTTCGAAGACGACCAACACCGTGGGCGACTTCTCCAGCATGTTTTACCCCGTTTCCACTAAAACAGGCAGTGCATAACCAAGCCACCACCTATATTATGTTACCCCACCAAGGAAAGTGTAGCACATTGCGCAAAATCGTTGGGATTTTTTTCCGATTTAACCAATAGTTAATCATATCGTCCCACCATCCCCGGGCGATCGCGACGATCAGGACATGAATATGCGGACAATCTGTCGAATGCGCCATCCTATAATTGTGGCAATTTTCTTCACAATACTATTGATTGCGATTCATCCGGGCGGGGGGCGAGCGGATTCCGGGTTCACCGTCGGCACATCCAGAACCGCGCTCCTGATCTGGCTGGCTGAGGCGAATGGCTATCTTGACGATGCCGGCGTCCACGTCGAGGAGATTACCTCTGGCGTGGAAGGGGCAAGACGCGTCGTAAGCGGAAGCCTGACCGCTGGAACCAGTTCGGAATTCGCCGTTGTCAGCCGCATCATGGAAGATCCGGTACTTTGTATCTACGCGTCCCTTTCGGCATCGCGCACAACACGTCTTATATCGCGGTCGGACAGGGTCGGGCCTAACGCAACCGACCTGGAAGGTCACCGCGTGGCTGTCACCCCCAACGGAGTCGGACAATATTTCCTGTCACAGTATTTTCTTTTGAACGGTGTCGATGAACAAGCAGTGGAGATCGTTCCGGCCGGCCCCTATGAAACTGTAGCCCTGGTAACAGAAGGGGTTGCCGATGCGGCGATGACCTGGGAACCCCATGTGTCCAGAATCCGTGAGGCGCTTGGCGACCTGACCCAGGAGTATCCAGACCAGTCCGACCAGTATTATCATTTCGTAATTCATGGTCGTTGCGACCAGACAGAGGAAGAGACAGCGGCAATGATCGCGCTTCTGGACGGCGTCCGCCGGGCAGACATTTTCGCCCAGAACAACCCGGACGTGGCACAGCAAATCCTGTCGGAACGCCTTTCAATTCCCGCGGAGGACATGGCACGGCTGTGGCCGCAGCATTCGTTGAGGGTTAGCCTTCCGCAGGATCTCGTGATAGCAATGGAAGCGGAAGCAGACTGGCGTATCTCCGTCGGCGCATCCGAAGGCCCGGTCCCGAATATGCTGAACCACATTGCATCCGGGCCGCTTCGCGCCGTTGATGAAACGCTTGTCCGCATTGTCGAATGAGGGCGACATCGTGCCATCGAAACCTGTGCGACGTAAATTATGCTGATACGAACCAAGGCGGTCTTGCTTGGTTGGACGTCCGCGGTGGCCGTGGTTGTGCTGTTGGCGACCTGTGGGGTTGCCGGATTTCAGTTGCTCACGCTGAACGATCGGCTGAATTCGGTAAGTCAGACGATAACGGACCTGCGCCTGGCCGATGAATTGGCTGCGGAGGCAATATCCTTTCCGGGACCACGGGTCATCTATCAATGGGGCATAAAGCGGGATGATCTGTCCCAAAAACTGGATTCCCTGTTCCGGGAAATGAACACGCCCGCAGGGACGCAGTCGGAAATTCTGGGCCGACTGGAATCCATCGACCGGACGGTCGAAAGGTTGGGTGCCGTCAGCGAAGCCGACAATCCTGAGGTACGGCGGGCGCTGACGTCGCGGGTCAATGCCAACCGGAACGCGCTTTATGACGCGGTCGAAGGCATACAACAGCAGCTGACCGCCGAACGGCAGTCGCTTGTCATTACGACTGTCAGCGTCCTGGTCGCGGGGATCGTACTTGCCGGCCTGGCGCTGCTGTCAGCGTCCTTTGCGCTTCAGCACACCGTACAGGCAACGCTGGACGATGTAGGCGAGGCCATTTCCAGGATCAGACCGGACAACCGGTCGACACCGATCACGACCAATCGCCAGGATGAGGTTGGCGAGTTCATCGAACGGCTGGAAGAAATCCGTATCGAAGTGGTCGAGGCATTCGCAAAGGAACAGGAAGCGCGCAAGTACTCGGAACAGCTGAACAACGCAAAGACCGCCTTTGTGACCACCACAAGCCACGAACTCCGAACGCCACTGAACGGTCTGATGGGAAGTCTGACCTTCATGGAACAGACAAAGATGTCGCCGGAACAGAAGCGTTATCTGAACATGGCGAAGACATCCGGGGATTCGCTTCTGTCGATCATCAACAACGTTCTGGATATTTCGAAGATCGAGACCGGCAAGCTGGAACTGGAAAATATTCCCTTCAACCCGACAATGCTGGTTGACGAGGTCTATTCAAGCTTTGTCCCGCTGGCGCAGCGAAAGGGACTTGCACTGGATGTCGAATACAAGATTAGCCAGGACATGGCACTGTCCGGCGACCCGAACCGGATCAAGCAAATCCTGACCAACCTGATCGGGAACGCGATCAAGTTCACGAAACATGGCGGCATAACAATGGTCCTGGCGGCGCGGGAGGGGGATGACACCGACGTGGCAAACCTGGAAATCAGCGTCAGGGATTCCGGTCCCGGCATCCCGTCAGACAAGCTGCATTCGATATTCCATTCATTCCAGCAGGCAGACACCTCGACGACCCGAATTTATGGCGGAACCGGACTTGGCCTTACCATCTCGCGGCATCTGGCAACGGCCATGGGTGGCGAAATTCTGGTCAAGAGCGAGGAAGGGCTGGGGTCCGTCTTCACGCTTCAGCTGAATTTGCCGACGACGACGCTCAGCACGCCGGCGCGGACATTCCGCACATCACAGGGCACCGGTGAGAAAATGCTGTCGGGTGTTCGTGTGATGTGTGTGGATGATGTGGAAATCAACCGGATCATCACGGCGGAGATGCTGCGTTCATGGGGCTGTACGGTCGTCCTTGCGGAAAACGGCCTGGAAGCGGTTGAACGGGCCGCGGAACAGAAATTCGATATGATTCTGATGGATATCCAGATGCCGATTCTGGACGGGGTGGATGCAACGCGGCGCATCCGTTCAGAAGGGCATCCCGTGCCCGTCGTCGGATTGACCGCCAATGCGTTTGAAGAACAGCGGAACTACTATCTGGATGCAGGCATGAGCGATGTCGTATCGAAACCGGTCAATTGGGACCGGCTGTATACCGTCATGGCATCGATGGTTGGGGTCCTGGAGCCGGATGCAGCACCGGCGGCCGAACCGGACAACGAAGTAAGCGCGCGATCGGCAATCGATGCTGCTGCATTGGAAAGCCTGGTACCCATCATGCCGATTGAACGGATCAAGTCCGTGGGTCAGTCCGCCCTGGCTGAAGTTGCGAAATCCGCTCGCGAAATTTCGGACACGGACGATATGGAACGCATCTCCCGCACGGCCCACACCATGAAAGGCATGTGTGCGAACATCGGGTTTGCGGGTCTGGCCGACATATTCAAGACCATAGAATCCCAGACATCGGTCGATGGCTTGCCATCATTCCTGGACCGCATCAGTGAGGCTCGCAAGGCAACGGATCTTGAATTCCTTGAATGGATCGACAGCAAGTCCGAAGGCGAGAGACCGTCCGATACATTCGTTCCCGTCAGTGGGACTGCGCACTAACGCGCGCGACGATTTCTTCTTCTGCCACTATTGTAGGAATCATCATCGCCATCAGGTGTGAAACCTGTCGGCCATCAACTGTCGCCAGTGGCACCACCAAACGACGATAGCCGATGAAATGCCGGTTGGGTCGCGGTACCGGAACCGCCCAATAATGCGGTTGCAGTTTGTCCACGCATTGCATGAATGCTTGCCGGATCGCATTTATCTTGGCCGGAAGCATGACCTCTTCCAGATACTTTCCGGTAAAATCGCCACCATACATCTCGGCGACCATTGTGCCCCACAAGGTGAAGCGGAACCGCATTTCGGTACCGTCCCGCTCAATCTTGATCATGTTGAAATAGCCTAGAAGTTTCGGAATTTCCGTCGGGTCAATGTCGATCCGCCGGGCAATTGAAAACCCACCGCGCTTCGACAGCCAATATTCGAAGAACGCGGCCAGCCGCCAGTCATCTTGCTCCTGCGGAACGGGATATTCGTAGTGTCCGATTTGCAAAAGAAGCGTTTCCCGTTGGTTGTCGGATAATTCCGCCTAGCCTTACACCAGAACCGATTAAGGTTTCGTAAAGGCCGGTGGCACCATGACGTGAAGCCCAAAAAAGCCTGCGCCAACGTCAGGGCAACAGGTATTTCCGAAAGAATTCGACCATACGGGCACGTGCGTCGTGCGTTGCTTCGGGGCTGGCCGCGACGGTACCGATCGGAATCTGGTGCATGCCGCTGAACGGCAGGTCGAAGGAATGATGTACGCCGGCATAGACGTGAACCAGCGGCGCTTCGCGCGGCATATCCACACTGAACACCGTATTCCCGGTCGCCAGCTCCGCCACATGGACCAGCGACAGGCACGGCTGCGACGGCGTAATATCGTCTGCATCGCCGATCAGGATCAATGACGGCGCATAGAAGGGCGGCGCAAGACCGTAGCATGGCGGGTAAAAGGCGACCGACGCCGTCAGCCGATGCGGCCTGTTTCGGTAGTGGTCCGTCTGCAACGCCCGCAGGACCGCCCGCCCGCCCTCTGACAGACCGACCGCACCTATCCGCGACCCATCAATCGCGGGCAAACCGTTCAGGTAGTCGATCGCGCCATACAGGTCATCCACCCGGATGCCGGCCGCCCCCCACCGGCAGTTCGTCCGCATGAGTTCATCGAAATACAGACCGCGCGATCCCCAGGAATCGACGATCAGTGTCGCGATCCCGATTTCCAGAAGCGCGTTCGCGTGCAGGTTCAGCCCGCGCCAAACGAATTGCCCGGGCCGTTCCCTTTCCAGCCCCCCGCAACCGTGCAGAAGGACGACTGCGGGATGCGGCCCCGGACCGTCCGGCAGGCGCAGAAAGGCGCTGACCTGCTGCTGTTCCCAGGAACTGGCAGTCGGAAAAGACGCGTTTCCCGAAATGCACCCCGCCAAGGCAAACGCGAAGAAAAGAAAATAGCGCGCGATTCCGCGGGGTCTGCGCATGCCGGCGTAATTAGCGCATAACGAATGGGTTGCCCGGCACCGCGTCGCTGGTGGAAATCCAGACGCTTTTCGTTTCCAGATATCCGCGGATCGCCTCTATCCCGCTTTCACGCCCCAGGCCGGACCGCTTCACGCCGCCGAACGGCATCATGTAGCTGATCGCGCGGTAGGTGTTGACCCAGACGGTCCCGGCCTTCAGCGCTTTCGCCATTCGGTGCGTTCGGCCGATATCCTTGGTCCAGACGCCGGCGGCCAGCCCATAGGCAATGTCGTTCCCGATTTCGATCGCCTCTTCTTCCGTGTCGAAACCGATGACCGACAGAACGGGGCCGAACACCTCTTCCTGGGCGATGCGCATGTCGTTGGTGACGCCGGTGAAGATTGTCGGCTGCAGGAACTGCCCGCCCGGCAGCGACGGGTCGTCCGCCGGACCACCGCCCATGATGCATGTCGCGCCTTCCGACTTTGCGATGTCGATATAGTCCAGGATCTTCTTGTATTGCGGCGGTGTGGTGACGGGGCCGATGTTTGTGTCCGCCTGCATCGGGTCGCCCATCTTTGCCGTCTTTGCCATGGCGGTCAGCTTTTCCATGAACGGTTCCATGATCGACCGCTGAACCAGCAGGCGCGACCCGGCAATACAGGTCTGGCCGGTCGCCGCGAATATGCCGGAAACGGCCCCCGCCGCCGCGGCATCCAGGTCCGCATCTTCGAATACGATGTTCGGCGACTTTCCGCCGAGTTCCAGGGCGACGCGCTTCAGGCTCTTCGCGGCCTGGGAATAGATATGTGCGCCCGTCGCGTCCGACCCGGTGAAAGTGATCTTTGCAACGTCGGGATGATCGACCAGCGCCGCGCCGGTTTCCGCGCCGAACCCTGTCACCACGTTGAACATGCCGTCCGGCAGGCCGGCCTCTTTCGTCAGGGCGGCGAATTCCAGGGTTGATGCGGACGTGAATTCCGACGGCTTGACGACGACCGCACACCCTGCCGCCAGCGCCGGGGCACATTTCCAGGCGATGAACAGAAGCGGTGAGTTCCACGCCGTCAGGGCGGCGACAACACCGACCGGTTCATGGTCGGTGAACGCAAAGATGTCCGGCTTGTCGATCGGAACAACCGCACCTTCAATCTTGTCCGCCAGGCCGGCGTAGTAGTACCACCATTCGGGATGATACTTCAGCTGACCGGCCATTTCGGACAGAAGCTTTCCATTGTCCTTCACTTCGATTGCGGCCAGACGGTCGGCATTTTCCACGACCAGATCGCCGATGCGGCGCAGAACCTTGCCCCGGGCGGACGCGGTCATCGATGCCCAGGGCCCCTTTGTCATGGCATGCTTTGCCGCCTTCACCGCGCGGTCGACATCGACAGGTCCCGCCTTTGCGACCTTTGCCCAGACCTCCCCCCGGTAGGGATCGACACTGTCGAATGTTTCTCCCCCTTCGGCATCGACATATTGGCCGTCGATAAAAAGCCGGTAGGTCTGAAGGTCTGTCTGATTGATGCCGTCCATGGCCGAACTCCCCGGTTTGCCTGTTTCTGCTTTTCTGGCGAAAAGATAGCGTCGAACGGCCCGCTGGTCGAGGTTGTCCGGCGACATCCCCCGTGACAGACAGGCGCGGCGCGGACTATGCAGCGACGGAATCGCGTATCCTTGGACGGGCTTATCCTGTCTTCACGGTGGATAATGAAAGGCGTCCCGATTGCCTGACCGGCGCATCGCTGCAACATCCCTTGCCGTCCTTGTCGGGCTGTTCGGCCCGATGCTGGTCCTGGCGTCGGCCCAGACCGTTCCGCTTACGGTGCTCATCGCGCTGGCGTCGGCCCTGGTGATTGGCGGAGACCGTCCTTTGACCCTACGGGTCGATCGCCCCGTCCTTGCCGCAACATTCCTTTCCTTTGCATATCTTTTGCTGGCGGACCTTTGGACCCCCCTGGGTGCGAACGCGGAACGGGCCCTTCGGGTGGGTGCGCTGGTCGCTGCGGCGGCCCTGTTCTGGGCCGCGGCCGGGCGGTTGAACAAACAGGAAAAAGATAAGTGCATCAATGCGTTGCTGTGCGGGATCCTTTTTGCGCTGTTCTGGCTTGCGATCGAACGGCTTTCCGACAACTGGCTTCTGCGCCAACTGTCGGACAAGCCGAACCTGGACTGGTGGTGGGGGGCCTACAACCGGGCAATCAATGTTCTGTCCGTTGTGGGGCCGGTTGCGGCCTCCGGGGTCTGGCGCCGGAACCGGATTGCCGGAATGGCGGTCGGGCTCATCCCGCTGATCGCGGGCATGTTCATGGGCGCGTCCGGCAGCGCGGTTCTTGCGGGGGCCGTTGGCCCCGTCGTTGCGCTGGCAGGGTACTGGCGCCCCCGGGTCATCCTGGGGGTCATAGCGGTCGGCCTTTTCGCGGGTGCGCTGGCCGGACCGGTTGTCCTGCGGGACGCTGTGCGCCTGGCACCGGCGATCGCCTTCACGGTGGATCACAACAGTTTTTCCTTCCAGCATCGACTGATCACCTGGCACTACACCGCCGAACGGATTGCCGAACGCCCCCTTTTAGGCTGGGGCGCACGGGCGGCCCGCGACCTGCCGGACGCGGAACTCGACATCTATTCGTATACCGACCGCATTGATGCCCCCTGGATGCCGCTTATTGTCACCGACAATCTGGATTCGGCGGATGTCATGCCATTGCATCCCCATAATGCGCTGCTTCAGGCGCGCCTTGAACTGGGGCTTGTCGGTACGGTCCTGATACTCGTGACCGTGGTACTGGCGCTCTATCGCGCGACGACCCCTCCCAACAGGCTGGCAAATGCGGCCCTGCTGGGATCCGTTGCCGCGGCAATAACCATTTGGTGCCTGTCCGTCGGGCTGTGGCAAAGCTGGTGGATCGCGTCGGTCGGGATCGTGGTTGCATTGACCCGGCTTCTGACGGGCCAAATCGGACAAAAATAGTCTCTCCCCAGATTGACAAAGCGAACGGCATCGGAAACCGTCAGGGTCGAATAATCACAAGGCCTACAGCGGGGAACAGTGATGCGTTTTGAAAGTCCGACGACGGTGGAAGACGCCGTCTCTCTTTTGGTTCAGGAACAGGGCAAGGCCTATGTATTGGGCGGCGGCACGGACCTTTTGGTGCGGCTGCGGTCCGGGTTCATCGAACCGGATCTGGTTGTCGACCTGAAGCGGATCGACGCGATGAAGTCGATCACTTTGGAAGAAGGCGGTCTGCGCGTCGGTGCTGCGGTACCCAGCGCGGAACTGAACGAACATGATGCGGCGGTGGGCGGCTGGCCCGGCGTGTGCGAAGCAGCGGGCCTGATCGGGTCCACACAGGTACAGGGCCGCGCGACCCTGGCCGGCAATTTATGCAACGCATCGCCGGCGGCAGACAGCGTGCCCGCCATGGTCGCTGCGGGCGCGGTCGCCCGCATCGTCGGGCCGAACGGTTCGCGCGATGCCGCTGTCGAAGATGTCGTGACCGGTCCCGGCAAGACGTCGCTCGCCAAGGGGGAGATCGTTGAATCGATCCTACTTCCGACCCACCCGCCCCGCACGGGGGAGGCCTACCTGCGGTTCATTCCGCGCACCGAAATGGACATTGCCGTGGTCGGTGTCGGCGTCTGCCTGACGCTGGATGACAGCGGCACCTGCACCGCCGCCAGGGTCGGGCTGGGTGCGGTTGCAGCAACCGTTCTGCGAGTGGACGCCGCCGCCGAGGCACTGATCGGCACCAAGGTCGATGATGCCGCCCTGGCCGCCATGGGGGACGCCTGTTCCGCCGCCGCGGCCCCAATCAACGACAAGCGCGGCACGATCGAATTCAGGGTCGAAGTCGCAGGAACACTCGCCAAACGAACCGCGAAGATCGCGCTGGAACGCGCGAAAGGATAAGCACTGATGAGCCAGATACACGTTACCACCACGATCAACGGCGACCGCACGGAATATCTGTGCGACGCGGAAGAAACGCTGCTGGACGTCTTGCGCGACCGTCTTCAGATGACGGGGACCAAGGAAGGGTGCGGCACCGGCGACTGCGGGGCATGCACGGTCAATCTGGACGGACGGCCCGTCTGTTCCTGCCTGGTGCTGGGTGCGGAAGCGCAAGACCGCGAAATCGGCACCATTGAAGGCATGGCGGATGGCGAGGTTTTGCACCCGTTGCAGCGCCAGTTCCTGGACCATGCGGCCCTGCAGTGCGGAATCTGCACGCCGGGCATTCTGGTCGCCGCAAAAGCGCTTCTGGACGAACATCCGAACCCCACTGAGACGGAAATCCGCTATTGGCTGGCGGGGAACCTCTGTCGCTGCACGGGGTATGATAAAATCATCCGCGCGGTCCAGGCCGCCGCCGCCGAAATGAGGGAGGAAAGCAATGCCGCTTGATGCCGATCATGCCACAAAGTCGTTCCAGGTCGTCGGTCACCGAAACGTCCGTCCGGACGGCGTGGACAAGGTAACGGGCCGCGCGAAATACGGCGCGGACATGACCGCGCCCGGCATGCTGCACGGGAAAATCCTGCGCAGCCCGCACGCCCATGCAAAGATCCTAAAGATCGACGCGTCGAAGGCTCTGGCCCTTCCCGGCGTGAAGGCGGTGGTCTCGTCCGCCGACTTCAAGGACCACCCGGACGTCATCGCCGACAGCGAACTGACCAATGTCCGCTACAACGTCATGGCGCGGGAAAAGGCGCTTTATGACGGGCATGCCGTCGCCGCGGTCGCCGCGATCAATCCGCGGATCGCCACCAAAGCGCTTAAGCTGATCGACGTCGAATATGAAGTCCTGCCCCACGTCGTGGACGTTGAACTGGCCATGGCCGACGACGCGCCGATCCTGCATGACCATATCCGCACGGACGGTCTGGAAAATGCGCCGGACCGGCCCACCAACATCGCGGGCCGCATTGAAATCGGCCACGGCGATGTGGAAAGCGGCTTTGCGGATGCGGACCATATCGTCGAACGGAACTTTACGACGGGCGCCGCACACCAGGGCTATATCGAACCGCATGCCTGCCTTGCCAACATTTCCGGCGACGGGTCCGGTGAGATCTGGTGCTGCACGCAGGGCCATTTCGCCGTGCGTGACACCTGTGCGCGCCTGGCGGGAATGGACGTTTCGAAACTGCGGGTTACGCCGTCCGAAATCGGCGGCGGTTTCGGCGGCAAAACGACCGTCTTCATCGAACCCGTGGCCGTCGCGCTGTCGCGCAAGGCGGGCCGTCCGGTCAAAATCGTGATGAGCCGGGACGAAGTCCTGAAAGCGACCGGCCCGACGGCGTCCGCCGCCCTGCGCGTAAAAATGGGCTGCAAGGCGGATGGCACGATCACGGCTGCCGAGGCGGAGCTAAAGTATCAGGGCGGCGCCTTCCCCGGATCGCCGGTCCAGATGGGCGCAATGACAGCCTTTGCCTGTTACAAGCTGGACAATGTGAAGGCTGTCGGCTGGGATGTCGTCACGAACCGCCCGAAACAGGCGGCCTATCGTGCGCCGGGTGCGCCGATGGCGGCCTATGCCGTCGAAAGCGTGGTTGAGGAACTGGCCGCGACATGCGGGATCGACCCGGTCGACTTCCGGCTGAAAAACGCCCCGAAGGGCGGGGACAAATCTTCCTACGGACCGACCTACAAGGACGTCGGACTGATCGAATGCCTTGAGGCCGTAAAGGCACATCCAAACTATTCGATCCCGCTGGGCCCGAACCAGGGCCGGGGTGTGGCGTCCGGGTTCTGGTTCAACTTCGGCGGTCAGACCGCGGTCAGCCTGAACCTGAATATCGACGGCACCTTTGCGCTGTCAGTCGGCACGCCGGATATCGGCGGCAGCCGGGCCAGCATGTGCGCGTTCGCGGCCGAAGAACTGGGCGTGCCCTATGCCCATGTCCAAACCATCATCGCGGATACGGCGTCCCTTGGGTTCAATGACATCACCGACGGTAGCCGGGCGACCTTCGCAAGCGGTCTCGCCACGATCGAAGCCGCACGGAACCTGAAACAGGTGATGCTGGAACGGGCCGCGAAGATGTGGGACCTGCCGGTCGATGCGGTGAAATGGGAAGGCGGAAAGGTCGTCCCCGCCGGACCGAACGCCGGCGAACACGAACCGTTGACGGTCCGCCAGATCGCAGAGGCAGCGGCGTCCACCGGCGGCCCCATCGCCGGGCATTCCGAAACCGACGCGGACGGTGCGGGACCCAGTTTTGCCACCCATGTCTGCGATGTGGAACTGGACCCGGGCACCGGGCGTCTGACCGTGCTGCGCTATCTGATCGCGCAGGATGCCGGCAAGGCCGTCAGTCCCGACTATGTCGAAGGCCAGATGCAGGGCGGTGCCGCACAGGGCATCGGCTGGGCGATAAACGAGGAATATGTCTATAACGACAAGGGCCTGATGGAAAATGCGGGTTTCCTGGACTATCGCATTCCGGTGGCAAGCGATCTGCCGATGATCGACACGGTGATTGTGGAAGTGCCGAACCCCGGCCATCCGTACGGCGTGCGCGGTGTCGGCGAAACGTCCATTGTGCCGCCGCTGGGTGCGGTCGCGAACGCGATTGCGGCCGCGGCGGGCATCCGGCCGTGCGAACTTCCGATGTCCCCGCCGCGACTGCTGAAGCTGTTGAAGGACCGCCCGACGGAACCCGAAGTACTGGCGGCGGAATAGACCGAAGCGGGAGACGCATGGCGAAAGTCGTCCTTTGGGGATCGCTCAGCCGTCTGGCGGACGGGCGGGCCGAATTTGACATCGACGCGCCCAACATCGACCGCATGCTGATCGCGTTGGGCGAAGCGGCGCCGGACCTGAAACCGGTCCTGGACAAGGGCGTTACCGTTTCCATTGACGGGACGCTCTATCGCCTGGACCGTTTCAAGAAGATTGACCCGGACAGCGAGGTCTTCATCCTGCCCAAGATGGCGGGCGGCTGATCGCCGGTCATGGTCAGATTGCCAGACGTCCTTTATCGCGACGGGCTGATCCTTGTCGTGGACAAACCGGCGGGCATCGCCGTCCATGCGGGCCCGTCCGGCGGGCCGTCCCTGGAAGATGCGTTCGATGACCTGCGGTTCGGCCTTCCGAAACCCCCGGCGCTTGCCCACCGTCTGGACCGGGACACATCGGGCTGTCTGGTCCTGGGCCGTCATCCAAAGGCTTTGAGGCGGGTCGGCAAGCTGTTTCAGGAAGGCCGGGTCCAGAAAACCTATTGGGCGGTTGTGCGTGGTCAGCCGCCGGACCGCGCGGGGCGGATCGATTTCCCGCTTCTGAAAACATCCACCAAGGCGGGCGGATGGCGCATGGTCGTTTCCCCCGACGGGCAGGACGCGACCAGCGACTATCGCGTCCTGGGCACGGGCCCGGATGGAACAAGCTGGCTTGAAATCCACCCGCGCACCGGGCGAACCCATCAGATCCGCGTACATTGCGCCCAATCCGGATTCCCCATTCTGGGCGACCCCTGGTACGGCGTGCCGGAAGACCGCGCGGCAAACAGCGTCCTGCCGCTGCATTTGCATGCGCGAAGCGTCACCTTGCCGCTCTACCCGAAGAAGGAGCCGGTTTCGGTGACAGCCCCGGTGCCGGCCGCCATGTCGGATGCGTTTGCCGCGTGCGGGTTCACGGAGTAGCGACAGCGCTCTTTCCCAGACCGGATTCTTCACGTTAAGCTTACCTGGCAAGACAGAGGGACATGCGGGAGGAAGATATGATGCGGCGCGCATTCTGGCTGGCGCTTTTGAGCACCCTCATGGCGGTCCATCCGGCTCACGCACAGGATACATCCACGGAATCGCTTAATGCCCTGATCGGGGAATTGAACGAGATGATCGACCGGGGGGAACGGGACCGCCTGGCCGACCCGTGGTTCCTGCATGACCTGAGGCAGCTGTCGGCCCGCTACGCCAATCCGTTCGGCGCGGTCACCTATTCCGAAGAGTTCCAGGAAGACGGCCCCCCGCCCGCCCCCTGGCAGGTTCTGCAGGGGGAAATGCGGACCGACTGGCGATCCGGCCTGCGGTCGGTGGTGCGGTCCACCCCGTCATCCACCGCAGACAGCAGCGACAGCGGGTCAAGCGGCCAGTCTGGTGGCGATGTCGGCCAGCAGCTTCTGGGGGCCATTCTGCGCGGCGTGGTCCGCAGCCAGAGCGGCGGGGACAGCACGAACGAATCCGCGACCGCCTATAACGACGGGACCACACCGGCCATCGCCATCGCGCCGGTCGAGTTCACAAACGCATTCCGCATTCAGGCGGAAATCTCCCTCAGCCGGATTTCGGACGATACGCCACCGTCGGTTCAGTTTGGCGTTTATCAGCCGCTGCAGAATATCTATCCCGGCTACCGGCTTGAGATCGATGGAGGGGCAGAAACGATCACCCTTCTTCGCATCGGGTCGCGCGGACAGTCCATCATTCAGACTGCGGGCCTGACGGCGGACCTCCTGGACGGGCAGGTTCATGCAATCGACTGGACCCGCAGCCCCGACGGCGGTTTCAGTCTGGCCATCGATGGAAAGGACGTTTTTTCGACGCTGGATCGCGGTTTCCGCGACCCGTGGGCGGGCCTGATCCTCAGCAATTCCGGCGGCGATTTTTCCTTACGCCGCATCAGTGTTTCGGGCGCCGATGCGTCTTCCACCAGCGGCTGGAGCCGCCCCTGACCCAGGCCCCACAGTGAACAGGTATATAACTCTGCTGGCCGCCCGCGCGCCGCTGTTGCTGGCCCTGGGCGTCTGTATCGGGCTTGTCGTCCCGTCGCTTTCCAGCATCGCACGGCCGCTTCTGGGCCCGTCGATCTGGCTTCTGCTGGTGATTTCAGCCGTCCGGATCGACCCGTCACAGGCTGCCGGAACGGTGCGCCGTCCAGTACCTGTCATCGCGGCGCTGTGCTGGATGCTGTTCATCACGCCGCTTCTTTGTTGGGCGGTCGTCGGCGGGCTTAACGGGAATTCGTGGCTCAGTGTCGGGCTTGTCACCGCACTGGTTCTGATGGCCGCGACGTCCCCGCTTATGTCCACACCGGCGCTGTCCCAAATTCTGGGTTTGGACGATGCGTTTGCAATGATGGTTCTTGTGCTGGGCAGTCTGGCGCTGCCGTTTACCGCGCCCGCGGTGGCACTGCACCTTCTGGGGCTGGATCTGGGCATCGATGCGCTGGCCTGGAGCATCGACCTGACCCTGTTCATTGGAAGCGCCGTGGCCGCAGGGATCGTGCTTCGCCTGTTCCTGAAGGCGGAGAGGATCGGGCAGGCAAAGGGGTTCCTGGACCTTGCGATCGTATTCTTTTTGCTGACCTTCGCCGTTGCCATCATGGACGGGGTTGCGGACCGGCTGGAACGGGAAACCGCCTTCGTCCTGTCGGTCGCGGGCCTTGCCTTCGCATCCTATGTCGTTCTGCTGCTGGCGGGAACGATCTATGGCCGTCTGTTCGGCGCACGCATTGGCGCGACGCTGGGCTTCGTCAATGCAAACAGAAATGTCGGAATATTCCTGGCCGTGCTTCCGGCCGGCGCGCATCCGGACATTTTCCTTTATTTCGCGCTTTGGCAGCTTCCCATGTACATGATGCCCGCCGTCCTGAAACCGGTCTATCGTCGGCTATCCCTGTAGGATATCGGCGACAGTCGAAAAAGTCAGACCGGCACCGACAGCATGCCGACGACGTCGCCCATATTGATCATGCCCGGGAAATGGCGGCCGGTGAATATGCCGTCCATGCGTGCGTGGTAGGATTTGGGCGCCGCCCCGGTCCGATGCACATCATAGACATGGGCGATGATGTCGCCTTCCTTCACCTCGTCGCCCAGATTGACGGTATATTCGATCAGACCCGTCGATTCGCTGATCGTGTAGCAACGCTCGCTCGGCATATCCAGACGCCGGGTCGGCACCTTTTCCAGTTCGCCTTCCAGGATGCCGGCATGGATCAGGAAGTTCCGCACCCCGCGGCGCGCCAGCCCGGCGGTATAGGCGGTGGAAGTGCCGCCCCCGCCCAGTTCGGTTGAAACGAACACCTTCCCCAGATCCTCGGCGGCGGTGTCGTACATGCCGGTAGCACCCAGTTCCAGCAGCATCAGCGAATTCGGCGCACCGAAGGCTTCCATCGCCGCGACGCATCGCGCTTCCTGTTCCTTGTCCGGCAGGATATGCGCAGCTGCGAAGGGCATGATTTCCAGTGACCGTCCGCCGGAATGGATGTCCAGGACATAGTCCGCCATGGGCAGAATGCGGCTTTGGAAATAGTCCGCGATCTTTTCCGTCAGCGTGCCGTCGGGCTTTCCTGGAAAGCTGCGGTTCAGGTTCCCGCCGTCAATGGGCGACGTCCGCCGTTTTCCAAGAAAGGCCGGGAAGTTGAAGGCCGGGACGATGACGACACGGCCCGACACTTCTTCCGGTTTCAGTTTTGCGGCCAGATCGAACAGGGCGATCGGGCCTTCATATTCATCGCCATGGTTGGCGCCGGTCAGGATGGCGGTCGGCCCGGTCCCGTTTTTCACGACCGTGATGGGGATCATGATGACCCCCCAGGCCGATTCGTCATGGGAATGGGGAAGCTTCAGGAACCCGTGTTGAACCCCGTCCTGATCGAAATCCACCGTGGGTGTTATCGGGTTTGCGACCATACCGCCGTTCCTTATCCGCTTCGTTTCCAAAATCTAGCCAAGCACGGTTTTGACCGCAGCCCGCGTCATGGAAACGATCCGGTCCGCTTCATCTTCTGTCAAGCAAAGGGGCGGCGCAAAACCCAGGATATCGCCCTGGGGCATGGCGCGGGTGATCAGCCCCTGTTCCAGCGCGGCCGCCGAAAGGGCGGGGCCCATTTTCTTCGACGGGTCGAAGAAGACGCGGTCTGCCTTGTCCTCGACGAACTCAACTGCACACAAAAGACCTTCACCGCGGACTTCACCCACATTCGGATGGTCAGACAGGGCATCGGCCATTGCCTTGTTGAAATAGGCGCCGACCTTGCCGGCATTTTCGACCAGCCCCAGACGGTCGATCAGTTCCAGATTCGCCACCCCGGCCGCGGCACACAGCGGGTGCGCGGAATAGGTCCATCCGTGGCCGATGGGCCCCAGTTCATCCGACCCCTGTTCCAGAACCTTCCAGACCCGGTCATGGACAATTGTGCCGGACAGCGGCGTATAGGCCGATGTCAGCCCCTTTGCGACCGTGATCAGGTCCGGGTCAATGCCGTAATGGGCGGCCCCGAACATGGACCCCAGACGCCCGAAGCCGGTCACAACCTCGTCCGCGATCAGCATCACGTCGTATTTTTTCAGAACGGCCTGGATCTTCGCCCAATAGCCGGGCGGCGGAGGGACGATCCCGCCCGTACCCAGGACCGGTTCCCCGATGAAGGCGGCGACGGTGTCGGGACCTTCGGCCAGAATCATCTCCTCCAGCTTGTCGGCGCAATGCTGGGCGAATTCTTCCGGGGTCTGGTCCAGATTTTCGCGGCGGTAATAGTAGGGCGCTTCGGTATGAAGGATCGGCGCGCGCGGCAGGTCGAACTTGTTGTGGAACAGGCCCAGCCCCGTCAGCGAACCTGTCATGATCCCCGACCCGTGATAGCCCCGCCAGCGGGATATGATCTTCTTCTTTTCCGGACGGCCCAGAACGTTGTTCACATACCAGACCAGCTTGATGTTGGTTTCGTTCGCATCGGACCCCGACAGCCCGAAATACGTATGGTTCAACCCATTGGGCGCGCGTTCGGCAATCATCTGGGCGACGCGGATCGCCGGTTCGGACGCATGGCCGACATAGGAATGGTAATAGGAAAGCTTGTGCGCCTGTTCGGCGATCGCGTCGGCGATTTCCGTGCGGCCATAGCCGACGTTGACGCAATAGAGCCCCGCAAAGCCGTCCAGGCTGGTCCGGCCTTCGGCGTCCGTGATGTAAACGCCTGATCCGCCTTCGATGATGCGATGCGGGGTTTCGCCCCGCGCATGGGCGCCCATGGCGGTCGACGGGTGGAAGAAATGGTCGCGGTCCCAGGATTCCAGGGGGGCGTTCGTTCGCATGACTTGATTACTCCGTTAGGGTGAGGTCGCCGTAGTCGCGGCAGACATATTTGATATCGGTGAAGGCTTCCATGCCCTGGCGTGCGCCTTCGCGCCCCAGGCCGGACTGTTTCATACCGCCGAACGGGATCGGCGCACCGGTCACCTTGGTCCGGTTAATGGCAACCATTCCATACTCAAGACCGCGGCTCAGCCGGAAGATGCGGCGCGGATCGATGGTGTGGACATAGGCGACCAGACCGTATTCGCTGTCGTTCGCCCGGGCCAGCGCCTCCGATTCCGTATCGAAGGGTGCAATCGCCGCGACGGGGCCAAAGGTTTCTTCGGAAAAGATCAGCGCATCGGCGGTAACGTCCGCCAGGACCGTTGGCTGATAGAAAAGCGGCCCCAGCGCATGGCGTTCGCCGCCGGTCAGGACACGCGCGCCCTTCGACACAGCATCGGCGACATGGTGTTCCTGTTTTTCGACCGCGCGGTCGTTCATCAGCGGACCGATGTCCGGGTCATCCATCCCGACACCGACTGTCAGCGCCGCCGTGCGTTCAGCGAACCGCCGGCAGAATTCGTCATAGACCCCGCGCTGCACCAGAATGCGGTTCGCACCCAGACAGTCCTGGCCCGATGTCGCGAATTTGGCGCCGATCGCACTTTCGATCGCGACATCCATGTCCGCGTCGTCGAAAACGATGAAGGGCGCGTGCCCCCCCAGTTCCAGAACCAGACGTTTGACCGTCTGTGCGCTGCGCCCATACAGAAGCCGTCCGATTTCGGTCGACCCGGTAAAGGACAGGGCCCGGACGCGGGTATCTTCGGTCCAGGGGGTGACCACTGTGTCCGGTTCCCCGGTCACGACGTTGAATACCCCGTCCGGTACGCCGGCGCGGCGTGCCGTTTCCGCCAGTGCCAATGCGGAAAAGGGTGTTTCCTTGGACGGGTGGACAACCACGGTGCACCCCGCCGCCATGGCGGCCGTCGCCTTGCGCGTGATCATGGCGCACGGGAAATTCCACGGCGTCACCAGTGCCGCGACGCCGACCGGTTCCCGCCATAGTTCCACTTCCGCGTCCGGCAGGTGCGACGTCACCCCTTCAATGTTCGGGCGCTTCGTCTCTTCGGCATAGAATTCCATGAAGGATGCGGCATAGTCGATTTCCCCGCGTGCCTCGGAAATCGGTTTTCCCTGTTCCAGGACCATAATGGTCGCCAGGTCCTCTTTCGCGTCGCGGACGAGTTCGAACCAGCGGCGCAGGATTGCGGCCCGTTCCTGCGGCAGCAGCATGGCCCAGTCGGCAAACGCGTCCTGTGCCGCGTCGACGGCCTTCCGGCTTTCATCCGCCGACAGGGACGGGACCGCGCCAATGGCGTCGCCCGTGGCCGGGTCGGTCACGGTGATCGTATGGCCGGACGATGCCCGCAGCCATTCGCCACCGATGAAACTGGCATTCTGGAAAAGCGCGGGATCGGTCAACCGGTCCCGAACAGACTTCAGCGCGGACGACATGGAACCTCCGTTCAGGGTAAGGGGTCGAATGGGGTGTTCGTGATTATGCGCGGCAGTCTACGTCCGATCGCGGCGAAGAACCGACTCTTCGGACGGCCCGGCGGCGAAGATTCTTCGAAACTTTATCGGGAAACCCGACGATTCATCGGCAATGTCGGTTCAGTCGATCCGGGCAAGCGGTATCGGCCCGTGCTTTACCGACTTTGTCACGACATAGGTGAAGTATCGCTTCACCCCCAGGCCAGCCCCCAGGATCTCATCCACCAGGGTCTGATAGGCCTTGATGTCCTTTGCCACGATGCGCACGAAATAATCGATCCCGCCGCCGACCGCCCAGCAGTCGACAACTTCGGGAATTTGGGCGACGCCCTCCTCAAACGCGCGGAAATCCTGGGTCTGATGGCTTTCCAATTCGACCGACATCATGATTTCGGCCGTGCCTTCCAGAAGCTGCGGGTTAAGGCGTGCCTCGAACCCGATGATCAGGCCCGCCTTTTCCAGTCGCTGAAGCCGCTCCCAGCATGCGGTCGGGGACAGGTTCACACGCTCCGCCAGGGCCGCCTTGGTTATGCGGCCATCCGCCTGAAGGATGGTCAGAATCTTGATGTCGCGGTCGTCCAGTCCCTGCATGGTAAGCGCATATTGGCAAGCAGTCTGCGGCTTGTCACGGACATGCGCGCGATGCAGAGTTCGCACCGGTTACGGCTGCAAATAGAAAGAGGTCGGCGATGCCCGGAACGGATCTTCCCTTTACCCACGCGGAATATGCGGAGCGTCTGACGAAGACGCGCAAATCGATGGCGGAGAAGGGGATCGACATCCTTTTCGTGACCGACGCATCGAACATGTCATGGCTGACGGGCTATGACGGCTGGTCCTTTTATGTTCATCAGGGGGTGATCGTCCCGGACGACGGCCTGCCGATGTGGTGGGGCCGGAACCAGGACGGAAACGGCGCGGTGCGAACCTGTTACATGCCGGACGACCATGTCCTGCCCTATGCCGATCATTACGTCCAATCGACCGAACGCCACCCGATGGACCATCTGTCCGCCCTGTTCGAGGAACGCGGCTGGGCCAACAAGCGCATCGGCATCGAAATGGACAATTACTATTTCACCGCGGCCGCATTCGCGTCCCTTCAGAAGCATTTGCCGAACGCGAAATTCGTCGATGCGACAGCCCTGGTGAACTGGCAGCGGGCGGTCAAATCGCCGACCGAAATCGAATATATGCGGCGCGCCGGGCAAATCGTTTCCAACATGCACCGGGCGGCCGCCGAAACGATCCGCCCCGGCCTGCGCAAAAATGAACTGGTGGCCGAGATTTACCGCACCGGCATCACGGGGACAGAAGAATTTGGTGGCGACTATCCGGCGATCGTGCCGCTATTGCCGACGGGAACGGACGCCGCCGCACCGCACCTGACCTGGGACGACAAACCGATGCAGACCGGTGCCGCCACCTTCTTCGAATTGGGCGGCTGTTACCGGCGGTATCATGCGCCGTTGTGCCGGACGATCTTTCTGGGCAAGCCACCGGAATTCATTAAGGACGCGGAAAAGGCGCTCCTGGCGGGACTGGAAGCCGGGCTGGACAAGGCCCGTGCCGGAAACCGGGCGGCCGACGTGGCGGAAGCCCTGGGCGCGGAGATGAAGAAAGTTGGAATCGACCGGGGCGGCGCGCGCTGCGGCTATCCGATCGGTATCAGCTATCCGCCGGATTGGGGCGAACGCACGATCAGCTTCCGTACAACGGACCAGTCGGAACTGAAACCGGGCATGACCTTCCATTTCATGCCGGGCCTGTGGATGGACGACTGGGGCATGGAAATCACGGAAAGCATCGTGATCCGGGAATCCGGCCCCGCCGAATGCCTGGCCAACTATCCGCGTGAGATCCTGGTGAAGGATTAGCCGTCACGTGCATTCCGCATGCGGTTTAACGATTCGTTCGGTGGAGGGCGGGAATTTCTCTAGCTTATCCGCCGGACGGATCGGGCGACGTACCAGCTCGCCACCGCAATTGGGACAACGGTTACCCAGACGCTGTTCGACGCAGTCGGCGCAGAAGGTGCATTCAAAGGTGCAGATGCGCGCCTCCCGGCTGTCCGGCGGCAGGTCCCTGTCGCAACATTCGCAGTTCGGTCTGAGTTGAAGCATCCGGACCCCTCCCTTTCCCTTTTAATATCCAGGCAGATACGCCAGCGGGTCGTCCAGTCCGATTTCCCGCCCGATCAGACCGCAAAGCGCGGCATGGGTACAATACGCCGTATAGGTCCGGGCATACCCGCCTTCCTGCACCGCCAGCACCGGATAATCGCATTGTTCCGCCGCGAACCCGGCAAGGGTCGATGCCATCCAGTGGTATCCCGCCATGGTCAGGCACATGCGCCCATTCGGGTCGAACTGGTTGCCGTCCTGGCCAGCGGCAATGACAAGAAGCTGGGGCGCGAACTCTCTCAGGCGCGGCATAATGTTGCCGTTGAATGCCGCCTTGTAGGTCGTATCCCCCAGACCATAGGTCAGCGGGACGTTCAGGTTGAAACCCTCGCCCGCGCCTGTGCCCTTTTCCATTTCGCTGCCGTCTTCCGGGTGGCTTTCGCCTTCCCAGCTTCCGTGGTTCATGTGCACGGACACGGTCAGCACATCCGCGCGGTCATAGAAGCCCGTCTGGGTCCCGTTTCCGTGATGCACGTCCCAGTCGACAATCGCGACCCGTTCCACCCCCGACCGGACCGCATGTTCGACCGCGACACCGATATTGTTGACGAAACAATACCCGTCCGCCCGGTCACGCGCCGCATGGTGGCCCGGCGGTCGGACAAGGGAATAGGCCGCGCCCTGCCGCGCCAGAACATGGTCCATCGCCGCCAGGGTGGTTCCCGCCGCCGCCAGGACCGGGGTCCAGCTTCCCTTTCCGAAAACGGTGGTTGCCGTTACCCGCGCACCGGTCCGATCCAGCGCCTGCAACCGGTCCAGATAGGCCGGGTCGTGGAACCGTTCCAGCTCCTCCCGGGTTGCAAGGCGCCCGTCCCGCCAGTCGATCGCGTCGGCCAGCGGCCCGTTTTCCAGCACGGTCTTGATGTTCGACACCCGCTCAGCCGATTCGGGGTGTGGTTCCGAAATGCCGAGGTCGGGATTCGCCACAGCCTCCAGAATGCCGGCCCCGGTATCGTGGTCCAGGACGGCAGGATGCCAGAAAACCGATAATCTGTGTGTCATGGGCGGAACTGTGCCAAGCCTTTGCAAAACTGCCAAGAAAGATCGCCGTTCCGGGCATGTTGGAAATAAATTTCCGGTGCCTGATCCTGCCGGTAAAAAGTGATGCCCGTCAGCAGGGCGGGATTCTTCCAAGGATTCCAATATCTTTGCAGGAATTGCAGGGCTCGAAGGTCGAGCTATGCGAAAATTTTCTGTCAGAATTGTGAATGTGACAGTGGTTTTTCAAAAATGCTTGGGCTATATAAGCCGCCGGTTCTTAGACTCTAACAGTTCTAGATGGAAAATTGATATGAGCGACTCTAGCAAGAACAAGAAACCGGAATCTGACCGGAAGTACGAGGCGAAGACCCGCAAGTGCCTGATGTGCCGTTCGGAGTTCAAAAGCTCCTGGCCGGGTGAGCGCGTGTGCTCGAACTGCAAGCAGACGAGCGCGTGGAACGAGCCGTCGATCGCCGCGTAAGGTTTTTGAGCATCCCCGGCGCTGCGGTGCCGGGTCTCGCGACCGCCTCTTTCACGGGGCGGTTTCGCATTTCCAGGGTCCGGTTTTCGCGGATCCATGGCCACGATCTGAACGGGAACGACCATGAATGACGCGCTGACCCTTGTTCTTGGCAACCGCACCTATTCCAGCTGGTCCTTGCGCGGATGGCTTCTGATGATGCTGTCCGGCGTGGACTTTGAAGAGGAAATGCACTGGCTGGACGCACCAGGCTACAGGGATGCCCTTTTGGCCGCGACCGGCGGGTCGGGCGCGGTCCCGACCCTGCGCATCGGCGACAAGGTTATCCCCGACAGTATGGCGATTGCGGAATATGCCGCGGAAATCGCCGCAGACGGCGCGCTGTGGCCCTCGGACCCGCTGGACCGGGCCGAAGCGCGGTCGCTTGCCGCACGCATGCATTCCGGCTTCACGGCGCTGCGCAGTGCATGCCCCATGAACCTGTCCAACCGGTTTCCCGATTTCCGCGCCAGCGACGCGGTCGCGGCCGACCTGCGTGTGCTGGAAGGCATGTGGGAACCCCGCCTGGCACATAGCGGCGGTCAGTTCCTGTTTGGCGAGTTCGGCGCGGTCGATGCGTTTTTTGCACCGGTTGCAACGCGCATTGACAGTTTCTGCCTGCCGGTTTCGGAAACGGCGCGCGGATACACCGACCGGATCATGGCGCATCCCCTGATGCGTCAATGGATCGCAGATGCCGCTCTGGAGCCTGCGATCGACCGCCCGCGCAACGACCGTTTCGCGGAAGGCGGGTTTGCTGCGGGTGACTGGCCCTTGCTTCGCGAAGCATGAGGTCTGTTGCTGACCGGCACCATTCGCAATTCGCCTTTGACCTCCGGGAATTTGCCGCTAGGCTCTCTCGGAACGAAAAACGGGGTCTGGGGAGGCCCGTTCCTTCGTGGGGAACTTGTCAGCTTTAGCGGTACGGAAATTCGATGAACGAGGACCTTCTCGGCTACAACGATATGGTGGAACACGCGATGCGATCGGTGGTCCGCAAAGCGTTGGAACGCGCGGCCAAAGGCGGTTTGCCGGGGAACCACCATTTCTACATTACATTTCGGACCGACCATCCGGACGTGATGATTCCAAGCCGCCTGATGGACCAGTATCCCGAAGAAATGACGATCGTCCTTCAGCATCAGTTCTGGGGTCTCCAGCCGGACGATGACGGGTTCGATGTCGAACTCAGCTTCAATCAGAAGCACGAACATCTGCGCATCCCCTATTCCGCGCTGGTAACCTTTGCAGACCCGTCCGTGAACTTCGGTCTTCAGTTCCATGTCGAAGTCGATGAGGACGAATTGACCGCCGAACAGCCCGAGGCCGCGTCGGACGAAAAAGGGCCGACGCGCGAGGAAATGGCGGAAGGGTCCGACAAGGCATCCGCCGCGGACGCTGGCGAGAAAGCAGACGCAGAAGATGCAGAAGACGGGTCCGAAGAAGAACGCAACGACAATGTGGTGACGCTCGACTTCACCCGAAAGAAATAGCGCCAACAGACGATAAAGTTTGGCCCGCTAGCGAACCGAAAAACCGAAAAGGATGATCGCGATGCCAGATGACGGGTTTCTGGACATGCTGCCGTTGGGTGCCGACACGACCGAATATCGGAAACTAAGCGGCGATTTCGTAGGCAAGACGGAACTGAACGGTGAGGAGATCCTGACCGTCGACGCGGAAGGCATGCGCCTTCTATCGGAAGAGGCGTTCCGCGACATCAACCACCTGCTGCGTCCCGGTCACCTGAAACAGCTGGCCATGATCCTGGAAGACCCCGAAGCGTCGCCGAACGATCGGTTCGTCGCCTATGACCTGTTGAAGAATGCGAATATCGCGGCCGGCGGCGTGCTGCCGATGTGTCAGGACACGGGCACCGCGATCGTGATGGGAAAAAAGGGGCGTCGTGTCTGGACAAACGGGTCGGACAAGGCCGCCCTGTCGCAGGGAATTCTGGACGCGTATGAACGAAACAACCTGCGCTACAGCCAGGTCTCCCCTCTGTCGATGTTTGAAGAGAAGAATACGAAGAACAACCTGCCCGGTCAGATCGAACTGTATGCCGAAGGACAGGAAGACGCCTACAAATTCCTGTTTCTGGCAAAAGGTGGCGGGTCGGCGAACAAGTCGTTCCTGTTCCAGGGAACGCCGTCCCTTCTGGAACGCGAACGGCTGATCAATTTCCTGGATGAGAAGATCCGCACGCTGGGCACGGCCGCCTGCCCGCCCTATCACCTGGCAGTGGTGATCGGCGGCACGTCGGCGGAGTTCAATCTGAAGACGGTCAAGCTTGCCAGCACCCGCTATCTGGACAGCCTTCCGACGGAAGGCGGCGAAACGGGCCACGGGTTCCGCGATCTGGAAATGGAACAGGTCGTCCACGAACTCAGCCGTAATATGGGGATCGGGGCACAATTCGGCGGCAAGTATTTCTGTCACGACGTGCGGGTGATCCGCCTGCCGCGTCACGGCGCCAGCCTGCCCATCGGGATCGGCGTTTCCTGTTCCGCGGACCGCCAGGCGCTCGGCAAGATCACCAAAGACGGGATTTTCCTGGAACAGCTGGAACGAGACCCGGCCCGGTTCATGCCGGAAGTTTCCGACAGTGAGTTTTCCGGCGAGGTCGTGAAAATCGATACGAACCGGCCGATGTCCGAAATGCTGGCGACCCTGAACAAATACCCGATCAAGACACGGCTTTCCCTGACCGGGCCGATCATCGTCGCGCGGGACGCGGCGCACGCGAAACTGCGCGCGCGGCTGGACGCGGGGGAACCGCTGCCGGACTATTTCAAGGACCATCCGATTTATTACGCCGGCCCGGCAAAGACGCCGGAAGGTTATGCGTCCGGTTCCTTCGGCCCGACGACGGCCGGCCGTATGGACAGCTTTGTCGACCAGTTCCAGAAGGCCGGCGGTTCCATGGTGATGCTGGCAAAGGGAAACCGCTCACCCATCGTACGCAAGGCCTGTGCCGCGAATGGCGGCTTCTATCTGGGGTCCATCGGCGGCCCGGCGGCGCGTCTGGCGCAGGATTGTATCAAGAAGGTTGAATGCATCGAATATCCCGAACTCGGGATGGAAGCGATCTGGCGGATCGAGGTAGAGGATTTCCCGGCCTTCATCGTGATCGACGACAAGGGCAACGATTTCTTCCAGGGAATGATGCCGTAACCGTCAGCCCCATTAGCGCGGACGGTCTGATCAGGAAACCGGGGGATGGAGAACGGGGACGGTCAGTCGTCGGGCTGATCGTCGCCTGACGCTTCCAGTTCGCCGTCCACCTGGGCATCTTCCGCGCGATGCTTGCCGCTTTTCAACGGCGCGCGCTTCGGTGCGCTGTCGATGGTTGCGGGGTCCAGAATGCGGTCCACATCCAGGACTGCAAGAAGATCGTCTTCCAGCCGATATACGCCGGAACACAGCTTACGCATTAGGGGATCCAGGTTCTGCGGCGGCTTGTCCCGGTGCTGTTTTGGAACGGACCGAACGTCGCCGATGGAATCCACCAGGATCGTATAGAGGTCGCCCTGATGTTCGACAGTGACCGACATCGGTTGGGACGACAGGTCCTGCGGCGGCGCGCCCAGACATACCCGCAGGTCAATCACGGTGACGATCCGCCCCCGCAGATTGAGGACGCCGGCAATGGCCGACGAAGCCAGCGGCACGGGGGTGATCTGTCGCGGCACGACAATATCCTGAACCTGCAGGATGGGGATGCCGAACAGCTGTCCATCCACCGTCATGGTGACAAGCTGTTCTTCGCTTGCCGCTGTGTTTAGTGCCTGGTCCTCGCGGACTGCCAGTCTGGACATGGCCCAACTCTCCATTTTCGATCGTGCGCGCGCCGACTATAACACCTCTCGGCGCAACCATGGTTATTCGATATTGCCCATGGGAAAGTTAATATCCCGTTGACGCGATTATCGAAAGACAGAGAAAGGAAATCAGCATGCTGTCACGTCCGGACGCTTTGGTGGATCTTCTTTCGACGGGGCCGGAAAACGCGGCCTGGCGCTTTCTGCTGGCACATGGCGCAGGCGCACCGATGGACAGTGCCTTCATGACCGCGATTGCGGATGGGTTGGCCGTAAAAGGGATTGGTTGCGACCGGTTTGAGTTCCCCTACATGGCGGCGCGCCGGGTGGATGGGAAGAAACGGCCGCCGAACAAGGCGGATATTCTGATGGCGACGTTTGATGCGGCGATTGCCGGCAGCCACACTCGCTATCCGGATGCACGCCTTGCCATTGGGGGGAAATCGATGGGCGGTCGGATGGCAACCCTTCTGGCCGCACAAATGGATGCCGGGACCGCCACCACGAACCGGAATTTCAGCGCTATCGTCACGCTTGGGTATCCATTCCATCCGCCGGGAAAGCCGGACCGGCTGCGCACTGAACATTTTCACGACATCGCGGTGCCGGTTCTGATGGTTCAGGGCACCCGCGACCCCTTCGGAAACAAAACCGAAGTACCTGCCTATACCCTGCCGCCGCGGACGACCCTGTTCTGGTCCGAAGATGGTGACCATGACCTGAAACCGCGAAAGTCATCCGGACGGACGCACGAACAGTCGCTTTCCGAAGTTGTGGAAACGATTGCGGGTTTTCTTGGGTCGCTCTGATCGCAAGATTGCATCCGTGAATAAGTGTCTGCGGTAAACATTCATTAATATCTTCCGCTTAGGTTCCAATCTTGAGTGGTGGTCACACCGGCGGTCCGGTAATGCCCGCCACTGATTGCCAGTAACATTTCACAAGGAACCCGGATGATTGATGTATCGATGCTCTCGCACCGGACCGTCCTAAGCCGTTCTCACGTTTTAGGAAGCGGTGATCCCGCAGAGATAAAAAAGCGATCCGTCGTGATCGCGGGGCATAGAACCAGTATTTCACTGGAAAACGTGTTTTGGGAATCGCTTCGCGCCATTGCCCAGGATCGGGCGATGTCCGTCAATCAGATGGTCACCGAAATCGACGATGCCCGCACGGGAAACCTGTCCAGCGCGATCCGCACATTCGTGCTTCTGAATGCGATGCGGAATTAGGGTCCAACGCACCGAAGAACCGCAGCCGGTCCGTTCCCCCAAAAATCCGGATGCCCTTGCCCCGTCCGCGGCAAGTCGGGAAGGCATCATTTTTGTTGCACTGCACAATACACCTTGACGAATCTTCCAACAGGGCCCATGTATCGCACGATGCTGCAGTGCAGCATTGCAAAAAATCATGCGGCGCCGGCGTTCATGGCCTCAATGGCGGGGCTCCAGGACGCCCATAGACTGGAGGAAGACCCATGGCAAAAAAGGCCGAAAATGCGTTCGATCCGATGAACAATCCATTTCTGGACCCAAAGAACAATCCGTTCATGGATCCGGAAAAGAACCCGTTCCTGAAAAGCGACCTGACGAAGATGTTCCAGACCGTTGAAACCCCCGACCTGAAGGCGGTATCCGACTATCAGCGCAAGAACCTGGAAGCGTTGAGCGTTGCGAACAAGACTGCTGTCGAAGGCGTTCAGGCCATCTTCAAGCGCCAGGGCGAGATCATGAAGCAGGCGATGGACGAAGCCAACGCGGCACTTCAGGAACTGCAGAGCCAAGGCGCGACCGCGCCGGACGCATCCGCACAGATCGATCGCGTCAAGACGGCGATCGAAACCTCGCTGTCCAACACGCGCGAGCTATCGGAAATGATGGCGAAGTCCCAGTCGGAAGCGCTGGACATCGTCAACAAGCGTTTCGTGGACAGCCTGGATGAGCTGAAAGCGGCGATGGCGAAGCTGCAGAAGTAAGCAGACACACGCCCCGCCGAATTCGGCGGGTCGGAATGATGGTGCCCCGCGAACGCAGGTCTCGCGGGGCGCTTTTCATTTGGGTCTGTCTTGATAGGTTCGTGTCCCCGTGAACATGACAAGGGCCTGATTGATGACGGACACGATTGGTTTTGACGACTTCCTGAAGGTAGACATTCGCGTGGGCAGGATTCTGCGCGCCGAACCCTATCCGGAAGCGCGGCGCCCGGCGATCAAGCTATGGGTCGACTTCGGGCCGGAAATCGGGGAACGCAAGACTTCCGCACAGATTACGAAACATTATGACGTTGATTCCCTTCCCGGACGTATGGTGATGGGTGTCGTTAATTTCCCGCCGAAACAAATCGGCAAATTCATGTCCGAAGTTCTTATCCTGGGCGTCCCCGACGATGAAGGTGAAGTCGTCATGCTGCGCCCGGACAAGGATGTCCCTATCGGCGGACGGATGTACTAGCCCGCAAACGGATCAGCCATCTCTTTCCCGCAGCCACGATAGATCGTGCCGTCCAGGGTCAGTGTGACCGTACGTTCCACCACCTCGCCGCTCATCGTGTCGCGGCAGGGGTCGTCCACGATGGTCAATCGGGCGTCGTGGCCCGAAATTGGAAGGGAAATGGTTCCTTCATCGTCATCCGGGGGCGGTCCGGTCAGAACCGTATCGCCGTTGTCCAGGACAATCCGCATTTCCCGTTGAAAGTCCACTTCCAGCAGCCAGGGCGGTTCGTTGCCGACTGCGCGAAGGTCGATACCGCGCACCGCCGCGGCACGCCACGGCGTATCGGCCAGTTGGCCGCGGCATGCGCGCCAGGACAGATCCGGCGTTTCGAAAGCGGCTCCCAACCCTTGCAGATGAAGAATTCGCCCGGCCCCATCCGCATACCGCGCGCCGGACGCGACGGGCACCTGCCGCAGCACCGCACGGCGGCTGTCCCAAAGGACCAAAGCGCCGCCTTCGGCCAGCCGCACCTCGAAACCCGGGCCCGTCTCGCAGCGATAGGCGAAATATGTCGGCGGCGTAAAGGGAAGGTTTGCCGGAACACCGGTACAGGCGACCGGCAGCAGCAAGACAAGCGCCGCTGCCCAGCGCATCAGGCGTGCGGACCGCCCCGCGGGGCGTCATCGCCATCGTCCGGATCATGGTACCGCGGGTCGCGATAATCCTGCACCGCGTCGTCATGCCCGGTTCTGTGCGACAGCCGCAACAGATACAGAAGCCCGATATAAAGACCGACCACCCCGAGCAGCGTCAGCAGGATCGAAATATAGCCGTGAATTGAAAACTGAAGCCCGGTCAGGTCGTTCAGGTGGCCCGCGATCGAGGCAAAGAACTCGGACATAGGCGCTACTTGAACTTGACCTTCACGACCTCATAGTCGCGTGTGCCGCCGGGACTGGTCACCTCGAACACGTCGCCTTCCGTCTTGCCGATCATGGCACGGGCCATCGGGCTGGTGACGGAAATTTTCTTCTGTGCAATATCGGCTTCGAACTCACCCACGATCTGGTAGACGGATTCTTCATCCGTTTCGCAATCGGCGATGGTCACGACGGCACCGAATTTGACGGAATCGCCATCCAGTTTGGACGGATCGATGACTTCAGCGCGGCTGGTCTGATCTTCCAGTTCGGCGATCCGCCCTTCGATAAAGGACTGGCGTTCGCGCGCCGCATGGTATTCGGCATTTTCCGACAAGTCGCCATGTTCGCGCGCTTCGGCAATCGCCTGGATAATCGCCGGGCGTTCCGTACCTTTCAGGTTCTTCAATTCCACCATCATGGCTTCGTAGCCATCCAGCGTCATGGGCACCTTTTGCATACTCACATCCAATCCAATCTGCGAATCGAACCGACACAACCAATCAATCGGGACGCCCCACCCCGGCCGTCTGGCGGGGTAAGATCGCCACTCTGTTCCCGATTGGGATATTCGCTGAAAGCCCTTTGATATCCGGGCCTAAACCATCAAGCCGAACGTTTAAAGTACGATTGAAGCGGCGCGACTTCAAGAGTTCCTTGCTTCAACGCCTGGATGGCAAGCGCCGCCGCCCGAACGCCCGCGACCGTCGTGTAATAGGGCACGCCCATGGTCAACGTGGCCTGACGCAGCGAGAAACTGTCTTCGATGGCCTTGCGACCTTCGGTCGTGTTGAAGACCAGCTGGACTTCGCCGTTGATGATGGCATCGACAATGTGCGGCTGGCCTTCCAGAACCTTGTTTATGTGCTTTGCCTGAACCCCGTTTTCGTTCAGAAATCGCGCCGTTCCGCCGGTGGCAACAATGGAAAGACCGCAGTCGACCATCATACGTGCGGGTTCCAGCACCAATTCCTTGTCGCTGTCCTTGACGGAAACGAAGACGGTGCCGGTAACCGGCAGGTCCGCACCGCATGCAAACTGCGCCTTGGCAAAGGCATGGGCAAAATCCGCATCCAGTCCCATCACCTCGCCGGTCGATTTCATTTCCGGACCCAGGATCACATCGACGCCGGGGAACCGTTTGAACGGGAAGACGGCTTCCTTGACCGCGATATGGTCGCCCAGCGCATGGGCCTTCAGGTCGAAGGACGACAGTTTTTCGCCCGCCATGATGCGTGAGGCGATCTTGGCGATCGGCACGCCCGTTGCCTTGGCAACGAACGGGACCGTCCGGCTGGCGCGGGGGTTTACCTCAAGGATATAGACCGTTTCGCCCTGGACCGCGTACTGCACATTCATCAGGCCGACGACTTTCAGCGCCTTTGCCAGGGCCTCCGTCTGCCGTTCCATTTCCGCGACAACCGGGTCCGGCAGCGAATAGGGCGGCAGCGAACAGGCGCTGTCGCCGGAATGAATGCCGGCTTCTTCGATATGTTCCATGACGCCCGCGACATGAACCTGATCACCGTCGGACAGCGCATCCACGTCCACTTCAATTGCGTCTTTCAGATAGAAGTCGATCAGAACCGGGCTTTTGCCCGACACCTGGACGGCGGAATTGATATAGCGGCTGAGTTCTTCGGCGCTGTGCACGATTTCCATCGCCCGGCCGCCCAGCACATAGGACGGACGGATGACGACCGGATAGCCGATGCCTTCGGCGATCTGAAGGGCCTGTTCCTCGGACGTCGCGATGCCGTTCGGGGGCTGACGCAGCCCCAGATCCTGAAGCAGTTTCTGAAACCGTTCCCGGTCTTCCGCCAGGTCGATCGCATCGGGTGACGTGCCCAGGATCGGGATGTCCGCTGCTTCCAGTGCGCCGGCCAGTTTCAACGGCGTCTGGCCGCCGAATTGCACGATCACGCCCAGCACCTGGCCCCGTTCCTGTTCCTTGGACACCAGTTCGATCACATCCTCGGCGGTCAGCGGTTCGAAATAAAGCCGGTCCGACGTATCGTAGTCGGTGGACACGGTTTCCGGGTTGCAGTTGACCATGATCGTCTCATACCCGGCCTCGGCCAGCGCATAGGATGCATGGACACAGCAATAGTCGAACTCGATTCCCTGTCCGATCCGGTTCGGGCCGCCGCCCAGGATCACGACCTTTTTGCGGTCGGAAATATCGGCTTCACATTCAGGTTCGGAAATGCCGTCGCCTTCGTAGCAGGAATACATGTATGGTGTAGCACTGGGGAACTCGCCCGCACAGGTGTCGATCCGCTTATAGACAGGGCGGACATTCACAGCCCGGCGCGCGGCCATAACCTGGGATTCGTCCAGCCCCGCCAGTTCGCCAAGCCGCGCGTCGGAGAAGCCGAGTTTCTTGAGGCGCAGGAACCCCTGCCGGTCCTGCGGCAGCCCGTCCTGGCGGACGACCTGTTCCGCCTGCACAATCGTTTCGATCTGTGCCAGGAACCAACGGTCGATTTTGTTCGCGCGGTAGATTTCCTCGATCGTCATGCCTTCGCGGAAGGCCTGGGCGACCTTCAGCAGACGGTCCGGACGGGGTTTTGAAATCTCTGCACGCCAGGTGTCCTTGTCGGTACCGATGGACAGTTCGTTCAGTCCGGTCAGGCCGGTTTCCATGGACCGCAGGGCCTTCTGCAGGCTTTCCGCGAAGGTGCGGCCGATGGACATCGCTTCGCCCACGGACTTCATGGAGGTCGTCAGCGTCGGGTCGGCGCCGGCGAATTTTTCGAACGTGAAGCGCGGCATTTTGGTGACCACATAGTCGATGGTCGGTTCGAAACTGGCGGGCGTCACGCGTGTGATGTCATTGTCCAGTTCATCCAGCGTGTAACCGACGGCCAGGCTGGCCGCGACCTTTGCAATCGGGAAGCCGGTTGCCTTGGACGCAAGGGCGGACGACCGGGAAACGCGCGGGTTCATTTCAATCACGACCAGCCGGCCGGAATCCGGGTCCACGGCGAACTGGACGTTCGATCCGCCCGTGTCGACCCCGATTTCGCGCAGGCACGCGATCGAGGCGTTGCGCATGATCTGGTATTCCTTGTCCGTCAGCGTAAGCGCCGGCGCCACGGTGATGGAATCGCCGGTATGCACGCCCATCGGGTCGATGTTTTCGATGGAACAGATGATGATGCAGTTGTCGTCCTTGTCGCGGACGACCTCCATCTCGTATTCCTTCCATCCCAGCACGCTTTCTTCGACCAGGACCGTCGTCACCGGCGAAGCCGCCAGTCCGCCGCGCACCAGCGACTGAAACTCATCGCGGTTATAGGCGATACCGCCGCCCGTCCCGCCCAGAGTGAAGGACGGCCGGATGATGGCCGGAAGCCCGACATAGTCCAGCGCCAGCATCGCTTCTTCCAGACTGGACACCTGGCGCGAACGCGGGCTTTCCAGGCCGATCTTGTCCATGGCCTCACGGAAACGCTGACGATCCTCCGCCTTGTCGATCACATCGGCCTTGGCGCCGATCATCTCAACCCCCAGCAGGTCCAGGACCCCGCGACGTTCCAGTTCCAGCGCCGTGTTCAGCGCGGTCTGGCCGCCCATAGTCGGCAGCAGAACCAGTTTCTCGTCCGGGCGTTCCTTTCGCTCGCGCTGCAGGATCTTCGCGACGATGTCCGGCGTGATCGGTTCGATATAGGTGGCGTCCGCGGTCTGCGGGTCGGTCATGATGGTCGCCGGGTTCGAATTGACCAGGACCACGCGATAGCCTTCCTGTTTCAACGCCTTACAGGCCTGTGTCCCCGAATAGTCGAATTCGCAGGCCTGGCCGATCACGATGGGGCCGGCCCCGATGATCATGACGGCATCGATATCTTCGCGTTTGGGCATGGGAAAGCGCGCCTCCGAGATTTGAAGCGTTGAAAACAGGTGCCGCTGCTGGCTAGGCGTGCTGTCTACACGAAGCACCCGGCCATTGAAAGCGCGAGTTTCACCGACGGGAGTCACTTTCCCAAACGTCCTTATTCCCGTATGGAATCACGATACGGATTGTGGGAGCAGGATAGATGACACCGACGGGCGCCAAACGCCTTGCCGCGACCGCCGCCGCGGTTTGGTTGGCATTTTTTTCGGCGACGGGTTTTTCGGCCGCACAGGAACCGACGCAAGAGGAAGTAAGCCGATGGGCGTCCGACTTCCTGCCCCTGGTCCAGTCCGCATTACGGCAATCCCAGACAACGGTTCCGATCGGCCGTATCTGTGACAGTTATGCCGACGGGACGGGCGCCGTCGTATGCTATCCGGCGGGTATGTTCGAAACGGCAATGAACGCGCCGCGTGACTGGCAACCGGCACATTCCCGGGCCACGATCGAGGGAATGCGCGCCGATGCGCCGAAATACATGGATTTGTATATCGACCGGGCGCTTGCCATCCTGGAAGACCGGCAATGGCGCGTGGGCCGGTTTTTGGGGTTCGAGTTGTTCCAATCCGACGAAGGCGGGACCGCCTATAATGTGTCCCACGTCTATTACCAGATGGACCGCGTCGGACAGGCCCTGTCGGAAATCGCGGAGTTTGGATTGTGGAACGACCTGGAACGCGACATTGCCGGCGCCTGGTATACGGAAGTGGAGGATCAGTCCGAAGAGGTTGTAACCCGGGACGCCGTCAACCAGCTTGTTTCGTCGCGGATGTTCACGCTCTGCGCAATTATGACACAACTGGCACCCAACCCGATCTGCGATCAGCATGTGGGGCAGGAACCGCTCGACGAGGCGGAGATGGGGCGGATCATGCTTCTAGGGGCCTGGGATCAGCAGGAAAACATGATGAAGAACGGCGTGTCCGACTGGCGCGTCGCCATGTTTGATTCGCAACGCGTCATCGAACACGATTTTTCCGACGCGGTTGCCATGGCTTTGGCGGAACCGAACATGGGCGAAAATCCGAACAATCCGATCTGGGACAATCCTTTTCTGACCGGCAATCCGTACACCGCCATAATCCAAGGGGAATAGGACGTGCCGGACTTCGACCCGCAGACGCTGATTCTGTTCTTCGGTGCGTCCGTGATGCTGGGACTGGCACCGGGGCCCGACAACATTTTCGTCCTGACGCAATCGACCCTGAACGGTGTCCGTTCGGGCCTGTTGGTTACGATGGGCCTGTGCACGGGCATTCTGGTGCATACGATACTGGTGGCGTTCGGTCTGGCGGCGATCTTTGCAGCGTCGGATCTAGCCTTCGTCGCGGTAAAGACGGTGGGGGCGTGTTACCTCCTCTACCTCGCATGGCAGGCTTTCCGTGCGCAGCCGGAAGATATCGGTAACGGCGGACAGCCTAGGGTACGGGGCCTGCGCCTTTATGGGCGGGGCATCGTGATGAACGTCACCAACCCCAAGGTCGCCATTTTCTTTCTGGCCTTCCTGCCGCAGTTCGCCGACCCGGCAGCGGGCAGAATGGCCCCCCAGTTGATTGCACTGGGTCTGGTTTTCATCCTGGCGACGGTGCTGGTTTTCGGGTCGGTCGCATTGCTGGCGGGCAAGCTGGGGGATCGCCTGCGCCGGTCCCCTGCGGCACAGGTCTGGCTGAACCGGATCGCGGGCGTCGTCTTCGTTGGTCTTGCGGTCCGGCTTGCCCTGCAAAGCCGTTAGAGTATTTCCAGGACACCTTCGGGCGGGCGGCCCAGGCGCGCCGCGCCCCCCTTCACGACAATCGGCCGTTCGATCAGGATCGGATTGTCCGCCATGGCGCGAATCAGCGCGTCTTCATCCGTCACATCCTTCAGTCCCAGGTCCTTATAGACCGCTTCCCCCTTGCGCATCAGGTCGCGGGCCGACGACAGGCCCAGCATACCGACCAGTTCCCGCACCCGTGCTGCGTCGGGCGGGGTGTCCAGGTAAAGGACGACATCGGGGGTGATGCCCTGGTCTTCCAGCAACGCCAGGGTCTGGCGGGACTTTGAACAGCGGGGATTGTGATAGATCGTAACGGACATTGGGCTTTCCTGACATGTATGAATGGCGTATTCCGACCGCCAGTTTCAGGCGATCGGGGGGCGATATCAAGTGAGCAGCACGGCGGATTTTGATCTGGTCATCGTCGGCGCGGGCGCGGCCGGGATCGGCGCGGGTCTGGTCGCGCGTTCGGCGGGCCTTCGCTATCGCATCCTGGAGGCGGGAAACCGTGTTGGCGGGCGGGCGCACACCATCGATATTGCGGGCATCCCCTTCGATCGGGGCGCGCATTTCCTGCATTTCGCGCCGTTCAATCCGTTCGCCCAGGCGGCACTGGCCGATGGGCGGCAACTGGGTTATCGCCACAGCCGCGGTCGACAGCCGACCGCGCTTTATTACGGGTCGCGCAGGGCCGACGCCGAAACCCGGGACGCCTGTCAGCGGTTCTATAACGAAAGTTTCGCCGCCCCCGACGGTGCGCAGGGCGATATTGCCGCGGCGGAAGTCATCGATACGACTTCGCCCTTCTATCCACCGTTTCGGAATTTCTATGCCGCCGTGAACGGCCTGACACCGGAAGAATGTTCCACATCCGACTATCAGCGTTACCCCGACATTCCCTATGACTGGACTGTAAAGGACGGGTATGGCGGGCTGGTCGCGCGGCTTGCGGATGGGTTGGATATCGCGCTGGAAACCCCGGTTCGCGCCATCGACCGGACCGGTGGCGCAGTCCGCATCGAAACGGACCAGGGGGCCGTGTCTGCGAAGGCCGTGATCGTCACCGTGTCCACCGCCGTTCTGGCATCCGGCGCGATCCGGTTCACGCCCGCGCTGCCAAATGATGTCCTCAGCGCGTTTTCGGACGTGCGGCTGGGCCGGGCGGAACGAACCGTCCTGGTCGCGGACCGGCGGTTGCCCTTCGAATTGGACGGGATCGTCCATGCCATGCCCGAAGCCACGCGCCACGGGAAGGGGGCAATGCTGGGCATGGTCTTCGGCGAATTCGGTCGGCCAACCGTGGGCGGGTACCTGGCCGCCGAACTGGCGGAGGAAATCGCGACCGCCGAAGGGGCTGCGGGACTGGCCGAACATACGAAGGAAACGGCGGTTGAAATCCTGGGAAGCAACTGGCGGGACCGTTTCATCGCATCCGCGTCCAGCTGCTGGACCACGGACCCGTTGATCCTGGGGTCGTATTCCGCCGCGGTGGCCGGCCGCGGCGCTTCCCGCGACGTGCTGGCCGCGCGGTTTGACGATCGCCTTCTTCTTGCCGGGGAAGCATGTTCCCCCAACCAGTACGGCACGGTCCACGGCGCCTATGCGACGGGCACGCAAGCGGTCGCCGATTTGATCCAGGCAGGCCTTACAGCCTAGACCACGCGTGGGCTTTTGGTGTGCCGCGGACGCGGGTAGCGTTACGGTATCGGACCGACGATCGGGGAGAATACGCGTGGCCGAAGCGGCCGGTGCAGCGGTGGCCAGGAACAACATGGCCGGCATGGGCTGGATGTTCCTGTCCACCCTGTCCTTCGTCGCCATGCATGGGTCGATCGCCCATATCGGGCAGGAACTGCACCCGTTTGAAATCGCCTTTTTCCGGAACCTGTTCGGGTTCCTGACCCTGACGCCGCTTTTCCTGAAGTTCGGGTTTGGTCCGCTGAAGGCAAAGCGGCCAGGCCTGTTAAGCCTGCGGGCGGTCGTCAATCTGGCGGCGATGCTGGCCTATTTCACGGCGCTGACCATGGCGCCGCTGGCCGATGTTTCCGCGCTGGGTTTTACCGCACCGATCTTTACGACGATGCTTGCCGTGCTTCTGATGGGGGAAAAGGTGGGGTGGCGGCGCGCCATAGCCATCGCCGTCGGCTTCCTGGGGGCGATGATCGTGATCCGCCCCGGATTTACGGTACTGGAAACCGGGCATCTGCTGGTCCTGTCGTCGGCGCTGCTGTGGGCGGGGGCGATGATTGTCATCAAAATGATCGCGCGCACGGAATCGTCGCTTACCATCACGCTTTACATGGGAATCATGATGACGCCCCTGTCCCTGCCCTTTGCCATTCCGGTCTGGACATGGCCGGCGGCTGAAACCTGGATCTGGTTGGTCGCCATCGGTGCGCTGGGCGGGGCCGGGCAATGGACGATGACAGAAGCGCTGAAACTTGGCGACACGGCCGTCGTCATGCCGGTGGATTTCTGCAAACTGATCTGGGCGGCGGTGATAGGCTATATCTTCCTGAGCCAGACTCCGGGCGTCTTCACCTTCGTCGGGGGCGGCGTCATTTTTGCCGCCGCGCTTTACATCGGTCTTCGCGAGGCACGCACCAAGACCGGATCCGATAAAGTTCAACCGACCCCCGGCACGCCCGAATAGGAACCGCGACGGCCCGTCAAATATGTCGGAAATTGGCAGTTAGCGTCGGGAACGGAACACCCAAGCCGCGTCAGCGGGCGATGCTATCTGTCCGATGAAGCAGTTCATTACCTAACCGACTTTTCAGGAGCCCCCGACATGGCCCGCAATGCAGGTCGCCGCGCAATGCGCGAACGGCGCGGTAAAGCCGCCGGTATCCAGCAACTTCCGTGGGCAAAGGCCGTTCGGAACCCGTTTCCGCCGATGGAGCCGCTGTCCGCGGACCAGATCGAGGCAATCCACGAGGCAAGTCTGGATGTGATCGAACGCGATGGGCTGGAAGTGAACGGCGACAGGGCGCTGACGCTTTATGAACAGGCGGGCGCAAAGGTCGACCGCGCAAACGAACATGTCACCATGGACCGCAATCTGGTCATGGAACTGATCGGCAAGGCGCCGTCGGAATTCACATTGATGCCGCGCAACCCGGACCGGTCGATCGTGGTCGGGGGAAACCATGTCAATTTCGGCATGGTTTCCGGCCCGCCCAATGTCCACGACTGCATCCGCGGTCGCCGCGTGGGGAACATGGCGGACTATGTGACGCTGTGCAAATTCGCGCAGTTCTTCAATTGCATCCGCATCCAGGGCAATCAGGCCGTCGCCCCGACCGACCTTCCGGCCAACACCCGACACATGGATGCGGTGCGCGAAAACATCGTCCATACGGACAAGGCGTTCAATCACCAGCTGATCGGTGCCGGACGCGCGAAAGACGGGTGCATGCTGTCCGCCCTTGCGCGGGGTCTGACGCTGGAGGAACTTGCGGACAGCCCAAGCGGCATCGGCAACATTAACGTCAACAGCCCGCGCAAACTGGACGAGCATATGGCGACCGGCGCGATCCAGATGGCGGAACTGGGCCAGGCGACGATCGTCACCCCGTTCACCCTGATGGGTGCGATGACACCGGTCACGATGGCGGCCGCACTGGTCCAACAGAATGCGGAAGCCCTGTTCGGCATCGCACTGACGCAGATCGCGCGGCCCGGCGCGCCGGTGGTCTATGGCGGATTCACATCCAACGTCGACATGAAGTCGGGCGCCCCCGCCTTCGGCACCCCGGAAAATGCAAAGGCGAACCTGGCGGGCGGTCAGCTGGCGCGGCGCTACAACCTTCCCTACCGGACCAGTGCCTGCAACGCGTCGAACGCCGTCGATGCACAGTCGACCTATGAAACGTCGATGGCGATGTTCAGCGCCCTGATGGGCCACGGCAACATCGTCTATCATTCCGCCGGTTGGCTGGAAGGGGGGCTGGTCGCATCGTTCGAAAAGGTGATCGTCGATGTGGAAATGATCCAGCACATGCTGGGCATGATCGCCCCCATAGATACGTCGGCGGATGAACTGGGGCTGGATGCCATCGCCTCCGTCGGGCCGGGGGGCCACTTCTTCGGCACCGACCATACGATGGCGCGGTATGAAACTGCGTTCTACAGCCCGATGCTGAGCGACTGGCAGAACAGCGAGGCATGGACCGCCGCCGGCGCGAAAACCGCAACCGAACGCGCGACCGAAATGTGGCAGCAGGTGCTGGACGAATACGAAAAGCCGCCCCTTGCCCCGGACCGGCTGGAAGCGATCGACGCCTATATCGCCAGGCGCAAGGAGGAAATCGGCACAGACGAGCCGTAAAGCGCGCTCAACGTCACTTGAATTCTATTCGCGACATCAATGCCGTGAATTGCACATTTTCTGCTTTCGCTTTCTGAAAATCGCGCGTAAGGGAATTTCCATGCGCGCGAATGACGATCCGGAACATTTCGGGTTCCTGCTGGTCCCCGGTTTCTCGCTGATGGCCTTCTCATCGGCGATTGAACCCTTGCGCGCGGCGAACGCCATATCCGGCAAGGAGTTGTACCGCTGGACCCTGATTTCGCATGACGGCAGCGTGCTTCCCGCATCCAACGGCATACTGATTACCCCGGACTGTTCGGTCGCGACCGATCAGCAGTTCGACTATGTTTTCGTGGTCGGTGGCACCGGGGCAGAGCGGTATCGCGACCCCCGCGCGATCAACTATCTGCGCAAGATATCGCGCATGGGAACGATCCTGGGTGCGGTTTCGACGGCGTCTTACCTTCTGGCCTATGCCGGCCTGTTGGATAATCGCCGCTGCACCATTCACTGGGAACACATGGATGGCTTCCGGGAGGCCTTTCCACACCTGGAAATCACCGATGAACTGTTCGAGATTGACGGCGGCATCATCACCTGTTCGGGCGGGACCGCGTCGATCGACCTTCTGCTGCATCTGATCAGCCATTCCCACGGGCATGACCTTGCAACCCACGTGTCCGAATGGTTCCTGCACAAACAGATTCGCGAACAATCCGAACATCAGCGCATGTCGCTGCGTTTCCGGATCGGGGTCAGCCACCCCAAACTGTTGAGCGCGATCCAGTTCATGGAGGACAATCTGGAAGCACCGATGGAGCGGGAGGAAATCGCATCCGCCGTCAACCTGTCGACGCGCCAGCTGGAACGTCTGTTTCGCAAGTACCTGAATTCAACGCCGCGGAAATACTATTTCGGCCTGCGCATGCAGCGCGCCCGCATGTTGTTGCGACAGACGTCGATGTCGGTCCTGGACGTTGCGCTGGCCTGCGGGTTCGTTTCCGCCAGCCATTTCGCGAAATGCTATCGTGAATTCTTTGGATTTTCCCCGCGCCGCGATCGCGGGCCGGAGGCTTGAATTCCATGTCCGACGAACCCGTAATCTATCATCGCGACGGTCACATCGTGACGCTGACCCTGAACCGGCCGGAAGAACTGAACGCCTTTTCCGACCGGTCGATGGTGGAAGGATTCCTGGCCGCCCTGGACCGCATCAAGGGCGAAGACGATGTCCGCTGCGTGATCCTGACCGGGGCGGGCCGCGCCTTTTCCGCGGGCGGAAACGTGAAGCACATGCGCGACAAGACCGACATGTTCGCTGGCACGCAGGCCGACATCGAAGACGCCTACCGCAACCATGTCCACCGCGTCCCGAAAGCATTCTGGGACCTGGACATTCCCGTCATCGCGGCGGTCAACGGCCCTGCCTTCGGGATCGCGCTGGACCTGGTCTGCATCTGCGACATCCGGATCGCCAGCGACACCGCAAGTTTCGGCGCACCGTTCGTACGCATCGGCATTGCACCCGGCGATGGGGGGGCATGGTTTCTGTCGCGCATCATCGGGACCGCAAAGGCGGCGGAAATGATCCTGATCGGCGAGCCGATCGATGCCCAAACCGCCCTGTCTGCGGGCCTGGTCGGCAAGGTGTCGGGCCCGGACCAACTTATGGGTGTCGCGCGCACGATCGCGCGTCGGATTGCCCAGAACGCACCGTTGGCTGTCCGGCGATCAAAGCGCCTTCTGCGCGATGTGCCCCTTCAGAGCCTGAACGAACATCTGGATGCCTGCGCCGTCGCCCAGGCGGAACTCCATACGACAGACGATCACCTGGAAGCCGTGACCGCGTTTCTGGAAAAACGGGCGCCGGTCTACGAAACCAAATAATACGGATTTTTTGTGTATTTAATTTCTTTTCACATTTCATGTGAATAAAATTTAGTGTCGCACCCCACTTGCGTGTGCTAGACACCGCACCGATATTGGAGTATCCGCATGGTCGCCCGCGCAAAAGGCCGGGCAAACCGGTCTTTTCGCGTCCGCATATCCGAAGCCACGTGCATCCGGACGTCAGGGAGTGAAGGTGTCATGGAAGTCAAGCCGCAGGCCATTCCGAGTTCGGTCAACGTGGTCACCGTCGTCGACGTGCATCACTGGACCGACAGGCTGTTTTCCTTCCGCGTGACGCGCCCGGACAGCTTTCGCTTCCGGTCGGGCGAGTTCGTCATGATCGGCCTGATGAAGGACGATGGTAAGCCGCTTCTTCGCGCCTATTCCGTCGCCAGCCCCGCCTGGGACCACGAACTTGACTTCTTTTCCATCAAGGTGCCGGACGGACCGCTGACCGGCCGGTTGCAGAAAATCAAGGTCGGTGACGACATCCTGATGGGCAAGAAGCCGACCGGCACGCTGGTCCTGGATGCGCTTCTTCCGGGCAAGACCCTGTATCTTTTGTCCACCGGCACGGGCATCGCACCGTTCGCCAGCATCATCCGCGACCCGGAAACCTATGACCGGTTTGAAAAGGTCGTCCTGGTCCATGGCTGCCGCGAAGTGGCCGAACTGGCCTATGGCGAAAAGCTGGTGAAGGACACGATGGAAGATCCGCTGGTGGGGGAAATGGTCGAAGGGCGGTTGATCCATTACACGACCGCGACACGCGAAGACCATGTCCACACAGGCCGCGTCACCACCCTGATCGAAAACGGCACTCTGTTCGACGATCTGGGAGAGGCGCCGTTCAATCCCGAGGTCGACCGTGTCATGATCTGCGGGTCCATGGGCATGCTTCAGGACACGAAGGCATTGTGCGAAGCTGCGGGCCTGACCGAAGGCTCCAACTCCCAACCCGGGCAGTTCGTGATCGAAAAAGCCTTCGTCGGCTGATCGGCACCCATCGGCCATTCCACATTTCGAACTGTTAAGCAGGGGCGGCACCGTCCTGAAACGGTGCGCGCGCAGCCGAACTGGCCTTATTTAGAAAATCCAACTGGCGCTAAATCAGTCCCGTGATAGAGTGATACAAAGGGCGCTGACAAAATGGGCCCGTCGCGCGGTTTTCAGTGCGGGCGGCGCCCCCATAGCCACGAATTGCAGGAGACGGGTGCCATGAGGATCGATTCCCATTTGGGCGGCAGCAGCGATGTTCTGGAAAACGACATCAGCCACGTGGTTCAGGCGGACAAGGACCACCTGTGGCACCACCTGATCCAGCACAAACCATTCGAAACCACCGACCCCAAGGTCATTGTCGAAGGCAAGGGCATCAAGGTCTGGGACGCGACCGGCAAGGAACATATCGACGGCGTTTCCGGTGGGGTCTGGACCGTCAATGTCGGCTATGGGCGCGAGTCGATTGCCAATGCCGTGCGCGACCAGTTGATCAAGATGAACTATTTTGCGAATTCCGCGGGGTCCATCCCCGGTGCGCTGTTCGCAAAGCGCCTTATCGAAAAGATGCCGGGCCTCAGCCGCGTCTATTACGCCAACTCCGGTTCCGAAGCGAACGAGAAGGTCTTCAAGCTGGTCCGACAGATCGGCCACCGTCACCATGGCGGCAAGAAGACGAAAATCCTGTATCGTGAACGGGACTATCACGGCAGCACGATCACGACGATTTCCGCCGGTGGCCAGCCCCAGCGCAACATACAGTACGGCCCCTATACGCCGGGCTTCGTCGAAGTCCCGCATTGCATGGAATACCGTAACCAGTACCCGGATGCGGCGGATTACGGCATTGCGGCGGCCGATGCGATCGAAGAAGTCATCCTGCGCGAAGGGCCGGACGAAATCGGCGCAATCTGTCTGGAACCGATAACGGCGGGTGGCGGCGTCATCACTCCTCCGGAAGGCTATTGGGACCGGGTTCAGAAAATCTGCCGCAAATACGATATCCTGATTCACATTGACGAAGTCGTCTGCGGTGTCGGTCGAACCGGCGAATGGTTCGGCTATCAGAATTACGGCATCAAGCCGGACTTCGTCACGATGGCAAAGGGCGTCGCGTCCGGGTATGCGGCGATTTCCTGCATGGTCACGACGGAAGAGGTCTTTGCGAAATTCAAGGACGACCCGGATGACCCGCTGAGTTATTTCCGCGACATCTCCACCTTCGGCGGTTGCACAGCCGGCCCGGCGGCGGCGCTGGAAAACATGCGCATCATCGAAGACGAAAATCTTCTGGATAATACGAAGAAGATGGGTGCCCGCCTGAAGAACAACCTTCTGGCGCTTCAGGAAAAGCATAAAGTCATCGGCGACGTGCGCGGCCTGGGTCTGTTCCAGGGGGCGGAACTGGTTGCCGACCGGAAAACGAAGGAACCGGTCGACGAAAAGCTTGCCCAGGCGGTGGTTAAGGACTGCATGGGTCAGGGCGCGATCATCGGTGTTACCAACCGGTCGATCGCTGGTTTTAACAACACACTGTGCCTGAGCCCCGCGCTGATCGCCACGCCGGACGACATCGACTTCCTGACGAACGCGATCGACACGGCGCTGACCAACGTCTTTGGAAACTAAGGACACGCCGGTCGCATGGTTATTCCCGTCGACCGGTTTTTCCTGGACATCGGATACAAGGGCACGCTGCAGCAGCGCCTGCGGCAGCTGGTGGCGGACGGCATACTGACCGGTCGATTTCCCCGTGGCGAGAAGCTGCCGTCAACGCGCAAGCTTGCCACCCATCTGGGGATCAGCCGGCTGACGGTCACGCTGGCCTATGCGGAACTCGTATCCGGCGACTATATCACCGCGCGCGGCCGATCCGGTTATTACGTGTCCGACAGCGCACCGGTCCAGCCGCGGTTCGAAGAAAGCCCGTCCGCAATGACGGACACGGTTGACTGGAACGCCGCGATCGGAAGCCGGGGCAGCGGCCCGATCCGCCATCAGAAACCCAAGGACTGGTGGCGCTTCGAATACCCGTTCATCTATGGTCAGGCTGACCCCAGCCTGTTTGACCATCACAATTGGCGGCTGTGCGCGACCCGCGCGCTGGGCAAGGGCGACTTCGAAAACTTCACGACGGATTTCTATGAACAGGACGACGAGGTCCTGGTCGAATATATCGCCCGTCACATCCTGCCGCGCCGGGGCATTCAGGCCGAACCGGGACAGATCCTGCTGACCATGGGCGCGCAGAACGCGCTTTGGATCGTATCGCAACTGTTGCTGTCTTCCGGCCGGGTCGCGGTGACCGAAAACCCGTGCTACCCAGGCCTGAAAGGCATCCTGCATCAGACCGGATGCGCAATCATCCCGGTGCCGGTGGATGGCGAAGGCCTGCGCCCGGAGTCACTTCCGCGCCAGCTGGATGTCGCATTCGTCACCCCTTCCCACCAATGTCCGACCAACGCGACGATGCCGACGGAACGCCGCCAGAAGCTTCTGTCCCGCGCAAACGAACAGGATTTCCTTATCGTCGAAGACGACTACGAATTTGAAATCTCTTTCCTGAAGCCGCCGTCACCGGCCCTGAAGTCGTTGGATACGCAAGGGCGCGTCCTTTATATCGGGTCGTTTTCCAAATCCCTGTTCCCAGGGTTGCGGCTGGGTTATCTGGTCGCGTCCGAAGCCTTCATCAAGGAAGCCCGGTCCCTGCGCGCGACGATCCTGCGCCACCCGCCGGGCCATATTCAGCGCACGACCGCCTATTTCCTGTCGCTTGGCCACTATGACGCGCTGGTCGGAAAGATCGGGAAAGCCTATCGCCGCCGTCGGGAGGTCGCGAACCGCGCGATCAGCGATGCCGGCTTGCGGATCGCGGGCCTGAACATGTTCGGCGGGTCCAGCTACTGGATGCGCGCGCCGGACGGGGTCGACACCGTCGAGTTGACGGAACGGCTGGCCAAGCGCGAGGTCCTGATCGAACCCGGGCGGGACTTCTTCATGGATGCGGACCCGCCGCGGAACTATTACCGGCTGGCCTATTCCTCCATCTCGGAAAACCGCATCCTGCCAGGGATTCAGCGCATCGCCGCGGCCATCGCTGAATCTGGACTTAAACAAGCAGGTTGATTGGCCATACGCTAAAAATGGCGCTGGACATAAAAGGACAGGGAACTGGAACGGTAACGTCGGCATGGACAGACCGACGCCAAGCGGAGGAAGCAGCCCCATGAAAATGACCACCGAAGAAGCCTTCGTTAAGGTATTGCAGCGCCACGGCATCGAACATGCGTTCGGCATAATCGGGTCGGCGTTCATGCCGATTTCCGATCTGTTCCCGAAAGCGGGCATCACCTTCTGGGACTGCGCGCACGAAGGGTCTGGCGGCATGATGGCCGACGGCTACACCCGCGCCAGCGGCAAGATGTCGATGATGATTGCCCAGAACGGACCGGGCATCACCAACTTCGTCACTGCCGTGAAAACGGCTTACTGGAACCACACGCCACTTTTGCTGGTCACCCCGCAGGCGGCGAACAAGACCATCGGACAGGGTGGTTTTCAGGAAGTCGAACAGATGGCGCTGTTCAAGGACATGGTCGCCTATCAGGAAGAAGTGCGCGACCCCACCCGTGTGGCAGAGGTCCTGAACCGCGTCATTCTGCAGGCAAAGCGTGCCAGCGCGCCGGCGCAGATCAACATGCCGCGCGACTTCTGGACTCAGGCGATTGACATCAACCTGCCTGCGGTCGTCGAGTTCGAACGCCCCGGCGGCGGGGACGATGCGCTGGATCGGGCGGCGGAACTCCTGTCCGATGCACGTTTTCCGGTCATCCTGAACGGGGCCGGCGTGGTCCTGGCCGGTGCAATCCCCGAAACCGCGAAACTGGCTGAACGGCTGGATGCACCGGTCTGCTGCGGCTACCAGCACAATGACGCGTTCCCCGGATCCCACCCGCTGTTTGCCGGACCTCTGGGCTATAACGGGTCGAAGGCCGGTATGGAACTGATCGCACAGGCGGACGTCGTCCTGGCGCTGGGCACGCGGCTAAACCCGTTTTCGACCCTGCCGGGCTATGGCATCGACTATTGGCCGAAGGACGCATCGATCATTCAGGTCGACCTGAACCCGAACCGGATCGGACTTACCAAACCGGTCAGCGTCGGCATCGTTGGTGATGCGAAGAAGGTCGCCCAATCGCTTCTGGATCGGCTTTCGCCGACGGCCGGGGACCTGGACCGCGCCGATCGCAAGGCCGAAATCGCGCGGCGCAAATCCCATTGGGCGCAGCAACTATCGTCGATGGATCATGAAGACGACGACCCGGGCACCACCTGGAACGAACGGGCCCGCGCCGCAAAGCCTGAATGGATGAGCCCCCGCATGGCCTGGCGCGCCATCCAGTCGGCCCTTCCGCGCGACGCCATCATCTCTTCCGACATCGGCAACAACTGCGCCATCGGCAACGCCTATCCCAGCTTCGAACAAGGCCGCAAATATCTGGCGCCAGGGCTGTTCGGTCCTTGTGGCTATGGTCTGCCATCCATCGTCGGCGCAAAGATCGGCTGTCCCGATACGCCGGTCGTCGGATTTGCAGGCGACGGCGCGTTCGGCATTGCCGTCACCGAACTCACCGCAATCGGGCGCGAGGAATGGCCGCCGATCACCATGATTGTCTTCCGGAACTATCAATGGGGGGCGGAAAAGCGGAACTCTACCCTGTGGTATGACGACAATTTCGTCGGCACGGAACTGGACGAAGGCGTCAGCTATGCCGAAATCGCCAAGGCCTGCGGCCTGCAGGGCGTTCAGGCACGGACGATGGATCAACTGACCGACGCTTTGAACAAGGCCGTGGAAGATCAGATGAAAAACGGCAAGACCACGCTGATCGAAGCAATGATCAACCAGGAACTGGGCGAACCCTTCCGTCGCGACGCGATGAAGAAGCCTGTGGAAGTCGCCGGTATCGACCCGGCGGACATGCGCCCGCAACAGGTCTGAGTTTGGGGGCGGCACGATGGGCGACATCCTGGTCCTGAACGCGGGATCGTCGTCCATCAAGGCCGCGCTTTTCGATACGGACCTGAACGAGCTTTCGCGCGCCACGGTCGATGAAATCGAAACCAGCGGCGCCGGCCATCGCGGCGCTCTGGAAGACATCTTCCGGCAATTCTCGGACGATGGACGGTCGCTGGATCGTTTATCCATTGCCGGGCACCGGGTCGTCCATGGTGGCGATTTCGCGGAACCCGCCGCGCGTGTCGACGCCCGCATCCGGGACATTATCCAAGACGCCGTACCACTGGCGCCCTTGCACAATCCGCACAATCTGGCGGGCATCGACGCCCTTTTGGCGTTGGCACCGGACCTGACACAGATTGCCTGTTTCGACACCGCCTTCCACGCGTCGAACCCGGAAGTCGCACGACGCTATGGAGTTTCCGCCGACCTGGACCGCAAGGGGTATCGCCGTTACGGCTTCCACGGCATTTCCTATGCCGGATTGACCGAACAGGTCCGCGCCATGTCAGGCGGCGTGCTTCCGGGCCGACTGCTTGCGTTTCATCTGGGAAACGGCGCCAGCCTGTGCGCGATCCGCGACGGCAAGTCGGTTGCGACCAGCATGGGCTATTCCCCGGTTTCGGGCCTGACCATGGGAACCCGGCCAGGCGACATGGACGCCAATGCGGTCCTGGATCTGGCGGATGCGGCGGGCATAGAACATGCCCGGCAGATCCTGAACAGGGAAAGCGGCCTTCTGGCCCTGGGCGGGCACAGCGACATGCGGGCATTGCATGCGGCAGAAACGCCGGACGCCGCCTTTGCCATTAATCACTTCTGTTATTGGGCGGCGCGTCAGGCCGGTTCCATGATCGCGGCCATGGGTGGATGCGACGCCATCGCCTTCACCGGCGGGATCGGGGAAAATGATGCCATGGTCCGCGGGCAAATCCTGTCCCACCTGTCCTGGCTTGGCAGCCCCGCGGAGAAAGACGCCGTCCTGATTGTACCCGCACGCGAAGAACGCACGATCGCGCGCCTGACCCGCGATGCGATAGGTTAGCTTTCGCTGAGGCAGGACACGATCGCGTCTGCATTCGATTGCAGCAGTGCCGAATACATGCTGGGGCCGGCATCCAAATCCGCACCCAACGGGTCGAGCGTCCCCACCGTCACGTCAAGACCATCCGTAATCGCGTTCAGAACCCGCGGCGTGAACTGAGGTTCGGCGAAGGCGCATGAAATCCCTTCGTGGGTAATCTCCTCACGAAGCTCTTCCAGGCGATTCGCGCCCGGCGGCACTTCCGGATTAACCACCATCGGCACAACATTCTCCAGGTCAAACCGAACACGGAAATACCGATAGGCATCGTGAAATACGATGAACGGGCTTTCATGGTGCGGCGAAAGTTGTGCTGTCAGCCGCGCAGTAATGTCGGTCAATTCACCTTCGAATGCCGTCGCATTCGCCTTGTAGGTTTCCGCATTCGCTGGGTCGATGTCGGAAAGTGCATGGGCTGTCGAAGCCGCAATGACAGCCGCGTTTGCAGGGTCCATCCAGATGTGCGGATCGTATGCCCCGACATGGGCGTGGCCATGTTCGTCATGTTCATCGTGACCGTGCTCTTCAGCGGCGTGGTCATCATGGCCATGTTCGTCATGACCATGGTCGTCATGCCCATGGTCGTCATGCCCATGGTCATCTGTGGCGTGATCATCATGCCCATGCTCATCATACCCGTGCTCATCGTGTGCATGATCGTCATAGGAATGTAGGGTGATACCATCGACTTCCATTGCCGCCAGCACCGTTGCGTGATGGGCAAGTGTTTCGATGGATCCATCCAGCGTGGATTCAAGGGCGGGCCCGATCCAAACAACCAGATCGGACTCTTGAAGGGCTTCGGCCTGGGACGGGCGCAACGTGAACCCGTGAGGAGAAGTTCCGCCGTCGATAAGCAGCGTCGGCTCGCCAACCCCCTGCATGACCGCACTTACGATTGAATGGAGAGGTTTTATCGTTACCACGACATTTGGTTCGCCCTGCGCGGGCGCACTGGCGGCGGTTAGAAACAGTGCCGCGCCGAACACGATGGTTGCCGCTTTTCCTCGTGATATATAAGCCTGCATCGCAAAACCTCTTGTATATTTAGATGTTATATCATAACACATGCGACTTATAGACGGACGATCTTGGGACGTGCAAGTTGAAATGATGAAAACCGCGAAAAAGTCGTCGTCGAACCTCGCTCTTGTGCCTTCCGACACGCTGGTGGAAGTGAAGGGTGCGGGTTTGAATCGCGGCGGGCGATGGCTTGTGCGCGAAATTGATCTTTCGATCAAGCGTGGGGAAATCGTCACCCTGATCGGCCCAAACGGATCCGGCAAATCAACGACGGCGAAAATGGCGCTTGGTACGTTGGAACCGGACGAAGGGACGTCCTTTCGCGCGCCGAACCTTACGGTGGGATACGTCCCGCAATCACTTAATATCGATTGGACGGTCCCGCTACGTGTGGAACGTTTCATGCGGCTGACCGCGCCGCTGAGCGCAGTGCGGATTGAAAAGGCACTTGATCGCGTAGGGATCGCGCATTTGGCAAAGGCCGAAGTCCGGACATTGTCAGGTGGGGAATTTCAGCGCGCGCTTCTTGCGCGGGCCATCGCGCGTGAACCTGAGCTGCTTGTGCTGGACGAACCGGTGCAAGGGGTGGACCATTCCGGTCAGGTTGCGCTGTATCGTCTGATATCCGAAATCCGGGATGAACTGAACTGCGGTGTTCTGCTTATCTCTCACGACCTGCATGTGGTCATGGCTGCATCCGACACGGTGGTTTGTCTGAACGGTCATATCTGTTGCCAGGGTGCGCCGTCCAGCGTTGTCCAGAACCCTGACTATCTGCGTCTTTTCGGAACCCATGCCGCCGACGCCATAGCGATATACGAACATCGGCACGACCACACGCACGGTCTTGATAGCGGGATACCCGACCCTGACCACGAACATTGCGATCACGATCACCAGTCTCTGGGTCCCGGACATGCTTGACGATTTTTTCACCCGCGCAATCATTGCTGGGATCGGCGTTGCCGCGTTGGCGGGGCCGCTTGGATGCCTGATCGTATGGCGGCGACTCGCCTATTTTGGTGATACGCTTTCCCATTCCGCATTGTTGGGGGCCGCGCTGGGGTTTCTGTTTCACATCAATCTGACAATCGCTGTTTTTGTCGTCGCGGCCTGTGTCGCTATGATCCTGCTGACGCTGCAACGGCGAACCAGCATTCCATCCGATTCACTGTTGGGCCTGCTTTCCCATTCCACATTGGCAATCGGTTTGGTTGTCCTCAGTCTCTTTGACTGGGTCCGGGTGGACCTTCTCGCCTTCCTGTTCGGCGACATCCTTTCTGTCACGCGGGATGACCTACTGGTAATCTACGGCGGCGGTGCGATAGCCGGCACCGTGCTTGTTTTCTTCTGGCGGCAGCTGTTCGCATCAACGGTCAGCCCCGAGTTGGCGGAAGCGGAAGGTTTGAAGCCGCTGCGTGCAAACCTGATCTTTATGTTGCTGATCGCGACGGTTATTGCCGTTTCCCTCAAAATCGTCGGCGTAATGCTGATCGTCGCGCTGCTGCTGATTCCGGCAGCAACGGCCCGGCGTTGGGCTTCGGCACCGGAACAGATGGCCGCACTTGCATCCGCGTTCGGCATCACGGCCGTCATAATGGGGCTGTACGGCTCCAAAACCTGGGATACGCCTTCCGGCCCTTCCATCGTCGTGGCGGCGCTGTTACTTTTCATCCTGAGCTACATTCGTATGCCACGCATCAGCAGCAATCGTGCCGGACCGCATTCATGAACGCCCACACACACGACCATCCGGAACTGACGCGCAATCAGGCGCTGGTATTGGACGTCTTGAGCCATGCGAAACTGCCGCTCAGTGCCTATGCGATCCTGGACAGTCTCAGGGACGAGGGCCTGCGGGCGCCGGCCCAAATCTACCGGGCGCTGGATACGCTTTTGGCGTATCGTCAGGTTCATAAAATCGAAAGCCTGAATGCCTTCGTTGCGTGCAATCACTCACATTGCGACAGGAAGGCCGAAGCGGCATTCGCGATCTGTGAGGGTTGCGGAAGCGTCACGGAATTCGCGGACGACGCCCTTACGAAAAGCATCGCCAAGGCCGCGCAGTCCGACGGGTTCACCATCCAGACCAGCGCCATAGAACTGCGCGGCATGTGCAGCGATTGTTCTAATCAATAATATTGTGGTCCGGACCGTAAGGGAATCCGGTGATGTTTTCCGAACCGGCTTCTCCAACCACCAGGATATCGTGCTCGCGGTAACCGCCGGCACCCGCCTGCCCTTCGGGAATCCACAACATCGGTTCCATGGAAACGACCATTCCGGGTTCCAGAACCGTATCGATATCCTCGCGCAGTTCCAGGCCGGCCTCCCGCCCATAATAGTGGCTCAGGATCCCGAACGAATGGCCATAGCCGAACGACCGATACTGCAATAGACCTTCTTCCGCGAAGAAGCGGTTGATTTCATCGCATATCCCGGAACAGGTCGCGCCCGGTTTGATCAGGCTGATGCCCAGTTCGTGCGCGGCGACGTTCGCCTTCCAGATACGCAGGCTTTCCGCATCCGGCTGCCCAAGGAACAGGGTGCGTTCCAGCGCGGTGTAATAGCCCGAAATCATCGGGAATGTGTTCAGTGACAGGATGTCGCCATATTGCAGTCTGCGGGTCGTAACCGGGTTGTGCGCCCCGTCGGTATTGATCCCCGACTGGAACCAGACCCATGTATCCCGCAGTTCCGAATCCGGATGTGCGCGTGCAATCTCGAGTTCCATCGCATCCCGGCCAGCCATCGCAACGTCGATTTCCCGCACGCCGTCGGCAATGGCGTTGCGGATTGCCACGCCGCCGGCATCGGCAACGCGCGCACCGTCGCGGATCAGGGTAATTTCCTCATCCGACTTCACCATGCGGGCCGCCATTGTATCCGGTGCGATGTCGACCAGTTCCGGTCCGCCCAGCATATCCACCGTGACGTCCCTGGCTGCCATCGTCATATGGTCCGCTTCGACCCCGATACGCCCCGGCGTGCCCATGACGTCGGCAACCGCACGCCAGTAGTTGTTCCGCTTCCAGTCGGTATAGGTGATGTTGTCGCCGAATGACCGACGCCAGGGCTGACCCGCGTCGATGTTCGCGGAAATCGTCGTACAGCGGTCCTGCGTCACGACGCAGCCATAAGGCCGCCCGAAACTGCAATACAGAAAGCCCGAGTAATAGGCGATGTTGTGCATGCTGGTCAGCAGCACAGCGGGAACATCTTTCTTTGCCATGATCGCGCGCAAGGTCGCCAGGCGCCGTTCATATTCGGCGTCGCTGAAGGGCAGCGGCGCCTTCTCCCCATTGGGGCGAACGAAGTGGTCGGGGCGGTTGGAGAGGTCTTGCATCATCAGTTCCTTATTGTCCGATGCCGGACCAGGCGTCAGTCATGTGTCCGGCCAATCATCCCGGCGTACAGGACAAATGGGGCACATCACATCTGATGACCATGAAGGGCCTAAGGTCCGCGACGCCATCGCGGCACCCCTCACTGCGCGGAAAATAAGGCCGCGGCGGCACACCGGTCAAGCATCTTGGCAGTGTTGATTATTGTCCCGCGCGGGTGTGTGATTGGGACGGCACAGGGTGGGACACGCTGACAACATCAAGGAGACGGCAGGTGAGCAACTGGACCGAAACATTCAAGGGCGCGGTATTGGCATCGGAATACGATCCGGAAGCATCCATGAATTCGCGCCTTTACATCGAACGTTTCGATCAGGCGACATGGTTCCTTCTGCACGCCATCGACGTGACACCCCGCAAGATAAAGAAGGCAGGACGGCGCATCGCCGTTGTCCGTCAGAATTTCCAATACGTGCGTGAATTGCGCGGTGGGGAGCTCGTGCATGTCGAAAGCGGCTTCATCGCCGTCGGCCGCAAGCATTTCCGGTTCCTGCATCGCATGTTCGATGTGGAATCCGGCAGCCTGATCGCTACGTCCGATGTCACCGCGGTTCAGGCAAGCCTGAAGACCGGCAAGACGATGAAACTGCCAAAAGAACAGGTGAAGGCGGCGGAAGGCCTGACCATCACCGAAGCCCAGATAGACTGACCGGACCGCTTGTACGGTCAGGTTCCGCCCACATCCTCGGGCGCGATAGCGACCGCCTTGATCACCGCATGGCAGGTCACCCCGGGTTCGAAGCCCAGCGCTTCCACCGACCGACGAGTCACACGGGCCAGGATCGTGCCGGCCTTCGTCCGAATGGAAACGATGGCGCCCGGCCCGTCCCCCGGACGAATGCGTTCGATCGTGCCCGGTAGAATGTTCAGTGCCGAAAGACCTGACGGCGCGTCACGGGACAACAACACTTCGTTCGCGGCGATGCGGACCCGCAAACCGCGCCCCACACCATGGGCGATTTTCGGCAGGAACAGCGGCAGGCCGCTTGCATCCAGTTCGGTCAGACCGTCCGGATGGTGGGCGGCAACCGTGACTTCCAGCACCGCGCCGGCCGCGCGTACGCCAAGCGGCATGACCATCGGGTCCCCCAGGACATCCGCGGCCGCGCCCTGCCTCGTCACGCGCCCGTCTTCCAGTACGACAACAGTGGTCGCAAGCCGCGCCACTTCCGCCGCAGAATGACTGACATAGAGGATCGGCACCGAAACCTCGTCCCGCAGCCGTTCGAAGTAAGGCAGAATTTCCGCCTTTCGCGCCTCATCCAGCGATGCCAGCGGTTCGTCCGCCAGAATAAGATTCGGTTCGCTCAACAGGGCACGGCCGATCGCCACCCGTTGTTTCTCCCCCCCTGAAAGCGCCCCCGGACGCCGGTCCAGCAAGTGCCCGATTCCCAACATTTCGACGATCCGGTCCGATTCCGCGGCGGGCGGTTTCGACGGCGCAAACCAACGGCCGAAGGCAAGGTTCTGACGCACTGTCATATGCGGGAACAGGCGCCCTTCCTGAAAGATATAGCCCATACGCCGCCTGTGCGGCGGAAGGCGAATACCCGCCGCCCGATCAAACAGGACGTTCCCATTCAGTGCGATCCGCCCGCCCCGCGGCATCAACAGCCCCGCCAGCGCATTGACCACCGTCGTCTTGCCCGACCCTGACCGCCCGAACAGAACCGTCACGCCGGGCGGCGCTTCGAACGCAACGTCCAGCGTGAATGCATCGAATGCGTGGTCAAAGGAAACCGACAGCGTCATGCCCCGGCCACCCTTCGCGCAACCCGGCGCGCAACGAACTCCGACAGCAGTAAGGCGCCCATGGCAACGATGACCGCGATGACGACCAGACGCAGGGCCGACCCTTCCCCGCCCGGCACCTGCAGGAACGCATAGATCGCCGTCGGCAGCGTCTGTGTTTCACCCGGTATGTTGGAAACGAAGGTTATGGTGGCGCCGAATTCCCCCATCGCCTTGGCAAAGGCCAGGATCGTGCCCGCGATGATCCCGGGCAAGATCATTGGAAACGTGACCGTACCAAAAACCCAGACGGGCGAGGCGCCCAAAGTCGCGCCGGCTTCTTCCAGTTTTCCGTCCACCGCTTCGATCGAAAGGCGGATCGCGCGGACCATCAATGGAAAGGCCATGACCGCCGCCGCCAGTGCCGCCCCGGTCCAGCGGAATGCGAAGACAATGCCCAAATCCTGCAGGGCCGCACCAATGGTACCCGTCGTACCGAAAGTCAGCAGCAACAGATATCCTGTCACGACAGGCGGCAGAATCAGCGGCAGATGAACCAACCCGTTCAATATCTGCTTGCCCGGAAAATGCCATCGCGCCAGGGCATAGGCGACGAATATGCCAAACGGCAGACTGGCCAGCGTGGCGGCAAAGGACACACGCAGCGACAAGGCGACGGCACGCCATTCTTCGGGAGTCAGCCAGTCCATGCGACCCTATTCCGGAACCGTAAATCCATGACGGCGGAAGGTCGCGCCTGCGTCATCCCCTTGCAGATATTCCAGGAACGCATGCGCCGTCTCATTTCCCCGCCCCGCCACGATGGCGGCGGGATAGACGATAGACGGATGACTGGCGGGCGGAAAGGTCCCGATGACGCTTATGTCCGTGGAAACAACGGCATCGGTTGCATAGACGATACCCAAAGGCGCTTCACCGGCCGCGACAAGGGCCAGCGCCGCGCGCACATTGTCGGCCTGTGCCACATGGGGTTCGACACCGTCCCATAGCCCCAGGAATTGCAGCGCCGTTTTGCCGTATATGCCCGCCGGTACCGCATCGATCAGCGCCATGGCCAACCGCCCCCCCGACAGCAGCTCTGTCAGATCGGTATCCCGGTCAATCATCCGTTCGGACACCGCACCGTGACCTATCAGGACCAGTGTATTGCCCAGCAGGTTAACGCGGGTGTCGGGGACAATGTGCCCATCCGCCTGCAGCCGGTCCATCCAGTCCACGTTCGCGGAAATGAAGATGTCGGCCGGGGCGCCATGGCTGATCTGCCAGGCCAGCGCCGAAGACCCGGCATATGAAACAGTGACCGTATCGCCGGTCGCGTCTTCGAAATCGGCGACAACCTCGTCCAGCGCGTTCTTCAGGCTTGCGGCGGCGAAGACGGTAAGCCCGTCCGCCCATGCCGATGGCACGCTACCAAACAGAAGACACGCGCACGCGACCAGCGAACCAATCAGATTTTCCAGATATCCGACGCCACGCGCCCTGCGTCGACCGTCAGGCCGTCCCGAACAATAGCGGGAATTCGTCCCCATGCAGCGGTTCCCCATCCGACAGCGTCACATCGGGGAACGGCGGGGACGATACGATCCCGTCGCGGCGGCGGAAGGTCGTTCCTTCCCCCACCAGACGCAGGGAAAAGGCACGGCGCTGTGTTGCGGGACTGTTGTTCGCCGGCGCACCGTGCAGCGTGCGATAGTCGAACGCGACAGCATCACCCGGTTCCAGGTCCCATCCGACAACGGTGTACCGGTCCCTGTTGCCATCAATGTCCGGAATGTCTTCAAGTCCGTCATTTTCGTTAAGCGGATTTCCATCAAACCGTTGCGGGCGGAAGAACTTACCCCACAGATGCGATCCCGCAACGAATTCCAGCGTCCGTTCCCGCGGAACCGGGTCCAGCGGCACCCACATACTGACGGTCTTGCTGCTGTCGATGCAGTAATAGGGCATGTCGTGGTGCCACGGCGTTGGAACGCCGGACTGTGCTTCCTTTACCAGGACATGTTCGTGGAACAGCCGAACCTGGCTGGTATCCATCAATTCCGCGCCGAGTTCAGCTGCCGGAGAATCAAAGATGAAGTTGCGATATTCCGGTATGCGCTGCCAGTTGCAATAGTCGATGAGGAACCGGCCTTCACCCTGTTCCCCCTTATAGACCCTGGCGTTCGGTGCGGGTTCGCGCAGATTGCGGTCAACCCCGGCGCGCAGTGTTTCAACCCAGTCGGAAAAGACGTTTCGCAGGACCGCGACGCCGTCCTTCCGGAAATCTTCGACCGTCTGACTATCCAAATGCCGCGTCATCGACGCCTCCTCTGACTGAACCACATCTGCGCAAGCTTTACAGAAAATCGAATATCAAAGAAAATAATATTAATGGATAATCAATATCACCTTTTCAGATCAATAACACTGAAGCAGCTGACCTATGCGCTGGCCGCGGCAGAGGAAAGCAGCGTATCTGGCGCTGCGCGAAAACTGAACGTTTCCCAACCCGCCATTTCCGCCGCCATCGCCGTGCTGGAAAGCCATTACGGGCTGAAACTCTTCATCCGGCAACCGGCACAGGGAATTGCGCTTACCCCGTTCGGCATGAAGGTGATGGCGGAGGCGCGGCTTCTGTGCGACCAGGCGAACAAGGTTGCGTCGCTTGCAACGCCGGGGACGGAAGTCACCGGTGAGGTCACCCTTTGTTGTTACGGGACCATTGCCCCCTATATCCTGCCGCGGATTCTGATGCGACTGAAGGACCGCTTGCCGGACGTCACCGTCCGTTTTTCCGAAACCAGCCTGGAAGGGGCGGCGCAAAGCCTTCGGCAGGGGACAGCGGACCTGGCCATCAGCTATGACCTGGGCCTGCAGCGGGACGTTGTGACCGACACGCTTTTCACCCTGCAACCGGAAGCGATCTGTTCCGCAACGCACAGGTTTGCCGGACACAAAACGGTCCGACTTTCCGATTTTCGCGACGAACCGCTGATCCTGCTGGACCAACCGATGAGCGCCCAATACGTCATGGGACTGCTTCAGGCAAAGGGCGTCCACGCCATCGTCGCGGCACAGGTTCAGGGGTTTGAGTTGCAGCGCGCCCTGGTCGCAAATGACTTCGGCGTGGCGATTGTCCATTCGTCGCCGCGCACTTCAACCGCCTATGACGGCAAACCGGTATGTTCCATCGCCATTGCCGACGACCTGGCGGAACAGCGGGTATTGCTGGCCTGTCTGGAACAGAACCTAGGGCGCCCGCTGCTGGCCGCCGTCCGGCACGAAGTCACCGCCGCCTTTCAGTCCGGCGCCGCAGCCTGATATCGGGGTATACCACACCATTCCGCTTGGCGAGGCCGGGCGATGCCCGCTAACCTAGCGGCATGAGCGATACATTCGATTACATCATCATTGGCGCCGGGTCGGCCGGCTGTGTTCTGGCGAACCGTTTGTCGGCGGACCCGAATGTTCGGGTCTGTATCCTGGAAGCCGGTCCTGCGGACTGGAACCCGCTGATCCATATGCCCGTCGGCTATATGCAGCTGATGAAAAGCCCGACCTACAACTGGCTTTACGAAACGGAACCTTCGGAAGGCACCGCCGGACGACGGGTCCCGATCCCACGCGGCAAGGCCCTGGGCGGGTCATCGTCGATCAACGGCTGCATCTTCAACCGCGGCACCGCCGAAGACTTCAACCACTGGGCCCAATCCGGAAACCGGGGCTGGGGCTATGACGATGTACTGCCGTATTTCAAAAGCCTGGAAAGCTATTCCGGGGATGATCCGGACGGTCGGCGCGGGCGCGACGGGCCGTTGCGGGTCACGCCCACCGACTGGCGCCACCCGCTGGTCGAAGCCTTCATCGACGGGGCGGAAACGCTGGGGATTCCCCGCAACCCGGACTATAACGGCGCACGCCAGGAAGGCGCATCCTATACACAGCGCACGATCGTACGCGGACGCAGGCAAAGCGCGGCAAAGGCGTTCCTGACACCCGTCAAGGGACGGCCCAATCTGGATATCCGCACCAATGCCCATGTCACGTCACTGACATTCGACGGGGCGCAATGCACCGGCATTAGATATGCCAAAGGCGGCCGCAACGGACCGGAGGTGGAAATCCGCGCCGGACGCGAAGTGATCCTGTCCGGCGGGGTCATCAATTCACCCCAGGTCCTGCAACTGGCCGGTATCGGGGATCCGGATCATCTGGGCCGCATCGGTGTTTCCGTACGGCATGCCCTTCCCGGTGTCGGGCAAAACCTGCGCGACCATTTCACGCCGCGCTTTTCCGCCCGGGTCAAGAATTCGGACACGTTCAATGAACGCGTGCACGGTCTGCGGCTGATGGGGGAAGCGGTGAAATGGGTGTTCCGCCGTCCGTCGGTTCTGGGGGTGCCGTCGACGGTTTGTTACATCTTCACAAAGTCCGACCCGGCGCTGGATGTGAACGACCTGCAGATCACATTCATGCCCGCCAGCTACAAGGAAGGCGTTCAAAGCACACTGGACGACCGCCCCGGCATGACCGTGGCTGCCTGGCAACAGCGGCCGGACAGTCTGGGTACGGTTCTGGCGCGGTCCGCCGACCCGTTCGACAAACCGGTCATCGACGCCAATTACCTGGGGGAGGAAAGCGACCGGCGCGTCCTTCTGGCCGGCATGAAACTGGCCCGGCGGTTGATCCGGACGGAACCGATGAAACCCTATTTCGAAGGGGAGCTTTATCCAGGCGACGCGGTGCAGAGCGACGAAGACCTGCTGGCCGTCGCACGGGAACGCGGGACCACCGTCTTCCACATGATGGGCACGTGCCGCATGGGGCCGGACAACGACAAGACCGCGGTTGTGGACGATCGACTGCGGGTGAAGGGAATCCGGGGACTTCGCGTGATCGACGCGTCCATCATGCCGTCCATGCCGTCGGCGAACACGAACGCGGCCACGCTGATGATCGCGGAAAAAGGGGCCGCCCTGGTTCGGGAGGATGCGACCGCCTAACGGCTCGCCCGTTTCGCCGCCTGAACCATCGTTTCAAGCCGGTTCAGGAAATTCGACCGGTCCGCCTTTGAAAACGGTCGCGGGCCGCCACTGACCGTACCCGCCTCCCGCAGGGACTGCATCAGGTCCCGCGTCGCCAGGGCCATGCCTATGCCGGCTTCTGTAAAGGCATCGCCATTCGGCTTGATCGCAAAGGCACCTTTTTCCAGGCAACGCGCCGCCAGCGGAATATCGTTGGTGACACAGATATCGGCACGGTCGATATGTTCGGCGATCCAGTCGTCGGCGGCATCCGCGCCCTGGCTGACAACGACTGTTTCCACCAATGGGTTCGCGCTGGGCCGGATGCCCCCATCGCTCACCAGGGTGGTTTTCAGCTTGTGCCGGTCCGCGACACGCAGCGTCTCATCCTTGACCGGACAGGCATCGGCATCGATGAAAATCTGAACCACGCTGCTGTTGCTCCATGTTGTTGATGCCGACGCTGCAGGAACACCGGCCGCAACCGCTAGATCGGCGGAAAGAATATGAAAAACACTGAAATCGTGGCCACTGACAATACGGTCGTAACCAGCATCACGGTGGATGTGCGCCGGACATAGATCCCCTGCGCCTGTGCCAGGACAAATGGCCCGGACCCGATGGGAAGCGCCGCCGAAAGAATGGCGACCGCCGCCCACATCGGTTCTGTCGGAAACAGCACCAGGACCGCGAATGCCGTCAGAAGCGGATGCAGCACAAGTTTCGCGGCCGTCATGGACGCGACCTCAAGGCTTCCTTCGGATATTGGTTTTCCGACAAGGAACAGCCCGATTGAAAACAGCGCGCACGGACCCGCCGCGGCACCCAGAATCCCCAGATATGTCTCTGCCGGGACCGGCAGTTCCCATCCGGTCAATGCCCACGCCAACCCCAGGCAGGGGGCGACGATCATCGGGTTTCTGAACAGAGCGACTGCGACATGGCCGACGACCCGGCGTATGTCGGACGCGCCCTGGCGTGCCACTTCTATCGGCACCACCGCCAGAGCCACAGACAGGACCGATATCACGGTCGCGACGATTGCCGGCAGCGCCGCTTCCTCCCCAAAGGCGGCGATGGCAAGCGGGATACCCATGAAACCGGAATTCGGATAGGCGCAGTTCAGACCGTGAAGCGCCGATTCCGCAGCGGTCAGACGAAAAACATACCGGCCCAGAATGCTGGTCGCCGCCCAGGTTGCCGCTAGGGCCACTGTAAACGCCGCCATAAATGGAAAGTTATAGACCTCTGCCAGATCGACGCTTGCCATCGCATGGAACAGGAGCGCCGGCAGCGCCACCCAATAGACGAACGCATTCAGCGCCTGGCTGCTTTCCGGGCCAAGCAGGCTTTTCCAGCCACAGATATAGCCCGATGCAACAATCGCGAATACGGGAATGACGATGTCGAACAGAGCCTGCAACGGTGCGCCTGACGCCGGGATGTGAGTTCAAGGGTCGGCAAACCCTACCCCCCGCCCCGGCGATTTGAAAACACCGAACTGGTGTCCGGCATCCAGAGCAGCTCCGCACCCAAAGGCGTCTTTACGGCGTCAGGCGGGCAGAATGATCGCGGTTTCGCTGTCGAACGATACGCTGACGGCATCGCCCGCACACAGGGAATCCAGTTTGCGGGCCGCCGCCGAATGAAGGGCGGCGGTAATCGGTGTCCCATCCCCATTCAGGATAAAATGAACCCGGGACCCGAAATAGGCGCGATCCGCAATCCTGAAGGAAGGGCTACCGTTTGCGGCCGCCAGATCGATATTTTCCGGTCGGACCGCCACACGCACGGCATCGCCCTTTCGATAGCGGGGATGCGCGCCGGTCAACGTATGTTCGCCAAGCGACGGAATCGATACCCGCGTTTCACCTTCCCTGGACGATTGAACCACGGCGGGAAGGAAGTTCATTTCCCCGACGAAATCCGCAACCTCGTAGGAAACCGGATGATCGTATAGTTCCGCCGGGGAACTGCATTGCAGAACCTGACCGCGGGCCATCACCGCGATCCGGTCAGACAGCGTCAGCGCCTCTTCCTGGTCATGCGTGACGAAGACGAAGGTAATCCCCACCTCGCGCTGAATGGCGCGGAGTTCGATCTGCATGCTCTGCCGCAGGCGCTTGTCGAGCGCCGACAGCGGTTCGTCCAGCAGCAGGACCTTGGGCTGCATCACCAGGGCCCGCGCCAGCGCAACGCGCTGTGCCTGACCGCCGGAAATCTGATCCGGCTTGCGGTCGCCGAATCCGTCCAGGCGCACCAGTTCCAGCATCCTACCGACGCGCTGGGTGATTTCCTGTCGGGAAAGCCCCATGCGCCGCAGCCCATAGGCCACATTCTGCGAAATGTCGAGGTGCGGAAAGATCGCATAGCTTTGAAACACCATGTTCGTCGGCCGGCGATAGGACGGGGTCGTTGTCACGTCCGCCCCGTCGATGAAGATCTTGCCCGATGTCGGCACGTCCAGTCCGCCCAGTAGACTAAGCAAGGTGGTCTTGCCGCAACCGGACGGCCCCAGCAGGGAAAAGAATGTTCCCTGCGCAATCTGAAGGTCGACATTGTCGACCGCGACGACGGGTCCATAGCTTTTGCGGATTGATTGCAGCGAGATGAAGTCTTCAGTCATTTGGACACCCGTTGGCTCATGCACTTCGCCGATGGCGAAGCAGTTGGGAGACGACGATCAGGATGCTGGAAATCACGATGACAAGCGTGGCCAGCGCCAGAACCAGCGGCAATCGGTCGGGGAAGCGCATCTGGCTCCACATGAAGACCGGTAGCGTCGGGGAATTGCTGGACAGGAAGAAAGCCAGAATGAACTCGTCGAAGGATATGGTGAAGGTCAGCAACAGGCTGGACACGACGCCCGGCATGGCAAGCGGCAGGGTGATCCTGAGGAAGGTTCGGATCGGCGGTTCGCCCAGATCCATGGACGCCTTTTCGAAATCCGGGCTCAACCCATCCAGCCGCGACACCAGGACGCCATAGGCAAAGGGCGTGCAGATCATGATATGCCCCAGGATCACCGTGCCGATGGAAAGACCGATGCCGGACATCATGAAGATCGACAGCAGGGCGACCCCGGTCACCACCGTCGGCAGCGCAAGCGGCGCGAACAGGGCACCCACCGTCAGCGACTTGCCCCGGAAATGATACCGGGTTGTCGCCATCGCCGCGAACAGGCCGACCGCGGTTGCCGATACCGACGTCACGGATGCGATGATCAGGCTGTTCTTGAACGCGCCCCAAAGCTGCGCATTTTCCATAGCCGCTTCGTACCAGCGCAACGTGAAGGATTTCAGCGGAAAGGCGATGTAGACGGAATCGTTGAAGGAAAAGACCATCAGCAGGACGATCGGCAGATAGAGCAGCGTCAGGTACAGGCCGGCATATATCTTTCGTAAGACCCGCATCGCCGCCTATCCAACCGCGCGCACGGCGCGCTTTGACCCGGCGATGAAAAGACAAACCAGCAACGTTGCGACCAGCATGGAAAACAACGCCGCCGCCGCGCCCAGCGGCCAGTTGTTGGATGCACCGAATTGCATGGCGATGAAATTTCCGATCATCAGTCCGGTGGGCCCGCCCAACAGATGCGGCGTCACATAATCACCGAACGTCGGAATGAAAATTAGGACGAAAGCCGCCGCGACCCCCGACATGGATTGCGGCAGGACCACCCGCAGGAAAGTGGCGAACGGCGGGTCGCCCAGGTCGCCGGACGCCTTCAGAAGGGACCTGTCGATTTTCTCCAGGCAGACATAGATCGGCAGAATTGCAAACGGCGCCCAGGCATGGGTCAGCGCGATCACGACCGAGTTCGAGTTATACAGAAGCGCATCGATCGGCTGATCAATCACCCCGATTCCCATCAACGATGAATTGACCACCCCCTGATATCCCAGGATCAGTTTCCAGGACAGTATCCGCAACAGATAGCTGATCCAGCAGGGCAACGTGAAAATCATCAGCCACAGAAGTTTGTTCCGGCGGATATCGAACGCGATCATATAGGCGATCGGATAGGCAAGAACGACCGACAGCAGAGTCACCCCGGTCGCGATCAACGCCGACTTCAGCATCAGCTTCAGGATCAGCGCCTTTGTCGTGACAAGTTCAAAGTTCCGGAGCGAAAAGCCCAGTTCGATATCCAGATAGGCCTGCGTCCCGAACGACAGCACAAGAAGCACGATCAGACAGACGCCAAGCGTCGCAACTGTCGTCAGAATGGCTGGTGCCAGAAGGAAGCGCGGGGCGTTGGCTGTGCGCATCTGTTCAGGTCCGTATCTGGAATATCCGGTTCGCAGCCCCTAGCGGCCGTATACCGTGGCGTTCACTTCGGGCTCGCCCTTGATGCCGGGTTCGAATTCATAGACGAAGACACCCATTATGCGCATCCGGTCCCCTTCGACCGGGGACACCCTGTGCAGGGAATTGCAGCCGCGGAAAATGCATAAGGACCCCGCCTGTCGCGCAACCGATACGGCATCGTCCGGGCATTCGCCACGCACGACCTTACCGACATAGTCGTAGTTCTGGTCTTCGTCGCTGCGTGCATTGGGGACAATCTGGAAGTCCCCGCCTCTTTCCGGCGCCTGAAGCATCATTGTCATCGTGAACGCATTCACCGAATCGAAATGCCAGGACGACCGGTCCCCTGTCTCGTAGCACAGCAGGTTCACCGGCTGCAGCGGGTCTTCATTGTCGTAAAGCGTATCCGCACCGACTATTTCGGCCACGAATTGGCGCATCACGGGCCAGTGATACATAAGCTTCACCGGCGAATCGTCGGGGATCAGGTCATAGGCGATCATCCGGGTACTGGCGTCCATCAACACATTTCGCGGATGGTCTTCCGGCAGGGACAGGTCGCCTTGACGGTGCAGGTAGCAATTCCGACGTGATTTGTTGTGAAACGCGTTCGGGCGTGCGGCCTGTGCATCGGCTACGGCCCTGGCAAGAGCATCCGGCCGATAGAAATCCGGCAGGGAGACATAAAGCTTTTCATCGAGTTCGCGCTTCAGCGTCGCGACAAGCGCCGCGCGTTTCGGCGACGTACGGTCCTGTATGGGGTAAGCATCAAGATTGATGACATCTTCGGGCCGCATGGTCGTCCCTTCTCCCTAATCTGGTTTTGGTTTTACAGGGTTGAGCGGAACCCGCCAGCGCCGAAATATCGACCCCGGTTCGGACAAACCGCCCGCACCCGTCAAGAAAAAGCAGGATCGCGCCGGGGCGATACGCCCCGGCGCTTCACCATCCGTTTAGGACAGTTTCACCTCGTCAAAGACCGCCTGGTACCGTTGGCGTGTTTCGGCGGTGATCTCCCGCTGGAATTTGGACGTGGAAATGACCACGTCCGGATCGGTAATTCCCAGTTCGGTGAGCCGTTCATCCGTCACGGAATCATAGGCTTTGCTGTTCCCGCTGCCGTAGCCGTAGGAATTGATCAGGAAACTGCCGACTTCCGGCGACATATAGGCATTGATGAATTCATACGCCTGATCTTCCGACCCGCTGCCGCCATCCATCATGACCAGACCGTCGGTCCAGGTAACGATGCCTTCCTTGCATTTCATCATCGCCATATCGATGCCCTGGCTGCGCAGCATGGCGACGGACGCGTTCCACCCATAGGCGGCCACGATTTCGCCGTTGGCAAATGCCTGTTCCATATCGGTCTGGCTGGACCAGTAGAAGCGCAGAAGCGGCTTTTGCGCGATCAGCGCGTCCTTGGCGCGTTCCAGTTCTTCATCGGTCATTTCCCACGGATCGGCCGCGCCGGTGTAAAGCCCGCCGACGACCAGAAGACCTTCCAAAGAATCGCGCGAAGCGATGCGCCCGGCATACCGTTCGTCCCACAGAAGGCCCCAGGACTCCTCAGTCACCTCGACCTGGTCACGGCGATAGATAACGGACGAGTTGCCCCAGCTCAGCGGCGCCTCCCAAAGTTGGCCATCCGTCGTGACGATCTGTTCCAGTTCCGGGAAATAGTCGTCGATATGAACCAGCCGCGACCGGTCAATCGGTTTCAGTAGGCCGGCGTCGCGATACTTGCCGACAATGAAGCTGGTGTGGTGGCCCAGGTCGGGACGGAACCCCGCATGCACCTTCTGGAACCCTTCCTCGTCCGACCCCATCAGGGTGAAGTCCGGTGCGGGGTTTGCCGCATAGTAAGCGGGGGCCATTTCCGGAATGTCATAGCCGGACCATGACAGGATCGTCAGGTTGTTTTCCGCAAGCGCGCTTGCGGACCATTGCGTGGTTGCCAGACCGACACCCGCCGCGCCCATCATTTTCAACAGCCGCCGACGGTCGATCCGCCCGCATTCGAATTCATCAATCAACCAACGCTCAAGTCCGCCTTTCATGGAAACCTCCCTCTGTTCATGTCTCATGTGACGAGACGGTATCAAAAAATTTGACGGATGTTCAACAAATTTTTTGAAGGAAAGAAATTTGATGTCGCAAACGATCCCGACATAACGCCTGTTTTCCAGGCTCAAGAGATTGAAATCAAGCGAACAAACGACTCTTTAACGCACCCCAGAAACCCAATGCACGATCGAAAAATTTGACTATCGTCCGGTTTTATAGAAGATGAAGTCACCATATATGACCGCTGAAAGGACGCACTGCGGTGAGGAAAAAAGTCACGCAGGAACGCCCCCGGACTCATCCGGAAATCAACGAATACCGTCGCAAAACACTGATTGAAGGGACGATCCGATCCCTGGCGGAACATGGCGTTGCCGGCACGACCGTCCGTTCGATCTGCCTGGAAGCCAACAGTTCACGCGGTTTGATGAACCACTATTTCGAAAGCAAGGAACACCTGCTGGAAATAGCGTTTCGCCATCTCTATCAATCCGTGGCGGCCCAGGTCGCGAAGAAACAGCGGCTATCGGGACCGGACCCGGTCGAACAGTTGCGGGCCCTTCCAAAGGCGATCTTCTCGCCCAAGGTGAACACCCCCGAAACCCGCAATGCCTTCCTGGCATTCTGGCACGAAATCCGGTTCAACCCGCTGGTCCGGAAAGCGAACCAGCAGGCCTACCGGGCCTATCTGGAGAAAACGCAACGGCTGTTTTCCGAAGCAGCCGATCAACAGGGCGTTCAGATTGATGCCCGTCAGGCAGCCATGGGACTGATCACCATGATCGACGGCTACTGGCTGTCCCTGTCGGTCTATGACCATCTGAGTTCCAGGGATGCCGCAATCCAATGCTGTCTGAACTACATCGACATGCAGCTTGCAATAGCCGGATAACCGTCGGAACGGCCTGAAGCTGCCGTCCCTGTTCCGGCTTTCTATTCCGACTGTGCCAACAGGCTGGCGTTTCCGCCCGCCGCGGTCGTGTCGATGCAAAGGTGGCGCTCTATCAGATACCGTTCCGGTGCAATCGTCTGTGTTTCCAGGCCGATGATGGCACCATCGCGCGCCGCCAACGACTGTCGCAAGGCGCGTGTCCAGTCGGACGAACCGGCCGCCGCAACCGCGGCGATCCCGGACAGGTCCGACAGTGTTCCCGGCGATACCGTTCCATCAAATGCAGCGACCGGCATGCCCTGACGCCTCAATGCCTCCACCGCTTCTTCAGCTTCAGGGGTTATGACGACCGCCGCACAACCGGCCCCCAGCGCCTGAACCGCTTGCGCCAGCCCGATTTCGGCGGTTGGCCCCAGGCAAAGAACCGTCCCTTTGGGATAGAAACTCAGGCGGTTGCTCTCCCCCGTCGGGCCCGGCAGGGTCTGCGGCGTCGTATCCAACACGGCAATGCTGGTCAGGGCCTTGCGGACAAGACCGCCGCGGCCGCTCAGGGCGCTGCGCAACACCGCAACACGGTCCGGTCTGGCCGACCAGTTTCGTGCATCGACGGAATTGACCGCATCCTGGACCGCATCAAGGCTGACCGCGGTTGCCTCCTGCACCGCAGGCACCGCGGCCCTGTCCGTCCGCCGGAACCGATTGACGTAGTGCGGGCCACCCGCCTTCGGCCCTGTGCCAGACAGACCTTCACCACCGAACGGCTGCGAACCGACGATGGCACCAATCTGGTTCCGATTGACATAGATGTTGCCGACACGAATACGGTCGACGATCTGCTGAACCCGGTCATCGATGCGGGTGTGCAGCCCGAATGTAAGACCATAGCCGCGGGCGTTGATCGCATCCACGACATCGTCAATATCCCGGGCCTTGAACGATGCGACATGCAGGACGGGCCCGAAGATTTCCCGTTCCAGATCCTCAATCCCCGACACTTGGACAACCGCCGGCGTGACATAGGTGCCGCCATCTGGCGCGGGCACGGTCTTGGTCACCTTGCCCGCCTTCTGCTTCTCCTGGATATATCCGGCGATGCCTTCCTGCGCTTCGGTATCGATGACCGGCGAGACATCCGTATCCGTATTCCACGGGTCGCCGATGACAAGTGCATCCATCGCGCCGTACAGCATTTCGATCAGCCGGTCTCGTGCCTCTTCCTGAACATAAAGCAGCCGCAGCGCGGAACAGCGTTGCCCAGCCGACTGGAAGGACGAAATCAGGATGTCCCGCACCGCCTGTTCGGTCAGGGCTGTGCTGTCGACGATCATGGCGTTCAGGCCGCCCGTCTCTGCAATCAGGACAGCGTCCGGGGCGGCATTTTCCGCAAGGGTCCGGTGAATGATCTGTGCGACTTCCGTCGAACCGGTAAAGCAAACGCCCGCGATCCGCGGGTCGCCGGTAAGCGGTGCCCCCACGGCCAGCCCGTCGCCCGGCAGCATTTGAAGAGCCGCTTCGGGCAGCCCCGCTTCGCGCATCAACGCAACGGCCCTCGCCGCAATAAGGGGGGTCTGTTCAGCCGGCTTTGCAACAACGCTGTTTCCGGCGGCCAACGCCGCCGCAATCTGCCCGGTGAAAATCGCCAGCGGAAAGTTCCACGGACTGATACACACGAAAACGCCGCGCGCCTCCCCCGGCTCCTCTTCCTCCAGTCGTTCCGCCTCGTTCGCGTAATATCGCAGGAAGTCCACCGCCTCCCTGACCTCGGCGATGCCATCCAACAGGATCTTGCCCGCTTCGCGCGTCGCAATGGCACAGAGTTCGGCGACATTGTCTTCATAAAGGTCCGCCGTGCGTCGAAGGACGGCCGCACGGTCTGCCGCCGAACGCGCCGACCATTCGGTAAAACCGTCCAGCGCGCCCTCTATCGCCAGAGAGACTTCTTCCCTTGTTGCCTCATACACTTGCCCGACGATCCGCGTCCGGTCCGCCGGAGAGACGGCGTCCCGTGGCTTGCCTTTCGGTTTGGGGCTGCCGACCAGCATGGGTCCCGCAGTCCAGGTAACGTCCGCAAACGCCTCACGTGCGGCCAGAAGCGGGTCAATCGACGCAGGCTCGTTCACCCGGAAACCGCGGGAATTCAGCCGCGCCGGCGCAAACAGGTCCCCGGGAAGCCGGATATGCGGGTTCGCAATGGCGTCGCCAAGCTGCGCAACCTCATCCACCGGGTCGCGTGCAATCTCCGCCGACGGGATACTGGTATCCACGATCTGGTTCACGAAGGAAGAATTGGCGCCGTTTTCGAGGAGCCGCCGCACCAGGTAAGCCAGCAAATCGCGATGCGCACCCACCGGGGCATAGATCCGGCAGCGTGTGCCTTCCGATTCTTTCACAATCCCGTGTAATGATTCACCCATGCCGTGCAGACGCTGGAATTCATAGCTGTCCTTTTCGTCGCCGGCCATCGCCACGACCGCGGCACAGGTATGGGCATTGTGCGTCGCGAATTGCGGATAGATCCGGTCGCGACGATCCAACAGCATCTTGGCGCACGCCATGTAACTGACGTCCGTATTGACCTTGCGCGTGAAGACCGGAAAACCGTTCACACCCAGTTCCTGGGCCAGTTTGATTTCCGTGTCCCAATAGGCGCCCTTGACCAGGCGGACCATGATCTTCCGGTCCAGCCGTTCCGCCAGGTCATACAACGCCTCAATCACCGGCGCGGCGCGCCGACCATAAGCCTGAACGACGACGCCAAAACCGTCCCATCCTGCAAGTGCGGGGTCCGACAGCATGCCCTCGATCACGTCCAGCGACAGGTCCAGACGATCCTGCTCTTCCGCATCGATGTTGAAACCGATGTTGGCGGATGCCGCCTGTTTGGCCAGTTCGACCGCACGCGGCAACAGTTCGCGCATCACCGTTTCGCGATGTGTGTATTCGTATCGTGGATGCAGCGCCGACAGTTTGACCGAAATGCCGGGGCTTGAACGGACATCGCCCTTTGCCTGTTTCGCAATAGCGGCGATCGCCGCAGCATAGGCCTGATGATAGCGCACCGCGTCGGCATCGGTCCGCGCGGCCTCCCCCAGCATGTCATAGGAATGGGTATATCCCTCCTTCTCAAGCTGGGCGGCATTGCGCATGCCTTCCTCGATGCTCTCCCCCAGCACGAACTGACGGCCCAGGATTTTCATCGACTGGCCGACTGCGGTCCGCACAACCGGTTCGCCGACCCGCCGCACCAGACCGCGCAACGCCCGTCCCGGCCCCTTCGGGTCGTCGTCCAGAACCTTTCCGGTCAGCATCAGCGCCCAGGTCGACGCGTTCACCAGGGGAGAGGAGGAATGGCCGATATGCGCACCCCAGTCCGATGCCTCGATCTTGTCGTGGATCAGATCATCGATCGTCTCTGCATCCGGCACCCGCAAAAGAGCTTCGGCCAGGCACATAAGACCGACACCTTCCGCCGTGGAAAGGCCGTATTCCGCCAGAAACGCCTCCATCATCGTGGGGGCGGTTTCGCTGCGGACCCGGTCGACATAGTGTGCGCCTGTGCGACAGATTTCCTGTCGCTGCGCGTCCGAAAGCGTGATCCGTCCGATCAGGGAACGAACGACATCCGCCTCTTCCACGGAATAGTTGGCCCGCACACGGGCGCGCGCATTCCCCAACGGGTCGACAGAATCCTTGTTTCCGGCAGCCAAGACCACTCTCCCGCAAATGATTGTTTTTCTATGAGACGCCAACGTAACCGGCTTGGATCACGCGGACAACAGAAGCGACTGTTGCCCTTCGTTTCCCGTTAGTCGACATCCCCGAATGTATCGTGAAACACAAAGCTGTTCCGGATGGGCTTCGAAATTGCCCAGTCGGCACTGCCCCCCTGCCGGATTGTCAGCATGTCGCCCGGTTGAAGATCAACGCTGCTTCCATCGGAAAATGTCAGAACTGCAGCGCCTTCATGCACATACAGCGTAACCGTCCGGTCATAGTCGTAGCTGAACTCGGGATCACCGCATTCCCAGATCTCCCAATCCGCGATCTTGCGTCCGGTGTCCTCCGTGGCCGTGCGACGTTGAAAGAATTCTTCGTTCAAGGTCCGTTCATTCGCTGTCATTTCAACTCCTGTCAGACGGCCCGATGATAGGGCGCGGGTTCAGGCGGCAATGGCTTTCGGCCCAGGATCATGTCGGCCGCCTTTTCGGCGATCATGAAGGTGCAGGCGTTGATATTTGCACTGGGTATGGCGGGAATGACCGATGCATCCACAACACGCAGACTTTCGACGCCCCGGAAGTTTAGTTCCAGATCAACAACCGCGCGCGGGTCTCCATCCCGTCCCATGCGGGCGGTCCCACACGGGTGGTAGGCAGACGATGCGTCTTCACGGATGAACTCGTCCCAGTCGGCATCCGTACGCATCGGTCTTCCGGGCAGGTCCTCGCGGCGATGGAACTCCTTGAATGCGGGCTGGGCAAGGAGTTCGCGCCCGCGTTTCAAACCTTCGCGCATGACAAACCAATCATTTTCCGTCGCCAGATAATTCGGGTCTATCAAGGGCGAATCATCCGGGTTGGACGAAGCCAGCCTTACCGTGCCCCGGCTTTCGGGGCGCATTGGTCCCGCCCCCAGGCGATAGCCGTTTTTCGCGGGATCGGGAATCCAGTTCGGACCGAACAGAATGGGGAAGAAATGAAACTGGATATCCGGGTGTGACGTTTCCGGGGTCGACCGGAGGAACGCGCCGACATGGCATTGATTGACTGCCGCGACTCCCCCCTTCCAACCGAACCATTGAATGCCCGCCCAAAGCATCAGATGTGGTTTCAAATACCGGTTCAGCGAGACCGGCTTGTCGGTTTCGACTTGTACATGGGCCTCCAGATGGTCGTGCAGGTTCTCCCCCACCATCGGCGCATCGCAAACCACTGGCACGTCGCGGTCTTTCAGGTGCGCTTCAGGTCCGATACCGGAAAGCATCAGGATGTGGGGGGTTCCGAATGCACCGGCGGACAGAATAACCTCCCGCCGGGCACTTACCTTTTGTGTTGCCTTATCCCGGGCAAACAGGACGCCGACCGCGCGGGACTTTTCGACCAGCACCCGCAGAACCCTGACCCCGGTCCGGACTGTCAGATTCCTGCGCTTCGGCTGGCTGTGAAGATATGCGCGCGCGGCCGTGCTGCGATAGCCCCCTTCGACAGACATGTCGAAACGGCTGACACCTTCCTGTCGGTACCCGTTCACGTCCTCGGTAAAGGCGTGGCCCGCTTGCTGACCGGCCTCCAGAAAGGCCGCATTCAACGGGTTCAGATCCTTTTGAGACTTGACCCCGACCATACCGGAATTGCTGCGATATTCATTCGCCGGCCCGTCCCGCCGTTCGACCTTCCTGAAGTAAGGCAGGCAATCGGCAAAAGTCCATCCGCTGCATCCTTCGATATCTGCCCAGTCGTCATAGTCGCGCGGATTTCCGCGCAGGAAAGTCATTCCGTTGATTGACGAGGAACCGCCAAGCGCCTTGCCGCGCGGCTGGTCAATCCGACGATTGTTGAGGTGCCGCTGTGGTGTGGTCTTAAACCAATAATTATATTTGCTGGTCGGCTTGAAGGCGGATCGCAATCCGGCCGGCATCTGGAGAATCCAGTTTCGGTCGTCACCGCCATGTTCCATCAGCAGAACGGAATACCGGCCGTCCTCGCTCAATCGATTGGCCAGAACGCAACCCGCCGTACCGGCGCCGACGATAATGTAGTCAAAGCTATGGTTCACAGGTGGTCTTCTTTGAAATTGGCGGGCCGAACGGCCTTCCGGCAAGGTACGTTTCCGGAAGTTGTGCGTTGAAACGCGGGTGTCGTCCACCGAATATTTGGGACCTAAACGGACGCGGTCCTGGATGCCCCGGCCCGCGATGTTTCGGGTGCAAATATCCGACCCGGTTTCGAAAAAGCATGCCGTCACTTGTACTTTTGCCCGACAGCCCCCTATTCTTTATGGCCGTGCGCCATTGTGTGCGGGTACTGGGCGACGCTTCTTTCCGCCACGATGCGCTTCCGGCCTGACAAAAGTGTCATTAGGTCGTGAGGAAACGCGAACATGTTCATTTCAACCGGGTGCGAGATCGCAATCGAATGTGATCAGCCGGCCCCCTTTCTTGCCTTGCTTCAGGTACATCCGGACCGGGTCGATTCGCTGTGCCTGCCGGACGATGTCGCGGTGACGCCGGCGATCCCGCTTGAACCGTATCTGGATCATTTCGGCAATCGCTGCCTGCGCGGCGTCGCCCCCGTTGGCGAGCTGCGACTTCGGGCGAACACGCTGGTCAACGATCCGTTCGAACCGGATGCCCTGGTGCCTGACGCGCCGCAGGTCCCAGTCGAAAGCCTTCCCGTCGACACGCTGTTCTTCCTTCTGGGAAGCCGCTATTGCGAAGTCGACCGGCTAATGGCGGATGCATGGTCGTTGTTCGGCGATACTGCCCCGGGCTGGCCCAGGGTACAGGCGATCTGTGACTGGGTTCACACCAACATCGAGTTCGGATATTCGCATACGCGGCCCAACATGTCCGCCCGCGAGGTGTTTGAACGCAGGGCCGGCGTCTGCCGGGACTTCGCGCATCTGTCGATCACTTTCTGCCGGGCACTGAATATTCCGGCGCGCTATGCCACGGGCTATCTGGGCGACATCGACATTGCCCCCGAACCCTTTCCCATGGATGTCTCAGCCTGGTTTGAAGTATTCCTGGGCGGATCCTGGTACACGTTCGACGCACGCTTCAACAAGCGGCGGCGTGGCCGAATCCTGATGGCGCGGGGGCGCGACGCCGCCGACTGTTCCATGTTGACGACATATGGTTCTCATCGCCTCGTCGACTGGAAAGTCTGGACCGATGAAGCTGACGAGGCGCCGGACAGCATGCCGACGGAAGCCGGTGCCCGCCAGGTGCGGCACGGACGCCGTTAGGTAGTGACGAAAAACAAGGGTTCGGAAGGAGCCTGAGATGCAACGATTCGTCTGCGACTGCGGCAATCGTCTGTTCTTTGAAAACACGCAATGCCTTTCTTGCGACCGCGAGGTGGGTTGGTGCCCGAACTGCTGGACGATGACGGCGATGGAAGACGCGCCCCACGGACTGCATTGCGTGCGCTGCGGGCTTCAGGTCGAAAAATGCGCCAACCGCGTCGAACATGAAGTCTGCAACCGGAACCTTCTGGCGCCTGCGGATGGTGCATCGGCGGGTCCGCGCCTGTGCGACTGTTGTCGCTACAATGATACGATCCCCGACCTGTCCGTACCCGGCAACCTGGAACATTGGCGGTTGCTGGAACAGGCAAAACGCCGCCTGATTCACGGCCTTGATTCCGTCGGCCTGCCGCACGGTGCGACCGCCGACGGATTCGACCCCGGGCTTTCCTTCGATTTCAAGGGCGACACGATCAAAGCGAAACGCCTCTGGCGCAAGGTCGGCCAGGATGAGCGCGTCTATACCGGTCATGCCGGCGGAAAGATCACAATCAACATCCGTGAAGCTGACGATGTTGAACGCGAGAAGCTGCGCGTCGACCTGGGTGAAGCGCACAGAACACTGATCGGGCATTTTCGGCATGAGATCGGGCATTACTACTGGGACCTGATCGTCGAAAACGACCCGGACGCACTGGCCGAATTTGTGTCCCTTTTCGGTGAACCGGAAAATCCGACCTACAGCGATGCGTTGGACCGGCATTATTCCGAAGGGCCGCCGGATGACTGGCAGGATTCCTTCATCAGCGCCTATGCGACGATGCACCCGTGGGAGGATTGGGCGGAAACCTTCGCCTTCTATCTGGACATTATCGACGTGATGGAAACCGCCAGCGCATCGGGCCTGATGCTGGTCGACATGCCGGACGACCTGGATGACATCCTGGAAATATATGTCCGGCTGGGCATTCTGCTGAACGAACTGAACCGCGGGATGGGACTGATCGACTTTCTTCCGGAACTGGTCGTGGAGGGTGTGGTCGAGAAGCTTCGGTTTGTCCACAAATCGGTCACCAACGCGGCAAGGACAGGTGCCTAGACCGTGTTTCGTGAGTGTCGACCCCCGGCCACCCGCCAAGGTTGGACCAACCAAATTTGAAAGTTGATTGTAAAGTGCGGACCGGGTCGGTTCACCGCACCTTGAAGACCAGCTTTCCCCTGAAATGCCGCGATTCGCTGATTTTGTGGGCTTCGGCCGCGTCCGACAGGTCAAATTCCATAATTTCCGGCACGCGCACGACACCCGCATCCAGAAGGTCAACGATACGTTCAAGATGCGGTCGATCCCGCCCCACCTGCGGGCGAAGGGACTGGACATCGTCCCGTGGCGATTCCGGCGCCGTCACCCCCGAGGCGATGAACGCGGCGCGACCGCCCGGTTTCAAAACTTCGAACGAACGCAGCGCGACCTCACCGCCAACCGTTTCCAGAACGGCATCGCAGTCGGAAACTGTGGTGGCGAAATCCTGTACCCGGTAATCCAGAACCTCATCCGCCCCCAGGCTTCTGACATAATCCAAATTCCTGGTACTGGTGGTGGTCACCACATAGGCGCCGATATGTTTGGCCAGTTGTATCGCAAAACCGGCCACACCCCCCGCACCGCCCTGAATCAGAATCTTTTCGCCCCGCTGAAGTTTCAGCGTCTCTTCGATCGACACCAACGCCGTCAAACCGGTCAGGGCCATGGCGGCGGCTTCCATATGGGTGATCGTATCGGGCTTCCGCGCGACCAGCGCCGCTTTCATGGCGATCTTTTCGGCATAGGTGCCTTCCTGGCCGACATCACAGACGCCAAACACCGCGTCACCGGGCCGAAAGTCGCAAACCGCGCTGCCCACCTCGCGGACAGTACCGGAAAAATCCCGCCCCAGAACATAGGGGAAATAGGGGACCTGCTGGTCGCGGGCCGAACGTACTTTCCAATCCGCACCATTGACGCTGGCGGCGTGTATGTCGACCACGATCTGATCGTCTCCGGCAACCGGATCCGGAAGATCGCCATACCGCAGAACCTCCGGCCCGCCGTGTATATCGAAAAACGCTGCTTTCATTAAAAACCCTCCAGACTTTGGCCATGCACCGGTGCGAACGGGTTAGACCGCGTACGTCCGAATTGCAGTATCGTCGATTTCCACACCCAGCCCCCGGGTTTGCGGTCGTGAAATCTGACCATCCTTTACCGACGAGCGCCCATGGCACAGGTCGTCCAATGCCGTTTCAAAAAGCGGGAAATATTCCACCGGCTCCAGGTTGGATATCCCAAGGCCTGCATGAACGGCAGCGGCGGTGCCAAGCGCCATGCTGTTGGAATTGTGGGGCGAGACGCCTACATGGACCACGTCGGCCATGGTTGCGATTGCCTGAAGCTCAAGAATTCCGGAAAGGCAGATATCCGGGTTGATGATGTCGACCGCGCGTTCCGCGAACAACCCGGCAAATTCCCGGCGGGTCGGCAGTGTTTCACCCGCCAGCAAAGGCTGTCGAATAGTGTCCCGTACATAACGCATGGTCTGCGGATCGGTCGGCGCGAAAGGATCTTCGATCCACAGAAGGTCGAACGGTTCCATGGCCGCCGCCAGTTCGATCGCGCGGTGCGGGTTTGCGTGCCGCCATAAATCGACGGCCAAACCGACATCCGGCCCGACGGCATCCCGCACCGCAGTCAGTATTTTCACCCCGTCCGCGATCGATGTATCCGTGCCGAAAGGATAGAGCTTTATCATGCGATGCCCATCCGCGACCTGACGGGCTGCCATGGCCGCATAGTCATCTGCCTTTTGCGGGTAAGGCGAATAGATATTGGCGTAGACAGGAACCGTTTCGCGATATGACCCGCCAAGCAATTGATAGACCGGCACGTCCAATCGCTTGCCCAGTATGTCCCACAGCGCAATCTCGATCCCGGCAAAGGCGGAATAAACCTCCAGGCCCGGCCGTTGCTGACCGAACCCGTTGAACGCCGCATCAAGCAGGGATCGGATGTCGCCTGCCGGACTGCCTTTCAATGTTGGTGCTATGGAACGGACGATGGCGGCAATCGCGTCCTCACGGAAAGTGAGGTTGTGACATTCCCCCCAACCGACAACGCCGTCGCTGGTTTCGACACGGACCAGAATATAGGCCTTATGCGACCACCATGGATGGGGACTGGTGTCTGCCGGGATAAGATACGGCGCAATCGATGCGATCCGGTCCGTCATGAAAAATCAGCCCATCGCAAAAATTTAGACCTTGTACGATGGATCGGCGCGATCGCATCGGCGCAACAGCGCCGGCCATTCATACTTGCCCGGCGCAAAGGCATCATACTGCTTTCTTGATTTGGCCCAAAGGTCCGGTGCCGCCGGCTCAAGGGGAAGTCCGCTTGCCTGTGCACGCAAAGCGACGTCACACATCCGGATCAGATAGTACATGTTCATGAAGGCTTCCCCCGCCGTCGCGCCGACAGTCAGAAAGCCATGATTGCGCATGACCAGGCATTTTCCGTCGCCAAGATTTTCAGCGATGCGGTGACGTTCATCCAGGTCAACGGACAGCCCTTCCCAGTCATGGTAGCGCACGTCGCCATACAGCATCGACGAATCCTGCACCAGGAACGGAATCCCGTCCTTGAAGGCCGTCGCGGCAATCGCCTGGGGCGGGTGGGCGTGAAAAACGAACTTGTTGTGGGGATGGTGAAGATGGATCGCACTATGAATCACGAACCCAGCCGTGTTTACGTCCCTGGGTCCTTCCAGGACGTTCCCGTGCTCATCGACCTTGATCAGGTTGCTGGCCGAAACCTCCTCGTAAAGAAGTCCGAACCTGTGCATCAGGAAGTTATGGTCGGAACCCGGGACACGGGCCGTGATGTGGTTCCATATGGTGTCGTCCCATCCGAACATCGCGGTCAGCCGGAACATGGCCGCAAGGTCGATGCGGACCTGCTGTTCTTCCGGCGAAGTTACGCGCGCACCAGCCGCGTGCTGAAAATCCCCGTCACCAATGTTCGATGCCATGGTCGAATTCTCCTTTGAATCTGTAATGCACGGATGATGCGCTATCGGCAAGCGCCCGCCCGCAGTACGAGGTTTGCAGACGCTGTGTCCCCCAGTTCCGATGCCAGCAGTCTGAAGTTTTCATGAAACCGTTCCCGCGTGACGCCGCAGATTTGCATGTAGCGGCGGCGATCCGAAAAAGCGGACCGGGCGTGAAGGGCCCTGTGGTTGTCGAAAACGACGGCATCCCCCGCCGCAAGGCGCAGCCGGATCTGATTTTCGGGCGCCATCATCATCGCACAACGCCGATGGTATGCGACCAGATACTCTTCCATCACATCTTCGGGCAGATCGGGCGGCCCCGATGCGCGGGTATGAAGCCGAATGCCGGAGATTTGCCCGTCATCGTCCAGGGCGATGACCGGCGCATGGACACGCTGATCAAGCTTACCCGGATTCAGGCGCACGTAATGATGGTTCCATGTTGCCAGCAGATGAAAATCTTGCGGATGGTCCCGGCGAAGTTTTTCCGCGATCCCGAACCCATCGACCATGATTGAATCGCCCCCGTCATCCGCAGGCCGAACGCAGGCCAGCGCTTCGATTCCCGGCGGCGCATACACGAAGGCTTCGTCGGAATGGGGCGGCACCCCGCGCAATGTTGTGCCGGCCGTGCCGATCGCATTGCCGGGTTTCAGATCGAACACCGCGCCATAGGCGGATTGCGACACTTCCCCGAACAGTTCCGCAAAATCGGTCACACAGCCCGGCACGCTTGGCCCGCCATGATGCGGCGGCTGGAGCGTAGCGAAGGCAGGCGTGTCATGTCGGGGCAAGATTGTTTTGGCGACACTGGATAGCGTGTGTGACTTGCGGAGCCAGGCGATAAAGCGAAGATGTTGTCATCTCAGCTCAGTTCAGCTTTAGCCTCAAACGCCCGCACACCGAAACAGCATTCAGACGAAAAACACGTTCCTGTGCTCTCGACAACAGCATGCTGGCGACACGCTCATAGGAAAACTGAGCGGCCGGAGCGAGATTACGCCTGTTATCACGAAGAGTATGTGTCTTTGTATAATGGATGGCGGGAAATAAGAGGGGGCGTAGTTGATTGGTTATGAAACATGTTACAATGGAGTTAAGGCATGTACCCGTTCATCAACCGGCAAGGACAGTCTGCCTTGGAAAGCAACCGCCCCCTCAGAACAAGCATTCTGATATCCGACAAGACGTATGCGTCATCCCTATTGGGCGTCTACGATGTTTTGTCGACGATATCGAACCTGCACCGTTTCGATCCCAACGTTCCCGCCGAGCCCCCCTTCCAAGTTGAAATCGTGTCTTCCACAGGCGGCAAGGTTCGAACCGCGAGCGGCTTGGAGATAGAAACAAATCACGCGATCGACGATATTGAACAAACGGACCTGATTGTAATTCCGTCCATAATGCATGACACGAACGGCTGGGTTCGTGGAGCAGAACCGGAAACCACGCGGTGGTTAAGGAACATGCATGCGAATGGGACCCTGCTCTGTTCGACTTGTTCCGGTGTCTTCATGCTGGCTGAAACTGGGTTGCTTGACGGATTGGAGGCCACACTGCATTGGGCCCATGTTGCGGATTTCCAGGCTGTTTTCCCGGAAGTCCACCTCAATGTGGAGCGCCTATTAGTCACAAGCGGTGGCAATAGGGAATTCGTAATGGGAGGTGGCTCATCGTCATGGCAGGATCTGGTTCTGTATCTGATTGCCCGATTTGTTGGCTATCCAACCGCTTATGCCGTCAGCAATTTCTATGTCATGCGTTGGCACTGGGAACAGCAGACTCCATTTTATATCTTCACGCCTTCAATGGAGCATGGTGATAGCGCTATTCTCCGAGTGCAGAAATGGCTGGAAAAAAATTTCTCCGGCCCCAACCCTGTGGTCGAGATGACTGCATTGGCTGAAATGCCTCAACGTAGTTTCATTCGGCGCTTCCAGAAAGCTACGGGATTGACGCCTATTCAGTACGTTCAACAGTTACGCGTGGACCGGGGCAAGCGCCTTTTGGAGCAAACCACCCTTCCAATCGAAGATGTCAGCTGGAAAGTCGGATATGAAGACGCCGCATTCTTTCGCCGCCTGTTTAAGCGTTTAACCGGTGTTACACCAGGGGCATACCGGAAGAATGCAAGCCTGCCGGACTTCTCCGACTATTGATCCCATCCAGGGAGGGCGAATTGCTTCACGAAGATGCGGCAAGGTCCCTCGCGCGGACAGACCTTGCCGCATTTCACAATTCATTTCGGGGAAAGCTATATCAGCATCCACACACCCCAGGTGGCCATGCCCAATCCTGCCAGGCGGCCGAACCACTGTCCGGCAGGTATCACTTTCTCGATGAGGACAAAGACCGCCAGTCCCGTAATCCAGAAGAGGTTCATCACGCCTCCGGCGAACAACAGCCCCATCAAGAACCAGCAGCACCCAAGGCAATAGATACCGTGATGGACGCCCATCCACAGCGGGCCCCATCGCCCCTTTCGCCAGTTACGGGTCAGAAAATCGATCGGGGACCGGCAGTTCTTTAAACATTTCTCTTTCAAGGGCGTCCATTGGTACACACCCGCCAGGATAAGAAGAAGAGCTGTAAGCGTCTTGCTCAGGCTCCACATCATCATTGGATGAACCAGATGTAGGTCTTCCAACACCGCCTGCAGAAGGGTCGCACAAAAACTGAACCCACCCCATGCCAGAATATATCCAGCAACAAAAAGCCAGGTGCTTCCCATGGCAGCGGGTGCCGCTGCACCTTTGCCTCTTGCCTGGTACATGCGGTTATATATCAGAACAAGCGGCGCAGCGCTTGGCAGCATCATTGCGACCATCATCAGCCACCACATCACAAAAACCAATGCGCTGTACTCTGCGCCCCAGGTCATTTCATGGTGGTGTGACATCATTCTAGGCGGGGGGAATTCCGCGCTACTCATCATCACCGTATCCATGCCCAGTCCCGCCCCCGAGAGCAGGTATAGCCAGGATAAAGCGATCACGACGCCTAGAAGTGACAGGACGAACCAGTCGCCCCGCCGCAAGGAGACGTTAAGCCCCCCACCAGAGTTGCCGTTCAACGACATCAGGCTGCCATCTCTTTAATGATGCCAACATTCGACAAATGAATGTCGGCGAACTGGCCATAACTGTCCTTCAGCTCCATCGGAATATCACCGGTTACGGTCGAAGATCCGCTTCCCATTTCGGCCAGTGAGTACTCAAACCCATTGGGAAGATCGATGCGGACCCTATGCTCTTCTCCGGTAACCGGATTTCGAATTGGGGTTCCAAGCGCGTCAATCAATCCGGGCACCTTAAGTTTCGCCTGACGGCTCTCAACATCGACTTCGAAATCAACCGGCATGAATAGGGCCGGCAAGGTTGTTGTCATTGTAGTACTGAACACCTGCCAATGGGTGGCCCCCATCTCAGTATCGAACCCGTATAGAATGCGGCTAAGCGCTTCGCGTTGTTCATCATTTGCACGCTCATCGATGACCGCTTGCGTGACGCCATTTCCCAAATGAATTGGATTGGGCCAATGCAGCAGCCAAACAACATTCAAACCATCCAATCTGACGTTTCCATGGAACCCGCTTTCTATGTGAATGGCCCCCACACCTGTGCAGGTGCCGTCTGTCGGCAACGCGTTGAATTGACAGGGACAACCGTAATTGCAATTACAGTTTACGAACTCATGACCATGAACTTCCCACACATTATCAGCCATCTGACTCTCCAGTTTAGACGGGTAAAAGCAGCATCAGACGGCCACAGGTGCGGTGATTTTCACCCCTACCGTCCCAACTGCCCAAAGATCGATACAGGTTCAAGGACGTTTAATGCGCCCTTGAACACCGCGCGGAAAGTGCCCCATTCATTCCGGAGACGGTAGAGGCCCTTTGCCCTAAAAGGGGTCATTTACGTCATTGATGAACTATCCAGGTTGAAAAGGAACGGTCGTAGAGTCTGATCGAAGAACCAGTTCATTATGCAAAGTAACAACCTCCGCAAACCCGCCAGGTTTCACCTGCTCACCTTTCTCTGTGCATCCTTGGCGCTGGATGGAGACCGATAAATTTCTCGGGATTCTTCATTGCTACACCGCGCAAAACACGTTCAAGCACGCTGCCGCAAAGAAAGATCACAGAATGGACAGACCTTTGCACACAAGCAGGCACTTTGATGCTCGGTTCTACTACATTTAAAAAATCGGGTGGAAGTAACACTCCTTCAACGGAAGCAACAGCTACAGGGTTTCACGATCTTTCAACGTCCATCCAAACACTTTTCCAACAGAAAGCAGATACAGTTCCATACACTGCGAACTACCTAATAGTTCTTACTGTGACGTTTCAGGACGATGCAGCAGACGACTTCGACGACACTGTTGATGGAACGCTTACAACGACTGACACAGTGCGAGAGCCAAGCACGACATATCTAAGCAATACGTGGGGCACAGTGACCCGTGGCGAAAGCGAATCCCAAAGCTAAAAACCGCAGAAAACTGCACTTTCCCGGTGGTCGCCTCGAACCCTCAAAATAGCACACTCGTAGCACAGCAATTTTTGTGAAGTTTTATTGTGGTCTGAATGTTTGTTTTGTATTAGGAAAATGGTGTCCCCGGCAGGATTCGAACCTGCGGCCCCAGGATTAGGAATCCTGTGCTCTATCCTACTGAGCTACGAGGACACTTGGGGCGAGCGTATATCACGCCCGCCGGCCGAATTCCAAGTGGTCGCTTACCAGGACCCGGTATTGCCCATCGACGCCCAGGGTTCAGCCTTCGGCAGGGCCTCGCCACGCTGCAGCAGTTCGATCGAGATATTGTCGGGCGAACGGACAAAGGCCATGTACCCGTCGCGCGGCGGGCGGTTGATGGTAACCCCGTTGTCCATCAGCGACTGGCAGACGGCATAGATGTCGTCCACGCGGAACGCCAGATGGCCGAAATTGCGGCCGCCCTGATAGTCTTCCGGGTCCCAGTTATAGGTCAGTTCCAGGACCGGGGCCTTTTCGCCCTGTGCCTTGTCCTCATCATCCGGGGCGTAGAGGAAGACGTTCGTGAACCGGCCGCCTTCGCTGTCATAGCGGCTGAGTTCCTTCAGCCCCAGTTTGTTGCAATAGAAATCCAGGCTTTCATCCAGGTCGCTGACGCGCACCATCGTGTGCAGATATTGCATGCCCATCGGTCAAATCCTCCGTTCGAATGGCGTCTTGGCTGTCTGACCCAAGAGTTAGCGGCGACACCCGGGATCGGCAAGTCCCGGTGCCCGTCCGGGCGATGCCTGCATGGACTATGTCAGATGCCCGAACAGATAGAGACAGGCCGCAACCGCCCCTGCAATGCCTGCCAGATCGGCCAGCAGCGCGGCACACAGCGCATGACGCACACGGCGGATCTGAACCGCGCCGAAATAGACCGCCAGCACATAGAAGGTCGTTTCCGTCGACCCCTGGATGGTGGAGACCAGATAGCCGACATAGGAGTCCGGCCCGATCGACGGGTCGGAAATGATGGACGCCATGATCCCGTAGGCACCGGAACCACTCAACGGGCGCATCAGCGCCATGGGAAGCGCGTCCGCCGGAAGGCCGATGGCGCCGGTGATCGTGCCGATCGGGCTGATCACCAGATCCATCGCCCCGGACGCCCGGAACATGCCGACCGCGACCAGGATCGCGACCAGATAGGGGATGATGCGCACGGCGACGTTGAATCCGTCCCGCGCGCCTTCAACGAAAGCCTCATAGATCGGAACGCGCTTTGCCACACCGAAACTCAGAAAGGCAATCATCAGCCCCGGAATGATCCACGGCGCGATGGCCGACCCGTACGCCACCGTCAGCGGCACGAGGGAAAACAATGCCCCCAGTGCCAGCACCGACGCCCACAGCGGATAGGCTTCGGTTCCTTCCTGCGGCATGTCGTCTTCCGCAACGGCGGTTTCGCCTTCGGCCCGGAAATCGGCATCGGGCGGCGGCGTTTTGAAATGCCGCTGCAGGAATTTCGCGCTGATGATCGCAACCACGGTGGAACAGATCGTCGCGATCAACGTCGTCGGCACGATGCCCGCCGGGTCGGCCGACCCGGACGCGGCGCGAATGGCGATGACGCCGGTCGGCAACAGGGTCACGGACGATGTGTTGATTGCCAGGAACAGGGCCATGGCATTGGTCGCAGTACCCTTATGCGGGTTCAGCTTGTCCAGTTCCTGCATGGCGCGGATGCCGAACGGCGTTGCCGCGTTGCCAAGGCCCAGCGCGTTCGCCGACACATTCATGACGATCGCGCCCATGGCGGGATGTTCGGTCGGGACATCGGGAAACAGGCGGATCAGCATGGGGCGCAGCAGTTTCGCGATAATGCGCAGCAAACCGCCTTCTTCGGCGATTTTCATCAACCCCAGGAACAGACCCATCACGCCGATAAGCCCGATGGCCAGGGTCACGGCAACTTCCGCCGTGTCGATCATCGAAAGGCCAAGATGTTCCATGGGGGATTTGGGCAGTTCCTCCCCCGCCGCGACGGTCGGTACGACCCAGGTCACATGCCGATAGGCGGCAACCAGAAACGCCGCCGCGACCATGACGAAAAAGATGATGTTCATATGTTGCCTTGCCGATCCAAGGGATAGGGTAACGCCACCCTCAGTCAGTCGGCGATTCTTGCAGAAAGTCTAGGCAGGGATCATTCCTGATCGGTGCCGAATCCCGAACCGGGCTTGCGGTATTCGTCCCGCGGCGGCGCGAATACGTCCAGAATGCGCGCGCCTTCCGGACCGGCACGTACGGTATGCTCCACGCCGCCCGGGGTGCGCCAGAAGTCGCCGGCACTTACCGAAAATTCCTTGCCATCCTGTACGCGTATGGCGCTTCCTTCCAGAATGACGCCCCACTGTTCCTGCGGGTGGCTATGAAGGGTTCCTTCGGCGTTCGGTTCCAGCGTCACAATGGACAGCATCGCCTGGTCCCCTGGAAAGATGCGGGTCGAAATGCCCTCTGCCAGTTGACGGGCGATGCCCTGGTCCGGGTCGTTCAGGTTGAACAGCGTCTGGTCCGTCACGGCATCAGTCCCCCTTTGAAGAGCCAAGCCGGAAAAGCGCTGAAATCCCACCCTTGACGACCGCCAGAATGCACAGCAGCACACCAAGCAGTATCAGCGGAATGCCGGGTATCCAGCCGATGATCGTTCCGGACAGAATCAGCCCCAGGCAGATCAGGATCAAACCGAAGACGCCCATTCTAAATGCTCCCAGATTGTCGAAGGGATTATTCCGACCGGCGGCTGTGCCGCCCCTTTACTGCGGCCAGGATGACCGACAACAACCAGATCGGCACGACAATGACGGCGCCGATCACGATATACCCGGCACTCCATTCGATTGCGTCGGTTGCCATTTCATAGATCTTTTGGACCGTATCCCCGAAATTGGCGAAAATGTCTTCGGGCGAGATGTCGAACTGTACCAGAAGCCAGCCGACGATGAAGCTGATCACCGCAAGCTTTACCAGCGTGGCCAGGACTTTCGACAGATCGGTTTTCATCGGTGCTCCAACTGCTGCAGGATCGCCTAGGCGGCGGACAAATCTTCGCCCGCAAGTGCCCGGTCAATCAAGGCGATTGTATCCGACAGACCGTACAGCGCAAAGAAGGACCCGATGCGCGGTCCCTGTTCCTGTCCCAGAAGCACCTGATACAGCGCCTTGAACCAGTCCCGCAGATTCTCATACTGGTGCCGCTTTCCGACTTCGTACACTTCCGTCTGGATGTCTTCGGCCGTGGCGTCGGCAGGCAGCCCCGCCAGAACAGCGCGCAGGTCTTCGATCGCGGCGCGGTCCGTCGCATCCGGCGCCTTGAAGGCCTTCTTCGGTTTGACGAAATCCTGATAATACCGGATCGCGAACCCGACCAGACTGTCCAGCGTGGGGTTGGCTTCCGCCGTCGCATCAGGCGCATAGCGCGAAATGAAGCCCCACAGGACGGCCTTGTCTTCCGAATTGCAGACCGCGGCCAGATTCAACAACAGACCAAAGCTGATCGGCGGCACCTCCGTCGGGGGATTGCCGTTGTGGATGTGCCAGATCGGGTTTTCCAGACGCTTTTCTTCCGGTTCCTCACCGAACTTGGCAAGGAAGGTCAGGTATTCGTCCACAGCCTTCGGGATGACGTCGAAATAGAGACGCTTCGCCGCCTTCGGCTTCTGGAACATGAACAGCGCCAGGCTTTCGTTCGGCGCATAGCGCAGCCATTCTTCCATCGACAGGCCATTGCCCTTCGATTTCGAAATCTTCTGGCCTTCCTCGTCCAGGAACAGTTCATAGGTCAGTGTTTCCGGCTGCGGCGCGCCAAGCGCCTGACAGATTCGGCTGGACAGTTTCACGCTGTCGATAAGGTCCTTGCCCGACATCTCATAGTCGACGCCCAGCGCATACCAGCGCATGCCCCAGTCCGGCTTCCATTGCAGCTTGCACCGGCCGCCGGTTACCGGGGTTTCGATTTCCTGTCCGTCCTCGCGGCGATAGACGATCGTCCCCCGGGCCGCGTCGGTCGCAATGACGGGCACCTGATAGACCTCGTCCGTTTCCGGATCGACCGGCAGGAACGGCGAATAGGTCCCGCGCCGTTCGTCGCGCAATGACGGCAGCATGATCGCCTGGATCTTCTCATAACATTCCAGGACGCGGATCAGCGCATCGTCGAACCGGCCCGAGAAATAATAGTCGGTCGAACTGGCGAATTCATACTCGAACCCGAACCCGTCCAGAAACTCGCGCAGGCGGTTGTTGTTGTGATGGCCGAAACTTTCATGGGTCCCGAACGGGTCCGGCACCTTGGTCAACCGCTTGTTCAGCGCCGCCTGAAGCTGATCCTTGTTCGGTACATTGTCCGGAACCTTACGCAGACCGTCCATATCGTCGGAAAAGGCGATCAGCTTGGTTGGAATGTCGCTCATCAGCTCGAACGCGCGGCGCACCATGGTCGTGCGCAGGACTTCGCCGAACGTGCCGATATGCGGCAGGCCGGACGGCCCATACCCTGTTTCGAACAGGACATAGCCCTTTTCCGGGTCCTTCTTTTCATAGCGTTTCAGGACCTTGCGCGCCTCTTCAAAGGGCCAGGCACGGGCATTCAGCGCAAGATCACGAAGGTCGGACATGGAACGGACTTTCCATCGAAAAGGGGTCGAAAACGCGCGGGAAACTAGGCGCGCCGGCCCGTCGCGTCAACTGGCGCCTTTTCAGACCGCCGGGGGGTCGAAATCCGCACCCAGGGCATCCGTATAGAACGCGATGTGCCCCTGGATCGACGCCATGCCCTCGATCGGTGTCTCATAGCTCCAGACCGCGGCATTCGCAGTGCGGTCGTCGGGCAGGGCAAAGTCCCAGTAGGTCGCATCGCCCTTGTAGGGGCAGTGTGTCGACTTTTCGACCATGCTCAGGCTGCCTTCGGACACCGCGTCTTTCGGCAGGTAATAGACCGGCGGATAGGTCCCTTCGCGCAGGATCAGTGCCCGGTCCGACCGCGCAAGGACGATATGGCCGGCCTTCAGCGTGACCGGTCCCGGGGCGTTTTCCACCGTAATCGGATGGTCGGGCGTCCCTGCCCGTTCAAGAATGCCGTCCGGCATGGCGATCTCTCCTCACATCAAGCGTTGCGCATGCCAGGAGATATGGTCGCCGATGAAAGATGCAACGAAATAGTAGCTGTGATCGTATCCGGGCTGACGGCGCAGTGTCAGGTCGGTGCCCGTCTTTTCGCACGCCGCCTCCAACAGATGCGGCCGCAATTGTTCTTCCAGGAAATTATCCGCATCACCCTGGTCGACCAGAATATCGCGGTCCCAGCCGCGGCTTTCCACCAGCCGACAGGCATCATGTTCCGCCCAAACGGCCCGATCCTCACCCAGATACCGGCCCAGTGCCTTATGCCCCCAGGGCACTTCACCGGGCGCGACGATGGGGGAAAAGGCCGACACCGACCGGTACCGGTCCGGATTGCGAAGCGCTATGGTCAATGCACCGTGGCCGCCCATGGAATGGCCGGAAATCGCGCGGTCCGCGGTCACCGGAAAACCCGCTTCGATCAGGCCCGGCAGTTCGTCCACCACGTAATCATACATGCGGTAGTTCTTGGACCAGGGTTGCTGAGTCGCGTTGACATAGAACCCCGCCCCTTTGCCGAAATCATACTCATCCGCCGCATCCGGGACGTCGTCGCCGCGGGGACTGGTATCCGGGCAGACGATGACGACGCCGTTTTCGGCGGCATAGCGCTGCGCACCCGCTTTGGTGACGAAATTCTCCCAGGTGCAGGTCAGGCCAGACAGCCAGTAAAGGACCGGAAACGGCCCTTTCCCCGGCGGGGTAAAGACCGCGAATTCCATGCGACAGCCGGTGGCCGCACTGTCATGGGCAAAGACGGACTGCGTTCCGCCGAAGCAGGCCCATTGATTGGTTTGCTCAAGCGTCATTTCGGTCTCGAACCCGCTCTAGTCGAACAGCACCACCGACCGGATGCTTTCGCCCGCATGCATCAGGTCGAAGGCCTTGTTGATGTCGCCCAATGGCATGGTGTGGGTGATCATCGGGTCGATTTCGATCTTACCATCCATGTACCAGTCGACGATCTTGGGCACGTCCGTGCGCCCGCGAGCACCGCCGAACGCCGTGCCGCGCCAGGACCGGCCGGTCACAAGCTGGAACGGGCGGGTGGAAATTTCCTGACCCGCGCCGGCGACGCCGATGATGATGCTTTCGCCCCAGCCCTTGTGCGCGCATTCCAGCGCCTGACGCATCAGGGTCACATTGCCGATACATTCGAAGCTATAGTCCGCGCCGCCGCCGGTCAGTTCCACCAGATGCGCGACAATATCGCCGTCGATTTCCTTCGGGTTTACGAAATGGGTCATGCCGAACTTTTCGGCGATGTCCTTTTTGGCAGGGTTGATGTCGACGCCGACGATCATGTTCGCCCCGACCAGCCGCGCGCCCTGAATGACATTCAGGCCGATGCCGCCCAGGCCGAAGACGACGACGTTCGAACCCGGCTCCACCTTGGCGGTGTTGATCACCGCGCCAATGCCGGTCGTAACGCCACAGCCGATATAGCAGATCTTGTCGAACGGCGCGTCTTCCCGGACTTTCGCCAGCGCGATTTCCGGCAGAACCGTGTGGTTCGAAAAGGTGGAGGTGCCCATGTAATGCAGGATCTTTTCGCCCCCGATGGAAAAGCGCGACGTGCCGTCCGGCATGACGCCCTGTCCCTGGGTGGTACGGATCGCCTGACACAGGTTCGTCTTCGGGTTCAGGCAATATTCGCAGGTCCGGCATTCCGGCGTATAGAGCGGGATGACATGATCGCCTTTTTTCAGCGACGTCACGCCCGGTCCGGTATCGACGACGACGCCCGCCCCTTCATGCCCCAGGATCGCCGGGAACGCCCCTTCCGGGTCCGCGCCGGACAGGGTGAATTCATCGGTGTGACAGACCCCGGTGGCCTTTACCTCCACCAGAACCTCCCCCTCTTTCGGGCCTTCCAGGTCGACCTCTTCGATCGACAGTGGCTCTCCGGCCTTCCAGGCCACGGCGGCGCGGGTTTTCATGGATCACGTCCCCCCTGATTGAATTGGGTATGTTATTGCCTGTCCGGCTATGTCTGGCAGGCACAGTGCCAAAGCGTGTCATGCGGCGCAAGAAGCGAGGCGCCGGGTTTGCGCCCTATTTTTTCGCCGCTGTGACCGTTGCCTTTGCTGCCTGACCAAGGAAGGCGATATCGGCCGCAATCGTCACGAAGCTGTAGCCCCAGCCACGGGCCGCCCGCGCCATTTCGGCATCGGCGCAATGAATGCCCGCATGTTTCCCATTGTCCGCGGCGACGCTTGCAATGCGTTTCAGCACGTCGATGAATTCCTGCCGGGTCGGCATGGCGGACTGCCATTCGTCGATGGCAAGGCTCAGGTCGTTCGGGCCGACGAACAGCGCGTCGATCCCTTCGACCGCTGCGATCGCTTCCAGGTTATCGTACCCGTCCGCGGTTTCGATCATGGCGGCAACGAACAGGCTATCGTTCGCCGCCTTCGTATATCCGATGGCATCGTCCATACCGGCACGCACCGGACCCCAGCTGCGTTCGCCCAGCGGCGGATAGCGGCAGGACCGGACAAGTTCTTTCGCTTCGTCCACATTGTTGATCATCGGCGCGATGATCCCCCTTGCCCCGCCGTCCAGCGCGCGCATGGCATCCGCCATCGTATTCCAAGGAATGCGAACCCAGACATCCGCACCGCCCGCACGTTCAATCGCGGCGATCTGCTGCCACAGGGTCGCGTCGTCGATCAGCCCGTGCTGACGGTCCAGACACAGGAAATCAAACCCGGCCCGCGCCGCGACTTCGGCGTTCAGCATGCTGTCGGCCATGATGAAGGTACCGGCGGCGAACCCGCCACCGCGCAGGGTATCGAATGCTGACATCGGCGTTTTTCCCTTATTCGACTGTTATCGTTATGATTTCGGATACGATGGGCGGGTCATGCGGCACATGGCCGCCGTCGCCCATGACCAGCTGCAGCGAATGTGTCCCGGCCGGAAGCCAGATCTGGGCTTCCGTCTGACCCGCGCCGTAATGGATGTGTCGGTCGTCGCTTGGAATGGAATATTCGATATCCTGCGGGCTAAGCGGCGTATTGATATACAGATGATGATGACCGCTGCCCGGCAGCATCACGTTCGCCGGCGCGATCTGTATCCCTTCCGTGCCGAACTGTACGGTAAAGGGGCTGGAGACGGTGTCGCCATCCGCGATGTTGACGAAGAACACGCGCGCGCCCTCTGGCGCCGGACTGCGCGCCTGTGCGGCGGTGCCGATTGCGAACATGGCCAGCATGGCGGACGCCACACAAATCGATCTGATCACGGTCCCTCTCCTTCCCGGTCGATTGCGATCGGACCGCACGCTATCATGGCTCGATCGGTCTGCCGAGGGTCATTGCCCAGTAATGCAGCGAACCGATCCGCCCCGGGTCAAACGGCGTAAAAATGTATCCCACCCCGACTTCGGATACCGACGGATCCAGCATCGCCTCACGGTGCCCGTCGGTGGACCGGATCCAGGCGGTTACCGCACTGCGGGCCGATTCCTGACCGGACGCCAGATTTTCCAGAATGCGCGACCATTGATACCCCGCAGCGGTCGCGCGGTCGCCGGGCCCAAGCCCGTCCGGGTTATAATGGCTGAAAAAATCCCGCGCCAGCATGTCGCGCGCATGGGCCATCGCAGCACGGGAAAGAAAAGCGTTCACCTCAAGCGGGGGAAGGCCGTTTTCACGCCGGAACCGATTGACGTGCTGGACGACCCTTCTTTCCCAGTCCGATTCCGCCGGGCGGGCGGGGTCGGCGATAACGACGGCCCAGATGTTGGGCGGCATGTCCGGAACCGGGGAATCGTCGCCGTTCAGGAAGGCAACGCCGATTTCCGAAGCCTGTCCGTTCACAAGGATGCTTCCGGGGCCACTTTCCAGAAGCCAGTTCCGCACCATGGTGTCGACCGACGCCGACGTCGTCGCATAGCGCCCGCCATACAGCATGTGCGGATATCCCCGCTGTCGAAGCAGATATTCAAGACCGTCGGCAAGGCCGTCCAGGGATTCGCCCCGCCAGACCGCCAGCGCCAGATCTTCCGCGATCTGTGTCAGGCGCGGTTCGAACCTGAGCGGCTGCATGTTCCGTTCCGAACGCACGTCATTGATGACATCGATCAGGCCGGAAACATCCGGTTCCTCTTCCTGCGCGACGGCAGGGGCGATCCAGGCACCGGCCATCAGACCCAGAAAAATCAGGATTGTCGTCAGACGGCGCAGCACGGTCCCGGCGGCCCTATTCCGTGACGATACGCGGGGCTGCGCGTCCGGCGGTCCCGCCGTCCAGCGCGTCGCGCAATTTTTCGGCAATCGCCATATAGGCCGCGGCATGCGTGCTGTCCGGGCTGGATACCACAATCGGGTTTCCGCCGTCGGCGGTTTCCCGGATTTCGATTTCCAGCGGCACTTCCCCCAGGAAGGGCGTACCAAGCTTTTCCGCTTCGACACGGGCGCCGCCATGACCGAAAATATGCGATTCATGCCCGCAATTCGGGCAGATGAACATCGACATATTCTCGACAATCCCGAACACCGGGACATCGACCTTGCGGAACATGTTCAGCCCCTTTCGCGCGTCCAGAAGCGCGATGTCCTGCGGGGTTGAAACGATTACCGCACCGGCCAGCGGCACGCTTTGCGCCATGGTCAGCTGCGCATCGCCGGTGCCGGGCGGCATGTCGACGACCAGCACATCCAACGCACCCCAAGTGACATCGTCCAGCATCTGTTTCAGCGCGCCCATCACCATCGGCCCGCGCCATACGACGGGCTGGTCTTCCGCCACCAGGAACCCGATCGACATCACCTTGACGCCGAAACTTTCCAGCGGTTCCAGCGTTTTGCCGTCCGGCGAATTCGGCCTGCTGCCGGAGATCCCGAACATGCGCGGCTGCGACGGGCCATAAACGTCCGCATCCAGGACGCCGACGCTCATGCCCAGCCTTTTCAGTGCCAGTGCCAGATTGACCGCGGTCGTCGATTTGCCGACACCGCCCTTGCCGCTGGCGACGGCGATGATTTTCTTGATCTGGGAGGCGCCGCCCTTGGCGGATGCGTCCGGCGATGGTTCCGCCTGGGGCTTGCCGCCTGCGCTTTCCGCCGTCAGCACGACCGTCGCCGACAGGACACCGTCGATGGATTTGATCCGGTTCTCCACCTGTTGGCGCAACGGTTCGAAGTCAGACGCCCTGGACGGCTCGCCAATATCCAGAGAGACCTGAACCATTCGGTCCCGAACGGCGATGCCGGATATCATGCCGCTGTCCGAAAGCGGTTTCCCCGCGACACTGATTTCGGAAAGAACGGTGCGAACGATGTCTTCTGTTACTTCTGCCATCCGGTGGGGGCTCTCCCAAGCAAGGTTCAAGTTTTGCGGTTCAAAGAATTCTGTACTGATTTGCGCCGCACACCGAAATTTTGCCGTCCCGGTGCTTGGCGATCACGCTCTGCGCTACATATATGAGGCAAGAGCTTTGCGCAAAAGCCCCTCTGGGGCGCAAAACAAATGCCGCTCCGCCCAAGATTCATGGGACGGACGGGTTGTTTGGCCGGACGAAATCGAGTTGACTTCGGTTCAGGTTGCCCTGGCGGCAAATTTCCAACAACGGCGAACGGAAAAAGTTAAGGATGCCTTGGGAAAACAATGGTGGCGGACCTTGGGGTTCGTCCGGCGGGTCGTCGGGTGGCGGACGCGGTGGAAATAACGGCGGTGGCGGCGGTGGCCCCCGCAGCCCATGGGGCCGACCCGGCGGCGGTGGCGGAGGCGGCGGTCGCGGCCCACAGCCGCCCGACGTCGAAGAATTGGTCCGTCGCGGGCAACAGAAACTGAAACGGATGCTGCCGGGCGGGCTTGGTCCCGTCGGCGCCCTGGTCATCGCGATCATCGTGGTCGCGGGCTGGATGTCATTCGGCTTCTACCGCGTTGAACCGAACCAGCAGGGCGTTGAACTTGTTTTCGGTGAATTGAACGAAATCACGGCGCCAGGTCTGAACTACAACCTTCCGGCGCCGATCGGCGAGGTGCTGCTGCCGAACGTGACAGAGATCAACAAATTGGATGTGGGTTTCTTCATGTCGGGGTCCCAGACACAGGACATTGACGAGGAAAGCCTGATGCTGACGGGGGACGAGAACATCGTTTCCGTCCAGTTCTCCGTCTTCTGGCGCGTCCGCGATGCGGCAGAGTTCCTGTTCAACGTCCGCAACCCCGAAGAAAGCATCAAGAATGCGGCCGAAGCCGCGATGCGCGAAATTGTCGGGAAAAGCGACTTCGAATATATCCGAACCCGGGGCCGAAACGCGGTTGCGCAGGATGCGCAAGTACGCATCCAGGAAATCCTGGACAGCTATGGCGCGGGTATCGAAATCACCCAGGTGAACCCGCAGAATGTGGAGCCGCCCAGTGAGGTCCTGAGCGCGTTCCGCGACGTTCAGGCGGCAAACGCCGACCGGGAACGCGCGATCAACGAGGCGACCGGTTATTTCAACGAAGTAACGCAGCGTGCCCGCGGTCAGGCGGAACAGATCCTGCGTGAGGCGGAAGCCTATCGCGAAGAGCGGATCAATCAGGCGCAGGGGGACACCCAACGCTTCCTTTCGATCCTGACCGAGTATGAAGCGGCGCCGGACATCACGCAGCGTCGGATCTATTTGCAAACGATGGAGGAAATCCTGCAGCGCATGGAAATGGTCCTGATCGAAAACGGGACCGGACAAGGCGGTAGCGGGGTCGTCCCGTATCTGCCGCTCGACAGCCTGACCAACCGTGGACAGGGGAGGGCCCAGTAATGAAAAAAGGTTCTGTTGCCCTTCTTGCGGTCCTGGCGATCGCAATCGTCGCGGGGATCAGTTCGGCGTTTACCGTTCGTGAAACCCAGCAGGTCCTGGTCCTGCGCTTCGGGGAAGCGCTGCGTCAGATCAACGAACCCGGCCTTCATTTCAAGGTACCGTTCGTGGACACCGCGGTTTATTACGACAACCGGGTTCTGGATTACGACGCGGCGTCGCAGGAAATTCCGACGTCGGACCAGAAGCAGTTGGTCGTGAACGCGTTCGCGCGCTACCGCATCATTGAACCGCTGCAGTTCTTTCAGGCCGTCGGCAGTGAGCGTGGCATCGAACAGCGGTTCGATTCCCTGATCAACTCGGCCCTGCGCCGCGTGCTGGGTGAGGTCGAACTGTCAGTTGTGCTGACCCCCGAACGGGCGCGCCTGATGCAGGATTTCACACGGATCGTCGCCGAAGAGGCAGAGGATTTCGGCGTCGAAGTCGTCGATGTGCGAATCAAGCGCATCGACCTGCCGCAGGAAAACAGCACCGCGATTTTCAACCGGATGCGTACCCAGCGTGAACAGGAAGCCAGACTGGTTCGCGCCGAAGGGGACCGCGAATCCCAGCGTATCCGGGCGGAAGCCGACAAACAGCAGCGGCTGATCGTGGCCGAAGCACGCCGGGACGCGGAAATCCTGCGTGGTGAGGGCGATGCGGAAGCCCAGCGCCTGTATAACGACGCCTACGGTCAGAATGTCGAATTCTTCGATTTCTGGCGTTCGATGCAGGCTATGGACCGGGCGTTGGATGGGTCGAACACGACCTATGTCGGCCCGCCGGACAGCGACTTCTTCCGCTTCTTCCGGGATGGCGCCGGTGCTGCACCGGCAAGCGGTCAACCCGCACGCGGAAACTAATCGGACACGCTAAGCGACGGTCGGGCCGGAATCGGCCCGGCCGTTGCCGTCCGCCAGCTTCGGCAGGTTTGCCATGCCGTCGCGAATATCCTGCTCAATCGCCTGAACCAGTGCATCGCAGTCCCGCTTGCGGATGGCAGCCACCGCCTCCTTATGGCGGTCGACCAGATATGTGCGGCCCAGATTCTGCCGCGTCAGATGCAGAAACGGCCCCAGACGCAGCCACAGACTTTCGATCAGCGGGACCAGCACGTCGCCCGGCGCATGGGCGTACAGCGCGAAGTGAAAGGCGAAATTCCGTTCCTGATAGGCGGCCCAGTCCCGCGCTTCGATCGCCGCGTCCTGCTGCAGGTCGATGTCTTCCATCCTGTCGGCAAGCGCATCATCCACGAATGGAAAGGCCTGACGCGCCGCCAGAGATTCCAGCGCGACCCTGGCTTCCACCAGTTCAGCGAACGCCTGCGGCGTCACGGACGGCACGGTCACCCGCCGGTTTGCCAGCAGGTCCAGCGCGCGTTCCGCAACCAGACGGCGCAGGGCTTCGCGCGCCGGCATCATGCTGGTCCCCAGCGTTTCGGACAGGCCGCGGATGGTCAGCGCCTGCCCCGGCTGAAAACGCCCAAGCATGATGGCTTCGCGCAAATTCCGATAAACCTGTTCGTGAAGGGTATCGGTCTTGTCAGGCCCGGTAGTGGCCGCTGCGGGTTCGTGTTCCATTGTGATCACATTTTGCGACCACCACGCACGAACCGCAACCGGTATGGCGACGGGGCACGGCCCCGGAACGATCAGGTTTCGGTCACGTCGCCGTCCGCACCCTGGCCTTCCTTGTCACCGTCTTCCGATCCATCGGGTTGAACCCGGCGGATGATGATGTCGCCGTTTGGAAGAATTTCCGGTGCTTCATACATCGGGATCGACCCGATGAACATGTCCATCGCGCGCATCAGGCTTTCGACCCCATCGCGGGCCAACTCTTCCGCCGACCGGTCTTCCGCCATCGCGGGTGCCGAAATCAGCGCGACTGAGACAAGCGCGGCACACCCGGCCGTGCGGAACCTTCTGGGCAACATGGAACCTCTCCCTAACCAAATGGTCTGCGGAACAACCGTCCGCGAACCCATTATGTGGGGCGTCACCCTGCATAATTCAAAGGTTCCGGTGGCGCCTGCCCCGTGCGACACGGGGGCCCTGGTGCCTTGCCCGCCACGCTGCTTTGGGGCAAGGTCTCGACCGACACTGAACTTGCCTTACAACAAGGGGTTTTGAACCATGAGTGATGCGTATGATGTCGTCGTGATCGGTGGCGGGCCGGGCGGTTATGTTGCCGCAATCCGTGCCGCGCAGCTGGGCCTGAAGACCGCATGCATCGAAATGCGCGGCGCGCTGGGCGGAACCTGTCTGAATGTTGGGTGCATTCCGTCAAAGGCGCTGCTGCAATCATCCGAATTGTTCCATGAGGCACAGCACTCTTTTGCCGGTCACGGCATCGTCGTGAAACCGAAACTGGATCTGGATGCCATGATGGCACGCAAGTCCAAGATCGTCGGCGACCTGACGAAGGGGATCGAATTTCTGTTCAAAAAGAACAAGATCGACTACCTGAAGGGGCGCGGCCATATCGATGGACCCGGCAAGGTTTCCGTCACCGAAGGCGACGACAAGGGCAAGACGCTGGAGACCAAGAACATCATCATCGCGACCGGGTCGGAATCGACCCCCCTTCCCGGTATTGATGTCGACGAAAAAACCATCGTCACGTCCACCGGCGCCCTGGAGTTCAACGCCGTGCCGAAGCATCTGGTCGTCATCGGCGGCGGTGTGATCGGGCTGGAACTGGGGTCGGTCTGGTCGCGGCTGGGCGCGAAGGTAACCGTGGTCGAGTTCCTGGACCGGATTACGCCGACCATGGACGGCGAAGTGTCCAAGAACTTCCTTCGCATTCTCAAGAAGCAGGGAATGGAATTCAAACTGAAGACCAAGGTGACGGGCGCGAAGACCGGCAAGGGCGGTGTTGAATTGACGATGGAGCCCGCCGCCGGGGGCGATGCAGAAACCCTGAAATGCGACAAGGTCCTGCTGTGTATCGGACGGCGCCCCTATACCGATGGGCTGGGACTGGACGAAGTCGGGGTGGAGCGTGACAAGCGCGGTGTCATTCAGGTGGATGCCCATTACAAGACCAACATCGACGGCATCTATGCTATCGGCGACTGCATCCCGGGTCCGATGCTGGCCCACAAGGCGGAAGACGAAGGGGTCGTTCTGGCGGAAATTCTGGCGGGGCAGCAGCCGCACATCAATTACGACGCCATTCCGGGGGTCATCTATACATGGCCGGAAGTGGCCGACGTCGGTGCCAGTGAGGAGCGTCTGAAGGAAGAAGGCCGCAAGTACAAGGTCGGCAAATTCCCGTTTTCGGCCAATTCACGCGCCAAGGCGAACAGCGCGACCGACGGGTTCGTCAAGATCCTGTCCGATGCGGAAACCGACAAGGTTCTGGGCGCGCATATCATCGGGCCCAGTGCCGGGGAAATGATCCACGAAATCGTGACGATCATGGAGTTCGGCGGTTCGGCGGAGGATGTGGCGCGGACCTGTCACGCACATCCCACATTCTCCGAAGCCGTGAAGGAAGCGGCCCTGGCGGTGGAATCGCGCCCAATCCACATGTGAGCGAACATGGGTGGGGGAACCAATAGCGCCGGTGCGTCAGCGCCGGCCCCGTCGGTCGCACTTGGCATGCTGGCCGCAGGTGTCGGATTCCTGCTGCTGCCTATATCCGATGCAATCGCAAAGGCGATGGGGATCGGCGGCATTAATCCGCTTCAGATCGGCTGGGGCCGGTGGCTGGCCCAGGTCGCCATCATGGCGCCCCTGGTCATCTGGTTCCACGGGCTTCGCGGGTTCCGGCCCAGGGCTCCGATCCTTCAGATCGGATTGGGACTGACGGTGGCCGGGGCGACGGTCATGATCTTTTTCGGGCTGCGGGAACTGCCGATGCCCACGGTCACATCAACGCTGTTTGTTGCCCCACTGATCGTCGTCGCATTGTCCGGCATTCTGTTCGGAGAAAAAATCGGTCCCTGGCGATGGTCTGCCGTCATCGTCGGGTTCGGCGGGGTCTTGCTGATCGTCCGCCCGGGGTCGGACGTCTTTCTGGGCGGTTCGGTCTATCCGCTGGGGGCGGCGGCCTGTCTGGTCGGTTACATCGTCTTTGCGCGCATGAACGCCGGAAAGAACCCGCCGATGGTCACCATGTTCTGGATGGGCGTCGTCGGCACGCTGTTCATGGGTGTTTTAATGGTGCCCGTCTATGAGCCCTTCACTTTGGCGGACTGGGGCCGGATCGCGATCATGGGCGCCGTCCTGACACTGGGGCACGGGCTGATCATCTGGGCGGCCGACCGGGTGGAAGCATCGGCCATGGCACCGATGCCCTATATGGAAATGGTGACGGCGACGGTGCTTGGCTATCTGGTGTTCGATGAATTGCCCGGCATCGCAGTCTGGTTTGGGTGTGTCCTGGTAATCGGCGCCGGCCTGTTCGTCGCGTGGCGCGAAAACCGGCGCGGATCGGACCTATAATCAAGATGTCGGGCGCCAGCCGTTTCAATCGGCATGGCGCACCGATCCACGCATGAAAACGAGGGGAAATCGGGTTCGTCGATGGTCCCGATCAAAACCTTTCACCGGGATCGCTCTTGACGCCGAATGCATGTCCGGCATTCTGGTGCGGTTGTGCGAAGACCCGGAAGGAACCCGCCATGGAATATGTGAACTGGACCAGAATGGAAGATGGCACCCAGGAAGATTGGGATCTGCTTTGCCGGTTGGAAGAGAAGTTCAACGAAGATCTGGTCGACCGAATCCTGGCGCAGTTGAAGTCGCTGGACGTCGACTGGGGCGGCTACCGGGTCACCCGCTATGTCCATTCACTGCAATCCGCGACGCTGGCCCATCGTGACGGCGCGGATGAGGAAATGGTGGTCGCGGCCCTGCTTCACGATCTGGGGGACATCCTGAGCCCCTACAATCATTCGGAACTCGCCGCCGCAATCCTGAAGCCGTTCGTCAGCGACAAGGTCCACTGGATCGTGAAATATCACGCGCTGTTCCAGGGCTATTACTACGACCATTTCCTGGGCGGCGACCGGAACGCGCGGGACCGGTTCAAGGACCATCCCTACTACGAAGACTGCGTCTATTTCTGCCAGAACTATGACCAGAACGCGTTCGACCCGGACTATGACACGCTGCCGCTGGAATTCTTCGAACCGATGGTTCGCAATGTCTTCGCCAAATCGAAGTTCGGCCACAGCGAACTGAGTTCCACCAAGGCTGCCGCCGCGGAATAATCCCCGGCGTCAGAAATTGTGTTCGGCCACCTTGCGCAGCAGAAAGTCCCGGAACACCGTTATCCGCTTTGAATGGCGCAGTTCTTCCGGATAGACGAAATAGGCCTGTGTCACCGGACCTTCGATTTCCGGCAGCACCTGTTCCAGCGGCGTCTGTTCCGGCTGCATGAATTCCGGCAAGGCGGCGATGCCCAGACCGGACCGGACCGCGCGATAGATTCCATAAACGTTGTTCACGCGCAGAATGGGTCGGCGCGGGGCTTCGGGTTTCGACCCGATATCCAACAGCCAGTTAATCGTCTTTGACGGCAGCGGCGCGTCTTCGCCGAACACGATCAGGTCGTGATGGTCCAGGTCCGCCGTCGTCGACGGAACGCCGCGCCGTTCAATATAATCCGGGCTGGCATACAGGACGTGCTTCACGCTCATCAACGGGCGCTGTATCAGGTCCGGCTGCCGGGGCGGCGTCATCCGGATCGCCACATCGGCCTGGCGCATTCCCAGATCGAGTTCTTCGTCTGAAAGGACGATCGTGACATCGACTTCCGGGAACAGGTCGATGAATTCCTTGATCTGCGGCGTCAGCCACGTCGACCCCAGCGCCATCGTCGTCGTGATCTTCAGCGGGCCGGACGGCCGGTCCTTGGTTTCGGCCAACCGTGCTTCGGCCATGCTCAGTTTGTGGAAGACATCCTTCACGGTCCGGAACAGCATCTCACCCTGTTCCGTCAGCAACAGGCCGCGCGCATGGCGGTGGAACAGCGGAACGCGCACGCTTTCTTCCAGCGAGGAGATCTGGCGCGAAATCGCAGATTGGCTCAGATTCAGTTTCTCACCCGCATGCGTGAAGCTTCCCGCTTCCGCAACGGCGTGAAAAATGCGCAGCCTGTCCCAGTCCATGACCATGGCTGAAATGCCCGTTTCTTCAGAATTGCGTTCCCAACAGTCACAAAATATGGGAGTCGCCCGGTAAAAGCGACGCCAAAAAACGCGTCGTGCCTCCCAAAGTCCCAGATGGGGATGGCGGACGCGATTTGCGAGGGATTGCCGTTCAGGTCCGCAGAATCATTTCCCGGACACGCGCCGCTACGGTTTCCGTTTCACGCAGGGGCGGCCGCGCCGTGCCGGTAAGCGTTCCGTCAAATGGCCGGGTCAGTCCGGCCTTTCGCAGGCTTTCGTGAAAGCATTCAAACTTTTTCGCACGGTTTCCAATAGGCCGCATGGCTACGGTATGAACCGGGCGGCCCGTCGCCAGCGCCTCGCTTGTCATGTTGACGCTGTCGCCGGTCACGATCAGATGATCCGCCCAGGCAAGATAGCCAAGATAAGGGTTGTCCCCCTGCCCGTCCCAGAAATCGATATCGGCGCCCGACAGACGTTCACGCAGCAGTTCACCTGCGTCCGCGCCGGTGCGGCGCGAAGCAGTTATCATCAGGCCGCCACCCGTGGCACGTTGCAGGTCCAGCAGTTGTCCCGCCAGCATTTCCGCATCCGCACGGGTGAAGTCATAGGCCCGGCTGCGGCCGCCGATCAGCACCGCAATGCGGGGTTCCGGCAAGACCTGCAGGCGGTCGCGCCAGACGTCCCGCGCCGTGGAAAGTCGGGCGCCGTTCACACTGTTCAGCCCCCCCAATGTGGTGACGACATTCGGGCCGGAAAGATTGTCGTGGGCCGGCGCAGCGATCAGGTCGAAACGGGAAAGGTCGACATGTGGGTCCTGGATATGGACGGTATGAGTCCGTCCGCCGCTTCTGCGCTTGATTTCCAAGACCGTTCCAACGGCACGCCGCCCGCATGAGATAATCAGGTCCGGCCAGGGCGGTTCCACCGGATCGCTTCCCGACCGGTCAATCCCAAGCGACCGGAACACCCACAACGCGGGCGGCATCCAGACATGCGGGCGCGCAAGGGCGATTACCTTTTCGACATAGGGAAGACCGACGGCGTCGGCCAGTCCGCGCGCGCTTACCACATTACCGGCCCGGCCGTCGGTCATGACCCAGATGGTCATTTCCTGCCCCGCAGTTCCGGTTTCGATTGTGTCGGACGCGTTTTCCATGATGGCGTCCCTTATGCCGCCAGATGCAAATCGCGGCAAGGTCCCATCGTTTGTATAACATTATTGCGCGTCGAAGCCCGTAAGAGTAGTTTCCGTATCCATTCGGGCAAACAAATTGGCAAATTTCGGGAAGTTCGGCATGCGGCGTTCAAAACTGGACAGGATCGACAAAACCATCCTTCGCGATCTTCAGGACAATGGCCGAATTACCAACGTCGAACTTGCCAACCGCGCCGGCATATCGGCGCCCCCCTGCCTGCGCCGGGTGCGGGCCCTGGAAGAACAGGGCTATATTCGCGGCTATCATGCGGACCTGGACGGCGAACTGTTGGGGTTCGACATCACCGTCTTTGCTTTCGTCGGGCTGGTCAGCCAGGCGGAAAGCGACCTGGTCCATTTCGAAGAAATGGCGATGCACTGGCCGCTGGTCCGCGAATGCCACATGCTGCAAGGCGATACCGACTTCCTTTTGAAGGTCGTCGCCCGCGACCTTGAAAGCTACAACCGGTTTCTGACCAGTGAGCTGACGGCTGCGCCCAATGTGGCGAATGTTCGCTCTGCCATGGGTATCCGCACGTCCAAGCGCGAATATGGCGTCCCGGTGAACCCGGACGAACCGCTGGGGCCCAGCGACTAGCCCGGGTCAGACCCGGCGGTCACATTTCCGGTTCCGCGACCCCGTTTTGGCGGCAGGCTGCCGTCACCGTATTGCGCAACAGACAGGCAATCGTCATTGGCCCGACGCCGCCCGGGACCGGCGTGATCGCGGATGCGACCGGCAGCGCGCTTTGATAGTCCACGTCGCCGACCAGGCGCGTACCACCGTCGGGTTTATCGATACGGTTGATCCCGACATCGATCACGACCGCACCCGGCTTCAGCCATTCGCCCTTGACCATTTCCGGCCGCCCAACCGCGGCGATCACGATGTCGGCCTGGCGGACTTCCGCCGGAAGGTCGGAAGTGCGCGAATGCGCCACGGTGACCGTGCAACTTTCCTGAAGCAACAGGTTGAACATCGGCTTCCCGACAATGTTCGACCGCCCCACGACGATTGCCTTCTTGCCGGACAGCGCGCCGCCGAAATGGTCCCTCAACAGCAACAGGCAGCCAAGAGGCGTGCACGGGACCATCGCATCCGGACTGCCCGTATTCAGGCGACCGACATTGACGACATGGAACCCGTCCACATCCTTGTCCGGGTCGATCGCCGCCAGCACCGCCTGTTCATCAATCTGTTTGGGCAGGGGAAGCTGTACCAGGATGCCGTTTACCTTTGGATCGGCATTCAGCGCGTGCACTTTTTCCAGGAGTTCTTCCTGCGACGTGCTTTCATCCATCTTGTATTCGAAGCTTTCCATGCCCGCTTCGACCGTTTGCTTGCCCTTGTTCCGGACATAGACCTGGCTTGCCGGGTCTTCCCCGACCAATACCACCGCAAGCCCCGGCGTCAGACCATGGTCCGCCTTCAATGTTGCGACCGCGCCCGCCACCCGTTCGCGCAGTCCCGCCGCGAAGGCCTTGCCGTCAATCTTAACCGCTTCCGTCATAACCCCTGCCTTTTGTCTTTACGTTTTTGCATCCAGTTCGGCGATCCCCGCCACGATGACCGTTTCCAGGTCCGGCGTGTCGCCAGATATCGCGACGACCTTAATCCTGTCCGTCGCGCCGGATACGATGTCTAGCGACGTTTTCGGCAATCTGAACGTCTTTGCCAAAAGCTTTATCAGCGCTGCATTCGCCTTGCCATCGGCAGGTGGCGACGATACCCGCGCGAAAAGACATGTCCTGCCGTCCGGCAGGACGCCCAATCCGCCCAGCATGTCTTTTGAAGATTTCGGTGTGACCCGCACGGTCAGGCGCACCCCGTCATCGGAGCGCGCGACCGGACTGTCAGAGCCGGTAGGCAAGCCCGGACAGAATGTTCTGAAGGAAGAAAAGTATCAGCAGCAGAACGATGGGGGAGATATCGACTGCACCCAGGTTTGGCAGGATCCGGCGAATGGGGCGAAGCGCAGGCTCTGTCAGGCGGTACAGCGCATCGCCCACCGCATAGACAAAGCGGTTGGACGTGTTGATCACGTTGAACGCGACAAGCCAGCTCAGGACCGCCGACGCGATCACCATCCAGACATAGATGTTGATGGCGATCAGCAGAACCTGGATGAAAGACGTAACGACCAATTCCATGAGCCCGACAATCCGACAGTTTTTCCGCGCACCCGATGCGTCGGGCACGCTTTGATCCATGCTGCAGAAATAGGCCGCGAAAGCCGGATTCGCAAGTCATGAGGCATCGGGGGCGCCGTGCGACAAACGATGTTTTCCTGTCTTGACAGACTGCACGCCCGCGACGATATTCCGGCCTCGTTCGCCGGGGCAGGTTTTCACCGCCGTCCCGAACGATTGTGGGGCCGTAGCTCAGCTGGGAGAGCGTCGCGTTCGCAATGCGAAGGTCGGGAGTTCGATCCTCCTCGGCTCCACCAATCCCCCTCCGTCAGGTTAGTGTCCCTTTGGGCCGGAATGTGCTTTGCAGGCTAACTATCGTTCTAGCCTTCGCGTGTCCGAGACGTCTATTGATCCGGCTCTACGGGATTGTCGAGCTCTTCATAGTGCCGGCCTGGCCGGGCGCGATATGTCGGTAGGGTCCACGCACGCCGAATACCGCCGGCCCGGAGCGCAAACGCCGCAACAAACCCTGCGAGCGCAGCCCAGGTTCCAGATATCCCAATTGCATCGGCACCAACGTAGACAGCGGCCCCTAAGAGTGCACAGGTCGCGTAGACCTCTTTCCGGAGGATCAGCGGGGTTTCCTGACAAACCACATCGCGGGCCAGCCCGCCGAAGGTGGCCGTCATGATCCCCATAACGATCGCAACGAGTTCGTTCGTTCCGGTTCGCAGCGCCACTTCGGCGCCCATCACCGAATAGGCGGAGATACCAATCGCGTCCGCCCAGAGAACAAGGATGTACCGGCGCTGAATGATATGCGCGGTGAAATACACGATTGTCGCGACGGCAAGGCAGACCCCGACGGCGAACGGAGTCTCGATCCAGAAGACGGGCCGGTCCAGCAGGAGGTCCCGCAATGTCCCTCCGCCAATCCCGGTCAGGCTTGCCATCAGCCCAAAGCCGATGAGGTCCATCTCCCTTCTAGACGCAACCAAAGCACCTGAGACGGCGAAAACGGCAATCCCCAAATAGTCCAAAAACTCAAGAAGCGGCGGCATCTCTCATGGTCCGTTGTTCAGCGACCAAGAGCTTGAAACATACGGTTCGGGAAAACAACGCGAAGACCGTTTATCACCCAAAGCCCCTTGATTAGGAATTTTGCGACTTTTACCCTGATTTTATAACAGGTTGACTCTGTTGATTTTTTTAGTGCGTTTCGTAGATACAGCCGGGAGAGCGTCGCGTTCGCAATGCGAAAGTCGGGAGTTCGGTCCTCCTCGGTTCCACCAATCTCCCACACAGATTTGACATTATTAAATTTGCAGGGCTGCCCCTGGGGTGCGCGATCGCTTCTTCGCGGGTAATATCTCTTGAAGGTCTTGGAATCCACCGTCCTTGATCTTGCATTTCATTCGCAGGCGTTAACCTTTTTTAAGGTTTTCAGGTCTAGCGTTCGCCGCTCAGGTTGTGCGTTGATTCGGCCTGCTCGGTTATATGTGGGAGGGAAGCGTGAGTGAACTGCAGCAACTTCGTGCGATCAAAGACGCACTTTGGCAGTCCCACGCCGTAGTCGAACTCGACATGACGGGTCGCGTTATCGACGCAAACGACATGTTTTTGACACAGCTTGGATATCGTCTGGATGAAGTAACGGGAAAACACCATTCGATCTTTGTTCATCCGGATGAAAGGGATTCCCCGAATTACCGGACCATGTGGGACCGGCTTCTGGCCGGCGAATCCTTTCATTCCGAGTTCAAGCGCCTATCGAAGGATGGTCAGGAAGTTTGGATCTCAGCGGGGCTGGCCCCTTATGCCGACGAATCCGGAACGCCCCGGGGTATCTATCTTTTCGGCCACTTCATAAACAGTCAGATCGAAACGCAGGAAGAACTGCGCAGCGCAACGGAAGCCCTGGAACAGCGTTATAAGGAATTGGACGAAACCCGCAGGCGTCTGGAGGGTGAGGCCGCCCAACAGGTCAAGCTTGCCAAGGAACTGGCGCGGGCCCGGGACGAAGCCAACCGCGCGAACTCCGCAAAATCGATGTTCCTGGCCACGATGAGCCACGAATTCCGGACACCGCTGAATGCGATTTTGGGGTTCAGCGAAATGATCGCGTTGAAACATTTCGGTCCGTTGAACGACCGGTATCAGATCTATGCCCAGCACATTCTGGATAGCGGCACCCACCTTTTGTCGCTTGTGAACGACATTCTGGATCTGTCGGCGATTGAATCCGGAAAACGGAATGTGGACATTTCCACGCTGCGACTTCTGACAGTTGTCGAAGGCTGTGCCGAAGGTCTGACCCCCCTGCTGGAGCCGCGGAATCTTACGATGTCGGTCGAAATCGACGATAAGAACACGCGGGTTCTGGCCGACGACCGGGCCTTGCAGCAGGTTCTGACGAACGTCCTGTCGAATGCCATTAAATATACCGACCCTAAGACCCATATCCTGATCCGCGCCTTCAATGACAAAGACAGGGCAAAAGTGGCCGTCATCGACGAAGGCCCGGGAATTCCGCCAGAAAAACTGGAAGAGATCATGGAGCCGTTCGAACGTGGCGGAGTCGATGATCCGGCGGAAGATCCCACCGTCGGCACGGGGCTGGGTCTGTCGATCGCGAAGTCCCTGATGGAAATGCAGAACGGCTCCATCAGCCTGAGCAGCGAACTCGGAAAGGGAACGACAGTGACAATCGACCTGCCGGTCGACACCACCAGCGCGTCCCGATCAGGCGCCTGACCGACGCTCAGGTCGCCGTTTCGCCGCCAGAATGCGCCAGCACATGGCGGATCAATGCCAGCGCCTCCGGTGTGTCCCATTCCGCCGCCCCTTCCAGCGCACCGACTGCGGTGCCTTCCGCATCGATCACAAAAGTCGTTGGCAGACCGCGCACCCGAAGACCACGCCCCACGGACAGGCGCTGGTCGAAAAAGACCTGCTCTTCCCGAAGGTTCAGGCGGTCGCGCGCAAAGGAAAGCGCGGTTTCCGCCCCGCCCCGGTCCTGGCTGATCGCCAGAAACCGGAACGGTTCGCCCGAAAGCCGTTCCGCCAGTTTCACGAGGCTCGGCATTTCATGGATGCAGGGCGCGCACCATGTCGCCCAGAAATTCACTAGAAGCACGTTCCCGGAAAAGTCCGAAAACCGCCGCTCCGCCCCCTGGGCATCCAGGAACGGATCTTCGGGCAGCGGCAGCGCGCGATCGAACAGAAGGAAGCCTTGCATCTCACCTTCCGTGGGCGGATAGTCCGCCGCCACGCCCGGAATGCCGGGCAAAAGTCCGCCCGCCAGGGCCGATCCGGCGGCCAGACCACCGGCAATGGCGGTTCGGCGCGTCAGGGTCGTGGCAGGGGCTGTCCGGGTCTTTGTCATGGCGTTTCCCATCATGTTTCGCTATCTGAATGCGTCCTAGGTTTCAACGAGGTGCGTTATGTCCAAAAACGATATGTGGGGTGGCCGGTTCTCCGGCGGTCCATCCGAGATCATGGAGAAGATCAATGCCTCCATCGGTTTCGACAAGAACCTGTTCGAACAGGACATTCGCGGGTCCCTTGCGCATTCCGATATGCTGGCCCGTCAGGGCATCATATCCGACGCGGACCGCGACGCGATCCATGCCGGTCTTGCTGAAATCAAAACTGAAATCGAAGCCGAGACATTCGATTTCAAGACGGAACTTGAAGATATTCATATGAATATCGAATCACGTCTGCGCGAGAAGATTGGTGATGCCGGCGCGCGTCTGCATACCGGTCGCAGCCGCAACGACCAGGTCATCACCGATGTGCGCCTTTATCTGCGCGACGCGATCGACGGGATCGATGCCCTTATGCGCGACCTGCAAGCGGCCCTTCTGGATCAGGCGGAAGCCCACGCGGAAACGCTGATGCCGGGCTATACGCACCTGCAAAGTGCACAACCGGTAACGTTTGGCCACCATCTGATGGCCTATGTGGAGATGGTTGGCCGCGACCGCGGGCGGCTTGCGGATTGCCGGGCCCGGCTTAACGAATGCCCGCTGGGTGCGGCGGCACTGGCCGGCACGTCCTTTCCGATCGACCGGCATATGACCGCAAAGGCACTGGGTTTCGACCGGCCGACGGCGAACTCGATGGACAGTGTCGGCAGCCGCGATTTCATCCTTGAATTCCTGGCGGCCGGGTCGATCCACGCGATCCACCTTAGCCGGCTGGCGGAAGAAATCGTGATGTGGATGTCCGACCGTTTCGGCTTCGTGACGCTTAGCGATGCGTTCACCACCGGTTCATCTATCATGCCGCAGAAAAAGAACCCGGATGCAGCGGAACTTGTCCGCGCCAAACCGGGTCGTCTTCTGGGCGCCTTCATCAGCGTTTCGACCATGATGAAAGGCCTGCCCATGACCTTCTGCAAGGACATGCAGGAAGACAAGGAGCCGTTGTTCGACGCCGTCGAAAGCCTGACGCTGGCCGTGGCAGCAAGTGCCGGGATGGTCGCCGACCTGACGGCGCGCCCGGACCGGATGATGGACGGCCTGAAACAGGGCTTCCCGACGGCGACAGATCTTGCCGACTGGCTTGTGCGTGTCCTGAACCTGCCGTTCCGCGACGCCCACCATGTGACCGGTGCCCTGGTGGCAAAGGCCGAAGCCGCAGGCGTGGATCTGGCTGATCTGTCTTTGGACGACATGAGGTCTGTGGAAAACCGCATCACCTCTGATATATATGATGTGTTGAGCCCCGCAGCTTCTGTCGCCAGCCGCACCAGCCATGGCGGAACCGCGCCGGTTCGGGTGCGTGAGGCGGCGGCGGACGCCCGCAAACGGTTCCTTTAGGGATGGGTAATATGCATGATGCGCAGACAGTGACGTTCGCGACCCGCCGGCAGGCCGTGCGCGCGGCGGTTCTTCTTCTGACAGGCGGCGCGCTGTTGACGGCATGCGGGAAGAAATCGCCGCCCGAACCGCCGTCGGGTGACGATGCACCCTATCCGCGCCAATATCCCAGCGTCGAATAAACGCCGGAGCTTTCGATGAACCATTTCGAATATCGCAACGGCATACTGCATGCCGAAGACGTTCCCCTTCCCCGCATCGCGGACGAGGTAGGAACACCGGTCTATGTCTATTCACGGGCCACACTGACCCGGCATTATACCGTCTTTGCCGACGCATTCCGGAATGCGGGCCTGGATGCGTCGATCTTCTATGCCGTGAAGGCGAACAGCAATCTGGCTGTCATCGCGACCCTGGGGGCGCTGGGTGCCGGGGCGGACGTTGTATCGGAAGGGGAAATCCGCAAGGCGCTGGCCGCCGGAATTCCCGCGGACCGCATCGTGTTTTCCGGCGTCGGTAAGAGCGAAAGCGAACTGCGTTACGCCCTGACGGCGGGCGTACATGAAATCAACGTTGAATCCGAAAGCGAACTGCACCTGCTTTCCAGGGTCGCAACCGACATGGGTCGGGATGCGCGGATTGCGATCCGCATCAACCCGGACGTCGATGCAAAGACGCATGAGAAGATTTCGACCGGCCGCAAGGAAAACAAGTTCGGGATCGACATCGACAAGGCAGAGCAGTTCTATGCCCTTGCCGCGTCACTGCCGGGCCTGTTGCCCGTCACGGTCGCCGTCCATATCGGAAGCCAGTTGACCGACCTGGAACCGTATCGCTTGGCCTTTCGGCGTGTGGCCGCGCTGGTCGACCGCCTGCGTGAGCTTGGTCACGATATTTTGAACGTGGACCTCGGCGGTGGGCTCGGCATCCCCTACAACGCGGAAGAACCGCCGTTGCCGGACGCCTATGCCGCGGCGGTAGCCGAAGAAATTGCCCATCTGAACTGCAAGGTCATGCTGGAACCGGGCCGGATGATCGTCGGCAACGCGGGCATTCTTCTGTCGCGCACGCTTGTCGTGAAACAGGGGGAAAGCAAGCGGTTCCTGATCCTGGATGCGGCCATGAACGACCTGATCCGGCCGGCGCTTTATAACGGGCATCACGTCCTGCACACCGTTTCGGAACCCGACGCCGACGCCGCTTTTTCGCCCGCGGATATTGTCGGGCCGGTATGCGAATCCGGCGACACATTCGCAAAGGACCGACTGTGTCCGCCGGTCACCGAAGGCGATCTGGTGGCATTCGGCAGCGCGGGCGCCTATGGCGCGGTGATGGCGTCGACCTATAATTCAAGATTGCTGGTGCCGGAGGTGCTGGTTGACGGTGACCGGTACGCCGTCGTCCGCCCGCGGCAGACCTATGAGGAACTGGTGGGCATGGACAGGCTGCCCGATTGGCTTCACACTGATGACATGGACGAAACCGCGACAGTGAAAAGGATAGGAGCACAACTATGACCCCTAACCCGGTTCGGGGGGGTGAATATCAGGGGGATCCGAACACCGGCAATCGCTTCGGCGTGTCCCTTTTCCTGTCCCGCGCCATTCTGGTCTGGGAAGGTTTCGTTGCTGCTTTCTGGCCTTTGCTGACCGCGCTTCTGGGTGGGGCGGCGGTTGCGCTTTCCGGGCTTCTTCCGGCCTTTCCGTTCTGGCTTCACACATTTTTCCTGATCGGGTTCGCGGCCCTTATCCTGGCGCTGGGGTTCCGGGCGGTCAGGCAGTTTGCGGCGACGCACGGCGAAAGTGCCCTGCGCAGGCTGGAACGCACCAACCGGCTGAAACACCGGCCGCTACAGACATTGCAGGACCGGCCCAGCCGTTCGGACCCCGTACAGGCCGCGTTGTGGCGTAGGCACATTCAGCAAACGAACGCGCGCATCGGATCCCTGTCCATTGTCGGACCGAAGGCGCAATTGGCGGCACGGGACCCGTTCGGCCTGCGTCTGATTGCGGCGTTCCTGTTTACCCTTGCGCTGGCGGCGGCCGGAAGCGACGCCCCGCACAGGCTTGCTGCTGCCGTGTCGCCCGATTTCAGCGCGGTGACCGGTCCTGTCGAGAACGTGATTGTCGATGCCTGGCTGGCGCCGCCCGAATATACCGGTCAGCCGCCGCGGGTCCTGAGCGGCACCCAAAGCGGACAGGGCACTGCCGGCGCGACCGCAGCCATAGAGGCACCGGACGGGTCCCGTCTTGTCATCCAGGTTTCGGGTATCGATGAGCCGCTGTTCCTGGCATCCCCGGCGGGGCGCATCGCCTTCGATCCGTTCGCCAGCCGGGCGGTCGCGATAGAACATGAAATCGCGGCGTCCGGACCTGTTTCGATCGAAACCGAATCCGACACGCTTGCCGCCTGGGACATCACATCCGTTCCGGATACGCCGCCGGTCGTGACGTTGCCCGAAGACCCGGTTTCCAGCCTTCAGCGGGCACTGACCTTCATTCACACGGTCGATGACGATTATGGCGTCACCAGCCTGACCGCGATCATTGAACGCGCGGACCGGCCCGCCGGGTCGGCACGGTCCAGCGCCACCGCGCCGGAGGTTGAGGTTATCCGAACGCCGCTGCCGGTTCCGCGCGCGGACAAGTATGGAGAGGTTCGCCGACTTTTCCGGGACTACACCGCCCATCCCTGGGCCGGTGGTCTTGTCCGGGTGACGCTGGTCGCGACCGACGAGTTGGGACAGGAAGGGCGGTCCCGCACGGCAGAGGTCATCCTGCCGGCACGGGAATTCAACCACCCGGTCGCCCAGATGATCGTCGACCAGCGGCGTGAACTCGCCTGGGACCCGGCACGCAATTACAAGGATGTCGCAAGCGCCTTGCATGAACTCGCCTGGCGGACCGACCTGCATGGGGACAATGTGACGGTGTTCCTGGCCCTGCGGGAAGCGGCGCACCGACTTCTGTCCGGTGGGGAGAACGGCCCGCCGCCTTCGGCGACCGTCGATGCGATGATCGAACTCCTATGGAAAACCGCGCTCTACCTGGAAGACGGCGGCATGTCGCTTGCGCTGGCCCGCCTGCGGGCCGCGGAACAGGCGCTGATGGACGCACTGGCGGAAAATGCGGATGCGGCGACGCTGGACCGGTTGATGGACGAGTTACAGGCCGCCATGCACGACTATATGCAGGCCATGACCGAACAGCTTCGCCAAAGCATGCAGGATGGCGAGGAAGTGCCCCGGTTCGACCCGAATGCGAACGGCATTTCGTCCCAGGACCTGGACGAGATGATGGACCAGATGCGCGAGATGATGCGCAACGGCATGACCGACAGCGCCCAGCAGATGCTGGAGAACATGCGCCGCATGATGGAAAACATGCAGGCTGGCGTACAAAGCCAGATGACGGATGAAAACCGTCAGGCGATGGACATGCTGCAAGACATGCAGGAACTGATGGAAGCCCAGCGGGAGTTGATGGACCGCACCCATCAGAATTCGCAGGAAGGCCAAAGCCGCCAGGGTGAATCCGGCGAACGGTCGCAGAACGGCCAGTCCGGCGACGGGGGCGGCGAAGGCAGCGAGATGAACCCGCAGAATACGGAGGCCCTGGTCCAGGAGGCCCTGCGCCGGCAACTGGGCGACATCATGCGCCAGTTCGGTGAAATGATGGAACAGATACCGGAGCCGTTCGGCCGTGCGGACGAAGGCATGTCGGAAGCGATCGACCGCCTGAATGACGGCGACCCCAGAAATGCGCTTCGGTCCCAGGGGGACGCGCTGGATGCGCTTCAGGATGCGGCACAGGACGCGCGCAATGCCTTCATGGAACGGTTCGAAAACCAGATGGGACTGGGCCAGCAACTGCCCGGACAATCCGGGCAACAGTCGATCGACCCGTTCGGACGTCAGGCCAGCGACGATTTCCGCGGCCAGGGACAGGGCGAAGTCGATGTCCCGGAAGCAGGCGGTCTGGAACGGTCCCGACAGATTCGCGATGAAATCCGCCGGCGCGCCGGACAGCGCGACCGCCCGCCGTCGGAACTGGACTATATCGACCGGCTGCTGGACCAGTTCTAGCCCGCGCCAGGGTCCCAAACAAAAAAGCCCGAGGAGATCGCCCCGGGCTTTTTCAATGAACGGCCATCCGGCTTACAGGTTTTCCATGACCTTTTCAGCGGACGAGACGTCGAACGCACCGGCTTCTTCCACCGCCAGATGGGTCACCGTGCCGTCGTCGACGACCATCGCGAAGCGCTGTCCACGGGTGCCGAGGCCCGCCGCCTGAAGATCCAGTTCCAGGCCAAGTGCCTTTACGAACGCCGCGGACCCGTCCGCCAGCATGTCGACCTTATCCCCGGCGCCCTGATCCTTACCCCAGGCATCCATGACAAAGGCGTCATTGACCGCCATGCAGCCGATCGCATCGACGCCTTTCGCCCGGATCGCGTCCGCGTTCTGAACGAACCCCGGCAGGTGTTTTGCCGAACAGGTCGGCGTGAATGCACCGGGGACAGAGAACAACACGACCTTGCGGCCGCTGAAATAGCTGGCCGGGTCAACATCCTCGGGCCCGTTCTCACCCATCTTCTTCAGATTAACCGAAGGAATCTTTTCCCCTACCTGAATGGTCATATCCCGCACTCCCTTTCGATATTTTTGGATGGTCCGAATTCCGACAAAACATGTAGCAATGCCTGCGCACTTGTCCAGAGCGGCAATGCCCTCGGGCGGCATCTATTCGGAATCTTGCGCGATCCGGGTGCTTGGGTCCGCCAGAATGGCGGCATCGATGACGGCGTCCGCGCTCAACAGTTCAGGCAGGGCAACGCCGCCCGGGCGCTGCGGACCATAGACAACATTGAACGGGATTCCATATCGCCCGTGGGACTGCAGGAACGCCGCAATCGCCGGGTCCGGCCGTGTCCAGTCCGCACGCATGGCAACGACCTCTTCACTGTCCAGCCACTGTGCGACCGCACCGACCTGCAACACCGTTCGCTTGTTCCATTGGCAGGTGACGCACCAATCGGCGGTTACGTCGACAAAGACGGTTCGGCCGTCCGCCACCAACCCGGCAATCGCCGCCGCATCGAACGGCTGCCAGTCAATCTCACCCGCGTCGGATGCCGCGGCCTGCGGGCGCTGCGATGCAATCGGCACCTCCCGTTCCATCGCCAGGGGCGACAGGACGCAGGCCACCGCCAACGATGCCGAAACCGGCCAGGCCAAGCGCCCGACCCGCGACCCTTCCAGGTGACGCGTCGCAAGTGCCGCCGCCGCCACTGCGGCCAAAGCCCCCACGGCAGCTGCATTCTGGTTCCCGATGATGGCGCCCATGACCGAAAGCAGCCAGACAGCCGTTCCGACCAAAGCGGCCGCCAGCACCCATTTCAACCAGATCATCCAGTGTCCCGGCTTCGGGAAGACCCGAACCATACGCGGATAGGCCGCGACCAACAGATAGGGAAGCGACAGTCCCAGCCCCAGCATCGTGAACACCAGGGCGATTTCCAATGTGCCGGTCCCAAGAGCGAACCCCACGGCCGTTCCCAGAAACGGCGCACTGCAGGGTGTCGCTAGAAGCGTCGCAAAGGCACCGGTCAGAAAATCCCGCAGGTATCCGTCCCGGCCGTCGCCGGGCACACCGCCACCTGCCTGTGCGGCGCGGTCGCCCACCAGGGATGGAAGACGAAATTCAAACAGGCCGATCAGGTTGCACGCAAACAGGGTCAGAAGTGCCACCATCAGCGCCAGGAATACAGGCTGCTGAAACTGAATGCCCCAGCCGACACCCAGTCCCGCCTGGCGAAGCGCGATTGCCCCCAGCGCCAGGACCCAGAATGAAACCACGACCCCGCTTGCGGTGACCAACAGGCCCGTCCGGACATGACCCGCCTCCTTCCCGGATTTCGAAGCGACCGACAGGAGTTTCAGCGACAGAACCGGCAGCACACAGGGCATGAGGTTCAGGATAATCCCGCCCAGAAGCGCCAGCCCCAGAATGAATGCCAGCGACGGTGCGGCGACGGCGGCGTCCGATTGCACAGCGACCGGTGTCGATTGCGTTGTCAGCGGCGCCGTTCCCGGCATGACCACAGTTTCCAGTGCGCGCGGACCGTCCACGACGGTGGCAATCAACCCGTCGCGCAGGACGGCATCCGTCTCCAGCCCCGTCGGCAGTGCAACCGTCACGGTCGCCCCCATGCCGTCATTGTCCAGCGTCACGCCCGGCCGTTCGAAATAGGCACCGCCCGGCCCTTCCACAAATGCATCCGGGTCGGTCAGCATTCCGCCCAGCGATGCAATCCGCAAGCTGACCGTGGCCCCATCCGCATCGTCGGCAGTCAGAACAGCACCCTCTATGGCAAGGCCGGCGCGTTGCGTGTCGAAAACGGGCACCTGTGCCGCAAACCTGTCGATCACATGGGCCTCTTCCGTCACCGACGCCGGACCTGATGGCAATGTCAGCGACAGTTCGGCGCGGGCGGGAATGCAAATCTCCGCACAGACCAGATAGTCGACCGCGCCTGTCAGGGACACCGGTGCGCCGGCCGTTTCCGGCGTGACATTCAACGGAAACACGACGGCGTCGCTGTATCCCAGGGTGCCGATGTCAAAAATCTCAAACCGTTCGGGCACCGGCCAGGACATGTCGACATCGGCAACATTGTCCGAACGGGACCAGTCTGGAATGGGCGGCAAGCCGGCGTCGCCCGGCGTACGCCAATAGATCTTCCAGCCGTCGGCCAGTCGAAATTCCAGTCCCATCGGCAGCCTGTCGGCATTGCCGGTCGCATCGACGGCGGAAATCAGCCGGACCGATGCGTAATCCGCTTCCGTCCAGGCGCTGCTCGCGGCGAAAGCGGGAGACGCCGCCAGGCAGGCGAACAAGGATAGAATTGCGAGCCCCAGTCGTCTGGTCATTTCATAGCCGGCCATCGTTCCGAAAAGGTTTGGTTTGGCGCCAAGTCATATAGACTGTCGGGCGGATCGCAAGAACTCACAAGACCGTGGTCGAAAGTCGCAGCGCGCGACCGGTCCGCAAAGAACGCTACCAATCTGCCATGTCTTTTTGTTAGACTTGGTCCCCAAGCGAAGGGCCCACGCGAAACCGTGCCAACAATGTCGGACATTCATCATACCCATTCCGGTTACCTGACCGGCCAGTTCCTTGTCGCCATGCCGGCGATGACCGATCCGCGTTTCCAGCGGACCGTTATCTATCTTTGTGTCCATAATGCCGAAGGGGCGATGGGGCTGGTCGTCAACCGGTTGGTCGATTCACTGACCTTCGACGAACTGCTGGAACAGCTTGAAATGGACCGGCCCCGTGGCGGACAGGAAATTCGCGTTCATTTTGGCGGACCGGTCGAATCAGGCCGCGGGTTCGTCCTGCATTCCACCGAATATATGTGCGATGGCACTGTCGTCATGGACAACGATGTGGGACTTACGGCGACCGTTGACATTCTGCGTGACATTGCCGGCGGCGCGGGCCCCCGCGACCATATACTGGCGCTTGGCTATGCCGGGTGGGGACCAGGACAACTGGATGCCGAAATCCAGGAAAATGCCTGGCTTACCGTGCCGGCGGAACCGTCGCTTCTGTTTGACGAAGACCTGGACCTCAAATGGGAACGTGCGGTCGGACAGTTGGGTTTCGACCCCAGCCTTCTGTCCGTGGAGACCGGCCGCGCCTAAATTAGAATAATTCTAAAAATATGTTGTATCGGCGGATTTCGTTACCATATCTGCTGCGCAACGAACACGCCCCTATGCGAAGGAGGTAGAAATGGAAATCGATATCGGAATTCCCGAAAAGGACCGCAAAGCCATCGCTGACGGGCTTTCCCATGTGCTGGCGGATTCCTACACCTTGTATCTGAAGACCCATAATTTTCACTGGAACGTGACGGGTCCGATGTTCAACACCCTGCATCTGATGTTCGAACAGCAGTACAATGAACTGGCCCTCGCCGTTGATGAGATCGCCGAACGTATCCGCGCACTGGGCGAAAAGGCACCCGGCACCTATGCCGCCTTTGCCAAACTGACGGAGATCGAGGAAGAAGAAGGTACACCCGACGCTGAAGAGATGATCCGCCAGCTGGTGCGGGGTCACGAAACCGTGGCGCGCACCGCGCGGTCCGTATTCCCCACCGCGGAAGCGGGCAGTGACGAGCCGACGGCAGATCTTCTGACACAGCGCCTTCAGGTCCACGAAAAAACCGCATGGATGCTGCGCAGTATGCTGAACGACTGATCCTGCAAGCCAGGATTCCACAATTTACGGCCGGCAAGGGGCATTCCTTCGCCGGCCGTTTTCGTTACCACCCTGGCATTTCGAATACCTGAATCCGGTCGTAGCCCCGTTCAATCATACAGTGTCACGACCGCGTGACCGCCAATTGACGCCGCCACCGCTTCGTAACAGCTTAGCGTGGATTGATTGCTGCACTGGCCGGAGGAAACGGAAATGTTGATCAAACGCACGCGTGGGTGGGAACTGCCGGAATCCGCAGCCACCAGCGAAAGCGACTATCGAAACCGCCGCGATATCATCAAGCAGCTATCCACCGGCGCCTTTCTGGCCGGGTCTGCCCTGGCCTATGGAATTGGCCGTCCGACCCGCGCGATTGCATCGACCGAAGACCCTTCCGCGCACCTTTACCCGGTGGCGCGGAACAATGCCTATCAGGTCCCCGAACGCGACCTGACGGATGAAGAAGACGCAACCACCTACAACAACTACTACGAATTCGGCAGTAGCAAGAACATCCACCGGGAAGCCCAGGCCCTGCGGATCCGGCCCTGGGAAATCCAGATCGACGGCATGGTCGAACAGCCCATGACCATCGACATCGACACGCTGCTGGGCCGCGTTCAGTTGGAAGAACGGGTCTATCGCCACCGCTGCGTCGAACGCTGGGCCATGACGGTACCCTGGTGCGGGTTCCAGATGTCGCAGCTGGTCGACATCGCCCGGCCCCTTGGCAGTGCCCGATATATCCGCATGCAGACGCAGGCGGATGAAGAGACGATGCCGAACCTGTCGGCAAGCTGGTACCCGTGGCCCTATACCGAAGGCCTGACGATGGCCGAGGCGATGAATGAACTCACCTTCCTTGTGACCGGCATGTATGGCCAACCGGTTCCCCGGCAGAACGGCGCGCCCCTGCGCCTTGCGGTTCCCTGGAAGTACGGCTTCAAGTCCGTCAAGTCGATCGTGCGCTTCACCTTCACCGATGAGCGTCCCATCAGCTATTGGGAAGAACTGCAGAGCAGCGAATATGGATTCTGGGCGAACGTGAACCCGGAGGTACCGCACCCCCGCTGGTCCCAGGCCGAAGAGCAGCTTCTTACGACGCGAGAGGTCGTCCCGACGCAAATCTATAACGGTTATGGCGAATATGTCGCCAGCCTGTATGATGACATCCGCGAGGATATCGGGATCTGGCTTTACCGCTGATCCCACCCATCGGACACCAATCGATTCAATTTCAATAAAATTTCACTAATATTTTCTTCGTATTGAATCTGGATTCTGCTCGTTCTCTTGCAATTTTAAATGGGCCGGACGGATAATATGGTAACCGAAATACACGGATACAGCACCCGTCCAGCCGTATTGGAAAGTTTGTAAATTCAGTTTTTTCAACGGGTTGGCAGAATTTCGCTTCGATCTTCGAACGAAAGCCGATCCTTTCGGTTCTTTATGGCGGACAGTGATACCGCCCCGATGGCTCCGCGCAGACGCTGTTTCGTTGCAGCATTTTTTCGGAAGTGTGATGGCGGTCACGGGCAATTGCGGGTTTTCGTGCTAAATATTCGGTACAGTCTGGGGTTATGTGCGCTTTATGGTTAAGCGAACGCGCCACCCGACATGAGAGAATGACCTAGGTGGGAAGCCATGAATATCTTGGAAGCGCTGCAGGCACAGTCCGGCGAAACCGGTTAGACCTTCATCGATGTGAATCCGAACGGACCAACCGCCGTCCCCGGTGGCGACGATCTGTTGTTGAGCGAATTCGCGCATCTGGGCACCGACCTTCAGATCACCCTGCCGTCCGGCGATGAGATCGTGATCGTCGATTATTTCGCGGGTGACGGGACGCCGCCGGCGCTTGTGACCGAAGGGGGCGCCGTAATGAATGGCGACCTGGTCAATCAGCTTGCCGGTCCCATGGTTCCCGACACACAGGTCGCGCAGTCCGGCACGTCGGACGCGCTGGGTGAACCGGCCGGGACGATCGACAGCATGACCGGCGTCGTGACCGCGACGCGCGGCGGGGTCGAAGTCGAACTGAACGCCGGCGACGCCATTTACGAAGGCGACGTCCTGAACACCGCGGACGGATCGGCCGTCGGGATCATCTTCTCCGACGACAGCACCATGTCCATGGGCGCGAATGCGCGGATTTCCATTGATGAGATGGTTTTCGACGCCGAAGCGGGCCAAGGTTCCCAGCTTTTCGACATCGTCCAGGGCGCGTTCGTCTTTGCCAGCGGCCAGATCGGCCACAACAACCCCGAAGACGTCCAGGTCCGCACGCCGGTCGCCACCATCGGGATTCGCGGCACCAAATATGCCGTGGATGTCGACCAGGAACTGGGCGACGCAACGGTGACCCTGTTCGAAGGGGCGGTCGTCGTGGAAAACAGCGCCGGTCAGGTGTTGCTGAACTCCATCGGGCAGTCGACCCGGATCGGTTCCGCCTTTGAATCGCCGGGCGATGTGTTCGTCATGGACCCCGATACGCAGACCGAAACCTATGGCGACGCCATCGATTATCACCCGAACGCGCCGCAGCTGCGTGAGGATGACGACGGTGGCGGTGACGACGGACCGGTCGACGGGGATGATCTCAGCGCGGAAGAACTCGAAGAACTGGCTGAGCAACTCGATGACCTGGATACCGCCGCGGGTCCCAGCGGCGCGATCGCGGGCTTCTCTCAAAGCGCGCTTTTTTTACGCCTTCTCAACGGCGTCCTTGAAGGAAACGATATCGTTTCCGGCGAACTGGCCGGCGAAGACGGCGCATTCGGCACCCAGCTCCCCTTCCTTGACCTGATCAACAAATCTGTCGACAGCCCGCTCGGCCAGATCGGCGGCGACGACGGGTTCGTATTCGACCGGTCGTTCGGCGCGGGCGATTTCGGTCCCGGCGGCGGCACTGTCACCTTTACCTTCGGGTCGGCATCCAATGTTTCGGTCACCGGCGGCAGCAGCGCGCTGGATGTGTTTTCCATCGACGTGACCGGCAGTTCGTCGGGCACGACCTGGACGGTCGGCCAGAACGCATCCGGGAACGTCGTCATTTCCGAAAGCGGCGGCACCAATATCAACATGGACGAGGTCGAAGAACTGGCGATCGACCTTGGCGGCAGTTCCGACACTGTTACGATTGGAAATCTGGGCAACACGGACATCGCGCAGAGCACGGTTTCCATCGACGGCGGCGACGGCGACGACATCATCAATGCGGCGCTGGCCGGAAAGCGCCTGGTGGCGGAAGGCGGCGACGGCGACGACCAGATCCTGGGCGGCACGTCCAACGACAATCTGTTCGGCGACGACGGCGCGGATACGCTTGCCGGCGGAACGGGCAACGACCTTCTGGTCGGCGGCGACGGTGACGACACGATTCTGGTTCAGGCGAACGGCACCGGTATCAATGAATTCACCGGTTACCAGGATGAAATTGCAAAACTGAACGATCTGATCGCGGACCTCGACCAGGAAACGGATTCCGAGGAGATCGCGACGCTTCAGCAGAAGATCGAAGATCTGTCGCGTGAAGTCGACATCGTTCAGGGCGGCGACGGAAACGATACGCTGACGCTCAGCTTCTCGCCGGGTCTGCTGTTGCAGCCGGGCGTCGTGGACGACCTTATCGCGCTTAAGTCCTTCGTGGACAATGGCGGCGAAGGAACGCAGACATTCGAAGCTCTGGGCCTGCAGGTCTCCGGCATCGAAACCCTGAATTTCGTGAACCTGCCCACACCGGATGCTTCCGCCTCCCTGTCGATCGGGGAAGCGGTGGAAGACGGTACGGTCGATGTCGCGCTGACGTTGGGCGGCGACCAGGGCGGTCTGTTCAGCACATCCGTCACCATTTCCGGTGTGCCGACCGGTGCCACGCTGGTCGCGGCCGACGGCACCGAATATGCCGGCGGCGGCGATATCGAACTCAGCGGTGACGCGGTAGGCGATTTCTCCATCGTGCTGGCGCCGGATTCGGATGAGGACTTCCAGCTTTCGGTCGCTGTCAGTGCGGAAAACGTCCTGGATGGCGGCACCGCCACCGGCAGCGTTGTCGGCACCGTCGCGGTCGACGGGGTCGCGGATGCGCCGGTTGTGTCCGTCGTTAATGCCGCCGGTGACGAAGACAGCCAGATCAGCCTGTCCATTGATGTCAGCCAGGGCGATGTGGACGGATCCGAACAGCTTTCGGTTGCCATCGAAGGCCTGCCGGTCGGCGCGATCCTGAGCGACGCCAACGGTAACCTGATCGACCCGGCCGATGTCCCGGTCGATGCCCTTCAGGGTCTGCAGTTGCTGGCGCCGCTGAATTTCTCGGGCACGCTGAACCTGACGGTCGTCGCAACAAGCACCGAAGGCGGCACCAGTGAAACCACATCGCAAAGCTTTACGGTCGACGTGGCCGGCGTCGCGGACATCGTGGAAACGGTGGTCGAAGACGTCGTCGGGACCGAAGACAGCCTGATCCCGCTGTCGATCGACGTGGATCTGACGGACGCGGATGAGGCGTTGACGATTTCCATCGAGGGGCTGCCGGAAGGCGCGTCTCTGGTCGATGCCGCGGGCAATGCGGTCGACGCAGCGAACATCCCGGTCGAGGCGCTGGACGGACTGCAGCTTTCGGTCGCCGACAACTTCTCCGGCGACATTTCGTTGACCGTCAATGCCACCAACGCGGACGGCGAAAGCACCGGCCTGACCAGTCAGGGCTTCACCGTTTCCATCACACCGGTGGCAGATAACCCGGTTCTGACCCTGGGTGACGGCAGCGGCAACGAAGACGGGTCTATCGACCTGAACCTGGATGTGGGCCTGACCGACCTGGACGGGTCGGAAACGCTTACGGTTTCCATCACCGGCCTTCCGTCTGGCGCGGTTCTGAAGGACGCCGACGGCAATGTCGTCGATCCGACCGATGTACCCGCAGGCGCGCTGGGCAACCTTAGCCTGCTGCCGCCGCAGGACTTTTCGGGCGACATCAACCTGACCGTTACGGCGACGTCGACCGACGGCGATTCCACGGCCATCCAGACCGGCGGACTGACGGTGTCCGTCGCCGGTGTCGCGGATGCGCCGATCATCACCGTGAGCGATGCAAGCGGCGACGAAGACAATGCCATTGGTCTGTCGATCAATATTTCCCAGGGCGACATTGACGGGTCCGAAACCCTTTCCGTTGCCATCGAAGGGCTTCCGGAAGGCGCGGTCCTGAAGGATGCGGACGGCAATGTGGTGGACCCGTCGAATGTCCCGACCAGCCTGCTTTCCGGTCTGAGCCTGCTGCCGCCGCTGAACTTCTCCGGCCAGTTGGAACTGACCGTGGTCGCGACCAGCACGGAAAACGGTACGACGGAGACGTCGACCGAGACGATTACCGTCGATGTGGCCGGTGTGGCCGACCTTGTCGACGCCGTCATCGAAGACGTTGTCGGCAGTGAAGACAGCCTGGTCCCGCTTTCGATCGACGTCGACCTGACCGACGCGGACGAGACCCTGACGATTTCCATCGACGGCATCCCGGATTATGCGACGCTGGTCGATGCGGAAGGCAACCCTGTCGACCCGGCGAACGTCCCGGTCGATGCGTTGGATGGGCTTCAGCTTTCGGTCACGGACAATTTCTCCGGCGACATTCCGCTGACGGTCACGATGACCACCACCGACGGACAGTCGGAATCCGTCCAGACGGCGGACCTGACCGTTTCGGTCACCGGCGTCGCGGATGCACCGACGCTGACGGTCGAAGGCGCGTCGGGTCAGGAAGGTGTACCGCTCAGCCTCAACATTTCTTCCGCACTGACCGATACGGACGGGTCCGAGACTCTGACCGTCTCGATCTCCGGCCTTCCAGACGGCGCGGTCCTCAAGGATGCGGACGGCAACGTTGTTGACCCTGCCAATGTCCCGACCAGCGCCCTGAATGCGCTGACACTTCTGCCGGCGCTGGGCACGATCGGGTCCTTTGCCCTGACCGTCACCGCCACGGCGACGGAAGCGGACGGCGATTCCGCAAGTGTGACGGAAACGCTCAACCTGAATATCGGCGAAGTGGCCGCAGCGCCGGTCCTGTCTGTGCTGGACGCGGTCGGCAACGAGGATGGCAGCATCGCCCTTTCGATTTCCGCGACCCCGGGTCAGGAAGGCGACACGGTCACCATCACCATCGACAACCTGCCGGCGGGTGCCACGCTGACCAACGACGAAGGCGAAACCTTCGAAGGCGGCGCCAGCATCACGCTGACCCCGGATCAATTGGCCGGGCTCACCGTTCATCCGGCCCCGAACTCGGACGCCGACCTGAATCTGACGGTCACCGCAACCGCAAGCGATGGCGGAGCGACTGCCGAAGTGTCTTCGGGCCTGTCCGTCACCATCGACGCCGTAGCCGACACGCCAACACTGACCGTGTCCAACCTGACGGGATCCGAAGGGGTGCCGCTCAGCCTGAACATTTCCGCAGAGCTGATGGACAGCGACGGTTCGGAGACGCTGAGCATCGAAATTTCCGGCCTGCCCGAAGGCTTTTCGATCACGGACGGACAGAACACCTATTCCGGTGATCCGGTTTCGATCCCGGCATCCGCGATCAGTTCGCTGACGCTGCTTCCGGTTGTCGGCGTTACCGGCGCGCTGGCACTGACTGTAACCGCGACCGCAACGGAAGCCGATGGCGGCGATAGCGCCAGCATCAGCCAAACGATCGGCATCAATCTGTCGGAAGTGGCCGCGGCGCCTGTCCTGTCTGTACTGGACGCGGTCGGCAACGAAGACGGCAGCATTGCGCTTTCCATTTCGGCCGCGCCGGGACAAGTGGGCGACACCGTCACGGTGACCATCGACAACCTGCCGGCGGGTGCGACGCTGACCAATGCCGACGGCGAAACCTTCGAAGGCGGTTCAAGCATCACGCTGACCACCGATCAGTTGAATGGACTTACGGTACATCCCGCGCCGGATTCGGACGCCGACCTGAGTCTGACGGTCACGGCCACTGCCGTGGACGGTCAGGCGGTGGAAACGACATCGTCCGGCCTGACGGTCACGGTCGACGCTGTTGCCGATGTTCCCACACTGACGGTCAGCGACGTCACGGGCGCATTCGGGCGGTCGGGTGTCGACATCCTGACCGGTACCAGCGGCGATGACACGCTAATCGGCGGTGCCGGTGGCGATACGCTTCTGGGCGGGGACGGCAATGACACGCTGATCGGCGACGGCGACCTGCTTCCGGCCACGGTCTCGCTGGACATCACGTCGGCACTGGAAGATATCGACGGGTCTGAATCCCTGTCGGTGACGATCAGCGGCATTCCCGAAGGGGTGCAACTGCTGCAGGACGGCGTCGTGCTTGTTACGGGTGGTTCGGTCGACCTGACCGGACTTCTGGACAGTCTGACGCTGATCGTCCCGCCGGGCACGCCGGACTTCGATCTGACCGTTACCGCCACGGCAACGGAATCCAGCAATCAGGACACCGCCAGCGCCGAGGCGACCATTTCGGTCACACTGGACGATGGCTCTGAACTGGGGCTGGACGATGTCCTGGATGGCGGCGCGGGCGACGATGTGATCCTGGGCGGTGCCGGCAACGACACCATTTCGTCCGGTGAAGGGGCCGACACGATCGACGGCGGCGCCGGGAACGACGTCATTTCCGTTATTCAGGAAGGCGCGGGCGACATCATCGACGGCGGCGAAGGGACCGATACCCTGACCCTGACGGTAACGGACTGGGATCTTCTGGATGTCGGTATCGTGGCTGACGTCCTGGCGCTGGTCGAGTTCGTCGCTTCGGGCGCGGCGGCTACCGGGTCCAAGGTTTTCAATTCCTTGGGAATTGAAGTCAGGAACATCGAAGCCGTCAACATTGTCGACATCAACGGCGATCCCATCGATCCCGACAATCTGGAGGGCATCACCTTCACCGGGGGCGACGGCGACGACATCGCATCCGGGACTCAGTTCGATGACAAGATGTCGGGCGGCGATGGCGACGATACGCTTTCAGGTCTGGGAGGTGACGACGATCTTAAAGGCGGAGACGGCAACGATGTCCTCCTAGGTGGTGCCGGAGACGACAAGCTGAAGGGTGAAGATGGCAACGACACACTCGACGGCGGTGATGGCGACGACGAGCTGAAAGGCGGCGACGGCAACGATATCCTTCAAGGTGGCGCCGGCGACGACAAGCTGAAGGGTGAAGATGGCAACGACACACTGGACGGTGGTGACGGCGACGACGAGCTGAAAGGCGGCGACGGCAACGATATCCTTCAAGGTGGCGCCGGTGACGACGAACTGAGAGGCGAAGATGGTGACGATGTTCTAGACGGCGGCGCCGGGACAGACACACTGGTAGGCGGCAAAGGCGATGATACGCTGGACGGTGGCGACGGCGACGACACCGTTTGGGGCGGAACTGGTGACGATGTCATTTCCGGCGGGGCCGGCGACGATACGTTGGACGGCGGCGACGGCGACGACACGATCTATGGCGGCGCTGGCGATGATACGATTACCGGCGGTGACGGCGACGATGTCATCCACAGTGACGGCGGTAACGACGTGATCTTTGCGGATGATGGGGACGACGTCACCATCGTTACCATCGACAGCGCCGACACCGACCGCGACATTTCCCTGAATGGCGGGGACGGGGATGACACGCTTCGCATCTCGCTTTCTGAAGATCACCCGGGTCTGGACGCCGTCATGGCGGAAATCAACGCGGCGACCCTGGCGGCACAGCAGAATCCGGGCGCGGTTCAGACGATCGAAAGTCTGGGCATCACCTTCCAGAACTACGAAGACATCGAAATCTATGTCGGTGGTGAACAGGTCAGCTATGAACCGACCGTAAGCGGCCAGGGTGACGTTTCGACCGACACGGCGGCGATGGAAACCGGCGTACTGGTCCTGACGGATCTGGATGTTCAGGACATCGACGGCGATGTCCTGATGCAGGCCACGGTCGAAATCAGCGGCGGTTTTGCCGAAGGCGACAAACTGACCGTTGACGAAGACCTTCTGTCCGACCTGGGCATCACACTGGAATCGGCGGAGGCGACGGAAGACGGGTTCGCCCTGGTCCTTTCCGGCGATGCGTCGATCGAAGACTACGAAGCCGCGTTGGCTTCCGTCCGGTTGAGCAGCGATACCGGCGCGCCGGATGTCGGCACGCGGACGATCGGCGTCACCGTCACGGACGACGACGGCAACGAAGCCGATCCGATCTTTGTCAGCGTCGATGTCGGCGTGGGTGAAGAATCCGACCTGGCGGATGTCGGCGGAACGGACCAGGATTCGGTTGCCTTCATCTCTGAAACGGATGAGGTCGGCACCACCGTCGACAGCGTGTCCGACATTGTCGCGACCACCACGGAAACGCTGTCCGTCAGTGTCGGCAAGAACGGCAACGGCAACACGGGCGAATTCGAAGTGATCGTGAACGGCCAGAGCATGGGCACGTTTACGACGACGTCAAAGGCGACTGGTTCCAACGGTTCGTTCGAAACCATCGAAATCGGCGAAATCTCCCTGCCTCAGGGTGCCGAGGCGTCGATCGAGGTTCGCGCGGTTTCCTCCAACTCCGGGGTGCTGCTCCAGGGCATCACCTACGGCAGCGTCGCGATCGATGCGGAAAGCGGCGATACCTCCTCCATCGGCGGTATTTTCGACGAAGTCATCAACGGGATCTCGTCCGGACAAAGCTTCTCGGACATCTGGTCGGGCCTGTCCGACAATTTCTCGAACCTGTTCAGCGACAGCTATGTGTTCCTGGACCCGGACGGCGACAGTTCCAGTTACACGCTGACGCCGGGCGAAGGCGACGGCAGCACGTCGGACTGGCAGCAGACGGACGGCGACACCACGACCACCCCGGATACCAGCGACCTGGGCGAACGCTACGACAGTATCGACATGGGTGGTGGCACGGACTGGGCGGTGGCATCGGCCGGAACGGAAAACGACCTGAATGTAGATCTGTCGGACGACGCCTGGGCAGGCACGGAAAACGTGCTGGGCGGCAAGGGCGACGACACGTTGCGCGGCAATGAGGATGCGAACCTGATCGCCGGCGGCGACGGAAACGACGTGCTGATCGCGGACGGCGGCAACGACCTTCTGGTCGGCGGCGCCGGTGACGACGAAGGTCACTTCGATATCTCGGATCTGAAGCAAGCGGGATCGAATTCCGAAGGACAATCCTTCGGAACCCTGGATCAGGCGATTTCCGACGCCTATGCGGCGAACGACACGGATGGCGCAGAGGCGCTGGAAAACATCCGTGCCGGGTTCGACGGCGGCAGCGGCACCGACACACTGAAACTCAGTGGCGGCGGCGCGGAAGGAACCGACCTTTCCAGTGATGAGATTGTGGACGCCGTGTCGAACATCGAAATTCTGGACGTCACCGGCGTTCAGGGACCGGTCGACATGTCGCTGTCGGTCGATGACCTGATCGAAATGACGGACGATAATGACGAACTGAAGATCATGAAGGACGGTGACGACACCGTGAATATCGGCGGCCAGGAATATGGCGTCGGTGAACACACCTTCAATGTGGACGGTGTCGACTTCAAGGTCGTCATCGAAGAAACGCCCCCCGAAGGAGGCTAAGCACCACATTTCAGGTACGTAGTTCAAACCCGCCGACACCATGCCCGTGTCGGCGGGTTTCCTTTTGCCCCGGCAATGGGATACCGTCGCCCAGAATGTGATTGAATTGGAAAGGTGTCCGATATGGCCCAATGGTCCGACAGACGGCAGCGTTTTCGCGCGGTACTTTCCGGCGGGAAATGCGTATCTCCGGCTTCCGTCTTCGATCCGATGACAGCCCGCATGGCCGAAGACATTGGATTCGAATGCGGGATCCTGGCGGGATCGACCGCATCCATGACGGTTCTGGGGGCGCCGGACCTGATTGTCCTGACGCTGACGGAGTTCGCCGAACAGGCGCTTCGGATTTCACGGGCGGCAGAGCTGCCGCTGCTGGTCGATGCGGACCATGGTTACGGCAATGCGCTTAACGTCATGCGCACGGTCCAGGAACTGGAAACCGCCGGCGTTGCGGCCCTGTCGATTGAGGATACGGACCTGCCGCCGCCCTATGGGGCCGCCACGGGCGCGCGGCTTCTGCCGCTGGAAGAAGGACTGGGCAAAGTGAAGGCCGCGGTTGCGGCAAAGTCCGATCTGGACCTTGTGGTCTGCGGCCGGACCAGCGCCGCCAAGGTCGAAGGGACCGACGCCTGCTGTGCGCGGGTACGCGCCTATTCACAGGCCGGTTGCGACGCCATCTTTCTGGTCGGCGTCCCGGATCGTACGGCGATGGAAGCGATTGCCGCCGAAACCGACTTGCCGATCATCATCGGCGGCGCGGGGCCGGACCTTGCCGATCACGAATACCTGGCGTCGCTAGGAGTTCGCATCAGGCTGACCGGCCACAAGACGATTACCGCAGCCATGCAGGCCGCGTTCGATGCCCTGAAGGCGGAACGCGATGGAACGGCCATGCCATCGCTTGCCAGTCCGGAACTCGTGCGACAAACGTTGCGCCAGGGCAACTATGACGGTTGGATCCGGGATTTCCTGGGCGGCTGAAGACGGCCATGGGTGCGTTTGACAAAGTAACCGGCCGGAAATTCACCGACCTGGACCCGGACTGGCTCCGGGCGCGGGTGGATCAGGCCGACCAGATCATGGTCGATCTGGGCACCGGGCAAGGCAAGTTTGTGGTAGATGCCGCACGGGAAAATCCCGATTCCCTGATAATTGGAATAGATGCCGCCGCGGACAATATGGCGGATGCGTCCCGAAAGTCGGCATCTTCACCCAAAAAGGGCGGACTGCCGAATGCCTTGTTCGTGCGGGGCGCGGCGGAACGGTTGCCCGGTCCATTTGCCGGAATGGCCAATACCGTCTACGTGCAATATCCCTGGGGCTCATTGATGCGCATTGTGTCCGCGCCGGATGTTTCCGCCCTGCACGGCATTCGAACGATTTGCCGCGACCGCGCGCGTCTGATCGTCCTTCTGAATTATTCCGTGTTTGAGGATCGCGACTATCTGGACCGGCTGGGCATGGGCGACATAACCGATCCGGCAGAAAGCGACACCCTGCCCGACCATTACCAGGATGCGGGATTTCAGGTCGAAACGCGCGAGCTGTTCCACGGCGACCCGCCGACACGCAGCGCCTGGGGCCGGCATCTGGTCCGCGGGTCCGCGCGCGCGACCTTGATGATCGAAGCGACGGCAATTGACTTGAACGGTGACGCCACCAATCCTGACGTGTCATGACCACAACACCGAAGTCCACCGTCATCCGCTGCAAGGGGCACCCCAACGTCAAGGCAAGCCACGCAAAGACGCTGGAGCTGACCCGCGACCCGTCCATCACCGCGGCGGGCACCTGCATCATCGGGGTCGATGCGCAATATGACGAGACCGAGTTGCTTCGGCTGCGCGGCCCGCTGGAGATTGAGCTGCGCTGCGGCGACGTCACGGACCGTCTGACGGCGCGCGCCAACCCCAAATTTACCGCCGGCGCGCCGCTGATATTCCGGCGCATGCCGACGCCGGAACCGCGAACCTTCGCGATTGCCGCCGACAAGGGGTCGTCCAGGCTGGACCGCGAACTGGTTGCCGCCCTCCAGCGCCCGGGCGCAGAACTGACCGTTACCGTAACGGAACGCGGCGCGGACACGGCGCGGGAAGAAGACGGCCTGCTTTATCTGGTCGGGACACCGATCGGCAACATGGACGATCTGTCACCGCGGGCCCTTGCGGTTCTGCAGAGCGTCGACCTTGTCTTGTGTGAAGATACGCGGACGACCAAATCGCTGCTGTCCGGGTTCGGCGTGGATGCAAGAATGACATCCTACCACGATCACAACGAACGGGACCGGGCGCCCGAATTCGTCCGGCGGCTTGCCGACGGCGCACGGATCGCCCTGGTTTCCGAAGCCGGAATGCCGACCATTTCCGACCCCGGCTATCATCTGGTTCGTCAGGCGGCGGAAGCGGGCGTGCCGGTCACCTGCGTTCCCGGTCCGGATGCGGTGACGACCGCGATCAGCCTGTCGGGGCTGCCGTCCGACGACTTCCGGTTTCTGGGATTTCCGCCACGGAAGACAAATGCCCGCCGCGACCGCCTTCGGGAAATCGAAGCCGCCCCCTACACGTCCATCTTCTATGAATCACCCCATCGGATTGAAGAGACATTGTCGGCCATTGCGGACCTGATGCCGGATCGGGCAGTGGTTCTGTGCCGGAACCTGACGAAATTCGCAGAAACCATTCTGCGGGGAACCGCGGCCGAAATCCTTGCGGAAATCGCCGATGGTGCCGCCGTCAATGGTGAACTGGTTCTTGTGATCGCGGGTGCGACAGACGCCGCCGCGGCCGATCAGGACGAGCCCGATTCCGCATCCATCGAACGGATGATCAACAGTCTGGTCGCATCCGGAGTGCCGACAAAGGCAATCGGCAATGCGCTGGCCGATGCCCTTGGCATATCAAAACGGGACGGGTTTGAACGCGCACTTGCGGCAAAAAAGGCACGCGACGACGTCTGACCCCACTAACGCGATTGTGATGCATCTCAATTGCCGGAACCCCGGCTTCATCCTAGAATTTCCGGCATGAGGTTTTCGACTGCCGCTTCCTTCATCGGGGTGTTCATGACGGTCATCGCCTGGGTGGCGGGGCCGGCTGCCGCGTTTTTCTGGAACAACGATGACCCACCCCCTCTTGGCACCGGCGAAATCGGCAAGTGCGGTACGACCGACCTTGTGATCGCGATAGATACGACCCATTCCATGTCCGCCGCCATCCGCGACATGAAGCGTGAGGCGGTCCGCCTGCTCGATCTGGTCAGTTTCGTGTCCGGTGGTGAGTTCCGGCTGGGGCTGATCAGTTTTCGCGACACGATCACGGTGGAGGTGGACCTGGGGTCGACCGCCGACCCGCAGGAGGCGCGAAACGAAGTGGCATGGGCCATCCGGCGTTTGGAAGCAGAAGGCGGGGCCGGTGGACCGGAAGCCAGCGACGAGGCGCTAAGGACCGCGGTCCTGGGGCTGACGGCGGAAGGGCGCGGCCAGATAGGCGACTTTTCCGGCGACTGGCGCGCGAACAGCCGAATTCTGGTCATCATCACGGACAACCTGCCGGGCGGGTTCGACGACCTGTATGTGGAAGGGGTGGATGATGTGAATGCCCGCGAACTGGCCGGTCAGGCCCAGGACCGCCGGGTTCACATTTCGTCGGTTTATGTACCGTCGTCGGGTTTTCAGATAGAACCGGACCCGCGCGTGGCGGAAATCATGCGCACATATCCGCAACTGACCGGCGGCGTGTTCGCGATAACCCAGACGTCAGGTCTGGGCGCTGCGGAAGCGATCGCCGATATCGTCGACCGCTGCGGCATGCGCCCGATGAGCTGACAGCCCTCAGGCCGCGTCGCGCAGAACCGTTTCGCTAACACCGCCGAACAGCGCTTCATAGGCGCGCGGGTCATAATGCATCAGGCACAGGCCTGCGAAGTCGGGCACCGAAAGTCCCAGTTCCCGGCTGAGCGGCTGATAGAATGCCGACGGAACCGGGCGGCGGCCCGCTTCGACATCTTCCAGCCATGTGACGGAAGGAAGATCCGCCTGTTCGGCCAGTTCCGCCACCGTCAGTTCGCGTGCCACGCGCAGCGCCGCCATTTTCGACCCACCTTCGGCCCACGGACCACGCGTTTCATTCATAATTGCCATCGTCTTCATTCCTCATCTCGTCTTTCCGGGGCCATCCGCCACCGGGGTTACCCTTGGCTATCCTGCGGTCTTGTAACCTGTACAATTTCAACCGTAACGAAGTGCACATCTTGTGCCAAAAACCGGGTCCGACACGATATCTCGTCGTGATACCGGTTCAAAACGCCAGGGTAACCGTGATTTCTTGGCCCTCGCCGGGCCGTTGTTGGCGTCACAATATTGCAATGCACAAAAAACGGGTGTGCAAAGCTTTGCACGCAGGTATGCGTGACATGCATAGCGGAGAACCGTTACTCATCGGTTAACGAATGGCACGACCTCTTCACGGCCGGACACCGCATCCAGCATATCCACAACCGTCCGCTTTACGGACGGGTCCATCAGGCCGGCGGCGATATCCGCCAGCGGAACCAGCACAAAGGCGCGTTCCGCGATGCGCGGATGCGGCAGTGTCAGTCGGTCCGTTTCCAACACCACATCGGCGAAATACAGAATATCCAGATCGATTGCCCGCGGCCCGTTCACCACGGACGGGACCCGTCCGATATCCCGTTCAAGGGACTTCAGGAAGTCCAGCAAATCCAGTGCACCCATGTCGGTCCGGCCGCCGACGACCATGTTCAGAAATGCCGGCTGTTCCGCCACATACATCGGCGCGGTTTCATAGATGCCGGATTGCGCATCGACCGTGACGGCTGGCGCCAGACGGTCGATCGCGGTCTGCAGCGCCGCCAGACGGTCGCCCAGGTTACTGCCCAGTGCCAGATAGACCCGGGTTCCGTTCATGCGGCCGTTCCGTCGCGACGGACAAGGACACGGCCGCTTCGCAGCAGCGCTTCGGTCATTCGAACCAGTTTCACATTTTCCGCCACATCATGAACCCGAACGGCAGCGGCACCACGCATGACGGCCAGGGCGGTCGTCGCCAGTGTCGCTTCCTTGCGGTCGCCCCCCGGCAGGTTCAGCACCTTCCCAAGAAAGCTTTTCCGGCTGGCCCCCAGCAGGACCGGAAAACCGATTTCCGCAATCCGGTCGATACCATCGATCAGGGCCATGTTCTGTTCCGGCGTCTTGCCGAAACCGACGCCGGGATCCAGCGTGATCCGGGACGCATCGATGCCATTGTCCTGGGCATTGTCTGCAAGGTGCTTCAATTCATCGATGACCCGGTCCATGAAATCCTCACCATAGTCCGGCGCGGTATAGCTGGCGCCGGCGACGGTATCGCGAATGGCCTCGCCGGGGCGGCTTCGGTTATGCATAAGAATGACCGGACACCGCGCGTCGCGTACGACCGATGCCATATCCGGGTCGCCCTGCAGGGCCCAGACATCATTCACGATGTCCGCGCCGGCTTCCAGGGCGTGTCGGGCGACATCGGCCTTGTAGGTATCGATGGATATCGCGACATCCGGATGATCGGCGCGAAGCGCGCGGATCACCGGGACGATACGGGCCGTTTCCTCCTGTGCGTCGACCAGCGTTGCCCCGGGCCGTGTGCTTTCTCCGCCGACGTCCAGAATATCGGCACCGGCCTGCACAAACCCATGCGCCTGGTTGCGACTTGCCTGCAGAATGTCGCTTTCCTGTCCTAGGCCGTCGCCTGAAAACGAGTCCGGCGTGACGTTTAGGATACCCATCACCAGACATCGATCCGGGCGGTGGGTCAGAACGGACCTTGGCATGGCGCGTCTTGTTCCTTTTCGGCGCGGCACCGGGCGGACGGCCATCAGGATTTGCCTTACCGCCGCAGATGATTAGTGTGTGCGTTCGCTTTGCCGGGGCTTACCGTGCGGGGGCGACTTTGCCAAGACCGGGGCACAATACCGGTACTGGCGCGACGGCGCGGCGACCATGGGCGCACACGACTGGGAAACGAGTTCAACGTTAGTTGGGAAAGGCGAACCGATGCGCGTGATTTCAGAACTGGCCAAGTCCGATTTCCCGGCACCGCGCGAAGACGCGGTTCCGCTGCACGACCCCGCGGCGAAAACGATCTATCGAATTTCCGTTCGCGACCTGGACGTGGCCTGGAGCATTGGCGTCTATGATCATGAACATCACCGCATGCAGCCGATCCGCATCAATCTGGACCTGGAAGCCGTGCCGCTTCAGGACTGGGATTCGGACGACTATTCGCAGGTGCCGTGCTATGCGGAAATCGCCGAACGGATTCAGTCCATGGCGCTGGAAGGTCATGTAAAACTGGTAGAGACCCTGGCCCACCGCATCGCCGATATGTGCCTTGAGGATCCGCGTATTCTGAAAGCCAGCGTGCGGGTGGAAAAGCCGGAAGCCCTGGCCAACGCCGCATCTGTCGGGGTCGAAGTCACGCACCGCCGTTAGGGCCGAAACAGGGCGATTCGCGAAAATGCGGAATTGCGCGACACCACGCGCGCCTGCGGCCGGCCGGCGCACAGGGCCGGAAACCCACTGAAATCAACCGTTCCCATATCTAGCGCCACCAGCGTAATCCGGTAGGGTTGCCAGGGGCTGGCCACAAGATATAGCATGTACGTTCCACGAATCGGGGGGATGCCTTCGGGCGGGCGAGGCTGGTTTGGAACGCACATTTTGGATTCAAGGCCGGACCGGACGTTACTGGCAGAATTTGGAAAACCTGGAGACCGACCAGGAAGCGGTCGTTCGTCTGGGCGTTCTGATCAGTGAGGACCGGTATGACGAACTGCGGCTGATCCAGGCACAGATTTCCGCCATCACCGGCGAGACGACCTATACCAACATCGTCACAGTCGAAGACGGGCAGGTCACGGATTCGCCGTTGCTGCGCACGCAAGGCGACCCCGAACTGGGCGGGGACGACGCACAACAGCCCGACGGCGACCGCGCCGGACGGCTTGAAATTTCGTCGGTCGCGCCGATTATGCCGGGGCAATCCATCGCGGACGGTGTCGCCGAAGACGCCCCGCCCAACCCGCAACTGAAATTCTGGCCGACGCCGCGTCCCGAATTCAAACAGGGCAGACTGGGCCTGACCGGTGAGGAAAATTGGGCACCCGACCGCGAAGCTGAAGCGGCTTTCGCCGAACCCGCCGGGCATGAAGCACAGGCAAAACCACCCCAACCTGCGCCGATTACCGGCAAACGCGTCGAATTCGACACCGGCACGGGGCGGTCGAAAACAAAGGTCGGCGGCTGGGACATCCCCGAAGAAACGGTTCAGGCTGCACAGGTCGCACAGGAAGCCCCGCAGGAACGCACGAAACGCCGCGGCCGCGCGGAACCGACCGACCTGCGCGCCGATCCCACCCGTCGCACGCAGCCCGATGCCAAAACGTCTGCGACACGCGCGCCCAGACGCGCGCCCTTCGCCGCCCGGCGACAGGAAAGCGGCCGCCGCGAGAACACACGGGAAAAAGGACATGGCAGGGGTCGTTTCGCCCTGATGAGCGGCGTTTTCGCCGGTGCGCTGGCCACGGGGCTTGCGCTTTCCGCCATCAGCCCGGACTTCGCCGGCCGTGTTTTCACCGGCCTTTCGGGCCAGATCAGTTCCATGGTTCCGTCGACTTCCCTGCCGGAAGCGATTGCCAACGGCGATCTGCCGGCGGTGCGGGCGCGTCTGGCCGAAGGGGCGGACCCGAACATGCGCGACGCCGAAGGGATGCCGGTTCTGTTGCGCGCCGCGCGTTCCGGGAACCTGGCGGCGGTCAGCCTGTTGCTTCAGGCCGGCGCCGACCCGACCCTGCCGATGGAAGACGGCCGTTCGGTGCTGCATCGTGCCGCCGCCGAAGGCCGCGGCCAGGCGCTGCAGCGTATGATCGATGCCGGTGCGCCGGTGGACCTTGCCGGCGGCGTCTATGGCTGCCTGACGCCCCTGTCCGTCGCGGCAGCGAACGGACGCGTTCGGGCAGCGACCATATTGGCGGAAAACGGTGCCAGCCTGGAAAACCAGAACGGCTGCAGCGTCGGGCCGATGGAAATTGCGACCGGACATCCTCACGTGCTGGCCCGTCTGGAGCTGATCCGCGCGGAGCGCGCCGCCCTGGTACAGGCAACCGGACGGACGAGACCCGTCGCCGGTGCGAACACCGCCGCCCCGTCCGGTGCGGAAGATCTGCTGATTTCCGAAATCGACATTCCGCCGAACCAACGCGGCCCCGCCCCGCAGGAAGCGGAACCGGGTCCGACCATGGAAGCACAGGTGACGGATGAAACCGTCACCCTGTCCCCCGCGGACCGTCTGGCCGCCGCCGTTTCGAACCTTCCGGAATCGACCGCGGCCATCGAAGCGCGGTCGGCGGATGAAGTTCCTGCAGCCGTTTCCGCCGCCGAACCCGCCGCGGGCATGGCATTGGCGATGTTCCAGCCGCCGGACAAGCCGGAACCGCCCCCCGCCCCGGTTCTTGACCCGCGGGTTTTCACAGCGCGGCTCAAATCCGCGATCGACGCGGGCGACGAAGGGATCGTCGTCGCGCTGTTGGGGGACCGACCGGAAGGGTTTATCCTGGACGACGCGCGCTATGCGATCGAAGACAGCTACGGTTCGGGTGTCCGCACAGCCCTTGAACAGGCGGCACTTAATGGAGAGGCGGACATCGTCCGGCTTCTGGCGGACGATGGTGCCAGCATCCCGCCGCACCTGATCCATCGCGTGGTACAGAATTCCGACCGGCCGGAACTTGCTGGTATGCTGGGTGTCCTTCTGGAAGAAGGCGCGGACCCGAACGCGATGAGCGAAGGTCTGACGCCGTTGATGCGCGCATCGCTGCGCGGCGACCCGCAATCGGCCTATGTTCTGATGGCGTTCGGTGCCAACCCGACCGCCCTGTCCGCCGACGGGCGCACGGCGGCGGATTTCGCCCGCGAGGCAGGACGCGCCGACCTGGAAGAACGCCTGGTCCTGGCCGGGACCGAAGGCCAGTACCGCGACCTTATGATGGGGTTGAGCTGGCAGGACACGCTGGCAACCCTGCGTGACCGGATTGTGGAATGCCGCGACATCGGCGACGACTTCACCGCGTGCCGGCTGAATATCGACACCTGGCTGGACGATTCAAAGATCGTCGTCGCCCAGTTCGACCAACAGGCAAGCGACCGTCTGGTCGCCATCCAGATCGACAGCCACCCGATCCGGTCGCCGTCGATGGCGATGTCGCGCTTCGATGCGGTGCGTCAGGCCATTCAGGACCGTGTCCCAAGCGGCCACAGCGGTTTCCTGACGACGGAAATCGGGGGCGAAGACACGTTGTTCCAGGATCTGCGTCCGGAAATCAACCGTGGCCGGTATTTCAGCTATTGGCCGGATCAGGAACGCCGCCGTCCGGCATTCATTCACCTGAAACTGACCGGCATCGATGACGGACAGGGGTTCTACCGGATTGTGATCGGAAACCCGTTCCGGGCGGGCTGAACCACTACGTATTCGCCGTCAGCCAGGTCGTGAGCGCGTCCGTCCCCGCGGCGACGACATCGGTCGATTCCGCATAGGATATCCGCACGGTGCGGTGGCCGCGTTCAGCGTCAAAGTCGACGCCCGGCGTGATCGCAACGCCCGTTTCTTCCAGAATGCGCGCACAGAAGGCCTGGCTGTCATTCGTCAGATCGCCGACATCCGCATACAGGTAAAAGGCGCCGTCCGACGGGGCCAGGTTCGACATGCCGGCTTTCGGCAACGCGTCGGTCAGCCGCTGTCTGTTGACCGCATAGTTCCGAACGTTGGCGCGCAGTTCCTCGTGACAGTCGAAGGCGGCAACCGCGGCGAACTGGCTCAGCGTCGGCGGTGAAATGAACAGGTTCTGCGCCAGGCTTTCCACGGCGCGCAACAGGTCTTCCGGCACGACCAGCCAGCCAAGCCGCCATCCGGTCATGGAAAAATATTTGGAAAAGCTGTTCACGACCACTGCCGACGGGTCGTGGGACGCCGCGGTCGATTCCGCCGTGCCGAACGTGATCCCGTGATAGATTTCGTCGGAAATCATGCGAATACCGGCATCCGCGCAATAGCGGCGCAGGGTGTCGAACGCATCCGGGGCCAGCATGGTGCCGGTCGGGTTCGACGGTGACGCGACGATCAAGCCGTCAATCGGCCCCTGGCTCAGCGCCTCATCCAACAGGGCCGGTGTCGGTTGGTATCGGTCTTTGGGCCCGGCGGGAAGGGATACCGGAACGATGTCCAGCGCATTCAGGATGTGGCGGTAACAGGGATATCCAGGCGCCGCAAGCGCGACCCTGTCGCCCGGATCGAACGCGGCCAAAAAGCTCAGGATGAAACCGCCGGAACTGCCGGTTGTCACCACGATGCGTTCCGCCGGAACGTCACAGCCATAGTGCGTGGCATAATGGCCCGAAATTGCTTCCCGCAACGCCGGAATTCCCAGTGCGACGGTATAGCCGATCCGGTCGCTGTCCAGCGCCGCATGGGCGGCATCGATCACACCGCGGGGGGCACCGGTTCCCGGCTGGCCGACTTCAAGGTGATGGACCGCGCGGCCGTCCCGTTCCCGAAGCGCCGCGGCACGCATGACTTCCATCACCATGAAGGGCGGAATATTGCCGCGGCTTCCGACTTTCAGAACCATGGGCCCGCCGCCCTATTCCAAGGAATTGGAGAAAGGTGCCAACCCGAACCCGCGCGGGTCCGCAACCACGCCGCACCGGGATCCTTCCCGGCGGGATACGGAAAAGGAGTTCGGGCAATGCAGCGCCGTGACCCGCCCCTGCCAATTGAAGCGTGAGACGGGGTGCCCCAGCGCAGCCAGGGATGCGGCCAGATCATTGCCGCCCTGTTCTTCCACAAGGACGGTGTCGGGCGCATCGGATGCGTAAAGACGCGGTGCGGCCACGGCCTGTTCCACCGGGACGTCGCCCAGAAGGGTCTGTGCCATGACCTCGATCAGCGATGCAGGCGCCAGCGGCCCGCCACCCGACGCGGCGGCAAAACGGAAATTCAGCGTGTTTTCGGTGATGACCATGACCGGGCTCAGGCTCAACGGGTTCCGCCCCCGCAGCCCCGGCGCGGCCGCCAGGATGATGCCGGTTTCATCGGCGATCCGCCCGTTTCCGAAGGAATTATACTGGGTCAGGTTGCACGCAATCGCCATCCCCAACCGGTCCAGCACGACAAACCCGGTCCCGGATATGACTTCGGGCACCTGACCCGCCTGCGCGGAAAGGCCGGGCGGGCGGGTGGCCTGGGATGCGCTGTAATTCGCCATCAGGGCCGCGACCCGTTCCGGGCTGTGGATATCCGAAACGGGGACCGTCGATGCGAACCCTTCGGCCAGCCAGTTCCGCCGGTCGGCCAGCGCGCGTTTCATGACTTCGGCGATCAGATGGCTGCGCTGGGATGCGTTCGCATCCTCATAACGGTCGCCTTCGGTCAACATGCGCCACATGGATGCCAGCAACGGTCCGCCCGCCGCCGGCGGCGGCGCGAAATGCGCCTCGCTGCTGTCGAATGGGACCAGCACGGTGGAACGCCATGCCGGCGTATAGGCGTTCAGTTCCTCATACGTCAGGGTACCGCCGACCGCCCGCACCCCTTCGACAATGCGGCGCGCAAGCTGACCGGAATAGAAGGCACCGGCACCGTTCGCCCGGATTTGGCCCAGGATGCCCGAAAGGTCCGGCTGGACCAACCGATCGCCTTCACCCAGCAACCGGCCGTTCGGTGCAAAGACCGCGCGCAGGGTCGGTTCCTGGGAAAGCGGCGCCGCCGCGCGGGTCAAATCCGCCGCAAATGCCCGCGAAACCCGATGTCCCAGACGCGCCAGCCGTTCCGACGGGGATACCACCGCGCGCCACGGAAACTGGCCGTACCGGGCATGCAGGGCCGCCATGCCGCGAACCATCGTCGGGATTGCGGACGGACGTTCCCCCGAACCGCTGCCGGCCGGTGGAATGAAATCAATGACTTCGGTCAGACCAAGCGATGTATCATGGACAATGCAGACACCACCGCCGCCCAGGCTGACTTCGGACGGATAGGTCACGGATAGCGCGAAAGACATGGCAACCGCCGCATCGACGGCATTCCCGCCGGCGGTCAGGACATTGCGTCCGACCAGCGCCGCGGTCGGTTCGTCCACCGACAGGCCCCCATAGAACCCTGATACATAGCCGACATCGCCATATTCGGGGTCCGTACCCTCGGCACAGGCGCTCAGCAATGCCCCGGCAACACATGCCGTCACAGCCGACTTCAGCAGAAATCGGGTCTGCTGGCAGCACCATTTGAACATAATGCCCGTCGCCCCTATTTTAGAGGCAATGCCACGGGACAGCCGTGTATGCATATTCACAGGAACCTGGGACAAAGATGACACTCCCGCACGTCCGCCCAATTCAGCTTCGACTTTCCGGATACGGCATTCACCAGCGCGCGTTATCCGTTCTTATGATCTGCCTGCTGGTAGCGAGCGCAAGTTTGCCCGCAACGCGCGCCGACGCGCAAGGTCGCAATGTCAGTTTCGTGCGCGACACGGAAATCGAAAACACCATTCGTTACTACCTGCAGCCCATTTATGAGGTTGCGGGCGTGGATGCAAGTTCGGTTCAGATCCATCTGATCAGCGATGAACGGCTGAATGCCTTCGTCGCCAACGGACAGCGTATTTTCATTCACACCGGTCTTTTGATGCGCGCGGACGACCCCGGCCAGGTCATTGGCGTCCTGGCCCACGAATTGGGGCACATCACGGGCGGCCACCTTTCACAGTTCCGGGACAATCTGGAAAATTCCCAGACAATGGCGATCGCCGGTCTGCTTCTGGGCCTGGGCGGCGCGCTGGCGACCGGCGATGGCCAGGTGGCGGCGGCGGGCGCATCCCTTGGCCAGCAGATCGGGGAACGATCCTTCCTGCAATATACCCGCGCAAACGAACAGGCAGCCGACCAGGCGGCGGCGACATACCTGGAAGAAGCGGGCATTTCGCCCCGCGGGTTGCGGGATTTCCTGTTGGTTCTGCAGGAACAGAACCGCCTTTATTCCGCCGGTGCGAACCCGTACACGCAAACCCACCCGCTGACCGAAGACCGCATCACGTTCATGGAAAACCAGGTTCGGGTTTCCAGCGCGGCGGACGCGGAACTGCCGGATGTTTTCGCCCTGATCCATGCGCGAATGCGCGCTAAGCTTTTCGGCTACATTCAACCCGAACGAACGTTGCAGCAATTTCCGGTCAGTGACGAAAGCGCACCCGCGCGGTATGCGCGGTCGATGGCCTATATGCAGCTTGGCCGCAGCGAAGAGGCACTGGCAGAGATAAACCTGCTTCTGGAAGAAAGTCCGGAAGACCCGTTCTATTGGGAAGTGAAGGGCGACATCCTGCGCAACGCGCGGCGCCTACCCGACGCGGCGGAGGCTTATCGAAAGGCAGTTTCCATCCTGCCCTGGGCGGCGCTGATCCGGGCAAACCTGGCGAATGTGCTTCTGGAACAGAATGATCCGTTGTTGGTTCAGGAGGCACTGGATCATGCAAATGTCGCGGTCGCCTATGAACCCGACTTCACCCAGGGCTGGCACCTGAAGGGTCAGGCCCACGAACGCCGTGGGGAAACCGGAATGGTCCTGTTGACCCAGGCGGAAGTCGCCATCCGTCGCGGCGACATGGAACGCGCCCGCAACACCGCCCGCCGGGCCATGGAAATTCTGCCGGAAGGGTCGGCGTCCTGGATTCAGGCGCAGGACATTTCCTATCGCGCCGACGGCTAGTCCGGATCAGCGCCAGTCACGTTCCCGTCACCGGCCGCTTCTGCGATTGGCCGGCGGGGAAATGTTTTCTAGTAAGGGGGCGACCACCGTCGCACAGATTGGACAGTTTCATGAAACGATATGCCTTTCGGATTGCCGCGCTTCTGTTCGCAGCCGCGCTTCTTCCAACCACCTTCCACCCCGCCGCCGCACAGGAGCCGATAAGCCAGGAAGAACGCGACCGGATTGAATCCGTCGTTCGCGACTACCTGCTACAGAACCCAGAAATCATCCTGGAAGCGATCCAGATTCTGGAAGAACGCGAACGCACCGCACAACAGCAGCACCGGCAACAGGCGATTGCCAGTCTGGTCCCAACCCTGACGGCAAGCCCGCTTACGCCGGTCATCGGCGCGCAAGACGGGGATGTCACGCTGATCGAGTTCTTCGATTACCAGTGCGGATATTGTAAACGCTTCTTCCCCGGGCTTGAGGAAGTGATGGCACAGGACGACGGGCTACGCGTCATCCTGGTTGAATTTCCGATCCTGGGGCCGGCGTCGCTGGTCGCGTCCCGCGCCGCGCTGGCTGCCCGCAACCAGGGCCTTTATGTCGAATTTCATACCGCGCTGATGCAAAGCGAAGGCCGCCTGACGGAAGAGGTCATATTCCAGATCGCGGATACGGTCGGGCTGGACGAAGACCGCCTGCGTGCGGACATGGATGACCCCGCAATCATGGACTATCTGTCGCTTACCCGCGAAATCGCCAGCAGTCTGGAGATCACCGGAACGCCGTCCATGGTGATCGGCGACCAGTTCATCGGGGGCTACATTCCGACCGAAGACCTGCAGACCGTCATCGAAGCACAGCGCGCCGACGGATGATCTTTCAGTATGACGAACCGCTGACCGGTGCCCGTCTGGTCAAACGCTACAAACGGTTCCTTGCAGACATCGTCCTGCCGGACGGCAGCGAGGTGACGGCCCATTGCGGAAACCCCGGCGCCATGACCGGCCTTGCGGATCCCGGCAGTCATATCTGGGTTTCGCCGAACCGGAACCCGAAGGCCAAACTGTCCTGGCGGTGGGAAATCGCGACACAGACGACGCCGGACGGCCCCGTCCGGGTCGGAATCAACACGAATCTGGCGAACCGGATTGTGGAAGCCGCGCTTCACAGCAGCAGCATATCGGAACTTGCGGGCTATGGAACCATCGCGCGGGAAGTGAAATACGGCACCCGGAACAGCCGGATCGATTTCCTGCTGACCGGCGACGACCGCCCCGACTGTTATGTCGAAGTCAAAAGCGTCACCTTGCGCCGTCCCGACGGCGACGACCCGTCCGCGGCCCAGTTCCCAGATGCCAGGACGGAACGCGGTGCCAAGCATCTGGCGGAACTGTCGGACATTGCGGCCGGCGGCGGCCGGGCGGTAATGCTCTATCTCGCGCAGCGGGCGGACTGCGACCATTTCTCGCTGGCGCGGGATATTGATCCCGCCTACGCAAAGGCCTTTTTAGAGGCACAGGACGCAGGCGTTGAAATATTATGCTATCATTGCGATCCCATGCCGGAAGGCATACAACGGATTTTACCGCTGGAACGGCGGGATTAGCGGCAGAATGCGGCGCCCCACAGGACGAGAGATTTGACAGTCATGCTTTACGATACGGAATTTGGGCGGATCAAACTTCATGGTGCGGACGAGTTCGCAGCGATGCGCAAGGCGGGTCATCTTGCTGCAGAGACGCTGGACTACATAACCCCGCACGTGACGCCCGGCGTATCGACCGGTGAATTGGACCGGCTGTGTCATGAATATATCACCAGCCACGGCGCGATTCCGGCCCCGCTGAACTATCGCGGTTTCCCGAAGTCGATCTGTACCAGCATCAATCACGTGGTCTGTCACGGTATCCCGGATGACGGCAAGAAGTTGCGCAACGGCGATATCATCAACATCGACGTCACCGTCATCGTCGACGGCTGGCATGGCGATACCAGCCGCATGTTCTGGGTCGGCGATCAGGTGCCCGTTAAGGCAAAGCGTCTTTGCGACGTGACCTACGATGCGATGATGAAGGGGATCGAAGCGGTCCGCCCCGGTATCCGCCTGGGCGATATCGGCCATATCATCCAGTCCTATGCCGAAGGGGAACGCTTTTCCGTCGTGCGTGACTTCTGCGGCCACGGTCTTGGGCGTGTCTTCCACGATTACCCCAGCGTCCTGCATTATGGGGAACCGGACACCGGGGTCGAATTGCGCGAAGGCATGTTCTTCACGATCGAACCGATGATCAATGCCGGCAAATATCCGGTAAAGACGCTGGACGACGGCTGGACGGCCGTGACAAAGGACCGGTCGCTGTCAGCCCAGTTCGAACATTCCATCGGCGTGACCGCCGACGGGTTCGAAATCTTCACGAAATCCCCCAAGGGCTGGGACCGCCCGCCCTATAACTGACCCGTCCCGCCGCGCGTCATGGTCAAGGATCAAAAAGGGCCGGACGGCACGCAGGTCAAACCCCACTACCTGGAGCATAGGAAGCGAATCAAAACTCGCTTTCTGAAAGATCTGGGCGCGAGCATGGAGGATTATGAACTCCTGGAACTCCTGCTCTGTCAGACAATTCCGCGCCGGGACGTGAAACCGCTGGCAAAGGCCCTGATCGATACGCATGGGTCCCTTGCCGGGGTCATTTCCGCCGACCCCAAGGTACTGTCCCGGACCAAGGGGGTCGGGGAAGCGACGGTCATCGGGCTGAAGACGGTTCAGCAGGCGGCAATCCGGATCCTGCGCCGCGACGTGGAAGGCGCCCATGTCCTGTCGTCCTGGGACAAGGTTCTGGATTACTGCCGTGCGGCCATGGGCCGGGAAAAGGTGGAACAGTTCCGGCTATTGTTCCTGGATAACCGAAACCGGTTGATCGCAGACGAAGTCCAACAGAAGGGCACGGTCAACCATACGCCGGTCTATCCGCGCGAAGTGGTCAAACGTGCGCTGGAGCTGGATGCCAGCGCCCTGATCATGGTCCACAACCATCCGTCCGGCGACCCGACACCGTCCGCGCCGGACATCGAAATGACGCGCGCCGTCCGCGACGCGCTGTCACAGATCGACATCCGTCTGCATGATCATCTGATTATTGCCAGGTCCGACCACACCAGCATGCGCGCGGACGGGCTGATCTAGAAACCGATCATTCCGCCGCAGCCGCGACCACCGGTTCGCGCATGGTGGTGAATTCTTCCGCGCTGGTCGGGTGAATGCCGACCGTTGCGTCGAAATCGGCCTTGGTCGCGCCGGCCTTGAAGGCGACACCAAAGCCTTGCGTGATCTCACCGGCTTCGGGCCCGACCATATGCAGGCCAACCACCCTGTCCGACGCCTTGTCGACGATCAGCTTCATGAAGCTGCGTTCTTCATTGCCCGACAGCGTGTGCTTCATCGGACGGAATTCGGAACAATAAACGTCGACATCGCCGTATTCCTGGCGCGCCTGCGATTCAGTCAGACCGACCGTCCCGATAGGCGGCTGGCTGAAAACGGCAGTCGGAACATCGCGATAGTCCATGCGCCGGTTTTCGCCGGCATAGGTGTTATAGGCGAACGCCATGCCTTCCCCGATCGCAACCGGTGTCAGGGCGATCCTGTCGATGACATCGCCCAACGCATAGATCGACGGCACGCTGGTCCGGAAATCATCGTCCACGACGATTGCCCCATTCGCGGCCAGATCGACACCCGCCGTTTCCAGACCAAGGTTTGACGTGTTCGGCGCGCGGCCGGTCGCATAAAGAACGCAGTCGGCTTCAAGCTTGTTGCCGTCCTCCAGCGTTGCGGTAAGCACGCCGTCCGCGCCCTTCGACACTTCGGCAATGTTGGTGTTGAACTGCAGGTCGATGCCCTTTTTGCGGATTTCCGTCGCCAGGAAATTGCGCACATCATCGTCAAAGCCGCGCAGGAAATGCGGCCCGCGGTACAGTTGCGTCACCTGGGCACCAAGGCCGTTGAAAATTCCCGCCAGTTCAACGGCGATATAGCCGCCTCCGACGACGATGACCCGCTGGGGCATGTTTTCCAGATGGAAGAACTCGTTGGACGTGATGACATGTTCGCGCCCGGGAATATCCGGCACCGACGGCCAGCCGCCGACCGCAATCAGGATGCGTTCCGCGGTGACCGTACGTCCGGCGACGGTTACTTCATGCGGACCCGCGACCGTTGCGCGGCCGTTGATCAGTTCGACACCCGTGTTGGACAAAAGACCTTCGTAAATCCCGTTCAGCCGGGAAATTTCCTTGTCCTTGGCGGCAATCAGGTTGGCCCAGCTGAAGCTTCTCGGTCCCACGGTCCAGCCGAAACCGACCGCGTCCTCAAAATCCTCACGAAAATGGGACGCATAAACCATCAGCTTCTTGGGCACACAACCGACATTCACACAGGTTCCGCCAAGGTATTTGTCCTCGGCAATCGCCACGCGCGCACCCAGCCCCGCGGACATGCGGGCCGCCCGAACGCCGCCGGACCCGGCGCCGATCACGAATAAATCATAGTCATACTCGCTCATTCCCTGGAAAACTCCTATATGCTGGGTATACCGAACCTGGTAACCAACATGGTTCGCAAAGCGTGCCGGCGCAATAGACCGCCCGGACAAGCGATCGTGAACGAAGGTATCTATTTAGGTGCAGCGTTTTTGCAATGGCTGATGTGACCGAAAATGCCGACGGACGCCGATATACAAGGCTCCGTCTGTGTACGAATTTCCGGGCCGGCGACCTGTTGCCGTCCTGTGGGGCGCGGGGATCGAAGGATCTGGCCCGACTTTTGCGGCAGGAAATCGAAAAGCGTGGCGGTTTCATCTCTCTGGAGACGGTGCATTGCCTGGGGAAATGCCATATCGGTCCGACGCTCAAGCTGCTGCCCGGCGGCCCCTACCTTCAGGGGGCGTCACCGCAGGATGCGGCCCGGATTGCCGAAGGGCTTCTGAACGAAGAATACGAGGAACTGGAACGCCAGTTCCCCGGCGAAACCCTGGGCGCGACCCCGGGCGAAAAGGCGGCGGAATGAACGTCAGCGGGCATTCGGCCGGTGCCGTGGCAATCGCATTCCTTCTTGCCGCAGTGGCGGCCATCCCCGTTCCGGCAGACGCGCAAGAGGTCTTCCGGCGTATCCCCGACGTGATCGTACCCGAACCGCACGGGTCCGTCAGAACCCGCACGGACGGGTCCAGGATCCGCCTGGATGTCAGCCAGGAAGATGTGGACCAAAGCCTTTCGGTCGACCTTTCCGAAGCCTGCTCGCGGTTGGTGTTCAATCAGCAGCGTCAGGGAAAATACTATACGATCGTTGCTTCCGAAGGGCGGCGGCCACAGCGGTACGGCTTCGCCAGCGGGGCGGGGCTGAACCTGCATGACCCGACGGGCCTTCGCGATGGCGACGCGAATTACCTTTTCTATCGGGACGGAACATCCGAATGCCGGGTCTACATGCTGGACAATTAGGATGCGCCGGTTCTAGGAAACTCCGACATAGCGGTGCAGCAGGTCCGGGTCAGCCTTCAATTCCTGGACATCGACGGTCCGGCGGCTTTGGCCGTTTTCCAGAAACATCACGCGGTCCGCCACGGGAAGGACCGCATCGACCCGCTGTTCGACCAGCAGGACGGACACGCCGTCCTGTGCCAGGCTTCGGATCACGCCCCGGATCTTGGAAATGACGCTTGGCTGCAGACCTTCGGTCGGCTCATCCATCAACAGCAGCGACGGGCCGGTGCACAAGGCACGCGCCATCGCCAGCATCTGCTGTTCACCGCCGCTCAACAGGGATGCGCGCTGACCAAGCCGTTCCTTCAGAACCGGAAAGTAATCCAGAATCCGGTCGCGGTCCCGCCGACCGCCGTCGCGAACCATCAGCCCGATTTCCAGATTTTCGGCCACGTTCAGGTTGCCGAACAGACGGCGGCCCTGCGGTACATATCCGATACCGTGCCGGGCGATCGCCTCTGCCGGAAGGGCGGTCAGGTCGACATCCCTGTACCGGATCGTCCCCTTGGTCACCCGCAACAGCCCCAGTATGGCCTTAAGGGTGGTCGTTTTCCCGGCACCGTTCCGGCCAAGCAGACACAGCACCTGCCCCCGGGAAAGGGTCAGGCCGACCCCGCGCAGGACCGATACGTTCCCGTATCCGGCGTTTACCCCGTCAAGTACCAGCATTGCGTATTCCCGTCCCCAGATAGGCCCGCTGGACCCGTTCGTCCGCGCGGATGGCGCCGGGCGCCCCGTCCGCCAACAGACGCCCGTCGTTCAGGACCGTGATCCGGCTTGCCAGTGCCATGACAACCGCCATGTTGTGTTCGATCAAAAGCACCGTCCGATCCGCGGCCACCCGCCGGACCAGATCGTTGAAAATGGCGATTTCCGCGTCCGACAGCCCCTGTGTCGGTTCATCCAGAATTAAAAGGCGCGGCGACTGGACCAGTCCCATTCCGATTTCCAGAAGCCGCTGATGTCCGTATGCCAGCGTGTCCGCCTGGACCTCGGCAAGGCCGTCCAGCCCCAGATCCCGCAGCACCTGGTCCACGCGGGTGGACACCTGCGGGCCGTGCCCGGCCGCGATTTCGATATTCCGTCGGCAGGTAAAGGCCCCGAAAATACTGGTAATCTGGAACGTGTATCCGATGCCCTGCCGGATGCGGCGATGGGGCTGCCAGTTTGTGATGTCCGCTCCCTGAAACCGGATCGACCCGCGATCCGGCTTCTGCCGCCCACAGATCAGGTTCACCAGCGTCGATTTCCCCGCGCCGTTGGGCCCGATAACCGCATGAACGCCCCCGTCGCCGATCGACAGATCGACACCGTCCAGCGCGATGACGCCGCCGTACCGTTTCGACAGGCCGGTGACTTGAAGCAACGCTTTCATGGCAGCCACGGTGCCGCGCGTTCGCGCAGGCTTCCCAACAGGCCCTTCGGTGCGGCCAGGACCAGAACAATCAGTGCGATCCCGACGAACAGCAGATACGCACCGGTCAGGCCGCTTGCGATGTCGATCAGATAGAACATCGCAAGTGTCCCCAGGAACGGTCCCAGCACCGTCCCCGCCCCGCCCAGAAGCACATAAAGCAGCGGCAGGATCGAATACTGGATGGACGCGAAACTTGCCCCCACCGACCCGAACAGAATTGCGTAAGCGGCCCCGGCGGCACCGGCAAACGCCCCTGATAGCGCCATCGCCCAAAGTTTGTAGCGATAGGCGTCATAGCCCAGCATGACGGCACGGGCCTCATTCTCGCGGATAGCGGTCAGGACCTGTCCGGTGCGTCCGCCGACAAGCCAAAGTTTCGCAAGAAGCGTCAGCGCAAACAGTCCAAGGGCCGCCAGATAGCGCGCATCCTGCCCGGTCAGGTCGATTTCCGCCCAGGGCAGATTGACGGCCCTAAGCGCACCGTCGATCACGAACCCTTCGTCGCCGCGCGTCCATTGCCCCAGATACAGGACCAGTAGATGCGCGGCCTGCGACAGCATCAGGGTTACGATCATGAAAGAAACGCCCGCTGTGCGAAGCGCCAGCGCCCCCACCGCAAGCGAAAGCAGGAGCGCAAAACACAGACCCGCCAGGAACCCCGGAATGGCAGTCAGGTCCATCAGCGCCATAGACATGCCCGCGCCATAAAGTCCGGCCGCGAAGAACATCGCATGCCCCAGGCTCAACAGACCTGTATAGCCGAACAGGATGTTGTAGCCCATGGCGAACACCGCCAGCACCATGATCCGGGCAAGCGATGCGTGGTGATAGGCCGGCAGCAGCCAATGCAGGGCCAGCAGCAGGACCAGAACCGAAAGATGTAGGATGAGGGACCGGCTCATGCCTCCTCCTCCCCGAACAGGCCGGTGGGTTTATAGATCAGCACCAGCGCAACAAAGACGGTTGCCAGAATCTTCCCCAGGGTCGGTTCGAAAAAGACGGATGCCATACCGTCCGCCATGCCGATCAGGATGGCCGCGATGACCGTTCCCTTCAGACTGCCCAGCCCGCCCAGGATCACGACCACGAAAGACAGAAGCAGCGGGTCCAGCCCCATCAGATAATAGGCCTGTTGAACCGGCACGATCAGCACCGCCGCCAGGGCCGCCAGCATGGCGCCGACGGCAAAGACCGCGGCAAAGACCCGGCCCACCGGAACCCCGAATGCACGCGCGGTTTCACGGTCGAACTGCGTTGCCCGCATGATCAACCCGTAACGCGACCGGTTCATCACCGCCCAAAGCGTGGCCAGAATGGCCGCGGATGCCACGATCACCATCAACCGATAGCCGGAATACCCGAACCACGGAAACTGAACGCGGAAATCGAACGGGGCGACGACCGGTCGGGCGTCGGGCCCATACAGGCTGAGGACCGATTGCTGCAGGATATAAAGCAGGCCGATCGTCGCGACGATCGTCGCCTGGGGACGGTATTCAAGCCGGCTCAGGATCGCACGGTCGGCGATCAGGGCAATGGCCCCGACCAGGATGGGGCTCAACACCAGCGCGACCAGAAAACCCAGCGCCGGAGACCCGTCGATCAGATTCGCCGACCACCACGCCAAAACCGCGCCCAGCATGTAGAATTCGCCATGCGCCACGTTGACGATGCGCATTACGCCGAAGACCAGGGAAAGACCGACCGCCGTCAGCGCCAGGATTGATGCCTGAAGCGCCCCTTCCAGTGTCGCCAGAAAGAGAATCGGTCCGAAGTCCATGGCGCGAGCCTACCCCGTCGCACCCGACAGCGCGAGCAGCCGGACCCTAGAAGGACATCTGGGTATAATCCGTCTCCGGTTCGTAGAACCCGTCTTCGATCGCCGTGCGATGGACGACCGACAGACGCCCATCCGTGACCTTGCTGATGTTCTGGATGCCGAACGCCTGGTGCGTGCGGCCGTCGAACGTCTTGGGCCCTTGTGGATGCGCCTCGCTTTCCGGGAATTCGGTGAAACTTTCGACCGCTTCGATCAGTGCCGCCCGATCATCCTTGCCCTGATAGTCGGCGGCTTCCATGCCCTGCTTGATAATGCTCAGGGTCTCCCAGCAGCCGAACATATGGGAATAGGTGGAAATATCCTCCGGATCGCTCAGGCTCGCGCCGTTCGGGTCGACGCCGACCTTTTCGCGATAGAAGGCGTCGAACGGCGTCAATCCGTCATTCTGTGCGTACCGCGGCATTGCTTCCCAGAAATAGGTGCCTTCCAGCGCCTCCAACCCCGGATTTGCAAGGTCGACGGCTTCCAGGCTGTCGATGAAACCGAAAACCTCCGGCCGGTCACTGCCGTAGAACTCGCCCATTTCCTTGACGAAAGTCAGAACGCCCGGCCCGACCATGACATGATACAGGACCTCCGTCTCCGACGGGATGCGCGGGAAATAACGGAAGAAGCTGGTTTCCGTCGGCGGGATTGCGATCTGTTCGATCACTTCCCCGCCCTGTGCGGCCATTGCTTCGGTGAAATTGTCGCGATGGTCATGACCGAACGCAAAGTCGGGGAAGATCATCGTGACCTTCTTACCAAGATTTTCGGACACCCACGGCGCCATGGAAATGACCTGGCTTTTCACGTCGGTGATGCCGGGCTGAATGACATACCGGTTCAGCATGCCGCTTGCGACATGATGCCCTTCGCTGACGACGAAATAGGGAATCTTCAATTCCCCCGCACGCGGGGCGGACCCGATCACGACATGACTGAACAGCGTGCCATAGGCGACATCCGTTTCATGCTGAATGGCGAATTTCTCGACAACTTCCGCCCCGCGGCGCGGGTCGGTGCCGTCATCTTCGGTGACGATTTCGACGGGTCGGCCATTGATGCCGCCATTGTCGTTGATCCATTGCGCGGCGGCCATGGTCGTTCGTTCGTACCAGCGCCCGTAGGCCGCACCGATGCCGGTCCGGTGCGCCTGGAACCCGATGCGGATCGGTTCCGAACTATGCGCCTGGTTGAAGCGTCCGGCGAGCGGCAGCGCGGCGGCCGCAAGCCCCCCCGCGCCCAGTGTCTTCAGTGTCTGACGGCGTGTCGGCTTAAGGATATTCGCCGTTTTGGTCATCTCGTCTTCCTTCGTTCCCCAGTTCATCGCCCCGGTCGGGCGACCTCGCCAAACGCTGCTGTCCTACCCCGCAGTCGGGGAAGATAAAAGCCAAAGCCCCAGCATCGTATAAAACACCATAAACAATCCGATGGGCATCAGCGCAATGGTCGCAGCCCGCCCGTCATCCGCAAAAATCCGGTGTGCCTGGGCATGCGCGATGGCCGTCGCCAGCATATGCCCCAGGACGATGATCGCGACCTGCGCCGCCCAAATCGCCGCCACACCATGATGGGTATTCAGGAAAGATGCGGTGACATGAAGGTCCGACAAGCCCCCGATGTTCGCCCCCCAGCCCAGCGGGTCGCCCAGCGACACCGCTGTCCATTGGATATCCACCAGAAGGACCGTCAAATAGTGCGTCGCATGATAGGCGAGAGAGATCGGCAACAGCGAAAGAACCAGAAGGCGCACCCCTTGCTGCCAATCGCTGACGGCCCAATGGTCCCGGCCCCAGTCCCCTTTCCCGGCGCGGTGAAATCCGACCAGGATGGTGACGCAGAAAAGACCGCCCAGCACCAGCCAGCTTCCCAGCAGCCCCAGTGTGTTGGGCGTCATCACCGCCGTTCGGCCCGGAAATTCCAGCGGATTGACCCCGATTGCGGACAGCCACGCGAAGGTCGGTTTCAGCCCGTCAAAGGATACCGTCGCCAGCGTCAGGATCAGGAACGCCGCAGCCAGCGGCGGAACGGGGTCGTGTGAAACGATGCGGCGTCCAGGCCAATGCAGGCTGACCCAGCCGTTTTCGTCCCGGCTGATCGGCGCAAGCAGCGACAGGTAGCGGTAATAGATGCTGATCGGTTCGGCATACCGGAACCAGTCATCGCCATACCGAAGCCCGCCCAGGAAATTCACCGCCCAATAAAACGTTACCGCCAGCGCCAGACGCGTCGGATCGGCCGGTGCCGGGTCAACCAGTTCGAACCAGGCGATCGCAAAGAACAGCACGATTGCAGGCAGGTACTTTAGCCGGTCGGGGAAGGCCACCGGGCCGTCCGCCGGGCCAATTCCCCGCTTTCGGGCAAGGTACAGCGGAAACCGCCATGGGTTCAGCGCCGCCCAAAGGTTTCCGAACAGCGTGTGCGCAATGGTGATGACAATCCAGCCGACGATCCAGATTGCATTGGGCAATGGATTTCGCAGCGGGTCGGGCGACCCGAAGAAGCCGCACAGGACCAGAAACGCGAAGACGATGAAGGATAGAGCGGCGACCACACCCCCGACGCCCGTCCTGGGGATATTGGCGATGACGGCATCGCGCCCGAAAAACGCGGCAATCCTTTCCGGCGACAGAAGCGACAGCGCCAGGATCGTTCCCGCGACGGACAGACCGCCGCCCAGGATATAAAGCTCCGTCGGCAGCAACATGACGAACCCGCGTTCGGATGTGTGTGCCAATGCGTGTCCCGGCAGGAAGACCAACATGGCGAACGCAGTTGCAATCAGGCCCGCGATTCTGGAAAACCTTTGGCGGAAAGGAATACCGCCATGACCGACGAGACCACGGCCTTCATCGCCATCGACGTCCAGAACGATTTCTGCCCCGGCGGCGCCCTTGCCGTAGCCGAAGGCGACCGGGTCGTGCCGCTTATCAACCGGCTGATGCCCGATTTTCCAGTTCGGGTCCTGACCCAGGACTGGCATCCGGCGGGCCACTTTTCCTTTGCATCCAGCAACGAAGGCGGCGAACCGTTCGGCGTGACAGAAGCCCCCTACGGCCCCCAGGTCCTGTGGCCCGACCATTGCGTCATCGGCACTGACGGCGCCGCGTTCCATGCCGACCTGGCCACCGACAGCGCGAATCTGATCGTACGCAAAGGCTACCGACGGCATATCGATTCCTATTCCGCCTTCTTCGAAAACGACCACCGGACGCCAACGGGTCTGGACGGATACCTGCGGACGCGCGGCGTAGACAAGCTGGTCATGGCGGGCCTTGCAACGGATTTTTGTGTTCGGTTCTCTGCGGTCGATGCCGCGAAACTGGGGTACCGGGTTACGGTCCTGGAAGATGCGTGCAGGGCGATCGACCTGGACGGTTCTCTTGCCGCGGCGCGCGACGAAATGCGGGCCTGCGGTGTCGAACTCACGACCTCGGATGCCATGTAATACAGGGCTTGGCAATAATTTCCCTTTTCTTTTGTGTAAAAACTTGCCATACACCCTGCTCTTCTGCTGAATAGCGGATGACACTGGTCTGTTTTGCGGGGAAAAGCCATGGCGGGCTACAAGGACGACATTCCGATTCAAGGGGCCTGGGACATTCTCAAGGATGAACCCGGCGCGGCGCTGATCGATGTGCGCACGGCGGCGGAATGGCAGTTCGTCGGTGTTCCCATCCTGGATTCGATCGGAAAACAGACGGTGCTGGTCGAATGGATTCGGTTCCCGGGTGGTGCTGCAAATCCGGACTTCGTCCAACAGGTCGTCGATGCGGTCGGCGACGACAAGGACGCGTCCCTGCTGTTCCTTTGCCGGTCCGGCCAGCGCAGCCAGGGCGCTGCCACGGCACTGACACAGGCCGGTTATACGAATTGCTATAACATCCTCGAAGGGTTCGAGGGGGATAAGGACACGGACGGCCATCGCGGCCGCGTCGGTGGTTGGAAGGTCGCGGGCCTGCCCTGGGCCCAGGGCTGATCGGTTCTTTTTCTTGGGAGTCCGGAAAGATGGATGGTGGCATGTCGGGGCGGGTTAAAGGGCGATATCGGCGCCAGACGGAACTGGTGCGCGGCGGACTGGACCGGTCTGAGTTCCGGGAAACGAGCGAAGGGCTCTTCCTGACGTCGGGCTATATCTACGACAATGCGGAACAGGCCGAAGCCTCCTTCAAGGGGGAAACGGACAATTTCATGTATTCCCGCTATGGGAATCCGACCGTCGGCATGTTCGAAGAACGGCTGGCGAAACTGGAAGGCGCCGAAGACTGCCGCGCGACGTCCAGTGGCATGTCGGCGATATTCTCGGCGCTTGCCTGTTTCCTGGGTCAGGGCAAAAGGCTGGTCGCCAGCAAGGCGCTGTTCGGGTCCTGCTATATCGTCTGTTCCGAAATCCTGCCGCGTTTCGGCGTGACAACGACGTTCGTGGACGGCGGGGACCTGGACCAGTGGGCGGCCGCGCTGAAGAACGGTGCCGACGCGGTTTTCCTGGAAACACCGTCGAATCCGATGCTGGATCTGGTGGATTTGGAAGTCGTATCCGCCCTGGCGCATGGGGCCGGCGCAAAGGTTGTCGTCGACAATGTATTTGCGACGCCCATGCTGCAGCGTCCGCTGGATTTCGGTGCGGATGTCGTCGCCTATTCCGCGACCAAACATATCGATGGTCAGGGCCGCACGATGGGCGGCGCCGTCCTCGGGTCGCGCAAATACATCAAGGAACAGTTCGAACCGTTCTATCGCCATACCGGCCCGTCGATGAGCCCGTTCAACGCCTGGGTCATGCTGAAGGGTCTGGAAACCCTGCCGCTGCGGGTCGAACGCATGTGCGAGAATGCGGACCGCATCGCCCGTTGGCTGGAAGCGCGCGACGGCGTCCGGTCTGTTCGCTATCCGGGGCTTGAAAGCCATCCGGACCACAAGCTGGCACAGCGCCAGATGAGCGGTTTCGGCACCCTGGTCACGTTCAGCCTGGACGGCGGGAAGACGCGGGCGTTCGACGTCATGAATTCCTTTGGCCTGTGGGACATCTCCAACAATCTGGGCGATGCGAAAAGCCTGGTCACGCACCCGGCGACGACGACCCACCAGCGCTTGAAGCCCGAAGAACGCGCACATCTGGGCATTTCCGACGGGACCATCCGACTGTCCGTCGGGCTGGAGGATGTCGACGACCTGATCGAAGATCTGGACGCCGCGCTGGGCTGACGCCGTTCGCGTCACGCATCACCCGTTGCAGCATTGTCACCGGGACAATTTCCGGTTTGCCCGCCCGTTCCGATTGAGTTAGGGCGGATGACAACACATCGTCATCCGAGTTCCGACTCATGTCATCGACCAGCGAAACCGACCCCGTAGCGGACAGCCCGACCGCGTGGCTGCGTCTGGCGCTGTGTCTTGTCGCCGCGACGATCGGCGGCGTCGGCCTTTGGTCGTCCGTCGTCGTCCTGCCGTCGATCGAGGTGGAGTTCGGGATAGACCGGGGCGGCGCATCCTTCCCCTATACCGCGACGATGGTGGGCTTTGCCATGGGCGGCATCCTGATGGGCCGCCTGTTCGACCGCTTCGGTGCCTCCGTCCCGGTATTCATTTCGGCAATCGCCCTTGGCATCGGATACGCGCTTTCGTCCTTTGCGACATCCTTCTGGCAGTTCGTCTTCTGTCAGGCCGTGCTGATCGGCTTCCTGGGCAGTTCGGCGACTTTCACCCCGATGATTGCGGATATCAGCCACTGGTTCGTGCGCCGCCGGGGAATCGCCGTCGCCGTGGTCGCCAGCGGAAGCTACATGGCCGGGTCGATCTGGCCACCGGTGCTGCAGACGATCATTGTGGAGCATGGCTGGCGCGATGCGCACCTGTTCACCGCCATATTCTGCGCGGCGACGCTGATCCCGCTCAGCTGGCTTCTGCGCCGTCGTGCAGTCATCGACCAGGGTGACGCACCGGTCGCAGCCCGCGCATCCCGAACCGGCCTTCCAGCGCCCAAACCGGTCCTGCTGGCGCTGATGATGCTGGCGGGGCTGGGTTGCTGCATCGCCATGTCGATGCCGCAGGTCCACATCATCGCCTATTGCGTCGACCTGGATTACGGCCCGGCTGTCGGGGCGGAAATGCTGTCCCTGATGCTGATACTGGGTGTCGTCAGCCGCCTTGCATCCGGGGCCATCGCGGACCGGATCGGTGGCGTCGGCACCCTGATCCTGGGGTCGTCGCTTCAGTGTCTGGCGCTGATATTCTATCTGCCGTTCGACGGGCTGACGTCGCTTTATCTGGTATCCGCCCTGTTCGGTCTGTCCCAGGGCGGGATCGTCCCCAGCTATACCCTGATCATCCGGGAATATTTCCCGGCGCGGGAAGCGGGCACCCTGGTCGCGCTTGTCATGACGGCGACCATCCTGGGCATGGCGGTCGGCGGGTGGATTTCCGGCGAAATCTATGATGCGACTGGCAGCTATGCCATGGCGTTCCTGCACGGCATCCTGTGGAACCTGGTCAATCTGGGCGTCGCGGTCTGGCTGTTGATGAGCCGACGCCCCGGCGTCGGAGGGACGACGGCCCCTGCATGAGCGGCCCTGGACGACCAGCACCGCCGGAGAACCGGTTCTAGCTTACGACACGTTCCCCGGGTAGTCGCACAATTGCCGTCGTTCCCTTGCCCGGTTCGCTTTCCAGAGTAAGCGAACCACCGTGCAATTCGCACAACTGACGTGAGATCGCCAGGCCAAGGCCGGTTCCTTCATGTTCGGAGCGCGTAGTCGGGTTAAGACGGCGAAATGCCTCGAACACGTCGGCCAGATCTTCCTTGGTAATCCCAGGCCCGGCATCGATCACATAGATGTACAACCCGTCTTTACGCGAACAGTCGCAGCGAATCTCCACCGATGTGCCGGCGGGTGAGAATTTCGCCGCGTTCGTCAAAAGATTTATCAGAACCTGTTTCAGCTTGACCTCATCCGCCCAGACGAAATGCGCCTCGGAAACGTTGGGGGGATGAATCTCAACATTCCAGCCTGAAATGCCGCTGGATACCAATTTGATGGACTCTTCCAGAAGCGCGGCGACACCGATCCGCGATTCGGCCAGGGTGGCTTGCCCGGCCTCTATCTTGGACAGGTCCAGGATATCGGAAATCACGTCCAGAAGATGCCGTCCGCTTCGCAGAATATCACCGCAATATTGCTTGTACCGCTCGTCCCCAAGCGGGCCCCAGATTTCTTCCGACATGGTTTCCGAAAACCCGATGATCGCGTTCAGCGGCGTGCGCAGTTCATGGCTCATATTGGCAATAAAATCAGATTTCGCCCGGCTTGCGGCTTCGGCTTCCTGGCGCGCGGCGTCCAATTTGCGTTCGGTTTCGTAAATTTCCGACATGTCGCGTGCGCTTAACACCGCACAGGGCCGACCGTCCAATGTGACCAACTTGCCGCGCATATCGACCGGAAAGGCGGTTCCGTCACAATGGCGGTGCCGCCCTTTCATGAAGATGACCTGGTCAATGGGCGTATCGCGCAAGTTTGCACGGAACTTTTCCAACGGAACGGACATTTCAACCATGTCGAAGGTCTGACCGATTAATGCATGCCGCTCATAACCCAGCTTTTCCGCGGCGCGGGCATTCACGTCCAGAATTGCGCCAGCCAGATCAAGGATGAACATCCCCTCGGCGATATGGTCGGTGATAACCCTGAAACCGTGTTCCTTTCTTGCGATCGTGTCTTCCGTTCGCCGTTGATTCAGGATCAATCCGACACGCTGCGTAACCATCCGGAAAAAAAGCTGGTCTTCCGCCGTGTCCTCGAACTCAGTCTGGTCGATGGCGAAGGCATGCGCGAACGGTTCTCCGCTGGCGTCAGAGATGACCTCCCCCCGGTAACTCTCCGCCCCGATCTCCCTGAGGAACGCCGGCCCCATGAATGCTTCGGTGACACCGCGCGAAAAGGACCGATAGGGTTCGCTGACGCGAGACTGGTAAACACGCTCGCACGGACTGTTGGCCAGTTCATACGTGAACGGCTCGATCGGGCCTTCCCGATCGTGGGCCGCGAGTATTTCGATTGCGCGTCCATCGGAAGTAAGCGCACCGAATCCTGCCCAGCGGCACCCCAGCCCCAGGCTGAGCGCCCGGGCGGATACCTGCATGAAATCCGGATCAATCGCACTGCATCCATCGATCAGTGCGATCGCCTTTTTCCTGTTTCGTGTCGTCACGGTTGCATCCAGCTTGTCCGGGTGCCCCTCCCGACATTGGCTGCGTCCCCACTACCTTGGCACGTGACTAGCACCAGTCCAGAAATCTAACAAGGTACTCATAATCTTATGGGAAAGGTGGGGGGTTCTGTTGCTAGGTCCCCCGAACCCCACCTGACGGATAATGAGTCCGTCAGGAATTCCGATAAGTGTTACCGAGACTGCTTACGCAGCGACAGCAACCATTTCATCGTTATCGTTCGCATTTAGCGATATGGCCCGATAACGGCGGTACCATGCCGGGCGCGGACATCTGCCTTTACCACGCGTGTCGATCCTGATTCGCCCCCAAATCGGGCCGACATCGTCCAGGTCATTGAAATCCGTAAGGAATGACCGGACATGTCGGCGAAACTTGGTGGAGGCGCCGGGTACTGCCCCCGGGTCCACAACGCTTATTCCGCAGCGCCCTCTAGCGCCATAGTCGATTGCTCGACAGGGATACATATAAGAAGGACAGGCGCTTAATGAAAGGTCTTTTCAATTTCCGGCGGAATCTCCCTAAATGGATGTTGCGATGAAGCAATATCTAGATCTCCTGCGCGACGTGCGCGAAAACGGCACGAAAAAGACCGATCGCACCGGGACCGGCACGCTGTCCGTGTTCGGCCGGCAGCTTCGGTTCGACCTGTCCGACGGATTCCCGCTGGTCACGACCAAGAAATGCCATGTCCGGTCCATCATCCACGAACTTCTGTGGTTCCTGCGCGGTGACACCAACATCGCGTACCTGAAGGAAAACGGCGTTTCCATCTGGGACGAATGGGCGGACGAGAACGGTGACCTGGGTCCCGTCTATGGCCGGCAGTGGCGGTCCTGGGCCGCGCCGGACGGCCGGGTAATCGACCAGATGACACAGCTGATCGACGGTATCCGCGCCAACCCCGACAGCCGGCGACATATGTTAAGCGCCTGGAACCCGGCCGACATTGACGACATGGCGCTGCCGCCCTGTCACTGCCTGTTCCAGTTCTATGTCGCGGACGGCAAGCTGTCTTGTCAGCTTTACCAGCGAAGCGCCGATACCTTTCTGGGCGTGCCGTTCAACATCGCGTCCTATGCGCTTCTGACCATGATGGTGGCCCAGGGAACGGGCCTTCAACCCGGCGATTTCATCCATACGTTCGGCGACGCGCATCTGTACCTGAACCATCTGGAACAGGCGGACCTGCAACTGACCCGCGACCCGCGCCCGCTGCCGACCATGACATTGAACCCCGATGTGACCGACATATTCGCATTCCGCTATGACGATTTTGCGCTTTCCGGGTACGACCCGCACCCGCACATCGCGGCCCCCGTCGCCGTCTGACGGCAATCCATGGCCGTCAGCCCCGAATATATCGCCTGGCTGGAAGAACGGTTTGCGCCGCTGGGGCCGCTGAACCGGAAGCGGCTGTTCGGCGGTGTCTGTTTCTATGTCGAAGACGCCATGTTCGCGGTCGTTTTGATGGATACGCTCTATTTCAAAAGCGACGGAGAAACCGCCGCCGCCTTCGATGCCGAAGGGTGTGAGCCGTTCCGGTACGAAAAACAGGGCGGAATGACCGTCGTCAACGCCTTTCGCCGGTGCCCGGATTCCGCGCTGGACGATGATGAAGCACTGTTGGACTGGGCCCGGGTCGGGCTTGCCGCCGGGCGCCGCGCCGCGGCTGAAAAGGCCCGCAAGGCCGCCAGAAAGAAGGCCCGGACGCCATGACCGCACCACCGAAAATCGCCCTGGTCGTCGCCATCGCGCGAAACGGTGCCATCGGGATCGACGACGGCCTTCCCTGGCGGTTGCCGGGCGATCTGGCTTTCTTCAAGCGCACGACCATGGGCAAGCCGATCCTGATGGGGCGCAAGACCTGGCAGTCACTGCCGCGCCGCCCCCTGCCCGGCCGTCCAAACATCGTCGTATCCCGCGCCATGGGTGCACAAGAAGCGGACGGCGCGCATCTGGTCCACAGCCTGGAAGACGGGTATGCCACCGCCAACACGCTGGCCGTCCAGGCCGGTGCCGACGAAATCTGCGTCATAGGCGGGGCGGAAATCTATCGCCAGGCGCTGGACCGTGCGGACCGGATCTATCTGACCGAAATCGATGCCGAACCGGTGGCGGATACCTTTTTCCCTGCATTCGACCGCGCACAATGGGACGAGGCATGGCGCGAACCGGGACCGCCCGCACCGGACGCACCGCCCTATTCCTTTGTCCTTCTGACCCGCAAGGCGTGCTGAATAGCGCCGCATCGCGGGAATGCATGAATGTCTTGCAAAACAATTGCTTAAATATGCGTCTTGGAATTGACACGCAGGCTTAACACAACGAAGGTTGAAGAAAGCAGAAACAGTTAATAAAGTGCATTTTAATCAAATAAAAACTGGCCCTGGCCTGACACAGGAGGCAAGTAACCGATGTTCGGATCGAAGGATCGACCTTCCCCGCCGGTACAGGGGGAAACGCGCCGCGTGACGCGATCCCACGTCGCCGAAGGCATGTCTATCAAGGGGGACATCGAAGGCGATATCGACCTGCTTCTTGAAGGTCGACTGGAAGGAAACCTGCGCTGCCGCGAGGTGGTGATCGGGAAGTCCGGCCAGCTTTCGGGGACCATCGTCGCACAGGAAGCCGTCATCGACGGCAACGTCATTGGCGACATCGATGCAAAAACGGTCCGTCTGAACACGACCGCCAGCGTGGTCGGCGATGTCCGCCATGAAATCATCGAAGTGGCCGCCGGTGCCCGGATCGAAGGCCGCTATAGCCGCATGTCCGGCAAGGCGGAGGTGAAACCGACCGTCAAGACGACCCCCCATAAGGCCGACATGACCGCGGAACCGCCGAAGACGCCCGCCGCCGGCCCGGCCACCGCGAAGGCAAAGCCGGATACGGACGACAAGGATGCGGCCGCGAAACAGGGTGCCGAGGTCGTGCCCATGGAAGCCGGGTCAAAGGTGAACTGACCGTCGCTTTCAGCGGTCGGACGGGACAAAGGGCGGCTTTTCAGCCGCCCCTTTCATTTGAAGCCCCCGTCGAAAAGGTCGCCGGCTAGCGCACCGCTTCCAGGATGGAAACGTAGTTCGCGACCGCGGCGCCACCCATGTTGAAAACGCCGCCGCGCGACGCGCCCTTGACCTGCATGTCGCCGGCGTCGCCCCGGGTCTGCATCGCCGTCATGACATGCATGGAAACGCCGGTCGCCCCGATCGGGTGCCCCTTGGATTTCAGTCCGCCGGACGCATTGACCGGCAATCTGCCGTCCCGTGCGGTCACCCCGTCCAGCACGGCCTGCGCGCCCTTGCCCGGTTCGGCAAGGCCCATCGCCTCATACTGCATCATCTCCGCAATGGTGAAACAGTCGTGGGTTTCGACCAGGTCCAAATCGTCCAGGGTCATGCCCGCCCGGTCCAGCGCCTGGTCCCACGCCCGTGCGCACCCGTCCAGGAACGTCATGTCGCGTTTCGACATGGGCAGATAGTCGTTCACCTGTGCCCGGGCGCGGAAGGCGACCGCCTTCTTCATGCCAAGCGCGGTGTCCATATCCGCCAGCACAACCGCCGCCGCCCCGTCCGACACCAGCGAACAGTCCGTGCGTTTCAGCGGTCCCGCGACGATCGGGTTCTTGTCGGATACATTCCGGCAGAAGTCGAAGCCCAGATCCTTCTTCAGCTGCGCATAGGGATTGTCGCAGCCGTTCTTGTGGTTCTTGGCCGCAATCGCCGCCAGACCGTCCGACTGGTCGCCGTGCTTCTGGAAATAACCGTTGCAGATCTGGCCGAAGACTCCGGCGAACCCGCCTTCGACGCCCGCTTCTTCCTTCAGGTAGGATGCCTGCAGCAGGATGCCGCCGATTTCCGGGCCGGGCGTGTCCGTCATCTTTTCCACGCCGACGACCAGAACGACCCGTCCCTGTTTCGCTTCCAGGAAATTGACGCCCTGATGCACGGCGGCCGACCCGGTCGCACAGGCATTTTCCAGCCGCGTCGACGGTTTGAAACGCAGGCCGTCCACCGCGTTCATCACAAGGGATGAACCGAAATCCTGTTTCGAGAAGCCGCCATTGTACCAGCCCAGATAGATGGCATCGACGTCTTCCGGCGCGACATCCGCGTCCTTCAGCGCATCGCCGGCCACCCGCGCGATCAGCGCTTCCACATCCTCGCCTTCCAGCTTGCCGAACGGTGAATGGGCCCAGCCCACGATAGCCGCGGTCATCGGCGTCTCCTTCCTTGAGGTTCGAATTTCACGGTCAGTATGTGTGCAGGATGCGCACGCAATCAATCCCGCGCGGCGTCCCATCAGTTTTGACCGACCGGCGATGCGGCAATCCGCTTAAGCGTGGTAGCTACGGTACCATTCGACGAATTTGGGAATACCCTCGTCGATCGGGGTTGTCGGCCGGTATCCGAAGTCCGACGCGATCGCATCGATATCGGCATAGGTTTCGCGCACGTCGCCCGGCTGCATCGGCTGGAAATCGATAATCGCTTCGACGCCCAGCGCCTGTTCCAGGATGCGGATCATACGCATCAGCGGTTCGGAACGGTTGTTTCCGATGTTATAGATGCGGTGCGGGGCGGTCCCGTCCGCGCCGGGCGATGCGGGCCCGTCCAGAACGGCGCACACACCGGCGACGATGTCGTCGACAAAGGTGAAGTCGCGCTTCATATCGCCCTTGTTGAAGACCGGGATCGGCATCCCCTTCAGCATCTTTTTCGTGAAGATCCACGCCGCCATGTCAGGACGGCCCCACGGGCCGTACACCGTGAAAAACCGCAAACCGGTCAGGGGAATGCCGTACAGATGCGCATAGGAATGCGCCATCAGTTCGTCCGCGCGCTTCGTCGCGGCATAGATGGAAATCGGCGTGTCGACCGGGTCGTCGACCGAAAATGGAATTTTCTTGTTCCCGCCGTAAACCGACGACGATGACGCATAGACCATGTGTTTCAGGCCGGGGATCGCGCGCGCCAGTTCCATCAGGTTCAAATGCCCGGCGACATTCGCCTGGACATAGGCGTGGGGGTTTTCCAGCGAATAGCGCACCCCCGCCTGTGCGGCCAGATGCACGATACGGTCGATTTCAAACCCCGCATCCTTCAGCGAAAGGATCGCCGCGGTATCGGCGATATCCATCTTGCGGAAGGTAAAGCCCGGCTTGCTTTCCAGCGTCGCCAGACGCGCCTGTTTCAGGGTCGGATCGTAATAGTCGTTCAGGTTGTCGATACCGACCACTTCCTCGCCCCGGGCAAGGAGCGCATGGCTGACCGACATGCCGATGAACCCGGCGGCACCTGTAACAAGAATGGCCATGAACGCGACCCGATCCACTGTTCCGTTGCATGGGAATGAACGCGCCCGTCATATACCGGGTTCGACGGGGGGATGCATCCTGAAATTCACCGGAATAAATCCGGATTCCCGTGCCCGCCCGCATGATATGCCGCCCGACAGGTGTGATGGAATCCGGCCGAACTGCCGGACACCCGTTTCAGGTCAGCCGGATTGCCCCCTGACAATCTTTGCATTGCGCGTCCGCCCGGGCCGGAAGATCATTTCGCGCCCGCGCCCGAATGCCAAAGGAAACATGATGCAAGTCGCGATACTTACGTTTGACGGCTTCAACGAGCTGGATTCCTTCATTGCGTCCGGCATCCTGAACAGGATGCGTTCGAAAGGATGGAAGGCGCATATTACCTGTCCGGATGATGAGGTAACGTCGATGAACGGCGTGACCATCCGCGCAGAAAAGCCCCTGGAATTCGCATCCGATGCCGACGCCGTCCTGATCGGCAGCGGCGTCAAGACGCGCGAAATCGCGCGGACGCCGGCCATCCTGAACCGGATCAGGCTTGATCCCGATCGCCAGCTGATCGGTGCGCAATGTTCGGGGACGCTGTTGCTGGCGAAACTGGGCCTGTTGGGGGACCGGCCCGCCTGTACGGATCTGACAACGAAACCGTGGGTCGTCGAAGCAGGGGTCGATGTTCTGGACCAACCCTTCCATGCGCAGGGCAACATCGCGACGGCGGGCGGGTGTCTTGCATCCCAGTATCTTGCGACATGGATACTGATGGCGGGCGCATCGCGCGACGATGCCGCAGCCGCCATTCACTATGTCGCGCCGGTCGGACAGAAGGATGAATATGTAAGAATGGCCGTCGGCGCGGTGGAACCCTATCTGCCGGAGACGGCGCACGCGGCGGAATAGACCGCCGCAGGTAACCGGGACGGCCTATTCCGTCAGGTCGTCCCAGAAATCCTTTACCTTGGCGAAAAAACCGTCGGTTTCCGGGTTGGTGTTCTTGCCCTTCCCTTCGTCCCGGAATTCCTTCAGGAGTTCCTTCTGACGCTTGGTCAGGTTGACCGGCGTTTCGACGGCCAATTCGATATACATATCGCCGCGGCTTTCCGTGCGCAGGATCGGCATGCCCTTCCCGCGCAGGCGGAACCGCTGGCCGGTCTGTGTGCCGTCGGGAATTTTCACCTTGGCGCGACCGCCGTCGATGGTCGGCACCTCGATCTCGCCGCCCAGCGCCGCATCCGCCATGGAAATCGGCACCCGGCAGAACAGGTGTTCGCCGTCGCGTTCGAACAGGCGGTGCCCGCCGATCGACAGGAAGATGTACAGATCACCCGCCGGCGCACCACGCAGGCCCGCCTCCCCCTCACCCGAAAGGCGGATGCGGGTTCCTTCCTCCACCCCTTTCGGGATGTTGACGTTCAGCGTCTTGTCCTTGTGCATGCGCCCCGAGCCGGAGCATTTGCGGCACGGATTGTCGATCACCTGACCCTGACCGCCACAAGTCGGGCAGGTCCGTTCCACGGTGAAGAACCCCTGGCTGGCGCGCACGCGGCCGTCCCCGCCGCAGGTCCCGCAGGCGGTCGGTTTGGCGCCTTCTTCGGCGCCGGTGCCGCTGCAGCTGTCGCACTGGACCGACGTCGGCACCTTGATTTCGATGGTGCGGCCGTGAAAGGCGTCTTCCAGGCCGATTTCCAGATTGTATCGCTGGTCGGAACCGCGTCCGGAACGCTGGCCGCCGCGGGCACGGCCGCCGCCCATGAAGTCGCCGAACATCTCTTCGAAAATGTCGGTGAAACCGCCGAACCCGGCACCCGAATTACGGAAGCCGCCGCCGGCGCCGCCCTGTTCGAATGCGTCATGGCCGAACCGGTCATAGGCGGCGCGCTTCTGTTCGTCCTTCAGGACCTCATACGCTTCGCCGACTTCCTTGAATTTCGCCTCGGCCTCCTGGTCGCCCGGATTGCGGTCCGGGTGATACTGCATCGCGAGCTTACGATAGGCCTTTTTCAGCTCGTCCGCGGACGCGCCCTTCTGACATCCCAGGATTTCGTAATAGTCGCGTTTGGACATGCCCCTCTCCCTCGACAAGGGGACGGCCCCGAAACCCGGTCAGGGTGTCGAGGCCGCCGCTTGTTTAACGGTTAGGATTTGTCCTTTTTGTCGTCGTCGACTTCTTCGAAGTCAGCGTCGACAACTTCTTCATCCTGCGAGGAAGACCCGCCGGCATCGCCGCCGGCGTCCATGCCCGCATCGCCGCCTTCGGCCTGGGCCGCCTTGTACATGGCTTCACCCAGCTTCATGGACGCCTGTGTCAGGGCTTCCGTCTTGGACTTGATCTCTTCCAGATCGTCGCCGTCCTTCACATCCTTGAGTTCCTGGATCGCGGTTTCGATCGCGGATTTCTCATCCCCCGAAAGCGCGTCGCCATGGTCGGCCAACGCCTTTTCGGTGGTGTGAACGGCGCTGTCCGCGGCGTTTCGTGCCTCGACCAGTTCCTTGCGCTTCTTGTCATCCTCGGCATTCGCCTCGGCTTCCTGGACCATCTTTTCGATTTCGTCGTCGGACAGCCCGCCGGACGCCTGGATGCGGATCTGCTGTTCCTTGCCGGTGCCCTTGTCCTTTGCGGACACGTTGACGATGCCGTTCGCGTCGATGTCGAAGGTGACTTCGATCTGCGGCATGCCACGGGGCGACGGCGGAATACCGACCAGGTCGAACTGACCCAGCAGCTTGTTGTCCGACGCCATTTCGCGTTCGCCCTGGAAGACCCGGATCGTCACCGCGGACTGGTTGTCCTCGGCGGTGGAGAAGACCTGGGACTTCTTCGTCGGGATGGTCGTGTTGCGGTCGATCAGACGCGTGAACACACCGCCCAGGGTTTCGATCCCCAGCGACAGCGGGGTCACGTCCAGAAGCAGCACGTCCTTCACGTCGCCCTGCAGGACACCGGCCTGAATCGCCGCGCCGATGGCGACGACTTCGTCCGGGTTCACGCCGCGATGCGGTTCCTTGCCGAAGAATTCCTTCACCGTTTCGATGACCTTGGGCATGCGGGTCATGCCGCCGACCAGGATCACTTCGTCGATTTCGGACGCCTTCAGCCCGGCATCCTTCAGCGCCGCCTTGCACGGGCCGACTGTACGCTGAACCAGATCGCCCACCAGGCTTTCCAGTTTTGAACGGCTCATCTTGATGTTCAGGTGTTTCGGGCCGGAGGAATCGGCCGTGATGAACGGCAGGTTCACATCCGTCTGCGTGGCCGAAGACAGTTCGATCTTCGCCTTCTCGGCGGCTTCCTTCAGGCGCTGCAGGGCCAGGCGGTCCTGACGCAGGTCGATGCCCTGTTCCTTCTTGAACTCGTCGGCCAGGTAATCGATGACCGCCTGGTCGAAGTCTTCCCCACCCAGGAACGTGTCCCCGTTGGTGGATTTCACTTCGAAGACGCCGTCGCCGATTTCCAGGACGGAAACGTCGAAGGTCCCGCCGCCCAGGTCATAGACCGCGATCGTGCCGGCGCCCTTCTTTTCAAGCCCGTAGGCAAGCGCGGCCGCCGTCGGCTCGTTGATGATGCGCAGCACGTCCAGACCGGCAATCTTGCCCGCATCCTTGGTCGCCTGGCGCTGGCTGTCGTTGAAATAGGCGGGCACCGTGATAACGGCCTGTTCGACCGTTTCGCCCAGATAGCTTTCGGCGGTTTCCTTCATCTTGTTCAGGACCATCGCCGAAATCTGCGACGGCGCGTATTTTTCGCCGCGCACTTCCACCCACGCATCACCGGAATCGGCCTTGATGATCTTGAACGGTGCGTTCTTGATATCCTTCTTCACCTCAGCATCGGTGAAGCGGCGCCCGATCAGGCGTTTGATGGCATAGAGAGTGTTCTCGGGGTTCGTCACCGCCTGGCGTTTCGCCGCCGGACCGACCAGACGTTCGCCGTCGTCGGTGAAAGCGACCATGGACGGCGTCGTGCGCGTCCCTTCCGAGTTTTCGATGACCTTGGCGCTGGAACCTTCCATGACGGCGACACAGGAGTTCGTCGTCCCCAAATCGATACCGATAACTTTACCCATTCTTAAATTCCTCCATTCTCAAGCGGACATCGCCGGGCCCTGTTGTTCGGCACCACACCGGATGTCCCTTTCATGCGGATTACCCCAATTACGGACGGGGCGTCGTTCCTGCGGGTATATAGGGACAGCCAACTGTTGCTGCAACCCGCGTGGACCTTATGACGCGCCGAAATTCCCCCTCTGTTTCATCGCCAAAGAACTTTGGCCGCAGCGTCACAGCAATTGTTCGCAACCGACCCGGATCATGGTACAGTTCTTCAAATTGGAGGATGCCCGGTGTCGAGTAACTACGTTCAACCGATCAACAGCCATAGTCCGTCGGACCAGGACCTGAGCCAGAATATTGTCTTCGAACCGATCGAGGACCGCAGGCTGTGGCGTGCCGAACAGATCCTGATGGCCGACTGGTTCGCGGATGAAAGCGCGGACGGCAGGATCCTGCGGCCCGGCTTCGCCATGGATCGGCTTGCCCGGCTGATCGGGTTCATCCACAAGCTTGAAGCGTCCGAGGACAAGAGCGACTTCCGATACAGGATCTATGGCGGTCGGGTGGCCGAGTTTTCCAATATGGACCTTACCGGGCATTGGATATCCCATTTGAAAACGGTCCACCGGGAAGCCTTCCTGAACCATTATCTTTCGATCGTGGAAAATCCGGCGCCCTTTATCGGACTTGTCCATATCGAAGGTGACGGCCTGTCCGAACATGACTGGTATCGCGTTGTCCTGCCGATCGGGACATCCATCGATGCCGTCACCGGCATGCTGGTCCTGGCAATGCCGGTGTCGGCAGCCGGCATATCCGGCGGCACATCCTAGGTCCCGGCGGCGTCCGAACAGCGGCTTTCCGCCGGTGCGGGAAACTCGACCTCCCACGGCGGGGCGCCATCGAAACTGTCCGCCAGGAAATCGACGAAAGCGCGAATTTTGGGGGACAGGTTCCGGCGGTCGGAATAGACGGCCAGGATTTCGGATTCCTCGTACACATAGTCCGGCAGAACCCTGACCAACCGGCCGGCCCTGATGTCCGGTTCGACCAGATAGGTCGACAGCCTGGCGATCCCGACCCCTGCCAGGGCCGCGTGGTACACCGCATCCGCACTGTTGGCTTCGAAATTCCCCTTCACACGCAGGGACTTCAGCCCGGTGCCGTTTGGAAACTGCCAGTCGTTCCAGCGCGACACCGTGGTCAGTGTCAGGCAATTGTGCCGCAGCAGGTCTTCCGGCGTGACGGGCATGCCGAAACGCCGGACATAGTCGGGTGACGCGCAGCAGACGCGCTGATTCTTTGCCAGCTTGCGGGCCACCAGGCTTTCGTCGTCGATCTGTTCGGTAAAGCGGATCGCGACGTCGATCTGTCCTTCGACCAGGTCGACCGGACGGTCGGTCAGTTCAAGCGCGACCCTGATATCGGGATTGTCGTCCAGGAATTTGGGCAGGATGGGAAGCAGCTGCGTCTTGCCGAACGCCACGGTGGAAGACAGCCGCAAGGTACCCTGGGGATGGTCGCTTAGCGACGCGATTTCGGATTCCGCCTCTTCAATCTTCTCCGCAATCACGACACAGCGTTTATAGAAGGTGTTTCCTTCCTCTGTCAGGGACATGCCGCGCGTCGAACGGTTCAGCAACCGGACCCCCAGGCGGTCCTCCAACTGGCTGATCTGCTTGCTGATCGCGGACGGCGTCAGCCCCTCGCGCCGGGCGGCGGCGGAAAAGCCGCCTTCTTCGACCACTTTGGCGAAAAGAAGCATCTGGGGCGCGAGATCCATCACTTTATCCGTTGATTTGTTCCTGAAACGATAAAGGCATTAGAGCGCAATGGCCCTACCGCCTTTCCCGTTCACATATCATCTTTTTGTGCATCGCAGCAATCCTTGCTGCAACGCAATATAAGCGCTGGCCGATCCTTCCCCTGGAAACCGGCGCGAACACCGGAAAAGGAGTTCTTCAAATGACCGATCAGGACACAAATCTGGACATCCGCATGCCGTCCCATGACGAAGTTCGGGCCTATGTGGCGGAAGGCCGGCGGCTTCAGGCCGCAGCGATGCGCGGCTTTTTCGCGCGCGTATTCCGGGCACCGTCCACCGCCGCAACCGCGGTGGGTCAGTATCTGAAGCCGGATTATGTCGGTTCGGACCACCACCTGACGGCCCGCTGACCGGCCGACCGGCAATTAGGCTTGCGGGCGGCTAGCGCGCTAGCGTAAGCGCGGACCAGCCGTCCCGGCGCCGCCGGCGCAGAAGCGACAGCCCCTGCATGCGATAGGCGCCCAGCACCATGGATTCCTGTTCGACCAGCAGGCCGGACAGGATCAGCACCCCGCCGGGCGCCAGCGCCCGCGACACGTCCCGCGACAGATGCATCAGCGGACGCGCCAGAATGTTGGCGACAATCAGGTCATAAGGCGCATGTCCGCGGATCGCCGGGTGTTGAAGGCCCGCCGCGGTATGCAGCGAAAGACGGGGCGGCAGCGTCCCGTTCAGCCGGCCGTTTTGTTTTGCGACACGCACCGCTTCGGGGTCGATGTCGCTGCCGACGACACTATCCGATAGATGTGCCTTGCACAGGGCCATCGCCAGAATGGCCGTCCCGCACCCCAGGTCCAGCGCGCGTGGAAACTTCCGGCGCCCCCGGCACAGCGTGTCGATTTCCATCAGACAGGCCCAGGTCGTCGCATGGGATCCGGTTCCGAAAGCGGTCCCGGCATTGACGGTCAGCGCGACCGATCCCGACGGCACCGTCTGGGTATGGAACTGCTGATGAACATAGAACCGCCCCGCCCGGATCGGATCGAAGCTCTTCTGGTTTTCCGTCACCCAGTCGATTTCCGGCAGCGGTTCGACAATCGGTTCCGGTTCTTCGATACCGGCTTCCAGCGCGGCCAGAGCAAACCGGTCGGCAAGCGCGACACGGTCCGGAGGCCCGTCCGTATAGAATTCAAGGGACCAGCGCGGCCCGCCTTCCCATTCGAAGGCGGCGGTTCCCAGGCTATAGGGTTCGACCGCCGCCTGGAACGGATCGACCGCGTCTTCCGACGGCAGGATGAGTATTGTCTTGAAGACGCCGGATGACACGGGCGGACGGCCTATTCCTTGGGAACTTCGACGCCCATTTCATTCAGGACTTCTGTTGCGATCTTGAACCCTTCAAGGCCGGCGGGCACGCCGCAATAGATCGACACCTGAAGCAGGATTTCCTTCAGTTCGTCCGGTGTCACGCCATTGTTGATGGCACCCCGCAGATGGATTTTCAGCTCGTGCGGGCGGTTCAGCGCACACAGCATCGCGACGTTCAGCATCGACCGCGTGTGCCGGTCCAGCCCCGGACGCCCCCAGACATGGCCCCAGCAATAACCGGTCACCAGTTCCTGAAACGCCATGTTGAAGGAATTGGCGTTTTCCAGCGACTTGTTGACATATTCTTCGCCGACGACGGCCTTGCGGATTTCGAGGCCCTTCTCGAACAGTTCCTTATCCATTGTGCGGGACTTCCCTTCTTCGCGGTTTCAACGGTGCGAGGAAGGGAGCCTATTCCGCCGCGCTGGGTTCCGCAATCGCGCGGCTGGTACGACGGCGGATCCAGTCGCCAAGACGCCCCATGTCCGACCGCAGCTTCAGCCAGCACGGCGTCACCAGCAGCGTAAGCAGAGTCGCAAACGCCAGGCCGAAGACAATCGCCGTCGCCAGCTGGACCCACCATTGTGTCGACGGGGCGCCATGGGAAATTTCACGCGTTACGAAATCGATATTCGTCTGAAGCACCATCGGCAACAGCCCAAGGATCGTCGTCACCGTCGTCAAAAGGACGGGCCGCAGGCGTTGTGCGCCCGTACGCAGGATCGCGTCGGTCACATTCGCCGAAGACTTCTTAAGCCGGTCGAATGTGTCGATCAGAACGATGTTGTTGTTCACGACGATACCCGCCAGCGCGATAACGCCGATCCCGCTCATGACGATGCCGAAGGGCTGTTCGATCACCATCAACCCGATCAGGACACCGACGGTCGACATGATGACCGCGAACAGGATCAGGAAAGCGGAAAAGAAGCTGTTGAACTGCGTGACCAGAATGATCGCCATAAGGAACAGCGCGACGGCAAATGCCTTCATAAGGAAAGCCTGGGCCGCCTGCTGTTCTTCATCCTCGCCCTTGAAGGTCACGTTGACGCCGTCGGGTGGAGGGTTTTCTTCGATCCAGGCACGAAGCGCGCGGACGGAATCATCCGGCAACAGCCCGTCCTGGACATCCGCCATGACAAAGGCGATGCGCTGCCCGTCCACACGGCGCAGAATGCCGGTGTTCTGTTCCGCGGTACGGGTCACGAAGTTTCCGGCCGGAATGACCCCGCTGTCGGTCACGATGCGAAGCCGGTCCAACTGGTCGATCGACCGGTATTCTTCCGGAAAGCGGGCCAGGATATCGACTTCATCGTCGGTGTCGTCAGGCCGGTATTCGGAAATCGCAAGGCCGTTGGTGACCAGTTCGATGAAACTGCCCAATACGGTCACGTTCGCGCCGAAACGACTGGCCTGGGCACGGTCGACCGCATATTCCCACTGGATGCCGGGAATGGGCCGCGAATCTTCGATATCGACCAGTTCCGGCATGGTTTCCAGATGCGCACGGATCTGACCGATCGCACCGTCCAGTAACGCCGGGTTGCGGGCGCTTAACTGAATATGGATGGGTTTGCCGACGGGCGGCCCCTGTTCTTCCTGACGGACTTCGATCTGGATACCGGCCAGGCCCGCGGTGCGTTCGCGAATTTCAGCCTTGATATCGGCCGCGGGACGGCGCAGGTCCCAGTCTACGAATTCGATGGTGATGCGGCCGATAATATCTTCAGCAGTGTCGTCGCGAACTTCGAAATTCCCGGCTGATGTATAGACTGAACTGAATTCACCGGTTTCGCTTCCGATCGCAAGGACCTGGGTTTCCACCTCGCGGACCAGTTCGTTCTTTTCTTCCACCGACATGTTGCCGCGCGCATGGACGTTGACGATCATGACCTGCGGTTCGATTTCAGGGAAAAATTCGACCCCGTGTCCGATCTGGTTATACGCGCTGACCGTCCCGACCAGCGACCCGATGGCCAGCACCAGAACGACCACCGGTGCCTTCAATGCCTTGGACAGGATCCAGACATAAAGACCCGTCAGACCGCCGACCGATTTCGGGTCCAGGGTCGGGTCGACGTCATCATCGTCACCGGCGTGTCTTTTCGGTGCGGCCAGCGCCATCGCCGCTTCCTGCGACCCCTCGTGGCGTTCCAGCAACCGGCCGGTGACGCCGCCCAGCCAGAACCCCAGAACCACCCCCAGAAGGCCGCCCGCAACCGCAATCGGTGCACCGACATCAGGTAATATCTGCATGGCCATGCCGCCGCCGACAACGCCCAGAGCCAAGGTGATAATCAGGCGGATGACGCTGGCCAGATTGGCACCCAGAACGGGGACGAAAATCAGCGCCATCGCCAAGGACGCGGTCAGCGTCGCGATCAGCGTGATCGGCAGAAACTTCATGAATTCGCCGACAATTCCGGGCCAGAACAACAGCGGCAGAAACGCCGCCAGCGTCGTCGCCGTGGACGCCATGATCGGCCAGGCCATGCGTTTTGCGGCCAGACCATAGGCTTCCTGTTTGGATACGCCTTCGGTCAGTTTCCGGTCGGCATATTCCGTTACCACGATCGCCCCGTCCACCAGCATGCCGACCGCAAGGATCAGCGCGAACAGGACGACGACATTGACCGTAAGCCCCATTGTATAAAGCACCAGTACCCCGGCCAGGAACGACCCGGGAATGGCGACACCGACCAGCAATCCGCCGCGCAGACCCAATGCCGCCACGACGATGATCATGACCAGAAGAATCGCGGACATGACGTTGTTCTGGAGGTCCGTCAGCATCGTGCGGATGTCTTCGGACTGGTCGTTCGAAAATCCGACATCGACTCCGGGCGGCCAATGCTGCTGTTCGGCGGTGACGATTTCCTGTACCGCCTCAATCGTCTCGATGATGTTTTCGCCGCTTCGCTTGACGACTTCCAGCGCCAGGGCCGGCTGGCCGTTCACGCGGGCGAATGTGGTCGGATCCCGGAAGGTGCGCCGCACTTCCGCCAGGTCGCGCACGCGCACGACCGCATCGCCGTTGTTGATCAGCGGCAGATTCAGGATGTCTTCGGCCGTTTCGAACAGCCCCGGGACCTTGATCGAAAATCGACCGCTTCCGGTGTCCAGCGCACCCGCCGCAACCAGGCGGTTCGAATTCGTAAGACGGGCCAGGAGTTCTTCGGGGTTCAGCGCATAGCTTTCAACCAGAACCGGGTCGAACAGAACTTCGACCGCTTCCTCCCGTTCGCCGGTGATGTTGGCTTCCAGAACCGTGGGAAGCCCTTCGATCCGGTCCTGCAGGTCCCGCGCGATCCGCAGAAGCGCGCGTTCCGGCACATCACCCGACAAGGTCACGATCAGCACAGGAAACAGGCTGAAATTCACCTCGTTCACCGTTGGTTCGTCGGTGTCGTCAGGGAGCTCCGGGCGCACCAGATCGACCTGTTCGCGCACATCGTCCAATGCCGTATCCGCATCGAACCCGGCTTCGAACTCCAGCAGCACGTTCGCACCGCCCTCATACGCGGTGGACCGCATCTCCTTGACGCCTTCGATGCTTTGCAGTTCCTGCTCCATCGGGCGCACAAGCAGTCTTTCTGCGTCTTCCGGCGAAATGCCGTCATGATGCATGGAGACGTAAATGATCGGGATATTGATATCCGGGTCGGACTCTTTCGGGATCGTCGCATAGGCGATCGCCCCCGCAACCAGGATGAAAACCAGCAGGCCCAGGACGGTCCGTGACCGGTTCAGTGCGGCATCAATCGGCGTCACGAACGTTCTCCCGTCGCATCACCGATCTGAAGCCCGTCGCGCGGCGATTGCTCTTCCGGCATTGCCTGCGATTCGTTCACCGGTTCCACCAGAACGCCTTCGCGGACGAACTCCTGTCCGACCGTTATCATCCGGACCCGTTCCGGCAGGCCGGCGATCCACATCATGTCCGCGCTGTCCTCGACAATCTGGACCGGCAGGAAATAGACACGGTCTTCGTCATCCACCGCGCGAATGCCGATTTCACCGGAATCGTTCAGCGTCAGGATCGCGGGTGAAATCCGGTGGGCGGATACCGTCCTGGACGGCAGGCGCACGCGGGCGGTCATGCCGTCCAGCAAGGCGCCGTCGGCATTATCAACCTCGATCTCGACCGCAAAGGTGCGGGTGACCGGATCCGCGGTCGACGCGATCCGGCTGACGATGCCGTTGTGGCGCACACCGTTGATGGCTTCGATTTCCGCAAGACCGCCGACCGTGACCTGGGCGATTTCGCGTTCCGACACCTGGACTGCGACAATCATGGGATCCAGGTCGACCAGGGTCGCGATCTCGTCGCCGACGCTCAGATAGTCGCCGACTTCGACAGGGCGCGATTCGACAATTGCCGCGAATGGCGCGGATACCGTCAGGCGGCGGACGTCGACACGGATCGTCTCCCGTGCGGACCGCGCCGCCTCCAGGTTCGCTTCCGCTTCAGCCCGGGCGGATTCCGTCTGATACCCGCGCCCGGCCAGACTGCTGGCCGCTTCAAATTCGATTTCGCGCTGACGGACCAGGGCGTCCGCCTCGCTCAGCCGGGCATAGCGGTCGTTCGCGGCAATGCGCGCAACCTCTGCATCCTCGTCGATGCGCTGGCCTTCCTCGATCCCGATTTCGACGACACGTCCCGCCGTTTCCGCACGCAGGGTTACCGACCGGTCCGCTTCGGTCCGGCCGGTGAAGATCATGATCGCCTGATGGGCCTGGGCAACGCTGTCGCGGACACGGACCATCGGCAGTTCGCGTTCCTCGCCGGTCGTCTGCGCCGTTTCGGCGGCGGGCGCTTCGGTCATCGCATCGCCCGACGATGCGCCGTCGTCGCCCTGACCGGAATAAATCCACGCCCCGGCGCCGGCAGCCAGTGCAAACGCGATCAACAAAGAAGGTTTAATAGGCATTCGCATCGTGGTTTTCCTTGGCAATGCTTATTCGGCGGCATCCTGCCGGTTGATCCCGTCGGCGGCGGATCGGTTCCGCCCGGCGACTTCGATGAAGGCTTGCTTATTTTCTTCCAGATAAGTCAGCGCCGCCTGATGCATCGTCCGGCCATAGCCATGGACCAGACGACGGCCGTTGATTCCTTCGTCCCAGCCTTCGGCACAGGACGCCATGCGGGCCAGTTTTTCCCGGTAGAAGGCGATGCGGGCATCGATCACCTTTTCGACCCATTCCGGCGACTGCCAGTCCGCGAAAAACAGGATGAACATCAGATCGGACCGGTATTTGTCCTCACCCGGGACCTGGGCGCGCATCTGGCGTTCCAGATGGCTCCAGCCCGCATCGGTGATGCTGTAGACCTTTTTCGCCGGGCGCTTTTCCTGGGATTGTGCCGTGCAGGTCACCAGGCCTTCCTCGCTGAGTTTGGTCAGCGCAGGGTAAATGGAACCAAATCCCCCATCGGCGAAATAGCTGAAAGGCCCTTCTTCAAAGGCTTTCCGGATTTCATAGCCGCTGGCGTCGCCAAGCATCAGGACGCCAAGGCACGTTGTTTTGATATCCATGGGGCTGGTGCCTTCCCGCACGCACGTTTCGGCGGTCAAATAGCGACGCGGGATGACTATATCAAGTCAAAATATATCGATCCGATATATGAAGTTTTTGCAACGCACAATCGCAAAAATAGCAACGTTGCGTGTTTCTCTTTCAATTTCAGATGTTTAATTGAAATTAGTTGTCGGCTTTTTCTTCGATCCAGGGCAGGGGCGCCACGGGAACGCCTTCCTCCACCAAGTCCCGTGCCTCATCCGCGGTTGCCTCGCCGTAGATTTCGCGCCGTTCCCGCTCACCATAGTGGATTTTGCGGGCTTCTTCGGGGAAGTTCCGTCCCACATCCTCGTGGGTGGATTCGACCTGTTTACGCAGGTTCCTGAGCGCGGTCCTCAGTTTCTTCGCCTGCTCGGGCGTCGGCAGGTCCTGGCCGCGCGCAGTCGATACGTTCGGCGCGCTTAACGCGCGTTCGACCTTCTTGCTGCCACAGCTGGGGCAGGCAATCTGGCGTGACGAATTCTGCGCTTCGAAGGCGTCGGAATTCTTGAACCAGCCTTCGAACTCGTGATCGTTCTTGCAGCGAAGATTGAACGAAATCATAACTTTCGACCAAATTATTTCGACGTTTCGCACGAACGTCCTTGCTAAGATTTGGCGTCGGGTGATCGAATTGGCAAGTCAAATCGGGAAAGCGGGTAATTTTGGATGACATCCCACTTCGTTGAAAAACATGCCGGTTTCGCGGCCCCCAGCCCGTGGGTCGAACGCTGGGCGGATCTTGTGCCGGGCGGTACGGACGTTCTGGACCTGGCCTGCGGCAACGGCCGGCATGGCCGGCTGTTCCTGGACCGTGGGCACGGATGCGTCTTTCTGGACCGGAACATTTCCGCATTGGCCGACCTGGAAGACGATCCCCGCGCACGAATCGTCGAAGCGGACCTGGAAGACGGGTCGCCGTTCCCGCTCGCCGGGGAAAGGTTCGGCGGGGTCGTCGTGACCTGTTACCTTCACCGGCCGGTCCTGGACGACATTATCGCGGCGGTCGCGCCCGGTGGCGCACTGATCTATGAGACATTCGCCAGGGGGAACGAAGCCTACGGCCACCCCGCAAGGGACGCCTATCTTCTGGAAGAAGGGGAATTACTGTCCGCGGTCGCCGGCAACCTGACCGTCCGCGCCTATGAACACGGCTTTGACGCCGAACCGAAGCCCGGCATCCGCCAGCGCATCTGCGCGACTCGTCCGCGTTCGGACTAGCTGCCGCTGGTCAGGAAATCCGGCAGTTCGGACTGTTCCGGCGCGGCGGCGACTTCTTCCGGCGCATCGGACTTTTCCGAACGGCGGCCACGACCGTTGCTGCGGCCGTTGCTTCCGCCGCCATTGCTGCGGCTGTTCCGCCGGCCACGGCCGCGACCGGTATTTTCCGCCGCTTCCGCGCTGTCGCCTTCGGGGGACGCGACGCTGTTGTCCTGCGTCACATCTTCGACATCCGCATCCGCCTGATCGTCGCGCGCCGACTGCTGCGCACCGTTGCCGGAATTCTGCGAATCCTGAGAATCCTGTGACTGCGGGCGCTGATTCCGATCCGGGGCGTTTTCGTTCAGGATGCGATAGTAATGTTCCGCATGCTGAAGCATGTTTTCCGCCATGACCCGGTCGCCGGAACCCTGGGCGTCCCGCGCAAGCTGGATGTACTTTTCATACACCTGGGTTGCGTTGCCGCGGATGCGGACCCCCGGTCCGTTGGAATCGAAGTTCTGCCGCGATGGATTGCTGCGGCGGCCGTTGTTGCGATGCCGACCGCGGTTCTGTTTCGGATTGTTCAACTCTTACCTCTTCGGGTCCGATCTGTCGAAGTTACGCAAGAGCGCTTCACCGAACGACAAGTGATGTTCGTAACTTTGTCGTGCGGAGGGCCAACCGTATTCGGACCCCGAAATAAAAATGCGCTCGCGGAGGGATGGTGCGGAACCGGTGTTGGCGTAAAGCCCCACCACATCGCTGCCAACCGACAGCGAAGTTACCCTGTTGCCACCCCTAATCCAAGTCTTTTTTCCTGCCGACAATGACACGATCCATGTCCGCCAGGTCACATATAACCCGCGTCCGTTCGAAGCCGGCCGTCCGCATCATGGCCTGCACGGACGGTCCCTGGTCATAACCGATTTCGACCGCAAGCCAGCCGCCGGGCTTCAAGACGGCCAGCGCCTGCGGCAACAGCGCGCGATAACAGTCCAGCCCGTCTGGGCCGCCATCCAGGGCCAGGTGCGGGTCATGGTCCCGGACCGTGGCGTCGAGTTCGGCAATCAGATCCCGCCGGATGTAGGGCGGGTTCGAAATCACACAGTCGAAGGCACTTCGCGGACAGGACGAAATCCAGTTTCCCGCGACCGCCAGGAACCGGCCGGCCAGTCCCAACCGGCGCGCATTTTGCCAGGCGAGGCCGGCCGCATCCGCCGACAAGTCGATTCCAACGCCCATCGCCTGCGGCCGTTCCGCGAGGACGGAAAGGATCAGACACCCGGTCCCCGTCCCGACATCGACAAGCCGCACGGGGCGATCGCCGGGGACAATGTCCAGGACCGTTTCCACCAGAACCTCGCTGTCCAGCCGCGGGTCCAGCGTCGACGGGCCGACGGCGAAGTCCAGTCCGCGAAAGTTCCGGAAACCGGTGATCCGGCTGGCCGGTTCGCCGGACGCGCGGCGCGCGATCCAGTCACGATAGCGTTGGGCGTTCGCAACGCCCGCTTCCGGCGCCAAAACGATATCCCCGGCGCCGATACCTTCCACATCGCACAGAAGAAAGCGCGCCTCGGACGCGGCATTTTCGACCCCCGCCCGCGTCAGGGCCGCCGTCCCTTCGCGCAGCAACGCGCGGCGGCCGATGGATGCGTTAGTCAAGCATCCTCCCCCAGTTCGGCCAGACGTTCGGTCTGATCCTCCAGGATCAGGGCGTCCAGCACCTCGTCCACCGCCTCGCCCGACATCATGCGGTCCAGCTTGTAGAGCGTTAGGTTGATGCGGTGGTCCGTCACGCGGCCTTGCGGGAAGTTATAGGTGCGGATGCGTTCCGACCGGTCCCCGGACCCGACCATGGATTTCCGGTCGGCGGCCCGTTCCTGGGCCTGTCGTTCGCGTTCGATGTCGTAAAGCCGCGCCAACAGAACCTTCATCGCCTTTGCCCGGTTCTTGTGCTGCGATTTTTCGTCCTGACAGGTAACGACAATGCCGGTCGGCATGTGCGTGATCCGGATCGCGCTGTCAGTCGTGTTCACATGCTGACCGCCCGCCCCCTGGGACCGGTAGGTATCTATCCTGAGGTCGGCCTCGTTCACGTCGACGTCGACCTCCTGCGCTTCCGGCAGGACCGCGACCGTCGCGGCGGAAGTGTGAATGCGGCCGCCGCTTTCCGTTACCGGCACGCGCTGGACGCGATGCACGCCGGATTCGTATTTCAGCCGCCCAAAGGCCCCTGCGCCATTCACCGATGCGGTCACCTGGCTGAAACCGCCGATTTCCGTTTCGGACGCTTCCAGCACTTCCATCTGCCAGCCCCGAAGCCCGCAATAACGCTGATACATCCGAAGCAGGTCACCCGCGAACAGTGCCGCTTCATCCCCGCCGGTGCCCGCGCGGATTTCCAGGATACAGCTTCTGCGGTCGGCCTCGTCCTTCGGCAGCAACAGAAGTTTCAGTTCCTGTTCCAGGTCCGGCAGCCGTTCCTGCAGCTCGGCCAGTTCGTCGCGCGCCAGTTCGCGCATTTCCGGGTCGCCGTCGGCGTCGTCACACAGCTGTTCCAGGTCCTGCGCCTCGGCACGGGCATCCTTGTAGGCCTGTGCCTTTTCGACGATGGGCGACAGTTCCGAATATTCCATCGACACCGCCTGGAATTCTTCCGCCGCCAGGGCGCCAGATGCCATCCTGTCCGACAGTTCCAGATGCCGATGCATGACCCGGTCGATATTATCTTCCCAACTCATTTGTTTTTCCTGTCATCCGGCTGGATCGACAGCCCAAAAAGCCGTTCCAGCACACGGTTCACCGTGATCGTATCCTTCAGGTCCGCCGTTTCCCCTTCCATTGCGATCCGGCGCAGCGTCTCGCTCGGCTCATGCAGGATGCGGTTGACGACCAGTCGCGTCGCTTCCTGCGGACCGGCGTTCGGGTGGCGGGACAGCACGTCCTGCCGTAGCTGTTCAAAATGGTCCCGCAGCGCGACCAGACCCGGCACACCTTCGCGTTCCGCCTGTTCGCGGCGCCATTCCGACAGGGCGGATTCGACCATGGCCTCTGCCTCCAGCGCCTCCGCCTTCCGGTCCAGCTGCCCTTTTTCGGCCAGACGTTCGATGTCTGACAGGGTATAAAGAAAGGCGTCGTCGAGTTCCCCGACATCCGGGTCGACATCGCCCGGAACCGCCGCATCGACAATCAGCTGCGGTGCGTGACGGCGGCTTTCAAGCCCCTTCACGACGGCAGGGCGGTCCAACAGATACCGGCCATGCCCGGAACAGGTAATCACCACATCCGCCGACGGCAGGATGTCCGCAAGCCGGTCGAACGGCTGGAACGGTATGCCGCGACGGGCGGCCTCGCGTTCCGTGCGCCGGGACGGGCCGGTCACGTTCAGGACGGCAATCCCGGCATTCTGAAACTGTTCGGCAATCAGCCAGCCCGTTTCGCCCAACCCGATCAGCAACGCCCGGCACTGTTCCATCGGACCGTGCAGATCGGTCGCAACCTTGACGGCGGCGGCTGCGGCCGAAACCGCCCCTTCGCCGATCCGCGTGGTTGTCCGCACCCGTTTCGCCAGGGCAAGGGCCGCCTGCAGCAACCGGTCCAGTTCCCCGGTGACCGAACCGGCCTCCGTCGCCAGGGAAATCGCATCCTTGAACTGACCCAGGATCTGGCTTTCGCCGACCATCTGGCTGTCCAGGGCGCTGGCGATCCGGAACACATGGCGCACCGCGTCTATGTCATAAAGACGGTACAGCGTATCGCCGCCGGGACCGGTACCCGACAGGCGGTCGCGCAGGATATCCTCCGCCTTGCGGATATCGGCTTCGGGGTCCCGGGAACAGCCGATCAGTTCCACCCGGTCGCAGGTGGCAAGCCCCATAAGGTTCGGAAGGCCCATCCGTCCGCCTGTTTCCAGGACGCTGCGCGCCTCTGCGGCATCGAAGAACAGCCGGTCCCGGACACCCGCGGTCGCGGTGCGAAAACTGGCGCCCACGGCAAAGGGCCGTTCGGGCATGGACGCCAGCTGGCGATGCGCACCGTCGGCCATTCGGGTTTCAGCCTTCCCGGCAGGCCGCGATCAGATCGGTCGACGCAACCTCGTTCTGGGATCCGTCATCCAGCAGCTTCAGCTGAACGACCCCGCGCGAAAGTTCATCATCGCCAACGATTACCGCCACCCGCGCATTGACCTTGTTCGCATGTTTCATGCGTTTCTTCATATTGCCGGAAAAGGCGAACTCGGTCCGAATGCCGGCATCCCGCAGGGACTGGGCCATCGACAGTGCGGCCTTTTCCGCCGCGTCCCCCATGGGCACGATCACCACAGGACGCACCGGTTCAACGCCGTCGCCCGCCAGCATGGAAAGCCGTTCGACCCCCGCGGCCCATCCGACGCCCGGCGTGTCCTGACCGCCCAACAGCCCGATCAGACCGTCATAGCGCCCCCCGCCCATGACGGTGCCTTGCGCGCCCAGCGCATCCGTCGTGAACTCGAAAGCCGTGTGACAGTAATAGTCCAGCCCGCGGACCAGACGGGGATTCAGTTCATAGGCAATGCCAAGCTGTGCAAGCCCGTCCTTGACCGCGCCGAAGAAATCCACGCTTTCCGAATTAAGGTAATCCCCATAGGACGGCGCACCGGCGACCAGCGCACGGTCGCCTTCGTCCTTGCTGTCCAGAATGCGCATCGGGTTGCGTTCAAGCCGGTCCAGCGACTCTTCCGACAGGCGGTCGCGATTGTCGCTGAAATAACCCACCAGCGCGTCGCGATAGGCGACGCGGCTTTGCGTATCGCCCAGGGTATTGAGTTCCAGCGTCACCTTGTCGCCAAGTCCCAGTGCCGTCAGGATCGACCAGCCGCAGGCGATCACTTCGACATCGGCCAACGGCTGCGCCGCGCCGATGAGTTCCACACCGATCTGATGGAACTGGCGCTGACGGCCCTTCTGGGGACGCTCGTGGCGGAACATGGGACCGTCATAGAAGTACTTCACCGGCGTGTGCTGCATCAGCCCGTTCGAAATGAATGCCCGGCAGACGCCAGCCGTGTTTTCCGGCCGCAGCGTCAGACTGTCACCGCCCTTGTCTTCGAACGTGTACATCTCCTTGGTCACGACGTCGGTTGCTTCCCCCAATGTGCGGGCAAAGACATTCGTGAACTCGAATATGGGGGTGGCCACTTCCTCGAACCCATAGGTCGCGGCAACACGGCGCCCGGTGTCGCCCACATGCCGATGGGCGCGCATCGCTTCCGGTAGAAGGTCGTGGGTACCGCGAACAGGCTGCAACTCGGCCATGAGGGATGCTCCTCGGCTAGGGTTAAGGTTTCGAATGTAAGGTGGCTATTCCGCCGCGGCGGCGCGCTCGGCTTCGATTTCCGCGGCTTTCTCTTCAACCATCTTGACCAGATGGTCGACGATGCTTTCGTCTTTCAGCCGATGATGCGGCTGTCCGGCGACATAGACCTGGTGCGTGCCCTTGCCGCCACCGGTGAAGCCGATGTCCGTTTCGCGCGCTTCCCCGGGGCCGTTTACGACGCACCCGATCACGCTGACCGTCATCGGTGTCATGATATGGGCCAGCCGTTCTTCCAGCACCCGCACCGTTTCGATGACATCGAACTGCTGGCGCGCACAGGACGGGCAGGAAATGACATTCACCCCGCGATGGCGCAGGTTCAGCGCCTTCAGCATGTCGAACCCGACCTTCACTTCCTCTTCCGGGGCGGCGGAAAGGCTGACACGGATGGTATCGCCGATCCCGGCCCAAAGCAGCGACCCCATGCCGATGGATGACTTGATCGTCCCCATCCTGAGGCCCCCTGCCTCTGTGATGCCCAGATGCAGGGGATAGTCACAGGCTTCGGCCAACCCGTGATAGGCGGCAACCGCCAGGAAAACGTCCGACGCCTTCACACTGATCTTGAATTCGGTGAAGTCGGCGTCTTCCAGGATGCGTGCATGTTCCAGCCCGCTTTCGACCATGGCTTCGGGACAGGGCTCGCCATATTTGTCCAGAAGATGCTTTTCCAGCGACCCCGCATTGACGCCGATCCGCATGGAACAGCCATGATCCTTCGCCGCCTTCACTACCTCGCGCACCCGTTCCGGCGACCCGATATTGCCCGGGTTGATGCGCAGGCACGCCGCCCCGGCCTCTGCCGCTTCGATCGCGCGCTTATAGTGAAAATGGATGTCGGCGACGATCGGGACCGTCACTTCGGGAATGATCTTTGCCAGCGCTTCGGTGGACTCCCGGTCGGGGCAGGAAATGCGCACGATGTCTGCGCCCGCCATTTCGCAGCGCCGGACCTGCGCGATGGTCGCTTCGACATCGGCGGTCAGCGTGTTCGTCATGGTCTGGACCGTGATCGGGGCATCGCCGCCAACCGGCACATTACCCACCATGATACGCCGCGACGGGCGCCGTTGGATTTCACGGTAGGGTCTGATGCTCATCGAGGCCACTCGATCCGGTTCGAAAATTCGACAGGAACATGCGCATTTCGGCGACCGATGACAAGGCCGGCAAATCGTCGCAAATCACCTTACGGCAACAGGTCTTCCGGCGCCAGAGAGATGCCCTGCACGACCGCGCCGGATTCGCCCAGCGGCGGCACCAGCGTTCCGTTGACGATCAGCTTCAACGCGCCCGCATTGCCGGTATCCATGACCAGGCCCTCACGATAGGGAACGCGATAGATTTCACCCATCAGCATCAGCCGTTCAACCAGCACCGCACCGTCGGGTGCCGTGATCTTGATCCAGGATTCATTCGTCGCCTGGATGATGATGCGCGGCGGGGCCGCCGCCTCCTGCACGGGTGCGGAATCCGGCGCGGCGCTGTCCGCCTCAGTGGTGTCCCGGTTGGCATCGGCACCGGCGTCTGCGGCCGCTGCAACCGCTTCCACCTGACTTTCGGCAGGTTCCGGCGGCGGTGCGTCCAGATTGGTGCTTTGAATTTCGGTCCCGGCGCTGTCCGTCGCGGCATCGTCCCCGCCTTCATCGGGTGGCGGTGCCAGTTCCGTCTGTTCGATCGCGGGCGCGGACGGCGCGGCGGTATTTTCCGTTTCGCCGGACGACAGACCGGATGCGTTTTCCGCGGCAGGGGCCGCAGCCTCCTCAGTCGCCGGGGCCGCTCCCAGCGCGGCGGTTTGTTCAGTCGCCGTGGAATCGGCGGGCGGCGGTTCGGCGGTTCCGGCCGGTTCATCCTGAGATGGGGACTCGGGTTGGGCGATAGGCTGTGCTGCTGCTGGCGCGGCGGCAACCTCCTCCTCGGGCGCGGCGGGCGGGTTGCCTTCGGCCGTGTCCGTGACCGGTGCCGCAGCGGCCTGCTGTGCATCGACCGCCGTGGCCGCCGGTGCGGTTTCCGGCGCGTCCGTGGCCGCAATGACCGTTTCCGTTGATTGTGCCGGTTCGGGCGTGGGCGGGGGTTCGCTTTCCACCGCTGTCGTCAGGGCGGGGTCGGTTTGGGTTTCATCCGCCGGTGCAATGGCGGATTCAACAGCCTGACCCGCGTCGGTCACCGCGGTCGCTGCTTCGTCGACCGCCGTTTGCACGGCATCCGTCGCAGCCTGCATCGCTTCGGCGACGGCTTCTTCGGCATCCGCCATTGACGGCTCGGATATTTCCTGGCCGCCCGACGCATCGCCAGCCGCTTCCGGCGCGGGTGCCGGCGTGTCGCTATTCACTGCATCAGGCGCATCGGGCGCGGGTTCGGCTTCGGCCTCATCGTCGTCCGATTCCAGCAATGCCATCAGGTTCTGGGGCACCGCTTCCACAGCTTCGATAAAGGTCATGTCCTGGGAATTCGTATAAAGCCAGCCGCCATAGGCTGCCGCTGCGAACAGAAACGCGACAAACAGAAGGGCCGCACTTGGCACCCGGTTGCCGGGAAGCGGTTCCGGGAACTGAAGCTGCGTCTGGCGGCCCAGCCCACGGGATTCATCCTTGAACCGCTGAACCAGGATATCCGGATCCAGTCCGACATAGACGGCATAGGCGCGCACAAACCCGATGCCATAGGTCAGGCCCGGCAGATCGGCCTGACGGCCTTCTTCGATCGCTTCAAGATAGGGAAGACGGATGCGAAGCGCGGACGCGACCTCGCTCAGTTCCTCATCGCGGGCAAGCCGCGCACCGCGAAGGATGGTCCCGACGGCACCGGTATACCGGGTCGCAGAACCGCGCGTGCTTTCTGATTCCTGATCCGAACCGGCCATCCGGAATCGCCTTTCCCCACATCAAGAGACACCGCGCTGACCGCCCTGTCATGACCGGCTCATGCCGAACCGGACATTAACCATGGATATCAGCCCAGTGTTTTTACGCTGATGCCTGCAAAAAAGCAAAGCCGGTTAAGGCCTTACCGCAGATACGGGTCAGTAGGGAATCTTGTGATCGCGCGCGAAACCCTGAACCGCGCCGCGCAACGACGCATCGTTCCGGGTCAGAAGGGAATGGGCGAAATCAGAAAGCTGGGACGCGTTGGCGCTGCGGATCGCATCGCGGACCGCGCCCAGATTGCCCGGCGACATGGACAGCGTGCGAACACCCAACCCCACCAGCGCCAATGCATCCAGCGGGTGTCCGGCCATTTCGCCGCAGACCGACAGGTCCATCCCCGCCGCTTCGCAGCGTTCCACGATCTGTCGTATGGCATTCAGGGCGGGCGCGCTCAACGTATCGTAGCGCCCGTCCAGACGTGGATTGGACCGGTCCGACGCGAACAGGAACTGGAACAGGTCGTTGCTGCCGACCGAAACGAAGTCGGCTTTCCCGGCCAGATCCTGCAATTGGAACAGCAGGGACGGCACTTCCAGCATCAGCCCGACGGAAATCGTCTCGGGCATCTTCACGCCGCGCGCTTCTGCGCGGGCCAGTTCCTTCGCCAGGATCGCGCGGGCCTTCTGGAATTCATCCACCGTCGCGATCATCGGGAACATGATGCGCAGCGGCCGTCCGCGGCTTGCCTGCAACATGGCGCGCAGCTGAATGCGCAGGATGCCCGGGCGGTCGATGGCGATGCGGACCGCGCGCCAACCCATTGCCGGGTTCTCTTCCGCGCCGTCGTTGAAATAGGGCAGGATCTTGTCCCCGCCGATATCCAGCGTGCGGAAGGTCACGGGCTTGCCGTCGGCCTGATCCAGGATGTTGGCGTACAATTCCGCCTGAGTGGCCGTGTCCGGAAAATCGGACCGCACCATGAAGGGGATTTCCGTCCGGTACAGGCCAATGCCCGCCGCGCCGGAATCGTTCATGTGCGCCATATCGATCAATAGGCCCGCATTCATCATCAGCGTCACATGGACACCGTCGCGGGTCACCGCCGGCAGGTCGCGCGTCGCCAGATAGTGGGCGCGCTTTTCCTCGAACAGCTGCATCGACGACTGGAACGCGTTCCGCACGTCCTCGCTCGGGCGGACGTAGCATACGGCGTTGCCGCCATCGACCAGGATCGGGTCCATGGGTTCGACCCGGTCCAGCACATTCTTGACCCGCGCGACCACGGGAATGTCCAGTGCGCGCGCCACAATCGCGACGTGGGACGTGGACGACCCTTCTTCCAGGATCAATGCCTTCAGCTTCGCCCGGTCATAGTCCAGCAGGTCCGCAGGCCCCATGTTTCGGGCAATCAGGACCGTTTCGTCCGGCAGGTTGGCCCCGCCGCCCGGACCGGTCGCCCCGGACAGGTGCTGCAACAGCCGGAACGCCAGGTCTTCCAGGTCCAGCAGTCGTTCGCGCAAATAGGCGTCTTCGACCTTTTTCATGCGCGCGCGGGTTTCGTCCTGAACCCGGACGACGGCGCCTTCGGCGGTCAGGCCGTTTTCGATCTTCTCTACAATGCGGCGGATCCAGCCCTTGTCTTCCGCGAACATGCGGTATGTGCGCAGAATGTCGACATGGTCGCCGGGACCGTCCGCGTCGGCGGCGACCAGCATGTCGTCCAGCCGCCGGTGCATCGCCCCCAGGGCATCGGTCAGGCGCTGTCTTTCAATCTGCGGGTCTTCCGCCACCGTCCTGCCGATCGGGATGTTGGGGCGGTGCAGGACCGCAAACCCCATGGCCAGCCCCCGGTGCAGACGCAGCCCTTCCAGCCGCAGCGGCTTCATGCCGATCCCGTCCATCGGACGCTGTTCGTCGGCGCCGATCAATTCCCCGCCCGCGATCATTTCCGCGACGACCATGGAAACCGTTTCCAGCGTTTCCACCTCTTCATCGGAATAGACGCGGCTGGACGTGTTCTGGACCGCCAGCACGCCCAGCATCCGGCCGCCGCGCAGGATCGGAACCCCCATCATGGACGAATAGATTTCTTCCCCCGTTTCCGGGCGATAGGCGAAATTCGGATGTTCCTTTGCGTTGGCAAGCGCGATCGCACGGCTTTCCGCGGCGATGGCGCCGACGATCCCTTCGCCGACGCGCAGGCGGGTATTGTGCACCGCCTCACGCTTCAGGCCCTGCGTTGCGAACAACTCCAGGACGTCCCCGGCGCGACGGATGTAGATGGAGCACACTTCCGCCACCAGGTCGGCGGCGATCAGGCGCGCGATGCGGTCCAGCCGGTCCTGCGCATTGCCGGGCCCGGCCATGACATCGCGCAGGCGCCGCAACAGCATGCGCGACCCCGCCCAGGCGACCGAAGATTCCTGGACGCCGGGTACTGGCCGATCCTTTCGTTCGCTGCCGTTCATAGACTTGCACCGGGGCCCGCCCGGTCCCTTCCCGCCAGGGTTCGATATGGCCCGACGAAGCGCATTCGCGCGCCCCGCCGGCACGTGCGGTCAGGCTGCGTCTAGCCCATAGGCCGTGTGCAGCGCGCGGATCGCAAGCTCGGCGTATTCTTCGCCCACCAGGGTCGAAATCTTGATTTCACTGGTGGATATCACTTGGATATTGATGCCCTTCTCCGCAAGGGTCCGGAACATGGTTTGCGCCACGCCCGCGTGACTGCGCATGCCGACACCGATAACGGAAATCTTTACGATATCCCCGTCGGACAGAAGCGATTCATATCCGATTCTGTCATGATTGGCCGTCAGAATGGCGACCGCGCGTTCCAGGTCGCTTCGCGCGACGGTAAAGGTCATGTCGGTGCGCTGGCCGTCCGCCGCGACGGACTGGACGATCATGTCGACATTGATCGACGCCTCGCTCAACGGGCCAAAGATGTTTGCCGCCACGCCGGGTTTGTCCGCGACCTTCACCAGGGTTATCTTCGCCTCGTCCCGGCTGTAGGCGATCCCGCTTACGACTTGCTGTTCCACGATCTCTTCCTCATCCACTACCAGTGTTCCCGGCTTATCCTCGAACGAGGATAGCACCTGTAGCCGCACACCGTGATTCATGGCAATTTCGACGCAGCGCGTTTGCAAAACCTTCGCGCCCAGCGACGCCATCTCCAGCATTTCTTCGTGACTGATCCGTTCGATCTTGCGCGCCTTCGGCACGATTCGCGGGTCGGTCGTATAGACACCGTCCACATCGGTATAGATATCGCAGCGGTCCGCGTTCAGCGCCGCCGCCAATGCGACGGCCGACGTATCGGACCCGCCACGGCCCAGCGTCGTGATCCGTCCGCGCGGCGACACCCCCTGGAAACCGGCGACGACCGCGACTTCCTGGTTCGAAATGCGGCGAATGAGTTCCGCGGATTCGATGTCTTCAATCCGGGCCTTGCCATGCATTTCGTCGGTCCGGATCGGAATCTGCCAGCCCAGCCAGGACCGGGCCTGAATGCCCATGGACTGCAGGCGGATCGCCATCAGCCCGGCGACGACCTGTTCGCCCGACGCCACGATGGAATCATATTCCCGCGCATCGTACAGCTTCGTCGTTTCCTGGACATACCCGACCAGCTGGTTCGTCACCCCCGCCATGGCGGAAACGATGACGGCCACTTCATTGCCGGCTTCGACCTCGCGCTTGACGCGGGTCGCGGCATTTTCAATGCGTCCGATGTCGGCAACCGACGTGCCGCCGAATTTCATTACAATGCGCGCCATATCTCAAGACAGCCCGGTGATCCGATTCGGTTTCAACAAATGAACGCGCGGGCGACAATCGGTCCCTTGCCGCCCGCGCGCGGCGTATCCATACTCGCCCGGAAGTTTCGGCGCAAGGCGTAGCAACCAACCGACAGGAGCCATCGGGACCATGCAGGCGGGCGCGCATTCGACGGTCGACCGGGAAGAGATCGAAAAGTTCGAGGCGATCGCCGATCAGTGGTGGGACGCGGACGGCGAGTTCAAACCCCTTCACATGCTGAATCCCGTCCGGATGCGTTATATCCGCGACCGTTTGTGTGACCGGTTCGGACGCGACCCCATGGCGACCAGGCCTCTGTCCGGCCTCAGCATCTGCGACATCGGGTGCGGCGGCGGGCTGATTTGCGAACCCCTGTCCCGGCTTGGTGCCGACGTAACCGGCATCGACGCGACCGGGCGGTCGATCGACATCGCGCGCAACCATGCGGACCGAATGGGACTGGACATCCGCTACCGTCACATCACCGCGGACGCGCTGGCCGCCGAAGGCACGCGCTTCGATGCCGTCATCAACATGGAAGTGGTCGAACATGTCGCCGACGTGGACGTCTTCCTGCGGGACGCCGCTTCCTTGGTGAAACCGGGCGGCGCGATGGTCCTTTCCACCTTCAATCGCACGGTGAAGGCTTTCGCGCTGGGCGTTGTCGGTGCGGAATATGTGCTGCGCTGGCTGCCGCGCGGCACGCACAACTGGCGGAAATTTGTGAAACCGTCCGAAATGGCGGCGGGCCTGCGACAGGCCGGCATGACCGTGACCGACCTGTGCGGCATGGCCTATGACCCGATTGCCGACGAGTTCGACCTGGCGCCCCGCGACCTGGACGTCAACTATCTGGCGTTTGCCGTCAAATAGGTCGACGCGCCTCTCTCAAGCGACATCCCCGCGAAGGCGGGGGTCCATTCCGCTGAAAAAGCGTCACGCGACTATTGATGCGTTTGGCAATCGTCTACGGAATGGGTTCCCGCCTTCGCGGGAACACGGAACAGCGACGACCACGCTTACCCGTCTTCGGACTTCGGCTTCGGGATCATGCCGCGCATCGACCGCCCGCCAAAGATATGGACATGCAGGTGGGGGACTTCCTGGTGCGCGTCGCGGCCGTTGTTGGCGATGGTGCGATAGCCGGTTTCATCCAGCCCCAGTTGCCGCGCGACGACGCCGACGGCGCGGAACAGTCCGGCGATTTCCGCATCGCTGGCATTGGCGGACAGATCCGCCATGGAAACATACGGCCCTTTCGGAATGACCAGAACATGGACCGGTGCCTGGGGGGCGATATCCCGGAACGCCAGCGCATAGTCGTCCTCATAGACTTTGTCGCACGGGATTTCACCGCGCAGGATTTTCGCAAAGATGTTCTGGTCGTCGTAGCTCATGCCGTCCACTTTCCACTACAAGGTTGTCAGGCGCGCCGGACCGCTTCGTTCGCGATGAGCGAGGTTCCGGCGAATACAAAGAAACCGGCCACAAACCGGTCGAAAGCAAGCTTGCGCCGCGCACTGGACAGAACCCGCGCGATGCCGACGCCGGCGGCGCAATATGCGGTATAGATGATGGCGACGATGCCCATCGCCGTGGGGGTCAGAATTGCCAGTTGATCGAACAGCGGCGCGTCCGCCGAAATGAACTGGGCGAAAACCGCCGCATAGGACAGAACCGCCTTTGGATTGCTGAGCGATATGCCGATCGACCGGACGACGATGCGCGATGCGGACTGCGCGCCATCCCCGGCCGCGTCCGTGTCTGCGGGACGTCCCGCCTTTCGCCAGGCGGACAGTCCCATCCAGATCAGGTACAGCGCGCCCGCGACCTTCAACGCCGTGAACAGTCCCGCGTGCGCCGCCAGGATTGTGGCGAACCCGACCGACACCAGCGCGATGAAAACCAGCCCGGCGATGATGATGCCGACGACGCACCAAAGGCTTCTCAGAAACCCGGCCTGGGACGAAACGGCGATGCAGTTGATGGCGTTCGGCCCCAGCGGAATGCCCGACAGGAACCATACACCGACGAAAACCAGCCAAGCCTCAAAACCCATTGCCGCCCCCGAATGACCCGGTCCGGGTCAGGTATCGGACCTGGATGCCTTCTCCACCAGTCCGGATGTCCCTTCCCGTTCCGCCAGTTTTGCCCAGACATCGTCCGGCTTCAAGCCGGCATCGGCCCACAGGACCAGCAGGTGGTACAGAAGGTCCGCGCTTTCACTTGCAATCGCGGCCCTGTCGTCGCCCATGGCTTCGATCACGGTTTCCACCGCCTCTTCCCCCAGTTTCTGGGCAATCTTGCCCCGCCCCCGGGAAAACAGTTTGGCGGTATAGGATGACGACGGGTCCGCGCCCTTGCGTTCCTCTATCGTGGCGAACAGCCGTTCCAGCACCTTTGCGTCGACGTCGCTCATGCGCGTACCTCCTCAACCCCGGCGGCCGTGCCGCCGTCCACCGGGCGGATCGGCAGACCCGCCGCCGCCATGTGGGATTTCACCTGTGCGATGGAAAATGTGCCGAAATGAAAGATGGACGCCGCCAGCACGGCGGACGCATGGCCGTCGCGCACACCTTCGACCATATGGTCCAGCGTCCCCACCCCGCCGGACGCAATGACCGGCACGGGCACGGCGTCGGCAATCGCGCGGGTCAGGGGAATGTTGAAGCCCTGTTTCGTGCCGTCCCGATCCATGGAGGTAAGCAGGATTTCCCCGGCACCCAGTTCCGTCACCTGCCGGGCGAAGGCAACGGCGTCGATGCCGGTCGGTTCCCGCCCGCCGTGGGTGAAAATTTCCCAGCGGTCCGGCGCAACCGCTTTCGCGTCGATCGCGACCACGATGCATTGCGCCCCGAACCGTTCCGCGGCTTCGGCCACGAATTCCGGGCGTTTGACCGCGGCCGTGTTGATGGACACCTTGTCCGCGCCCGCCAGCAGAAGTTTCCGGATATCGTCTGTCGTGCGCACGCCGCCGCCGACGGTCAGCGGCATGAAGGCGACTTCCGCCGTGCGTGAGACAACGTCAAAGATCGTATCGCGGTTTTCATGACTGGCGGTGATGTCCAGAAAGGTAAGTTCATCCGCGCCGGCAGTGTCATAGACCTTTGCCTGTTCGACCGGGTCGCCCGCATCGACCAGGTCGACGAAATTGACGCCCTTGACGACCCGCCCGTCCTTCACATCCAGACAAGGGATGACGCGGACACTCAACATTCGCTTGTCCCCGCTAGAACGGCGATCGCGTCTTCGACGGTGAAAGCCCCGTCATACAGCGCCCGCCCGCTGATCGCGCCGGCAATGCCGCCGACCTGTTTCAGGCCGCGCAGATCATCCAGGCTGGACACCCCGCCCGACGCAATGACGGGCGTCGATACCGCGTCGGCCAGTGCCTTGGTCGCCGCGACATTCACGCCCTGCATGATGCCGTCACGGTCGATATCGGTATGGATAATGGCGGCCACACCTTCATCTTCGAACTTCCTGGCGAGTTCGGTCACGTCCATGTCCGTCACTTCGGCCCAGCCTTCGACGGCGACGCGCCCGCCCTTGGCGTCGATACCGACGGCAATCTGACCCGGGAAGGCGCTGCAGGCGGCGCGCACGACATCGGGGTCCTTCACCGCGACGGTTCCCAGGATCACACGGGACACACCCCGTTCGATCCAGGCCGCGACATGGCTTACCGTGCGGATCCCCCCGCCCAGCTGGACATTCGCCCTTCCGCCGACCGCGGCCAGGATCGCGGTGACCGCGTCGGCATTTTCGGACCGCCCGGAAAAAGCACCGTCCAGGTCGACGACATGGATCCATTTTGCGCCGGACGCCACGAACTGGGTGGCCTGTGCCGCCGGGTCTTCGTTGAAGACGGTGGCCGCGGCCATGTCGCCGCGTTCCAGCCGGACGCACTTTCCTTCCTTCAGATCAATCGCGGGATAAAGGATCATGGGGCTTACGGGCTCCATTTCAGGAAGTTGGAGATGAGTTTCAGGCCCGATGCCTGGCTTTTTTCCGGGTGGAACTGGGTTCCGAACATCGTGCCGTGGCCGACGGCCGCCGTCAGCGGCTGGCCATAGTCGACCGTCCCCAGCAGATGCGACCCGTCGTCCGGCATCAGATGATAGCTGTGCACGAAATAGAAATAGGCCCCGACATCAATTCCGTCCATGACCGCATGGTCCTGTTTCGTGGCCAGCGTGTTCCAGCCCATGTGCGGGACCTTCAGTGACGGGTCGGCGGGCCGTATGGCCGTTACCCGGCCCGGCACCCAGCCGAAACCGGGTGTTTCGCCATGTTCTTCGCCCAGGCTGGCCATCAGTTGCATGCCAACGCAGATGCCAAAGAACGGCCGGCCCTTTTCCGTCACGGCGTGTTGCAGGGCATCCATCATGCCATCCACCGCCAACAGTCCCGACCGGCAGTCCGCATAGGCACCGACTCCGGGCAGAACCACCCTGTCGGCGGCCGCGACCGCGCGCGCATCCGACGTAACGGATATCTGCATACCGGGGTCGGCCGCGCGTTCAAACGCCTTTGCGGCGGAATGCAGGTTCCCCGACCCGTAATCGATGATGACCGTTTTCACCGGCCTGATCCTCCTGTTTTCGACACGGGTGCTTTTAGCAGCCGCGAGCGGCAAACGCACGTGCGTATTAGTCGCAACCGCACTGGCATAAGTTATTGATATTCATTATCATTTCCGAATTTTCTTTGCAGTGCAACCTTGATTGGAATCGTGAAATGGCCCATACTCCCCCCAATCAAAGAAGGAGAGTTGGGATGAAAGGTGACAAAGAGGTTCTCGAACAGCTGAATGCCATTCTGAAGAATGAGCTGACGGCGATTAACCAGTATTTCCTGCATGCCCGCATGCTGAAGGACTGGGGTTACAAGCGCCTTGCCCACGAAGTGTACGAAGAATCGATCGGCGAAATGAAACACGCCGACATGCTGATCGAACGCATTTTGATGCTGGACGGTCTGCCGAACCTTCAGGATCTGGGCCGCCTAAAAATTGGCCAGAACGTGCCGGAAATGGTCGAAGCCGACCTGGGTGTCGAAACCCTGAACCAGGGCATGCTGAAGGACGCGATCGAAATCTGCGAACAGAAACGCGACTATGTTTCGCGGGAAATCTTCGAAGACATTCTGGAAGATACCGAAGAACATATCGACTGGCTGGAAACCCAGCAGCGTCTGATCGCCGAAACGGGTCTGCAGAACTACCTGCAGGAACATATGTTCAAGGGCGGGGATGATTCGTAAGGGACCGCCCAACGGCCCCTTCTGAGCTGGTTATTCCGCTGCGACGGGAACGCTGACGCGCAATTTGTGGTCGGCGACCATTTCTTCGATCGTTTCCGCGCACATGCGGCAGTTCGGCTCCACCCCGCATGCGGCATAGACCGCATCGGGGTTGTCGTTCCCTGCTTCGATCGCGTCCATCACGCGCCGGTCGCAAACCGCATTGCAAATGCAGACATACATTCCAGCCGACCCTCCGTCCGAAGTGACTGGCAGGAATGTGGCGCGACTAAGAATGATTGTCAATTGCGAAGCGGGCCGGAAACGGCTTTTTTCGTGAGCGTCAGACGCCCTTGACGCCCGCAAGCGACCCTTTGGTGGACGGCACCTGATCCGCCTTGCGCGGGTCGATGGCGATCGCCGCCTTCAAGGCTCTCGCAAGACCTTTATAGCAGCTTTCCGCGATGTGGTGGTTGTTCTCCCCATACAGGGTTTCCACATGCAGGGTCACACCCGCCGCCTGGGCAAAGGCGGCGAACCATTCCTTGAACAGTTCCGTGTCGAAATCGCCCAGCTTCGGCTTGGTGAAATTCACCTTCCAGATCAGATAGGGCCGGCCGGAAAAGTCCAGCGCGACACGGCTCAGCGTCTCATCCATCGGGGCATAGGCATGGCCGTAACGTTCGATGCCCTTGCGGTCGCCCAGCGCCTGGGCGACGGCCGCGCCGATCACGTAGCCGCTGTCTTCGGTCGTGTGGTGGAAATCGATATGCAAATCGCCGGACGCCTTCAGCGTCAGGTCGATCAGGCTGTGCTTGGACAGCTGTTCCAGCATATGGTCCAGGAACCCGATGCCGGTTGCGACGTCATAGACGCCGGTCCCGTCCAGACCGACGGTCCCCGCAATCTGGGTTTCCTTCGTATTGCGTTCGACGGATGCCTGCCGCATGACGCTTCTATCCTTCCGCACTGTCCAGTTCGGATGTGCTGATAGCAGGCTTCGCAGCGGTTTTCCAGCGGTCCCGCCGCGACTGCGGCAACGGGTCAGGCGACGATGCGCCAGCGCCCGTCCGGTTCGCGGCACGCCGTGCCGGTCGACTGGGACAATTGGCCGTTGATAGTCACGGTCGTGACATAGTCGCGACAGATGAACCCGGCCGGCGATGTATAGGTGCGCGTCGGCGTCAGGGCGTATCGCTTCGGTTCCGTACTGTCCGCACGGCCGGTCTGATGGACGACCGGGTCGTGCCAGACGACGGGCTGCCAGTCCGGCACGGTTTCCATGGTCTGGTTGATGCAGTTCGCGTTCGCCTGATCCACCGACTGGCCGATGGCGTTTCCGGCGAAAAGGCCCAGGATTGCACCGCCAATGATGGCAGCGGTCTGTCCGTCGCCGTCGCCGATCTGCGATCCGATGGCGGCGCCGATGACACCGCCCGTGACCGCGCCGATCACATCGCTGTTGCAGCCGAACTCGGTGCCTTCCAGTTGCGGGCGGCGTTGGCGGGCCTGCTGTTCATCCTTGCCCGACGGCGCGGGGTCGTGCTTTTCGACGACGGTCCGGCTGACCGCCTGTTGTGCGCGCCAGCCATGCGCCGGCGCCCAGGGCGGCGGGTCCGCCTGTGCGGCGCCCGTGGCGAATGCCGAAAATCCGACAGCGCCAAGGAGCGCCGCCGCGAAAGCGGTCTTCATTCCAAAACGGGTACGGGGCGCGGACATGGGCCCTACTCCTTCATTGACGTCCTGTACATGGACTAGAACGAAGGATCAGGTCCGTTTCCGTCGCGGCATTTTCAAATTTTTGCCGATTTCTACATACAGCCTGTATGCATCCAGGCGTCCAAACCCGCATTTGGATTCAGGCTGTATCTAAATGCAGACCGTATCCAGCGGCGGGAAACCGTTGAAGCCGACGGACGAGTAAGTGCTGGTATAGGCACCGGTCCCGATGATCCAGATGCGGTCCCCTTCATCCAGATCCATGGGCAGCGCATAGTCCGTCTTCTCATACAACACGTCCGCGCTGTCGCAGCTGGGCCCCGCCAGGACGACCGGGCCGGTTTGGCCGCTGTTGTCCGGCGTCTGGATCAGATACTTGATCGCCTCGTCCATCGTTTCCGCCAGGCCGGAGAATTTGCCGATATCCAGGAAGACCCAGCGGCGCGGGTCGCCGTCCCCTTTTTCCGACACCAGCAGAACTTCGGACGCGATGCAGCCCGCATCCGCCACAAGCCCGCGGCCCGGTTCGGCGATCATATCGACACCCAGATCGCCGAAATAGCGGTCGGCCAGACCCTGGACCGTGCGGGCGTAATGTTCCGGCGCCAGGGTGATGGACCGGGTCAGCTGTGCGGGGAAACCGCCGCCCAGATTGACCAGCCCGATATAGACGCCGCGTGCGGCCAGGCGGTCGATCAGGGCGCGGACCCGCGCGAAACACCGTTCCCACGCGCCCAGGTCCGACTGTTGGGAACCGACATGGAAACTGATGCCCGGACGCCAGAAGCCAAGGCGCGATGCTTCGACCAACAGGTCTTCGGCCATACGGTCCGAACAGCCGAATTTCCGGCCCAACGGCCATTCGGCGCCGGTCCCGTCCACCAGAACCCGGCAATAAACGCGCGCGTCCGGCGCCGCGTCCGCCAGCTTGTGCAACTCGCTGGCGGAATCGAACGCAAACAGCCGCACGCCCGCCGCATAGGCATAGGCGATGTCGGAACGGCGTTTGATCGTGTTGCCAAACGACAGGCTGTCGGCGGATATGCCCAGCGACAGGCACTGTTCGATTTCACCGCGGCTGGCGACGTCGAAACGCGATCCTTCCAGCGCAAGGCGCGCCAGAAGTTCCGGGGCGGGGTTTGCCTTCACCGCGTAGTGAATGCGCGCGGGCGACAGCGCCCCCGCGAGAAGCCGATAGCGCTCGGCGACCGCATCCAGGTCCATGACCAGCGTCGGACGGTCGAACCGCCGGTTCGCCAGATAGGCACCCAGCCGTTCGGTCAGAAGATTGCCCGTGGCGCGCCCGTCGTTGGCGGGCGGCGGTTCGGCAACCGGCAATGAAATGACATTTTCGGCGGCCCCAAGGCCGCCCATTACGATACCCATATCCCGGCACTCCCTTCCGGAGAGGGTTTCCTTCCCGCCGCCATCCGGCGTTAGAGAAACCAAGCATTTCCAAAAAGGACGCCTCCGTCGTTACGTACACCCATCCGGGACTTGTCCGGACAGGATCAGGGCGGGCCGGGATCTGGCCTCGCCCGATCGCAGGGCCAGTGGCACGTGCGTCGGTCGTCAACTGATTTGCGATTTAACGCGATCCGATTTTGCGCGCTAGGACCGAAATTTGCGGATGCGCATTGCATGAATTGCATAGCGGCGGAAGCGTTTCAAATTCACGCCAAACGGGATTAAAGTCCTTGGCGATGGGACCCGCGAAACTTTTCACGATCAGCGCCGACAGATCCTTTGCCGACGAATTGGCGGCGGGGCTGCTGGCGATGTGCGGCGACGACCCGGCACGGCTTTCCGAAATGCTGATCATGCTGCCGACCCGGCGGGCCTGCCGGTCCCTGCGTGAAGCTTTCCTGCGCGTCCGTGGCGGACAGGCGCTGTTGCTGCCGCGCATGCAGCCGCTGGGCGATGTGGACGAGGAAGAAATGGTCCTGACCGCGCCCGCGGGGTCCGCATCGGCGGTGGACGACCTGTTGGCCCTGCCGCCCGCGATCGGCGAGACGGAACGCCTGCTGCAATTGTCCAATCTGGTCCTGGCCTATCGCCGGAAGCTGGCGGAAGCCCATGACAGCCTGGACCCGATCGGCCCGGAACAGGCGTTGCTGTTGGCGCAGGAACTGGCGCGGTTCCTGAACCAGGTACAGACGGAAGGCCTGTCGCTCGACCGGTTGGAGGAACTGGCACCGGACGAACTGGCCGAACACTGGGCCGCGACCGTTACCTTCCTGGACATCATCCGGACCGCGTGGCCCGCCTATCTGGACGGTGCGGGTCAAATCGACCCGGCCGCGCGGCGCAACCTTCTGATGACGGCGCAGGCGCGGCACTGGCGGGAAAACCCGCCGGATCATCCCGTAATCGCAGCCGGCACGACGGGGTCCATTCCCGCCACGCGCCAGTTGATCGACGTCATTCGGACCCTGCCCCAGGGGATGGTCGTGCTGCCCGGTCTGGACCGGTATCTGGATGACGATGCGTGGGACCACGCCCGCACGGACCCAAGCCATGCGCAGCACGGTCTGGCGGTCCTGTTTCAGTCCCTTGGCATTGACCGGACCGATGTCGCGGATTGGCACTGTGCGGCGGAAGAAACCCCGCGCGCCGCGCGCACCCAGTTGTTGTCGGACACCATGCGCCCCGCCAGCACGACCGCCGCCTGGGACCGGATCGATCACCTGTCGGCGGACGCGATGACCGGCATCGAATGGATCGAAGCGCCCAGCCCCGCGATGGAGGCCGCCATTGCCGCACAGGCATTGCGCGAGGTTCTGGAAACGCCCGGAAAGACGGCCGCGCTGATCACGCCGGACCGCAACATTGCCCGCCGGGTTGCATCCGAACTCGCCCGATGGGGTATCGAAATCGACGATTCGGCGGGCATACCGCTGCGGCAGACGGCGGCGGGGCGGTTCTTCCTGTTGCTGGCAGAAGCGGCGGCGTCGAACCTGTCCCCGGTGGCGCTGCTGGGCCTTCTGAAACATCCGCTGGCGGCGATGGGGAAATCGCCCGCAACCCTTCGCCGGGATGTCCGTAACCTGGAACGGGTCTGTCTGCGCGGTCCGAAACCGGGTCCCGGCACGTCCGGTTTACGCAGCGCGATCGACGGGCGATTGGCGGGACGGAACCCGCCGTCCGACACGGCCGCCGCACAGGCGCGCGCGACGCTGGACCTGTTGGACAGCCGGTTCGCGACGCTTCTGGCGGCAATGCGTCCAGGGGAAGCGGGCGCCGTGCAAGCGGATTTTGCCGCCCTTCTGCGGGCGCATATCGAAACCGCGGAAGCCGTCGCGGAAACCGACACCACCCCCGGCGCGGACAGGCTGTGGCAAGGGGAAGACGGGGAAGAACTGGCAGCCTTCCTGTCGGACCTGATTCCGTCCGCGCACCTGATGGGCGGCATGAGCATCGCGGACTATGCGCCGTCGCTTGCCACGCTGATGGGCAGCCGGACGGTCCGCCCGCGATACGGAAAGCACCCGCGCCTTGCCATCCTGGGCCCGCTGGAAGCGCGCCTTCAGCACGCGGACCGGATGATCCTGGCGGGCCTGAACGAAGGCACCTGGCCGCCCGCACCGCCCGACGACCCGTGGATGTCGCGCGCCATGCGCCGCGAATTCGGTCTTCCGGCCCATGAACGGCGCATCGGTCTTGCCGCCCACGATTTCGCGCAAGCGGCCGGCGCGCCGGAAGTAATCCTGATCCGTGCGGCAAAGGAAGGCGGCCAGCAGACGGTCCCTGCGCGCTGGCTGGAACGGCTGGCAACGGTCCTGGAACGGGGCGGCCTGTCCAACCTGCTGCCTGCGAAGGCGCCATCGGTCCGGTTGGCATGGCACCATGCGCTGGAAGCGAAGGGCAAGACCCGGCCCGTCGCACCGCCCGCCCCCTGCCCGCCGGTCGGGATGCGCCCGCGATTCCTGTCCGCGACCCGGGTCGAAACATTGATGCGCGACCCCTATTCGATCTATGCGCGTTCGATCCTGAAACTGGAAAAGATCGACGGGCTGGAAGAACCGCCCAGCGTCGCGGACAAGGGCACCATGATCCACACCGCGCTGGATCAGTTCGTGACCCGATATGCCGGGCCGATGGACGATGCGGCTGTCGAGGAACTGATCCGCATAGGCCGGGATGCCTTCGGGACCGCGGCCATGGCGAACCCCGCCATTCGGGCCTTCTGGTGGCCGCGGTTCGTGCGCATCGCCCGCTGGTTCGTGGCGGAAGAGGCAAAGCGCCGCGAGACCCTGGAACAAAGCCTTACCGAAATCCGCGGCAGAATCGAACTGGCGGCGACCGGCGGGCCGTTCACCCTTTATGCCGAAGCCGACAGGATCGACCGGCTGGCGGACGGCACCTATGCGATTCTGGATTACAAGACGGGCGGCGTTCCAAAGAAAAAGGATGTGGTCGCCCTTAATTCCCCACAACTTGTTATAGAGGCCGCGATCCTGCGTGGCGGCGGGTATGACGGCATTCCCGCCGGTGCCGGGGTTTCCCAACTGGCCTATTGGAAACTGTCCGGTGCCGACCCGGCGGGCGACATCGTCGAAATCGACAAGATCGACCCCAACGACCTGGCGGATGAAATCGTCGAACGGATTTCATCGCTGATCGAAGCCTATGACCGCGAAGACACCCCCTATCGCCCCATCCCGCGCCCGGAACTGGCACCGCGCTACAACGACTATGAACATCTGGCGCGTAACCGGGAATGGGCAAAGGGCGAAGGTGCGGACGGGATGGACGCATGACGCCTGACGCCGCACAAATCCGCCCCAACCCCGATGCGGTCCAGCGCCAGGCTGCCGACCCGCAGTCCAGCGTCTGGGTGTCCGCAAGTGCCGGCAGCGGCAAGACAAAGGTCCTGACGGACCGGGTGCTGGCCCTGCTGGTGGACGGGGCGCGCCCGGACAGCCTGTTATGCGTGACATTCACCAAGGCGGCGGCGTCGGAAATGGCGAACCGCATCCACCACAGTCTGGCCAAATGGACGCGGTTGCCGGATTCGGAACTGAACCTTGAAATCCGAAAACTGGACGGCCGCCCGCCGACGCCGGAACGCCTGAAGAAGGCACGGGAACTGTTCGCGGAAATCCTGGACCTGCCGGGCGGGCTTCGCATCCGCACGATCCACAGTTTCTGTCAGTCGGTTCTGGGCCGCTTCCCGCTGGAGGCCGGTCTGCCGCCCAATTTCACGGCCATGGACGAACGGGAAGCATCGGACGCCATGGTCCTGGCGCGCGACACGGTCCTGGCCGCCGCACAGCGTGACGATGCTCTGGGCGATGCCCTGTCGATTGTCGTCAGCCGCGTGAATGAAGAGGGCTTCGGGCAGTTGATGCGCGCCCTGTCGGCACAGCGCGGCGCACTTGCCGCGGCGATCCGGTCGCTGGGCGGTCAGGACGCGGCCATTGCCCGGTTGTACGGCATCCTGTCTGCGGAACCGGGGATCGATGAAAGCGACGTCCTGACGGATGCCTGTATCGGTGCCGATGAAATCGGTCTGCGCACCGCGGTTGCCGCCATGAATGAATTCGGCAGCGACGCAAACCGCAAACGCGCCCGGGTAATCGATGCATGGCTGGCGGGCGGTGTCGGCACGCGCGCGGCGACGTTCGAACAGTATTTCAGCGCCTTCATCACCGGTAAGGGCACACCGAACACACAGATGTTCGTGAAGGCGGTGGCGGAAAACAGCCCCGCCACACCGGACATTCTGGCGGCGGAACAGGACCGGTTGATCGCCGTCGACCGCCGCCTGCGCCGACAGGTCACCGCAACCGCCAGCGCGGCGCTGTTGCGCCTGGGCGGCGCGATCCTGAAGGCATACGACCTTCGCAAGCGGGCGACCGCCAGTCTGGACTATGACGACCTGATCCAGCGCACGGCGGAACTGCTGACGGCGGAACGCGTGCCGTGGGTCCTGTTCAAGCTGGATGGCGGGTTGAGCCACATGCTGATCGACGAGGCACAGGACACAAGCCCTGATCAGCGCGCAATCGTCGACGCGCTGGTCGCGGAATTCTTTGCCGGTGCGGGCGGGCATGAAGAACGGCGCACGGTCTTTGTCGTCGGTGACGCGAAACAGTCGATTTACAGCTTTCAGGGGGCGGACCCGGTCGGCTATCGCGCGTGGCGGGACGAACTGTCGGCGCGCGCCAACGCAATGGGCGGGCCCGGCATGCGTGAAGTACCGATGCAGGTTTCCTTCCGGTCGGTTCAGGCCGTGCTGGACGCGGTGGATGCGACCTTTGCGGAATCGCCCGCCGCCGACGGCGTCGTGGAACCGGGCGACACGCTGGCGCATTTCGCATCCGAAGCGAAGGAAGGACTGCGCGGTCGGGTGGAACTCTGGCCGCCGACGGAACCGCCCACCCAGGTTGACGCGGACCTGTTCACCCTGCCGGCGGAAGCGGACGCGGCGGCCGAAGCGGATGCGACCCAGCGCCTGGCAGAAGGGCTGGCGCGGACGGTGGCCGGATGGATTGGCCGCGAACCCCTGCCGTCCGAAGGGCGCACGGTACGTCCCGGCGATATCCTGTTCCTGATGCGCAGCCGAAGCGACCTGGTCCACGCACTGGTGCGTGAATTGACGCGATTGGGCGTGCCGGTGGCGGGTGTCGACCGGCTGATGCTGACCGACGACATCGCGATCATGGATCTGGTCGCGCTGGGCCGGGTCCTGTTGATGCCGGATGACGACCTGACGCTGGCCTGCGTCCTGAAATCCCCGCTGATCGGATTCGGCGAGGACGATCTGTTCCGGCTGGCCGCCACGCGTGGGGAGGGTGCGCCCCTGTGGCGGCGCATGCGCGAAAATCCCGACGGTGACGATGCCGTCGCCCGGGCGTTCGGCTGGATTTCGGACCTGATGGCGCTGGCGGACCGCCTGCCGCCGTTCGAACTCTATCAGCGGGCCCTTGTTTCCCCCTGTCCGGGGCCGGGCGGCGACGGCGCGGCCGGCACCGTCCATACCGGGCGGCAGGCCATGGTGGCGCGTCTGGGCCCGGAAGCGGAAGACCCGATCAACGAGTTCCTGAACCTTGCGCTGGACTACGACCGGCGGCAGGTCCCATCGCTGGAAGGATTCCTGGCCTGGTTCGAACGGGACAGTACGGAATTGAAACGCGACCTGGAATCGGAAGCCCGGGACGAAATACGCATCATGACGGCCCATGGTGCAAAGGGGTTGCAGGCGCCGATCGTGATCCTGCCGGACGCCTTCAAGAAATCCGGCGACCGGGGCGCCGCGCTTCGGTGGTATGGGCTGCACAACCAGGGACCGGGGGACGGCGCCCTTCCCATCTGGACGCCGCGCGCCCGGTTTGAAGAGGATATCGCACAATCGCTGAAGGCGGATCTGGCGACGGCGGACGACCAGGAATATCGCCGCCTGCTTTATGTCGCGATGACCCGCGCCGAAAGCCGGTTGATCGTGACCGGGCGGCTGCCGCGTACCGCGCCACCTAAGGGCAACTGGTACGAACTGGTTCAGGCCGGGTTCGAACGCCTGTCGGAACGGACCCCGGATTCGGTGCGGGAGGAGGAGGTTACACCCGCCGACGGCTGGACCGGGTTCGCGAAAATTTATGAAACCGGGGACCGGGACGCCGCAAAGGACGGAAAAGGCCCCGACAGGTCGGCCAGGCCGCAGACGCGGGATGCGCCGGACTGGCTGATCCGGCCGCCGCCGGGGGAACCGACGCCGCCCGCGCCGCTGGCACCCAGCCGGCCCAACCGCAGCGATCCGCCCGCCCGTTCGCCCATCCGGTCCGGCGAACCGATACGGTTTCAGCGCGGGTTGTTGATCCACCGGCTGTTGCAGACCCTGCCGGACCTGACCGCAGACCGGTGGCAGGGCGCGGCCGACCGCTATCTGGCGCTGCCGGGGCACGGGCTGTCGGCGGAAGAAAGACAGGAAATCGCGCGGGAGGTGCTGGGCGTCCTGAATCACTCCGAATTCAGGGCGATTTTCGGGCCGGGAAGCCGCGCGGAAGTGCCCCTGACCGGGCTTCTGGAACGGCGCGGCACCGCACCGGAGGGCGAATCGGGACGCGTATTTGCCGTGTCCGGACAGGTGGACCGGCTTTTGATTTCCGAGAAAGAGATTCTTGTCGTGGACTACAAAACGCTGCGACCGTCGCCCACGGACGAAGCGGACATTCCGGATGCGTATGTCGCGCAAATGGCGGGATATCGCGGAATCCTGCGCCAGATCTATCCCGACCGGCGCATTCGCTGCGGACTGTTGTTCACCGAAACACCGCATCTGGTCGCCATTCCCGATGCGGCGATGGATTCCTTTTCTTGATTCCGGTCCGACCCGTCCTTAGATTCAGGATCGAACGAGTGAATTTCCCTGGCACAAATTACTTAACTCCAGGAGGGCGCCCCGAACCGCGGGACGACCCATAGGAAAAGGAGACACAGATATGAGCACGGTAAAAGTCAGCGACGACGACTTCCAGACGGCCGTCCTTCAGGCGGAAGGACCGGTTCTGGTCGACTATTGGGCCGAATGGTGCGGCCCCTGCAAATCCATTGCGCCCGCGCTGGATGAAATCGCCGGCGACATGGGCGGCAAGCTGACGGTGGCGAAGCTCAATATCGACGAAAACCCGATGACGCCGTCCCAGTACGGTGTGCGCGGCATCCCGACGCTTATGCTGTTCAAGGACGGCCAGGTTGTCGGCACGAAAGTCGGCGCCGCACCGAAAAGCGCGCTTGAGGATTGGCTGAAACAGCACGTCTGAGGCCGCAGCGTCCATCGCAGAATAAAAAAACGCCCCCGACATTGCCGGGGGCGTTTTCATGTCTGGAACCCGGTTGGATCAGTCCTCGTCCCGGTCCTGTTCGATCAGGTCGCGGGCGACTTCCGGACGGCGGAGCAGGCTGTCGATCCGGCTTGCCTCGTCAAAGCTTTCGTCGATCTGGAACCGCAGGCCCGGCGTGTATTTCAGCCGTACCTCCCGCGAAACCTGACCGCGCAGAAAGGCCGCGGCACGGCGAAGGGCGGTCGCCACCTCGTCCCCGTTCTGGCCACCCAGCGGCAGGACATAGACGGTCGCCAGTTTCAGGTCGGGCGAACAGCGGACTTCCGAGACGGTGATCGGCACCCCGGTCAGAACCGGGTCGCGCAATTCCCCGCGCAGGAGAATCCGGGACAGCGCGTGGCGGATTTGTTCGCCGACGCGAAGCTGGCGTTGGGACAGTTCACGGTCGCTCATGCGTCACCCCTCCCAAGGGTTCAATCGACCAAATTCATCGTTCCCGCGTTCAGAGTTCCCGCTTGACGGACTGAACGTCGAAACACTCAACCACATCGCCTTCCTTGATGTCATCATAGTTTTCAAAGGCCATGCCGCATTCGTAGCCCTGTTTCACTTCGCGGACATCGTCCTTGAAGCGTTTCAGCTGTTTCAGCGCACCTTCGTAGATGACGGTGTCGTCGCGCAGCAGGCGGACCTTTGCACCGCGGCGCACTTCGCCGTCGGTGATCATGCAGCCTGCAACCTTGCCGACCTTGGAAATGGCAAAAACCTCGCGGATCTGGGCGTAACCCAGGAATTCCTCGCGTTCTTCCGGCGCCAGCATGCCGGACAGGATGGATTTCATATCGTCGATCAGGTCGTAGATGATCGAATAATAGCGGATATCCACATTGTCGCGCCGCGCCAGGTCGCGCGCCTGCGGGTTGGCCCGGACGTTGAATCCGACGATGACGCCGCCCGTGGACGATGCCAGCGTGACGTCGCTTTCGGTGATCCCGCCGACCGCGCCATGCAGGACCCGGACCTTCACTTCGTCCGTCGCCAGCTTGTCCAGCGCTGCCGTGATCGCTTCCAGCGACCCCTGAACGTCGGTTTTCACGACGATCGGGAGCTGTTCCGCCTCGCCCGCCTTCACCTTCTCGAACATCTGTTCCAGGGTGCCGCGGCCGGCAATCGTGAAATTCGCTTCGCGGTTCTTGCGCTGGCGATATTCGGCGATTTCCTTCGCGCGGACCTCGTCCCCCAGGACGATGAATTCGTCCCCGGCCTGGGGCGTGCCCTGAAGACCCAGCACTTCGACCGGAACCGACGGACCGGCTTCCTCAACGGGTTGGCCGCGGTCGTCCAGAAGGGCGCGCACACGGCCCCATTCCTGACCGGCGACGAAGATGTCGCCGACCTTCAGCGTACCGCTTTGCACCAGGACGGTCGCGACGGACCCGCGTCCCTTTTCAAGCTTGGCTTCGACAATCGCGCCACGCGCCGGGGCTTCCGGCACGGCTTCCAGTTCCAGGACTTCCGCCTGAAGCAGAATGGATTCTTCCAGCGTATCCAGGTTCATCCGCTTCAGCGCAGAAACTTCGATACACATCACGTCGCCGCCCATGTCTTCGGGCACAAGTTCGTGTTCCAGAAGCTGCGTCTTCGCCTTGGTCGGGTCGGCGCCTTCCTTGTCGATCTTGTTGACGGCAACGATGATCGGCACTTCCGCCGCCTTGGCGTGGTTGATCGCCTCCACCGTCTGGGGCTGGATTCCATCGTCGGCCGCGACGACCAGGATGACGATGTCCGTAACCTGTGCACCGCGCTGACGCATCGCCGTGAAGGCCGCGTGGCCCGGCGTGTCCAGGAAGGTGATCTTGTCACCGGACGACATGGTCACCTGATAGGCGCCGATATGCTGGGTGATGCCGCCGGCTTCGCCCGCCGCGACGTCGGTCGCGCGCAGCGCGTCCAACAGCGACGTCTTCCCGTGGTCGACATGGCCCATGACGGTGACGACCGGTGCGCGCGGCACTTTCTTGCCGTCGCCATCGTCCGGTTTGATAAGCACATCTTCGACGTCCGCTTCGGACACGCGCTTCACCCGGTGGCCGAATTCTTCGACGATCAGTTCTGCCGTATCAGCATCGATCACCTGATTCACGGCCGCCATGATGCCGTTCTTCATAAGCGCCTTGATCACGTCGGGCGCCCGTTCCGCCATACGGTTGGCCAGATCGCCGACCGTGATTGCTTCCGGAACAGTTACTTCACGCACAACTTTTTCTCCACGGGACAGGCGTTCACGGTTCTGCTGCTTTTCGCGTTCGCGCGCACGGCGCAGCGCGGCCATGGAACGATGCCGGCTTTCACCGTCGTCATCTTCCAGCGCCTGGGTGATGGTAAGTTTGCCCTGACGGCGGCGCGGTTCGCCGCGCAGGCGCATCGTGCCTTTGTTTTTCTTGTCTTTTTCCGCCTGCTGCTGTTCGGGCGTTTCGACCTTTCCGCGGGCGCGGGCGGCCTCTGCCTTTTCCGGCGACGGGGGAATGTCCACTTCCGCAGCGGCGACTTCTTCCGGGGCAGGCGCTTCGGCCGGAGCCGCCGCACTCTCTTCCGCGACCTCTTCCGCCGCTTCCTTGGCCTTGCGTTCCGCTTCCTCGGCTTCCTGACGGCGGCGTTCTTCCTCTTCCTCGCGCCGCTTGCGGGCTTCTTCCGCGCGGCGTTCGGCATCTTCCGCGTCCTGGCGGCGGCGTTCTTCTTCCTTCGCGGCACCTTCCAGCGCGCGCAGGCGGTTCTGGCGTTCGGATTCCGACAGCCCGTCCAGCGGGTTTTCAGCAACCAGCTTGTTGCCTTCGCCCTGCGGGCGGCGACCCTGGCCACCCTTGACGACCTTCATGTCGCCACCTTCGGTCCGTTCGAAGGAACGCCGGCTCTTCGTCTCGACGATCACGGTCTTGGACCGGCCATGGCTGAAGCTCTGCCGAACCTGACCGCTTTCGACCGTCTTCGACAGACTGAGTTTCCCCGGCTTGCCAAGGGAAAGTTTACCGCCGCCTTTCGAAGTACTCTCGCTCATCAATCGTCCTTTCCAGCCGAACTATCCTGGCTGTCTAACCCCGGGCCGGCCATACCGCCACCGTCCCGAAACCCTTCAAGGCGCGCCGCGTCCTGCGCCAGTCTCTCGCCCAGGCCGCCCTTGGCAACCGCTGCATGGACAACCCGGTCCCGCCCGAAGGCCCGTGCCAGTTCATCCGACGCCAGCACACCGACAGGGCGAACCCCGCCAAGCGCGGAGGCCAACGCGGCCAGTTTTTCACGCCCGTCGGCCGATGCATCCGATGCCGTCAACAAAACCGCACCCTGCCCGGACTTCAACAGCGCCTTGACCTTTTCAAACCCGCAAACCGCCTCGCCCGCCCGGCGGGCCAGGGACAGCGCGTCAACACAACGGCGCGCCAAAAGCCCTTCGACCTGGACGGCCAAACCGTCCGGCACATCGACCGCCCGGCGTGCCGCGCGATGAAATGCCTTCTTCTCGACCGCCGTCTTAAAGCTTCGCGCATCCGCGCTCAACCACATTCCGCGACCGGGCAGTTTCTCCGCTACGTCCGGAACGACCCGATTGTCCGGGCCGATGACAAAACGGACAAGCGCTTCCTTTGGCTTGCGGTCGCCCGAAACCAGGCACCGGCGGACAGAGGCATGCTGTTCCTCTTCCTCCCCGTCCGGGGACGAAAGGTCGTTTTCCACCGCCTCGTCAGTCGCGCTCAGCACCAGTTTTCATTCTCCCGCTCAAAACCTTCAGGAAAGGGGCCAAGAGGCCGCTTACGCGGCGCCTTCGGCTTCCTCTTCACCGTCTTCCGACGGTTCGGCCATCATGGCGTCCAGTTCTTCCTGCGTAATCCAGCCGACCTGAACCCGCGCGGACATGACCAGCTGGGTTGCTTCCTCTTCGGTCATGCCTTCACCCTTCAGGATACCGTCTTCGGGGTCGGTCAGTTCGTCCGCCGCCAGCCCGGCCAGGTCTTCCAGCGTGCGGACCTCGCCTTCGCCAAGCTTGATCAGAAGCTTGTTCGAAAATCCGGTGAACTCCACCAGATCGTCCTTCACGCCCAGTTCCAGACGCCGTTGCGCCAAAGCCTGGTTCAATGCTTCAAGGTGGTTGTTCGCGCGTTCCGACAGAGCTTCGGCCACATCGGCGTCGAAACCTTCGATCGCCGCCAGCTCCTCGATCGGGACATAGGCGACTTCTTCGACCGACGTGAACCCTTCGGTAACCAGAAGCTGGGCGATCATGTCGTCCACATCCAGCGCTTCCATGAACAGTTCGGACCGTTCCATGAATTCGCGCTGACGTTTTTCCGATTCCTGTTCTTCGGTCATGATGTCGATGTTCCAGCCCGTCAGCATCGACGCCAGGCGCACGTTCTGACCGCGCCGCCCGATGGCCAGCGACAGCTGTTCGTCCGGCACGACCACTTCGATCGTGTTCGTGTCCGGGTCCATCACGACCTTGGTGACTTCCGCCGGCGCCAGGGCGTTCACGACGAATGTCGGGTCTTCATCATTCCAGGGAATGATGTCGATCTTTTCACCCTGCAGTTCCGCGACTACCGCCTGAACGCGGCTGCCGCGCATGCCGACGCACGCGCCGACCGGGTCGATGGACCCGTCGTTGGAAATCACCGCAATCTTTGCGCGGCTGCCCGGGTCGCGGGCCACCTTGCGGATTTCGATGATACCGTCATAGATTTCCGGCACTTCCTGCGCGAACAGCATGGCCATGAATTCCGGGCGCGTGCGCGACAGGAAAATCTGCGGCCCCTTCTGTTCGCGGCGCACGTCATAGATGAAGGCACGCACGCGGTCGCCGCGTTTGAAATGTTCGCGCGGAATAACCTCATCCCGGCGCATGACCGCTTCGGCGCGGCCCAGGTCGACCGTGACGTTGCCGTATTCGACCCGTTTCACCAGACCGTTCACGATTTCGCCGGCACGGTCCTTGTATTCTTCGTACTGACGCTCACGCTCCGCCTCGCGGACCTTCTGGACGATGACCTGTTTCGCGGTCTGGGCGGCGATGCGGCCGAAATCGATGGGCGGCAGGCGGTCGACAATGAATTCACCGACCACGGCGTCCGCCTTCTTGCGGCGGGCCCGGTCGACGGTCATCTGCTTGACCTCGTCTTCCAGATCTTCCGGCTCCACGACCTCGATATACCGGGCCAGAACGATTTCCCCGGTCTTGCGGTCGATGGCGGCACGAATGTCGTGTTCCATCCCGTATTTCGACCGGCCGGCCTTCTGAATGGCCTGTTCCATCGCTTCCAGCACCAATTCGCGTTCGATCGCCTTTTCACGGGCCACCGCATCGGCGACAGCCAGCATATCGGTCCGCGTAATCGTAATTCCGTCCATCGTCCTCAGGTCCTTATCCGCAACGATTGAAACCTAGCTATCCAAAATTTCCACAGCCGTCAGACCGCGGCACCTTCCGTTGCCCCTTCGACACCGGCCGCAGCGGCGCGGCTTGCTTCGATCAGGGCGTCCGTCAGAATGAGTTTCGCGTCCTTGATGTCCGCGAATGACAGCGCATAGGCGCCGTGTTCGGTGTCGATTCCGACCGTATCCCCGTCGATACCCGTCAGCATCCCGCGAAATCGTTTGCGCCCGTCCAGCAGCGTCGCCATTTCGATCTTTGCCTCGAACCCCGCGAAACGTTCGAAATCGCGCAGGCGGGTCAGCGGCCGGTCGATACCGGGTGAACTGACTTCCAGGCTGTAGGCACTTTGGATCGGGTCTTCGACATCCAGTATCGCCGACACGGCGCGGCTGATGTCCGCACAATCATCTACCGTAATCGGCGTTTCGTCCAGCCGGTCCGCCATGATCTGCAGCGTCACCCGCTTCGTTCCCATCACACGCACGCGCACGACCCCGAAGCCCATATCGGCGAGTCCCGGTCCGATCATCTCCGCAATGCGGGTTTCCGTATCCATGCGTCGTGTGTCTTGTCCAAGTCGGCCCAAAAGGCGTTGGGCCATTAAAAAAGGGCGGGCCGCGGCCCACCCCCATCCATCACTCCCGGTTAAGGGGCGATACAATGAAAGTCTTAAGGTGCGTCATACGCCAACCGGCCCCGGTTTTCAAGCCCCAGACGGCGCAAACGGCATCACACTCTCAGAAAGCGAAGGTAGTGCGGCTGACCGGCCAGCGCCTTCGTCTCATACCGGGTCGGTGGTTGGTCGTCCGGGCGCCGCCGCCAGTCGTCGGGCCGTTCGGCCTGCCAGCGGAATGCGGGGGACGCAGTCACATGAAAAAGCATCCAGTCCAGATAGTCGGGATGGTCGGTCGCACAGCGTAATTCCCCGCCGGGCCGCAGCACGCGCGCCAGCAGATCCAGATTGTCCGGTCCGATGAACCGGCGCATGCGATGGCGCTTCTTGGGCCACGGGTCGGGAAACAGTACGAAAATCCGCCCCAGCGAACCGTCCGGCAGCGCGTTCAGGACATGGCGCGCATCGTCGGGATAGATCAGGACGTTTTCCAGACCGGCGGTCTTTGCGTCGCGAACGGCCTTTGCGACACCGTTGATGAAAGGTTCGCACCCGATCAGACCAACCGTCGGGTTCGCCTGAGCCTGGGCGATCAGGTGTTCGCCGGACCCGAACCCGATTTCCATCCAGACGTCCGAGACCGAACCCATGAAAAGGTCCGCAGGTCGTACCGGCATTGCCGCCGGGTCCAGGGTCATGCCCGGCAGGGCCTCATCCAGATAGGTCTGGTGCGACGCGCTGAGCGGACGGCCTTTGCGGCGTCCGAAAAATTTCGGCCGCGATGGATCTCTGCCGTCCGTCATGGGATTCGTGATTAGGTGAGCGCCGCCTTGAGCGCTTCGACCAGGTCAGTGCGTTCCCAGCTGAAGTGACCTTCGTCCGTCGGCTGACGGCCGAAATGGCCATATGCGGCGCTGGGTGCGTAGATCGCGCGGCTGAGGTTCAGATGTTCGCGGATGCCGCGCGGCGACAGGTCCATGGTTTCGTTCACCGCGCCGACCAGCTTGTCTTCGCTGACCGTGCCGGTTCCATGGGTGTCGACCAGAAGCGACAGCGGCTTGGACACGCCGATCGCATAGGCGACCTGGATCGTGCATTTTTCCGCCAGACCGGCCGCGACGATGTTTTTCGCCACATAGCGCGCGGCATAGGCCGCCGACCGGTCGACCTTGGTCGGGTCCTTGCCGGAAAACGCGCCGCCGCCATGCGGGGCTGCGCCGCCATAAGTGTCGACGATGATCTTCCGGCCCGTAAGACCGGCGTCGCCGTCGGGCCCGCCGATGACAAAAATGCCGGTCGGGTTCACATAGAATTCGTCTTCCTTCGGGAACCAGCCGTTCGGCAGTACCTTTTCGACATGGGGGCGAACAATTTCGCGCACCTGATCCTGATCCAATCCGGCATCGTGCTGGGTGGATACGACGACGGAGGTGACGCCCACCGGCTTGCCGTTTTCATAGGCCATCGTAACCTGGCTTTTCGAATCCGGGCCCAGGCCGGACTTCGGATCGCTGTGGCGATATTCCGCAAGGCTTTTCAGAATTTCATGGGAATACTGGATCGGCGCCGGCATCAGAACGTCGGTTTCGCGGCGAGCGTGACCGAACATCAGGCCCTGGTCGCCGGCACCTTCGTCCTTGTTGCCGGCAGCATCGACGCCAACCGCGATGTCCTTCGACTGGCCATGCAGGTAGATTTCGACCGACGCGTCGGCGTGATGAAACCCTTCCTGTTCATAGCCAATGTCCTTCACCGCGGCGCGGGCCAGCGATTCGATCTTTTCCTTGTTCACCGCGCCGTCGGCGGACACGACGCTTTCGGGGCCGCGAACCTCACCGGCGATGACGATGCGATTCGTCGTCGTAAGCGTTTCGCAGGCAACACGCGCGCCCGGGTCGGCCGCCAGGAAAAGGTCCACGACCTCATCCGAAATCCGGTCGCAGACCTTGTCGGGGTGACCTTCCGAGACGGACTCACTGGTGAACAGGAAGGAATTGGACATTTTGGATCGATCCCCCTCAATCATGAAGGTCGGCGTGAGACCTTGGCGAAAGCAGTGTTGCGACAGTTCCCGGCCGACGAAGAGGCCGTTCATGAAAGGCGGTGTGTTACGGGGGAATTTCCAAGGCGTCAATACCGCCGGACGGGTTACTGTTTATCCGTGGAAGTATTGGCCATGGTTCTGCACAGGTCCAAAATGCGCTGGCGAACCTCCGGGTCCTTTATCCGGTAATAGGCGCGGACGAGTTCCAGCGTCTCGCGCCGGTGCATCGGGTCCTCGACCGTATAGCTTTCCGCTTCCGTCTCGGCCAATCCGGCACGCAGCCGCGGCGACTGGTCCGCCGTTTCCGTCGACATGTCTTCGAAGAAAAACTGGATCGGGACATCCAGGACACGGGACAGGTCATAGAGACGGCTTGCGCCGATCCGGTTCGTGCCGCGTTCGTACTTCTGAACCTGCTGGAAGGTCAGTCCCAGGAGTTCCCCCAGACGTTCCTGGCTCATCCCCAGAATCGATCGACGCAATCGGACGCGCCCGCCGACATGAATGTCGATCGGGTTCGGCACCCCGGGGCGCCCCGCGGGGATCAGCCCGGAAGATGTGCTGGAAACGGATTTTTTCGCCATGCGATACACAATTCCTCAAGCAGATCGATCCGATCCGCAAACCCCGCCCCCATGAAGGGTAAAATGCTAGGCCGCGCAGGAACTTGGGTCAAGCTTCGCACAACCGTTGCTTTAGGGCGGATCAAACGACTCTCTTTCGCAGGGCCACCAGCCCAAACCCCAGCAGCAGGACCAGCGTTGCGGCAATCGCTTCGCGTCCCCATTGCGCATAGAAGGTTTCCGGCAATGCCGGCGGCAGCCGAAAGTCCAGAATGCCGCGGGTTTCCAGCGGAATTCGGCCGATTTCCCGGCCATAGGCGTCATAGGCGACCGACACGCCGGTGCTGGCCGGGCGTACCAGCGGCAACCCTTCTTCCACGGCGCGCATCCGCGCATGCTGAAGATGCTGGTAGGGACCGGTCGATACTCCGTACCAGGCGTCATTCGTCGCATTCAATATCCAGGTGGGCCGGTCGGACCGGTCGATCACCGCCCCCGGAAAGATCACCTCGTAACAGATCAGCGGCGAAAAGGGCGGCAGTCCCGCCAGGGTCAGGGTGCGCGGTCCCGGTCCCGGCGAATAGTTCAGCGCCCCGCCCGCGACACTGTCGATCGGCAGGTATTCGCTGAGCGGCACATATTCCCCGAACGGCACCAGATGCGCCTTGTCATAGGTCTCCACGACCGCACCGGTCCCGTTCAGGACCACGATTGCATTGTGAAGCGCCCGCGGCGTCCGGACGATACGCGGCGCGCCGGTAATCAGATATCCGCCGTCGGGCACGGCGAACCGCGCCGCCTGGGTGCGAAACGCCTCTTCCTCCTCTATCAGGAAGGCGGCGGCGGTTTCCGGCCACAGCACGGTGCCGACCCAGTCGGGCCTGTCGGCGGCGCTGTCTTCCAGATGCATTTCGAAATTCCGTAGCCGATGGTCCCGGGCCCACTTCTCACGCTGGGGAATGTTCGGCTGAACCATCCTGATCCCCGGAAGCGCGGTGTCTTCCTGATAGGCGGCCATGTCCGGCGCGCCGCCAAGGCGCACAGCCCCGCCGGCAAACACGGCCGCCGGCAGCAACAGCGACGCCGCCAACGGCACCCACGCCCGTCTGGCGCCGGCACACAATGCCAGACCGAACCCCGACAGCAGGACCAGGATGCCAAGCCCGCCGACCCCGATCAGCGCGGCGGCCTGGCTCAACGCTTCCGTCCCGGACCAAAGATAGCCAAAGGAATTCCAGGGAAACCCGGTCAGCAAGGTACCGCGCGCAAAGTCGGCAAGCGCAAAGGCGACGGTGGCCAACAGGATACGCGCCATCCGGCGGTCCGGTCCCGGCCCGACGGCCATGTGAACGGCCAGCGCCGCAAGGCCGCCATAGACCGCCATCACGCCAGGCAGACCGACCAGCGCAAAGGGGATCATCCACCAGAACGCGTCCGAAAACACCAGAAGCGCGTTCGAAATCCAGTACCAGCCGACCATGAAATACCCGAAGCTGAACCACCAGCCGACACCGAATGCGGACCGGCGGGACGCCGCCCCTTCCAGCAGCCAGATCAGAAAGGGCAGAATGACAAAGGCGACGGGCCAGATATCGAAGGGCGGCAGCCCCAGTGTCAGAAGTGCCCCCAGAAGGAACAGAAACCCCCGGCGGCGCCAGCCTGACAGTCCGGTGCCGAAAACACGCAATCTGCTGAAAAGGGCTTCCATCCGGTCCGCGGCCTGCCACTCGATTTCAAAAAATGGGGATCAAAGGGGGATTGCGTGCCTATTCCGCCGCGCGCGCCACCTGGTCGCGGTCGACCGTGGGTCTTTCGGCGAACCGTATTCTGACGCGTTTGATGCGGCGCGGGTCGGCTTCCAGGACTTCGAATTCCAGACCGGTTTCCTCATGCGTGATCAATTCGCCGCGGATCGGCACCCGCCCCGCCAGCGTGAAGACAAGACCGCCCAGCGTGTCGATATCCTCTTCGCGTTCCTCATCAGTCAGGATCGGACCCAGGCGGCCTTCCAGTTCGTCGATATCAAGCCGCGCGTCCGCGATCCAGGTGCCATCCGGTTTGCGTTCGATTTTCGGGCCGCGATCGATGTCGTGTTCGTCTTCGATTTCACCGACGATTTCCTCGACCAGGTCCTCGATCGTCACAAGACCGTCGATCCCGCCATATTCATCGACCACCAGCGCCATGTGCAGGCGGTTCATGCGCATCTGCAGCAACAGGTCCAGAACCCGCATCGACGGCGCCACGAACAGGACCTTCCGCATGACCTTGCGGACCGAAAAATTCTCCTTCGGTTCGGTGGTCGCCGTCAGCACGTCCTTGATGTGCACCATGCCCAGCACGTCATCCAGCGTATCGCTGTGGACCGGATAGCGCGAATGGGGCTGGCGGGACATGATCTGAACCAGTTCGTCCAGGCCCGTGTCGATGGGTACGGAAACGATGTCGGCGCGCGGCACCATCACGTCATAGGCGGTTTCTTCGCCGACATTCAGAATGTTGTCGATCAGCGCGCGTTCGTCCGGGTCGATCGGCGTTTCCCGGTCGTCATGCTGTTCCAGCAGTTCCTCGAAGCTTTCCCTGAGATGGGAATCGCCATTCCGGCCGAGCAGGGCGCGCAGGAACCCGCGCACGCCGCCCGGCTTTCTAGAACTGGGTTCCGGGTTGCCAGGATCGCCGGAACAGGGATTGGAAGTCGAAGACTGATCTGCCATGTGCGTACGTTATTCAGGCGGGTTCGGCCGCCTCCTCCCGATCAATATAGGGGTTTTCGATCCCCAATGCCGCTAAAATTTCCACCTCGCGGGCTTCCATTTCTTCGGCATCCTCGTCAACCTCGTGGTCATAGCCCAGAAGATGCAGGACGCCGTGCACTGTCAGATGGGAAACATGGGCCGCGAATTCTATACCGTTTTCCGCGGATTCCCGGGCGCATGTCTCATGCGCCATCAGGATATCGCCCAGGACGATGGACCCGTCGGGGGCCGCGTCTTCGCCTTGCGGGAAAGACAGAACGTTGGTCGGGCTGTCCTTGCCGCGATAGTCCCGATTATAGACGCGGACGGTTTCGTCGTCGGCAAAGGCGATAGAGATTTCAGCACCTTCGGCGACCGATTCCGCGGCCAGCGCCGCACGGGCCGCCGCCAGGGCGGTTTCGATATCCGAATCCCGCCAGTCCCCGTTCATCACGGTCACGCCGACATCCCAGTCCGGTTGCGTCATCGCCTTTCGACACTCCGGATCGCGGCGGTGCCTTGCGCGGCATCCTTTGCATCATAGGCGTCGACGATGCGCGATACGAGCGGGTGGCGGACCACATCCGCCGCATTGAAACGGATCATTTCAATCCCCTTCACGCGTTCCAGCGTTTCCACAGCCTCCGTCAGGCCGGACTTCTGACCCGACGGCAGGTCGATCTGCGACAGATCGCCGGTTATGACCATGCGGCTGTTTTCGCCAAGCCGCGTCAGAAACATCTTCATCTGCATGGGGGTCGTGTTCTGGGCTTCGTCCAGCAGGACGAACGCGTTCTTCAGGGTCCGTCCGCGCATGAATGCCAGGGGGGCCACTTCGATGTCGCCGTTTTCCAGCTTCCGGGACACCTGATCCGCCGGCAGCGTATCGTAAAGCGCGTCATAGATCGGCCGCAGATAGGGGTCGACCTTTTCCTTCATATCGCCCGGCAGAAACCCCAGCCGTTCCCCCGCTTCCACCGCCGGACGCGACAGGATGATCCGGTCCACCTTGCCCGACAGGAACATGGACACCGCCATGCAGACGGCCAGATAGGTCTTGCCGGTTCCGGCCGGACCCAGGCCGAAGACCATGTCGTTCGCCCGGACCGCTTCGATATAGGCGGCCTGTGTCGGGGTACGCGCGGCGATCTGACGGCGGCGCGTGCGGATGACACTTTCCTGCTGGCCGAACAGGTCGGTCGGTTCCCCGGCCATGCGGATCGCGGCGTCTATGTCCGCATCTTCAATCGCCTCGCCCGATTTCAGGCGTTCGTAAAGACGGGTCAGGCCGTCGGCCGCCAGCGTGACTGCGTCTTCCGGTCCCGAAATCGCCACCTGATTGCCGCGGTTGATCAGCGAAATCCCCAGTTCGTTTTCGATCCTGACCAGATTTCGATCATGTTCTCCGAACAATTCCGGCAGCAGCCGGTTGTCATCGAATTCGACGATCCGCGGATCGCCGCTTACTCCGCCGGGCATGATCGAGTTCAAGCGCAGTTCCTTTCTTCCACGGGATCGGGGACAATCCGTCCGAACAGGCTGTAGGATTTAAGGTCGTCCGTCTTGCAGTCGACAATCTGTCCGATCAGGTCCGGCGCGCCGTCGACATGGACGGGTTGCAGATAGGGCGACCGGCCGACCAGCTGACCCGGCTTGCGGCCCGCCTTTTCGATCAGGACCGGCATGGTGCGACCGACGCAGGACCGGTTGAAGGCTTCCTGCTGCGCGTCCAGAAGCTGCTGAAGCGCCGCCAGCCTGTCGGACTGGACATTGTCGGGAACGGCATCCGCCAACCCCGCGGCGGGCGTCCCGGGCCGCGGCGAATATTTGAAGGAAAAGGAGGATGCGAAACCGGTTTCCGTCACCAGTTTCAGCGTTTCCGCGAACTCAAGGTCCGTTTCCCCCGGGAACCCGACGATGAAATCGGAACTGAGCGCAAGGTCCGGGCGGACATCGCGCAGGTCGCCGACAATACGCCGGAACAGGTCGACATCGTGGCGCCGGTTCATGGCGGACAGGATGCGGTTTGACCCGCTTTGTACCGGAAGATGCAGGAAGGGCATCAGGGCGTCGACTTCGCCATGCGCGTCGATCAGGTCGCGGTCCATATCGCGCGGGTGACTGGTCGTATAGCGGATGCGCGAAATACCGTCGATTTCCGCCAGCGCGCGCACCAGCCGGCCCAGCCCCCATTCACGGCCATCCGGGCCTTCCCCGTGATAGGCGTTGACGTTCTGACCAAGAAGCGTGATTTCGCGCACACCCTTTGCCGCCAGGACGCGCGCTTCCGCCAGAATGGCCGCGGCCGCGCGGGACTGTTCCGCGCCGCGCGTATAGGGCACCACACAGAAGGTGCAGAATTTGTCGCATCCTTCCTGGATGGTCAGGAACGCGGTGACGCCGCCGACATCCCGGTCGCCCGTCAGGACATCGAACTTGTCTTCCGTCGGGAAATCGACATCGATCTGCCGGACGCCGCTTTCGCGTTCTGCGCGGGCCAGAAACTCCGGCAGACGGTGATAGGTCTGCGGCCCGAAAACCATGTCAACCTGCGGTGCGCGGTTCAGAATCTCCTGCCCTTCCGCCTGGGCGACGCAACCGGCGACGGCCAGCATCAGGGGTTTCCCGTCCCCGGCCTTTTCCTCACGCAGAAGCCGCAGCCGACCCAGTTCGGAATAAACTTTTTCCGACGCCTTTTCCCGGATGTGGCAGGTGTTCAGGATGACGAAATCCGCCTCGTCCGGCGAATCGCAAACCGTGTAGCCAAGCGGGCGCAATGTCTCGAGCATCCTTTCGGTGTCGTAGACATTCATCTGGCATCCGTAAGTCTTGATATGAACCCGTTTTACCGGTCTGGCGTCAGTCATGCGCGCGAAATAGCCGTTTCTCTATGAATTGCGCGGGCCTGATAATGCAGGATGCGCGCCCACGTCAATGAGGAAACCCCGATTCCGTGGCGGAAATGTTGCAGCTTGGGAACATACGGACCCGGATCGCCTGATCCGGCGCGAAGGCAGAAACTAAGCCGTTCTGTTTCCGTCATTAAGCGTTTCAACCGCCACAGTGCGTTCTGGGTAGTGGAACTGTAGCACAGATTCGTAAATGCGTGCCACCGGGAACCGGCCCTGCGACATCACGATTTCCTAGGCCTGATAGCGCCCGCGAAGGGCGTCCGCCAAGCCGTCCGACGTTTTCTCCCAGGCCAGCCGGGCCAGCCCTTTCCTGTCGCCGGTATCGGCCAGGCGGATCGGGTCGTGAAAGACAACTTCCACGCCAAGACTCCCCATCCCCAAAAGGTCGATCAGGTGCGGCGCCAGTTCCATATCCCCGTACCAGGCAAAAAAGGGCCGCAGCGCCCGTCCCATGGGAACACCGTCCAGCCGCGTATAGGCGATGGAAACCGGCTGCACCTCTATCTGGCCGGTTTCCGGGAATTCGATGGTCGATGCCTGAAGCAGCGAGCTTTTGAACGGCAGGACACGGCTGCCGTCGCTGCTGGTCCCTTCGGGGAACAGGACAAGGCAACCCCCTTCTTCCAGCCGTTCGCGCATTTCCTGCAGCTGGTTCGCGGCCTGCCGCGGGTCGCGCTTTATGAAGATGGTGCGCTGCTGAACCGCAAGCCAGCCGAATGCCGGCCAGTCCCGCACCTCTGCCTTGGATACGAAGGAACAGGGCAGAAGCGATCCCAACACGGGGATGTCCAGATAGGACACATGGTTCGGAAGGAACATCACCGGACGGTCCCGGATCGGCGTTCCATGCACCTGAACCTCAATGCCGGTGATTTTCAGGACGACGCGATGCCAGCGCATGGTCTCGACGCCGGGAAGCCCGTGACCGCCAAGACAGGACCGCAAATTGACCAGCATCATGAACAGGGTCCACAGCAGCATCAGCGCCGCGCGTCGGAAGGCAAGCAGCCGCGACGGCGCCAAACGCGCTTCAAGCGTCTGGTCCTGCACGGAAACTTCAGCCGTTTTCACCGGTTTTCCGGGCGTAATGCTTGTAATAGCGGTCGGTTACCAGTTCGGTTTCAACGACGATGCAGACATCGGTCGTATCGAATTGCGGGTCGATCACCGCGCCGTCCCCCACATATCCGCCCAGACGCAGATAGCCCTTGATCAGCGGCGGCACCGCGGCCAGCCCCCGGCGGCGGTCGACCTGGTCGGCGGGGATCCTGTTCATGTCCACAAACCGTTCCGGCAGGGCCACGGGCCGTTTTTCCGGCGGCGCCAGATGATTGTGATACAGATAGCTGAGCGGCAGGGCGAGCGCGTCCGGGTCGGTGCCCGGGATGCTGGCGCATCCGAACATCAGCGAAATGTCATAATGGAACACATAGGCCGCGATGCCGCGCCACAGCAGTTCCATCACATGACGGGTCCGGTAATCCTCTGCCACACAGGAGCGGCCAAGTTCCAGAACCTCCCCGTCGTCGCGGGCTTCGATCGCCGAGATATCATATTCGTCGACGCTGTAGAAGCGACCGAACCGTCTGGCCTCTTCCCGTCGCAGAAGGCGATAGGTGCCGACAACCGATTCCGGCCCGTCGCCTAGGTCGCGGTCGACGACCAGAAGATGATCCGCAACCGCGTCGAAATCATCGAAATCCCGCTTTCTGGCGGCCATTTCCTCACTGGGTTTGGCCGTCATCTCTTCATAGAAGATCTTGTAGCGCAGGGCCTGGGACGCATCCACGAACCGCGTATCGTCCCCGGCCAGCCGGATACCGAGATTGTTGCTGGTCAGGTGCGCCAGCGACTGTTCCAGGGATTTGGATTCACTCAATGGGGTGCCTTTTTGTCTTTCTTGTCGAGACGGACGGCATAAAGTTCCAACCGGTGATCGACCAGACGGTATCCCAATTCCCGTGCCACGGCTTCCTGAAGGCGTTCAATCGCCTCATTCTGGAATTCCACCACTTCCCCCGAATCGATGTCGATCAGATGGTCGTGATGTTCCTCCGAAACCTCCTCATACCGCGCGCGCCCGTCCCCGAAATCATGCCGGGTCAGGATTTCCGCCTCTTCCAACAGGCGGACCGTGCGGTAGACGGTGGCGATGCTGATTCGGGAATCAACCTCCGTGGCGCGCTGATACAGACTTTCCACATCGGGGTGGTCATCGCTTTCGGACAAGACGCGCGCAATCACGCGGCGCTGTTCCGTCATCTTCAAGCCCTTTTCAGAGCACAATTTTTCAATGCGAAGCGGATCGACGTCGTTGCTCAACGCATGCCCCTTTTCGCGCCAAGTTGATGGATGGACGACAGCTTAACGACATACCGGGTTCCGATCAAATCAATCGGTCGCCAAAAGCGAAAAGGATCGGCGGCTGCCGACCCTTTTGTCGCGTAATGCCGGAAACGACGGTTAGCGGCGGGCCTTCTTGGACCGGCGTCCAAGACCGATATCCTTGGCAAGCTTGGAACGCTGCTTTGCATAGTTCGGCGCAACCATCGGGTAATCCGCCGGCAGCCCCCAGCGTTCCCGATATTCGTCCGGCGTCATGTTGTATGCCGTCTTAAGGTGCCGCTTCAGCATTTTCAGCTGTTTTCCGTCCTCAAGACAGACCAGATAGTCGTCATGCACGGACTTGCGGATCGGCACGGCGGGAATCGGCTTGTCCGCTTCCGGTTCCGGTGCCTTTCCGACCTGTTCCAGCGTCCGGTAGACCTGTTCGATCAGGCCCGACAGTTCGGACGACGGAACGGAATTGTTCGATACATGGGCTGCAACGATTTCCGAGGTCAGTTGCAGTAGCTCCGAAGAGCTGATTTCATTTTCGGACGTTTCAGCCATATCACCACCTCACAAGAGCATCAGGCTCGTTTTATAGATCAACTCAAATAATCGTGGAAATTCCGACTTTTACTGTTGGGAACCCATGATTTCTTTACTTCATTTATAATCTGGGACAAGTCATTGCAAGTCGCATCAATGAGAAAAAATGCTAAAGCAGTAATGAACACATATCGTTAACAATCATCATATTGTTGAATTGACAGGTTCTTGCGCATGACAAGGGCATCATGCCTGGAACCGTCTTTTCGCAAATAATAATTGCTTCTGGTGCCGATCGTCATGAAACCGGCGGCCAGATAGAATTCCATCGCGCCGGGATTGTCGGTTCCGACCTCCAGAAACACGGACACAGCACCTTCCTCGGCCATCCGGTCCAGGGTCCCCGCAAGCAGGCGCGCGCCGATTCCGGCCCGGCGATTCTGCGGTTCGATCGCGATCGACAGGATTTCGCCTTCATCGACGACTGTTCTGGCGATGACGAACCCGATCGGCGTTTCGGATTCGCGGTCCAACGCCAGAATGGCCCATGTCAGCGGCGTCGACAGCAGTTCGCGCACGGACGGTGCCGGCCACGGGTCGTCGAAACTGCGCCCGTAAAGTGCCGCGATCACTTCGAAAGCTTCGGCCCCGACGCGCAGCAGCCCGATTTGGTCCTGGTCGCTGTCCCGCGGTGTTCCGGTCATTGGCCGGGCGTATTCCGGCTGGCGCGATCCTTCGACGGGTCGGATACATCCGGTGCACGCAGATAGAGGGGTTCCGCCGGGCGGGCCGTTCCGTCGGCCAGACCTTGCGCGCCCAACTGCGCTACATGAACAGGGTCGGGCACCCGCGGCGATTCCAGGACCGTGCCGTATCCCGTCATTTCAACCAGCCGCGCGGCAAAGTCGCCCGCGACCAGAAGCGCGCCCGCGCCTTCCGGCGCAAAGGACCGGACGGCGTCCGGCGTGCCGGGTACGGCCTGCGGTTCGCCAACGGTCCAGCGACCGGACCCGGCGGTGTAGAGGGAACAGAACGGATCGTCGCGCCGGCTGTCCAGGGCGACCAGCAGGCGCGCCCCGTCCGTTACCGGAATTTCAGATGCCAGGGCATCCGGAACCGTAACCCCGACACAGGGAACGCCGACGACGCGCGCGATCCCCAGCGCCGCCGCCAGCCCGATCCGAACGCCGGTGAATGCCCCCGGCCCGACAGTGACCGCGACGGCGCCAAGATCGGCCGGCACGACCTGTGCCGACCGCAGAACATCGTCGATCATCGGGACGATCCGTTCGGCCTGCCCGCGGGACATAGGCTCGCTCAACCGGGCAAGGGCCGCACCGTCCCGCAGGACGGCCGCGGAACAGGCCGCGCCGGCGCAATCGATACCCAGGACAGTCACGGACAGGGGTGCTTTCATCAATCCCAGAAAAACTCTTGCTTGAGGGCGCTCAACTTGGTCCATATCGACGGTGCAGCGCAAGACCGTTGCGACAGTGTGTTAACCTGGAACCCGACAGGGGCCGCCCGGCGGGCGGATCGAAACCGCGGTGTTGATTGGATGAACGGAACAACTGGAATGACGGGTGCAAGGGCGCTGATGCGGGTCGCAGCGACAATTCTGTTGTGGCTGTCCGTCCTTGTCGGCCCGACAGCGGCACAGGACACCGCCGATGGTGACACGGCGCCCGCAGCGCGCACATCCGCCGTTGTCCTGATCTATCACCGGTTCGGGGAAGACGAATTCCCCAGCACCAGCGTGACGATGGACCAGTTCGAATCGCACATCGCGGAACTTGCGAAATCGGACTATCGGGTGCTGCCGCTGGAACGCATCGTCGATGCGCTGATTGCGGGTGAGGAACTGCCGGACCGGGCCGTGGCGATCACGGTCGACGACGCCTTTTCATCCTTTTACGAACGGGCCTGGCCGCTGTTGCGGGATGCGGGCCTGCCGGCGACATTGTTCGTCGCGACGGACGCCGTGGACCGCAACACGAACGGCTATATGACCTGGGATCAGATCCGGGAGGTCGCGCAGGCGGGCATCACGATCGGAAGCCAGGCGGTCACCCATCCGCACATGCCGGAAGTCGGCGCCGAACGCTGGCGGCGCGAACTGACCGGGTCGATGGACCGTCTGGCCGAAGAACTGGGCACGGCACCGGACCTGTTCGCCTATCCCTATGGGGAGGCCAGCCTGGAGATCATGGAAGCGACGCAGGCGGCGGGTTACCGCGCCGCGTTCGGCCAGCATTCCGGTGCATTGAACGAAACGAACAACCGGTTCTATCTGCCGCGTTATCCGATCAACGTGAACTACGGCGGCATGGACCGGTTTCGCCGGCTTCTGAATTCCATCCCGCTCAGGATCGACGGGCTGTCGCCGCGCAACCCGACCCTGCCCCGGGTCGGAGAGGGCAACCCGCCCGCATTCGGGTTTACATTGATGGACGGGATGGACCGGATCGACGATCTGGCCTGCTATCATTCCGACACAAGCCAGATTTCCCAGTTCCTGGTTATGGGATCGCGGATCGAAGTCCGGTTTGACGGGCCGTTCGCATCGGGCCGGACGCGGATCAACTGCACCATGCCCGGTGACGACGGCCGCTGGCACTGGTTCGGGATGCAATATTACGTGCCCACCCCCTGAACCGCCCGAACAGGCAAAACGAAACCCCCGAGCCGCTGGCGTCGGGGGTTTGTTCTTTTCAGCCGGGGTTCCGAGGAACCGGTGGCTGAGAGCATCAGGTCCAGATCGAACTAGAACCCTTCACGCTCAAGACGCTTACGCATCAGCTTGCGGTGACGTCTTTGCGCTTCGGCTTTTTCTCGGGCCTTCTTCTCGGACGGCTTTTCGAAATGCCGACGGAGTTTCATTTCCCGGAACACGCCTTCGCGTTGAAGTTTTTTCTTCAGCGCACGAAGAGCCTGATCGACGTTGTTATCGCGAACGATGACCTGCACTAGCTTTCACCCGCCTTTCAAGCGATTGAGATTTCGTTTTCCGTAAAAAACGTACGCCGGAGACGTGTTCTCCGGCTTCGAGGCGGGCGTATACCACCCCGCGGGCGGTTTGTGAACCCCCTGTTGCAAATTGGCGGACAATAAAAGACGGTCGCAATGGACCCGTTTCGCAAAGAGTTCGTTGGCGAATATTGCACAGGTCTGGTACCCCATGCGTCTGCGGCAAATTCCAGACAAGAAATGGACCGTTCGATTATGGCTGAACTCCGGGACCCATACGAAATCACGACGCTTGAAGGCCTGCTTTCGCACTATGGAGAGGTAAATCCGAACTCCCTGAAGAAGGAAACCGACCGGCTGACGGCGGAATACCGGGCCTGGATCGAACGCGCGCCCTTCTTTGCGTTCGCAAGCATCGGGGCGGGCGGCCTTGACTGTTCGCCGCGCGGCGACCGCAACGGCGATCTTTTCACGATCCTGGACGACCGGACAATCGCGATACCGGACCGGCGCGGGAACAACCGGCTGGACACGCTGCGCAACATTGTCGAAGACCCGCGCGTCGCGCTTCTGTTCCTGGCGCCGGGCATCAATGAATGCGTGCGCATCAACGGCACCGCGCGGATCACGACCGACCCGGCCCTGATCGACCGTTTCGACATGGAAGGAAAAAAGCCGGCGACCGTCATCGTCGTTTCGATTGCCGCCGTCTATTTCCAGTGTGCCCGGTCGCTGTTGCGCAGCGGGCTGTGGAACCCGGATAGTTTCCTGTCGAAAGGCGACGTGCCGACGGCGGGTCAGATGACGAAAGGGGCATTGCCCACTTTCGATGCGGACACATATGATCGCGCATTACCGGAACGACAGGCGAAGTCCCTGTATTGAGGCGTCATGGCGCTATTGAAGATCGCGAAAATGGGTCACCCGGTCCTGCGGAAACCGGCGGAACGGGTGGCCGACCCCGGCGCACCTGAAATCATCGACCTGATCGAAGACATGGTCGACACGATGGAAGATGCGCAAGGGACCGGTCTGGCCGCACCGCAGGTGCATGTGCCCCTGTCCGTCGTCGTTTATTTCGTGGAGGAGGAACGCGGCGGCGGCGAGGCCGTCCCCTTGACCGCGCTGATCAACCCCGAACTCGAACCGGTGGGGGACGAAACCGCCTATGACTGGGAAGGGTGTCTGTCGGTTCCGGGCCTTCTGGGACTGGTCCCGCGGCATACCAGCATCCGGTTGCGCGCCGACACCCCGACGGGGGAACGGATCGACCGGGTTGTCGACGGCTTTCACGCCCGGGTCCTTCAGCATGAGTGCGACCATTTGCATGGTATCCTGTACCCACAGCGTATGGATGATCTATCCTTACTTCTGTTTCGCGAGGAACTGCGGCACGGCCCGCCCGAAAAGGCGCGCGCGCTGATGGGGCTGCCGCCGCTGGAAAGGAGCGAAGAACATGACAGCACCGAATGACGACACGGCGCCCGGCGACGCGGTGGAGGATACCCGCCCCCTGCGCGACGCGCTGATCGGCGCGGCGGTCCTGCATGTCCCCTTTGACGGCTGGGCGAAAACGGCGCTGCATCGCGCGGCCGACGATCTGAAGGTCGACCGGGCGGATGCCGACGCGCTGTTCCCGGGCCGCGACCGGGACATGATTGCCTGGCACAGCCGCATGGCGGACCGCGACATGATGGCCGCACTGGCCGAAAAGGATCTGGATGGCATGCGCATCCGCGACCGGATCGCGACCGCCGTCATGACGCGGCTGGAAGGGAATGTCGACCACCGCGAGGCGATACGCCGGGCGCTGGCCGTGCTGGCGCGGCCATCCAATGCCGCGCTGGCGCTTCAGCTTCTGTACCGGACCGTCGACGATATGTGGTACGCCGCCGGCGACCGGTCGACGGACTGGAATTTCTATTCGAAACGCATGCTGCTGTCGGGCGTCTATTCATCGACTCTGATGGTCTGGCTGAACGATGAAAGCGAGGATTTCGCGGAAACCCGCGCCTTTCTGGACCGCCGGATCGAGAATGTCATGCAGGTGCCGAAGATAAAGGGCAGGCTTAAAAACCTGGCGTCGAAAGTCCCGATGCGCATGCGCGCCTTTCGAAGCGGCATGAAACCGTCGGCCTGACCGGCATCCGGAAAGACAGTCGGGGCCGAACCAGAGGGGGAAACCGCGCCGATGCTGTTCAAGCACATGCGCGAAGAACTGCAGGACGCCGCCAGGCAGGGCTGGCGGGCCGAAGCGCGCCTGGTCGCGCGCAACACGATCATCGCCGCGGCTGCCGCCTTTTGCCCGCTTGGAATCATCATTGCGGTCATCGCCCTTGCCCTTTGGGACAATCTGACCGGCATGCCGGATCTGATGCTGAATACGGCCTATTACTATCCGCTGACCGGCATACTGTGCATCGCGCTTGCGATCTGGATGTTCAACCGCACGCTTTATACCGGGGCGATGCTGGTCGCCATGGCGCCGTTCCTGTGGATATTCGTCTTCATCGGTGCGGGTCTGTACTGGATTTTCGTGTAGCACCGACAGGCCGCCAGCCCCTTGCGCGCGGGCGCGACATGCCTATACTCCGCGCCTTTCCGGGCCGGGGATGCGATTCCCGGCAGGTTTGACCGAAGGGCAGGATGATGAGCGACAAGCCGCTGGTCGGTATCATAATGGGAAGCCAGTCCGACTGGCCGACGATGCGTCATGCCGCCGACGTTCTGGACGAACTGGGGGTTCCTTACGAGGCACGGATCGTGTCCGCCCATCGCACGCCGAAACGCATGGTCAACTATGCGGAAGGCGCGAAAGACCGTGGCCTGAAGGCGATCATCGCGGGCGCGGGCGGTGCCGCCCATCTGCCGGGTATGACGGCGTCCCTGACCCCCCTTCCCGTTTTCGGCGTGCCCGTCGAATCGAAGGCGCTTAGCGGCCAGGACAGCCTGCTTTCCATCGTTCAGATGCCCGCGGGCGTGCCGGTCGGCACGCTGGCCATCGGCCGGGCGGGTGCCGTCAATGCGGGCATTCTGGCCGCATCCGTCATTGCGCTGATGGACGACACGGTTGCAGGCGCACTTGACGCCTATCGCCGGCGTCAGACGGACCGCGTGGCAGAGGTTCCGACGGACGAAGCATGAGCGACCCCGTCATTCCCCCCGGCAGCACCATTGGAATCCTGGGCGGCGGACAGTTGGGCCGCATGCTGGCGGTGGCCGCGTCGCGACTGGGCTATCGCTGTCACATTTTCGAACCCCAGGCGGACTGCCCCGCCAGCCATGTCGCCGCGCATATCCAGGCGGATTACGACAATCTGGGCGCGCTGGCCGAGTTCGCGGACGCCGTCGATGTGGTGACGCTGGAATTTGAGAATGTACCGATCGGCGCGGTCGAGTTTCTGGCGGAACGCGTGCCGGTCCGTCCGGGCGCAAAGGCACTGGCCGTCGCACAGGACCGGGCCACGGAAAAAAGCTTCCTGAACAACGCCGGGATCGAAACCGCGCCCTGGGCGCCGGTCTTGAACCAGCGCGACCTGGAAACGGCGGCGGAATATGTCGGACTTCCCGCGGTCCTGAAAACCGCGCGCCTGGGGTATGACGGCAAGGGTCAGGCCACGGTCAAGGCGGGGTCGAGTCTGGCCGGTCTTTTCGACAGTCTGGGTGGCGTCCCGTGTATTCTGGAAGGATTTGTCGAGTTCGATCTTGAAATTTCCGTCCTGACGGCGCGCGGTCTGGACGGGTCCATCGCCTGTTTTGCGCCGGTCGAAAACGAACACCGCAACCATATCCTGTACCGGACGACGGTTCCGGCGCGCATTGACGATGCGGTTGCCGCGCGGGCGGTTGAAATTGCCCGAAATACGGTGCAGGCACTTGATTATTACGGGCTTCTGGCGGTGGAAATGTTCGTGTGCCCGGACGGGCGCGTCCTTGCCAACGAAATCGCGCCGCGGCCGCATAATTCCGGTCACTGGTCCATCGACGGGGCACTGACCAGCCAGTTCGAACAGACGGTGCGCGCGATCTGCGGCCTGCCGTTGGGCGACCCGGCCCCCATCGCACCGTGCGAGATGATCAACCTGATCGGCGACGAAGCCGACCAGTGGCGCGACCTTCTGGCGGCGCCGGGCACGTTCCTGCATCTTTACGGCAAGGCGGAAAGCCGCCCCGGCCGCAAAATGGGTCATTTAACACGGTTCCTGGACTAAGGGGTGCCATCCGGATGGAAAGTGCGGCGTTCGATTACGTGATTGTCGGCGGCGGGTCGGCGGGGTGTGTCCTCGCTAACCGGTTGAGCGCCGATCCGAATGTGACGGTCTGTCTTCTGGAAGCGGGCGGCGAGGACCGCAATCCGTGGATCCACATTCCCGCCGGATACATCAAGACAATGGTCGACCCGTCGGTGAACTGGCTGTTCGAAACGGCGCCGCACCCGAACACCGGCGACCGGCCGATCCCCGTGCCGCGCGGCAAGGTTCTGGGCGGGTCCAGCGCGATCAACGCCATGATTTATGTGCGCGGTCAGGCAAGCGACTACGACACCTGGGCACAGATGGGGTGCACGGGCTGGTCGTTCGACGACGTCCTTCCCTATTTCAAGAAGTCCGAGAACCGCGAACAGGGCGGCAACGACTTTCGCGGCACGGGCGGACCGCTGAATACGACCGAAGTGACCGAACGCTATGCGATCCTGGACCGGGTGGTGGAAGCGGCGGGCGCGCTCGGCTATCCCATGCATAACGACTACAATGCCGGTCGACAGCTCGGGTTTTCCTATTTCCAGGTGACACAGAAGAACGGACGGCGGTTCAGCGCCAAGAAGGCCTATCTTCAGCCGGTGCGCGGCCGCCGGAACCTGACGGTCGAAACCGGCGCCTTTGTCCAGTCGGTCACATTCGACGCGCGGCGGGCAACCGGGGTCCGGATGATCCGGCACGGTCAGGAACATACCGTCCGGGCGCGGCGCGAAGTCATCCTGTCCGCCGGCGGTGTCCAGTCGCCGCAGCTTCTGGAACTGTCCGGGGTCGGTCAGGGAGCACGCCTTCAGGCACTGGGTATTCCCGTTGTCCACGATCTGCCCGGCGTTGGGGAGAACCTGCAGGACCATTACTGTTCGCGCCTGTCCTGGCGGCTGAAAGATACGGACAGCCTGAACCGGAAGACGCGCGGCCTGCCGCTGATGGGGGAACTGGCGAAATTTCTGTTCACCGGGAAGGGGGCGCTGACCATGCCCGCGGGGATCATCGCCGGTTTCGCACGCAGCCGCCCGGACCTGGAGGAGGCGGACCTTCAGTTCCACATCGCGCATGCGACCTTTGCCGACCCGAAGAAGCGGGTGTTCGACCGGTTCCCCGGCATCACCTTCGCCCCCTGTCCCTTGCGGCCCGAAAGCCGCGGTTTCATTCACGCAAAGACGCCGAACATGGCCGACGCGCCGGAAATCCAGCCGAATTTCCTGGAAGCGGCGGCCGACCGGCAGGTCCATCTGGCGGGCATGCGTCTTGCGCGGGACATCATGGCACAGGCACCGGTTCGCCCCTTCGTCGACACCGAACTGCAGCCGGGCCCGGACATCGACACGGACGAGGCGATGATGGAACACGCCCGCACGACAGGGGCGACGCTTTATCATCCGACCTGTACCTGCAAGATGGGCACGGACCCGATGGCGGTCGTCTCGCCACGGCTTTCGGTTCATGGCGTGGAAGGATTGCGGGTCGTCGACGCGTCGATCATGCCGCGCCTGATCAGCGGGAACACGAACGCACCGACCATGATGATTGCGGAAAAGGCCGCGGACATGATCCTGGCCGACAACGCCTAGGTCCCCAAAAAGGCCGTCACCCGACCACCGGCGTTCCTAACAGGTCGCGCACACGCGACACCTGATTCAGGGCCCAGTTCAGTTCCTGCCGGTCGAATTCTTTCAGATCGGCGGGCGCCACCTTGTTCGACGGTGTCAGGCCGACCGCGATGTCGCGCAACTGCTGATTCAGGATGAGGTTCAGAAGGATGCGGTGCGCTTCGATCAGATTGTCGATCGCGCGTTCGGAATAATCCCCGGTTTCGCGCACCGCCAGCAGGCGATCCGGCGTCGAATGGTCCGAAAACCCGCGTTCCAGCGCGATGACCCGCGCGGTCGAGAAAATCGGCAGGATACCGTGCATTTTAAGGTCGATGCGACCGTCATCCAGTTTCAGACGGCCGAACCACCCTGTCGGACTGTCGAAATTCGATGCGTTCAGCGCCAGAGCCCGCAAAAAGGGCTTCATTCGGGCGGCTTCCCTGATTGCCGCGGCACGCAGGTCTTCCGCCAGTGCCCCGTCACCATGAACCGGCTGCGCGTCGAAAAAGATGTCGCAGTTCATGATGTCTTCCGGACGCGCCCGCGACATCCAGCCCGTGACCCGTTTGTGCCAGCGTGCGGCATCCATGCGCCATTCGGCATTCGCCGCCATGATGCCGCCCTTGCAATAGTCCACGCCGGCGGCGTTCAGAATGTCGGCCACCCGCTTCCCCAGCGCCGCGAACCAGCGGTCGGGCGGGCTGTCCGGTTCGCCGGACTCGAAAATCACGGCATTGTCCTGGTCCATCGCCAGAAGGCTTTCGCCGCGCCCGCCGGACCCCAGAACCATCATAGCATAGGGTTGGGGCGGCGGCCCCGCTTCCCCCGCGGTGAGTTCCTGTTCGGCGATTTCGCAGCTGCGGCGGGTCAGGTTCCGCAGTTCGCCGGATATCAGGGACGCGACCGTGCGCGCATCCACATCTTCATAGACCAGCGCCTGGGCGACCCGGGTCAGGTCCGACCAGACCTTGCCCAACGCGTCGGCGCTTTGCGCCTGTTCGATGCCATCGCCCAGGGATACCGCATCGTCCGCCCGCTGACGCAGCAGGTCCCGCGCGCTCAAGACCCCGACGATGTCGCCATTTTCGTCTGCCACCGCCAGATGCCGAAACGCCTGTTTCGTCATCAGCGTCAGCGCACGATAGACAAATTCACCCCTGCCGATGGTGACCAGCGGAAAGCTGCCGAAATCCGCAACGGGCCGTTCCATCGCCGCGGGCCCATCCTTTGCCAGCGCCCGCAGGATGTCGCGTTCCGTGACGATGCCCGCCGGACGCGCGTCGTCTTCGCCCCGGATCAGAAGGGAACTGACCCTGGCTTCCAACAGGGACTGCAGCGCATCGCGAACCGTCCGGGTCCGGTCGATCGCGATCGGCGGCGCGCTCATCAGTTCCGCGATCCGGTGACGGTACGGAAAACTGTCGATCCGGGCGAAATCGGAAATGCCCTTAATCTGTCCGGCATCGCCGGGAATGGCGTCCCACCCGGCCCGGACCTCTTCCTCTCGCTGGGCGGTCAGCGCCCGGCACGCATTTTCCGCCTGGGCCAGGGTGCGGATGCCTTTTTCGCTCAGCCGCGGGATAAGGGCCTGGAACATCCGCGCGGTGACGGTCGCATCCCCCAGCGCCCGGTGACGGTTGGACACATCGATTCCCAGCCAGTCCGCGGCCGTGTCCAGCGACGGGTTGGGAAGGTTCGGCGCCAGGACATATACCAGAAGCCGCACGTCCAGGCACCGCGGGGGACGCCACAGGATTTCGTGCCGTTCATGTTCCGCCTTCAGGACCGCCATGTCGAAACCGACGGAATAGCCGACAACGACACTGGGGCCGGCCCAGGATACGAAGGCGTTCATCGCGGCTGGGAAATCCGTCGCCCCTTCAAGATCCTGGTCGGTAATTCCGTGAATGGCGGTGGATGATTGCGGCACCGGAACGCCGGGGTCGACCAGCCTCTGAAATTCGTCCCATTCGGCCGCCGCATCCGAAAGGACGGGGCGGCAGGCCCCGATTTCGATAACGCGGTCCTTGGCGGTATCCAGCCCCGTGGTTTCGGTATCCAGAACGACAATCGGCAACCCGCTCAGGACGGTGCCGGAAAGACTGTCCGGGGCCGGAAGGAAGCTCACGGGGCGGCCTTTTCCGGTAGTGGATACTGCGCCTTCCAATCCGCCCCGATCGCGGCGCAATCCAGCCGTTTTCTGGCCTGTTCGCGGACGTCGTGCCAGCGGAAGCGTATCGAGTTCATGACAATTTCCTGGTCCAGTTCCTTATAGGTATCGACCACCGGTGCATGGCGCACCAGGTCCAACTCGCTGTTCCGGAAGGCGGCCGTGCCGTCCGGCACGGACTGCCAGTCCAGGCCGTCGATCCGGCGCATGAAATCCCCCAGCGGGTCGTCGGGGATGCGATCGGCATCCACTTCCGCCAGGGCCTGGCTGCACGCCGTCTGGAAACAGTGTTTCGCAAGCCCCCGCGCCGCGTCCGCATCCAGCCCGGCGGTTCGGACGACGGAGGCCGTGCAGTAGACCGTCAGATCGGACAGACAGGACAGAAAAACCCGGACGGACGACGAATGGATCGCGCCTGAAAACGTCTCATCCTCGAACAAAACACGGAACTGGGTACCCATTCGGGCCTTCAGATACCCGAACAGCGCAGTCTGCGCGATATAGGAAGACCGCGTATGAATGAACCGCGCAAGTGATTCGGCGGATTCTATTGAACTCCGGTCAAAACGAACCGAGAGCGGTTTTGCGATCTCGGACAGGCTGGACAGAAAACCTTTAATATTCATACGTTTCAGAGCCTTTTGCTTTTTCCGGCAAGTATTGTGTACTTGACAGATTTTGGAACCTAACTGTAACTTTTTCGATCGTTTTGAAGTGCCGACCACTAGTACATAAAGAAAACCGTCGTCACGTTAAACTAGGGGGGAAAAAATGTCTCAAGACATATCCGAGTCCCGTAAACAGCACTGGGCGAAGACGAAGCGCCTAACAATCATCGTTCTGATCCTTTGGGTCATCTTCTCCTTCGTCGTTCACTGGTTCGCAAAAAGCCTCAACGAATTCAGCTTCCTTGGCTTCCCGCTCGGCTACTACTTCGCCGTTCAGGGCTCGCTGGCCATTTTCGTGATCATCATTTTTGTCCAGAACAAGCTGCAGGACAAAATTGATGATGAAGCCGGCTTCGGCGAACAATAAGGAGGGGACGATGCTAAAAGGAAACTTCATCGACAACCTGCCCAAGATCTACGGTCTTTATACGGGCGGATTCATCGTCTTCATCCTGATTATGGCTGTGTTGGAGCAAATGGGCCTGGGCGCGGATACCATCGGTATCCTGTTCGTGGCTTTCACGATCTTCATCTATGCCGCGATCGGATGGCTTTCGCGGACCATGCAGGTTGACGCCTATTACGTTGCGGGCCGGGAAGTCCCACCCGTGTTCAACGGCATGGCGACCGCGGCGGACTGGATGTCCGGCGCATCGTTCGTCGCCCTGGCCGGTGGTGTCTATTTCGGTGGCCACGGGTATTTGGCGTTCGTCGTCGGCTGGACCGGCGGCTACGTGCTCGTCAACTCGCTGATGGCGCCGTACCTGCGGAAATTCGGCTGTTACACCGTGCCTGACTTCATCGGCACGCGGTACGGCGGAAATGCCGCGCGTCTGGTCGCTGTTATCGTCCTGGTCATTGCCTCGTTTACGTACGTGACGGCACAGATCAACGCGACGGGAACCATCGCGGCGCGCGCGCTGCAGATCCCGTTCGAAGTCGGCGTCTGGTTCGGTCTGCTTGGTATTCTGCTGTGCTCCATGCTCGGCGGGATGCGGGCGGTCACATGGACCCAGGTGGCACAGTACATCGTGCTGATCATCGCCTACCTATCGCCGGTTATCTGGATGTCCAACGTTCAGGGCTTCGGCCTTATTCCGCACTTCAGCTACGGCGAAGCCGTGCAGCGTATCGCGGAACTGGAGCCGATGCTTGGTGTTGGAACCGCGGCACTTGAAAGCGTGCCGGGCGTCAGTGTCCTGACGGGTCTGCACAATGCACCGGGCGAGGGCATGGCGGCGTGGAAATTCGTCACGCTGGCGCTTTGCATGATGGCCGGTACGGCATCGCTGCCGCACATCCTGATGCGTTACTTCACCACCCCGTCCGTTCGGGACGCCCGCAAGTCGGTGTCCTGGTCGCTGCTGTTCATCTTCCTGCTGTACTTCACGGCGCCGGCACTCGCCACGCTGACGAAGCTGCAGCTTCTGGATCCTGAACTGCCGACCGCGATTATCGGACAGGCCATTGCGGACGTGAACGCACTGGAGTGGATCCAGAAATGGTCCTCTGTCGGTATGTTGGCGGTGACGGATGGCAACGGGGACGGCATCCTTCAGATCAACGAGTTCTTCATGCGGCCCGACATCGTCGTGCTGGCGACACCGGAAATCGCCGGTCTGCCGTATGTGGTCTCAGGTCTGGTGGCAGCCGGGGGCATGGCGGCCGCCATGTCGACGGCTGACGGTCTGCTGTTGGCGATCGCGAACGCGTTGAGCCATGATCTGTACTACAAGATCATTGATCCGAAGGCGGACACCCGCCACCGTCTCATCGTCGCGCGTATCCTGCTTGTCGGGATCGGTGCGGCCGGTGCGGCGGTTGCCAGTCTGAAGCTTACGGGGATCCTCGGGGCGGTTGCGTGGGCGTTCTGTTTCGCCTGCTCCGGCCTGTTCTTCCCGTTGGTTCTGGGTGTCTGGTGGAAACGGGCAAACCGTGCCGGTGCGCTTGCCGGCATGATCGGCGGCTTCGTCGCCGGTTCGGCCTACCTCTACTACGTCTATACCGGTGGCGAACCCTGGATGGGCATTGACCATCTGCGGTTCGGTATCATCGGTATGCCGGTCAGCCTGATTGCCATGGTGGTGGTCAGCCTGATGACACCGGAACCGGATGAAGAAATCCAGAAGATGGTCGACGATACCCGCGACCCAAGTGGCGGAACTATCCTCGACGCGACCCACTAGCGGGTCCTTCATCGATAGACTTTTGGGGCGGGACATTGTCCCGCCCCTTCTTTATTTTGGGTGCGTGTAACGAAAGTGCGGCGTTCAGTTCGGGAGGCATCCCGGCGGGCGCCCATACAATCAAAAGCAGGTGGGAAGCATGATAACCGACCAGTTCCCTGTCTGGGTTCTTGTATTGGATTATATTCTGGGCGTCATAATGTGGACCCTGATCGGCAGGTCGGCGATGAACCTGTTTCTGCCGGTGAATTCTGAATTCTTCTTCATGAAGGTCTTTGTCCGGTTCACGAACCCGGTCCTTCGGGTCTTCTCGCCGGTCACGCCGGGTTTCCTGCTGGACGCCATCGTGCCGCTTTACGTGGCCTGGTTCTTCTACATGTTCCGTTTCTATGCCATGCCCTGGCTTCTGGGGTATGATGTCATGGGCATGCTGTCTTTCCCCCTGGAAAGCGATATCTCGCAGTTCCTGTATCAGACCTTCGGCCGATAGAACGGCCCGCACATCTTCGTGGGAACGGGATTGATCCGCATTTCCGGATCAATTCCCCACAGGAACAGACGCGCCCGTATTTTAGATAATTTTTAACCTATGCGCGGAATGCATGCCCACCCCTGCGTCTATTGCAATTGTGGTTGGCTGGCTTCGGGAGCATCTACCGCCCGATGGAATCGACGGCATCGCGCAAGCATGTACCGGTTCCACCGGATTGAACCGAAACCGCTGAACCCGAAGGAGTTATCAAAATGGCCGTTACAACGCATGACGCTGAAACCCGCAGCATCGCCTATTCCGACGCCGCCGTATTCGGCCGCGTTTCCAACGCCCTGGGTTCCTATGCCCAGCGCATTCTGGCGGATGCCCCCGCCATTGAAGAACAGGTTGAAGAATCCAACCGGACCGGTCTTTTCGCGCGTTTCCGTGCCTACATGGCCCGCCGCGCCACGGCTGCCGAACTGAGCCGCCTGTCCGACGCGACGCTGGCCGACATCGGCATTGCGCGCGCTGACATCAACCGGGTTGCCGGTCTTTAACAGACCCGGTTCGACGGTTCAGCAGCGACCCTGGCAGGTGGTCCCTACCCTGTCCGCCGAATAGGCAACCAAGGTTCGATTCAAAAAAGCCCCGTCCGGGTTCCGATCCGGGCGGGGCTTTCGTCTTCTCCCGGCACGGGGATTTACCGGTCCCGGCAGTGTCAGTTTTCTTCGACATCGACGGCGGCGGGCTTTTTCCCGGCCGCCGACTTTCCGGCATTGATCGCGATTTTTTCGACTTTCGCATCCGGCTTCGGTCGGTACAGGTCGATATGCAACAGTCCGTTCATCAGCGACGCGCCTTCGATATCGATCCCTTCCGCAAGAACGAATCGGCGTTGGAACTGCCGTGCGGCGATGCCGCGATGCAGGAAAATCCGTTCCGGCTTCTGGTCGGGCGCCTGACGGCCGGCGATGGAAAGCTGGTCGCCTTCGCGTTCGATGGAAAGGTCGTCTTCCGCAAAGCCGGCTACCGCAAGCGTTATGCGTATCCGGTCTTCGTCGACCTGTTCGATATTATAAGGTGGATACCCGTCCGACGACATTTTGGCCACACGGTCAAGCGTGCGTTCCATTTCATCGAAACCAAGCAGCAACGGGTTGTTGAACAGGGTCATGCGCGCCATGGCGGGGTCTCCTCAAAGCCGACAAGCGAGAACCTTTCGTACGACGGACCCAAATCAGCGGCATCCCCCGCGCCTGATAGTGTCGTGATTCCGATTGCGAAATTCAAGTGCGCCGGTGTTTTCGTCCCCGGCGGTACGGGGCATACTCACGCCTCGACAGGACTTTCCATCCCAAGGAGCCTTTATGCCGGACGCGCCGAAGCACCTCTATCTGGTTGACGGATCAGGCTATATTTTCCGGGCTTTTTTCGCCCTTCCGCCGATGAACCGCGAAGACGGCACACCGACCAATGCGGTGTTCGGCGTCACGTCGATGCTGTTCAATCTGATCGAACAGACCGATGCGGACCATGTCGCGGTCATTTTCGATGCAAAGCGCGAAAACTTCCGAAACGAAATCTATCCCGACTACAAGGGGCACCGGCCGGACGCGCCGGAAGAACTGGTCCCGCAGTTTCCGCTGATCCGCGAAGGGGTGGAGGCGCTGAGCCTGCCCGCGATCCAGATGGAAGGGTATGAGGCGGATGACCTGATCGCCACCTATGCCCGGCAGGCGAAGGCACTTGGCGCGGAAGTGACCGTCGTGTCTTCGGACAAGGATCTGATGCAGTTGGTGGATGACAAGGTATCGCTTTGGGACCCGATGAAGAACGTCGCCATCAAACATGAACAAGTTCAGGAAAAATTCGGTGTCGGGCCGGACCGTGTGGTCGATGTGCAGGCCCTGGCCGGGGATTCGACGGACAATGTACCGGGCGTCCCGGGAATCGGCGTGAAGACGGCCGCCCAATTGATCAACGAATACGGTGATCTGGACACGCTGCTGGCCCGCGCGGAAGAGATCAAACAGCCGAAACGCCGGGAATCCCTGATCGAACATGCGGAAATGGCACGTATTTCCCGCCAATTGGTGCGCCTGAAGGATGATGTCGACGTCCCGATCCCGCTGGAGGAGCTGGTCCGGAAGGATCTGGACCGCGACCGGCTGCTGACCTTCCTTAAGGCGAACAACTTCCGGCGGTTGATCGCGCGGGTCAGCAATGCCGACGACGCCGCGGCATCGGGGGATGCGAGCGCCGTGAAGCCCCCGGCACAGGCAGAATATGAACTGGTGACGGACCTGTCGGCGCTGGACCGCTGGGTAGAGGCCGCCCATAAGACGGGCATCATTGCCGTCGATACGGAGACGACGTCGCTGAACCAGATGCAGGCGAAGCTCGTCGGCGTGTCGCTGTCGGTCGAAGCGGGCAAGGCCTGTTACATCCCTCTGGCCCATGTCGCGCCGGGCGGCGGTTCCGGGGACCTGCTGGATGGCGGCGGCGAAGCCCCGAAACAGATCGCGATGAAAGACGCGGTGGCGCGCCTGAAACCAATGCTGGAAGACCCGGGCGTCCTGAAGATCGGCCAGAACATCAAATACGACGCGGTCGTCCTGGCACAGCACGGGATCAATGTCGGTCCCATCGACGATACAATGCTCCTGAGTTTCGTTCTGGAAGGCGGCATGCACGGTCACGGCATGGACGAGTTGTCGGAACTGCATCTGGGCCACAAGCCCATCGCCTATTCCGATGTCACCGGAAAAGGAAAGTCACAGATCGGGTTCGCGGAAGTCGACCTGGAAAAGGCCCGCGACTATGCGGCTGAAGATGCGGATATCACCCTGCGCCTGTGGCAGACCCTGAAACCCAGACTGGTTCAAGAGAAACTGGCGACCGTCTACGAGACGATAGAACGGCCGCTGGTCCCCATACTGGCAGCCATGGAACAGGCCGGGATCAAAGTGGACCGCGACGTCCTGCGCAAACTGTCGAACGATTTCGGCATGCGCATCGCGGAACTGGAAGAAGCGGTCCAGAAGGACGCCGGACGCAGTTTCAATGTCGGGTCGCCCAAACAGCTGGGTGAAATCCTGTTCGACGAGATGGGACTGGAAGGCGGAAAGAAGACAAAGACCGGCGCCTATTCCACCAATTCCGACGTACTGGAACCGTTGCGCGACCAGCACCCGATTGTCGCCAAGGTCCTGGACTGGCGCATGCTGTCCAAACTGAAAAGCACCTATACCGACGCATTGATGGAAGACATCAACCCGGATACTGGGCGCGTGCACACGTCTTACATGATGACGGGGGCACAGACCGGGCGGCTGAGTTCAACCGACCCGAACCTTCAGAACATCCCGATCCGCACCGAAGAAGGCCGCACCATCCGCACGGCGTTCATTTCGGAACCGGGCAAGGTTCTGCTGTCGCTCGACTATTCACAGATCGAACTGCGCCTGGTCGCCCATATCGCTGAAATCCAGGCCTTGATCGACGCGTTCCGCGACGGTCAGGACATTCATGCAGCAACCGCGTCCGAGGTGTTCGACGTGCCGTTGGCGGACATGACCCCCGACATCCGGCGCAAGGCGAAGGCCATCAACTTCGGCATCATTTATGGCATTTCCGCATTCGGACTGGCCAACCAGATTGGCGTCGCACGGGGGGAGGCACAGGATTTCATCGACAGGTACTTCGAACGGTTCCCCGGAATTCGCGATTTCATGGACGAAACAAAGGCCTATTGCCGCAAGCATGGCCGGGTGGAAACCCTGTTCGGGCGGCGCATCCACATCCCGTCGATCAATGAAAAGAATCCGATGCGCCGGAACTATGCCGAACGACAGGCCATCAATGCGCCCATCCAGGGGACGGCGGCGGATGTCATCAAACGGGCCATGATCCGGATTCCGGACGCGCTGCGCCGGGCGGGCCTGCAGGAAGACGCGGTCATGCTGCTTCAGGTCCATGACGAACTGGTCTTTGAGGTCACGGAAGATAAGGCCGAAAAGACAATTGCCGTCGTGAAGGACGTGATGGAGGCCGCGTGCGACCCCGTTCTGGAACTGAAGGTGCCGCTGGTGGTCGAAGCCGGGACGGCCCGAAGCTGGGCCGACGCGCACTGACCCCCGGATTTCAGCCAGCCTTTATGTTCGATCAGTCTTTTGTAAACGTATTCAGGGCTGATCGCAGGTCATCCGGCCAGCGGACGGGCCGGCCGGTATCCAGGTCGATATGGACCTGGACCTGGGTTCCTTCGATACGGATATTGCCGTCCGCATCGACAATGGCGAACTCCGTTTCGACACTGCTGCCGCCCAGTTTTTCGACGGCAATTCGAACCTTAAGCGCTTCTCCCAGGCGGCTGGGCGCGGCGAATCTGGTCTGCAGGGACACGCAGGGGATGCCGCGTCGCCGGTCCGTGTGAAGGGCGGCGAAGGAAACGCCAAGGCCGACATCGAACCAGCGTTCGACCGCCGCGTTCAGCATTTCAAAATAGCGTGGATAGAAAACGATACCCGCGGGATCGCAATGCTGGAACAGGATCGTCTGATCGGTTTCGAACGCTGGCATGATACTGTCGGTTACCCCTGTGTTGGTATTGGCCCATTTATCCCGGCCGTCCGGTCCGGACGACGGGCGCGAAGTCTAGAAGAGCGCCCCCGGAATGTCATAGCTTTATGAAGCGACGGACCGAAACGCCGGTTCGATGCAGGAATTTTATACAACGCCGGCGAAATCAGCTTGCGATCCGTCGCGACGTGCCTAGTTTATGTGCTCATGGCGACCATAGAGACGAAATCGACCGGAGCGGCTGACGCGGCCCCTCCTCGCACAGACAATTCGTGCGCAGTTTCTGCGAACAGAATCAATTGGATCGGCTGGCAGAGCCTGTATCTGAAGGAAGTCCGGCGTTTTTTGAATGTCGCGACCCAGACAGTGGCGGCACCGGTGGTGACGACGCTTCTGTTCCTGGCGATCTTTACCCTGGCCCTGGGGCGCGCGGTTGAAACCGTGAATGGCGTGCCGTTCGCGCAATTCCTGGCACCGGGCCTGATCGTCATGGCGATGGTACAGAACGCATTCGCCAACACGTCGTCGTCGCTGGTCATATCGAAGATCCAGGGCAACATCGTCGATGTGCTGATGCCGCCGATCAGCCCGGTGGAGTTCGTCACCGCCTATGCGCTGGCGGGTGTGACCCGCGGGATCATCGTCGGGCTGTCCACAGGCCTTGGCATGTGGGTCTTCGTGCCCTTCGCCCTGGAAACCGTGTGGACCATTGTGTTCTTTGCCGTCGCGGCGTCGCTGATGCTCAGCCTGATCGGCATTATCGGCGGCATCTGGGCCGATAAGTTCGACCATATGGCGGCAATCACCAATTTCGTGATCACGCCCTTCGCATTCCTGAGCGGCACCTTCTATTCCATCGAACGGCTGCCCGAAGTGTTTCAGGTCGTCGCCTTCTTCAACCCGTTCTTCTATATGATCGACGGGTTCAGAAGCGGTTTCATCGGCACGTCGGACGCACCGATCTGGCTTGGCGTCGCGGTCATGGTCGGGATAAATGCGGCATTGGGCGTCGTTGCCTGGCGCATGGTCGCGACCGGATACAAACTGAAATCGTGACAGGGCGAACATGGCCAGCATCCAGGACAGCGCGTCCCGCGGAATGAAGTCGAAAGGGCGCCTGTTCGATGCGGCCCCGCCGCGCCCCAGGCTGTTCAGCACCGTCAACCCGATCGGGTTCTACAGCCTTGTCCGCCGCGAAGTCCTGCGTGAACTGCGCTGGTTCGGGATGGTCATCGTCGGACCGGCGGTACAGGCGGTTCTGTTCGCATCCGTCTTCACGCTGGCGGCCGCCGACCGGCTGGTCCTGCCAAGCGGCCTGGACTTCCTGGCGTTCCTTGCGACCGGGCTGATCCTGTCTTCGGTCATGCAGCGCGCGGTGGAAACGACCGGTTATTCCATCATGTTCGACAAGCTGGAAAGCGACGGGTTGCAGGACATCCTGGGCGCACCGCTGAGTTCGCTGGAAATCCTGACCGCCTATCTGGTCACGTCCGTTCTGACGTCCCTGTCCATCGGCATCGCGATCTGGCTGGCGATGGTGCTGTTCGGACTGGGGCTGCCGGTCAATCCGCTGGGCACGTTGTTCTTTGCGACGATTGCGGCGGCCATCTTTTCCGCCATCGGACTGATCGCCGCGATCTTTTCCCGGAAATGGGACAGTTTTTCGGGGTTTGAAACGTTTCTGATCCTGCCGGCCGTGTTCCTGAGCGGCACTTTCTTTCCCCTGTCGGCGGTACCGGAAGGCGCCTGGCAGACCGTATTCCAGTTGAACCCGATCTTCTATCTGATCAACGGTTTCCGCTGGGGCGTTCTGGGTGTGTCCGATGCCGACCCGTGGGTCTGCGCCGGGGTGGCGCTGGCCGCGCTTTCCATCCTGTTGGTCGCCGCATCGCGGCTTCTGGCCAGCGGCTACAAGCTGAAACCGTAGGCCGGTCAGTCCCTGGCATATCCAAGCCGGGTCATCATGTCGCCCGCAATGGTCCAGAACTGATCGCGCTGTTCGTCGGTCAGGACGTCGCGCCATTGTTCCGCCGTTCCCGTCCGGAAGAAGGACGACCGGTCTTCCTGGCCGGGTTTCCGACCGCCGGACAGGGTCTGAAAGTCGGTCGCGTCGATGCAGCCCCGAACCGTGTCGTCATCGTCGCGAACCCCAAGCCAGCGGAAGACATCGCCCATGACGGTTTCCGGACGGTCCAGAAGGTCCTCATACCGGATCAGCATGACATCGCCCGGATGCGCTTCTTGCGCGTCCAGCGCGGGCTGCTGGTGCTTTGTCCAGATATCCGCCATCTCGGGTACGAAGGTCCCGAATGTCGGGTAAAGCTGCTGAAAGGCCTGTCCGGCGGTCCTGTTGTTGTGATGCCACGTGGAAATCACGACATCGCGCCCGTCGCGCACCAGATGCAGGACCTTGGCTTCGGGAAAAATCATCTTCACCACGTCCAGCGTCAGAACATAGGACGGCGTCTTTTCGGCGACCACCTTCGTTTCATCATCGCCGCCATAGACGGCCAGACAGCCAAGAACGGTCTGGCGCAGCAGATGCTGAACCTGCGGCAGGCCGATCGGCGGGAACGGCGCATGGCCGATATTCTTCAGGCTGTTCTGCCCTTCGATATACTGGCTGGCCTGGGTGCACAGCGTCTGCAGCGACCCGGCGAACTTGTCGAAAAAATACCCTTCGCCGCGACAGGCGATTTCCGGGTGGCTGTCCAGCCACAGTTGCGTCCAGGTCGTCCCGGATTTCACGGCCCCCGTCACGAACAGGATCGTCTTGCCGGAGATTCGTTCGATCGCAGCTTCTACATCCCGCCAGGATTCCCCACGTTCCACGGCCTGTCCCTTCCCCCCGTCAAAATTCACGCAGGCGAAGCCTAGTTTAGCGGCGCCTGCATGACCACCCCTCGCCAAACGGGGTGAAGCGCCTTAGATTTGGGGCATGACGCCCGTGAAACAGAAAATTCCGAACCAGCGCAAAATCATCGACCGGCGCGCGTTCAAGGAAGCGCTGGACAACGCATGCGATGGTTCCACGGACGAGGCGCAGGTGCGCGCGGCATGGCTACCGCCGTTGAAGGAAACGCTTCGGTCCGGCCGGGAAGAAATCAAAAGCCGCTTTCTGGAAGACCATGACGGCACGGCCTGTGTCACCGCCAACTGTTTCCTGATCGACCAGGTCCTGCGCGTCCTGTTCGATGTGACGACAGAACATCTGTATCCAGCCCCGAACGCCATGGAATCCGAACGCATCGCAATCGTCGCTGTGGGCGGATACGGTCGCGGCGAACTTGCGCCGCAATCCGACATCGACATCCTGTTCCTGCATGCCAGAAAGCCCGCCGCGCGGGTCGACCAGACGGTTGAGACGCTGTTGTACCTGTTGTGGGACGCCGGTCTGAAGGTCGGCCATTCCACGCGGTCCGTCGACGAATGCCTGCGTCAGGCCCGGTCCGACTGGACGATCTGCACCGCGCTTCTGGAAGCCCGCTTCGTCTGGGGTGAGAAGTCCTTTTTCAAATCCCTTCAGGAACGGTTTGCCAAACAGGCCATGAAGGGCCGCGAAACGGAATTCCTGGAAGCAAAGCTGAACGAACGGGACGAACGGCACGAAAAAATGGGTGACAGCCGCTATGTGCTGGAACCCAACCTGAAGGACGGCAAGGGCGGCCTGCGCGACCTGCACACGCTCTATTGGACGGCCAAGTTTCTGTACGGTGTCGCCGAAATCAGCGATCTGGTCGGGGAAGGGGCACTGACCCGCCGGGAAGTCGACCGTTTCAAGAAGGCCCAGCATTTCCTGTGGTCCGTCCGCTGTCACCTGCATTACCTGTCCGGGCGTCCGGATGAGCGGCTGACCTTCGATGTTCAACCCGAACTGGCGGAACGCATGGCCTACACCGACCATGCGGGGGCCAGCGGCGTCGAACGGTTCATGAAACATTACTTCCTGACGGCAAAGGAAGTGGGCGACCTGACCCGCATCTTTCTGGCGGCGTTTGAAGCGGCGCAGAAACGCCGCAGCATTTTCCGCCTTCCCGTCGGGATATTCCAGCGCGACATGGACGGGTTCCCAATCGAAGGCCAGCGCCTGTCCATCGAAGACCGGAAACTGTTCCGCGAATCGCCGGTCGAAATGCTGCGCATTTTCAAGGTCGCCAACCGGTCCGGCATGGAACTCCATCCCGATGCGCTGAAGGCGGTCACCCGCAGCCTGCGGAATATAAAGAAGGACGTGCGCGAGGATCCGGATGCGAACCGGATATTCATGGACATCCTGTGCGCCGAAAAGGATGCGGACAAGACGCTGCGGCAGATGAACGAATGCGGCCTGTTCGGGAAGTTCGTACCGGATTTCGGCCGGGTCGTCGCCCAGATGCAGTACGACATGTACCATGTCTATACGACCGACGAACACACGATCCGGGCCATCGGCATCCTGAACCGGATCGAACGCGGCCTTTTGGTGGACGAACATCCGGTCGCAAGCCGCGTCATCAAACAGATCCAGTCCCGAAACGTCCTTTATGTCGCGGTCCTTCTGCATGATATCGCAAAAGGCCGGGGCGGGGATCATTCGGAACTGGGCGCAAAGGTCGCGATGAAACTGTGCCCGCGCCTGGGCCTGGACCAGGCGGAAACGGAAACCGTGGCCTGGCTGGTTCTGCATCATCTGGCGATGTCGATGACCGCCACCAAACGGGACCTGGAAGACGACCGAACGGTGCGGGACTTCGTCGATCTGGTCCAGTCGCCGGAACGCCTGCGGCTTCTTCTGTGCCTGACCATCGTCGATATCAAGGCGGTCGGGCCCAACGTCTGGAACAACTGGAAGGCAACCCTGCTGCGGGAACTTTACTGGCGCGCAGAGGAAATGATGTCCGGCGGGTCGTCATCCGAAGGACGCGTCCGCCGGGCGGGTGCCGTCAAGGCGCGGCTGGGCGCGCGGCTGGGCGCGGACGGCTGGGACCAGGACGATATCGACCGGCAACTGGACATCGCGGGCAAGGGTTATTTCCTGTCCCATGACGAAGATACGCTGGCGCTGCACGCGCGCATCGTCCGCCAGGCCCGGATGGAAGCGGCGGAACTGAGCGTCGACACGCGGGTGGACGAAGAAAAGGCGGTTACCGAACTGACCGTCTATTGCGCGGACCATCCCGGCCTGGTCTCTCGTCTGGCAGGGGCCATCGCGCTGTGCGGGGCCAATGTCGTCGATGCAAAGATTTCGACGACCAAGGACGGCATGGCGCTGGACACGTTCCTGATCCAGGACCCGGACGGCGGCCCGTTTGCCCGCCCGGACCGGCTTGCGCGGCTGTCCGCCCTGATCCATCAGGCGTTGACCGGCGAAATCCGCCCGATGGAGGAATTGCAGCGCCGCGCGAAACAGTCGCTGCCGTCGCGGACCCGCGTCTTCCGCGTCCCGCCGCAGGTGCTGATCGATAACAAGGCGTCGGGCCGTTACACCGTGATCGAAGTGAACGGGCGCGACCGGCCGGGTCTTTTGTACATGCTGACCAATGCGCTTCTGGAAGAACGCCTTCAGGTCGGCATCGCCAAGATTTCGACCTATGGCGAACAGGTGGTCGACGTGTTCTATGTAAAGGACACGTTCGGCATGAAAATCGACCATCCCGGCAAGCTGGAACAGATTCGCCACGCGCTTTTGTATGCGCTGATCGACCAGGATGAAAAACCGGTCCGGCGCAAGCCCGCCCGCAAGAAGGCCCCCGCCGCGAAGGCGCGTTCGCGCGCCGTCCAGGCCGCGGAATAACCCCGGAATCGACGCAATCGCGCCCTCGTATTCCGGGTCGAATCCGATATTGTGAGCCGACCTTTCAGGCTTGTCTGCGGCATAACTGATGAACCTTTTCCGATCCGTGGCCACTATCGGCGGCTGGACCATGATCAGCCGGGTGCTGGGCTTTGCCCGCGACGCACTTATGGCGGCCGTGCTGGGCGCCGGCCCGGTGGCAGAGGCATTCGTCGTCGCCTTCCGATTGCCGAACCTGTTCCGCCGCCTGTTCGCGGAAGGGGCGCTGAACGCCGCCCTGGTCCCCATCTATGCCCGCCGGATGGAACGGATGGGGCTTTCCGGTGCCGTTGCCTTCGGCGGTGAAGCGGCGGTCCTTCTGATCCTGGGGCTGATCACGCTGACGGTTGCGGCCATGGCCTTCATGCCCTTTGTCGTGCTGTTCCTGGCGCCGGGCTTTTCCGACGACCCGTCGACATTCCAGATCACGGTGACCTTGTGCACCATCACCTTTCCGTACCTGACCTTCATGGCACTGACGGCCCTGTTGTCCGGCATGCTGAACACGGTCGGGCGGTTCGGGACGGCCGCCGCCGCGCCGGTCCTGCTGAATGTCGTCCTGATCGGTGCGATGATGCTGACGGTAACAGGCATCGTGGACATGCCCGCGGCCTTCCTTCTGTCCTGGGCCGTGTTCGCGGCGGGTATCGTCCAGTTCGCGATCGTCGCCTGGGACGCGCACCGGTCCGGAATCCTGATGGGCCTGCCGATCCCCCGGCTGTCCCACGACATTCGCGAATTCCTTGGGAAAATGGGCCCCGGAATCCTGTCCGCCGGGGTCAGCCAGATCAACACGGTCGTGTCGACCATCCTGGCGTCCCTGCTGCCGGCCGGGGCGATTGCGCATCTCTATTATGCCGACCGCGTAGCCCAATTGCCGCTGGGCGTGATCGGCGTTGCGGTTTCCGTCGCGTTGCTGCCGCTTCTGTCCCGGCAGTTGAGCGCGGGCGATTCCGCAGGGGCCGAAAGCTCCTTCAACCGGTCGCTGGAACTGGGGCTGTTTTTCACCCTTCCGGCCACGGCGGCGCTGATCGCCATGCCGCTTCCCATCGTCGATGTCCTGTTCCGGCGCGGTGCGTTCGAACTCGCCGACAGTTTCGCAACCGCCGCGGTCATGGCGGCAATGGCGGTGGGACTGCCCCCGGTCGTGCTGGTGAAAATCCTGGCGCCGGCCTTTTTCGCCCGGGGCGACACGAAGACGCCGCTTAAAATCGCGGTCCTTTCCATGGCAACCAATGTCGCGCTTGCCTTTGCACTGATGCAGGTCCTGGCCGCGCCGGGGATCGCACTGGCCGCGGCGCTGGCCGCCTGGGTCAATGCCGGGGCCATGGGATTTGTGCTGCGGCGGCGCGGGCATCTGCCGCTGGATCGGCGGTTCCGCCGCCGCGTCCCGCGCCTGATGCTGGCTTCCATCCTGATGGGGGTCGGGCTATGGGCCGGATGGACCGGAATCGGGGCCGCGCCGGACTGGTCGCTTGCCGCGCGAATCGCAATCCTGACCGGGCTGGTCGCAGGTGGCGGCATCGCCTATTTCGCCCTGGCGCAGGTTCTGGGCGGCGCCGACCTGCGGGAGATCCGGTCACTGCTTCGGCGCCGCACCCTTCCCTCACCTACCGAGGAATAATTTTTTCAGTCCCCCCAACAGCCCCGATCCAGAGGCTTCTCTCCTCGCGCGTTCCGCTTCCCGGAATTTCTGCATCTCCGCCTGTTCCAGAGCCATGCGCCTTGGGTCCGGTGGCGCATCGAACTGCCGGTCGAATATGGTCTTCTCGATGGCAAGGCGAACGGGCTCCGCCATTTCCGCCTCCCGGTCCACTGCCGCGTTGAACCAACGGGCTTTTTCAAAGGCATACTCCAAATCAGGCTCTTCCAGCCAGGCCGGCGCTCCCCAGTGGACAAGGACCTTCAAGATGGCATCGGGCGACCAGAGTTCGGAAATCGTTCCTTCAATTTCCATCGGTTCCCCCAATTCCGTATGCTCCACGCATTCCGACTGTTCATGCCCATTATACGCCCGAACCGGATCGCCTTCGGCATTGTAGGTGATGAAGGTACAGGGCGTGTTGTCGCTATATGACATGATATGAAACACCCGTGCGCCGAGCGATTTCGCAAGGCGACCGCCCAAGCCATGGTAAGTAAGCATCATCATTTCTTCCGGCAGTCCGACAAAGGTATATCCCTCGGAATAGGCGATCATCACCTCCCCCTCTGCTTCCAGCCCGGTTGAGAGGGCCAGGTCACCAAAAGTCGACCTGGACAGGTCATCCGGTTCGTCACCGCCATCCTGTTCGGACCATGTCCCAAGAAATATCTGGCCAGGGTCCGCCACCAGCCGGTCAAAATGGTCCCCTTCGATCGTCAGGAATTCAAACACTTCCTCCAAAACATATCCCATGATTGTTTACCCCCTTTTTGTTCCTGTGAATTACTATTTATACGTTAAAATAAACAGATTGCAATGCCGATGCGCGAACCGCTTGACCGGACGCCCGGAACCCGCGATAAGCCCTTCCGTTCAAACATCAATCACCGATCGGGGAGTCCACATCCCATGACCGACGCCGCTTCGACGACCACCACACGACACGCGCGCCGCATCTTTTCCGGCATTCAGCCGACCGGCAGTTTCACGCTGGGCAACTATCTGGGCGCCATCCGCAACTGGGTTCCGCTGCAACAGGAATTCGAATGCATCTATTGCGTGGTTGACCTGCATGCGCTGACCATAGGGCCTGATCCGGCCGAATTGACCGAAGCGACGCGCCAGTCGACGGCGGCGCTGATCGCCTGCGGCATCGACCCGAAGGGCCACATCCTGTTCAACCAGTCGCAGAATCCGGACCACGCGGAACTGGCCTGGTATTTCAACTGTGTCGCGCGGATGGGCTGGCTGAACCGCATGACCCAGTTCAAGGAAAAGGCGGGCAAGAACCGGGAAAACGCATCGACCGGGCTGTTCGTCTATCCGAACCTGATGGCGGCCGACATCCTGGCCTATCGCGCGACCCACGTGCCGGTGGGTGAAGACCAGAAGCAGCATCTGGAGCTGGCCCGCGACATCGCGATCAAATTCAACAATGACTGGAACGCGGAAGATTTCTTCCCCGTCATCGAACCCCTGATCCTGGGGGAGGCGACGCGTGTTATGTCCCTGCGCGACGGCACGAAAAAGATGTCGAAGTCGGACCCGTCCGACATGTCGCGCATCAATCTGACCGACGATGCGGATACGATCGCAAAGAAGATCCGCAAGGCAAAGACGGACCCGGAAAACCTGCCGACGGAAAAGAAGGGCTTCGAAGGCCGACCCGAGGCGGAAAACCTGGTCACGATCTATGCCGCGCTGACGGACCAGACGGTGGACGGCGCCCTGGCGGAAGTCGGCGACAGCCAGTTCGGTGCCTTCAAACAGCGCCTGGCGGACGCCGCCGTCGCGCACCTGTCGCCGATCACGGATGAAATGAACCGCCTGTTGCAGGACAAGGCGGAAATCGACCGCATCCTGGCCGACGGGTCCGAACGCGCCCGCGCCCTGTCCGCGCCGGTGCTGGCGGATGTACGGCAGAAGATCGGCCTGATCCGCGGGTAGTCTACAACCCGACCGCGGCTTCCTTTTCTTCGCGGAGTGCCTGGAGGCGAAGCCGCTCGCGTTTTCCGATGCGTTCGCTTTCGGACTTCAGCTGACCACAGGCGGCCAGGATATCCTGACCGCGTGTCTTGCGGATGGTGGCGACCATGCCCGCGCGGTGCAGGATGGACAGGAACCGTTCGATCCGGGCCGGGTCGGAGCAATCGAACTCACTGCCGGGCCAGGGATTGAACGGGATCAGGTTCACTTTGGACGGGATACCTTCGGTCAGGCGCAGCAATTGGCGGGCATCGGCATCGCTGTCGTTCACGCCCTTCAGCATGACGTATTCCCAGGTGACCCGCCGGGAATTGGTAATGCCGGGATAATCGCGGACGGCGGCCATCAGCTCGGCAATCGGATATTTCCGATTGATCGGGACCAACTGATTGCGCAGCTCGTCATTCACCGCATGCAGGGAAATCGCCAGGGATAGCCCCATTTCCTGCCCGAAGCGGCGAATATCAGGCACGACGCCCGACGTTGACAGCGTGATCCGTCGCCGACCGACCGCAAGCCCATCGCCATCCGACACAAGGCGCATCGCGGCGAGGACATTGTCCGTATTATAAAGAGGCTCCCCCATCCCCATCAGCACGATGTTGGAGAGACGCTGTCCATCCTCATCCTGCTTTCCCCAATCATTCAGGGAATCCCGAGCCAGCATCACCTGGCCTACGATATCGGCGGGGGTCAGGTTACGAACGAGCTTCTGCGTCCCGGTATGGCAGAAACTGCAAGTCAGCGAGCAGCCGACCTGCGAGGAAATGCACAGCGTGCCGCGATCCGTTTCCGGGATGAAAACCGTCTCTGCCTCGTTCCCGTCCTCATATCTCAGCAGCCACTTCTCGGTCCCATCCGTCGATTTCTGATGTACCGTCACGGCGGGTCGGTCGAGCCGATACTGCTCCTCCAGGCGGGCGCGGAACACCTTCGACAGGTTCGTCATCTCATCGAAAGACCGCACACCCCGTGCATAGATCCAATTGTAGAGCTGTTTCACGCGAAAGGCGGGTTCCCCCATTTCGGCAACCACGGCGGCCAGTCCGTCGCGGTCCAGCCCGATCAGATTGGTGCGCGGGTCCGCCGCCGGCGCATGGACGCCGCCGGGCATGAAATCGCTAAGGCTTGCTTGTTCGCTCACAATCGGGTGCCCTTGGTTTGAATTGACGCAGGTCATACATCTAATGGCGGTCTGATGTAAACTGTAGCCAACAGTCCCATAACGGCGGAGGCACCGATGGCATTCGACGAATACCTGGCCGAAATCAATCTGCTGATGAGCCAGATGGGCGACGCGCCCGAAGACGACCGCGAAATTCTGGCCCGGCTGCACACGCTGATCAGCACCCTGCGTGCCGAGGGTCTGCCGGTCCCGGACGACCTGAAAAAGCTGGAGGCCGACCTGCAGGAACGGTTCGGCGAAACCTAGCGCGCGAAACGCTTTAGCCGGATCGCCCTAGCTGACGCCGCAGGCCGAATTGATTGCGCGGTTGGCGGCCGTAAAACCCGACAGGGAATAGGTGTCGCGGGTTTCCGTGCCACGCGCCGACGTTCCGGTGACGACCATGGTATTGCCGGCCCGCATGGCACGGACGATACTTGGTTCGTCTTCCGGCCAAGCATAGGCGCCTTCGCCGCTGGTAAACAGCTGGAACGTCGCCCCGCCGTCGATCCGCACCGTCACCTGCGAGCCTTCGCGAAGCGGATAGCCCATGTGAAACCCGATTTCGCCCGTCGCATTGTCGGCCGGACGGTGCATGACAAAGGCCCAGATCGGGCCGCGGCGGGAATAATCCCCCTCGTCGCTTTGCGGTTGGGACGCCTGGGTACAGCGTTTCCCCCCGCCCTGTTCATATTCGTAAGCCTGCCATGGGCCGAATTCGCCCAGGGTCGTATGCTGCTGGGCCGCGCCGGGCCCGGCGGACAGAAACAGGGCCGCGCCGGCAAGGGCCGACACGGAAATCAGGCGCCGCGAAACATCGAAGATACGCATTCTTGCCCCTCAAGAATTCAGGAAGTGCGGGTCGACTACCAATCGCGTTAAAATACGGCGATTTTTTGGTCATGCCAATGATCCGGGAACGATAATCTTGCGTATTCACCAATATGGAACTGGCGATATCACCCGCACCGGCATTTTCACGGCCCGCCCGGCCGCGTCGCGCACCCCTTTCGGATGCAAAGGATGCGGCGCCGAAAGTCGCGCGGACAGAGATCGTTTCCAGACCCGACATGACTGAGAACGAGAGCCTGAGTGATTTGATGGTGCGTGTGGCGGCCGACTGCGACAGGGGCGCTTTTGCGGCGCTGTTCGCGCATTTTGCGCCCCGCATCAAGTCCTACATGATCCGCAGCGGGTCCGACGCGACGATGGCGGAGGAATTCGCACAGGAAGCGATGCTGATGGTCTGGCGCAAGGCATCCAGTTTCGACCCGGCGCAGGCGTCGGTATCGACCTGGGTATTCACGATTGCCAGAAACAAGCGTATCGACGCATTCCGCCGGGCAAACCGACCCGAACTGGACCCGCATGACCCGCTTTTGCGGCCGGACCCGGAGGAAATGCAGGATGTCGCGATCGAGGAGAAACAGACCGCGGAAAGTATTGAAGATGCGATATCGGAACTCCCGAAGGAGCAGGTCGATATCCTGAAACTGGCGTTCTATGAGGACAAGCCCCACAGCGAAATCGCGGAAGTGACCGGGCTGCCTCTTGGAACGGTGAAATCCCGCCTGCGGCTTGCGCTTGGCAAGCTGCGAAAGACTTTAGGAGACTTGGAACAATGACGGCTGCGATGACTGCGGGGGGAACCGCCCGGGTAGCCGAACCGGCACACCATCTGACCGACGAACTGCTGCTGGATTATGCGGCGGGATCGCTGGACCTTGCGTCCAGCCTGATGGTCGCGGCACACCTGACCTATTGCCCGCATTGCCGGGCGAAAGCGCGCGCCATGGACGATATCGGCGGCAATCTTCTGGATACGCTGGAACCGGCGGTTCTCGAAGAGGCATCGCTGGATGCGGTTCTGGCGCGGATCGACGGGGAACGGGCGGACGCGGACGGCACACGCCCGCCCCCGCCCGTGGCGAACGACAACCCCGTCCTGCCGCGCGTCGTACAGCAATATCTGGGCGGGGATGTCGATACGGCCCCCTGGAAATATCTGGGCGGCGGCGTCGAAACCGCGGAAATCCCGATACCGGATACGTCCGGACATCGCGCCTTCCTGCTTCGTGTCGCCGCCGGGCGTGCGGTGCCGCAGCATACCCATACCGGCAATGAGTTCGTCCTGATCCTGGACGGGAATTATGTCGACGAATTCGGCTATTTCGGGACGGGCGACATTGCGATCTGTGACGGGTCGGTCACCCACAAGCCGGTCGCCGGTCCGGACAGGGCCTGTACCTGTCTGGTCGTCATCGACGCCCCGATCCGGCTGACCGGCATACTGGGCGCGATCCTGAACCCGTTCGTGAAACTCTGATCCCGGCGGCTGTCTTCAGCCGGGATCTGCGTTTTCGATTTCGCGATCCGGCGCGCGCACGGTAAAAAGGGCCCATGATCTGGGCCCTTTCGCTTTTTCTTGCCTGTCAGCTCGCCGGGGAGGCGACGGTCGTCGCCCTTGGCCTGTCCCTGCCGGGCCCCGTCGTCGGGATGGGTTATCTTCTTGCCGGCCTTCTTATTTTCCGCCGTGCGCCGGACGCAATGGACGAAACGGCAAAGGGCATGTTGAAACATCTTTCGCTGTTGTTCGTCCCGGCCAGCGTCGGGCTGATCCAGCATGGCGCACGCCTGACGGACGAATGGGCGGCGCTTGCCGTAGCGCTTGTGGTCAGCACTGTCGCGGCAATCGCGGTGGGCGCCCTGACCTTCGTCGCCGTCGCCAGGCTGGTATCCGTCCCGGCCGAGGGGGAGGACCGCAAGGAATGATCCGGGACGGCAGCGACATCTGGGTCTATCTTTCGCAGACGCCGCTTCTGTGGCTGACGCTGACACTGGTTGCCTATGGCATCGGGCACACGCTTTTCACGCGGTCCGGCAGTAACCCCGTCGTCAACCCGGTTGCAATCGCCGCAGCGCTGATTGCCGGGGTGCTGGTCGTGTCCGGCACCAGCTACGAAACCTATTTCGAAGGCGCCCAGTTCGTCCATTTCCTGTTGGGACCGGCGACGGTCGCGCTGGCGGTGCCGCTCTATCGGCATCTGCCCCGCGTCCGTCGTGCCGCAATCCCGATGCTGGCGGCCCTGGTCGCGGGCACCCTGACCGCCGCATCCAGCGCAGTCGGTATCGCGGCCCTGATGGGCGCGGACGTACAGACGCTTTTGTCACTGGCACCGAAATCGGTCACCAGTCCCATCGCGATGGGTATCGCCGAACGCATTGGCGGCTTGCCGTCCCTTGCCGCCGGACTGGTCATCGCGACCGGCATCATCGGGGCCGTCGTCGTAACGCCGCTTATGAACGCCATGCGAATTCGCGACTGGCGGGCACGCGGTTTCGCGGTCGGAATCGCCGCGCATGGGATCGGGACCGCCCGCGCCTTTCAGGTAAGCCCCGTCGCCGGCGTCTTTGCCGCTGTCGCCATGGGTCTGAACGGCCTGATCACCGCCATCCTGGTTCCGGTCGTCGCGACCCTGTTCATCGCCGGATGACGCCGCGCGAATGCCATTCGGCCTAAAAATCCGCGACCATTTGACCTGTTGAGGATTCTTCGCAACATTCCATTTTGGACAAAGCGATCAAATTCACATTTTCATGCAAAGGACTGCGGGACCCGTGCCACGCAAAACGATACCGTTGATCGGCGCGATGCTGGCCGCCCTTGCCGCCATTGCGCTGGCGGCGCTGGTGGTTTGGCATCAATTCACCGGACAGACAGCAGGGCGCGAAGGCCGGGGTATCGAAGCCGTCATGGCGCCGGGCATCGACATGGGCGGCCCGTTCACGCTGATCGACGGTGCCGGCCAAACCGTGACACTGGCGGATTTCGCCGGGTCCTATCCGCTGATCTATTTCGGGTTCACGTCCTGTCCGGACATCTGCCCGACCGAGTTGTCGACCATGGCCGCCGCCATCGACATTCTGGCGGAACGAAATCAGTCCGCCGCCGAAGATATCGTCCCCGTTTTCATCACGATCGACCCGGAGCGCGACACGCCGGATGTGGTCGGTGCCTATGCCGATGCGTTTCACCCGCGCATGGTCGGCCTGACCGGGTCCGCCGAAGCCGTGGACGAAGCAGCCCGCGCCTTTCGCATCTTCTATTCAAAAGGCGCGGTGGACGAAGACGGGTTCTACCTGATGAACCATTCCGGCTTTGTCTATCTGATGGGGCCGGACGGCGAATTCCTGACCATGTTCAACGGCGGGTCGGACCCGCAGGCAATGTCGGACGCCCTGGCCAGCTACGTTTCGGCCGAACCGGCAAGCTAGAACATCTACGGGTCCAGCGTCCCCAGTAGGCGTTCAATTTCCGCCGCCAGCTCGGCATATTCCGGCTGCCCTTCAGGCAGGGCATCGCGCGCCCGCTGAAGGTATCCGCGCGCCGCATCCGCGTCCTGACGGCTCAGACCGTCCAGCGCCAGGAACCACAGCGCCTCCAGATTGTCCGGTTCGACCGCTTCCACATCGCGCATCAGGGCGACCGTCTCGTCTGTCTGGCGTTCGCCGGCGATGGTGCGCAACAGCCGCGCCCGTTCGATCAGGAGTTCCGTATTCGCCGGATCCAGTTCCGACGCGCGTGCATAGGCTTCGACCGCATCTTCTTCCCGGCCAAGGACCGTGTAGGACCGGCCCAGCATGGTCCAGCCTTCCAGATCGTCGGGATTGTCTTCCAGGCGCGCAGCCAGGTTCCCGACCATGCCTTCGATCATCGCGGCGCGGTCATCGTCCGTCATCTCCGCGGCTGCGGCAATGTCGTCGGCACTGGGGCCGCGCGGCGCGGCGCCCGTTGTGTTTTCACCGCCCGCCATGGGCGGGTCCAATCCCAGTTCCGCGGCCAGGGAAGTCAGGGACTGCATCGGGAAGGGTGCGTTGGCGAACTGCGTCGCTGCCTGGTTCAGGGCGGCCTGTGCCGCGTCGCGTTCCCCCAGAACCATGCGCGACCGGATAAGGCGCATCCAACCGTCAAAATCAGACGGGTCGGCCGCCAGCCGTTCCGCCAGGCCGTCGACCATTCCGCGGATCATCGCCTGACGGTCTTCGGGCGTCATGTCCTGGGCGGCGGCCATGTCCTCTTCCGTCGGGCCGGGGGGAGCGGACGGGGCCGCCGGTTCCGGCATTGGCGGCAGGACTTCCGCGACATCCAGATCCAGTTCCGTTGCGATCTGAACAGCCCGCGACCGGACCGGGTCGATCCAGGGCGCGTCGGGTCCGGCATCCATCAACAGGTCCACCAGCCTGTCCAGCGCCGCCTGCGGGCGGGCCTGCTGATATTCGAATTCCGCCAGATAGAACCGTGCCCGCGGGTCGCCCGGCGTCAACTGCAGGACAAAATCAAACGTTGCCTTGGCGCGGTCCGTCACCTCCCCATTCGCCCAGAAAACCAACGCTTCCCCGTAGGACGAGTTCAGGGCCGAATCTTCCGGAAAATCCTCCAGCGCACGGGCATAGGCCCGTGCCGCGTCGGCATAGTTGCCGCGCATCATTTCGGTCCGCCCCATCAGCGACCAGTCGGATGCATCGCCTTCCCCGGAATCAAGCCGGGCCTGCAACCGGTCCGCCATGTCGTCCAGGGAACCGGCTTCCCCGTCACCCGCAGCCTGTGCGCGGGGCGCACCCGTCTGCTGCCCCTGATTGGCGGCAGCCTGCTGTCGTTCGGCGTCACGCAGCGCAAGCGGCATGTCCGGACGGCCCGGCGCGCCCATTTCCCCATAGATCAGAACCGCGACGGCAAGCGACCCGACCACCGCCGCAATCGCCAACCCGCCAAAGGACCGCCGCCGGGTTTCGTCGGCCGAAGCGGCAGCCTTAAGTTCGTTGCGTCGGGTGTCGGCGGCTAGAAGCCTGCGGCTGATTTCAATCCGGCTGGCCTCCGCCTCTTCCTGTGTCAGGCGGCCGCGTTCCAGGTCGCGGTCGACCTCCTGAAGCTGCGACTTGAACACTTCGACATCATAGTCCGCCGCATTGACGGGTTCGCCGTCCGCATCGTCGGGCTTGCGCAACAGCGGGCGTGCGATCAGTACCGCGGACGCAAGGGTCATGACGGTCGCCAGAAACCAGAAGATCATGATGGCCGCGACCCCGCATCGCCCTGTTTGTCGGGCTCGTCATCGCCCGACATCAGTGCCTGGATGCGCGCTTCCTCTTCCGTGCTGAGCGCGCGGGCCGACGCCGTGACCGCACCACCGGAAATGCCGCCCGCGTGTCGGCTGCGGTACCACATCAGAATGATTGCCCCGCCAATCGCAACCAGCAGAAACGGTCCGATCCACAGCAGCATGGTCCCGATATTCAGCGGTGGCGTCAGCAGGACATAGTCGCCGTACCGTTCGACCAGGAATTCCTTCACCTCCCGGTCCGTGTCGCCTTCGACCAGGCGTTCGCGCACGATGATGCGCAGGTCCCGCGCCAGGTCCGCATTGCTGTCGTCAATCGACTGGTTCTGACAGACCAGACAGCGGATATCCTGTGAAATGACGCGGGCGCGGGCCTCCAGTTCCGGGTCGTCCAGCACCTCGTCCGGCTGTACCGCCATGCCGGGCGTCGCCGCCAGAAGGCCAAGCGCGACCACCGCGCCCAGAACAAGCATGAAATACTGAAATCGGGTCATGAGCTTCTGTATGCCTCAATCAGCGGCAGGATGTCCTGTTCGATGATACGCGGCGAAATCGGCCCGACATGTTTGAACAGGATTTCACCTTCGGGACTGACGACGAACGTTTCCGGATAGCCGTAGACGCCCCATTCGATACCGGCGCGGCCGTCCGGGTCATACCCGATCCGCGTGTACGGGTCGCCCAGATCGTTCAGCCACTGGATCGCGGCGCTGCGTTCGTCCTTGCTGTTCAGACCGAAGACCGGAATGTCCATTTCTTCCGCCAGTGCGGTGATCAGCGGGTGTTCCAGCCGACAGGGCCCGCACCAGCTGGCGAAGACGTTGACCAGCACGACTTCCCCGCCGAAATCGTCCGGACCGAAGCCGGGCTTGTCTTCCAGAAGCGGCGGCAGTTCCACCTGGGGGACCGGGTCGCCGATCAGTGCCGACGGCACGATGGATGCGTCGCGACCGAACAGAAGCTGATAGGCGAAAATAGCGACCAGAATGGAAAACAGGACCAGCGGCACCGCGCCGATGGCCATGCGGCCCGATTTTTTCGGTGTCCCGGCTTCCGTCGCCGTTGCGCCGGCAGGGCGTTCCGCGTCAGTCATGTTCAACCATCCTATTCCGCGGGCGCCGGGTCGGCCGCCGCGCGATTGCTTCGCACCGGCGCGCCGACGCGCAGGCGCCGGTCGCTAAGGGATATCAGCCCGCCCAGCACCATCAGGCCGGATCCGATCCACAGCCACGGTACCAGTGGTTTGAAATAGAGCCGCACCGTATGGCGCCCCTGACCCGCCGGGTCACCCAGGACAGCATACAGGTCGTACCAAAGGGTCGACCGAATTGCCGCTTCGGTCGTGACCTGGCCGTTGGCCACATACTGGCGGGTTTCCGCGATCAGGACATCCGGTTCCGCGCCGGACCCCGTCGCCACCACTTCGAACGTGCCCTGCACGGCATCGTAGTTGGGACCGGCGACCCTTTGCACCGCGGTCAGAGTGAAATCGAATCCGCCGACTTCCAGCGTCTCGTTGACCGGAACCGCTTCGATTCGTTCTACGGTCAGAAGCGATGCGCCGGTCGCGCCGGCAACCAGCACCGCGACCCCCAGATGCGCCGCCGTCATGCCCCATGCCGCACGGGGAAGGTTGCCCAGCCGGCCCAGGGCATCCGACAGCGGGATCGACGCGCGCGGCCGGGCCTTGCGATAGAGTTCCAGCAATGTCGACGCGAACAGCCAGCCGGATACGAAAATCCCGACCAGGGCATAGGCCGCCTGTCCCCAAATGGCGATACCGGTTGCCACCGTCACCGCGACGGCAAAGACGAAGGCGATGGTCATCGTCCGGGTCAACGCGCCCAGATCACCGCGCTTCCACGGCAGGAAAGGTCCGATCCCAAGGGCGATGATCAGCGGCAGCATCAGCGGCACGAATGTCCGGTTGAAGAAGGGCGGGCCGACGGAAATCTTCTCCCCCGTCAGGACTTCCAGAAACAGCGGATACAGCGTGCCCAGAAGGACCGTCGCCGCCGCCGCCGACAACAGCAGATTGTTCAGCAGAAGCGCGCCTTCGCGGCTGATCGGTTTGAACAGTCCGCCCCCATCCAGCTTGGGGGCGCGCCACGCGAACAGGACGAAGGACCCGCCGATCGCCAGCGCAAGAAGAAGCAGGATGAAAATGCCCCGTTCCGGGTCCGTCGCAAAGGCATGGACTGACGTCAGGACGCCGGATCGAACCAGGAACGTACCGATCAGGCTCAACGAAAAACCGATGATGGCCAGCAGGATTGTCCAGCTTTTCAGCGTGTCGCGCTTTTCGACGACGACGGCGGAATGCAACAGCGCGGTCGCGACCAGCCAGGGCATGAAGCTGGCGTTCTCGACCGGGTCCCAATACCAGAAACCGCCCCATCCCAATTCGTAATAGGCCCACCAGCTGCCAAGCGCGATGCCTGCGGTCAAAAATGCCCATGCCAGCAATGTCCACGGCCGCACCCAGCGCGCCCAGGCGGCGTCCACCTTTCCTTCGATCAGCGCGGCACAGGCAAAGGAAAAGACGATGGAAAGCCCGACATACCCGACATAGAGCATCGGCGGGTGGAACGCCAAACCCGGATCCTGCAGCAGGGGGTTCAGGTCGCGCCCTTCCAGCGGGGCGGGGAACAGCCGTTCGAACGGGTTGGACGTCAACAGCATGAACAGAAGGAACCCGACCGCGACCAGTGCCTGAACGGACAGGGTGCGCGCCTTCAGCCCCGGCGGCAGGTTGGTGCCGAAGACCGCAACCAGCGCGCCGAACAGCGCCATGACCGTAACCCACAGAAGTAGCGATCCTTCGTGGTTCCCCCAAACGCCGGAAATCTTGTAGATCATCGGCTTCAGGGAATGGGAATTGTTGAAGACGTTCGCGACCGAAAAATCCGACGTCACATAGGCGTTCATCAGCGCGAAAAACGCGAACAGCAGCAGGCCGAACTGCACCAGGGCCGCGGGCGACGCGATCGCCATCCATTGCCGGTCGCCGCGCGCCGCACCGGCCATGGGCAGCACGCCCTGTATCAGTGCGATGCCAAGGGCAAGCGTCAGGCTGTAGTGACCCAGCTCGGCAATCATGACGTCAGGCTTCCTTCCATTCAGGCGGCCACCGGCGGACAGGGGTCGGTGCGCGGCGTTTCCTGCGCGGCCTGTTCCAGGGCGGCGGCGGTGTCGCCTTCTTCCCCCGCATCGCGCCAGGTTCCGGCCTGACGCATCGCTTCCACCGCTTCGGCGGGGATATAGGTTTCGTCATGCTTTGCCAGGACTTCTTCGGCGGCGAACTGCATGTCACTGCCCAAATGGCCCAGCGCCACAATACCCTGGCCGTCGCGAAACAGACTTGGCAACAGGCCCCGATAGGTGACGGTAACACTGGATGCACCATCGGTGACGACGAATTCATGCGTCACACCGTCGCTGAGCAACCGACAGCTTCCGACTTCCACCAGCCCGCCGATCCGGAACCGCGCACCGTCCGGAACCTCCCCCGCGGCGACCTGGCTTGGACCGAAGAAGAAGGTGATGTTTTCTTCCAGCGCGGTCAGCGTCAGCGCCGTCGCAATTCCCAGAAACAACAGCCCGCACACGACCAGCGTCATGCGGGTGCGTTTGCGCCGATAGGCGAGCGATTTCGTGGCGCCCGTCATTGGTCTCCGTCCGGTTCCCTAGTCCTGCTCGCCGGAAGCCTGCCCCTTGCGGCTGCGTTCCAGCATTTCAAGTTCGCGCCGACGCCGCTGCAGGGCCGTAACCGACTGGACAGCAAGCACGATCAGCAGTCCGAAACATATCGCGTAGGACGGCCAGATAAAGCCCGCATAGCCGCCCATGTCGAAAAATTGACCAAGATCAGTCATGCCGCCCTGCTTTCGTTCCTCACCCGCCAGGCGCCGTCAGACCGGCGCGAAGGGCGCGAATTCGAACCGACACCAGTTCACCACGCATCCGGACCACGAGCAACACCAGGAAAAGTAGGGAAAATCCGCCCAGCATCAAGAGAAGCGGCAGCATCATTTCGGGCGGCAGGGCCGTTCCCTGTTCGGTCGCGGCGGTGACGATGTCCTGATCCAAAAGGCGGTCGCGCAACTGTTCCTGTTCTTCGTCCCGGCCGAACAGATCGCCGAACAGGGTCGATTGCTGATGCAGCGTGTTGAAGAAATAGACCGAAAACTTGATGACCGGAATATTGACGATCCCGACCACGGCCAGAATGGCGGCGGGCTTGTCGCCCCGCGCCGGGTCATCGAACGCGTTGGCCAGCGCCAGATAACCGAAATACAGGAACAACAGGATCAGCATGGATGTCAGCCGGGCATCCCAGACCCAGTAGGTCCCCCAGGTCGGTTTGCCCCACAAGGAACCGGTCACCAGACAGATAAAACAGAAGGCACAGCCGATCGGCGCGGCGGAACGGGCAATCAGGTCCCCCAGCGGGTGTTTCCAGATAAGGAAGCTGGCACTGCCCAGCGCCATGACCACATAAATGCCCTGGGCCAGGAACGCCGCCGGGACATGCAGATACATGATGCGCACCGTTTCCGACTGTTGATAGTCCGCCGGGGACGCGATCAGCGCGAAATACAGCCCGCCCAGCAACAGCGGTATGCTGAACGCCAGCATCCAGGGAAACAGGGCGTCCGCAACACGCATGAAACGGCTTGGATTTGCAAAGCGATGTATCACCGGAACCGCCCTTGGCTTTTTCTATCGCTGCTGTCGCACATCTAACCTTCGACACCGTGCCGAACGCCCGCCGCGGCCGCCAGCGGCGCCAAAGACAGCGCCGCCGCCAGGATAGCGCCCAGATACAAAAAGTGCACGCGCGCGCCGACGCCGGTCAGCACGGCATCCACCGCCGTGACACCGAAGATCAGAACAGGGATGTAGAGCGGTAGAACCAAAAGCGCAATCAGCAACCCGGCGCGCCTGGCGCCCAGGGTCAGGGCCGCGCCGACCGCACCGATCAGGCTGAGCGACGGCGTGCCCAGCAGAAGTCCGGTCAACAGCGTCCAATAGGCCTGTTCCGGGAAATTCAGCAGAACCGCGATCAGCGGAGTCACCGCAATCAGCGGAACCCCCGTGGTCAGCCAGTGGGCCAGAACCTTGGCCAGCACACACAGCGTCAGGGAATGCGGTGCCAACGCCATCTGTTCCAGTGACCCGTCTTCGAAATCATTCTGGAACATCCGGTCGAGCGACAGCATGACCGAAAGCAGGGCCAGAACCCAGATCACGCCGGCCGCAATCCGGGCCAGAATTTCCGGTGTCGCGCCCACCCCGAACGGGAACAGGGAGGCAGCGATGACATAGAACCCCAACACCAGCGCAAGGTCGGCGCTTTGCCGATAGGCAAGCCGCATATCGCGCATCAGAACGGCAAGAAAGGCCGTCATGACGCGGCTTCCAATGTCATGGGGACCGGCGCGAAGTCGCCCAGGTCCAGGGTCGAAGCGTCACCCAGCCGGAACTCGATATGGGTGGACAGTATCGCGGTTCCGCCCGCATCGCGGTGCCGGGAGACCATGTCTTCGACCAGCGCGACCGACGCCGTGTCCAGACCGACCGTCGGTTCGTCCATCAGCCACAGGTCGGCCCCGGAAACCAGAAGACGGGTCAGTGCCAGTCGCCGACGCTGACCGGACGACAAATACTGGACGCGCACCGGGGCCAGATCGGACAGGTTCAGTGCCGCCAGGGCCTTGTCACAGGACATCGCCCGGTCACCGCCCAGGGCCAGTGCCGACCAGAATTCGACCGTTTCTTCGACCGTGAGCGTCGGCTTGAGGGCATCCTGATGACCGATATAGGCGGTTCGGGCGGCGTGGTCGGCACGGGTCCGACGGTCCAGCAACACGCCATCGGCAAGAACGGTGCCGTCGAACGGTTCCAGCAAACCCGCCAGAATCCGCAACAGGCTGGACTTGCCACTTCCGTTGGTGCCGGTCAGCAACAGCGCACCGCCCGACACAACCGTAAAGGCCAGCCCCCGGAACACCAATCGGCCGCCACGGAAACAGGCCAGATTTTCAGCGGAAATTCGGGTCATCCGACGTTTCATGCGCCACAGGGACCGACTGCGTCAAGCAACCTGACGCAATGCGGCATCAAAGACAGGCCTAGCGGTGACCGGAATTATTCCAGGACGATTTCGACGCGCCGGTTCTGCGCCTCGCGGATGCCGTCCTCGGTCGGGACCAAGGGTTCGGATTCGCCGCGCGCGAACGTGACGATGCCGGTCGCCGGAAGACCGAGTTCGACCAGCATGGTACGCACCATGTCCGAACGGTCCTGAGACAGCCCGACATTGTATTGTTCCGTCCCGGACCGGTCGGCGTGGCCGGTCAGAATGATGCGCGCGACATTTCCGGTCCGCGCGAATTCCGCGGCCTGCCGCAGGATCGCCTGTGTCGCCGGGGTCAGCGAGGATTCATCCCAATCGAAATAGACGATGAAGTTCCGCGTGATTTCCGGTTCTGCGGGCGGCGGTGGGGCCGGTGGTGCCGGCGGCGGCGGGGCCGCTGCCTCCTGAACCGGTTCGGGTTCCGGCTCGGGTTCCGGTTCTGGCGCCAGTTCGATTACCGACTGTTCCATCATCGGCTGCGGTTCTTCGGTCATCCGCGACCCGCCGGTCGGGAAGGTGTATCGCAGGCCGACCGTGAACAAATGGTCATAGAATTCCGACCGGGACCGGACATTGGTTCCCGTGTTTACTTCGACTTCCGGAACGGCAAGGAAGTTATACTGTCCCGTCAGTTCGACATCGTCGAAAATCTCGAACGCGACACCAGCAATCGCCTGCAACGCCAGATTGGGGTCCGCGGATCTGTTGAGCGACGTCGCGCCGTTCACGTCATTGACCGGCGATACGTCAGTGAAATTCAGCATCGCGACACCGGCGCCCACCCCGATATACGGCGTGAAGCCGTCGGCTTCGAAATCATACAGCCCGTTCACGATCATCGACCAGGCATCGACATCGCCGTCGCCCTGACCGTCGCTGATGCCGTCGACCGTACTGGTCCGGTACCCGCCTTCGGCTTCGACACGCCAGCCGCCTTCGAATTTATAGCCGACCGCGGCAAGGCCGCCCGGGCCACCGCCATGTTCAATGGTTTGGTTGGTGTTCGGGATATCCAGATCCTGGTCGTGCGGCATATTGTAGCCGGCGCCGACACCGATATAGAAACCGCCGTCGCGGGCCTGAACGGCACCCGAAATCAGGGCCGATGCGCCAACGGCAACACAACTTGCAAGCAGCAGACGTTTCATTCCGTCTTCTCTCGGTACGAATTTTCCCGACGGGCACACACGATATAGCGGTCGAAGCACCCAAAACCTCTCCTACCTACTAACTGAGGTGATTTGCACAATATGTCGACAGAAAATTTGGAAGAATGGCTATTTCTTGCGGTTTCCGCCGCTCCACGCCGGACTCTGGCGGTTATTTTCCCGGCTGCGGACGCTTGCCGCCGGTGGGAGTGACTGCTATATGCCGCACAAATCGCGGGTTCCCGCCGGAAATCACGACATCCAATGCTTCGAAAGGAAGGCCGGATAGATGGCTGAAGATTTTAAGGTGAAAGATATTTCCCTGGCAGACTGGGGACGCAAGGAAATCGAACTGGCCGAGATCGAAATGCCGGGCCTGATGTCGCTGCGCGAGGAATATGGCGCGGAACAGCCGCTGAAGGGCGCGCGGATCGCGGGCTGCCTGCACATGACGATCCAGACCGCCGTCCTGATCGAAACGCTGACGGCGCTGGGTGCCGAAGTGCGCTGGTCTTCGTGCAACATCTTTTCCACCCAGGACCATGCCGCCGCCGCCATCGCGGCATCCGGCGTCCCGGTCTTTGCCTGGAAGGGCATGAACGAGGAAGAGTTCTGGTGGGCCATCGACATGACGATCGAAGGGCCGGACGGCTGGGTTCCGAACATGATCCTGGACGATGGCGGCGACCTTACGATCCGCATGCACGAAAACTATCCGGCGCTTCTGGACAATGTCCGGGGCCTGTCGGAAGAAACGACGACCGGCGTCCACCGCCTGCATGAAATGGCCAAAAACGGCACGCTGAAGGTCCCGGCCATCAATGTGAATGACAGCGTTACCAAGTCGAAGTTCGACAACAAGTACGGCTGCCGCGAAAGTCTGGTCGATGCGATCCGCCGCGCCACCGACGTCATGATGGCCGGCAAGGTCGCGGTCGTCGCCGGATATGGCGACGTCGGCAAAGGGTCCGCCGAAAGCCTGCGCAACGCGGGCTGCCGCGTCATGGTCACCGAAGCCGACCCGATCTGCGCCCTGCAGGCGGCAATGGAAGGGTACGAGGTTGTCACGATGGAAACCGCCGCACCGCGCGGTGACATTTTCTGCACGGCGACCGGCAATATCGACGTCATCACCGTCGACCATATGCGCGCCATGAAGGACCGTGCCATCGTCTGCAACATCGGGCATTTCGACAGTGAAATTCAGATCGACGGCCTGAAGAACTTCAAATGGGACAACATCAAGCCGCAGGTCGACCAGGTCGAATTCCCGGACGGCAAGAAGCTGATCGTGCTCGCCGAGGGCCGGCTGGTGAACCTGGGTTGTGCTACCGGTCACCCCAGCTTCGTGATGAGCGCATCCTTTTCCAACCAGGTTCTGGCGCAGATCGAACTGTGGAACCATGCGGACCGTTACGACCGCCAGGTCTATGTCCTGCCGAAGCACCTGGATGAGAAAGTTGCGGCCCTGCACCTGGCGAAAGTCGGGGCGGAGCTGACGCGCCTTTCGCAAGAGCAAGCATCCTATATCGGTGTGGAGGTCGACGGACCGCACAAACCGGAAGCCTACCGCTACTGATCCGGTTGCGGAATCAGGGCAAAGCGCTTGCGGGCGGAGACCGAACCGGTTTCCGCCCGTTTCATTTGAACCTGTTTCCTTTAAACCGGCGCGAAAATCCCGCTATGCTGATCCAATGATTTGGTACACAAGCATCCTTGCCGTCCTGTGCGCGGCGCTGGCGGTGGCGCTGGCCGTGACCATTGTCCGCTATCGGCGGGAACACCGTGCGGCCGCCGCCAACCGGTCGGTACTGTACAGCGCGCCCATCGGCGTATTGCGCTGGACGCCCGCCGGATGGACGGCCAACCGCGTGGCGATGAAACTGATGTCCCTGGGCAGTGACGATGCACCACGGTCGACGGACGACCTGGTCGCTTTCCTGCCGGATAAGGCCGCCGCCAATTTGCGGGGCGCCCTGGACGCGCTTGCAGCCGACAGGACCGTATTCGAACAGTCCGTGCAAACGGCGGAACGAAACTCGCTGGTCCTTTCCGGATCCTGGATCGCAGACGAATGTGCGGTCTGGGTCCGCGACGATACCGCCGCCACATGGCTTGCGGAAAGTTTCACGGACCTGGAAGGCGAAGTCACCCTTCTGCGCGGGGTTCTGGACATGGTGCCCGTGCCGATCTGGTGGCGCGACTCGGAAGACCTCCGGATTGTCGGGTGGAACCGTGCCTATGAAGATGTCGCCGGACCGGCGAAAGACGGTGTCGCGCCCGAACTCTCCGCCTCAGGACAGCATGGGCATGATCTTGCAAAGCTTGCCATGCGCACCGGGTCCTACCAGTCGGAAAGCCGGCACATCGTGCGGGGCGGCACGCGCCGCGCGCTTTCCGTGATGGAAGGGCCGATTCCCGGACTGCCCGGCGCAATCGGCGGCTCGGCGGAGGATCTGACCGCACTGGAAGACCTGCAGGCGACATTGGCCGAACATATCGCAGTTCAGGATCAGGTGCTGGAGAAACTTACATCGGCGATTGCGGTGTTCGGGCCCGACAAACGTCTGAAATTCTTCAACACACCCTATGCGCAGATGTGGCACGTACCCGAACGCGTACTGGACGAACAACCCACGATTTCCGCACTTCTGGAGACGTTGCGTGAACGCCAGCAGCTTCCGGAACTGTCGGATTTCCCGGCCTTCAAACGCGCACAGGACCAGTTGTTCACGTCCCTCATCGACCCGATCGAACAACTGCTTCACCTTCCCGACGGCCGCACCATTCGAAGTGTGACCGCACCGCATCCTTTGGGCGGGCTGATATTCCAGTATGAAGATGTGACGGATCGGCTGGCTCTGGAAAGTTCCCACAACACCCTGACGGCGGTTCAGAACTCCACGCTGAACTCACTTCTGGAAGGGGTCTGCGTCTTCGGCCGCGACGGTCGGATGAAACTGTTCAACAATGTCTATGCGGCCATGTTCGGTTTCGACCCGGACTGGCTGGAAACGGGACCGCATATTTCGGACGTGATAGATGCCGGGCGCGACCTTCTGAACTACGAGGGGGAATGGTCGACAGCCCGGTCCTTCATGATCCGGTCGGTTTCAGAACCGAAGACCAAGACCGGCGAGATGAGCCTGACCGACGACAGGGTCATCCGCTATGCCTATATTCCTCTTCCGGACGGTCAGTGTCTGGTTCTGTATCTGGATATCACCGACACCACACAGGTCGAAGCCGCGCTGCGCGAACGCAACAACGCACTTGAAAACGCCGATCTTCTGAAAAGCCAGTTCATTTCCAGCGTTTCCTACGAACTTCGCACGCCGTTGAACGCCATTCTGGGATTCGCCGAACTCCTGCATCTGGCCGAAGAAGACGCCCTGAACGACCGCCAGAAGACCTATATCGACGGTATCAGAAGCGCCGGGACCACACTGTCCGACCTGATCGAGGATATGCTGGACCTGGCCGCCGTACAGGCCGGTTTCATCGCCCTTGAAGAAAGCCGGATCGACCTGCCGGCAATGGTGCGCGAGGTGGCGGCTGAATGCGCGCCTGCGGACCGGGTCGCGCAGAATGCGATATCGAATATCGAAATCGCGGAGCCGCCGGCCGACATGGACGCCTATGCGGATGCCGCGCGTCTGCGAAAAAGCCTGACGAAACTGTTTTCCGCCGCTGTCAGCATGACCCCGCCGGACAGCCCGGTCCGGGTCACCTGGGCGCCGGAGGACGCATCGGAAGGACAGGTCGCATTTCACATCGAAACCAACATCAACCCCAAGGAACGGTTGACCTGGTCGGACCTGGTCCTGGGGCCGACAACGGATGTGCCGGGGGTCAGCCTGATGCTGGATAGTTCGCGCCGGGCCGCTGCGGCGGATCTGGCCGTGCGGCTCGGGCGGTCGCTGATCTATGCACAGAATGGCGAATTGGCCCGCGGCGACACACCGGGATCATTGATCTGCCGGCTGCCCGCCGCCGAATGACGAAGACAGTCGGCCGGCCGAAACCTTCAACCTAGTCGAAGTCGGCGGCCAGCGCGTCGCGACTGCCGGTCGTCAGCACGGCCATATGGCCATACTGGTCGTGGGCGAACCCCACCAGCACCTGGTCGGCGGTGCGGAATGCGGCGACATCGTCATCGGTGAACGGGAAATGGATGAACTGCACGGATGAGGCCTTTCCATCGGCATTGGTGCGGTCGACATCCTCTTCCGGCACGCCGATGACTTCCCGTCCGCCGAAGCGGATGAACATCGTTTCTTCCACTCCGCCCAGCCGCGACAGGAAATTCTTGCGCCGGATCGGGTCGTCGATTTCGAACATGACCGTCGCCGTCAATTCGCGGCCGTTCGGGATCATCGGATTGTACGCCGCCAGTTCGTCGGCGATCTGCTCTTCCCCGCCGCGTTCGATATACAGCATCTCCTGAACCTGATGCAGCATGGTATCGAAGTTCTCGAAATAGCAGGTGGCCACCGGTCCGATTTCGATCCGGCGGTGCTTCTTCTGCGCGATCAGGGCGGCATGCCGTTCCTTGCGGACCTTGATATAGTCATCCAGCGGCAGGATGTCGGCTCTGGTAATTTGGCGCTTTGTCATATGCTCCATCTCTCAGACTCTCATGTCGCGGGGCGGTCGCACGGGTCCTACATCAAGCCGTAGGATTTTGCGAGCAGGACAATCGGGTGCGCGGCCAGTTCCGGCTTGGGGGCGAGTTCACCCTCGCCCACCTCTTCCGGTGCGCGCTCGATCCCCTGGGCGATATGAAGACCCGCCAGCGGGCATTCGGATGCCACGTATTTCGCCTTGCCCTTCATTTGCATCTGTTTGAAGACCGGCTTTCCGACCTTCATGCCGACTTCGAAATTGTCTTTCATCACGCCCCAGGACCCGCCATGACCGGAACAGCGTTCGACCGCGGCGATCCGGGTGTCGGGAATCAGGCGTGCCAGTTCCGCGCCTTTCTGGCCCATATTCTGGGCCCGCGCGTGACAGGAAACATGAATGGCGATTGGCCCGTCCAGCGGCTTGAGGCCATCGGCCAGACCCTTTTGTTTCGAAAGGGCGACGACATATTCCGAAATGTCGTGGGACGCTTCGGCCAGGGCCTTCACATCCGGGTCTTCCGGCACCAGAAGCGGCCATTCGAACTTCAGCATCAGCGCGCAGCTGGGAATAAGCGCGATGACGTCATAGCCGTCGTCGATATAGGGCTTCAGCGCCTTGGCCACATTTCGGGCCTTTCCGGCAACGGTCCCCAGGTCCCCCTGTTCCATCTGCGGCATGCCGCAGCATTCGGGATAGACCACTTCGCATTCGACGCCGTTCCGGGCCAGGACCTTCATCGCCGCCTCGCCGATTTCCGGCGTGTTGTAGTTGCCGTAGCAGGTGGCGTAGATCACCGCCTTCTGGCCTGCGCCCGGACCGTTCGGGTCGTGGGCCGGAAAATCCTTTGCCTGGTCGACCAGTGTCTTGCCCGCAAAGTGCGGCAGGGCCGCGTCCTTGTGGACGCCCGCGGTCGCCTGCATCAGGCCGCGGGTCAGGCCGTTCTTTTCGCTGACCGCCCAATTCGCCAGACCGGCCAGGGAACTGCCCAGTTTGCCGACGCGATCAGTCTTGGTCAGATGCGCTTCCATACCCTTGCCGCGCAGTCCCTTTTTCTGTTCCACCGCGCGATAGCGCAGCATCAGGTGCGGGAAATCCAGGTTGAATTCGTGGGGCGGCACATAGGGGCATTTCACCATGAAGCACATGTCGCAAAGCGTGCACGCATCGACAACCGGCTTGAAATCCTTTGATTCGACGGTGTCGAGTTCCTCCGACGGCGCGGCATCGATCAAATCGAACAGGCGCGGGAAACTGTCACACAGATTGAAACAGCGCCGGCATCCGTGACAGATGTCGAAAACGCGCCGAAGCTCCTCGTCCAGTTTCGCTTCGTCATAGAAATCCGGATCGTTCCAGTCGATCGGGTGACGCACGGGGGCGTCCAGGCTGCCCTCCCGCATGCGCAATCTCCTCGAATGTTGAATGATTTACCGCGTGCCGTCCGGGCAACCGGACCGGTCGGATGCGGGACGGCCGCAAATGGCCGCCCCGCACCGAAACCATCGTCCGGTCGGGCGTTAGCCGTCCAGCGTGTCCAACGCCTTTTGGAAACGGCCGGCATGGGACTTCTCTGCCTTGGCCAGGGTTTCAAACCACTGGGCAATCTCATCGAAGCCTTCTTCACGCGCCGTGCGCGCCATGCCCGGATACATGTCGGTGTATTCGTGCGTTTCGCCCGCAATCGCGGCCTTCAGGTTGGATTCCGTGTCGCCGATCGGCTCGCCCGTTGCCGGGTCGCCGGTTTCTTCCAGATATTCCAGATGGCCATGCGCATGGCCGGTTTCGCCTTCCGCAGTGGAACGGAAGACCGTGGCGACATCGTTGTAGCCTTCGACGTCCGCCTTCTGGGCGAAATACAGGTAACGGCGGTTGGCCTGGCTTTCGCCGGCAAATGCTTCTTTCAGATTGTCTTCGGTCTTGGTGCCCTTAAGGGACATGGTCTCAATCTCCTGTCCTTGTCATTCAGAACGGCCGGCCGTGCCGAAACCCGTCCTGTTCCATCGTCAGATTACACGTCTAGCCGCCCCAAACAGCCACACGGGACGGCGCATCAGGCATGGCATTTCGATCAAGTTTCCCACCGCCCGACGGGCAGACGATATTAACCGCAGAATCGAAAGTCAACGGACTATAATTATTCTAATAATAAATCTAATTAGTTGATAATGAATATCATTCTGAATTGTGATTCACGCGGATGATGACATCCACACGGTCCATGACCGTGCCCTCTGGCGGGGCGGGAATCCGGCCGACCTGGATCTGATCCGCCGGGATATCGACCAGTTCACCAGCCGGTTCGACGAAGAAATGGTGATGGTCGTGAATATTGGTGTCGAAGTAGGATTTTCCACCGCCGACGACCACTTCGCGCAGCATGCCCGAATCGCGAAACTGGTTCAGCGTATTATAGACGGTTGCAAGCGACACTTTTACGCCGATTTCCCGCGCTTCCAGGTGAAGCTGTTCCGCGGTCACATGCCGGTCGCCGCCGTCGAACAGAAGCTTTCCAAGCGCCAGTCGCTGGCGGGTCGGGCGCAGCCCGAAATCCTTGAGCCGGCCCAGGACCGCCGCATACGGCCGCGCCTTGGTTCCGTCGGAAAGGGCTGTATCATCATTCATCGTCATCGTATTTCTTCATCCCACAACTCATACCCATCACCAAAGCGTAACATGGACAAACAGAAACCGGATTTCAATAGAAATGACAAGGGACTAGGCACCTTTTTTGAATAAACCGAAACTGTATTGCATTGCGGAATACCCTTTTCGGCGATCCGAACTGCTCCAACAATAACACAATATATCGCGAAATTCACTTTTAGATACGCTATATGATGGGTAAATACGCCTCTACGCTTAATTGAGCACCCGGGCAATGGCTGCGAAGAAACCCGCATCACGAAAAAAGGCGGCGGCAAAGAAGGCCGCGCGAAAATCGCCGACCAAGCGCGCGTCGGCGAAAAAGGCCGCATCCAGACGCGCGCCACCGCCCCCCAGGCCGCCTGAAAAGCCGCGCTGGCCGCGTTTCCTGCGCGCCGGAATCAGCATTGTCATCTGGTCGTTCGTCGCCGGTGCAGCCGTGATCGGCTGGTTTGCCTGGGACCTGCCGGACCCGGATGCGACCATCCAGACAGAACAGCGCGAACCCAGCATCACCATTGTGGCCAGCGACGGTACGGCGCTGTTGGAACTGGGCGACCTGTATGCCGCCACCGTCTCCCTACCGGCGCTGCCGGCCCACCTGCCGCAGGCCCTGATCGCGACGGAGGATCGGCGGTTCTACAGCCATCCTGGCGTTGATCCGTTCGGCATACTTCGCGCGCTGATCGCCAACATCCGCGCAGGGGGCGTCGCACAGGGCGGCAGCACGCTGACCCAACAGCTGGCGAAGAACCTGTTCCTCAGCCGTGACCGGACATTGCGCCGCAAGGTACAGGAAGCACTGTTGGCCTTCTGGCTGGAAGCGCGTTATTCCAAGGACACGATCCTGGAAATCTATCTGAACCGGATCTATCTGGGCGCGGGCACATTCGGGGTGGATGCGGCGGCAAGACGCTATTTCGGGGTCCCCGCCACCGCCGTCACATTGTGGCAGGCCGCGGTCCTGGCCGGCCTTCCCAAGGCGCCGTCCGCGCTGAACCCGTTCCGGAACCCCGAAGGTGCCGCCGAACGCGGGCGCGAAGTCCTGCAGAACATGGTGGAAGCGGGCTACATCACCCAGTCGCAGGCGGATGCTGCCGCACAGCGGACCGTGCAGACAGTGGCGACGGACCTGGCCGGACGCCAGACACGGTGGCTTGCCGAATGGGCGGTGGACCGTGCCGCCGGGCTGGTCGGCGGGTTCGAACGGGACATCGTCGTGGAAACCACGCTGGAACCGGCGGTGCAGCGCGCGGCGGAAGCCGCGGCCGCCGAAATCGGCCCCCTGGCACGCAGCGACGGCGCATCTGAAATGGCCTTTGTCGCGCTGCGACCGGACGGGGCGGTCGCGGCCATGCTGGGCGGATACGACCGGTCCGGTTCCGCCTTCAACCGTGCGGTCCATGCCCGGCGACAGCCTGGGTCCGTCTTCAAGCTGTTCGTCTATCTGGCCGGGTTCGAAGCGGGGATCACACCGGACAGTGAAATCGACGACCGCATCGCACCGGTCGAAGGATGGTCTCCACGCAATGCCGGCGCAGGCCACCGCGGCATCGTCACCCTGCGCGAAGGGGTGGCACGGTCGATCAACACGGTCGCCGTCGCGGTATCGGAAACGGTGGGCCGCACGCGCGTGATTGACATGGCCCGGCGCATGGGCGTCACCGCCGACATGTCGCCGGACCCGTCCATCGCACTGGGCGTCGCCGAAGTAACGCCGCTGGAAATGGCGGGCGCCTATGCCACCCTATCGTCCGGCGGGCGGTCTGCCATGCCCTATGTCATCCGGCGCATATCGGACCGGTCGGACGGCACGGTCCTTTATACCCATGACGGAAGACAGGCGGCACGGCTTCTGGACCCGGATGCGGTCGCAATGGCGAACGATGTCTTCGGTGCCGGCGTCGCCTGGGGCACGGGGCACGCGGCCCAACTGGACGGGCACACGGCCGCTGGAAAAACGGGCACCACGCAGGACTACCGCGATGCCTGGTTCGCGGGCTACACGACCGACCTGACGGCGGTCGTCTGGATGGGGAATGACGACGGAACGCCAACGGACGGCGTCTATGGCGGGTCCTATCCGGCCCAGTTGTGGCAGCGTTTCATGACCCGGGCCCTGACCGACGTCTTGAGCGGCACATCGCCCCCGTTGAGCACGGCCGCCACCGACTAGCCATATACCGCAACCGGGTCGCCCAGGAAGTCTTCATCGGGCGCAACGCCCAGCCCCGGCAGGTCGGGCGCGACGCTTTCCCCCTTGCCGTTATTGCGCGCCCCGCGACCGGGCGCACTGTCGACCGACAGCATTTCCTGACACAGCCAGGTTCCAAGCCGCAGATCCCGCGGGATCGACTGTGCCAGATGCTGGGTCTGTGTGTCGGCGACAACCGTGCCGCCCGATTCCATGACCAGGAACTTGAACCCGCCCGCCAGTCCGATGTCCCGAATGCGCCGTGCCTTGGTCAGGCCGCCCACCCGGTTGATCTTGATGTTCACCACTTCCCCGATGTGTCCGGCTGTGATGCGCAGCATGTCGCCTTCGGTTTCCAGCCGTTCGTCGATGGAAATCGGCTGGCGCGTCAGCGCACGTACCTGCGCGCATTGATCCAGTGTCTCGCAAGGCTGTTCAAACGTGACGGGCAGGTCCGCAACCCCATTCATAACCGTAATCGCCTCTGCCGGGGTCCAGGCGCGGTTCACGTCATAGAAGATGAACTCGCCGGGCCGTTCATTGGCCTTCAGATGACGGATGCGGGCGATGTCCAGGTCGGTGTCGCTGCCGCCGACCTTCACCGAATGAACATAATATCCCATATCGCGATAAAGGTTGATTTCCGCCAGCATGCCGTCCGGCGTATCGGTGGAAATGGAACTGGCGATCGGCGTCGGTTCCTCATGCCGGCCGCCCAGAAGGTCGACGATCGGCAGGCCGACCGACTGACCGAACAGGTCCCAGCAGGCGATGTCGAACGGCGACTTCGCATAAAGATGACCCGGCAGGGTCAGGTCCATCAGCCGGTTGATCCGGTCCGGTTGGCGCGGGTCCCGGTCCAGAAGTGCGGGCGCCAGCAATTCCGCCGCCGCGCGGATGCCGCCGCCATGGGCCGGCAGATAGGTATGACCCCACGGCGTGCCCTCACCCCAGCCGACAAGGCCATTGTCCGCTTCCACCTTCACGAAGGTGCAGTCCAGTTCTTCAAACCGAAGCCGCCCGCCCGACAGCTTGTAGGGCCGGGTCAGCGGCGCAGTCCGGTGAAATACGGAAATGCGGCGGATGCGCATGGCCCTGGTCAGCCGCCCGCCATCGCGCTCTGGTACCAGTCGTACAGCGCCTTGATCGAATGTTCGCTGTTCACGCCCTGGTTCGGGTCCAGAACCAGCGGTCCCGGGAGATAGCCGCGGGAATGCAGGCCCCGCTGTACGCTTTCGACCAGGCCGATGTCTTCGGCCACCGTGGTGCTGCGGTCCTGTCCGGCCAGTTGGATGACCGCATCGCTTTCAACGCCGTCGACCGTGTACCAGCCGCGAAAGACCTTCACCCCTTCGACGCCGGTCGCCCGCCACAGGTAGGTGTTCAGCACATTGCCCGGATAGACCTGAAAGGAAAACATGGGCCAAAGGAACCAGCTTCCGTAGTCGCCCGCATGGGGGTTCGATTCCAGGTCGATCTGATAGGTCATCCCGTCCTGGGACGCGGCCACCGTGTAATGGCGCAAGACGTGGTTTTCCGGGACGATATTGTATTTCGTCGGGTCGATCACGCCGTTGGAAAAGGTCGGGTGATTCAGGCTGCAGTGATAGCATTCGCTGTAGTTTTCGACTGAAATCTTCCAGTTGCAGGCTTCGTCCACCTCTGTCCAGAAGACGGGTTTCAGCCGGTCGATCTGCGGGACATAGTCGCGGATTTCATCAGCCGCCGCCCCGTACCAGGCGGACATGGGTTCCGCGTCCGGGTCCAGGTTGACGAACAGAAAACCGTTGAAATCTTCAAGCTTCACCGACGTAAGGCAGATCTTGTCCTTGTCGAAGCCCGGCACGACATCGCCGTTCGGCGCGGTACGCAGCGCACCGGTCAGGTCATAGGCCCAGGCATGGTAGGGACAGGTCAGCATGTGCTTACGCCCCTCGCCCTGAACCAATTGGTGGGCGCGGTGCTGACAGACGTTGTAGAAACAGCGGACTTCATTGTCCCGTCCGCGCACGCAGAACAGATTCTGGTCTAGGATGGTAAAGGTGAAATAGCTGCCCGGCTTTTCCAGTTGGGAAATGTGGCCGGCATATTGCCAGGTCCGGAAAAACACCCGCTCCCTCTCCCGCCGGAAAATATCCGGGTCGGTATAGTTTTCCGGCCCCAGCGCCAGCACGGGCCCGACACGGTCGAGGGATTTGTCCGAAACGCGCTCTGCCATGATGCCCTGATCCTTCACACCACGGGGTTGTCGATATTTCGGGGACGCTATCACAAAAGATACGTCCGTACCAAGTGAATAATTATTGGTACATATGTGTCATTTTATTCGCCATCCTGCAAATAGACGCCCGTTTCGTACCGGAAGTCGTGGAAGCTTTCGATATTGGCGATGACGCGCGGGTCGGCGTCGGCCACGACGAAGGCAAGCAGCGCCTCCATCAACTGAAACCCGGCACCCAGCGATGGAAAGAACTGCGGTGTCGAGGTCGGGATGACGAAAGTCTGGGTCGCCAGTCTGGCGATGGGGGACGCGCGGCTGTCGGTAACCGCGATCACCGTCGCCTTCCGCCGGGTCGCCAGTTCGACGGCGTGCACCACCTCGCGCCGATAGGGTGAAACGGTGACTGCCAGCAGCACATCCTTCGGGCCGATCCGCGCAATGTCGTCGATCGGGATGTTCCCGGTGCGCGGCACCTGCATCAGGTTGTCCATCGCCATGCGGCCGACATACCAGAAAATATGGGCCAGGCTATAGGCACTGCCGACCCCCAGTACATAGGCGGTTTCCGCTTCCACAATCGCGTCGGCGGCGCGCTTCAGGTCGTCCGCCGTCGTGCCGGAAAACAGCTGTTCGGTATTGGCCATGCCGGCGGCTGCCATCTGGCTGAACAGGTGCCCGTGGCTTCCCGTTTCCGAAAGCGACTGAAGCCAGCGGGCGCGGTCGGGAAAATTCTCCCCGCCCTTGATCAGGCGTTCTCGGAACGGTTCGCTGAAATCCTTGTACCCTTCGAATCCGATGGCGCGCGCCATGCGGACCAGCGTGTTCGGCGTGATATCCGCACTGGCGGCCAGCTGGCGCATGGACTGAACGCCGACCTCGTTCGGGTTGTTCAGAACATATTCCGCCGCGCGCCGCAGCTTCGGGCTCAGGTCCGAATAGACATCCGCAAGGCGGCTGAGGATCTGGTCGGTGGACTGGTATTCCATGGGGCACTTCCAATCGTTTGAACCGGGACCGTCATTTTATGGTACACTTGTGAAATTGTCCATTGACTTTGTCACAAATTTACCATTTCATGCGATCCGCATGCTGTTAGAACCTCAAGCAAGCGGAGCGTCGGCCCCCATGCAATCACAGGCAAAATGCGTCATCGTCGGCGGCGGGATCATGGGTGTCTCGCTCCTGTACCATCTGGCGGCGGAAGGCTGGACGGATTCCGTCCTGATCGAAAAGGCGGAACTGACGTCCGGGTCCACCTGGCATGCGGCAGGCCAGATCACCCACGGCCTGGCGAACTGGGGGCTGGGAAAGATCAACGTCTATGGCGTCGAGATGTACCGGAACATGGAAAAGCTGTTCGGGTACAACGCAACCTGGCACGGCTGCGGGTCCATGCGCGTCGCCTATGACGAGGATGAGCTGGAGTTCTGCCGCCATATCCTTTCGGTCGGCAAGGGGCTGGGCGTCGAAATCGACCTGATCAGCCCGGAAGAGGCGGCGAAGCATCACCCGTTCTTCAATTTCGACGGGGTGAAGGCGGTGGTCCACACCCCCGAAGACGGCCATGTGGACCCGGCGGGCGCGACCTTCGGCCTGGCGCAGGGCGCCCGTGCACTGGGTGCGAAAATCATCCGCCAGAACCGTGTCCTGGACATCAAGCAACAGCCGAACGGCGAATGGATGGTCTTCACCGAACAGGGCGACATCACCTGCGAATATGTCGTCAATGCCGGTGGGGCCTATGCGAAACAGATCGCCGAATGGGTCGGATACAACCTGCCCATGGCGAACACGACGCACCATTACTTCGTCACCGACACGGTCGACGAATTCCGGGATCTGGAAAAGGAACTGCCCGTCGTGCGCGACGACAAGACCTATTCCGGTTACATCCGCATGGAACAGAAGTCGGGGCTGATCGGCATCTACGAAAGCAAAAACGCGAACACGGTCTGGGACGACGGCGCCCCGTGGGAGGCTGAGAACGAGCTGTTCGAAGCCGACTATGACCGCATCATGCCATATCTGGAGCACGCGCTGCACCGCATGCCGGTCCTGGAAAACTATGGCATCAAGCGTGAAGTGCACGGTGCCATTCCCATGCCGCCGGACGGCAACATGCTGTTGGGTCCCGCGCCGGGCCTGCGCAATTTCTGGTGCTGCTGCGGCAGCCATGTCGGCATCGCCTGGGGGCCGGGGGCGGGCAAGTATCTGGCCCAGTGGATGGTCCACGGTTCGGCCGACATCAACATGCGCGATTTCGACCCGCGCCGTTTTTCCAGGGATGCCGACGACCGCGACTATCAGATCGAACGCGCCAAGGAAGATTATGTCCTGCGCCATGAAATCCCCTATCCGGGACGCCAGCGCATGACCTGCCGGCCGCGTCGGACCAGCCCGATCTATGACCGGCTGGTCGCGGCGGGCGCGGTGCATGAGGAAATTTTCGGCTGGGAACGCCCGCGCTGGTTCGCCCTGCCGGACCAGACACCGAATGAAGATATCTATGGCTGGCGCCGCCCGGACTGGCAGCGCGCGGTTGCCGCGGAATGCAAGGCGGTGCGCGAACGGGTCGGAATTGCCGACCTGACCGCGTTCGCCAAGATCGACATTGCCGGACCGGATGCCGAAACCTTCATGGACCGCATGGTCGCGAACCGGCCGCCGCGCAAGGAAGGCGGCATCGTCCTGACCCACATGCTGAACCGCAAGGGCACGATCGACGCGGAAGTGACCATCGCGCGCGTCGAAGCCGACCGGTTCTATCTGGTGACCGCCGCCTTTTTCGCGACGCGCGTTCGCGACATCTTAAGCCAGGCCGTCGCGGATGGCGAGAAGGTCGTGGTAACCGACGTCAGCGAGGATTTCGGCGTCCTGGCACTCAGCGGGCCACGGTCGCGCGACGTATTGCGCCAGGTGACGCAGGCGCCGCTGGACAATCAAAACTGGCCCTGGCTGAAGGCGCGCACCATCGAAATCGCCGGGGCCGCGGTCCGCGCACTTCGCATGTCCTATCAGGGTGAGTTGGGCTGGGAACTGCATGTCCCGATGGATGCCATGGCCGCCGTATATGACGCGGTCTGGGCCGCGGGCGAAGCGCACGGCATCGCGAATTTCGGATCCTATGCGCTGAATTCCATGCGTCTGGAAAAAGGCTTCAAGGGTGCCGGTGAACTGACGAATGAAGTCACGCTGCCGGAAGCCGATGTGATGCGGTTCGTAAAACTGGAAGGCCGCGATTTCATCGGCAAGGCAAAGACCGAAGAAAGCATGGCGAAGGCCGCCAATGGCGGGCTGCCCTGGGTCTGCGTCTATATGGAAGTGGATGCAACCAACGCCGACCCGCATTCGTCCGAAACGATCTTTCTGAACGGAACCCGCGTGGGTCAGGTCAGTTCCGGCGGCATCGGCCTCTATACCGGAAAAAGCCTGTGCTTCGGCTATGTGAAGCCGGAAGCGGCCGCACCAGGAACCGGACTGGAAATCATGGTGCTGGGGGAAAAGCGCCCGGCCACGGTATTGGCAGAGCCGGTCTATGACCCGCAAAGCCTTCTGCCACGCAGCGAATAACGGAAAAGAGGAGACCAGGGTCATGGCCACCGCAAACGCCGCCAATCATGACGGTTTCGATCAGGCCGATTGGTTCGAAGTCGCAGAGCGCCTTTTGCCGGGCGCGGGGCTGGGGGGATATTCCCTGCCGGACGACGTGCGCTTCATCATCGAACGCGCCGAAGGGACCCGCGTTCAGTCCGTCGATGGGCGCTGGTATATCGACTATACCGGCGGCGCCGGGGCGAACATCCTGGGCCATTGCCACCCCGCCGTGGTGGACGCGGTCCGCGAACAGGCGGGGCGCGGCCTGCACTATTTCGGCAGCCTGAACCGCACGGCACTGGAACTGGCCGAAGTGCTGGAAGCCTGCATCCCGTGTGCGGAAAAGATCCTGTTCACGACGACGGGTTCCGAAGCGACATCCTATGCCATGCGCATCGCGCGGGCCGCGACCGGCAAGGACCGTATCCTGAAATTCGAAGGCGCCTATCACGGCAACCACGATTACGCGTCGATCAGCCAGTTCCCGACCGCGCCCGCGAATTACCCCTATGCCGGGCCGGATTCCGGCGGCGTGCCGCAAAAGATCCAGGATACGATGCTGGTCGCACCCTACAACAATCTGGAGGCGGTGACGGAAATCGTCACCAACCACAAGGACGAGATCGCGGCCATCATCGTCGAACCGGTCCAGCGCATCATGTTCGCAGACAAACCCTTCCTGGAAGGTCTTCGCGCGCTGTGCGATGCAAACGGCATCGTCCTGATCTTTGACGAGGTCGTGACTGGATTCCGACTGTCGCTGCGGTCGGGCCAGGGTTATTTCGGCGTCACGCCCGACCTTGCCACCTTCGGCAAGATCGTCGGTGGCGGCGGCCCGCTGGGATGCGTCGCCGGAAGGGCGGAACTCATCGAACTGACGAACCCGCGCAACAAGGGGAAGGCGGACTACGCCTATATCAACGGGACGCTGCACGGGAACCCGATCGCGGCGGCGGCCGGGCTTGCAACAATCCGCGAATTGATGAAGCCCGGTGCCTATGACCGTCAGCATGCCTGGGCGGACCGGTTCAAGACGGAAATGCAGGCGGTTCTGGACCGGCATGGCGTGCCTGCCATCTGTGCCGGGCAGGACAGTTTCTGGCAGCTTCTGTTCATGAAGGAAGAACCCAAGACCCAGGTCGACATGATGAACGGCGACGCGGCCGCCATGCGTAAGCTGGACACGGAACTGATGCGGCGCGGCATCTATGTCCTGCCAGGCGTGCGCCGGTTCAATTCCATGGTGGAAAGCGAAGACGACCTGTCCCGGACGCTGGATGCGCTGGACGGCGCCTGCCGCGCGATCTGACGCCCGCGAAAATGGACCGGCCCGCCCCGCCATCAATCGACTGGGACGCCCTTCGGCGCTATCGCCTGGGGCGGGTCCAGTCCGTTTTGGCCGATGCGGAGGTCGATCTGGCGGTCCTTGCCAGTCCGGTATCGCTGCAATACGCGGTCGATTTCGACGAATATCAGTTGTTTCAGTCGCGCATCCCGACGTTTACGCTTCTGGTCCCGGCATCGGGCAGGCCCGCCATCTGCGGCGCCTACCGCTGGAAAAGTGCGTTTGACGTCGAACGCCTGCCGCCGCAGAACCTGAGCCATTTCGACGCCGGCCTGGACATGGCGGACGCGGCGCGGAAATTCGCGAACCTGATCCGAAGCCGTATTCCCGGCCGCGCGCGCATCGCCGTGGAACGGCTGGATTCGTCGGTCGTGCAGGCGTTGATGCAGGTCGGCTTCGATGTCGTGGACGCCGGCGGCCTGATGGAAAAGGCGCGGTCCATCAAGTCCGCGGATGAAGTCATACTGATCCGGAACGCGATCCGCGTCGCCAACCTGGCCATAGACACCATGCGTGCCGCGGTGCAGCCCGGCGTGACGGAGAATGAACTCTTCGCCGTCCTGAACCAGGTGAATACCGCCCATGGCGGCCGCTGGCTGGACGGGCGCATGCTGGCGTCCGGACATCGCACGAACCCGTGGCTACAGGAATCGACGGACAAGCCGGTCGCGCCGGGCGAACTGATCGCCTTCGACACAGACATGATCGGCCCGTACGGCTATTTCGCGGATGTGTCGCGGACATTCCTGTTCGGCGACAAGCCGACCGGCGCACAAAAGGACGTCTATGCCCGCGCCTTTGAAGAAGTGCATTACAACATGGACCTGGTTCGGCCCGGCATCACGTTCAAGGAACTTTCGGACAGGGCCTTCCGGCAGTCGGACGAGTTCGTCGCCCATCGCTACCCCTGCCTTTCCCACGGTGCGGGAATGTCTGACGAATGGCCCTATATCCGCTATCGCCAGGACTGGGATGCGCTTGGTTACCACGGAGTGGTCGAAGAAGGAATGGTTCTGTGCCTTGAAAGTTTCGTCGGGTCCGATCAGGGCGGCGAAGGCGTGAAACTGGAACAACAGGTACTGGTGACCGAAGACGGGGTCGAGGTCCTGTCCGACTATCCGTTTGAAGACTGCTTGCTGCAATAGGGGGGGAAATGGCACCGGGCATTCCGAAAAGCATGAAGGCTGTGGTCCTGACCGGCCATGGCGGACTGGACCGATTGGAAGTGCATGACGGCTGGCCCGTCCCCACGCCGGGTGACGGGGACGTGCTGGTCCGTGTGCGCGCGACGGCGCTGAACAATACCGACATCAACACCCGCACCGCCTGGTATCATGAGGATGTGAAATCCGGAATCACGACCGAAGGCGGTCAGTCTGGCTTTACGGATGCGGAGGGAAAATCATCGGGCTGGTCCGGCGCGGCGATTTCCTTCCCACGCATTCAGGGGGCCGACATCTGCGGGGAAATCGTTGCGGTCGGCCCCGGGGTCGCCCAGGACCGGGTCGGCGAACGGGTTATTGTCGATGGCTGGTTGCGCGACCCGGACGACCCGTTCAATGCGGAAAAGGCGGGTTATCTGGGCAGCGAAAGCGACGGTGGATTCGCTCAATACACAAAAATTGCATCAAACCTGGCCCATCGGATCGAAAGCCCGTTGTCGGACGAAGAACTGGCATCCTTCCCCTGCGCCTATGCCACGTGCGAAAACATGGTCAGCCGTGCGCGGGTGGCCGCCGGCGATCAGGTTCTGGTCACGGGCGCATCCGGCGGGGTCGGGTCCGCCGCGATCCAGCTTTGCAAGCGGCGGGGCGCTACCGTGATCGCGCTGGCCGGCGAAGGAAAGCACGATCAGCTTCGCCCGCTGGGTGCCGACATGCTGTTGCCGCGCGAGCCGGATGACCTGGCCGCGGCATTGGCGCCGATTACGGGTGACGGCAAGGTCGATGTCGTACTGGACGTAGTGGGCGGCCCGATGTTCGCCACGGTGACGGACCGGCTGCGGCATTTCGGGCGCTATGCGTCCTGCGGTGCGATCGGCGGGCCGACCGTCGAGTTCAACCTGCGCAATCTGATTTATCGCGACCTGGAATTCTTCGGCGCGACGATCCTGCCGCCGCAGGTGTTCGCCGATCTGATTGGATATATCGAACGCGGAGAGGTAAAGCCCGTCATCGGCCGGACGTTCCGTCTGGACCAGATTCATGCGGCGCAGGAGTTGTTTTTGACCAAGCAACTGGTCGGCAAGATCGTGCTGACCGTCGACTGATCCCGGGGGGGGGCGCAATGAAAATCGATCGTATTTCAGTGTTCAAGGTGGACCTGCCCTATGTCGGCGGGGATTACGGCTGGGGCGACGGGTTCGTCATCCGCGTGGCGGAAACGATGGTCGTCCGCATCGATACGGATCAGGGGCTGACGGGATGGGGCGAAGTCTGCCCCATCGGCGGGAACTACCTGCCCGCCCACGCAAAGGGCGTTCCCGGCGGAATCGAACACCTGGCCCCCTACCTGATGGGCGAGGATCCGCGCAACACGGGGCGGATCGATGGGCTGATGGACCGCTGGCTGATGGGGCACCCGTATGTGAAAACGCCCATCGACGTCGCCTGCTGGGACATTGCGGGGAAGGCCCTGAACACGCCGGTTCACACCCTGCTGGGCGGGAAACAACAGGACAGCATGCGCATGTACCGGGTGCTGCCGCACGGGTCCGTCGACGCCATGTTCGACCAGTTGGCCGCCCACCGCGAAACGGGGTACGAACATTTCCAGCTGAAGGTCGGCCTGAACCCGGACGACGACGCCAGGCGGCTGCATGCGCTGATCCCCGAACTGAAACCGGGGGAGAAGGTGTTTGCCGACGCAAACCGCGGTTTCCGGCGGGACGAGGCGCTGAAGCTGGCCGCGCTGACGGAAGATCTGTTCTATTTTCTGGAACAGCCCTGCACTGCCTATCATGACAATCTGGCCGTCCGGCGCCGCGCGAAACAGCCGGTCAAACTGGACGAAAGCATCCAGTCCGTCGACGACCTGTTGCGCGCATTCGAAGACGATGCCTGTGACGAGGTCTGCGTGAAAATCGCCCGGTTCGGGGGCCTGACCAAATCGCGTCTGGTACGGGACCTGTGTGCGGCCAGGGGCGTGCCGATGACGGTGGAAGACAGCTGGGGCGGTGAAATCGTGACCGCAGCCCTGTCGCATCTGGCCGCGTCCACCCCGCCCGACGTCATGATGAACACGACCGACCTGCACAACTACAATACCGTCAAACTGGCACAGGAAGGTCCCCGGGTCGTCAAGGGCCGCCTGATGGTGTCGGATGCGCCCGGCTTGGGTGTTGAACCCGACAAGGCGGTGCTGGGGGATCCGATTCTGACAATTTCCGCGTGAGATGTGATCCGGATCACTTCGGTTATCAGAATACCGCACTACATTGAAACTTATCGGTGACGGGACCGACGGATTCGATCCGGTCGTCTCGACAAAGGCAAACCGCCGGGAACGGCGGGACGCAAAGTTACCGGCCCGACGGGTTCAGACCCGGGGCAGCGGGACCGCCGAAAGACAGACTTGGGTGGAACGATCGGGTGGGACCGTCATGACCAGGAACAAAACATTCACATATCTTTTGCTTGCAGCCCTTGTCGCCGCGCCGCTGGCGCTGGTGCCGTATCTGGGCGCGACCTTTCTTGGCATGATAAACGCCGTCGGCCAGGAACAGGGCGACCATTTGCCGGTCGAAGGCGACCCGGTCCGGCTGGTCACGATCCCCTTTCTGGGAAGCGGGCGCATGGATGACGCACTGGTCGCGGTGATCGACCTGCCGTCGCGCAACCACGCGACCTACCTGTGTCAGAATTCCCATCACCTGAACAATTCCCTTCTGATGTATGCCGATGCGAACCCGGGCCGCACGGACCGGCACACGCGGGTTCCGGGTCGCGACCCGAAGCTGGCTGCCGCCCTGCGGGAGACTTTTCCGATGGTTCGGATCGACGCGGTCCGCCTGCTGGAACCCACGGCATACCGTGAACTTCATCCGCAATTGGAAGTCTTCGAATGCCGCGGCCAAAGCTATGGCCGGATCGCCCGACCGTCCGAAAGCGGCCTCTGATTGGTTCTTTGTTTGTTTTCCTTTCGCATGCGGCCTAGGTTAGTCGCACGGAAGGAAAACCCATGCCCGCAGACTTGGCCGAAGACGCCGACGACATTCTGACGCCCGCGACCCGACCGGAAGCGACAGTTCTGGTGACACGCGGGTGTTTGCGCCTGTTGCGCAACATGGGGCTGGCCTGTCTGACCGAAGTGCGCCTGAAGACCGGGCGCCGGGTCGATATTCTGGCCATCGACAAAAAGGGCATCGTCAGTGTCGTGGAAGTGAAATCCTCGGTCGAGGATTACGCCGTCGATGCGAAATGGACGGAATATCTGGATTTCTGCGACAAATTCTATTTCGCCGTGCCGGCGGAATTCCCCGTCGAAATCCTGCCCGGGGAACCAGGGCTCATTCTGGCGGATGCCTATGGCGCGTCGGTCGAACGCCCCGCCGCGGACGGCACGATGAACGCCGCCCGGCGAAAGGCGCTGACGCTTCGCTTTGCGCGGCTGGCGGCCGAACGGGTCGCGCGGCTGGACGGGACGACATCCTTTCCATAGCCCCTTGCTGAGACGGCGCGCGCGGCGTAGACGAACGCCATGGCGCGCCAGCTTCTGATTCTTGAAGACATATCCCTGACCTTCGGTGGACACCCGGTCCTGTCGGGCGTGGACCTGACCGTTCATTCGGGCGACCGCATCTGTCTGGTCGGGCGCAACGGATCCGGCAAGTCGACCCTGTTGAAGATCGCGGCCGGTATGGTCGAACCGGACAGCGGTTCGCGCTGGACCCATCCGGGAACGACCATCCGTTATCTGGCACAGGAACCGGACCTCAGCACCTATTCCCGCATCGGCGACTATGTCGAAGACGGGATGGATGCGACCGCATCGACGCACCGTGTCGCCGACTTTCTGGACAAGCTTCACCTGGACCCGGACGGGGACCCGAAGACCCTGTCCGGTGGGGAGGCGCGAAAGGCCGCGCTGGCCCGCGTCCTCTTGGCGGAACCGGATGTGCTGTTCCTGGACGAACCGACGAACCATCTGGATATCGCGACCATCGAATGGCTGGAACAGACCTTGCGCGGCCTGAAATCGGCAATCGTCCTGATCAGCCACGACCGGCGGTTCCTGACCAACCTGTCCAGGGCGACGGTCTGGCTGGACCGCGGCACCGCACGGCGTCAGAAACAAGGTTTCGCGTCGTTCGAGGAATGGCGGGACCAGGTACTGGACGAAGAAGCGACCACACGACACAAGCTGGACCGCAAGATCGCGATGGAGGAAGACTGGCTGCGCTACGGTGTGACGGCCCGGCGCAAACGCAACCAGAAACGTCTGGCGGACCTGCATGCGCTGCGTGCGGCCCGGCGCAACTATCGCGGCCCCCAGGGAAAGGCGACACTGACCGCAAGCGAGGCGGGCCAGTCCGGAAAGCGCGTGCTGGAAGTAGAAGACCTGTCGAAATCCTTCGGTGACCGGGCAATCGTGCGGGACCTGTCGATTCGGGTGTTGCGTGGCGACAGGCTGGCGCTGATCGGTCCGAACGGGGCGGGAAAGACGACGCTGATCAACCTGCTGACCGGGAAACTGGCACCCGATGCCGGTCGAATCGACCTTGGCACCGCGCTGGAGATTGCAAGCCTGGACCAGAAGCGCGCCAGCCTGTCCGACGATACAAGCCTTCAGGACGCACTGACCGGCGGCCGGGGTGACACGGTCACCGTCAATGGCAAGGAACGCCACGTTGTGGGTTATATGAAGGATTTCCTGTTCACCCCCAATCAGGCGCGACAGCCCATCGGCAAGCTGTCCGGCGGGGAACGCGGGCGGCTGATGCTGGCGCGTGCGCTCAGCCTGCCGTCGAACGTCCTGATTCTGGACGAACCGACGAACGATCTGGACCTGGAAACGCTGGACCTGTTGCAGGAAATGCTGGACGGGTATCCGGGGACGGTCCTGTTCGTCAGCCACGACCGCGATTTTCTGGACCGGGTGGCGACATCCGTCCTGGTCGCCGAAGGGGACGGACACTGGTCCGAATATCCGGGCGGCTATTCCGACATGATGGATCAGCGCGGGGCCGCGCCCACACGGGCGAATGCCGACGCCGGTAAGCCGAAGCCGCAGAAACCGAAACCGCGTCCCGCACCCAAAACCGCCACCCCGGCGTTAAGCGCGCGCGAACAGGAACTGTTGCGCACCCTGCCGGGTCAGATCGACGGCCTGCGCGCGCAGAAGGAAAAGCTGGAAGCCGCCATGGCCGCGCCCGGTTTTTACAATGGCGACCGCGACAGCGTGGAACGCACGTCACGGGCATTGCAGAAAATCGTCGACACGCTGGCGCTGGCCGAAGATCGCTGGCTGGAACTGGAAATCAAACGCGAAACCCTGTCCTGATCGCGCTACTGGGCGTCCGGGTCGACGTCCAGCAGTTCCAGGTTCCGTTTCGCATCCTCCGCCGCCGGGCGGCCGTTATGCAATTCGATCAGCCGTAACCAGTCACGGCGCGCGGCTTCCGGATTGCCCATCAGCCGGTGCAGGTTCCCGCGTTCCAACAGACCTTCGGGATGTTCGGAATCCAGCTCCAGCGCATGTTCCGCATCTTCCATGGCCAGGTCGTTCACATCCACGAAGCGATAGGCGCTGGCGCGCATGGCATAGGCGTCGGGGTCGAATGGGTCGAGTTCGATCGCGCGGTTCAGATCGTCGATCGCTTCCCAGTAGCGGCCAAGCTGCGCATAGGACAGCGCCCGGTCAACGCGGAAGACGGCGCTGTCCGGCGTAAGGTCGATCGCCGCGGTCTGAACGCCAACCGCCCGGTCCAGGTTCCCCGCTTCCACCCAGGCGATACCCGCATGGGCCAGGACGTCGGACACGCTTTCCGGTGGCGCGTCGTCCGGCATTTCGGCGGCCAGCATTTCCAGCCGCGTCGCCGCTTCGGCGTGATGGCCCAACAGCAACAGGGACACCGCCTCGCAATGGCGGGCGGGCAAACCGCCGCCCATATCCTGCCAGGCAAGCGCGGTTTCGAACGCAAGGGCCGGTTCCAGCCGGGTCAGCCGCATGCATTCCTGATACTCGCGTTCCTGCTGCGACATGATGGATTGCGCATAGGCACCCCGAACGGACCCCACGGCCGAAAGGGCAATTGCCGCACCCAGCGCGAACGGCATAGTGTAGCGGAGAAAATTTCGGGCGATCAGCATGCCTCAAACCTTGTTCGCGCCGCATCGCTTCGCAAGTCATAAATCACAACAGTCCGGAAGAAGCCGATGTCATGACCCAATCAGACAGTTCGATCCGACACATTTTCATCTTTGGTTTCGGCTACAGCGTCGCCGCCCTGGCGGACCGACTGGCGGCCGACGGGACACGGGTTTCCGCGACCTGTCGAAGCCCGGAAAAGCAGGAACAGTTGCGCCAACAGGGCATCGACGCGCACTTGTTCAGCCGTGAACACACGCTGGACCGGGACGGGATCGCGGCGCTTGGAGACGCAACGCACCTGATTTCGTCCGTCCCGCCGGATGCGGACGGCGACCCGGTCACAGACCTGCATGGATCCGACATCCGGGACGCGGCACCATTCGACTGGATCGGATACCTGTCGACCACCGGTGTCTATGGCGACCGCGACGGCGGCACGGTGGACGAGATGTCGCCCCTGCAACCGACCGGAGACCGCGGCCAACGGCGGGTCGATGCGGAAAAGGCATGGTTCGCATTGGGGGGCGCGGGTCCGGTGCATTCCTTCAGGCTGGCCGGGATTTACGGGCCGACCCGCAACGCGATCGAAACCGTCCGGGCCGGCCGGGCGCGGCGGGTCGTCAAACCGGGACAGGTCTTCAGCCGCATTCACCGGGACGACATCGTCGCCATCCTGCTGGCATCGATGGCGAAACCAAACGCGGGCGCGGCCTACAACTGCTGTGACGACGACCCCGCACCGCCACAGGACGTGATTACCCATGCCTGCGAGCTGCTGGGGGTGGAACCGCCGCCGGAAGTGGCATTCGAAGACGCGGAACTTTCCCCCATGGCGCGCAGCTTCTATCGCGACAACAAACGCGTCTCGAATGCGCGGATCAAGGATGAGCTGGGGGTCGTCCTTCGGTGGCCGTCCTATCGCGACGCGCTCAGGGAATTGCTGTAACCGCCTGCCACAGCCGTTCAAGTTCATGCGGTTCCGACAGGCGGTGACCGCCGCCTTCCACGCACTCGAAGGTCAGGGGCTGCGCCTTTATCAAGGCCGCGGCCTGCCGTGCGTGACCCATCGGAACAACTTCATCGGCATCGCCATGCAGGATATGTACGGGTCCGGCGACAGAGATGAAGCCGCCGTCCAACACCTCATGGGCCGTACTCTCGTCGATCAGGGCTTTCGTAATCGGATAGGGGTCGTCTTCGAATTCGGACGGCCGGTACCAGACACCGTCCCGGTCCAGCGCCACGCGTTGTTCCACGGTCAGTTCCGGCAGCATCAGCCGACGCGGAAAATCCGGCGCCGGGGCGATCAGAACCATTCCGGCGATTCGCGCCGGGTGGCGTTTGGCCAGGTTCATCGCGATCCAGGCCCCCATGGACGAGCCGACCAGCGTCACACGCGCGCCGCACAGGCGGTCCAACACCATTTCCGCATCCGACAGCCAGTCGCCGATGGTCCCGTCCGCGAACCGTCCGCCGCTCAACCCATGGCCGCGATAATCAAAACGGGTAAAACTCCGACCGATACCCGCCATCCTTTGGTGCAGAAATTCGGCCTTTCCGCCGTCCATGTTGGAATGGAAACCACCGCAGAACAGGACTTCGGACGCACAAACGGGGGATTTCCCGCTATGACTGCTTGTCTTGCGGGGCGTCTGCCGGTATGCGATTCTTGCAGTTCCGGTCGATCCGGGGACCGCTTGATCGATAAAGTGGACATCGTCGCTCATGGAACCGCCGCCTAGCACGGATAAGATTGAAGAGAAAGTCGCCGCGCCGCCGGCCGGCACGGTCCTTCAGGTGTTGCCCGCGCTGGTCACCGGCGGCGTGGAACGCGGAACCATCGATGTCGCGCTGGCGTTGAAGGATGCCGGTTTCCGCGCTCTGGTCGCGTCATCCGGCGGACCGATGCAGCGCGAATTGAGCCGCGCGGGCATCGACCATATCGAACTGCCGCTGGCGTCGAAAAACTACTTCACGATGCGCAGTAACGCCGAAGAACTGGCAAAGATCATTCATCGCGAAGGGGTCGACATCATCCATGCCCGAAGCCGCGCCCCCGCCTGGAGCGCCTATTGGGCCAGTCAGAGGACGGGGATCCGGTTCGTCACCACGTTCCACGGAACCTATAACCTGGATCTGCCGTTCAAGCGTTACTACAATTCCGTCATGACCCGCGCGGACAGGGTCATCGCGATCAGCGAATTCATCCGCCGCCATATCATGGACATCTATCAGCCGGACGCCGCACGCATCCGCGTCATCCATCGCGGCGTCGATATGGACCTGTATTCCGGGGAAAAGGTTTCCGCCGAACGGCTGATCCGGCTTTCCGAACGGTGGCGTCTGCCGGACGGCGTACCGGTCATCATGCTGCCGGGACGCATGACGCGGTGGAAGGGACAGAAGCTATTGCTGAAGGCGCTTTCCATCATGTCGACCCGCCCCGTGCGCTGCCTTCTGGTTGGGGATTCCCAAGGCCGCGACGGCTATGTGCAGGAGGTCGAGGCGCTTGCCCGGCGGCTGGGCGTCGATGATGTGGTCCATGCGGTGGGCGATTGCGACGACATGCCGGCCGCGCTGAAACTGGCGGATATCGTTCTGTCCGCTTCCACCGACCCGGAAGCGTTCGGACGCGTCGCCGTCGAAGGTCAGGCCATGGGCCGGATCGTCATTGCGCCCCGCCACGGCGCGGCGGAGGAACAGATCGAAGACGGTGTCACCGGCTGGCTGTTCCGGCCGGGCGATGCCTATGACCTGGCGAACGCCCTGGATCGCGCGCTGGAAATGCCGCCTGAACGCCGCGCGGAAATGGGGGACGCCAGCATCCGTAATGCCCGCGAACGGTTCACCAAGACCGGCATGTGCGCGGCGACGCTGGACGTCTATCGCGAACTTCTGCACGCGCCCGCAGTCAACGCGGCTTAAGGGACGGGATCGTAGCGCCATGACCGCCCTGCCCCGCAATCTGAAGAACATTCTGGTCATAAAGCTGGGTGCGCTGGGCGACTTCGTTCAGGCGTTCGGGCCGTTCAACGCCATACGCCGTGCCCGGCCGAAGGCGCATATCACGCTGTTGACCACCGCGCCGTTCAAGGAACTGGCGGAAAAATCGGGCTGGTTCGACGACGTCTGGGTCGACGACAAGCCGAAACGTATCGGGCAGTATTTCGCCCTTCGCCAGAAGTTGCGCGCGGGCAAGTTCGACATGGTTTTCGACCTGCAGACATCGGACCGGTCGGCGCTCTATTGGCGCATGATGTGGCCGGGACAGCCGGCTCTGTCCGGGATCGCCGGTGGTGCGTCCCACCCGCACGCCAACCCGAACCGGGACCGGATGCACACGCTGGACCGCCAGCGCGAACAGCTGGAAATGGCGGGCATTTCGAAATTTCCGGAACCGCGGTTGAATTGGGCCGATGCGGACCTGTCGGCCTTCGACCTGCCGAAGGATTTCGCCCTGATCGTTCCGGGCGGCGCACCGCACAGGCCGGAAAAGCGATGGACCGTTCAGGGGTTTTCCGACCTGGCGAACCATCTTGTGTCCACGGATCTGACACCGGTCCTGATCGGAACCGACGCGGACGCCGAATGGACCGCGGCGATTGCTAAATCCTGCCCGGCGGCGGTTGACCTGACCGGCAAGACATCGCTGTTCGAACTGGCCGGTCTTGCCCGCCGGGCGGAACTCGCGGTCGGCAACGATACTGGCCCGATGCACATGACCGCCGCCCTGGGCTGCCGGTCGGTTGTCCTTTATTCGCACGCGTCGGACCCGAAACTGTGCGGCCAGCGCGGCAAACATGTCTCCATCGTGCGCGTCCATAAACTGGGCGAACTGCCGCTGATCACCGTTCTGGACGCGATCAAACGCACTTGATTGGCAATCAACCTTCGGCTACACCCTCGCCTGTCCGGTAACGGGCAATTGGCGCTGCGTCGGCTGGCCGCCCTTGGTAGGGGCGAGGCGATGCGGCAGACAGGAATGAAAGGTTTGCGGGGGCGGCCCCTTCCTTTATCGGCCGAGTTACCCGCGATCCGGAAACGGTGCCCCGCTTGGTGGGCGGGACCTGGAAGGAGATAGATCATGGTCGCTTTGACCCTCCCCGACGGCAGTGTGAAATCCTATGACGGTCCGGTTTCAGCCCTGAAAGTGGCTGAAGATATCGGCCCCGGTCTCGCGAAGGCGGCCGTGCTGGCCCGCGTTGACGGTCGGGAATGGGACCTGAACCGTCCCATCGAACAGGATGCGAAACTGGAACTGATCCGGCGCCAGGACGACGACGCGCTGGAATTGATCCGCCACGACGCCGCCCATGTGCTGGCCATGGCGGTACAGGAACTGTTCCCCGGCACCCAGATCACGTTCGGCCCGGCGACCGAAGAAGGTTTCTATTACGACTTCCACCGCGAAGAACCGTTTTCATCGGAAGACTTCGAAGCGATCGAAGCCCGCATGAAGGAAATCGTCGACCGGGACGTCGCCATCGTGCGCGAGGTATGGACCCGTGACGAGGTTGCCGCCTTCTTCAAGGAAAAGGGCGAAAGCTTCAAGGCGGAATGGGTCTATGAGCTGCCCGCCGACGAAGAGATCACCATGTACCGCCAGGGCGACTGGATCGACCTGTGCAAGGGCCCGCACCTGCCGTCCACCGGGCGTCTGGGCAAGGCATTCAAGCTGCTACGGCTGGCCGGCGCCTATTGGCGCGGCGACCCCAACAATCCGCAGCTTCAGCGCATGTACGGCACCGCCTGGCGGGACGAGAAGGAACTGAAGGCCTATCTGACCCGCATTGAAGAGGCGGAAAAGCGCGACCACCGCAAATTGGGCAAGGAACTGGACCTGTTCCACATCCAGGAAGAGGCCCGCGGGTCCATATTCTGGCACCCGAAGGGCTGGGCGCTGTACCGGGCCTGCGAACGCTATATGCGCCACCGTCTGGATGAAGCCGGTTATGTGGAGGTGAAGACCCCGCAACTGGTCGACCGCGCGCTGTGGGAAAAGTCCGGCCACTGGGACAAGTTCCGCGAGCATATGTTCATCGCCGAAGTGGACGAGGTCGACACCGCATCGGAAGAGGGCGGCAACCGGCGCATGCTGGCGCTGAAGCCCATGAACTGCCCCGGCCATGTCCAGATTTTCCGCCAGGGCATCAAGTCCTACCGCGACCTGCCGATCCGCATGGCCGAGTTCGGATCCTGCCACCGGTACGAACCGTCCGGCGCGCTGCACGGCATCATGCGTGTGCGCGCCTTCACACAGGACGATGCGCACATCTTCTGCACCGAAGATCAGATCGAATCGGAAACCAAGATCTTCATCGACCTGCTGGCGTCGATCTATCGCGATTTCGGGTTCGAAGAGTTCAAGATCAAATTCTCCGACCGGCCCGAAGTGCGCGCCGGCGCGGACGAGGTCTGGGACAAGGCGGAGGCGGCGCTGAAACGTGCGACCGAAGCCGCCGGCGCGACCTTTACCCTGAATCCCGGCGAAGGCGCCTTCTACGGCCCGAAACTGGAATTCGTCCTGCGGGATGCCATCGGCCGGGACTGGCAGTGCGGAACCCTGCAGGTCGACTTCGTGCTGCCGGAACGGCTGGACGCGACCTATATGGCCGAAGACGGCAACCGCTACCGCCCGGTCATGCTGCACCGCGCGATTCTGGGGTCGTTCGAACGGTTCATCGGCATCCTGATCGAACAGTTCTCGGGCCGGTTCCCGCTGTGGATGGCACCGGTCCAGGCGACCGTCGCGACGATTACCAACGACGCGGACGGCTATGCCGAACAGGTTCTGTCAAAGCTGAAGGCGGCGGGCCTGCGGGCCGAAGCGGACCTGCGGAACGAGAAGATCAACCTGAAAATCCGCGAGATTTCGATGCAGAAAGTGCCCGCCATTCTGGTCGTCGGCAAACGCGAACAGGAAGAAGGCACGGTCGCGCTTCGGCGCCTTGGCGGCAAGAATCAGGAAATCCTTGCGCTGGACGACGCAATTCATATCCTAAAAGGCGAAGCGCAGATGCCGACCGGCGCCGCAGGCTGAGGGGTTGTCGGCATTGCTTTGTTTTAGCCGGTAGATTTGTTCACAACTAGACGGCCGTTCGGAAATCGGTCGAGGAGGTTCCAATACGCAGACCACATTACGCACCGGCCCCGACGAAAGATGGGCCCCGTGTAAACGAAGAGATCACCGCGGAGAAGGTTCGGGTGATCAGCGAAGATGGCGATAACCACGGCGTTATCACTGTAGCCGAAGGGATCGAGATCGCGGCCGCCGCGGGGCTGGACCTGGTCGAGGTTTCACCCAATGCCGACCCGCCGGTCTGCAAGCTTTTGGACTACGGCAAGTTCAAATACGAACAACAGAAGCGCAAGAACGAGGCGCGCAAGAAACAGAAGACGATTGAGGTCAAGGAAATCAAGTTCCGGCCGAACATCGAACAGCATGACTATGAAGTCAAAATGCGCTCGCTCAACAAGTTCATCGACGAAGGCGACAAGGTGAAAGTGACCTTGCGGTTCCGCGGGCGCGAAATGGCGCACCAGGAACTGGGGCTGGAAGTCCTGAAACGCGTGAAAGCGGAAATGGAAGAAAAGGCCAAGGTCGAATCCCATCCCAACATGGAAGGGCGCCAGATGATCATGGTCCTGGCACCGCGCTGAACGCGGCAACCGTCATACCGATTGAATGATTTTGGAAACCCCGCCCGGCGCCGCCGCGGCGGGGTTTTCCGATGCGCCCGCTACCGCCCCCAAAGAAGGGTCTGGACGAAGACGATGGGGACCAGAATCAGGGCGACCCAAAAGACCGCTTCCAGCCCGAAATAGAGCGTCGCGGCGAAGCCCAGGATGACCAGGACGCCGGCAACGGCAAGCAGGATGGGTTTCAGGGCTTCCAGCATGGCACTGTTCCTTCACGCGACGGGGAAAGTCTTGGTTTCACTTACCCTCATACGCGCCGATGCCGGGGCCGGCATTGACCTGAATCAAGACGGGTCGCTCGGCTATTCCGCCGGTTGGGGGCTGGGGGCGCCGGCACCCAGAATCGTCTCGTTCCCCGGTTCGGGATCGCGCGGCACCAGCAGCGCCAGGATCAGGGACACAACCGCCATGCCCGCCCCCAGGAGGAAGACCAGCCCTTCGTCTTCCAGATAGAGGAAGCCAAAAGCCGCCGGAATGCCGACCGCGGCGATATGGTTGATGGTGAAGCTGACGCCCGCGGTGGATGCGATGTCCTTCGGGTCGGCGATCTTCTGAAAATAGGTCTTGATCGCCATCGAAAAGGCGAAGAACAGGTGGTCCACGATGTAAAGGAACGCCGCGATGGACGCGTCTTCCACCACCGCGTAGCCGCCGAACACGCAGATCAACCCGATATATTCGACGATCAGCGCGCGCCGTTCGCCCATTTTCGCGATGAAACGACCGATATACGGGGCAATCCAGATGTTCGCGACCAGGTTGACCATGAACAGAAGCGTGATTGCCGTTGCGTCATAGCCGAACTTTTCGACCATCAGGAACCCGGCGAAGACCATGAAGATCTGGCGCCGCGCGCCGCCCATGAAGGTCAGCGCGTAATAAAGCCAGTACCGCCGCCGCAGGAACAACGACTTGGTCTGAACCTCCGCCGCCTCAAAGAACGGATAGTAGAGCTTGCAGAAGACGGCGATGACCGCCGTCGCCACGCCCGCGAACAGATAGATCGGAACATAGCCCAGATTGAACCCGGTCAGCGGGTCGGCAATGCCCATCAGGGTCTGAAGCCGCACGAAAGCGGAATCGTTGAAGAAGGCGATGATGATGATGAAAATGAAGAATGTCCCGATAGACGCCGCCTTCAGCTGCGTTGCCAGATGCAGCGGCGCACGCTTCTTTTCAATCATCTGAAGCGTCAGGGACTGGTTCATCGTTTCGTAGTAATGGAACCCGGTCGACATCAGAAGCGTCGTCAGATAAAGGCCCAGCTCGGTCGGGAAATAGCCCGTAATGGCCGTGCCGACCCCCAGCATCGCCAGCGACAGGAACGCCAGATTCTGTTCGCGGATGAACGGCAGAAGCAGCACCGCGGCAAAGGACAGGAACCCCGGAATTTCACGGATCGACTGCAGGAAGCCGATTTCAACGCCGGTAAAACCCGCCCGTTCCACGACGAAATTGTTCAACAGCGCAAACCACCCCTGCATGCTGAGCGCCATGGCGAACGCCATCAGGATCAGCATCCCCTCCGGGCCGCGCAGGAAGGTCGGAACATATCTTGCCATCACACATCCACCGAATATCGATTTCCTGAAAACCTGATATACGCCTGGCGAACCCGACAGTCTTGCGGCATAATGCCAAGTAATGTCGCAAAACGGTCAACTTGAACGCGCGCCCATTCCGAACCACCTGATCCGCCCGATCGAGGTGCGCGCCTTCGATTTGGATCATGAGGACCAGTTCCCCGCCCATGCCCATGAATGGGGTCAATTCACCTATTCGTCGGAAGGGGTGCTGACCGTCCTGACCGATGAAGGGCGGTTTACCGCGCCGCCCGCCATGGCGGTCTGGATTCCGCCGGAACTCAAGCATGATATTCGCACCGTGGGTCCTGCGAAATTCCGAAGTCTGTATGTCGCGAACGACGCCTGCGGCGGCATGCCGGAACATTGCACGGTCGTGTCGGTCGACCCGCTGTTGCGGCAGTTGATCCTGGAAGCGACCGACCTGCCGCGGGATTGGGATCGCGAAGGGGCGGCGGGCCGGTTGATGGCGGTCCTGTTGGACCGGATTCGTGCGGCGGAACCGGCAGAATTACGGCTGCCCCTGCCGGCGGACAGCCGCCTGCGCAGTGTCACCAACGCCCTGCTGGCGGACCCGTCGGACCGCCGGCGGCTGGAGGATTTCGCGAAATCCACCGGCGCCGCACCGCGCACGCTGGCGCGCCTGTTCCATAAGGAAACGGGGCTGTCATTCGGTGCCTGGCGGCGCCAGCGCGTGCTGCTGGCGGCCCTGGAACGCCTTGGAAACGGGGAACCGGTGACCAGCGTTGCCCTGTCGCTGGGATACGACAGCCCGTCCGCCTTCATCGCCATGTTCAAGAAAACGCTGGGCGCAACGCCTTCGCGCTACCTGCAGACCTGATTGAGTGCACTGTGCGGCCGGATCAGGACCGGTGAAGCCACCAGCGATCTTCGTTGATGGAGAAAATCGGTTCGTAATGACGGATGCGGTCCGCTTCGATCACCTGCGGGATCTGATTGTCCAGAACCAGCGCCTGGCCTTCGAAATAGACCACCAGGATCGCATGCGGCGTATCCAGGTTCAGGTCGTTCAGGACCACGATGCGCATGCTTTCCTGGGACCAGCCCAGATGCAGAAGCGAAACATACTTACTGATCGCGTAGTCTTCGCAATCGCCGGTGCGGTACATGAACTCGCGCGGCGTCGCCCAATAGTCCCGGCGCCCGTAATTGATGGGGTCCAGGATATAGGCGTACTGGTTCAGATACTGGTTCACATAGTCCAGCTGTTCGCGCGGCGAATATTCCGCCAGCCGGTTCAGGAAAATCCGCCAGCGCGCGACATGGCACTGGTCCGTCGCCGTCGGCTGACAGGCCTGAAGTTCGTTCGGAGCTTCGCCCGAATAGCGATCCAGGACACCCAGCCATTTTTCGAACCGGCTCAGGTTGTTGGACCCGATTTCATTCGTACCGAACAGGCGAATGCCCGTCGCCGATGCCTGTTGCACCGGTATCGCCGCCACACACAATATTGCGGCGGCGCCGACGATCAGGGAAAGGAATCCATTACGAGACATCTCGATCATCCATTTTGGGCCGGCGCGACGCGGTCGAGGTAACCCGACACGGCGTTATTCAGCCCGTGTTTGCCCCGTCCGCATTTACTATATTTTTGGCCTGTGATTTTGCCAAGACATGTCGCGCATAAAGCATGAATTGCTGATAAATGTCGGGCAGTTATGGTAAGGGTGTACTGTCACGATGTTTTTCGGCATTATCCTGCCGAAGCAGGGTCGATCTGCGCCTGCTGTCGGTGAAAATTTTTGGGGGACAGGTTCGTGAGCAGCACGACGAAGGACGAAGACAAGTCAGAGAAGAAAAGCATGAATCCGCGCCTGAAGATGCTTCTTACCGCAGGCGGCGTGATCATCTTTGCCGTGGTCGGCGTGGTCCTGATGCTTCAGTTTGCCGCCAACGAGCGCGAGCGCGAAATGCGCCAGTGGCAGAACCGCATGTCGATCGTCGTCGACAGCCGCCAGACCGACATCAGCCGCTGGCTATCCAGCCAGACCGCGGGCCTGAAATCCATTGCCGACAACGCGTCTGTTCAGCTGTATCTGACCGTCTTCCACGAAGCCGGCGCCACCTCCACCAGTGAAGAGGCCCCTGCCGAACTGGGCTATCTGGGGAACCTGCTCCAGGTGGTCGCCAGCCGCGAAGGTTTCGAAAGCTCCACCCCGCTTGCACAGATCAATGCGAATGTTCAGCCGGCCGGTGTTGCCGGGCTTGCCATCGTCGATACGGAAAGCTTCGTCATCGTGAAAAGCGACGGCTTCCCGCCGCTGCAGAACGCCCTGCGGGCCTTCATCGCGTCCGCGGAAGAAGGCGGCACGGCCATTTCCGATATCTTCCTGAACGAACGCGGCAACCCGTCCATGGCGTTCCTGGTTCCCATCTTTGCCATCCAGTCGGATGACGAGCAGCTGGGCTATGTCGTCGGCGTGAAGGAAATCGGTGACGAGCTTTATCCGCTGCTGGAACAGCCGGGCGCGTCCGAGGAAACCGCGGAAACCATGATCGTCATGCAGGACGGGAACGAGGTGAACTACCTGACCCCGCGGCGTGACGGCACGGGACCGCTGGAACAGGGCCTTGCCGCCGACACACCGAACCTGGCCGCGGCCTGGGCGATCCGCACGGTGGGTGGGTTCACCACCGCGACCGACTATGCGGGCAATGAGGTGCTGGCCATCTCGCGGTCCTTTACACAGGTGCCCTGGACCCTGGTCTACAAGGTCGACACGTCCGAGGCGCTGGCGGAATCCGAACAGCGCCTGCAGCTGTTGATGGTCGTCTTCGGCGTCATCATCGTCCTGGTCCTGATCGGGATGCTGGCGCTGTGGTACTACGGGACATCCCAGCGCGCGACCGAAGCGGCAGAAAAGTTCGAAGCCCTGGCGAACCGGTTCCAGGGTCAGCGGAACTTCATGCACCTGGTCACCGACAGCCAGCCGAACGCCATCGTCATTCTGGACGAAAACGGACATTACCGCTGGTTCAACAAGACAGCGCTTGAACTGGCCCGGATGGACCGGTCGGACATGTTCGACAAGCATGTGTCGGCCATTCTGGGCCCCATCGAAGGCAAGCGCATCGCCGCCTGGGTGAAAGAAGCCCTGTCGAAGGGCGAACGCCTGACGGTGACGCACGAAATGGAAATCGGCGCCGACGGGCTTAAGGTCTACCGGTCCGACTTCCAGCCGCTGCCCGCGCGTGAAGACTTCCCGCCCGGTGTCCTGATGGTCAGCCAGGACATCACCGAAAGCGTGCTGGAACGCGAACGCCGCGAAGCGGTGATGCGCCAGCTGGTCGGGACCCTGGTGTCGGTGGTCGACCGCCGCGACCCGTTCTCTGCCAACCATTCCGTGCGCGTCGGCGAAGTCGCCCGCGCGGTCGCAAAGGAAATGGAACTGGACCGCGTCCTGATCGAATCCGCTGCCATCGCCGGCAGCCTGATGAACCTGGGCAAGATCACGATCCCGGAAGAGGTTCTGACGAAACAGGGCGGGCTGACCGACGACGAAATCCGGATGATTCAGCAGTCTGTCCTGACCAGCGCGGATCTTGTGTCCACCATCGATTTCGACGGGCCGGTCTACGACACGCTGCGCCAGTTGCAGGAACATTTCGACGGCAGCGGCACGCCGGACGGTCTTGCGGGCAAGGAAATCGTCATCACCGCCCGGATCGGCGCGGTGGCGAACGCCTTCGTCGGCATGGTCAGCGCGCGGGCATGGCGCGCCGGCATGAGCTTCGACAAGGCGCTGGACATCCTGCTGGGCGACGGCAACAAGAAGTATGACCGCGGCGTGGTCGTGGCGCTTGCAAACTATATCGACAACCGCGGCGGCCGCGACGAGTGGAAGAGCTACGGCGAACCGCCGCCGGAAGGGGACGGAACGCCCGCGCCGGCGGAATGACCGGCCGCGGGCATCCGCGCGGATAGCCCGAATATCGCCGACACCCATAATAACCGCCCCCGCCCGCGTGCCGGACGGCGAACGGCTGATCGTCTTTGGCGACATCCACGGCCAGGACGACATGCTGGACGACCTGCTGGGGCGTGTCGGTGCATTGGAACCGCCGACACCGGAACTTCGCGACCGATATGTCTTTCTGGGTGACTATATCGACCGGGGCCCGAATTCCGCGCGGGTGATCGACCGGCTGTGCGATCTTCGCGACGGCGGCGAAAATGCCGTGTTCCTTATGGGCAACCACGAAGACATGATGATGAAGTTCCTGCTTCACGGCGACACAAGGGCAGGCGGTGCCTGGATGGCAAACGGGGGGGAGGAAACGCTGGCAAGTTACGGGGTCGCACCATCCCTGGACCCCGTCGATGTGCGGGAATTTTCACGATGCCGCCAGCAGCTGGGCGACGCCCTGCCGGACCGTCATCGTCGTTTCTATTCCGACCTTCTGTCCCACAAGGCCTGCGGCCCCTACATGTTCGTCCATGCCGGCGTCCGACCGGGTGTCGCGCTGGACGCCCAGCGCGATGAGGACATGATGTGGATCCGCCGCCTGTTCCTGGACAGCACAGAGGATTTCGGCGCCATTGTGGTGCACGGCCATACACCGGCCGACAGGCCCGAGGTCAAATCCAACCGGATCAATCTGGATACCGGCGCAGGCAAGGGCGGGTATTTGACGGCGGCGGTCTTGTGGGGTACCTGCATGACCTTCCTTCATGCGGGCGATTGGGCGACGTCCTATCGGACATTCAGGGGCGATCCGTAACAATGCAAGAATTCGATCTGGCGAAAACCCTGGACGGCCTGAAAGGGGCGACGGTCCTGTGTATCGGCGATGTGATGCTGGACCGGTTCGTGGAAGGGACGGTCAACCGAATTTCCCCCGAAGCGCCGATCCCGATCCTGTCGGTCAAGGGGGAACGCGAGACGCTGGGCGGGGCGGCGAATGTCGCGCGCAATGTGTCCTCCCTGGGCGCCACCTGCCGGCTGATCGGCGTTGCGGGTCTGGACGATTCCGCCCATCGGCTGACGGCATTGATCGGCGACCTGCCGGGTGTGGAAGCGGACATCATTGTCGCGAATGATCGGCCGACCGCGATCAAGACCCGATATATCGCCGGGCTGTCGCAAATCCTGCGCACAGACCGGGAAACCATCGCCCCGTTGCCGGAAGACACGGCAAAATCCGTGGAGGCATCGGCGGCCCGCGCCATCGAAGGGGCCGGCGCGCTGATCCTGTCGGATTATGGAAAGGGCGTCCTGTCTGACAGCCTGATCGCAACATTGATATCGAAAGCCCGGGACGCGGGCATTCCCGTCGTCGTCGACCCCAAGGGCAAGGATTTTTCCCGCTATCGCGGGGCGGACCTGGTAACCCCCAACCGCGCGGAACTGGCGCTTGCCAGCGACATGCCGACCGGCGACGACGACGCGGTGATCGCCGCCTGCCGGAAGGTCGTTTCCGAATGCGGCATCGGCGGCGTGCTGGCCACCCGGTCGGAACAGGGCATGACCTTGTTCCGCAATGGTGATGACGGGCGCATCGACCATATTCCGACCCGGGCGCGCGAAGTCTTCGACGTGGCGGGCGCGGGCGACACTGTGGTGGCCGCACTGGCAACCGGTCTCGCGGCGGGGTTGGCACCGCCCATCGCGGCACAGCTTGCCAACCGGGCGGCCGGCATCGTGGTCGGCAAGACAGGCACCGCCGTCGCCTATCCCGGTGAAATCCTGTCGGACGAAGACGAACATGGCCGGCATCAGACAGAACGCAAGGTCCTGAAATGGGACGAGGCACAGGACCGTGTCGCCGTCTGGCGCCGCGCGGGCAAGTCGGTTGGTTTCACGAACGGCTGTTTCGACCTGTTGCATCCGGGGCATATCGCACTGATCGGTCAGGCGCGGGGCGCGTGCGACCGACTGATCGTTGGTCTGAACAGCGATGCGTCCGTCAAACGCCTGAAGGGCCAGGACCGCCCGGTTCAGGGGGAATCGGCGCGCGCAACCGTCCTGGCCGCGCTGGAACATGTCGATCTGGTCGTCATCTTCGATCAGGACACCCCGCTGGAACTGATCACCGTACTGCAGCCGGATGTCCTGGTAAAGGGCGCGGACTATACGAAGGATCAGGTCGTCGGCGCCGATATCATCGAAGCCCGCGGCGGGCGGGTCGTGCTGGCGGATCTGGTCGCCGGTCAGTCAACGACCGCGACAATCGCCAAACTGTCGTCAGGCGCCTGACGCTTTCAGGAAGGCCGCCGACCGCGAAAGGTCGCGGCGGGCCGCTTCGACCATGCGCGTCATATGCAGATACCCGTGCAGGACACCGTCCGCGCGGATATATTCGACGGCAACACCCGCTTCCTGAGCGCAATGTTTAAGCGCGACACTATCGTCGGCCAGCGGGTCCAGAACCACCTCCAGCACCAACAGCGGCGGCAGACCGCCCAGGTCGTTCGACAGGATATCGTATCGCGGGTCAGACATTTCATCGCGCGTGGTCATCAGGCTGTCGCGATAGAAATCCAGGTCCCTGGCGCTCAACCCGTCTTCGGGACCACCCCACATCCGCCGGGACGCGGAATCCCGCAACCCGTATGCGCCATAGAACAACAACCCGCAACGCACCCCGGCCAGCGCACCGTCATCGCGCAACCCCAGAAGAAGGGACGCGGACATGTTCGCGCCCGCCGAATCGCCGCCGACCGCCAGATTGTCCGGATCGATGCCCAGCGCCGCCGTGTTCGCGCGCAACCAGTCCATCGCCGCGCGGCATTCGTCCTGTGCGACAGGAAACTTCACTTCCGGCGAAAGCCGGTAGTCGATGCCCAGGACGGCCCAGCCGCTTTCGTCGGCAAGAATCCGCATCATCCGGTCATGGGTTTCCAGATTGCCGACCACCCATCCGCCCCCATGGATGAACAGAAGACAGGGCGCGTTTTCACCAGGTGCGGATTTCGGCCGGTGCAGCCGAAGCGGTATTTCGCCATGGGGGCCGTCGATACGGATGTCGCGGCTTTCCGCCATCACCGGCCCGCCTTCGTTCCAATAGGCGCGGTCCGCGTCATACAACCGGCGCAGGGCCGAAACATCGTACGGGTCGGAATCTTCCAAACCGTTGCGCCGTTTCGTTTCTTCGGCGATTTTCGCGGACATGGCGACGGCGTCGGCCATCTGCGGATCCAGCCGCGACCGTGTTTCAAGTTTCCCCATTGACCCCGTCCCCGCCGACCGTCCGGATCAGTCCGGCTTGGTTCCGCCCATCTTGCAGATCCGTTTCCAGTCCGCAGGCGGGATCTGCATGACGGAAAGGCGCGACTGTTTGATCAACGGCAGGTCTTCCAGTTCGGGCGTCGCCTTGATATCGGCCAGCGTTACCGGCGTTTCAAACGGCCGGATCGCCTTCACCGTCACCATACCGAAGCGCCCTTTCGCGTCTGTCGGGTCGGGGTGATATTCCTCGATCACTTCGACGATTCCAACGATCTGCTTTTCATTGACCGAATGATAGAAAAAGCCACGGTCGCCGACCTTCATGGCCTTCATGTTGTTGGAAGCCTGATAATTCCGCACACCGTCCCAGCCTTCGCCAACGTCGCCCTTTGCCACCTGATCGTCCCAGGACCAGGTTCCGGGTTCGGATTTGAAAAGCCAGTAGTTCGGCATGGCTGCCCCCTTCTGTTCAAGAATGTCTCAGGAACTCGAAACGTATCGCCTTCCGGCAAGGATCGAAAGCACACAGCCCAGGACCGCATACCCCGCACAGAATAACGAGACTTCGGCCACCGACCAGCCCCAATCGAACATCCAGCCCAGGACCGGGGGCGCGGCCGCACTGGCGAACACCAGAATGGCCGTCATCAGGGCCTTGATCTCCCCCAGATATTTCGTGCCGTAACATTCCACCCACAGGGCGATGGACAGGACCGCCATCATCCCGCTGGTAACACCCATGCACACCATTGCGACCGGCGCCGACCAGGCATGGTCGCTGGCCGCCAGGATAAGGCAGCTCAACATCAGCGGCGGCAGGAACAGCCCCAGTCCGCGCGCCGCGCCGAACCGGTCGACAAAGGCCCCCATCGCCAGACCCGACGGGATGCTGCCGATTGCATAGGCAACGATGCTGCCGGCCCAAAGCTCATGCGACCAACCCTTCAATTCCGCAATCCGGACGCCGTGCAGGAATAGCCCAGTGACGATGAAACTGGGGGCCATCATTCCCGGCAGAACCAGATAGAACCGCGGATCGCGCAAGACCTCCCGCCGGCGCCACTGGCGGCCGGGCCGGGGCACATCCTTCGGGTCCGGCGTGATCGGCGCGGTAGGATAGCGGCGTGCCTCCGTCGGGGCTGTGGCGGTATCCTCCTCGCTCGTTTCCCGTTTGAAACGTTCGTAGCGCACGTCATGGCCCCGCAGCAGGAACAGCGCCAGCGGCAGCACGAACAGCAGGTAGGCGACGGAAAGCCCGAACCACGCCTGGCGCCAGCCGAACAGGGCAATAACCGTCACCGCCAGTATCGGAAACAGCGATTCCCCGATCGGGTAGCCGTAGGACCCAAACGCAATCGCCTTGCCGCGGCCAACCCAGCTGTAGCGGCCAAGCGAATGGCCCATCGTATGGCTCATCAGCCCCTGGCCCGTCTGGCGCAGCAGAAATATCGCAAAGAACAGCGTGACCGGGCCGGCCACAAACCCCATGACCAGACAGGCAAAGGCACAGGCCAGGACAAGACAGAACGTCCAGCGCCTGAGGTCGACGCGGTCGACCACGCCGCCCGTATAGACGATGACCGCCGCCGACAGCAGCGTGCCCAGGCCATAGATGGTTCCGAAGTCCCCATCGGTAAGGCCGAATTCCGCCCGAATTTCGCCGCCGAACTGGGAAATGAAGAATGTCTGGCCGAAGCTGGAGCCAAGCGCGATGAACAATCCGTAGAAGGCAAGCCGGGGGTCGGCCCGCAGAAAATCAAGCATCCCTTTCATCGCAATACCCGGATCAGCCCCCTGAGACGCAGTCGACGCAGACCGGCGTTGCCGGGTCCAGTTCCAAACGCTTCAAAGGGATATCCTCGTCACAGATCGTGCAATACCCATAATCGCCGTCTTCGATCCGCTGAAGGGCATCGCGGATGCGCACAGCTTCCGCCTTTCGGCGCTGCTCCGTCGCCAGCGCCATCGCCTGGCCCTGCATGGCGTCCATGCGCGACAGGCGGCCGACGGACTGCTGATCCAGGGTGACCGGGGCACGCGCATCCTTGGTCACCGCGTCCAGGGCGCTCAACTCGTCAAGTCGTGCTTCCAGCTTTTGGCGGAAGGCGGACAGGTCCAGATCGTTTCTCATACCCGCGACTGTAAAGAGAAATCACGCGCGGGAAAGGTCGTCTTCATCGCCGTCGGACCCTTCGGCCGAATCCTGAGTTGCTTCAGGCAGATCATCCCAGGTACCGTCCGGCTCCGTTGCAACATCGATCTCGTCGGCACCGTCTTCAAACAGATCCGCATCCTGTTCAGTTTCCGGCCACTCGACTTCAGGATGGAATGCAGTCGTAGCGACCGCAGTCATGCGGCTGTCAACGGCAACGAATGACCCTTGATCCTCAGCGGCCAGCGCCGGACGGACGGTCATTCGATACAGACCAAATACGCCGAACAGCACATTGATCGCAATCAGCGACCAGAAAAACCCGGGCATCCCCATCAGATCCATTGCCAGACCACCAATATTCGGCCCAATAACCGCCCCCATGCCGTTCGCCATGATCAGGGTAGAACTGGCCGCAACCATCTGTTTTGTTGTCAGATGGTCGTTCGTATGTGCGATGCACAGGGAATAAAGCGGTAACGCAAGCCCCCCGAACAGAAGCCCGACCAGCAACAAGAGGTTGGACTGGCTGAACGTGTTGCCGGCTTCAATGGCATTGATCGGATGGTGGGGCTCGTAATTGAAAGCCGGTCCAGGAGGTTCAAAGAAAATACCGAAAATACCGACACCTGCGCAGGCGATTGCCGTCGCGACGATCACGGTGCGGCGGTCAAAAAGATCGGACATCTTGCCGATAGGCCACGTGAACAGGAACCCGCCGATAAAGACCGCCGTCATGAACAGCGACGCAAATTCGGTCCCGTACATCTTGAACCCATAAGCCGGTCCCATACCGATCAGAATGCCCGCGGTCGCGCCGACCAGAACCATACCGAAGGTGCCTAAAGGGGAAATCCTGTAAAGTCGGATGGGGCCCATCGATTCCGGTGCCTCGAACTCCGGCGCACGCGCGGCAGAGATAAGGACCGGTACAGCAGCAAGCGATATCAACACCGATACGACCGTGAACAGTTCGAAATTCGCCGGGTCGTACAGGTTCAATAGAAGCTGCCCCCCGGCGACACCGGTAAAACTGACCACAAGATAAATACCCAGAATCTGGCCGCGGGTTTCGTTGGTCGCCTTTTCGTTCAGCCAGCTTTCGACGACGATATACAATCCGGCATAAGCGATGCCTGTCATGATGCGCATCAGCGTCCAGACCCAAGGGTCGATGAACAGCGGGTAAATCAGAATTGACAATGAGGCCAGTGCCGTCAGCGCCCCGAAAACGCGCACATGACCGACCGCCGCCATCATCCGCGGGACCACCGCCGACCCGACAAAAAAGCCCAGGAAATAGCCCGCCATAACGAACCCGGTCAGCGTATTGCCGAAGTCCTCGACCTGTGTGCGAACTCCAACCAGGGTGCCGCCCAGGCCATTCCCGACCATGATCAGCGATAGTCCCAGGAACAGGGCCCAACTCACTTTCAGCGCATTGAACATCACACACCCCTTGTCGCGCCGGGTATTCACCCGTTTTGCCGCATTCCGGCCCCGCGCTTACGCCTTTATGGCTTTCGATGCCAGCGGTTTCTTGTTCGTCCCCCCATGCGGCAAACGCATACGCATTGAACTTACGCGCGCGTATATTAGTGTCCTGCCGGAAGCATTGGCGATCGGTGAAAAGGATCCTTTATGAAAATCTCCCAGAATTTCGACGCCGGAAACATCGAAACCACGGCCATCGATCCGGATGGAACGGCACATCTTTCCATCCGCCGCGATGTCGGGCCGGACGGTTTTTTCCAGTGGTTTCATTTTCAGGTCAGCGGCATCCGCGGTCAGGACATCACCCTTCGAATCGAAAATGCCGGGGATGCATCCTACACGAAGGGCTGGGAAGGCTATCAGGCCTGCGTTTCGTCGGACCGCGAAACCTGGACCCGGGCAGAGACCTATTATGACGACGGTGTCCTGACGATCCGGCATCGCGGTGACGCGGACACGGCCTGGTTCGCCTATTTCCCGCCCTATTCCCGCGAACGCCACCGGGACCTGATCGCCGCCTGTCAGGTTCACCCACGCTGCCGGCATCAGGTGCTGGGGGAAACGCTGGATGGCGAAGACCTGGACCTTCTGGTGTTCGGGGACGGGGATCCGAAGAAAAAGAAGATCTGGACCATTGCGCGCCAGCACCCGGGCGAAACACAGGCCGAATGGTTCATGGAAGGCATGCTGACCCGGCTCCTGGACCACAGCGACCCGGTCAGCCGGGAAATCCTTTCCCGTGCAACCGTTTATGCCATCCCCAACATGAACCCGGACGGCAGCCGGCGCGGCCATCTGCGTACCAATGCAAAGGGCATCAACCTGAACCGCGAATGGGACAAGGCCAGTCTGGAAAACAGCCCCGAAGTCTTTCTGACCCTAAGGGCGATGGAAGACGCGGGACTGGATTTCTGTCTGGACGTCCATGGGGACGAAGGACTGCCCTATGTTTTCATCGCCGGGGCGGACGCGATTCCGTCCGCAACCGACAGGCTGATCGACCTTCGGGAACGATACGAAGCGGCGTTGCGACGGGCCAACCCGGATTTCCAGTCCGAACACGGCTATCCCAAGGCACCGCCCGGCAAGGCGAACCTGTCCATGTGTTCGGCGCAGCTGGCGGAACGGTTCGGCGCCCTGTCCATGACGCTGGAAATGCCGTTCAAGGACAACGCCAACGCACCGGACCCGATCCATGGCTGGTCGGTTCAGCGTTGCCGGCATCTGGGGGCAGCGCATCTGGACGCGCTGTTCGCGGTGATTGACGATCTATGACAATCGACCAGGGGCTGATCCTGGCCGTCCTGGCCAGTCTGCTGATCCTCTTCATCTGGGGGAAATACCGCTATGACCTGGTCGCGCTGGCCGGTCTACTGGCGGCGGTCGTCCTGGGGCTTGTGGAACCGGCAACCGCCTTTCTGGGGTTCGGGAACCCGGCGGTCGTTACGGTCGCACTTGTCCTGATCCTGAGCCGTGCGCTTTCCGCGTCCGGCGCAATCGACCCGATTGCCGGGCTGGTCCAACGCGGGTCGGGCACCACGCCGGGCCATGTGGCCGGTCTGGGCGGGGTGGCTGCGATCCTGAGCGGGTTCATGAACAATGTCGGCGCGCTGGCGCTTCTCATGCCGGTCGGGCTGCAGTCCGCGCGCAAGGCGGAACGCGCGGCACGCCTGATCCTGATGCCGCTTGCCTTTGCATCCATTCTGGGCGGCATGCTGACCCTGATCGGAACGCCGCCGAACATCCTGATCGCCGCCATCCGGGCCGAGGCGACGGGCGCAAGCTTTGCCATGTTCGACTTCTTCCCGGTCGGCGCCATCGTTCTTCTGGCGGGTCTTGTCTATCTGGTGTTCGTGGGCTGGCGATTGATCCCAAAGGCGGACGACAATCAGGGGCAGGGCGACGACACTGTCGGCGACTATGTGGCGGAAGTGAAACTGTCCAAGGAAAGTGCGCTTTATGGAAAGACGATCCAAGAGGCAGAGGACCTGATGAAGGACCTGGACGTCGTGATCGTGAAGCTGCTGCGCCGGGGTCGCAATTATCCACGGCCACCGCGATACGAACCGCTGCACGCGAACGACCATCTGATCGTCGAAGGCAGTGCAGAGGAAATCGACCGCTTCGTTTCGGATTTCGGGCTTTCCGTCAGCGGTGGCGGTCCCGACGCCCTTGAGATCCTGAAAAGCGGCGACGCGGCGGCGGTGGAACTGGTCGTGCGCGCCGGATCCGCGCTGGAGGGGCGAACGGTCGAACAGATGAAATTCGGGCCGCGCTATCGTGTTACGTTGATGGGGGTGTCGCGGCAAGGCCGCCAGCACCGCGGGCGGCTGAAGGACTTCCGGTTTCGCGCCGGGGACCTGTTGCTGCTGCATGGCGCGGCCGAAGAACTGGACGAAGCGGTCCGCCGGTTCGGCGCCCTGACGCTGAAGGCACGGGACCTGGACCTTGGCCGCCGGTCGCGGGGGCACGCCGTTCTGGCGATTTTCGCGGTCGCGGTGCTTGCCGCCGCGTTCGGACTTCTGGCGCTTCCTATCGCGTTCGGGCTGGCCGTGGTCGCCATTGTCGTCACCGGCGTGGTTCCGTTGCGCCAGGTCTATGACGCCATCGACTGGCCGGTCATCGTCCTTCTGGGCGCGCTGATCCCGGTCGGCGGCGCGATGCAGACAACGGGTGCGACGGGTCTGATCGCCGACAGCATATTGATGATCGCGGACGGTCTGCCGGCCTGGCTGATCCTGGCGCTGGTGCTGGTCGTCACCATGACGTTGAGCGATGTTCTGAACAATGCCGCGACGACCGTTGTCATGGCACCCATCGCAATCGCCATCGGCGAAGGGCTTGGCTATTCCGCGGACCCGTTCCTGATGGCCGTTGCGGTCGGCGCATCCTGCGCGTTCCTGACGCCTATCGGGCACCAGAACAATGCGCTGGTCATGGGTCCCGGCGGCTATCGTTTCGGCGATTACTGGCGGGTCGGTCTGCCGCTGGAAATCATCATTGCCGTGGTCGGCGTACCCGCGATCCTGGTCTTCTGGCCCCTTTAGGGAAGGGGCTGGCCGGGTTGCCCGGTCAGGGCAGTTTCTTTTCGTCCGTGTCCAGCGCATCCGCCAGACGCGCACCGGCACTGCCGGGCCGAAGGGGCTTCGGCTGGCTTTCGCTGGGCCGCCAGCCATGCAGATAAAGAATATCGAACGTCGCCGATATCCGGCCGTCCGGCCCGGCATATCTGTCGGCATAAAGCGCCGCTGCATGCAGGAAGACCGCCCGCGGGGTGAAGGATTTCCGGCGTTCGATCACCGCGTTCCCTTCGCCCATCGCACGAAGGTCGGCCATAAGCCGGAACGCGTCGGCATAGGTCACGGTGATCCGGTCCGTATCAACGACCGGCAGGGCAAACCCCGCGCGCTGCATCAGCCCGGCCGCATCCCGCAGGTCCACCATCGGCGATATGCGCGGCGACACCCCGCCCAGCACTTCCAGTTCCGCATCCATCAGGCAGGCGCGCAGTTCATGCAGCGTCTCCCCGCCCAGAACGGCCGCCTGGAACAGGCCGTCCGGCCGCAGTGCCCGGTTGACCTGAACCAGCGTACCCGGCAGGTCGTTCACCCAATGCAGCGCCAGGTTCGAGACGATCAGGTCGAACTTGCGGTCCCCGAACGGAAGGCGTTCCTCATCCACCAGAATGAATTGCCCCGCGGCCTGTGCCCGGTCGGGCACGGTATTTCCGCACAGGATCGCCGTCCGTGCCTTTCCGGCCCGGGCCAGCCTGTCCGCAAGGAACCGGTCGCGCGCGCCGATTTCCAGCATTGGTCCAAAGGTCCGCGATACGTCCGACAACCGGTCGTACAGACGGTCCGCCACCTCCCGGAACAGGAAGTCATGGTCGCCCCCCTGTGCCAGGGCGCGGGCCTTTCGGCGGCGGATCAACGCGGTATCGAAGACACGGATATCAGTCATGGTCCCGGACGGCATATGGCACTTCGGCCGCACCCTTAACACTGTTTTACCCGGATTTCACTTTCGCATATCCGCGCGCAGGGGTTAGCCTGAACGGAAAGAAAAATCAGGCAATCGGGGATACCGTGGAAACGATCAACGCACAGGAACTTCACGCCCTTCTTTCCGGTGGGGGGGAAATCGCGCTTATCGACCTGCGTGAGGAAGGGAATTTCGGCGCGCGCCATATCCTGCGCGCCGTCAATATGCCGCGCAGCCGGTTTGAATTGATGTATCGCCGGTTGATTCCGCGCAGCACCGCGCCGGTCGTCCTGTGCGATGCAGGTGAAGGGCTGACGGCGGGGGTGGCGGATGTCCTGGGCTTCGCCGGCTGGCGGAATGTCCGCATTCTGGATGGCGGCATCGACGCCTGGGAAGCGGCGGGATATCCGCTGTTCAGCGGGGTGAATGTCCCGTCCAAGGCATTCGGCGAATATGTCGAAGCGACGTTCGGGACGCCGCATATCTCGGCCGATGATTTGAAGAAGATGCAGGACACGGGCGAAGATATCGCCATCCTGGACAGCCGCCCGTATCGGGAATTCAACAATATGTCCATTCCGGGCGGGGTCGACATGCCGGGGGCGGAACTGGTCCACCGGGTACGAACCGCCGTGCCGAACCCGGAAACGAAGATTGTCGTCAACTGCGCCGGGCGCACGCGGTCCATCATTGGGGCGCAGTCCCTGATCAATGCCGGTGTGCCCAACCCGGTCGCCGCGCTGGAAAACGGCACGATGGGCTGGATGCTGGCGGGCCATGATTGCGCACGCGGCGAAACAGCCGTTGCCGCCCCACCTGCCGCGCCGGACGACCAATGGGCGCGCGATGCCGCGAAACAGGTGGGCGCGCGCTTCGGCGTACAAACGGCGACATGGAACCAGGTCCAGAATTGGCAACAAGACGCCGACCGCACGACATACCTTCTGGATGTCCGCACGCCCGAGGAATTCCAGGCCGGCCATATACCAGGGTTCCGCCATGCGCCGGGCGGACAGTTGGTTCAGGCAACGGACCAGTATGTCGGCATACTGAACTCCCGTATCGTTCTGGCGGACGACACCATGACACGGGCCATGATGACCGCGTCCTGGCTGCGACAGATGGACTGGCGCGATGTCTATGTGCTGGTCGGCGGCATCGGCGATCGGGGAACCGAAACGGGGCCGGCGAAAGACTATGTGTTTGAACTGGAACTGATGTCCGTCGCCATGGTCACGGTGGAGGATATGAAGCGTCTGGGTGACGTGCCGATGGTCAATTTTTCAAAGTCACTGGCCCATCGAAGGCGTCATCCGAAGGGCGCACGTTTTGCCATTCGAAGCCGCGCCATGGCCGACCTGAGCGAGATCCTGGCGGAACGATGGATGGTGTTTACGGCCGACGACCCGGCCCTTGCCATATTGGCCGCACAGGACATGACCCGCGCCGGCGTCCACCGGATCAAGGTTCTGTCGGGCGGGAACAGCGCCTGGTACGACGCCGGCGAGGAGGAAGAGGCCGGCATGACGGATCCGTTCTCGGCCGAAGACGACGTCTTCCACAAACCCTATGACCTGGAACTCGATAAGGCCGCGATGCAACGCTACATCGACTGGGAAGTGGCCCTGGTCCCGCAGGTGGAACGGGAAGGAACGCTTAAATTCCCGGCCTTTCCGGGATGAGGCTTCCGCTGGCCCCGATTGCCCGGACGGCACGGGCCATTCCCGGCGGAATCGTGAATTTCGTACTGCCGCCGCGCTGTCTGTCCTGCGGGGACATCGCGGGGTCGCTGGGCGGCCTGTGCAGTGACTGTTGGTCGAACGTCACCTTCATCGCCGCCCCGCAATGCGCGCAATGCGGCTACCCGTTCGAAATGGATTTCGGGCATGGGGTGAAATGCGGCCACTGCCTGTCCGCCGCGCCGTCATTCGACCGCGCGCGTTCGGCAACCGCCTATGGCGACCGGATCGCGGAGATGGTGATTTCCTTCAAGCATTCGGACCGGACGGATATGGCGCCGGGGCTTGCCGCCTGGATGCGCCGCGCCGGGGCCGACCTTCTGGCGGACGCGGACATCATCACCCCCGTCCCGATGCATCGCCGCCGCCTGTTCCAACGCCGGTTCAATCAGGCGGCCCTGCTGGCCAGGCGTCTGGCGCGAGAGACGCAGGCGACCCTGATCAGTGACCTGATGATCCGGCATCGCGACACCGCGTCCCAGGGCAGAATGAGCGCGGCCAAACGGCGACGCAATGTCGAAGGGGCCTTTCGCACAAACCCGCTCTGGAAACCGAACCTTGCCGGGGCCCGCGTCCTGATTATCGACGATGTGCTGACGACCGGCGCGACGGTCAACGCCATGGCGCGGCGACTGAAACGGGACGGCGCCGGCGCGGTCGATGTCCTGACCCTGACGCGGGTGGTCCGCGAAACTGCGGCCGTCTGATATGGCGGATACAGGGTCGCATCCGCAAACCCGTATCCTGGGTCTGGGCCTGTCCTATCCGCCGCATATCCTGCGGCAAGGCGACGTGCGCGACCTGTGCCGCGCGGTGTTTGCCAAACGCCCCGCCCTGTTCCAGCGCATGGCCGATGTTTATGACAATGCGGGCATCGAAACGCGGCATTCCTGTGTGCCCATTGACTGGTACCGGGAACCGCATGGCTGGGTCGAACGGTCCGCCCTGTTCGAAGAACATGCGCTGCAATTGCTGGAAGATGCCGCCAGACAGGCGCTGGAACAGGCGGACCTGTCGGTCGCGGATGTGGATCGCATCGTCTGCGTTTCCACCACCGGTATCGCGACCCCGTCGCTGGATGCGCGGCTGATCGGTCGGCTGGGACTGCGTAGCGACGTCGCCCGCCTGCCCGTCTTTGGCATGGGATGCGCCGGCGGGGTCAATGGCATGGCCCGCGCGGAAGAGGCGGCGCGCGCCAATCCGGGTGCTGTCGTCCTGTTCCTGGCCGTTGAACTGTGCGCCCTGACGTTCCGCCCGCAGGAGCTGGATAAATCCAACATCGTCGCGTCCGCCCTGTTCGGTGACGGTGCGGCGGCTGCAGTCCTGCGGTGCGGCGGGGCGGGAGACGGCCCGGCGATCGTCACGTCGGCGGAACATACCTGGCCGGACAGCCTGGACGTCATGGGCTGGCGGATTGAAGAAGACGGGCTGGGTGTCATCTTTTCGCGCGACATCCCCGCGCTGATCGACCGGGACCTGCGCCCCATTGTGGACCGCTTTCTGGAAGGGCGTTCCCTGACCCGCGCGGATCTGGGCGGCTATGTCATGCATCCGGGCGGCACCAAGGTGCTGGCGGCGTACCGGACCGCATTGGGTGTCGACGACGCATCGCTGGACCGGGCCCATGATGTCCTGCGCCGGTGTGGAAACATGTCGTCCGTCACCGTGCTGGCCGTCCTGGAAAGGACGGTTGCGGACGCGGCGCGCGGACCGCACCTGATGGCGGCGCTGGGGCCCGGCTTCACCGCGGGTCTTATCCTGCTGGACCTGTAAGGCGATGGATGCGGCGACAATAGCGCTTTTGATCGTGGCACTGGTCATTCTGCAGCGCCTGGCGGAACTGGTCCTGGCGCGACGGAACACGGCGCGGCTGATCGCCGAAGAAGGCGCCTACGAAGTCGGCGCAGGCCATTACCCGCTGATGATCGCGCTGCATACCGGCTGGTTGACGACGATGCTGGTGCTGGCCTGGACGGCGGATGCGATCCACTGGCCGCTGGTCGGTGTCTTCCTGGTACTGCAGATGGGACGGATCTGGGTTCTGGCGACGCTTGGCCGGTACTGGACGACGCGCATCATCGTCGTCCCGGATGCCCCGATGATCCGCCGCGGGCCGTTCCGGTTCCTGCGCCACCCGAACTATTGCATCGTCGCTGGCGAAATCGCGATTCTGCCGCTGGCGCTTGGGTCCTGGAAAGCGGCGGCCGCGTTCACCATTGCGAACGCGGCCGTCCTTTTCATTCGTATTCGGGCGGAAGATGCCGCCAACCGGGTGCGCGATCAGGCGGCGTAGATGCCCGCCTTCTTGACGTCGTCGGACACGTCGGTTTCGAACTGTTTGAAATTGTCCTGGAACAGGCCGCGCAGATTGTGCGCCGTCTGATCATAGGCCGCTTCGTCGGTCCAGGTGCTTTTCGGCTGCAGGACATCGTTCGGCACATCCGGGCAGTTTTCCGGAATCAGAAGACCGAAATTCGGATCTTCGATCCGTGCAACCGATGCCAGTTTGCCTTCGATCGCAGCGCGCAGCATGGCGCGGGTATGGTGGATCGACATGCGCTTGCCGACGCCGTACTGGCCACCCGACCAGCCGGTGTTGACCAGCCAGCAGCGGGCACCGGCCTTGGCCATCTTTTCGCCCAGCATCTTGGCATAGACGGTCGGATGACGCGGCATGAAGGGCGCGCCGAAGCAGGTCGAGAATGTGGCCTGCGGTTCCGTAACGCCGCGTTCCGTACCCGCAACCCGCGCCGTATAGCCGGACAGGAAGTGATACATGGCCTGATCCGGCGTCAGTTCCGCGATCGGCGGCAGGACACCGAATGCGTCCGCCGTCAGCATGACGATGTTCTGCGGCAGGCCGCCCATGCCCGACGGTTCGATGTTCGGGATGAAATCGATCGGATAGGACGCGCGCGTGTTTTCCGCCAGCGACCCGTCATACAGATCGACGATCCGGGTGTGCGGGTCGAAAACGACATTTTCCAGGATCGTGCCGAACCGCTGGGTCGTGGCGTGGATTTCCGGTTCCGCTTCCTGGCTCAGGTTGATGACCTTCGCATAACAGCCGCCTTCGAAGTTGAAGACGCCATTGTCGGACCAGCCATGTTCGTCATCGCCGATCAGGGTGCGCGACCCGTCCGCAGAAAGCGTCGTCTTGCCGGTACCGCTCAACCCGAAGAAGACGGCGACGTCGCCCTTTTCCCCGATATTGGCCGAACAATGCATGGGCAAAACGCCCTTTTCCGGCAGGATGTAGTTCATCAGCGAAAAGACGGATTTCTTGATCTCACCGGCATAGCGCGTGCCGCCGATCAGAACCGTCTTCGTGCCCAGGTCCGCCAGGATAAAGCATTCGGAATTGGTGCCGTCGCGTTCCGGCACCGCCTGCATGTGCGGCGCGTGAAGGATGGTCGCGTCCGGCACGAAATCGGCCAGGTCTTCCACCGGCGGGCGGATGAACATGTTGCGCGCGAAAAGCGCATGCCACGGGCTTTCGGAAATCACGCGGACCCTGATCCGGTGCGCGGGATCGGCCCCGGCATACAGGTCCTGAACATAAAGGTCCCGGTTCTGCAGATAGACGGCGACCATGCGGTGCAGACGGTCGAACCGGTCCTGGTCGATCGGGCGGTTCACCTTGCCCCACCAGATGCTGTCCTTGGTGGAAGGTTCTTCCAGGATGAATTTGTCGTTGGGCGAACGACCGGTGTATTTGCCGGTCTGGCAGGCAAGCGCCCCACCCAGGGTCACGGTCCCCAGGCCAAGACGGACCGTCGCTTCGTACAGCGCCTCCGTCCCCAGGTTCCAATGCTGTTCGGCCGCATTGATGATACCGTGTTTTCCAAGGCCGTAGCTGCTGCGATAGACGGATTTTTCGGACGCCAAGAGAACCTCCCTAAAGTTCACTTCCAACCTGGGCCGGCCGTTTGTCCGGTCTGGGCAGCGGGGATGCCTAAACCGGCCGACGCGCAAAGTCGGGCACAAGATTTCTACTTCGCCAGATGTCTTACCCCAAAAAGGTACGCAAAGGATTGAATGTACCTGTATCGATCAGTCTGAATCGAGACGGGATTTATACCGACGGCGACCCGGTTTGGCGAGTCGGCAAATCGTACTTTTTGACGCAGTCTGCGGATGCGAACCTATTCCCCGGCACGGGCCTGTTTCACCAGCCGCACCAGTTCGACGCGCGCGGCCTGTGCGTCGTGGACAGGCTCGCCGAACGGAATGCGCGCCGTCTGCCCCTGACGACGGATATCGCAACCTTCCGGGTCCACGCCGGTCATCCGCCAGCCAACGCCAGACAGGCCCAGCAGGCGGTTCGCATAAAGTGCAATGGCGTCCAGATGGTCGTCGTTCATATGTTCGACGATTGATGCTTCGGCTTCTACCAGGGTCTGCGTATCGCCGCTGAACAGAATTCCATCCGTCCAGTGGATGCGCCCGAATCCGGCGACCAGATGCGCGCGGTCCGGTTCCATGCGGTAGAGGTTGAAATCCTTGAAACCCCGATAAAGCGATGCCGACGGATGGCGCCGGACATACCGGTCCAGAAGATAGGGATCGTCGGTTTTTTCGATCCGGCCCTGGATTCCGGCCCGGGCACCCGTCAGCGGGTCGGCAAGTCCCGCCGTCCCGTCGATCAGCAGCGACGCGCGGGCGTCCGCCTTAAGGTTCTTCGTGTGGTCGGCAAGGTCGCTTAGAAACAACAACGGCGCGCCGTCCGGCCCACAGGCCAGCAGCACCAGCGACCCGTACGGTTCCCCGCCATCGGCCAGCAGGGTCGACAGAACCGCCCGGTCGGCCGCGCGCAAAAGCCGGCGGCACTGGTCGGCAGGGTCGGATTTCGCACCGTCCGCCATGGCTTACGGGTATCGTTCCGTGTTGGCGGAACTCAGCGGTTTCTGACACATCTCAAGATGCAGCCTGCCGCCCGTCGTGTAGGGATGCGCCTTAACGACTGCGTCGTTCAGTTCGATACCCAGGCCCGGTTCGGTGGGCGCGGGCATGAACCCTTCTTCCCATGCCAGCGGCTTGACCAGGATGTCGCGGTGGAAGTCCGTCCGGATCGTCTCAAGAATCAGGAAATTCGGCGTTGCGAAGGCCAGATGCGCGGCGGCCGCATGGGCGACCGGCCCGCAATAGATGTGCGGCGCCAGCTGTGCGTTATAGACTTCGGCCAGGACGGCGATCTTTTTCGTTTCCCAGATACCGCCGCTGCGCCCGATATCCGGCTGCAGGATGGAAACGCCCGCCTTCAGCGCCTGATGAAATTCGACCTTGGTCGTCAGGCGTTCACCCGTCGCAACCGGAATGGATGTCGCCGCGGCGACCCGCGCCATGCCGTCCATCTGATCCGGCGGGCAGGGTTCTTCGAACCAAAGCGGGTCATAGGGTTCCAGCCGTTTGGCCAGCCGGATGGCGGACGATGTCGTCATCTGACCGTGTGTTCCGAACAGGATATCCGCCTTATCGCCGACGGCTTCGCGCATTGCCTTCGTGCATTCCGCGCTTCGGCTCAGTTCCGTCAGCGACAGTTCCCGGCCACCCTGGAAACTGTAAGGGCCGGCGGGGTCCTGCTTGATGGCGGTGAAACCCATTGCGACATAGTTCATCGCCGCTTCGGCCGCGGCATCCGGGTCGTGATAGGTATCGCCCCTGCCGTCGCCGATCCACTGCCAGTCCGTCGGCGCCAGTTCCTTGGGATACAGATAGGAATAGGTCCGGATCCGGTCGTGGAAACGCCCGCCGATCAGCTGATGGACGGGTTGGTCATAGGCCTTGCCCAGGATGTCCCAGATCGCGATTTCGATGCCGCTGAAAACACCCATCATGCTGACGTCCGGGCGCTGGGTGAACCCGGCGGAATAGACGCGCCGGAAGAAGGTTTCGACGCGGCGGGGGTCTTCGCCCGCGATGAACCGTTCGAACGTATCCTCCACCATCCTGCAGGCAATGTCGGCGGAAACGGGGATGCCGTAACATTCGCCGATGCCGGTGATGCCATTGTCCGTCGTGATGCGCACCAGCACCCAGAAGGACCCGCCAATCCCGGTCGGCGGCACGGTAACGAAGGTTTCAATGTCTTTCAGCTTCATGGCGCGGGCGCTTTCGATAGAGGGGACCGACTGACTTGCGCGACACTACCAAATCCCCTTTCGGCGGCAAGGCTCCGCAAGCCATGTGCGGCAAATAAATCAGCGCTGCGCAGTGTCCCAGTTCGGATGTTCCCAGACCGGGTCTTCGGCACGCGGTAAGGGCGGTTTTCCCAGGATCGCGTCGCTCAGCTTTTCCGCGATCATCAGGGTCGGCGCATTCGTGTTCCCGTTCGTGACCTGCGGCATGACGGAAGCGTCCGCAACGCGCAGCCCGTCTATCCCATGAACACGCCCGTCCGGGTCGACCACCGCCATCGGGTCCGTTGCGGGCCCCATCTTTGCGGTACAGGTCAGGTGCCATTGCGTGGCGACGGATTTGCGCAAGACCGCGTCCAATTCATCGTCTGTCTGGACCGCCGGCCCCGGGAAAAGCTCCACCCCCCGCAGGTCGGCAAAAGCCGGCTGATCGGCGATTTCGCGTGCCAGGCGGATGCCGTTGCGCATGGTTTCCAGATCGCGCGGGTCCGACAGGTAATTGACCAGAATTTTCGGCGCCAGCGACGGGTCCGGCCCCCGCAGCCGAATTTCGCCGCGGCTGTAGGCGCGCATCAACCCCACATGAATCTGGAAGGCATGCATGGGAAGCGGGTCCCAGCCGTCTTCATCCATAGCAATGGGAATGGGGCAAAGCTGCAGGTCCGGATAGTCGATGCCGGCGCGGGACCGCACACAGGCCACGGCTTCGAAATGGTTCGTGGCACAGGGCCCCTGTTTCGATAACAGCCATTGCAGACCGGCCAGGATCTTGCCCGGCCCGCGCGCCGCGTTCAGCAGGGATACCGGCTGTTTACAGGAAAATTTCAGGACGAAGTCGGGGTGTTCGTTCAGGTTTGCACCCACACCCGGCAAATCGCGCACGACGTTGATCCCGACCTGTTGCAGATGGTCGGCGGGACCGATTCCGGACAGCATTAGCAATTGCGGTGTCCCGACGGCACCGGATGAAAGTACGACTTCCCCCGTTGCGCCGAACCGCACCGGACGGCCGGTTGCGTCCACACCGGTGACACCGGTTGCGCGCCCGTCCGTCAATTCGACACGGTCGATCCGTACGTCGGTCACGACCTTCAGGTTCGCGCGATGTCGGACGGGTGCCAGGAAGGCGCGCGCAGCGCTCCACCGCACACCGTTATGGGTCGTCCGGTCCAGGACGCCGAAGCCTTCCTGGCGGAAACCGCAGATATCGTCGGTAACCGGGTATCCGGCCTGTTCCCCCGCCTTCAGGAAAGCCCGCGCGATCGGGTGCTCGGCTTGCGGGCGGGTCACGTTCAGCGGTCCGCCCACGCCGCGGTAATCGTCGGCACCGCCGCCATAATCTTCCAGACGCTTGAAATAGGGCAACACGTCGGCATAGCCCCAACCCGGGCAGCCCATCTGCCGCCAGCCGTCGAAATCCCGCGCATGGCCGCGGATGAAGACCATGCCGTTAATCGACGACGACCCGCCAAGACCCTTGCCCCGGTCGTGTTGCAGCACCCGGCCGTGCAGGGTCGGTTCCGGTTCCCCCTGATAGGCCCAGTTATGGTCCGTCGATTTCAGGTTCGCGGCCATGGCCGCCGGTATCTTGAGGCTGAGCGCGGTGTCGCGCGGCCCCGCTTCGATCAGGATGACCGAATTGTCCGGGTCCGCGCTCAACCGGTTCGCCAGGACACACCCCGCCGAACCGGCGCCGACGATCACATAGTTCGCAACGCCACCTTCCGCCATCGCGCGTTATTCCGCCGCCAGGGCATTGGGCGGCGTTTGGCCGGTGATTGCCCGGTGAACCAGCGAATGGAAATGGTGCACCAGATGTTCGCTGTTGGCGCCGCGTTCGGCGTCGATCAGGTAGCGGCCCTGATCGAACCCGAAGGAACGGATGCCCTTTTGCAGCGCTTCGTTCAGTTCGATGTCTTCCGGACCCAACTGGTCGTTGAACCAGGCAACGACGGCTTTCGACAGGTCGCTTTGCGGCCGGGACTTCGGCGCATAATGGCCGAACCGCAGCAGCGTCTTTTCCGGCCCCAGCGGGATCTGCAGGAACGTCCCGATGACATCGGCATAGGGGAAGGCATAGATCGTCGTCGCCGGCCAAAGCTGGATGTTATAGAACCAATCGGTCTGGAATTTCTCCCCCGCGACGGGGTGTCCGAACGCGATATCGACCCCGGTCGGCGGGCCTTTGAAGTCCCACCAGTTGCCGTGTGCTGTCAGCGTATAGCGTTTGAAATCGATCAGGCTGGCCAGTTCCCGGTGCACCGGGCCGCTGAGCTGGAAGTGATAGCCTTCGATCGCGTTGTCGATGATGACCTTCCAGTTGGCGTCCACGACATGGTCGGTTTCATTCACCAGTTCGACATCGTCCAGGTCCGGCAGGAAGGGGCGCATTGTCTCTTCCGCACCGGCCATCAGGGTTGCCATCGACTGGGCGTCCGGGTCCATGTTGATGTAATAGAACCCGGCATATTCCTCTACCTGGACGGACCGCAGCGGAAAGTCCTTCTTGTCGAACCCTTTCAGCGTTTCGGACCGGGGCGCGTTCTTAAGGCAGCCGTCCAGGTCGTAGCCCCAGGCATGATACGGACAGATGATCATCCGCTTCACCGACCCGCGCCGGGCGTTCAGCAGACGCGTCCCGCGGTGACGGCAGACATTGTGGAACGCGTTGACCGCGCCGTCCCGGCCACGCATGACCACGACGCTCTGGTCCATCAGGTCGAACGTCGCGAAATCGCCCGCATTGGGAATTTCCGACACGTGACAGACGCAGTGCCAGGACGGGTAGAAGATGGTTTCGATCTCCCGCTCGAAAATCGCCGGATCGTAGTAATACCGCGACGGAAGCGTCATTGCCGTTTCCGGGTCGCCCGGTGTCCAGTCCAAGGTCTTGTCGTTCAGCATGATCGTCGATCCTCTGGGTCTCGTTCTGTTTCGGTGCCTGGGCGCGCGGTTCGCCGCGCCGTTGGCGATGAAGTTATCCAAGACTGAACGGGAATTATGCCGAAACCCGACACATTCATGTCGATTTTCGATGGGGTCAGTGCCGGGTGCCCAACAGGCCCGCGACATGGTCCGGCGTCCAGGATGTCGGCGCATCGGTCACCTGCCGGCGGTCCTGGCTGGGCGGGCATCCGAATTGCGCCCGGTACGCGCGCGAGAAATGTTCGCTGGATGCAAACCCCGCGCTGACGGAAATTTCCGTAACGCTCAGGTTCGTCTGCTGCAACAGGCTGTGCGCATGGTTCAGGCGCAGAACCTTGTAATATTTCTTCGGCGTCAGGCCGTAATGCGCCAGGAAGTCCCGTTCCAGCTGACGCAGGGAAATGGAAAGCCGGTCGGCGATGTCCTGACAGGAAATCGGGTTTTCCAGGTCCGCCTTCATCAGCATGGTCGCCCGGCGCACACGGGACGACCCGCTTTGTTCACGCACCCGTTGCGTGCCGCCATGAAGGTCCGGTGCCGCGCCGCCCGGCGGGATGACCAGCAAGTGACGGCCAACCTCTGCCGCCAGGTCGCTGCCGTGCGCCTCCCCGATCAGATGCAGGGCCAGATGCAGGTTTGAAAGCCCGCCGACGGACGTGATGCGCGACCGGTCGACTTCGTACCCGCTTTCCGTCACGTCGATATCCGGAAACTGTTCCTGGAATCCGATCTTGTTGTCCCAGTGGACCGCCGCGCGATAGCCGTTGAGAAGCCCCGCCTTGGCCAGCGCCTCCCCGCCCGTCTCGATCCCGCCCAACAGGACGCCGTGCCGACCCAGCCGCCGCAGCAGGGCCAGAAGCTTCCGGTCGCCGGTCAGCGCCTTGCCGTTGAAACTTGCCAGGACGAAAAGAGGCGCATCCATCCGGCAGTCATCCATCGACCCGTCCACCGGGTGGATCATGGCGCTGCTGGACCGCGCGGGCGACCCGTCCAGCGACAGGATCGTCCAGCTGTACGCGTCCCGCCCCAGCAGCCAGTTGGCCAGGAACAGCGGTTCCGTCATCAGGTACAGGCCGGCGGACGAAAATTCGTCCAGCAGCAGAAACTGAAACCGCCTTGTGGTTTGTGCCATCCAAACACCCTTTCGGACCGACCGTCAGAACCTGACAAAATCCGACATGAAAGTTAGCGGAAACGGACAGCCCGGAAAAGGGCCCCCGGCGCGTGCCCTAGTCGAAGCGAAGGAAATCCGCCTCTTCCTGTTCGTGCCATGTCCGTGTCGTTCGATAGAACTGCCGGGACGCATCGGTGAATGGCTGGAACGCCCATGAATCCTGGCGCCCCTTCAAGAGCGCCCGGCACACGAATTCATGCCGGTCCTGGGCCGCAATGATTTCCGGCACCAGCCGGTCGAAATCGTACCGTGCCGCCACCTCTTCCTTCAGGTCCGCCAGAACGGATGCATAGGCCGGGTCACGGGACAGGTCCGTCAATTCTTCCGGGTCGGATTCGATGTCATACAGAAGATCGTTGCTGTCGTCGGCGCGGACATACTTGTACCGTCCCTTCCGCAGCAGCAGTCCCGGTTCCGTGCGCCCTTCGAACAGGAATTCGCTGATCGCGATATCGGGCCATGTGTCCGTGCCCCCTTCCAGAAGCACCGTCATGTCGTCGCCATCCAGCGGCGTCGCCGGGTTGAACGGTGCACCGTCCGTTGCCAGGGACACCAGTGTCGGCAGAATATCCGGATGGGATGTGACGGCCGTGCTTTTCCGGCCCGCAGGCCCGCCCGGCACGGATATGATCATGGGCACGCGCGCGGACCGTTCGAACGGCGACATCTTGTACCACTGACCGCGCTCGCCCAGCATGTCGCCATGGTCCGCGGTCAGAAGGATGATGGTGTCGTCCAGACATCGCATCGCCCGCAGGGCATCCAGCACCTCCCCGATCAGGTCGTCGACCAGGGATATGTTGCCGTAATAGGCATGGCGGCTGCGTCTGATATCGTCGTCCGTCACCGCAATTTCGCCGCGGTCATAGTGGCGATAGAGCCACGCGGCATAGGCGTCCCGTTCTTCCGGCGGCTGATAGGGCGTGACGGGCATGTCGATGTCGGAATCGTCGTACCGGTCCCAGTATCGCTGCGGCGTCGCGTACGGGTCGTGCGGGTGGGTGAAGGACAGGTGCATGAAAAACGGCCGGTCGTCCGACCCGCGCCGCCAGTCATACAGCCATTGAACGCCGGTCTGTGCCGTCTGGAAATCATGATCCTGCTGGGTTGTGCGTTCCGCGATGCCGGAATTCTTCACGTTCTTGAAGTCGTGATACCAGGGCAGAATCTCCTCCCCATGTCGTTGCCAGTGCGAATACCACAACATTTCCGCCGGGCAGATGTCGCTGGTCGTCCGGTCTTCGAACCCATGCAGCTGGTCGGGGCCGATGAAATGGCATTTTCCGGCGATGCAGGTGCGATAGCCAAGGTCCCGCAGATAATGCCCGCATGTCGGAACGCTGCTTGCGAAATCGCCGGCACTGTCGAAAACGCCGATCCGCGACGGCAGGTGGCCCGTGAAATACCCGGCACGCGCCGGCACACATAAGGGGGAACTGGTATAGTGCGCATCGAACGTCACGCCCCGCTCGGCAATCCATTCGATATTCGGCGCCCGGACCACGGGATGCCCATAGGGCGGCAGGAAATGCGGGGCCAGCTGGTCCGCAACGATCATCAGGATATTCTGCTTCTTACCGGCCATTCCGACCCTCTCCCGAACAATGGCTAAAAGATTTGGGATTTGGTGGTCAGATTTTCCGGTCCCACCTGACGAATTTCGACAAATTTCGATGTCGAATTCAATCGGGGTTCGCGGGCGTTACAGACGCTTTGCAACCTCTTCCAGCATCACTTCCGTCGCGCCACCGCCGATGGCCTGAACCCGTGCGTCGCGCACCATGCGTTCGATGGCGGTCCCGCGCATATAGCCCGCCCCGCCGTGAAACTGCTGACAATCGTACATCACGCGGTTCACCAGTTCCCCGCAATAGGCCTTGACCATGGAAACTTCCTTCACACAGTCGCGCCCCATCGCGTCCAGCCACGCCGCCTGATAGACTAGGGCCCGGCCCGCCTCCACCTCTGCCGCGCGCTGCGCCAGACGCTGGCGGATCGCCTGTTTGTCCCACAGGGTGCTGCCGAACGCCGGTCGCTGCCGGACATAGTCCAGCGTGATTTCAATTGCGCGGGACGCTTCACCCATTGCCTGCGCCCCCAGGACGATCCGTTCGTTCTGGAAGTTTCGCATGACCGAATAGAAGCCGCGGTTTACCTCCCCCAGCACGTTTTCGGGCGGCACGAAACAATCGTCGAAGACGAGTTCCGCCGTGTCGGAACTGCGCCAGCCCATCTTGTCCAGTTTGCTTGCGACCGTGAACCCGTCCGTACCTTTTTCGACGATGAACATCGTGATGCCGCGCGACCCTTTCGCATCGGGGTCCGTCCTGGCGGCAACGAAATAGACGTCGGCGTTTACACCGTTGGTGATGAACATCTTGGTGCCGTTCAGGACCCATCCGTTGCCGCGCTTCACCGCCCGCGTTGAAAGGGACGCGACGTCGGAACCCGCGCCGGGTTCGGTCACCGCGACGGCGCTGATCATATCGCCGCTGACGATACCGGGCATGAACCGGTCTTGCTGTGCCGGGCTGCCGAAGTTGGCCAGATGTGGGGACGCCATGTCGGTGTGAACCAGGACGGTGATGGCGAACCCGCCGAAGGTCGACCGGCCCAACTCCTCCGCCAGGACGGCGGACGCCCGCGCATCCATCGCCGACCCGCCGAATTTTTCCGGATACCGAACACCGAAGAAACCAAGCGCGCCCATGTCGCGTAACGTCTCTCGCGGGGTGACGCCCGCCTCCTCCCAAGCCGCGGCATGGGGTTCGACCTCGTCCGTCACGAACCGGCGCAGCTGGTCGCGCAGCATTTCATGTTCGGCTTCAAGCCCGGGGATCGGTGTCATCCATGCACTCCTTAGGCGCTAATTTTGACCGAGCCCGCGCAGGACGACAACCGTTCCCGCCCCGCCACCGGGCAAAACCGGCTGCACCGGTGAATTTTGTTTGAATTTTAGACAATTTCTTGGCATCCCCCATCGCTCTGGGTGGATGGAACGCGATGGGGGACGGAGAATTTTATGAAAGCCCTTATTCTTGAAGACAACGATAAGATCGCAAAACTCTATAAGGAATGTGCGGAATCGATCGATGGGCTGGAAGTCCAGGTAAGCCCCAATTATCGCGATTTCTCGGACAAGACCGCCAGGACCGTATTCGACCTGTTCGTCATCGACAACATTCTGCCCGACAAAATAGGGCTGGACGTTATTTCGGAATTGCGGGCGCAGGAAAACTTTTCCCACACGCCGATCATCATGCTGACGTCGGAAAACAGCCGCGAAATCTGTCTGGAAGCCCTGTCGCGGGGCGCCACAGATTTTTTGAGCAAACCGATCGACATGCCGGAATTGCTGGCACGCCTGCGCAACATGATCTCGCTCAGGGAATATCACCTTCTGATCAATCAGGAGAAGGAGACGCTGGAGAAACTGGCGACGACGGATTCCCTGACGGAGGTCTGGAACCGTCGGTCCTTCATGGACCGGCTGCAGCGCGAAATTCACCGCGCCCACCGGTTCGAACAAAGCCTGACGGTGGCGATGATGGATGCCGACCATTTCAAGAGCGTGAACGACACATATGGTCATCCCGTCGGTGACCAGGTGCTGATCGGCATTGCGAAGGCCGCAAAGAAACGGTTGCGCGATATCGACATTATCGGCCGCCTTGGGGGGGAGGAGTTCGCACTCTGCCTGACGCAAACTTCCGGCAAGGGTGGACACATCGTCGCCGACCGGATCCGCGAGGATATCGAAGCCATGATGTTCGACGGCGGCAGGAAGGATTTCGGCGTCACTGTCAGCGTCGGCCTGGCGGAATGGCGACGCGGCGAAACCGCAACCGGCGTCCTGGAACGCGCGGATCAGGCGTTGTATGAAGCCAAGCACGGCGGACGGAACCAGGTAAAGACCGCTGCTTGAGCGGGAAACGCCGGACGCTTCAGCGGCGACGGCCCAGACAGCGCATCATATGCTGCGGCCGCCGGCATCGTCCTTGATCCGATCGATCAGGAAGTTGGCAAGCGACTGAACCGCCTTTGATCGCGCACCCGGCGCAATATGCAGTGCGATTTCCGACGGCGGCAGATCCGGAAGCCCGTGCCGTCGGTCCAGAAACCGCAAACCCGGTGTCGCGGTCCCCTGTTTCACGACCGCAACGGCAATCCCGGCCAGCGCCGCGGCTTCGACGGTGGCGATGCTGGTGCTTGTGAATGCAGCACGCCATTCCACCTCTGCCTCACCCAATGCCTTCAGCGCCCATTCCCGGAACATGTTGCCGGGCGGCAGCAGGGCGAGGGGAACCGGCGATGCCTCTGGGAGTTCGTGTTTGTCCGAAAAGGCCCACCGGGTCTGTTCCGTCCGCAGGATGATGCCGCCTCCGACACCCTGGGGCTGGGTTGCAAGCACGATGTCGTATTTTTCCCCAAGATGCGTGATCAGCTCTGCCGACATGCCCGTGGTGACTTCGATTGAAATATTCGGGTTCAGATCGATAAAATCCGCCAGAAGTCCCGGCAGAACATGGGTTGCGTAATCCCCCATCACCGCCAGGGTCACCCGCCCTTCGACCCCGCTGTCGCGAATGACATCCAGTGTCTGGTCGTTCAGCCGCACGATCCGGCGCGCGAACCCCAACAGCAACTCCCCGGACGCCGTCAGACGCATGCGCCGCCCTTCCCGCCGGAACAGGGCGCATCCAACCACGTCTTCCAGCCGTTTCATCTGCATGCTGACGGCGGACTGGGACCGGCCCAGCGCATTGCCTGCCTTTGCAAAGCCGTCCTGATCGACGACAGCGACAAAGGTCCGCAACAGATCCGTATCGAGGTTTCTGATCATCTTAAACATCACGTATTCTAATTTTTTTGGTAAAATCAATTAATTTTTTTGAAGTCTGTGCGGATGCTACCCGTCGTTCCGTCATCACAGGAACCACCAGCACCAAGACGGGAGAGCGACATGCCGGCCTATCGATCCAGAACGACAACGAACGGCCGCCGGATGGCCGCGGCGCGCGCGCTTTGGCGGGCGACCGGCATGACCGAAGGCGACTTCGGCAAACCCATCATCGCGGTGGTAAACTCCTTCACCCAGTTTGTTCCCGGTCATGTCCACCTGCGCGATGTCGGCGGGATCGTTGCGGACCGGATCGCGGCGGCGGGCGGCGTACCGCGCGAATTCAATACCATTGCCGTCGATGACGGCATCGCCATGGGTCACAGCGGCATGCTCTACAGCCTTCCGTCGCGGGAACTGATTGCGGATTCTATCGAATATATGATCAACGCCCATTGCGTGGACGCAATGGTGTGCATATCCAATTGCGACAAGATCACGCCGGGCATGCTGCTGGCGGCCATGCGGCTGAACATACCGGCGATATTCGTATCGGGCGGCCCGATGGAGGCCGGCAAGGCGACCCTGTCCACCGGCGAACGGTCGGTTGACCTGATCGACGCGATGATCGCAAGTGCCGACCCGCACACGACCGATGAAGATGTCGACGAGTTGGAAAACACCGCCTGCCCGACTTGCGGGTCCTGTTCCGGCATGTTCACGGCGAATTCCATGAATTGTCTGGCGGAAGCGATCGGGCTGGCGCTGCCGGGAAACGGGTCGGTGCTGGCAACCCATACCGACCGTCGCGGCCTGTTTGAACGGGCCGGTGAACACGTCGTCGACCTTGCGCGCCGCTGGTACGAACAGGACGACGCCCGCGCCCTTCCCCGGCAGATCGCCTGTTTCCGGGCATTCGAAAACGCCATGACCCTGGACATCGCCATGGGCGGGTCGACCAACACGGTGCTGCATCTGTTGGCGATGGCCCGCGAGGGGGAGGTGGATTTCACCATGGCCGATATTGACAGGCTTTCCCGAAAGACCCCGCATATCTGCAAGGTCGCGCCGTCGACCCAGGACTTCCATATGGAAGATGTTCACCGTGCCGGCGGCATCATCGGAATCCTGGGCGAACTTCGGCGCGCAGGCATGGTGCACGAAGACCTGCCGACCGTTTCAGGCCAGACCGTAGGGGAGGTGATCGATGCCTGGGATATCAGGTCCGCGAACGGGCAGGCGGCGAAGGAATTCTATCGTGCGGCCCCCGGCGGCGTTCGGACGATCCGGGCAATGTCCCAATCCAGCCGGTACAAGACCTTGGACCTGGACCGTCAAGACGGCTGCGTCAGAAGTATCGAAAACGCCTATCGCCAGGATGGCGGTCTGGCGGTCCTGTACGGGAATCTGGCGACGGACGGCTGCATCGTGAAATCGGCCGGCGTCCCGGACGAGATGCTGGTTTTCGAAGGTCCGGCCCGGGTTTTCGAATCACAGGAAGCGGTATCCGCCGGTATCCTGGGGGGCGCGGTTCAGCCGGGTGACGCCATTGTCGTCCGGTTTGAAGGACCCAAGGGCGGCCCCGGAATGCAGGAAATGCTGTATCCGTCTTCGTATCTGAAATCCGTCGGGTTGGACCGGACATGCGCCCTGATCACGGACGGCCGTTTTTCCGGCGGATCGTCGGGCCTTTCCATCGGGCATGTCTCCCCCGAAGCGGCGGAAGACGGGCTGATCGGCCTGATCGAAGACGGTGATCCGATCCGGATCGACATTCCCAACCGGACCATTTCCCTGAATGTGTCGGACGCCGTTGTCGAAAAAAGACGCGAGACCCTGCGCCGCGCGGGCAAACTTGCAATGCCAAAGGACCGTAGCCGGGCCGTTTCCAACGCTCTTAAAGTCTATGCGCTTTGCGCGACCAGCGCGGCACAGGGGGCGTCACGCCGCCGGCTGTAACCGGGCATAGGCAGACGAAAACCGACGAAGCAGGGCTGCTCGCGCGCGCCGTCATACGGGCAACTGCATTTCAATACATCATGAATATCGAACTTATATATAAATTAAATTCGTTTTTATGATGTTTTAGATAGACCTATCGTCCCGCCGTCCCAAAGCGGCTTTGCCGGAACGGGACCCGTGCACTCAAGGCAACGGCAAACCGAAAAAAGTGGGAGGAACGAAAATGATGATTAGAACGACAATGCTGGCCGCCCTTACGGCGGTCACGACCTATGGACTTATGTGCACACCGGCATCCGCGCGAACGCTTCAGATGCAGTCCGTTTATCCGTCCACCTTTCTGGTCGTGGGCGAAATCGGTCAAACCATCGGCAGTCGAATTGAAACACTGACGAACGGCACCCTGTCCCTGGAATTTCACGAGCCGGGCGCCCTGGTTCCCGCACCTGAAGCCTGGGATGCCGTTTCGATCGGCGGCGTCGACGCGGCCTGGTATTCGCCGGGTTTCGCCCAGGGCGTCATCCCGTCGGCGGCGATGTTCACATCCGTGCCGTTCGGTCCTTCCGCGGCTGAATATCTGGCCTGGTACTATCACGGGGGTGGGGAGGAACTCTGGACGGAAATCGCGGGCGCGCACGACATCGTCCCGATCCTGTGCAGCACGATACCACCGGAAGCGTCCGGTTGGTTTCGGGAGGAGATCACATCCCTGGAACAGCTGAACGGCATGAAGATGCGGTTCTTCGGTCTGGGTGCGCGGGTCATGGAACGCCTGGGGGTACAGGCGATGACGCTGCCCGTGGGCGACACGGCCCCGGCCCTGGAACGCGGGACAATCGACGCGGCGGAAGTGTCCATGCCGGCGCTGGATCACAGGCTGGGCATGAACCAGTACGCGTCGCACTATTACTTCCCCGGCTGGCACCAGCAGACCAGCCTGTTCAACCTGATTATCAATGCTGACGTCTGGGAAAGCCTGTCGGACCAGGAACGCCTGGCGGTGAACGAAGTGTGCCGCTCCGCCGTCACGCAAAGCATCGCCTGGGGCGAAGCCATCCAGTTCGAAGCACTGGAGGCCCTGCAGGCAGACGGCGTGACCATCCATACATGGCCCGATGAAATCCTGGACGCAATGCGCGCGGCCTGGGCCGAAGTGGTCGTGGAACTGAGCGCGGAGGACGAGGATTTCAGCCGTGTCTGGAACTCCTATTCCGCCTTCCGCGATCAGGTGTCGGTCTGGCAGAAGCTGGGCTACCTCTGACCTGTACTCCGCACTTGGGGGCGCCTGGTGACGTTGGCGCCCCCGCTTTTTTTTCGGATTTGCGGCAATGAATTTCCTTCGTCAAATCTCAACCGGCATTGAAACAGTCGTGTCTTTCTTCGGACGGGCCGGGGCCTGGCTTGCCATTCCGATGATGGTCGTGATCCTGTTCGATGTCATCGGCCGGCGCTTTTTCAACACCGGGTCCACCGCCCTTCAGGATCTGGAATGGCATTTCCACGGCGCGCTGTTCCTGCTTGCATTCGGGTGGGCCTATATCCGGGACGAACATGTTCGGATTGAAATCCTGCGGGAACGCTGGCAGCCCCGGACACATGCCGTGATCGAAATTCTGGGCGTGGTCTTCTTCCTGCTGCCCTATTGCTTCGTGGTCATCTGGTTCGGGATCGACTTCGTCGAACGCGCCTACCTTCGCAACGAAGGGGCACCCGGCGGCATGGGACTTTCGCACCGCTGGATCATCAAATCCTTTCTGGTCATTGCCTTCATCCTGTTCGCCCTCGCCGGCATCAACCGCATCATCCGTGCGATTGACGCCCTGTGCGCCCGGCACGGTGACGGTTCGCGGGAATGCCGGGGTCGTTGAGGGGACAATCATGGAAACGTTCATTCACTATCTGCCGGCCCTGATGTTCCTGTCGCTGGCAGTCGTCCTGTTCACCGGCCTTCCGGTTGGGATCGCGGTCGGCGGTATCGGGCTTGGCTTTGCCCTGATCGGCATGGAACTCGACCTGTTCCGGGTCCAGCAGTTCGGTCTGATCGTGAACCGAATCCACGGCGGAATTGTCGAAAACCTGGTCCTGGTCGCGGTGCCGATGTTCGTCTTCATGGGGGCGATGCTGGAAGTAAGCGGAATCGCCAAGGACCTTCTGAACTGCCTTCAGATCCTGCTGCGACGGGTTCCTGGGGGGCTGGCGCTTGCGGTCACACTATTGGGCACAATCCTGGCGGCCGCGACCGGGATCATCGGCGCGTCGGTCGTGCTGCTGACTCTGCTGGCCATGCCGGTCATGCTACAACGCCAATATGCCGCAACGCTGGCCAGCGGCACCATCGCCGCATCCGGCACGCTGGGTATCCTGATCCCGCCGTCCATCATGCTGATCGTGATGGCGGACCTGTTGTCGATTTCGGCGGGCACATTGTTCGTTGCGGCCTTCATCCCCGGGCTGCTGCTGGCCGGGCTGTATGCGGTCTATATCATGATCGTCTGTGCCAGGAACCCGTCGCTGGCGCCCCAACCGGCGGAAGAAGACGGGCCGCCGGACATTCGGACGCTTTGCTGGACACTGGCGCGCGGTTTCGTCCCCGTCGTAGCCCTGATCACACTTGTTCTGGGGTCCATCATTGCCGGATGGGCGACCCCGACGGAAGCCAGCGGTGTCGGCGCCGCCGGCGCAACCCTTCTGGCCGCCATGAATGGCCGCCTTGGCTTCGCGAACCTGAAAAACGCCATCGAAAAGTCGGCCATGACCTGCGCGATGCTGTTTTTCATCTTCGTCGGTGCAACCGCCTTCTCCTATGTCTTCCGGGTTCTGGGCGGCGACCATCTGGTGGTGGAAGCGATGCAGAGCTTCGAGTTGGGGTCCTGGGGCATTCTGGCAATTACCATGGCGGTCGTATTCCTGTTGGGGTTCTTTTTCGACTGGATCGAAATCACGTTGATCGTCCTGCCGATTTTTGCGCCTATCATCGAATTGCTGGATTTCGGCGGCCATGTCGAAAGCCAATATCTGATCTATTGGTTTTCCATCCTGGTGGCGGTCAATCTTCAGACCAGTTTCCTGTCGCCGCCATTCGGATTTGCCCTGTTCTTCGTGAAAGGGTCGGTGGGCGACGCGGTCCAAACCCGCGACATCTACAGGGGCATCATCCCGTTCGTTGCGCTTCAGGTCGCGACCCTGATCGCGATCATGGCCTTTCCGGCGATTGCGCTGTGGCTGCCGAACGCCGTCGGCAACTGACGGCCATGTATGCCCCGCAATCCGCCCTGTCAGACCGGTTGGATTTTCCCGCGATGTGATGCTAAGCCTTTGGCAGGGTTGGAATCGCCAACCGTCCAACAGCGGCGGGATAACAATAAGATATGGACGGGGTTTCTCGGTCGGGGAAGTTAACGGTCTTCGGTCTGTTCGCGGCACAGGTCCGGCGCGCGCCGGATGCCCTGGCGGTCACGCAGGACGGACGGCAATGGACCTATCAGGATCTGGACCGGCGCGTCCGGCTGACGGCCGCGGCCCTTCGGGCACACGGCATACGGCGCGGCGACCGGGTCGTGCTTCTGTCGGAAAACCGGCATGAATATATCGAAATCGAACTGGCGGCGGCGCTGTTGGGGGCCATTGTTGCCTGTCAGAACTGGCGGCTTGCAAGGGACGAACTCCGGCATTGCATCCAACTGGTGGATCCCGGACTGGTCGTCGTGTCGGAACGGTTCGAAGACGCGCTTGCGCAACTGGGCCTTTCGCTGCCCGTGCGCCGGATCGAAACCCTGTGCGACGATGATGGCGAAACGGCGCAACCGGACCCCGATGTGGATCCGGAAGACGGGTTGGTCATCCTTTACACCAGCGGCACGACCGGCCTGCCGAAGGGGGCATTGATCAGCCACCGCGCGGAAATTGCGCGCATGGCGATCCTGCGACTTGACATGCATGTGACCCGTGAAGACGGGTTCGTCGCCTGGGCCCCCATGTTCCATATGGGGTCGACCGACCAGATGCTGGCGGCACTGATGTCGGGGGGTGCGGTTCATGTGGTCGACGGGTTCGACGCCAGGACGATCGTGGCACTGATGAAGGATTATCCGATCGGCTGGATGATCCTGATGCCGGGGTCCATCGAACCCGTCATCGACATCCTGGCGGAAACGGGAATCAAACCGAAATCCATCCGGTCCGTCGGGGCTATGGCGGACCTTGTCCCCACCAGCCAGATTGCCAGGCTGTCCGCCCTGGCCAACGCGCCCTATTTCAACAGTTTCGGCGCGACGGAAACGGGGCTGACGCCCGCGTGCGGGCACCTGATCCCGCCGGGGGAAGTTCCCGACAATCTGGACAAGATTCAAAGTTCGATGTGTGACGTGCGCTTGCTGGACCCGGACGGGAATGAGGTGCCGGACGGCGAACCGGGGGAAGTCGCCGTGCGCGGGCCGTCCGTCTTTTCCGGCTACTGGAATGCACCGGACGTAAATGAACGCGATTTTAAGGACGGCTGGTTCCGGATGGGCGATCTGTTCGTGCGTACGCCCGAAGGCCGCTTTCGTTTCGTCGACCGGGCGAAATACATGATCAAGTCCGGCGGGGAGAACATCTATCCGGCGGAAATCGAACGCGTCCTTCTGGCCGACCCGCGGGTGCGCGAAGCGGTTGTCGTCCGCCGGAAGGATGATCGCTGGGGGGAGGTTCCGGTCGCCTTCATCGCGCCGGTAGACGGATGCGAAGACCTGGATGCGGATGCGGTCGAAGCCGTTTGTCGCATATCACTTGCCGGATACAAGCGCCCGAAGGAAGTCCGCTTCATTGCGTTCGAGGATTTTCCGCGCAGTACGACCGGTAAAATTCAACGCCACGAGGTTGAACGGAAATTCATCGGCTGACTGCCCGGCCGACGGCCGTCACGTGATTGTCCCGGGCAGTTTCCGCGCATTTTCGCGGCACCGCGCCCGCATTCCGCCCCCTTGCCGACAAGTTCCTTCGACCGGCCGCGCCAATTCCCTATTTCAACCTCTCGCCCTATAAATCGGCATTGCCGTCGGTCCGCAATTCCATTGGCACCAACGAAAGCTTTCGATGGGTCAAGGAAAGCGAGTTGCGTGCGGCCACAAAACATTTTATGAGAATGATTATCAATAGCGACATTCAACGCGATAAGGGCATGACTGAAAAAACCGACGCAACCGACCCCCGGACCGACGATCAGGTCGTGATGATCGACAGCGGCACCCTGCTGCAGGGCGCACGGGAAGTCCGAATCCGCCATGGCGAATCCGTCTATCGCCTGATCCTCACCAAGCTTGGAAAACTGATCCTGACGAAATAGGCCGACAGCCTGCCTCTCTCACCGGTCCTGGCGAAAATCAACCGAAGGCCTCACCCCTGATCGGAGGGGCATCGGGGCTCAAGTTACCGACGATCCCGTTCAGGGAGCAGCCGACCGAGTGCCGTGAAAGCTTGCGTCTTTTTTGGCCCTCCCGAATTCAACGAGAGCCAATCCAGGAAATCAAAAAGTGACGCTCTATCTTCTGACAACCCATTGCGTCCGGCATGTTTGACACTCCATTGTTAGCCAGTCGGTTGAACTGCCCGTAATTACTGGCTCTTCGTACTCAAACTCTGAATACCCTTTTTCGTTTCCAAGTTCATCGTAATGCGTTGTGCGATGCGTTGCGGTTTGTGTGCCTTCAGAATAGGAACTGGTCGTCTCGACGCTAAGGCATTTTGCGAAGAAGACGCCACATTTTGGACACTTCCGGTCAACGAGTCGTCCAACCCCAGACCCAATCAACACTATGGAAACAAACGTTGGAACGACGAGAAGTACAAATGAGGCGGCCGCCCACAGCTTTGAGCCGGAGTCGTCAGGAAACTCGAATGCAACGAACATTGCAAAAAACCAATTCAAAGCCGGAAATAAGAGCGTGAAAACGATTTCGCTAATCGTAGCGTTTGAAAGCTTCCAAAGAAGCTCATCCGTAAAAAATAGTGCCAAACATACCAGCGGTGCCACATACGCACCCAAGTAAAGACACCTTTCAAAGTATTCAGAGACTTTTGATTCTCTACGTATCAACGTTCCCGCATTCGGGTCAGCGATGACAGGAGCTTTGGCGCCACAATGAGGGAAAACTTTGCCTCCCTTGGAACGTCATTTGAGCATTGGTTGCAGCTTGGCATACCGCCCTCCCCGGAAGATTGATCTAGCGGCTCTCCTGGAACGATTGTGATTTCCGATAATACCCAACCCCAAGAAACTAGCTTACCACCGAAATCGGCGCAACGAATCCGAGTAATAACCCCCATTGATCTTTGGGCAACCCATCTACGCAGAGGGTATATTGCTGTCTATATCGAGCAGGACACTTGAATCTCATGATCGAAAGGCTTCAGCGCCCAAGGATGCGAACAACAGCCAATTGCGAACGATCGGCGGACAATCCCGTGCAAGGAGCAGCGGATAGAGTGGCGGAAGAGTTGGCACGCCTCTTACAAGGACATGGCTCAACTATCCATCAATGGATGGGTGTTTAACTGCTTCCCATGTGCTTCCTGCTCAGCCTTGGCGCGTCGGGTTTCAGACAAGCAAAAACCCGCTATCGTATTGATATAGCGGGTTTTATGTTGGTTGCGGGGACAGGATTTGAACCTGTGACCTTCAGGTTATGAGCCTGACGAGCTACCGGGCTGCTCCACCCCGCGCCAATTGACGATCATGGATCGTCGGTTGGTGTGTGTCCCGGGCGATGCGAGAGCATCGCCA
>JAVJPW010000004.1:0-155848 GCA_040217575.1 Alphaproteobacteria bacterium | reverse complement strand
CAATACAAGGGCATGCTGGCAGCTTAAGGCGGAAGCCTACCCTCAATGCGGTGACGATAGCGGGCGCGACTGCTGCGAACGTGTGAACCATCATTTCGAGATAGCCCACAACGATCCGAACAACCTCTTTCCTTCATCGGGCGAGGTGAACGGGAACCGCAGCAACTTTCCTTATGGCGACGTTGAGGGAGAGCCGCGCGTCTATGGCTCATGTGACTTCGAAATGGGGCGAAACGAGAGTGGCCGCGTAGCTGAGATTGCGGACGGGCCGGTGCGCGGGACTGTGGCGAGGGCAATGCTCTATATGGCGGAAGTCTACGGCTCGACCGTCATCATGCCTATGGCAGAGGTTTGGGAGTGGCATCAGAGCTACCCGCCTGCCGATTGGGAAATAGAGCGGGCGGAGCGGATTGCTGAAGACACTGGGCTGCGTAATAGGTGGGTATTGGGCAATTGACCAGGGCGCGAAACATTAACTTAGAATCTAGGAGGAGAGGAAAATGAAGCTAAGAAAGATTGGGGCTATGTTGGCACTCGCAGGTGGGGTCACGCTATTGGCTGCGGCTGCCTATCATGACACGCATGGGCCAAACCCACGCGCCCAGGAGATATCGGTATACCATCCCGGTCATACCCATGACGGCGATGGAACCCACGGTGCACCGTCTCACAGCGGCGGAACCGATGCATTTGGATGTCACAACGCATCGGTACCTTACCATTGCCACTAGATTTCATTTGCGAAGGCTGAGGGGCTGGGGACCGTTTGTTCCCGGCCTCTCCTTTTGAAGGTGCAATGGAACCTATCGACATATACCGCACCGCCAAGCTGCTCATGGATCAACACGGCACAAGCGCGCGTGTTGAGGCCGCATTGAAGGCCGATGCGTGCCTGGACAAAGGCGACCTTGACGGAGCCGCTGTCTGGCGTTCGGTGATACGGGCTCTGGGGGAGTTGGAAGCGGATTCAGGAACGGTGCATTAGGAGGTTTCATGCCGGTATGGAGAATCAGCCCAAAGGACGTTGACGAAAGCGATCCGGATTGGAGGACAACCACTGTCCGTAAGCCCGTTGTCATTCGCGCCGATAACTTAGAAGGGGCCTTCAAGGTAGGAAAGCTGGCTTTCGGGATCGCCACACCAAGGGTGCCTGGCGAAACAGTGCCCCAATCTGTATGGAGTCAGCCGCACCGCTTCGACGTGAAAGAGCTTCAAGACCATCCAGAGCAAGTTGGTCCTGGGGCAGTCCTTGAGCCTCCTGGGCACTTCATACCTTAGCTTGGGCGGCTCATAGACTCTGGGGCGTCTCACTTCACCGTGGGTTAGGCTGTCTCAGGGTGGAGAAGCAAGACAGGCGGTGCTTGCGCGCAACTTACTCTTGAACGTGGTTATGCCTGTATCAGCTACTTCTGTTCCACGTTACAACTTTTTGGGCGGTTGAAAGATGGAGGAGGGACAATTGCGTCAATTCGCACCTTTTCGTGTTTGGGCCCTTTGTCTGGTTCTTGTATTGACTTCTGGATGCGAAACCGCCGAGGGATACCGACAATTAATGGACACTTGGGTTGGCGCTCATGCCGATGAGCTTGTAGCGTCTTGGGGGCCACCAGATAGGTTTTATGAAAACGCGGATGGGAGTCGAGTCCTCCAGTATTCAGATGCATCTTCGTATTATGTTCCGGGAACCACCTACTCTAGCCCTGTTACGACGTATAACTGGGACGGGTCGATCTCCACAGCATACAACACTTACACTTCGCCCGGTTACTCAGTAGACACCATTTGTGTATCAACGTTTTTCACCGATCAGGATCATAGGATCATTCGTTGGACTGGTGAAGGTGACGATTGTGTGGCTGAGGAAATCTCGGAATAAGTCAGCGTTCTATTTCCAACCCCTGCGCGGTGCTAGCAGGATGGACGGACGATAAAGGCGCAACTTGGCCTATTGCGTAACGGTAGCAGAAGCGCCCGCCGTCGGGCACTCGATAGAAAAAGAATCAAAGTCTATCAAAGCGCAATCGGACGCAGATGGAACGGGCAAGGAGACAATTAAGCATCGGACATATGGTGGATAGAAATGTAGGTAAAATATAAGAAACAGGATATTATCCAAATATTTCAATGGTAAATGGCGGAGGGAGGGGGACTCGAACCCCCGCACGAGTTTAACCCCGTGACGGATTAGCAATCCGCTGCATTACCGCTCTGCCATCCCTCCGCGAAATGCCGGGTGCCGGCGGGCCCGTACTGACCGGGCGCGCTGAGATAGCGGGTTCGGGGCGCGCTTGTCAATCAGTCGAAAGCCCTTTGCGACAAATGATTTCCGGTCAGCTGACTGCCTGTTCCGTGATGATCGCCTGAAGGGGGTCGAACTGCTCTTCAGAGACCTTGATGAAGGCCACGCTGAGGATCATCCCCTCTTCATCGGTGCCAACAATCCGGGAGGGAATTTCAAGGGTGGTGAATTCATCCGGCATCAGTACCGCCATCGCCTCATCACCGACATCCAGTCCCTGGTCATCCGGATAGAAGCCGAAGCCGCCCAGGCTGACGTCCGTCACGCGCCCCTTCAGGCCCGCGACTTCCGCCGTAAACCGCGTCTTGACCCGACGTTCCTTGCGCCGGTCCCCGAGTTTTATGATCCGCATAAGACGGCTGAACATGTCTTTCTAGTCCTCGGCAACGGCCGAACGGCCGGATAGCGCCCTTTCCCGCCGGTGGAGTCGCAGGAATCATGCCAGCGGTCCCTCTTGCGGGACCCTATTTTAAGACATTGCGTCGCGAAGGCGATACCAAAACATGCCGAGGGTGAGAAGCGGGGTGCGGAACCGCCCGCCCGGAAAGACCGGATGTTTGACCTTGGCCATGGCGTCAAACCGTTCGGCCTGCCCGCGGATCGCCTCGGCCATCAGTTTGCCGCACATGTTGCTGAGCGCGACGCCGTGACCGGAATAACCCTGGCTGAAATAGGTGGCGGGACCGATGCGCCCGACATGGGGCATGCGGTCGACGGTAATACCGATATGCCCGCCCCAGACATGCTCTATCGCTACGTCGGACAGGTCCGGGAAGACATGAAGCATGCGCGGGCGAACGAATCCGCCCAGATCATTCGGTTCCAGTCCTGAATAGGTCGCCCGGCCGCCGAACAGCATGCGCCGGTCCGCGGACAGACGGAAATAGTCGACGATGAAATCGCAGTTCGCGACGGCGTCATCCCCCGGCAGCAGGCTTTTCGCGCGGTTCTCGCTCAACGGTTCCGTGGCGACGATATAACTGCCGACCGGCATCAGGCGGCGATACAGGAACGGTTGGACATCCCGTAGATAGGCGTTTCCGGCCAGAATCAGGAATTTCGCACGAAGTGTCCCCGCCCGGGTATGGATGGCCGGATTGTCGCCGGTTTCCAGCCGCACCGCGCGGCTGTTCTCATAGAAGCGGACGCCCGCATCCTTTGCCGCGCGGGCAAGGCCGATACAATAGTTCAGCGGATGCAGGTGCCCGGCACCCGGTTCCCAGAGCGCGGCGCGATATCGGGGGGAGCCGATAACCTCCCGCACGGCATCGCCCTCGTACAGCTTGGATCCGGTATAGCCTTGCGATTCCCAGACCGCCTGTTCGTCCCGAAGATCGGCAATCTGGCTCTTTCGTTCGGCGGCATGCAGGTATCCCCATTTCAGATCGCAGTCGATCCGGTATTTCGCAACCCGTTCCCCGATCAGCTTGGGTGCCGCCATCGATAGGTCCCAGATCGTCTGGGCCGCATCGCTGCCGACGCGCTGGCGCAGAGTTTCCAGCGACTGGTTCGGACCGGAACAGACCTGCCCGCCATTGCGCCCGGAAGCGCCGAAGCCGACCGTCTCTGCCTCCACCAGCGCCACGTCATAACCGGCGTCCGCCAGTTCCAGCGCGGCAGAAAGCCCGGTATAGCCACCGCCCAGGATCGCGACGTCGGCCGTCTCCTCCCCCGCAAGTGGGGGGTGCGGCGTCCAGTCGTGGGAACTGGCGCGATAATAGGAACGGGTGTCGTCGAATTTCGCCATCTTTTTCTTTCTGTTGCATCGGATACTATTTCTGCACAATGTCGCGGCCTATGCGACAAGGCATATAGAGGGTGTTGGGAAAGGAGGGCAAGTGGCGTCGCGAGCAATTCTGGCGGCCTTCATAGTCTTGGCAGCGATGTCTGTAGTATTTTTTTTGTTTCGCGCGCCAGAAGTTTATCTCAGCACGCCAATTAGGATCTCTATCTTTCTGGGACTGCCTGCGACACTTGCCGTATCGTCTATCGTCGTGTCGGTTTGTCGCGCGGACCTTCGGTGGTCGTTTATCGCATCCGTCTTGGCGGCCGGTATCGCGATATGGTCGGTCGAGTATGTTCTGCATTCCTCCGATGCGCATATCGACTTTCTGTCCCGTCAAGACCGGGTCGAGTCTCTTGCAAATAGTTCGGTCGGCATCGCACCTGCATTCCCGTCGATTTGCAGTTCTTCAATAATGTCCGGCGCCGAGGGCGGTGTGCTGACCATTGCTGAACAGCCCGTTATCCCGCTGTCCGGCCTTCCTGATACGCCAGTTGTTTGGCCGGACGGTCAAGGCGGGACCGAAACGCATAACTCGGATCAGTTCGGGTTCAACAATCCGCCTGAAGCTTGGAGCGACACAGGTGGCATCGTTGCTATCGGAGATTCTTTCACATATGGGGCCGGTGTTGGATTCCGAGCTGGGTATGTCGATTGGATGCGCCGCTTATCCGGCGGATCGGTCGTGAACCTGGGATGTGGCGGAAACGGCCCTTTGTCGGCGTTCGCATCTTTGCGCGAGTATGGGCCGATCCTTAGGCCCGCAACGACCGTCTGGTTTTTCTACGAAGGAAACGACCTCACCAAGGACCTGCCGCGCGAGATCGGTCACCCAATTCTTGTACGCTATCTTGATCCGGCTTTCTCACAAGGCTTGGCCGACGACCCTCTGACGATCAGGGAGACAATGCAGCGATGGTATGAAGCCAAGCGCAGCGAACGCGTTGACCAGTCGCACTCCGCGACCGAAACAGAGAATGGGTTCGACTTGCAGAATTTTATCGTTCTGACGTCGTTGCGGAGAAGACTTGGTCTCTCGATCGATTGGCCTGTTACGACAGAAGATGATTTTGTCGATATTGTAGGCGAGGCAAGTCGGTTCGCGGACAGTTGGGATGGGCGGATCGTCTTCGTCATAGTGCCGTCGGAGCAACGGTACAATACGCTGCTCGGCGCGGCCGATGCTGCCTTTTACGAGGACCGGTTGACCCGCCGAATTGAAGGCCTGGGAATCCCTGTGCTCCAATTGAGCACGCTATTAAGTCAAGTGGAGGATCCCGCTAACCTCTACGACGGGCATTTTAATAGCACCGGGTACGAGTTTGTCGGTCGTGCTGTCGTCCAGTGGCTGCGCGATTTGTGATACCTCTAAAGGCCCATTTTCGGCATCTAAACCGTCCTCAAATACCACTCATAATCCAGCGGCGGGATATGCGACTGGAATGCATCATTTTCGAAGGAGCGGGCGGCGGCATAGGTTTCGCAGTAATGGGCGCCCAGATATTTCGGCAGGATTTCGCTTTCCGAGAAACGGTTCAACGCCTGCCACCAGCGAAGCGGCAATTCGGTAGCTGGCTTGTCGTACGCATTTCCCTTTTCGATCGGACCTGGGTCGATCTTGTGGGCCAGTCCGTGATGCACGCCGGCCAGGACGCAGGCCATGGTCAGATACGGGTTCGCGTCGGCGCCCGCGACCCGGTGTTCGACCCGCATGTCCTTTTCACCGCTTTTCGGGATACGCAGGGATACCGTTCGATTGTCGACGCCCCAGGCCGTGTTGATCGGCGCATAGGAGTTTGCCTGGAACCGGCGGTAGGAATTCGCGTTCGGGGCAAAGATCGCCATGCTGTCCGGAACCGTCGCCGCCAGACCGCCGATCGCCTCTTTCAACGCGCGGGAGACGGGAAGCCCGATTGCCGGGTCGGTCGGGCCCGCGAATATATTCGTCCCGTACTGGTCCAACAGGCTCAGATGGATATGCATGCCGCAGCCGGCCCGTTCTTCGTAAGGCTTGGCCATGAAGCTTGCGATCATGCCGTGCTTGCGCGCGACACCCTTGATGATCCGCTTCAAAAGAAGGGCATCGTCGCAGGCCTTTATCGGGTCGTTCACGTGATGAAGGTTGATTTCATACTGGCCGGGTCCGTATTCGGATGTTGCGGTGTCAGCCGGGACATCCTGTGCGACGCAGGCGTCTTCCACATCGGTCAGGAATTCCTGAAACTCGTACAGTTCATCGATGCCATAGACCTGGGTTGTCGTCTGCCGTTGTCCGGAGGAGGGGGAGGGCGCGGTCCGTGGGCGCCCCGCCTTGTCCAGCGTTTCGTCCATCAGGTAGAATTCAAGTTCGATCGCCGTGACGGGCGTATATCCCATTTCGACCAGGGGCTGCGCGGCGCGTGCCAGAATGTAACGCGGGTCCGCAAAGAACGGTTCACCTTCGTCCGTGACCATGGACGCAATGACCTGCGCGGTCGGTGCCTTGGCCCAGGGAACGGGTTTCAACGTGCCGGACACGCCAAGGCAGTTATAGTCCGGGTCGCCGTCCCGCGAACCATAGGTAATTGTCTCGCAATTCTGGCCGGTCACATCCAACAGATAGGTCGAGCCGGGCAGGGCCACCCCGCCCTTATGCAGCTTTTCGATGGCTTCGATGCCGATCCGTTTCCCGCGGGGTGTGCCGCACATATCGGGAATCAACAGGTCTATGCCCTTCAAGTCCGGGTTGGATTTGACGAACTTGTCGACTTCTTTCTTGCTGAGCCAATCGGTCATGTGCGGGTCCGGTGGGGTAAATTGGGGGTGCCGGGAATGGCACTGGGGAATAAGACTTGCCTCGGATCACGACTATAGGGCATACCAAATGTGATCACAATCGCAAGCGCCGGAGCGTGCCAACTTCGCGAACAAGCCGCGTCGCGGCGACCCGGCCGAGTGGGGTTCAGGTGAGTACATTATCCGAATGGGTATCGGAACGACGCATCGACGAGGTCGAATGCCTGTTGCCCGATATGTCCGGGATTGCACGCGGCAAAATTCTGCCTTGCCACAAATTCATCAATTCCCTGTCGGACAGGGGTTTGCGGGTCCCGGAAGCGCTGTTCATTCAGACGGTGACCGGCGACTTCGTTTTCGAGACCGATGTCGTGGCGGAAACCAACCGCGACATGGCGCTTGTGCCGGACCCCAGCACCATTCGCATGGTGCCGTGGTACCCCGAACCCGTCGCACAGGTCATTTGCGATGCGTTTCACCTGGATGGAAAACCGGTGGACATCGCGCCGCGCCATGTGCTGAAGCGCATCATCGCCCTGTTTGAAAAGAAGGGGTTGAAACCGGTCTGTGCGCCCGAGCTTGAGTTCTATTTTGTGAAGAAGAACCTGGACCCGGACTACCCGTTGGAGGCGCCAATCGGCGCATCTGGACGTCAGGAATCCGGTCGCCAGGCCTATGGTATCGAAGCGGCGAACGAGTTCGATCCGGTCGTCGAGGATATCTATGATTTTTGCGAAGCGGCGAATCTTGATGTCGATACCATGGCGCATGAGGCTGGCGCCGCACAGATGGAAATCAACTTCAATCATGGCGACCCGCTGGAACTGGCCGACCAGGTCTTCCTGTTCAAGCGGCTGGTGCGGCAGGCGGCACTGAAGCACGATATCTATGCGACCTTCATGGCGAAACCCCATCAGCACGAACCGGGTTCGTCCATGCATATCCATCAGTCGCTGATCGAAGTCGAAACGGGACGAAACGTCTTCGCTACGAAAAGCGGCAAGGATTCCAAGGTGCTGATGCACTATATCGGCGGATTGCAGCGGTATCTGCCGTCGGCCATGCCGCTGATGGCGCCCAATGTGAACAGCTATCGCCGGATCGCACGCTATTCCGACGCGCCGATCAACGTTCATTGGGGGCGGGACAACCGGACCTGCGGTTTGCGGGTTCCGGATTCCAAGCCCGAAGCCCGTCGTATCGAAAACCGGCTGGCGGGTTCGGACGCAAACCCGTATCTGGCCATGGCATCGACATTGGCCTGCGGCTATCTGGGGATGAAAGAGAAAATCGCTCCTTCCAACCCGGTCGAAGGGGATGCCTACCGTTTCGCCTTTGCCTTGCCGCGAAACCAGGGCGACGCCCTGCACAAGTTCAATTATGCGAAACCGCTGAAAGACACTCTGGGTGAGCTTTTCTCACGCGCGTACATGGACGTGAAAAACCATGAATACGACCTGTATCAGCGTGTTATCAGTTCCTGGGAACGTGAGAATCTGCTGCTGAACGTGTGACAGGCGTCCCACCAGACGGTTCCTAAAGGAAATCCTCCAGGTTCAGGCCCAGCGTCTTGCAGATTGCCTCGCACTGGGCGCGCTCACTGTCCAGGAACTCGCCGTCGGCCAGGCTGACGGCGAGCGCAATCTTGACCATGGCGACCGCATCGCCCGGATTGTTTCCCATTTCGCCGACAGCACGAAGGGCCCGTCCGCGCCCTTTTTCCGCATTGGCGCGAATGGCATCGACATGGTCGTTGAACAGATTGATGGCCTCGTGAACATCGAAAATGCGCAGCCTGTCGATCGCTTCCAGAATCTGGTCGATTCGGCTGCGTTCCGACAGCGATACCTCGCCATCGGCTATTGCGACCAAGGCACAACAGGCCATGCAGGCCTCAAGAAAGGCCCGGTTCTTGCGCCGTTCACTGCGCTCTCCGATCGCCTGTCGAAGTCCCTCCAACATATCGTTACTTACTGGCTCCCCCTCAACGGTTCTCTATTGTGGGCATTCCGGCAATGCCCGGTCAAGATGCAGTGTCGGGCGTCTTCCTGTGGGTCGATCGGCCATGCCGTCCGGATCCGTGAATCGTTTTTCGTTTGGTGTGCCATTGCGATTTACGATAGTCTTTCAACGTTAAGAGAGCGGTTCCCGGAATGTCCAATCGGGCATGCCGGGATGAAAAGGGAATTCGGTGCGATTTCCGCACGAGTGTCGAAATAGGACGCTGTGCGCGGGAACCAAATCCAAAGCTGCCCCCGCAACTGTAATCGGCGAGCCGATCGCCAAGTTTCGTGCCACTGGTTCCAAAAGAACTGGGAAGGTCCGGACGGTCGGCATAGACCCGAGAGCCAGGAGACCTGCCGCTCTGACATAAACCGATGCAAACCGGGCGGGGTGTCCCGGAGAAAGGGTCAAGTCGATGAGTGGTACCGGTACATATGGATCCCCGTCGAAGTTCGATGGACAGGCACAGCGCGACTATCTGACGATCGTCGATCCCCGGCATATCCTGAGCTCCCTGATGCAGACGGCCGGTCCATTGCCGCGCGGCACCGCGGAAGATGCGATCCTGTCATGGCTGTTAAGTGTGCCGGATCAGATAGACCCGGCGGAAGCCGCCGGCACAATGCTGGAATTGTCCATCTTCGATCCGAACAAGGATGGGGAGGCCGGCCGGATGGCGCGTCTTCTTCGCCAGGTAGCCGAATATCCGGCAGGCCGCCTTGCACCCGCCCGCAGGCGATCAAGGCACCATTAGCCGACGCTGACGCACTGCGAAGTAACTCGAACTAGCCATTTCCTGATGCGTGCAGCAACCGTTGCGCGCAATTTTTTCCGAACGCCCGAAAATTATTCGGAATATTAAGCCAATTTTAATGAATGTCTGTTCTATATTAAACGATAGGTTGCGATCTGATTTAAGTTATTCACTGAGTTTTCTGGGGAGATTGATCATGGAACGGGGCGATCAGGCTTATCGTGAGTTGAAGGCGAAGTTGGAAGCACTTGATAAGTCACAGGCCGTCATCGAATTCAATATGGACGGCACCATACTGACTGCGAACCAGAATTTCCTGTCTGCGATGGGATATTCGCTGGATGAGGTTCAGGGAAGGCATCATTCGATGTTCGTTGAACCGGACTATGCGAAAAGCAATGAATACAGCCTGTTCTGGAAAAGCCTGAATGACGGAAACTTCCAGTCTGCGGAGTACAGGCGCTTGGCTAAAGGCGGCCGCGAAATATGGATTCAGGCCAGCTACAATCCAATAGCGGACGAAGACGGAAAGCCCTACAAGGTCGTCAAATTTGCGACCGATATCACTGAACAAACGCTGAAGAACGCCGACTATCAGGGGCAGATTTCCGCCATCAACAAATCCCAAGCGGTTATCGAGTTCAAACCGGACGGGACGATTCTGAATGCGAACGAAAATTTCCTAGGTGCGATGGGATATTCGCTGCCGGAAATTCAGGGAAAACATCATTCGATGTTTGTCGATCCGACTTTTGCGGCAAGCGACGAGTATAAAAATTTCTGGGAAAGCCTGCGGAATGGTGAGTTTCAGGTTGCGGAGTATAAGCGTGTCGCCAAGGGCGGCAGGGAAATATGGATTCAGGCCAGTTACAATCCGATCGCGAAGCCGACCGGCGAAATCTACAAAATAGTGAAATTTGCGACTGATATTACGCAACAGGTACAAGACCGGATGAGCCGGCGGACCGTCCAGAAACAGATTGATTCAGACCTTTCCGACATTGCCGAACGAGTGGCAAAAGTAAATGCGCAGGCGCGGTCTGTTGCCGGCGCGTCCACGGAAACGACCAGCAGTGTTCAGGCTGTTGCTTCCGGTGCAGAGGAGCTTTCCTCCTCAATAAATGAAATTAGCTCCCAACTCTCTCGCGCAACGGCAACGGCGGGTGGCGCTGTCGAGGAGGCGCGCCGTACGAACGAGGTGGTGCAGGGGCTAGTCGCAGCGGCTGACAAAATTGGTGCCGTTGTCTCATTGATCACCGACATTGCCAATCAGACCAACCTCTTGGCTTTGAATGCCACGATTGAAGCAGCCCGGGCCGGTGAGGCAGGAAAGGGCTTCGCTGTGGTGGCCAGCGAGGTCAAAAGTCTTGCCGGTCAGACCGCCCGCGCAACAGAAGAAATCGGTGCACAGATTTCCCAGGTGCAGGGCGTCACAAAAGAGACGGTGACTGCAATTCAGGGAATTGCGGCCGTGATCGAAGAGATAAATGAGATATCGTCGTCCATTGCAGGTGCTGTGGAGGAACAGACTGCGGTTACCAGCGATATGTCGTCAAATATGCAGTCAGCCGCGCAGGGTGTAGAGGCGATCAGCGCCGGCATTTCGGAAATAGCAGAAGCCGCTGCTTCCGTTGACACGTCCGTTGCAAGTGTCCGTGAAGCATCTATGTCCATTACCTAATTCCGATGCGAGCATCCTGCGATCAGATAGACAGTGCGCGGCGGATTTGAAGGTCAGCTCTAGACTTGGGGCCCCTTTGCCAATGCCAGATAGAATTCTTCACCGAACCCCGCCCTGTCGCGGCTGTCCGTGTTGAATGGCGGCTTCAGATCACCGCGAAAATAGCGGCGAACCTGGTCGTGCCATGTTTCGACGGGTTTCAACCCGTCCCTGTCGCACAGAAAATCAAACCATCGTTTGCCGACTGCTACATGGCCGATTTCGTCGTCATGGATGACCTGAAGAATAGCGGCACTTTGGGCATCTTCCGCTTTCGTGAGTTTTGCGATCATGGGCGGCGTCACGTCCAGGCCACGGGCTTCCAATACCATCGGCACGACGGCAAGGCGGGCAAGCAGCGAGTGCGCGGTCACCGTCGATGCCTGCCACAACCCGTCATGGGCGGCAAAGTCGCCATACGAATACCCTAGATCCCGAAGACGGTCATCCAGCATCAGGAAATGCCGGGCCTCATCGTCTCCTACCCCGATCCAGTCGGCGACGAATGCGTCCGGCATGGCCATGGGCCCAGAGAAACGCGCGACGATATCGAATGCCAGATCTATGGCGTTCAGTTCGATATGCGCCAGCGCATGCAATAAAGCAGCGCGACCGCCCGGTTCTTTCGTGATTTTCCGCCGGGGGACGTCGCGTGGTGCTTCTAGTTCCGGACGGTCCGGGCGTTGCGGCCGGTCGGGCACGTCAGGTGTGGCCGTAGCGCGGCGTAGAGCGCCGCCGCGCCAGGCGGCCGCTGCGGCTCGGGCGGTCGCGGCCTTTTCCCGCGCGTCCGCAGTCAAGAGAACACCGACCGCGGCGCCCTCAAGACTTTCGAATTTTAAAGAACTTCCTGTCAAAGGGCCTTGGCTGCCGCCAGAACTTCATCCACGTGGCCCGGAACCTTCACCTTGCGCCAGATCCTGGCTATGGTTCCATCCGCGGCGATCAGAAAGGTCGCCCGGTCAATGCCCATGTATTTCCGGCCATACATGCTTTTTTCGATCCAGGTGCCATAGGCTTCGCAGACGGCGCCATCTTCGTCGGACCCCAATGGGAATGTCAGGTCGAACTTGGCCTTGAACTTGTCATGCTTGGCGACCTTGTCCTTGGACACACCGATCACGGTGGCGCCGATCCCGGTGAAGTCGGGAAGGGCGTCACGGAAACCGCACGCTTCTTTCGTGCAGCCGGGGGTGTCGTCCTTTGGATAAAAATACAGGACGACGGGTTTACCCGCGAGTTCGGACAGGCTGATCGTTCCGCCGCCATCTGTCGGCATCGAAAAGTCGGGCGCCATGTCCCCTTCCGAAAGGCTCATGCTTCAAACTCCCTGAATGGATTTCTAACCGATGCGGAAGAACCTAGCTTCGAATCCGGTTCCACCAACCCCTGCGTTTGGGTTGGGGGTCACTTTGTTCTTCGGCCTGTTCCGACTCGGGTCCGCCATTGTTGGCCGGTTCCGGCAGGCTGGCCGTCGGCGCGGGCGTGTCGTCTGACGGCGCTTCGGGCTCGGACTCTGCCGAATTTCCTTCCGCCACGGGGGCGGTTTCAGGGGGCGCCTGTTCGGACGAATTATCCGTCGCGTCCGACTGCTCCACCTCCGCCTTTGCAGGGGCGGATTTCCTGCTGCGGGTTTTGCGTGCCGCTCGTGCCGGTTTGGCTTCTTCCTCTGTCGTGTCGGACGACACCTCCCCTGACGGGGTTTCGTCCGCAACCGATTCTGCCGCCGCAGGCTCCGGCTTTGCAGCCCGGGCCTTTTTGCGGCTGCGTCGTGCCTTCTTTGCAGGGGGCTGCTTCGACTCCGCCGCGTCATCCCCATTCGATCCGCTTTCGTCGGACGGTTGGTCGTTCGCGGTCGAAGAATCGGCTATTTCGCCATCGCCGTCATCGGACGTTGCATTATCAGGATTGTCCTGTTTGGGGCGACGGCGTCCGCGCGGACGGCGGCGTCTGGTGTCACCGTCCTGTTCGCCTGCGTTTTCGTCGCGGGTACCGTCTTCCGCTTCGGCGGTCGATTCGGCATCGTCGTCCTGCGATGCCTCATCCTGGGACTCGTCCTGCGGACCGTCCTGGTCGCGGTTTCTGTTGCGACGGCGCCCGCCGCGTCGGCCGCGTTTGCGCCGTCGGCGGCTTCCGCCCTCGTCCTCTTCGCTGCTGCGTGTCTCATCCTGACGCTGATCGTCCTGATCATCGTCGGACTCGTCATCCTGCTGCGACTGGTTATCGGCGCGGTCGTCATTGTCGCGACCACGGCCGCGTCGGCGACCGCGTCTGGAACGCCGGGACCCTCCGGACTGACGGTCGTCGCGCTCATCTTCGTCGCCGCCGCTGTCGCGCGCCGTTTCAGTGTCGTCATCCGCGTCGTCGGACACGGATCCGCTACGCTGGATTTCGAATTGCGGCGGCAACATGCCGTCCGCAGCTTCGATGGTGATCCGAATACTGTAGCGTTCTTCAATTTCCGACAAAAGCGTGCGTTTCTGGTTCAGAACGTAAAGCGCGACCGATCCGGGAACCCGGACGGTGATGTGGCTTGCACGCCGACGAAGGCATTCTTCCTCTACCGCACGGGTCACCGTCAGTGCCGCGGACTCGGTGGACACGATGTATCCGGTTCCGCCGCAAGACGGGCACGACTGGGTCATTGCCTCCAACAGGCTGGGGCGCAGCCGCTGACGCGACATTTCCAGCAGCCCGAAGGCGGATATGCGCCCGACCTGAATGCGCGCGCGATCCTTCCGAAGCGCCTCCTTCAGGCGGCGTTCAACCGCATGGTCGTTGCGATTTTCTTCCATGTCGATGAAGTCGATGACGATCAGCCCGGCCAGGTCGCGCAGCCGCAACTGGCGGGCCACTTCTTCGGCCGCTTCCAGATTCGTCTTAAGCGCCGTCTCTTCGATATGGCGTTCGCGGGTCGCTTTGCCGGAGTTCACGTCGATCGCGACCAGGGCTTCGGTCTGGTGGATCACGATCGATCCACCGGAACGAAGCTGAACCGTGGAGTCGTAGATCTGTGCCAGCTGCTGTTCTACCTGATAGCGGTGCAGAAGCGGGATCCCCTGTTCGTCCTTGTAGGGCTGAACCTTCTTCGCATGGCTGGGGATCAGGTTCTTCATGAAGTTCTTGGCGGTCCGGTATCCTTCGTCGCCGGCAACCAATACCTCTTCGATGTCCTTCGTGTAGACGTCGCGAATCGCGCGCTTGATCAGGCTGCCTTCCTCATGAATCAGGCTGGGCGCCGTCGAACTCAGCGTCTTTTCACGAATTTCGTCCCACAGGCGCATGATATAATCGAAATCGCGCTTTACCTCCGCCTTGGAGCGTTCGGCCCCCGCGGTCCGCAGGATGACCGCCATACCGTCGGGAACATTCAGTTCCGACAGAATCGACTTCAGGCGCTTGCGGTCCTGGGCGTTGGCGATCTTGCGGCTGACGCCGCCACCGCGGGACGTATTTGGCATCACGACGCAATAGCGACCCGCCAGCGACAGATAGGTCGTCAGCGCAGCACCCTTCGTGCCGCGTTCTTCCTTCACCACCTGAATCAGCATGACTTGGCGGCGCTTGATGACTTCCTGGATTTTATAGTGACGCTTCAGCCGTGGACGGCGTTTCGCCGATTCCTCGACCGCTTCGTCCACGCCCTCTCCGGCGCCGATATTTTCGACCGACCCGTCTTCCCCGTCGCCGTTTTCCGAACCGCCGTCTTCGTCGTCTTCGGCGCCGTCGTCTTCGATCAGCTCCTCACGGTCGGAAACCGGGATTCGGTAATAGTCGGGATGGATTTCGGAAAAGGCCAGGAACCCGTGACGGTTCCCGCCATATTCAACGAACGCAGCCTGCAGCGAAGGTTCTACCCGGGTGACTTTCGCCAGGTAGATGTTGCCCTTTACCTGCTGTTTTGTCGCTGTTTCGTAGTCGAATTCCTCAAGCCGGTTGCCGTTGACGACCGTAACCCGGGTCTCTTCCGGGTGGGTCGCATCGATTAACATTCTTCTTGTCATATACTCCTGCCTCGACCGCGCGCGCGCGTCGTCGCGCTCCGCCGGCCGGTACCTGTTGCGCAGACACATTGCGCCCGAGTCCGGAAAGCGGCGTTTCACGCCGCCCGGATGGGCGTATGCCGAACCCGTCGGCCGCTCTTGGCGCCGTTCCGTCCGGTGTCCTGATGTCTGCTGGTTTCATCCTATCGCTTTCGCGTTCTTCAATAATCCAAATGTGACGTGCGGGCCGCGCTTTTCAGGCCGGTATAAATGCCGGGCCGGCGGTACGGTCACGCACGAAAATTCCTTTTCGCCCTGAATCCCGCGGTCGTTTGGGCAAAGCCAGCCTCTACCACAAGATCGGGGGAAAGGGGCGAAGCGCCACGCATTGGCCGGTCTGGGCGGTTCTTTTGCAGCGATGATCGAATGTCAGAACGATGACCGCACCCGGGTCGGTGATCACCGACCCCAAAATCCGACAGACCCGGTGCATTCCGTGACGCAAATCGCATCCGAGAATGACAAACGGGACACGAACCCTTTTCCAACGCTAACTTATCCTTCGCAAAGGCCTTGCACAACGCAAATCCTCATCCGAAATGGCACTGATGTGTGCGGTCGGGCGAAAAGCGGGAGCAATGTGCGCCGGAACCCTTGGAATCAGCCACGACTCGCGGGAATATCTGTAAAAGTTAGTAGTTTGCCGGTGTCGCGCCATATTATTTGGACGCCCGGGAACGGATGATAAATCACGATCCCATGCTGGAGCATCGACCACCCGTGTCGGACAACAAAGGAATGTCAGGCCGTCACCTGTTCATTTGGCTGGCCGCGCTGTTTCTGGCGGCCGCGTCCCCGTTCGGCCTTGCCGCGCCGGCGGTGGCACAGGTTGCGTCCCTGGCGGATGCGCGCATTGGCGACAATGGCGACCATACGCGATTTGTCCTGGAGTTCGACCGCTCGGTTCCCTATCGGATCTTCACGCTTTCAGACCCGGACCGGGTTGTGGTTGACCTGCCTTCGGTTGACTGGAACGGTCCGCCGTCCGGACAGGCGCCGGGGGCGGGGCTGATAGCGGGGTATCGGCACGGGCTGTTCCGTCCGGGTGTCACGCGCGTGGTCATGGACCTTGCCGCGCCGGCACAGATTTCGCGGCATTTCGCGCTGGACCCGTCCGGCCCCTACGGGCCGCGCATTGTGGTCGACTTGGTACCCGCTAGTCAGACCGTCCAGAACGCCGAAGGCGTCCAGTCCGCAGGGTGGGAGGCGTATTCAAGCGAACTCAGCGCCGCGGCGCCGCCTGAACCGCCGGTCAACCAAGGGGCTCTCAGCCGTCGCGTGATTGTCATCGACCCGGGCCATGGCGGGGTCGACCCGGGGGCGATCGGGGCCAGCGGCGCATATGAAAAGGCGGTGGTCCTGTCCTTTGCGCAGACCTTGCGGGATACGCTTCAGGCAACCGGCCGGTATCAGGTCGTAATGACACGGGATTCCGATGTCTACATACCCTTGCGGGACCGCTATCAGGTAGCGCATTCCGTGGAAGCGGGACTGTTCCTGTCGATCCACGCGGATTCCCACGAAACATCGTCGTTGCGCGGCATGTCGGTCTATACTCTGTCGGACCGGGCGTCCGACGCGGAAGCAGAGGCCCTGGCCCAGCGGGAAAACCTGTCGGACGTCCTGGCGGGAACGGACCTGACCGGATATGAATCCGATGTGACATCCATCCTGATCAGCCTTGCGCAGCGGTCGATCCGTCAGCACAGCGCCGAGTTCGCGGAGATTCTGGTGGGGGAGATGTCGGATGCTGTCCAGATGCTGCGCAACCCGCATCGTTTTGCCGGTTTTGCGGTCCTTAAATCCCCGAATGTGCCGTCGGTCCTGATCGAACTGGGATATATGTCGAACCGCCAGGATGAGGCGAACCTGCAATCCGCGGAACAGCAGCGGGTGATGTCACGCCATATGGTTCAGGCAATCGATGAGTATTTCGAACAGATGGAAGCGCGCGAACGGTCCTGATCGGCAGCCAAGGGCGCCAAATACTTGCCGAAAATGCGTCATGGAATTGTCCGGAATCATTGACTAGGGTCGGGTTTCGCTTCTAGGGACCGGCCCAAACTGCGGGAAGTGCTGAATTGTCATGAAGGTCATTGGCCGTCTTTTTCTGGTCTTCGTCCTCCTGATGCTGCTGGGCGGCGTCGGGGCCGCCGGTGTCGTCGGGTGGGCATTCTGGCACTACGGGCCGGGACTTCCCGACTATTCGCAGTTGGAAGATTACGAACCGCCGACGTCTACCCGCGTGCATGCGGGGGATGGTCGCTTGTTGGCGGAATATGCCATCGAAGCGCGGGTCTTCGTTCCGATCGAAGCGATACCGGACCGCGTTGCACAGGCGTTTGTCGCGGCTGAGGACCAGAATTTCTATCATCATTTCGGGGTCGACCTTCAGGCACTTGCCCGGGCCGTCGTCACGAACGTGATGAATTACAGCCAGGGCCGCCGCCTGGTGGGCGCCTCGACGATCACCCAACAGGTCGCCAAAAATTTCTTCCTGACGAACGAAGTGTCCTATGAGCGCAAAATTCGGGAGGCGATCTTGGCTTTGCGCATCGAACGTGCGCTGCCGAAGGACCGCATTCTTGAGCTGTACCTGAACGAGATCTACCTGGGCAGCCGGGCCTATGGCGTGGCGGCGGCGGCGCTGAACTATTTCGACAAAAGCCTGGATGAACTGACGATCGCGGAGGCAGCGTATCTGGCAGCCCTGCCGAAGGCACCGAATAACTATCATCCTGTCCGCAACCGTGCCGCCGCGACCGTGCGGCGCGACTATGTCATCGGCCGCATGCTGGAAGACGGCTACATCACCGAAGCCGAAGCCGCAGAAGCCTATGCCGAACCACTGATCGCCAGGCCCCAGACGGATACCGAGATTGTGGATGCCGGCTATTTCCTGGAAGAGGTACGCCGTGAACTGGGTGTACGTTTCGGCGATTCCGGACTGTATGAGGGCGGGCTTTCCGTTCGCACGACGCTGGACCCGCGTCTTCAGGAAATTGCCCGTCAGTCGCTTCGTAACGGGTTAATGGCCTATGATCGTCGGCACGGGTATCGCGGTCCTGTCGGTCGTGTGCCGGACGGCGATCCCTGGCAGGAAGCTCTGATCGCCTTTGAGCGGCCGGCCGGGGCGCTGGATTGGCGCGTGGCGGCCGTTCTGGCGGTTGAAAACAGTGGCGCACAGATCGGGTTCGACGACGGATCGACGGGCAACATGCCTCTTGCGGAACTGCGGTGGGCCCGTGCGCCGAACAATGATGAAGACCGGACTGTTGGTGCGGCGATTGAACGGGCAGGGCAGGTGGTTTCCGTCGGCGACATCATTCTGGTGGAACCGGTCAGCGAAGGAGATCCCCCGTCCGAAGGCGCGGACCCGGTCCAGTATCCGGACGGGACATTTGCCCTTCGGCAGATCCCGGAAGTGAATGGCGCCATCGTTGCGATGGACCCGCACACCGGACGTGTGTTGGCCATGTCCGGAGGCTGGAGTTTCGAGACGAGCGAATTCAACCGTGCGACCCAGGCGTTTCGCCAGCCCGGTTCGTCCTTCAAACCGTTCGTCTATCTGACCGCGTTGGAAAACGGGTTTACGCCGGGCACGATCATCCTGGACGCGCCGATTGTCATCGACCAGGGGCCCGGGCTCGGCAAATGGCGGCCTTCCAACTTCAGCCGGGAGTTCTATGGCCCGTCGCCGATGCGCGTCGGGATCGAAAAATCGCGCAATCTGATGACCGTCCGTCTGGCACAGACCATCGGTATGGACCTGGTCGCGGACACGGTGCGCCGGTTCGGTCTGGACGACGATCTGGATCCGGTTCTGGCCAACTCGCTGGGCGCGTCGGAAGTCCGTCTGATCGACATGGTCAGTGCTTATTCCATGCTGGTGAATGGCGGGCGCGAAGTGACGCCAAGCGTCATCGACCGGGTTCAGGACCGCCTTGGACAGACGGTCTATCGCCATGACGGGCGTGAGTGCACGGACTGTGTTGTCCCCTATTGGGACTATCAGGAAGTGCCGGTGCTGGAAGACACGCGCACGCAGGTGACGGACCCGATTTCCGCCTTTCAGATCGTGTCCATGCTGGAAGGGGTCGTTCTTCGAGGAACGGGCCGAAGCATTGCGGCGCTGGGCCGCCCGCTTGGCGGCAAAACGGGGACCACCAACGATTCTCGTGACACCTGGTTCGTCGGCTTTTCCCCGGACCTGGCCGTCGGCGTCTTCGTCGGCTTTGATGAGCCTACCCCGCTGGGGCTGCGGCCCTGGGGGGGGCAGGAAACGGGGTCGTCCGTTGCCGCACCGGTATTCAAGGCATTCATGGAAGACGCGCTGGAAGGGGAGCCGGCGATCCCCTTCCGAACACCGCCCGGCATTCGCATGGTCCGCATAGATGCCGAAACGGGACGGCTTGCTTCCGCCAGCAGCGACCGGGTTATTGTCGAAGCCTTCCGGGCCGGAACGGAACCGGGGGCGGATAGCGACACGGTCTATATTGCCGGCACGGAAGAACCGATCCTGCCGATGGATCAAGGGTCGGGCATCGGCATTACGTCGGAAGGATCCGCAGGCACGATCCTGCCGTCCGGCGGCAGCCTGAACGGTGCCGTGCCATCCGGCGGCGACGCCGCGGACGCGCCAAGCGGACTGTACTAACCCGCAAGCGCCCGCGCGTTGAGGTCGGCGCGCAACGTAGCACCATCCCGGAACAGATGACCTTGTAATCCGCATTCGACGGCGGCCGCGATGTTTTCCGGCCGGTCGTCGATGAACAGCGTGGCCGCCGGGTCGACCCCGAACCGGTCGATGGCAAGACGGTATATCTGCGGGTCCGGTTTGATCATACCCACATATGCGGAAACGACGCGGTCGTCGAACTCCTTCAGGAACGGATATTCGGATTCCGTCTTTGCAAAGTTCTCCGCCCCGAAATTGGACAATGCGAAAACCGGGATGCCGCGCGCGCGGACGGCACGCAACAGGTCGACACTTTCCTGGATCGCACCAGATATGGTTTCCACCCAACGGTCGGCATAGGCCGTGGCCGTGGCAAGGTGCTGCGGCGCGTCGGCTTCGATTTCGGCCAGTTGGTCGTCCCAGCTTTGGCCCAGATCCATCGCCAGTATCCGTCGTTCGGTCACCGCCTCCATGCGGAAGCGTGCAATTGCGTCCGCGTCCGGAAGCAGTTTGGACAGCAGAAAATCCGGGTTCCAGTCCACCAGCACATTGCCGATGTCAAAGATGACGGCGTCTGTTTTCATGGCCGACTCTTCTATTCGCTGAAAATTGCTGTGGGGATAGGGACGGCGCCTGGCGTCATCGGGGCGCTGGACCGAAGTCGACAGGCATCGGAATCCAGTTGTGCATAGGCTTCCGCAAATTGGAGAGCCTCGGTCGGATACATTATGCAGGCTGGGTTTTCCCAGGGATGGGCGAGGTGGAGCAGCATGTGGCCAAGTTCATGGGCCAGCAGCAGACCCGCGTACTGCACGGCATCTTCTCTTGGGTAGTTTCTGCCGCCTCGAAGGCTTGTCACAAAGTCGGATCTATCCAGAAAGGGATAGGCGCTGATCCAAGACGCCGTTCCATAGCGCGCATTTTGGCTGGCGCTTGTAGTTCCGCCGGTTACGCCTCCGCGAACGATGACGTGAATAGGATAGGGAGCGTATTCGACACTCACTACACCTTGGTTCGTCAAGTACACGTCGTAATTCAAATCCAGTGCCGGGATGCTGTCCCAATAAATCCATTCGTTGTATCCTGGAAGGCTATCCCTTTCTGCGCCGCCCCGCAGATTCCCAGAAAGTGTTTCACTTGCTTTTGTGAGACTGCTGTACAGGAAAGCGACAGCGAGGCGGGAAAGTTGTTCTCGCCGGTCGGAAACGGTTACTCCTCGGAGGGGACCCAATTCGACGTCCGTGTGACGATTGAGATAGGCTAATACCGAATCAAGTTCGGCATCATCACGGCGCAGCGTCTCGGCTACCATCGGTACCATTGCAGTCCAATCCATCTCTGGGCTGAGGTAGGGTGCTATGTCGTCTTTTCGCGTGTCAGGCATCGCCGCGTCCAAGCGTTTGAAAATACCCGCGATGTCAAGTCGGTCGAATGTTTCAAATGTGACGGAAAGCCCGATATGTTGTTCCAGTAAGCTTGCCGCACTGTCTAAAACCTGATGCCACTCACTTTCCGTAAATGTTTCCATGCTTGGATTTTCAATATAGGCCACCCGCAATTGAATGTGGCCTTCTGGTAGGGTTGGAAGAGGAACTGTCGCGTTCTGCTGCTTGGCAGGCTCGCTGATTGCTAGAAGAAGGATCAGAACCAAGGCTGGAGCTAACCCTATACCTGCATACAAAATTGGGTGTTTGACTGCTCGCTTTGCGATAATTCTAAAGAAACCCATAACCGTATGTTACCCAGAACTAAAGGTAGGTCCATGCCTGTATACCTTGCTCCGCAAAAATGCCCCCGACGGAAGCGCCGGGGGCAAGGTCACAGGGAGCACCATGGCGCAGACAAGGCGTCCGCGCCGAGGGCCCGACGAAAAAGGTGGGGCCGGGCCCTTACGAACACCCGCTGGTTGCGCCACAGGTGACGCATTTCAGGCAGGTGCCGTTCCGAACGAGGGTCATGTTCCCGCAATCGCCGCAGGGATCACCCTCGTAACCCTTGGCGCGTGCCTCGCGGATCCGGTCCAGTCGACCGTCCACCTGTTCACGCACCGTTTCGTCGACCCGAACGGCGGTCTGTGTCGCCGCACCGGTCTCCACTGTCTGATTTCCGCCAGCACCACCGCCTTTTGGTTCCTCCGGAACGGCGGACTGCGTCATGACGCTGGTATAGGCGGTAAGGTCCGTCTTGCGCACGAAACCGCGACTGGTAATCCGCTGGATCGCCTTGATTGCGTGCGCCGTCGTTTCCGGCAGTTCGCCCTGCTTTTCGCCGCCGCCCATCGTGTCCGGCAGCATGTCTTCGGGCTGAACATGGGCCAGATCGTCACGACCCAGGTAGCTGATCGCCACTTCCCGGAAGATATAGTCCAGGACGGACGTCGCCATCTTGATCGCTTCGTTCCCTTCGACCATGCCGGACGGTTCGAAGCGCGTGAAGGTATAGGCTTCCACATATTCTTCCAGCGGCACGCCATATTGCAGGCCGATGGAAACCGCGATGGCGAAATTGTTCATCAGCGACCGGAAGGCGGCCCCTTCCTTGTGCATGTCGATGAACAATTCGCCCAGGCTGCCGTCTTCGTATTCGCCGGTCCGAAGATAGACCTTGTGCCCGCCGACAATGGCTTTCTGTGTATAGCCCTTGCGACGATGCGGCAGCTTCTGACGTTCGGTACGTTTTTCGATGATCCGTTCGACAATGCGTTCGGCAACGACCGGGATCGCATCCGCCGGCGCGGCAGCCGCCAGATCGTCCAGATCATCCTCGTCTTCGAAATCAAGTGCGTTGGTCGCAAGCGGCTGGGACAGCTTCGATCCATCGCGGTAAAGCGCATTCGCCTTCAGCCCCAGCTTCCAGCTCAGCATATAGGCGGCCTTGCAGTCTTCGACCGTCGCGCCGTTCGGCATGTTGATCGTCTTTGAGATTGCGCCGGAAATGAAGGGCTGTGCGGCGGCCATCATGCGGATGTGACTGTCGGTGGACAGGAACCGCTTGCCGTTCTTGCCGCACGGGTTGGCGCAATCGAAGACCGCCAGATGTTCATTCGCCAGATAGGGCGCGCCTTCCAGCGTCATAGCCCCGCAGCAATAGACGTTCGCGGCTTCGATATCGCGCCTTGTGAAGCCAAGGGCGGAGAGCATGTCGAAGGACATGTCGTCCAACTGCGCCGGGCTGAGACCCAGAATGTCGGTGCAGAAATCCGCACCCAGCGTCCATTTGTTGAAGGCAAACTTGATGTCGAAGGCATTCGCCAGGGCGGACTCAAGCTTCCCGATCTCTTCCGGGCCGAACCCCTTTTCCATCAGAAGGTCATGGGAAACACCCGGTGCGCCGGCCAATGTTCCGTGACCAACGGCATAGCGTTCGATTTCCGCAATCTGGCTTTCGGAATAGCCAAGCACGCGCAGTGCCTCCGGCACCGTGCGGTTGATGATCTTGAAATAGCCGCCGCCGGCCAGTTTCTTGAACTTGACCAGGGCAAAGTCCGGTTCGATCCCTGTCGTGTCGCAATCCATAACAAGGCCGATCGTGCCGGTGGGCGCAATGACCGTGGCCTGGGCGTTGCGGTAGCCATGTTCCTCGCCCGCCTTGACGGCCTTGTTCCATGCCTCGGCCGCGGCGGTTGCGATATCAGGCATCGGGCAGTTCGGAACGTCCAGCGGCACCGGCAGAACGGAAAGCCCGACATAGCCGTCGGCCCAGCCGTGGGCCGCCATCTGATGATTGCGCATGACGCGCAGCATATGGTCCGCGTTTTCCGCGTACCCCGGGAAGGGACCCAGTTCCGCCGCCATTTCCGCTGACGTTTCATAGGCAACGCCGGTCATCAGCGCCGTGATTGCACCGCACAGCGCACGTCCTTCGTCGGAATCGTAGGAAAGGCCGTTCGCCATCAGAAGCCCGCCGATATTGGCGTAACCCAGACCCAGAGTGCGGTATCGATAGGACAATTCCGCGATGGCCTTCGACGGGAATTGCGCCATCAGGACAGAAATTTCCAGCGTTACCGTCCACAGCCGGACGGCATGGCTGAACCCTTCGATGTCGAAGGATCTGTCGGCGCCCCGGAACTGCATCAGGTTCAGCGACGCCAGATTGCATGCGGTGTCGTCCAGGAACATGTATTCCGAACAGGGGTTGGATGCATTGATCCGACCCGATTGCGGACAGGTATGCCAGTCGTTGATCGTGGTGTCGTACTGAATCCCGGGGTCGGCGCTGGCCCAGGCGGCATGCCCCACCATTTCCCACAGGTCGGCGGCCTTGATCGTCTTGGAAACCTTGCCGTCGGTCCGGTTGATCAGGTTCCAATCGCCGTCCGTTTCCACCTTGCGCAGGAAGTCATCGGTAACGCGCACGGTGTTGTTGGCGTTCTGGCCCGAAACGGTGCCATAGGCTTCCGAATCCCAGTCGGTGTCATATGTCGGGAACTCGATGCCGGTATAGCCCTGTTTGGCGAACTGGATCACGCGCTGGACATAGTTTTCGGGAATCTGGACCCGGCGCGCGGCCTTGATTTCTTCCTTCAGTGCTCGGTTCCGCTTTGGATCGAACCGCGCATCGCCGGAAAGGGCGGCGCCATCGTCCAGGCGGCCCTCGTGGCAGGCTTCCATGATCGCGTTCAGGTGCTTTGCGTGCAGCTTTGACCCGGTGACCAGGGCTGCGACCTTCTGTTCCTCGACCACCTTCCAGTTAACGAACTGTTCGACGTCAGGATGGTCGACATCCACGACGACCATCTTGGCCGCGCGTCGTGTCGTTCCACCGGACTTGATCGCGCCCGCGGCCTTGTCCCCGATCTTCAAAAAGCTCATTAGACCCGACGACTTGCCGCCACCCGCCAACGGTTCGCTTTGTGCGCGAAGGGACGAAAAGTTGGTGCCGGTTCCGCTGCCGTATTTGAAAAGCCGTGCCTCACGAACCCACAGGTCCATGATGCCGTTTTCATTAACCAGGTCGTCGTCGACCGACTGGATGAAACAGGCGTGCGGTTGGGGATGTTCATAGGCGGTCTTCGACCGGACCAGTTTCCCGGTCTTGAAGTCGACGTAATAGTGGCCCTGGCTTGGCCCGTCGATACCATAGGCCCAGTGCAGGCCGGTGTTGAACCATTGGGGGCTGTTGGGGGCGGCCATCTGGGCCGCGAGCATGTAGCGCATTTCATCGAAATAGGCGCGCGCATCCTCTTCACCGTCGAAATAGCCGCCTTTCCAGCCCCAGTAGGCCCAGGTCCCGGCCAACCGGTCAAAGACCTGGGTCGCCTTCGTCTCGCTGGTGGTGCGTTCTTCCGCGGGCAGGTCCTTCATCGCGGCTTCGTCGGGAACTCGGCGCCACAGGAAATCCGGAACGTCCTTTTCCTTGACCGGTTTGGTGGCCACAGGGACGCCAGCCTTGCGGAAATATTTCTGGGCCAGCACATCCCCGGCGACCTGGCTGTACTGGGACGGGATTTCGATGTCTTTCAGCTGAAAGACGATCGTCCCATCGGGGTTTCTGATTTCGGAATTTGTCTTGCGAAACTGGATCGCCTCGTATGGCGACTGATTTTCCTTCGTATAACGTCTCGCGATGCGCATACCTGTCAAAACCCCCTTCGATACTGCCGGAGCCGGGCCCTGGGTCCCATCCTGCCCCGTTGCCAGAAGAAATTTCCCCTGTTCGTTTCTGTCTCAGGCCGCCTCACCCCATAACGAAGCGGCGATTCCCTTGGTTGACACTAGACTGCGCCAAATACGCTATATCTTGTGAACCGACGAAGGAAGATACACTATCCATTGCGGGAAGGGAACACCGGTTCGTATTGCATTTTACATATTTGGGGGTTGATCCCGGTGCGAGACTCGGCTCCCAGCAGGGTTCAGCAGCAGGCTGGACGGAATGACCTTGGATTGCCTATAGTCGCGCGTAACAAAAGTGACGGCTTCGGGCCATGGATGGAGTAGAGCATGCCTAACGCGATTACGCGGGTAATTACCTGGCTTAGGGGCGAACGGGTCGGTGAAGACGCCGACGGCAATGTCTATTATCAGGATCGGAAGGCCCCCGCACACGGCCGGCGGCGGCGCTGGGTCATTTATGCGGACGGCCCGGATGAAGCATCGCGCGTCCCCGCCGCCCATCACGCGTGGCTGCATTACACCACAGATGACTTCCCATCGCCCGAATCTCAACGCAAATATGACTGGGTTCGCGCCCACGCTGCGAACCAGACGGGGTCGGTAGCGGCATACCGCCCGCCGGGCCACACGCTGGCAGGCGGCAAGCGGGCCGCCGCGACCGGCGATTACGAGGCCTGGACGCCGGATTGAACGCGCCGACGCACGCGCGTTTGGTTTGTCGTTCGGGCGGGTGCCACAGGTACGGATTGATCTATGCCTTTCAGTCAGGAAACACGGCATATTCTTATTGGCGCCCTTGCGATCGCGATTCTGGGTGTTTTTTTCGTCATCGGCTACAGCGACGATCCGACCCGGCATGACGGTGCCGGGTACCGGTTGAGCGCGATATACCGCGACGCGACGGGAATTGGTCCGGGCAGCCCCGTTCTGCTGGCGGGCATACCGGTCGGCAGCGTCCACGCGTTGAAGCTGGATACGCTGACAAACGAAGCAATCGTTGAAATGACGATCGACGACGGGGTTGAAATTCCGATCGACAGCGAAGCGATGATCGTCAGCAGCGGAATGGTCGGCGGCAAGTCCATTCGGATATTGCCGGGCGGTGACTATGAAATGCTGCAGCCGGGCGAAACGTTCGACTACGCCCGCGGATCGGTCGACTTTGTCGAACTGTTTGAAAAGATCGTTTTGATGGCGGAAAGCCGTTCGGCGGAAAACCAGAGTTCGGACTGACGCGCCGGGATGGCGAATCGCGGTCCGGTTCTTTTGAATTGAGGTAGGGGCAGCCAATGAACAGAAGCGTGATAGAGACAATCATGGGCGCAGTCGTCCTGGTCGTCGCCGGGCTGTTCCTTTATCTGGCGAACGAGGCGACGGACCTTTCTGCGTCTGAAAGCGGCTATAGTTTGTCGGCACGGTTCGGTTCGATCGACGGTCTGACGCTTGGCAGCGATGTCAGGATCGGCGGGGTTAAGGTCGGCAGCGTGATCGACCAGTCTATCGACCCCGAGTTCTATGAAGCTGTCGTGCAGATTTCCATTCAGAACGGCGTGCGAATTCCTGCGGATTCGTCCCTGTCCGTTGCCAGCGACGGGTTCCTGGGCGGAAACTTCCTGAAGCTGGTTCCCGGCATTGAAGAGGAAATCCTGGAAGATGGCGGCGAAATTCTGGACACCAAGGACGCGGTCGCCCTGGAAGATCTGTTGGGCCGCGCGATCTTTCTTCTGACCGACGAATAGAAAACGGAGCAACCCGCGCCATGACCGTAGCCGACCAGCACTGGAATCCGGACCGATACCGCACGAACGCAGGGTTCGTTGCGACGCTTGGCATGCCGGTCGTCGACCTGCTGGCACCACGAGAAGGCGAGCGCATTCTGGATCTTGGGTGCGGGGACGGGGCATTGACCCACAAACTGGTGGCACTGGGCTGTCATGTTACCGGCGTGGATGCCAGCCCGGATCAGATTGATAAGGCGGTCAGCGAGGGGTTGGACGCCCACGTGATGGACGGCCAGAACCTGACCTTCGACAGTGAGTTCGATGCCGTCTTTTCGAACGCGGCCATGCATTGGATGAAGGACGCGGACGCGGTGATTGCCGGCGTCCGGCGCGCCCTGAAACCGGGCGGGCGCTTTGTCGGTGAATTCGGCGGCGACGGAAACGTAAAGACGCTTCGTGCCACGATGCGAATGGCGGTCGCCTGTCATGGCGGGGACCCCGACGCCGTTGACCCATGGTTCTTCCCGACTGTGGATGCCTATCGCGCGAAACTGGAAGCTGGCGGCTTTAAGGTCGACAGCATCGAACTCATACCGCGCCCGACGCCGCTTCCCGGTGATGTGGATGGTTGGCTGGCGGTTTTCGGCGAAAGCTTCCTGAATCGTGTGCCCGCGGACCGCCGTGAAGAAGCGATCGGCTGGATTCGGGAGTCGTTGCGACCCATTCTGGTGGACCCCAACGGGGTGTGGGTCGCGGATTATGTGCGTCTACGTTTTTCGGCCCGGCTGGCGAAATAGCATGCGTTTGTTGCTTGCCAGCAGTGTCCTGTTCGCAGGACTGGTTTCCGGCACCGCATTGGCGGAACCGCGCAACACTGCGGTCCTGCAGGGGCTGGATAAGGTAACGGCACGGACCTACACGTTTGAAGTCGGGATCGACGAGCCGATCGATTTCGGGGCGTTACGGATTCGTGTGCGCCATTGCGACCGGACCCCGCCCGAAGAACAGCCCGAGGCGACCGCTTTCATCGAAATTGACGAACTGCGCGAAGGTCAGGACCAGCAGGTCCTGTTCACGGGGTGGATGTTCGCGTCCAGCCCCGGCCTGAACGCGGTGGAACACGCCGTCTATGACGTCTGGCTGCTGGACTGTGTGGACCGCGGCGCGGACAATGCTGGTACACCCGATGTGCAGGAGGGTGAGGGCACAGCGCAATAGCGTGACGTCAGGGCGTCACGAAACGGATGCAAGGTAGGATCATGCGTCAAACTGGACCCGTCATTCCAATCCTGCTGGCAATCCTGCTTTCCCACCCGGCGGTGGCGCAAACCGTCGAATATGATTGTCCGCGCGGAGACGACGCGGCGGCGGAGGAGGATCTGGACGGCGCGATCAGGTCCTATTCAAACTGTCTGGCTTTCGCGGCGGATCAGGAAGAAAAGCGTCAGCTTTTTCTCGCCCGCGGCGATGTCTATCTGTTGCTGGGGCAATTCATCGACGCAAACCTGGACTATCAGGTAGCCCTGACAATCGACCGGCAGAAAGCTGATACGTACCTACGTCTGTCGCGGCTGTCGGCGGTGCAGGGCAAGCATCGCGACGCAGTGGATCATGCAAACCAGGCCATTCTTCTGGACCCGGAAAACGTCGATGCCTTTCGCACGCGCGCCATGTCGCGCATTGCGCAGGGCTTCGCCTGGCAGGCGTTCGATGATTTGAATGTCGTGCTGGAAAGCCGCCCGGACGACCTGCAGGCGCGTGTCGCGCGGGCCGAAATCCTGCGCGTAATCGGCGAGCCCCGAAAGGCGTTGGAAGAGGTAGAGGCGGTTCTGGAAATTGAACCCGACAACAAGGAAGCGCAGTTGCTGCGCGATGTGCTGGTTGAACTGATTGAACGGCTGTCGAACCAATAGCGATGGCCGCGCCCTGCGCCCTTGCCAACGGCGGGTTCGCGGCTATAGTGCGCCAAAGATCACGTGAAGGGATTCACACATGACCGTTCGGTCAGGCATTATCGGAATTATTATTTGCGGCTGTCGCGAACGCGGCGGTCGTTTGGTGCTGACCTGACCCATTTGGAAGTCAAGGTCAAGCGACGGAACGAACCCCGCGGCAGGAAAACCTCCCCGGGGTTTTTTTATGGGCGGACACCAGGTTGGAAAATTCAGGAACTGGAACGATGACGGATTTGAAGATACATGACACATCCCGGCGCCAGAAAGTGGCGTTCGAACCGCGCACGGAAGGCAAGGTCGGGATCTATGTCTGCGGCCCAACCGTCTATGACCGAATCCATATCGGTAATGCGCGACCGCTGGTCGTTTTCGACGTCTTCGTGCGTCTGTTGCGTACGCTTTACGGTGATGTGACCTATGTCCGGAACATCACTGACATCGATGACAAGATCAACGCGCGGGCCAAGGAACGCGGCATTGCGATTCGCGACTTGACGGAAGCGACGGTGGAACGGTTTCGCGAAGACTGCGCGGCGCTGAACTGCCTGCCGCCGGATCATGAACCGCGCGCGACGGATCAGGAAAATATCGACGCCATGATCCGTCACATCGAAAAGCTGATCGACCTGGGCCACGCCTATGCGCTGGATGACGGGCATGTCCTGTTCCATGTGCCGTCCTGGGGCGATTACGGAAAGTTCGCGAACAAGGACCGGGACGAACAGATTTCAGGCGCCCGGGTTGAAGTCGCCAGTTACAAAAAGGACCCGTCGGATTTCGTTCTGTGGAAACCGTCCGACGACGAAACGCCTGGCTGGGAAAACCCCTGGTGCAGGAAAGGGCGGCCGGGCTGGCATATCGAATGTTCCGCCATGTCGGAACGTCTGTTGGGCACGGACTTCGATATTCACGGTGGCGGAATCGACCTGGTCTTCCCGCATCATCAGAACGAAATCGCGCAAAGCCTGTGCGTCCATCCGGAAGGGGAACGCGACGGGCATTTCGCGAAATACTGGATGCACAACGGTTATCTGATGAGCGAGGGGGAGAAGATGTCGAAGTCGCTCGGCAACTTCTATACCGTCGCCGAGCTTCTGGAGGAGTTCCCGGGGGAGGCGCTGCGGCTGGTCATCCTGCAGACCCATTACCGCCAACCGCTCGACTTCTCGAAAGACAAATGCCGTGAGGCGAAGGCGACACTAGACCGCCTTTACCGGGCAAAGCAAACGGCAATCGATTGCGGTGCAAAGGCCGGTAGCGCGGATAACGGGGCTGTCGCGGCGCTTTCAGACGACATGAACACACCGCTTGCGCTGGCGAAGCTGTTCGAAGCGATCGACCGCGAAGACCATTCGGCCTATCTGGGTGCGCTGGATCTTCTGGGTGTTGCGGTCCAAAACCCCGATACCTGGTTCAAGGGCGATGTGGGGGACGGCCCGTCTGCGGCGGAAGTGGAAGCCATGATCGAAGACCGGAAGGCGGCAAAGTCGGCAAAAGACTTCGCAACCGCCGACCGCATTCGCGACGAATTGAAGGATCGCGGCGTGGTGTTGGAAGACAAACCCGGCGGCATCACCGAATGGCGGAGGGCCTGAGCCATGACGGACCGTATCTATCTTTTCGACACGACGCTTCGCGATGGCGCGCAGACACAGGGCGTCGATTTTTCAGTCGCAGACAAGTATGCGATCGCACAGGCCCTGGACCATATCGGCATCGACTATGTCGAAGGGGGATGGCCCGGCGCGAACCCAACCGACGATTCCTTCTTCGGCGCCCCGCCGGAACTTGAAAACGCGGCACTGGTCGCGTTCGGCATGACCCGGCGGCCCGGCCGGTCGGCGGACAATGATCCCGGTCTGGCGCCCATCCTGAACAGTCCGGCCAAGGCCGCCTGTCTGGTGGGGAAAAGCTGGGATTTCCACGTCGATGTCGCCCTGGAAATCGACCATGACGAAAACATCGCCATGATTGCGGATTCCATCCGTCTGGCATCGCAGCGCAAGGCGGAAGCGATGTATGACGCCGAACATTTCTTCGACGGGTACAAGGCAAACCCGGAATTCGCGCTGGCCTGTGTGAAGGCGGCCTATGATGCCGGCGCGCGCTGGATCGTCCTGTGCGATACAAACGGCGGAACTCTGCCGGATGAGGTCGAAAGGATCGTGGGGGAGGTAACGCAACACATCCCGGGCGATCGGCTGGGCATCCATGCGCACAATGATACGGAAAACGCGGTCGCCAATTCACTGGCCGCCGTCCGCGCAGGTGTGCGCCAGGTCCAGGGCACGATCAACGGGCTGGGCGAACGTTGCGGCAATGCCAACATTTGTTCGCTTATTCCGTCGCTGATGTTGAAAATGGGCTATCGGACGGGTTTGACGGAAGACGGGCTGAAGGGTCTGACGGAACTGTCCCGCCTGTTGGACGAACGCCTGGAACGTCCGTCGAACCGGCATCAGGCCTATGTCGGGGACGCAGCGTTCAGTCACAAGGGCGGTCTGCATGTATCCGCGGTCGCGAAAGACCCTCGAACCTATGAACACATTCCGCCGGAAACGGTCGGCAACCGGCGTCACATCGTCGTGTCCGATCAGGCGGGGCGGTCGAACATCGTCGCCCGGCTTGAAGAAAACGGAATCGAGATGGAGGAAAAGGCCCTGCGCCGCCTTCTGGAAGACATCAAGGAACGTGAGTTCCTGGGCTACGCCTATGACGGTGCGGATGCCAGCTTCGAACTCCTGGCCTATCACGCGAAGGGGGAGGTGCCGGATTATTTCGACATCAGCCGCTTCCGGGTGATGGACGAACGCCGCCACAATGCGGTGGGCAAGCTGATCACGGAATCCGAAGCAACCGTGCAAGTCGACCTGAAGGGGCGCCAGATCATGCGTGTCGCCATGGGGAACGGTCCCGTCAACGCGCTGGACACGGCCCTGCGGGAGGCGGTCCTGGAAATCTATCCCGACCTGTCGTCCATGCAGCTGGTCGACTACAAGGTTCGTATTCTGCCCCCGCCCAAAGGGTCTACCGGAACGGATGCCGTCACCCGCGTTTCCATCGAAAGCGAAGATGACGAGGGCCATCGCTGGACCACCGTCGGCGTGTCCCCCAACATCATCGACGCGTCGGTCATCGCGCTTTACGATGCCTATGCCTATAAACTGATGCGCGACGGGGTGCGATGACGGGCCAGGGGACGCCACCCACCGGGGGGAACGAACGACAGGCGCTGGGCCGGCGCATCCTGGATACCTGCCGCGCCATGAATGCGACCGGCATCAACCAGGGCAAGTCCGGCAATGTGTCTGCCCGGTTCGGGGACGGCATGCTGATCACGCCGTCCGGCGTTTCCTACGATGCGATGAAACCCATGGACATGGTCTATGTAACCCTGGATGGGGAGGCGATTGGCGACGATCAGCTTCTTCCGTCCAGCGAATGGCGCATGCATGGCGACATCTATCGCCATCGGACGGAGGCACAGGCCGTCGTCCATGCGCACCCGACCCATTGCGCGGCTCTGGCCTGCCTAAGGCGCGGCATTCCGGCCTTTCACTATATGGTCGCGGTCGCGGGCGGGCGGGACATCCGCTGTTCCGACTATGCGACCTTCGGGACCGAGGATCTCTCACGTACCATGATTGCCGCACTGGACGGGCGGAAGGCGTGTCTGTTGGCGAACCATGGCATGATCTGTTTCGATACGGACCTGGATCGGGCTTTGGGCCTGGCGGTTGAGGTCGAAGGCCTGGCGCGTCAGTACCATGCCGCCCTTCAGGTTGGGGAACCGGTCCTTCTGGACGATGCGGAAATGGACCGCGTGCTCGTGAAATTCAAAACCTACGGCAAACAGCCGAACCGGGAAGAATGACCCATGGAAATCGACGGAACCCCCTATCGCACGATCTGGGTGGAAGAACCCGGCCGGACGGTCGGTATCATCGACCAGACGAAACTGCCGCACCGGTTTGAAACCGTTACTCTGACGTCGATGGAAGACGCGGCGGTCGCGATTTCGGACATGATCGTCCGCGGCGCCCCGCTGATCGGCGCGACGGCGGCCTACGGTTTCGCGCTTGCGATGAACGAAGACCCGTCTGACGCCGGTGTCGCCGCCGCCTATGACCGGCTGTACCGGACGCGGCCGACGGCGGTCAATCTGCGCTGGGCACTGGATGAAATGCGTGCGCTGGTCGACAACCGCGCACCCGGCAACCGCGCGGCACTGGCCTGGGAACGGGCGGCGGAAATCTGCGATGCGGATGTCGAAATCTCAAAAGCCATCGGCCGGAACGGGCTGGCGCTGATCGAAGCGATTGCGGCCGACAAGCCGGCCGGCGAACCGGTCAATGTCCTGACCCATTGCAACGCCGGCTGGCTTGCGACCGTCGACTGGGGGACCGCGACCGCACCAATCTATATGGCGTTTGAAAAGGGCATTCCCGTCCATGTCTGGGTGGACGAGACGCGGCCCCGCAACCAGGGTGCCAGCCTGACCGCGTGGGAACTGGGCCGCCACGGCGTCGACCACACGCTGATCGCCGACAATGTGGGCGGTCATCTGATGCAGCACGGTCTGGTCGACCTGTGTATCGTCGGGACCGACCGCACGACGGCGTCCGGCGATGTGTGCAACAAGATCGGGACCTACCTGAAGGCGCTGGCGGCACAGGATAATGGCGTTCCGTTCTATGTCGCGCTGCCGTCCACAACGATCGACTGGACTGTTCATGACGGGGTGAAGGAAATCCCCATCGAACAGAGGAAGGGTGAGGAACTGACCCGCATCACCGGTCGCACGGCAGACGACGAACTGGTGGAAGTGAATATCGCCCCCGACGGCACGAAGGCCCGAAACGACGCTTTCGACGTTACGCCTGCGCGCCTTGTCACCGGCCTGATCACCGAACGCGGAGTCTGCGACGCCAGCGAAGCGGGTCTGAAGGGGCTGTTTGCGGAAAAGTAGCCCGCCGCTCCTCTTTTTGTCACCCGTGTGGAGGCAAAGAGGTAGGGAAGCAGTCAAAGGCGACTAGGCGCTCCGAGAGTTCCCGCATTCGCAGAAATGGCGGCGCTACGGAATTTCTGTTCAGTCGCTCCCATGCCCCAGCACCATGTCGCGGAGCGTGACGATGCCAAGCGGTTCGCGGCTTTCGTCGACGACAATGGCACGGCTTAGGCCGAAGCGGGTCAACAGGCGCACCGCGTATTTCACATTCATCGCGGCGTCCACGGTCAGGACGGGTTTGCGCATGATTTCATAGACATATACCCGGTCGACTGACTGTCCTTCGGCAATAACCTTGGTGGCGATGTCGCGCACGGTGACAAGGCCCAGTTCGTCCGCATCGTCCCGGCGCGGCACGACGAGGGAGGAGACGTGCGATGCCTCAAAATCCTGGATTGCATCCTTCACCGTCGCGGTGGCCGAAATGGTGCGCAGCGACGTCGTCATCACGTCGCGCACGCGGATTGCCGATTTTTCTTCGCTCATGACCGCCTCTCCCTTGGGACAAGTTTCCTATATGTCGCTTTCAATCTCGGCAAGGATGGCCTTCAGCTGGCTGCCCAGCCCGACCGCGTCCTGAATGGCGATTTCGAAGGCGACGCCGGATCCCGGTGTTTCGTCGAACTCGCCGGCCGCCGCGATCTTTTCCAGAATTGCACGCGCACGCGGTTTCGCGACCAGGAACAGAACCATATTGCGCTGTGTCTGGACGCTGAGGCCAAGGAAGGTCTGTTCCGGTTCCAGCCCTTCGCCGCGCGCGCCGTTTATGACGGTTGCGCCGGTGGCGCCGCCGTCGCGGGCGGCGGCGATGATGTCTTCCGTCCTGGTATCTTCGACCAAGGCGACCAGAAGGCTGAGGTTCATGACGGTTCCTCCTTCAATCGGCCGGGGGCGCTTCCCCCCGGTCCCTTATTTGTTTTCGATTTCCGGTGATGGCGGGCTGTCCGGCGGCGGCGCAATGTTTCCGCCAGTGTCGCATAGCCCATGACGGTCATCATGGGGAACAGGCTTGCGAACGCGATCAGCCCGAACCCGTCAATGACCGGGTTGCGGCCCGGAATGGTGCTTGCAAGTCCCAGGCCCAGCGCGGCGACGACGGGCACGGTGACGGTCGATGTCGTAACGCCGCCGCTGTCATAGGCCAACGGCACGATCATCTTTGTCGCGAACGCGGTCTGGACGATGACGATGACGTATCCGACCCCGATGTACCAGGGAAGCGGCGTTCCGGTGACGATGCGAAAACAGCCAAGCGATACACCGACCGCGACCCCGATCGCGACGGCAAGGCGCAGGGGAAATGCCTGAATCGTGCCGCCCGAAACCTCCTCCGCCTTCAGGGCGACGGCAATCAATGACGGTTCCGCGACGGTGGTCGCGAACCCGATTGCGAAGGCAAAGGCATAGACCCAGCCATAGTCCGTCCACCGGATGGCGGCCCCTTCGACCAGTCCGATGAAGGCGGGGTCGGTCAGCTGTGCGGCCATGCTTTCGCCCAGTGGAAACAGTGCCAGTTCCAATCCGACCAGGAACAGGGCCAGCCCGACCAGAACGTAGGCGAAACCGATCGCCGTCGTGCGCCAGTTCGGCAGGGGCTTGCGAATAACCAGAAACTGGAAACCCAGCAGGACGCCCAGAATCGGCAGGACATCCAGAATTGTCGACGTGACGGCATCCCATATGAGGAACAACAGGTCGATCATGCCAGCGCCTGCCACATCATGCCGAAAATCAGGACGAAAATTATGGGCGTGAGCGACGCCAGCGCGATCAGCCCGAACCCGTCCACCAGCGGATTGCGCCCCGCGATGGATGAAGCAAGGCCGACCCCAAGTGCGGTCACCAGCGGCACCGTGATGGTTGATGTCGTAACCCCGCCGCTGTCATAGGCGATGCCGACGATTTCGGCCGGTGCGAAGACCGTCAGCCCGATCACCAGGACATAGCCGCCGATGATCAGCCATTGGATGGGCCATTTCTTCAGAATGCGGAAGACCCCAAGCACAAGTGCGCTTCCGACGGAAATCGCCACCGTCAGACGCAGGAAGTCCGCATAACGGGCCTGGGCGTCCGCATTCGGCGCGACGATACCAGCCTCGGCGGCGGTGCGCGCCGCCTCCCCCGAAACGGCGATCAGGGCCGGTTCCGCCACAGTCGTCCCGAACCCCAAGGCAAAGGCGAAGGCGATCAGCGCGATAAGCGACCCTTTGCGGGTCAGCGCCAGTGCCATGGATTCCCCGATGGGGAACAGGCCCATTTCCAGCCCCTGAACGAAAAGCGTCAGGCCCAAAAGAACCAGACCGACCCCGACCAAAATCTGGATCATGTTTTCGGGTGGCTGCTGAATGACGGCCAGTTGAAAGAATACGACGACCCCGACCACGGGCGCGAGGTCCCGGGCGGAGGAGACAAGAAGCCTCGACAAATTGCGCAACTGTTTGGCCTGCAAGACTTCCCCCTGTGTTCTGCAGCCGATATACACACCGTATCAGGCCCTACGCCCTGATCTAGGGCAATTCCTTGCGGCAGGGTTCCATTGCACCGCAAAAATTTCTAAGCTTTCGGTTTGGCACTGTTAGGCGGAGAGGTTTCATGGCTGCGGGCGGCGACGTTGGATACCTTCAGGATGCCGCGCTTTTTTTGGGGGCGGCGGTTGTTGCGGTTCCCATCTTCAAGCGTCTGAAACTGGGGTCCGTTCTGGGATATCTGGGGGCGGGCGCAATCATCGGACCCCATGTCCTGGGCCTGGTCGGGGATACTGAAAGCGTCTACGCCTTTTCGGAATTCGGTGTGGTCCTGTTGCTTTTCATCATCGGGCTGGAACTCAAACCGTCGCGATTGTGGGCATTGCGGGCCGATATCTTCGGCCTGGGAACCTCCCAGGTTTTCATAACGGCAGCCGTGGTCGCGGCGTTTGGTGTGTTTGCGCTGGGCGCGACATGGCAGGCGGCCGTTCTGGTCGGGATGGGGCTTTCCCTGTCGTCTACGGCGTTTGCACTGCAGCTGATGCAGGAAAGCGGCGATTTCACCACCCCTTACGGAACGCGGGCATTTTCCGTCCTGTTGTTACAGGACATCATGATCGCCCCGATTCTGGCGCTGGCGCCGCTGCTGGCGATCGGCGCGGCGGCGGCAGGGGGCGGCGGCGGCTGGCTCGCGGCGCTGGAAAGCGTCGGCGCGATTATTGCCATGGTTCTGGCCGGAAAATTCCTGTTGAACCCGATCTTCCGGGTCATCGCGCAGACACGGTCCCACGAAATCTTCCTGGCGGCGGCCCTGCTGCTGGTGGTCGGCGCCGCGCTTCTGATGCATACGTTTGATCTTTCCATGGCGCTGGGGGCCTTCATCGCGGGGGTGATGCTGGCCGACAGCGAATATCGGCACCAGATCGAAGCGGACATCGAACCGTTCCGCGGCCTGCTTCTGGGGCTGTTTTTCATCGCGGTCGGCATGTCCGTCGACTGGGCGGTTGTCGCGCGTGAATGGGTCATGGTCCTGGGCGGCGCGATCCTGTTGATGATTGCCAAGGGTGCGATCCTGTTTGTCCTGTGCCGGGCCTTCAAGTCACCGAAGCTGGATGCGGCACGCATTGCGACAACCCTTCCGCAAGGTGGGGAATTCGGCTTTGTTGTGATGGGGGCGGGGGTGTCGCTTGGCATCCTGACGGGGGAGGTATCGGGCCTTCTGCTTGCCCTGATCACGGTGTCCATGGCGCTGACCGTGCCGGGACGTATCCTGTTCGAAAAGATTGTCCCCCGGCTTTGGCCCGAACAGACGGATGACTTGTTGCGGCCTGGCGATGGGGCGGAACAGAACAGTGTCATCGTCCTGGGCTTTGGGCGCGTGGGTCAGATCGTCAGTCAGATTTTTCGCATGAAAGGCATCCCGGTGACGGCCATCGATGCGGACCCGAAACGGATCCAGGCTGCGAAACGGTTCGGGGCAAAAGTCTATTTCGGGGATGCGACCAGACAGGATGTCCTGGCCGCTGCCGGTATGGCAAAAGCCGACCTGGTCTATGTTACGATCGACAATGCCGCAGCCTGTACGAAGTCGATCGACGTCATTTCCCATGCGTTCCCGAATGTGCGGATCATGGCCCGGGCCCATGACCGACTGCACGCGATCGATCTTCTGGACAGCGGGGCGGATTTCCTGATCCGGGATACGTTTGAAAGCTCCGTCAAGCTGGCCGAAGCGGGACTGAAGCGCCTGGACGTCGACGAGGAAGAAATAGAATTGTTGGTTGAAGAATTCCGACGCGCGGATGCGGACCGGCTTGCGCTTCAAAAGGCGGAGGGTGTTTACGCCACCGCAGAGGATGGCGGATCGTTCCGGCTGGATAAGTCCTGAGGCCGAAAGGTCTTAGCGGTTCAGGACGCGGCCCGCGACGGCATCCAGTTTTGCCAACAGGGCCGGGTCGCGGGCTTCCGGTGCGGTGATCAGCGCCATTTCCAGCGCCGTGTCGCAACCGCAGTCCGGTGTCCTGTCTGTTTCCGCCAGCGCCTTGGCGACATGGCGTACCAGATCACGCCCGTGGTCTGCGTTTTCCAGCAATGTCTTGATAATCATTTCGACTTCGACATGATCGTGATCCGGGTGCCAACAATCGTAGTCAGTCACCATCGCGATGGTCGCGTACCGCAGTTCCGCCTCGCGGGCCAGTTTGGCTTCCGGCATGTTTGTCATGCCGATAACCGAACATCCCCAGGACCGATAGAGCTCCGATTCCGCCTGGGATGAGAATTGCGGGCCTTCCATCGCAAGGTAGGTGCCGCCGCGGGTATGGGGAACTCCCAGATCTTTCAGCGCCGCTTCGCAGAAGTCGCCCAGCCAGGCTGAAACCGGGTGGGCCATCGAAACATGCGCGACGCATCCGGGGCCGAAGAAGCTTTTTTCGCGCGCGAAGGTCCGGTCGATGAACTGGTCTGCAATCACGAAGTGCCCGGGGGGAAATTCTTCCTTCAGCGATCCGCAGGCGGAGACGGAGACGATGTCCGTACAGCCAAGGCGCTTCAAGGCATCGATATTTGCGCGGTAGTTGATGGAACTGGGGGACTGAACATGCCCGCGTCCGTGGCGCGGCAGGAAACGAACATCGGTGCCGTTCAGCCGCCCGGCCAGGATCTGGTCGGACGGCGCGCCCCATGGGCTGTCGACCGCGATCCATTGCGCGTCTTCGATCCCTTCGATGTCGTAAAGGCCGCTTCCCCCGATTACGCCAAGAACATGCCTAGTCATTGATAATCCCCCTCGCGCGGGTCAGAGGCCCGCCGCCGCCTTTGCCGTCAGGATTGCATCGCGGAACATCGCTTCTGTCAAACGGCCCGTGTTCGTGTTGTAACGTGAGCAGTGATAGCTGTTGACGATTCGGATCGAACGGCCGTTCGTGTCACGAATTTCGTGATCAGCGCCGTGGGCGAACGTCGCCGCGGAAAGCTTCTGACCGCAGACCCGCAATGCTGCTTCATGCGCAATCCGGCCCAGCGTGAATACGGCCTTGAGCGAGTGCATGGCGGCGAACTCGTCCACCAGGAACTTCCGGCAAGCCTTCATTTCCGCGCCGACCGGCTTGTTCTGGGGCGGAACGCACCGAACCGCATTGGCGATGCGACAGCCCACAAGTGCCAAACCGTCGTCAGGACGGCGATCATACCGGCCGCTTGCCAGGCCTTCTTCACACAACACCATGTAGAGGAGGTCGCCCGCCCAGTCGCCGGTGAAGGGACGTCCGGTCCGGTTTGCGCCCTGCAGTCCCGGCGCGAGCCCCAGGATCAGTAATGGCGCGTCCAGGGACCCGAAGCTTGGGACCGGCGCATTCCACCAATCGGAATGGGCATCACGGCAGCCGGTGCGGAATTCCACCAGGCGCGGACACAGTGGACAGTCGCGACCCGGATCCTGAAAGGCGGAAGTCATCTCACGGGTCAGCGGTTGCCGCTGCGGTCCGTGCGTTCGACGATGGCTTCGACACCAGCATAGTCGTCTTCGTACTCGTCGCCGTCTTCATCGTCATCATCATAATCGCCTTCGAAGTCGGCGCTGGGGCCGCGGACGGACCGTTTTGCGGTGCCATTGGCCTGACCGCCCTGTGGCGGGCGCGGTGCGTCATGGAAATTACGCGCGATATCTTCGGCAATTTCGGACAATTCGATGAAATTGTCTGCCTGACGACGCAGTTCATCGGCAATCATCGGCGGAGACGACTTGATCGTGCTGACCACGCTGACACGTACACCCCGGCGCTGAACCGCTTCTACCAGACTGCGGAAGTCGCCGTCCCCGGAAAACAGGACCACGTGATCCAGATGCTGGGTCATGTCCAGCATGTCGATCGCCAGTTCCATGTCCATGTTGCCCTTGATGCGCTGGCGACCCTGGGAATCCGTGTAGGATTTCGCCGGTTTGGTCACCATCGTATAGCCGTTGTAATCCAGCCAATCGACCAGCGGGCGGATAGGGGAATATTCCTGGTCTTCGAAAAGTGCCGTGTAGTAAAAGGCACGGACCAAGCGGCCTTCGGTCTTGAACTGCGTCAGCAGCTTTTTGTAATCGATATCAAAGCCAAGGGACTTCGCCGCCGAATACAGGTTTGCGCCGTCGATGAAAATTGCGAACTTTTCCTCGCGGTAAATACCAAGACGCATAACAATATCCTCCAATAAAAACAGATTGTTAGAAATGGTCTTTGGAAGAAGCTTCCAAGCAATGTCTATCCTGAATTCCCAAAATTCGTAACGCGATGAGGGCAATCCATCAAGGGGAATGAATCGCGCGCTTGGTCGGGTTCCGGGCGCTTTGGGTACGGTGGTCTTGCGGCATTCGATCCGGCAAGAAACCCTTGAAAATCAGGATATGAGCGCGTATATCCTGCGCCCGATTCTAGACCGCCCCGGATGCGACGATGACGTCTTGGCGGAAGACTTGAGAAGATTTGGAAAGGTGGCAGTGAATGGCCCGCGTTACCGTAGAAGATTGCGTTGAAAAGGTTCCGAACCGGTTCGATCTGGTCATGCTGGCGGCACAGCGCAGCCGCGACATTGCCAATGGCGCGGCGATTGAGGTCGACCGGGATAATGACAAGAACCCGGTTGTCTCCTTGCGTGAAATTGCCGAAAGCAAGGTTGATCACGACGAACTGTCGGACGAATTGATCCGCGGCATGCAGCGTCTGATCGACACGGACGAACTGGACGAGGAAGAAGAGGCACAGTCCTATCAGGCAACCACGATCGGCAATAATGAAATGCCGGCCATGCCCGATATGGGTCCGATTCCGGACGCGCCGGCCGATCAGGGCGAAAGCCTGCAGGTGCCGCGGTTCGAGGATATCGACGCCGACGATTGATCCGGTGTTGTAGACCCGATTCTTCAAGGCCCGTCGGTTAACCGCCGGGCCTTGTTTATTTTTACGGTTAGCGCCAATTTTAATCATACCGAATTCTGCAATAGCGCTGATGGACAGCGCGCGGCATCCGGCCGGAAAGGATAGACGATTGCCATGATGCGCCAGTTCGAACTGGTGGAGCGGGTAAGGACTTATGAGCCCGGTGCGGACGAGGATGCGTTGAACCGGGCCTATGTCTTCACCGTCAAGGCGCACGGCACCCAGAAGCGCGCCAGTGGCGATCCGTATTTTTCGCATCCGGTTGAAGTCGCGGGCATTTTAAGCGACAAGCGGCTGGACAGCGCTTCGATCATTACCGGCCTTCTGCACGACACGGTCGAAGACACGGATGTCACCGTTGATGAGATCCGCAAGACGTTCGGGGAGGAGGTTGCCGTTCTGGTCGACGGCGTGACCAAGCTGTCCCAGTTGGAACTCCAGTCCGACCGTACGAAACAGGCGCAGAATTTCCAGAAGCTTGTCCTTGCGATGTCGGAGGACATCCGGGTCCTGATCGTCAAACTGGCGGACCGGCTTCACAACATGCGGACCCTGCATTTCATTTCTTCGTCCGAAAAACGCCGCCGCATCGCGCGGGAAACCATGGACATTTATGTCCCGTTGACACAGCGCATCGGCATCCGCGACTGGCAGGAGGAACTGGAGGACATCGCCTTCCAGGAACTGAATCCGGATGCGCGATCCTCGATCGTGGCGCGGTTGGACTTCCTGGCGGAATCCGGCGGGGACATTGTGGAACGTATTCGCACGCGCCTGGAAAAGGAACTGCAGGAAAGCGGCCTTAAGGTCGAAGTCTCCGGCCGGCAGAAGCGGCCCTATTCGATTTGGCGCAAAATGCAGCGCCAGAATATCGGGTTCGAACAATTGTCCGACATCATGGCGTTCCGTGTCCTGGTGGAGGATATGGAGCAATGCTATCAGGCGTTGGGCACGATCCACGGCAGTTATTCCATGGTGCCGGGCCGGTTCAAGGACTATATCTCACTCCCCAAGCCGAACGGGTATCGTTCGCTTCATACCGGCGTTATCGGGCCGGAAAATCAGCGCATCGAAATTCAGATTCGCACCCGCGCGATGCATGAAATCGCCGAACTGGGGGTCGCTGCACATTGGCGGTACAAGGATAATTTCAAGAATGCGGCAACCGCCGGCCAACGCGAAGGACGCCAGTATCGCTGGCTTCGCGAACTGCTGGAAATCCTGGAAAATGCCGCCGGACCGGAAGATTTCCTTGAGCACACAAAGATGGAGATGTTCGCCGATCAGGTGTTCATCTTTACCCCAAAGGGGGACCTTCACGCGCTACCGCGCGGGTCTACACCGGTCGATTTTGCCTATGCCGTCCATACCGATGTGGGAAACCGATGCACCGCAGCACGGGTCAATGGCCGCCTGGTGCCGCTTCGGACCGAATTGCGCAACGGCGACCAGGTCGAAGTTGTCACGTCAAAGGCACAGACGCCGTCCCCGGCGTGGGAAACCTTCGTCGTCACGGGCAAGGCCCGGGCCTGCATCCGGCGGTATGTCCGGTCGGTTCAGCGTGAACAGTATGTACGGCTTGGCAGGGAAATTCTGGAACGCGCGTTCAAGTCTGCCGGTTATGAACTGACCGACAAGGCCCTGAAAGGAACTCTGAAGCGGTTCGATGCAGACGAACCGGACGATATCGTGGTCGCGGTCGGGGAAGGGAGAACACCCGCCCGGGAAGTCCTGTTCGCCGCCTATCCGGGCGCGCGGGAGAAGGAGAAGGAAAAGAAGTCCCAGAAGCTGAAACCGGTCCCGGGACAGATTTCGCCAAACAGTTCGGACGCCATCCCGATCCGCGGTCTCATTCCCCATATGGCAATTCATTTTGCACGCTGCTGCCACCCGCTGCCGGGCGACAGGATCATCGGCATCGTGACCACCGGAAAGGGTGTTACGATCCATAATATGGATTGCCCGACGCTGGAAAATTTCTCGGATATGCCGGAACGTTGGTTGGATGTATCCTGGGACCGGGACGCGGTGGACGGAAATGCATTTACCGGGCGGATCCACGCGATCCTTATCAACGAGCCCGGCGCCCTTGCGGAAGTGACCGCCGTCATCGGTCGCGATGGCGGAAATATCGCGAATCTGAAATTTACCAACCGCAGTGCCGATTTTTTTGAGATGCTGATCGATATTGAAGTAGGCGATGCGCGGCAATTAAATAATATTCTGGCAGCACTGAGGGCCTCGCGGATGGTCAATTCAGTGGAACGGTCCTGACGGGACAAGATCTGGGACAAATGGTTTTACGACGGCGTACACCGCAATCTTTCTGGCAGAAGGCCGGCAGGGTCCTATGGCCGACCATGGGGCTTGAACGGACCTATCGCTACTATCAGCGCCGGGTAACGCGGTTGCCGGGAACGGCCTACAGCATTGCCGCGGGCTTTGCTGCCGGGGCCGCGGTCAGTTTCACGCCGCTGGTCGGATTTCATTTTCTGCTGGGGGCTTTGGTAGCCTTCCTGATCCGTGGGAATCTGATCGCGTCTGCGTTCGGGACTTTGGTCGGCAATCCCTGGACATTCCCATTCATCTGGGTGGCGATCTACAAGCTTGGTACGTCGATCATGCCGGGGCCGGCCGAACCCATGCCGGTACGGGAATTCGACTGGGCATTCCTGATGGCGAACTTTTCCGAAGTGCTTGTGCCGATGCTGCTCGGCGGGCTCATTCTGTCGCTGGTCGTTTGGCCGATCGTTTATTTTCCCATGTACCGGCTGGTCGCACGGCTGAAGGCCGCACAGGCGGCGCGGCGCATGCGTAAGCTTCGTGCCGCCCAAACAGCCGGGGCAGGGGAAGCCGCGTGATTATCGGAACCGGCACGGACCTGTGTCAGATATCCCGAATTGCCGATTCGCTGGAACGGTTCGGCGACCGGTTCACACACAGATGTTTCACCGATGGGGAACGTCAGCGTGCGGAGCGGCGTCCGGCAAAGCGCGCAGACCGGTATGCGCAGATGTTTGCCGCGAAAGAAGCCTGTTCTAAGGCGCTGGGTACAGGCTTTCGAAAAGGTGTTTTCTGGCGGGACATGGAAGTGCGGCCTCTGCCCAGCGGAAAACCGACACTGGTCTTACACGGCGGGGCGCGTGACCGGGCACTTTCGCTGATGCCCGACGGTCATGTCCCGTTGGTGGATGTCTCACTGACGGACGAAGCGGGTCTGGCCCATGCAATGGTGATCCTGTCGGCCCTGCCCGCGGACCGGGAAGAGGTCGCGCGCGAACTGCGCAGCCGCTAGCTGATGCAAGGTCCTGCCGCCAAGGGGGGCGCGGGGTTGACTTATTGTCCGTCCGCGGTCCATATCCGCGCCATCGGATACATATATTGGAAGTCCCGAATTTTCAGGGATCGAAGGGCTTAATGGTACGCCAATCAGAGACCGGAACCGAAGATAATTCGGATAAGAGTGCAGGCAGGCGGAAACGCGGAACGATCCGCGAAACCGTGATGACAATCATCTGGGCCGGCCTGATTGCGTTTGGATGCCGGGTCTTCTTTTTCGAACCGTTCAATATCCCGTCCGGGTCCATGTTGCCGACCTTGAAGATCGGGGACTATCTGTTCGTTTCGAAATTCTCATACGGGTATGGGCAGTATTCGTTCCCCTATAGCCCCGTTGGCTTTTCCGGCCGTATTCTGGGCGACGGTCCGGAACGGGGCGATGTGGCTGTTTTCCGGAAGCCGACGGATACGTCGATCGACTTCATCAAACGCGTGGTTGGTCTGCCCGGGGACACAATCCAGGTGATTGAGGGCGTGCTGCATATCAACGGTGAACCGGTGGAACGTATTCTGGTCGATGACTATCAGGCTGAATATGGCGAAGGTCTGGGCGGGTCCGTCAGGCAGTATGTCGAAGTTCTTCCGAACGGGGTCGAACATCCGATCCTGGAAGCGATGGGCGATGATTGGCGCCTGGACAATACGGCGGAATTCACTGTTCCCGCCGGCCATTACTTTGCCATGGGCGATAACCGCGACCATTCGCAGGACAGCCGGGTACTGGGCGATGTTGGATTCATCCCCGTTGAAAACTTCATCGGGCGGGCGACGATCATCTTTTTCTCCATCGGGGAGGATGGGATTCGTTTCGACCGGCTTTTCGATGTCGTCGACTGACGCGGCGATCCAGGCGCTGGAAGGGCGGTTGGGCCATCGATTTTCCGACCGTAGCCTGGTTACCCGGGCGCTTACACACCGAAGCTTCAACCACGCCCCGACCGAAAGTTATGAGCGCCTGGAATTCCTGGGCGACCGCGTACTGGGCATGGTCATCGCGGACCTGTTGCTGGATGCCTTTCCGGCCGAACCGGAAGGCCACCTTTCCAAAAGATTTAATGCACTGGTTCGCCGGGAAACCCTTGCTGAAATCGCATCGGAGCTTGAAATCGGGGGGGCGATACTGCTTGGCCAGTCCGAAGACCTGACTGGCGCCGACAATCCTGCCATTCTGGCGGACGTATGCGAAGCGCTGATCGCGGCGATGTATCTGGATGGCGGGATGGACGTGGCCCGCAGGTTCGTCTCTGCCAATTGGGAACAGCGCCTGTCGGCAGACCCGAAACCGCCGCGCGATCCGAAATCAACCCTTCAGGAATGGACCATGGCGCGCGAACTGGGCCTGCCGGACTATGAAATCGTTTCGACCCAGGGGCCGGCTCATGCCCCTGTCTTCCGGGTGCGCGTGACGGTGAAAGGCCATGGCCATGAGGAGGCGGAAGGCCGCGCCAAGCGACAGGCCGAACAGGAAGCCGCCAGCCTGATGCTGGCGCGGGTGGCAGGCGCAAATGACTGAGGATGGTTCAAACGGTATGCAGACGCGCTGTGGCTTTGCCGCCGTTATCGGCGCCCCCAATGCGGGGAAATCGACACTGGTGAATCTGCTGGTCGGGGCAAAGATCTCCATTGTCACTCATAAGGTTCAGACGACCCGCACGCGGGTATTGGGAATCGCGCTTCGCGATCAGGTTCAGATCGCGTTCATCGACACGCCCGGTATCTTCAAGCCGAAGCGCCGACTGGACCGGGCCATGGTGTCCGCCGCCTGGTCGGGCGCACAGGATGCCGATGCAACGGTTCTGCTGGTGGATGCACAAGGTGGCGTCACGCCGGAAGTTGAAGATATCCTGAAAGGGCTCAAGGAATCCGGGCGAAAGGCCGTTCTGGCACTGAACAAGATCGATCTGGTGAAACGCGACGAGTTACTGTTGCTGGCGGACCGGCTGAACAAGACGGAACTCTTCAGTGATATTTTCATGATCGCGGCGACAAAGGGAGACGGCACCGAAGATTTGATCGACCACCTGGCAGAACGCATGCCGGTAAGCCCGTGGCTGTTCCCCGAAGATCAGTTGTCAGACATGCCGCAGATGCTGCTGGCGGCGGAGGTAACCCGCGAGAAGCTGTTTTTGAACGTGCACCAGGAATTGCCCTATTCATTGACGGTGGAGACGGAAAATTACGAGGTCCGGAAGGACGGTTCCGTCAAGATTGAACAGGTGATCTATGTTGAGCGTGACAGCCAGCGCAAGATCGTACTGGGTAAGGGCGGCTCAAAGGTTCGGACCGTGGGCGCATCGGCGCGCAAGGAACTGGAAGACATGCTGGAATGCCGTGTCCATTTGTTCCTTTACGTGAAAGTCCGCGACCGCTGGCAGGACGACCCGGAACGATACCGCGTATGGAATCTGGACTTCCGTGCATGAGTACAGGCCCTGTCGTCATCCTGGTGGACCCGCAGATGGGGGAGAATATCGGCATGTGCGCGCGCGCCATGCTGAACTGCGGGTTGACGGAAATGCGGATTGTCCGGCCCCGTGACGGATGGCCGAACCAGAAGGCCCGCGATGCATCGTCCGGCGCGCTGGAAGTCATTGATGGCGCACGACTTTTTGATACGACCAGTGACGCTGTGGCCGACCTGACACGCATTTATGCGACGACCGCACGCAAACGCGAAATGGTGGAAACCCTGTTCACGCCGCGCGGTGCCGCTGGGGATATCCGCGCCTATTCGGCTAATGGGGACGGGGAAACGCGGCGTTGTGGCGTCCTGTTCGGCGGTGAACGGTCGGGCCTTACGACCGAAGATGTCGCGCTGGCGGACGCGATCATCCGGGTCCCGCTCAATCCGGGGTTTACCTCTCTCAACCTCGCGCAGGCTGTCCTGCTGATCGGCTATGAATGGTACACGGCCGAAGTCGGTGCACCGGAAAGCACGGTCGACATTGGCGATGGACGTCCGGCGACCCGGAACGAGATTGATATCGTCATCGACCGGTTGGGCCGTGGCCTGGATGAAGGCGGCTTTTTCCGGTCCCCCGATATGCGTCCGGTTGTCATGCGTAACATCCGCAACATGTACCAGCGTGCCGGCCTGACGGATCAGGATATCCGAACCCTGCACGGGATCATCGAATCCTTGCGCCGTGCGGGTCCTGAAAAGAAATAGCGCCGGCATCCCATTCCGGTTGACGGGTGGGGTTATTCACCTAATTTTTACGCTTCTTTTACTATACAGATCCGTTCAAAACTTGATGTGAGGTCAGGCATGCGTGTCGATCGTGGTTACCAGTTTCTGTTGAGCCCTGGCCCGACGCCTATTCCGGACCGAATCCTTCGCGCGATGCACCGCCAGTCGGTCGACTTTTCCGGTCCCGACTTCATGGAGCTTTGCGACCGGCTGTTTCAGGACGTTAAGGCGTTGTTTCAGACCGACGGTATCGTCCATATGTTTGCCGCGAACGGTCATGGTGGCTGGGAAGCGACACTGACCAACCTTCTGTCACCGGGTGACGAGGTGCTGATTCCCGAAACCGGTGTTTTCTCGGAATCTTGGCGTTCCATGGCGGACGCTATGGGCTTTCAATGCCGCACGGTGCCAAGTGATTGGCGCCGCGCGATCGATCCCAACGGAATTGAGGAGGCACTGCGCGCCGACACGGAACGCAAGATCAAGGCTGTTTTGTTCGTTCATGTCGAAACCGCGACGGGCGTCAAAAGCGACGTGGCTGCCGCGCGTGCCGCGATCGACGCGGCGGGGCATCCGGCCCTTTTCTGCGTTGATACGATCGCGTCGCTGGCGACCACAGATTTTCCGATGGATAAGTGGGGGGTCGATGTCACCGTCGCCGCTTCTCAAAAGGGCCTGATGATGCCGCCGGGACTGTCTTTGGTCGCAACCAACGACCGCGCGATGGAGGCGACAAAGACCGCCACGGCACCACGACGGTATTGGGACTGGCGAACCCGGATTGCGGGTGAACATTACCAGCGTTTCTGCGGCACCGCACCGGAACACCAGATCTTCGGTCTGGAAGAATCGCTGAAGATGATTGCCGAAGAAACTCTGGACGGCGTGATTGCGCGGCACAAACGCCTTGCCCGCGCGGTTCAAGCAGCCGTGTCCCGGTGGGCGGAAGCCGGCGCCATCCAGTTCAACGCGCTGAATCCGCAGGAAAGGGCCGACAGTGTTACGTCCATCCTGACGCCCGATGGTGTCGATGCAGAGGAAATCCGGGCGACCGGCCGTGAAATGAACCTGCATATCGGCTCCGGCATCGGGCCGTTCCGTGGCAAGGGTTTCCGTATCGGCCATATGGGCGACATCAACGAACCGATGATCCTGGGGTCGCTTGCGGCAGTTGAACTGGTTCTGCGCCGCCATGGCATCCCGCTGGGGAACGGGGCCGTCGATGCGGCTGTCGCATCGCTTATGGATTCTGCCGGACAGCGCGCGGCGAACGCCGCCGAATAGGCGCTAACCCGGGGGCGGAACGTCCGTCCGTGGGCGATTACTGTGCGCGGGCGAACAATTCCCGCATCAGACCGGACAGGGCGTCCACATCTTCATCGTCAAAGGCTTCCGGCTCGTCGCTGTCAATGTCCAAAACGCCGATCAGCGCGCCCTTCGCATCATGTACCGGCAACACCAGTTCCGAACGCGTCGTTGCCGAACATGCAATGTGGTCGTCGAATTCATCCACATCGTCTACCAGCTGTACATCGCCGGTGCGCGCGCAGGCACCGCAGACGCCGCGGGAGAAGGGGATGGTCAGACACCCGTGGCCGCCCTGATAGGGACCGATCTTCAGCGTTTCATTGCCGACATTGCGGTAGAAACCGACCCAGTCGAAACGGTCGTCGCCATGGTGCAGTTCGCACACGGTTGTCGCCATGATGGCGATTGTGTCGGTTTCCCCGTCGGCCAAGGCGCGAATGCGCGCAAAGATTTCGGCGTGACGTCCGTCTTTTGTCATTGCTCGGGACCCCTTCCGTCAAAGGTTGGAAAAATCTATCCCGAAGCCGACGGATTCCAGTTGCCGGATCAGTTCCGCGGCATCGGCGTCCGAAAGCGCGGTCAGGGGCGGGCGCACGGCGCGCCATCCATTGTCGCCGGAAAAATGGGCGACGACCGCTTTCAGCCCCGGAATCATTGGCTTTGATTGGAAGATTTTCCGAATTTCCGCCATTTTTTCCTGTGCCGCATCGACCGCGGCTTCGTCACCGGCCGCATGCGCATCCAGTACCGCGCGAATGCCGGACGGATTGACGTTCGCGGATGCGCTGATGCTGCCGACGGCGCCACTGCGCAAGCCGGGCACCAGAAACATCTCAGACCCCGGGAAAACGTCGAAGTCCGGTACCTGATCCAGGATCGCTTTGGTATTGTCCCAATCGCCCGAACTGTCTTTCAGTCCGATCACAATATCGGGGAAGGCCGCCTTCAACCGCTTGATCAACGGCAGCGACCAGCCGCTCACCGCCTGGGGCGGGATGTGATAAAGATAGATGCGCAGCCGGTCGTCCGCGACGCCGTCGATGACAGCGGATACGAAGTCGAACAGCCCGTCGTCACTGACCCCCTTGTAATAGAAGGGGGAGAGTAGGAGGACGCCGCCCGCACCCAGTTCGACCGCCTGTTTTGTCAACCGCACCGTATCGGCAATGGACGTCGTGCCCGTGCCCGGCATCAGTTTACCCGCAGGAACGCCCGATGCCACCAGGGCTTCGGTCTGTGCCATCCGTTCGGCAACGGAAATGCTGTTTGCCTCGCTGGTCGTGCCGAAAATCGCCAGACCGTCGATCCCGCTGGCCAGTTGCCATTTGCACATGGCCTGGAACCGGGGTCCATCCACCCCGTAGTCCGCGGTCATCGGGCTCAGGACCGGCGACAGAATCCCACTGAAAGCACCTACCGGCATCATCTCCTCCAAAAAGACATCTCAAAACCTGTGATCGCCGAACGGGTACTCCGTCCGGGCGATTCCATCAAGGGGAATGCGGCTGAGGCGGCAGTTCACCGCGTGCGTGGTCGGTCGGCTGAGGCGTGACCGTCATCACCGATACACTGTCTGGCGCCTGGAATTTGTGCCATGCCCCTTGCGGCACGATGGTCATCATTCCCGCCGTCAGGTGAAGATCACGCCTGCCGTTTTCCGTCAGGATGCTGAGCACCGTCGCACCGCGCAGAATCTGGACAATCTCGTTGCCATTGGGGTGTCTTTCCCACGCGCTGTCGCCCTGAAACGACCCGATGAAAATGCCGGCGCCGGCGATTTCCCCCAAGGTCGCGAATACATTATCTTCCGCCCGAATTTCGGTTTCCGGTGTGCGGCCGATAAGCGGTGTCAGCCCGTTCAGAATGCTATCAAGGTCGATTTCTTCCGCTGCCATCGCCGTCAGCCGCCAGATTGGATTTTCCGATCCACAACGTAGGCGCAATGACGGTAGTGTGAAAGCGCAAGACGGCGTTGCGACGAACAGTACCGTTCAATTGGTGAAGGTCATGACCCGGGCGCGCGCGGCGGCTTCCAGTCGCTGCTGGGCCTGATAGTCCCGCGGTGGCCATTCAGCGATCGGCAGACTGGGAAAACCATTGTCGCCGATGCCGGTTTCCCGCCCGCCGATCGGTTCCCCTTTCTTGAGCGCGTCCCAGATGTCCATGACGCGGCCGCGATAGCGCTGTTGGCGTTCGCGGTTGGTGGAATGATATTCGCTGACCGCCCGGGTCCAGCTGTTGCGGCGCTGGCGCAGTTCCACCAGAAACGAAGTGGCATAGGCGACGTTGAAGACGGGGTTGAACGCCTCTTCCAGGGATTCGAATCTGTCACCGTGATAGTACAGGTTGATCTGCATGCAACCGACATCGATGTTCGTCACACCGCGGGCCTGAAGGGCGCGAACTTCGGCGACAGCCTCGGCCATGCTGTCGAAATAGCGTCCCTGTCCTTCGGCCATTACGGTCCAGGGCCAGGCGACATAGGCATTGTGGTGGTCGCTCCAGCGGCCGCTTTCGGTCAGGGAAATCGCCTGAAGCAGGTGTACCGGGATGCGCCGCGCCTGCTCGGCGACTGTAATCGCTGCGGCGCAGGGGCCGGCTTCCGGGCCGGTCGCCACATCCGTGCTGGCCAGGGCAGGTACGCTGGACCCCAGCCAGATCAGAAGGGCACAGGCAAACAGGGGGATGACGCCGTGGCGCATCTGGGACTCTCCCGTCTGAAAATTCTCTCTCGCACGGGTGGGAAGCAAACCTCATGCCACGCCGGGCGTGGCAATGGGCGAAATCAAATGAAATAGCATTGTAACAGGGGCTTGATGGACGGCATCGCGGGTGCTATCTACCCGCGCCTCGGGACGATCAATCCCGGACCAGGGCGCGTAGCTCAGTGGGAGAGCACTGTGTTGACATCGCAGGGGTCGCAAGTTCAATCCTTGCCGCGCCCACCATCGAAAACCCCCGGGAAACCGGGGGTTTTTGCTTTTCAGGCAGCTTAGTTCCCCAATACGAAAGTCGGCAGCGGATAGCGGGCATGGTCCGGCGGGGCGATCAGGCGAACCGCGCTGCCCGGCGCCGCATCTTCCCGATCCGGTCCGACGACCCGCGCCAGCAGGCTGCAGCCTTCCGGAAGGGCGATTTCCGCCAGGATGACCGGGACCTCGTCAAAGAAGGATGGATGGTTCGGTCGGTGGATGCGGGTTGCCAGCACGATGGTGCCGGTGCCGTTTGCCGACAGCCATGCCGGGTCCGGGGCGAAGCAGGCGGGGCAGACGGCACGCGGGTAATAGAATACATGATCGCATGCGCCGCACTTCTGGACCAACAACGCGCCGCGTTCACGCCACGCGACCAGGCATTCGCGGTTGATGTCCGTTTCCCGCGCTTCGGGATAGGGCAGGGGGGCGGTCACGCGGCACACTCCAAAACGGCGGCGGTTGCCGCAAGCCCGCGCCCATAACCGATCATCCCGAAGCCCGATGCCAGTGCGCGCCTGGCGCCTTCGACCTGTCGCCTGCCGCCTTCGCCGCGCAGTTGCTGCACCGCCTCCGTCACCAGCATCAGCCCGCCGGACATGCCGGCCTGGCCGACGGATAGCTGGCCCCCGCCGGTGTTCAGCGGACAGGTACCGTCATAGGTGAAACGGTTTTCGTCCAGGAACCGGCCGGCAGATCCCTTTTCGCAGAAGCCCAGATCTTCCAGCTGGATCGCGACCATGATCGGGTAGTCGTCGTACAGTTGGATGCAATCCATATCGCGCGGACCGTACCCGGCGTCTGCCCACAAGGCATCGCGGAAGGTCGCCCAGCCGCCTTCCAACGGGATGATTTCGTCCGCCGGATGGTTATAGCGTTCCGCACCGGCGATGACGCGCACGCCCTTGCCGGCAGGCGCCCGGTCCAACGGGCCCACGACAATCGCTTCTGCCCCTGAACAGGCCAGCACGCAATCGAACAGCCTGAGCGGGTCTGCGATGGGCCGTGCGTTCAGGTAGTCGTCCATGGTCAGCTCGCCCTGCAGCAATGCCATATCGTTTCCTTGCGCATTGATGCGCTGATCGATGCAGATGCGGCCCAACTGTTCCCTGGTCGTTCCGAACCGGTCCATGTGCTTTTGCGTTACCAGAGCAAAAAGGCCGTTCGGCCCACCGAATCCGTGGGGCGTCAGGTAATCGCGGATCGACCCCGTCAGCTTGTCCATCATGTCGAACAGGCTTTGCGGGTCATAGGCATCCCCCGAAAGGATCAGGACATATTCCGCCTTTCCGGCATCGATGGTGCGAATGGCATCCAACAGTGCCGCGATGGGGCCGCCGCTGCCGGCCGTGCACTGGTGGGCCCAACGGGGCGACATGCCGAACTGTTCGGCGACGGTGACGGCATTGTCGGGGTGCAGTTGAAAGGACCCGATGGCAAGGCCGTCAATATCCGACATCTTTACATTCGCGCTGTCCAGGGCACGGCGTGCGGCATCCGCGAAATAGGTCAGGAGCGGGGTTGTCGACTTCTTGTCATAGGCCGTGCGCCCCCAGCCCAGGATCCCGATATCCCGGTTCATGCCTAGATCACCCCTGCGGCGGACAGGGCATCAATCTGGCGTTCGTCGTAGCCCAGAAGACCGCTATAGACTGCATCATTGTCCGCGCCGGACGGGCGCCCGGTCCAGTTGATGTCGCCCGGCGTACGGGACAGGCGCGGCACCGGACCCGGCATTGCAACCGGACCCAGCATGGGGTCCGCCACCTTGCGGATCATATCGCGGGCGATGACATGCACATCTTCGAACACATCGGCCATGTCAAAGACACGGCCGACGATCACGCGGTGATCGGTCGCGACCTTCAGCGCCGTTTCGGTATCCTGGGACGCAAACCATTTCGCCACTTCAGCGTCGACCGCTTCCCGGTTGGCGGCGCGGCCCGCCATGGTCCGGTAGCGCGGGTCTTCCTTCAGGTCGGGGCGGCCAATGGCGTCGCACAGCCCGGCAAACAGGCGGTCGCTTCCGATCGACAGCGCGATCCATCCGCCATCCTTCGTGGCATAGACGTTTCTGGGCACGTCTTCTTGCATCTGGCTGCCGATCCGCTCTTTCAGGTCGCCGGTCTGGTCATATCGCAGGACGGCGGATTCGATAATCCGCAGAAGCGGTTCATAAAGCGCCGCATCGACGATCTGGCCCCGTCCGGAACGGGCGCGTTCCTGAATGGCCGCCAGCGCCCCGAAAGCGGCGAAAATGCCGGTCAGATAATCCGCCATCGGGAAGGCGGAGACCATGGGCCCCCGGTCTTCATACCCGGTGAAGGATGCAAGGCCCGAATACGCCTCTGCAATCGTTGCGTATCCGCCACCCTTTGTGTTGGGCCCGGTCTGGCCATAGCCGGATATGCGCACCCAGACCGCGCCCCCTTCGGCATTCGACAGCGCGTCCGGGTCGAAGCCCCAGCGTTCCATCGTGCCCGGCCGGAAGTTTTCGATGACGATGTCGGACTTCGCGATCAGGTCGCGGGCGACCGCCGCGCCGTCGGGCCGGGAAATGTCCAGGGTGATCGTACGCTTTCCCCGCGCCATCGATCGCCACAGCAGGTTCTCGCCATCCTTGAAGGGTGGCCATTGCCGAAGCGCGTCCGGGACGCCCGGTTTTTCCGCCTTGATCACGTCCGCCCCGAAATCCGCCAGCATGGTGCCGCAGAATGGGCCTGCCAACATGGACCCCAATTCCAGGACCCGCAGACCGGACAGCGCCCCGGGGCCGGTTTCATCTGACATCGACATTGCTCCCACCCAACCGATGACAAAGGCTAGTCACGGCATGTAAAGCCTGTCAATCAATGTGCCTTCTTTGACTTCTACCGACCGAACCACCAAAGTCCGGTCAACCCTTGCCGCATCCCTTCGGAAAGCTGATATGGAAGTGCGTTCGATTGATCATTACGTGCTGGTTGCCGGCAGCCTGTCCCTCGCGCGGGAAAGGTACCGGAAACTGGGTTTCACCGTAGCACCGGACGGGGTTCACCCGTTCGGCACCTACAATGCGAATATGTACTTCCGTGACGGCCCGATGATCGAAACCCTGGCGGTGCAGAATCCGGCGACGTATTCCCGTGCCGCCGGCGAAGGAAACACCTTCGTCAAGAATGACGCCATGTTTCGGATGGCCAAGGGTGATTACGGGTTTTCCCACATCGTTGTGACATCGACGGACGCGGATGCGGACCATGGCCGTTTCGTGACAAACGGTGTGTCCGGCGGTGACATCGTCGCCTTTTCACGGGACTTCGAACGCCCGGACGGAACGTTGGACACGGTTTCCGCAAGGCTTTCCTTTGCGACGCATCCGGCCGGGCCGTCCGCATTCTACTTCTCCTGCCAGGATATCGTCGTCCCGGCGGTCGACCGGACGTCGCTGCTGGACCATGAAAACGGCGTGCTGGGCGCAAAACATGCGTATTCCACTGCACCGGACCCCGCTGTCTTTGAAGGATTTCTGAAAGAACTGGTGGATCCGAACGCGGTTCGAATGACGAGAGGGGCGGTGGATTGCCTGTTCCCGAACGGCCGCACATCAATCGTGCCGTGCAAATTTCTGGCGCGGGAATTCGGCGTGGCTGAAAGCGGCGATGACCGCGAACTGGGGCACAGAGGGCTGGTGTTCGAAACCGGCGATCTTTCGGCGGTGGAGGCACTGTTCACGCGAAACAGCGTCGAGTTCGTGCGAATAAACGGGAGGCTGGTCACGCATCCGCATCCGGAAAGCGGACTGTTCTTTGCCTTTGAACAGCGCGGCTAGCGGATCAGCTGCGGGCGGATCTTCAACTTCCGGCGCTGTTCGGGCGCCAGATGCCGGTTCAGGCGTTTGTTGGCAATGCCGAAGACCTGGATGATCATCACCGTGCCGACAATGAAGAACAGCGCCACAATCGGATAGGACACGAACGGATTGAAGGTCTGTTCCGCGAAATAGTTCGCGTAATAGAGAGCATCCGCTTGTTGCCGCCAGGCCGGGAAGCTTGAGAAGAAGACCAGCGCCGTCGCGTGATAAAGGAAGATCGCTTCGTTCGTGTAGGACGGCCAGGCAAGGCGCAGCATCGTCGGCCAGGTGATGCGCCAGAATTTCTGAGACGCGGACATGCCGATGGAATCTGCGGCTTCCAGGTCGCCCTTGGGCACTGCGCGCAACGCGCCATAGAAAATCTCTGCCGTATAGGCGGAGGTATTTAGGAACAGGACGATCAGCGCACCCAGCCAGGCGCGGGTCAGCCAGCCCGTTTCAACCGTCAGAACCATGAATCCCAGGTCCCATTCGCCGGTCAGGCGTGGCACTTGCGTAAAAATCTCATATGCGAAGAAGAACTGGATGAAGAGGGGCGAGCCGCGAAAGATGTAGATGAAGCCCTTGCAGGGGATGCTGAAAAGTTTCCGGTCGCTTGCTTTGCCGACCGCCAGGGCGGTTGCGAACCAGAAGCCCATCAGTACCGCCAGTATCGCGAAATACAGGTTCCAGATCATGCCGGATCCGATCAGGACGAACTGATCGCACAGCGTGATCCCTTCTTTCGGCAGTAGGCGTTCGCCGAACCCCAGAGAACGAAAGGCGTAAGCCTGCAATGTGTCCAGACACGCGGTCATCGGGATATCGCCATGCCGCGGGACACGCGGGCCGTCAGGCGGTCAAAGCCGATCTGGCTGATCCAGGTCAGGCCCAGATAGAAGACAAGCAGACCGCCAAAGTACCAAACGCGCCAGTCCGGGTGAGGATAATCATAGGCCTGGGTCTTCATGCCGCCCAGTTCGCGGGCCCAATAGACGATGTCTTCCACCCCCAAAAGGAACAGGAGCGGCGTTGCCTTGATCAGGATCATCCATAGGTTCGACAGGCCGGGCAGGGCATAGATCCACATCTGCGGCAGATGGATGCGCCATAGGACCTGAAACGGGCTCATCCCGATCGCATTTGCGGACTCAAGCTGACCCTTGGGCACCGCGCGCAAGGCACCGTCGATGATATTGGCGGCGAAGGCACCGAAAACGATGGCATAGGCAATCAGCGCCAAAATAAATCCGTATGTATCGTGGACCCATGGTGCCGCGGTCGACAAGGGCGCTTTGGCCGCGGCGCAAACGACGAAGTCATTGCCGACCCAGACAGAACCTTCCGCTTCGGGACATAGGACCACGTGGCGTACATATTCTATCCCCTGGTCCAGTGCGATCGGCACGAACAGGAAAAAGACGATGTCGGGAATGCCGCGCACCATGGTTGTATAGAGCGAACCCAGCCAACGGACCGGAAACAGTGCCGAACGCTTGGCGAGAGCCCCAAGTAGGCCCAGAACCAGAATCGGACCAACCGCGGCCAGCAACAATCCAATGACGGTAATGAAGCTAAGGTAGAAAAGCCCATGCTTCGGCGTTGTCAGATAGCACGCAAGCCAGGACAGAGATTCCAGCGTGTCAGGCTCGGTGCAGAATTCAAACATGTCGGGGATTACCGGGAAGCGCGACCGGAAAGACGAACGGGGCGGATCCTGTGATCCGCCCCGCCTACGTCTAGTGCCTTACCACTGCGGAGGGTCTTCGCCGAACCACTCTGCAAGCAGTGCGTTCAGCGTGCCGTCCGCTTTCATGGACTGAATGGCGGCGGTCATTTTCTCACGCAGTTCGCCGTCGCTTTCGCGAATGCCCATGGCGACCCCGCCGCCGAGGCGAACCCGTTCGACAATTTCAAGCTCGCCGTTGCTCTCATCCACGATGGGCTGCAGGTAGTCGTCATCGGCCAGAACCGCATCGGCTTCGCCGTTGCGGACCGCGGCGATCGTCTCGTCCGGCGTCGCGAATTCCACCAGCGTGGCGCCCGAAGCGGCAACATGGCCAGCCTGGATCGTGTTGACCTGTGCCGTGATGACGCCGCTTGTCACGTCAACGTCCATTCCGGCCAAGGCGACATAGTAGGATTCGCTTGCCGGGATGTAGGCTTCAGTGAAGTCGATGACCTGGTCGCGTTCTTCGGTGTAGGACATGCCCGCGATGATGGCGTCATAGTTGCCGGAAACCAGGTTCGGGATGATGCTGTCCCAGTCGTTGGTGACCCAGACGCAATCCAGTTCCGCGCGTTTGCAGAGTTCATCGCCCAGGTCCCGTTCGAACCCGGCGACTTCACCATTGTCGTCAATGAAGTTGTACGGGGGATAGGCGCCTTCCGTGCCCAGACGAACCGTGTCCGCCATGGCCGGGCCGGCGGTCAGGCCCGCCAGTGCCAAAGCGCCTGCCAGATGCTTCAATTTGATCATAGGATGTCTCCCTGTTTTCTACCCTACGGTTAAAGCGCGCTTTGCAGAAACGCCCGACAGCGCGCGGATCGGGGGTTGCCGAATACCTCGGCAGGGGTTCCTTCCTCTTCAACCCTTCCCTGGTGCAGGAAGATGGTCTTGGAGGAAACTTCGCGGGCAAAACCCATTTCGTGCGTGACGACGATCATGGTTCGGCCTTCCTTGGCCAGGTCCTTCATCACGGCCAGAACCTCACCCACCAGTTCCGGGTCCAACGAACTTGTCGGCTCATCGAACAATAGGACCTTCGGCTTCATGGCAAGGGCGCGCGCGATCGCAACGCGCTGTTGCTGGCCGCCGGAAAGCTGTGCCGGGTATTGTGCGTGCTTTTCGGAAATGCCGACCTTCGCCAGGATTTCCATTCCTTCCTCCTCAACCTCCGCCTTGGGGCGCTTGAGGACGTGGATCGGACCTTCGGTCACGTTTTGAAGCACGGTCAAATGAGCCCAAAGATTGAACTGCTGGAAGACCATGCCAAGTTGGGATCGCAGGCGCTGAATCTGTTTCGGATCCGCGCCGGTGGGCTGGCCCAACCGGTTTGAACGAACGCGGACTTCTTCTCCATCGACGACGATGCGACCGCTGTTCGGGGTTTCCAGAAAGTTGATGCAGCGCAGAAAGGTAGACTTCCCCGAACCGGACGATCCGAGGATTGAAATAACGTCGCCGACCGATGCGGCGAGAGACAAGCCCTTCAGGACCTCAAGGTCCCCGAAGCTCTTGTAAATGTCTTCGGCGATCAGAACCGGTTCCGACACGCGAAGCTTCCCTGTGATTTATTTATGACAATTGGCTTGCCCCAACTTGTCGCCTTCGTCAAACGCTAATTGATCAGGAAATCTAAGGGAATGGCACCGGTCGACGGGGCTAACCGGCCGGTTTGAAGCGTTCCGACAGGAAGATGCCGAACAGCACCAGTGCAATGGCGGCGGCGTGGTAGAACCGGAAGTCTTCCCCCAGGATCAACACCGCCAGTCCTGCCGCAAAAATTGGCACCAGATTGACGAAAATACCGGCCCGGCCCGCGCCGATACGGTCCACCCCTTGAATGAAAAAAATCTGGGCAATGAAAGATGGCAGGACCGCGATCAACGCTATGATGGTCCATCCTTTCATCGTCGGAATCTGGAAGGCGCCCCAGACCGCCTCGCTGACCGCAAGTGGAATGGATACGACGAACGCGGCCGACGCCATCACACCGAATATGCTGAGCGGCGAGACCTGGGGCCGACGCTGGAGCCCGACCGTGTAGCTGGCGTAGAACAAGCAGGCGACCAGCATTAGCAGGTCCCCATGGTTGAAGGCCAGGCTGGCAAGCCGACTAAGGCTGCCGTGCGTACCGATGATGATGACGCCGGCCATGGTAATCAGCACGCCGATCACCTGAACCGGGACGATCGGACGGCGGTAAACTATCCAGGCACCCACCAGCACGAACACCGGAATTGACCCCTGCAATATGCCGATGTTCAGGGCGGTGGTGCTGTGGGCGGCGATATAGAAAAAGGCATTGAATCCGGTGAACCCGATCGCACCCATCGCAGCCAGAAACGGCAGATGTTGTTTCAGGACAGGCCAATCCCGGATCAACTTCGGGCGCAGGAAGATAAGACAAAGCAGCATGACGCCGACCCACCGGCCAAGCACGACCATCATTGGGGATACTTCGCCGACGGCCATCTTGCTGAAAACCGCGTTCAGGCCCCAGCACAGTGTCGTCGCAGTCAGAAGCGCATAGGATTCCAGTGTGCCGCGGTCGGTCATCCTTCTTCATCCCGGTCGGTCGGGGAAGGAAGGGGACGCGTCAATGCGGTAATCCGATCGTAAAGCGCATCCGTCATTTCGAAGTCGGCTGCTGCAAGCGACGGCTTCAGCTGTTCCACATTGCGCGCGCCGATAATCGGGCAGGTGATTGCCGGGTGGTGCGCGGCCCAAGCGACCGCAAGGGTAACCGGATGCATACCGATCTCATCCGCGAGTTCGACGAACGCCGACGCGGTCGTCATGTAGTAGTCGTCGGCATACCGCTTTGCATATCCTTTGTTCAGGTCCAGACGCACCCCTTCCGGTACTTTGCTGCCACGATATTTTCCGGTCAGGACGCCGCCGGCGTTGGGCCCGTAGGAAATAACCGCCAGACCTTCGGCCATTGCGTGCGGCAGAATTTCGACCTCTGCCTGACGCTTTATCAGGTTGTACATGGGCTGGATCACGTCGAACGCCTGCCATCCGTTCCGTCGTTGAATGCCAAGCGCGGTCGCTGTCTGCCAGGACGTGAAGTTGCTGACGCCGGTATGGATGACCTTGCCGGCCCGCACCAAGTCTTCCAACGCGCGAAGACTTTCTTCCAACGGTGTGTCGTCGTCCCAGCGGTGCAGGAAAAGAACGTCCAGGCGGTCCGTCTTCAGACGCCGCAGGCTGTTTTCGACCGACATCAGGATATGCCGTCGGTTGTTGCCACCGCGATTGAGCGCGCTGGCGCTGGAAAACCGCATGCCGACCTTGCTGGTAATCACCAGTTCGTCCCGCTCGGACGCGATCAGGTCCCCCAGGATTTCTTCCGACCGTCCGCCGTTGTAGAGGTTCGCGCAGTCAAAGAACGTGATCCCTGCGTCACGGCAGGCGCTGTAGATTTCTTCTGACGTCTTCGCATCGGCTTCGCCGCCGAAAGTCATGGTGCCGAAACAAAGGTTGGAAACGGACAAGCCCGTTCTGCCGAACGAAACGGTTCTCATGGTCATTGGTCTTTCCAGATTTTCATGGCGCGGATGCGCCCAGTGGATCAGCCGCCCGCCTGTTCGGCAATATCGATAAGCTGCATGATATCCTGTCGCTGGCCATATTCCTGCATCAGGCGTTCGCGGGTGGTGCGCTGTGTGATCGGCGGTTCATCCAGACGGGCACCGGCATTCACCAGCAATTCGACCCATTCACCGCGTTCCGGTACTTCCCAGCGGTCCCAGGATATGACCGTGGCCAGCATGTCCCCTTCCATGCCACCGATCTGGGGCAATGCCCCACGTTCCAGGTAGGACTGGGCGAGTTCCAGGCAGCCCCTGAAATAGGCAGCATACAGCGGCGTCCAGACCGAACGGCCCCGCACCTGGGTGATGTTCACATCCTGCCCGCTGTAGGCCCGACGCACCTCTTCACAGGTGGTGCAATAGTCCGGGTTGCGTTCGTCACATTCCAGGGCGCGGGAATCGCCGGATGCAAGGACGGTAAACGCCAGCGCTGCAAGGGTTGCTGTAAGGATGACCTTTGCCTGCATCGAAGTCCCTTTCGGTCAGCGCACAGGTGCGCAGCGATCCATATCCGCCGCCGTCGCATCCCCCTGACAGGCATAGAAGGCGGCCAGATCCCGCACGGTCTGTCCGTCCAGCCTACTGGCATAGGCTTCCATGAACCGGTGAGGGCGGCGGCCGTCGCGGAAATTAAAAAGCTGATTGATCAGGTATGTCTCATACTGACCATCAATCCGCGGGACACCCGGTGTGTCGGACCGGCCCTTGCCATCGGTTCCGTGGCAGCGGGGGCACTGCATTTCGGTCATCAATGCCTGTCCGCGCGTCGGGTCGCCGCTGACATCCTGGGCATTCGCGCCGACGATGCTGACAACAAGCATCGCCGCGGCAGTTGCAATGGATCGTATCATCATGTGACAAAGATTAAGAGATAATCGGATTCAGGGCAATCATTGCTAATCAAAGCGTGGGCCGGAATCTGATACCATCGCGGCGGATGGTTAATTGGGGCGGTGCGGGGTCACATATGTCGAAAGCGGAATCACAGGTAAGAACGGGCCGCTCTGCGTCGCAGTTGCTTGAAGATATCGAGGAACGGTTCAAGGAAATCGCGGGCACGGACGAACGGATCGACGTTGATGAACTTCAGGCCGGCCTGCGTTTGAACGACGCAGATTATGCCCGACGTATCTTCAATCTGGTTGACCGCGACGACAGCGGCGATGTGACGGTTTGGGAGTTCATTGAGTTCGCGAAAGTCCTGGTGGAAGGAACGCCGGAAGAGAAACTTCGAATCGTTTTCGACCTGCATGACATTAACGGGGACGGGACGGTCGACGAAAACGAACTGACCCATATCCTGGACCGCAGCCTGAACGAACACAGCCTGGAAATTTCACAAGGCAAACTTGAGGCGTTGAGCCGCGCACTGTTTGCCAACATCGATACCGACCAAAGCGGTGGCATCAGTTTCGCCGAGTTCAAGGCGTGTCTGGACGCCCACCCGGACCTGCGCGACCAGATGATCGCGACATCGGCGACGTGGCTTCGTCTTCCCCAACGCATTCCCGCGGATCGGCGCGGTGCCGGTCGCGGTGTTCGCGGGCTTGGCGACTATGTGCTGCGATTGTGGGAAAACGACCGCCCCTGGCTTGTGCTGCTGATTGCCTACGTGGCGGGTAATATCTGGATGTTCCGGGACGGCATGATCGCGGAATCGATGATGGGCTCCGACCTTCAGACGCAAGTCGCATTCGGTGCGGCGGCGGCATTGAAGCTGAATGGCGTCATTGTCCTGGTCAGCATGTTGCGCATGACATGGACCTATCTGCGCCGTACGCCGATCGGGCCATGGCTTCCGCTGGACCACATGATCGATTTTCATCGCATCGTCGGGCACACCGCGATCCTGTTGGCGGTTGTCCACATCGGTGGGTTTATCGCTGCCTATGAAACGATGGTCGATCCGGACTTTTTTACCCGTGAAATGCTTTACGGTTCCCTGATCAGGTCGACTGTCGGCTGGTCGGGCCTGACGCTGATCGGGATATTCATCGTCATGTGGGTCTGCGCCCTGAAGGTCGTGCGGGACAAGGGCCTGTTCGAACTGTTCTACTTTACCCACCAGCTATTCTGGATCTGGTTTGCATTTCTGATCGTGCACTACCCGACATATTGGCAATGGGTTGTCGTGCCGGGTGCACTTTTCATTATCGAACAGGGTATTCGGCTGGTGCGCGGACGGCTGCCGGCGACGCTGGACACCATGACGGCGATGCCGTCTAACGTTACCCGGCTTCGCCTGAAGCGGCCGAAGAGTTTTGATTACAAGCCCGGTGAGTATGTGTTTGTGCGCCACCCCGCGGTGTCGCGACGGGAATGGCACCCGTTCACGGTGACTTCAAACCCCGAAGATCGTGAAAGGTTGGAATTGCATGTCCGCAGCATCGGGACTTGGACCACGAAACTGAACGAACTGGCGTCCTGGCCCGTTCCGGAACGCCCGCCCACATGGGACAGGGTCTATCTGGACGGTCCGTACGGGTCGCCGGCTTCAGACATCTTTGACAGCAAGATTCCCGTTCTGATCGGGGCGGGGATCGGTGTGACGCCTTTCGCATCGATCCTGCGTTCGATCCTGGAGCGCCGCCGGGCAGATGATCCGTCCGTCCAGCATATCGAAAAGATCCATTTCATATGGCTGAACCGCGATCAGCAGGCTTTCGAATGGTTCGTCGAACTGATGGCGCAGCTGGAGCAGGATCCGGCAACCAAAGATATGATCGAAATCCAGGTGTTTCTGACCGGGCTGCGTGCGCAATTGACGTCGGCCAGCCTGACAATCGCAATGGAAGTCTATCACCGGTCGACTGGGCTGGACCTGCTGACCGCACTTCGTGCCAGAACACAGCCGTCGCGACCCAATTGGCAATCGCTTTTCAAGCAGATTCGCGATGCGCATCCGAAGGGCGATGTCGATGTCTATTTTTGCGGTCCCGAAGGGTTGTCCCGTGTGCTGGCCCGCGAATGCGGCCGGTTTGATTTCGGCTACAAGAAGGAGAACTTCTGATGGGATTGCGTCGGCTGGACCACGTTAATATCCGGACTTCGAACCTGAAGGGGATGGTGGATTTCTATAGCCGGGTTCTAGGCCTGTCGGTCGGCCGTCGTCCGGATTTTCCGTTTCCCGGCGCATGGCTTTATTGTGGTGATGACGCGATCATTCATTTGATAGAGGTCAGTGAACAGCCGCTGCCCTATAAGCGGGACCAGCAATTGGAACATTTCGCAATTACCGCCGATGATATGGATCAGCTGACCCGCACCCTGGACGGGGAGGGGATTGATTACTGGCTGGCGGATGTGCCTGGATTTCCGATCACGCAAGTGAATCTGCACGACCCGGACGGCAATCACCTGCATATTGATTTCACGCCCGGGTGACGATCGCTTCCGCTTCGATCTCAACCAGATAGTCGCCGATCAGTCGCCCTGCCTGAACCAGGGTGTTCGCCGGACGCACGTTCCCGAAGTAGCGGCCATGCACCCGACTGACCGGCTCCCATTGGTCGGCATCCGCCAGATAGATGCGGGTTCGCGCAACATCCGACATCTTGCCGCCCAGCGCCGTGATGGCGGCTTCGACCTTGTCCAGGATATAGACCGTCTGTGCCGCCGGGTCGCCGGGTGCGACCGCCCGTCCGTCCGGGTGCGTTGCTGTCGTGCCGCTGACCAGAATACGATCGCCAATGCGGGTCGCGCGCGCAAATCCAGCAACCTCTTCCCATTCGCTGCCGCTGTCGACGAATCGGCGCCCGTTGGAGTTCTTCGCCACCGGAAAAACCGGCGGCAGAGCATCAATATGATGGCTGAGGTCGCCGGAAGCGGTCAGGAACGGCGGCTTGCGGTATTCGTCACCACAATCGCCCGGCAGCGGTGTCAGGTAGGAACAGGCTTTGTCGAGGTCCAGCCGGTCGCGTTCCGTCAGGCAAAGGTCATACACTGCCATTGTATCGTCGCCGTGGTCGCTTTCGCCCAGCCTTGCGCCGACGATTGCCGCGCCCACGGCCGGGTGGTCCAGGACCCAGCGTGTTGCAACCAACGGGATTGAACTGCCATGCCGTTCCGCCACCCGCTTCAGCGCCTGCAACAATGACTGAAAGGTCTCCCAGCCGCCGGTCGCATCAATGAAGCGCTGGTACTTCATCTTGCTCCAATCGGTAATGTCGGTCGGCTCCGGCTTTTCAAGCCATCGCTCGCTCAGGAACCCGCCGGCAAGCGTGCCGTACGCCAGAAGTTTGACACCCCTTTGCAAACAGACCTCTGACAGTCGGCCTGCCGCACGCCGGTCGATCAGCGAAAAGGCGACCTGGTTCGTGGCAATTGGAATGCCGTCGGACAGGGCAAGCGACAGGTGGTCGGTATCGAAGTTCGTCAGACCAATGGCGCGGATTTTCCCCTCGCGTTGCATCGTTGCGATTTCGTGCAGACAGTCCAGGTACCCGGGATGCGCATACTGCCACCAATGAAATTGCATCAGATCGATTGTTTCCAGACCCATGCGCGAGAGGCTGCGACCGACCCCGTCGCGAACTGCTGAGGGTGAATGGAACTCCGGCGGCGGGCACCATTTGGTGAAAAGTGCAACCGCCCGGTCCGGGTCGTGGCTCTTGCGGAAATTGCCGGCAATAATTTCTGCGCTGCCGTAATGGTCAGCCATGTCGAATGCGTCGTATCCGCGTGCGCTATAACGTGCCATGGCGTCGCTGGCTGTCGCTGGGTCGACTGTGACGCCGTCCTTTTCCATGTCCGCGATTTGCCAAAGACCATGGACAATGCGCCCGATCGTAAGGCCCGGTGCCAAATCTATCCGCTCGACGTCTCTTTTGCTCATGGCTTCCCGTAAACTGGTATTCATGCTTCCATATCGGCTCGTACTCGCCAAAGTAAGTCAAGTGCGGCGCTGATCGGGGCGCGGGGTCGATGTTGGCCGGGGGATGACGGGCGTGGAAGGGGATAAACAAGATCACCAGTCGGCTGGCCGCGTGGATTCCGTGACGATTCTTCGGGAATCCTTGGCGCTCATGGGTTCCCCCCTTGCGCGTCGTGTCGCGCTTCTCCTTTTCATGGCGATCCTGATCGTCCAGGCGCTGATTCTTCTGCCATCCACCCTGAAGAAGGAAGATGAGCTTATTCAGACTTTGGTCCGCGCCGGCGAAGAGACCCTGCGCGCATCTATTCAAGTGCCGGGGGCGGGTGTGGCGCCGGGGCGGGTCGTTCCGGTAGTCCTTGGCGCCGACCTTGTTGTCGGAGTTCGGGTTACGTCGGCGGAAGGGGTGACAATGGCGGCCGGTGGGGAAGTCGTTGAATTGGATCCAGCAGCTGTGCCGGCTTCAGATGGGATGGTCCCGGTCCTGTCAGCGCGCAGCGCTGACGGAACCAGGATTGAGGCACAATGGCCGGTGGACACGATGATTGACCGTCGGGCGGTCACGCTTCGGATCGACACGTCGGAAGTCGACGGTCAGGTGCACGCCTTTCTGTTACAGGTCGCTGGAATTGTTGTTCTGGTAGCCGCCGCGCTGACACTCGCTGCGCTGATCGCCGTCAGCGGCGTTGTCCTGCGCCCACTGATACGCCTGCGGGATCTGCTTCGGTCCGGTGCATCCGAAGATTGGCCAGACCAAAGCGGACCGGCAATGGCCCGGCGCGACGAGATAGGGGAAGTCTACCGCGCGATCGCCGACCAGTTGTCGGCCCTGAATTCGATTCAGGACGAATTGGAGGATCGCGTCATGGAAAGAAGTGCCCTACTGAACGATGCCATCGAAAATGCATCGGACGGGTTCATCGTCTATGACGCGGACGGGGTCATCCTGCTGCACAACAGCCGGTATCGCGAATATTTCAGCTATTCGGAAGAAGATATGGCCCGCTGCAGGACTGCCGAGGACCTGGACCGTTTGGACAAGGAACGCGGCTGGTTCCTGGCGGATTCGCGCGGAAAATTCGGAACCGCAAGCAATGCGATCGGCGATTTCGAAGGTCGAACGCCTGAAGGACGCTGGCTGGCCGTGCGCCGGCGCCCGACGGCGACGGGCGGCGTCGTTGCGACCCAAGTCGATGTTACCCACGAGCGCAGCCAGGAACAGCGCCTGAATGAACTCCTGAACGCAGTGCCGACCCCGCTTGTTCTGACGGACATGCGCACCGGCGTGATCAATTTTGCGAACCACCACGCGACGGAGCTTTACGGGCTGACGGTCGGCGGAAAGCCGGTTGAAAGCTTTTACCGGGACGTAACGCGAAGGGAAGAGTTGATTTCCATCCTGCGGGAGGTGGGCCGTGTCGACAATTTCGAAGCGGAAATCAGTGACGGAAAGGGCGGCTGGCATTGGGTTTTGATGTCGGCGCGGATCATGAACTATCAGGGCACAACATGTGTTCTGGTCGCATCTTACGTAATCACGGAACGCAAGCGTGCCCAACAGATCCTGGCGAAGGAGAAGTCCAGGGTGGAAGAACTGTCGCGCAAAAAGTCGGAATTTGTCGCCGTCATCAGCCATGAAGTCCGGACACCGATGAACGGGGTCCTTGGTATGGCGCGACTGCTTCTGGAATCCGACATGACACCGGAACAGCGCGACTTTGCAGAAACGATCCTGCGGTCCGGGGAATCGCTTTTGACCATACTGAACGACCTTCTGGACATATCGAAACTGGAGGCCGGGAAACTGGACCTTGAGAAGATCGCTTTTTCCCCGAAAGCAATTGTTCACGATGCGCTTGGATTGATGACCGGTCGGGCGGAAGAGAAGGGGTTGAGTATCGTCCTGGATTTTGACCCGAACATGCCGGAGGCGGTACGGGGCGACCCCCACCGGATGCGACAGATTCTATTGAATCTATTGAGCAATGCTGTGAAGTTCACGCCCGCCGGTGCGGTGACGATTGGACTTAAGCAGAAGTCGGCGAACGATACGGCACAGATTACCCTGAGCGTCTCCGACACAGGCGTCGGCATCAAGCCCGAGCTTCAGGAAAGTCTGTTTTCCGCCTACAGCCAGGCATCGACCGAAGTTGCCCGCAAATATGGCGGCACCGGTTTGGGGTTGAATATCTGTCGGCGGCTTGCCGAACTTATGGGTGGTGAAATCAGCCTTGAAAGCAAGGTGGGGGAGGGGTCGACCTTCAGCTTTTCCGCCCCGTTTGAAATCACGGATGTGGACGAAATTCCGGTGGTCCCGCCGATCAATGAGGCGGCGCGAAGCGAACTCGCGATTCTGGCCCCGTTCAGGGTGCTGCTGGTGGAGGATAACGAGATCAATCGCCGCGTCGCGATTGGGATGCTGGCAAGGCAAGGTCATTCGGTGGTAACGGCCGACGACGGACAGCAGGCTTTGGACATGCTGGAGGGGGACCTTCCGGACATCATTCTGATGGATCGGCACATGCCGATCATGAACGGGCTGGAAGCGACGCGGCGGATCCGGTCCCTGGACGGTCCGGCTGCGGCCCTTCCCATAATCGGGGTGACCGCCGCGGCAAATTCGGAAGAGGTCGCCGCCTGTCTGGCGGCGGGAATGAATGATGTTGTGACGAAACCCATTCATCCGGCGATGCTTGCCAGGGCACTTGCGAAATTCAGTGGGGCGAGATGCGGGCCGGCGGTAACTGAGGAACCGATTGAAGGCGAAGGCGGGGATCTGCCTGATGTGGATGGCGAGACGTCTGAGACTGCAGAGTCGGTCAAGAGCGGCGTCGCCGGGCTGATGGAAGATTGCGGGGACGATTTGGCCCTGTCGCTGATTGAAAAATTTATTTCGAAAGCGGAATCCGCGCCGGTAGACCTGCGTATGCTTCTTGCAGATGACGACTTGGATGGCCTGCGGCGAACCGTGCACGATCTGAAGTCCAATTCGGCAACACTTGGCATGCCTGTCCTGGCCGTGAAGTTCAGACACCTGGAACACGCCTGCATCGGTGACGACCGCGAGGAACTGGACCGCCGCATTGACACGCTGCCGGAACAACTGAGGATCAGTTTACCGCAGCTTCGCGACGCAGTGGCAAAGACCTTGGAAGCGGGCGGGTCCGCATGATAGCTTTCCGCTGTGCGAAAACTTCGGGGCGGCGCGTTTCTGGCGCCGAGGGCCTATGGGGAGAATTCTGGTAGTTGACGACAGTGAAATGTCGCGGACGGTTTTGGAAAGCCGGGTCCGCAAACTTGGACATGAAGCTGAGACAGCGGAATCCGGCCTCGAAGCTCTGGTAAAGATATCAAGTGGCGGGTTTGATGTGATCCTGCTGGATGTAGTTATGGAAGATATGGACGGGCATGCTGTCCTTACCGCCCTATCACGACAGGGAAAGCTGGACGGTCTTCCGGTCATTGTTGTTTCCGGCGTGGAAGATGAGGCGGAGCGCAGCCGTTGCCTGGAAGCCGGGGCACGCGAGTTCCTGAAGAAATCGGTGGAACTCAACCGCTTGGACAAAATTCTCGCGGACCTGATAGGGGACCCGCATGGGCAGATTGAAACCTCTGTCGATGCGGTTGCCCCGGACACCGACGATACAGTGCCGGAGGTTGATTTTAACCGGCTCAAGGCGGCCGGTCGGAAAAGCCCGCTTGAACGTGCCTGGGCGTTTGAGCGAGAGGCACCGTTGTTGTTCGGTCGGGTCAGGGACCATCTCAAAGCAGGTCGAATGGGGCTTGCCGTTGAATCCTGTCGCGAACTAAGCACAGAAGCCGAAGGCGTTGGTTTGATGCAGGTTGTCGAAGGGTGCGGCGATACCGTGGCCGCGCTTCAGTCCGGCGCAATCGGTAACCAGTTGGAGCGGCTTTCAGACCTGATTGAGCGTGGCCGTGCGCTCTTGAAATCCCACAAGTCCGAGCTTTAAATTCGGTCTTCCCATTCCATATACCCTGTCATCCCAATGTTCGGAAAGGGCGCTGGCATCCATGTCCCAAGACCCCATCATCATGCCTTATCAAGGGAAAGTGCCGCGAATTGATCCGACCGCGTATGTTGCGCCGGGTGCGGTTATTGTCGGAGATGTGGAAATTGGTCCCGAAGCAAGCGTCTGGTTCGGATGTGTCCTGCGCGGCGACGACCAGCGGATCGAAGTCGGTGCCGGATCGAACGTACAGGACGGAACGGTGATACACGTGACGCTGGACACTGGGCCGACTGTCCTGGGCAGGGACGTTATTATCGGCCATGGTGCGCGACTTCATGGATGTACACTGATGGACGGATGTTTGATCGGCATCGGTGCAGTCGTTCTGGATTGGGCGGTGGTTGAACCGGGGGCGTTTCTTGCCGCAGGTGCGCTGTTGCCGCCCAAGAAAACTGTTCCCTCCGGTGAGTTGTGGGCCGGAAATCCGGCACGAAAATTGCGTGATTTGCGCGATGCCGACCGGGAATTCCTGGCATTCGATGCGGCGCACTACAAGAAACTGACGGCGCAGTATCTGGCAGCCCGGAAAGGTTAGTGCGGCGGCGCACGACCCCGTACCAACGGGGCGCGGACATATGCGCTTGCCAATTGGAATCATGTCTCTAGGCTCCTGCACGGGTGGGCCAGAAACAAGTCGACAGAGCAAGTGGCGAATGCGGGCGAATTCCAGTATCGTGACGTTCATGAAGCGTAGTACGAAGCTCATCATTGCGTCCGGGTTCGCAGTGACGGTTGCCGTCGCCTGTGCGGTAGGACTTGGTGTCCAGTCGCCCGAAGCCCGGGATGCGGCAAGCCGTATCGAGGAAATGGTAGACGTTTATCGCGGCGGCGCGCCCGGTCCCCAGGGGGACGGTATCGAAGATGCCCGTCTGTTTGCACAGGCGTTTCAACGCATTCGATATGCCTATGTCCGGGAAACCGACAGCGAAGCGCTGTACCGCGCTGCCGACCAAAGCATGCGCGAGGCCCATCCCGACCCAAGCGCCGCATCGGACGCGGAACTGATCGAAGCGGCCATACAGGGCATGCTGCATTCGCTTGATGACTATTCAACCTACATGGACGAAAACGCCTTCGCCGCCCTGAATCAAGTGATCCGGGGAAGCTTTGGCGGACTTGGCATCGAAATCAAAAAGGATCCGGTGGGGCTGGAAGTCATATCACCCATCGACGGTACGCCTGCGATGCGCGCCGGAATCCGGCCGGGGGACCGACTTACCCATGCGGATGGTCTGTCGCTTGCCGAACTGACTTTGCAGGAAGCCGTTGAACTCCTTCGGGGGGAACCGGGGACCACAGTGACCGTAACTGTCTTGCGCGGTGATGAAGAACAGTTCGATGTGCCCCTGACGCGGGAGATCATTCAGGTTCAACGGGTCAGAAGCCGCACGGAAGATGGAATCGGGTATCTGCGGATCACGCATTTCGTGCGTAATACCGGTCGGGCGCTTCGTCAGGAAATGCGCGATATGCGCCGTGCCGCTGGCGATGGGAACCTGCTGGGGTTTGTTGTCGACCTGAGGAGCAACCCGGGCGGTCTCCTGGATGAAAGCATCGATGTCGCGGGCGCCTTCCTGCGGGGCGGTATGGTTGTTTCCACACGAAGCCGGGTCAGTTCCGAAGAGTTCAATGCCGACAGCGCCGACCCTAGCGGCGGGTTGCCGGTTGTCGTCCTGATCAATCAGGGGTCCGCCAGCGCATCCGAAATTGTCGCTGCTGCGATCCGGGACCGAGGCCGCGGCGTCATTGTCGGAGAACGTAGCTTCGGCAAGGGGTCCGTTCAGACGACGTTTGAATTTACACAGGGCGGCGGGCTGAAACTGACGACCGCACTTTACTATACGCCCAGCGGTGCAACGGTCGAAGGAGGCGTTGCCCCAAATGTCGAAGGTGTCGACGATCCCGATACGGAGGAAGTCGACGAAGCGCTGGAGATCGCATTTGATGTTCTTCGCGCCCTCGCTGCTGGTCAGGAAATAGAAACCTTTGCCTCTCAAGAGGTGGTGAACTGACGGATGCGGCCGTGGGCAGTTCCGGGGTGACATCTGACGACTTGATGGTCCGGTCCGCCGAACCAGATGACCATTCCGCCATCGCGAAGATCTATTGCGAATATCTCCGGAGGCTCGGCGGCGAAGACCCCATCCCCGAGGAATGTGCCGTTGCTGATGCCCTGACCCAGGACGCGGGAACGCCCCGTCTTCCAATGGAATGTCTTGTTGCGTGTACTTCGGACAAAAAGTCGGTCGTTCTTGGGTTTGCCATCATAACACCCATGTTCGGTTTGCCAGGGCGCGGGGACGCCCTAAGCCTGCGGCATTTGGTTGTGGCGCAAGACCATCGGCGGCGCGGTATAGGACGCCTGCTTATGGCCCGTGCCGCGGCACGGGCTGTAGAATTGAAGTGCCGTCGGCTTGAATGGACCGTGGCGCGTTTGGATCTGGATACACGGGCATTTTTCGAAATGGTGGTACCCGACAGTTTTCGCCTGAACGAACTCACCTACATCGCTGACTTCGCTGACCTGCTGGTTCTGGCGAAACCATGAACATATTTTTGGATTTTTGCGGTTTGTTAACGATCGTCCAGTAAATTGCGGCACTAAACCTTCCCAAACGTCCCGTTGGGACCCTGGGAAAGCTGATCGACGACGCTGCAGGACGGTTAGACAGGTGATCCACGCATACGAATCCGAAGACGCACCGCACGTGCCTATTCTGATTGTCGAAGACAACGAACTGAATATGCGTTTGTTCACCGATGTCCTTAGGAACTTCGGATACACGGTGGTGGGCTGCGGTGATGCGGAATCGGCACTTGAATACCTGAGTGAGGGGGACCTTCCCGGCATGATCCTGATGGACATCCAACTTCCGGGAATGTCCGGCGTCGACTGCACCAGGGCCATCAAGGCGGATCAGCGCTTGGCAAACATTCCGGTTGTCGCGGTAACGGCTTTCGCATTGGATGGGGACGAGGCGCGTTTTCGCCGCGCCGGCTGTGACGATTACATGCCGAAGCCGATCAATGTGGCAGCCTTCATGGAAATGATCTCACGCCACTATGTCGGTGCGCGTCAAACCGCTTAGTCCTGCGCGCCGTCCGAACCGGGCAGTCCATCCCCTAACATGTGCTGAACCCAGGTGTAGCGGGCGTTCAGGTTGTCCACTTCCATCTTGAGCCATGCCGACATCGGCCCGTCACCATATTCTTTCAACAGGTCCTGTGCACGTGCACGCTCCGTCTGAATGACATCGCCGATCAGGTCCAGTTGATCGTCCTTATCGTCGTCAGATAGGTGTTCCAGAAACCTGAGTTTCAGCAGCACGACAAATCGCCCGACGTCATTCACCGGCGCGCGCAGTTGGGAAGCCATCAGATCTTTGAAAACCGACCGTCCGTGATCTGTGATACGCAGAACCTGATCGCCGTCCTTTCCTGTTCCGGCAACCTGTTCTGCCAGACCTTCTATCCGCAGAAGTTCCAGCGATGACCCAAGCAAATCCAGTGACGGACCGACAATGCGCTGGGTAAAGAACCGGATTTCCGTTGCAAGGTCGTCATACCGACGATCGCGTTCCATCAATGCACCCAGCGCCAGCAAGCGCACAGCTTCCGCCGGGACAAGGCTTCGATCGCGAAACATGAAGGCTCCTACTGTTGCGAATCGCTCGCAGCACAGTTAAGCATTTCCGATCCGGAAATCCAGCACCGTTTTCCGAAGGTGCCGCGCGGATCAGCCGGGCGACATTCCGCGCAATCGTTCGGACCGACGGCGCAGGAGTTCCAACGTCGTCAGCAGGATGATGGAAATGGTCACCAGGACCGTGGCAACTGCCAGGATGGTCGGTGAAATCTGTTCACGAAGGCCCGTAAACATTTGCCATGGCAAGGTCTTTTGGCCGGCGGAGCCGACGAAAAGAACCACAACGACCTCATCGAACGAAGTAATGAAGGCGAACAGTCCGCCGGACACGACGCCCGGAATGATCAGTGGCATCTGGACTTTGAAGAAGGTTGTCACCGGATTGGCGCCCAGACTGGCGGCGGCGCGCACCAGGCTCTTGTCGAACCCGACCAGTGTTGCCGTCACCGTTATGATCACGAATGGCGTTCCCAATGCCGCATGGGCCAGCACGACGCCCCAATAGGTTCCCTGCATGCCGATGCGAGAGTAGAAGAAGTACATCCCAGCGGCGGAAATGATCAGCGGCACGATCATCGGTGAGATCAGGACCGCCATAATTGTGCCGCGGAACGGAACGTGGCTTTGCGACAGGCCGATCGCCGCCAACGTCCCAAGTCCGGTCGAAATCAGCGTCGCCATCGGTGCGATGCGGACCGAATTCTTCAGCGCACCCTGCCAGTCGGAGTTCGTGAAGAAATCCTCGTAGTGTTTCAGGGAATAGCCATCCGGGTCCAGCGCCAGCATTTCCTTCGTGAAGGTGAAGAAGTCCTGTGCATTGAAGCTAAGCGGGATGATGACCAGGATCGGCATGATCAGGAAGAAGAAGATCAGGCCGCACAGAACACGGAACCCGTAGTACCACGTGATCTGAAGTTTCGAAGCGTAGGGAGGAAGTGCGGACATCGTCGTTACCCCAGTTTCACGTTATCGATGCCCACGATCTTGTCGTAGAGCCAATAGAACACGAGGATCAGCGATAGCAGCATGACGCCAAGCGCCGCCGCGAGCCCCCAGTTCAGGGATGATGAGATATGGTATGCGATCCGGTTTGAAATAAAGATACCGGATGTGCCACCGACCAGTTCCGGCGTGATGTAGTAGCCGATCGCCAGGATGAAGACGAGTACCGCCCCCGCACCGATCCCGGGGACGGTGTTCGGAAAATAGACTTTCCAGAACGCCGTCCAGTCATTCGCGCCAAGCGATTTGGCCGCGCGGACATAGGACGGGGAAATCGTCTTCATGACGGAATAAAGCGGCAGGATCATGAACGGCAGCAGGATATGCGTCATCGCCACGATTGTGCCGACCTGATTGTACATCAGCTCCAACCGGCCCTGGTCGTCCAATATCCCAAGAGAAACCAGGAAATCATTGATCACGCCCTGTTGTTGCAGCAGCACGATCCAGGACGATGTGCGCACCAGAAGCGACGTCCAGAAGGGCAGCAGGACCAGGATCATCAGCATGTTGGATGTACGAAGCGGCAGGTTCGCCAGAAGGAATGCCACCGGATATCCAAGCAGGATGCACGAACAGGTGATCACCACGGACAGGAACAGCGTGCGCACGAAAAGCTTCAGATAAATCCGTTCGTCTTCGTCGACCAGTTGGATGCCGTCGTGGGTCATCTCCATGTCGACCGATGCCAGGAAGTAGCCTGGCGTATACGCGGGCGAGAACCGCTGGATCGTCTCCCATATCTCGACGCTGCCCCAGTCCTCGTCGATGTCCAGAAACTGTTCGCGATAATTGCCTTCTTCCATCCGGTCGGCACGCCGCCCGGATTTCCTGAACAGACTGGAAATGCCCGGCTGTTCATAGTTGAGGCGCGTCCCGACACGTGTGTGTATGCGTTGCTCCGCAGCGATCACAAGGTCCGCATGCAGCGCTTCGAACACATGTTCACCCGGCATCTCGCCGGCTGCAGGATCCCAGTCGGAAAGTGCTTCCACCGTGCGGGGCAGGGTGTCTTGAACGATATCGTTTTCCACCGACCGGAAAAGCATGTCGGCGATAGGTGCGATAAATGTCAGCAGAATAAACAGCAGAAGCGGGGCGATCAGCATCAGTGCGCGCAGCTTCTGACGGCGAAGCGCCCTGGCCAGACTGACTTTCAGCGGCGTCCCGTCCGCTGCGAGCATTGGCCCGCTGTTCGTCTCCGTCGTGCTCATCCTGCTTCGCTTTCCAAACTCTTACAAGAAATGGACAAAATCCGAGGGCCGGCCGAAACCGGCCCCCGGGATACCGAAGACGCTTACTGGGCCAGCCAGGCCTGCCACTGAGCGTCGATGTCGTCGCGGTTGTCGGCCCAGAACTCATAGTTATAGAGCAGGGTCGTCTGCGAGTTGTTCGGGTCCGTCGGCATGTGCGGAGCCATGTCGATGCCCAGTTCCGCGTGCTGACCAACCAGCGGCGCCGAAGAGGCACGTGCCGGACCGTAGGAGATGTACTTCGCCTGGTCTGCAAGACGCTGCGTGTCCGTTGCGAAGTAGATGTAGTCCAGTGCACGGGCTTCGCGTTCCGGCGTCAGGCCGGCCGGGATGATCCAGCCGTCCAGGTCAAAGACCTGCCAGTCCCAAAGCATGTCCACCGGCTGGTTCTGCTCTTCGATCAGCGCGAAAAGGCGACCGTTGTAGGTGGAGCCGATGACGACTTCGCCATCCGCCAGACGCTGCGGGGTTTCCGCACCGGCCGACCACCAGATGATGTCGTCGCGGATCGTGTCCAGCTTGGCGAGCGCCTGTTTCACGCCTTCTTCCGTGCCCAGAACGTCATAGACGTCTTCCGGTGCGACGCCGTCACACAACAGGGCCCACTCGACGTTGTTGATCGGGCGGGATTCCAGGCTGCGGCGACCCGGGAAGGTTTCCGTGTCGAAAATGTCGCAAACGCTGGACGGCGTGTTGCCGTTCCATTCGGCGACGTCCGTGCGGTAGCCGAAGGTCGTCGAGTAGACGATCTGCGGAATGAAGCACGGCGAAACAAGAAGCTCACCGAAGTCTTCGGACGCAGGCGTACCGTCCGGTGCCGGGGCCAACTGCGTATCCGGATCGATTTCAAGCGCCAGACCCTCATCGCAAAGGCGGATCGCGTCCGCCGCAACGACGTCGACAACATCCCATGTGACATTGCCGGCTTCAGCCATGGCGCGCAGTTTCGCGACCGCTTCAGCAGAGCTTTCGTCGTTGATGATGTTCACGTCCGGGTTCATTTCCATGTACGGCTGGTGATATGCCGCATCCTGGGACGCGGAATAGGCGCCACCCCAGGAAACGATTGTCATATCTTCAGCCTTGGCCGCCGATGCGAACAGCATGGATGCTGCAGCCGCGGTGGCGAACAGTGTTACGGGCTTCATCGTATTCTCCCTGTTGGTTCAAACTCACTAAACGTCGCCCGAAATTTTCGGGGTCGGCACCGCTTCGGGCGGAACGATGCCGATAACCGGCGGCGCTGGAATCGCGTTAGGCGAAGTCCAGTGCCCGGCAATCGTCGGTTTCCCAACCGATCGGCGTGACTTCACCGACCTTCAATGCGGCATGCGCATGGCTGTTGGGAACCTTAACCACGAATTCACTGCTGTCCGCGACTTCCATCCGGCAGCGGATGTGGTCGCCAAGATAGATCAGTTCTACGACCTTGCCGGACAGCTTGTTGGGGGCGTCGTCTACGCCAATGATGATACGTTCGGGGCGAACGGAAAGCTGGGTCTTTTCACCGGCTCCGCCGCAATTGATTGCAAGTGCCTTAACAACATCGCCACTTGCATCCAGCTTTACGGTCGCGCTGTCGCCCTCAACGGCTTGTACAGTTCCCACCAGCTTGTTGTTTTCGCCAATGAAGGATGCAACGAAGGCATTGTCCGGCTTCTCATAGAGGACATCCGGCGCGGCAAGCTGCTGCACGATCCCGTCATCGAAGACGGCAATCCGGTTCGACATGGTCAGCGCCTCGGACTGATCGTGCGTCACGTAAACGACGGATACGCCCAGGCTTTCGTGGATGTGCTTGATTTCATACTGCATTTCTTCACGCAGGTTCTTGTCCAGCGCACCCAGCGGTTCGTCCATCAACACAAGGTCCGGCTCGAAAACCAAAGCTCGTGCCACGGCGACACGCTGCTGCTGGCCACCGGAAAGTTGTGCCGGGCGGCGCCCGCCCATTTGCGGAAGGCGGACCATCTCAAGCGCGCGCTTTACCTTGGCCTGGACATCGGATGAGGACAGGCCCCGTACCTTCAGCGGAAACGCCAGGTTTTCGGCAACGGTCATATGCGGGAACAGCGCATAATTCTGGAAGACCATGCCGATCCCGCGTTTGTGCGGCGGCACATTGTTGATCGGTTGGCCGTTCAGGTAGATTTCGCCGTGTGTGGCGGGTTCAAACCCGGCCAGCATCATCAGACATGTTGTCTTTCCGGACCCCGATGGGCCCAACATGGTCAGGAACTCACCCCGTTCGATATCGATGTTGAAGTTTTTAACGACCAGCGTCTCGCCGTCGTAACTCTTCTGCACGTTCTCAAATCGAACGATGTAGTCGCTTTCAGCCATGCTCGACCTTCTTGTCCCGTACCGCCTTGATTACCAAGGGGCCCTGTTCGGCAAGGGTCGGATCGAACCGATAGGTCCAATCATGCGGCCAAAGACAGATCGTATCGACCAAAGGGTCTCCCGATGCTTGCCTTGCCCCTCAAGAAGTTGGCGAAGTTGATCCGCTGTATGAACGGGGTTCATACGAAATCGCTTCGCCTTTGTCTCGAGGCCCCTGCCCTGATTGAAACTGTGCATCCCATTTTCGGGTATCCCCAGTTTCGTTGTAATTTTGGCGAAGCGTAACGCGACCGATTTGGAAGTGCAAATGCCTTTGCCACTATTTTTGTAACGAAATCGCCATTTACCGTTAAGAATGCGACGTCGTGGACGCTACGCAGCGCGGCGCAGGTTCAAAATACCCCAAACATCCAGCAGCGAATCCACCAGTCTTTCGATGGACGAATCGTCGTGGAACGGTGTCGGCGTCAATCTCAGGCGTTCCGTCCCGCGTTCCACCGTCGGATAATTTATGGGCTGCACATAGATGCGGTGGCGTTCCATCAGAAGGTCGGACGCCCGCCGGCAGGCGACCGGGTCGCCCACCAGAACCGGTACGATATGCGTTTCCGACGGCATCACTGGTAGCCCGGCCCGCGACAGGGCGGACTTTAGCATTGCGGCGCGTTCCTGATGGCGTTCACGCATTTCCGGCGCATTGCGTACGATCTGGATACTTTTGCGAGCCGCGGCCGCCACACCGGGCGGCAGGGCGGTCGTGAAAATGAATGCGTTGCCAAAGGATCGCGCGTAGTCGATCAGTTTCGTGGAACCGGCGATGTAACCGCCGATCACACCGAACCCCTTGGCCAGTGTTCCTTGAATGATATCAACGCGGTCCATGACCCCGTCACGCTCCGCGACTCCGGCACCGGTCGGGCCGTACAGGCCAACCGCATGCACTTCGTCCAGGTAGCTGAGTGCATTGTGGCGTTCGCACACGTCCAGTATCTCGGCAATCGGGGCAATGTCGCCGTCCATCGAATATACGCTTTCGAATGCCACCAGTTTCGGCACATTCGGGTCGTCTTCGCGAATCAGCCTTTCCAGGTCGGCGACATCATTATGCTTCCAAATGCGTTTCGGGGCGCGGGACTGGCGAATCCCTTCGATCATGGAATTGTGGTTCTTCGCATCTGAATAGACGATGCAGCCGGGAATCCGGCCGGCCAGTGTCGACAGGACCGTCAGGTTTGCGACATAGCCGGATGTAAAGACCAGCGCCGCTTCCGTCCCGTGCAGGGATGCCAGTTCGCGTTCCAGCAGGACATGCAACCGGTTCGTGCCTGAAATGTTGCGGGTCCCACCGGCGCCGGCACCATGGGCCTGGATCGCATCCGTCATTGCGGCAATGACTTCCGCATTCTGACCCATGCCCAGATAGTCGTTGGAACACCAAACGGTTACGTCGTCCGCCTGGCCGTCCTCGTGCATCCGCGCGGTTGGGAAATCACCGGCCTTACGTTCCAGTTCTGCGAAGATACGATAATCGCCACGCGCCCGAAGCGCGTTCAATTCGTCTTCGAAATACCTGTCGTAGTCCATCGCCCGCCCGGTCTGGTTGTCATTTATTCCGGCCATTGGACGACCTAATGTCGCCACCCAGACATTTAGCAGTGCCGCGCCGCGCGGGCTAGTCCGTTATTCCCGGCGTGACGGTACGTCGCGCTAGGTCAAAGACGCGCCGCTACCGTATCCAGCGCCTGGCCGAAGCGGTCGGTCATCATGTCGATTTCTTCTTCAGTGATGATCAGGGGCGGGGAAAAGGCGATGGCATCGCCCGGTGCCGCGCGCAGGATAACGCCGTTCTTCTGTGCCTCGGCCACGACCTGTACCGCAACAGCCTTGGAAGGATCGAAGTTTTCCCTCGTCTGTTTGTCTGCGACCAACTCAATGGCGCCGATCAGGCCGGTGCCACGGACCTCACCCACCAGCGGGTGGTCTTTAAAGGCACGAAGGTTGGACTGAAGGCGCGGCGACACCTGCCGGACATGGGACAGGATGTCCCTTTCCTCATAAATGTCCAGCGTCTCCATCGCGACGGCCACGGCCGCCGGGTGCCCGGAATAGGTATAGCCGTGACCAAAGGTCCCGACCTTGCCGGAATTGGCGGCAACCGCGTCGCCGATCTTGTCGGAAATCAGGACGGCCGAGATCGGCAGATAGGCCGATGACAGGGCTTTCGCCACGCTGACGATGTCGGGTTGAATGTCGAACGTCTCACACCCGAACATGTTTCCGGTGCGCCCAAATCCGCAGATTACCTCGTCCGCGATCATCAGGATGTCGTATTTCTTCAGGACCGCCTGAACCTTTTCGAAATAGGTCTTCGGCGGCAGAATTACGCCACCCGCACCCATGATCGGCTCGGCAATGAACGCGGCAACCGTATCCGGCCCTTCGGCCAGAATACGTTCCTCCAGTGATGCGGCCATTCGGGATGCGAAGTCCTCTTCACTCTCTCCCTCTTCGCCGAAACGGTAATAGTGGGGGCAGTCGACATGCAGGATGTTCTGGATCGGAAGGTCGAAATCCTGATGGTTGTACGGAAGACCGGTCAGGCTGGCGGCGGCGACCGTGACCCCGTGATAACCCTTCAGCCGGGAAATGATCTTTTTCTTCTCCGGTCGGCCGATCGCGTTGTTGTAGTACCAGACGATCTTGATCGCGGTATCGTTCGCTTCTGACCCAGAATTGGCGAAAAACGCCTTTCCCATATTGCCGGGCGCCATGTCGCACAGGCGTTCGGCCAGGTCGATCGCGGGATTATGCGATTTGTGGGTGAACAGATGATAATAGGGCAGGTCGTTCATCTGACGCATGGCAGCGTCGATCAGCCGTTTTTCCCCGAACCCCAGCGATGTGCACCAAAGGCCCGCCATCCCTTCGATATACCGGTTTCCGGCATCGTCCGTGACCCAGACGCCCGACGCCTTGTCGACGATCAGGGGGCCTGCTTCCTTGTGTTTTTCAAGGTTCGTATAGGGGTGCAGGACAAACTTGATGTCCCGTGCGGCGGGGGAATTGACGCGGTCAGACATGGCGGAATTTCCTGGATCAAGATAGGATGTTGAAAGTGACCGTATACCCTGCCGGGGCAGTACGGCAAGGACGTCGGTAACAGGAATCTGCGCCTGCTGGGCTTCCCTGTGCTTTCAAAGTACGCTAAGTCCTAGCGGCGCGGTTCAGGTAGGGGCGTTACCGCACAACCAGTGCAAGTTTGGGGGAGGACGGGGACGTGATTGTCGTCTTCGGATCGATCAATATAGATATCGAAATGCGGGTGTCGCGGCTGCCGCGCCCGGGCGAAACGCTGCTGTCCAGCGATTACATGATGTCGCCGGGCGGGAAGGGCGCGAATCAGGCCCTGGCGGCGGCCCGCGCCGGGGACGATGTGCGCCTGATCGGTATGGTGGGCGATGACAATTTCGGTTCCTTCGCGCTCGATCTGTTGAACGAACAGGGCGTCGATGTGTCCGATGTGGGCGCATTGGAAAACCAGCACACGGGCTGCGCGACGATCTGGGTCGACGAAAGCGGCGAAAACTCCATCATCGTGGGCGCAGGCGCGAATCTGCTGGCGACCGCCGATCAGGTGCCGGACAGCCTGCTTGGCCGCGATACGGTCCTGATGCTGCAGATGGAAGTTTCCCCGGCGCAAAACTGGGAACTGATTACCCGCGCCAAGGCAAAGGGCGCGCGCATTATCCTGAACGTCGCGCCGGCGGGAATGGTACCGGACGCGGTTCTGAAGACCATCGACATTCTGGTCGTGAACGAACATGAAGGGCAGACGGTTGCTCAAGAGGTTGGCCTGGACGTTGATCGGGTAACCCGCGTGCCCCGCGCGCTTGCCAGCCGCTATGGTCTGACCTGCATCCAGACGCTGGGCGGCGCCGGCCTGCTGTGCTTCGGCCCGGACGGGGGCTGGTCCGTGCCGGGCCTGCCGATTTCCCCGGTCGACACGACTGCGGCAGGGGACGCCTTTGTCGGCAATCTGGCGGCGGCGCTGGACCACGGTCACCCGATAGAGGAATGCCTTCGGTGGGCGTCGGTCGGCGCGGGCCTCAGTTGTACCCGTGAAGGCGCGCAAATGGCGATGCCCCACCATGAAGAGGTGCGCGATCACCTGTCACGCCTGCCGCCCAGTCGGAAACTGGCTTAAGCGCGAAATCTACCGGTTTGTCAGCTTCAGTTCGATCCGACGGTTGCGGCGCAGGGCTTCCGGCGAATCACCAGTCGTAAGCGGTTGGTATTCCGCGAAACCGGCGGCGGACATGTGTTCCGGCGGGATGCCGCGGCTTTCCAGGAAGCGGACGACGGAAATGGCCCGCGCAGTCGACAGTTCCCAGTTGGACGGAAACTGAAATGTCTGGATCGGAATGCGGTCCGTGTGCCCATTCACCTGAAGGATCCAGTCGATTTCATCGGGAATGCGTTCGGAGATTTCCCGCAGCGCATCGGCCAGTTCAATCAACTGTACCTGACCGGCAGGTTCCAGGAGTGCCTGACCCTGATCGAACAGAACTTCGGACTGGAAAACGAACCGGTCGCCGACGATCTGTATGTCGTCGCGGTCGCCCAGAATTTCCCGAAGGCGACCAAAGAATTCCGACCGATAGCGCGCCAGTTCCTGCACCTGGCTAGCCAGCGCCACGTTGAGCCGCCGGCCCAGATCGACGATCTGCGCCTGTTGCGCTTCATTGCGGGTCTCATACGTTTCGAGCAGGGCATTCAATTCCGCGATCTGATCGTTCAGTGCCTGAAGCTGGTCGTTCAGTAATGCCGTTTCCGCACGCGACGCAATCAGGTCCTGCTGCGTTTCGCTAAGGTTCAAAGCCTCTTCCGCCATGCGGCCCTGCAGTTCGTCGCGAAGCGCGATCAGGGCTTCGATCTCCCTTTCCAGGGCTGCAAGCTGGCCCAACTGGGCCATGATCCGTTCCTGGTCTGCAGCGATGACGCGATATGCGTCTTCCAGATCTGCGGAAACTTCTTGGCGCGCCAGATTAAGTCGGTTCACCTCATCACGGCTTTCCGCCAGTTCCTCTTCCAGTTCCGCAACGCGGGTCTGGACCTGTGCATTTTCATCGTCGGCGATTGTAAGACGGTTCAGAAGGTCGTCGCCGCGCGCTTCGGCGGCCGCAAGCTCTGCTGCCAGCGATGCGTTTTCCCCACGCAGGTTCGACAGTGTCGTTTCAAGCTCATCCTGCCGGGTGAGGGAGGCACGAAGCTGTTCGCGAACGCTGTCCAGATTGGTGCGCAGCTCGTTCGCGGATTCCCGTTCCAGGGCCAGCATGTCCGCCAATTCGGCGACCCGCCCCTGAAGCCGTTCCAGGGCCCGGTCCCGGCCGATAAGCTCTTCGTTCAGATACAGTTGCGAGACGACGAAGATCATCAAAAGAAAGATGATCACCATCAAGAGCGAGGCCAGCGCATCGACGAAACCGGGCCAGATGTCGTGCTGGGTACGCTGTCGTCGGGCAAGCGCCATGGGTCAGACGCCCCGGATCAATGGCATAGAAGAATGCATTGGGGCATCCGCCGCCGGCCCGTCAGCCATTGCCGCCATCCCGTTGTGCCGCGATCGTCCGCGCCAATATGCGGATTTCGGACCGCAGTTCCTGCACCGTTTCCGCCCGGCCCCGTGCGCCTTCTTCAATCATGCGCGCAATGTTGGTGTCGATGTTCTTGAGGTGACGCAGTGTGTTCTGGTCGGACCCGCCGGCGCCGGTCAGCGCCTCCTTCAGGCTCTGTTGACCTTCGGCCAGTTTCATCATCAGGCTCTGTTCGGTGCGCATCGTTTCCACCAGCGTGCCAAGCCGTTCGTTCAGCTGGGCAAAGTCCTGCTGGCTGGAATACCGGTTCTCTTCGCCGCGTGCCATGGTGCGCTGCAGGTTTTCCAGGCTGTCCGCCGTCTGCTCCAGCAATGCCTGAATGTAGGCGGGCACAGACTGTTCGCCGTCACCACCCAGACCGCCGCCGCCCAGCCGCGTCAGACCGGAAAGCCAGTCTTCCATTTCGGTATAAAACCGGTTCTGCGCCTGACCGGCCTGCAATGCCAGGAAGCCCAGAACAAGGCTGCCGGCCAACCCGAAGAGGGAGGAAGAAAAGGCCGTTCCCATGCCGGCCAGCGGGGTCTGCAGGCCCAGCTTCAGATCCTCGAACGCACCGGCGATGTTTTCAGAACCGATATCAAGGTCGCCGATGACGCCGCCGACGCTGTGCACCGTGTCCAGAAGCCCCCAGAAGGTTCCAAGCAGCCCAAGGAACACCAGCAGACCGACCAGGTAACGACCCGTCTCGCGGCTTTCATCCAGGCGCGTGGAAACACCGTCCAGAATCGTCTGCATGCCGCCGGCCGAGATATGCAACTGACCGCGCGCGCTTCTGGTCGAAAGAAGCGTCGCCGCAGACGCCATCAGGCGCGGGGGCTGTTCGGAAAGCTGATAGCCCCCTTCGTAACTGACGCGGAATCGCTGGATCCAGTTGGTCGCCCCGTACAGGACCGACACGGTACGAAACGCCTGCGCCACGCCAATGACCAGCGCGCCCAGAATGACCCCGTTGATGACAGGGTTCGCCAGGAAGGCATCTTCCAGTGCGGGCAGGATCAGAAAACAGCCCACCGCGACCGCAACAATGAAAAGACCCATGCGGAGTAGGAAAGGCGTCGGACTGCTCATGAACTAGGGCCCCTCAAGCGGTGCGGAGATTACCGCAATGAACGCAAACTTTGATGTCAGTTCTGAGACACAATGACGTCGACCCGGTTTGCCGGCCGACCATTGCCTTCATCGCGTGCGCCGAGAGCCTGCACCGTCATGCGCCGGCTGTCGATACCCGCGCCGATCAGATGGGTACGGACCGCAAGGGCACGGAACAGGGACATGCGGCGCGGGCGGCTGGGCGTGCCTTCGACCGCTTCGGAATAGCCCAAAAGGCGAAGCGACTTGGACGGGTCGTCGGCCAGTTCCTGCGCCAAAGCATCCAGCGCCGGTTCCGCCGATTCCGGCAGGTCCTGGGACGTGCTGTGGAACACAATGGTCAGGCCGTCGCTGTTTTCAAAAACGCCGGCCGGTGTCAGGGCTGCGACATCAACCGATGTGGACGGTGTTCCTTCGGCCGACCCGGTTGCTGGGGCTTCGGGCTGAGCTTGCGGTGTGGGTTCCGGGGCAGGTTCAGGGGTCGGTTCTGCTGCGGCCGTCATTGATTCCGAGGCTGCGGCCTCATCGGTTTCCGGTTCCGCCATCGGTTCCGGTTCATCGCTGGACGGCACGGCTACAGGTTCCGGCAGGGCGGACGCCGTTTCGGTTGCCGGTGGATCGGGTTCCGGCTCTGCCGCGGCGGGTGGTGCTGGTGCCGGGGCCGGGGCCGGGGCCGGTGCGGGCGCTGGGGCCGGTGCGGGGGCCGGCGCAACGGACGGCTGCGGCGGCGGTGCCGCCGCCTGAGTATCGGATGCACCGGGCACATTCAGGGACGATTGCGGCATTGCGCTTGGCGGTTGGGCCAATCCGCCGCTGGCAGCCTGCGTCGAAGACGGCATTGGGACGGGCACGCCCTGACTGGCTGACGGGGCCGGGGCGGGGGCAGGCGCGGGTGACGGAAGGCTCGGCAACTGCGTTGGGGTGCCACCGCCTTCCCGAAGTCGGTCGATCACGGACAGGTTTACGATGACGGACGCGCCGGGTTCCGCCTCACCCCGGAAATAGGATTGCTGTGCCTGGGCAGTCGCAGCGCCAAAGGCAACCATTCCCACGACACCGACGCTCATGAGCCGACGCGGTGTGGCCGCGAATTTCAGAAACGACGCAGATTTCGATTGCATGTTAGCGCTCTTCGGTTGCCGTTCGGTGACCTGTACTTGGGGAACAGAGTACAGCGTGCAAGGGTCAGGGGACAACCAACAGGCGGCGCGGACGGTTAAAGTAACAGAAAATATTCTGTTTTCAGTAAGTTACGCCTTAAGCGGTCTTGCGGTCTGCTTCTTTCAGCATCTTCAGAAAAGCGCCATGCAGCGAATCGTTTGCCGCGACGATATCAAGGCTGTCCAGCTTGTAGGCCCGACCGGACGCATCGGACAGCATTCCACCCGCTTCTTTCAGGACGATAACACCGCCTGCAACGTCCCACGGGCTGAGTCCGCGTTCCCAGAATCCGTCGTAGCGTCCGGCAGCGACATAGCAGATATCCAGCGATGCCGTGCCCCATCGGCGCACGCCCGCGGTCTGTGCCATGGCGGCTTCCAGCCGGCCCAGGAACTGACGGTGACCGGCTTCTTCTCGCCCGATATGGGGAATGCCGGTCGCGATGACAGAGTCGGAGAGCGCGCGGCGGGCCGAAACACGAATGCGCCGGTCATTCATATACGCGCCCTTGCCGCGTTCGGCCCAGAACAGTTCATCCTTGATCGGGTCGTAGACGACGCCTGCAACCACATCGCCCGCTTCTTCATAGCCGATGGAAACAGCCCAATGCGGCATGCCGTGCAGGAAGTTGGTTGTCCCGTCCAACGGGTCGATGATGAACCGTCTGGACGGGTCGTCCCCGATGCGTCCACCGCTTTCTTCGGCCAGAATGCCCGCTTCCGGACGCGCGCGGGTCAGCTCATCGATGATGATCTTTTCCGCCTTACGGTCGGCGGCGGACACGAAATCACCGGGTCCCTTGCGTGAGACCTGAAGCTGTTCCACTTCACCAAAGTCGCGCACCAGGGCACGGCCCGCCTTTTGGGCGGCTTTCGTCATGACGTTCAGGACGGCGGAACGGACCAACATCGGCGTGTTACCGGATCAGTCTTTGGCGCGTTCGACGTAGGACGCGTCGGCCGTGTTCACGACAATCCGGGTCCCTGCCTCGATATGCGGTGGCACCAGTGTGCTGACGCCGTTCGAAAGTTTTGCCGGTTTGTAGGACGACGATTGGGTCTGGCCCTTTACGACCGGGTCCGCTTCAACCACTTCCAGAGTGACTTTCTGCGGCAGGCTGGCGGAAATCGGCGACCCTTCGTAGGTCTTGATCTGGACTTCCATGTTTTCCTGAAGGAAGGCGACCTGGTCCCCCAGAACGGCGTGTGGCACCTCGATCTGTTCGTAGGTTCCGGCGTCCATGAAGTGCAGCGCCTCCCCGTCATCATAAAGGAAGGTGTAGTCCGTTTCGAAAAGGTCCGCGCTTTCAACGGATTCCTGTGTCCGGAACCGAAGGCTGACTTTTGTTCCCGTGCGGGCGTCGCGCGCTTCGATCTGCGCCACCGATGCACCCTTGCCGGGCTGGTTGATCTCGTTCTTTGTGACGACCAGAAGTTTCCCGTCCTGAAGGAAGGCGTTTCCCGGCCGAAGATTGATCGCGTTGACTTTCATTGACTATATGTCCTCTGTCGAAGGCGCGTGCCGCGCCGGCACGATTGGCTGGCCCCGTTGAGCGCGGGTTGTCTATCACCGGGACCGGCGGACGGCAACCGCGCAGAATGCGGCAATTGTGAAGGGAATTTCGGTAATGTCTCATGATTGGTGGAGGCCGGAGCAGATCGGCCGTCGTCGCGGCAACCTGGAAGTACGCGCAACCACGCGCCGAACGCTTCGGGAATGGTTCGTCAGTCAGGATTTTCTGGAGGTTGAAACACCGGCACTTCAACAATCCCCTGGAATGGAACCGCATTTGGCCGCTTTCGCGACGCGCTTGTTGCCGCCCGGCGGTTTTGGCGTGACCGGAGAGACGGGAACACCGCGCTATCTGCATACCAGCCCGGAATTCGCCATGAAGAAGTTGCTGGCAGGCGGGCTGGAACGGATCTGGCAGATTTGCCCTGTTTTCCGGAACGCCGAAGGGTCCGCCCTGCACAGTCCGGAATTTTCCATGCTGGAATGGTACCGCGCAGACCGAACCTATGACGCATTGATGGAAGATAGCGCTGCAATTCTTTCGGTCACAGCCAAGGCGGCGTCCGCGACGGCGCTGACCCGCGGCGAATCCACGTGCGATCCGTTTGCCGAACCGGAACGGTTAAGCGTCGCAGATGCGTTCGGACAGTTCTGTGATATCGACCTGACAGCGATCCTGTCCGAAGACCCGGAAGACCCGCCGACGGAGCCGCTGGTCGCCGCGGCAAAGGGGCTGGGTATCCGGACCGACCGCCGGGACCTGTTCGAAGATCTGTTTTTCCGCATCATGGATGCCAGGATCGAACCAAATCTGGGGATGGGGCGCGCATGTCTGCTGTACGACTACCCGATTTCCATGGCTGCGCTTGCCAGACGGAAACCCGGATCGGACCTTTGGGCGGAACGGGTGGAACTGTATGTCTGTGGCGTTGAACTCGCGAACGGGTTCAGTGAGTTGACAGACGCCGAAGAACAGCGCGCGAGGTTCGATTGGGATATGGCCCTGAAACGGAAACTGTATGGCGTCGCCTATCCGGTGGATGAATCTTTTCTGGATGCCCTGTCCCAAATGCCACAGGCCGCCGGCATGGCGATGGGCTTCGACCGTCTGGTCATGCTGTTGACAGGTGCGGAGAGGATAAATGACGTCCTGTGGGCGCCCGTGGAATAGGGGGGTCCCCGGGGAATGAGGCAGAACGCGGTCATTCGGTTCGCGGTCCTGGTCCGAATCAACGAAATTCCCTAATCAGGGCCGATGTGTTAGGTCCGGTTTGCACTGCGGTGCAACATGTGCGGGGGATCGATGAAAAAACGGTATGATCTGATCGTCATTGGCAGCGGACCTGCCGGACGGCGCGCTGCAATTCAGGCGGCGAAGTTCGGCTGCAACGCGCTGGTGGTGGAAAAGGGCCGACGTGTCGGTGGCGTTTCCGTCCATACGGGCACCATCCCGTCAAAGACATTACGGGAAACCGTGCTGAACCTTTCCGGATGGCGCGAACGCGGTTTCTATGGCCGCGCCTACCGGGTAAAGGACGAAATCTCCGCCGCTGACCTGCGGCATCGTCTGCTGAAAACGCTGGACCATGAAGTCGAAGTGCTGGAACACCAGTTTGCGCGCAACAAGGTCGACACCCTGGAAGGAACGGCCAGCTTCGTCGATCCCCACACGATCGAGGTTGTGGGCGAAGACGGCGAGACGCACAGGATCGAAGCCGACTCGTATCTTCTGGCCGTCGGGACCAAACCATACCGTCCATCGAATATTCCCTTCGACGGCGTCAATGTCCTGGACAGCGACGAAATTCTGGAAATCGATCGTGTTCCGCGCAGTCTGACCGTCATCGGCGCCGGCGTTATCGGGGTGGAATACGCAACCATCTTTTCCGCACTGGACGTCCCCGTGACCCTGATCGAAGGGCGCGACGCCATGTTGGATTTTGTCGATCGCGAACTGATCGAAGATTTCACCCACCAGCTTCGCGACCGCGGCCTGGTCCTGCGTCTGGGCTTTCCGATCGAAAAAATCGATGTGGGCCAGAACGGCGTGGTCGCGACGATGACGGGCGGGCGGATCGCAAAGTCCGACATGTTGCTGTTTGCTGCCGGACGCGAAGGGGCAACCGATACCTTGAACCTGGAGGCTGCGGGGCTATCAGCGGACAAACGCAAGCGTCTGGTCGTGGATCCGAATACGTTCCAGACCGAAGTCGCCCACATCTATGCCGCTGGCGATGTCATCGGCTTTCCCAGTCTGGCATCGACGTCGATGGAACAGGGGCGGATTGCGGCGTGTCATGCACTGGGCCGCAAAGCGCAGGACCCACCGGACTATTTCCCCTACGGTATCTATTCCGTGCCTGAGATATCGACGGTCGGTATGACGGAAGAAGAAGTGGCCGAACGCGGAATTCCATATGAATGCGGTGTTGCACGGTTCCGGGAAACGTCACGCGGTCACATTATGGGCCTGGATGCCGGGATGATGAAGATGATCTTTTCGATCAAGACCCACAGGCTGCTTGGCGTCCATATCGTGGGGGAGGGCGCGACGGAACTGGTGCATATTGGTCAGGCGGTTCTGAACCTGCGCGGCACGCTGGAATATTTCGTGGAAAATACGTTCAATTATCCGACGCTGGCGGAAGCATACAAGATTGCGGCGCTGGATGCATGGAACCGGATGCCCGAACGCCCGACAGAGGGTTAACCCCTATTTCGGGACGGTCGCGTCGGCCTGTTCCAATTCGCCGGTGGCCAGGTCCGCCGTGTACAGGGTGCGGTTTGAACTGGCCCGTGCCGCATCCGCATCCGGGAAAAGCTGCTTCTGATAGGTCATGCCCAGAATTCCGGGACGATCCGACGACGGATCGCAAATCGGAAGCAAAAGCCTTTCGCCATAGCCGGGTTTATCGCGTTCGGAAAAAAGGATTCCAGACAACAGAATGATCGCCGGCAGTTCAAAAGTCGCTCTGAAATAGGATTCGATCCGGGGCAGGGCATCGGCAGGGGTGATTTCGTCCAGATGCTTTCCGATCAGACCATAATCGTATCGGCGATTTATCTCTTCACCGGCAAGCCGGTATTTGAGACGGTTTTCTTCATTCGTGCGTTCCAGAATAAAAATTCTGGGAAGCAGGCGCGGCATCACCGTGGGGTCGATCTTCCTGCGGTCCGGCAGGCCCTGCATTCCCGCTTCCCAAAGGGTAAGCCAGACATCCAAAAGCTGTCTGGTTTCCGGGAAAAGCAGGTGCGTCCGGATCGCCTCGGCGGCCTGTGTATAGGCTTTGTATTCAGTCATGCCATTCAGTCTTGTTCGGCCAAAACACTAGCAAATGCACGAACCGCTTCGGCCGGTCCCTGCGATCCGTTCCAGACGGAAGATACGGCACAGATGAATTCGCATTTCGTGCGCAGGACCGGTTTCGCGTTTTCCGGCGTTATACCGCCCACCGCAACGCAGGGGACTTCCATCATCTCCGCCCACCAGGTGAGAGCATCTAGCGCACCCGCGGCTGCGGTCAGGCCCTTGGTCGCCGTATCGTACACCGGGCCGAACGACACATAGTCCGCGCCGGCCTCCGCCGCTTCCATTGCATCGTGGCGCGAGGTTCCGCAGCTTACGCCGATGATGGCATCGCCGCCCAATGTTTTGCGTGCGGCTTTGATGTCTTTCGGTGTGGCCTTGTCCAGGTGCACGCCGTCGCATTCCAGATAGGCGGCAAGTTTCACGTGCCCGTTCAAAATAAACGCCGTATCGCGATCCTGAACGGCGGGACGAAGTTTGCTGACAAGGCGACGGATTTCGCCTTCATCCTCGTCCGCCAGCCAAAGCTGAAAGCTTGCCACAGGACCGGAGTCGAGCGCGGCTTTGACCTGATCGGCGAAGTCCGCCGCCGGTTGTGGCGGGCTTACCAGATAGAGCTGCGGTTCGACACGGTCCGTCATGTAGGGGCGTCGTTACGCCTTGCCCTGATAGATCTGGATGATCTGATCCAACATGGCCAATGCTTCTTCGCGCGGACGCTGGAACGTGTTTCGCCCGATGATGGACCCGTTGGCTCCGCCGTCGCGCAGGCCGCGGATTTCTTCGTATAGTCCATCCAGGCCCTTGGCCGCGCCGCCGGAGAAGACGACGATGCGCTTTCCGTTGAAGGCCGACTGCATGACATGTTCGACACGTTTCGCCAGTGTCGAGATGTCGATGCCCTGCGCTTCATAGACCTTTTTTGCTTCCGGCTGTTCCAGGTGCGCGGTCGGCGGCTTTACCTTGATGATATGCGCGCCGAGCTGGGCTGCCAGGTGCGCGGCATAGGCACACACATCCATTGCCGTTTCCCCGTCCTTGGACAGGTTCCCGCCACGCGGATAGGACCAGATGACAACGGCCAGACCGACCGACTTCGCTTCTTCCGCCATTTCGCGGATTTCTTCGATCAGCTCATTCGCGTATTCGGACGCCGGATAGATCGTGAAACCGATTGCCGCACAGCCCAGTTTCAGTGCGTCATCCACCGACGCGGTGATGGCCTGGTCCTTTTCCGTCGCCCAGGAATTGGACGAGTTCACTTTCAGGATCGTCGGGATCTGGCCGGCGAACGTATCCGCGCCCAGTTCCAGCTGTCCCAGCGGCGCGGCATAGGCGTTCAGACCAGCGTCAATCGCCAGCTTGTAGTGGTAGTGCGGGTCATAGGCAGCCGGGTTCGGCGCGAAAGACCGCGCGGGACCATGTTCGAAACCCTGGTCCACCGGCAGGATCACCATTTTGCCTGTCCCGGCCAACTTACCCTGCATCAGAATGGATGCGATATTGCGTTTTGTGCCGGGGTTGTCGCTTTCATAATGCGAGAGGATTTTTTTGACTTTTTGCGTGAGTTTCATGGCGTGAATCCTTCCCATTCGGCCGGTGCGGTCGAGATAATTTCTGGGGCGAGGGATTACACGCACATTTGCCGATTTGCAACGCTGCACGGCACCAAATCTTGGCAGACTTACTGTGAATCGTACCCAAAGCGGGCTGCAAAGGGCGCCAGGACGGGCAGGATGGGCGTCATCTGGTGTTCATAACGACGCCATCGGCCGATTGCCTGACGGTTCAGGCCCTTTGTCACCGCGATATAAGACGGTGTCGCGATATAGCGCCCGGCCAGGCGGTTTCGATAGTTCGCAATGTCGTCATGCCAGTTGAGACCCAGAAACGCGATGACCCGCCGCACGGTGCCGTCGAAATCGTCGATCAGGTCCTCGTATCGATATTCTTCGATCGGCAGGCCGCAGGTATCCTTTTGCGCGGCATAGAGGTCCATGACCGCGGCATAGGTGCTGGCAACCCTGTCCAGATCCAGGAAGCACGCCATGGCATCGTTCAGCCGAAAGGGCTGCATAAACCCGCTCAGGACACAATCGCGCGGGTCGCGCAGGGCAACCAGAACCTTCGCATCCGGGAACAGGCGCGCGATCACGCCGAGTTCGATCAAGTTAAGGGGAAGCTTGTCGATCAATGTACGCCCGGCAATATCGCCCTTCTGACGTTCGACGATTGACCGGAAAGTCCGTCGCAGACTGTCGCGGGCCGATGCGTCCAGGTTCGCCAGGAAGTGCGCATCGATGTTCCGACCGGCGGGCGGGGTGGGAAGTGCCTCCTCATACAGGTGTTGCAGGGGGCTGTCCTCGCCGGTCGTGACGGTTTCCGGGTGGGCTTCCAGTATCTGTTCCATCAGGGTCGTGCCAGACCGCGGAAACCCGCAAAAAAAGACCAGAGAGAACGGAAATGCCGTTTCCGGCGGCGGCAGGGACGGCGCACTGGTGAGGAGGGACCGGTAGTCATCGATCCGGCGCAGGTATCGATTGGCCATCTGGTCGGCGTTCGCCCGGCTTGCCCGCATCGCATTGTTCCCCGCGGTAAAGGCTGCAAAGGCCTCGTCAATGCGTCCGGCCTTGTCCAGCAGCAATCCGGACAGGTAGTGCGCCTGTCGGCGTGCCTGATCGGGCGCATCGGCCGGCAGAGAGCGAAGGGTCTCAAGACCGCCGTCCGGATCACCCGCGCGAAGCGCCAGGCGGGCCCGTGTCAGGACGGCCTGTGGGTCATTCCTGCGTGCCTTGGAAAGGGCAGCCAGCGCATTTGCCGAACCGTTCGTGTCGCCCACCGTCTCCAACAGGGCTGCCAGCGACAGCAGGGCATCGTCCTGGGGTCCAACACGTTGAAGCGCGCTTTCCAGAACCTGGATTGCGGCATGGGGGTCTTCGGCGGCCCTGTAGACCGCGGCCAGGTTCACCGCCGCGTCCATACGGGACTGGTCTGATTCAAGCACGGCCAGATAGTCGGCTTCCGCTTCTGCCCTGCGGTTCAATCGCTGTTGCGCGACACCGCGGTTGTAACGTGCGTCCAATAGTTCCGGATCGGCGTGGACCGCGGCGTTAAATGCCTGCAGAGCCTCTTCAATCCGCCCCAGCGCAAGCCGGGTGTTGCCCAGATTGTTTGCGATCTTGGCATCGTCCGGCGCGCGGTCATGGGCGCGGGACAGATGCAGAAGCGCGTCAGAAAGACGCCCGGTTTGAAGGGCAATTACGCCAAGTCCCGCCTCTGCGGCAGCGTGGTCGGGCGCTTGTGCCAGGATCGCGCCATAGCCGGCGGCAGCTCCGGCCAAGTCCCCCGACAAATGGATCCGGCGCGCCTTTTCATACCGGTCTTCAATCGTCACGAAGCACTGCCTCCGGCAAAACGAAATCCTGGAACGAACAATGCGTTCCTACAATGCCGGGACGGCTGCGCCAAGGCGGCACGGAGGCGTCGTAGCAAATGCCGGATCAGGAAAGGATATTGACGGTCGCTTGGGCGACACGGGTGGTGCTGGAGGTGGTGTCCAGCAGGTCCAACCGGCGGACGGAGGCGAAATTCGTTTCGCGCACGACAATCCGGTCACCGACAAGGTCCAAATGGAACGGCTTTTTCGCCTGAATCAGTGCAGACGCTTCCTGTTCCCATTTTTCGCGGAAAATGCGGTCATCTTCCGGCGCGGGTTTCAAGAAGGATGGAATGATGTGGTAATCCTGGTTTCTGTTCTGCTGATACAACGGCCGCGCGCCGCTAGCTGGTCGGCGTTCGGTGTTGTGCAGGACGACCACTTCATTTTCATCGTTGACGTCAAGGAAGTAGTCGTCCCCGCTGGCCTTGAAACCCAGCGCTTCGAACTGCCAGCTTTTTGTCGCGGTTCCGGTCCCGTTCAGAATGTTCTGCAGTTCGCGGCCTGCCTGCTGCAGGACCAGCCGCTTTTCGGGATCCTCGACATAGTCGAAATTGGAATCCAACTGATTGATGGCGCGAAGTCCGCCATTGGCGTCCAGACCCACCAGAACCGGTCGTCCGGTCGACTTCGTCAGTTGGAAGTCACGTTCCCACTGTTCCTTTGCGGGCGCGAAATTCTCAAGCTCCCCAATCCGGGAGACGGCGCCTACCAGCTTGTTGCGCAGCGATCCTTTGGTAACGACCGTATCGACCGCAAGTCGTACCTCATCCAGGCGTTCCAGCGCGGTGCGCAGCTTGTCCCGTCGTCCGGCGGGCAGGTTGGCAACGGTATCAAGCGATTGTTCCTGAATTTCGACCTGACCCTGATCATCGACACTGTAGACGAACGGTTGTCCCGTCAGTGTCAGGAACCCCGCCACCTTTTCCCAGATTTCCTTTGGTTCGACGATGCCTTCCGCGATGCCCTGAATGCGCAGTTGAACAGACGCCATGATCTGTTGCTTGCCGGCATTGGTTTTGGCCTGATCCAGCGTCGCTTGTATATTGGCGAGCGCGTTATTGCCGGACGCCAATCGATTGCTGGAAACGCCCGAGCCCAGAATCGTCGACGCACCGGAAATAGCGGAAAGCTTTCCCAGCACGGCATTCGACAAGGGCGAGAACAGCGACATCGCTGGAGCCTTTCATTCTGACGGCGCATTATCGAAGGGTCATTCTGACCGCTTCACTCTATCGCGTGCATATTTTATACCAAATATGTAAGGGCTCGTCATCCGGAATCAATATCGGCAGACGTGGCATCCGTAAGCCCCCGCGGGTCACGTGGGTCGGTCTTCGTCTTCTTCCGTGTCCTCATCCCCGTAGTTTTCGCCGTTTTCGTCCCCGTTCTCTTCGACGGGACCTTTTTCGAGCGTCGCCAATTCTTCCAACGGGGCATTGCCGCGCACATCTTCACCCCATTCCTTTTCAAGTTTTTCCATTTCGTCCTTCAGCGACTTGCGCCGAAGGTCGAGGGACAGGGTCAGATATCTGAATACGATGCCGGGTACCACGAAATGAATGATCCACCCCGCGCCCGCGCCGCCCAACATAAAGACCCAATTGAATGGGTCGCTCAGCAGATCGATTGTTGTCGCAAGGGTTCTGTCCGACCCCCAAAGATCGAAGGTGACGATCAGCGCGCCTGCCAAATTGGTCCAGGCGACGGTCTTGGTCGCGTGACGCCGTGGGTTCGTGTCGATCAGATATGCAACGCCGGTCGGAGCCATTGCGACTGAAAGCAGCAGGACCGTCTCATAGAACAGGACACAGGTCAGAATCGAGATGAAGAAGGCCATGGAATACCATGCCGCCGACCGTTGCTTTTTCGGCGGTTCTTCCTTGGCAACCGGCTTCGGCGCGGCGGGTTTTTGCTGCGCAGTTCGGTTGCTGCCTATCTCGTCTACAAGGTCCTGTTCAGACATGGTTCCCGTCGACCGTTTTCCCATTCGGCCCGCGCTCAGAAGAACGCGGCAAATCCAGCTAATGCAACAGTAGCGACACAGCTAAGAAGGGCGGCAGCACTGGCCAGTTGTCCGCCATATTCGGTCGCCAGCGCTGGCCGGTTATGCATATCCCTGTAAACTGCGATCAGGTTTATTGTAGTGCGGTGATATTCCGCCGTCGCGCCATTGAACCCGTTACGGTCGGCGGCCAATTCTTCCTGGTCGTCAAAGATCTCCAGAAGGTCCGAGAGGATACCGCTTTCTGCTGATTTCCGCAGTCGACCGCGAACTTTCTTCCGCCGGTCGCGACTGTGGAACCTTTCAATCGATCCGCCCAGGCGGATTGCACATACCCTGCTGACATTGATCATCGGAATGTTGCGGTGGTTGGCTTCCTGCAGCATGGAAAGGATCTTGATCTGCGCGATCAGGCCCTCGTCGCCGTCGGGATCCCGGTCGATGTCCCGCAGTTCACCTCCGATCGGCCGCTTGAAATGTGTCCCCAAATAGGCGGCGACATCGCGGTCTATAAGCCTTTCAGGCGGATCTTCCACGGCGCAGGCCCGTTCGATCGCCGGAAGGATGTATTCGACCGCCGGTACATAGTCGCGTTCGAACATGTCGGACAGGCAGGGGACGCCCTGGTTCAGTTCATAGACGGCGCGTTCGATCCCGAAGCCCAGTCCCGTCTGGTTCATGATCGACTTGACCTTCTCAAGCCGCGTCATGTGCCGCACGATGGTCGGATCCAGACCACGACGCTGGTCCATCCAGAAATTGATCAGGCCCATCGTCAGGATCGACGAAAACAGCTGGCGCGCCTCCGCTTCCTTCGGGAACGCTCCAAGAAGGGAGGCAATCCCCTCAATCGTTGCGGAATAGCTTTTCAGGCGGATCGGGCCATTGGGGTCCAGCGCGATCAGCACACGCGCGATCAGTTTGTCCTGGTTGTCGGAAGACCCTGATTTGGCAAGGTTGACGGCTTCCACCCTGTCGTCCTCACCAAGTGACCGGCGCAGCCAGGTATCCAGCGCGCCGCTGGCGATCAAGGGGCCTGCCTGTTCCCAGTTTCGCTGCATCGCATAGGCGACTTCGCGGCAGGTATTATAATCCTTGCCGGCAACGGTCAGTCCCCGCGACGCCTTGGTCGGCATGACCTGTTGTTTCGGTGACAGGCGCCGGCCGTTCAGCCAAAGGCTGAGTTCTTCCAGCGTCCACCTTTCGTCCGGATCGTCATTCAGAAGACCGCGCAGCGGTTCCATCATGGTCAGGGAAATGCGATGGTTTTGCGCCAGCGCGCCATAAGACCCCTGAACCAGTTTCTGTTGCACGACCTGTTCGTCCGGAACGCCGTACAGGGGACTTATGCCGGTCAGCAGCGCAAGTATCGTGACGCCCACCGCATAAAGGTCGTTTTCCGACCCGCCCTCACCACGCCCGGCGGCGGACGCAAGCGAACATTCCAGCGTTTCATAAACGACGGAATTCGTCATGCCGGGCTGCGACGAACAGCATTCACCGATCAGCATTTCACGCTGTTCCGCGCTCATCCAATACAGGTTGTCGGGCCGGATCATGCGATGATAAAGGCCGATACCGTGCATTCCGCCCAGAATCTGGCAGACTGGTTCGATAAAATACCGGGTGACCAGTTCTTCCTGCATCGGCGCTAAATTCGCGCCAAGGGTGGGAAACACCTTCCCACCGCCGGGACGTTCCAGAACGATCGCCGGACAGCGGCGCCCTTCCGGTGCCCAGTTCACGATTTCCCAGTCAAGCGCGCGAAGCAGATTACGGTGATCGATGCGCCGAAGCATGCTGACCACTTCCAGCCGTGGTGGAAGCTTCGGGTCGCATATCAGCGCGTAAAGGTTTCTTTTGCTGTCCCGTTTGTGATTGCATTCGAACCCCATGGCGGGTTGGGAATCGAACTGGGGCAGCGGCTTATCCGAATTGACGATATAGCGGTCACGGATTTCGACCTGCCGCGGCCCGGTGGCGACGTCATCGCCGGATCCTCCGCTGACCTTTAGCGCCATCTATTCGTCCAAACGGTTAAGTAGCCCAAGGCCCGCCACGATAAGAGCCATCGTGTTCGCTATCACGATTCGACGAAAGAAAATGGGCGGTCGCGCGGCCCGAGGAACCTAGTCGTCGAACGGATCGTGCACGCGAATGGTATCGTCGCGTTCCGGGCTTGTCGACAATAGTGCCACTGGGGTTTCGATCAATTCTTCAATGCGCCGGATGTATTTGATCGCCGTCGCAGGAAGGTCGGCCCAGCTGCGGGCGCCATAGGTGCTTTCGGACCATCCATCCAGGGTCTCATAAATCGGCTCCGCACGTGCCTGCAGCGCCGTGGAGGAAGGCAGGTGGTCATATTTCCGACCATCGATGCGATATCCGGTGCAGACATTGATGGATTCCAGACCATCCAGAACATCCAGCTTGGTCAGGGCGATCCCGTCCACGCCGCCGACTTTCATGGCCTGACGGACCAGGACCGCGTCGAACCAGCCGCACCGCCGTTTCCGGCCGGTAACGACCCCGAATTCGCGGCCGCGTTCGCCCAGGCGTTCACCGATTTCGTCCAGAAGTTCGGTAGGGAAGGGGCCGGACCCGACGCGGGTCGTATAGGCCTTTGTTATGCCCAGGACATAGCCGACCGCACGGGGGCCCATACCGGAACCCGTCGCGGCCTGACCGGACCCGGTGTTGGACGACGTGACAAAAGGATAGGTTCCCTGATCGACGTCCAGCATGATGCCCTGTGCGCCTTCGAACAGGATGCGTCTGCCACGACGGCGCAGGTCTTCAAGCTTCTTCCAGACAACGCCGGCATAAGGCAGAATCGCGGGGGCGATCTGTTCCAGTTCGGACGTCAGTTGGTCCGGATCGACAGGATCCAATCCCATACCCTTCAAAAGGGCATTGTGGTGATTCAGCAGGGCGGCAACCCGGTCCGGCAGGGTTTCCGGGTCCGCCAGGTCACAAACGCGAATTGCGCGCCTTGCCACCTTATCTTCATACGCCGGGCCGATACCGCGGCCGGTCGTGCCGATCTTGCCCTCGCCACGGGCGGCCTCGCGGGCATGATCCAGGTGCCGATGTACCGGCAAAATCAGGGCGGCGTTTTCCGCGACCATCAATGTGGACGGGGTTATCTCAACCCCGTCGGCCCGAACCCGTTCGATTTCTTCCAGCAGTGCCCATGGGTCCACCACGACACCGTTCCCTATGACGGACAGCTTGCCCTTTCGTACCACACCGGAAGGAAGGAGGCTCAGCTTGTAGGTCTTTCCGTCGATGACCAGCGTGTGCCCCGCATTGTGCCCGCCCTGGAACCGGACGACGACATCCGCGCGTTCGGACAACCAATCGACGATTTTCCCTTTACCCTCGTCGCCCCATTGTGAGCCGACAACAACGACGTTCGTCATGTCCTGTCTACCTTCTTATGCGTCCGATACGGGAGACGGCGCCGGATCTTCCGGTGCAATCAGGATGTGGCTGCAGCCAAGTCTTTCTGCGTCAGTCCTTGCGTCCGCCTGTGCGTCCAGACCGGCCATTGTTGTCCAGCCTTCGGCGCGAAGACGGCGGCCGGCGCTGCTGGGGGTGCCGAACGGCAGATAGACTGTATCGACTTCCTGTCCTTCGGGGAGGGCCCGCAGGACGGAATCGAGATAAAGTGAAAATCCGGACGACGGTTCCTGCTTGTCACCGGCATGATACCGGCCGCCCCGCCCCAGTTCACCGCGAACGCCCTTTGCGAAAATCGTAAAGCTGAGCCCGGTCTGATATTCGAACCCGCGATGTTCGACCGGGTCGACGGTTATTCCGATTTCGGGCTGCGAGTCCCTCAAAAGGTCGACCACCCGCGCCAGGCGGTCCCGCTCGCCGTCCACGGATGCGGGAAGGTCGATTGCCTGCATCTTCGAAATCGCACGATCCGCTTCCCCCGACGCATCAAGAAGTGCACCCAGAATATCGGCCGCGGCCCCACCCAGGGCGGCCACGTCGTGCGCGTCCTTCCGGTCCAGCGCCAGGCGGGCATTCCGTCGGGCCGGCGGCGCCAGCTCCAGCGCATCGAATACGGCCGGCACGATTGTCGGCAGGGAAATGTCGACGCTGATATCCGCCACGCCGGTTCCGATCAGCGCGTCCGCCGCCAGGTCGATCAGTTCGGCGTCCGATTCCGGCGCATCGCTTCCCAGCAGTTCACAACCGACCTGTGTGATCTGGCGGTCCGGACGCAGCTGGGTGCCGCGAACGCGCAACACCGGCCCGGCATAGCTGAGCCGCAGGGGACGCGGTGCCTTTGAAAGACGCGATGTCGCGATACGTGCGACCTGTACCGTCATGTCGGCGCGAACGCCCATCATGCGTTGGGAAACCGGGTCCATAAGCCGGAATGTGTGCGGCGCGGTGGCCGCGCCTGCGCCGTCCAGAAGGCTTTCTTCGAATTCCACCAGCGGCGGGTCGACACGGCGATAGGCCGATGCGCGGAACCGGTCGATCAGTCCACGCATCACCGTTGCTTCGCGCGTCGCATCGGGCGGCAGGACATCGCGCAACCCGTCCGGCAGCAGCGTTTTGGAAAGGCCGTCGTTCATGAAAGCTCGATCAGTTTCGGGAGGATCCACTCGGCAGGTTAGGTAACGGTTTTCCACGACAAGGGCAAGCTGTGTGCGCCATTCCGCCGCCCCAATAATCAGGCCGCATCGGCTGAATTATCATCGCTGTTGGTGACGCGGTTGCGACCGGTCTCTTTCGCATGCATCAGTGCGTGGTCCGCGCGCTCATACAGTTTCTGTTCGCTTTCACCGGCACGGGCGCGGGCAAAACCCAGACTCGCGGTAATTGGTACCTTCGTTCCGTCCCAATAGAACGACAATTGTTCGATTTGGGCACGCGTTCTCTCGGCAATCTGGGCGACGGCGTCAGCGGCACTGTTGGCAACCAGGATGGCAAATTCCTCCCCACCCACGCGGGCCGCAACGTCCGATGGACGGACCATATCGTGCAGACATTTTGCCACCGCCACCAGCGCCGCATCGCCAGCGGGATGGCCAAAGGTATCGTTCAGCCGCTTGAACCGGTCCAGATCCAGCAGGATCAGGCCGGGGTTGGGGCTTCCGCGTTCGGCGCGGGACAGTTCGCGTTCCAGATGCGCGAAGAAACTGCGCCGGTTGTCCAGCCCCGTCAGCGGGTCTGTCAGGGCCATACGTTCCAGTTCCGCCTGGGCGGTGCGTCGTTCGGCCACTTCGCGTCGCAGTCGCATAGCCATGACCCCAATGACGGTTGCCATGGCGGCGAAGACAAACGTTCCCGCCGCCCCGGCCAGCACGGCCGGGCGAACCCACGCCGGCAGGATCTGTTCCGGGCGAAAGACGAAACTTTCCACGTCGAAATGCGGCCCCAGCATGTCCAGTCGCTGAAAAATGTCAGCGATGTGCCGCCACCGTCCCGGATTGCTGTGGCCGATGGCAACGATGTCGGGAAGCAGCAGCCTTGCGGTCTCCCGCGCTTCGAACATCAGGTGCGCACGCGTCTGTTCACGGCTGTATTCGGACAGGATCAGGTCGACGATTTCTTCAGGGTGGGACATGGCATAGTCCCAACCTTTCAGACTGGCATCCCGGAAGGCGCGAACCGCATCAGGGTCAGCGTCGATCACCGCTTCGCTGGTGAACAATGTGTCGCCATAGAAATCAATGCCGCCCGACCGTGGTGTAATGACGTTGTAGGGGATGTTCCGTTCGCGCAATGCAAAGGGCTCATCCGTGACATAGGCGGACATGCCTGCGACCGACCCGTCCACCAGCGGTTCGATCGTATGGGTGTGTGTAAGGCGGTTCAGGTCCTGCGGCCCAAGCCCTTCGTCTTGCATATAGACGATGAGTTCCGCGCCATGGCTTTCGATCATCAGCGGCAGGCCTGCCAGCGCCTGGACATTGTCCAGGCCACGATCCCGAAGCGTGATGATGGCAAACGGGGAATGCTGGAAAATCGGCGCCAGAACGACGACCGGGGCGCCGTTTGACCTGGCGACGACAAGGTTTGCGGTGCTTACACCGAAATCCGCATCTCCATCCGCGACGGCTTCGATCGGGTCCATGTCACGGTCCGCCTCTCGGATTTCGACGTCAAACCCCGCATCCCGGTAGAACCCCTGCTGGACGGCGGCGTAATAACCGGCGAATTGAAACTGATGGTGCCACTGAAGCTGAAGCGTAACATGTCGCAGGTCCTGATCCTGCGCGATCGCCGACTGGTCCGTACCGGCAATACCGAATACGGCCAAAATCAGCGCAAGGACCGATTGGCGCAAGAGACCCCTCCCGTCACTGAAACACGAACGTCCAACCGGCAGTGTATCTCAATGACCAGGAAAGACTAGACGGCACGGTCAGGTGGCGGCGGCAACGGCCGGTTCTTCCTGTTCCCGCTTATGCGCCTGATTGTCGAAAATGGAATCGTCGCTCGCGACGCGCGGCAGGGGCAGTCGCACCGGCACGGCGATCTGACGGGGCGCCAGCGTGGGCGCGCCACAGAGAATGCGCAAATCAAAACTTTCCAGATCTTCTTCCGGCACCAGCGGCCACGCATCGACGGCGGCATACGAAAACAGCAGCAGACGACGGGGGTGCACACCCATATTCGGTTGGGATCCGTGGACCGTGCGCACATGATGGATCGTGACGGACCCGGCAGGACCGGTCAGACAGACCGCGCGGTCCAGGAACGTTTTTGTGTCTTCATCGGAAATTGCCCCGCAAAAGACGCCCCGTGCGTGATGATCGAATGTCGGTCCCCGGTGGCTGCCCGGGATAACCTGCAAGGGGCCGCTTTCTTCCCCCACATCGCCCAGAAAGACACCGACCGCCAGCAGATCGTCGTTCGTGTGCGGATAGAATGCCCAGTCCTGGTGCCAGTCGATACTGGCCCCGCCGCCCACTGGTTTGATGTTCAGTTTCGAATGGTCGAAACGAACAGCCGGTCCGATAAGCTGACGCAGGATGGCAAGCAGTTTGGGATGGCGCACGGCGTCGGCATAGGCATCATGCTGCTGGTGCGGGTTTTTTACGCGCCGCACCTTCGGGTCGGATGCACTGTGCGCGCGGTCCAGGTCGAAGATGCTGTCACTTTGGACATGCGACCGGCTTTCTTCGATGAATCCGTCGGTGACACGATTGAGTTGAGCAACCTCTTGCCGGCTGAAGACATCCGGCACAACCAGATACCCGTTTTCCCGATAGAACGCGACCTGACCTGCATCCAAGATACCGTCAACCTGCGTCATGGCTTTGTCCTCGCGCTAGCCGCCTTTCATGAGCTTGCGGATTGGGATGGATGCATCTGCCAGGCTTTCCGCCGATGGATTGACGCCGCGTTCCATCATCATCTGCGCGCTCCTCACATCCTTTGCGATGCTGCTCGCCGGGCCGAACCCGGCCACGCCGACGAGTGTATCCCCCTTGAGGGAAAAGAAGGTGATTGCGCCGTCATCATATGTTCCGCGTGCGACAACCGTGTCGCCCCAGCCCGGAAAACCGGCTGTCTGTAGCGTCCAGTCATACTGGTCGGACCACAGCCACGGCACCGGTTCGTAGGCGCTGGGGTTGCCGCAGATGGCCCGTGCAACGGTGCGCGCCTGCATATCGGCGTTCTGCCAGCTTTCCAGACGAATGGATTCGCCGTAGCGCGGATTGAAGCCGCGGGCGCAGTCCCCTGTCGCATAAATGCCGGGAAGGTTCGTTTCCCCGAATTCATTGACCAGAATGCCGTCGTCACACTCGATTCCCGCGGCCGTGGCGAGCGCGACGTCCGGCGCAATGCCAATGCCGATGACAACCGCGTCCGATTCCAGAACCGTATCGTCCGTGAAACGAACGCCGCCAATCCGCCCGTCCTTTTCTTCAAAACCGGCAATGCGGACGTTCAGCCGAATGTCGACGCCGTGGTCCGTGTGAAGCCGTGCGACGGCCGCTGCAACATCCTCCGGGACGGACCGACCCAGAATTCTGGGCGCGCCTTCCAGGACGGTGACGTCACACCCCATCTGACGCGCGCTGGCCGCGGTTTCCAGACCGATGAAGCCGCCGCCTATCACCGCAACCCTGGCCGACGGCGACAGGTCCTTTTGCAATGCCAGACTGTCATCAATGGTGCGCACCACATGAACGCCGGGAAGATCGCTGCCGGGCAGGGGCAGCGTTTTCACGATGCCGCCAGTCGCAATGATCAGCGCCCCAAAAGACAGGGTTTCGCCGTCCGCGAGTGTGACCGTCTTTGCCGTGGCATCGATGGCGCCAACCGACGCGCCAAGTTTCAGATCGATCCGGTTTTCCTGATAGAAGGCACCGTCATACAGGAAACAGCTTTCAGGTTCCTTCTCTCCCTTCAGGACGGCCTTCGAAAGGGGCGGGCGTTCGTAGGGCGGGTGCGTTTCGGCACCGATCAGAGTGATCGCGCCTTCAAAACCCTCCTGACGAAGCAGGGCCGCTGCGCGCCCGCCGCTTTGGCCGGCGCCTAAAATAACTACGGATTCTGTTGTCACGGAAATTCAGCCAATCTTCTCCCGGAAATCATCCCATCAGGATCGGAAGTCCGGTTCTTCCTCGTCCAGGATGTCGCGAAGGGCCGCGAAGTGCTTCTCCGCAAGATTGGGGTAGTTCTCCCACTGTTGCGCGGTTTTTTCTGCAACCTCATGGCTCGCGATGTTCAGTTCCCTCCCGCTGGAAAGGGCGGTGAAAAGCGTTTCGCACGCCTTTTCGAAATAATACAGCGCATCGAATGCCTGTGCCACCGTCTGGCCGACGGTCATGATTCCGTGCTGTCCCATCAACAGGATCGACTTGTTGCCGAGCGTCGTGGAAAGACGCTCCGCTTCTTCGTCCAGCCCCATGCCGTCGAACCCTGTATCGACGGCGATGCGGTTGTAGAAACGCATGGTGTTCTGGTCGATCGGCGGAAGGGATGTGTCCTTCAGTACCGAAAGGGCGGTCGCGTATTTGGAATGTACGTGCAGGATGCACCGCGCCTGCGGATTGTTGCGATGCATGGCACCGTGAATGCAATAGGCGGTCGGGTCCACCGTATCACCCATGCCGTCGGGCGGATCGTTCGCATCCAGGATCAACAGGTCGCTGGCCCGCATGCGCGAGAAATGCCGCCCGAACGGGTTGACCAGAAACTCGCTGCCATCGTCCGACACGGCCAGGCTGAAATGGTTCGCAACGGATTCGTGCATGTTGAGCCGTGCGGTCCATCGGAAGGCACAGGCCAGGTCTTCGCGTTCCTGCTGGAAAGGAAGGCCGCGGGTTTCCGTATTGCGAAGCGATTGAACGGTCATTGAAACAATCCCATTTCCCTGCAGTGGTTTTGCCGAATTCAGTCCCGGCAACAGTGTCGCGGCACCACGCAGCACGCAAATAAAAAAATATCATAGAAGCATTGACTGTGCTGATAGGAATGGTGAATTTGCGAACATAACATGATCGAATTTGGGGGCGGCCATGTACAGCCATGTGACCTTGGGTACGCGCGACGCGGCGACGGCGATTCCGTTCTACGATGCGGTACTGGGACTTCTGGGACATAAACGCTTTTACGGCGGCGCCGATGAAGGCTTCGCCGCCTGGGGTGAGGCGCAAGGCGATCAGATCTGGGTCCTGCCGCCGTTCGACGGAAACCCCGCGACCGTGGGTAACGGCACCCATGTCGCATTCCTGGCGTCGACCCGAAAGACCGTCCGCGACGCCTATGAAACCGCATTGTCGCACGGCGGAACAGATGAAGGCCCGCCGGGCCTGCGCGAACATTATCATGCGGACTATTACGGTGCCTATTTCCGCGACCCGGATGGAAACAAGCTTCAGGTGGTCTGTCACCTGCCGGCCGGCCAGGCCGGGGATTGAAAAGGTGGCGGTTATGCTCAACTGGGCCACTAAGTACCGTCACCCTGTGCATTATGCCGAGCTTGAACCGGCATCTGGGGCGTTTGGCAAAGTGGATGCATTTTTTACCCTAGACCCCAGATCGGGTCCGGGGTGACGACATCGCCCCGTTCGTCATTCTCGCGAAGGCGGGAATCCAGAGCATACCGCATGGCCGACGCTGAATTCGTTCGTTTCCGTGCAATGCATTCCAATTGAAATTATTTGCTGATTGGTTCGATAACTCAAGGCACGGTGAATAATTTTAACCTTTGAGGCGCTGCATGTTTGACAAGAGTGCGTATCCGGCGGCCTTGCCGAAGGGGTTTCGGCTTAATCCACCAAAGCATCTGGCTCCCTATCGGCTTGCGGCAATTTGGGTTGGATGGCTGTGGCTGCCCTGTAGTTTGATGTTCGTGTTCCAGACATTCTTCGGAGTGTTCGAGCCATTGTTGATGTCGCTTACTTTCGCCGTTTTGGTGCTCGCGCTTATTGCGTCTTGGTGGCGTCGTTACCTAGACAAATCGTTGCCATGGACTGATGATGACGGGAACAAATACGCGCCGCACGAGGCGCGTCAGTTGAACCAAGCTTTTGAAGTGAGACGCTTGGTCGACAAACAACGTGAATATACGGAAAACAATCGTGGTTACTAAAAGGGTGATGGAGGATCCATATCCTAACCCTGCATCGCTGTCATACTGGGCTAGAAACGGTATCCATGGCCGCATGCTACTTAGGTGGATGCTGCCCCTGGACCCCTGCCTCCGTAGGGGTAACGGGAAAGAAGGACTGGGGAGCTCGACCGGGATAGTCTCTGCGGAGAGTGGGAACGGCAAAACATTGGTCTCTTGCGGCAAAGCGCCACTTGACCAATGTCGGGTGCCCGCTATTTTCGCCGTGGTTGCCGTGCGGTTAGGTGGGCGCGCATGGCGGAATCGATGGGGATACGGGATTGGCGACCATTCTGCCTTTGAATGAAAAGCTGTCCGGGGCGACCGGCGGAAACCGTCCGAGTCTTGATCCGCTTTTGGCGCTTGTCGAAGACGACATGAAGCTGGTTAACCAGCAGATCATCGATCAGATGAAAAGCCCGGTCGCACTGATCCCGCAGCTTGCGGGGCACCTGATTGCCGCGGGTGGCAAGCGCCTGCGTCCGGTTCTGACCCTGGCATCCGCAAAACTGTGCGGATATGAAGGGGCACGCCACATCGCACTAGCGGCCTGTGTCGAATATATTCACACCGCTACGCTGCTGCATGACGACGTGGTCGATGAAAGCGACCTGCGGCGCGGTCAGCAGAGTGCGAACGCGATCTGGGGCAATGAAGCGTCGGTCCTGGTCGGGGATTTCCTGTTCTCACGCGCGTTTCAGCTGATGACCGCCGACGGTTCGCTGGAGGTCCTGCGCATTCTGTCGGACGCGTCCGCGGTGATCGCGGAAGGGGAGGTTCTGCAGCTGATGACGGCGAACGAACCCACGACGACGGAACAGGCCTATCTGGATGTCATCCGGTCCAAGACCGCGACCCTTTTCGCCGCGGCGACCCGCATCGGCGCAGTCGTCGCGGACCGGCCGAAGGCGGACCAGGACGCGCTGGAAAGCTATGGCATGAATCTGGGGATCGCGTTTCAGCTGATCGACGATGTTCTGGACTATTCCGCCGACCAGCGTGCATTGGGCAAAACGGTCGGCGATGATTTCCGCGATGGTAAGGTTACGCTTCCGGTCATCCTGTCCTACCGCCGCGGGGGAGAGGAAGAGCGCCGGTTCTGGCATCGCACGATCGAAGAGCAGGATCAGAAGGACGGTGACCTGGAAACCGCTATGGAATTCATGATGCGCCATCGCGCGCTGGAGGATACGGTCGATCGCGCGCGGCATTATTGCAGCATTGCACGTGATGCATTGGGGTTGTTCCAGGAAGGGGAAGTGCGCACCGCACTTTCCGATGTCGTCGACTTTGTGATCGACCGGGCACACTGACGACCCCGCCGCGGTTGAATGTCCCGCCCGGGCGGTGTTGCACTTCTGGATCGATACCGCTAAGGACGCGCGCCGCCATTCTGGATGTTGACCGCCATGTCCCCATCAACAGAACCTGATAACGCCCCGAAAGCAGGGCAAAGTCCTGTGCGAAAATGGGGCGGTGCCGCGCTTAAGATTCTCGTGACGGTGGGGCTGTTCTGGCTGATTTCACGTGAACTGGATATCGGCCAGATCGCGGCCCGTTTGCGGGATGCAGACCATTTGGTCCTGGTTGCGGCGACACTGCTGATTTTTGTGCAGCTTGCAGCGAACTCGGAACGCTGGCGTCGTCTCATGCGGCTGGACACGGTCACGCTTCCATACAAAAACGCCTATCGGTTCTATCTGGAAGGAATGTTCTTCAACCAGGCGCTGCCCGGGGCTGTTGGCGGCGATGTCGTCCGGATTTACCGCGTTCGCGCCTTTTGCCGCGGCCTTGGTCAGGCGATCAATGGGATCTTGCTGGACCGGATCACCGGGCTTATCGCCCTGTGCTGTCTTATCCTGGTTGGACTGCCGTTGCTGATGGACCGGATCGGCGACAGTGAACCCGTCATCGGATTCCTGGCGGTAATCGGGCTTGGCATAACGGGCGTCATTCTGGTCTTTGTGATCGCCGCGATGAACGAGGACGGTTTCGGTGGCCGTCTTCGCGGCGGTATCGTTCGCTTCGCGCGGTTGTTCGTTCGGCTGGCCCGGCGCCCGACCGAAGCGGTTCCGGTTCTGGCGTTAGGGCTGGTAACCCAGGTCCTGGTTGTGGTGATCGCATTCTGGTCGGCACAGGGGCTTGGCATTGGTTTTACCTTCCTGGACTGTCTGATCGTCGTCCCGGCGTCGATCCTGATCGCGACGCTTCCCATCTCTCTTGGGGGGTGGGGTGTGCGCGAAGGGGCAATGGCCGCAGGCTTTACAATGCTGGGGGCATCCGGTACCGACGCCGTTGCATTGTCGATTGTCATGGGCCTTCAACTGGTTGCCGTCGGTCTGGTTGGCGGGTTGGTATGGCTTCTGGGGGGCGCGGTACGTCCGCCCGAAAACCTTGTAGAGTGAAAGTCCTGAACCATGGCGCTGGATGGCGGGAAAAAATCCGTGGCGAAGAAGTCGGCTAGCAAGAAGGCCGCAGCCAAAAAGACGGGGGCAAAGAAATCGGCAGCCCGCGCGGCCGACGGCAAGAAATCCCCCGCTAGGAAGGCGTCTTCAAAATCTCCCACCGCACGGAAACCCATTCGCGGACGTCGGGATTGGCGCGAGGGTCTTTCGGCCCGCAAACAGGCGATCCTGAAGCATATCGACGGCATTGCGGCCAAGCGTGATGACTGGCGAAACCGCAATGCGGGTTTCTATGCGGATGACACTGCCTTCATGCGTTTCCTGATACCGGAAGGCGCGCGCATCCTGGACCTGGGTTGCGGCACCGGAACCCTATTGGCGGACCTGAAGCCGTCCTTTGGTCTGGGTATCGATTTTTCCGACAATATGGCGGATGTCGCGCGCGCGAACTATCCGGAACACGCCTATCCGGAACTCCAGTTCCGCGTCGGCGATGTGGAGGCGTTGGATCGCCTGTCGGGAGAGATTGAAGGGCCGTTCGATTTCATCCTGCTGTCCGACACGCTTGGTTATCTGGATGATTGCCAGGCGATGCTGGAGCAGCTGCACGCTTTCTGTGACGAAGAAACACGCATCGTCGTCACCTATTACAGTCACTTGTGGGAACCGGTTCTGCGATTGGGTGAATTGGCAGGGCTGAAAATGCCGCAGCCGGAGGTGAATTTCCTGAGCCCGTCCGACATCGCGAACATCCTGGATCTGGCTGATTTCGACGTTATCAAAACCGAATGGCGCCAGCTGGTTCCCGCGCGTCTTTTCGGACTGGGAACCTTCATCAATCGTTTCATCGGAACGCTGCCGCTGATCCGGAAACTATCGCTGCGGCATTTCATCGTTGCACGGTCTCTGACCAAGGCGAAACGCAAGGACCTTTCCACGACAGTTCTGGTCCCGTGTCGTAACGAAAAGGGCAATATCGAAAGCGCGATCACCCGCCTGCCCAGGTTCTGCAAGGACCTGGAAGTGCTTTATGTCGAAGGAAATTCCTCCGACGGCACGTTCGAGGAGTGCGAGCGCGTCCGCGACCATTATGCGAAACCGGAAAACGGCGCATGGGACATCAAGGTCTTCAAGCAGCCGGGCAAAGGGAAGGGCGATGCCGTCCGCAAGGGGTTCGACGAGGCCCGCGGCGACATCCTGATGATTCTGGATGCGGATCTGACCATGCCGCCGGAAGAATTGCCGAAATTCTATGAGGCGATTGCGTCGGGCAAGGGCGAATTCATCAACGGTTCGCGCCTTGTCTATCCGATGGAAAAAGGCGCAATGCGCTTTCTGAACTATTGGGCGAACCGTACATTTGCCATGATCTTTTCCTTCCTGTTGAACCAACGGTTCACCGATACGCTGTGCGGGACGAAGGTTCTGACGAAGGCGGACTATGAGAAGATCCGCGCTGGGCGAACCTATTTCGGTGATTTCGACCCGTTCGGCGATTTCGATCTGATTTTCGGTGCGGCCAAACAGAACCTGAAGATCATCGAAATCCCCATGCGCTATGCCGACCGTACGTACGGGGAACCGCAGATCAGCCGCTTCCGGGACGGCTGGTTGCTGTTGAAGATGGTCGTCTTTGCCTGGCGCAAGTTGAAGGCCTTCTGATTCCTGGCAAGGTTCCAGGTTCCGCTACTTTTGTATTGCGAATCCGGCTAGGCGCTGGCGAGAGTTGGCGTCGAATGTCCGAACACCGGAAAGGGTCGCACGGGGCGGGAAATGGAACAGTTCGATTACGTGATCGTCGGCGCCGGATCTGCCGGATGTGCCGTAGCGGAACGGTTGAGCCGGGACTCGACCAAACGTGTCCTGTTGCTGGAAGCGGGCGGATCCGACCGGAATTTCTGGATCAAAACCCCAATTGGATACGGCAAGACATTTTACGACCCGTCGGTGAATTGGCGCTATACGACTGAACCGGACCCCGGTCTCAACATGCGTGAAATATACTGGCCGCGCGGCAAGGTCCTGGGGGGGTCCAGTTCCATCAACGCCATGGTCTACAGTCACGGGGTTCCGGGCGACTATGACGATTGGGAAGCGGCCGGAAACCCCGGTTGGGGTTGGTCGTCGGTTTCCAGGACCTTCCGCCGACTGGAATGCCGCGTCGGGGAAGATGCAACCAGTAAGACGGGCCCGTACCTGTGGGTTGAAGACCGCGTGCGTGAGATGCATCCTGTCCGGCGATATTTCGCCGACGCGGCCAGGGAAATTGGACTTCCGGAAGCATCGGACGTAAACGGGGACACGCCCGAAGGATTTGGCGCATACCAGTTCACGACACACCGCGGACGGCGTTTTTCGGCGGCGGACGCATTCCTGCGGCCCGCCTTGAAGCGTCGCAATCTGGTGCTTCGAACCGGGGTGTCTATCCGTCGTGTTGACGTCGCGGAAGGGCGCGTGACCGGTGTCAGCTATCGCGATGCGGGGGGCACCGACACGTCCGTACAGGCGGGTGAAACCATTTTGTGTGCAGGCGCGATAGGAACGCCCCTCATACTTCAGGCTTCCGGCATTGGCCCAGGCGGCCTTCTTCAGGATCGCGGGATCAGGGTCCGAATGGAAAATGCCGCGATCGGTGCCAACCTGCAGGACCATCTGGGGATCAGCTATTTTTATCGTGCAAGCGAACCCACGTTGAACCATGTTCTTGGGACCTGGGCGGGGCGAATTTCGATCGGCCTTCGGTATCTTCTTTTTCGGACCGGTCCAATGAGCCTGAGCGTCAATCAGATGGGCGGCATTGTGCGGTCGGACCCGGAAAAGGAACACCCGGATCTTCAGCTTTACTTCAACCCGATTAGTTATTCCGTTGAAAAGAAAGGGAAGCGGGAAATTTTTCAACCCGACCCGTACCCGGGTTTCATTATGGGATTCAATTCCTGTCGGCCGACCAGTCATGGGAAGGTGTCTATCGCCGCCAGCGGTGACCCGACCGATGCGCCAAAGATCGAGCCGAACTATCTTTCAACGGACAAGGACCGGCGTGATGCGGTGGCCGGCGGGCGCCTGATCGCGCGGTTGAGCGCCACGGAAGCCATGCGGGAATTCATTGTCGGAACGCCAAAGGCGGATCCGAACCAGATGAGCGATCAGGAGATTCTGGCCGACTTCCGGGCGCGGTCCAGTACCGTTTTCCACGCCTGTGGCACGTGCCGTATGGCCCCGCGTGAGGATGGTGGCGTCGTCGACCCGCGCCTGCGCCTATACGGGTTGGACGGGATTCGCATCGCCGATGCATCCGTCTTCCCCAACATCACGTCGGCAAACACCAACGCACCGGCCATACTGGTCGGTGTGAAGGCTGGTGACATTATCGCGGGGAATTCGGTCTAGCCGGCCAGATCCGTCAGTTCCTGCATCAAGGCGGCGGGGACAGATATGCCATTTGCCGCCGCTTTCTTCCGGTTTTCCAGCCGCCTCGTTCCGGGCAGACGCGTGCCGGATTGCGCGAGGATCGCCCCAATCAGATCCTCCAGGCGTTGTGCGAATGCGCTACCGGACAATCCATCCGGATCGATCGCGATCAAAGTTTGCCCGACACCGGGCGGTGCACCTTCGGCATCGAAAAAGGATGTGGCTTCGTAACCGAAATTGGCGCCGGTCAGTGCCGCGGCCAGGATTTCCACCATCAGCACCAGTGCTGCGCCCTTGGCATCTCCCATCGGGATCATGGTGCCGCCCAGCGCGGCCTTCGCATCCGTCGTGGGGTTGCCATCCGAATCCAGTGCCCAACCTTCCGGAATCGGGTCGCCTGACTTCGATGCCACCATGATCTTGCCGCGCGCAACCTTGGACAGGCTAAGATCGATCAGAAGCGGTGCTTCATCCCCGCGACGCGGCGCGGCAAAGGCAATCGGGTTCGTGCCGAAGACGCCTTCCTTTCCACCCCAGGGGGCAATCGCCTTCGGGCTGTTGCCCATGATCAGGCCGATCAGTCCATTCTGTGCCAGAAGTTCAACATGCCGTCCGGCGGCCCCGAGATGGTGGCTGCGCGTAATGCCCGCGGCAATGATGCCGGTATCCGCGATTCTCTGCAGAATTGTCTGACGTGCCAGGTCCAGCGCCGGGAAGGCAAATCCGTTCGCGGCATCGATCCGTATCGCGGCACGGCCCGCGTCCAACGCGGCCGGACGGGCGTGACCATCGACCTTTCCAGACTTGGCTTGCGCGGCATAGCTGGCAACACGCGAAAGCCCGTGCCCGGCGTGACCATCGATCTGTGCGGCGATAAGGGCGTCCGCGACCGACCTGGCATTCGCGTCGCTTGTGTTGTGTCGGACCAGGATTCCGGTCACAAGGTCGCCCAGCGCGTCCGGCGAATGCGTTTCGTTCGACATGGATTTTCCTTCTTTTGTGCGTTGCAGCCTGTTTACCGGGCGGCGAAGGATGTCCGCAAGCGATAGCTTTCCCCGGGATAGAAGAAGCGCACGAAAGTCACCGGACCTTTCTGGTTCCATGTGCGCCGCTCGACCGCCAGAACGGGGCTTGATGGTGGAATGGAAAGGGCGGCCGCAACGTCCTTATCCGCGGCGCCGGCAAAGATTGCATGTTCCGCGTCCGTCCAGGGCACGTTACGCAGAAGCCAGGCATTCGGTCCTTCCTCGTCAAAGGGGGCGTCCAGAGCTTCCGGCACCGTGCCCGGATCGATCCAGCGGTCTTCAACCTGAAAGGGCCGCCGGTCGGCATAATGCAGGCAGGTCAGATGCAGTGCTTGTTCCCCGGGTGCCCGGTCCAGGGATTCGGCCGCAACCGGTGGCAGCTGTTCCAGCGCGCGTGCCAAAAGGCGATAGCCGTATTCCGCACCGGTTGCGCGGATTTCCTGGTCGACCAACGGTATGTCCAGTGCCACGCTTCGTCCGGTCGGGACGGCAACCCGGGTCCCCGCCTTTCGCCGCCGTTCGAAGATTCCTTCATCCGCCAGTTCGCGAAGTGCGCGGTGCACGGTGGCGCGCGCGCAACTGAAATCGTCCGCCAGTTGCAACTCCCCCGGGATCGTATCGCCGGGACGCCAATCCCCACTTTTTACCCGTTGCAGAAGGGATTCCTTGATCCGCTGATAAGGGGCCTGGTCGCTCATGATGTCATCTTTTCAAACAGCCGCGCGAGGCAGTTCCTGAAATCGCGTTCAATCGCATCGCGCCTGACGTGCCGGCCTTTGGTTACGACATGGCGTCCCGCCGACCAGACGTCGGTGACGGCCCGGTCGCCGGCGACAAAAATCCAATGGTCCAGCCACTGGTCCCGGTCAGGCACGAAAGGGGTGATACGGTTCCCGTCCAACATCACAAAGTCGGCCCAGCATCCGGTTTCGATACGACCCGCGTCCCGACCCAGCGCCTGTGCGCCGCCGATCAGCACGGCATCGAACATCGCCTGCCCGACCGACCCAGGTCCGTCGCGCAGGACAGTCCGTCGCCGATCGCGAAACCGCTGGCTGTATTCCAGCAACCTCAATTCCTCCGTCAGGCCGATCAGGACATGGGAATCGCTGCCTATACCGTATCGACCACCGTTTGCGATAAAGGTTGGACCGTTGAAAATCCCATCCCCCAGATTTCCTTCCGTGATCGGGCACAGGCCCGCGATCGCGCCCGTTCGGGCAAGGGCGATGGTTTCCGCTTCTGTCATATGCGTCGCATGGACAAGGCACCATCTTTCATCGACACCCGCATTGTCCAAAAGCCACTCGACCGGTCGTGCGCCATAGGCATCTTCGACAGCCGTCACTTCGGCGGTTTGTTCGGCAATATGGATGTGAATGGGGCCGTTCCCGAATGTCCCTGGGATTGACTGGATATCATTCCGGGTTACGGCCCTGATGCTGTGTGCGGCTACGCCCAGAATGGAATCCGACGATTGAAGCCGGATTGCGTCGTGCAGCCTGCTGAAATCGGCCAGGTCATTGCCGAACCGTTCCTGTCGGTCATTCAGCGGTTCGTCCGCGACGCCGCCGCGCGAATACAGGACCGGCAGGTGGGTAAGACCGATACCGGTTTCGCCCGCTGCCGCGGCAATGGCATGAGACATGGCGGCGGGGTCGTCATATGGCGCCCCGCCCGGGCCGTGATGCAGATAGTGGAACTCGCCCACCGCGGCATAACCCGCCTCAAGCATTTCCATGTATGCAAATGCGGCAATTGCGCCGACATCGTCCGGGTTCAGATGTTCCAGAAAGGCATACATCGCCTCCCGCCACGTCCAAAAGCTGTCTTCCCCTGCGGACCGACGCTCACCATGTCCGGCCATCGCGCGTTGAAATGCATGGGAATGAAGGTTGCCCGGCGCCGGAACCAGAAGCCCGTCGGTCGCGATCATGTCGCCTGTAACAGGCTCGGCTTCGGATTGAATTTGCGATATTCTGCCGCCCGAAACCGTGATCCGTACGTTCGGCCGCCACCCGTCCGGCAGATAACCCCATTTACAGAAAATTGATGTCACGGTGACTTGTTCCGATTTTATGTCTGGACAAAAGATATATTATGACTGTACATAAAAAATCGAATGCAGGCAAGCTTATTGGCCGTTCCATTGTAAGGGGTGCATTGATATGGCGGGTGATACAGGGCTGGTTCTGACCGATCTGTCCGCGGCAACGATGGTGCCGGGGGACACCGCTTACGGGCTGATTGAAGACGCCGTCATTGTAATTGCCGATGGCCGCATCGCCTATGTCGGACACGAAAGTGGCATGCCGGGTGCGTTCGCGGATTGGCCAATTGACCGCTGTGGCGGGGGCGTGGCGACGCCGGCCCTGATCGACTGCCACACGCACCTTGTCTATGGCGGGAACCGGGCGCAGGAGTTCGAAATGCGCCTCAACGGTGCCACCTACGCCGATATAGCAAAGGCGGGCGGTGGCATCCTGTCGACGGTGAAGGCAACCCGCGCGGCAAGCGAGGATGACCTGGTCGAAGCGGCCATCCCGCGGGTCGAAGCGTTCATGGATGAAGGCGCGTCGGTCATCGAAATAAAGTCGGGATATGGCCTGGACCTGGACTGTGAATTGAAAATGCTGCGTGCTGCCAGGCGGCTTGGGACGGAATGCGATATCGATATCGTCACGACCTTCCTGGGGGCCCATGCGATTCCGCCTGAATATAAGGGCGATCCGGACGCCTATATCGAATTCGTCTGTTCCGAAGCGCTGCCCGCCGCCCATGATCAGGGGTTGGTCGACGCGGTCGATGCGTTCTGCGAGAACATTGCCTTTAACCCGGTCCAGACGGCCCGTGTCTTTGAAACGGCGGTGGGACTCGGGCTACCGGTGAAACTTCACGCGGAACAATTGTCCAACCTGGGCGGGGCGGCGCTGGCGGCGGGGTTCGGTGCCCTGTCGGCGGACCATCTGGAACATCTGGATGGCGCAGGGGTAAAGGCGATGGCCGATGCGGGTACGGTCGCCGTCATCCTGCCGGGTGCCTTCTATACGCTGGGCGAAACCAAACTACCGCCGATCCAGGCCCTGCGCGATGCGGGCGTGCCGATGGCGGTGGCAACGGACTGCAATCCGGGGTCGTCACCGCTCTTTTCCCCGCTTCTTACCATGAACATGGCGTGCACCCTGTTCCGGATGACACCGGAAGAAGCGTTGGCCGGTATGACACGGGAAGGCGCGCGGGCGCTGGGCCTTTTGGAAAACCGTGGAACGCTGGAAGCGGGCAAGCGTGCCGACATCGCCCTCTGGGATGTCGAAAGCCCAGGCGAACTGTCCTATCGGGTTGGATTCAATCCGCTGATCCGCCGCATTAAGGGAGGTGAGGTATGAGCCGTCCATCAACCATTCTGACGCTGGAACCCGGAAGGGTATCGATCAACACCTTGCGTTTCATCTATCGGGATGGCGCTGGCGCGCGCCTTGAAGAAGGATGCCAGCCAGCCGTCATGGCCGGTGCGCAACAGGTGGCTGATGCTGCCCAGGGGGCCCATCCCGTCTATGGCGTGAACACGGGGTTTGGGAAACTGGCGCAGAAGCGTATTGCACCCGCGGACACGGCCCGGCTTCAGCGGAACCTGATTCTGTCGCATTCCAGTGGCGTGGGGGATCCGCTTTCCATCCCGATCGCGCGTCTGGTTATGGCGCTGAAACTGATCTCGCTCGGCCGGGGGGCGTCTGGTGTGCGCTGGGGGCTGATCGAACTCCTGCAGGGAATGCTGAACGAAGGTGTTACGCCGGTGATCCCGGGGCAGGGGTCCGTCGGCGCCAGCGGTGATCTGGCTCCGCTTGCCCATATGAGTGCCGTCATGATCGGGGAGGGCGAAGCCTTCTATAAAGGGGAACGGATGCCGGGTGGGCAGGCCCTGCGGGAAGCGGGCCTGACACAGATCGAACTGGGACCGAAGGAGGGGCTGGCGCTTATCAACGGGACGCAGGTGTCGACCGCGCTCGCGCTGGCGGGGCTGTTCGATGCACATCGTGCATTTCGCGCAGCCCTTGCATCCGGTGCCTTGTCGACGGATGCAGCCATGGGTTCCAGTGCCCCGTTCCATCCCGCAATTCATGAATTGCGCGGTCATCGTGGCCAGATTGATGCGGCCCATGCGCTGCGGGCGCTGATGGACGGCAGTGTAATACGCGAAAGCCACGCGGTGGATGATGAACGGGTACAGGACCCGTACTGCATCCGTTGCCAGCCGCAGGTCATGGGCGCGTGCCTGGACCTGTTGCGCCATTGCGCCGGGACGCTGGAGGTTGAGGCGAATGCCGTTACCGACAACCCGCTGGTTCTGGGGGATGCCGGGATCGTGTCGGGTGGGAATTTCCATGCGGAACCGGTGGCGTTCGCCGCGGACCAGCTTGCGCTGGCAATCGCCGAAATCGGGTCGATCACCGAACGGCGGATCGCGATGCTGGTGGACCCGGCGCTTAATTTCGGTCTGCCGCCTTTTCTGACCCCGGATCCCGGCGTCAATTCCGGTTTCATGATCGCAGAGGTGACGGCCGCGGCGCTCTATTCGGAAAACAAACAGCGGGCCGCACCCGCATCCGTCGATTCGACACCAACCAGCGCCAACCAGGAAGACCATGTTTCCATGGCCTGCCATGGTGCCAGGCGCCTGATCGACATGAACCGTAACCTTGAACAGATCGTCGGCATCGAACTTCTGATGGCCGCACAGGGCGTTGAATTTCGCGCGCCGCTGACGACCAGCCCGCGGTTGAAGGCGGTTCTGCAGTCCGTCCGTGAAGAGATACCGGCGTTGAAGGAAGACCGCTTTATGTCGGGCGATTTGATCCGTGCGGCTGATCTGGTGCGTTCCGGGAACCCGGTCCGCGCTGCCGGTCGCGAAATATTCCCCTTGCTGTCCGAGGAGGCGAGCCGATGAACAACCCGCGCCACAACACCCGAACCGTCCGCGCGCCGCGCGGCAGCGATTTGACCTGCAAGTCGTGGGCGACCGAAGCGCCGTACCGGATGATGATGAACAATCTGGATCCGGAAGTGGCGGAAAACCCGAACGAACTCGTCGTCTATGGCGGGATCGGCCGGGCAGCCCGAACCTGGAACGACTTCGACGCGATAGCGAATACGCTGACGACGCTGGATGAAACTGAAACGCTTCTGGTGCAATCGGGGAAACCGGTCGGTGTCTTCCGGACGCATAAGGATGCGCCGCGTGTCCTGATTGCGAACTCAAACCTGGTGCCGCATTGGGCGACCTGGGACCATTTCCACAAACTGGATAAGGTCGGGCTGATGATGTACGGCCAGATGACCGCCGGTTCCTGGATTTATATCGGGACACAAGGCATCGTTCAGGGCACGTACGAGACCTTTGCCGAGGCAGGGCGCCAGCATTATGGCGGAGATCTGACCGGCAAGTGGATCCTGACCGGCGGTTTGGGCGGCATGGGCGGCGCGCAGCCGTTGGCCGCCGTTTTTGCGGGCGCCTGTTGCCTGGCTGTCGAATGCGACGAGGATCGCATCGATTTCCGTATCCGCACCCGATATGTCGATGAAAAGGCGACCACGCTGGACGAGGCGCTGGCGATGATCGATCGCTGGACCGCCGCGGGGGAGGCGAAATCCGTCGGCCTGTTGGGCAATGCGGCGGATGTCTTCACCGAACTGGCGGCGCGCGGGGTCCATCCCGATATCGTCACCGACCAGACGTCGGCCCATGACCCGATCAACGGCTACCTGCCGCAGGGCTGGACCATCGGCGAATGGAAGGAAAAGCGGGAAAGCGACCCGGCGGCGGTTGAGAAGGCGGCCCGTGCCTCCATGCGCGTTCATGTCGAAGCGATGTTGAAGTTCCATGCCGCGGGTGTTCCGACGCTGGATTACGGCAACAACATCCGCCAGGTCGCGCTGGAGGAAGGGCTTCAAAATGCCTTCGACTTCCCCGGTTTCGTGCCCGCCTATATCCGCCCGCTGTTCTGCAAGGGCATTGGCCCGTTCCGCTGGTGCGCACTGAGCGGCGATCCGGAGGATATCTACAAGACCGACCAGAAGGTGAAGGAACTGATTCCCGACGATCCGCACCTGCACAACTGGCTGGACATGGCGCGGGAACGGATTTCCTTCCAGGGACTGCCGGCGCGCATCTGCTGGGTCGGCCTCGGCCAGCGGCACCGCTTGGGCCTCGCCTTCAATGAAATGGTAAAGAACGGCGAATTGTCGGCACCCGTCGTGATCGGCCGGGACCATCTGGACTCAGGGTCCGTTGCCAGCCCGAACCGGGAAACGGAAGGGATGAAGGACGGTTCGGACGCTGTCTCCGACTGGCCGCTGCTGAATGCGCTCCTGAACTGCGCGTCAGGGGCGACTTGGGTTTCACTGCACCATGGCGGCGGTGTCGGCATGGGCTTCAGCCAGCATTCCGGCATCGTTATCTGCTGCGACGGGTCGGACGACGCGGCCGCCCGCATCGAACGCGTCCTGTGGAACGATCCGGCGACCGGCGTCATGCGCCATGCCGATGCGGGCTACGACATCGCGATCGACTGCGCGAAGGAACACGGCCTGCGCCTGCCGGGGATTTTGGGGAACTGAAGGCGCGCACCGACTTCATACCTGCGATGCCAGGAATCCTGGGCATTACGCTCCGTCCGTGCGTAGGTCCTTGGATTCTCGAATTGTGAATGCATGCGGATTGTTGGCCCGAAGGCTTTCTCTGATTACGTTTATGTGCCGCTGCAGAGAAGGGCCTTAGGACGATGATCTTCCGACTTGAACCAAACGTTTACATCAACTCTGTCGTTGCGTTTCTTCGCGACAGAGAACCGCAGGTTCATGTGCCTGACGAAAGGATGATGTCTTTCGCAGTTGAGTATGAGATGGGGACGAAAAATACGAGGCTTAGTTCACCTCTTCCAGGTCTTGATATCTACACAGGTTGCACGTTTGAACCCCCTGCGATGCGCATCAATTACACAGCCCGCGGGTTCCAAAAGAAACACTTCTTCATTCCGGATTTTCACATGCGCGAGTACGTTCCGATGATTTCGGAGCGATTCTGGAAACTGATCCAAGAATTTGACGATTTTCCTCACCAGGTTTGGGAAACGCAGATTTTCGACAGGCAGGGAACGGTCATACATGACCGCCCGATGTATTTTTTGAATGTCCGCCGTGCCGTCCACATCGAACCGGATGGGAGCGTATTTAAATGGCATCGATTCGAACCTAAAACGCCCTTTGTATTGAACCTCAGAACGCACACGATGAAGAGAAAAGGCAGTACGGAAGAAGTTCCGATTCAAAACGAATTCTTACCTAGGACGTCGGAAGAGCCAAAGATAGCAACGCTTCAGGCGCGATCCGACATTCGGGACGTTGTCGAAGGCTTTCCAATTTGGCGCTGGCATCAGCATCCAGGCGACAGGCTCTACATGAACAAAGACTTATTCGATGCCTGCCAGGCCGAAGGGATCACCGGTCTCGTACTGTACAAGCGATTGGTTTCTTCGGATCGATGGAATGTCAGTCATGTCTAGCGGACAACCTGCGTCAAGGCGATACGCTCCGATGGTGGCTGTGTCCCTGGCCCCCGAACCAAATCGGTGATGATAGGGAGAGGGGAGAACTGCCTTAGGAAGGCTCAATCGTGTCCCCGCAAAGGCGGGGACCCATTCCGTGGGCGGGTCGATTTCGCTTCCGACGGGCACGAATGACAAAGTCTCAGGCAGGGGTTCCTGCCTTCGCGGGAACACGTAGCTGGAAGTCCTAGACTTTCATCAATGCCCGTAATGCGTCGATCTCAGATCCGACCGACGACGTTGCAAGCCCCTCTATTGCGCCGGCTTTCGCCTCGTCGGATTTGTTTTGGGACAGCTTCCACGTGCTTTGGATGTCGGTGACGTCGAAGGCGACCGGCATGATCTGGGCCATCAGGGTTGTGGCCGTCTTTTCCGTCAGCTTGTCCATCGTCCAGGGCGTCTTGGGAAGCAACTTCGCCTCCATATGCGCGGAAAGCTCTCCCAGTACGCGGGGTAGTTCTTCGCGATCGAGTGCGCGCAAGGTGCCACGCAGATGCACCGCGACATAGTTCCAGGTTGGGACCTGATCGTCGATGCCGTACCAGTCCGGCGAGATATAGGCATCAGGGCCAGTAACCGCGATAACGGCGTCCATCGGTTCCTTCAGTTTTCGCGCGATGGGGTTGGACCGGACCAGATGTGCTTCGGCATAGGTGCCGTCCGCTGACAGAAGGAACGGGATATGGCTGATCAGCGGTCCAGGATCCGCGTTGACGCACAATGTGCCAAAGGCGCGGTCGCGGGCGAAGGTGATGTTTTGGTCTTCCGGCGCCTGTCTGAAGATGGGGTTCGGATGCATTGGGACTGCTTTCCTTTAGATGAAATCCACGCGAACGGGCGCTACCTAGAACCCGAAATGGACGGGCACAAGGTCCAGAATGGTCAATTCCAGGGGGCCACATAAGAAAACGGGCCGCCCGGAAAGGCGGCCCGTCTTCGGGCGGGGCAGGGCCCCGTTATACGTTTGGGTGCTTAGTGCAAGCGACCGGGAATCGACGCGATGGCGTCATCGATGGCCTTGTCGCCATCGGCCCCGCCCATGCGGTCCTTAAGGACCTGGGTGGTCGCGGCAATCGCCATGTCGACCGCCAGACCGCGGACTTCCGCCATGGCATTGGCTTCGGCCTGCGCGATCTTGTCCATCGCCTGCTGTTCCCGGCGGGCCATCGCATCCTTGAAGCGGGCATCGAGTTCCTTCTTCAGGTTCTTCGATTCCGACTTCGCGTTATCAACGATGGCGGACGCCTGATCGGTTGCTTCCCGCTGGGCGCGCTTCAATTCGGCAAGCTTTGCGGTCGCTTCCTCTTTCAGCTGTTCGGCCTGCGCGATTTCAGCACGGATACGGTCGATCCGTGCGTCGATCGCACCCGTAATCGCCGGGCGGCCCTTCCAGATGACCAGTAGGAAGAAAAGCACGAACGAGACGATGACCCATGTATTGGTATCTTGGAGAATTTCCATGGGGTCAGCCCTCCTTCGCGACGCCGTCTACGGCGGCCTTTACCGCAGCCGCATCCGCCGCCTGACCGGTCAGCTTTTCAACCGATGCCGCCGCGACTTCTTCGGCCACCTCGCGGACGGAAGCCAGGGCTTCCTTGCGTGCGGCGTCGATGCGTTGTTCGGCTTCGGCAATCCGTTCGGCCAGCTCGGCATCCAGCTTGTCCTGCTTTTTCGCATGGTCGGCGGAAATCTTGTCCTGTGCTTTTCGCAACAGGTCCTGTGCTTCGGCACGGGCCTGGGCGAGAGCCGCATTGACCGATTCTTCCGCATCCGCGATTTCCGCCTGAAGCTGTTCGGCACGTTCAAGATCCGCGCGGATCTTCTGTTCGCGTGCCTCGATCACCTCACCCACGCGGGGGATGGCGACCTTCCACATCAGGAGGAACAGGACGGCAAAGGATACCACCAGCCAGAACATCTGGCTGCCATAGGTGCTGAAATCCAACTGCGGCATGGCGGACCCGCCGCCTTGCCCATCGTCGGCACCAAGCGCGACAGTTGCGACCGAGAAGATCGCCGCCGTCGTGGAAAGCAGAACGCCCGTTTTAGAGATCGGGTTCATGCTGTTGGTCCCCTTTCATCCGGATCCGATTGAAAGGGCGGCGTTCAATGACCGCCCTTCGCGAAAATGCGATCGGATCAGGTGAAGAGAATCAGGAACGAGATGACGAGTGCGTAAAGCGCAACCGCCTCAACCAGCGCGAAGCCCAGCATCGACAGGCCGAAGACCTGACCACGGGAGGCCGGATTGCGTGCCACCGACGAAATCAGCGACGAGAAGATGTTACCGATACCGACACCAACGCCGGACAGACCGATGACCGCAAGACCGGCACCGATCATTTTCGCTGCATCAAGTTCCATTTTTACTCTCCTTCCAATTCGGCACGGGGGAATGGTTTTTGGCCCGTACCTTTCGTTGAGGACTGCCCGGGGAATGTTTGTGGCCCGAACAGCCCGCCAAAAAACTTTCGTATCAGACGCTTAGTGCAGATGCAGGCTGTCGTTCAGATAGAGACAGGTCAGCACCGTGAACACATAGGCCTGAAGGAACGCAACCAGGATTTCGAACCCGGTCAGCGCGACCATCATCGCAATCGGCAGGATGCCGCCGACACCGGCCGTCACCGCACCCAGCCCGAAAACGAAGCTGGCGAACACTTTCAGCATCGTGTGGCCGGCCATCATGTTGGCGAACAGACGGACCGACAGGCTGATCGGACGCGACAGGTAGGAAATGATCTCAATCGGGATCATCAGCGGGTACAGCAGCACAGGTGCGCCCGACGGCACGAAGAAGCTGAAGAAGTGCAGTCCGTGCTTTGCGATTCCGACCAGGGTCACCATGACGAAGACGAAAAGCGCCATCGAGAAAGTGACGATGATGTGGCTGGTGAAGGTGAAGCTACCGGGGATCAGACCCAGGAGATTGCCGAACAGGATGAACATGAACAGTGTGAAGATGAAGGGGAAGAACTTGCGCCCTTCGTCGCCCACATTGTCGCGAATCATGTCGCCGATGAAGGAATACATTGCTTCCGCCATCGACTGCCAGCGGCCGGGCACCATTTCCCGGCGGGACATGCCCATCACCATGAACACGGTGATCACGACGACTGTGATCGTCATCCACAGCGACGAATTGGTGTAAGCGACCGCATCGACCGGACCGTCGACCAGCGGCGTGATTTGGAACTGTTCGAGAGGACCTGCCACGGCGAACCCTTTCCTCGTTATCTTCTTACGTTCAAAACTGGGGCCATACGGGCATTCAATACCCGAAAAGCCAAGTGCCTAAAATGTCGCGCTCACCTGCTGTCGTCCGGCCCGGAGTCCTGGTCCTTCGGGCGGCGCCAGCCGACGCCTTGATCCATGCCGCTGGCCAGGCGGTAAACGTTCGAAATTCCGGCAGCCCCGCCGAAAAATATGAACACGATCAACAGCCACGGGGTCGTCCCCAGCCATTGGTCCAGCCCGTATCCGATCGCGACCCCGATTGCGGTTGCCGCCACCAATTCGGTCCCGACGCGAAGTGCGAATCCGACGCCTTCCATCTTTGTCGACGGGCTACCGTCCCCGTCGTCCCGGTTGCGTCCCATGCGCTGATCATGCGCATTGCGGGCCGCGCGCAGGCGGGCGTCGAAATCATCGGATGAGGGCTTGTCGCCGCCCCCGTTCATTATCGCCGGTACCCCCTCAAATTCCTGTGGAAGACGCGTCCCACAATGGGCGCGTTCCATCGCGGCGGACACTAGTCAGCGGGTGGCCGCGAGTCAAGGAATCCCCGCCCGAAAATAGGCAAAATCCGCACCGGTCACAGCACCCCGAACGCCGCTGTCACCAGGGCTGCGCCGACAAAGAAAAACAGCGGGAATGCAATGCTTGAAATCCGGTCGACCCGGTGCGCCGCCGCGTCCCGTCCCTGGGCCGTCAGCTTGTCGATTGCCGTGTTTTCGATGACGACCAGCAGCAGGAATGTAAAGGCAAAGGCGAAGAGTGTTTCCAAATAGGTGATTTCCGGCACGTTGGGCAGCTTGTCGGTCACGACGAAGTTGAATGCGACGACCGTCAGGATCGTTGTGAACGTTACCCCGAACCGTCCCGTGTCCAATGGCCGAAGCCAGAACACCGACCAGGACACCATGACAATCAGGATCAACGGAACGATCAGCCGATAGACGAAGGGGCTGGAAACCCGCTCTGCATGAATGGTGACCAACAGTTCCGAAAACGTATCGCGGTCCCGGATTTCCTGAACGTTCCGGATTTCCGATGTGTAGCCGGTCAGGGTCCAGGACGGGATGTTGAAGTCCTGGGAAAAGCCGATCTTATCTTCCTCCCGGCGAAGCGTCATGTCGTGGGACGGCCAGGAAAAGCTTTCGATTTCGATTACCAGATTCTGATGATCGAATGGAAAACGTGTGAAATCGTAGTTCGCCCGTACCTCTACCGCGACGCGTTCTTCGTAAATCACGGTTCCATCGGGAAAGACGATCAGTTCTTCCTGCTGGATCGACGGAGTGTCGGCAGCATTGGAAAAGGACAGGTCCGGCCACCAGATTTCCGACAGCAATGAATGCGCCCGGTCTTCCAGGAAGACCTGCCGCGGCGGCGCGTTCGGTTCGTCGGCATAGGCCAGACGCGGGTCGCACCAGATCAATTCGACAAAGGCTTCGATTTTGAAGGAATGGTGCACTTCGCTGATCGAATCGAGTTGTTCGACATAAAGCCCGATATCCACGGGTACGGGATGATCGTCGCGGCGTGGCGGCTGAAAAATGTCCCGCTGGGCGGCACCAGACAGGGTGGACGGGCGGTCCCGTTCCAGATTGCACGCCGCATCCGACGTGACATCGGCACGGGTCTTCGCATTGGCGAATGCGCTGTGCTGTAAACTAAGGAAAAGAAGGGTAAATAGCAGCGCCAGCAGTCGCAGCGAGGTTGTGAGCGTCCTGGCGAAGCTGTGCATCACACCATCGCGAGGAATTCGCGCCGTGCCTCCGGATTTTCACGGAACGCGCCGATCATATGACTGGTCACCGTGCTGACACCCGGTTTGTGAATGCCGCGGGTTGTCATGCATTGATGTTCCGCGTCGATCAGGACAGCAACGCCGCGCGGCGACAGGGCCCGGTCGATCGCCTCTGCAATCTGCACCGTCATAATTTCCTGTGTCTGAAGGCGCTTGGCGAAAATGTCGACAACGCGGGCCAGTTTTGAAATTCCGACAACGCGGTTTCGCGGCAGATAGGCAACGTGGGCAGTGCCGATGATCGGTACCATGTGATGTTCGCAATGGCTTTCAAAGCCGATGCTGCGCAGCATCACCATTTCGTCGTACCCTTCTGTTTCTTCGAAGGTTCGGCGCAGTTCTTCTTCGGCATCGATCTGGTAGCCGGCATAGAATTCTTCAAAGGAACGAACAACGCGACTTGGCGTGTCGATCAGCCCTTCGCGGTTAGGATCGTCACCCGCCCAGCGCAGAAGAACGCGAACCGCGTCCTCCGCCTCGTCACGGGACGGGCGTGTTTCGACGATTTTCGGGCGCAGCATCTTGTCGGACATTCGCCGTCGAACCTTTCATCCAAGTCGGGTGCCGAAATTGTGACCGGCACGGAATGCGGCTGTATCGTTGCAAAGACCGCTAAAGTCAACAATATCAACAGCGACCTTAATCGGCTGAATTGGACAGGATACGGAGTGGCCCATATGCCGGCGAGCGGGCACGAAGCACTTTATAACGACAGGATATTGGCGCTTGCTGGCAGTCTTCTGAAAGACGACCGGTTGAGCGATCCGGACGCGACGGCACAGATGGACAGCCCCCTGTGCGGCAGCCGTATCCGTGTGGATGTCACCCTGGACGGTAGCGGTCGTGTCGCACAATACGGTCAACAGGTTCGGGCCTGTGCACTGGGGCAGAGTTCCGCCGCCATTATGAAGGCCCATGTGACGGGAAAAAGCCGGGATGAACTCGCGGCTGTGGGCGACCAGATCGAACTGATGCTGAAACGCGATGGCTCGCCGCCGGAAGGGGATTGGGCGGATCTGGCGGTACTTCAACCCGCAAAGGACCACAAGTCCCGGCACGCATCGATCCTTCTGCCGTTCCGGGCGGTGGTAAAGGCAATGGATGAGGCACTCGCCATGCGGCAGGCCGGAAATGAGTGAACGGCCCGGCCCGATGGCGGCCGTCCTGATCGCGGCGATTACGCTATACCGCTATACGCTGTCTTACTTTCTGGGGCGGTCCTGCCGTTTCGCGCCGACCTGTTCCGAATATGCGATAGAGGCGATCCGCCGGCACGGCGCTTGGCGGGGGACCGGGCTGTCCGTTCGCCGTATTGCACGGTGCCACCCGTGGGGTGGGTCGGGGCATGATCCGGTCCCGGACTAGCGCAGGATTTTGATTGACCATAGATATTCAATATTTTTCCAAATACGATGTACGATAGATAGAGTGGGTATGGTTTGCTGATATGCCATCGCCCGGAGGAAAACCGCAAAGGTGGATTGCGGCAGCCATCAAATGGGGAGGTGAAGGTTGGAATATCCAGTTCCATTTAACGAACCCCATAGGGTTCGTGCACTTCATGCATGTAATGTATTGGATTCTGAGGCCGATCCGGCTTTCGACGCAATTGTGGAAGAAGCAAGAGAAGAGTTCGGCACGCCAATCGCATTCATAAGCTTTGTGGACAATGGCCGACAATGGTTCAAATCCAAGATCGGTCCAATGCCGGTTGAAACGACACGCAAACATGCTGTGTGCAGTTATGCCATCGCTCAGGAAATTCCACTAATCGTGCCCGACTTGGCGGTCGACGAACGGTTCAGGGAAAACCCTTACGTTGTCGGGCCACCGGGTCTTCGGTTCTACGCTGGAGCCCCAATAACGATATTCGACAGTTTCCGCATCGGAACGATCTGTATTTGCGATACGTCTCCTCGAGAAGGTTTGTCTGCAGAAAATCGGCAGAGACTGGCAGGCTACGCGCAACGTGTCGCTAAACTGCTGGAACAGCACATGGGGTTGTCCGGTATTGAATTTGGCCGGACCGCAAAAAAAGACTTCCTTCACCTGATGAGTCACGAATGCAGAACGCCGCTGAATGCGATTATCGGCTTTTGCGAAATGATTGAGGCGATGTCATCTGAAGAGAAAGTGTCGGAGTATGCTTCCTATGCCCTCAGTTCGTCGCGCCACCTATTGGATATTATCGAGAGGATTCTGACATTCAGCCAAATCGAAAGCGGTAACGTGGACCTTCAGGAAAAGGTCGTTTGTTGCAACACACTTTTGGAGGATGTGATGCATGACGCATCCGGTGCGGCAGATCGGTCCAGCGTCGGCATAAGATTGGAGACAAGTAAGAATCTTCCAAAGATCAACGCAGACGAAGAGCAATTGAGGGTCATGTTGCAGAATCTGACGGATAACGCGGTCAAGGCGGCGTCCAGTTCTGTTTCTATCAGCGCCGGGCTGGACGAAGGCGGTCGTGTTGAGATTACAGTGACCGATGATGGTGGCGGAATCGACAAAGATGCAATTGTGGAACTGCTTAAACCTTTCGAGATTTCGGGTGCGGTTTTCAGTCGGAAAGGTGAAGGCATTGGGCTTGGACTTCCGCTGACACAAAGGTTGGCATGGTTGCATGGCGGCGATTTTCAATTGCGAAATCGTGAGGACGATATTGGCGGCCTTGTTGCCACCATCACATTGCCGAAATGGCGCGTGGTTCACGCGTAGTTGAAAAGTTTTTGATGGCTAAGACCCGCATTGTCGGAGAGTTTCCGAGGTAGCTTCGTTTGTCCCGTTTCCAAAGATTTGGCTAATAAGCGATGATGCCTGTGCCTACTCTTGGAATCGTGGTGCCTGTGCTGAACAGCGCTGATAGGGTCCGGCGCCTATTGCCGACATTGAACAGCGACCTTCTGGATATCGACATCATTGTCGCCGACGGTGGCTCCACGGATCAGACGGTCGATGTCGCCAGCAGATTTGGTGCACGCATCGCCCATGCCGACGGCGGACGGGGCCCGCAGCTTCGCACCGGGGCGGAAACGGCGCTGGGGGATTGGATCTTCCTGTTGCACGCGGATTCCGTTCTTCCCGACGGGTGGGATCGGCTGATTGCCGGCTTTATCGCTGATCCTGTGAATGTGCGACGCGCGGGATATTTCCGGTTCGCGCTGGATGATGCCGCAAATGCCGCACGGCGGCTGGAAGCCATGGTTGCCTGGCGTTGCCGGGTCCTGGGCCTGCCTTACGGCGACCAGGGATTGGTCATATCGCGGCGTTTCCTGACCGAATTGGGCGGTGTTCCCGACCTGCCGTTGATGGAGGATGTGTCGCTTGTCCGCCGCGTCGGGAAGGGACGATTGATTCCAATCGAAGCGCCGCTGGTGACATCAGCGGACAAGTTTCGACGCGGCGGCTATCTGATCCGAAGTGCCAGGAACCTTTTCTGTCTGATGCTATATCTCTTTGGGGTGCCGCCGCGGGTGATTGTGGCGATCTATCGATGATGCGCTGGAACCGACAGGTGGTGATATTCGCGCGCGCGCCGCGGTTCGGTGTCGGAAAGCGAAGGCTGGCAGCCGACGTCGGCCGGGGCGTCGCGCACCGGTTCTACCGCTGGAACCTGGCCCGTCAGATCGCGGAATTGGGCTGTGGACCGTGGCGACTGGCTGTTGCCGTTGCTGACCGGCATGAGGTCGATGCGCCGGCATTCGCGCATCGTTCCCGCATTTGGCAGGGCGTGGGCGATCTGGGCCAACGGATGGTGCGCGTGCTGCGCTGCGGTTACGCCCGCCCGGCCGGGCCTGTCGTCATTGTCGGAAGCGACATCCCGGACCTGTGTTCCCGGCAGGTCGCGGAGGCATTCGAGGCTCTGCGGACCAGGGACATTGTCTTCGGCCCATCGGCAGATGGTGGATTTTACCTCGTCGGAATTTCGGGCCGCCGCCCGGTCCCGCGCGGGTTCATGGACGGGGTCCGCTGGTCCGGTCCGCATGCCATGCGCGATACATGTGCGACTTTGCCCGCCCATTGGCGGGTTGCGTTCCTGGGTTCGCTGGACGACATCGACGACGGCGCGGACTACCGCGCCTGGAAGGCACGGACGCGATGACGGCGATTGAGGAATTGCTGCCCGCATTGCATCGCGCTCTTTCGGGCCGGGCGGAATTCGACGGCATAGATTTCGCGGCCTTGCGGCCGCTTCCGACGACCGGTCTGGCCCATGACCATGTCGTGATTGACGGCACCGGGGCCATACTGCGTGTCCCGCGGCAAAGTCAGATGCGGTTGGATGCGGCCGGGAACCTGACTTATCAGGCGGCCTGTTTCGAACGGATGGGGGCGGGCGGGCACACGCCCCGTTTCCACGGTCTGCTGCCCCCGTCGTCTGACCTGCCCATGGGAGCGTTGATCGTCGACCGGATCGACGGGCATGTTCTGGATGCGCCGGGCGAACTGCCCCGGGCGGCGAGGGCGCTGGCGTCCATTCATGCCCTGCCGATGCCGCCGCCCGATGCGCGCGCACCCCTGATCGACCAGAGGAATCCGATGGCCGACACGCTGGAAGAAGTTCTTGTGCAGGCGCAATTTCTGGAAGAGGCAGGGCCGGATCCCGACAGCCTTTCCATGATCCGGGAGGAACTGGCCAATGCCGCACGGGACGTTTCGAACCTGGGGCAGCCGCCTGTAACACTTATTTCCTTTGATGCGCACCCGGGCAATTTCCTGGTCGATGCGACCGGCCGCGCTTTCCTGGTCGACCTGGAAAAGGGACGGTATGGCGGTGCGGGGTTCGATCTGGCCCACGCGACCCTCTATACCTCGACGACCTGGGATGTCGCGACCTATTCCGAACCATCGGCGGATGAAGTCGCTGAATTCTACGATGCCTGGCGGGCTGCGATGCCGGATGAAATCGCCAATAGGCTGGAACCGTTCCTGAAGCCGATGCGACGGCTGATGTGGCTGTGGTCCGTCACCTGGTGCGCGAAATGGCGGGTCGAAAGCCGCAAGGAAACGCTTTCGGAAAAACAGGACGCCGAAGTTACCGAAGACTGGTCGGCCGAAAATTCGGACCGGTCGCTGATCGACCATGTCCGGGGGCGGGTGGATTGTTACCTTTCGCGGGAAATTGTCGTCCGCGTACGGCAGGACTGGGCCTGACTTATTCCGCTGCGGCAGCTTCCTTCAGACAGTCGTCGTCCAACGGCATGACAGGCGTCAGGTCATGGTGATGTTTCCAGTCCGGCCGCGTCGGCGCCCAAAGTGCGTTGCTGACGGGATTTACGATCAGTGAATAGATCGACCGGTCCCAGGGCGACATGTTGTTGGGCGATCCATGAACCAGCGTGTCGTGGAATATAAGCGCCGTGCCCTTCGGCCCGGTTGCTGAAACCAACCCGCCTTTTTCGATTAACTCCTTCACCGTGTCCTGATCGCACACCCACAGCGGATAGCTGGTCGTTTGCGTATCCAGCCATGCGCCATGTTCGCCATTCGCCTGTGTGCCGGCCTTGTGGGAGCCTGGTATGAAATAGAGCGGACCGTTGAATTCCGTCACGTCATCCAAAAAGATATGCAGGTTCAGCGCCAGCGGCCGGGGGGCGCCGTCTTCGCGGTGATGGGTCGCGAAATCGTAATGCCATTGCCAGATGTCGCCGGAAAACGCGGCTTTCACATTGACCTTTACCTGCTGGATATAGGCTGGTTCATCCAGGATCTGCAGCGCCGGTTCCAGAAGCCGCGGATGTCGCACCAGTTTCGCGAAAAACGGGTCGCGCAGATGCAGTCCCATCATGGTCCGTACGACACCGGATTCCTTTTCGGCAATATTCGCCGGGTCATCCGCTGCCGCCAAGGCGGGCAGACGGGCGCGAATTGCTGTCACTTCCTCTTCTGAAAAAAGGGTGGGCAGGATCAGGAACCCGTTCCGGTCCAGGTCGGCCATTTGGTTGTCGGACAAACGCATCGCAAGCCTCCACGGCTGTTGTCATGGGAAGCGTGCGGCCAAACCGGAATGGAATCAAGTATTGTACTTGTCAGCGCGGGGTCAGGTCCAGTTCCAGCAAGGGAAGCATCCGGCCGGGAATCGCGTCCGACGGCGCTTCGCCAATTCGCTTGGCGCCCATGCGTTCATAGAACGGGGCCGCGCCCGGGTCAGACAGGATTTCCATTCGCTGCCCGCCGTTGGCCCGGATCATGCCGGCCGCCTTGTCGAACAAAACCCTGCCAATTCCAAGTCCCATGGCAGCAGGTTCGATAAAAAGTTTGTCCAGTTCGAAGCGCCCGGCATCGTCCAAACGCTCAACGCGTGTGACTCCCAGGATCGCATCGTCCCCATCGACGGCGACGTAATAAGACCCGTCCGCCACCATTTCAGGTGTTACGGTCAAGACTGCGACACATTTATGCATAAAGTCCGTGTCGTAACCCCAATGTGCCTTCGACCGAAGCATCAGGGCGGAAACCGCCGCTGCCTCTTCCGGGCGGGCCGGGCGCAGGGTGATGTTGGCCTTCATCGAACATCCACAATTTTGTAAATGTCAGGTTTCCCCGACACGGGATTAGCTGTCCTTGAACAGGATGACACGACCGGACCGGATATAGCCGTGTTTCTCATAATAGGCGATCAGTCCCTGATCGGCCTCCGCTTCGGGCGTCACGACCAGAAAAACTTCGCTTGCATTGATGTCGCGCGCCCATGCTTCGCATGTCTGCAGTAGCGGGCGGGAAAGACCGCGGCCCCTGGAGCCCGGTACGAGGTATAGGTCTTCGACTTCCACGGCCGTCCCGAATTCGACACCGACCGTCGATGTCGCAGACGTAAACCCGATCAGCCTGCCACCATCCTCACAAACCCAGATTCTGGCCTGGGGGCTTTCCAGCATCGCGGCAAGGTTGGCCGCGATGTCCTGAATACCGGTATCGATCCCGTCTTCCATGAAGAAGGCGTGATACAGGGTTGCCAGTTCCGGGATGTCTTTTGTTATCGCCGCACGGATGTCGGGCATCGAATTTGGACCTTCTGAAACGAAAACGCGCCGGCTCCATATCGCGAAGCCGGCGCGTCCGAACGCTGAATTTCGCGTAGAACCTAGTTCTTCGCCTTGTCGACCAGCGCCTTTTCCGAAATCCAGGGCATCATGGCGCGCAGTTTTTCGCCGACTTCCTCGATCTGGTGGGCGTCGTTCAGGCGACGGGTTGCCTTGAAGCTGGTCTGGTTGACCTTGTTCTCCAGCATCCAGTCACGGGTGAATTTGCCGCTTTGGATATCCTTCAGGACGGCGCGCATTTCAGCACGGGTCTCGTCCGTCACGATGCGCGGACCGGTGACATATTCGCCGTATTCCGCCGTGTTGGAGATGGAGTAGTTCATGTTCGCGATGCCGCCTTCATAAATCAGGTCGACGATCAGCTTCACTTCGTGCAGGCATTCGAAATAGGCCATTTCCGGCGCGTAACCGGCTTCGACCAGGGTTTCGAACCCGCCGCGGATCAGCTCGACCAGACCGCCGCAAAGGACGACCTGTTCGCCGAAAAGGTCGGTTTCGCATTCTTCCTTGAAGGATGTTTCGATGATCCCGGCCTTGCCGCCGCCGTTGGCGCAGGCATAGGACAGCGCGATTTCCAGCGCGTTGCCGGAAACGTCACGGTCGACCGCGACCAGCGTCGGTACCCCGCCGCCGCGCAGGTATTCGGAACGCACGGTGTGGCCCGGGCCTTTCGGCGCGATCATGAAGACGTCCAGATCGGCGCGCGGCTCGATCAGGTTGAAATGGATGTTCAGGCCGTGCGCGAAGCAGATCGCGGCACCGTCCTTCAAGTTGGCGTGCAGTTCGTCGCGATAGATGTCGCCCTGCAGTTCGTCCGGCGTCAGCATCATGACGACGTCGGCCCAGGCCGCCGCCTCGGACGCGGTCATGCACTGGAAGCCCGCGGCTTCCGCCTTCTTGCGGGTGGCCGAGCCTTCGCGCAGCGCGACGACGATTTCCTTTACGCCGCTGTCTTTCAGGTTCTGGGCATGGGCGTGGCCCTGGCTGCCGAAACCGACGATGGCGACTTTCTTGGTTTTGATCAGATTGACGTCCGCGTCGCGGTCGTAATAGACGCGCATGATAAGGCGCTCCCTCTCTTTTTGGTCATTCGCAAAAACGGCATTCCCCGCCGAAACCGGGGCTTCTCTAGCGGTCTTGAGCCGTTCGATCAACGCCGGAAATCGCGACCGCGCGGCAAAACGCCTTAGAACTGGAAATAGATGAATGCCTGCGGGCGGTCCAACAGGGCAAGCGACAGCCAGATCATGGCGGCGGTCGCTACCGCCGTTGGCCAGCCCGTGGCCAACCCGTCGGCGCGTTTCGCGATGTTCGGTATCAGCATCGATAGCGGCAGCAGGATAGCGATCCATGCGGCCAGGCGCGCGGTATAGCTGCCGGCCGAAAAGAAATTCATCGACTGCCAAGGCAGCCCAAGCTGTTCGGCCTGCACCGACATCCAACTGGGCAGGGCCAGGTCCTGGGGTGATGCCATTGCGGACAGGATCAAATGTGCCTCTTCCATGCTGGCGGCCCGGAAATAGACGAATGATATGACGACCGTAACCATGGTAAGGAACCAGCCGACCGGAACCGGAAGGCGCGCAATCTTGAGGCTGCGCCAATAGTGGTTGGCAATCAGGCCAAATGCGTTGACCGCACCGAATGCAACAAAAGTCCAGGCTGCGCCGTGCCACAGACCGGACAGCAGAAAGGTGATTGCGATCGGGACCGCGACCGCGACCGCGAATTCGCGAGTTTTCGGAAGACGGCGTTCCATCGCATAGCGCGCGAAAGCAAGGGCAATCGGCGAATAGAGATACATCATGAAGAACCGGGTCATCGTGATGTGCCAGCGTTTCCAGAAATCCACCATCGATGTGGCCCGAAATGGCGTGTCGAAGTTGATCGGCAGCGTGAAGCCGAGCATGAGGCCAAGCCCGACCGCCATATCCGAATAGCCGGAAAAGTCGAAATAGAGCTGCAGGCTGTAGGCGATTGCGGCCGCCCATGCTTCGAGGAAGGTCAACAGTTCCGCGGCCGCAAATCCCGTGTCGGCATAGGGGCCGATGGAATCCGCCAGGACGACCTTCTTGAACAGTCCCAGTGCGAATATGACAATTCCCGGCCCCAGCATGGCCAGTCCCCGTCCAGCGCCGTCCCGCAGATCGGTGAACTGCTGGTGCATTTCGCGGAACAGGACGATCGGTCCGGCGATCAGCTGGGGAAACAGGGCGACGAATGCGGCGAAGTCCAAGACACCGCGTACCTTTGCCTTGCCGTCCGACACATCACACAGAAGTGCGATCTGCTGGAACGTGAAAAAGGATATGGCCAGCGGGACGAAAATCGGTTCGAACTGCCAGGTTTCCCCAAGGACCAGTCCGACATTTTCCAGAAAGAAGTTCCGGTATTTGAAATAGCCCAGCACCGCGAGGTTGACCAGGATACCGATCATCAGTGTCGGGCCGCGGATACCACGGTCCAGCAAGCGGACGAACAGATAGTTCACGGCCATCGAACCACCCAAGAGCATTAGATAGGGTGGGTTCCACCAGCCATAGAATATGAGGGAAGAAAGCGCGACGGTGCCCAGTGCGGCGTTGCCCCCGAACCGAATGCGCGCGGCATGAAAAGCAATCAGCGCCAGCGGCAGAAACCCGAATATGAAGGCATGGCTGCTGAACAGCATCGCAGGACCGTTACTTCGCGGCCAGAAGCCCCGACATGTGGTCCAGCATCGCGCCGACATTTTCCAGCGTGTTGATGTCGCGCGCGTTCAGCCGGACGTCGAATGCCTTCTCACAGGCCAGGATGATCTTGATCTGGTTCAGGCTGTCCCATTCTTCGATATCCGCGGAAGTGGAGCTTTCCGTCAGGACGATGTCGTCATCGTCGAAAATGTCGCGGAATATTTCGGTCAGGGTTTCTAGAATCTGGTCGCGGTTCATCGCTCGGCCTTCTCAAGCGTCATGTAATGGTCGGGCGTGGTATCCGGCATATCGGCCATGGATTCAAATTCATTTTGATTGTCGGACCGTGTGAAACCCAGCTTCGGCAACAGGTCTTCGATCAGGCCGTTGCGCCCGGAAGGCGCATAGGTCAGACGCAGTCGGTCTTTTCCGGCCGCCTTTGCTGCGTCGCGAAACATTGCCCGCGTCAGATATTCAAGGCGGCGCGAAAAGACGCGACAACTCATAACCCAGTTCCGGATTCTAAGCGCATCATCTTCCGGTTCGGTCACCGCAACCGCAACGATACCGTGATCCTGGATCGAATCCTTCAGCCGCAATGCGATGACATGATCCTTTCGGTCCGTGATTTCTGCTTCGGAGAAGGTGTCGGGGTTCAGTTTGAACTGGTTCGTCTTTGCAATCAGCTGCGTAATGCGGGCTATCGTATCGGGCCGCACGCCCTCATCAACCGCGACGGGCGCCAGGCTTTTCAGAAACCCTTCCATGTCGCTGGCGCCCGTTTCCGCCTGCCTTATGGTGGCCATTGCCCGGTAGCTGTCTGCCCGCGTTCTGTCTTCTGCCGTGATCCGTGAAATGGGGAAGGGGATGGCGCGGTCCAGGGTCCACGGGAACTCCGCCGGGTCGCCGGAAAGTTCGATGGTCCAGACCTGGGGCAGTTCCCGGCGCAGCAACGCACATTCAACAGGGCTATCGTCCACAAAGACGAACGCGTCCAGCCCCAGGTTCAGCGTCTGGGCAATGGTGCGGATATTGTCTGCCTTGTTTTCAAAATTGGCGACAAAGCAGGCGATGTCCTGCTGCTGAAGGACCATTGCATCATGCGAAACAAACGGTTCCAGGGCGGTCGATTCCAAATTTTTGGAACAGACGCCCAATACAATGCCCCGTTGGGCAAGCGCCTTGATATAGGTCTGGAATGCAACAAAGGATTCGCCGTTAGGCGTTTCCGGTCCCAGTTCGATGCCTGCCAGACCCTGATCCCCGATAACACCGCCCCACAATGTGTTGTCCAGGTCCAGGATCAGTGCCTTCCGGGCGGTTCCCAGTCGGGCGGCGGCCGCTGCGGCGACCCTGTTTGCAATGGCCGGTATCGCATCCATCGAAAAGGGTTGTTTTGCCAGCCGGTAAAGCCGGTCATCCCGCGACAGCGCGCGCCCCAGTTCGGATGACACTGCTTCCATATCGACTAAGCTGACATGACCTGGTGCCGCGTCCGAAAGCGCCGCATTCAGCCTGCGAATGAAATGCAGTGTTCCCCCTGGAAGGAGGCCATCAGCCTCCCCCATCGGGCGCATAGCGGGCGCGGGGAAGGTTGCCATGACAATCGGTACGCTGATGCGGTCCCACAGTGACGCCCATCGGGCGACTTCATCATTTACGATTTCGTCGACCTCATTGCCGCTCATAGCCGGATCTGGCCGCGACTGCAGATCCGTCTCATACGGAAGCAGAATTGCCAGATCGGCGTCGAACCGGTGAAGGTCACTGTCCGGGTCCAGGGACTGCGCGAACAATGTGCCATACGGTGCCGCAAACAACGTGGCGTCCAGGCCGCGATGACGCAGGAACAACGGTAGTACTTCGCACAGGTAGTCGGTCAGATACCCGCCGGTTACGGCAATGCGCACGGTGCGCGCGCTGGGCAGATCGCCCGCATCCACCTTAGGAAGACGTTTTGCCAGTTTTCGCAACTCGTCAATTGGACGGTCCATCAGAAACGGGTCGCACAAGGCGGACCGCAACGCCGCCCGCTTTTCGTCGTTCAGCGCCATCAGCGACGAACCGCCCGGGAAACCGGAACGATTGTTCCGTAAAGCGGGTCAGCGGCAGAGGTCATCAGGAAACGGCAGACGCCGGCGACGTCTTCCGCCGCGGTCAGGGTCTGTTCAGGCATCGCTTCGGCAACCATTTCAAGATATTCGGCGGGCATATCCGCCGTCAGGGCTGACGGCACCATGCCCGGTGCCAGGATATGGACACGGACGCCGGTCTTCAGCCATTCCTGTGCGATGACGCGGGCATATGCGGTGACGGCGGACTTCGCCGCCACATAAGGGGCAATTTTGACGGGCGGCATGCCCTGCACATATTCCGTCGACAGAATGACGACGCGCGCGCCACCGTCGCGGTTTGCCAACATCGGCCTTAGGGCCTGAAGACTTAGATGCAGCGCCTTTAACTGGCTGTCGACCTGTTCCTGAAACACGGACCAGTCCGTCCGGTGGGTCAGCTTGTGCGGGAAGGGGCGGGCGGCGGCAAAAACCACGCCGGACAGCATGTCCGTGTGGTCGGATAACGCTTGCGGCAGGGCGGCGGCGGTTTCTTCCACACTCAAATCCCCTGTCAGTAGAGGGGATGAAAGGTCACCGGCAAGTTCCCGCAGGCGGTCGCCGTCCGTGCGACCGTGTAATAAGACCGGGGTGCCGTCCGCATGAAGTGTGCGTGCGATCGCACTGCCAATCGTGCCGGACGCACCAATGATCAGGACAGGATCTTGCATGTGACAGTTCCCCTTGCCACCGTCTTTACGCTGCCTTTGTGCGTGGACTCCGCCCGCACTTTCAGGACCAGAACCGCCATTTCCCGATGCAGTTCTTTCACTTCGGCGCGGATCGTGACCCGGTCGCCAGCATATACCGGATTCGGAAAGGAAAGTGCCTGATCAAGAAGCAGGCACCGGCGGCCCGGCAGTTTCATGCCGATCAGTCCGGACAGTTTCGCGCCCAGCAGGAACCCATGGGCGACGCGTCCTTCGAACCCGGCACCAACCGCATAGTGCGAATCCATATGAAGTGGGTTCCGGTCATCCGACAGTTGGGCGAAGTCGTCAATTTCCCGCTCGGTGACCTGCCAATCAATGGCAACCGACATGCCGACTTCGACGTCATCCAGTGTCAGGTCGTCCGCCGTGCCCTCACTCATCGGGACGTTCCATCCGTTCGTGTCAGGACAAAGGCGATGCTGATCAGCACGATGAAACAGGCCTGCCACCAGGCGGCCCAGATCGAAAAATTGGCAAGCGCACTGGTCCAGAAAGCCCCGCACAGGAATATCGCCGCCCATGCCCCCGACACACCGTTTGCCGCCCGTCTGGCAAATTCCGCGACCAGAAACAGCAACGCGATTCCGATCGCCGCCGTCCCCAGCACGCCGGTTTCGGCCATGACCTCAAACAGCCAATTGTGCGGATGGCCCGGGATATATTCCTGATGCATGCCGGGGATGATATCACGTGCACCCGGCATCAGGTCGATGGCGTTTGGACCCACGCCAAACAGCCAGTTCTGGGTGAACGCATCGACGGCAAAGCCCCAGATCACCTGGCGATGCCAGTCCAGAAGCGGCAGCGCACCGGTCTGATCAGCATTCACCGGAACGGATGGCAAATTGAGGCATATCCAGAAGAAAAGCACTGTGGCACCTGCAACGCAGAAGATGCCCAGAAGCCGCCGCGCCACTTTCGGCAGGTGAATCAGGCCCGCAACGATGACCAGAAGGGTCAAGCCGCCGATTCCCCCCAACAGGCCGTCCAGGGACGGTTGTCGTCCCGCACCGGCCAGAACAACCGCGACCGCCGGCACGCAAAGCAGCGCTGCAACTTTCCATCTTCCGCCCAGTTGCCAGCCGAACCAGAGACACAATGGGATCAGACAGACCGCCACCGCGCCGAATGACTTGAACCTTTGGGCCGGGTCCAGTGGCGTTCCGAAGACCAGGACCGTGGCGTCGATCATTCCCGCGCTTTGCAGCAGCAAAAGCACTGATACCAGAACGCTGCTGAACAACGTGGTCGCGATAATGGATCGGGTCAGGGAAAGGCGCGCCTGTCCCCGCAGGTCCAGGGCTGCGGCGAACAGGACACCGACCCCGACCAGCCCGGCGGTCCTGACCCAGGTTTCCATGGATTTCACGGGGTCCAGGGACTGCAGGCTTGAAATCAGCCAGAATGCGAAGACCCACACCGCCGGTTGGTACAGGCACTTCAACCAGTCATCCTGGTCCTGCCTTTTGCTGCGGTCCGCCCAGACACGCCAGGCTGCGAGCGCGAGCGCCAGGATCAGAAAGGGCGCCATCACGGCCTTTCCGAACGCCGCCATTGGAACGGCGGTACCAAGGCCATAACCCAAGGCAATGTCGGCGGGCGAAGGCTTCGTTGTCTGTTGTGCGTTATGGCGGCTCACGCGCGGGTCCGGTTTCGCTTGGTCCTGACGGGAAGCACGGTTTACGTGATGCTCGGGTCAAGCTCAACCGTTCTCAAGGCAATCCGGTAGCGCCGTATCCGCAGTGGCGATCAACTCTCTATCGGGGCGCCGCCCGCTTCGGTGCCTTTGGCGATGAATTCGTCGAGGCGGCCCGCACGTTCGGCGCATCCAGCCGGTGCCTTGAACTCCCCCAAAACGGTCTGCCAGATCTTGGCCGCCCGGTCGGTCGATGTCAGTCCGCCGGATTCCGTCCATGCACCGAAGTTCGAAAGATCCGCGACGACCGGCTCATAGAATGCAGTTTCATAGCGTTCCATCGTATGGGGGGAGGCAAAGAAGTGACCGCCTGGGTCGACACCGGCGATCGCGTCGAAGCCGATACTGTCATCGTCGCCCGGCGGTGCCGTGCAAAGTTCCGCAAGCGTCTGGATCGCTTCGATGTCGTTGATAAATTTTTCGTACCCGAAGGCAAGCCCGCCTTCCAGCCAGCCGGCGGCATGGACGATACTGGTGGCATTCGCCAGCATGCAGCCCCAGGCGCCGGTCGTGTTTTCCGTCGCCCCTTGCGCGTCGGATATGTTGGATGCAGACCCTGATGCGGCACGCCAGGGCAGGCCGATATGGCGGGCCAACTGCCCCGCGCCCAGCGTGGCCTTCACATGCTCCGGCGTGCCGAACGCTGGGGAGCCGGATTTCATATCGACGTTTGAACTGAAACTGCCATAGCTGACGGGCGCGCCGGGTTTCGCGAGTTGCGTCAGGGCAATGGCGGCCAGAGCTTCCGAATGTTGCAGCGTCAGGGCACCCGCCACCGTAATCGGCGCCATTGCTCCCGCCAGACAGAAGGGCGTTACGATGGACAATTGTCCGGCGCGGGCAAAATCGATCAGCCCCTGGCTCATCGGTATATCCAACTGTCGCGGCGAGTTTGTGTTGATGATCGTGAAAATCCAGACATCGTCGGCAAATGCCGCATCGTCCAGGCCATGGGCCAACCGGATCATCTCGAAGCATTCTTCGGCCTGCTGTTTGCCGCGCGCATAGGCGAAGGTCGGCTTGTCGCTTAGCGAAAGCTGCGTTTGCAACATCGCATAATGGCGCAGATTTACCGGTACATCCTGCGGTTCGGCCGACGGGCCCAGCATATGAATGACGTCGAATGCCTGGTGCAGGGAAATCGTTTCCTTGAAATCGCGCAGGGAACCTGGCCGTCGCCCCCGGACGCTGTCCGTAACATTCGGACAGCCCGCACCCGGCAGGAACATCAGACTGCCGTCTTCGTAGATCTGTTCGCGTTTCGGGTTGCCGGCGCGAATCCGAAAGGACGGCGGTGCCGTCCGTAGCGCGTCGTCGACGATATCCCGGCCGATCCGGACCATCTGTCTTTCTTCGTCAACAAGGGCGCCGGCGGCCCGGAACAGTTCGCGTGCTTCGGGCAACAGGGTCTTGATACCCAGTTCCTGAAGAATCCTGATCGCGGTATCATGCATTGCCGCGACGGCATCTTGGGAAAAGGCGCTTTGCGCGGTGAACGGATGGCGCAGTTGGGTGTAGTTTACGGGGCGGGGCGACCGTTCTGATTTTGCTTCGCCGCCGCGTCTGCGGGGCCGTCGTCTTCCAGATTCATCGCCCATCGCCGTCTCCGTCAAATTGCATTCCAAGCCGGGCAGTGTTGCGCCAGGTTGGAACGGCCCGCAAGGGCTAAATCAGGTGATGGGGAACGGAAATCTAGTTGCTTCCAACGGAATTTTCGATCGCCGGCAGGGACTTCAGATAGACCGCGATCGCGGTCAGGTCATCGTCCGTCAAATAGGACAGGCCATCGTCAATCGCTTCTTCCATGCTGCCCTGGACACTGTCCCAATCCGGTTTCGTGCCGTCGCGCAGCAGTGTCACAATGTCCCCTTCGGACCAGTCCCCGATTCCGGTTTCGTGCGGCGTTATGTTGGGCACGACCTCGCCATCGGGGCCATCCCTAGTTCCAGCCAGGAACATGCCGTCATCCATGCCGCCGGTCATGCCGCGCGGCGTGTGGCATTCGCCGCAATGGGCAAGCGCGCGAACCAGATAGGCCCCGCGATTCCATTGCGCGGACTGATCTGGATCCTCCTGCTGCGGCCCTTCCGAAAAATGAAGCATCCGCCAACCGTTCAAAGTGAATCGCCAGGACAATGGGAACCCGACATCATGATCGCGATTCTGCTGGCGGACCGGGTCCAGTGAAAACAGGTATGCCTTTATCGCCAGCATATCTTCATCCCGCATCAGGGTATAGCTGGCAAAGGGGAAGACCGGGTAATAGCTGTGCCCTTCCGGCGCTGTCCCTTCACGAAGCGCACGAACAAAGTCGGCGTCGCTCCAGCCGCCGATCCCGGTTTCCTCATCCGGTGTTATATTGGGCGAATAGAAGGTGCCGAACGGGGTTTCCAAACCCCGCCCGCCAGCGAGTTCGACACCGCCGTTTTCATGGTCGGTATGGCACGCGATACAGCCCGCGGCGCGGACCAGATAGGCGCCGCGTTCTACCGCACCGTCTTGCGCCACGGCACATCGGAAAGGTATGGCGGCAACAAACAGTGCCACCGCCATTCCCAAAAGGCCGGCCCGCGAACGGGCCGGTGTGTGACGGGTCAAAATCTGATCCTACTCCACCTTCGGGCCGCGATAGTCGTCGTGGCATGCGCCACAGGTCCGGCCGACAGCCTGAAGCGCCGGGCCGATCTGTTCCGCATCGCCCGATTCAACCGCTGCAACGACGCCAGGTGTTGCCGCGGCAAATGCGTCCGCAACTTCCACGAAACCGTCCCAGTCACTCCAGATTTCGGGTTTGGCGCGGCTCATGGCGTGCATGCTGCCTTCGGGGAAAAGGTAGGGGACGGTCGCGGAAAGCACCTGCAGGGACTGGGCATGCGTCAGCGTGCTGGCATCCATTTCAGCCTCACCCTTTGCGATGTCGCCCAGATGCTTCATGTGGCTGCCGATCAGGTGCATCACATTATCCCGCACGGCAAATGGCGTGCCTTCGTGGCCGTCGCTATGCGCCGGTGCGCTGGCCATCATCGCTACCGTCAGCGCCGCCGCTACGGCAGGGGTGGCTAACCATTTCGCTGATGAAATCTTCACTTCCCCGTCTCCCTTGTTCCTGTGAACCCGAACCATTCAGGTTGCAATCGTTCGTCACGTTATCAAGGGAATGGACGGGCAATCCAGTCGCGATTTCGTGATGACATTGATTGGTAGTTCTTCTGTGATGAATGTCGTCGCTTCCCCAGGCAAAAGCGTGGGGCTCCGCATATGCGAAAAACAGTTTTTTGGTTCGTGTGAACCAGCTGAACACTGCCTGGAATATTGGTAGTCTTTGAAAAGATTGGTGGGCGGTACTGGGATTGAACCAGTGACCCCTGCCGTGTGAAGAAAGGGGTTAGGATTTTCCGGGGTTTTCTGATATTTTCTGGGATTGGAAAAAGCGCTGAAATGTGCGGAAAATTGAGTATGATTGCCGGGATTGGTTTTTCTTCGGCTTTCTGGAATTTGCTTCCCCGTGCTTCCCTAGCGCTTCCCCGGAGGATATTGTGCCTGAAAGACAGAAGCTGACATTGGACAAAGTTAGAGGCTTCACGGCTGCTGCGGGTAAGGATCAATTCTATTGGGACTCGGAGATTGTTGGTTTCGGTGTTCGGGTAAAGCCGTCAGGGGTTAAGAGCTTTCTTGTTCAGTACAGGGTTGGAACGCGCACAAGGCGCTACACCATCGGGCAGTTTGGGCGCGTGACAGTTGAGGAGGCTAGAAAACAGGCGCGCATTCTTTTCGGTCGCATTGCGCAGGGCGAGGACCCGTCTGCCGACAGACAGACACAGAGAGCCGCCAAGACGGTATCTGAAATGTGTGACGCATATCTGGGGGCGGCGCGCGCTGGAAAGGTGCTGGTGCGCGGAAAGCCGAAGAAGGCGGGGACGCTTGATATTGATGAGGGACGGATAGAGCGACACATAAAGCCTCTGCTTGGGAAGAATGCCGTCAATGACGTTACGGCAAAAGACGCTCGGAAATTCCTCTCGGATGTCATGGATGGCAAGACGGCAGGGGCCTTCAAAACAAGGAAGGCGAGGGGGCTTGCCAGAGTGACAGGTGGCCCCGGCACGGCTGGAAAGGCGCTGGCACTACTGTCTACAATCTATAACTGGGCTATGAAGGAAGAGATAGCCGACCGCAATCCGTGCGCAGGAATCGAGAAGCCAGCCGACAAAAAGCGTCGTCGTTGGCTGTCGCCTGATGAATACAAGGCGCTTGGCGCGGCACTGGAAACTTTCAAAGACCGCTATCCAGTGCCGGTCGCTGCGATATGGGCATTGGCGCTTACCGGGTGTCGTCGCAATGAAATTCTGTCGCTGCGTCCCAATGACGTGAGCGCTGCCTCCAGAGGTCTTGACCTCTCTGACACAAAGACTGGGGATCAGCTCAGACCGGCAGGCACAACTGCGCTTCGGTACATTGAGACGCTGAACCTTCCTGGCAGTGTGGAATGGGTGTTTCCGGCAAGCCGTGGTGAGGGACGCTTGATTAACCTTCGGAAGCCCATGGAAGAGATATGCAAGTCCGCGAAACTTGAAGGCGTCACCCCTCACGTTCTACGGCACTCCTTTGCAACCGTTGCCAATGAATTGGGGTATTCGGAGCTGACGATCGCAGGCCTCTTGGGACACCGTGCCGGAAGCGTGACAGCCGGATATGCGCATCACGTCGATAGCGCGCTCGCTGCGGCAGCGGATCGAGTGTCGGCTACGATTTTTGGCAGGATGAAGGGCAACATTGTCTCCACAGTGGTTGAATTTGGGGGAGCGGTTTGAATGCTTGATGCTTGGCCACTCTATAAACATGCTGCGCGCGAGCTGAGCCAGTTGCAGGCGGCTGGTCAGGATCACAGAAATGAACTGCGTGCAGCCTTTGAGATCTTCGAACTGACCCTTAGAGAATACCTATTGCCTGAGAATTGGCCTGACGGACCGGGCGGCAATCCGATAGAACCCTTGCCTGTCGAAGCGGCATTCATAGTCGCTGACATGATCTCCTACATCCGAGCGGGGAAACTACCAAAGCCAATTTCAGAAATGATAGGTCCAGGATCGCCTGGGATTGGCCCAAGTGAATCGCGAGATATTGGCCTAGCTGTGGCGTATAGGGTCGCGGTGGATCAGGGCCTCATCGATGACCCTTCACCAGTGGCAACGATAGCGCACGCGTTTGGTGTTACACGCCGTTCTGTTAGTAGGTGGTGTAAAAACTACAATGTTTTGATTTCAGACTTCTTTCCGGATGCACGAGACGATCAGGAGAGATCAACGTGCATTGCCTCGGCGATGCCTGAAGCAGGACTAAGGTATCGAAACGGTGGTCGCGGAGCGGATGGAAGGGCTAGTACGTGGGACACCCCTCGATAATTCGGGTCCTCTGCCGGAGTATTCTAGACCGCGATAAATCTTTCTGCGGTTGGCGTGAAGTCGCCACAAACGCAGAAAGGAAATACCATGCAGTATCTCAGACGAAAGGAAGCGGCCGAGTTTCTCGCCGATTCCGGTTATCCGGTCGCTGAGGCGACTCTCGCGAAATTCGCTTCAGTAGGTGGCGGGCCACGCTTCCGGCGCTTCGGCAGGTTTCCGATTTACGAGAAGACTGATTTGCTGACCTGGGCCGAAGAACGGGCAGGGAAAAAGGTCAACTCCACAGCGGAATACGAGGCCGCGTAGTGCTATGGGCGTCCTCAAAAAACCACGCCCCGGCGGCTCTGGGCCGGCCGGGGACGCGGGGGAACATTCAAACTTGTATAGCAGCAAAGAATGTAACCTCATTCGCCATTCCTTTCAATCTGTCCCTCAAAAGGTTCCGAAGATAATCGCAAGACATTGGCCCTTGCCGCCAGAGGTAGGTGCGCAATGAGCGGCAAGAAGTTTCAGAAAAAGCGGACGAAGGGGAGGGAGGGCCGCTTCGCCCTCTTGGACCACGCTATGCTTGATAGCCCGGCTTGGATTTCCCTGTCCCCTAGAAGCTGCAAATTATTCCTGGCTATCTTTCGTCGGCATGACGGAAGCAACAACGGCTACATTGGTTTCTCCCGACGCGAAGCGATGAAGGTTCTCAGGTGTGGGCCGAACACCGCTCAGGCGTGTTTTGAAGAGCTAATTGAGAAGGGGTTCCTTCGGAAGGTGTCGGAGGCTTGGTTCGGCAAACCGGATCGCTTTGCGCGGGAATGGCGGATAACGTCAGAGGGCTTCAAGAATGAAAAGCCGTCGCGCGACTTTATGGACTGGTCTCCGCCGGAAAAAACAAACGTAGGTACTGAGCCAGTACCGCTAAGGTACTCAGGCGATACCTGTGAAGGCCAGAATGAGGTCAGAACAAGCGATACAAGGTACTCAGACGATACCTGTGAAGTGCCTTTTTGGGATGCTCTCGGGTATCCAGACAATACCACATATAGGTTACCATGTGGGCATGGGATTATTGGGCGCGTCTATGTCAGGACAAAGCGCAATCAACCGCCCTTAAATCAGTCAGAATCAAAATTGGCGCAAGTCGGCGCATTTGCCGGGATGTCAGAATGATGGGCCGTCCTAGAACCGGCGCCCCTTCCCCAGCAACTTTGCGAAGTCGCCGCCGCGCAGAACGCGAACGCAGAGGCATTCGGGTGTTTAAGGTGGAAGTGGATTGTGCAGACCTAGACGCGCTCGTTACGGCTGGTCTGCTTCCTGAAATTCCAAGCGACGAAGATATTCCCAAGGCCATTCGAAAAGCAATCGCACGCGTGCGAAATAACCAAGGCAAAGCCGGTTAGAATGAACGCGTCATGCAGAGAAAGGCCCTGACAATGAAGGAATTCGGAAATGACCAAGCGAGATGACCAAAACGCCGAAAGGCCAGAAACGCCGTCGCCGGGTAGCGCTCGAATCCTTCACTTAGCGCCTGCGCATGACACCGCCCCATCCCCGGCGGCGGCCCCCTTCACATCTCTGGAGTTACATGAAGCATGCCAACAACAGGCTGCACATTCGCCAGATAAGGTGGACTGGCAGGGCATTGCCAACCGCCTCGGCGTATCCGGCAAGTCCGGGAATGAGATTTTCGCCCAACTCTTGCTTCTTCCATATGAAGCACGCGCCCGCGTTTCCCGCGACTACTGGCAGGACGTTCTCCTGGCCATTTGCGGAGCAACAGAACACGCCCGTTCGGCAGGCATCCCCGAGATGTTGGTTGCGCAGGCGGTGTTGGATTTCTTTCCCGGCATTCGGACCAGCTTCATGGCCATGCAGGCAGAAATGGGGGATTCAAACTTAATGGCGTTTCTGGGCACCCTGGATGAACCGCCCGCCGCCGCCCACTAGGAAAGAACCATGACAGACCTCTCCATCTTCTCGACCAATCCCAACCAACCCTTCAATGCAAACCGCGCAATTGCCCGCGCATTGATGATGCCTGCATTGAGCGGACAGCCCACCGGGATTGGCGGGGCAGCCGCGAACATCGGCGCTTCCTTCCTGGCACGCAGCCTCATGGATCGCGCGGACAGACAGGAGACGGAGTCACGTGATCGCCAGAACAGCGCAATGACAGACTTTCTCACGGGCCGGGGAGTCGACCTGGAGGGTGTGAGCATTGGCGACCTTCCTTCAGGCGCCCATAATGCGCTTCTCATTCAAGCGCTACAGGGTCAACCGGACTGGGAGTACAGCGACCCCTACCAAACGCAGGGCGGTCAATGGGTGCGGGATCGGTCGCGCGGCGAAAGCTTTGAACAAATCGCCATGCCGGATGGCTATGTTGGGCCATTGGACGACACGGAGAGCTTCGAGACAGTCCAAAGCCCATTTGGTCTTGGCGGTGTAGGGCAGCGCAATTCCCGTACCGGACAAATCGTCAATTACCAGGAGCCGCGTACCCAAGACAGTTGGCAGTACAGCGACCCTTACCAGACGCCTAACGGGGACTGGGTGCGGGACCGTACCCGAGGGGATCAGTTTGAAGTGGTCCCGATGCCTGCGGAGTACAGCGGGCAGCCTGTCACACCGGACCTATCGGAAGAGTGGACGGAAGCGGGCGAGCTTACTCCCAGAGGGTTTGAGGAACGTATTGCCCCGCTGTCCGAGAAAGTCCGTGAGGCGCAGCGAGCCTTTAACCAGGTCAACGCCGCGATTGAGTTGGCGAACGCCGGTAACGCCCAAGCGTCTCTCTCCGCAATGGTGACGTTCCAGAAATTGATTGATGAGGGTGCCGTTGTTCGTGAGGGGGATATTGCCCTTACGCGGGAAGCACAGTCGATTTCGGGCCGCATTCAGGCGATGATCGAAAGCGCATCTACAGGGCAGGTTATTCCGGCTGAGGCGTTGCGCCAGATTGGGGAGGCGTCACGGGCATTTGTGGCTCAGGCGGTTCAGTCCAACCGTGCTGAGTTGGATTCGCTCTATCAGCGTTCCCGTGAAATCTATCCCGAGCAGACAGAAAACTACATTCTGCCGCAGGCACGCTATAACCAGCTTTTCGCTGACTGGGGCGGTCCCCAGAGTGGCCGGCAACCGGCGCCTGGAATGCAGAGCATCGGAGAATTGCCGCAAGTCTCAGCGCATGACGTTCAGGGTGTCCCGAACGTCAACTCGGTAGAAGAAGCAGAGGCGCAACTTGGTCCAGGAGAACCGTTCAGGGTGGGAGGGCAACTCCACCAGATGAACGGAGATAGCCCGGCACCGAGGGATTCATACACATATCAGGGGCGAAGCTACACGCTTCAGCAAGTCCAGCAGGTGGCTAGAGAGGAAGGCATTTCCGTGGACGAGTTGATCCGCCGTATGGAAGCGGCGGGCGTGTCCGATGGCCCTGGGGTGATGCCGCCCGGAACCTTGTCGAATTAAATTGCGTCCTGATCACAAAAGAATAGGCGAACCGAATTGTTGTCGCGGTACCAAACAAGCCAACTGGCCATTGCCTCTGTAATCGGAGCGTCCCATTGCTCCCATGATCGAACGCCGCGTTCTGCCCTCAATTCATCGGAAAGATACAGCGCCCGAATGCATCGATCGCGCGGGATCGGTCCCGGCGGCACCTCGAGGCTTTCCTCATACTGCCATTGCTCCGGATGTTGTTCTTCCGCGAACGCCGGGGCAGCGAGAAGCAGGAATATGAACAGAATGCGCATAAGCAGAAAATACACCCCGCCGCATTCAATGCCATGGGAAAACAAGGCAGCAACTACACTGAAAGGCTATCATGGCTAATCCGTCCAAAAACCGTTCGAAAACCGTGGGTAAGAACGCGGACGGCACGTTTGCGCCCGGCAACAGGCTGGGCAAGGGTCGTCCCACAGGATCGCGCAACAGTGCATCCCTGGCCCTAGAAGCGATGCTGGAAGGCGAGGCAGAAGAGATAGGCCGTAAAGCAATCGAGCTCGCCAAGGGCGGCGACATGCAGGCTATCAAGCTGGTGATAGAGCGCCTGTGCCCCGCCCCGAAGTCGCGCCGTATTTCATTGGATCTTCCCGACGCAACAGACGCAGCCGGAATCGCCTCAGCGCAGGCGTCAGTGGTGCAGGCCGTCGCCGGGGGTCAGATATGCCCAGATGAGGGAGCGGCGCTCTCAGGCATGCTGGAAGCCCGTAGGAAGGCCATAGAGACGCAAGAACACGAAGCAAGGATCAAACGCCTGGAGGATGCACAGAATGCGTAGTCTGGAAACAAGGCTTCAGAAACTGGAACGCGATGCCAATCCGACTGAGGCCTTTGTCTGCGTAAAGGTATTAAGCGGAGAAAGCCAAGAGGACGCCTGGAAGCGGGAGCACGGAGATGCGCCCATAGACATTCCGGGCAGGATGGTGGTTTTCGTTGCTCACCGGAGGGAAGCCGATGCCAAACAATGAACAGCGTATCGAGAATCTGGAGCGCGCCGCGAATGCTGGTAACGGAGTTATCCTCGTAGAGTCTTTTCTGGATGAAACAGACCAAGAGGCTTGGCAGCGTGACTATGGAGACGCCCCTTTGGATGTTCAGGGGAGACTGGTGGTTTTCATTCAGAGATTTACTGCGGCACCCAGCTAGCTCCGCACTTCTCCCCAACATATTCCAACAACAAGCGGAGATGCAGCGTACAGAAATCAACTTAATCGAAAAACCCCGACACTAGACAACCATCAGGGATAGATGGTTCAATTTGAGGACTATTGCGGCTTATTCAACCGTCGGGGGGTGTTCGAGGTGGCGGAAAGTATTGACGCGGCTGAGAGGTTAGACTCGGATCGGAGCCGGATCGGCTCTCGGCTCATACTAGCCGCATGGGGGGTTGAGATAGTTGCGGCTGCAATTGGATTGCTGCTAGCTGCGGTCACACTTCTTACTGCGACGGAAAAACTCCAGGAAGAGAAAGGTTTTTTGAGTACGACCGATTGGTCCAATGCTCTACTAGGCTCATTGCCATTTATAATCGTGGCAATTGTTGAACTAACGAAAATTCCGCTGGCCACTGCCACATATTTTGCGAATTCTATCGTCTGGCGGACGATATTTTTACTTGGATTGCTCTTTCTTATGATTGTGACGGCCGAAACGGTCTACAATGGCTTCGAGCGACAATTCACACTTCGGAATGCGGTCATTCAGGAACTGAAAAATCAAGTTTCTAGCAACGAAGAAAATATCCGCGCTTTGAATGCACATAATGCTGAATTGTCTCAAGTCACAAGGGACTCCATCCTTAGAGACTTTGAGGCAACTCTTGAAACGATCAACACCGAAGCGCAACAAAGTCTCTCAGAAATTGCTGACCGGGAAGCTGGAATCCTTGCGGAGCATGGTGGCGAGCGTGGCGCGATTTTGGGTGACCAGATTGAAGCAGCGCAAGCACGTATTGCCGAACTGCGGGAAGACCTGCGATCAGAACGCAGTAGCATTGAGGGGGTGTTCCAATCCTCAATCGATGACGCGGATTCAAGCGTCAACGCGAGGCGTGAATTTTTAACTAATGAGTTATCCGAGATAGACTCGGACCGACGTGAACTTCAAGAACGGATTAGCGAAGTATCTACTCAACGGGTCGACACCTCCAATATTGATAGTCTTGTCGAACAAAGTTTGGCCGATTTGGAAGAGCGTTATGATCAGGCACGCAATGAAGTTAATGGCGAAATAGAGAACCGAAGATCCGAGATATCTCAGCAAATTTCTAGACTTCAAGGTCAAATTGATGACACGGAAGCTCGTGTGCTTATCGAAGAAGACAAGTCTATTTTCACTCGAAGTGAGGAAACTATAGAACGCCTAGAGAATGACCTAGCTGGCTATCGGGAGGAAATTCAAGCACTCGAAGAGGAGTTGCGAGGAGTTAGCGCTACAGAGCGCCTAGCTGAGCTTACCCGTGAAGAACAGGACGAGAGCCAACGAATTTTTGAGAATGCCGAACGACAACGCGAACAGATTGTAGGCGCGAACGAGGCTTCTGTCGCTCCATTAGTTAGACAATTGGATGAACTAAATAGGCGAAGACAGGAGGTTTCGGCGGACCTGTCGGACACAAGTGTCAACGCTGAGAAAGAACGTCTTCAGGAAGAGCGGAATCAGCAACTTGAGGCGCTAGAAAATCGAATAAATGCGCAGGTTGCTGCGCAGCAGGAGATAATAGACCAAAGTCGGGCAGAGCTTCTTGATCTCGAAAGCCGAAATGAGGATGCGCTACGTGCGCAACTGTCTCAAATCAATTCAGATCGAGAGACTGCGAATGCACTCGCAGTGCAACGGCGGGCGGCAGCAAATGAGGATAAAGAAAGACGGTTAGAGGAACTGTTGCGAAGTGAGGAGCGAGTTAACGAAAATGATGTTCGTGTCGCCGCCCTTCGTGAAAACGTCGTAGATCTTCGAAGACGTATCGCGGATGAGGCGCAAGACAGTCAGATCTATCGAGTTGCAGCGCTCATGTTCTCAGAAACAGCCGCTGACGTGACAAACGAGGATTTGAGGATTGTTTCTTTTGTTTGGTTCGGTTCGTTGGCTGCCATTGTGGCATGGACAGGTACCTTGCTTGCTTTTGGAGGGTTGGTAGCAAAGTACGGTGGCAGGCGTAGTTATCGCGGGAAGGGTATTCTATGGGGCGTCAGAGCGCTTGTAGTCGATGCGCGTCGCAGGGTTCGAGAACCAAAGATCGAAATTCGCGAGAAAGAAGTGCCAAAAGAGGTGGTTCGCGAGGTTCCCGTTGAGAAGATCGTCACCAAAGATGTGCCTCGTGATGTTGTCGTCAAAGAGCTTGTATACGTACCGTTCTTCTCCGACGATCCAGAAGTCCTGAGCAAACAGGCCATTACATCGGCCGACTTGGCGCGCATCCCACGTCCGAAGGAATTTCCGCAAACAACTTTCCCTGAGAGAGAAGGGAACGAAAGCAGCGCCACGGGAAAAAAGGCAGGGTCAAAGCGGTCCCGAAAACGGAATTCAAATCGCGAAGGTCAGAGAGAACAGGAAAGTGCTGCAGTAGGTGAGGATACGGACCAAACGCAAATGGATCTCGGGGAAGACCAAAAATGAGCGATCCAGGCGAGGTTTCACGCGTTCAGCATGATTACTCTGCAGTTGATGAATTCGTAACTCACCTCGGGAATCGACATCGAGCCCAAGCGGCGAATTGGAACGCTCAAACGTGGACTCATTATGCCGCTTGGGGGGCTTTGCTTATTGCTGCGCTAGGTGTGGCAGCATTTTTCATCCTATGGGGAGTATCTCTTGTTATCGAGAAGCCAGAGCCAATGATAATCGAGACAGAGAGAATTATAGAGCGCCCTGTTTCAATTAATCCAACCATTCACGTGGAGACCACGGGTCCGCAAGGCCCGCTAGAATCGATCCGTGAGGAGGCGACGGCTAGAATTGGTGACCTAGTCACTAGCGATCATGGTCCTGCTACAAGCGGTGTTGGCACGGAGACACTTCAAGATGCTGTGCCGGTCTACAACTATGTTATTTTTCGAGAGCTCGACTATCAAAGAGGCGGCGCGCTTGGCGTAACTGTTGGGATGCAGTATGCCGACTCTGATAGCGAAAAGCCGGCAGAGCAATGGTGCTACATTGAATTTCCGACAGATGATATTGGCGTAGTGTCTACAATCCAACTTTCGGCGGTTTCGAACGGCATTCGCTCGGACTTGCCAGTAACCAATCAAATGGCTCGTGAGGCGGGCACATCCGTATCGGTTCTACGAGAAGCACAAATGGTATGCGCATTCGAATGAGCACCTCATTCTAGGTAAAATTGAACCCGGCGGTTAATGTCTTCTTCTGGGATTGAACCGTCCAACGGCTCACTTTCTCCTTTGCCAACACTTTTCAGGGAGCCTTCACCTATTCCATGCTGTTCGACAAGATGTCGAACAACTGCCGTCGCGCGCTGGATCGATAAATTGAGGTTATACTCTGAAGAGCCTACCGAGTCTGTGTGACCTTCAACCACGAGCACTCGACCCTTCATTCGTTCCAGCCTCATCATATTGGCCAGCTCGGCCAAGAAACCAAAATCTCGCTCAGCAATTTCGTCGGAATTGAATGCGAATTCGATCCTGTAGCCTATGACGTTGCGTTGCCCATTGGTAGGATCGCCCTCCTGGGCGCGCTCTAACGATTCAAGATTACTATTGATGGGCGGCTCTTGGGAGCCTTCAACATCACTATTGATGGGCGGCTCTTGGGAGCCTTCAACGCCAGGTATCGAATTGGTACTGCCGGGATTAGTGTTTTCAGCATCGGACTGTTCATCTCCGAGCAACACGTCCGCCATGTCATTGGCTGTGGCGCCACGGTTTAGAATCAAAATTTCGGCCGCGTAGGATGGGGTCGAAATGGTGTATATTGCCGTTAAAAACAGAGCGGCGACTGATAGACTCCCACTGTTCACCAAAGATCGCATGTCTGCACATTAGCTAGTATTGAAATGCTTGGCTAGATTGGACAGAGGTATTCATTTCGGCGCAAATTTCCGTTGGTGATACCCGTTTGGAATCTTACCGAGGGTCTATCCAGCACCGTCACTTTTGTTTGAATTGGATACCCCAATGACGCAACCGGCTTTGTTCCTGCGAAGCGTCTACACGTCCAAGTCTCTCGGTACTGCTCCTGGACGGCGGGGTACCTTGGTAGCTGCCGGGCCAAGCAACTCACGCTCTAGAAGCGCCCGCCTTTAACCCTGGCGGCCAAGGGAGCGGGAACATATACGAAATGGTGCTTCGGCGCAAAACCGACCGCATTCAGGCTCGCGCTATTCGCCGGTGCGGGGAGTTGCTCAAGCAGTTTGATGCTCGCGGTTCGCACATGAAAAACAACGGCACCGTTGTTTCTCAAAGGCAAGCAGTGGATGAGGCGGGCCTGTCGCAACGCCAGCGCGAAACAGCCGTCCGTGTCGCCAATGTTCCTACCGAACAATTCGAAACACTGCTGTTTCAGTAGAGAGAATATTTCCTCAGCCAAGACGCAGGCGGCTGTTCTGACCTTCGCGGCTTATTGCCCTTCAGCCGTTCCTCCTCGAACCAAACCTCGTGAGCAGGAACAGGCCCACGA
>JAVJPW010000001.1:0-288647 GCA_040217575.1 Alphaproteobacteria bacterium | reverse complement strand
TCGTGGGCCTGTTCCTGCTCACGAGGTTTGGTTCGAGGAGGAACGGCTGAAGGGCAATAAGCCGCGAAGGTCAGAACAGCCGCCTGCGTCTTGGCTGAGGAAATATTCTCTCTACTGAAACAGCAGTGTTTCGAATTGTTCTGTGGGGACGTTGGCTACACGGACAGCGGTTACTTGTTGTCTTTCGGAAAGACCCGCTTCTTGAGCGGCCTGAGCCATGGTTTTTCGTTGAACGCCCCCAACTCGGTTAACGGAGTCAAACCGACCGTCCACAGCAAAACTGTCGGCACCGTCACTTTTGCTCCTATCCCCGCCCCGCCCATCAAACTGCTTGAGCAACTCCCCGCACCGACGAATAGCGCGGGCCGGGATGCGGTCGGTTTTGCGCCGAAGCACCATTTCGTATATGTTCCCGCTCCCTTGGCCGCCGGGGTTAAAGGCGGGCGTTTCTAGAGCGCGAGTTGCTGGGCCCGGCAGCTACCAGGGAATTGCTTGCGCCGGTAGATGCATTTCGGGGCGGCTCCGGTACTAAGTCGTCTGATAGATGTCGGTTCCCCTGACCGGATGGGGACGCGGGGGTTGCTCGCCCCGCCGTAAGCATAGGCAGTGGTCCGCGTCTCGTTTCGGGCGTAGAGTCAGGGGGCGTGAAAGCGATCTCGACGGACGTGGCCTGCCGCCCTTACCGAGAAACTTCGTCGAGTAGACGCTTTGCAGGAACAAAGCCGGTTGCGTCATCGGGGTATCCTCTCTCTACTCAGTGCAACGAGTCTGCGATGTGTAGGGACGTTGTAGGACCTATTCCGCGAAGTGGTCGTTTGCATCCGTTTGGACAGTTACACATGCCCTTCAGTGTTTCCCAATGACGCAAGGAAGGTGGTTACATCGCTTTGCGCGTCCACCTCGATAGCCTGCGGTGGTTTCCCATAGGCCCGGTCTAGAATTGCGTTCGCAGCAGTCACTCGTGCCGCTGCCGGTGCCTTCTCATCCAACATGATTTCCGCCAATGCTTCGACGGCCTCAACCGTATGTTCTCGGGCAAGCTCTTTCACTTCGGCAAGCACCTTTGGGCGTCCGCCTGGATTGCCGGATTGGCCGGGCGTAAAGGGTTTAAGGTTAGCGTTGTTCACTGATACCTGCCTGTTCTGAGTGAGCTACAAGCTCTGCCACAAATGCACTGATAATGCCGTTTGCGCGTTGATCTTTTCATGCTGCGATCACGCTGTGGTGGCCCTCTGAATTCCACGCCACCACAAACCCCTCGACCATCTCCGAAACGGCCTCGGTTTTTGCGTGGTCCAGGTTGATGGAGAATCTTTTGAAGTCCGGATCGGAAAGGGCGAAGGAAGTTACGAACGCAATCTCCAAATCCAGACCAATCCGTTCGGCGAAGGTGTGGGCAGCGGCAACGATGCACCGAGCTTCCTGGTCATAACGACCCACCGCATCTTCCAGTTTGGTGTGCGCCGACTCCATGGTTGCGCCGTGCGCCTCCTCCACCTCCACCTCACTTAGGAAAGACGTGGCACGGTATAGGTTGGTCAGGGATGCGAAAAAAAGGCAGTCCAGAATATCGGACACATGTCGGGCCGCTTTGACGGCTCCAATCTCGCTCCGGTCCTTCATCCGATAAGAAGCGGTTGGCGTCGCCTTGAGTAAATCCTTCATCAAGGACTCGTCCCCTTCGCGCATTGCCTTGAGGGCGTATACAACCCTGTCACGGGGGCGAAGGCTCTCTAGCCCCTTCTGAAGACGCTTCACGTTCGATTTCGCTGTCATCATTCAATCCTTTTGTCCGAATGCCTCTTCCAACATCGCCAGGCGCTCTTCATGGTCCTGGGTTTCGATTGCCTTCCTACGGGCTTCCAGCATGCCTGAGAGCGCTGTTCCCTCATCCGGGGATATCTCACCCCCAGCAACCGCCTGCACCACTGACGCCTGCGCTGAAGCGATTCCGGCGGCATCCTTCGCGTCGGGAAGATCCAATGAAATGCGGCGCGATTTCGGGGCGGGGCATAGGCGCTCTATCACCAGCTTGATAGCCTGCATGTCGCCACCCTTTGCCAACTCAATTGCCTTTCTGCCGATCTCTTCCCCTTCGCCTTCAAAGAGGGCTTCCACCGCCAAAGACGCTTTGTTCCTGGACCCCTCAGGCCGTCCCTTGGCGTAGGAATGACCGGGCTTGAAAGTACCGTCTTCGTTGCGGCCTTCCATTTCTTCGCGTTTTTTAGATGGTTCTGTCATTGCACCCCCAATAGCCCTTGCGGTGGGTCGAATGAGAGCAAGCCCTGTGGACGTTGTAGGGGCGCTAGGAAGGCTTCTATACGCTCGGGGTTCTGGTACGCCTGTTGACCGATGGAAGCCGCCCCAGCGTTCGCCAGCGGCATGTGAAGGGCGTTCATTCCGGCGATAGCATCAGAAGCCGCCATTGCCCCTGCACGGTTTCGGGCCGCCCCTGCGATTGCCTCAAGGCCCGGTAGATACCCGGCGGCGCGACCGATACCCGTTCCCATCGAAGGAAGAATGCCCCGATTGACCAATTCGCGAAGAGAGGCCCAGCCGGATCGGGACGGGTTCATTGCTTCCGCCGGCGTTATCGTTCGGGCGACATCATCCCGGAACGTCCGCAGAAGGGAGATTTCTTCCGGGCTGAACAGCTCTCTTGCGAGTACCGCTCCATCGCCATCAAGAAGGAAGTTGAGGTTGGTCTGTATGGTTCGCCCTGTGACTTCCCTTGCGCCTTGAGCGGGGCGTGTGAATGCCTCTGTCAGATAGGCGGATCGGACAAGCTGGAATTGCTGTGAGTCCCGCCCGAAGATATCGCCAAGCCGATTAATCAAGCTGCGGGCGGTGGCCTGTCGGTTGGCACGGGTAAGGGATACGAGGGCGCTCACGAAGTTGACCGGCGTAGCCTGCCTTTCATCAACAAGCTTTTCCATGAGACGGCCTGTTGCATCACCCTGATTGGTGAACATCTGCCGATAGTGACGCCATAGGCCGCGGGCTTCCCTCAGTTGGGAGATAACCGCTTCGTCGCCGTTGATGAGCCCGTTCGTGACTGCATCATCAAGCCAGGTATCAAGCTGACGGTTGATTGCCATGAGTGCCGTATCGGAAGGCGTACCGTTGTTCTGGATGAGGTTGCTCACCCGTCCCCTGAGGCTTTCGAAGGCTTCCATATTCACAGAGCGTAGGCCGGGAATATTGGCGAAGGTTTCCGCCTGTTGAACGATACGGCGGACGGATTCCATACCCGGTGCGCCAAGGTCGAAATGTCGGCTTCGGAGCAGGTCCTTAATCCCTCTGACCGCATCCCGGAAACTGTCGGGTGTGAATTTCGCCGCGTTCCGTTGATTGGCCGCGTTGGTCATGGCGTCGGACGCGGTGCGGTGCGCTGTGGTTCGGGCGCTGATAAGATCGTCCTGAAGGCGCGCGCCGATGTCCGTTGCGGATTGAGGCCCAACCCCCACGCCGAAGCCCAGGCGCTCTTCCAGTGTGTTGGCGACCGTCCCGATTGCCTCGTTCTGGCGCTGGTCGAATGTCCGCATCATTGTCTGTGCGGCTTCGCCTCTTGCGCCATTTCGCATGGCCTCTTCCGCCTGGATTTGGGCGAGGTCGCTTGAAGCCTGTCCGCTGGTGAGAGGGATTTGCCCGCTACGATAGGGGGCCGCGTTCGGGGCCTGCCGGGTACCCTGTCCGAAGGCTCCCCTCAGGGCACGGCTCGCACCCCTCATGAATGGCGGCATCAAGGCTTCGGCGGTTGCACCGATCCCCGCTGTTACTCCCATGTCTTTGATGCTCAGGTCTTCCCCGGAACCCAACTCCTGTGCCGTAAGTTGCCTGCCTGCTTCAGTGGCGGCATACATCGGCAATGCAACTGCGCCTCTTCCAATAGCTGATGTTGCGGCACCTACGAAACGGGACGCCGGAAGGAAGGATACCAGCGCCCCCAAAAAGTCATTCAGGTCCGTCCCAGATAGGCCGGGCACGTTGATGTAATAGGGCTGGCCTTCCCACTGAATGAGAGGGTTGCCATAGCTGTCCTGGAACACACCGCCGAAGCGCGAATCATCGCCAAACTGGTGTGCCAGAATTTGGGCCTTACCCGCTGCATCTTCCGTCATGCCGGTTGCGAGGGTTGCCCGAATGGATTCACCGAACCCAAGCCCTTCAATATCCGTGATTTCCCCTGCGTCGGGGAATTCGACATTGGCGGATGTCTGTTGTCGCCAGCCCGATACGTCGATAGGAGAGCGCTGCGGTGGGAGCGGAATGCCCTCTATCGTCGCCTGTGGTGACTCAGGATTCGCATTAGTGGCCTGTCCGGTATCGTGTGCCGGATTTCCAACGGCGGCTCTGAGGGCGTTAAAACGGGCGTCAGAGTCGTTCTGTGAAGGCTGTCCGGTAGTGGCAGCGCTCAAGGCTTCGAATCTATCTGTCATGGCGCGTTTCTCTCTTTGGGGCCTATACTCTCTCCTGATTGCTTAACCAGCGGGAGGTATGGCCATGGCGAAGGCTCCGTCAGGAGAATGGGATACACTAGCCTTGAGGCGAGTTTGGACTGCGGCCAGTCCGACTTATGTAGGGCTCGTATTTGAGACAGATTCTCACGGGACGTTTGCACTTCCCCTTGATGAACGAGGGATTTCCGTACTTCGCGAACAGCTTGCGGCTGCTGAAGTGGCTCTCTCTCAAAAAGGCGGTCATGCGTAGTCATGACAGCCTCCTGTAAAACACCGGCGAGATTCCCATGGCGTTGACGGCGAAGCGCGATACATTGAAGTCATGCGCTGGTTTCTCGTATTCATGTTGCTTTCCCTTCCTGCGGTCGCGGAACAACCCGACCAATGGCAGTATGAGGAAAGCCTTGAGGTGCCACCGGGACCGATCCCGCGCGATCGATGCATTCGGGCGCTGTACGAGAGTGCAGAACTTAAGGAAGAACGCGGCGCTCGGTTCTGGGAACAATGGCATCCGCCTGTATCCGATAGGACTGCACATTGGCTTGAGTGGCACCGACAACATGGCAATCTCTCTTTGGTTTTCTGCGACCAAGACAGTCTCTAGCGCAAAAGGTTGCTGGCGTCTGGCGCGCCAGGCCCTTGAACCCGCGATACAGCGCCCAACACCTGCTCCATGCTCATCCCTTCGCGTAGTGCGAAGTCCTGAAGCTCTGAACCTGTGAACGTCTCGCCTGTCGGAAGCTGGTAGCTGTCGCCTGCGTTGAACTCCGAGAGAGGAACGCCGACCGAACCCGGCAATTCCGGCAGCCCCTCAATCGTTACCTCGCGCGACTGAAGGTCATACCTTTCGGGCCCGTTGCCCTCGCCATGAACGATATCGGCCACAAGGTTATTCAGCCTGCGAAGGTTATATCGAAGCTGCGGTGCCGATTGGCTTTGACGCAATGCGCCCATTACAGATCCAAGTGCTTCTCGTTCAGGGTCGGAGATTGAACCCAACGCTCCACCTGTCGGAGAAGCGTCTCGCATCTGCTGCAACCGCTCGAAACTTACATTTGTTTCAATCGTGCCTAAAAGGCTTGAGAGGTCACTTGCGGGGGAACCTGGCAGAAGGGACAAGGCCGTACCAAATAGCCCGGTTGTGGCGTTCGGCTGTCTGTCGATGATACTAAGCGCGCGGCCGATGTCTTCCGTGACGACGCCAGCATAGGTCTGGCGGTTTTCGTTCGCCGTCTCTGCGGCTTGTTCTGCCTCTGCCGCAGCTATCCACGGCTCTGAGCCTGGAATCATGGCGTGAACAGGATTGCCGTTTTCGTCTGTCGTGGAATAAAAGCCCGGCGGAATGCTGCCCTGATTGTTAATCGTCGTCTGCGCGCGGCCCGCCTCTGCCATTTGGCGGCGATAGTCGAACAAGGAACCCTGGAAGCCCTGCTGTCGCGCGTACTCGTACTCTCGCACAGTCGTCGGGTCGGCGGGGGGTGCCTGATAGCCGGTGATTTCGCCGGTCTGTGTGTTCCGTTGCCCCACCCCTCCAAGACCATAGGGGTTCTGGACCGTCTCATATCGCTCTGACGGGGCTGCGAAGGCTTGCTCTGCCATAAGGGCGATACCCTGAGACGGCTCCATAGCGCCGACGGCGGCTTGCTGGAGCGGCGTAAGCTCTGCCTGACCCAGAAGACCCTGCAATGCATCTCCCTGTTGGCGTCGCTCTTGCGCGCCCCGCATCCCGTCATTGAATGCGAGAAGGCCCTGAGCAACGCCTCTCTGTCCCGCACCGGGATCGGTCGTCGGCGCCCCGGCGGCATAGAAATGTGCAGCGGAATCGATCAACCCATGTGCGGCGGGGGAATCCAAAACTTCAGAAACGACATCCAACAAACCGCGCGGTCGAGTCGCCGCCGGGTTATGGTCCTTTCTTCCGGTGAATCCGGGTGAGGGCTGCGGTGGCGTCGCCATCCCGCTTTGCGGCTGGTTCAACAGTCCGGCCGGTTGACGCTGAGCACCAATGGAAAGCAGCCCCCGATTCAGAAAGGGCGTGTAACCAACTTGGAGTGGGTTGAATGTCGTCATGTCTTGCCTCAATTCAATTCGTTCTGGTGTTCTTCGATAATCCGGCGGGAAAGCTGCTCGATCTCCGAAGCCGCTTCTGCATCTTCCCGATAAATCGCATCTCGGAATTCTTCTGCCTCGGGCCATCCTGTCATGTGTGCCGTGGTGAAAACCCATGCCAAGGAATTGGCGAGGGCCTCGGTGTTGCCCAGTCGTTGCCAGAGGAAGTTCTGATGCGCCGCGATAGCGAGGCCTGCGTTGTAGTGGCCGCTCCAAAAAGCGTGGCGAAGATGCATCAGACCCTCGCCAGGATATTCGGCGGCTACCCCTCCATGACCGGACAGGCCGCATTCAATCGAGGCGAGTTGGTGCCCGAGAAGATGCGCCGCGTCGGCATTCCCTCTTTTTGCCAACATGCGAAGCTCTGACGCAGACATGTCTTGAATGTCGTGAAGGGTAGCCGCCGCCGGGTTGGGGGCGTTGTCGGACGCGGGCTCTGAATGAAGGATATGAGCATTGCCCGGCGACGGCGTTTCGGGCCGATTTACGGCGCTATTGTCATCTCGTTTTGGCATTGTCTTTATCCTTCATTTTCGGGCCTTTGATGTCCGACATTTGAAGAGTCCCATTTGCAACGTGTTGCAAAAAGCTGTTTTCAAGTGCTGACGCGATTTCTTTCCGGGTAGGGTTTTTCCCCACCAAACCACACTTCTGAAGGGCCGCGATCAGGCTCGGGGAAACCTCTATACGTACAAGGTGAATGCCCTGTTCGGCCCGCCATCTCGCCTTTCTGCTTCGGATGGTTCCGTCTGCCGGATAGTCAGTCTGTGGGCGGGGCATTAGGCACCTTCCCCACGCATGGCCTGGGCAATCGAAGCCAGGTATTCGCGTTCACTCGCTTCCGCGACTTTGACTGTCCTTAGCAGGCCGGGGTCTATGAAATCTTCAATGGCGTCTGAAACGATATCCCGCATAACTCCGGCAGGGATGGCCTCAGCCTCTACCGTTCCCCCCTTCCATCCGCCGCGCTTATCACCTTTCTTTGGCGGTTTAGTGGGCAGGCCCATTAAATCGATTTGCTCTGGCGTGACCGCGACGCGATTGAACGATAGGTCCATGTCGGCTGGAAGGTGTTGGCGCATTTCCGTCTCTGCGGATCTGTCGATTAGGACTCCTGCTTGGTCATGGTCTCCTACGTAAATGACCTTGATAGGGCGACCGCGTGACGTGGCTTTCATCTGTTCAACCGCGTTGAAGATAAGGCTAAGGCTCGCAAAGCCCCCGCATGGGTATAAGGGAACAGCGAGGCGCGACGTTACCGGCTCTATCACCGCCGCAATGGAACGACTTTCACACCAAACTTCTACGTAGACGTCGGTTTGGTCCCAGACGGAGCGCCGATAGAATGCCGCCGCCTGTTCAACGGCATCCGCCGCGCTTCCGTAGGTATCGACAAACCAGCCGCGTCGCGTTGAGTCAGTTATCCAGTGGTAAGGGACCGAACCATCCCGCCTCATCGTCACCAACAGGTTTTGAATTGTCCGAGCCCCTGCCTCACTCTTTTCAACAGGCTCCTTTAATCTCGGGTCCGTCATTCTGTAAAAGACATGTCGAACGCTCTGCGGATGGTCGTCTCGCAACTCTTCCAAGATTTGGTTTCGAAGGGTCTGCATTTGGGTTTTGGTGCGTCGCTGTCTCATGACACACCTGCCGCGCCGATTTGCGCCAATTTTGATTCTGACTGATTTAAGGGCGGTTGATTGCGCTCTGTTCGGAAGAAGACGCGCCCAATAATCCTACCCCCACATGGTAGATTATAAGTGATACTACTGTAGTTCCCGTTGATACCCTCAAAAGGGCCAAATCGGCTACCACTGTGGTTACGGTTAGGGGGGGAATTGGGGTCGCTTTGCCTTGAACGGCTACCACTGTGGTTACGGTGTGTAACTACTGTGGTTCCCGTTTTTAGATTTGGCGTCCAGTTTCGATACAGTGCTTTGGGTGGTTCGCCGTCGCAAGACTCGGCTGTGATTTCCCATTCCGCAGCGCGACCTCTTCCCGCCCCAGCTTTCCAGTCGAATGAGGCAGGAGTTCGGTTGATAAGAAAGCCTGTCGCCTGAAGCTGCTCAAACGCAATGGGGATTTTTTTCGCGCCGACACCGAGCGCCGTTCGTGCTTCTCTATGTGAATACGGAATGGTGCCGTTGTTCTTTCCGTCGTGCCGTTGCCAGATTTCCAGCAGAAGGCAACGCGACACGCAGCTAAGGGATTGCCATGCCTTGGAACGGGTGACGCCACGGTGGAGCCGAATGAACGGCTCCACGCTTGTGCGACCTTTCTTGTTTACCCTAGCCATGAACACCTTCCCGCCTGATCCCTTGTTCGCCTGGGCCAGGAAAGTTGTAGCGTCCAAATTCGCCATGAATGCCACGGGCCAGGCGGTCGTAGTCTTCAGCCGCCGTCTTTGCGTCTTTGCGCCAAGGTCCACGAAACCGCGCGCCGTCCTGCGTTACAGATGCCTGGAATCGGTCCTGTGTTGGATCGTGGCAGACACCGAAAAACCCTGTTGGATTTCTCGTGTTTGACTTGTTCGCGGCGTTCTGTCCGCGAGTAGCAAGCCGAAGGTTGCACCGCCGATTGTCCAGCGGATCGGCGTTGATATGGTCCACGACCACCCCAGGGGGCGGGCTCATCAACTCCCTGTGGAGATAAATCCTCCTTGTGACGCCTCCTGTCATTTCCGACCGGGCTGCGTACTTTCCATCCGGGCCGCCGGGAAACCATTTTCGCTGATTGAGCCAAGCGAAGTCGGCTGCGTCCACGAGGATCGGTAAACCGTCGCTTCGGGTTATAGTTTTGAAGTCGTCATTCATGATCGCCTCCCGGCCAAATCTCATCGGCCCTGAAGTGAGTTCGAATGATTGGTGGAATTTCGACCTGGGAGGCGCTATCTTCTGCTTTCCACAGCGTAAGAAGAGTTGCCCCCGCCCCGGTTGGCCTTTCGGCTCCGGGGCGTGGTCGTTTCAGGTGCCCCATTTCTCACGCGGCCTTCGGTGTGCCCTCAGCAACAATGCGCTGCAGGCTTTCGCCGGTAATGCGGGACAGCTTGCCCACCTTCACCATGTCCAATTGCTTACGCTGTACCATCGCGTAAACGGTCGGCTTAGAAATCTCCAAGATTTCACAAGTCCGATTGATACTGTTAAGCGGGCGGATATCGTAACTCATGCCTGCCTCCATATATCTGGTGTTAAATGCCGCGACACCACGTCTGCGGCTACCAGATATAGAAAAGGCGTTTATTTTTGCCGTCCAGGGGTGCGGATGCGGTTGCCCGCAACAATGGCACACGGCAACAATGAATCTAACAATAACAATGGCTTGCCGGAAATGTCAGGAATAGTTGCCGTCGAAACCGAATAGTTGCGAAGGTTGGCAACTATTTCCGCCTTTCGGGCTTTTTCCGCGAACGCCCTCTTGCGCGCCACTGGTGCTTCTCGGATCGACCATCTTTCCCATTGGGAAAATAGGCGTCCCAAGCTTTTCGTGCTTCTTGTCGCGTTCCACCCAGGACGTTGCGGATGTACGATTCCATATCTTGCCGGCTGCGTATCATTGGAGATTGGTCGTTCTGAGGATCAGCCCGCACTTCTAGCCCGTCACCGAGTCTCTCCGCCAAGTCTTCCGCCCAACTGTTCACCTTGGCGGACCTGTCTATAACCGTGCTTTGGTTTGGTTGCTTTAAGGTGCCGGACTTTTTCGCATCCGCTACAGCCGCGTCTAAGTCAAATCGGTTCCAGAACAGCGGGCCTTTTCCGTACTTCCCTTCGAAGGCGTCAGCCTCATCCATATCGATTAGAGCGAAGCGCCCCTGTATAGGAATATGCCATATAGTCCGACATTCCTTGCTGCCCCAATATGTATCCGCAACATCTACCCAAGCCCCGTGGTTGCGTCGTTCCACCCAAGCCTTTGTGCGCAACTTTCCGTCCCGTATTAGCCATATCGCGTTATTGAATATCGCTTCGGCCTGCATCTCAGCTTCCAGCGAATAGGCCCGAATGTTGAAAAGCCCCTGGGCGTCGGACCGCTGCGTCTCGGGCCACCCTTCCGTTACACTTTCCAGAGTCGCGCTCTCTGTTATCATCTTATCGACAGCGCGCGTAATATCCCAAACCGTTGGCGGCTGTAGAATTCCTACCCTGTCTGGGTCCACCGTCATTCGCCTGTAGCGTCGGTCATTGGTAAGTACGGTTAGACAGCGATGCCCCTCAGGTATCCATGGTACATAACGAGGCTTGAAGTCGTCCCCAAGGACGCCTTCCCCGGCGTAGTTAATTGCCTGCAAGATTGGAATATGCGTTCTGCCGGTCTCATCTGTCGGGAATTCCCAGTCAGAAGTCATCTGTCTAAACCCCGGATCGAAACGACTTCGCCGGATATGCCAGCACTATCCAGGTAGTCCGCCCAATCGGCCATGACGCGGCGGCGCTTCTCGAATAGGTCACCACGGCGATAAGCCGCCTCCACCTTGTTTGAGATTGTGTGGGCTAGCGCCATTTCCGTTACCTCGTTGGAATGCCGCGTCCGCTCCGATACCCAATCCTTGAAAGTGGACCTAAACCCATGAACGGTGAAATCGTCGCTTGAGAATTGGCCGGTGCTTCGAAGCTGTTTCACCACTTTTGACATGGCCATGTCGCTCAATGGTGAGTTTTCCCGTCCGCCTGGGAAGATATATTCAGAGCACCGGACCGCTTCCATTCTCTTCAGGATTTCGAGGGCGCGCTTTGAAAGCGGCACACGGTGCGGGTTTCCAGACTTCATGCGCACCCCCGGCACATCCCAAAGAGCCGCACTGGTATCTATTTCATTCCAGGCGGCGCCTGTGACCTCGCTTGTACGGCAGCAAGTCAGAATGAGGAATTCAAGCGCACGAGCGGATATTGAATCAATCCCGCGTAGGGCCTGCATAAAGGTTGGGGCCTCTTGATATCGAAGCGCCGGGAGGTGCTGAACCCTTGCGACCATGTTGGGTTTCGGAAGTATCTTGTCGAGGTGTCCGCGCCACCGTGCCGGGTTGGGCCCGCTCCTTATGCCCCTTGCGATAGCCCAGTCGATAACGGACTCAATACGCCCCCTCACCCGTGACGCAGTTTCAGTCTTTGTCGGCCATATTGGCTCAAGCACTTCCAAGACATGAGCGGTCTCAACGGATCCGATAGGTAGCGCCCCAAGGACGGGGTATACGTATGTCGCAAGTGTTGAGGCCCATTGGCGGGCGTGCTTAACGTTTTTCCAAGTGCCTGATCGTGATTTAAGATATTGGGCTGCGCACCATTCGAATGACCGCGTTGCAGTCGAGTCGGCAATTCGCGCAGTCCGCTCTTGCTTCCGAGCTTCGATAGGGTCTGTGCCCTCAAAAACCATCTTGCGTAGCTCGACACGCTTAAGACGGGCCTCCGCGAGAGACAGATCGGATAGCGCTCCCAACCCCATCCACCTCACCTGCATTTCAGGTTTTCCACTATCCCGAAACTGCGGAACCCCTGCCTTGTTTCTCTTCTGGACGGTCGGGCTGACAAAACGATAAAGCCACGACTTCGCTCCCTCCCCTGTCACTTGGAGAAAAAGGCCACCACCGTCGGGATACTTCCCCGGCATCTTGTGGCTGGCGACAAAGCGTGCCGCGAGTTTGTTGGTCTGTCTGGGCAGCCTGAAATTCCAAATTTATATACAATCCTACCTACATTCTAACACTTTCTTGCGACTTACGTCAATTTACACCGCTTAACACAATCCCATGATTTATGGAGCCTTACGGCAATCCCAAGCTTACGGCCATTAACTGATGTTTTCGGTTGGTAGGCGGACCCTCCCTCCGCCAGTTTGCCACGTAAGTGGTTGAGAAACCTAAACCCCGACACCCCGATAAACTGGCCCTCCACGGCAGTGCTACAGACAACTGCTACAAAGGGGGCCGTCCGTATGCGCCACCGCACCGTTCCGCACCTCCACCGCCGAGGCTCCGTCTTTTGGTTCCGTATGGCCGTCCCGAAACCACTCCGGCAGCGGGTCGGGCTCTGGGAACTCACCGGATCGCTCAGGACAACAGACCCCTTCTTAGCCCGGTCGAGATGTCGTATAATGAGCGTGTTATCCGAAAGCCTTATGAGGAGGATTGCCCAGGTGCCGGACCTGAGCCGCGACGAGATTGACCGCCTAACACGGGAGCACTTCCGTCAAACCATGATGAGTTTGGCGGACATCAACTACTGCATCCGGCATGACACTGGCTATGACCGGGCGGCTGAGATCGCAAGCGCTCGACAGACCATTGACGACCGGACCCAGGAGTACCTGAACGGAAGCCCTTCGGATAGGACCAGAACCGCCGCCCAAGACCTTCTGGATGACGACAAGCATGGGGGCGTGCCGCGCAACGGGGAGGGGATCGAGAAGCTCTGTGAGGGCCTGCTGCGGGCCGACAAGGAGGCCTTCCGTATCTTCATTGCGATGCTGTCTGGGGATCAGGCCGATACAGTGGTCAAAGATGCCCTTTTCGACGGGATTGATCCGACCGCCCTTCCGGCATTGCCGGGCGACGAGGAGGACGGGGACGCCGCTGGGGACACCATCTCGGTCTTGGCCGCCGTGAACAAGTTCTGCGATGAGAAGGTGACAAGTGGGGCATGGCTACCCAAGACGCACACCGAGATGCGGCGGGCCTACGATGTGTTTATCACGCTCGTGGGGCCGAAGAAGGTTGTATCTGCCCTGGAGCAGTCTGATATCCGTGAGTACCGGGAAGTGCTGATGCGGCTCCCCCCGAACATGGCGAAGATCAAGCGGTACGCCGACGTGCCTGTCCGCCAGATCGCGAAGGAGAACACAGGACGCAAGCTCGGCAATCGCGTTCAGCACAAACAGTTCACGTACACCTGTCAGTTCATTCGCTGGTGCATGGACCAGGGATACCTGAAGACCGACATCATCGGCGGCCTGAAGATAGCCCAGAAGAAGAATGGTGAGACGGATCGGAGGCCGTACGCTGTCGAGCAGCTTGAGGCCATCTTCCAGGGCCCGGTCCACACTGGGTGCTTGTCAAGGGCACGGCGCAACACCCCCGGCAAATATGTCTTCCGGGATAGCAAGTATTGGGTCCCGCTGATCGGCCTGTACACGGGAATGCGGCTTGGGGAGATCGTCCAGCTATTGGCATCCGACATCCGTGTGGCGGATGGCGTCACCTATATCGACGTCAACAAGGGCCTGGACCGCGACGAGGACGGCAAACGCCTGAAGACCGAGAACGCCGTCCGGCAGGTCCCCGTTCACAGCCAACTCGTGACCCTGGGGTTCGTGAAGTTCGTGGAGGAAGCCCGCGCGGCGGGAGCAGATAGCCGCCTTTTCCCCGAAGTCCAACCCGGTAAGGACGGAGACTGGTCGCAGACATTCTCTAAGTGGTGGGGGCGCTATACGCGGGCGATTGAGGTGCATAAGCCGGGGACCGTCTTCCACTCCTTCCGGCATAACTATACCGCTGCCCTGCGGAAGGCGCGGGTAGAGGACAGCCGTATGAAGGCGTTGTTGGGGCATGCTGGATCGACGACCACCGATGGATACGGCGTTTCAGAGCATGGCCTGCTGTATGAGGCGACGGACTTGGCGGATGATGTTGAACGGGTATCCTACCACTTGGACCTGTCCCACCTTACGGCTAGCAAAGATGGTAAAGCTCAAACCCAAGGCATCCCCAGTAAGCTCAGGCTCGGCCTCCGGCAAACCTGCCCCTAACAAGCCCCCTCTTAGTGCCCCCTTGAAGTCGCTCCAGTCGAAGGTCTTCATAGACTACTTCTCGGCCACCGTATCGATGCAGTCAGAGGAGAAGCGGAATGTAGTGTACGAACGGCTGAAGGAGGCTCGGAAGGCTGTAAATGAGGGATGGCCTGGTGGTCAGGTTCAGTACGGTATGGGCTACCCTGTTGGGGTCAAGTTCTGCGGGGAGGACGGCCAAGGGTGGTTCGTCCAAGACGGCATCACTGTCCAGGCGCGCCACCCTAGAAACGCAAAGGGCTTTCTTCGATTTCAATGGAACCCCGCGCGGTTCACAAAAGATGCGTTTTCGGCCTTATCTAACACCATCGACCAGCACATCCTCCCAGGATGGCTGGCCAGTGTCCGAAAAGAGGGAGCTGTAACGCGGATCGATACGACGACTGATATTCTTGGCCTGCCATTGGATGACATCATGGTCCACGTCGACAAGAAGCAGTCCTTCGCCATATTTTCAGGCCCTGGCGGACGTACAGAGACGATGTACTTCGGCAAGGGCAGCTCTAACCAAGTCCAGTTCTACGACAGGACGGTCAAGAAAATCGCCGAAGGCAAGGGCGTAAACCCAATTGCCAAGGGCAAGCACTGGGTCCGCATTGAAGTAAGGAACAAGCCTGGCAAGAGCGGTACGTTCCCGGTGGCGGACCTACCGAGCCTGGGGAACCCGTTTGGTCCCATTCGCATCTATAACCCGAACTGGGACCACCCCGACCTCCAGCACCCAATGTTCCGGCTTTTCGCGTCCGCGTGGCAAGTGAGAGGCCGCAAGCGTGCGGTTGAACTCGCGGGCACCGAAGGAAAGCACCTCCGCGCACTAACTGAGCAATGTCAGGCTAAGTGGTGGAACGCTGACGCAAAGTGGAAGTATTGGCTTCAAGCGTTGGAGAAAGCCGGTCTACTTGCGAACGGGGGTACGAATGGGCCACAGTGATACCAATATCACTGATTGATCTAATAAATCTATAACGGTGTCACTTTGTCAGAAACATATACCGCTCAATTCGCTCAAATCCGAACAAGCGTCTGAAATCACACCCTTCTACACAGACCGGCTTCAATGTCCTCGCCCAAGTCGGGCAAGGGAGGGTCGTGCGTAGGACCGCGAGGAAATCCACGTTTGACTGGTGTTTGTGGGCGGATACAGTTCCCTAAACCACCGTTCAAGGGAATGTATCCATGGTGAAGTTGATCCACCGCCGTCCCCGGTACGTCGCATACTACCGGGTCTCCACCAAGCGGCAGGGACGCTCAGGCCTAGGGTTGGATGCACAGGAGAAGGCGGTGGCGGACCACATCGCCGGAGATGGCGGAGAAGTCGTCGCGTCCTTCACGGAGGTGGAGACGGGCAAACGGGCCGACCGCCCACAGCTCGAAGCGGCGATGGCCGAGTGCCACGTCCGACACGCCACCCTCCTCGTGGCAAAGCTCGACCGGCTGGCCCGGAACGCGCATTTCCTCCTTGGCCTGAAGGAAGCCGGGATTGAGTTCATCTGCTGCGACATGCCCAGCGCCAACCGGATGACCGTCGGCATTATGGCGGTCGTGGCGGAGGAGGAGGCCAAGGTCATCTCGGACAGAACGAAGGCAGCCCTCGCCGCCGCCAAGGCCCGTGGGGTCCGCCTGGGGTCGCCGGGCAACCTGACCGCCGCCGGACAAGCCAAAGGCGCTCAACGCGGTTCCCTGGCCCTCCAGAAGGATGCCGACCTCTACGCTGAACGGATGCGGCCAACGCTCGATGCGCTGAAGGCGGACGGTATCACCGGCAACCGCCCCCTCGCCCGTGCTCTGAATGAACGCGGCTACCCGACCCGTCGAGGCGGAACCTGGACGCCGACACAGGTAAGCAGGCTTCTGGACCGTATGGGCGGGGTCAAGGTTCAGATCACCAGTTGAACCGCCTAACCCATTGAAAGGGTGTCACTTTTACCTTCTCCACAGAAGCCCGTCTAGGGCCATCCGATGGCTGTCCGCTGGGTGGGTACCTGAACAAGACAGGAGGCCCCTCCTGGACCTCCTGAGGGCCTCCTGAGGGGTAACTAGGTGCGGCTCGCCCTCCCCGACATGGGGGGTAATGGAACCGATCCACACCTTGGGGTAAAAATCGGTGATACCAGTATCACTCTGGATTGGAAGTAGCCCGATCCCCGGCGAAGCGTGGATGCGGCCCACCGCTCACACCGTCTGCGAGTAATGTCTTTTCTGGCGGAACCCATCCGCCTATCCTGCCAGCGGAACGGAGACGTACCGTTCCGGGGCTTCATAACCCCACGCAGAGCGGTCTGACGGGACCGCAACCCGTCCCACGACCCTATGGTCGGGGGGCCTGTGACGTATGTCCAGGACCCCGGTCTAAAGGTCACAGGGACCGTCTCTGCGCGGTTTATGAACTCCCCGATCACCAGGTCGTTGAAGACTACCCTCGCGGCGGACGCGCCGGAGGCTCTGGTCCGGGGAGGAACCCACAAGTGAAAAATCTCGTTATTGGACTAGCCGTTGTGGCTGGATTGGCAGTAGCAATCGGCAGCGGACCTGCCTCCGCCCAATGGTATGATGGTGGTACGCTACAACGGGCAACGCTATCGCAATGGAAGGCGGGGTCATCGGCCAACCGCCTTGCATCAGCGGCGGACCTCGCGGCAGCGTTCTGGCAGACCAAGCCGGACTGGCAAACCCGCTTTCGCAGCATGAGCCAGCTACGTCCCTACGCCAATCAATTGAACACCTGCATCACCATCGTGGCGAACGGTTCCGGGTCGGGCTCGATGCGGGTACCGGAAGTGGCCTCCTCATGCATCATACAGCTCGGGTGGCGGTGATGCGGCGGAGCATCATTACCGCAGCGGCGGCCCTCGCCCTTAGCACAGCCATGTCCTCACCGGATGCCAGAGCCCAAGAGACAACCCTGGGCCGGTGGTGCGACAAAGCTATCCCCTCCATGCCGTCGATCTGGTCCACGATCACGATTACGGTTCAGGCCGACGGAAGCGTCGCCGCGACGGTGAATTACAGAGACGGATCGGTTGGGGATAGGGTCCTTACGGAAACCGGCGGAGGGGTGATGATGGTAGAGGGTAGCGGCAGCGGGGACAGGTACCGGATCGTGCCCAGCACAGGGGACCTCCAACTCCTAGACAACGACGGTCTGATCCGCACCGCCCAGCGCCTAGAGAACACACCGCAGGCCGGGGAGTGTGGCGGGTAAAAGTTGGATTTGAAGATGTCGCTACAGGCTTGGTCGCGGAAGGCAAGGATGCGATAATGATATCACAATAAGGAGAAGCTGTGTTAGCCGTTGCCCTCGATCAGACCCGCCTTGAAGTCTCCCCGACGCTAGACCCCAAGCGGCGAAGCGCGCTGGGCCAGTTTATGACGCCATCCCCAATCGCGCATAAGATGTCCGGTATGTTCGGCGTGCTCCCGGACAAAATCCATCTGCTGGACGCTGGGGCTGGAATGGGTTCGCTGACGGCGGCATTCGTGGACGAGGCATGTTCCCGTCGCCCCCGTCCAACCAGCATCCATGTGTCTGCTTATGAAGTCGATCCGGCGATGGCCTCGATCCTAGAGGGAACATTAAAGCAGTGCCAAGAGGCATGTGCCGATGCAGGTATCGAGTTCACTTCAACGCTCGTCAGGGATGATTTCATACTCTGTTCGGCGGAGCCGCTCCTGAAGCCCAAGGGCACCGTTAATTGCGCCATATTGAACCCACCTTACGGTAAGATCAGGAGCAACTCTCAATGGAGGGCAGCACTCGGCGCGGTCGGGATTGAGACCGTCAACCTGTACTCCGCCTTCGTTGCGCTGGCACTTCAGCAAATGAGTGAGGGCGGGGAGCTTGTCGCCATCACCCCACGCTCATTCTGTAATGGGACGTACTATGAGCCATTCCGACGCATGTTGCTCAACGGCGCGGCCCTGTTGGATTTGTTCGTATTTCAGTCACGCACCGAAGCCTTCAAGGATGATGATGTACTTCAAGAGAACATAATCTTTCGGGTGCAGAGAGGAGGTGCGCAAGGAGCCGTTGCCTTGTCCACAGACGCTGGAGAGGTACGCACAGTCCCCTATGAAGAGATCGTCCGCCCTGATGACAATCATAGTTTCATCCGGCTACCAGTCGGCGGTGATGGGACGCCTAGCTTGCAGGGGTTGCCCTGCACCCTTGAGGACCTCGATATCAAGGTATCGACGGGCCGCGTAGTGGACTTCAGAGCGCGTGACCACCTTCGCAAAGACCCTGAGGATGGCACCGTGCCATTGATCTATCCGGGCCATATGTATAACGGAGGTATCAATTGGCCTCGAGCTGAGTTTAAGAAGAACAATGCCATTGCGGACAATGACGAGACAGCCTCACTGATGGTGCCAAAGGGTGTGTACGTCCTGACGAAGCGGTTTACTTCAAAGGAAGAGAAACGGAGGTTGGTCGCCGCCGTATATAACGGTGGTAAGGTTGGGTTCGAAAACCACTTGAACTACTACCACGCTAACGGACGAGGGTTAGATCGCGACTTCGCCTCTGGGCTGGCCAGATACCTAAACTCCACCGCCGTGGATCAGTACTTCCGCACTTTCTCTGGGCATACGCAGGTCAACGCGACAGACCTTAGGAACATCCGCTATCCGACGAAGGATGACCTTCAGAAGCTTGGCACCACAGATGATGAGCCTGATCGCTTCGTAGACCGTCTACTTCAGGCCTCGGCCTTAAACTGCTTCGCTGGGTCTTCCTGAACCCAGAGGTAGGTATCGACGGCCAAGTTCTTATGCGTACCTTGCCGCAACGCCGCTTCCTTCCAGGTTCGATATGTCGTAGTGAACCCAACACCTGCTTTGCCGCAACGGTGCCGAAGGCGCTGAACCTGATTTACCTTGTGCTGGTCTACTTCCCCATCGCTCGTTACGGCCTCGATCACCCATAACATATCTGTATCCGGGTTCCATAAGAGGACATCGGGCATAGCATCTTCTAGCGTTAGGGTGATGCCAGCCCGTGCCATCCGTGCCCGCTCCTCATCTGAGATACGATCACCGTCGCTATCGTCAATATACAGGACCTGGAAGCCAGGGAGAAAACGCGGCACGTAGTGCTCCACGCTCGCTCGAATTAGCTGAGCGTGGCCGGTATCCACCTTGCGGCGGGCCTCCTCTGCCATCCGCGCTTGAAACGCCTTGCGCTCACGCTGGATATCCTGAGATGCCCAATCCTCAAGCATTCCACGCCATTCCCCTTCAGGAGCCTTGAGGATGGCTACAAGGCCTTCATGTAGTCGATAGCATGAGTTCGGGGACTTCGCCTTTACATGCCCGGCAATGAACTCACTATCAACGAGTGTGATGGGGTCGATGCCGCCCAGATCACGGAGGGGCTTGATCCAGTAATCTCTGCCCTCCCGATCAAGTTTACCTCCGTCCCGTTGGAGAATGCCGACATGGCAAGCGAGATGAGCAGTCGTTGCGCCGTCAGCGATCTTGGCTCCCAACGGTGGCTTGGCAAACCAGCTATCGGTTTGATCATCAAGGAGGGCGAACACGTTGTCGATCAAGTCGTTGTTAGTGCCTAGGTCCAAGTAGGCCAGTACGGCCCGAACTCTATCCTTGGTGACACCCTGGTATTGAGCCGGTGGCCCGCCAGTCCTGTCCCGCAACTCTCGTACTCGATCATGAAGCGCCATACCGCATCCCTCCAAGTTCACCAGCCTGAAGAGATAGCTGAAGGTTGTGCAGGTACACAAGGGGAGGATGTATCTGGTTGCATCCATAGCTTGCCCAGCCCCACCCACCTGCTACAGTCCGCCCCGCACCGCGCACGAGCCAAGGATGGCGTATCGTTGTGGGGTAAGGGGTTAGGTCCCTGGCACATGAGGTGGAAGAGTTTCCCCCTCCCTCCGCCATTTAGTCCTTCTCTGCATTGAAATTTTTCGCAGGCTTTAGCGTAACACTCAAAATGCCCGAGTTCCGCGGGGTTTCGGCCTGGGCAGAACTGGAAGCGGAACCGGAGATAACGAAGCGTCGGTCGTTCCGGCGTGATCCGGGGTTAAATTCTCTGTCGATGATTTTAGCGGTTCCGTTTGGCAGAGACGGTCTTCTTAATCGAAGCCCAGCATTTCCCGTTGTTCGGACCAGGATGATGGGATTTCAGTCCGCTTGGTGAGGCTTTCCGCGGTTATATGCACGGGTTGCGTGCCTTCAAGGATCGCTTCGGTAACGTCGGGAGACAGGAAGGCCAAGGATACGATCTGGCGAACGTATCTGTGTCCGACCCCTTCCCGCTCCGCGATCTCGTTGAGAGTCCCGACCCGCCCCGTCGCCAGGTCCTCAAACCATCTGTGACCGCGCGCAACCGCCTTGATCAAGGCCGGGTCCGGTTTGGCGTTCGTTGTGCTCCCGTTTTCGAGGACGAGCTTCATCTCGACGCCGCGCCTTCTGATCCTCGTCGGAACCGTGAATCGAAGTGTTTCTCCCTCTGGCCCCGGAAGACTGAGAGAGATCGCGATCTCGTCCTTGGAGAGCTCAATCCGCTCAACAAGCTCCAGGGACGCCTCTTTCCATCCTTCTGCCGCGCTTAGCAATTGGGGTATGCGATCAGTGGCAACCCGGTTCTGCCGTGCGACATCTGCCAGTCTCGACGGGTTCGTGAGAAGGTCTGTGATTGACGTGGCAACGATCCGCTCGATCTCCCGAGCAGGCAGGCGCCAACCACTCTTGTCGTCGGACGTGGATTTCTCTGCAAGCCGTTTGGAGATGTAGTAGCGATATCGTCGACCCGATTTCACGGCATGGGTTGGCGTCAACGCTTCGCCGGTTTCGTCAAACAGCTTGCCCGTAAGCGGGCTTGGTTCCGTCGCGCGCGGCCTGTCCAACATGATGGGACCGTTGTTCGAGAGTGTCTCCTGCACCGCCTCCCAAGTTGCAGTGTCTATGATGGCTGGATGCTGCCCTTCAAACTCATGTCCCCTATGGGCGATCCGCCCAACATAGAGCGGGTTCCCAAGCAGCTTGTAGAGGTATCCCCGGCTCATAGGCCTGCCGCCGGACCGTTTGCCGTTGGCTGAGAGCCGCTCTTTGGTTGTGAGGCCCAACCTGTCCGCCTCTTCTTTCACAAGCCGGACATTGCCGAGCTCGAGGTAGAGCCTGAAGATGGTGCGGAAGGTTTTAGCGCTTGGTTCGTCGATTACCAGGGTCCGTCCATTCGGTTCGTAACCCAAGGGCACGCGTCCCCCCATCCACATGCCCTTGCGTTTCGATGCCGCGATCTTGTCCCGGATGCGCTCTCCGGTCACTTCGCGCTCGAACTGGGCGAAGGAGAGCAGCATGTTGAGCGTCAGCCGACCCATGGAGGTCGTGGTGTTGAACTGCTGCGTGACAGAGACGAAGGAGACGCCGTGATCGTCAAACACATCGACAATCCGGGCGAAGTCCGAGAGGGACCGTGTCAATCGATCCACTTTGTAGACGACGACAGTGTCGATTCGTCCTGCTTCGATATCAGCAAGGAGATGTTTCAGCGCCGGACGATCCATCGAGCCGCCGGAATAGCCGCCATCGTCATAGTGGGTTGGGATCAACTTCCAGCCTTCGCCGACTTGGCTGCGGACGAAGGCCTCGCAGGCTTCTCGCTGCGCATCCAGCGAGTTGAAGTCCTGATCCAACCCTTCCTCGGTCGATGCACGGGTATAGACGGCACAGCGTCGAAGGGGCGGCTTACGATCAACCATCGACCCGCTCCTTCAGACCGAAGAACAGAGGACCGGACCAACGCGTTCCCGTGATCTCCCGTGCAACCGCCGAGAGTGAGGCCCAGGCGGTACCTTGGAACTGAACGCCTTTTTCCAGAACGATCACTTCATATGTGACGCCTTGCCACTCCCGAAGCAGTCGGGTGCCGGGTTTGATCGAAGTCGTGGCCATATCCGGTGCCCTCCCCTGTCGGATATCTTCGGCAATCTGAGCGAGTCTCTTTCGGGCAGATGTGCTCAAGCCGCCCAGCGCGCGTTCCTGCATCCGATAGGCAATGGCACGGATCATCAGGGCGCGTCGCGTCTTAGGGGACGGGGGTCTGCCGTAGAGCTCTTCCCAACGCCGCTTCAGCTCGTCGGGAGAGAGCTCGGGAAGAGCCGCCAGATCGGCATCCAGCGTCTTGGCGGCTCCTACCCTGGCCTTGATGCACTGTTTCATCAGGCCTGACCGGCGATCCGGTAAACTCGCCCGCGCTTGTCGACTTTCTCGGAGGTGACGAGCAGTCCGAGCTTCTTCTTCAGCGTCCCGCTGATCGCACCGCGCACCGAGTGCGCCTGCCAGCCCGTTTGTTCCATGATCTCCTCGACCGTCGCGCCACGCTTTCGTTGCAGAAGATCGATCAGGATCGACTGTTTCGTCCCGGGTCGGGCGGATGGTACATCCTTCGCGGAAGCCTTCTTCGACCGCTTGGGTTTTTCCGTCGGCTTCTCATCCTCCGCTGGCGCGAGTCCGAGAAGGTTCAGAGCGCTATCTGTGATCTTGAGACCGACGCGACCGCCGTCCGGCGCTTCACGCCAAACCGCGTCGCCCGCGGGAACCGGGACTTCGACAACGAAGTCCCTCTTCAACAGCCCCTTTAGGACCGAAGCGACTGCTCCTTTGTTGAGGGTCATTGTCTCTGGCAGCGGAAAGACCATCCCATCCTCGCGCTGCGATGCGTTGGAAAGGATGATGAGTTGGGTATCGGTGAGTTTCTGGGCCATGTGAGCCTCCATCGTGCTTGCGCAGCTGCGGGATGCAGCCGCTTGCACTGGTCCAAGCCCGAGACCGATGGAGACGGTTCGCGGGCCGAGGCCTGGAGGCGTCTAGCGCCTGTCCTCACGTGACAGCAACGCTTGCATGGCGACGGAAGTCCAGTCCAAAGAACGCAGTTTTACCAACGAATAAGTTTTCCCTCAGTGACGGTGTTCTTCGACTTCTCATCCAGCCACATCAGGAACTGAACCATACTGTCGACTTGGTCATCATGGACACCATCTGGAAATTGGAGACATTCGGTCTTGAAAGCATCAAGCCACGGCGCCTTTCGAGGGAGATGCACAGCGCCGCTTTCTATCTTGCCGGACTGGGTATGGGCGCGGGTTACCTTGTCATATTGCGGTTTGAATGCCTTGGCATGGATGCGATTGCGTTTTAGATCCTGGATAAGCCCGGAGCCGGATCCGTGATCTTCTATGACGAGAAAGCGCGGGTTGTGTCGGCGATGCCAGTCCGTCACGCGTCGCCGCAGGTCTGGATATTCCAATCTTTCCCGGATCAGATCGACCAGATAGACATCCGATCCATTCACCAACCAGGTGGTGCCTACGGAGTAATCGTGGATCTCTTCACCCTTGGTGGCGGTATCCCAACTCTGGACCAGATAGGTCTTCGGTCCCGTGGGAAGCGTGTCGTAGAAGCGGAACCATTCCCATCGCAGGATGTTTCCTTTCTCAGGCACCGGCTGCTGCAGGTACTGGGCGGAGAAGAGATAGGTCCCGATATTGCGCTCAATCCCGCGAAGGACCGTGATCGGTTCTCTTTCCGTGTGCAGCGCTTCGCCTTCCGGTCTCCATTTGATGAGTTTCCCATCTAGAGTGCGGTGAACCTCCTCTTCCGCTGCAATCGCTGGGAGGTTGACGATAGTCCAGTCTTCCTTGTCGATCACATGGCCTACGAGGTCGTCCAGATGCACCCGCTGCATAACGATGACGATCACGCCCTCCTGTTTGTCGTCCAGGCGGGAGTAAAGCGTGTTCTCATACCATTGCTTGACTGACTCGCGCTCTGCCTTGGAGGTTGCTTCGCCGGGTTTGATGGGATCGTCGATGATGAAGAGATCGCCACCCCGTCCGGTCAAGGTGCCGCCAATGGAGGTGGAGAGTCGATAGCCGCCCTGTTTGGTCTCGAACTCCCGTTCGCTTCGTTTGTTGGGGCTGATCCGCGTCATCGGGAAGGCGTGCCGATAGAACCCACTCTCCATCACCGCGCGGCAGTCCCGGGCGAGTTTATCCGAGAGTTCGTGGTTGTAGCTGACCGTGACGACCTTCCGTCTTGGATCATGCCCCAGAACCCACGCCGGGAAGGCGATGGAGGCCGCGATGGATTTAAGCCCGCGCGGTGGCAGAGTGACGATCAAGCGTTTGATCCGCCCATCTGCACAGGCCTGCAATCGGTCTGCGATCAGATCGATATGCCAATTATGACGGTAGGTCTGTCCCGGGGAGACGATGGTAAATGCCTTCTCGATGAAGGCGCTCAAGTCTTCTCGGAAGACATGGTCCAGGGCACGGACATGGTCCAGCATCACGAGAGCACCTTCAGGGCCTCTTCGACCCGGCGCATGATAATGCGCTCCAGGATACGTTGGTCTTCCGGTGCCAGAGCACGGACCAGGCGTTCCTCGTCTTCAATCAACCCAAAGCGGTTGGGAAGATCCATGATGAGGCCTATCTGACGTGGCTTGCCACTGATGGCGTCTCCCACCGCACGCATTACGACGGCTTCAAACTGCGATACTTTACGTCGCTGACCGTTGACCCTGATCTCGACGGGTCGGCCCAGCTCGTCCTTCACAATGCTCTTGAAGTTCTTCGAACCCTTGGGGCGCCCTTTTGGATTGCCGGAGCGTCCCTTCTTGAACCGAGCCTTCTTTGGCGGACGACCATAACCGACCTCATACGCGTCTTCATCATCCTTCGACATGGAGTATTCCTTTCCGGTTTAGCTGAGGGGGTCGATAAATGGGGAAGTGTCCGAGGCCCGCTCGGCCACGACCTCATCGAAGGCGGTGCCAGTCCTGCCAAGCACAGCCTGCTTTCCGGTGAAATCCTGCCAGCGCCGCAGGATCGTGTCGCAGTAATGCGGGTCGATCTCGATGACGCGGGCGCGCCGGCCGCAGCGTTCGGCGGCAATCAAGGTCGATCCGCTGCCGGCAAAGGGATCGAGAACCACGTTGCCCCGATTGGAGCAGTCCTGGATCGCATCCTCGATCATCTCGACAGGCTTTACCGTCGGGTGCATGTCGAGCGCCTTGTCTCGATCCTTCCCGAAGCTGTTGACCCCGGCATAGTCCCAGACATTTGTGCGGTTGCGACCGTACCGCCCCAGCGCCACATTGTTGGTATGAGACGCGCTGCCGTTCTTCAGGACGAAGACCAGCTCGTGCTTGGAACGGTAGAGCGAGCCCATACCGCCATTGTCCTTGTTCCAGACACAGAGATTGAGCTGCGTGAGATCGGCTTTTCGTGCGGAGGTCAGAAGCTCATACTGATGTCGCCAATCCATACAGACGAAAAGGATGGCCCCATCGCGGCAGACATCACGGGCGGCGGAAAGAAAGCACTCCAGGAAGCCCGTGAAGGCCGCTTCCGACATCTCCCCTGATGCTTGGGCGAATTCCCGGTGCCTTCGTTGCCCCAGGCCAGAGACATGACCGTGGATTGGCACGTTGTAGGGCGGATCGGTGAAGACGAGATCGACTTCATCTCCATCCAGCAGCTGCGCCAATACGGAATTATCGAGTGCATCTCCACAGGCCAGGCGGTGCTCTCCCAGCTGCCAGACATCGCCAGGTCGTGTGGTGGCAGGGCGCTCGAGATCAACAGCGGGGATCGCGTTTGCCGCTTCGTCGTCGCCTGCGATGCCGATGGTAAGATCGATCTCACCCATCTCAAAGCCGGTGAGGGTCAGGTCAACGCCAAATTCCACCAAGAACTCGAACTCACCCCGTAAAACGTCTTCATCCCAAGCCCCGAGTTCGGTCAGCCGGTTATCGGCGATCCGAAAGGCCCGCGCTTCCTCATGGCTGAGATGGGATATCTGAAGAACGGGAACGTGCGACAGGCCTAGCTTCTTGGCAGCCGCCAACCGTGCTTCTCCCGCCACAACCCGGTTCTGAGGGTCAACAGCGATCGGCATCACCATCCCGAACCGCTCGATGCTGCGGGTCAGTATCTCGATCTTGCGTCGGGAATGGGTTCGGGGCGAAGGACCGAGCGACGACAGATTGTCGATTGGTATCCGCGCAATAATTAAATGATTGGGGGAATAAGAGGTGTCTTCTTCAGCATCCCATGTGTTTGTGCGCTGAGGTGCGGTATCCATTGTTCTGGCTCCGGGCAAATCTGGACGTTCCAGAAATCCCTAACCGGCAATGGTGCCGAGCGCACTCCCAAGAATTCAAAACCGTTATGCTGCCCTTCTTTTGTATTTTTGCGGTTCGGACAGCCGTTCGAGAACACCGGTTTGGCGGACTTGGGAGAACATATTTTCGATCCGTTTGGTCGAACAGTTTGGCCCAGAGAAAAACAGGGTGCGTACGATCTCCAGCGCATTCTCAGACTTTGGATCATCCATCGCACTGATCTTCTCTACTGCCTCAATCAACTCGTCTTCGAGGAACTCTTCAACTATATGCGACATGTCTAAGTCGGTGCGTCCATTTTTCTTCCGATCGATTGCTTCCATCAGCGCCGTGTAGAAGTGATAGGCATCGCGTACCTGCGCCCACTGAATCAAAAAAGACGGTCGTTGGCGCCGTCCCGCGACCTTGCAGATCCGGTGGGATCTTTGATCTTCGATGTGCTGGAGTGTCGCCGCAGAGAGCTTCTCGGTGCCATAGAGTTCTACGAACCGATTGAGGTCCTCTAGTGGAATAAGGACGCGGTCTTTGATTAGTCGATCGATAGCCGGTCCGGAGTTGTTATCCAAGACCTCGACCTGATCATTATCGAAATACACGATGATCATCGGGTGTCTCCTTTGGCACGATAAGTTGGGGACATTAGCCGATCTTCCTGCCAAGAGATACAGGCTTCCCCTAACGTTTCTGATCAAGGATCCAACGAGAATGATTAGGTCAGTTCGGTCAAGACGGCAGCCGTTAGACCATCGATATCCATACGAAACCGAGAGAACGCGTCCCGTGATTTTGGGCGGGTGCTGCACCGGACAATGTACTTGCCCGCCCGCTCACTTGAGAGCTCCTTAACGACCGGCATGGGGCTGAACCAAACATACTCGATGGAGAGGTTGGGTAGTGGCATATAGACAGCAACCAGGAACGAGAAGTCGTTGTATGTCTTCACGCGGGTGTCGAACTGAACTGTCATATCCGACGATGGTGACCCAGTCCACGCCTTAACCTGAAGAGCGATGGACTTGCCAGTAGCTTTATCCAAAGCCAAGAGGTCGATGCCGCAATCGTCTGCGGCAGGAGTAAATGGTGCGATCCGCCCGCCCGTTCGTGCAATCAGGTTTGCACCGACCACGCTCTCTGTGATCCAGCCGATTTGGCTCGACGTCACTTTGCCACCAGCCGGTGCAATTTTGGTGTCCATCTCCCAACTCCCGCCATTCGAAGCCCGAGGTGCGCCCCCTCGGGTCGATGGCACTTGATCCCTGGTGATCGGGGAGTTGGAAAACCGGTGTAACGCGGTCCCTGTAGCCTTTAGTTCGGAGAACCTGGACATACGCCACAGGCTCCCCGACCATAGTGGTCAAGGACGTTGCTGAGTCGGCAGCAACACACCGGTTACACGGGGTTTCCACGCCCCAGAGCCATGCGTAGCGGCTCCAGGGACAGTGTTAGACGGTTGAAGACAGGAAGTGAAGTCTTCTCTCGCATAGGCAAGGTTTTGGCCTCTCGAACCGTGCCAGCTTCAGATCAGTGAGAATTGGTGCCGGACACTGTGGGTTCAGTGTCCCAAACAGGGAAGAACAAAGCACTGCCCGAACGTTGATCGTTCGGAGATCTGGTAGCCGCCCCCTATCCGGAGCCGATTCTAAGCGGCTGACGTCATGTCAACGAAGATGTGCTTTATCCGTATAGTATTGCCGCACTTCTGGTCGAGGACTCCTTCGAGGATAGCGAGCGACAACGCGTGGGTGGTTTCCGGGTTTAGCTTGGCGGGATCGCCATAAGATTTTTTCAGATGATCGTTGATTGTTTGGACCACGGACGCGACAGGCAAGGCCAACACATAACCGAGCATGAAGCCCCATTCATGGCCGGCGGCATATTGGCCCGTGACGAAGCGCTCAACGCCATTGGAGACGTAGCTCGAGTTGAGGGTCGACATCCCGGCGCCGACCCGTTTGCATTCGACGGCGACATAGGCGTCCTCGTTTCCGAACTGATGCAGGAATTTGAGGGTGATGTCGATTCGCCCGAGAATGGACGCATCCGTGGTCGCCATGTCCTCCAGCTCATGTTCGCCTCGGATTTCGAGGTTGGTGAGCGAAAGGCTTTTCTTCACGCGCCGGATCGCCTTGCGGACAATCATCGTGGTCGGGACTTCGAGCATTCCGGACGTGATGTCCCCCTGGGCGTCCTGCGCGCCGCAGCAAACGAGATCAATGACCGTGGCGATCTGATCCGAAGAAAGCGAGAAGGCGGGCTGGCCGAATGGAATATCAGGCGTAAGAAGCGGCATCTCGCCCTCTGAGCCAATGGTCGGCGAGAACGATGTCGGCGTCGTTGAGCCCGACGGCGGCGGTCCAGTAACGGGCTTCCGTCGGCTTCAGGATGAACAGATCATCCGGACCGTACAGGCGCAGTTGACGTCGTTCGTTCAGGTAAGGCGGCACGTCGGTATCGAAGCGGCCGCGCAGCAGTCCAGCGAGCCTCTCAAGATCCGCTGGGTCGCCCTCGCGTACGACGGCGCTTGGCTTCGGAGCTCCAGGGGCCATGACGAAACGTACGGCGGTGATGCCGGGAACGCCTGCGGCCAATTCGCCTTTCGTGAGCCGCTTCGTGTAGACGATGGCTTCCAGATGACGTTCGCCTCGCGCACGCAGATAGGCGTCTACGGCGCCCGCGACCTGTTTGGCATACGCTTTCAGCAGATCGGATGTCGGCGGTTTGATCTCGCCGATCCGCTCGGCCCGGTTCTCGAAAACGAGGTGCCGCGCATGCGCAACGCTGTCGCGGACTAGAATGCGCTCGTCGGCTTCAAGGTCGTAAAGGTCGAACACCGCCTCATCGAGCTTGCGAAGATTGTCCTTGTCCTCGGGGGCGGCCGCGGCTTGTTTCTCGGTCTCGACCACCGCATTGAGTAGTCGTTGGTCAATGGAGGACAAGGAGGGAATACGCAGTGACAACAGATCGTGTGGTTCGACTGTGGGACGTTCTAGTCCCCAAGTTGGGCCGCCAAATGCGAACTGAAAGGCTGTGACGCTCGAGTTTAGGATTCCGGAGAGCACGTAGGCGAAGGTGGTATCAGCGCCCCGAAACGACACACCAAAGAAATTCTGAGTGTAGAGGACATCGCCTGGATGAACGGCGGCGCTATATCGCCCCCGTTCCGCACCGGAGCTGTTTCCCACTTTCGAACAGAGTAGTAACGGCCCTCGGAAAATGGATTCGCGACGAGGGCGGTGCAATACCTCGTGAGTGAAGGGCAGAAGGGTGGCTTCAGAAATCCTGAATGCCGTGAAGACTTTGGGGGAGACCACCTTGAGCGAGTGATAGTGCTTTGGTGGCTCATTGGCGTCGCCGCGAACCTGAAAGCCTTGTCCCCGAAATTCGCTATCAGTTCGACCGAGATGGTCCAAAACCGTCGCGAGCGACGGCAGAGCTTGCTCGAGTTTATCGATCAACCATCCATCGCGAACCGTGCCGAAGGTTGCGGCTTTCAGAACGGTTGGCGTTCTGAGAACGCCCGCCAACGGCACGGCGCGTATTTCCGCCGGCCCGAAATGAAAAACGCCGGTGCGCTTGAAGTCGGGCGTCCAGGGTATCGAGCCGACGAGCATCTGATCGGGTGCCGATGCCAAGGCACACCGGGCGAAGAAGAGCAGCGCCGGCCCGGTCGCATCGGGGAAGAGCCCTTCCTTTCGCAGAAAAGAGAGATTAACCAGGGCGACAGGTGCCAGGCGCTCCAGAAGAGCGGAGCGAGCCGCCACGGCATGGACGTCCTTAGAAAAGAACGGCGTGGCCTTCATCACCATGCCGATGCGTCCGCGCTCGCCCGCCAGAACGGCGGCGACGCTCAGAAACGCTTGGTCGGGGCTGCGCCGCGGACGCAGGGTGTTGGTTTGACCTGATTGCCGCGGCCGCGACCCGCCGGCGCGCCGAACGAAGGTCCAGGGCGGATTGCCGACGACGGCATCGAATGCACTGTCGGTCAGCTTCGCCGGGAGCGCCCCATCGATCGTGTTTGCCTCGAACAGTGTGGTGTCGATGAGATGGTCGAACTTCAGATCGCGAACATCGTTGATTGGCTGCTCGTCGAGTTCGAGCGCGGCGAGATAGAGGCTGAACGCGGCAATGCCGAGCGCCGACCGATTGATGTCGATTCCGAATAGCTGCGTATAGAGGATGTTCCGGACGACTTCTCGGCTGGCCGGGCGTCCCTGCGTCGCACGCCAAACGAGCCGGCGAAACGCCTCCACCAGAAAGGCCCCGGAGCCGCAGGTGGGATCGATGATGCGCGCATTCGCCGGCAATTGCTCGAAAACGGGATCAAGAGTCAGGTGGACGAGTTCGATCGGCGTATAGTGCAGTCCTTGGGAGGCGGCCTCGTCCTCTGCCGCCGATCGTGCGAACTGCTGGTAGATCGAGCTGATGAGGTCGACCGGGATTGCATCGAACCGGAACCTGAAGAGGCGTCCCTGGCCCCGGCGTGAGGCGATCAGGCTACGCCCTTCGACAAAGTCCCGGAATAGCGCGAGATGTTGGTCTGTCAGATGTTCGCGCTCGGCGCCCGGATCGTCCATGGGGAATAGATCGCCTTTGAACGTCTCGCGCAACCAGTTGAACAGGGAAAAGGCGGTGGCCGTGGAGCCGAATATCTTGCTCAAATCCGGAGGAAGCGATCTCGGCAGGAACGGTTGCGCAATTCCGCGGTCGAGCAGATACCACGTGAAGATGCACCGGCCGATGAAGCGCTGGGCGATCTCTCTCGGCATGTCGCCCGCAGCCACTCCGGGCCGTGATGGCGATGCGGAGCCGGTGAGCAGATCCTCGAGGGCGCTGATCTCCGCCAAGAGATCGCGATCTACGCGATGCTGGCGGTTAATCTTGGCTCCGATGGCACTCGACCAGAAAGCACCAGTCTCGGTCGCCAGACGGCCACACATCGAATCGAGGAGACGAAGTCGGTCCTCGGACTGGAGCGGGAAGTTGTCGAGGGGACTCGGCGCGGTGTCGTCCGGACGCTCTGCACGCGATGCGTAGCAATCGTAGAGGCGCACATCCGTGGGCGTAATGATCCAGAGAAGCGGTGCAACTCCAACATTCCATGCTGCCTCATGCCATCGCTTCACATCTGTGTCGCTCGGCTCGTTCATGCCGGCGTCCTTGAAGATGCTCGTGGCGGAACTCTGCGCGGTGAATACCGCGTCGGCGTTCAGACCGACCCCCTCATCCGCGAAGACCTTCTTCAGGTTCGCCGAGGCAAGGTCGCCGGCGGTGAACAATCCCGGCACCGATTTTCCGGCAGGTGTCAGATAGCCTGTCGCTTCCAGTGCCTTTTTGAATGCCGAACTGCTCACGCCGACCTCCGGCGCTTTTTCGTTCCCTGTGACCGATGCGGAGCGGATTGAACGGAAACGGGCTTAGGCGATGGCGGTCTGGCAATGGGCCGTGCCGGGAAGAGATCGAGTTGACCCGGCATTCTCGAAGGTCGGGATAGGGCGAAATCCTGCGAGAGCGCGTCGAGGTGAGGCGACAGACGAATGAGGATTGCGTCGCCCGTAACCGCGCCGAAATCCGCGTCGTCAATCCACGACCAGCATTGATCGGGATCGATGGCGAGCGACTTACCCCAGAGAGACACGAAGGACGTGGTCCGCAAACTCGTGTGCAGACCGGCAAAAACCTGGCGATGGGCTTGTAGTTCGAGGTGCAAGCGGTCGCGCATCGTGACAGCGATCCGAAGCAGCAGAATCGTTTGCCAAGAATACCGTGCCGGCGAACCCTGGCTCTTCGGGGGCACGTCGGCGGGAATGAGCGCGCGCCTGCTGGTCCACTCTCGAAGTTTAGCGGTCGAGAGCCCTGTGAGGCGAATAGCGTCCCGGGTCGTAACTGTACGCATGCGAAAGCCTGAAATTGAGTCTCATACCCAAACTCTCCTCTCTTCCTACCATTTTGGTGCTTGGTGGTAAACAAATGCCGGAGACTAGCTCCGTGGTCTTAGGATACATGGAGAGAGAAGATGCGCACCGACGCTCTTTGTGGCCGCAGTCGCTTCAACGAGCGTGTCCAGCCTAACACGCTTCGATGCAGGAACTTGTCCCATAACATTCTTCAATGGATTCGTATCTCGATAACGGACCTTATGGGAAACTATTTGATGCCCTTGAAGAGCTCCAAGAGCCGATGTTTTCTTCGCTCTGTTGTTCGGAACTTGGGGAAGGTCGCCCTTATGCGTTCAGGATTTTGATTCCCAGTTCAACTTGCCTGCTGCTCAGATTCGAGAGCCGCCGAAACCTCTCCTCCCTCATAGCATCCCAACCCAGATATTCTTGAACAACGGAGGCTAAAGACGTTTCTGTGATTTGACGGAATTTGGCCGCGATCGAGGCAATGTTGATATCGTTTATCACCAGCGCTTCAACGCTTCGAGTTACGAGATATGCATTTCCGCCAAAGCTCCCAAGTGCTTCGGCCACGATATCGAACCAACCAGTGTCCGGATCTCTGTTGGACAGGCCTCCGATGTGGCAGAACAGGTTTGTTGCGATGTACTCGACCTCGTCCCGATCATGCGAAAACAGCGGGGCGGCGTGTACCGAACTGAGCAGAAGCTCTTTCCAGAATGTTGGAACCCAGCGCGGAAGCCGCTCCTCATAGGTGATAGAACAATGGATCATAGCCATCCCAACCGCGAGATGAAAAATACTGCTCGTGAACAGCCCGTGTTCGCGCGAGCTATATCCGGATCGGTGTCGTTGTTGCGCTAAATCATCCCACAGGGTTTTCCATATCACGCTCGGGTCGGACTGATTTACCATCACCTGCGCCCAAACGGCCCGGTGGATGGGCGCTTCATACGAATTCAAACCTATGTACTGCTGGAGCGCGATTTGGCGATAAAGAGAAACCAGGACATCGGCTTGAGTCGGGGCGGCGTTCTCCGCATCTTTGTCACTCTCGCGACCAGATAGAACAAGTGCCGCATACGCGGTCGCCAAATGAACCGTGTGATGCCGTGGTGAAGGGGGAGCGGGAGCGGGAGCGCCGGTTTCGAAGACGCTTCGCAAGGCTTCTTCGTTCGGATTGGCCAAGGCCGCGCTGTAGAAATGTGGCGCGAGAAGCGTCACTCCAATTTCGGCCGCAACCTCGGCCAGAGCCTTTACCGCAACTCTTTCACTGACGAGTTCGGACGGGGACGCCCAATCGCGCCACATGAGCCAAGCCATTGCATAGAGCGCGGTCGCTTCTTTTTCCGACGAAGCGAGCAGGGCGCGTGCGAATTCCCGGCACTCATCCTCGGTCTCGGAACTAGTCACTTTTCTGTCTTCAGGCGCGCGGCGTGCTTCCCTGTCCCGCAGCCGGTCCACAAAGACTCGGCACAGCAACGGCACCGTCATTCCGCCATTGTATTGAATGTCTCCGTCTTCCGAGCGCGTAAAGCACGTGGGTGCATGCAATAACAACTCGATTGGATTGATCCCATCGTCGCGGCGGCACGAAAGGAGCCCCTCTATGACCGCTGTCGGCGTCTTTGTTTCCTCGAGCAGTTCGAGAAAGAGGCCCGGATTAAAGGGCGCCAAGAGTTCCAAAACGTCCACCCGTCCGTCGTGACTAAGGACGCTTTCGAAGCGATGGGAATACCAGAGCTCTTCCAGGCTTGGCTGGGCCCGCCATTCCTTCAGGAGAGCCTCAAAGGACTCTTTCTCACCCGCATAGACCGTGAGCCCGGCCTCGTCTCGGATCCGGTGCGCCAAGCCGCGAAGAGATCGTACGATCCGTTCGCGACGGTTGCCGGACAACGCCTTGGTCACGGTTCGTAGGAACGCTTCCCGCCGTACTCCGGGATACGCGACCAGTGCCATGGCAAACTCGATCCGGAGTTCTCCATCCGGATAGTCATCCACAGCGGCGCGCGCTAATGCCACCCCCATGCACCACTCTTCATGATCCTCTAAGCGGATATTGCCTGATGGTGTTTCCGCCGGCCCGGCTTCCAGTTTTTCTCGCGCGGCGCTCCTCAACGACTTCCACACAGGGTCCTGATCGCCGTCGAACGAGGCCGATTCATATTCCGCTGATGTTGGTGACTGTTTTGGGGTGAGGAAGCCGCGCCAGATCTCGGTCAGTATCTGGACACAGATATCAACGCCGCTCGACGACTCAACCAGTTTTTCAAGTTGGGTGTAATCGAAGCTTGTGCCGTTCTCAGCCATTGCGGCAATCCTTCCAGATCTGATCGAAGAGCTCATGGAACTTGATATCGGCGTCATTCCAGCCGCGGCTGCACGCGTTCAGGCCTTCGTGGTTTCCCATCACATTCGCGCCGAAGTGCCAAAGCTCTCCATCCGTTATCGCGAATCGGTCATGCAGTCTGGACTCCCAATGGGCGTTTTGGTACCGCGCCTTGTACAAACCTCTGATCTCCATGGAGGGGCGGGTCGACCGGTCACGAGGACTAGGCTTCGCGCCGGCAATGCACGTCCGACAATCTTCAACTAAGTCTGATTTTGTTAGGATGCGGAGCGTTCTCAGGTTTGGAGCCTTATTGATTGCCTCTACAAGGATCTCGGCGGAGTCGGTGTCGAAAAATCTATCGAGTATCCTAACGTCGGCCGCCATCGCACATTCTTCAAGGAATGCTTCCAGATGCAGGCAAATAGGGTCGGCTTCGAGGCGTTTTCGCCGCTCAGCGATATGCTCGATCCTGGGCACGGATGTTCTGTCGCGGGGGCGATGGCTATGATCATCCGGTATGGAGGGCCAGAGGAGTTGGGGCCGCAATCGCCTCTCTGGTACCGGGCCGACCAGCGATAAATTCCTTGCGTTCTCGCCGTTGGGTGGGATCACGAGCTTGGCGCCTCCCGGTTCGCGCGTCGATTGACGATCCACTCTTCAAACGGCATGCATCGTCCGCTGGCCATGAGATCGTCGAGCGCCTCAATGATTGGTTCGGGATGAGGCAGTTTGATGATGAGGCTGAGCCTTTCACCAATATTGTTGAGGGAATTGCCGGAGAACCAGACGTTCTGGTCTATGACGAGAAATCGGTCGTGTAGAGCAGGTTTGTCGCCCGTGAGAACCTTCACCTCGATATCAATATCGCTCGGCAAGTTGTCCAGCTGGTCCTGTAGTTGGTCGCCTGCCGCGCATTGAGAATCAATGCTGTCTTCTTTTGTAAGGTGCAGCGCGGAAGTCACCACGATTACTTTAAGCCCGACGCGTCTGGTCGCCAGCGCGAAGGTGAACAACTCCACGGAACTGAAGTACGGATCGCAAATCATGACGCGCTCGCGCGCGGCCCCGACGATTTCTCGGATCGAGTCTCGGGCTTCGCGCTCGCTTCCGAAAAAGAGTTTCTGCCCCTGCCGCTCGGCCTCGGCGAGTTTTGCGCGGTACCGACGTGCACGCGCAAGCCGGATCGCGGGATCATCTGACGGCGTATTGTCCCCAAGAAGCATTATACCCGCGGGGCTTTCCTCCATGACGTCGTAGACCTCATCGCGTCCGCCGTCGTTACTTGGTGCGGAGACCCGCCGCTTGCGTTCGCGAACCGTTGTTTCAACAGTAATTGTCCGCAGGAATGGAAGCGGCGGACTGTGACGCAGCAAACCGAGCTTGTTGTGGCGGACCGACAAGCCGACCTGGTCCACGCGCCCAAAATGGTAAATGCGCAGATAGGGTGATGTAACGGGAACAGGCCGAATGTCGATTGGGCCGTGTTCCCGCATCTCCTGAACGATCAGGGTCAGGTCGTGGACGGATTGAGCGGTCCTGCCGATCAGCTCAATCTCACTGAACTCCCGACCATCCTCGTCTCGACCTAGTCGATGGTTGAGTGACCGCAGAATTGGGTCCGGTGCAAGGAAGTGCAGACTGCCGAGAAACTCGGGGTACGCCGAAAGTTCGAAATGCAGCCGCTCTGACATCCATTCCAATGCTTTGCCTTCACCTGTAAGGCCGGTTACCAAAATCGGATGATCGCCGCTGTATAAGCTATGAAGGCTGGCTCCACCATGGGCGAACGGAACGTCGGGCTCCACGACAACTGAGGGCCATGCGGGCTCCTGTTCTGTTGGAGTGTTGGAATAGCGTATCTCGTTGTCCGTGTTAGGAACGAACAAGTCACCGGACATCGCGTTTCGGTACCATTGGCATGAACTTTCGAAGGACATGATCCAGCGCTGAAAATACAGCCGCGTTGTCTTCTTGCGCCACTTGAAATGCGTGCTCATGGGTTGAGTGGCAGATGGCCCTGGTTCCTCAAAAGGAACGGGAGTTACAAGGCCGAAAACAAGGTGGTAGTTGCCATCTTGCACCAGCGTACATAGCGTGATCGCCGCGTCACGGTAATGCGTGTCGCGGACCATTAAGTCACCCGCTATCCCATGGTCTTCCTGCATATCGGTCACCACTATGTTGGGATGATTACCTTAGCGAGTTAAAGTTCAATGAAAACAGGTTTTCATAGTTCTTGGCGGGTCTTGTCACGTTAACTAAGCAAAATGACAGAACGCTCTAATTCACTTTCCTCAGGTCACCAAGTCAGACCATGCTTCCAGAGTTTCGACACGAAACTACCTCATGGTCTTTCTAGTTAGGGGATGACGTTGGTTGTTGAAGTGGTTGTAAAAGGCCAGGTGGATGGAAAGAAAGCACTGAGCCGATCTAGTTGACTTGAACCTCTGTTGCTTCCGCTCTCGTTGGCGGGTGGGCAGAGGCGAGTTCTCAGCTCTATCGTTAAGTCGTTTTCCCACTACGTGAGATACGCCAGGAAGTAGTTTGCGGACCGCAATTCGGGAAGACCTCCAATTATCCGATACGATCTCAGTCGGTTGGGTTCCAACGCGTGACATGGTTCGCCAGAGAAACTTCTTCGCAGCGGCAGAATCCTGCCGGGGCAGAAGTATGACATCTAAAACCTCGCCTTCTGCGTCGATGGCCCGCCATAAATAAAACTGGCGCCCCCCGATCTTCAAGAAAACTTCGTCGATGTGCCACCGCGTATTGGTAGCTCCCCTGCGCACACGCATTCGACGTGCGAAGACCAGATCAAACTTTTGACACCATCGCCGGATGGTTTCGTAAGACACATCTATGCCGCATTCGGCCAGGAACTCCTCAATATCACGATAGCTCAACGTGTATCGGTAGTAGAGCCGAAAGGCTGTTTGAATGATGGTCGGAAGGAAGCGATGGCGGACGTAGATTTAGCGCTGCATCTCAATTCAGTACCACAAGCAGCCGGTTAACGTGACAACGCCTCCGCACTGTCAATCCGGATAGAAGAACAAGATTCTACCTATGCCCTCTTCGAACTTAGTACATAGATCGCACCGACCGCCAGTAAGCCAGCAAGGAAGAGCCATTGCAGCTGTGGGCTGCGCGGGTTGTTTTCCAAAACGTCTGTTACGAAATGATCACAGTTGTAGCGAATAGCGCTGTAGGGCTCATCCAACAGGGCGCTGACTCTCGCTTGGATAGCAGCAGGAGATGGGCCATCATCCGGCCTTTCTATTGTCATGTCTTTTCCATCAGTGAATTCGCTTAGACGGCTAACCTTCACCTTACCAAAGCGAGCCGAGTTATGCGCGATTAACGGCTCACCGCTTTCCCAGTCACATCCGGCACAAACACCGACATGCTTGAGTAGGCCAGCAGCGAACCGCGTTGAAACTTTATCTCCAATTCTCACGCCATTCATGCTATCATTTTCTCGTTTATTGTCCGATTATTTATTATTATCCAATTTGGAGATAGTGTCAATGCCAAGCGCAACCACCACATACTCGATGGTACTGGGGTCCCTCCTCAAGCAGCGTTGGGAAGAACAAGGCATGAACCAGCAGGACTTTTTCGAAGCATCCGGTATTGCAACCGGATCATGGTCGCGGATCATGCGCGGGCAAGCTCACATGAATATCGAAGACATTCGCGCAGCTTGTGCAGCGGTCGATTACGACGTTTCTGAACTTACTAGCAAAGCCGATGGAGCGATCATTGAGCTTGAGCGAGAAGAAGACATCATTGTGGCGGACAAAGACGAGATAAAGGAAAAAGGCTCCCTTCTGCCCGCAATCATTGCCGCGACAGCCCTCGGTTTTTTGCTGTTTAGACTGTTGAAGAAGTGAACTCTTGGTGGTGTCTCAAGAGTGAGCCGAAATCCGATTCCCGTCGCCCTTGGAGTAAGCAAACCATTAGAATTGTGCTGAAGATAGCAATTTGCCAAGGGATAAGAGGAACAGTAGAAACACTCGGCGAAACGAAACCAATACGCACTCAATAAAGACGACAAACTTATCAATCTTCGGAAAACGCACTTCGCCTGTACCGGCATGCGGAAGTCAACGAATAGCGAAACTGAAGTATCGTTTTAAAACAGTGTTTTTGAGGGCAAATGCGGCTCGTCACTGGCAGGCAATTCGGATGTCGCTTATGCAAATCTACAACCTTCATAACGTGCAGTATGGGAAACACCCGATCGCGGGCCAATTTTTCACCTGTAGAAACTCAGTCTGTGAGCTACTCCCCAGTCCTTGGACAGAATCGGCGCTGACTTAAGCTACGGATCGCGCTTGCGGGTGAAAGACGGTCACATTGACCTCTCTCTTTAGTTAACGCCTCTCTGTGGGATCGGGTGGCCAGGTATGGAAAGCTGCGTTTCCTGTCACATCAACCTCGGGGTAGCATCCTAGGCGCTTCCTATATGGCAGGTTTCCCGGCTTGTAGTTGGAGATGCCTGGAGTGTCGGCGACTACGCACTCCGCTAGACCGGCGAACGAGAGTGTAAAGTGATAGCCTGACTTCGATACGATGACATCGTAGTCAGCGATAGCGGCACCCTGGCTCTCGAATGCCTCCGGGTCTTGGGAAAATGCCGGCTGTTCTGTAACGAGAAGTGTGAGGTTTCGCCACCGCAGTAGAACAGTCCTTCCCATACGGGCTGGCTCTTTCGCGAGGTATGGCCCCCTATGTATGAAGTTCCCGTCGCCGGTTTTCACAATCTCCCAAGTTCCTTGTAATCCGCTCTGGCCCTCAGACAGCTTGCCTCCGACAGTAAGCTTCAAGCGACTCCCAACAGCATGACTAACCGCCAGCGCCACGGCTTCCGGATCGGTAACCGGCACCAAAGCCCTCAGGTTTGGATATTGGTTTAGGATGGTTTTGGCAATGAACATCCCGTCTCCTGGCGCCCCAGCCAGCACGCGATCTCCTTGGTCGCCAACTACAAGGGGCCGAGACAACCTATTTGCTGACAAGGCGTGAAGCAGCGCGTCCAGGTCCTTGAAGTCTGGCGAAAATTGATCGCGCAAACTCCATAACTTCTTGGCGAGCTCTACCGAAAGTGTCGATGCGAGTTCTGGGTCGTTGTCCGTTGTGACGGTAACGGATTGTCCTGCTCCCTCAACATCGACCAGGGAGGTGGTGTTGAATATTGAGATGTCCAGAACGGCTGAGTTCTCACTTTGGGCCCTTCGCGCATACTTGTGGATCAACCGAAGGGGCCCGCTTCCTGTACCCATTTTTGAACCGATGATAAGTGGTATCGTCGTGCAGGCATGTGTTGGAAAGGCATCCTGCTCAATCGCCCGGAACAACAAACGCGATGCTTTTGCGCCGGCCAAGTGGTAGTCCGTGTGAGGATTTTCTTTGCACGCGACTATGATGTCCGCGTTCTCCAGCATGCGATCGGTGACATATGCGTGCAGGTCGAGACTGATCGCCACCGGGACTTCATCGCCCACGATCGCTCGGATCGCTTCTAGGAGTTCGCCTTCCGGATCATCAATGGTTTCGGTCACCATCGCCCCGTGAAGGTCCAGGTAGACCCCATCGGGTTCGTTGCTTCTGATGACGTTCAGGACCTCGTCCGTGTAATTTCGAAAAAAGTTATCGCAGACTGGTCCTCCGGGTGACGCGACGGCCGAAACCGATGGGATAACTTCGACACGCTTTTCCACGAACACTCTGTAGGCACCGCCAAGGGCCGACATGGACGACGCAGCCTTCTCAGCGACGGCGTGGCCTCTTACCGTTGAAAAAAAGTCGTCGCGCGTGACGACCGAGCTGAAGCTGTTCCCTTCATGGAAAAGCCCACCAATGACAACGCGGCGTTTCAATAGCTTGAATCCAAAGAATCGGACGGTGCCAGACCCGAAATGGACCCGACACCGTTTCCGAGACTATTCAGCTGGCTACCCAAGTTGTCCACTGCTCTAGTATCGCGTCGTGGTTTTGTCCCAGCCAGCCGCGATCGATCTGTACGATTTGATCCCAATTGTCGGGATTGGTAGCGGCAACCTCTTGGGCCGATGGCTCCAGAAGGTCGAATGCATCCTTCATGGCTGTCACACCGCCGCTCTCGGCCGCGAATGCGGCGTGTGCTTCCGGACGTGTGTACATGTAGTTCAACAGCGCGAGCGATGCTCTCGGGCTCCTGGCTTCCTTCAAGACACACCATGCAGCCGCATCGAGCGGGACTCCATTCCACGAAACGCCAACCGGCATCCCTTCGTTTCTCAGGCCCATCGCGCGGCCCGCATACATTTGTGCCATGACGACCTCGCCAGAGCGCCAAATCTGCTGGCTCTGATCTCCGCTTCTCCACCAGACGCTCACGTGCGGCTTGATCTCGTCCAGCTTTGCGAATGCATGATCGAAGTCCAGCGGAAACAGGTCGCTCGCGTTTACGCCGTCTGCCGTGAGTGCAGCGATCATCGGCCACCACGGTGTTCCAATGTCCGGCAGGGCACGCGGTCCCGGAAAGGTATCCACATCCCAGAAATCCGCCCAACTCGACGGCTGCCGTCCCGCACCCTGGAATTCGTCGGAATTGTAGGCCATGACCCCACCGCCGATATCAAACAGGACACCGTACTGAAGGCAAGACCCAGCGACACCGTTCGTTGCCACGTTCGGAATCTGGCCGCAACTTCCTAGGTCTTGGAGATGTTGAGCGTTTTGCTCAACCAAGTGGTCGGCCGAGAGAGTAACCATGTCCCACTCGAAGCTTCCGACTTCCGCCATCGCCTTGAGCTTCGCGAGTTTCTCGCCGTAGAATCCGCCGTCCTCAACGATGTTGATGCCGGTTTCCTCGGAGAAGGGGTCAAGGAAGTGCTTGCGAACCATTTCGCCATAGCCACCCGTTCCGCCGGCAAGGATAATCTCGGTCTCGCCTGCATCGATTGCTTCGTTCACAAGTCTTTCGGACGCCCCTGCGAACTTCGCGGCCATGGGCAGTAGCGGTACGGCAAGGGCACTCGAGATCAGTGTTCTGCGCGTAATCATGTGACACTCTCCTGTTTTCGCGTGTTCAGATCAGCCCAATTCTTTTGAGCATGCTTTGGACTGAACCCCGCGCTTGATCCGCCACGCGACGCGGATCTGCTGTTGTTGGGATTCCATCCCTGAAAACGATTTTTCCATTGACGAAGACCATGCGAGGTGGGCTCGAAAGGCCGAGAACGGCCGACTCCCAATGCGCATCGGCGGCGATGGCTTGAGCGTCGGTGTCGGCGCGCAAGACCAGATCCGCCCGTTTTCCAATGGAAATACTGCCTGTGATCGTCCCAGCCCCAACGCTCTTGGCTGCTGCCAGGGTTCGCATTTCGAATATGTCTGTGGAGGAGAGTGGGGTTCCCGCTGCGGCGGAAGCCGCGATCGCCAATCCGCCAAGTGCGTCGAAGTTGATGGCTCGCGGAATATCTGTGCCAATTCCAATCTGGCAACCTGCGCGCCAAAGCTCCGCCATTTTGGGCTGCGCGCCGCCTTTACCAAGCATCTGCATCTGCCCATACGGACACCACACCACCTTTGTCTGGGTCGTTGAGAACTTCGCGATTTCGACTTCGCGGACATAGTTCATATGGACAAAGGTTATGTCAGGGCCGAGCAGCTCGTTTTCCTCAAGAAACTGGAGGTTCGGTCGTCCGAGCCGTGCCTCACTCGCAAGATACTCAGCAGGCGAGTAGCCGCGATGCTCCTGAAACTGAACGCCTGCGTCCCGCGCGATCTTCAACGCTGCGGCATATAGTTCATTTGATGCAGTTTCTTCTCCGTAGAGACCGACGAACCCATGAACCAATCCGTCTGTCTTGGAATTGAACGCCAGTTGACCACCAATCCGTCGCAACGCTTCATCGGTATTTCGGGGCCAACGAGAGAGAAATCCCTCACTGGCGAGTTCGGGTAGTCGTTGCGCTAGCTGACTGGCGCGGTCCGCCACGTAAGGATCCGTCATCCAGACTCGGATACCGATCTCATTCACGACATCCGCGGCGGCTGATGGATTCAGTATTGTGCCCGGATCGACAAACCCAGTGTATCCGGCTCTGAAGTAGTCTATCGCGGCCAGCCTTAGGCTTGCGGCCTCGTCTTCATCGGTGATCTCTGCCTTCCAATGTCCCATGTTGACAGGCCCACTTTCCATCCTTGGGAGTACCGAGCGGGCCGTGTACTGCGAAACGTGGACATGCGAATCGATAAACCCGGGATGTAAGAGAGCACCATGCCCATCTATATGCACCTCGGCAGCGTAGCGACTGGTCAGTTCTGGGTCTGTCCCAATATCGGTGATATGGGCTCCCGTGATTGCGACCGCGGTCGAACTGGAATGGTCGTTCCGTCCCTCACAACCGACTAAACGACAGTTTGTCAGAAGGGTATCGCACGCGGTGGGAGTATGTTTTACCACGTCAATCCCTCCCCTTCCCGGAGCGCAACTGCATGACATGGACGATCGTCATAAGAACGAGCGAAGCGGCAACGAGGACCGTCGAGACCGCGGCAATGACCGGAGTCAGGTTGAAGTCGATATCCTCGAACATTTTCCGGGTGATGGTTTTTCCTTCGACCCCCGAAATGAAGAACGCCACGGTGGCCTCGTCAAAGGATGCCAGGAATGCAAACACCGCACCCGCGGCAACGCCTGGTGCAATGGACGGGAGAATTACGTGAATGAAGGCTTGCGTCCGATTGGCACCACAGCTTAAAGCGGCGAGTTCCAAAGTCGTGTCGAACCGCTGCAGCGACGCGGACACCGTCAATACGACGTAGGGCACAGCCAATAAGCTGTGCGCGATAAGGAACCCGAAGAAATTGCCTGTTAACCGCAAAGGGGCGAAAAACAGATACAGTGCGACCGCGATGACGATATGTGGAATGATCATGGGGCTCAGAGTCAGACTCTGAATTAGGGTTTTCCCCGGAAGGTCTCCGCGAACCAGCGCTAGAGAGGCAAGCGTGCCCACAAGTGTCGCTGTGATGGTCGTTCCAAAAGCGACCTTTAGACTGAACCAGGTCGCGGACATCCATGATTCATCGTTGAAGTATTTGACGTACCACTCGAAGGTTAGTCCGCGGGGCGGGAATTCGATGTAGCCCGCCTCTCCAATCGACATCGGGATGACAATTGCGGTCGGCAGCACCAGAAAGAAGAGGATCGCTCCAATAAAGAGTGCCGCGACCATTCTACCAAGCGGCAAGGTGCGTCTCCGCCCCGTTGGGATGGCAGTTCCCTGGTCAAGTGCCGTAATGCTCGCTTCAGGATGCATTCTGAAACCCTTTGTTCAAAGCAAGTAACCGCCTGAACGCCACGGCTATTGCGATGGTGATGACCAGCAGCACAGCGGACAGCGCACCTGCGAAGGGCCAGTTCAATAGCTGGGTTGTCTGCTGGCCAATGAGCGTCGCCATCATCAGTGTGCCCGGCCCACCGACGAGCGCTGGGGTGACGTAGAAGCCGAGCGCCAAAATGAAGGTGATAAGCGATCCGGCAAAAACTCCGGGCAGGCTGAGCGGAAGCGTCACTCTCAGGAACGCCGTCGTTCGGCTTGCCCCAAGATTCAGCGCGGCGCGCGTCAGGTCCTCAGGAACCGTTTTAATGGCGCCGTAGATCGGAAGAATCATGAAAGGCAACAGCACATGGGTCATCGCCAGAATCACCGCGAACTCGGTATAAATGAGGCGCAATGGCACTTCCATAATGCCGGCTTCAACCAATGCGTTGTTTACAACGCCGCGGCGCTGCAGAAGCACGATCCAAGCGTAGGAGCGCACAAGCACACTGGTCCACAACGGAACCAGCACACACGCCGCAACCAGCATCGCGCCCCTACTTTTGAGTTTCGCCATAGCATAGGCGACCGGATATCCGAGAAGGAACGCAGCCGTGGTGACAACCACAGAAATCCAAAGCGTTCGGGCGAGGATTCGAAGATAGAGGGGCTCTTCTATAATCCGCCCATAGTGCTCAAACGTGAAACCTTCATCGTAGAGGCTACCAGCCAGGAGCTTTCCAACCGGGTAGATGAATCCGACCATAAGAAGCGCCAGCCACGGAGCGATTAAAGCTAGAGAGAGCCCAACGGAGTAAGTGCCTGTTTTCCGAGCCGGTTTGCCAGGCCTTGCCTTTGGTTCGTTGGTGGACGCACTCATTTCACGTACCCTTCGCCATGAACGCATTGATGCGAGTTGGATCGAGGCGAATGTCCACCTTATCGCCCCTTTTCAGGTCGTCATGAGCGGTTACCGGAACCTGCGCCTGAATTTGAGCCCCACCCGCGTCTGGCAGGTCCAATACGACCAGCAGATGCGATCCTAGAAATACAGATGCCTGAACGACTCCCTTGATGGTCGGCTCCGCGCTTCGTCCAAGCGGGAGCACTTCAATATCTTCAGGGCGGACGGCGATACGGACGGATACATCTGTACCATTCAAAGCAATACGATCCAGCCGAGCCGACTCGGCCGACACACACTCCCCACCGCCGAAATCGAGGCACGGTTGTCCCGAGTCGGATCTTTTGACCGTCGCATTGAGAAGGTTCGTCCTGCCGACAAAATCCGCGACAAATGTAGACATCGGTTTGTCGTAGAGTTCCCGCGGCGTCCCGAGTTGAACGATGTCGCCGTCATTCATGACAGCGACCCGATCCGACATCGTGAGTGCCTCTTCCTGGTCATGCGTCACATAGATCACAGTCACACCGAGGCGCTCTTGAATCGACTTGATCTCGATCTGCATCTCTTCGCGCAACTTCTTGTCCAGTGCTCCCAGAGGTTCATCCATCAGAAGTACCTGAGGTTGGAAGACTAGGGCGCGCGCGACAGCAACTCTCTGCTGCTGTCCTCCGGATAGTTGAGATGGGGTGCGTGCGTTGAGACCGCCCAGCCTCACCAGTTCGAGCGCTTCATCGACACGCTGATCAATCGCCCGCCGCTCGAACTTTCGCATCTTTAACGGAAATGCGATGTTCTCCGCGACCGTCATATGAGGAAAGAGGGCATACTTCTGAAACACCATCCCGACACCACGCTTGTTTGCGGGTGTGTGGGTTACATCGGTATCGCCGATCGATATCGACCCTGAAGTTGGTGTTTCGAACCCAGCTATCATCATCAGCAATGTCGTTTTGCCGGATCCCGAAGGACCTAGAAGAGATATGAACTCTCCGGGTTGGATCTTCAGGGTGACCGAGCCCACGGCGGTGACCTCACCGAAGGTTTTTCCAATGCCCTTTACATCCACGCCCTTCCCCGAGACAGATGCCAGTTCGCTATCCACAATCATTTGCCCTTCACTACTTCGTCACAGATTTAATAAATGTCATATTCATTTTGATGCAACAAACAACATATTGTCAACATGGAATCGATGCGATTAAAGTGTAGGAGCTTTGAAATGGCGGAAATTGAAGGCACCATGGGCTTAGAGTCTGATATTCAGCCGATTGACCGGCAGGTCAGCTTGGGAGAGCAGGCATATGATCGTCTGCGTCAAAGTATTGTAAGGGGGAGGTTTGAGCCTGGGGTAAAGATGACGGTCAGGTCCGTCGCCGAGGCATTAGGAATTAGCACAACACCTGCTCGCGATGCCATTAACCGCCTAATCGCCGATGGGGTCCTGGTAAATAAAGGGCCGCGGACGGTCGTGGTCCCCGAAATGACGATGGAGAGTTTGGACGAGATCACAAAAATTCGCCTAGTCGTTGAGGGCCTGGCTGCCGATGAAGCGGCCAGAAACTGCGTCGGAGCGGATGTCGAATTTCTTGAAACCACCCAATCTCAGTTGAACACAGCGTTGGATGAAGAACGCTTCATCGAAGTTCTCGAGATGAACAAGGCTTTTCACTTTCGCATTTACGAGTGCGCTAACATGCCAAGTCTTTTGTCGTTTATCGAATCGCTATGGGTCCGCATCGGCCCGTCATTTCATCAACTGTATCCTGAGTTCGCGATTTCGAAGAGAGGGGTCGCCAATCATCAGTGGGCGATCCGAGGCATGCAGGATCGAGACGGCGAGACGGTAAAGGCGGCGATTCAAAACGACATCCGAGATGGCTACAAACAACTCTCCAGGATGATTGGCGCGGAGATTCGCGCCCGGCAATAATTTGTTGCATCAAATATCATTTTAACATAGCGTGTGGCCTACGAGTTTTCGACAGGAGTAGGCATGACGACGTTGATAACATCACATCCGGTCGGTGACAGTAAGCACCGATCGAGTGAATCCGAGCGGTTGTTTGAAAAAGCGTGCAAGGTCTTCCCCGATGGGATGACCCGAGCGACGATCGAAAAGGACCCGTTTCCCCGCTACATGGCGTATGGCGAAGGCGCGTACTTGTACGACGTCGATGGCAATCAGTTCCTGGACCTGAATGGAAACTTCACGACCTTAATTCATGGTCACGGATTTCAGCCCATTGTTGAAGCCGTCCAACGGCAGTTATCGAGCGGCAGTTGCTTCGCTAACCCCACTGTCCATGAGATCGCACTGGCAGAGACTTTGAGTGCTCGAATACCAAACGTAGACCAGGTACGGTTCGTCAACTCTGGAACTGAAGCCGTGATGTTTGCGATAAAGGCGGCGCGCGCCTTCACCGGCAGACCCGGGATTGCGAAGTTCGAAGGGTCCTATCACGGGGCGTATGACTGTGTTGAAGTGAGCCAGGCGGCGACTCCAGAAAATTGGGGCTCCAAAGAGAACCCGAATTCGGTTCCATTCTATCATGGCGCGCCGAAAAGCGTGCTCGACGAGACCGTTGTATTGCGGTTCAACGACGCACCGCAACTCGAGGAGAGACTAAAGGCGCGTGCTGGTGAGATTGCGGCAGTGCTGGTGGATCCGATGCCTAGTCGAGCCGGACTCATTCCGCCGGAGCCGGAATTCCTCAATTCGTTGCATAACACCTGCCATGATTTGGGCATCGTCATCATTTCGGACGAGGTTCTAAATCTTCGTCAAGGATACCAGGGCGCGTCGGCACGCTATGGCCTACAGCCGGATCTGCTCGCGATGGGTAAGATAATAGGTGGCGGTCTTCCAATTGGAGCGATCGGCGGTCGGACCGAAATCATGAAAGTTTTTACTTCGGAGAATGGTCGTCCGAGATTGCCGCAGGGTGGGACGTTTTCCGCAAACCCGCTTTCAATGGTTGCGGGGTTGGCATCGATGGAAGCTCTCGATCACCAGGCGTTCGAGCATCTGGAATCGCTCGGGGTTAAACTCCGCACAGGCTTGTCCAAAATCATGAGCGAGAGGAGCCTCCCATTCTCCGTCTCAGGAGGCGGCTCCCTGTTTAGGATTCATCCAACAGCCGAACTGCCTCGCGAGTTCAGAGATACCTTCGAGGCACCAAGGCAAAAAGCCGTTATGAAGAGTCTGACCCGGTTTTTCGCGTCCAACGGTGTGATCCTTCCAAATGCAGCGGCCGGGTGTCTTTCAACGCCAATGACCGAGAAGGAGATCGACCTAGTGATAGACATTTTTGATGAGTTTGTTCGTGAACAGGAATCCGAAATCGCCGCGATGGAGACGAACTAGTGCCCGAAACAGTTGCTCAAAGAGTCGCTCTCGCGTTGCAGCGGCACGGTGTTGAGCTGATCTTCGCTCAGAGTCTACCGTCCGCCGTCGTCTTGGCATGCGAAGCGCTCGGTATCCGTCAAATCGCTTATCGACAGGAGAATATGGGGGGCGCCATGGCGGATGGCTTTGCGCGCGTTTCCGGAAAATTCGGCGTTGTATGCGCTCAAAACGGCCCTGCGGCAACACTCTTGGTTCCACCCTTGTCCGAAGCCTTGAAAGCAAGCATTCCGCTCTTGGCGCTGGTTCAAGAAGTTGAGCGCCCGCAGCTGGACAAGAACGCGTTCCAAGAAATCGATCATCTCGGACTGTTTATGGCCTGCACTAAATGGACCCGCCGCGTGATAACCGCTGATCGTATTGACGACTATCTGGACCAAGCTGTCGTCGCAGCAACCAGCGGAAGGCCTGGACCCGCGGCCCTCTTGTTACCGGCCGACTTGTTGAGAGAGCCCAGTACCGCCCCTTCAATAACGCGGTCTGTCACAATGGGAAATTGGCCGCTGGACTCGTTTCGACCAGGCGATGCCTCACTCAGTGAAGCCGCCGCAATTCTAGCAACTGCAGAGAACCCGGTAATCATTGCGGGCGGCGGCGCTGTGTCCTCAGAAGCAAGCATCGCCCTGGAGGACTTTATCGAATTGGCGCATGTCCCGACTTTCACGACGAATATGGGTAAAGGCGCGATAAACGAGCACGGCCCACTCGCGTGCGGGGTGCTGGGCGCGCTCAATGGTCCTGGCTCTCTGGGGAGCTACTCGAAAAAAATTTTGGATAGTGCGGATGTCGTCTTTCTGATTGGCACGCGAACGAACCAAAATGGCACCGACAGCTGGCGATCGATGCCGAGTACCGCCAAACTGATTCATCTCGACATCGACCCTCAAGAAATCGGCCGAAATTTTGAGGCCCTCAGGCTAACGGGCGACGTAGCGACAACCCTAAGGTCTCTCGGTGAAGCGATTCGTTCGCAAGACCTGACGAAACGAAAAACTAACCGACCCCGGATTGAGCAGTCAGTCGCAGAGGCATGGTCGGCGTTTAAGGAAGACCGAATGGTATACGCCGGCAGCAAGGCCATTCCTATTCGCCCTGAACGGATAATGCTGGAGCTTCAGTCGCTTTTGACGCCCGAGACCATCGTGGTCGCTGACGCTAGCTACTCCTCAATGTGGATCGTAGGGCAGTTGCGGGGATTGCGTACTGGGCAGCGATTTATCACTCCGCGCGGACTTGCCGGGCTTGGCTGGGGGTTACCTCTCGCCATGGGTGCCAAACTGGCGTCACCGGAAAGCCCAGTCATTGTGCTCGTCGGAGACGGCGGGTTCGCCCATAGTTGGGCGGAGATGGAGACGCTAATCCGCGACAAAATTCCCTTGACGATCCTGCTTCTTAACAATGGGGTCCTAGGTTACCAGAAAGACGCGGAAACAGTTAAGTTCGGATCCTATACCTCAGCGTGCCATTTCACACCCGTCGATCATGCCGCTATCGCGGCGGCCTGCGGATGTGAAGCAACTGCGGTCCGGAAAGCGGGCGACATCGGCCCCGCAATGAGAAAGGCTTTTGACGGCGAGGGCCCGACTTTAATCGAATTCTTCAGCGATCCCGATGCTCACCCCCCGATCTCACTTTATGCCGGGACACTCGATCCAGTTCCGCCGGCTGTGGCAGGCGCGGCATGATCGATAAAGACAAACCTGTCGCCGTGGTCTCGGGCGGCACGACAGGTATCGGCCTGGAGTGCGTGAAACGATTGATTCTGTCGGGGTGGAACGTTGCCTATTTCGGCCAGGCAAGTGAGCGCGTTGAGGCCTCCAAGCAAAGCCTTGACGCAATCGTTGCGGAGCACGACGCACGAGTGTTGGCGGGCGTCGTGGATCTGCGAGACGTGCCATCCGTCGACGCATTCTTTCATCTTGCACAGCAAGAATTGGGACCGGTCAGAGGCTTGGTATGCAATGCGGGATACTCGCCCAAAGGCCCTGACGGCCGTGTTCCTCTTGCCGATGTCGAGCTGGAGGAATGGCAAGATGTGCTCGCAGTGAATCAAACGGGTGCGATGATCTGTTGCCAGCACGCGTTGAAGTCGATGACCAATGTAGGGCATGGACGGATTGTCCTGATTGGATCTCTAGCGGGTCGCACGGTACCGAAAATTGCAGGCGCGAGCTACGCAGCATCCAAGAGTGCAATAGTCGGGTTGGCGCGCTCCATTGTAAGCGAATACTCAATGTATGGAATCACAGCCAACACTGTCTGTCCCGGCCGTATCCTCACTGAGATGACGGGAGATACCTCGCAACCAGAAAACCTGGAAGCGCTGGATCGAATCCCAATCGGGCGGCTCGGTAAAACGTCCGATATTGCCAGGTTGGTCGAGTTTCTGATGCGTGCCAATTCCGATTTCATCAATGGGGCGATCATTGATGTGAATGGTGGAGAGTTTGTGCCGCCGTAGCCGTAACTTTTCAGGTGTCCCTTACGAAGAGTTCCCTCTGCCTCACTTGCCCGCCACATTGTGGCGGGCAGTTTTTTGTTCGATCATTGTAATGAAGATTTGGATCGGCCAGCACAGTATAGCGGCAAACACCAATCCAAAGTACCAGCAGCCCTATTGTTTAAACTGCGCCTTCATAACGTGTGACCTGAGACCCGATGTGGCCTGCCCCGCATTAGTGGTCCAACCTGTTTGTTAGAGTCGGACGCATTCGGGTGCCCTGTTGGGCCGCCTGGAGCGAAGCGTAGGGCGGACCGACAGGGCTTGGCAATATCGCCTGCGGAGCAGGCGGACGATACCCAAGCGAGCTGTGCGGTCGCTGGGTGTTGTAGTGGACTCGCCAGTGCTCGATCAGCACCTGCGCTTCATGAAGCGTATAGAAGATCTCCCGGTTCAGAAGCTCGTCCCGTAGCTTACTGTTAAAGCTCTCATTGTAGCCGTTCTCCCAGGGACTGCCGGGCTCGATGAACAGCGTCTTCACGCCGACACGGCCAAGCCACTCCCTGACAGCCGTCGCGGTGAACTCTGAGCCGTTGTCGGATCGAATGTGATCGGGCGGGCCATGCTGGACGAAGAGCTCGGCCAGGGCCTCCAGGACGCTCTGCGAGTTGAGCTTGCGATCAACCTTCACCGCCAGGCACTGGCGGCTGTACTCGTCGATGACCGTCAGCATCCGGAACCGACGACCGTCATGCGTCCGGTCCATCACGAAGTCGTAGGACCAGACATGGTCCTTCCAACTCGGCCGAAGACGGATGCACGACCCACCGTTCAGCCAGAGCCGGCCGCGCTTCGGCTGTTTTGATGGTACTTTCAGCCCCTCCCGCCGCCAGATCCGATAGACCCGTTTCACATTCACACGCCATCCGTCCCGCCTCAGCAGTGCCGTGACCCGGCGATAGCCATACCGACCATACTCGCTCGCCAGGCGGATGATGTCTTGGGTCAGCCGATCTTCGTCAGAGCGAACAAGTGCAGGCTTACGCTGCGTCGAACGGTGCTGCCCGACGACAATGCACGCGCGTCGCTCGGAGACATCTAACTTCTTGCGAACGTGATCCACACAGGCACGGCGCCGGGCGGGGCTCAGTAGTTTCCCTCAAGCGCCTCCTTCAGGATCAGCTTGTCCAAGGTCAGATCCGACACGGCCTTACGGAGCCGCAGGTTCTCCCGTTCCAGATCCTTCAAGCGGCGTGCCTGGTCCACCTTCATCCCGCCATACTCACGGCGCCATCGGTAGAAGCTTTGCTCTGATACCCCGAGACGGCGGCAGACAATCCCGACCGTCTCGCCCTGCGCCAAGGCCACCTCCGCCTCGCGCAGCATCCAAATGATCTCTTCAGCTTTGTAACGCTTCCTGGTCATTCCAAACCTCCTTCTCTCAGGTTCAGAATGCGCGCGATTCTCTCAATCAAGCCGGACCACTTTCTGGGGAGCAGACCACGATGCCCCACCGGATTTGTTGGCCGAGCACGGCGTATGTGCCGGACAGTGGCGTTAGGACTCCAACTCGGATCGGGTCCGCAGCCTGAGCTGAAACTGCCGAGAGCATTGCGCACGCGGCGGCCACAGCGGTGAAAATGCGATACATCGCTTTCCTCCCAATTCTGGTTTAGTCGCCGCACGCGAATGATCCGCGTGCGATCAGGAGGAGTCCTAGAGAGCGAAGCCCAGGAGGTATTGTCACATTGTGGGCCGCTTTGGCGGTGGGTCTGAAAATTGGCTAAATGAGATTGGCAACGGCGACGGCGTTTGATGTACCTTATTCCAGCAATCCAATTCGCACACCTTCTCTGTCGCGGTCGGTCTTGTTTTGGCTAACCTTCCAGGTGCCTTCCATCGTATCAATTTCAATCTCGATGCCTACAATTCCTCGGAGTTGTCGGTTGATAAAGACCTCTGGGGCATCAGAAACTTTCCAGGGAGTCTTTCGTTTTTCCTCATTCACGCGAGACGGCTTTGTCAGACCAAAAGTGCGAGGGAAGTCGAATGCCAAGGCCATGAGCGCTTAGGCTGCAAGTTTATACCATTCAGCCAGTGCGGCAGAACGGTTCTGTTTGAATGTGCTTCGGTTGGTCAGGTGGCGTTCAAGATTGAAGTGGTTATGAATTGAGGCGTGGACGGCTACGAACTTCTGCAGAGTTTTGACGTCTCTGAACCTGGCCATCGCACCTTCACGTCGTCGAAACGGTTGATGTGAGTTTTCTACCCGATTGTTGAGCGCGCGACCACGGATCTGCGATTCTGCATTACCGATGACATTCATAGCTGCCCGGTATGACCGTAGCCTGTCCGTGACGATCGATCTTGGCCGACCGTATCGCTTCATCGTCCGTTTAATAAGTTGGATTGCGGCCTTACGATCTCGGCGTTTGGTCGCAAAGACCTCAAGCAGTTCGCCTTCATGGTCAACGGCACGCCATAGATAGTGTGTTTCGCCGTTAATCCGCACGAAAACCTCATCCAGGTGCCAACGCCAGTTTGAATACAAACGCTGTTGAATGCGGCGTCTTCTAATCTCCGCTGCGAACATCGCCCCGAACCGATTCCACCAGAACCGCACTGTTTCGTGGCTGATATCGATGCCACGATCAAACAGCAGATCTTCGACCTGCCGCAGCGATAACGGATAGCGGACGTACATCATCACGGCGAGCCGGATGACCTCCGGCGAACTATTGAAATAGCGGAATGGATTTTTCATCCGAAAACGTTAGGGGGCACCGTTTGGCTACTCAAGCCGATTTGCTCTGACAAAGCCCAACTATCGTGCCGAAAACTCTCATCAGCCTTTTCGACGACGAGAAGGAGCGATGTCGAAATTCAAAGACACTAAGACACTTCAGAAGTTCTCGTCCATCCACGCTAGCATTCACAACCACTTCAACCTCGAACGCCATCTGATAAACCGATTTGCATTCAAGCTACGCCGGTCAGCAGCGTTGACCGATTGGAGATCATTGAATGCGTAGAATTTGGCAATCAGGAACTACGTTAGTTATTTGTCGTTTTCTCTGACAGTGCCCGCATTCGTCTGACAGCACCGGTTAGGTTATTTGTCTAAAGTCGAACGCGTGAACTGCTCGATGTAATCCATGAGATCATCACTGGCCGATACGGCCTCCTCTTCGCAACCTGACGCTAGTGCGTCCATTAAATTTGCATGAAGTGTTGCACACAGCCCCAATTCCTCGGCGATGTTGTGATGCTTGAACCAAAATCGCCGAGATAGCCCGTGTGTGAGGGTCATTGCATCTGCAACGTATTCGTTTCTGCTAGCACGACAAAGAAGCAAATTCACTTGCCGATCTAGCCGCATAAACTGGAGTTCATCGCCGGAAACGGCCACGGACCGCATTCCATCTGCAAGGACTCTGAACGCAGCGCGTTCACTTTTTGTTGCTCGCTTTGCAGCCAGCGTTGCCATGAGGCGCTCCAGCTCGCGCCGAACCTCTAGTAGTCGCAACTGCTTTGCTATATCCAGTTCGCTGACAACGACCCCTCGACGCGCCAGTATGATTACAAGCCCCTCGCGGCAGAGTCTATGAAGTGCTTCCCTTACTGGCGTGCGACCAATTTTAAGACGCTGCGACAGTGTGAGTTCTGAAAGAACCTCACCTGGCGGCAGAGCAAGGGTAACGATCAATTCTTCCAGTCGTTTATAAGCCTTTTGTGTTAAACTCGCGTTTCTTTCGATATCAGCTTCTAGTTCGTCTAGAACAGCTATCGCGGTGCCTACATCCTCCTGCATATTGCAACCTGTTCATAGTGAAAACTGTTTCTAGTTTAAAAGCTGCATCATATTCAATCTTGCTTGACTATTCCATGGTTCTGAATGTTCCGCCGCAGTCATTTTCCTCATGATGTTGTCGTTAGATCTTCACTTTGTAGCATCGTCCTGATTGGTGAAGAGTGATGTGTATCCGCCCGAGAAGTCTGGCGGGAGCTGAACCACCATTTCTTCAACGCGTGCGTGAGTGGCCGGTCTACCACGCACCATCCAATTCCGATGTATGCTGTCGATGACAGGTGCTGTGTATGCCATTGCATCCGCGGCAGCATATTGTGCAGTAAAAGTTACGACTGGTTCCTCTGTCATATTGGCAACAGACCCGTGAACACTGAGGCCGTGGTGTATTATGGCGTCGCCAGCTTCACATTCAACATAGGTGGCTTTCTCTATATCTTTTGGGTCCATCTCATGCTCACACGTAAAGACATACTTTCCATCTTGCCAAATGCTAAGCGGTCCCTGTCGGTGGGAGCCATCGACAAATGCGAGACAGCCGTTCCTGCGATCCCGCGCGTAGTATGGGATGCTAACCGCGAGCAGATCGGTGTTGGTATGTGGGAAATGGGTCCAGTCTTGGTGCCATTGAACGACAGCACTGTGGGATCCGGGTTGTTTAAAATTGATCTTCGCATGGTAGTACTTTACCGACCCACCCACCAAGTCGGCCACCATATCTTGGAGCGGTGTTTCAAAGGCAGCCTCAAAGAATACTGGATCTAAAACGGTGGGTGCTGAAATACGTCGAAGCTTTGGTGCTTCTGGCGAATGATCTGGAGCCAAGTCGAAGGTTTCATTCGACTTTTCGAGGCTAGAGCACTCGGCAGCCAGCCGTTCAGTTGCAGCAATCATCCGGCTCAATAGGTCACGGCTAACGGCACCAGGCACCGCTATATATCCATCTCTTTGATAACTCTCTACTTGCTCTATCGATAAGACAGGTCGGTGCTCTCGGTAAGTATTCGGCCCCAATAGTGAACTTTTCATTGCTTTCCTCCATTTCTTAGAATATCATTGATATATCAGTCATATGGTAACTTAAGATCGCGTGCAAGAACTTTTTGGCAAACTATGAGAAAGGTTTCGAAGCAGTGGTGGATGAGGTTGAATGTATAGTAATTGGGGCCGGGGTCGTCGGCCTAGCGTGTGCGCGGGCATTGGCCATCAGTGGCAAAGAGGTCATTGTCTTGGAGGCCGAAGATTCAATAGGAACTCATACAAGTGCCAGGAACTCAGAGGTAATTCATGCTGGGATTTACTATCCTCCTGAGAGCAACAAAGCGCGGCTCTGCCGAATTGGTCGAGACATGCTGTATTCCTACTGCTTGGAACGGGGCATTGAACATCAACGTCTTGGGAAGCTGATTGTTGCAACCAACTCAAACCAAACCGATCAATTAAGGAAAATATACGAAACAGCACGATTCTGTGGCGTTGATGATTTGGAATGGCAAACAGAAGAGGACATTTATCTAAGAGAGCCATCACTTTCGGCTGTTAGGGGGATATGGTCTCCTTCGACAGGTATTATCGATTCCCATGGCTTTATGATATCCCTTCAAGGTGAAGCGGAAGCTTATGGTGCAACAACTTGCCTAATGAGCTGCGTTGATCACGGCAGCATCACACCCAAAGGCATAGAAATTACCGTGCAATCAGAGCCGCAAATGACCCTTAGGTGTCGATACCTTGTGAACGCGGCAGGCCTATGGGCACAATCAACAGCCGCGAGCATTCAGGGACTTTCGTCGCTAACAATTCCCGCCCAATACTACGCCAGGGGCGTATATTTTGTTCTAAAAGGAAGCAATCCCTTTAAGTCCTTAATATACCCGATACCAGGAGCTGACGGATTGGGGGTTCACGTAACTTTAGACTTAGGGGGGCGAGCTCGCTTCGGTCCAGACGTGCAGTGGATTGATGCCGTTGACTACACTGTCGTTTCGGAACGGAGTTCCAGCTTTTACGCAGCTATTCGATCCTATTGGCCGGATCTTCCTGACGGGGCTCTTGAACCAGGTTATGCAGGTATTAGACCCAAGTTAAAACCCTGTGAAGACGGACCTTCTGATTTTGTTATTCAAGGACCGAACGATCATGGGATAACCGGTTTAGTGAATCTATATGGAATCGAATCGCCGGGACTGACCTCCTCAATGGCTATTGCCAATGAGGTCGTATCGGTCCTAGAAGAGTCTTGAAATCATGGACAGTTTTTTCTAAGGGCAGGCAGATTCGCCGACGAAGACTACAACACATAGAGGCACTGTCAGAGCGGCGATGTCACGTTAACCGTTGACTTGTACTATTGAAACGAGATGCAACGCTCAATCTACCGCCGACACCGTTTTCATCCATCGATCATCCAGACCGCCGTGCGGCTTTACTATCGCTATACGCTGAGTTACCGCGACATTGAAGAGATCTTGGCCGAGCGCGGGATCGACGTTTCGTACGAAACCATCCGACGGTGGTGCCACAAATTTGGGCCAGTATACGCGCGGCGCATTCAAGCACGTCGAGAACAACCAGCCTCTAAATGGCACATTGACGAAGTTTTTCTAAAGATCGGTGGTCGCCAATTCTATCTGTGGCGGGCGGTCGACGCCGAAGGCGAGGTGCTAGACGTATTGCTCCAGTCTCGCCGAGATACAGCAGCTGCGGTTACCTTCCTGAGGCGCGCAGTATCACGCGTTGGTGATGTACCTAGCGTGATCGTGACTGATCGCTGGAGGCCGTCAATGATGGCCGTCCGTCAGGTCTTGCCCGATGTTCCCAACGATTTCGGCAAGCGACTGAACAACAGGGCCGAGAATTCGCATCAGCCAACGCGTCGGAGAGAAAGAAAACAACAGAGGTTTAAATCACCTCAATCCGCCCAACGTTTTCTGTCGATCCACGCCGGCTTTTACAATCACTTCAATATCCAACGTCATCTCCTAACCCGAAAAACTATGAAGCAGTTTCGTTCTGAAACGCTCCGGGTATGGTCAGAGTTAGCAGCTTGAACATATTGGGACGGTATGCGCTGTCGGCTGGCGTGGTTAATGTGACAAAGCCCTCTCCATATTGTCGTTAGTCATTCTGTACCTATCGAACGAGCTCGTCTTTAGACGCTACTGAGATCGTATTCCCAGGCACAGTCTCTTGGCCCGCGATCACATTCTCAAGGCAAAAAGGTGCAACTTTCCAACCTCAGCAGCAGATCACCAAGGCGCATAGCAGGGCGAATTACTGGCTGCTGCCAATGGTACTGAGGATGTCGAACATATACTGATATTCTGAATCAGATCCCTGATCCTGCGAAAAGATTCCCTGTTCTTTGCTTGTGCGAAAATCACCAGCAACCCATCATTTCCTAGTCTATAAGCACATCAAAAAGGATGGTAACGCACGAGATGCACGACTATTCCCTGTATTTACCCTGTAAAACAGGGAACCGCACGCCGGAGACGGGTTCGCAGTAGACTACCTGCACCGCCATTCTCCCATCCTTGAACCAGAATTTTCTTGATTGCAGTGACTAACGATCGCAAGTCCGGTCGTGCACAGCGCCGAGGCGTGGTCTGACGGCTGAACACGCCGAATCCCGCGCCAAAAGAAAACGCCCCGCCGGGAGCACCGACGGGGCTTGAGCTGTAGCAATACTGATCGCCAAAATCAGATCGCCAGATATTCCTGACGCAATTCGGCGTTATCCAGCACTTCCTGGGCGGAGCCGTCGAAGACCACCTGTCCCATGTCCAGTATGATCGCACGGTCCGCCAGATGCAGGGCCGCGATGGCATTCTGTTCCACGATCATGGTCGTGATGCCCAGCGACTTGATATGTTCCAGCGTCTTTTCGATTTCCTGAACGATGACGGGGGCCAGCCCCTCATACGGTTCATCCAGCAGGAGCAGTTTGACATCGCGGGCCAGCGTGCGCCCGATTGCCAGCATCTGCTGTTCACCGCCGGAAAGGGTCGTCCCCTCCTGCTTGCGGCGTTCGCCCAGCCGCGGGAACAGTTCGTAGATGCGTTCGATCGACCAGCCGACCGGCGGCGAGATCTGTGCCAGCTGCAGGTTCTCCTCAACCGTCAGGCCCTGAATGATGCGGCGGTCTTCCGGTACCAGACCGACACCTTCCGCCGACGCCTGGTGAGAGGCCATCTCGTGCAGCGGCTTGTGGTCCAGCCAGATTTCACCCTTGCGGACCTCCGGGTCGTCCGTACGCGCGATACAGCGCAGCGTCGATGTCTTGCCCGCGCCATTCCGGCCGAGAAGGGCCACGATCTCCCCCTCCCGGATATCGAAGGAAACACCCTGGACGATATAGCTTTCGCCATAATAGCCGTGAATGTCCCAGCAGGAGAAGAAAGCCGGTGCGCCGCCCTGGTTCAGGACAGGCTTTGTCGTCGGGGCGGTTCCCGACCCGAATTGGTTTTCCAGAATGGTCATAGATGCGCTCCTCCCAGATAGGCTTCCTGAACCTTGGGATGCCCCTTGATTTTTTCCGGCACGTCTTCGACCAGAACCGCGCCCTGAGCCAGGACACTGATCTTTTCGGCCAGCGAGAAGACGACATGCATGTCATGTTCGATGATGACCATGGTCAGCCCGGTCTTGGAGATTTCCTTCAACAGTTCGATGGTCGCGTTGGTATCGGCACGCGCCATGCCCGCCGTGGGCTCGTCCAGCAACAGAAGTTTGGGCTTCTGTACCAGAGCCATGGCAAGTTCCAGACGGCGTTTGTCGCCGCGGCTGAGCGAGTTGGCGATCATGTCCGACTTTTTGCCCAGATTGACGTCGTTCAGGGCGGCCATGGCCTGTGCGCGGATTTCCTCTTCCCCGCGAAGCGCCCGCCAGAGATTGGGCTTATAGGCCCCATCCCGTTTTGCGAACGCGGGAATCATCACGTTTTCAACCAACGACAGTTCGCCGAAAATTTCCGGCGTCTGGAAGACGCGGCTGACGCCGACCTGGTTGATTTCGTGCGGCTTCAGTCCGATCAGCGAGACACCATCGAACTCAACAACGCCGGTGTCCGGATCCAGCCGGCCGATGAAGCAGTTCAGCAAGGTCGACTTGCCTGCCCCGTTCGGACCGATGATGGCGTGAACCTTGCCTTCCTCGACCTCAAGATTGACGTTGTTCAGCGCATGCAAACCGCCGAAATGCTTGTTGATGCCCTGGACTTTCAGGATTGCGTTCATTGCCCTACCCCTTATTCCGCAGGCGCTTTGTCGGCGGAAGGCGCATCGCCATCACCGCCCCGGCCCTTCAACAGCCGCGAGATTCGGTTGAAGCCTTCGATCATGCCGCCCGGCAGGAAAATGACGATCAGCATGAACAGGACGCCCAGCGTCAGGTGCCATCCCTCGCCCACGAAAAGCGAGACGATGGAAACGACCCCGTGCTGCAACGTTTCAGGAAGGAACGAGAAGACGTTCATCAGTGCGGCTTCGTTGAAGGCGGAAAAGATGTTTTCGAAATACTTGATGAGGCCTGCCCCCAAAACCGGCCCCAGTAGCGTTCCGGCACCGCCCAGGATGGTCATCAGAACAACCTCACCCGACGCCGTCCACTGCATGCGCTCGGCACCTGCCAGCGGGTCCATCGCCGCCAGCAGACCGCCGGCCAGCCCGGCATACATCCCGGAAATGACGAACGCCGTCAGCGTATAGGGGCGCGTGTTGACCCCAGTGAAGTTCAGGCGGTTCTGGTTGGTCTTGATCGCCTTCAGCATCATGCCGAAGGGCGACCGCGTAATCCGCAGCGCGAAGTAGAAGGCCAGGATCATGATGATACCGCAGAAATAATATCCAGCATTGAACTGAATCGGCAGCCCAATCAGGGTGAATTCCAGCGTTTCGTTCATATTCATGCCGAACAGGTTCGTCAGCGGCAGTTCGCCGGCACCCAGCGCCGGGTCAAGCACACGCGGATCCTCCAGCAGGATCTGCAGGCCCGTTTCCCCGTTCGTGATGGGAGTCAGCACGGAATAGGCAAGGTTATAGCTCATCTGTGCGAAAGCGAGCGTCAGGATGGAGAAATAGATCCCCGTCCGGCGCAACGCGATGAACCCGATTACCAGAGCGAAAAGTCCGGAAATGATGATGGCAAGCACGATCGCCGGCAGCACGTTCATGCTAAGCAGCTTGAACATCCAGACCGCCGAATAGGAACCGACCCCCAGAAATGCCGCATGACCGAAGGACAGGTAGCCCGTCAGACCAAAGAGAATGTTGAACCCGATCGCGAAAATCCCGAAAATCGTGAACTTCTGCAGCAGGTCCGGGTAACCGGCGCCGAATGGCGCCAGAATGACCGGCCCGACGATGACCGCGACGATGACGCCAAGCATCATGATCCGGTCCGAATTGGATAGTTGCGAAAACATCTCTTAGCTCTCCATCACGCCCTTGCGGCCCAAGAGCCCCCGCGGGCGGGCCAGCAGGATCACAACCGCCACCAGATAAATGATGATCTGGTCGATCCCGGGCAGAATGTTCTTCACTTCGTTCATCGACGCGAAACTTTGCAGAATTCCAAGCAACATGCCCGCCGCCACGGCGCCGGGCAGGCTGCCCATGCCGCCGACCACGACGACCACGAAGGACAGAACCAGGAAGTCCATGCCCAAGTGATAGTCCGGCGACAGGATTGGCGTGTACATGACACCGGCCAGCCCCGCGACCACCGCCGCCAGGCCGAAGGTCAGCGTAAACCGGCGGTCGATGTTGATGCCCAGAAGGCCAACCGTTTCGCGGTCCGCCATACCGGCGCGCACGACCATCCCGAAGGTGGTGAATTGCAGGAAGGCAAAGACGAGGCCGATGACGATGCTGGCAAACAGGAAATAGATAAAACGCCACAGCGGATAGGCGACATTGCCGGGGTCGAAACCCAACAGTACGCCGAAGTCCATCATACCGGTCAGGGCATCAGGCGCCGGTTGCGGAATCGGATTGGCACCGAACCAGGCCTTGATGATTTCCTGCAATACGATGGCCAGACCAAAGGTCACCAGGATCTGTTCAGCATGGGGCCGCTTGTAGAAATGCCGGATCAAACCGCGTTCCATAACGACACCGACCAGCAGCATGAAGGGAAGCGCGATCAGAATGGATACAGGCACGGACCAGTCGATCAGGAAGGTCCCGAAATCGCCAAACCAGACTTCCGCATAGGGCGTCGTGATTTCCAGGGGCGATCCCCAGGCGGTCGTTTCCGTCTCGGACAGGACCACCTGCTGAAGGGTCAAGATTTTGCTGAGTGTTACCGCACAGAATGCGCCCAGCATGAACAAGGCGCCGTGCGCAAAGTTTACAACGCCCAGTGTCCCGAAAATGAGTGTAAGGCCCAGCGCGATCATCGCATAGGCGCTGCCCTTATCGAGCCCATTCAGGATCTGCAAAAGGATGGTATCCATCGTCACTTCCTCCTGTCGGCCGCAGATATACTTCTGCTGTCACCGCCAGCAATGACCCTTGTCAATTTGGATTTCAAGGAATACTGGCCGCCTGAACCCGTCAGGCGGCCAGTATCGTAACATGCTTACCCCGGCCCGTGTTAGGCGCCCGGGTTGCAGGTACCCAGGTCGCCACCGGCGAACATCGGGTGTTCCGGATCGTAGATGACCTGTTCCGTCGGGACTTCCTCGACGACTTCAAGAAGGTCGTACTGCGACGTCGGGTTTTCGTTACCCTTCACGACCAGGACGCGCTTGAAGCACTGGTGATCTTCCGCACGGTACAGGGTCGGGCCATTGCCCAGGCCGTCGAATTCGAAGCCTTCCAGGGCTTCGACAACGCCGCAGGGGTTGAACGTACCGGCACGCTGAACCGCATCGGCATACAGCAGCGTCTGGCAGTAGCAGGTGTGTGCCGCCTGGCTGGGCGGGAAACCGTACTTCTGACCGAACGAGGTAACGAAGGCCTGAGAGCCCGCGTCCTGCAGCGACCAGTGCCAGTTCGTGGAACCGAAAATACCCTTCACGTTCTCGCCGGCACCCTGAGCCATCAGGCGGCTGTAGAGCGGAACGACGACTTCGAAGTTTTTACCGTTCGACTGGCGTTCACGCAGACCGAACTGAACCGCCTGGGACAGGGAGTTCACCATGTCGCGACCATAGTGGTTCAGGACCAGAACGTCGGCACCGGAGTTCAGAACCGGCGTGATGTACTGGGAGAAGTCACCCGCACCCAGCGGCGTGCGGACAGTTGCGACAGTTTCCCAACCAAGGTTTTCGGTCGCGGCGACGATCGATTCTTCCTGCGTCCAGCCCCAGGTGTAGTCCGCCGTCAGGTGATAGGCCTTGCGATCATTACCGTAGTTGGAGCTCAGCACCGGCGCCAGCGCGGCACCGGACATGTAAGCATTGAAGAAGTGGCGGAAACCGTTCGCCTTCTTGTCCTTACCCGTCGTGTCGTTGGAGTGCGTCAGACCGGCCATGAAGATAACGCCAGCTTCCTGGCAAAGGCCCTGCACCGCGATCGCAACACCGGACGACGAACCGCCGGTGATCATGACGGCGCCGTCGCGTTCGATCATGCGACGGGCGGACGCACGTGCGGCGTCGGACTTGGTTTGCGTGTCGCCGGTGACATATTCGACTTTCTTGCCGAGAATGCCGGAACCATCCAGCGCATTTGAAGAGAAGGTGTTCAGCATACCGCCGTCGCCTTCACCGTTCAGGTGTTCGACCGCGAGTTCGTATGCGCGCAGCTCGTCTGCGCCCTCGTCCGCGTACGCACCGGTCTGCGGCACGTTGAAACCAAGAGTCACGGATGCGCCCGTCGGCTCGTTGGTGTAAGCGGAAGCCGGACGGGACAGAAGCGTCGGAGTGGCCAGAACGGCGCCCGCGGCGGCACCGCCCTTAAGCAGGCCACGGCGATGGATATTGAACTTGGACATCATGTTCCTCCCAAATGGGTTTTTCGATTGTTCGTTTGTTTGCCAGGTTCTTTGAGAATGGCTGGATAGCCATAGCCGAGCCCTAGTCTAATTATTGTTCACGGCTTATGGATTAACTTAGTAAAAATTTCAATAACCCATTGAAAAGCAGACATATCTTTTGTAAATTTTAAATTATAGTATTTATTTTTTTGTAAAATCTTTAACAACAACATTGTCCGGAACCGATGGTTCCGGACGGATTGCCACGAGGGGCGCATGACAGGAATTCTAACCGGGCTGCGGATCCGCGAACGCAGACGGGAACTTGGCCTGAAGCAGGTTGAACTCGCTCAGAACGTTGGCATTTCACCGTCCTATCTGAACCTGATCGAGCGCAACCGGCGCAAGATCGGGGGGGGCCTGCTGATGACGATCGCGCGGGAACTCGGCCTGCATCTGGATCAGCTAGACGGATCATCCGAAAGGCGGCTCAGGGACCGTCTTATGGACATGGCCGAAGACCCGGCGCTGATGGATGAACGCATCCCCCCGGCAAAGACGGATGAGTTGATTGCTCGCATGCCGGAATGGGCGAACCTGTCCGCACGCACCTATGTCACGCTGCTTCGTGAACGCAGCGAAGCGGAGGCATTGCGCGACCGGCTGGCCCACGACCCGGCGCTTTCCGATGCGGTGCACGCCATGCTGACGGAAACGACGACATTGCGGTCGATTGCGGAAATTCTGGATTCGGACGACCAGATAGACGACGAAAGACGGCGGCGTTTCAAACGCATCTTGCGCGAACAGGCAACCCAGCTCTCAACGACCAGTTCCTCACTTGCCTCCTACTTTGACGAGGCGACGAACATGCGGCGCGAGTCGATTCCGAGGGCCGATGCGGAAGAATTCCTGTTCCGCTATCGACAGGATCTGGGAAAACTGGTGATCGACATAGGGGGCATTGCGCGACAGAAGCTTGGCGGCACGGTTCCCGCCATGGAACTGCTGCTCCGTTCCAATCACCAGGATTTTAACGGATACGAGACACCGCCCGCTGGTCCGGAAAACCACGACGACGGACGTTGGGAATCCCTGAACAGGTTGCTGTGCAACCATCTGCGCGGTTCCAGCGTCATGGAACCGATTTCCCGTTATCTTGAACTGACCCTTCCGGAAGTCAGTGTTGTTCTGGACCCGGATGCCACGAAACCGATCCTGATGGACGAACTCGTCCAGATGGTCGCCGATGAAGTGCGTGCCCCGATACAGGAGTTTGCAACGCGGGCCAAAAATCTGGCATGGCGGGTTGAACCCCTGATCCGCGCACATGACGCGGACAACCCGCTTGTGTTTCGCCGCATTGCCGCGGCCGCAACTGCGGGCGGACCGCCTGTCGCCCATCTGGTAAGCGATCTGTCCGGCCGGTTGATCCACCGTGGCGGCACACTGGATCTCCTGTCACGCGCGCGCCAGATCGACTGCCCGAAATGGCCGGTTTTCGAAATGGCCCGCGGCAACGGTGTTCCCGTGGTAAAGCGCATTCAGCTTTCGGGCGGTGAGGAGCGGGTCGCTCTTGCGCTTGGCAGGCCAGGCAGTTTCTGGGCTGACATGCTGATCTGGGATGCACAGGAAGCCGAACGTCTGGGACTGTGGCCGGAAAGCGCCCTGTCCGAGGACCTGGTCGGGTCCGATTGCCGCATCTGCGCGCACAACCAATGTGAATGGCGGCGGGAGGCGTCGGTCATATGAGACAATTATGCTCATTCCAATCTCCCGTAGATTGCGGTTAAATAATTTCGAAGCAATGTGCCACCCCAACGAATGGTGCAGCATCTAATCGGGAGGAGCGGACATGAATGACAAAAAAGTCATGATTGTCGAAGACGAGCCATACATCGTCGAATCGCTTGAATTCATACTTACCCGCGACGGTTTTACAGTCGTGTCCCATGGCGATGGCGGAACAGCGCTTTCAAAGATCGTCGATGCAGCGCCGGACATTCTGATCCTGGACGCAATGCTGCCGGGCAAGACCGGATTTGATCTTCTACGAGAAATCCGAAGCACGGATTCCGTCCAGGGACTTCCTGTTCTGATGCTTACCGCCAAGGGTCAGAAACGCGACCTGGAAGTTGCCGTGGAAAGCGGCGCCAACGAGTTCATGACCAAACCGTTCTCCAACTCAGCCGTCGTGGATGCCGTTCGGCGACTGGCCAATGTCTGACCAACAGGAAGAATCTACCGACAACGGTGAAGAAGCCTGGCGTACCAAGGACAAATCGCGGGACGCCGCACTGGTTCTGCCGCTGGTCGGTGCCGTTCTTCTGTTGCCGCCCATTATCGAGATGTTCGGTTTCGGGATGCAGGAACGCGGCGGGCTGTCGGTGGCAATTTATCTTTTCGTGGTTTGGGCGGGAATGATTTTCTGTGCCTGGCGGATTTCGGTCTGGCTGCGTAAGGACAACAAGAAGTAATGCTCAGCGGCAATCTGATCATCGGGACCGCCCTGATCTATGTGACGCTGTTGTTCGGTCTGGCCTGGTTCGTGGACAGGCGCGCCCGCAGTGGCGGCGATGCCTGGATTCGTTCCCCTATCATCTACACGCTGTCGCTTTCGGTCTATTGCACCGCCTGGACATTTTATGGTGCGGTCGGTTCCGCCGCGCGGAACGGCCTTGAATTCATCACGATCTATCTGGGTCCGACGCTGGTATTCGTCGGCTGGTGGTGGTTCCTGCACAAGGTGACGCTGATCGGACGCACGCATCGGATCACCTCTATCGCCGACATGATTTCGTCGCGCTTCGGGAAATCCAAGGTGATAGCGGTCGTGGCAACCCTTGCGGCCGTGATCGCCGCAACCCCCTATATCGCACTTCAGCTTCAGTCCCTGACCCTCAGTTATTCCGTTGTCACCGGATCGGGCGAAGGGCTGGACGTTAACGTCGCCCTTTGGATTTCGGTGGGGATGGCGGCCTTCACCATTCTGTTCGGCACGCGCGCACTGGACGAGAACGAGCGCCATTACGGCGTGGTCGCGGCAATCGCCGTCGAAGCGGTGGTGAAACTGACGGCGCTGATCTCTATCGGGCTTTTTGCGATCTTTGGTGTGCTGGGTGGCGTGACGGAGCTGATCGACAATGCCGCGACGGAACTGCCGAACCTGCATGAGATATCCGGACCGCGCTGGGTCACGCTGCTGGTCCTGTCCGGCGCCGCCATCATTTGTCTGCCGCGGCAGTTTCATGTCGCAGTGGTCGAAAACTCCAGCGAGCGCCAGCTCAGGACCGCATCCTGGCTTTTTCCGTTATATCTTTTCATGATCTCGGTTTTCGTCCTGCCCATTGCGGTGGCCGGTCTCAGCTTTTTCCCGGAAGGCAGCAATCCCGACCTGTTCGTGCTGACGCTGCCGCTGACGACCAACCATGATGCATTGGCGGTCTTTGCCTTCATCGGCGGCTTCAGTTCGGCGACATCCATGGTAATCGTCGCAACGATCGCGCTTTCGACGATGGTGTCCAACCATATCGTCGCGCCGCTGTCGATGCGCCTGCTGGCACGAATCGGGGTTGCCAGAAGCGGTGATGTTCTGAACGTCCTTCTCTATACAAGGCGCATTTCGATCGTCCTGATTCTGGCGTTGGGGTTCATCTATTTCCGGCTGTCGGGCGGGTCGAACGCCCTTGCGTCCATCGGTCTGATCGCGTTTTGCGGCGTCGCCCAGTTCCTGCCGTCACTGGCCGCGGGTGTACTGTGGCGCGGCGCGACCCGCATGGGCGCACTGTGTGGAATACTGAGCGGGTTTGCACTGTGGGGCTACACGCTGTTCCTGCCCAGCTTCGAAGGCGGTTTCGTCCTGTCGCGGGAAACGATCGAAAACGGTCTGTTCGGCATCGCGGCCCTTCGCCCGCAGGGGCTGTTGGGCGTGGAAAATGTGGATCCGCTGGTCCATGCAACGGCCTGGAGTCTGGGCGTTAACATCCTGGTCCTGATCCTGGTATCGCTGTTTTCCCGCCAATCGCTTCTTGAACAATTGCAGGGCGCGCTGTTCGTCAATGTCTTTAAGTCGGAACCGGGAAAGGCGATGGAACTGGTGCACCGTTCCGCCGCAAGCGAGGACCTGTTTCAGCTGGCCCAGCGCATCCTGGGGCGCGATTCGGCGCACGCGTTGTTCGACAAGGCCGCCCGCGCACAAGGCAAGGTCGACGGCCTTCCGGATGCGACGCCGGTCTTCATCTCTCAGCTTGAACGCGAACTGGCCGGGTCGGTGGGCGCTGCATCCGCACATGCCATGGTCTCGCAATCGGCGGGGGGCGAGACGATTCCCCTGGATTCCCTGATGGAAATTGCCGACGAGGCCGCCCGGTTGATGCGGACATCGCAGGCACTGGAGCTCAAAAGCCTGGAGGCGGAACGCACCGCAGAGCAGCTTCGTGCGGCAAACGACCGTCTTCGCATGCTGGATTCCCAGAAGGACGAATTCCTGTCGCAAGTCAGCCATGAACTACGCACACCCATGGCCTCCATTCGCTCCTTCGCCGAAACATTGGAAAGCGTGGACGAGTTGGATTCGGGTACCCGCAAGCGGTTCGCCAGTATTATCCAATCCGAAAGCATCCGCCTTACCAGACTTCTGGACGACATTCTGGACCTCAAATTCCTGGAAGAAGAAAGCCAGACGATACCTCTCTACCCCGTCGATCCAGAAGTCATCCTGGACAAGGCAGCAGAGGTCGTAAGCGGTTCCGCCGGTGACCGGAAACTGCAGATCGTTTCCAACGATCGGTGCGGGACCGCGCGCATCCGCGCCAACCGCGACCGACTTTCGCAAATCTTTATAAACCTGATGTCGAACGCCATTCAGCATAATGACAAGGACGTCGCCCATGTCTTTATTCGCAGTTGGACCGACGACGACACCTATTATGTCGAAATTGCCGACGACGGCCCGGGCGTGCCCGAAAAGCTGCGCGAACGGGTGTTCGAAAAAATGGTGCGCGGCGAACATTCCCGCGGTGCAGGCCTGGGTCTTGCGATTTCATATCAGATTCTTTTGTCATTCGGCGGTGAAATCGAACTGATGGACTACGACAGCCCAAGCGCCTGTTTTCAGATCCGCATCCCGCTTGAGAAGTCAGAAGAAGAGCAAGCAGCCTGACATGAAGCGCGCGACGTCAGTCGGCCGCCCTGGTGTGCAGACCGCCTCAGGACGACTGCGTTTTCAGCCAATCCCTCACCCGGACCTTTTCATCAGGTGTCAGGGTCAGACCGAACCGGTCGGACAGGGCGTCGATGACAGAACTGCGTGTCAGTTGTGACGAACAGATTTCCACCCCATCCAGGGTGCGTTCGACCAGACGTGTGTTTTCGAGGACGATCCGTCTGTCAGCAACGACACGCGCCGCAATCAATCGCTGCGTGAAGGGACTGGTCGGTGCCGTGGCGGCCAGTCGATTGCCCTCTGCAAGGGAATCCGGGTCGGCACGGGTCGGCGTAATGACATAGAGCGGCGTTTCCCGACCGTCCCCCCCGCGCGAACAGAGCAACGGGCCAAGGTCGTGTTCCACCAGACAATAGCCGCTTTCATTACTCCCCTGCCCCGGCGAAAGTGGAACCGGCGCCACCGGCACGGGCCCGCCGAACCCCACGTCGCTGACAAAGTCGCAGCCCGCGACCGAAACAATCAGAAGACAATGGGTTTCAGGCCCCGGCTCGGACCGACGCCACAGAACCCGCGCCAGTCGCACCGTAACCCCGAACCCGATCTGGCGCAGACCTCCCGCAAACAGCCCGTTCAATTCGAAGCAATAACCGCCCCTGCCCTGCCGCAGGAGTTTCGCGGCGGTCGCATCGGCATCCAGATTCGGTACACGACCCAGCAGCGGGTCCACATTCTCAAACGCGAATGCGTCCAGATGCGCCCTTTGTAGTTGGGCAAGTGAGTTCAATGTTGTCGGGGGCGGCGCGGAAAACCCAAGCCGCAAAAGCCAGCGTGAAAGAAAATCTTCCGTCATCCCAGGATCGATACCTTGGTTCTGTCCCTTTGAAACTAGGTTATGCTGATGCCCGGCGCGAAACACCAAGAATTGTGGAGGGAGCAATGACCGAGAAAATGACCCAGTCGGAGTTGGAGGAAGCGGAAGCAGCGGTTGACCTGCCGGTCCTTGGGGACCGGACCCGATATGATGCCCTGATGCAGGTCGTCCGAAACCGCGTGACAGTCCGGAAATTCAATGCCGACGCCACAATCCCTGATGAGCATTTTAAACTGATCCTTGAAGCAGCCAGGCACGCGCCATCCGGCGCGAACGCCCAGCCATGGCAATTCATCGTTGTGCGCGACAGCATGATAAAGCAACAGATCACCGACTATTTCGTGGCAGAACAGCGCTTTCGCGCAAAGGCAAAGATGAAGTTTCCGACACCGGATTATCGCGGCTTGGCCACCGCACCGGGCTTTGTCGTTGTCTGTTCCGACATGCGATGGACCAGTGCCTTTCCGGTCCTGAACGATGGAACTGACCTGGACCGTATGTACAAGGAAAATGCAGAACGGATCCTGCTGCAATCTGTCGCCGCCGCCACTGTTTCCGCCCATCTGGCTGCGTCCGCGCTTGGCTACTGCGTCTGGTGGATTACGGCCATCGGCCAGGAACAGGCTCAGCAGGCCATGCGACCCATCTTGAACATCCCTGATGAAATTTCGGTCCTGGACATCTTTGCCTTCGGGCCGCCAGCCGCCAAACCCTACAAGCGCTGGCGCCGGCCGCCGGAAGAAATCATTCATTGGGACCGATACAACAGGGACCATTTCATGACGGATATCGAGCTTGAAGAGTGGATCAAGAACCGTCGGCATCGCGTCATGTTTAAGGATGCAACAAAGGTTGATTGAATTATAACAATTCTAAACCTTTGAAACTATGTATACAATTTTTTCAACAAACCAGGAAGAATGGCCGATTTTCAAACCTAATTGACATTGTTGTATACAGTGATATCTCTTTCCCAACGAAGCTGTCCTGAAGAGACGGCACCTTACGGGAGAGAGACAGGCCTGTGGCAAACCGCTTCAGCCAGTTTGAGAAGGGTCTCATGGCCCTGCGGTCCCTCATCATGAATGGGGAACTAGAACCGGGTTCGCGCCTGGCGGAAGTCGCGCTTGCGGAACGGCTTGAAATTTCCCGGACACCACTTCGACAGGCAATGGACCATCTGGTCGGCGAAGGACTGTTGGAGCGTATAGAGACCGGCGGCTGTCGTGTCGCATCCTTTACCATTGAAGACATCACCGACGCGATCGAACTGCGCGGCGTCATCGAAGGCACTGCAGCGCGGGTTGCCGCAGAACGCGGTGCGGACCCTGCCCTGTTGGCCGAAGCGGACCGTGTCCTGGATGAAATCGACACGGCGCTTTCGGAACGCGACGGTATCGATTTCGACAGTTATGTGCATCGAAACGCTGATTTTCACGAACTGCTGGCCAAACTGTCCGGCAGCACCGTCATCCGACGCGAGGTGGAAAGAATAAGCAACCTGCCGCTCGCATCCCCGTCTTCTTTCCTTCAGGAACAGGCGGTAATTCCCGATTTCCAAACCTCGCTGATCCGCGCGCAGGGTCAGCATCGCGGAATTTTGGAAGCGATTCGCGGACGCGAGGGCGCCCGCGCAGAGGCGCTGGCCCGCGAACATGCCCGCCTGGCGTTGGAGAATCTTAAATACCTGACAAAGGACAAACCGGCCCTGGCCACCCGAATTCCCGGTTTGGCCCTGGTCTCATCAAACTGAACAGCGAACGCTGAAACGACTGCCTGCTAAGGAGGAAACAATGCCAAGTCTTGCCGATGCCATCGCACAGCATAAGAACCCGGTTGAAATGCTGCGCAACTCCCAGATCGGGATGTACGTCTATCCGGTCGTTGCGCCGGAATACACGAACTGGCGCGACGAACAGCGCGCATGGCGTGACATGGCGGTCCTGTTTGATCAGTCGCACCACATGGACGAAGTCATTGTCGAAGGCCCGGATGCGGCTGCGTTCCTGGACCATGTGGGGATCAACAGTTTCGCGAATTTCGATCTGAACCGCGCAAAACACTTTGTGCCCGTAACCCCCGCCGGACATGTCATCGGTGACATGATCATATTCCGGGAACGCGACGATAAGTTCGTTCTGGTCGGGCGTGCGCCGACGGCAAACTGGGTCAAGTTCCAGCAGGCGATCGGCACCTGGAAAGTGCGCCTGATTCACGACCCGCGTTCCAACAGCCGTCCAGACGGTAAGGCCATCTATCGCACCCATTATCGGTTCCAGATACAGGGACCGGAAGCGAACAAGATCTTCGACAAAATCAATGGCGGCCCGGTACCGGACATCAAATTCTTCCATGTCGACTGGATCAATGTCGGATCCAAGCGCGTCCAGGCGCTGCGTCACGGGATGGCCGGAGCGCCGGGTCTGGAAATCTGGGGCCCCTACAGCGACAAGGAATATATCCAGTCGACAATTCTGGAGGCCGCGCGCGAGGTCGGCGTCGACCTGCGTCAGGTCGGAAGCCGCGCCTATTCCACCAATACGCTGGAATCCGGATGGATCCCGTCCCCCCTGCCCGGCATCTATACCGGCGACGGGATGCTGGCGGAATACCGCGACTGGCTGGGTGCAGATGCCTATGAAGCCGCCGGCGCCATCGGCGGCAGCTTTGTTTCCGACAATATCGAAGACTACTACGTCAACCCGTTCGAACTCGGTTATGGCTTCTATATCGGTTGGAAATCGGACTTCATCGGCAAGGACGCGTTGAGCGCGATGAAGGATGGCCCAAACCGAAAGAAGGTCACGTTCGAGTGGAATGCCGAAGACGTCGTGAACGTCATCGCGTCCGCGTTCAAGCCGGGCGAAGATCATTTCAAATGGATCGACTTCCCGCAGCCGAACTACGCATCGACATCTGCCGACATGGTCATGAACGGCGACAAGATGGTCGGAATGTCCATGTTCAACGGCTACAGCTACAACGAACGCTGCATGCTTTCACTGGGCGTCGTCGATGCCGCGGTGGAAGTCGGCGATGTCCTGACCCTGAAGTGGGGTGAACCGGACGACACCAAAAAGACATCGGCCGAACGCCATAAGCAGGCGGAAATTCGCGTGCGCGTTTCGCCGACCCCTTATTCCCGCGAAGCGCGGGAAAACTATGCCGACAGCTGGCGCACGAAATCCGCGGCATAGCGTTAACCAACATAAGCGTACCCACAAAACGGCGGGCGGATCAGCCGACCCGCCATCATAACCGGGAGGAGTAGACAGATATGTTGATACGCAAATCCATCTTGGGTGCCCTGGCGGCAGGGGTCGTTACTGCAGCAACCGTATTGCCGGCCGCGGCGCAGGAATTGAAGTTCGCCAATTTCACGCCGCCCTTTCACACCATCAACGCATCCGTGATCGAACGCCTGAATGCCGATGTTTCGGCGGCGACCGGCGGCGCATTGACCGTGCGTGGATATCACGGCGGCGAACTGGGGGCCGGTCCCGTCGAACAGTATGTACGTGTCGTCCAGGGCGTAGCCGATATTGCATGGGGCCTGCCGGGCTATACGTCTTCGCAGTTCCAGCAGACGATGATCGCCGAACTCCCGGCGGCCATTCCGGAAGGAAAGTCCGGTTATGACGCATTGTGGGACGCCTATGAAGGTAACCTGACTGGCGAATTCCCGGGCACGGTGCCGCTGGCGCTGTGGACGTCCGAACCGAACATCATGATCATGCGCGGTCACGTCATCCGAACCCCTGCGGACCTGGAAGGGCTGCGCATTCGTGTTGCCGGCGCCACGGCGGCGGAAGTCGCCGAAGCATTGGGCGCGACGCCGGTACAGATGCCGATCACTCAGGTCTATAACGCACTGGAAACGGGGCTGATCGACGGCGTATTCACCGGCGCCAGCACGCTTTCCGACTTCAAACTGGACGAAGTCGCCGACAGCTACACGCTGGGTGCGCCGCTTGGACGGCTGGTATTCTATGCCGTTCTGAACCAAGGCGTTTATGACGGCCTGGGCGATGCGGAACGCGCTGCCCTGGACGCAGCCAGCGGACGCGCCCTGTCCCAAAGCGCGGAAGATTCCTGGAACGCCACCGCCGATGCGGCGCTGATCGCCGCCAGGGAATCCGGTGACAACACTGTGGTCGACCTTACTGCGGATGAAATCGCAGCCTTCGCTGCGGCGGTAGAGCCGGTCACACAGGCCTATGTCGATTCCGTCGGCGGCGCGGACACACTCGCCGCGTTGCAGCAGTAAGAACTGATGGATCAACTACGGGTCGTCGCGGACAGGCTGATCAGCCTGTCCGCGGTGATCGGCTCAATCGGGCTCGTCATTGAACTCGTCGTAATCATGGCGGATGTGGTCCTGCGGGCCTTCGGACATCCGATCTATGGGTCGCACGACATCGTCACAATGGGCATGGTCATTGTCGTCTTCGGCGGCATGGCAGTGTGTGACCGGCGCGGCGGCCATATCGCGGTCGATTTGCTGGAACGGCATTTTCCGGCGGCCCTGAACCGCTGGATCGATGCCATATCCGCCTTTCTGGGGGCCGTCATCTTTCTGGCTCTGGCCTGGGCGGTTTACGAAAGCGCCAAAATTTCCGTCATGTTGAACCTGTCGACCAATCTGCTGCTTCTGCCGAAGGCGTGGTTCCAGTGGGCGTTGAGCGGCTTTGCAATTCTGACGGCAATCGGCATGGCGCTGCGTGGGCTGGAACTCAGTCTCGGCACACGGGACGTCCGCAAGGAACAGGTCCAGACAACATGACCGGTGTCGCGACGGGCCTGCTTGGCCTTGCCATTCTGCTTTTCCTTCTGGCGATCCGCATCCCGGTCGCCTTTGCCATGTTCATCGTCGGCTTTTTCGGAATCGCAGCGCTGAACGGATGGAACGCGGCGACCGGACTTCTTGCGTCGGAAGCCTTCACATTGGGTTCGTCACCGGAACTGGTTGTCGTCCCGCTGTTCATCCTGATGGGCAATGTCGCATCGATTACCGGCATGAGCCGCCAGCTTTACGATGCGGCCTATGCCGTTGTTGGGTCGATAAAAGGCGGTTTGGCATCTGCAACCGTCATCGGATGCGGCGGGTTTGCCGCCCTGTCCGGGTCATCCGTTGCGTCCGCCCTTACCATGGGCAAGGTGGCCCTGGCGGAAATGAACCGGTTCAAATACGATAAACGGCTGTCGACCGGAGTTGTCGCCGCAGGCGGAACACTTGGTATTCTTATCCCGCCATCAACAGGGTTCGTGATCTATGCGATCCTGACTGAACAATCCATTGGGCGTCTGTTCCTGGCCGGTGTCCTGCCGGGCATATTGCTTTTGTGTCTGTTCGTCCTGGCAGTCACTGTCATTTGTTATCTGCGTCCCGGATACGGCCCCGCCGGTCCGACGACCACTCTGCCGCAGAAACTGCGTGCGGTTGCCGGTGCCGGTCCCATCGTCGGTGTCATTCTGCTGACGATCGGGGGAATCTACGGCGGCCTGTTTTCCCCAGTGGAGGCGGCGGCCGTCGGCGCGGGCACGGTGGTGCTGATCGGGTTCTTTACCCGGACGCTGAACATTCGTCAGCTTTGGGATGCGTGCAAGGATTCCATTGCAACGACGGCGACGGTCATGCTGATCCTTATCGCCGCGCACATGATCAACCCGTTCATCGCGTTGAGCCACATTCCGACTCATGTCGGTGAATTCATAACCTGGCTGGACCTGCCGACGGTGGGCGTCCTGATACTGATCGTCGTGATCTACCTGATCCTGGGCTGCTTTCTGGAAGGGTTCGCCATGATGGTTCTGACCCTGCCGATATTCTTTCCCATCATCATCGACCTTGGCATCGACCCGATCTGGTTCGGCGTGCTGGTCGTCCTGTCCCTGGAAATGGGGCTGATTTCCCCGCCGGTCGGATTGAATGTCTTTATCGTCAAATCCGTCGCGCCGGACGTTTCGCTGGGCGAAATCTTCAATGGGGTCATTCTGTTCTGGGTCATGATGCTGCTGACGCTGGTGATCCTGATCGCATTCCCCCAGATCGCGCTTTTCCTGCCCGATACCATGATCAACTGACCATCCAGGACCGGGTGAAGAAGAAGGAGTTCAACCCATGGCCCGCGGCATTGTTGATTTCGAAGCGCTTCGTTCGGACGAGGTTCAGAACCTGCTGAACAAGAAGGCAGCAGAGGCACCGCCCTTCAACATCACGAAAATCGGCCATACGGTCCTGAAGGTGACGGACCTGGAACGGTCCATTGATTTCTATACCAACGTGATGGGCTTTGAAGTTTCGGACATCTATCCCGGCAGCATGATGCTGGGCGGCATGGCCTTCATGCGGTTCAACAGCGACCATCACGGCGTCGCGCTGGTCGGCGGGTCAACCCGCGGATCCCTGTCCCAGGAAATGCACCACATGGCTTTCGAGGTGGATACCCTGGACGAGGTTCTGCGCGCCCGGGATCATCTGGAACGACACGGCGTTGCCATCGATTTCGAAGGGCGCCGCCGGGCCGGGTGCCAGGTCGCGGTCGAGTTCCGCGACCCGGACAACCATCGCCTTGAAATCTATTGGGGGTTGGATCAGGTGCCGAAGGGCGGCAAGGCCCGCCCGCCGGAAGAATGGGTGGAAACAATGTCACTGGAGGAAGCAATCGACAATGCACCCCCCGGTCAGGACACAAGCGGGCACGACCCGTCGTTTCGTCGCGACTAAGCCGCTGTTTCGAAGGACGACCGCCATGTTGTCTGGGTCAATCGAATACCACACCATCCATCAGCTTGCGCGCCGTGCGCAGGACGCCCGCACGTTGGACCATGCCGTCGGGTCCCAGATGCGCAACGACGGTGAATTCCCCCGTCGGATGTTCGATGGAAATCCGCCGGGGATCGCCGTCTCCGACCGTAGCGTGCTTTGCCGCCGGACCCGTCGCCAGCAAACAGGCGGTCCCGACGCTGACTGCGCCCAGGACACCAATCGCCTTGTGGCACCGATGCGGGATGAAGGTTCGGGTGGAAAGGGCGCCGCCGTTATTAGGCGCGCTCACCAGGGTCATCTTCGGAACCGACTTTTCCGCGACATCCCCCAGGTTCATCATTGGCCCCGCCTTCAGGCGGATGCTTTCAATACGTGCCTTCAGTGCCGCATCGGCTTCCAGCACCTCGGGCGACTCGACCCCCGTCAATCCGAAAGCACCGGCATCCAGTATGACGCACGGCATGCCATTGTCGATCAACGTGACGTCGTGCCCGTCGATCGTATCGACGGGGTTTCCCGTCGGCAGCAGTGCCCCGCAACTGGACCCGGCGGTATCTTCAAACACAATGGGAATGGCGGCCGCCGTGCCCGGCACACCGTCAATTCCGGCCGCGCCGTCATATCGAACCGCACCGTGCGGCGTCGCCACCGTTGCGACCGCAACCTGACCCGTATTCTCCATGAAAATTCTGACATCCGTCACATCGCCGGACGGTTGGACCAATCCGCGTTCCAGCGCAAAGGGGCCAATGCCGGCCAGAATATTGCCGCAGTTCTGGGCGTCGGTAACGATGGCCTGATCGACGAAAACCTGCAGGAACAGATAGTCTACATCCACGTCGGGCCGGTCGGATTTCGCGACGACCGCAACTTTCGATGTCAGCGGGTCCGCGCCGCCGACCCCATCGATCTGACGCGGGTCCGGGGACCCCATGACCTTCAAGAGGAAGGTATCGCGTTCGGCCACATCCTTCGGAAGGTCGGCGCGAAGAAAATAGAGCCCCTTGGAGGTTCCGCCGCGCATCAGCATCGCCGGTACGGAGTTCGACATCAGCCCGATCCCCAGATTCGGATAAACGAAGTGGAATAAGAAGATGGCCGTGGTTGTCCAGAATATCAAACGTGTTGACCCGGCAATCGCCGATGCCTTCGAGGCCGAGGGGCTGGGTGTCGCCAGCGTGCATGAGGCGCAGGGCCGAACAGGCCTGTTGGCCGCCCCAATCTCGCCAATCTATCGGGGTCGACTGATTGCCGGCAGCGCCGTCACAATCAGCGCACCGCCCGCCGACAACTGGATGATCCATGTGGCGGTCGAACAGTGTCAGGCCGGCGACATCCTTGTCCTTGCCCCCACCTCCCCGTCCGACGCAGGTTATTTCGGCGACCTGCTGGCAACATCATTGAAGGCGCGCGGGGTCAAGGGGTTGGTGATCGATGCGGGTGTGCGGGACACCGCCGACCTGGAAGATATGGATTTCCCCGTCTGGTCCAGATGCGTCTTTTCCCAGGGAACAGTAAAAGAAACACTGGGCAGCGTGAACATACCAATCGTCTGTGCCGGCGCCTATGTCTCCCCCGGGGCCCTGATCGTTGCGGACGATGACGGCGTGGTCGTCGTGCGGCGGCAGGATGCAGCGTCGGTGCTGGAAAAGACGCGTCAGCGCGTCGCGAACGAAGAAGCGAAACGCGAACGCCTGGCAGCGGGGGAACTGGGCCTGGACATTTATGACATGCGCGGCCGCCTTGCCGACGCGGGACTGCGCTATGTGGACCAGACCGTTTGGGAGAAGGGGCAACGGGAATGACCCGGCCAACCATCGGTCTCCTGGGACTGGGGGAGGTCGGGCAACTGCTTGCCGCCGACCTGCCGCAAAGCGCCCATGAAGCACTGGTCACCTGGGATCTGAAGCTCCCCGACCCGGACAGCATCCCGTCGAAAGCCCTGCCAACGATGAACGTAACCGCCATGCCGGACGCAGCGTCCCTGGCGGTCAAAAGCGATATAATTCTGTGTGCCGTCACGGCAGAGGAAACTTTGAATGCCGCCAACAGCGTCGCGCCGAATCTGCGCGACGGAGCCTGGTATTTTGACATGAACAGCGCTTCGCCCGGTCAGAAGGTTGCGGCTTCGAATGCCATTCATACCGCCGGCGGCCGCTATGTCGAAGGGGCGGTCATGTCACCGGCGGCGGCCAAACGCCTTGCCATGCCGATCCTTCTGGGCGGGCCGCACGCAGCGGCGTTTGAACCCATCGCCCGGGCAATCGGTTTTTCCGGCACCACCGTTTTCTCGGACATCCCCGGCAAGGCATCCGCGGCGAAGATGTGCCGCAGCGTGATGGTAAAGGGGGTTGAGGCCCTGTTGACGGAATCCATGCTGTCCGCCCGCCACTACGGGGTTGAGGATACCGTCATACAGTCGCTGAGCGACCTTTTCCCCGGCCCGGACTGGTCCCAGCTGACGCCCTATATGATTTCCCGGTCGATCGAACATGGCGGGCGTCGGGCGGAAGAGATGCGCGAGGTCGCGAAGACGGTGGCAGAGGCCGGCCTTCCCCCACTGATGAGTTCAGCCACGGCCGAGCGGCAGGACCTGACCAAAGCATATACCGACACGTTGGACGCACGCGACCTGAGCACGATGCTTGATACGATCCTTGCACGGATGGAGACGAAGGAATGATCATCGACTGTCATGGGCATCACACGGTCGTCCCGCAGGCCCATCTGGACTACCGCGCGGCACAGAAGGCACGGCTGAAGGACCCGTCCCTGCCCAAACCCGTACGTCCCGATATTTCCGACGATGAAATCCGCGAAGGGATTGAAGGGAACCAGCTTCGCCTGATCCGCGAACGCGGGGCAGACATGACCATCTTCTCTCCGCGGGCGTCGCGCATGGAACCTCACGTCGGGGATGCGGAAACATCGATGGATTGGGCGCGCGCCTGCAACGACCTGATCGGGCGGGTGGTTGAACTGTATCCGGAAACCTTCATCGGTGTCTGCCAGTTGCCGCAAACACCGGACGGTTCCATGGAAAACCCGATCCGCGAGCTGGAACGATGCGTGACGGAACTGGGGTTTGTCGGCTGCAACCTGAACCCGGACCCATCTGGCGGACTTTGGACCGCCCCTCCCCTGACCGACCGTTACTGGTATCCGTTCTATGAGAAAATGGTGGAACTGGAAGTACCGGCGATGATCCACGTTTCCGGCTCGTGCAATCCGGCATTCCACGCCACCGGCTCCTACTACATTGCGGCGGATACCAACGCCTTCATGCAGTTTCTGGAAGGCGACCTGTTCAGGGATTTCCCGGACCTCAAGTTCATCATTCCCCATGGCGGCGGGGCAGTTCCTTATCATTGGGGCCGTTATCGGGGACTGGCCGATATGCTGGACCGGCCACCGCTTGGCACCCATGTGATGAAAAACGTCTATTTCGACACCTGCGTCTATCATCAGCCGGGAATCGACCTTCTGTTCCGCGTGATCGACATAGACAATATCCTGTTCGGTTCGGAAATGGTCGGCGCCGTGCGCGGGATCGACCCGGAAACCGGGCACTATTTCGACGACACCAGACGCTATGTCGACAATCTGGGCCTAAGCGGGGAAGACCGCCACAAGGTCATGGAAGGCAACGCGCGGCGTGTCTTCCCCCGCCTGGACCGGGCACTGAGGAAACGCGGACTTTAACGGCCGATCAGCGAACGCAGGCTGGAAAGTGCCCGTTCCGGTCCCTCCCCATATCCGATCGAACGCACGAAATTATTGTCCGCATCCATCAGATAGACCGATGCGCTGTGATCCATCGTGTAGTCCCCGCCTTCCAGGTCGACGCGTTGCGCGTATATCCGGAATGTGGAAATGGCGTTGCGCACCGCTTCCTCACTGCCGGTCATCGGCACGATACGATCACTGAAATATCCGACATATTCAGAAAGGATTTCCGGGGTATCCCGAGCCGGGTCGACGGTCACGAAGGCAAAGCGCATACGGTCCGCATCCGCCCCCAGTTCGCCGATCCAGTGGGCCATTTCCGACAGTGTGGTCGGGCACACATCCGGACAATGGGTGAACCCGAAGAAAACGGCATAGGGCTTGCCCGCGAAATATGCCTCGGTAATGGGTTGGCCGCCCGTGGTTACGAGTTCGAACGGTCCGCCCAGGGTTACGGCCTGTTGAACCTGTCGTGTCAGCCCGCCCGTGAGGATGTAGGCCCCCAACGCCCCGAACGCGACCAGGTTCAGGATCACGATCCAGATCAGGCGCATTCGACGCTTCCCGGAGGCATCCGGTTGGGGTGCATCAGTGGTTTGCATGGCTGCCCCTGTCGTCCGACCCTGCACCGGCGGCATCGACTGAAAGGTCGATATCGACGCTACCAGCATGTTCGAACATCAGCGTTACCGGCACGCTTTCGCCTTCCACCAGCGGCGCCGTCAGCCCGATCAGCATGATGTGCAAACCGCCTGGCGCCAGGCTGACACTTTCCCCGGATGGGATTTCCAGACCATCGGCAAGCGGGCGCATTCTCATGACACCGTCCGCCATTTCCATGCTGTGGATCTCAACCCTCTCCGCCATGGCACTGGAGCCGCCGATCAGGCTGTCCGGCGCATCGCCCGTATTCGTGATTTCCATAAATCCGCCTGCGACATTCGCGCCGGGCGGTGTGGCGCGGGCCCAGGGATGATCGATGTGCAGGGATCCCGCCATGAATTCATGGGCAAGCGCCAGGCTGATGAAACCAGGAAGCGCGACCAGCGCGCCGATGGCAATGAAACTGCGTATGGAACGGATCATTTAAACTAACTCCTTCGTTGGTCGCGGTCCCGGCGATGCGGGTCCTTGAACCCGACAAGCCGGCCACGACGGCGTTCATAAACTTCCGGTGTGGGCGCAAACGCCGCCATGCACCGAACTCGCGGTTCTTCGATTTGCCGAACCGCGTGGACATTGTTTTGGAACGTTGCTGACCGGGTCAGCCCAAGGAAGGGGGTGAGCGTGCCTGATACGGCCGGCTGCGGACGCCGTCCAGTGCCGGGGTCGGTGCGACCGCCCATTCAAAGCGATGGTGCCTGAAGGATACGGCGGTCGGGACTTCCGGCGGCGTGGCGATGGCCTTTGCAAGGGCGCCGCCGAAAATCGGGCAATCGTCAATAAACAGAATGTCCGACGATACCGGCGTGCCTTTAGCATCCGGCGCGGCGATCTGAATGATGCCGGCCGCCGCACAGATGGAAATCATCGGACGGTCCGCATCATGGGCGAACGCGGTGATGACAACGCCCATGGCGATGTTCGTCACCAAGGCGAAAACCGCAAGGGGGGTCCCGATTGCAAGGCGCCAGTTCATGCAATCCCCTTACACGCGGGCCACCTGCCCGGCAACGAAATCGCGCATTTCGGGTTGAATCTGGCGCACCGGGCACCGGGGTTTCCGGTGCAGGTTTTCCCTAATCCCAACATCGGAAAAATCTTGTTTGTGCGGATTCGGTTTTGCCGTACGGTCCAAAAATGCGCCCATAATTCGCGGCGAGTTCCTGATCTTTAGAAGGTATGACGGAATGTCCGATGTCGCCCGCATGACAAAGACATTGCACGAAGTCGCGGCGCTTCCGGAAGCGGATGCGCGGTGCCTGCCGGGCGCGTTCTACACCGACCCTGACTTTTTCCGGTTCGAGGTCGACAGTTTTCTTTCCCGCCAATGGCACTGTCTGGGCCGCGTCGATGAGATTCCGGAAACCGGGGACTATTTCACGGCCCAGCTGTTCGACGAACCGCTTCTGGTCGTCCGCGGCGAAGCCGGGGAAATCCGTGTGATGTCCAATGTCTGCCGCCACCGCGGCATGATGCTGGCGGACGGTTCCGGTCGTGCGCGGCGTTTCGTCTGTCCCTATCATGCCTGGTGCTACGATCTTTCCGGTGGCCTGCAGACCGCACCCTATATGCAGGACCGGGACATCAACGCCGACAATTGTCGCCTGCCGACCTTCCGAAGCGAGGTCTGGAACGGCTTCATCTATGCCAATCTGGATGACGATGCACAGCCGCTGGCCCCGCAATTGGGACGTCTTGATGCGTTGCTGAAGCATTACGAGCCGGAGAATATGCGGATCGTCCGTTCGTTTGAGGAGGAATGGCGGACCAACTGGAAATGCCTCGTCGAGAATTTCATGGAGGCATATCACCTGTCCGTCGTACATCCGAAGACACTGCGGCCCTATACACCGACGGGGCTCAGCCGGAAGTCGCTGTCGGGCGACGCCTTTACATCCTATGTCGCAAACTATCCGGAAAAGGCGGCGCCCCGCGGACATGGTTCCAGCGCCCTGACGGATGAGGAACGCCGTCGGTCGACCTTGTTCTGTGTTTTCCCGGGTCAGGTCGCCAGTCAGGCCGCGACGCTGCTCGTCTCCTTCTCCATCCAGCCGGTCGCGGTCGACCGGATTCGCGTACGCTGGACCTTGTCGACCTTCGGTACCGAAATGTCGGAGGATGAACTGGAACAGCGCATCGCCCTGTGGCACGAGGTCAACCGGGAAGACCGGGAGAAACTGGAACGGATGCAGACCGCGCTGGCGTCCCGCCATGCGCCGTCCGGGCTGCTGGGCCCTGTCGATTTCGAAGGCACGATTCGCGATTTCTACCGCTATCTGTCGCGTTGTATTTCGCCGGCCGCGCCGACACTGGTTGCCGCCGCCGACTGACCGGGCCGATAGAACCGCCTTTTCGCCCGATCCTTCGGAAATTGCAGATATTTTTGCCTTCTTGTCCTTGATCAATTCGCCCGACAGTCGATTATGTACAGTCTTCGCACATCAAGGCGAAGCAACAAGATCGATCACGCGCAGGAGGTACCCCCATGCCCGTTCCGGGAGAATACTATCAACGTAACCGCGACCGGCATCCGCCGGCATTTGCCCCCGGATACAAGACATCCGTCGCAAGAAGCCCGCGCTACTCCCTGATCAGCCTGGAAAACACGGTATCCGAAATCACCGGCCCCGTATTCGGCCAGAACGATATCGCGGACGGCGACAATGACTTGCTGACGAATTATGCGAAGCCGGGCGAAAGCGCCATCGGCGAACGCATTATCCTGCACGGCCGGGTTCTGGACGAAAACGGCAAACCCGTCCCCAACACGCTGATAGAAGTTTGGCAGGCGAATGCAGGCGGCCGGTACCGCCACCGGAAGGACATGTACTTCGCCCCCGTCGATCCGAATTTCGGGGGATGCGGCCGCACCATGACGGATGAGGAAGGTTATTACTATTTTCGCACCGTGAAACCGGGTGCCTATCCATGGCGGAACCATGTGAACAACTGGCGTCCCGCACACATCCATATTTCGGTTTTCGGGTCGGCCTTCGTTCAGCGCCTGATCACGCAATGCTATTTCGAAGGGGACCCGTTAATTCCGCTTTGCCCCATTGTACAGACGATCCCCGACCAGGATGCGATCGAACAACTGACGGCGACAATGGACCTGAATGCGACCATCCCGCTGGACAGCATCGCCTACAAATTCGACATCATCCTGCGTGGCCGCCGGTCGACGCTGTTCGAAAACCGTCTGGAAGGGAACTGAGCCATGCCGCAGCAACTGAACTATCTCAAGGAAACGGCTTCGCAGACGGCGGGGCCCTATGTCCATATCGGCCTGGCGCCCGGCGCTGCCGGTTTCGACATCTATGAACATGAACTCGGCTGGGACATAGCGGGACCAAACGCAAAGGGTGAACGCATCCGGGTCGAAGGGGTCGTGATCGACGGCATGGGATCGCCCATAAAGGACGTGATGCTGGAAGTCTGGCAGGCAAATGCCGATGGCCATTATGCCCACCCGGAAGGCGGCGGTCCGGTTGAAGACGGGTTCCGGGGCTGGGGCCGTGTGATCACCGACTTCGAAACCGGGGAATGGGGGTTCGATACGGTAAAGCCGGGTGCCGTCCCGGGCCGTAACGGTACAGTCCAGGCCCCGCATCTAAGCCTCTGGATCGTCTCCCGCGGGATCAATATCGGCCTGAACACGCGGATGTATTTCGGCGATGAGGCAGATGCGAACGCCAAGGACCCCGTCCTGAACCTGATCGAATGGGAAAACCGCCGTGCGACCTTGGTCGCCGCAAGGTCCGATCGTGACGGCACACCGGTCTATCGTTTCGACATCCGCCTGCAAGGTGCGGAGGAAACCGTTTTCTTCGACGTCTGAGTGGCCGAAAAGAGGCGTCCGACAAATTGATGGTCCTGCGTGGAACAAAGAACGCAATTGTCTTTGCAAGCTGCGTTGGCGTACGATTTCGCCTGAAAAAATCGAACGATAGCCGTGTCAGATTGCCTTTATGACCTGAAAGAGCGCAGGCGCGGCGGCTGAAGAAAATTTGCTGTACAGGGCGGTTTAGGGAGGCCCCATGACCATTGTCACCGATATAGAGGATTTGCGGCGCCTTGCGCAGCGGCGCGTGCCGAAGATGTTTTATGATTATGTGGATACCGGCTCCTGGTCGCAAAGCACCTATCGGGACAATGAAGCCGCGTTGCGGCGTCAACGCGTCCGTCAGCGCGTGGCGGTTAACATCGACAACCGGTCCCTGGCGACCAAAATGATCGGTCAGGACGTGACCATGCCGGTCGCGCTGGCCCCGGTCGGGTTGACCGGAATGCAGCATGCGGACGGTGAAATCCTGGCCGCACAGGCGGCGGAAGAGTTCGGCGTTCCCTATACGCTGACGACCATGTCCGTCTGTTCGATCGAAGATGTCGCAGCCCACACGAAGAACCCGTTCTGGTTCCAGCTTTATGTCATGCGTGACCGGGGATTCGTTAAATCCCTTCTGCAACGTGCAAAGGATGCGGGTTGTTCGGCCCTGGTCCTGACCCTTGACCTTCAGTTCATCGGCCAGCGCCATCGCGACATAAAGAACGGTCTTTCGACCCCGCCCAAGATCACGCCGAAATTCATCTTTGAGATGATGATTAAACCGCGCTGGTGCATGAAGATGCTGGGCACGAAACGCCACAGTTTCGGTAATATCGTCGGCCATGTCTCGGGGGTTGAAGATATGGGCTCGCTTTCCGAATGGACGGCGAAGCAGTTCGACCGTACGCTGGACTGGTCATCCATCGACTGGATTCGCGAACATTGGGACGGCAAGCTGATCCTGAAAGGCATCGACGATGTGGAAGATGCGAAAATTGCCGCCGGAATGGGTGCGGACGCGATGATCGTATCCAACCATGGCGGACGACAGCTGGACGGCGCACCCGCCAGTTACGACATGCTTGCCCCCATCGTCGATGCCGTCGGCGACAAGACGGAAATTCACTTCGACAGCGGCATCCGTTCCGGACAGGACGTGTTCAAGGCAATGGCCGCCGGGGCGAAAGGGACCTTCATCGGACGGTCCTATGTCTATGGCCTGGGGGCGATGGGCAAGGCCGGTGTCACCAAGGCGCTGCAGATCATCCATGATGAACTGGACGGCACGATGGCACTGTGTGGGGAAACCGATATTCACAATGTGGGCCGCCATAATCTGTATGACGGCGTGCGCGACTGAAGGTCTGCCCGGATGACATTGTTTGAACGCCTGAAAGCGGACTGCGCGGCGTCCTGGAACGGCTATGTTGATCACGCTTTCGTCCGCGGCATGGCAGACGGCACCCTGCCGCAGGCCAGTTTCCAGCACTACCTGAAACAGGACTATCTGTTCCTGATCCAGTTCGCGCGGGCCTATGCGCTGGCCGGGTACAAGGCGCGCAACCTTTCGGACCTGCGCCGCGCAAAGGACGCGATGACGGCGTTACTGGATGAGGAACTCGGCCTGCACATCGCCTATTGCGCCGAATGGGGGATTTCCGAAACCGACCTGGCGGACCTTCCGGAAGAACCGGCGAACATGGCCTATACCCGCTACGTGATGGAACGCGGAATGGCAGGCGACCTGCTGGACCTGCACATTGCGCTCAGTCCCTGCGTGCTGGGATATGGGGAAATCGGCCGCACCCTGGCCGATGCCCCCGCGACCCTGCGAAACGACAATCCGTACCTGTCCTGGATCGAAATGTATGCCGGTCCGGAATACCAGACGCTTTGTCAGGACACGCTTTCCTATCTGGATGACCTTGCCGGACCCGCATTGTCCGATGCGCGCTATGGCGAGCTTCTGAAGACGTTCGAACAGGCAACGCGCCTTGAAATCGGCTTCTGGGGCATGGGCCTTTCGGTTCGGAACTGACCCGGCGTCAGCCCGCCATTCGCGGGATTGCCAGCGACAGAACCGGGAACAGGATCAGCAGCAACACGACAACGAAGTCCAAAGCCAGGAAATTGGACACGCCGCGGAATACCGATTCCAGCGTAACTCCCGTCAGGGCGGCTGCGAGAAGATCTTCCGGTCTGCGTTCGACGGCACGCGCAAACTGTGCGGCTATTGATCGGCGGTGGAGAGAGTGAAACATCGCTCCGCAAGTCGGTCCACAATCGCTTCCGAAACCGCGGCCCGTTCCGGTACCGGCATACCGTTCGCCGCCATCCGCAACGGCGGATCAACCAGGTCGTTGGCGTAGTAGCAATCCGTTCCGCCGATATCGCCCGGCACGGTACAGCCGGGCAGCGCGGCCACCGCCAGATTGGCCGCCCGGGCGATGCAGAAATCATGCATCCCGCCCAGCATGATCGGCAGACCCGCGGCCGTCGCCAGATCATGCATCCGCTTCGCTTGCCAGGGCCCCCCGACATGCGCCGGCTTCAAGACGATGGCGCGACAGGCTTTCAGGGCGACCGCGGTTTTTAGGTCGGCGGGCGACATGAGGCTTTCATCCAGTGCCAGCGGGGTCTTCATCTTTGCCTGAAGGGCCGCGTGGTCAGCGAAGTCGTCCCAGCCCAGCGGTTGCTCCAACATCGTTAGGCCGAACCGGTCGAGATCGGCCAGCCGGTCCGCATCCGCCAAGGTATAGGCGCTGTTCCCATCGGCGGTCAGCGACAGGTCTGGATAGCGATCCCGCAATGGCGCCAGAATGGAGACGTCGCGACCCGGCGCGATCTTGACCTTCACCCGCGTGTGACCGCTCTCCAACGACGCGTCGATGAAGGAGAAAAGATCCTCCGCACGGGCCGGCAGGCCAAAGGTTGCGCCGGCGGGCACATGGCGTCGCTCCGCCCCCAGGATGGATGCGAGGCTGCACCCTTCCGCCTGGGCAATCAGGTTCAGGGCGGCGGTCTCCAGCGCATGCTTTGCGAAGACATGGCCGCGCACCGGTGCCATCGCCGCGGCGGCATCTTCCGGTGCGCCCAGGCGCTGGTCCAACAGTCGTGGGATCAGATGATGGCGCAAGGCGTCCAACACCGTCGCCAGCGTCTCCGGCAGGTAGAGCGGGGCCAGCGGCACCGGCGCCTCGCCCCAGCCCGTCAGCCCGCCGGCCTGCAACGCAACCAACGCATGGGTTTCGCGCTGCACTGTCTCGTTGGCGCTCTCGAAAGGTGTCAGGCGATCGAGCGTCAGGGTCCAAACTTCCGCCCGCTCGATCCGCAAATCCTGTGCGGCCCGGATCACAGCAGGCTCGGCAGGAAGAGCGATAGGACCGGGAACGCCAGCAGCAGCACCATCACGATCACGTCGGCGATCAGGAAATAACTGATGCCGACGAAGATCCGCTCCAGCGGGATTTTATCACCGACAATGGATTTGATGACGAAGACGTTTAGCCCGATGGGCGGCGTGACCAAGCCGATTTCCAGCAGTTTGACAACAATGACCGCGTACCAGATCAGGTCCAGCCCGTAGGATTCGACCACCGGCAAGGTGAGCGGCAGGGTCAACAGAATGATCCCCAACGGGTCCAGCATCATGCCTAGGACAACGTAGAGGAGGACGATCATTCCCATTACCACAAACACCGACAACTCCGTCACCGCAATCCAGTCGGTCAGCTGGGTCGCGACATTGGTGAGCGCGATGAAGTTGACGAAAAGCTTGCCGGCGATGGCGATGGCGAAAAGCTGCGCCGATTGGGTGACCGCCTCGCGCAGCGCCTCCGCCATCTTCGCCGGAGTCAGACGCTTCAGCAGAACGCCCAGCGTCAGGGTTGCGACGGCACCGACGCCGGCGGCCTCCGTCGGGGTGAAGGCGCCCATATAGATTCCGCCGATGATCAGCAGGAACAAAAACAGGATCGGCCAGCATCGCGCCAGGGTGGCGCCGCGGCCTTCCCGGGCGGCTGCGAGTTCCGGTTGCGGCGCGGCGTTCGGATTGACGCGGGCCCAAACCAAGATCACCAGGATATAGCCGACCAGAGACAACAGTCCTGGAATGGCGGCGGCCAGGAAGAGTTTGGCGATCGATTGCTCCGCGAAGACACCGAAGATGATGAACAGGATCGACGGCGGGATCAGGGAGCCCAGCGTCCCGCCGATCGCGACGGAGCCGGAGGCAAGCGCCTTTGAATAGTTGCTGCTGAGCATCTCCGGCACCGCGATCCGGCCCATTGAGGCGGCGCAAGCGACCGAAGAGCCACTGATCGCGCTGAATCCGCCGCAACCGACCACCGATGCGATAGCGAGACCACCCGGCAGACGCGCCAGCCAAACCCGGGCGGCGGCGTAGATATCGGTTGTAAAACCTGCTTGGTAGGCAACATGGCCGATAAAGATGAACAGCGGGACAGTCGAGAGCGCGTAGGAATTGATGAACCCGATCGGCGTCGTGCCGAGGAGGGAACCGACCGGCCCCCAGGCTGCGTCCAGCGAGAACGGCATCCAGGGCGACCAGGCATAAACCAGCAGCATGCCGCCGGCGGCGACGCTGCCCAGGCTGATCGCAATCGGCACCCGGAAGGCCAAGAGCAGGAGGACGGCGACAAAGCCACCATAGCCGATGATATGAGGATCCATCTAAAAACCCTTTTAGACGTGTTTTATGCGTGCTTGTCGGGGCGCCTCAACGCTCCTGCCGGCACTGCTCCCGGAATGTCAGAATGTCAGCCAGAGCACAGAGCGCGAGACGGAGCGCAAAGAGACCCATGCCGATGCCGAAGACTGTTTTGACCGGCCAAACCGGGATACCGAACTGGCCATCATAGTAATGGTTCTCCACATAGGCTTCCGGCACCGCCTGTGCGGTCGTGGCCGCGATGGCGCCGAACAAGATCGTACCGATCACATTGCCCAGAATACGCCCGCTCACTCCATACGCCGGCGGCAGTCGGTCGGTGATGACGGTGACGGAGATCTGGCCCTTGTCGCGCTGGACATGGGCCAGCGGCAGGACCACCACCGCCACCATGGCCAGACCGACCATCAAGATGTCGTCGGAGATCGTGACGTGGATCACTTCGCGCGCCAAAACGCCGGCGGCGACCAACACCCCCATGGCAAGCAGGATAAGCCCGGCGATGAAGGAAAGACCCCGCTCCAGAAGGTCAAGCGCGCGGTCGAGGATGCCGAGCCCACTGTCCTCGCGCAGGCTCGGCATCCCGTCATTGGTTCCGCTCACGGCGACTTACTGGTCGGCCCAGGGGTAGCCATCAGCTTCCAGCATCGCGCTGTACTTGGCCACGGCCGCGTCGAAGTCGCTCAGCAGGGTGTCGGCGTCGAGACCTTCGTCCCGGGCACCCGCCAACCAGCTCATACCGGCTTCCTCGGCCGACGCGACAAGCGCTTCGGTCAGAGCCGGGTCCGCTTCGTGGGTGGTGATCTGGTAGCCGTCGACGCCTGCCTGCAAGTTGGCCAGCGTGTCGGTGCGCGACCGCCACATCATCTCGGCCAACTCAAGCGTCAGGTCCCGTCCCAGCTCGCTCATCATCGCCTTCTGATCATCGCTCAGGCTGTCCCAAACGCGCTGGTTTATGACAATGCCCCAGCCGAGGTTCTGGCCCATGCCGATATCGGTCAGGTTCTGGGCGACTTCATACTGTTTGTAGGAGTTAATGACGTAGGCATAGGTCGCCGTGCCGTCGATCGTGCCGGTGGACAGCGCCTGGTAGACGTCGGGCTGGCTCATCGAGGTTGCGGATGCACCGTTTGCCTCGAACGCCCTGCCGAAATTCCCGGTCGCCCGGACGGTCATGCCTTCAAGGTCGGCCAGGCTCGTCACCGGGTCCTTCGAAAGAAGCTGGGTCGGGCCGGTGGTGAAGTTCGCTACATAACGCACACCTTGAGCTTCGAAATCGGCTATTGCGAGATCGCTGTCGGTCATCAGTTCGTAGGTCGCCATCATACCGACAAATTCGTCGTTGATCTGTCGGACATCGGCGACGCGCCAGGCAGTCAGCATGCCCGGCTCATAGACCGGCACGACGGAGGCGATGTCGGCGACGCCGTTGCTGACCCCGTCGATGGCGTTTCGCGCGCCCAAAAGCGTGCCGCCCCAGGTGATGTCGAGGCCCAACGCTCCGTCGCTGCGTTCACGCAGCTCGGAATCGAACCATTTTAGTGCCTCGGCCCGGGTGCCGCGATCGGGCCCGAACTCGGCATAACGCAATTCGCGCGTCTGGGCTTCCGCCAGGCTCACGCCGGTAAAAAGAATCGCGGCCGACAGTGTCGCCAGGGTCATACGGTTAATCTTGGACATGGTTAAACTTCCTCCCTTTGCCCGTTATTACGTTTTCCATCTCACTCGGCGTTGGTCACGCGCTGCTCGCTCCAACGCTCATCTTGTTGGCGATCGGATGGTTCAGCGCGCGGGGCGCTCAATCATGACCGCAGCAATTCCCGCCCAGAACCGGGGCGGAAACGCCGCTGTGATTACAGCAGCCGCCCTTCCACCATTCGGCCCCTTCGCCGTGACAGTATTTTCCGTCCGCGCCGACCATGGCCATGAATTGCGGGTGATAATGGCGACAGACCTGAAGTTCGGTTTTCACCCAATGCAGCGGGTCCTTGCCGTAATGGTCCCAATAGTCGCCGTTCATGTTGATACCAGGGACCGCAGGGTTCCAGCTTTCGTCCAGCCACATTTCCGGATCGCCGTACTTCGCACAGATCTTGCGGATCTCCGGGTCGTCCAGGGCCAGCAGACGGCCGTCTTCGATCACCGGTTCATTGTCCCCTTCCCGTTCCGTCAGGTAGGTCGGGAAATAGAGATGCAGATGCCAGTGACCGACCAGATTGTTCGCCCGGGCGGCTTCCCGCTCTGCCATGGAGGAGATGATGGTCCCGAAGCCCATATGGATGACACCGGACCGCACCCGTTCATAAAGGCAGTTGATGAAGCCCGACGGGAAGTCCTTTCGCGGCCGGTGAATGTGCGGGTTGGTGCCGATCGACGCCTCCCACCAGTACATCAGCCCCTTGTCCGGGAAGGTCGGGTACTGGATGTCTTTCGTCTTTTCCATCAGGTCGCGCAGTTTCGACCCGAACTCGCCGCCTTCGTTGATCTGAACGATCTTCGAATTTTCCACGATCAGCTGCGTCCAGTCGCACGGCGCGATATGGTTCGTCGTCCCGGCGATGACGCCGCAACCGTCTTCCTTGAACGGGTGGAACATCCAAGGCCGACCGGTGATATGGCCCGGCAGATACTGTTTGCCGAAATGTTCGTTGCCGCGCCACGTCGCCTCGGTCAGTTCGGGGCTGTAGAACTCCCGCTTTCCGTCCCAGTATTCCGCGTGGTTGGTAAAGGAAATGTCCGTACCTTCCGGGTCGGTGATGCGCGCGCGCTTCGCGGTACGCACCCGGTCCCAGGTCCACCGGTCAATCGCGTTCAGAACCTCAATCGGCATGGCATGCGCCGGGGACGCCAGGATTTCCGGCGTGATGAACGGCATGCGCTGGATCTTGATGAACCGTTCGGCCAGAACCGGCCCGCCATAGCCCATCAGGATCTTGTCATACTGCTGTTTCTTTTCTTCCTCTTCCCACCAGTCCATCCATTCGGCCAGTTCCTTGGTGCGGAAAAGGTAATAATCGACCTCGTCCGCACCGACCCAGTCGGGAATCGGGCCGCGATCGATTTTTTTGATCTCGTACTTGACCTTGTATTTCTCCAGGATCTTCTTGCATGCCTCGATCACCAGGTCGCTGTGCCAGTTATCGACCCGCAGCAGAACGCGTTCCCCTTCCTGGAGGTCCCAACAGGCGTTCAGCCCGTGGTTATAGTCGCGCTGTGCAACATGCTCCAGATACGGCAGAAGCTGGTCCGGGTCCGTCACCTCCACAAAAGGCGGGCAGCGCGGCGGACGCGTTTCGATCAGCGGCGGTGTCTTGAAACTGGGTGGAACGGCTTTGGTGACCAATGCGCCTGCATCATCCGGCATGGCGTTAACACTCCCAAAAAAAACGAAGCGATCATGCTTCTTTTCGTTTCTGATATCCGGGTTCAGATTGCATGCAATATAATTCATGTCAAGCAACTGAATGACAAATTTGTTGCTTTCAACGCCAAATTGCATGCAATAAAGAACCCATGAGTGCACAACTTGAAAACATTACCCAATCACTGCGTGAAGCCGTCTTGGCCGGTCAGTACGACCCGGGCGTCGCCATTCGCGAACAGGCGGTGGCCGAAAGCCAGGGGGTTTCCCGTACCCTGGCACGGCTTGCAATGGGCGCACTGGAGCGTGAAGGGCTTTTGACCCACGAACCGAACCGCGGTTTTCGGGTCCGTTCTTTCACGGTGGATGAAGTCGCCGACGCGATCGAGGTACGCGGTGAGCTGGAATCGCTGGCCGCGCGTCAGGCGGCTGAACGCGGCCTGACCTCCGATCTGGAACAGCGCCTGCGCGCAATTCTGGCGGAGGCAGAGACGCTGTATAAAGGTCTGGCGCTGGAAGATGTTTCGGCGCGTGCACGGTGGATCGACCTGAACGCCGCCTTCCACGCAGGGATCGTTGAAGCATCCGGCAACCGGGCGCTGGCGCCGGCACTGGAAAACCTGTGTCGTATCCCGCTGGCCGGTCCCCGGGCCATCGTTTTCAACAGCACACTGGCCGACCACGGCCTGTCGCAAGTCCGTGGCGCCCATGCGGACCATGAGCAGATTCTGGACGCCATCGTTTTGCGTCAGGGAACGCGTGCGGCGTCGCTGATCCGCGAACACGCCTATCGCAGCGGACGCAACAAACGGCAAAATTTCGAAGCCATTGAAAACGCGAAACTGCACCCGCTGCCCGCTGGCCTCGCCCTTATCCGCCGCAAAGAAACGGGTTAAAGCCGCACGCTGTTAGACGCGATCACATATTGGCTTGGACATCTGGGCCGACATATTGGCGCGACTGAGTCCAGATTAGTGCACCCAGTTCCGTTCTACCGCGTTTGATCATAACGGCAACCAGGCTGTCGCCGAATGGCGCACGGTAACTGTTGAAAAGACCGGCGGTGCATCTTCGTTCAGCTGTATGCGCAACACCCTTTTACGTTCCGGCCGCCCCAGGGAATCAAGGAGTTCTTGCGGCACGGATCTGGCAAACGAACTGATCGTTTCAATGCGGCCTTCGAACGAACTGGTACCGGCGAACACGGTTACGTCATCACCGACATCGACGGAAAACAGCGTACCCGTGGGTATATAAGCCAGAACATAGGGACGCCCGGTCAAAACGGATACTGCATGCGTACCAGGTTCGATAACCGTCCCAGGATAGGGGAGCACCGGGCCGATCTGGCCGTCAACAGGCGACGTCACCGTGCCACCGTCGTAATCTGAAGAAAAATCTTCAATCACACGTCTCAACCGCCCAATCGTCTCGCCCAGATTTTCAATCAGAAGGTTCGCTTCATCGTAAGAGGCTATTGCCTCTTCCAACTCCTGCTTGGCGCGGAACTCGCGGTCGATGGCCAAACCGATGACATCATTGGCGACAAGGTTGTCGTCATAGAGTTCCTGCAACTGCACCAGATGGGAACGCGCCGTCGCATAACGTTCTTCAGCCAGTTCGATCAATCGCGGCAAGGAGCGCGCCTCCGCCCTGGCCATGGTCAATTGTGTGTCTAGTTCGATCTCTTCGCGCTGAAGCTGGATCAGGGTTCGCGTCGCATCCAGAGATCGGAGCGCAAAGATCGGTTCGCCGCGCTCTACATTCTGCCCCTCCGCAACATATACAGCCTGAATCGTGGCGTTGTATTCGACACCGACATCAACCCGGTCGCGAAGGACAATGCCCTCCCCACGCAGCACAAGGTAGTCCCCAAACGCAACCCGAACCAAGGCGAGTCCAAATACGGCAAGCAGTGCCAGGTAGACGATCCTTGTCCAACGCCGACCACCGCCTCTCTCCTCATTCGGTATTCCAGAGTCGAACGTCTGTTTGCGAAGGCGTTTCATGGTTGGTCCCCCTTTGCCGCATCCAGCACACGGCGTGGAACATAGGGGTCCTTGTAGGACCCACGACGTAAAATTTCATCCAGAATGGCCACCAGTCTGACGAACCGCAGAATGAAGCTGCTGACGATCGAATAGAGCGGCACATAGGTCAAAAAGCGAAGATTCCGTACATCCCCGGACACGATCACAGCGAACAGGAAAATCGCCGTGGCAATGGCAATATAGATCATTGTAACCGCCAACAGTACGACCGGCGCAGCACCGCCATAAGCCACGACCAGCCAGACCAGATAGACCGCGAAAGAAAATGGCAGGAATGCCTGAAAGAACAGGATGTCGATATGTCCGATGGCATCGGACAGTCGGAACCGCCAGTCCGCCGGCGAAAGGGAGACTGCAAACTTCTCAAGCCGAATGCGGACCAGGCTGCGATTCCAGCGCATTCTTTGCCGAATCAGGGCCGGGATCGTTGTTGGAACGTCCGTATAGGCCATGGCGCCGGGTGCAAACGCTATTCGCCAGCCGGCGCGTCGCAGCTTCTCGGTCAGATCGGCGTCTTCACCCGGTCCGACTTCCCAACCGCCGACGCCGACAAGCGCGTTTCGCCTGAACATTCCCACCGCTCCGGATACGATGAAAAGAATATTGAACGCGTCGGCAAAAATTCGCCCGGTGCTGATGCTGACCAGATACTGAATTGCCTGCACGATCGTGGTCAGGCTCTCAAAGGCATTTCGGACGCCCAGATTTCCGGCAACAGCCCCGACAGACGGATCTTTGAATTCATTGTGCATTCGCTCAATAGCATCAGGGGCGAACTCGGTATCAATGTCTGCGATGACGACGTAGGACCCGGTCGCATAGCGCAGGCCGAGGTTCGCCGCCGCGCTTTTCCCTGATCGAAGGTGTGAGCGCAGGACGAGATCGACCGCCCCCTCACGGCGCAAATCCGCCGCGATGTCCGACATGGAATCTGTAGACCCGTCGTCGACAACAATGATCTGGGTCGGGGCCAGACTTTGCCTGTGAAGGGATTCAACCGTTCGGCGCAGCCCGTCCGCTTCATTGTGGCCCGGAAGCAAGACCGTTATATCCGCATATCCTTCCGGTTCCGCTTTGCCTGGTTTTGGATGGGCACCCCCGAAGCCCGGCCGCTGCAAGGCCACGAACGCCACCGCTGCCGCCGTCAGAAGGTAGCGCGGAACTTCAAGCAGGATCATATGCCAGAAGGCGTTGAATGCTTCCGCGCGAGTTAGACCGCCAAGCCAAACGAGCGCATCAGTCAGCATGGCTTCGGTCTAGGTCAACAGTTCGATCAAACTCGCGCAACTGCGTCGTATCCTGGCCAAGCTGCCGAACGATCACATCAACAGGCGCGTCGTCTTCCAGGCAATCGGCTATCCATGCTGTGGTCCGATCGACAATTGCATCCCGATCGGCCGAATCCCCCAACGCTGTGACGAAAATGCCGTTGGTCGGCGCATTCATTTCAACAGAGATGATGTCGCTGTCGCGCATTGCACGGTTGAGCAGCGTATATATCCGGTCATAGGCATCCGCCAAGGCAGGTGCTGCCGCACCGTCCCGCAGAGCAATTTCAATGCCGAAGGTGACAGAGGTCTTGCTGCCGTCACCTAGAAGCCGGGTCGATTCTTCCAGTGCACGGTTCCCGTCACTGTCGCCACGCAACAATTCCAGAAGGCTGTCTTCTTTGCCTTCTTTCAATAGTGCCAGGGCAATGGCGGCATTTGATGACACCGTATACCGCCAGACAGGCTTGAACTCGACATTGTCCCCACGTGTGTTTATGCCGCAATCAAGGCAGCGAAAGCCAACTTCCGGTTCTGACATACTGCTGTCACAGGCCTGACATTCAAACAGAACCCCCGATTGATCATGATCCCGCCCATAGTGCTGCAGCCGGTACCGGCATTTCGGGCATGAGATGCCGTCGTCATTGACTGAGAAATCCGCCTCCGGTCCCTGATAGCCGCAACGGTAGTGGTGCACGATTCTAGATTTTGTAAGGATAGCGCGACCGCACTGGACACAGATTTCCCGCGCCAGTGCGCGGCTTCCCTGGCAATTTGGACAGACCGGCAATTCGTCAATTTTCCTGCGTGTCAGAAGTCCAGCATCGAAAAGATCGAACAGGACATCCATACCGTCTGCAAAACGCATTACGTCGGGATAATCTATGACAGTTGGAATTTTCGGGTTCAGAACCGGCACCAGTTCCATTCGCCGCGAATAGGCATAGGCCATTACCGCAAGGTGCGGGGAGTTTGCCGAAGCGCGACAAAGACTGGGACTAAGTCGTCGCCAGACCTTGCTTACATACTGGATGACCGACTTCCCCGCATCCGGATCGGTTGGGTCAATCCAAAGTTCGATCCTCCCATCTGATTCACGGTCAGCAGTGGCAAACCCAACTACCGGTGTAACGCCGGCCCGCCGAATGGTGGCTTCATCGAGCAACGCCGCATCATCCAGGGCGATTGCCTGGACCGGGCTATCGGACTTGGTCGGGCGATGAAATTCAAGCCCTGTGATCGAGGGTGGATCAGTCTTTCCAACCCACAACAAATCCAAGGTGGATGCTTCCATGCGATTGCCCAGCCGTCATGCCATTCGTCATGATAAGCCCCACCTCTTATTCCACATAGGTTGGAGGAATTACCGTTCAAGCCCAAGGCCTGGACTGCGGAGATCTCAAATATGGTTGCGACAACCTCTCACTCCGCCGCCTCTGCATACGCCTCCATCGGTGGGCAGGTACAAACCAGCGTGCGGTCGCCGGCGACATTGTCGACGCGGGCAACGGGCGGCCAATATTTATCCTCCCGTGTGGAATCAAGGGGGAAATACGCCTCCTGCTTCGTATAGGGCTTCGGCCACGGCGTTTCCAAAAGCAGATGATGCGTGTGCGGCGCGTTCTTCAGCAGGTTGTCCTGCGCGTCCGCCGTGCCGTCTTCCACCGCCTGGATTTCTGCACGGATCTGGATCATGGCGTCGCAGAACCGATCCAGTTCGCGCTTTGCCTCGCTTTCCGTCGGTTCGATCATCATCGTTTCCGCCACTGGCCAGGACATGGTCGGTGCGTGGAAACCGAAATCGACCAGGCGTTTGGCGATGTCTTCGACCGTGATGCCGCAGGTTTCCTTGAACATCCGGCAGTCGACGATGCATTCATGGGCGACCGTGCCGTTCCGCCCGGTATAAAGGATCGGGTAATGGTCCTTCAGCCGATGTGCAATATAGTTCGCATTCAGGATCGCCGCCTCTGTCGCCTGACGCAGACCGTCCGGTCCCATCATGCGGATATAGGCCCAGACGATCGGCAGGATGGACGCCGACCCCCACGCCGCCGCCGACACCGGTCCGATGGGGCCCAGATCCCCTTCCCCTTCATGGGCATAGGGGTTCAGGCCATGGACCATCGGATGTTCCGGCAGGAACGGCGCCAGATGACGTTTGACGCCAATGGGCCCCATGCCCGGACCGCCCCCGCCATGGGGAATGCAGAACGTCTTGTGCAGATTCAAGTGGCTGACATCGGCGCCGAAATGGCCGGGCTTGCAGACGCCGACCATGGCATTCAGGTTCGCGCCGTCCACATAAACCTGGCCACCATGGTCATGGACCAGGGCGCAGATATCCTCCACCGTTTCTTCGAACACGCCGTGGGTGGACGGATAGGTGATCATGATCGCGGCCAGTTCGGCGGAATGCTTTTCAGCCTTTTCCTTCAGGTCGGCCATATCGATATTGCCGTCATCGTCACAGGCGACGACGACGACTTCCATGCCCGCCATGATCGCGCTGGCCGGGTTCGTGCCGTGTGCGGACGACGGAATAAGGCATATCCGACGGCCCGTATCGCCGCGGCTTTCATGATAGCGGCGGATCGTCAGAAGCCCCGCGTATTCGCCCTGACTTCCGGCGTTCGGCATCATGGAAAGCGCGTCATACCCGGTGATTTCGCACAACCATTCTTCCAGGTCTTCGATCATCTGCTGATAACCCTGGGCCTGATCCAGCGGCGCGAAGGGATGCAGATGCGCGAAATTCCGCCAGGTTATGGGAATCATCTCCGTCGTCGCATTCAGCTTCATTGTGCAGGACCCAAGCGGGATCATTGCACGGTCCAGTGCGATGTCCTTTGCCACCAGCCAGCGCAGATAGCGCAGCATTTCCGTCTCACCATGGTACAGGTTGAAGACCGGGTGCGTCAGATAGCTGTCCGGCAAGCGGCGCAGCAGATGCGGAATCACATCATCCGCAACTTCGGAATCCAGTTTCGCGACAGACAGGTCCGCCGCACCGCGACCGCAGAACACGTCGATCAGACGTTCCAGGTCCGACCGCTTTGTCGATTCGTCGACCGAAATGCCAATCGTATCGGCATCGACAAATCGCAGGTTGATCCCCGCTTCGCGCGCCTTTGCCAACAGGCGCGGCGCCTGCCCCGGCTTGCGGATCGTCAGCGTGTCGAAGAATTTCTCATGCACGATTTCGTAGCCGTTCCGGCGCAGGGCTTCGGCGACGATCTGGGCCTTGCGGTGGATGCGCCGCGCGATGCGATACAGCCCGTCCGGCCCGTGATAGACGGCATAGAACCCCGCCACGACAGCCAACAGGACCTGTGCGGTGCAGATGTTGCTGGTCGCCTTTTCCCGGCGGATATGCTGTTCGCGGGTCTGAAGCGCCATGCGAAGCGCCTTCTTGCCGTCCGCATCCACGGAAACGCCTATGATGCGGCCCGGCGTCTGACGCTTGTAAGCTTCACGTGTCGCGAAAAAGGCCGCATGCGGACCGCCATAGCCCATGGGGACGCCGAAACGCTGTGCGGAACCGATGACGACGTCCGCCCCCATTTCGCCGGGCGGGCGCAGCATGACCAGCGCCATCAGGTCGCTGGCGACGATGGCCAGACCCTTCTGTTCCTGGATTGCGGCAATCGGGCGCGAGATGTCGCGCACGCACCCGGACGACCCCGGATACTGCAGGAACGCACCGAAGAATTCGCCCCCTTCCAGGTCGGCGAAGGCATCGCCTTCGACGATCTCCAGTCCCAGGGACCAGGCGCGGGTTTTCAGAACCGCAAGAGTCTGGGGGTGGATATCCCGGTCGACAAAGAATCGGTCTGATTTGGATTTCGAAACGCGGTGCGCCATGGCCATGGCTTCGGCCGCGGCCGTCCCCTCATCCAGAAGGGACGCGTTGGCCAGTTCCATGCCCGTCAGGTCGATCACCATCTGCTGGTAGTTCAACAGTGCTTCCAGCCGGCCCTGGCTGACCTCGGGCTGGTAGGGGGTGTAGGCTGTATACCAGCCCGGATTTTCCAGCACGTTGCGCAGAATGACCGTCGGCGTGATGGTGCCGTAATAGCCCATGCCGATCATGGTGGTCAGAACGGTGTTCCTTTCCGCCATCTGGCGAAGCGCGGACAGGGTTTTCCGTTCACTTATGGAAGACGGCAGGTTCAGCGGCTCGTCAATGCGGATCGACTTCGGGACCGACGCTTCGATCAACTCCTGCGTCGTCTTGTAGCCAAGTGCCCCCAGCATCTCCTTGACCTGGGGTTGGCCGGGCCCGATATGCCGCCGGACAAAGTCGTGGTGGACCTCCAAATCATCGAGGGTCAGCCGGTCGTCCATCTGAATTGCCATAATCGAACCCTTTCTTCACATCTTGCTCAAAAAAATGGCCGCCGATCGGCAGGATCAGTCGGCAATAAAGTCCTTGTATTCCTTCTCGCTCATCAGGTCGTCGAGTTCGGACGCATCAGACAGTTTGATCTTGAAGAACCAGCCATCGCCTTCCGCATCTTCATTCACGAGAGCGGGATTATCGTTCAGCGCCTCATTCACTTCGACGATTTCGCCGCCGACCGGGGCATAGACCTCACTAGCCGCCTTTACCGATTCGACAACGCCGGTTTCATCGTCCTTGCCGAACTCGGCGCCAACGTCCGGCAGTTCGACGAACACGATATCGCCCAACTGTTCCTGTGCATGATCGGTAATGCCGACCGTCGCAACATCCCCGTCCACATCAACCCATTCATGTTCTTCCGAAAACTTACGGTCCGCCATTTCACACTTCTCCCTGTTATCTTTAGGTCCAACCGTTATCCGCGATAAAAACCCGGTGGCACGAACGGCAATTTGGCCACGCGCGCCGGCGCGGACTTCCCCCGCACTGATAGCATAATTTCCGTTCCCGCCTCCGCGAAATCCCGCGGGACATATCCCATCGCGACCGGGCCTTCGACGCTGGGGCCGAAGCCGCCGCTGGTGATCACACCAATGACCGCGCCGTCCGCGTCCAGAATCTCCGTCCCTTCGCGCGCCGGCGCCCGCCCTTCCGGTCGGATACCAACCCGTTTGGAAAAGGCCATCTCACCACGAAGCTGTTTCAGGATCTTTTCCGCGCCGGGAAAATCCGCAGCCTCCCGTCGGCGTTTGCCGATGGACCAGCCCAGTGCTGCTTCCGCCGGTGTCTTTGTTTCATCCATGTCGTGCCCGTAAAGGCACAACCCCGCTTCCAACCGCAATGAGTCGCGGGCGCCAAGGCCGATCGCCTCCACCTCCTCCGCTTCCAGAAGGGCGCGCGCCAGTTCCTCCACCCGGTCCTGCGGGACGGAAACTTCATAACCGTCCTCGCCGGTATAGCCCGAACGGCTGATCCAAAGGTCCGTACCCCGCCAGTCGCAGCGATGTTGTGCCATGAACGGGGTTGTCGCCAGTGCGCCGTCGATCACGCGCGCGGCAACGGCGGCGGCGGCCGGTCCCTGCAGGGCAATCAGCGCGCGATCTTCCAGCCGTTCGATGCGAAGACGCCCACCCAGCCGTTCGTTCATATAGGCAAAGTCCGCGTCCTTGCAGGCGGCGTTGACGACCAGATAAAGCCGGTCCGCCCCAAAGCTTTCGACCGGCCGTGTGATCATCAGGTCGTCCAGCATGCCGCCATCGTCGTTCAAAAGCTGCGAGTAACGCTGCCGGCCGGGTGTCAGTGCCTGAACGTCCGCGGGCACCAGCGTTTCCAGCGCAATGGCCGGGTCCTTACCGTCTTCGGCGATCAACCACGCCTGACCCATGTGAGAGACGTCGAACAGGCCCGCCGCTGCGCGGGTATGCAGATGTTCCTTCAACACACCCAACGGGAATTGAACCGGCATTTCATATCCGGCGAAAGGCACCATTTTCCCGCCAAGTTCGCGGTGCAGCGCGTTCAGCGGTGTCAGCTTAAGATCTTCGTCGGACATCGGTCCCCCCAACACAAAAAAAGACGCGTCGCCGGTTCGCCCGGCTTGACGCGCCCCTCTGTCACGGGACCTGAGAGTATCACCAACCCGCTCGCATCCGAGCAAGGGGCGGCTTTCCCCTTCGGTGGAGCGGCCACGACAAACGTGGACCGCCCGCTTTCCAGATTGCCCTTTCCACGCAGTCCGGGTGCCTGAGAGATTCCGGGGCGGTTGCTCCTTCGGCGGCGGGGCCTGCGGCCCACGCTCTCTCCCACGGGGAAGTAACGGGCTATGTCCAAAAAAGATATCCGATCGAACTCCTAAGTCAACCGGACGCTTCAATGCATGCTCAATACCGGCCTTCGGTCCGGTTGTACTCAAGCTCCTCCTCACTGAGGACGAACCCCAGGAAAACGATGAAATCCTCGCCATCCTGGTCAGCCGTCTTCGGTATTTCGACGGACACGCTGTCGGCGGTGACAATACTGGTCCGGTTTCCAACGAATCGAAGCGTCAGCGGGATTTCCCGGCGCGCCAGAACTTCCCGCTGTCGGGTCGAAACGGCCATGAAGACCTGAACCTGTTCAACGCCGTCGGTATCCGCCGGGCCGCGAACGCCGCGAACCGCGACCGGGAATGTCATATCGATGCTTTCTTCACCGACACTGCATTCGCCCGACAGAAACTTCACTTCCGCCTGCAGCACGACATCGGTGATGTCGCGACCTGCGCCCGGGGCAAAGCGTGTGACCTGTTCCGTCCCCAGCGGTAGACGGATTGCCGGGCACCGAACCGCGATTTCCGGGTTGGAACAGGCGGCAAGAACCGACGCGCCAATGGCCACCGGGACAAGCCGCTTCGCGGCGAGCCGCAGAAAATTCAATGGTTTCATTCCTGGCGCACCTGTCTGCTGGCGTGTGTCAAAGTCTGGCATGGCTTCCGTCGCATAGCGGCTTTCGGCGTGTCAGCTTGCAGCCACAAAAGAAGATCGTCGTCGATTTATCAGCGGTGAACGGGACAGGAAAGAGCCCAGTTCCCAAATGGCTCTTTCCATCGCAAAAAGGCTGACTGCCGGACCTTCCGCACGCGCACCAGACATACTTCCGGCCTTCCTGGACCTGGACACTGAACGGTCCCCTTGCTGCGATCTCGGGATTCGACATGACCGGCCCTTCGAAAATGCTACGCATGCCCGATTACTGCGATTCGGATCGGATGCGGACTAGAAGGGCCAAGTTTTGCCGACAAACGCGGCATGGGGCCGTTCCGCAGTTTGACGGTTGACGGACGCCCGCTAAAACGCAACGTAAGACCCGACCGACAGCAACCCGCTTTGGAACGACCCGTGGCCGCAAGCGCACCCGACAAACCCGACCTGACAATCCGGCTGGCAGAGCCGCGCGGATTCTGTGCCGGTGTGGAACGCGCCATCCTGATTGTCGAAAAGGCGTTGGAGAAGTTCGGCGCACCGGTCTTCGTACGCCATGAAATCGTGCATAACCGTTTCGTGGTCGAAGCCCTGGAAGCGAAGGGCGCCGTGTTTGTCGAAGAACTGCATGATGCGCCGGACGATCGCCCGGTCATCTTTTCCGCGCATGGCGTGCCCAGGTCCGTCCCGCAGGAGGCGGAGCGGCGAAACATGATCTATGTCGATGCCACCTGCCCGCTGGTCAGCAAGGTCCACCGCGAAGTGTCCCGCCACAGTTCCGGCGGAAATACGATCATCCTGATCGGGCATGCCGGACACCCCGAAGTGATCGGCACCATGGGTCAGGTCCCCGATGGGCAGGTCGTTCTGGTCGAAACGGTCGATGATGTGGACCGGCTCGACTTTCCGTCGGACCAGGCCCTTGCCTACGCGACACAGACGACTTTGTCCGTCGACGACACAAAGGAAATTATCGACGCGCTGCGCCTGCGTTTCCCCCATATTTCAGGGCCGAAACAGGAAGACATTTGTTACGCCACCACGAACCGCCAATCGGCAATGCGCGCACTGGCGGGCGATGTCGATGCGGTGCTGGTCATCGGCGCGCCGAACTCATCCAACTCGCGCCGCCTGGTAGAGGTCGCGCGGATCGCCGGCGTGCCAAGGGCGGAGCTGGTGCAGCGCGCCTCCGACATCGACTGGGACTGGATGTCGGGTGTCCGGCGTCTTGGCCTGTCGGCCGGTGCATCGGCACCGGAAATCCTGGTTGAAGAGGTGATCGACGCCTGTCGCGACCGCTTCGACGTCACGGTCGACTTAGCCAGTGTTGCGACGGAAGACATCGAATTCAAACTGCCCCGTATTTTGGTCAATTGAGGCGGTAATGGCAGTCTATACCGATGTCAGCGATGAAGAGATGTCCGATTTCGTGGATGGCTACGACATCGGTACACTCGTCTCTGCGAAAGGGATCGCCGAAGGGGTCGAAAATTCAAACTATCTGATCCGCACGACCAAAGGCACATTTATCCTGACGCTTTATGAAAAGCGGGTCGACCCGAACGACCTGCCGTTCTTCATCGGGCTGATGAACCATCTTGCGGAAAAGGGCATTCCCTGTCCGCGGCCGATCGAAATGCCGGACGGTACTGCCTTGCGGCAATTGAATGGCCGGCCCGCGGCCATCACCAGCTTTCTGGAAGGCATGTGGACGCGGCGCATTCGCCCGCAACACTGCACCGAACTGGGCAAGGCGCTGGCACAGTTTCATCTGGCGGGTGCGGATTTCGGGATGGTTCGAAAAAATGCGCTTAGCGTCGATGCCTGGCGCCCGCTGTTCGAGATGTCGCAAGACCGCGCCCATGAGGTCCACCCGGAAATGGCGACGCTTATCCGCGACGAGTTGGATTTCCTGGAAAGTGCCTGGCCCGCCGACCTTCCGTTCGGGGTCTGTCATGCGGACCTGTTTCCCGACAATGTGTTCTTCATAGGTGAGGAACTGTCCGGGCTGATCGATTTCTATTTCGCGTGCACCGATGCGATGGCCTATGACGTATCGATCTGCCTGAACGCCTGGTGTTTCGAACGGGACCGCAGCTTCAACGTCACAAAGGCAAAGGCCCTGTTGTCGGGGTACGCGTCGGCCCGACAGATGACCGAAGCGGAATACGCCGCGTTGCCGGTATTGGCGCGGGGGTCGGCCCTTCGGTTTCTCCTCACGCGGCTGTATGACTGGCTGAATTGCCCGCCCGGTGCATTGGTGCGCCCCCACGACCCGATGGACTATTTCGACAGGTTGCGGTTCCACCGAAGTGTGAAGGACACGACCGCATATGGGCTGGATCAGTAGGTCCTGGTCATGAGCGCCGATGTCGAAGCTTTCACCGACGGTGCGTGCAGCGGGAATCCTGGGCCCGGCGGCTGGGGCGCGGTTTTGCGATTCGGGGAACACGAAAAGGAACTCTCCGGCGGGGAGGTTGAGACGACCAACAACCGCATGGAACTGATGGCCGCCATTGCGGCGCTGGAAGCCCTGAAGCGACCGGTATCGATACGGATTACGACCGACAGCACCTATGTCCGCGACGGCATCACCAAATGGATCCACGGCTGGAAACGCAACGGCTGGAAAACGGCTGCGAAGAAACCGGTTAAAAACGCTGACCTGTGGCAGCGTTTGGAACAAGCAGCGTCAACGCACCGGGTCGAATGGGCCTGGGTCAAGGGCCACGCCGGGCATCCGGAAAACGAACGCGCCGATGAACTGGCGCGGAACGCCGTGCCGCGCTGACCGGGTCAGGCTTCCCTGTCCTTGGTATCCCCGGCATCGGCATTCCCGGCATCGGCTTCCTTGGATTCGGCCTTTCTTACGGGCGCCTTCTTTGATCGGCGCTTTTTCGCCGATTTTCCTTCCGGCGGGTTGAACTGTTCCGGCTTCGACGGGTCGGGCGTTCCGGACGGCATGGTTTCCAGATAAACCGACTGGCTGGGGAACGCGAAGCCGGCGCCGGCGCCTTCCACGATTTCCTTCACCCGATAGGCAAAGGCTTCCTTGATCTCCATCCATTCCAGCCACTTCTTCGTCTTGGTGAAGCAATAGACCATGATGTCGATGGAACTGTCCGAAAAACGGTCGACACGCACAATCATCGTTCCGTGGTCCGGGTGGACGAACTCGTCGGAATTCAGGATGTAGGCTTCGATCTCGTCGCGGATCTGGCGAAGCTGGTCGATACTGGTCCTATATTCCAAACCGATCATCCAATAGATTCGCCGGTGCAGCATGCGGCTGAAATTCGTAACCGCAACGTCGGAAAGCTGTGCATTCGGGACAAAGACCGGGGCCAGATCGAAACGGCGGACAAAGGTCGACCGGAAGCCGATAGATTCCACGGTCCCTTCGACGACGCCATCGACGGCGATCCATTCACCGGTTGAAAACCGCCGTTCCACCAGAATCAGGATCCCGGCAATCAGGTTCTTGAACAGGTCCTGTGCCCCCAGCGCGACCGCAACGCCCAATAGCCCGAAGCCCGCGATGATAGGGGCCACCTGAATGCCCCAGATTTCAAGGACGGTTGCGAACCCGATCAGCGCGAACAGAAGCTTGATCGCCTTGATCAGCCATTCGACCATCGCCGACGTGAAGACCCGTTCCACCTTTCCCAACAGGAAGGAAAACGGTTCCACCATTCGATACAATGCCCAGAAGATCAGGAACACGATCAGCGACCGGTTCAGTGCCGTCGCCATTTCACGCAGCGTCCCGTTCAGCGTCAGATATTCCGTCGCAAAGAACACGCCTATGACAAAGGGAATTGCGCGAACCGGGCCTTCCAGCGCCGTGACAACACGCTGGTCCAGTCGATTGCTGCCTCTGTCCGCGACTTTTTCGACGCGTTTCAGGACGAACCGGCTGAATATCTGGCGCACCAGAAGAAAGGCGATCAGGACGCCGATCGCGATCAGGATGTCACCGAAATCGTTGCCGCCAACGCCCTTGTTCCAGACATCCTTCACCAGGGCCCAATAGTCACCGGTCGCGAGTTCCGAAGGCATAACATCGGATATGTAGTCGGACAGGGATTCCTGTCCCGCATCTGTTTCATCCGCTTGCGCCAACAGTGTCATTCCACCGCATCCCGTACTGAAAGCGCTGCGGTCGCGACCTTTCGCATGACCGTTGGCAACGCCTGTTCATCCAACCTGTCCGGCTTGATCCAGACCGCCCCTTTTAACGTGTGACCGCCAGGCCGCCAATCCTCTGCCCGCCAATCGTCCGCGACCCGGATGACCCGTACATCCAGCACCAGGTGAAAGTGGGTGAAAGTGTGACGCACCTGCCCTGCCTCGGTCGACCCGGCCGGCATTACCTCTGTCCGGGTGTGATCCAGCGGTGCGCCGGCCGCCCCGTCGACCCATTCCGTCGAAGGAAATTCCATCATGCCGCCCAGAAGACCCGTTTCTGGACGACGGCGAAGAAGGGCCGACCCGTCCGGACGTTCCAACCAGAAGACCGTGCCGCGTCGGGTCGGTTTCTTTTTCTTCGGGCGCTTGCGCGGCAGGGTTTCGGCCGCCCCCTGTCCCAGGCAGTTTCGGGATATCGGGCACAACATGCATTTCGGGCGGCCCGGCGTGCACACCGTCGCGCCCAGGTCCATCATCGCCTGTGCGAAGTCACCGGCGCGTTCGTTCGGTGTAATCGCATCCACCATGTCGTAAAGCGCAGGCTTCGCATCGGGAAGCGGCGTTTCGACGGTGTTCAGGCGCGCGACCACCCGTTCGATATTGCCGTCCATAACTACCGCCCTGCGGCCGAACGCAATCGCCGCAATGGCCGCTGATGTGTAACGTCCGATACCCGGCAGTTCCAACAACGCGTCTTCGGTGTCCGGGAATCGACCGCCGTGATCACGGGCCACGATCTGCGCACATTTGTGCAGGTTGCGCGCCCGCGCGTAATAGCCAAGCCCTGCCCATGCCGTCAGCACATCATCCTGTGATGCCGCTGCCAGGTCCCCGACCGCCGGCCAAAGCGTCAGGAACTTTTCGAAATAGGATTTCACCGTGGCAACGGTCGTCTGCTGAAGCATGATTTCGGACAGCCAGACATGATAGGGGTCGGGTACCTGGCCGGGCAGGGCGCGCCATGGCAGCGTTCTGGCATGGCGGTCGTACCAGGCAAGCAACGGTCCGGCGATATCGGTTTTCTGTGCACCCATGATGGCGCAGAGTGTATTCCGGTCGCTGGCATATTCCAGACCGGATAGGAAAGACAACGCACCCGATGGCCGAAAATCCGAAAAAGACCGGGAAAGACGATGTCCGCTTCGGCGGCACGCGGCCGCTGGCGGCGCTGGTTCCCGGCATCGCGAAAAAGGCGGTGGGCAAGCGCGGGTTCATCGACGCGCGAATCCTGAACGACTGGGCCGATATCGTGGGACCGGACGTGGCGGCCCATGCGCATCCGGACCGGCTAAGCTTTCAGAAGGGCAAGCGTGACGGCGGAACGCTGCATATCCGTGCGGCCGGTCCCATTGCCCTGGAACTCCAGCATCTGGAACCGATCCTGATTGACCGGATCAATTCCCATTTCGGCTATCGTGCCGTTGCGGGAATTCGCCTGCATCAGGTCCCGCTGGAACGCAAGGCAGCCACACCGAAGCCGAGGGTTCCGCCACCGCCCCTGGCCCCGGAACGGGCGGCCGCATTGCGCGATCAGCTTAAATCCGTCGAAGACCCGGAATTGCGCGCAATCCTGGAACGGATCGGGACGTCGATCCTGCAGCGGGAAAACGCCGGCAAAGACTGAATCAATTTTCAGTCAGTTCGGGCACGCCCGGCTTGTGTTTGCGCCCGCCAGCCCATACCTAAAGGCGCGAATGCATAACAAGGACACACGGGAGCAAGACCGGACCATGTCGCTGCTTGAAAACAAAATCGCCCTCCCCGCCATCGTTCTGGCGGTTGCCGTCGGTGTCGGCGCGTACCTTTTCGTCAACGAAGGCACCGCCCCTGAAGAGGAAATGACGCAGGGCAGCACCGCAACCGAGGAACAATCCGCGGCGGCGACGGAATCCGCGAACGCATCCATCGTACCCGAAGCCGCCGCACAGTCGACGGACGACGCGCCCGAAGGAAGCCCACTGATCACGCCCCGTGTTCTGGGTGACCCGAACGCGCCGGTCCATATGATCGAATATTCGTCCCTGACCTGCCCGCATTGCGCGTCGTTCCACCGCGAGACGCTGCCGCTGATCAAGGAACGCTATATTGACACCGGACAGCTTCGCCTTGAAATTCGTGATTTCCCGCTGAATGAGCAGGCCGCGGTCGGTGCGCTGGTCGCCCGGTGCGCGACGGAAGAGCGCTATTTCCCATTGGTCGAACTCCTGTTCGCCCAACAGCAACGCTGGGCGAATTCCCAGAACATCGTCGGCGAACTGGCGCAGCTTGCGAGCTTTGCCGGCATGTCCCAGGAAACGCTGGAAGCATGTTTCGAGAATCAGGAGCTTTTCGCCGCGATCGTCGAACAGCGCGGCGTCTGGGCAAACACGCACGAAGTCAGCTCGACCCCGACCTTCTACATCAACGGGACTCCGGTCATCGGATCCCAGCCGTTTGAGGATTTCGAGGCCGTCATCGAAGCCGAATTGAACTGATTCGAACAGATTCTCCGGTTCCGACTCGACTCATCCCTTAGAATCCGGTTTGCCTATTTCGTTACGACAGCCGAACGATTGCCTCGTGGCATCGTTCGGCGATAGTAGCCGTTCCGCATAATCGTGCTTCCGGGCCCTGTATAACGTGCATTTCAAAAAGCTTCGCGTTCACGGTTTCAAATCCTTCGTCGACTCGGTTGAGATGCTGATCGAACCGGGCATTACCGGCGTGGTCGGCCCGAACGGCTGCGGGAAATCCAACGTGGTCGAAGCCCTGCGCTGGGTCATGGGCGAAGCATCGGCAAAGCGGATGCGCGGCGGCGAAATGGACGACGTCATTTTTGGCGGATCGTCCGGCCGGGCACAGCGCAACAATGCCGAAGTCATCGTCACCCTGGACAATTCGGAACGCAACGCGCCCGCCGCCTTCAACGACGCTGAAGAACTGGAGATTTCAAGGCGCATCGACCGTGGCCAGGGGTCGACCTACAAGATCAACGGCAAGGACGTCCGCGCCCGTGACGTCCAGTTGCTGTTCGCGGACCTGGCGACCGGCGCGAACTCGACCGCGATCGTCAGCCAGGGGCGAATCGGCGCGCTGATCGGCGCGAAACCGACCGACCGCCGGACCCTGCTGGAAGAAGCGGCCGGCATTCGCGGCCTGCATTCCAGACGGCATGAGGCGGAACTTCGCCTGCGCGCGGCGGAAAGCAACCTGGAACGGCTGGAAGACGTCATCGGCGCGCTGGATAGCCAGTATTCCGGCCTGCAACGCCAGGCACGGCAGGCGAATCGCTATCGCAAGGTTGCAGAACAGCTTCGCGCGCAGGAAGCGATCTTGCTTCATCTGCGCTGGACCGCCGCCCAGGAAACGCTGGCAAAGGCACGAAAGACCCTGGGGGAAGCGGACGAACTGGTCGCCGAACGCACACAGGCCGTCGCCCATGCAACCAGCCAGCAGACCGCCGCGCACGAGGCCCTGCCCGCCCAGCGGGAGGCGGAGGCGGAAAGCGCCGCCAGACTGCAGGCACAGGTGATCGCGGAACGCCAGCTTCAAAGCGAAGCGGAAAGGATTGCCGAACAGCTGGACGCACTGGAAGCGCGCCTGCAGCAAATCGGCGCGGACGGGGAACGCGAACGCGCGCTGTCGTCCGATGCGTTGGAGGCACTGGCACGCCTGGATGAAGAAGCGGGCCGGATCAAGGCGCGTCAGGCGGACCAGAAGGCCGATGCCTCCCGACTGGAAGCGGAAAAGGCCGACGCCCAGAAATCGGTGACGGAAAAGGAAGCCGCACTGGACGAAATGACGGAACATGTCGCCGCCGTCGATGCGCAGCGCGCGACACTGAACCGCCAGATGGATGAGGCCCGCCAGGAACAGAACACGGTGGCGCAGCGCCGGGCCAAGGTCGCCGACGAGGTCGAACGCCTGAACGCGGCCATGGCGGCGGAAGGCGACATTGACGGCGCGAAAGAGGAACTGGCCCAGGCCGAAGCGGCGCAGGAACGGATCAATTCGGACCTGGAAGCGGCGGAGCAAACCCGCACCGAGCTGGATGAGGCCGCCCGCGCCGCGCGCGAAGCGCTTTCCAGTGCCGACCAGATTGCCCGGGAAGCATTGGAAGCCGCGCGCACCCGGGCGCGTGACGCCATGTCCGCCGCCGAACGCCAGGCCCGCGACCTGATCGGTCAGGCGGAACGCAACGGCCGTGAAAAGGTTGGGGAGGCCGAACGGGCCCTTGCCGCGCTTCAGGCGGAAGAATCGGCGCTGCGCGACCTGTCGCAACCGGAAGACGACGCCGGCGACCCGGTGGTGGATGAAGTCGGCGTCGACAGCGGACTTGAAACCGCACTGGGGGCCGCCCTGGGGGATGATCTGGATGCGTCCCTGAACCCCGAAGCGGGCCAGACATGGTCCGATCTGGGCGCGATGACGGGGGCGCCCGCCCTGCCCGGCGGCTGCCAGCCGCTGTCGCAATTCGTGCGTGCGCCGGGCGCCCTTGCCCGCCGCCTGTCGCAGATCGGGCTGGTGCCGGACACCGCAACCGCGGAACGCCTGCAACGCGACCTGGTGACCGGCCAGCGGCTTGTGACTCGCGACGGCGGGCTGTGGCGGTGGGACGGGTTCAGGATCAAGCCGGGGACGGCGACCGCCGCCGCAAAGCGCCTTGAACAACGCAACCGGCTGGAGGCGCTGCAGGGTGAATTGCGGACGGCGGAATCGACCCTGGAACAGGCGCGCGAAGCAGCGGATGCCGCATTGGCAAAGGCCCGGACCGACGCCGAACGCCTGACCGCCGCCGCCCGGGAATCGGGGGAAAAGGCCGTCGCCGCGGCAGAGGCGGAAAGTGCGGCCACGCTGGAAGGACTGAAATCGGCGCGCGCGCAGGCGGATGAGGCGCTGACCGCCGCAAACACCAATGCGGCCGACCTGCGCCAGCGGCAACAGACCGCCTATCGCGATGCGGGCGGTAAGCGGAACGCCCTGGCGGCGCTGGAAAACCGGCTGGCGGAAAGCCGCAACCGGCTGGCCGCCCTTGCCGACGAGACGCAGCGGCTGGACGAACGCGATGCGGCCGCAAGGGAACGGATCGACGGCGCGGAACAGGCGCTGGCGGTACTGGAAGACGCGAACACGCTTCGCGAACGGCTGTCACGCCTGCGCGCGACCGTCGCGGAGCTTCGGGCTCGGCTGGTCGAAAAGCGCGCCGCCGTCGAACAGCTGGAGCGCGAGGCACGTCTGCGTCAGGAACGCCTGACATCGATCGAGGCAGAGCGGGAATCCTGGAAAACCCGCGCGTCCGGTGCCGAACGCCGGCTGGCGGAACTGGAACAGCGCCGCACCGAGGCTGAAGCGACGAAACAGGAACTGACCGCAAAACCGGCAGAGATCGACGCACAACGCACGGCCCTTCAGGGCACGATCTCGGAATGCGAGGAAGAACGCCGTGCCGCCGCCGAACGACTGGCACAGGCCGAAGCCGCGCAGCGCGAAGCGGACCAGACCCTGCGGTCCGCCGAAGCCGCATTGGCCGATGCGCGCGAACGCCGCGTGCGCAGCGACGCGGCGGTGGAACAGGCCGAACAGGCATCCACCACCATTGCGGAGCGCGTCGCCGAAAAGCTGGAATGCAAACCCGAAGAGGCACTGGCACAAACCGGCCTTGCGCCCGACACGGAACTCCCCCCGGCGGACGATGTGGAACGCCGCATCGAACGGCTCAGCCGCGAACGCGACAATATCGGCCCGGTCAACCTGCGCGCCGAACAGGAAAGCCAGGAGCTGGAGGAACAGATCGCCTCCATGCAGGCGGAAAAGGAAGACCTGATTTCCGCCATCGCACGCCTGCGTCAGGGGATCGGCGCGCTGAACCGCGAAGGGCGCGAACGCCTGCTGAAGGCGTTCGAGGACGTGGACACCCATTTCCGGGAACTGTTCGTTCAACTGTTCGGCGGGGGTGAGGCACACCTGAAACTGACGGAATCCGACGACCCGCTTGAGGCGGGGCTGGAAATCATGGCCATGCCGCCCGGCAAGAAGATGCAGGTCCTGTCCCTTCTGTCAGGGGGGGAACAGGCACTGACGGCACTGGCCCTTCTGTTCGGCGTGTTCCTGACGAACCCCGCGCCGATCTGCATCCTGGACGAAGTGGACGCGCCGCTGGACGACACGAACGTCGACCGGTTCTGCCAGATGCTGGACCAGATCGCGCATGGCGGCACGACGCGCTTCCTGGTCGTCACCCACCACCGCATGACCATGGCCCGGGTTGACCGGCTGTTCGGCGTCACCATGGCCGAACGCGGCGTCAGCCAGCTTGTCTCCGTCGACCTGCGTCAGGCGGAGCGCATGCGCGAGGCGGGGTAAAGAGGAAAGTCGTCACAGCAATCTCGAGCGCGCCCAAGTTGGATGTTATTTGCCTGTTTTCCTATTCGCAGAGGAACCGATGGTAAGTACCATAGAAAAGGGTGATGAACTAGAAGATAGGTTCCATCAGTATTTGCTTGATCAGCAAAACAGTGGGGAACTTGTGTACGGCGCATATCCTCCAGAGCTATGTAAAATTTATAGAAAAAGACGGTACTACTGCAAAGAGCGGGAAGGCTACGTTACCTTTGACGTCGTAGTTGAGCTCTATCGGCAAGGGGGCACTTCACCCCATTTGTGTGTGGTGTTTGAGTGCAAGAACTACAAAGGAGCAATCCCTGAGAACGAAATCACAGATTTCTCAGATAAAGTTGGCCGGATATTTAAGCATGCAGCCAAAGGTGTTGTAGTTGTATCTACCCGTTTACAATCCGGTGCGGAAAGGATCGCCCAAAAAAGGAAAATAGGGATTGTTAAGTATAATGAACAAGGAGTTGAGATCGTTGCGGAACGCAAAGGAGGAATACACATAGAAAGACGATATGTTGAAACACAGATTTTCAGAAAAAAGAACTCCGTCAAGCCATTGAAATTTTCTGCATTCTACGATGGAAATTATTATGCCTCTGTTGGCAAGTTTTTGAGTAACCTTGACCCAAGTCAGATTATTGATCGGAAAGACGCAGGAAAAAAGAATGAAATCTCTATCCCGTATATCACGGATGATGCGATTAAGGATTCCACACAAAAGATACTGGGTGAGATCACGTACGAAAGTGGTCCAGTAGAACTCAATAAAGTATGCGCAATCCTAAATCTGAACCTCCGTATTTCTGACGCTGTGGAGTACGATGAGAAAGGTGAGTACATATTGGGGTCAGCAAATTTTGATAGGAAGTCTATACAGGTTTATTCACACAATGATTCTAATCGAGAAAGATTTACGATTGCACACGAAGTTGGGCACTTTTGTTTAAACCATGATCAGTATCTTCGCTCAGAATTCATCGTAGAAAGGGACCTGACCGTATGCGATGAGACAGAGGAAAGTTTTAATTATGAAAGACTTGAACACCAGGCGAATTTGTTCGCATCCTATCTTGTTCTGCCTGAAGAAGCATTTCTAAGGAAAACAGCAGAATTTCGGATGCTCTTTGGAATTGAAGATAGAGGGCACGGTTATATCTATGTGGATAATCAACCCTGCAACTATGAGTCTTACAACCTGTTGCTACAAGGGTTGTCGTCATATTTTGAGGTTTCAAAACAAGCGATAGAGATTCGGTTCAAGAAGAACGGCATGCTTAGTGACCAGAGACGGCTCAAAACGAATCGACCCCGCCACTAATATTTGATCGTTTCGTATTGATGCGCAGAAAACGGGGCACATCCCCAATTTTTCTGCGCGCCCACATGATCCTCACCCACCCCCTCTTTCACCCCTAAATAATATCATCCTCGTCCGTCACGAGGTTCGACAGGGCGGACAGGCTTTTACGCAGTTTCTGTCGGGCCATCAGTTTCTTCTGTGCCTCCACCGGGAAGTCGGTAAAATTCAGGATGTTCCGGCTGACCAGCACGTCGATCAAGTCTTCCGCGATACGCGCCATTTCAAGGTCGGTGGCATTCAGCCGGTCCAGCATGGAACTGGGGCTTGCGCCGCGCAGGTATCCGATCACTTCGGGATTGTCGTTCGGCAGGAACTCCTTCGCCTGCGCCGACGGGCGGTCGCCAATGCCGTTGATCTTTCCCTTTTCGTCCCGCGATACGTACGGCATGGCCGCGCCTGACCTTTTCCGGTGAATGAAGCGTTTGGTGAATGAACCGGGCCCGAGTGTAGGAAGCGTCGCGTGCCCCGGCAACATCGCGCGTAGGGCATTTCACTTAAATCCACCCGCGCATACCGCGCACGACCATTTTAATCTTGCTTTGTTCTTTTTTTATTCTCATCATGTTTCCATGACTGAAACCCGCCCCCATACACCGCGCACGGAACCACGGCAGCAGCCGGGCGGCACCGGTTCCCCGAATCGCATGACCGGTGGCGTAACGGATGCACCCCTTCCGGACAGGGCGATCAAGGGACGCGGCACAATTTCCAACCGGACGGGGCGGTTCGAACGCCATGCGGCGGTGCGTGTCGACGACGGCTGGGACCGGCCGCCAGAAGACGGGGAAGAAGCAAAACCGAAGACCAGTCTGCAGGTGGATGCCGCGCGCAGGATCATCACCCGGAACGACAGTCCCGACGTCCCCTTCGACCGGTCGATAAACCCGTACAAGGGCTGCGAACATGGCTGTGTCTATTGTTTCGCGCGGCCGACCCATGCGTATCTGGGCCTGTCGCCGGGGCTGGATTTCGAAACGCGGCTGTTCTGGAAACCGGATGGGGCGGACCTTTTGCGGGCGGAACTGGCGAAACCGTCCTATCGTTGCCGGCCCATCGCGTTCGGCACCAATACCGACCCGTATCAGCCGGTTGAAAAGTCGACCGGCGCGACGCGCGGGTTGTTGTCCGTCCTGAATGAATGCGGGCATCCCTATACCATCGTCACCAAGAATGCGCTGGTCTGCCGGGACATCGACCTGATCGCCGCGGCCGCGGCGGATAACCGGGCCCGTGTGTCGATATCCATCACCACGCTGGACCGCGACCTCGCCCGCCGCATGGAACCGCGCACCAGCACGCCGGAAAAACGGCTGGAGGCGGTGCGCAAACTGGCGGACGCCGGCATTCCCGTCGGTGTCATGACCGCCCCCATCATTCCGGCGATTAACGACCAGGAGATTGAGGAGATCCTGTCCCGCGCAAAGGCGGCGGGGGCGGAAGCCGCCGGTTATGTGATGCTGCGCCTGCCGCTGGAAATAAAGGACCTGTTCGAAGAATGGCTGGAAGCGCATTTTCCCGACCGCAAGGACCGGGTGCTGTCGCTGATCCGCCAGACCAGGGGCGGCGCGCTTTATCAGTCCGAATTCGGGAAACGCATGGTCGGCACCGGGACTTATGCGAAAATGATCGCCGACCGGTTTGCCATCGCCAGAAAGCGGCTGGGGCTGAATGTGAAACGGGACCCGCTGGATTGTTCCGGGTTCACGCCGCCCCGGAAACCCAGCCCGCAACTGTCACTGCTGTAAGGCACAGCAATACTTTTTGAGTTCGTACCGCCCCCCCCCCGTCATGTCCCCGTCATGTCCCCGTGAAAACGGGGACCCATTCCGAAAGCGGCGATACTACCGCGGTCGGTGAAGTGGGCCGATACTGTCGCGGAATGGCCCCCCGCCTTCGTGTTGTGTTCTTGGGGATTGCCGCATTCGCTATCGGAAAAGCACTTCTGATCCGTTCTACACGAGCGCCTTTGCATCCGCCTTGATGCGGTCCACCATGGCAACGAACCCGTTTCGGCGGTTGGGCGACAGGTGGCTTTCCAGGCCCAGCTTGCCCAGCGCTTCCCCCGCGTCCAGCGCCTGAATCTCATCCGGCGTGCGTCCGGAATAAAGTTCCAGCAGGATCGCGATCAGCCCTTTGACGATAAACGCGTCACTGTCGGCGCGATAGTGGACAACGGGCGGGTTTGCGGACGTATCCGGTTCGCTGACCAGCCAGACCTGGGACATGCAGCCGCGGACCTTGTTGTCCTCGCTCATCTCGGATGAGCTCAAGGGCGGAAGTTTCTTGCCCAGATCGACGATATAGCGGTACCGCTCTTCCCAATCCTCGAAGAGTTCGAAATCTTCAACCAAATCTTCCAATGAACGCGACACTGCCCGCTTGCTCCCGTCAGAAAGTCTGTCCCTGTCGCCTGCCATATAGGCGGCGGCCACGGAAATCAAAGGAAAGCCGGACGGCGAAGTGACGCAAGCAACAACCCGTCAGGCGTCATCGCCCCCGATCGCGATGCTGGGCACCCAGCAATACCAGTCCGGATCGAAGATATAGCATTCGCGAAGGCCGTGCGGCTTGTCGATCGACCCTTCCAGGATCATGTAGCCCCACTCCCGTGCCCGCGCTTCGGCCTGGTCCGGGTCAACGCCGTACAGGCGCAACTCGACCCCGGCGCCACGGCCCTGCACCGATTTGACGAGGCCGGAAAACCGATGCTTGTCATAGGTATGATCGGCGTGAAGCTGCCATTGTGCGCCGCTGACCGGTTCGCGGACAAAGGCGAAATCCTCGTCATCATAGACGCTTTCGGCACCGAAGACATGTTTCGCGAACCCGACCGACGCATCGACATGTTTCACCAGCAGGTTTATGCCCAGCCCGTTCGGAAGCGACCGGCCGAACTCGGCCGCATCCATCCAGGGTTCTTTCGTGCGTTTCATCGCCATCGTTTTGATTCCTTTCGAAAAAACGCGCGGACTTTCTAACACCTAATTTCGCAACTCGCTTGCCTGACGCTGCAACTCCCGAATCTCATCGATCCGTGCCAAAATCTCCCGCACCGCATCGACATTGGCGAGCGCCGCGTCATACGCCGCCCCGCCCCATCGTTCCGACAGCGACCCTTGCGGTACGATGTTCGACTGTTCCAGCGACCCCAGCACCGTGCCGTCCGACGCCATCAGCCACCAGCGGATCGAAACCCTTTCCATGCCGTCGCCCAGCGGTTCGATCCCGACCGCCCCGGCCAGCAGTAGCGACGCACCCGCCGCATCGTCCGCCATCGTGACCCCGGCGTCCGCCAGCACCGCTTCCATCGCCCGCGAAAGGGCGCGATTGCCGTCCCCCGGCGCACCGTCGACGCCGACCACCGCCACGGTCCGGTCGGCATCCGCCACCGCGTTCAACACCGCGTCCGGCCGCAGGGCCGTTGCCACAAGGATGGCCGTTCGTTGCGCCAGGGCGCTTACCAATGCGTCATCGCCCGTCCTGAATGCGTCACGGTCGGCGGGTACTTCCGTATGGACGGCCGCCGCCTGTCCACCGCTTGTGTCGCTCAACCGCCATTCGATGACCGCCGCCCCATCGCGCCAACCGGCATTTCCTTCCATCAGCAGGCTGTTCGTCAGTGCAGCACCGGAAGATGCCGGAATGCCGACCCCCTGCAGTTCCAGAACCAGTGCTTCGGTCAGTGGGCCGGACAGGGCGGGCATCGCCCCTTCGACCGGGGCGACCGTGATCCCGCGCCCGTCCGGTATGGCGACCAGCGGGTCATTCGCCCGGTCCTGGGGTTGGGAACGGTAGGGTTGCGGCACCGGTCCGCAGGCGCCAAGCATCAGCAGAAGACCCGCCACAGCGGCGACCACCGCCCTAGAGCATGCAGGTCGCAAGCCCGATAAGCAGGCAGATGGCAAGAAGCTGAATGAGCCAGGGCATGACGGCATTCTCTTTCCCGGGGCTTTCTGGCGGGGACTAACGGCGCACGGTCTAACTTGTCAGCGCAATCGCGGAAAGCAAGCGCCCATAGTCGATTTCACCGAACGAATTGCGTTCTTCGCGATGGGTGGCGCGCCGATAGCTGAAAAACCGATCCGGATCAGCATAGGTATCCGCCGCGACATGGTCGATCGCACCGATTTCAGATTGCGCCAGACGAAACAGGACGAACGCCGGCAGGTCGAAACGATAATGACCATCCCGGTCGGAAGGTGCGAAAAACCGGTCGTGGGCGGCGTCTTCCGCAAGGAACCGGTCCCGGAATTCGGGTCCTACCTCATAGGATTTCTGGTGGATGCAGGGTCCCAGAACCCCCCGTATGGCCGCCCGGTCCGCGCCCGCGCGTTCCATTGCGGCGACGGTTGCTTCGACAATTCCTAGGAACGCACCCTTCCAGCCCGCGTGACAGGCGCCGACCACGCCATTCCCGGGGTCCGCGAACAGGACCGGCGCACAATCCGCCGTCGCTATGCCCAGTGCCAGCCCCGGTGTCGCGGTAACCGCGCCGTCGGCGCGTGGCCGGTCGTCGGGACCGAAGGGCCGTTCCACCATCTCCACCCGGTCGCCATGCACCTGATATAGGGATATCAGACCATCCGCGGACACCCCCAGGGATTCGGCGGCAAGCGCACGGTTCTGTGCCACATTTTCAGGGTCATCGGACGAACCGATGCCGATGTTAAGCCCTGCATACATGCCACCAGACACACCGCCCGCGCGTGTGAAGAATCCGTGCGCAATTCCGTGTTCGCTCAGTGCGGTTGATGTCAGCGCCAGGGGCCCGGTTGTCATGTCGGCCTACTCCGTCTCCAGTCCGGGCAGGGCCGGCAGCCCCGCCGATTTAACCCCAAGAACCTTGAAGAGCTTGCCCATGGCATCCGCGTTGATCAAGCGGTCGCGGCCGGACCGCAATTCGGTTTCCATATGCGGCGCGGCTTCGACCAGGACATTCGTGCGGTAATCGATACCAAGCGCCTGCAGAAAGGGCCCCTGCCCCGCCAGCGGCGCGGGCGCACAGCCGGCATCGCGAAACACCTGCGCCAGTTGCGTGAAATCCACATGGGCGGTCAGGTCAGCCTCCCCCGGGTCGTCGAAGATGCCGCACGGTTCGTGCCGCCGCACGGCCTGCACTGTGTCACCGGTCGCCGGGCCTTCATAGCCATAGTCGATGAACAGACCCGCGCCGCCGTGGGATGCGATGCGCTGGCCAACCTCGGCCGCGATCCGCCAGGAAACGGGCGACAGTTCAATCACCCGGCCGACATCCGCACGACCGCGCAATTCCGGGTCTATCATCGGCTCAAGTTCGCTTGCCCCCCAACCGCAGGTGATGGCCAGCTGGTCTGTGTCCGGGTCGATCACGACGATGCGTTCGCGCCAGCCTTCGGCGGTACGTTCCACCTGACGCACAGGCAGCGCGTCGAAAAATTCGTTTGCCACGAACAGGACCGGCCCGTCTTCCGGAATGTCGGCAATATGGTCGTGCCAGGTCACAGACACCGGCGACTGACCCAATGTTTTTCGCTGCAGGCCCGACAGGACGGGGCTCATCTCCACCAAGTGGACCTGAACGGCATCCATAAAGTTCGGCAGGCGCCTTGCTGCACGCAACATGTCCAGCATCAGGGTCCCGCGGCCCGGGCCCATTTCCACCAGATGTATCGTCGGCGGGCATTCCATCAGGCGCCACATTTCCGCACACCAAAGGCCGATCAATTCGCCGAACATCTGGGATATCTCGGGCGCGGTGGTGAAATCGCCGCCCCGGCCGAACGGGTCGCGCGTCATGTAGTACCCGTATTTCGGATGCGACAGGCACCCCGTCATGTAGTCGCCCAAGGTGATCGGCCCGTCCAGCGCGATGCGGCGCCGGAACTCTTCTTCCAGTGGGGTCACGCGGTCACCCTGTCGCGGCGCATCGCAAGCCGGATCAGATAAAGACCACCCAGCAGCATCGGAAGCGACAACCACTGCCCCCAGGTCGTACCGAACGGCAGGGATTGCGTCAGAACCTCCGGCTCGCGGAAAATCTCACCGGTCATGCGGGCCAAGGCATATCCGACCAGAAAGACACCCGACAGAAGGCCGGGCCGGCCAAGTCCATTGCCACGGAATGTCACGACCATCAGGACCGCAAACAACAACGCCCCTTCCAATGCGCATTCATAAAGCTGGCTTGGATGGCGCGGCATCAGATCGCCCGATCGCGGGAAGGCAATGGCCCAGGAAACGTCGGTGACGCGTCCCCAGTGTTCGCCGTTGATGAAATTCGCAACCCGCCCAAGCATGATGCCGAACGGCGCCACCGCGCAGACAATGTCGGTCAGCGAAAACAGCGGAACCTTGTTGGTTCGCGCAAAAAGAAGCATTGCGACCATCACCCCCAACAGTCCGCCATGGAAGGACATGCCGCCTTCCCAGACGCGCAAGATCTGCGCGGGGTCGTCGAAGAAGACCTGCGGCCGATAGAACAGGAACGCGCCCAGCCGCCCGCCCACGATCACACCGACGACGGCCCAGGTCAGGAATCTGTCCAGGTGATCCGGCGTGATCGCCATCGGGCTTCGGTCCGCCATCCGCATGGCCAACCGCCAGCCGACCAGCAGGCCCACGATATAGGCCATGGCATACCAGCGGATATCGACCGGGCCGATCGACAACATGATCGGGTCCAGATCATGTATCCAGATTTGATTTTCCATTGCGACCTCGCGGCTCTAGCCGACGTTTACAGGTAGGGATCGTCCTGTATCAGATAGTCCCGGACATAGGTTTCTACACCGTCTTCCAGCGTTGTTTCAGGCACGCTGTAGCCTGCCGCCGCAATGCGGTCCATGGACGCTTGTGTAAAGTATTGATAGTGACGGCGGATTTCTTCCGGCGTATCGACCCAATCCAGTTCCGGTGCCTGCTCCAGGGCCGCAAACACCGCCTTTGCAAGGTCCAGGAAACTGCGCGCATTTCCGGACCCGGAATTGAATATGCCGGAGACATGCGGGTTGTCGTAGAGCCACAGCATCTGGTTGACACAGTCACCGACCCAGACAAAGTCCCGCAACTGTCCGCCGTCTTCGTAATCCGGATGGTGGGACCGGAACAGACGCGCACGGCCGTTTGCCCTCACCTGTTCGAATACCTGATGCACGACGGATCGCATACCGCCCTTATGATATTCATTCGGGCCGTAGACGTTGAAGAACTTCAGCCCAGCCCACTGCATGGGCGTCGCCCCCTGCCCGGCCAGACGCACCGCATTGCAATCGAATAGCTGTTTCGACCAGCCATAGGCATTCAGCGGACGCAAGGCGGCCAGGGCGACAGGGTCGTTGTCGTCATCGAACCCCTGATCGCCAGCGCCATAGGTCGCGGCAGACGATGCATAGATCAACCGCGCATCGTTTTCCGCGCACCAGTACCACAGCCGTTGCGACAGGGTGACGTTGGTCGACAGTATCAAATCGACATCCGTTTCCGTCGTCGCGGAAATCGCACCCATGTGAAAGATACAGCTTACCGAACTGCCGTTTTCATCCAGCCAGTCGAAAAGATCGTCCGGGTGAATAACCGCCGCAATCGGATGTTTCGCAAGATTGCGCCATTTCCGGTCACTGCCGAACCGGTCACACACGGCAATCGGCCCGATCTGGCGCGCGGCCAGCCCGGCGATCAGGTTCGATCCGATGAAACCGGCACCGCCGGTGACGAGAATCATTTTGCTGTCCTTTATGCGGCCAGAATACCGTATCGCTGTGGTGCGTTTTGTATCCTTCGCAGGTCCGGCCTGCAACCATTGCCCCGGATGCCCGCCGCTTATAGATTACCAACAGATTCTATGAGAAACCGGAGCGATTGATCATGCAGACGACTGGCAGACTGTTCGACGACATTGCAAAGGTCGCGGGCGGCGCAATGGGCACCGTCGGCGGCATCCGCGAAGAGGCCGAGGCCGCGATTCGCCAGCGGCTGGAACGCATCTTGAGCGACCTTGATGTCGTTCCCCGCGATGAATTCGACGCCATGGCCGCGGTTGCGCGGCGCGCCCGCGAAGAACAGGAAACGCTGGCAGCGAAAGTCGAAGCGATGGAGGCACGGATCGCGGCACTTGAGAAAGCCGCATCCCACCGCAAAAGCGCCGCGAAAAAGACATCCGCGAAACGCACCGGCAAATCCGACTGACCGGCCGGACAGAAGACGCAATGCTTCCCGTTCCAAAGTCCGACTTCATCGGCCTGGACGGCATTGCGCACCTGGCGACCGGCGGGGAACCGCCATTGCTGGTCGCACATCGCGATGCCTTTGAACGGTTTGCCGCGGACAAGGCACGCGGTTTCGACGGCTATAACGCGCACTGGGAAACGGTTGAACGGGTGCGCCGGAAATTCGCGGATCTTCTGACGGCCGACGCGGGCGATATCGCATTGACCGCCAACGCGTCGGAAGGCATCGCGCGGGTTACCGGAAGCATCGATTGGGCGCCCGGCGACAGCGTTGTCGTGGCCGAAATGGACTATGCCTCCGGCCGATACGCATTGGGTGAACTCGCCCGCTTTGGCGTGGAAGTGCGTCTGGTCCCGTCGCGCGGGTGGGAGATTTCCGAACAGGATCTGGCCGATGCGTGCGATGAAACGACCAGACTGATCTATGTCGCACAGGTCAATGCCATCACGGGACAGAACCTGAATATCCAGGTCATCCGGGACAGCATCAAGAATAGCTCTGCGGCATTGCTGGTCGATGCCAGCCACGCCTTCGGTGCGGTGCCTGTCGACGCGTCGTTGGCGGATTTTGTCGTCAGCGCGAACTACAAGTTCACGCTTGGCATTCACGATGGCGTTTTTGCCTGGAACCGACGCCGACAGCCCGACTTCACGCCGCGGGGAGTGGGTTGGTGGGCGGCGGACCCGGGCCGGTCACCCGATGCGTTTGAACGAAAGGCCGATGCCAAACGCGCCGAATTCGGCAATGTCGGCCATTTGAGCGCCTATCTTCTGGATGTATCGCTCACCTATCTGGCGTCACAGGGGATCGACCGGATCGCCGACCACGTCCGGCGTCTGTCCGGTCGGTTGATCGACGGATACAGGGACCTGGGACTGGAGGTGATGACACCGGATGACCCGAACCGGCGCGCGGGCAATGCCTGTTTCGCGCATCCCGACTGCAGGGCAATCATGCAGGCCCTGGCCAAACGCGACATCCTGGTCTGGGCCGACCATGGGCGTGTCCGCGCATCTTGCCACCTTTTCACCAGCGATGACGATGTCGACCGGATGATGGACGCCCTGATGGAATTTCGGGCCTAGGCTACAGTTTCGGGACGTGATTTCCGCCCCCGATACGATAACCGCCCTTGATATCCCCGAACCAGGCCCAAACCATCAGGACCGGCCTGTTTCCGGTCCAGACTGCATGGGTCGTCCAGGACGCTATTTGAATGAATTCCCCCGGCAGGACCGTCCGCGGTGCGTTCGCGCCGACCGCATAGACCGCATCCCCGGAAATCGGCAGATAGATTTCGTCCGCCGAATGGGAATGATGCGGATAGAAGACCGACCCGTCTATCATGAACAGCCCGACATAAAGGCGTTCCGACGGAATGATACCGTCACGGCCCGTCAGGGAACAGAAACAATGCCGCCGCCTGAATGTTCCAAAGCCCGGATCGTCCGGCGCGAACTGCCAGCGCAGCCGCCCGCGCATGGCGGCAACCGCGCCGGACAGGGAACGCACGTCCGCCGGCGCCGCCGACAACAGGGAATCCAGCTGTGCGACCAGCGGCTTTCGCACCGGACGCGGCGGAAGCCGGGCGGGCGGCAGGCGTTCAATTTCGTCCAACAATCGGCGGCACAGTTTTCGCCCGTCCCGGCGCGCCGCTTCGGACAAGGTGGCAAGAAACGCGTCTTCCGGCGTGTCGGGCTTGCCGGCCCAGGGCGCGGTGTGAAGCGTCGCCATCCGGTTTCCGATGTATTTCAGGCTGCGTCTCCGGCGCGATACAGCACCGGAAACCAGTCTTCACGGAGACTTTCGCCTTCGCGCATGCCGTGCCCCGGATAGGGTGGGGAAGTACGTCCCGGGCGTTCTACATAGCGGGCATCGTCCCCGACCCAGCGCATGGAAAACGCGCGCCGCCGCCCGGCGCCGGCATTGGGCGGCGCACCGTGGACTGTCCTGTAGTCGAACAAGATGGCATCGCCCGGTTCCATATCCCAGGACAGAAGTTCATAGCGGCCCGGTTCCCGCGCCGGGTCCGGAACCGGCAGATATTCCCCATGACCTTCGAAGAAATCGCTGTCATCCAGCCACCGGACCGGAAGCACCAGTTTTTCCCACAGGTGCGAACCGCGGATAAACTGCGGACAAGCGTCCAGCCCGACCGGGTCCACCGGAACCCACATGCTGACCGTCTGGCGTCCATCGACGAAATAATACGGGATATCCTGATGCCAGGGCGTCGCCTTGGACGTGCCGGGCTCTTTAACAAGTACATGATCGTGGAAGAACTGCGCACGGTCCGACCGCATGGCCGCGGCGGCGACTTCGGCGGCGGGCGATTCGCGTACAACTCGGACGAACGCGGGTATGCGTTCCCAGTTGCAATAGTCGTCAAAGAAACGGCCCGTGTCGGCGTCCGTCGTATTTTCCGCGGCATAAGGACCCGGTTCGCGCATGTTCTGGTCAATCCCCTGCGCAATCAGGTCGACCCAATCACTGAATACGCCACGCAAAACGACCGCACCGTCACGGGCATAGGCATCGATTTCAGACTTGTCGATCAGGTGCGTCATAATGGTCGAAGATAGCCCACTGTTCACTCCCGCGCCATCACATCACCTACCGGTCCGCACCGGACCTGCCATCGCCCACCCCAGGGGACTGACCGGAACCGTCCGGTTCACCATCGGACTGGGTGTTCGCGCCGAAAACGCGGCGCAAGAAACCCGGTGCGATAACCGACAGGGGATTGACCGAAACATTCGGGTCGTCGACCGGCCCGGTCATCCGGTAGGCCGCACCAATCAGCCCGTCCCCGACCAGCAGATCAATGATCGGCAATTGACCGATTGTCCGTGAGAAAATGTCGGAAACGGCAATGTCGCCGTTGATCGCCACTTCATCCGTCTGCCGGTCGAAGTCGCCTTCGAACGTGATTCCCAATGAATTGCCGCGCGCAGAACCATCACGGATCGTCAGCCGGTCTTCCGTCAGGCTGAAATCCGCAACCAGCCTGTTGAACGGCAGCCCTTCATTGCTGAGCGCAGACAGAATGCCGGTCACGGATATCACCTCCAGTAGCTTCGCAAGGCGCGGCGCCTCGCGGAATGTGAAGTCCTGAAGCAGGATTGTTCCGTTCATCGGTTCATCCCGACCGACCCGCAGCCCTTCGATGCGCATGCTGCCGCCATCCAGACGACCGGTCAGGTCCGCCATCGAAAGCGCAAGCCCCGTATCTTCGGCCAGCACCAGCAGTTCCGCGCCACCGCCGCCTGTCGGCAGATAGCGGATATCAATCGCCTTGTTGTCGCCCAACAGGCCGTTCAACGTTAGCTGGTGAATTTCGGACCCGTGCGTTTCGACCAGGAAATCCGCGTCCTGGACGGCCCGGTCCGGCCCGTCATAAAGGGTATTGAACCGGCCACGCACACGGACCTGCGGTTCGCCGGTATCCTCTTCCTCGACCGCTTCTGCATCTTCTTCCTCGTCTTCGTCGTGCAGGAAATGCGCGGCGTCGAACTGTTCCCCCGTCAGGTCGATGACATACAGCCCGTCGCGAAGCTCCGCCGTCCCCGAGATGTCCGTCAGACCGAAGCGGATGCGGTCGAACCTTGCAGCAATCAGATCGCTGAATTCCGGTAGGAAGGTTGCCGCCCCTTCGAACAGGTGGTCGTCACCGCCATCCAGTTTCAGGGTCCGTGCGTCGATTGTGCCATCCGTGCCAATCAGCCCCTGAACCGACAGTATGCTCGGCACTCCCGGTTCTTTTTCCCAGCCAATCGCATCAATGGTCAGAGTTGCCTCATCCAGGTTTGCGGACAAGGACAGGCTCTGAGCGTCGGAAGCATAGACCAGGTAGTTGAGCGACAGCCCGGCCGGCCCTTCCGCGATGCCTGTCAGGTTCAAACCGAACTTCGATAGTGCCGAAAGCTGATCAATGGCAGTCAGTTCGATTTGTCGGACAACGTCCGCATCGTCGGCAAATGTTTCAACCCAATGCGCCTGTGCATGCGTGCCTTGAAGATCGACGTCGCCATTCACAGAAAGCTGACCAGGGACCAAAGACAGTGTGACGGACTGCGCGCGTATTGGGAAATCCAGGTCCGGCTGTTCCAGGATAAGGTCGCTCAGCACCGCATCCGCGCCATAGACGATATCGTCGGCTTCCAAATCCAGAAGCAGCGGAAAATCGAACCGCACATCCGCGAGGGCTGTGCCAGCTACCCCTTCCGTCGACAGGCCGAGGCGCGAAATGTAGCGCCGCGGTTCGCTGTCCAGGACCGCAAAGGCTGTCGCAAGCGGCGTTTCTATGGAAATGTCGATGTCGATCTGTTCAGTGTCGGTATCCAGATCGAACATATTGATGCTTCCGCGTCGGACGAACGCATCGTCCAGTTCGCCACCGAAAATCTGTATGCGGAAGGTCGATGCGTCGAACTCCGCCATGCCGGATACGTTCAGGACCGGCGGCATCGGGCGAAGATAGTGCACTTCCGCATTGTCGAAACGAATCCCGCCGTCGACAGAAATGACTTCCGCATCGCCGAAAGAATTCAACGGAACGACCAATTCCGCAACAAGACCGGCTTGATGGACATTGGCGTCCGGTAGGTTTTCCAAAACCCATTCCCGCGGGTTCGTGCCAATCGATTCCGGCCAGAAGTTCGCGACTTCTCGCATCTTCAGGTCCAGTGCCAGCGCGTTCACCGCAAGTGAAACCGCCTGGTCCCCGAACGAAACATCCGCGTTGGCCGAGACAAGAGGCCCGCCTTCGAAAGCGACCGACAGTTCTTCTACAATCAGCGGACTTTGCGGATCGGGAAGCCTGACCGACAAGTGGCCGGACGCGACTGGCGGAAGGGTTTCGATCAACCCCGGTATCTGCATCGACCCGGCGCCGAATTCGACATCGGTGCGGCCGGCCAGAAGCCGGAAGTCCCGGTCCAGGGCAAGCTGTGCCGTTCCCTGAAGCGGAATTTCAAACGAAGTCAGGTCTTCCGCCAGCGGCAGCGCCCCGGCAACCAGATCCGGTCGAAGGCCCGAGACCCCAAGGCCGACCAGATACTGGTTTGATTCATCGTCCAGCATTCCTTCGAACGAAACGGCGCCGACATCGGAATACAGGATGCCGCTGGCGGTCATAAGTCCGTCCGTCACACTGACCAGGAAATCCGTCGTGCCGGTAACCAGTACGTTGGGCGTGAATTCGCGCGCACCTTCCAACGCTTCTGCGCCGGATACCCAGTCGCGCAGCCGCAAGTCTTCCAGGTCCAGTGTGACTGAAAGGGAATCCGGCGAAACGGCATTGTCGATCTGTGCGTCCAGGCTTCCGGCCGTGGTGTCCATGATGACGGTCGCATGTTCGAAACGACCGCCGAGGTCCAGACGGATATTCACAATGCTGCTGGCGGTCAGGTCCGGAAGAAACGGTGCCAGTCCCGGCACATAGCGGGCCAGAAGATCCAGGTTGAAAGCATCTGTTCGTATATCGAAGTCGATGGATTCGTCCGCCGGGTTCACCAGAAGGCCGATACGCACGCGCGTATCGTCGCGCACCGTTTCAATCGTCGTCTGAAGATGGGCCTGAAGCCCTTCTTCCGTGCGGCTGAACTCGATGCTGGCATCGTTCAGCCAAAGCTCCTCACCGACCCGTTCATCGACAATTCGGATCGTCGCCCCCAGCAGACTGAACCTCTGCAGCCCGCCCAAGGCGGAGTCTTCATCGGGCATGGACCGCAACAGGTCCAGTATCCCGGGCGGCAGAAGACTGCTGTCGGTACCGATTTCCCCGAAATCGAGGGAGGTATCCTGAACCGGGTCCGGAGCGAGTGCGTCGCCGTCGATCGTGTGTGCTACCTCGTCAAAGGCCAGCTGCACGCGCCCGTCCACATCGATGGTCAGCGCCAGGGACGGCCGCAGCAAATCCAACGACGTGACGCGGATTTCGCGTGATAGCAGACCCCGTATGGATATCCCGATGGACACTTCGGGAAAAATCGCGGACGGGGGTACGCCTTCGTCCCCGACGGCAACATTCACCGCAACCACGTCCAGCGCCCGGTCCCAGCCCGCCCATACGATACGCGTATCCCCGACAGTCACGCGGAAAGGCGAACGGTCGGGGTTCAGGGCGGATTCAATTATCGGGGTAAGGACGCCGACAGAGATCGGACCGCTGGACAGGCGGTACACACCGATCGATCCCAAAATCACGAGCCCGAGCAGAAGGCCTGCGAGAGCCTCCAGCAAAACTCGCCGGGTCCGTGTCCTGGTTTTTGTCATCGACGTTTGGCGGAATTATCCTTGGCTACAGATCAATTTGACCATCTTTAGCGGTTCAACCACTCTAATACCATCCCATTCCGGAAATCGATGCGATGCATTCTGGACTTCTTGAAAAGGTGGACGTTTCCGCGCTGCCCATTCCGTCGGGCGCGGTGTTCGATCCGCTCCCGGAACCTGCCCCCGACACACCTGGCGCGGCGGCATTTTCGGCGTTTCTGGATGATGCGCGCGGCCGCCACCTGATCACCTTCATTCAGGCACACAGCCCCTATCTTTCCACCCTGCTGCGCCGCGAACCGCAAATGCTGGCAGCCCTGGCGGCGCGCCCCTATGCCGATGTAGTGGCCGCGGTCCTGAATGACCTCGACACGGCCTGGGCCGCAGGCGCCCCCGAACGCGAACTCATGTCCGCGCTTCGCCGCGCAAAGCGGCAGGTCGCGCTTTGCGTCGCGATCGGTGATCTTTTGGATCTTTGTTCTCTGGACGACATCACGGCATCCCTGACAACGCTGGCGGAACGCGCCCTTCAATGCGCGTGCGAACACGCGTTCGCGACATGGCGCCGGGAAACCGGGTCCGACGGGACAGGCTGCCAGGGCTACGTCATCCTGGGAATGGGGAAGTTCGGCGGCGGGGAACTGAACTATTCATCCGACATCGATTTGGTCGCGCTCTATGACCCGCCGACCCTGAAGGCCGCAGACCCGGACCGTATGCGCCAGGACATGATCCGTCTGACCCGGCAGATCATGCGCCTGATGGATGAACGCACAGCGGACGGATATGTCTTTCGCACAGACCTCAGGCTGCGTCCCGACCCCAGTGCGACACCAATGGCACTGACCGTTTCGGCCGCGGAAACATACTATGAAAGCCTGGGTCAGAACTGGGAACGCGCCGCCATGATCAAAGCGCGGCCGGTCGCGGGCGACATTGCATTGGGCGAAGGGTTCCTGGCCCACATCCGGCCCTTCGTCTGGCGCAAATATCTGGATTTCGCGGCCATTCAGGACATCCATTCGATCAAACGCCAGATCAACGCCCATCGCGGCGGGCGCACGGTCGAAGTGGACGGACACAACATCAAAATCGGCAAGGGCGGAATTCGCGAGATCGAATTCTTCGCCCAGACCCAACAATTGATTTGGGGCGGACGGCAGCCGGAACTTCGTGAACGAAAAACCTGCAGCGTCCTGCATGCGCTGACACAGGAAGGGCATGTCGCCACCCAGACCGCGGACGAGATGACCGCCGCCTATCATTTTCTGCGGCGCCTGGAACACAGGCTTCAGATGATCGACGATCAGCAGACGCAGACACTTCCGGATACACCGGACAGGATGGACGCGCTGGCCCGGTTTTCGGGATATGCCGACACTGACCAGTTCCGCGACGATGTCCGGGCCCGGCTGACGCTGGTCGCCAACCACTATGCGCAGCTGTTCGAGGAGTCGCCCGACCTGGGAAGTGGCGGCGCATTGGTCTTTACCGGGGTGGAAGACGACCCCGAAACGCTTACTACCCTGTCCGAAATGGGATTTGCCAATCCCAGCCATGTCGCAGGGCGGGTCCGGGTATGGCATCACGGCCGCTATCGCGCGACCAGAAGCGAACGCAGCCGGCAAATTCTGACCGAACTGATGCCCCACCTGCTGAAGGCGTTGGGGGATACTGCCGACCCGGATGAAGCGTTTGCCCGGTTCGACAGCTTTCTGTCCGGCCTGCCATCAGGCGTTCAGTTGTTTTCGCTGTTTCAGGCCCATCCGGCATTGCTGGAACTTGTGTCGGAAGTACTGGGCAGTGCCCCGCGGCTGGCTGACTGGATGGCCCGCCGCCCCGCCCTTCTGGACAGCGTGCTGAGCGGCGATTTCTTCGACCCGATCACCGCGGAAACGGAAACCGCCGCAGAGGATGAGGAACTTCACGTCGCCCTGGAGCAGGCGCGGGACTTTCAGGACATCCTTGACGCCGTTCGCCGTTGGACCAACGATCGGAAATTCAAGGCGGGTGTGCAGATCATGCGCGGCATTGTCGATGGCGACAGTGTGGGCCCGGCCTTATCGCGAATCGCGGAGACAGGGTTGGAGGCAATCCTTCCCGCCGCAGAAAAGGAGTTTGCCGAACAGCACGGATCGGTTCCCGGCCACGGCGTAGCGGTGGTTGCCTTCGGCAAACTGGGTGGACGCGAACTGCTGCCGCGGTCGGACCTGGACCTTGTTTTCGTCTATGATGTAGCGCCCGACGCGGACGGGTCGGATGGCCCGCGCCCCATCGGACCGCAGGTCTATTACCTGCGGCTCTGTCAGCGGTTCATTACCGCGATCACGACTGAAACCGGCGAAGGATCCCTTTACGAGGTCGACAACCGCCTACGCCCGTCCGGCAAGGCAGGCCCGCTTGCAACACAGCTGGACGGCTTCACGAAATATTACGACTTGGATGAGGGCGAAGCCTGGACCTGGGAGCATATGGCGCTGACCCGGGCGCGGGCCGTTTATGGGGCCGCGGATTTGTGCGACACGATCGACACCGCGATCCGAAATGCCCTGGTTCAGCGGCGCGACGCAGAAAAGGTGATCCGCGACGTGGATGACATGCGCCAGCGCGTTGCGCGGGAATTCCCCGGCAAGTCGGACTGGGATATCAAGTACCGCCCGGGCGGACTGGTCGATATCGAGTTCATCGCACAGGCGCTGCAACTGATTCACGCGGCGGATGACCCGACCGTGTTGAGCCCGAACACCGCGATAGCTCTTGAAAACCTGGCCAGGGCCGGAAAGCTTGATGCGTCCCATGCATCGGCACTACGTCAGGCGCTTGCACTGTGGCGCCGTTTGCAGGCTTTTATCCGTCTTACCGGAAAGGACGGCACCTTCGATCCGGCGGACGCACCGGCCGGCCAGATTCGCGCAATCCAGCATGTTGTGGAAACCGACAGCATCGACGCGGCACTCGTCCGGGTGTCAGAGACCGCGAACGAAGTCCGGTCCATCTATAATAGTTTGATTGCCGAACCGGCGGACGGATATCGTGCCGAAGACAATCACGATCGGGAAGGAACCTAGGAACATGATAACCATTTGGGGTCGACGGAATTCATCGAATGTCATGCCGGTAATGTGGACCGTCGGCGAATTGGGTCTGGAACATGAACGGCGCGATGTCGGCGGCTCATTCGGCGGGCTGGACACGCCGGAATACGGCTCGATCAATCCGAACCGAATGGTTCCGACACTGCAGGACGGGGACTTCACCCTGTGGGAATCGAATGCGATCGTGCGTTACCTTACGCGCAAATACGGGGATGGCACGCTGCGGCCCGATACGGCAGAGGAAGTTGCGCTGGCTGACCAGTGGATGGACTGGCAGCGCTCGCGCATAACACCCCCGACAGCAGGGGTATTTGCGGCAATCGTCCGACGGGAACCCGCTGACCGCGATCAGACCATGATCTCGAAGCTTTCCGCTCAGGCCGCATCAGCCTTTACGATCCTCGATGCACACCTGTCCGACCGTAACTTCATTGTCGGCAACAGGCTTACCATGGCGGATGTGCCTATGGGTGCCCAGGCCTATCGCTATTTCAATCTGGAGATTGAACGTCCGTCGCTACCGAATGTAGAGGCATGGTATGCACGTCTTCAGGAACGCGAGGCATATCGCACCCACATCATGAACCCGTTTGGGCGCAACCCGGGTGAATGGTACATGCTGGAACGCGGGATAACGGACTAGCGTTCGTCGGGGGAATCCACCGGCGCCGACTCGTCCGGGCGTTCGTCGGTTTCGATCCGGTATGACCCGTCCAACCAGCGTTTCAGGTCAACCTGCTGACATCGCGTCGAACAGAAGGGCTTTACGTCATCGGCCGTCGGCTTGCCGCAAATCGGGCATTTCCGCTTTTTGCGATGGCTTACATTCGTGCGTTCCGGGTCCAGCATACCGTCCCTATCTTTGCAGCCTGCAGTCCGGGCCGACCGGGCCGTCAATCAATGTAATCGGCTGCCCAAGACGCCGTTCGGTCTCAACCAATGCCTGACGCATGGGTCCTTTCAGACACGCGATGGCCGCCGCCGAAAGCGTGGCCACGGGCTTGCCCGCACCGCTCAGCCGTAGGGTCCGGCGAAGCGCCTCTGCCGCTTCCGCGTCCGGCGACAAGGTGCTTCCCCCGGTCCGCGCCGTCATCAGTTCGCCAAGTCCGGGGCCCGTGCGCTGACGGGTCACTTCAACCAGTCCCGCCGCCGTGATCCCCAGAATGTCGCAATGGCCCTCACCATGCTTCAGGCGGCTACGAAGGATGTCGATCAGCGCCTTCATCTTGCCGCGTTGGGTAAAGCCTGCGAAATCGATGGCGATCAGGCCTGACAAATTGCGCAGCAGGATCTGACGCCCGATTTCTTCCGCGGCACGGCGGTTCAGCCTGTGCTGTGCCTCCGGTCCGGCGGCAAGGCCCTGTTCGCCGCCGCCGATATCGACGTCAATCGCCGTCAGGGCGCGTGTTTCCTCTATCGTGATCCGTCCGCCGCCAGTGATCGCAACCTCGTCCGCCAGCGCCATTTCCAGCGCGTCGTTCAGGCCCGCCTCGTCAAAGATCGGGTGCTTGCCGTCATGGAAAGCCAAACCGCGCGCAAGATCCGGAAACCGATCGTCGATCAGGGTTTCCGCATGAGCAAAATCCAATCGGTCATCCAGCGCGACCCGGGCGTCAGGTGCCGCTTCACGCAGCACGAGTTCCACAAACCCGGGCGCCGTCGACAGGCATTCAGGTTTCGATGTCTGCGCGGCTGTCGAGGAAATTTCGGTCCAGCGCGCGCGCAACAGTTCGGCTTCGCGCGCCAGAACGTCTTGTTCGGCGGCCGCTGCAGGGCCACGCAGGATCAAGTCCGTCGGATCTTCGATCGCCGCTTCGGCGCGCGCAAGGGCGTCCGCACGACGCTTTCCCTGTCCCAATTGCCGGGCGCATTGAAAACCACCACCCCGGCCCGGCTGAAAGGCAAGGTAGCGCCCCCAAAGCACGACCTGGCGGACGGCGGCTGCCCCCTTGTCGGCATGCGAATCCCGCGCGATCTGGACCGTCAGCATTTCCCCCGCCGTCAGTCCTTTGCCGCGTGACAAGAGCGCAGGCGTGCCCAGCCCCAGGTCCAGAAAGGCCGCCCCGGTTCGCTTGTCGATTTCCTGAACGCGCGACCGATAGACCGCTTCAGCAAAACGCGGCCGGGTTGGCCGGTCGAAGGCAAAGCCGATGACACGTCCTTCCTGGTCCAGCATACCGGCACGCCGTTCGCCCGGGCTTCCTTCGATATAGATTTCATTCGCCTGCATTTTTCAGACCTGGCCTTTCAGGATCGGCTTGCACCAAGAAGCTGTGCGGTCGCGAACAGATCCAGTCCCACCACGTTCGAATAGGACCCGTTGATACGCCTTATGAAGGCCGCGGCACGGCCCTGTATCGCATAGCCGCCCGCCTTTCCATGCCATTCGCCACTTTCCAGATAGGCTGCAACCTCATCCGGATGCAGGCGTTTGAAGATGACCGCCGTTTCAACGATCCGGTTTCTGCGAACACCGTCGGCACCGATCAACACGATCCCGCCATAGACCACATGCCGCCGCCCGGAAAGCAGCTTCAGGCAGGCCAACGCCTCTTTTTCCGTTTCCGCCTTCGGCAGAATACGCCTTCCGACCGCAACGACCGTATCGGCCGCCAAAACGGCCCGGCCCGGATGACGCCCCGCAACCGTATCCGCCTTTTCATCCGCGAGCCGCCTTGCATGGTCGCGCGGCAGCTCGCCCCGAGCAGCCGCTTCGTCGATGTCGGCCGGAACGACGTCCGCCGGTTCAATACCGATCTGCGAAAGCAGGTCCAACCGTCGCGGGCTGGCCGACGCAAGGATGAGGTCTGATAGCTGGGTCACTTATTCTACCGGAAATGACTTCAGTATTCGCTGGTATAGCTGGTCGCGCACCTGACGATAGGCGTCAAGCCTCTGATCCCGGCTGCCTTCGATAATCGACGGGTCGAACGTGTTCCAAAACACCACATCGCAAGCCATTGTCCGGGTCAGTTCGACGGCGTGGTGCTGTGCCTCAGGCGACAGCGCGACGATCAGATCGAAATAGGTATCTTCCAGTTCATCAAAGGTCTTCGCACGGTGCTTGGACATGTCGATGTCGAACTCCGACATCGCTTCGACCATCAGGCCGTCCAGTTCGCCTTCGCGGGCACCGACGCTGTCCACATAAATGTTGGTGCCATGCACCATTTTCATCAGCCCTTCCGCCATGGGGGAGCGGATCGAATTCATGGTGCAGCAGAACATGACTGCATCGGGAAGATCGTCGGCGGAGAAGATCATCGCGCGGTCCCGTCAGCCTTTGTCCCTGGTCCCCTCCTTACGCGTCAGCCGGTTCATCCGCGAATGTGCAGGACGCATACCAGCGTGAAAAGCCGGCGTGACGTTGCCTTGTCCATCTCGATCTTGCCCTGCAGGGCTTCCACCAGGACGTCCGCCCCTTCGTTGTGAAGACCGCGCCGTGCCATATCGATGGTCTCTATCTGGCTGGGCGACAGCTTCTTGATCGCGTCGTAGTAACTCTCACAAATCTGGAAATAGTCCCGCACGATCCGCCGGAACGGCGACAGGGGCAACGTCACGTCCGTCAGGTTCACATCTTCTTCGTTGTCGATACGGAATACGAGCCGTTTCGCATCTTCGATCCCCAGGCGCACCTTGAACGGTCCCTTGAAATCACCCACCGGCCGAAAGCGGTTCATGTCCAACAGATCATACATCGCGACCTTGCGTTCATGTTCCACTTCGACACTGCGACGCACGATCGTGTGCTCATCCAGCTCCAGGGCAACAATCTTGTCCGCCGCTTCGTTGAAATTGATGTCGTTCATGGGGCTGCTCCCTGAATTCGCGCGCGAAAAACACGCCGGCATGGTCGGTCCGGCGCGGAGTTTAGGATACAAGGGATAACTTAGCGAGACGGCAAGTTAAGTCGAATTGCGACCGACAGCGCGTGCGCGCCCAGCCCTTCGGCATCCGCCAGCGCAACCGCCGCCGGGCCGATTTCCGCCAGACTGTCCGCATCGCACTGAACCAGCGACGTGCGCTTCATGAAATCCAGAACGCCAAGGCCACTGGAAAACCGCGCACTGCGTGCGGTGGGCAGTACATGGTTGGGTCCGGCCACATAATCGCCGATCGCTTCCGGGGTATAGCGCCCCAGGAAGATGGCTCCGGCATTTGCGACGCGGTCCGCCAGACCGTTCGGGTCGGTCACGGCCAGTTCCAGGTGTTCCGGCGCGATCCGGTCGATCAACTCCACCGAATCCGACAGATCACGCACCGTGATGATCGCGCCATGCGCCGACCAGCTTCCGCCCGCGATATCGCGGCGGGGCAGTGTCTTCAGCCTGATTTCGATGGCGTCTTCGACCGCGTCCGCCAAGTCGGCGTCGTCCGTGATCAGGATCGACTGGGCCGACAAGTCATGTTCAGCCTGGCTCAACAGGTCGGCCGCGATCCAGTCCGGGTCGTTCTGGCCGTCGGCCACGACCAGAATTTCGGACGGACCCGCAATCATGTCGATCCCGACCGTTCCAAAGACGCGCCGTTTCGCCGCGGCAACGAAGGCGTTTCCGGGCCCAACGACCTTGTCCACCGGCCGGATCGTCGCGGTCCCGTAGGCCAGGGCGCCCACCGCCTGTGCACCACCGATGCGGTATGCTTCGGACACACCCGCAAGCCGGGCCGCCGCCAGAACCAGCGGATTCGTTACTCCATCCGGGGTGGGCACGACCATGACCAGCCGTTCGACGCCCGCAACAGTCGCCGGAATGGCGTTCATCAGAACGGAACTGGGATAGGCCGCGGTACCGCCCGGCACATAAAGTCCCGCCGCTGCGACCGGGGTCCAGCGTGCGCCCAGCCGCACACCCTGCGCGTCGGAATAGGACATGCCCTGCGGCAGTGATTTTTCGTGATAAGCGCGAATCCGATCCGCTGCCGTCTTCAGTGCGGCAATGGTTTCCGGGTCGCACCGTTCGGCGGCGCCGTCCAGTTCCGAATCCGAAATCCGCAGATCGTCCACGGAATAGGATACGCGGTCGAACCGGTTCGTATAGTCGACGACCGCCGCATCGCCACGCGCACGCACATCCGCCAGGATGTCGGCGACCGTGCGGTCCACATCTTCATCCATTTCCCGCTTTGCGCCCAAAAGCGCATCGAAGCGGGCGGCGAAATCTGGCTGCCGCACATCCAGACGGCAGGAAACGGGGAAATCACGCGGCATGAGCGGCCTCCCGGAACCGGTCGACCCAGCCGCCGACCTCGTCAGACCGTGTTTTGAGCGCCGCGCGATTGACGATCAGGCGGGACGTGATTTCAGCGATCGTTTCCACTTCGACCAGACCGTTTTCCTTTAGCGTGCGACCGGTGGAAACCAGGTCCACAATTCGGCGGCACAGGCCCATGCCGGGCGCCAGTTCCATTGCACCGTTCAGTTTGATGCATTCGGCCTGTACGCCGCGCCGGGCAAAGTGCTTGCGCGTGATGTTCGGATATTTGGTCGCGATCCTGACATGGCTCCACCGGCTGGGGTCGTCCGACGCGCTGAGTTCCGTTGGTTCAGCCACCGAAATCCGGCAATGGCCGATGTCCAGGTCGACCGGCGCATAGATTTCCGGGTAATCGAACTCCATCAGGACATCGTTGCCAGCGACCCCCAGATGCGCTGCGCCAAAGGCGACGAATGTCGCGACATCGAAGCTGCGAACCCGGATGATGGACAGGTTCGGGACGCTGGTTTCGAACTGCAGCAACCGCGATTTCGGATCATCGAACGCGGGTTCCGGTTCGATGCCGACGCTACGCAGCATCGGTCGCAGATCGTCCAGAATACGGCCCTTCGGCAGGGCCAGGACCAAGGGTTCGTTCGCGCTCATCCGCTTTGTCCTAGTAAGGCACCAAATCGTGATGGCGCGCTAAATGGCACGGGCCGCGCGAAGTTTAAAGCCTCAAGGTGTCGCAGAGGCGGCGCCCCCCTACCCCGCAAGGTTCAATCGAAGTCCCTGTCCCGACTTTTCGAACCCCATCATGGCGATCTTTCGCGGCAGCCCCCAGCGATACCCGCCTAGCATCCCCGACCCCCGGATGACGCGGTGGCAGGGGATCAGCCAGCTGATCGGATTGGCGCCCACGGCGGTACCGACGGCCCGGGCCGCGCGGGCGGGCATTCCGATCGCTTCCGCCAGCGCGCCATAGGTCTGATAGTCGCCGGCCGGAATGCGCATCAGCCCTTCCCAGACCTTTACCTGAAATTCCGTGCCCTTCAGCAGCAAACGGATGCCGTCCCGCCCCTTGGTTGTCGCAGGGTCGGCAAAAATCCGGTCCATCATTCCGCGGGTTGCGGGCACGTCTTCGACCAACTTCGCCCCCGGCCAACGATCCGCCAAATCCTGAAAACAGTCGGCTCGCCCCCTGGAGTCCAGGAACGCAAGGCCGCACAGCCCGCGGTCAGTGACGAACAGAAGCGTTTCGCCGAACGGACCTTCATGCCAGCCCCACCGGATGGTCAGGCCCGCCGCCTGGCGTTTGTATTCGCCCGGCGTCATCGCCTCATACGTGACGAACAAGTCGTGCAGCCGTCCCGGACCAGAAAGCCCGGCATCGAAACTGGCGCTCAACAGGTCACTGTCGTCGATCAGCGAACGCTTGGCGTGGTCCAGACTGACCACGCTCAGGAACTTTTTGGGACTTAGTCCGACCCAGCGCTGGAATACGCGCTGGAAGTGGAACTCGCTCATCCCGCATTCGGACGCCAGTTCGGCCAGGCTGGGGCGGCTTTCACCCCACGTTTCGGCAATATGGCCAAGCGCGCGGCCAATCCGATCATAGTCTTTCTGGCGTTCCAAATCTTCGATCATGGGCGACATGATTCCCGTCCTCTTCCGGTTTTCCAAGCGTCGAAAGCGATCATGCCCGCCGACGGTTCACCAACCCACCCGGTTCTTGCGGTACAATGCGGCGGATTGCCGACCGCCATAAAGAATTCCTGTCTGTTGAATTTTGCGATTGCGAATGATTTGCACTTTCATATTATAAACTGCGTTGGAAAGACACATTCGACAGTCCGGTACGGGAAGCCGGACGGAACAGGACTGCGACCAGGGGAATGCAAAAAATGAACGCAATAAACCGCATGAAAGAGGAACGCCACGTATTCGAGATGCCGTTCGCGAATCAGCTTCTGCTTTGGGCGGTTAGAAGCTGGGTCCAGGGGCATATGGCGCGCGACTGCTGCGCCCTCCTGATCCGTCAGGGGTTTGAAAAGGCGGGCATTCCATCCACCGCGTTTTGCCAGCTGGACCTGATTCTGTCCATTCTGGCAGCCACTTCCAGAAACCGGATCGACGTCCGGCATATGCGCTGCTGCCGGGCCAGCGCGGACGAGGAACGTCTGTTGGATGCGATCGCCGACCATCAATTCTATTCCGCGGACGCGGTGAACCCGCCGACACATGAAAACGTCAAGGCACGGGAAAAAGCAATTACGCAGCGGGGCATCGAAACCGCACTTGCCCCATGGCTACCGCCAAGCGCCCTTAGGCTATGCCGGGAACCGGCAAGCGAGTTGGCGGATTCCTTTGCCTATGCCGGCCTGGTCCTGCAGCCCTGCAACCCAGCGACGGCGGCCCACTAGACGGGACCGGTCAGAAGCTGCGGGGCAGCCCCAGGACATGTTCCGCCAGATAGCTTAGAATAAGGTTGGTTGAGATCGGCGCGATTTGATACAAGCGTGTTTCCCGGAATTTCCGTTCGATGTCATATTCGCGCGCCATGGCGAACCCGCCGTGGGTCTGCATGCAATGGTCGCCCGTTTTCCACGAAATTTCCGCCGCCAGAAGTTTCGCCATGTTGGCCTCTGCCCCGCAGGGCTTCCCCGCGTCGAACAGGTCGGCCGCCTTTGCGACCATCAGGGCCGCCGCCTCGATCCGCGCATAACAGTCCGCCAGCGGAAACTGGACACCCTGATTCGCGCCGATGGGCCGGTCGAAGACGACGCGGTCGTTTGCATAGGCGGTCGCCTTGTCCAGGAAATAGCGCGCGTCGCCGATGCATTCCGCGGCAATCAGGATCCGTTCCGCATTCATGCCGTCCAGGATGACACGGAAGCCCTTGTCCACTTGGCCCAGCACATTTTCCGCCGGAACGGACAAATCATCGAAGAACAGGGCACAGGAATGGTGGTTGATCATGGCCTCGATCGGGCGGACTTCCAGTCCATTGCCGACCGCTTCGCGCAGATCGACGATAAAGGCCGTCAGCCCATCGGTTTTTTTCTTAACCTCGGCCAGGGGTGTCGTGCGTGCCAGCAACACCATCAGGTCCGAATGTTCGACCCGGCTGATCCAGACCTTCTGTCCCGATATGACGTACCGGTCGCCGTCACGCCGGGCAAAGGTCTTCAGTTTCGTCGTGTCGGTGCCCGTTGTCGGTTCCGTCACGCCAAAGCTTTGCAGCCGCAGCGACCCGTCCGCGACGCCGGTCAGATAGCGCCGTTTCTGTTCGTCTGTCCCGTGCCGAAGGACCGAACCCATGACATACATCTGCGCGTGGCAGGCACCGGGATGCCCCCCGGACCGGCTGATTTCTTCCAGAATCGCGCATGCTTCCGACAGGCCCAGACCTGACCCGCCATAGTCTTCCGGTATCAGCGCGTTCAGGAATCCGGCCTGGGTCAGTTCGGTTACGAATTCGGTCGGATATCCCCGCGACCCGTCCAGGTCCCGCCAATAGGCATCCCCGTATTTATCGCAGATTGCGGCAACCGCATCACGAATGTCCCGGTGGTCCGCCGGATCGGGGGACCGGGTCACGCCGTGCCCCCGCCGACCACCACTTTGACTTCGCCGCTGTTCGGCAACGGGTCACCGGGCCGCAGATCGTTGATGACCCGGAAAGCGGCCTGACTGAAATTCCCTTCGGGGAAATTCGCCGACAGGCTTTCCACCGTATCGCCCGGCTGAATCGGGACGACAATCAGCCGATGCGGTTCGATCCGCGCCGCTTCTGCCTCTGTCAGACGCCGGAAGGAATAGGTCGTTTCCCGAAAAGCGACATTGTAAGATGACGTGATGTTCGGATTGGTAATGAAACGGAAGCGGAAGACCTTGTTCCCGTCCCCCTGAATGGCAATGGCGCGGTAGTCCATGCCCTGAATGCGCGTTGCGCCGGTCGCGGCGGGAATGCCGTTGATGTCGATGCGCCCGACATCGTTCATTTGGACATTACCGGCCCATTCCCGGACCAGATAGGTGTAGACGTCGCCGCTTTCCATGTCGTCCATGTCAAAGACGACCGCCGCTTCGGTGTCGCGTTTTGTCGCCACAACCTCCGACGCCCCATTGTTGATGGTAAACCCATCGGGCACCTTGAAATAGAAACGCAGCGGGCCGTGGGTAAATTCCGTACCCCGCACGATGCCCTGATCCGGGTCATCGCCATACAGCATGCCGTCGATATGGGTCAGATAGCGTTCGCGATTGATGACTTGACCCGGTTGAACGAGTTCTGCGGCCCGAACGCTTGCCTGCTGGACCCGTTCGATCGTGCGCGGGTGTGTCGCCATGATGTTGCGTTCGTCAACCGATTCCGGCGGCAGCCCGCGTTTTTCGGCTTCGATCTGGGAATGGTCGCGCATCGTATCCAGAAAGGCCACCATCGCTTCGGGGTTATAGCCGGCACGGCTCATATAACGGATGCCAAGCGAATCCGCCTCAAGCTCCTGTTCACGTGAATAGCTGCGAAGCACCATCCCCGCCAGTTGGCCGCCCATTTGACCAACCGCGCTTTGGCCCGTCGCAATGACCGCCCCCAGCAGCAGCCCCTGCGCCAATTGTGCCTGTGCGATTCGCTGGGCCGTGTGGCGGGCATTCACATGTCCGATCTCATGCGAAATGACACCGGCCAGCTCCGCCTCGTTCGACGCCAGCGCGATCAACCCGCGAGAGACGTAACAGAACCCGCCCGGCAGCGCGAAAGCGTTGATGATCCATGAATTCACAATGGTGAAGGTATAGCTGAATTCCTGATATTCGGCATATTGCGCGAGTTCCGTTCCCATACGGTCGATATAGCTTTGCAGGCGCGGATTATCGTATTCACCGCCGAACTGGGCGACCAGATTCGGATGTTCCCGCCGACCCAGCGCGATATCGTCTTCAAGGGAAGAAAACCCGGTCAGTTGGGATTGGCCGGTTGCACGGTTCGTACTGACGCAGCCAGCCAGACCGGCCGCCGCGCCCCCTATGACGCCGGCACGCAGAGCCTGCCGTCTGGTGACAATTCCCGCCACCGCGCTGCCGCCACAGCAGAAGCAACCGGCGCCATGACCGTGCCCGCCCCCATGCTGCGGCAATCCATTTGCGGCGGTACCGCCGACAATACGGTCCTTCATCAGGTTAGACCTCCAGCTACGAAAAAATGTAAAAAACAGTGCTTGAGTTCCGGCACCGCCATGCTGCCTTCAGTGTCTGATAATATAAAGCTTGGATTACTCGGTTTGAACCGCACGCGGACGGTTCTGACGATTTCCAATCCGGAATCATCTTTGCAGTTTGCAATAAACCTGCGCGTTATGACTTTGCATTTTGCGAATCGCAAGGACGCTACCGGCGAATTTCGCGATCCAGGCGCCTTCCACAATGGGGCCGACCGCATCGGAAGTAGATCCATAACAGGTTGATATGCCTGAACCTTCTACGCTTACCCGACACACCCGAAAAAAATGCGCCGGCTTTCCGAAAGCATGGCACGCATCTTGATCCTTGATGTGTGTTGATGCGGACTACGTAACCCGATCGCAAGTCGGTCCGTATTGACATTAGACCCGCCGATTTATTCGGTTGGTCCGAAACCCCGGATTGAAGGCCTACCCTCCCCACCCTCAGGCCGGACGTCCGGGGTTTCGCTTTGTGGACAGTCTTTTTTGATTATCGTTTGCGTTTGAAGAAGGCGCGCAGACGTTCCGCCGCCTCCCGTTCCCGAACGCCGCCGATGACTTCCGGCACATGCAAACAAGTGTCCCGATCGAAGACCCGCGCGCCATGTTCCACACCGCCGCCCTTGGGATCGTAGGCCCCGAAAATGACCCGATCTATCCGCGCATGGGAAATCGCGCCCGCACACATCGCACAAGGTTCCAGCGTGACGTAAAGGTCATGCCCCGGAAGCCGCGGCTGACCAACCGTCCGGCATGCCTCGCGAATCGCCAACACCTCCGCATGGGCGGTGGGATCGCCTTGTTTTTCCGTCCGATTTCCCGCCCGCGCCACGATACGGCCCGTTTCCCGGTGAACGACAACCGCGCCGACCGGCACTTCGTCCATCGCGGCCGCCGCCTCGGCCTGATCAAAGGCAGCGGCCATCGGATCGTCCTGCTGTTCGTCCATCGGTCCTTGTCCAAGCGGCGCATGGGCGTTAAGCCAACGCAAGAAATTGGGGATCAATCCCCCTCCTTACCATGAGATCGGCCGCAACTGCCATGTCCGAAGAGAACAGCCCAGATCCGGGGGAACGGATCGCGAAGCGGATTGCACGCGCAGGCATCTGTTCCAGGCGCGATGCCGAACGCTGGATCGCGGACGCGCGCGTTGTCCTGAACGGGTCCGTGGTGACGACACCCGCCACCCTTGTCGGACCCGACGATGTCATCGAAGTGGACGGCAAACCCCTGCCGCAAAAACAGGAAGCCCGGATTTGGCGCTATCACAAGCCGGCAGGCCTGGTCGTGACGGCGCGGGATGAAAAGGGTCGTCCCACCATTTTTGACCGTCTGCCGCCCGAATTACCGCGCGTCATCACCGTCGGCAGGCTGGACCTGAATTCGGAAGGGTTGCTGCTGCTGACCAATGACGGGGAAATCGCACGGACGCTTGAACTACCGGCGACCGGCTGGACCCGCACATACCGCGTTCGCGTCCGTGGCCGTGTCGATCCGGACAAGTTGGCGGCACTGGCAAAGGGCATAACCGTCGACGGTGTGAACTACGGATCGATCCGCGCGACGGTCGATACGCAACAATCCAGCAATGCCTGGATCACCGTTGCCCTGGCCGAAGGCAAGAATCGCGAAATCCGCCGCGTGATGGATCATCTGGGCTACCCGGTCAGCCGCCTGATCCGCACGTCTTTCGGCCCGTTTCAGCTGGGCCCCCTTGCGCGAGGCGGCGTAGAGGAAGTGCCCGCAAAGACTATCCGCGATACGATCGCCGGACACAGCCGCGGCAAGGCGCAGTCGAAATGGGCAAAGGCGAAGCCAAAGGTCAAACGACCCGGCATTCGCAAAAAGAAATCCCCGCCAGGAAAGCCGGATGCGGATCGTAGCCGGTAACCGCCGCGGCCTGAAGCTGGATGCGCCGGAAGGCCTGACCACCCGGCCGACGTCCGAACGCGCGCGAGAGGCGCTGTTCAATATTCTGGCCGGGTCGAAGTATCGGGAACGCCTGATCGGACGGAAGGTCACGGACCTGTTTGCCGGAACCGGTGCATTGGGTCTGGAAGCGTTGAGCCGGGGCGCCGAAAGCTGCATCTTCGTGGAACAGGACCCGGCGGCGGTCGCCGTTCTGAAGAAGAATCTGGCCCGCGCCAGATTTGGGGAATCGGCGAAACTTCTGTCCCGTGATGCGTTGGCATCGCCCGGTACCGGTTCGGAATTCGGCATCGTGTTCGCCGACCCGCCCTATCGCGACGGCATCGCGGAAGGCACGCTTGGCGCTATCGTTCGAAACGGAATTCTGGCGCCGGACGGGATAATTGTCCTGCAGGCGCATCCAAAAACAGAAATCACGATCCGACCGGGCTTGGAAGTCCTGGACGACCGGCGCTATGGTGCCGCGCGTTTCCTGATCCTCGCGCAAAGCAGCGACGCATGAGAATGACCAAGCCGGCCCCGCATTTCGATGATGAGTTTCGCACCCGGCTGACGGAGCTTTTTGCCTGGCGACGCGATGTCCGCCGGTTCCGGCCCGACCCAGTTCCCGAAGACACACTGACAAGGCTTCTTGCCGTTGCGGACGGCGCACCTTCCGTCGGGTTAAGCCAGCCGTGGCGGTTTGTTCTGGTTGCCGACACATCGCGGCGCGCGGACGTCGCGCAAAGTTTCGAACGCGCGAACAGTGATGCGCTGTCATCTTATGACGGTGATGAGGCACGGCTATATGCGACCCTGAAACTGCAGGGGCTGACGGAAGCCCCTGTGCATCTGGCCGTCTTCTGCGACCTGGACCCCGGAAAAGGCAAGGGACTGGGCCGCCGGACCATGCCGGAAACGCTTGCCTATTCCACCGTCGCCGCGATCCAGACCCTGTGGCTTGCGGCCCGTGCGGAAGGCATCGGTCTCGGGTGGGTATCGATCCTGGAGCCGGACCGGATCGGCGATATTCTGGATGTGCCGCCGGAATGGCGATTTATCGCCTATCTATGCATCGGCTATCCGCTGGTCACCGACGACACCCCGGAACTGGAACGGTCCGGCTGGGAAGAACGGAGCGACCCTTCGGACAGGATCTTCAACCGATGAAAGTTGAAAAGCTTGCGGGATATCTAGGCGCCGAAGTGAGCGGCATCGATCTGAACCGCCCGCCGGACGATGCGACAGCCGCGTTTCTGCGCCGTGCCCTGGCGGACCATCTGGTGCTGGTCTTGCGGGATCAGACCTTGGACCTGCATGCGTTGAAGCGCGCGACGGAGATCTTCGGTCCGATCCTGCGCGTTCCCTATATAACGCCAAGTCGCCAGGACGCGGATGTCATTGCCGTCCTGAAAGAGGCGGAAGAGACGAATATCGAAGTGTTCGGCGGCGATTGGCATTCGGATTTCAGCTTTCTGGACCGACCGCCGGGCGGGTCACTTCTGATGGCGGTCGAAGTGCCGCCCGTAGGCGGCGACACGCTTTGGTCCAGTCAGGTTGCAGCGTACGAACGGCTGCCGCGCGAACTGCGCGAAATCGTCGATGGGCGAAAGGCGGTCCATCTGGGCGCCCCATACGGTGTTTCACACGCGCCTCCGAAGGATATGGCCGTTACCCGTTCGATAGAGATGACGCGCGGCGACCCGGATGCGGACAGACCGCGCCTGCACCCGGTTGTCCGGACCCATCCCCAAAGCGGCCGAAAGGCTTTGTTCGTCAATCCGACCTATACGATTGCGATCGACGGATTGCCCGACGACGAAAGCAAGGAAGTCCTGGCCTTGTTGTTCAAACATGCGCTTCGGCCCGACTTCACTTTCCGGCACCGCTGGCAGTCGGGGGATCTTTGCGTCTGGGACAACCGAATGACCATGCATTATGCGATCAACGATTATGACGGGCACCGTCGCCTTATGTACCGGACAACTTTCGAAGGCGAGGCGCCCAGCTTCTGAGTTGCCGCGAAACATGGCCTGATATAGCCTCCCGGCCAGGTCGACAGAGAAAACATTCGGGGATTTCCATTAATGGCCACCCAACCCATCCTGGTCCTGAACGGGCCGAACCTGAACATGCTGGGAAAGCGCGAACCCGCGATTTACGGCACTACGACGCTGGGCGATATCGAAGCCGCCTGCAGGGCGGACGGGGAACGCCTGGGAATTCCCGTCGACTTCCGCCAGTCGAACTACGAAGGAAAGCTGATCGACTGGTGCCAGGAAGCGCGGGAGACGATGTCCGGCATCGTCGTCAACCCGGCCGGCCTGACCCATGTGTCGGTTCCGTTGCGCGACGCCCTTCTGGCGTCAGAACTGCCGGTGATCGAAGTCCACCTTTCCAACATCCATGCGCGCGAACCGTGGCGAAACCATTCCTATGTGTCGGACATCGCGGTCGGCGTAATCTGCGGTCTGGGGGCGGCGGGTTACCGCTTTGCCATCGAAGCAATGGCGGACATCGTGACCGACAACTGAACCGCGGATCGCAAGGTTCATAGAAACGCGCCTTTTCCCATGGCGCGAAGAGCGTTAAAACTTTGGTCAAAGCACAACACATCCAGGAGCTGGAATGGCGAAGCGTGACGTAGACATCGATCTGATTGAAAAACTGGCCGACCTTATGGAAGAAAAGGATCTGTCGGAACTGTCGATCGAAGACGAGAAGGGTAAACTGCGCCTGCAGCGTGGCGGCGGGGCCATGCCGGCCATGATGGCCGCGCCGCAAATGGCACCGGCCGCCGCCGCACCGGCGGCAGCCGCAGCCCCGGCGCCCGCCGACGCGGCCGCCAACCCGAACGCCGTCAAGGCGCCGATGGTGGGTACGATCTATATGGCACCGCAACCGGGCGCGGCGAATTTCGTCAGTGTCGGCGCGAAAGTGGCCGAAGGGGACACGATCCTGATCATCGAAGCGATGAAGGTGATGAACCAGATCCCCGCGCCGAAGGCGGGCACGGTCAAGGAAATCCTGGTCACGGACGGTCAGCCGGTTGAGTTCGGCGAAGCCCTGGTCGTGATTGAATAGTCCTTATCGGTCGGCAGGCGCGGCATGTTCGAAAAAATCCTGATTGCCAACCGTGGCGAGATCGCCCTTCGCATCCACAGGGCGTGCAAGGAAATGGGCATCCAGACTGTGGCGGTCCATTCCACCGCCGACGCGGACGCGATGCATGTGCGCCTTGCGGATGAGGCGATCTGTATCGGTCCGCCTGCCCCGAAGGACAGCTATCTGAACATCCCCGCGATCCTGACGGCGGCGACGCTGACCCGGGCGGACGCGATCCATCCCGGTGTCGGGTTCCTCTCGGAAAACGCGCGCTTTGCGGAAATGGTGGAAGACCACGGCATGGCCTTCATCGGCCCGACGCCGGACCATATCCGCACCATGGGCGACAAGGTTGCGGCCAAAGATGCGGCAAAACGTTTCGGCATACCCGTGGTCCCCGGTTCCGACGGTTCGGTGGATACCGAAGAAGAAGCCCTGAAGCTTGCCAAGGAAATCGGGTTTCCGCTGATCATCAAGGCGGCGTCCGGCGGCGGCGGGCGCGGCATGAAGGTCGCCAACAAGCTGGAAGAAGTGGTCCAGGCCTGGGGCATCTGCCGGACGGAGGCAAAGGCCGCGTTCGGCGACGACACGGTCTATATGGAACGCTACCTTGGCAAACCCCGGCATATCGAAGTTCAGGTCCTGGGTGACGGCAAGGGGAAATGCATCAACCTGGGCGAACGGGACTGTTCGATCCAGCGTCGGCACCAGAAGGTTATCGAAGAAGCCCCGTCCCCCGCGCTGAACGCCGCACAGCGAAAGTCGATCGGAGATACGGTCAACAAGGCCGTGGGCGACATGGGGTATCGCGGTGCCGGGACGATTGAGTTCCTGTACGAAGACGGCGAGTTCTTTTTCATCGAAATGAACACCCGGCTTCAGGTCGAACATCCGATTTCGGAAATGGTCTGCGGGATCGACCTTGTCCGCGAACAGATTAAAGTCGCAGCCGGCGTACCATTGACGCTGACGCAGGACATGATTGAATTTTCCGGTCACGCCATCGAATGCCGGGTGACCGCGGAACATCCTGAAACATTCATGCCGACACCGGGTCAGATCACCGACTATCACGCGCCGGGCGGACTTGGCGTGCGCGTCGACAGCCAGATTTATTCCGGCTATCGCGTCCCGCCCTATTACGACAGCCTGGTATCGAAGCTGGTGGTCCACGGCGCGAACCGCAACGAATGCCTGATGCGTCTGCGGCGCGCGCTGGACGAATATGTGATCGGCGGAATCGAAACGACGATCCCACTTCACCAGAAAATCATTGCTGAAAGACCCTTTATTGATGGAAACTACGACATCCACTGGCTTGAAAAGTGGATGGGCCTGAAGAAATAGAAGGGTCGGCACAAAAGCAGTTCAAGGGACGGAGGTCGCGTCGATACCACCATGGAACCGCTTGATCTAACACCGGATATGCTCCTTCGGGCCTATGCGATCGGCGTTTTCCCCATGGCGGAGGACCGGGACGACCCGGATCTGTTCTGGATCGACCCGCGCATTCGCGGCGTAATCCCGCTGGACGCCTTTCATGTTCCACGGCGGTTGAAGAAAACAATCCGGTCAAACCGGTATCGCGTCACGTTCGACCGCGATTTCGAAGGCGTCATGGACGGATGTGCCGAAGAATCGGACCGGCGCCCGCGGACATGGATCAACGACAAGATCCTGACCCTTTACACCGCCCTCTTTCGCATGCAGCACGCCCATTCGGTCGAAGTCTGGGACAATGACCGTCTGGTGGGCGGCCTGTATGGCGTCACACTGGGCAGCGCGTTTTTCGGCGAAAGCATGTTCAGCCGCGACCGGGACACCAGCAAAATCGCGCTGTGCCATCTGGTGGCACGCCTGACCTATTCCGGTTTCCGACTTCTGGACACACAATTCGTGACCAAACATCTGCAACGGTTCGGCGCACAGGAGATACCGCGCAGCGACTATCGCAACCTTTTGTCGGACGCGCTCAAGGAATCGGCGGATTTCTACCGTGGTTACGAAGACGGGGAAATGCTGCGCTATCTGGAATCCGAACCGGCCTGACGGCGTCAGACGGACCGTCCCCGAGGCGGGGCGGACAGATTTGATTTCAACCGCACCCCCTTCATTTCATCACGCATCCCAGTCGCCAAATCACAAGATCTTCCGAAATGCGTTGGTTATGGGATAGCGGCGTTCGCGCCCGAACGACCGTGCCGTTATCTTGACGCCGGGCGGTGCCTGACGGCGCTTGTATTCTGCCGTATCCAGCATGCGCCAGACGCGCTGTACCAGTTCCGGCGCGTGGCCGCGCGCGGCGATGTCGGCGACCGACATTTCCTTTTCGATCAGGCAATGCAGGATGTCATCCAACTGATCATAGTCCGGCAGACTGTCGGAATCCTTCTGATCGGGCTTCAGTTCCGCCGACGGGGGCTTGGTGATGATACGGTCCGGCATCACCGCGCCCGCCGGCCCCTTCAATAGGGGGTCGTCCGTTACCGAAAGGTCCTGGTTGCGCCATTGCGAGAGCCTGAAGACGTCGGATTTGTAAATGTCCTTCAAGACGGAATAGCCGCCGCACATGTCGCCGTATAGCGTTGCATAGCCTGTCGACATTTCCGATTTGTTGCCGGTCGTCAGCACCATGCGACCCTGTTTGTTGGAAATCGCCATCAGCACCAGACCCCGCGACCGGGACTGGATGTTTTCTTCTGTGATGCCGCTTTCGGTGACGCCGAAGATTCCTTCCAGCATGCCGCCGAAGGCATCCATCGCGGGGCCGATATTCACCTCGTCCAGGCGCACACCCAGCATGCCGCAGGCGGCAGCCGCATCCTCCAGACTGTCATTGCTGGTATAGGGGGACGGCATCATCACGCAATGAACGGCATCGGGGCCCAGCGCATCGACCGCAACGGCGGCGGACAGGGCGCTGTCGATCCCGCCGGACATGCCGATCACGATGCCGGGGAACCCGTTCTTGCCGACATAGTCCCGAAGCCCCAGGACCATTGCGCGATAGATGCTCTCCATCCGGTCAGGCTGTGCCACGCGGGCGCCGACATCACAGGTCCAGCCGTTCATCGTGCGGGTGAAGACGGCCAGACTGATCTGTTCCTGAAACGCCGACATCTGCAAAGCCAGTTCCCCGCCGGGATTCAGCACGAACGACGCACCGTCATAGACAAGTTCATCCTGTCCGCCGACCTGGTTCAGATAGACCAGCGGCAGGCCGCTTTCCGTTACCCGCGCCACGGCCAGGTTCAGGCGAACATCATCCTTGCCGTCCTCATAAGGGCTTCCGTTCGGGACCAGCAGGATTTCGGCCCCCGACTCCTCCAGACACTCCACCACGTCGGGGGTCCAGATATCCTCGCAAATCGGCACACCCACCGGCACGCCGCAAATTTCGATCGGCCCCGGCATGGCGCCCGGCTGGAACACGCGCTTTTCGTCGAAGACACCGTAGTTCGGCAGGTCGCACTTGGCGCGCACGGTCTCTATCCTGCCGCCGGAAAGGTACAGGACGGCATTGATGGGCCGGTCCGTGCCATTCTTTGCCCGCCATGGTGTCGGCAACAGGACGGACGGTCCGCCATCCGCCGTTTCCGCTGCAAGCGCGGACGCGGCCTCTTCCAGTTTATCCAGAAAGAATGGCTTCAGCACCAGGTCTTCCGGCTGATATCCGGCCAGGAAAAGTTCCGACAGCATCAGCACATCCGCGCCCATTTCCGCCGCCCGCGCCCGGGCTGCACGGACCTTGTCGGCATTGCCCGCAATGTCCCCCACCGTCGGATTCAATTGGGCAAGGGCAACGGCAAGGCGTTCGGTCATCGGGTACGGATCCTTTGAATGGGCGGCGCCACGCCGCCCGGTCGGTGAAGACTATCTTGGTCTCATTACTTGAAATCAAGTCCCGCTAAGGCGATACGTAACGGAGAAACAAGGCAAAAGGAAACCTTGCGTATGGCGGAACAACAGGGGGGATCGTCCGGCGGAGCCGAAAAACTGGGCGCGTTCGCCGAAAAGATCGCCGAACTGGTTGCCGAGAAGATCGGCGCACGACTGGCCGACCACGCCGCGCGCGGGAACGGCATGCTGGCGCCGCATGATGTGCAAGGCGTCCTGGATGAAGTGTCGATCAAGGGTGACAAATCGGTCCATAGCCTGTGCGAAAGCACCTGGGCCGGCCTGCAGCACCAGTTTGAAGAAGCGTTTTATGCCCGCATGCGGAAATTCCCGCTGGAACGGCTGGTTGTAGCCCGTTTCGTCCACCTGCTGCCGGAACGCGGCGAAGACCCGGTCCCGAACAAGACCCTGTCCCGGCGAATCATCCCCGCCTTCACCCAGGCGATGCACCAGATGGTCGGCCCCGAACTCTTCGAGGAATATGAGAACCGCGCACGGGAAATGGTGGAAAACATCAGCGCCCGCGAAGGCGATTCGATGGACTGGGACCGCCTGCATGAACGGCCCGTCGCCCGGATTCTGGTCAACGACATCCTGATCTATATCAGCCGGTATTTTCTGGATTGTGCAAAACGCCGGGACTGGATGATCAGCTTTTTCGACCGGACCATGCCTGCCGCCAAATCCGAAGCGGAAAAGGCGTGGCATTTCGGCGATATGGAATTTCACAAGCTGATGTCCGCACTGTACCGCGAACTGGCCGAAGCGCTGTATGATGTTGAAAGCCGTCAGCGCCTTGAACAACGCTATGATGCGGCCAGCCTTTCGCAACTGGAACAGATGCTGGCCGGTCTGGCGCAGGATCAGAAGCGCGTGCTGGCCGCGCTTTAGGGGCCGCGGTCAGTCCGCGACGAATGCGCGGAACATCTTTTCAACCGGATCCTTGTTGATATCGCGCGTGATCATGACGATCCGGGACGACGTCTCATCGATCCCGTCCCAGGACGGCAGCATGGCCGGCGGGTGAAACACGTGCTGAACGCCGTGGACGGCAACGGGCCCATCGATATCCTTGACCCGTAATATACCCTTCATCCGCAGGATGTTCGCGCCGTGGGTCGAAATGATCGCTTCGATCCAGTCGACGAACCGGTCCCAGTCGACGGCACCCTCGTGACGTATGACAAAGGACCGGATGCGGTCGTCATGCCGGTTCGGGTCGTGATGGTGGTCATGGCCGTGGTGATGACCATGGCCTTCCTGATAGGCTTCTTCCTTCAGCCAGCCCGCGACATCTGGGTGTTTCGTCGCCGGGTCATAAAGGCCCGCCCCGAACAACGCGCCCGGGTCCACATCCCCCTGGATCGGGGTCATGACCGGCGCCGCCGGGTTGATTGCCGCCAGCCGGTTTCGCAAATAAGACGTATCCGGTTCGATATCCGTTTTGGTAAGCAGGATACGGTCGGCGACCGCAGCCTGTTTCACCGCCTCTATCTGGGCGTCCAGGGTCGCCGCCCCGTTTGCTGCGTCGACCGTGGCGATCACCCCGTCCAGACGATAGCGCGCGGAAATCACCGGGTCCGTCATCAATGTGTGCAGAATCGGCGCCGGGTCCGCCAGACCCGTCGTTTCGACCATCAGCCGTTCGAACTTCGGCACCTCCCCGCGCCAGCGACGGCGAACAAGGTCGCGCAGAGTTTCGATCAGGTCCCCCCGGATCGTGCAGCACAGGCACCCGGAATCCATGACGACCATATCCTCGCTGGCGGTTTCGACCAGAAGGTTGTCGATCCCGACCTCCCCGAATTCATTGATGACGACGGCCGTCTGTCCCATCGCCGGGCGTTTTAGCAATCGGTTCAGGACCGTCGTCTTGCCGGACCCCAGAAAACCCGTCAGGACACTGACCGGTATCCGGTCCAGTCCGGGATCGCTTTCGGCCGGATTTTGACTTTCTTCGGTCATCGTCCCTCACCTTCTGGTCAACGCAGTCGGACCCCGTGTAGGCTCGGATTTAGGAAACATCAATGAGGAACCCCTATCCATGTCCCCGAAACCCGCCGATGAACTGATCCGAATGACCGCGTGCGAGGCGGTTGCATGCCTGAAAGCGGGGGATGTCTCGCCGCTGGAGATGATTGACGCCGCTTTTTCGCGGATCGAAGCGGTCGACGGCGATGTGAACGCGATGGTGATCCAATGCCGGGACCGCGCGGAAACGCAGGCGAAGTCGGCGTCCCGCGACACCCTGCTGGCGGGACTGCCGGTCGGAATAAAGGATCTTTCGGAAGTGGCCGGCGTTCGCTGCACGCACGGATCGCCGATCTATGCCGACAATGTCCCGGAACAGTCCGCGATTTCCGTGGAGCGGCTGGAATCCGCCGGCGCCATCCCGATTGGAAAGACCAACACCCCCGAGTTCGGGGCCGGTGCGAACACATTCAATTCCCTGTTCGGTATAACCAGAAATCCGTGGGACACGACGAAAAGCTGCGCCGGGTCGTCCGGCGGGTCGGCGGTGGCACTGGCGACCGGACAATGCTGGCTTGCCAGCGGGTCGGACCTGGGCGGCAGCCTGCGCACACCGGCCAGTTTCTGTGGCGTCGTCGGCCTGCGCCCCAGTCCGGGACGCGTGCCGCGGCGCAGTCTGAAGGACCCGTTCAACACAATGAGCGTCGAAGGTCCGATGGGCCGCACGGTGGAAGACACGGCCCTGATGCTGGACTGCATGGCCGGATGGGACGCGCGCGACCCGATCAGCTTCCCGGCGGCGCCGGGCGAATTTCTTAACGCCTGCCGCTCGGCCGCCCCGCCCAAACGGATTGCCTTCAGCCTGGACCTGGGCGGCATCATCCCGGTCGACCCGGAAGTGCGCGCGGTGTTCGAGGCAACCTGCAAGACCATGGAGGACATGGGCGTCGAACTGGTTGAGGCATGTCCCGATTTTTCCAGCGCGATCGATACTTTCGGCGTCATCCGCGCGGTCGGTTTCGTGAACTCCTTGTCGTTCGAATACGAAAACCATCGCGACCGGTTGAAGGACGACGTGATCTGGAACTATGAATTCGGCCGCAGCCTGACCCCGGACCAAATTGCCGGTGCGTACCGAAGCCGGGCGGAAATTCATGCAAACGCGGTCGAATTGCTGTCGGACGGGAATTTCGACGCGTTCTTGTGTCCGACGGCCATCGTCCCGCCCTATCCGGCGGACAAGCTTTGGGTGGATGAAGTGAACGGGGTTCGTTTCGACAATTACGTCCACTGGCTCGCCATGGTGTCGGCAATCACCCTGACCGGCCTGCCGTCAGTATCCATCCCCGCCGGATTCAGCGCGAATCACCTGCCGGTCGGTGTGCAACTGGTCGGCCATCCGCGCGGCGAAGGCCCGTTATTGGGCCTGGCGCGGCATGCGGAAGAGGCGCTTGGGCTGACCGTACAGACGCCAATCGACCCCAGAATTCCGGGGTAAAGTGCAAAAATCTCAATAATTTGTTGACCATTTCCATCGTATGCCTTGCCAACCTGCTTGCCGTGCTGCACCGCAAGATATAGGTTTGCACTGCAACAAATGGGCGCTGCCCCGGCGCATTCATACGTGCGGATTACCGGTGTCGGGCGGCGGATTAAATTGTCTTAGGAGTGGAAATTCATGGATAGCCCCCGTCTGCATACGGACCTGAACGGGTTCTTTATCGAAGACCTGTCGGTCGGCATGACCGCCGTCTTTGCGAAGACCATCACCGAAGCGGACATCGTCCTGTTTTCGGGCGTGACCGGCGACATGAACCCGGTGCATGTGAACGAAGAATTCGCCGTCGACACGATGTTCAAGGGCCGGATCGCCCACGGCATGCTGACGGCAAGCCTGATTTCCACCGTCCTTGGCATGAAAATGCCGGGTCCGGGCTGCATCTACCTGAGCCAGGATCTGAAGTTCCTGGCCCCCGTCCGTGCCGGCGATACGGTCACGGCCAAAGCAGTCATCATGGAAATCATCCCGGAGAAGAAACGTATCATCTGCAAGACAACGGCAGCCGTGGGCGACAAGCTTGTGTGCGACGGCCAGGCCAAGATGATGGTGCGCAGCCGCCTGGAAGAAGAACGCAAGGCGTCCACCAGCGCCTGATCCCGAATACCGCTGCCTTGCCGGTTTAACCGACCGGCAAGGGGCGCTATCCTCACGCCCGTCGACTGTTCAATCACTCACACGGGCGTAGGTAATGCAGATTTTCCGGACACCTTCGGACTTTCCCTCGGAACATCGCGGCGCGGTTATCGCGCTGGGGAATTTCGACGGCGTGCATCGCGGACATCAGACCGTTATCGGTCAGGCCGGCGCACTGGCCCATGCCCGCGGTGTCGATATGGGCGTCCTGACGTTCGAACCGCATCCGCGCGCATATTTCCGGCCCGACGATCCACCTTTCAGGCTGACCCCGTTTACCAACAAGGCCCATCACATTCAGGCGCTGGGGGTCGATCACCTGATCAGCATCCCCTTCGATGCATCCCTTGCGGGACTGGAGGCATCGGAATTCGTCGACCGTATTCTGGTCGGCGACCTGGGGGTCGGCATCCTGGTCGTAGGCTATGACTTCAAGTTCGGGCGCGGACGCGGCGGTGATGTCGATACACTGACCGCGGACAGCCGATTTGAAACCATGGTCGTCGAACCGGTCGCCGCCGCGACGGGGGAAATCTATTCATCGACCAAGATTCGCGACTATCTGGCCAATGGCCAGCCGGGTCAGGCCGCGGCCCTTCTGGGCCGGCCGTTTGAAATCGACGGGCCCGTCCTGCACGGCGCGGAACTGGGCCGGACCATCGGCTTTCCGACCGCAAACCTGGATCTGGGCGACTATGTGCGCCCGGCCTATGGCGTTTATGCCGTGCGCGCGGGCGTGGAAACGGGCCGGGTCGGCGAAACGGTTTGGTGCGACGGCGTCGCGAATCTGGGCCTGCGGCCGACGGTGGACGGACAGTCTGAAAAATTCGAAATCCATCTGTTCGACTTCGACCGCGACCTCTACGACACGCAAATGCGCGTCGCGCTGATCGAATTCATTCGCGGGGAGCGGAAGTTCGACGGGCTGGATCAACTGAAGGCGCAGATCGAAAAGGACTGCCAGGCCGCCCACGTCATCCTGGACACCCGGGCTGCCGGCGCGTGACGGGCCCTATTCCGCGGGCGCGGGCTGAACCTTCATCGAATTCTGCGGTTTCACCCGGTGGGCGACCATGCGGTCGTGAAGGCCGGTGATGATACGGCTGCCGGTCTTTTCGAACGCAAACGGCAAGACCGCATGCACGACACAGCACAACGCCGCCAGGAACAAGGGACCGGCAAAGCTGAGCGCCGTTCCGAAATGTTCGGTATAGCTTTCCCCGACGGAAGCGGGGTGGCGGGTAAAGGCATCGTGCAACATCCAAAAGCTCCATAAAGTATATTTTATCCTTCGAACAATATGCATTGGATTCACATGAAATGCGTTCCAAAGTTCATATCATTTCGGTGGTATGATGCTGTTTCATTCTAATTTTTTTGATTTTCAGTAAATTTTATTCCACAATAATAAGATGGATCGGATCGACCGCCGCATACTGGCCGCGCTGCAGCGCGACGCCTCGCTCTCCACCGCCGACCTGGCGGAGGAAGTGGGTCTTTCCCCCACCCCTTGTTGGCGGCGCGTAAAACAGTTGGAGGCTGCGGGCTATATTCGACAGCGCGTCGCGATCCTGGATCGGGAAAAGCTGAATGTCCCCACAACGGTCTTCGTTTCCGTCAAAACCAGCAGCCACGCCGCGGACTGGCTGGACCGGTTTGCCGCCGCCGTTCGCGACATGCCGGAAGTAACCGAATTCTACCGCATGAGCGGGGACATCGACTATCTGATGAAAGTCGTCGTTCCCGACATCGCGGCCTATGACGCGTTCTACAAACGGCTGATTTCCCGTATCGACCTGTCAGACGTGTCGTCCAGTTTCGCGATGGAAGAGATCAAGACGACGACGGCGCTGCCCCTCGACTATCTTTGACGTGCGACCTAGACTTCTTTCAACGACGAACGACCAAACGAACGGGAGGAACGAAACCATGGGCGAAATGATCACCTTTACCTGTCCCGACGGGCATCAGGCGTCCGGCTATCAGGCGACAGCCACCAACCCGAAAGGCGCGGTCGTCGTGATCCAGGAATGGTGGGGCCTGAATGACCAGATCAAGGGTGTGGCGGACCGGTTCGCCGCGGCCGGTTTCACCGCCCTTGCGCCGGACCTGTATGAAGGCCGCGTCACCCAGGACCCGGACGAGGCGAACCACATGATGACCGGGCTGGACTGGGGCGGCGCGGCGCATCAGGACATTCGCGGTGCGGTCCAGCACCTGAAATCCGGCGGCGGCAAGGCGGCGGTCATGGGGTTCTGCATGGGTGGCGCATTGACCATCATCGCCGGCGTCCACATCCCGGAATGCGATGCGGCGGTCTGCTATTACGGGATCCCGCCCAAGGAAGTTGCCGATCCCGCCCAGATGAAGGTTCCGTTCCAGGCCCATTTCGCAAGTCAGGATGACTGGTGCACGCCGGCCGCGGTCGAACAGCTGAAGTCCGACATGGCAGGTGTCGCAACCCCGGTGGAAATCTACGGGTACGAAGGTGAACACGGTTTCTTCAACGAAGCCCGGCCCGACGTCCACAAAAAGGAGGAATCGGAGTTGAGCTGGCAGCGCACGGTCGAATTCCTGGGCCGCGAGCTGGCATAGAACGGGGCGGCCGAACGCGCTTGTTTCGGCGCGCGAAGGCTCTAATCTGCGGCGTATGCCCGAACTCTACACGCTTCATCGCGGCCGCGCGCCGCTTCTGATCAATGTGCCCCATGCAGGCACCCAGGTGCCCGAAGAAATTTCGGCACGGTTTTCCGCGGCCGCCCGGGCCCTGCCGGATACCGACTGGCATGTGGACACGCTGTATGACTTCGCGGCCAGCCTTGGGGCGTCGGTGCTGATTGCACACTATTCGCGCTATGTGATCGACCTGAACCGGCCGTCGGACGATGAAGAACTCTATCCCGGGCAGCAGACGACGGGACTGGTGCCGGTCGATACGTTTGACGGCGATCCCATCTATGACCGCGATATCGACCCGGACGTGGCTGAAGTGATGGGCCGGGTCGACGGCTACTGGACCCCCTATCATGCGACGCTTCGCCGGGAACTGGACCGGATCCGGCGAGAACACGGTCATGTCGTCCTGTGGGATGCGCATTCCATCGCGTCGGAGGTTCCGCGCCTGTTCGATGGCAAGCTGCCGGACTTCAACATCGGCACGAACGGCGGAAAAAGTTGCTCGCCGACGCTGGAAACCGCAGTGGAAAAGGCCGCGACCTCTGCGCAAGGCTACACGTCCGTGGTGAACGGGCGGTTCAAGGGCGGTTACATAACCCGCCACTACGGCGACCCGGAAAATGGCGTTCATGCGGTCCAACTGGAACAGAGTCAGGCGACCTATATGGACGAAACGCCGCCCTGGCCGTTCCGCATCGACCTTGCGAACAGCGTGCGTCCCCATCTAAGGCATATGATAGAAACCTGCCTGGACTGGCGCCCGTAACCTGAACGTTCCTGTAAATCTGGCGCGGCTGGATGAAACTTTCTCTTGCTTTTCAAACCATTCCCGCGCATCTTCCAACGCGTGACGGACCGCAATCCGTTTTAGAGTATTGAATGACGCGCCTTGCATGAACGGTCTTCTGGCCCGGCCGCAGGATTGAGTTCCTTCCTCTTGAGCATTTGTGGGAATGTCGCCCCGGGATACGCGAACCGCAGCCCGGGCAACGGGAATGTGCGGCAAGGGATCGGACGAACCGGACCGCGCCGCAAGACGAGACTTGAGAATAGGACAATTAGGAATGGCCAAAGGCACCGTTAAATTCTTCAACACGACCAAAGGCTTCGGCTTTATCACGCCGGACGATGGCGAAAAGGACGTGTTCGTACACATCACGGCCGTTCAGGCATCTGGCCTGGATACGCTGAGCGACGGACAGAACATCGAGTTCGACGTCGAACCGGACCGTCGCGGTCCGAAGGCGGTCAATCTGCGCGCCGCGTAATCTCGCTGCCAGCAAGAATTCGATCAGGGGCTTCGCCGGTAAGGCGGAGCCCCTTTTCCTTGGCGGACAAGGTTTGCGAACAAACGCTTGGATTTCCGTCGAAAAGTCTTGCATTCCCATCGCAGAAAACTATCTTCCGCCCCATACAGGACTAAATTAGTCCTCTTTAGGGTTTCGGGCCGCGAAACCCGGTTCGGACGGTAAGGAATGTTCAAGCTTTCAAAGATGACGGACTACGGCGTGGTCGTGTTGAGCTATCTGGCGAACAGCACGAACCGTCTGTCTACCGCGACCGAACTGGCCGATCGTACGACGCTGCCGGCGCCCACGGTCGCAAAAATCCTGAAGCTTCTTGCCCGCGCCGACGTCGTGGCCGCGACACGCGGTGCACAGGGCGGGTACCACCTGGACCGCGACCCGACACAGATTTCGGTGTCTGAAATCATTACCGCCCTGGAAGGACCGGTGGCGCTGACGGCCTGTGTCGACGGATCGGAAGACAATTGCGCGGTCGAACGCCTGTGCCCGATGGCGGGCGGTTGGGACACCATCAATTCCGCCGTCCGGTCGGCACTGGACGGCGTGTCGCTGGCGGATTTGATCGCGGAATCGTCGGCCATTCCCCTGGCCTTTCGCGTTCCGGCGGGTACGTCGGCAAAGTTGGAACATTAGGAAATCGTTATGGCGACAACCGATACAGTCGAAAAAGTAAGTGCGCTGGAGGCGGAGAAATACCGCTACGGCTTCACGACCGATATCGAAATGGACTTCGCGCCCAAGGGGCTGAACGAAGACATCGTGCGCCTGATTTCCAAAAAGAAGGAAGAGCCGGAATGGCTGCTCGACTGGCGGCTGAAGGCCTATCGCCTGTGGCAGGACATGCCGGAACCGCAATGGCAGAAGCCGCATGTGCCGCAGATCGATTACAACGATATCTATTACTACGCCGCGCCGAAGAAGGACGGACCGAAAAGCCTGGACGAAGTCGACCCGAAGCTTCTGGAAACCTATGAAAAACTGGGCATTCCGCTGAAAGAACAGGAAGTTTTGGCCGGCGTCGAAGGCGCGCCCAAAGTTGCGGTCGACGCGGTTTTCGACAGCGTGTCGGTGGCCACGACCTATCGCAAGGAACTGGAAAGCCACGGCATCGTCTTCTGTTCCATTTCCGAAGCGGTAAAGACGCACCCGGACCTGGTGAAGAAATATCTGGGGTCCGTCGTGCCCTATTCCGACAACAAGCACGCCTGCCTGAACTCCGCTGTCTTCACCGACGGCAGCTTCGTCTATATCCCCAAGGGCGTGAAATGCCCGATGGAACTGTCCACCTATTTCCGGATCAATGCCCAGGATACGGGCCAGTTCGAACGCACCCTGATCGTCGCGGACGAAGGGTCCTACGTGTCCTATCTGGAAGGTTGCACCGCGCCGATGCGCGACGAAAACCAGTTGCACGCCGCCGTCGTCGAACTGGTCGCGCTGGACGATGCGGAAATCAAATATTCCACGGTCCAGAACTGGTATCCGGGCGACGAAAACGGCAAGGGCGGGATCTATAACTTCGTCACCAAGCGCGCCGCCTGCCGTGGCCGCAATTCCAAGGTGTCCTGGACCCAGGTCGAAACCGGGTCGGCCATCACCTGGAAATACCCAAGCTGCATCCTGCAGGGCGACAACTCGCAGGGTGAATTCTATTCGGTCGCGATCACCAACAACCGCCAGGAAGCCGACACCGGCACCAAGATGATCCATATCGGCAAGAACACCCGGTCGCGCATCATCTCCAAGGGGATATCGGCCGGGCGCGCCGACCAGACCTATCGCGGACTGGTGCGCGTGATGCCGAAGGCGGAACGCGCGCGCAACTTCACCCAGTGCGACAGCCTGCTGATCGGTGACCAGTGCGGGGCGCACACCATCCCCTATATCGAAAGCCGCAACCCGACCGCACAGTTGGAGCATGAGGCGACGACCAGCCGCATCAGCGAGGATCAGTTGTTCTATTGCCTGTCGCGCGGGATTGGCGAGGAAGAGGCGGTCGCCCTGATCGTCAACGGCTTCTGCAAGGAAGTGATGCAGACGCTGCCCATGGAATTCGCGGTCGAGGCACAGAAACTGATCGGCATCTCCCTTGAAGGAAGTGTCGGGTAAGGCAGCGTCGGATAAGGACTGAAAAAACATGAGCCTGTTGAAAATTGAAAATCTGACGGCCGAAGTGGACGGCAAGGAAATCCTGAAAGGGATCAACCTGGAACTGGACGCGGGCGAAGTACACGCGATCATGGGTCCGAACGGGTCCGGAAAATCGACGCTGTCCTATGTACTGGCGGGACGGGACGGGTATGAAGTCACCGGCGGGTCCGTCACCTATGACGGCAAGGACCTGTTCGATATGGCGCCGGAAGAACGTGCCTGCGAAGGCGTCTTTCTGGCGTTTCAGTATCCGGTCGAACTGCCGGGCGTGGCCAACACGACGTTCCTGAAACACGCCATGAATGCGCGCCGGAAATATCGGGGCGAGGCGGAACTGGACGCACTGGAATTCGTGAAGGCGGTGCGCAAGAAGGCCAAGGAACTGAACATGCCGGACGACATGCTGAAACGCCCGGTCAATGTCGGCTTTTCCGGTGGGGAGAAGAAACGGAACGAAACCCTGCAGATGGCGGTGCTGGAACCGAAACTGGCGATCCTGGACGAAACCGACAGCGGTCTGGACATCGACGCGCTGAAGCTGGTCGCCGACGGCGTCAATGCCCTGCGCGCGCCGGACCGCGCGTTTCTGGTCATCACCCACTATCAGCGTCTTCTGGACTATATCGTGCCGGACAAGGTGCATGTTCTGTCCGGCGGCCGGATCGTGAAGACCGGCGGCAAGGAACTGGCGCTGGAGCTTGAAAAGAAAGGCTATGCCGAATTCGTCGAGGAGGCGGCATGACGGAAGGCAACCTTCTCCAGGACCTGTTGCACCAACGCGGCGCGCCGGGACGGTTCGACGCACAGGATGCGCTGCCGACCCGCCGGGCCGAGGCGTGGAAGTACACGGACCTGAAGCGGCTGGAAAAGATCGGCTGGACCGTCTGGCTGGCCGAAGATCGCCACGGCCTGACGCAGCTTCCCGACATCCTGCCGGAAATCGAAGGCGCGGTGAATATCGTGCTGGTGAACGGCTTTCTGGACCGCGACCTTTCCGATCTGGACCGGCTTCCCAGGGGCCTGTCGGTGGAGGCTGGCCCCGCCGCCGAAGCCTGGGGGGACGGGTTCACCGACCGGTTGAGCGACGCCCTGACACAGGAAGAATTGTCTATCCGCGTCGATGAAGGGGCGGTGATCGACACACCGATCCATCTGCGTCATGTCACCTGGGGGGCGGATCGGGACGCGGCCATTGCCCATGCGGCGCGCGTTTCCATTACGGTTGAACGCGGCGGCGGCATGACCGTCATCGAAAGTCATGCGACCGCGCAGGGTCGCGGGTTTTCGGTGCCCAGTCTGGGCATCAGCCTGGGCGACGGCGCGAAACTGGGCCTTTATTCCGCATTGGCCGAAGATCGGGATTCCGCGCAGCTTGCGCTGGTCGACATCGGCGTATCGACAGGCGCGGTTCTGGACAGTTTCATTCTGGCAACCGGCGCCGGGTTGGCGCGGCGCGAAACGCGTATCCTGATGGCCGGTGAACGGGGCGAAGCCGCCCTGTCTGGATCCTATGTCGGGCGCGGCGATGCGTTGATCGACAATACGACGTTCGTCACCCACGCGGCCGAAAACGCCGTCAGCCGGCAGTTTTTCCGCGGCGTCCTGGACGATGCATCGCGCGGCGTGTTCCAGGGCAAGGTACTGGTCTGCGAAGGCGCACAGGGCACCGACGGGCAGCAACAGCACAAGGCCCTGTTATTGTCCGAAAAGGCGGAAGTCGATGCAAAGCCCGAGTTGGAAATCTATGCCGACGATGTCCAGTGCGCACACGGCGCCACGATCGGGGCGCTGGACGAAGATCAATTGTTCTATATGCGCGCACGCGGCCTGCCGGAGTTGCAGGCGCGCGCGCTTCTGACCGAAAGCTTCCTTGCCGAAGCGGTACAGAAAATCACGAACGAGGCGGTGCGCACCGCGTTTCAGGAAAAACTGACCCGCGCCCTGAACGGAGGTACGGCATGAACGACGTCCCCACCCCGGTTCAGGACTATGATGTAGACGCGTATCGCGCGGACTTCCCGATCCTGTCGGAAACCATGCGCGGCAAGCCGCTTGCCTATCTGGACAATGGCGCTTCGGCGCAAAAGCCGCGGGCCGTCATCGACGCCATGCGCAATGCGTTCGAACATTGCTATGCCAATGTGCATCGCGGTGCCTATGACTTTTCCGAACGCACGACCGCCGCATACGAAGATGCGCGCGAAACGGTGCGCGCCTTCCTTAATGCCGGGTCGGAACGTGAAATCGTCTTTGCCAAGAATGCGACGGAAGCGATCAACCTGGTCGCCTATTCCTATGGCAAGACGCTGAAGCCCGGCGACAAGGTTCTGATCACCGAGATGGAGCATCATTCCAACATCGTGCCCTGGCAGTTGCTGCGCGAAGAACGCGGCATCGAACTGGGCGTGATTCCGGTCAGCGACGAAGGCGAGTTTCTGGTCGACGCCTACAGGGACCTGCTGGACGAACGGGTGAAGCTGGTTGCCGTCACCCATGTATCCAACGTGATGGGCACGATCACGCCGGCGGAAAAAATCGTCGCGATGGCCCATGATGCGGGCGCGAAGGTCCTGTTCGACGCCAGCCAGGCGGTCATGCATATGGCGGTCGATGTGCAGGCGCTGGACTGCGACTTCTATGTCTTCACGGGGCACAAGCTGTACGGCCCGAACGGTATCGGCGTGCTGTACGGCAAGGAAACGCTGCTGGACGCCATGCCGCCCTTCCTTGGGGGCGGCGACATGATTGCGACGGTCACGTTCGAAAAGTCGACCTGGGCGGAACTGCCTGCCAAATTCGAAGCCGGCACCCCGCCGATAACCGAAGCGATCGGCCTTGCCGCCGCCATCGACTATGTGACGGCCATCGGGCTGGACCGCATTGCGGCGCATGAACGGGACCTTCTGACCTATGCGATGCAGCGCCTGTCCGCGGTTGACAATTTCCGCGCCATCGGCACGGCACCCAACAAGACGGCGGTCATTTCCTTCACGCTGGGCGACGCACACCCGCATGATGTCGCGACCATCGTCGACCAGCAGGGGGTTGCCGTGCGGGCCGGGCATCATTGCGCGGAACCGCTGATGCACCGCATGGGCGTCGTCGGGACGGCGCGTGCCTCCATGGGGCTGTACAATACACGCGCCGAAATCGACCAGCTTGCGGCGGCGCTGGATAAAGTGAACGCGATCTTCGGTTAGGGACGATCAGGCTATGGACGAAGGATCAATGGAAGACGGATCAATGGACGACAGGCGCGACGACCGGGACTATCTGACCCCCGCTTCGGCGGAACCGCAAAGCGGTGCCGATCTGGTGCATCCCTATATGGGTATGTTCGGCGAACCCATGGCCGAAGAAGGCACCCAGGCGCTGGCTGGCGACGTACTTCCGGAAGGGACGCAGATCGCCGCGCCCGAAGCGGTGGAAGCCGCGTTGCGGACGGTCCATGACCCGGAAATTCCGGTCAATATCTATGACCTGGGGCTGATCTATCATTGCGAGGTCGATGAAAAGGGCGACTGCGACATCATCATGACGCTAACGGCACCCGCCTGCCCCGTCGCGGGCGAAATGCCGCAACAGGTGGCGGACGCCGTTGCCGGCGTCACGGGCATCGGCGTGGTCACGGTAACCCTGACCTGGACCCCGCCCTGGACGCCGGACAAGATGTCGGAAGATGCCAAACTGGCACTGGATTTCTTCTAGGAAAATACTGATATACTAGGGGCAAGGACCAAGAGAGGCAGTTTACGATGTTCGACCCGAACAAACCCATTGTTACCCTGACGGACGCGGCGGCGGACCGCGTGCGCGCGCTGATGGCAAAGGGCGACCGGGACGTGATCGGCCTTCGCATCGGCGTGTCGTCCAAGGGCTGTTCCGGCATGTCCTATGTCGTCGAATACGCAAAGGACAAGAAGCAATTCGAAGAGGAAGTCGACGTCGACGGCGCCAAGGTTCTGATCGACCCGGCGGCGACGATGTTCCTGATCGGCGCGGAAATCGACTATCGCGAATCCCGCTTCGAATCCGGCTTTACGTTCACGAACCCGAACGAAACCAGCCGCTGCGGCTGCGGGGAAAGCTTCTCCGTTTCCTGACCGGTTGACGAAAACAGCCACACAGGCGTAAAGATGTTGGACGGGGACCAAAGCGATCTCCCCGTCAGGCGACCATGCCCAAGTATCGCGTTCCAGCCCTATGAAAGGGGGAACGCCGCATGGTGTCCGCAGTTTCAAACCCCACCCAGATATCCGTTGATGACCTTTCGCCCCTGATCGGCACGGCAAATTGCCCGGTTCTGATCGAAGGCCGCAATGATGAGGATTTCGCAATGGACCCCAGAATGATCCCGGGGTCCTTCCGACTTTCCTGTTTTGAGGCAGAGGAATGGGCGCCGCAGTTCAAGGGCCGGTCGGTTGTCGTGATCTGCGACAAGGGCCTGAAGCTCAGCCAGGGGGCCGCCGCCTGGGCCCGGCGCGCCGGCGTTAATGCACGGGCACTGGAAGGTGGGTTTCGCGGCTGGCGCGATTCGGGCCAACCCGTGGTCGACCTGACACATCTGCCGCCCCGCGACGACAGGGGCCGCACGGTCTGGGTCACCCGCGCGCGCCCGAAAATCGACCGGATCGCCTGCCCCTGGCTGATCCGCCGCTTCATCGACCCGAATGCCGTCATCCTCTACGTCAAAGACAGCGAGGTCGCCGGCGTCGCCGAGAAATTCGGCGCAACCCCCTTCGATGTGGATGGCGTTTTCTGGTCCCATCGCGAGGACCGATGTACCTTCGACACGATGGTCGCGGAATTCGGTCTGGAAACGGATTCGCTGCTGCAGCTGGCGACGATCATCCGCGGTGCGGACACGGGTCGACCCGAACTGGCGCCGGAATCGGCCGGGCTGCTTGCCATCGCGCTGGGTCAGTCGCATCAATATCAAAACGATCTGGATCAGTTGGAGGCGGGAATGGGAATCTATGACGCGCTTTACCTGCGCATCCGCGACGCGGCCGCCGAAACACATACCTGGACCCCGTCCAAAGCGGGGGTTGCGTGACCATGACCGATACGACACCTGCGGATACACAAGATGCGGTCCGTTCAGGGGCCGACGGACGGCCCTGGCCCGGCATGGCAGAGGCATTCGGCGTCTGGGCGCGCATCGCATTGATGAGCTTTGGTGGGCCCGCCGGGCAAATCGCGGTGATGCACAGAATTCTGGTGGAAGAAAAACGCTGGCTCAGCGAAACCCGGTTCCTGCATGCGCTGAACTTCTGCATGCTGTTGCCGGGACCAGAGGCACAGCAGCTTGCCACCTATATCGGCTGGCTGGTCCACCGGACATGGGGCGGCCTTCTGGCGGGCGTCCTGTTCATCCTGCCGGGTGCGGTGGCGATCCTGGCGCTCAGTTATGTCTATGTCACGTTTGGCGATGTCACGCTGGTCGAAGGCATCTTCTACGGCCTGAAAGCGGCGGTTCTTGCGATTGTGCTGGGTGCTGTCTTCCGGATCGCCGGAAAGGCCCTGCACGGATGGGGCCCCTGGGTACTGGCCGGTGCCTCCTTCATCGCCATTTTCGGTTACGGCGTCCCGTTCCCGATTGTCGTGCTGTCGGCCGGCGTGGTCGGGTTCGCTGTCGCGCGAACCGGGTCCGGCATGTTTGCGGGCGGCGGCCATCATGGAAAGGCGGACGCCGGTCCGGCGGACAGCCTTCTGGGCGACACCGCCCCGGAGCAGGCGACCCTTCGTTCCGTCGCCCTGCCGGCGGTGTGCGCCGCGGCGCTGTGGGCCCTGCCGGTCGTTGTGTGCATGGTCTGGCTTGGCCCGGGCAATGTGTTCAGCATCATCGCCGTTTTCTTTTCGAAGATGGCAACAGTGACGTTCGGTGGCGCCTATGCGGTGCTTGCCTATGTCGCGCAGGCGGGTGTCGAAACCCATGGCTGGCTGCAACCCCATGAAATGCTGGACGGGCTGGGCATGGCGGAAACGACGCCCGGCCCGCTGATCATGGTCGTGCAGTTCGTGGGTTACCTGGCCGCCTATCGCGACCCCGGTGGACTGGACCCGTCGACGGCCGGGCTGATCGGCGCGGGACTGACGACATGGGTTACCTTTGCGCCATGCTTTCTGTGGATCTTTGTCGGTGCGCCCTACATCGAACGGCTGCGCCGGAACACGTCGCTGTCCGCGGCGCTGTCCGCGATCACAGCGGCGGTTGTCGGCGTGATCCTGAATCTGGCCGTCTGGTTCGGGCAGCATGTCCTGTTCGGCTCGCAGCGGCAGGCGGATATCCTTGGCATGCAGATTTCGGTGCCGGACCCGGGGACCGTCGACCTGTTGGCGGCCATCCTGTGTGTCGGGTCACTACTGGCGATCACACGCTTCAGGGTCAGCCCGGTCCTGGTTCTGGCCCTCTGTGCGGGCATCGGCGCCGGGGCCGTCTATGCCGTCTAGATCATCGCCTTGTGGCTGAACATGCTGGTCGCACGGGCGCGGGCGGCGGCGGCATCGTTGAACTGGCCGCAACCTTCCAGCGCCCGGGCCAGCATGCGCCAGTTCTGGGGGCTGGACGGTTTCAACGCGCATCGTTCCCGCAACAGCGCCCGAGCCAGCGTAAACCGCTTCGCGCGCAACGCGGCTTCGATCATCGTCAGCGCGATGATGTCCCGTTGTGCGTGGCTTCCACCCAGCAGCGCCGTCCGGTAGCGGATCGGATAAAGCTGGTCGACGGCATCTTCATAGCGTTCCTCCGCGAACGCCTGAAGCGCACGGCAGAACGGCAGCCCCACCTCGCGTGTCATCGCGACATTGTCGTCCGCCCCGCGCTGAACATGGCGTTCGTTCGCGGTCAGGACCGCACGCGCGGCGTCCGACCTGTCGTTGGCGACGAACGTCATCATCGCATGCACATCATTGAACGCATACAGGCGGTCGGTGGCGCTGGGTTCCCACTTGTCCGCCAGTTCGCACCAGCGGTCGCCGACATCGACACCATAAAGCTTCAGGCGCCACAACAGCGCCGTCGCGTCCAGTTCCTGGTACTTGTTGTCCCCGCCGGGACCCAGGTCGCGAAGCTGCCGGTCAAAGATTTCAAGCACCCTGCCCGTTTCCCCGATATCCAGATGGAACAGCGACAGGTGCCACCACAGGTGATTGCGGAAATTGCTTTTCGACCAGTCGTCCAACCGTTCGTTCATGAAAGCGATTCCGCCGGTCTGACGGCCCATCATTTCCATGACATGGGCGACGGCATGGATGGAATACGGGTCCTTCGGTTCCAGTGCCAGGGCACGGCGACCCATCTCTTCCGCCAGGGGATAGTTGCCCGTTTCCTCCAGCCCGAAGGAATAGAACCCCAGCACCCAGTTATATCCGGGCACGGATTCGTCATAGGCGCCCAGGACACGCGCCACGCGGTCGCGCTGGTTCACCGTATCGCCCAGAAGCACATCGGACAGGTGGGCCAGCTGGAGCGCCAGAAGATCGCGTGGATATTCGATCAGGACCCGGTCCCAATGTTCGCACGCGCCGGTGAAATCCCCTTCGACCCAGGACCGGACGGCCGCCATGTGCCCACGTTCACGGTCGTTCGCGCGGGACGCCATGCCTTCGGCGGTGGTCAGTGCATCCACCATCGTATCGTAGATGCGCGTTTCCATCGCCTGGGTCAGCATCGCGGCCTTGAAGACATGGCCCATGATGAAATCGGGATGGTCCTTCAGGACCGTATCGATCCGCGCAATCGGGTCGCCGACGAAAGCCAGTGCCTCGCGGTGGGCGGCTTCCAGCCCGTCGATACAGGCCGCATTGTCGGTCGTAATCGGATTGCCGCGCGGATCATCCATTTGGGTCTCCCTGGTACTGTAATTCCATCGTTTCGGGGGACTATATCGGATGACTCGCCGCCGTGGCTATTCCTCCACCACGTGACGGCAGAAAGTTTCCCGCAAGACAAATGCGGCGGCAAAACCAACGGCATAGCTGACCAGAAGTGCGGAAAACGCCATGGCATAGCTTTCCGCGGAATAGACGGGCGCGCCGTCGCGCATTGCACCGTCCCAGCCAAGGTCCAGAAGGAAGCCCAGGAGCGGCTGGAACACGGCGCCCGATCCGACGACGAACATGTTGACGAAGCCTAGGCCCGCGCCGGCGCGGCTGGGGCGGTTCAGTTCGCGCACACAGGCAAAGGTCAGGATCATGCTGCATCCGCCGACCCCGTTCAGAACGAACAGCACCCGCAGGAGCCACGGCGGCAGATCGGGAATCAGGATCATCGCCGCCAGCGCCCCCGCGCCCAGCACGATACCACCATAAATGATCGGCTTACGACGGCCGATCCGTTCCGTCAGCCACCCGATCATCGGCCCGACCACGGCCCAGCCCAGGAAAATCAGGGACGCGGTGATCCCCGCCTCCTCTTTCGAGAAACCGTGAACCTGCACCAGCCAGGGCACCGCCCAAAGCCCGGCAAACGCCAGCATCGGCGCCGTCAGCGCGAACCCGATGATCGCACAGCACCAGCTGTCCCGGCGGCTCAACACATCGCGCATCGCCCCTTTCGCCGCGCCGCGCGCCGCCGCCTTTCGTTCGGCCGGTATTTCTTCGACAACCAGGAAGATCAGGATCGCCAGAACGGCCCCTACCACGCCAATCCCGATCACGGTGTCGCGCCAGCCGAACTCCGATACGACCGGCACCAGCGGTGCCTGACCGACCATCGCGCCGGTCATGCCGACCGTCTGCAATATGCCGGTCAGAAGGCTGAACCGCCGTGCCGGGAACCAAACCGCCGCAATCGACATTGTCCCGACATAGGCAAAGGCGACGGCCGCGCCGATCATCATACGCCCGATCGCCGCCACCGTAAGCCCGTCGGCAAAAGCGAAGACCACACTTCCGACCAGGCACAGCGCCATGGCCCCGCTCAAGATCCGGCGCACGCCGAACCGGTCCATCAGCACGCCGATCGGCATCTGCATCCCGGCATAGGCATAGAAATAGAAGGCGCTCAATGCGCCCAGCGCGCCTGCCTGGACCTGAAAGGCGCGCATCAGGTCGTCGGTCATGACACTGGGCGCGACCCGTTGCAGGAAGGCGTATCCGAAACACGCGCAACCCAGCGCAAAGGCGAACCATGCGCGAAAAGACGGGGCACGAACGGTAGCCTGGGCGACACTCACGGGCGGTCAGCTTTCCTGGCTGGCGGATTGGAAGTCATACTGCCGTTCGACCCGGGCAACCCGAAGGGAATAGGCCGAATACCATTTTTCCCGGCCCAGGTTGCGGGCGGCTGCATGGTCCACCTGCCGCTTCCAGTTCCGGATCGAACCCTCGTCCGTCCAGTAGCTGACGGTGATCCCCAGACCGGTTTCACCGTCGCGCGTGCTTTCCACCCCCAGATAGCCCGGCATTGTCGAAGCCAGCCGGTCCATCTCCGTCGCCATGGCGGCATACCCGTCCTCATCCGCGTCCGTACGCTGGGCGCAGAATATGACGGCATAATAGGGTGTATCGAACAAAGCAGCGGGCATTTCGCCCTTCCTCCGCTTTAAGATGCATTCTTGCAATTTGTTAACATTTTGGCGTTAGTTTCATACTAACTTATGACATACCGTGACACCCTTTTACGCCGCATGACATCTATTCCAGACAGGAAAACTGGAAGATGACCGAAGCTGATTTCGGGCGGTTCGACCTCTATGCCTATTGGACATCGCTGTCCGATAAAACCGGAAAACCGCTGAAAACAGACTTCGACCCGATAGAGGTTCCCCAGATTCTGCGTTTCCTTTCCATGGTCATGTGCGCCGACCGGCTGGAAGATTTCACCATCTCCGTCTGGGGCTCCGAACTTATTGAGCTTTTTCGTGAAGAACGGACCGGCAAAAGTTTGGGCGAACTCCAACTGATCGAAAACTGGGAGGGCACCTTTGCCGGTTACCTGACAATCCGGGACACCGGCTTACCCAATCTTCTGACAGGGCGCACCGTCTCGTCGGAACGCAAACATGTCGAATATGAACGCCTGTCCCTGCCCCTGTGGGGGCCCGCACCGGACACCGGTGAATTGGCTGTAACCCATATCATATCCCAGTTCCGGAAGATCAGCGCATAGTGTGCGCGCAAAATCCGGTCTGCTGCGGCGCTTGCGGTCCATGCCACCCCGCGGGCATGCGGCGATGCACCCGCTTGCTTGGCCGCCGGTGGCGGTCTAAATCTCTCCTGCCATGACAGCCCCGCAGCAAATGCACGACACGCAACGCGCGGATACCATCGCCGCGCTGAAATCGATCCTGGGACCGAAAGGCTGGGTCGACGACCCGACCGAAATCGCCCCCTGGCTGATCGACAGCCGAAACGCCTATCACGGTGCCTGTTTCGGCATGGCCCGACCGGGGTCGACGGACGAAGTCGCCGCGGTCCTGGCACACTGCTATTCCCATGACATCCAGGTCGTGCCGCAGGGTGGAAACACAAGCCGTGTCGGCGGCGCGACGCCGGATGAAACCGGCGACCAGTTGCTGCTGAACATGGGCCGCATGAACCGGGTCCTGGACGTCGACGCCGCGAACTACACCATGACGGTCCAGGCCGGATGCGTCCTGAAGGATCTGCAGGATACGGCGGAAGAAGTCGACCGGCTGTTCCCGTTAAGCCTGGGCGCGGAAGGGTCCTGCATGATTGGCGGAAATCTGGCGTCGAACGCGGGCGGCATCAATGTCCTGCGCTACGGGAATGCGCGCGATCTGGTCCTGGGGCTGGAGGTCGTTCTGCCGGACGGCCGCGTCTGGAACGGACTGCGCCGCTTGCGAAAAGACAACACCGGTTATGACCTGAAACAGGTCTTCCTGGGGTCCGAAGGAACGCTGGGCGTTATTACGGCAGCTGTCCTGAAGCTTTTCCCGTTACCGAAGGAACGGGCGGCCGCGCTGGTCGCGATCCGTGATCTGGATGCGGCGGTACCGCTTCTGGAACGCGCACGCACCGCCAGCGCCGATGCCCTGATGTCGTTCGAACTGATGCCGGGATTCGCGCTGGAATGGGCGGAACGCCACGTCGACGGTGCGAAACAGCCGTTCGACGCGGTCCCCGACTGGACCGTGCTGCTGGAAATCGGCGGCACCAACATGGATGGGACCGCCGCGCGGGCATTGGAAGGGTTCCTGGAAACAACTTTCGAAGACGGGCTGATTGTCGACGCGGTTATCCCGCAATCCGAAGAACAGCGGCGCGACATCTGGTTCCTGCGCGAAGCGATCGTCGAAGCGCAGTTCCGCGAAGGCGCACAGATAAAGCACGACGTTTCCGTCCCGGTCAGCCGCGTCGCGGATTTCATCCGTCAGGCCAATGCCGCCGCACGTGAGATACTGCCGGAAATCCGTCCCTACCCGTTTGGTCATGTGGGTGACGGCAACATCCACTACAACCTGTCACAACCCGTCGGCATGGACCCGAAGGAGTTCTTCGGCCACGCAAACGAAATCAAACGCCGGGTCCATGACGTCGCCCTTTCGATGGACGGGTCCTTTTCCGCGGAGCATGGCGTCGGGATCACAAAGCGCGAAGAAATGGCGCGGTGCAAATCATCCGTCGAACTTGATAGCATGCGCGCGCTGAAAGCGGTTTTCGACCCGAAGGGTCTGATGAACCCCGGCAAGATGCTGCCGCCCGCCTGAACGAATTGAAGCGTTACGAAGGAACAGCCCCATGATCCCTTATACCGCGCCCATTCGCGACATGCAGTTCATCCTGAAGGACATGGGACTGCTGGACCAGATCGCCCAACTTCCCGGCTGCGAGGAAGTGTCGCCCGACCTTGTCGATGCGATCCTGGAGGAAGCGGGGAAATTCGCGTCCGAACAGCTGGCGCCGATCAACTATTCCGGAGACAAGCAATGCGCCGCAATTGAAAACGGCGTGGTGCGCGTACCGGACGGATTTGCCGACGCCTACAGGGCGTTCGTAGAAGGCGGCTGGAATGCCGTCCCGTTCGAAGCCGCCCATGGCGGCCAGGAACTTCCCTGGACCGTGGCGACGGCAGTGGCCGAAATGTGGCAGTCGGCGAATCTGGCCTGGGCTTTGTGTCCGCTGTTGAACCAGGGCGCGGTCGAAGCGCTGCAGGCGCACGGCTCACCGGAACAACAGGAAACCTATCTTCCCAGGATGGTGTCCGGCGAATGGACCGGCACGATGAACCTGACGGAACCACAGGCGGGAAGTGATCTGTCCCTGGTCAAGGCAAAGGCGGAACGTCGCGACGGCCACTACCGGATACGCGGCACGAAAATATTCATCACCTACGGCGAACACGAGATGACGGAAAACATCATCCATCTGGTGCTGGCCCGCTGTGAGGATGCGCCTGAAGGAACGCGCGGCATCTCCCTTTTCATCGTACCCAAATATCTGGTGAAAGAAGACGGCACGCCCGGCGAACGAAACGACCTACGCTGTGTTTCCATTGAACACAAGCTGGGCATCATGGGGTCGCCCACCTGCGTCATGTCATATGGCGACAATGACGGTGCGATCGGATACCTGGTCGGGGAAGAAAACCGCGGCCTGGAATACATGTTCACGATGATGAACAACGCCCGCCTTGCGGTCGGCCTTCAGGGTCTCAGCATCACCGAACGTGCCTATCAACAGGCGGCATCCTTTGCGAAGGAACGAAAACAGGGGCGCGCCGGCGAAAAGAAGCTTGCCCCCATCGTGGACCATGCCGACGTGCGGCGCATGCTGATGACCATGCGCAGCCATGCAGAGGCGATGCGCGGTCTGGTACTGGAAGCGATGGTCGCCCTGGACCAGCAGAAGCGGCACCCGGACACGTCGTGGCGCGAATGGGCCGAACGCCGCGTCGGACTGTTGACCCCCATCATCAAGGGCTGGTTCACCGACATGGGGGTCGAATTGTCCTCCATGGGGGTTCAGGTCCATGGCGGCATGGGCTTCATCGAAGAAACCGGCGCCGCTCAGCATTACCGCGACAGCCGCATTCTGCCGATTTACGAGGGCACGAACGGCATTCAGGCGATGGATCTGGTGGGCAGAAAGCTTCTGCGCGACGGGGGAGAGGCGGCAAAGGAACTGATCGACGAGCTGCATGTCCAGATTTCCGGTCTGAATGACGTCGAAGGCGACGACATGGCGGCGATCCGGCGGCGGCTGGCGAAAGCGGTTGATGTGGTCGAAGACGCGACCGACTGGCTTTTGGACCATGCAAAGGACGACCCGGACGTGGCCGGCGGCACCGCCTGCTATTTCATGCGGGCCTGGGGCATCACGCTGGGCGGCGCGTACCTTGCCCGCGCGGCGCGCCACGCACAGCAGGTGCTGGAAACCGACCCGAACGCGGATGCGCAGTTCCTGAAGGCGAAAATCGCCACGGCGCGTTTCTTTGCCGACAATGTGATGACACAGGTGCCGGGACTGGCGAAGTCCATGGAACATGGTTGGGAAAGCCTGCGCGCCATTCCGGACGACCTTCTGTAATTCCATGGCGGTTCGTCGGCACCAGATCGAAATTCCTAAACTGCCGGACACGGTTCTGGCGGGATTCCAGGACGTTCCCGCAGCGGTCGCAAGCGACGCGCAGGATCGGGGCTGGGCCATGCAGGCGGCGATTTCGCCCTTGGCCCCTACGATGCGGATCGTTGCACAGGCACGCACTGTCGATTGTATGGCGGCCGACAACAGCGCCCTGCATGCGGCCATTGCCCTGGCTGAATCGGGTCAGGTCATCGTCTGCGATGCAAAAGGATATGTGGACAATGCCCTGTTTGGCGGCCTTCTGGCGAAGTCGTCGACGGAACGCGGCCTTGCGGGACTGGTAATCGACGGGGCGGTGCGCGACTGTGCCGAAATCATCGAACTCGGCTATCCGTGCTATGCGCGGGCCGTCACGCCACGCGGACCGCACAAGGGCTTTGGCGGGGTCATCGACGGGCCCGTCGCCTGCGGCGGACTTCCGGTCCATCCGGGGGACCTAATCGTCGCGGATGCGGATGGCGTAACGGTGGTGCCGTTTGCCCGTGCAGAGACGGTGCTTGAAGCGGCAAACGCCATTCTGGCAAAGGAAGCCCGCGCCCTGGAAACGGTCGCCAACGGCGGTACCCTGGCAGAGGTCTATGGCGTCCCGGATGTCGAGGATATCGTCTAGTGCGTTATTTAGGGGCGATCCTTCTGTTGGTTTTCCAGTCTGCCGGCGCATCCGCGCAGCAGAATTGGCAGCCAACTCAGGAAATGATGGAACGCGCCGTAGCGGTAAACGATACGTTCTGGGGCCATGTGGATTCCGGGAATTACGATGCCGCCTATGCCATGTTCGACGCCTATCTTGCGTCCCAGATCACACACTCCCAGTTTCGCGACCTGGCCCAGGACATTGTTGATGCGACCGGTCCGGTCATGGCGCGAAACGCAGTCAAGGTTACGTGGTACCGGCGGCCCGGACCGGATGGGCAATTGACAAGCTTTGCGGCGCTGGACTTCACAGCCGCGGCGCAAAACGTAGAAATTTACTGCGGCTATCTAGTAATTCATTTCCCGGACGATGGCGCGACAGGTGTAATGCGTTTCGAACAGAATTACGTCGAAAACCAGGTTGCCAGCGGCATGACGGCAGAACAACGCCGACAGGTCGCGGCCGCTTACAATTGCCAAGAATGAAGCATACAGTATTTTGCATTTTCATTTGAGTCGGGCTAGGAAACCGCACATTCCCGACAGTTCCAACGGACAGGAATTCCATGGCGTCCACCGAAGCTGAAATCACGCCCGAAATCGTCGCCGAACACGGCCTGACGAAGGGTGAATACAAGACCGTGCTCGACATTCTGGGGCGTGCGCCGAACCTGACGGAACTGGGGATTTTCTCCGTCATGTGGTCGGAACATTGTTCCTACAAATCGTCGCGCGTCTGGCTGAAGACCCTGCCGACCGAAGGGCCGCAGGTTATCCAGGGGCCGGGCGAAAACGCTGGTGTGATCGACATCGGCGACGGCGATGCCGCGGTCTTCAAGATCGAAAGTCACAATCACCCCAGCTTCATCGAACCCTATCAGGGGGCGGCGACCGGCGTCGGCGGCATTATGCGCGATGTCTTCACGATGGGCGCACGGCCGATTGCGAACCTGAACGCGCTGCGGTTCGGCGACCCGTCGTATCCGAAAACGCGCCATCTGGTATCGGGCGTCGTCGCGGGCATCGGCGGATATGGGAACTGCATGGGCATCCCGACGGTTGGCGGCGAAGTGAATTTCGACAAGGCCTATAATGGCAATATCCTGGTCAATGCCATGACGGTCGGCCTCGCGCGGGCGGACAATATCTTCTATTCCAAGGCATCGGGCATCGGAAACCCGGTCGTCTATGTCGGGTCAAAGACGGGCCGTGATGGCATTCACGGCGCGACCATGGCGTCGGCGGAATTTTCCGAAGATTCCGAAGAAAAACGCCCCACCGTTCAGGTCGGCGACCCGTTCACGGAAAAGCTTCTGCTGGAAGCCTGTCTGGAGTTGATGGCGACCGATGCCATTGTTTCCATTCAGGATATGGGTGCGGCAGGGCTTACCTCCTCATCCGTCGAAATGGCGGACAAGGGCGGCGTCGGCATCACGCTGGAACTGGACCGCGTTCCAATGCGCGAAGACGGCATGATCCCGTACGAACTGATGCTGTCGGAAAGCCAGGAACGCATGCTGATGGTCCTGAAGCCCGGCCGCGAGGAAGAGGCGAAAGCCATCTTCGACAAGTGGGAACTGGACTTTGCCGTCATCGGCGAAGTGACCGACAGCGGAAACCTGACGCTGAACTGGCACGGGGAAACCATCGGCGACATTCCGGTCAAACCGCTGGTCGAAGCGTCGCCCATGTATGAACGCCCGTGGGAACCGACCCCGCGCCAGAACCCGGTTGGACCGGTGAAGTCCGGAACAAAGCCGGGCGACGCACTGTTGAAGCTTCTTGCCGCGCCGGACATCTGTTCCCGGCGCTGGATTTACGAACAGTACGACCACCTGATCGGCGGGGAAACGGTTCGCGCGCCGGGTGCCGCGGACGCGGCCATCGTGCGTCTGCCGGGCCGGAAAAAGGCGCTGGCGGTCACGACCGACTGTACGCCGCGCTATTGTTTGGCGGACCCGGTGACCGGCGGGGCACAGGCGGTCGCAGAAGCCTGGCGCAACATCACCGCAACGGGTGCAAAGCCGCTGGCGATCACCAACAACATGAATTTCGGCAACCCCGAACGCCCGCGGATCATGGGCCAGTTCGTCGGCTGTGTGAAAGGCATGGGTGCCGCCGCCAGGACCCTGGATTTCCCGGTCGTGTCCGGCAATGTCTCCCTGTACAACGAAACGAATGGGGAGGCGATTTTGCCCACCCCGGTGATCGGCGGGGTCGGACTGATCGCCGATGCCGCGAAGTCGGTCGGCATCGCCGTTCGCAAGACCGGGCAGCTTCTTATTCTGATCGGCGCGACCAAGGGGCATCTGGGCCGGTCGATCTATCTGCGCGACGTCGAAGGCCGGGACGAAGGGCCGCCGCCGCCGGTCGACCTGACCGTCGAACGCCGCAACGGCGACATGGTACGCAAGCTGATCGCGGACGGGCTTGTAAAGGCGTGTCATGACCTTTCGGACGGCGGACTGGCCGTCGCGGTCGCGGAAATGGCGATTGCGGGCGGCATGGGCGCCATTCTGGACGCCGCGCCGCCGGGCATCGACCTGACTGCATGGTTGTTCGGGGAGGATCAGGCGCGTTATGTTATAGCCACGGAAGACGAACATGCGGTCCTGAAGGCTTGTGAGGCGGCGGACGTGCCGGCCCTGCGCGTCGGGATCACACGTGTCGGTTCATTGACGCTGCCCGGCGGGGACACCATATCCGTCGAACAGATGCAACGCGCCCACGGGGCGGCATTGCACCAGTACATGAACGGGTCCGACTGGAATTGATCGGAATAACGGCCACGGCCCTGGGGAAGACAACATCATGCCGATGAACGCAGGCGACATAGAACGGTTTATCAAGGAAGCGCTGCCGGATGCGGAGGTCGTGATCAACGATCTGCGTGGCGACGGCGACCATTATGCCGCCTATGTCCGGTCCGAGGCTTTCAAGGGTAAGACCCGCGTCCAGCAGCACCAGATGGTCTATGCCGCGCTGCAGGGCCGCATGGGCAACGAATTGCACGCCCTGGCACTGCAGACCGCCGTGCCGGAAGACGCCTGACAGGACGATCGGCCGATGCCGCATCGCGCTAGATAAGGATAGAGAAAGATGGAACTGAACACCAAGGAACGGATCGAAGGCGAAATCGGATCGAACGATGTCGTGCTTTTCATGAAGGGCACGCCGGTCTTTCCGCAATGCGGGTTTTCCGCCGCCGTGGTCCAGGTGCTGAACCACATGGGCGTCGCGTTCAAGGGCGTCAACGTACTGGACGACATGTCGGTCCGCGAAGGGATCAAGGAATTTTCGCAATGGCCGACGATCCCGCAGCTTTACGTCAAGGGCGAGTTCGTCGGCGGCTGCGACATCGTGCGTGAGATGTTCGAGACGGGTGAGCTGGGCGAGCTGCTTTCGACCCGCGGTATCGACGTCCAGATCGACGCCTGATCCTGACACTTTATCGATAAATCGTCATCGTTCGGCGCGCCGGTGGATCATCAGCGCGTAGCTGAAAATCGCGTACGAAACGATCTGTTCGAACCATTCGTCATAGACGTGCGACGCGATCAGTAGCGGGATCAGCGGCAGGAACCGCGTGTCCGGTTTCAGCCGGTCCAGGCGCCCGCCCAATCCCGGCACCGCATCGCGCGGTATCAGGATCAGGACGGCCGAAATCACACAGGCCAGCACCATGCGCACGATTTCGTTCCAGCCTACCGTCAGATTATGCAGGTTGATTTCACCCTGAACATTCGCGGCACGCAGTGCTTCGGGCGTTTCGATCCCGAAAATACGCTGACCCCAGCTGATTTCCTCCATCGCGAGGAAGGCAAGCCCACCCGCGAACAGGATCAGCATGATCCGTTCCGCCCGGTCGAACCCGCCGCGGCGAATCGCCAGTACCGCCAGCGCAGCCGACGCGAACAGCAATGCCACCGTCAGATATTCCATGACGCCGTCTTCGGCGAACAGCGCGCCCGGCAAAACACCCTTGTGATCAAGCAGATAGACCGGGCTGACCAGGACACACGCGGCGACCAGAACCGGTGCACGGGCAATTTGGATACCCTGACCGCGTGAATGATGGCGATTCAGATACCCGCCGGCCCAGATCATAAAGACGGACAGCACCAGCAGCGATATCCATATCCGGATACCGTCATAATAGGCGTTCGTCTGTTCGATCCATTGAACGACGGCGGTCATCGCCGCGTTGTCCCAGTCGCCCGCCAGCCCCAGGATGCAGAGCACCGCCAGGGCGGCGCCGCAGAACTGAATGAAACGCCAGGTCATTGCGACAGAAGGTCTTCGGTGCGCGTTTCCAATAGGTCGATCAGCCCATCAAACCCCTGGCTTTCCAGGACCGAGGCTACTTCCGACCGGCGCACCGCCATTTCGCTGAAATCGCCGTCCATACGCACATCGACGATCCGCCAGGCGGCATCGCGTTCGATGGTCACGAAATCGATGATCGCCGGATCGGCACCATCAGCGGCAAGGTAGCGCACCCGCACGGTGGAAAATCCGGGCGGGCCGGAGCGCGCGGCGTCCACTTCCGTGCGTTCCGCGTCGAACCGCGGAAGTCGGCGCACATAGCTTGCGACCATGAACCGCGTAAATCGGTCGATGAAAAGGGACCGCTGCGGGCGGTCGAATTCGCGAAAGCGGCGGCTGCCGATGGTCCCGGCGGCCACCCGCGCCAGATCGAAATACCGATTCAGAAGCCCGGCCACGGATTCCAGCCGATCCGCCAGGGTAAGGTTCGGCGCACGGCGCGCGACACTGCCCAGGTCGGCATTCAGCGCACGGATCAGATCTTCCGGCGATGCAGAGGCTGTTGCGATCCGGGGGAAAATCGTCCCGAATGTGCCCGCAATGGTGAGAAGGAGCGCCTGGCGCCTGTCGAATGTCATCTGGATTTCGTCCAATCGCACAATTCTTGGGGAATATCGCCGCAACCTGCGCCCGGAATCCGCTCCGCGCGCTTGGCATTTCGGTTTTTCTGGCGGCGATGTCAATCGTCGGGTCCGTGCATTTCCTGAAGCTTGAGTCCGACACCTATGCCCTGTTGCCGCAAGATGTGAACTTTCTGCAGAATTACAATGCCTATAAGGACCGGTTCACCTACGACCGGCGGACGAACATCGTCGTTCTGGACGGGCCGAGCCCCGAAGCGACCGAAGCGGCGCAGACTGCCCTGCGGGACCGCCTGATAGAAGAAGGACCGGTATTCAATGCCGTCCGAGCACCGGGAAGCGACGCGTTCCTGCGGCGCAATGCGGCCATGTATATGTCGCCGGACCGTCTGGAAGACACGGTCGACCGCCTGTCAGCGGCCGCCCCGGCGATTGAGATACTGGGCGGCGACCCGACCCTGCGCGGGATCGCGGACCTTCTTTCCATCGCGGATACACCGGCGACGGACGACGGCCAGATCGAACCGCTTCTGACCCTGATCGGGACTGCCGCACAGGAAGCGGCAGCAGACGCACCGAACACCGTGTCCTGGGCCAGTGTCTTCATGGACCGACCCTTGTTCGGTGCGCGGCGGATCGTCACGGTTCAGGGGCGTCTGGACGGCGCGGAATCCGACGTCGGTACCGATACCAGCGCGATCATCCGCGATGCAGCCGCCGAACTGGGCCTGACGGCGGAAAACGGATTTCGGGTGCGCCTGTCGGGCCGCGGCCCGTTGAGCCAGGAAGAAGTGTCCGCCGCGGCGGAAGACATAAAGCTGGCGGGCGGCGTTTCCCTGGCCTTGCTTGCGGTTGTGCTTTTCGTCGGGTTCCGGTCCGCACGGCGGATCGCGGCCTGTCTGGTCAGCCTGCTGGTCGGCCTTGCCTGGACCTTTGGCTTTGCCACCGTTTTTGTCGGGCAGTTGACGCTTCTTTCCATTGTTTTTTCGGTCCTTTTCATCGGGCTTGGCATCGACTTCTTCATCCATGCGGCCCTGCGCCAGGCCGAAGAAACGGGACACGCACCAGACGCCCTACCCGGTGAGGTCTTTAGCCGTGCCGCCGCAGGCAGCGCCGGTGCCCTGACCCTGTGTGCCGTCAGCACCGCCATCGGGTTTCTGTCTTTTGTGCCAACCGAATTCATCGGCATGGCGGAACTGGGACTGATCGCATCCGCGGGAATGGCCATGGCCTGGGCCGCATCCTTCACGGTCCTGCCGGCCTGTCTGGCCCTGTTTGGGGGCGGCCGGTTCGCCAAACCGCCGCAGTTCCGTTTTTCCGCCGCCGACCGGGCCGTCGCCGCCGTCAGCCGGAACCGTCGGACGGTCGTAATCGCCGCCATTTTACTGGGTGTCGCCGGTGCCGTTCTTGCGACCCAGGCCCGGTTCGATTTCAACAGTCTGGCGCTGAAAGACCCCGGGGCTGAATCTATACAGGCCCTGCTGGACCTTCAGGCGGACGGGACGCTGACCCCCTATTCCGCGGCAATCGCGTTCGACACGCTGGAACAGGCGGAATCGGCCCGCCCCGCGCTTGAGGCGCTGCCACAGGTCGCCGCCGTCAGAAGCCCCGCGGATCTGGTTCCTGCGGACCAGGACCTGAAGCTGATGCTGGTTCAGGATGCCGCGATCTTTCTTTGGGGGGCCGTGAACCCCGCCCACCCCGCACCCGCCCTGACCGGGGATGACCGCACAGCGGCGCTGAATCGGATTCTGGACCAGCTGCGGCGCCTCGCGGACGGACGCCCGACGCTTGCCGCGGCGGCCACGGACGCCGCCGATGCGCTGGATGCCCTGCCCCCGGAAAGAATTGCCGATGTCGAAGCCAGGCTGATACGCCCGCTTGCCCACATGCTGGACCGACTTCGCGATTTCCTGTCGGCGGAACCCTTTACGCTGTCGGACGTACCATCCAGCCTTAGCGACCGGTTCTTCGCCCCGGACGGCGGGGTCCAGATACAGGTTTTGCCGCAAGACGATCTGCGTGATACGGCGGCGCTGGGCGCATTCGTCGATGCCGTCAGCGAATTGCATCCCAACGCCACCGGGCGCCCCGTGCTGGAAGCCGGGACGGGCCACATCGCGGTCACGGCCTTTCTTCAGGCAATCGCGATTGCATCGGTTGCCATCCTGATCCTGGTTCTGGCCGTCCTTCGCAGTATCCGTCACACGCTTGCGGTGATGGTGCCGCTGGTTCTGGCGTCGCTTGCGACCGTTGCATTCGGGGTCCTGGCGGGTGTCCCGTTCAACCTTGCCAACATCATCGCGATCCCGCTGATTTTCGGCCTGGGGGTGGACAATGGCATCCATTTCGTTGCCCGCACCCTGGAAACAGGCGATGTGGGGGACGTATTCCGGTCATCAACGCTGCGCGCAATTCTGTTGAGCGCCATGACGACAATGGCCGCGTTTTCGACCTTGATGCTGGCCGGAAACCCGGGAATTGCCGGTATGGGGATGTTGCTTACGGTCGCGATGGCATCAATTCTGGTTGCAACCCTGATCGTAGTGCCCGCAATCCTGTCCAAAATGCCACACACTTAAGTAAAATGCTGCTATGCAGCACCGTGCTGACTTGAAATTGTAGTCGGTATGTAACAAATACCACTCCCAAACGGACAAATCCGCGAATAACGGTCGTTGGTCGGAAATTGAATATGCGTCCTATCGCTATCGAAGCAGTGCGATGGGGGCTGTGGCCTCTGTTGATTGTTGCGTGCCTTACAGCAACCTATTTCGGCATTCGTGCCGATGTGGGGTTCTGGGTATTTAACGGCGCGTATCTGTCGCTGGCCGTTGTCCTGTTCCTTGTGGAACGGATGCTCCCGTTCGAACGGTCCTGGCTGAAGAACGATGGGCAGATCGGCGTCGATCTGGCGCATACCGTGCTCAGCAAGGGGGCGGTGCAGGTCATGCTGGTGGTCGGCGCAATCTTCGGATTGGCTGAACAGGTCGGCAATGCCGGCATGGGCATCTGGCCCACGCACTGGCCGTTTGCGCTTCAGGTGCTTCTGGGTCTGGTCATCATCGAAGCGGGCCTGTACCTGGCGCATCGTCTTGCGCACGAAGTGCCGCTGATCTGGCGCTTTCACGCGGTCCATCACAGCGCGCCACGCCTTAGCTTCATCAATACCGGCCGTTTCCATGTGGTCGACACGGTGGTTTCGATCCTGTTGAGCCAGCCGCTTCTGTTCCTCGCGGGCGCGCCGATCGAAATTTTCAAGATGACCAGCGCGACCACCGCGTTCATCGGTATGTTGACCCATTGCAATATCGACCTGAAGTTCGGCTGGCTGGCCTATATCTTCAATACGCCGACACTGCATCGTTTTCACCATTCCCGGCATTTGGAAGAAGGGAACAAGAACTATGGTGAAAACCTGATGCTGTTCGACCTGATGTTCGGGACCTTCTACAACCCGGCGCGGCGGCCGTCGTGCGAGATCGGTATCACCGACCCGATGCCCCGGACATTCCTGGGTCAGCTGGCACAGCCTTTCCTTTCACAGCGCCCGGCGGCCGCGGAACCTTCACCGCAGAAAAGCGAACAATTACTTTAAAATTGTCCACTTTTTCCTGTTTTTCCCTGCGGTCCCGGACAGGCCCATCCTGTAATACCTAATTTTTCTGTTCATTATTGGCGCGACGTTGTTATGATGGCACGAATGTTGCTGACTGGCACAGCACAGGACATGAATTTTTGGTCGTCGGTTTACGCCCAATTCGGGCGACTGGCATTTACGGACGACGGGATATGGGATTCGGACAACCCGAATTTATGCAGAATCCGGAAAACAGGTGCCCCGTCACTCTGTTGCTGGATACCTCCGCCTCGATGCGGGGGGAAGCCATTTCCGAATTGAATGCCGGACTGAAATCCTTTCAAAATCAGATACTTCTGGACGAACTTGCCAGCCTGCGCGTAGAGCTGTCGATCGTCACGTTCGGTGGCGAGGTACGCCTGGTGCAGGATTTCCTGACCGTGGACGAAATCGGGCCGCCTGGCCTGGAAGCCAGCGGCGACACACCAATGGGCGAAGCATTGGACCTGGGCCTGAAGCTGACGGAATCGCGAAAGGCGGTCTATCGCGCGAACGGAATTGCCTACTACCGACCATGGATTTTCCTGATCACCGACGGTGCACCGACCGACGGCATTGCCTGGCAGCATGCCGCGATGCGCATGCAGGAAGCCGACCTGATGGGCCGTGTCACGTTCTTTACCGTCGGCGTCCAGGGTGCCGACATGGAAATCCTGAAGGAAATCGCATCGCCAAACCGCGCACCGTTGATGCTGAAGGGATTGCGGTTCCGCGACCTGTTCCATTGGCTGTCCGCCAGCGTGCGCCGCGTTTCCATGAGCCGGATCGATGGGGAGACGCTGGCCCTGCCGCCGGTACACGGCTGGGCGGAGGTACGGGTATGAGCTGGATCGCCGCCGTCGACTACAGCCAGGGCACATCGCACCGCCGCGACGGCATCCCCTGTCAGGACTATGGGCGGATTCTTCAGCCGCACGAAGACCTGGTTATCGCCGCCGTGTCCGACGGGGCCGGTTCCGCCCGGTTCAGCCGCATCGGGGCACGGATTGCCGCCAACACGGCCAGCGAATGGCTGGAACGGCGCATCGGGTCCCATCCCGGCATGCGCGGGCGGGTTTCGAACCTTGGCACGGACGACCTGTTCGACGGGCTGACCGGCGTTATCCATGCGGCGCTGATGGCCGCGGCGAATGACAATCATGCGGGCCTGGCGGATTTCGCCTGTACCCTGACCTTGCTGGCGATGGCCCCGAACGAGGTGACGGCGGCACAGATCGGTGACGGGATGGCGGTCGCGCGGATGGATCAGGACGATTATGCGCTGTTGATCGAACCGGACCGCGGCGAATATGCAAACGAGACCAGTTTCATAACCGATGCGGATGCAAGGGAACGGCTTCGGACGAACACCCTGTCCGGCCCCGTGCGGTTCATCAGCGCGACGACGGACGGGCTGCTGCCGGTCCTGTTCGATACACGGCGGAAAATGCCGCACTCCCCTTTCTTTGAACCGATCGACAGTTTCACCCGGAACACGGATTCCGCCGTCCAGGTTCACGACGGACTACGGGACTTTTTGCGGTCGGAACGCCTGACGGAACTGGTCGATGACGACCTGACGCTGATGGTTTGCGGCTGGCATGGTTAAGGGGCCCAAAGCATGAAAAACGGAATCTCCCTTTTCGATGAGAATGGTCGGCATATCACACCCGGCGAGAAGCTGAACAACAGCGGCGAAGCGACGCTTTATGCCCATGGGGACGTGGACGGCATGCTGATCAAGCTGCACCACAATCCCGACGAGGCCATGCGCCAGAAGCTGGCGGTCATTTCGAAATGTGCGCCGTCCGATGCGTCCCTTCATCCGTGGCACCGGAACTTCGCATGGCCCATCAGCGCGATCTACAACGCGGCGGGCGATGCGGTCGGCTGTATCATCCCGATGGTCAAGGGCGCGCGCAGCATGACCACGCTTTCCAACCCGAAACAGCGCGCGCGGCGCGCGGCGGAAATGGACTGGCACTATCTGCATGCCGTCGCCGCAAACATCGCCTACCTGTTCGACCGGCTGCATGACCAGCGCATCGTCGTCGGCGACGTGAAACCCGAAAACATTCTGGTCGACGACCGGGCACTGGCAACATTGATCGACTGCGATTCCGTACAGTTCCGGGACCTTCGCGGGACGGTGCATCTATGCCCCGTCGGAAGCGAAGGGTTCACCGCGCCGGAATGGATCGGTCGCAAGTTTTCGGAAGGCCCGCGCGACCGGTCGTCGGACCTGTTCGGGCTTGCTGTCCTTATCTATCAGCTTCTGATCGGCGCGCATCCCTGGAACGGCGAATGGATGGGCATCGGCGACCCGCCGCCGCGCGATCACCTGATCCGCTATGGCGACTGGCCGTACCGTCCGGGCGCACGCCTTCGGCCCGTGCCGGGCATGACGCCGCCGGATGTTCTGGCGCCCGATCTGGTCGACCTTTTCCGCACCGCCTTCATCGCCGGGCACAAGGACCCGTCCGCCAGGCCCGACGCCAGCACCTGGTACGAAGCCCTGTGCACGGCCCTGGCGGACCTGGACTTCTGCCGCGACCACACGCACCACCATCACGACCCGTCCATTGCCGAATGCCCCTGGTGCGCAAAGGTGGCGGCGGGCCTGCCCGACCCGTTTCCCGCCCCGGCGACGCCGCGCGACCCGTTCGCGTCGCTGGTGCTGGCGTTCGAACGCGCATTGGCCCGCGGCGACACGCGCATGGCAGCCGAACTGTGGCGCGAAAACAGCGTGCTGGCACGGCACCCGGCCGCGTCGCGCCTGTCGGACTGCATGCGCGACCTGACGGACGCGGTCGATGCCCTGGACAAGCTGGCGGAACTCCTGGCCTCCACCCGCCGGGACTCGCCGGGGGCGCTTGCGTCCTTCGTCGAAGACCACCCCATCCTGAAGGAACAGCGTTTCTTCATCCATGAGACACTGGAAGGGCGCAAGGTATCGTCCGTCGCAGCGGAAATCGAAGCCGCGGCGGTCGAAATCCCGACGCCGATCCTGACCGAAGTCAATCCGGTGTCCAGCATTCTGGACACGTCGATCGTGCCGACCGTGTCACTGGACACGGATCCGGTGCCGCTTATGGGTGACCGCGAACCGGTATCCATTTCCTACCGGATCGAAGCGGGCTGGATCGGGTTGAGGCCCGCGCGCCTGATTGTCACCGCCGACCGACCCGGCCATGTACCGACGCTGATCCTGCTGAATCAGGATGACGAGACGCCGATCGCCGTCCTGAACGCGCAGCGTCTGCGCGGCACGGTCAGCATCGACTTCGACCAACCCGAAGACCGTGTTACACTGTCGCTGGTACCTGCGCATCCCAACGACCGTGCGCTGGTGTCGATCACTGCGCCGCCGAAGAAAAACCGGACCATCGGGTCTTCGCTTGCGGCGCTCAGCATCGACCCGATGTACGAACACTGAGCCTGATCGAAGGATCAAGACATGGAAAACTTCACGCCCATTTCCGCCCTGATCGGGGGCGGGTTGATTGGTCTGTCCGCAACGATCCTGTTGCTGGGGTTGGGCCGGATTGCCGGTATTTCCGGCATTTTTGCAAATGCGTTAGGGGAAATAACCGGGCCCGGGTTCCGGATCTGGTTTCTGGCCGGCCTGCTGATCGGGGCTGCCGCGTTGTTTTACGGATTCGCCCGCCCGCCCGCGGTCCAGCATCAGGCGGACCTTCTGTGGCTTGCCATCGCGGGGGTCCTGGTCGGGTTGGGCACCCGGATCGGCGCGGGGTGCACCAGCGGCCACGGCGTCTGCGGTCTGGCGCGCGGGTCCATCCGGTCCCTGGTCGCGACGGGCACCTTCATGGCGGTCGCCGTGGCGACGGTTCTGGCCGTCCGCGCGATCACGGGCATGGGGGGATGATCCGATGAAGACAGCCGTTACCGCCCTGCTGGCGGGTATCCTGTTCGGCGCGGGCCTCGCCCTTTCCGGTATGATGAACCCGGCCAAGGTCATCGGCTTTCTGGACATCACCGGGAACTGGGACCCCAGCCTGGCCTTCGTCATGGGCGGCGCGCTTGCCGTCATGGCGGTCGGGTATCAGATCGCCCGCCGGCGCCAACGCCCGGCCCTTGACGAAAGCTTCCACTATCCGACCTCGACCGCCGTCGACCGGCGACTGGTTGCGGGTGCCGCCCTGTTCGGCGTCGGCTGGGGGATATCGGGCCTGTGTCCCGGACCGGCACTGGCCGGCCTTATGACCGGCACGCCGGAGATTCTGACCTTCGTCGGGGCCATGGCCGTCGGGATGGTTTTGAGCCGCCTTGTGGTGCGCTAGGGTGTGGTCCGCTAGGTTATGGTCAGCTAGCGCGGTTCAGTCCGACGACATCATGTCGCGCAACTGACGTTTGAAGCCGACGCTGGCCAGCGTGAACCCGCCGTTTCCGCCATCGATGAAATGGACGTGTTCGCTCTGTTCCAGGTCGAACAATAGGCAGGTCATCAGCGCATGGTCGGATGCGTGATAGCCGTATGCGATCAGCCCCTGCGAATGCGCGTCTTCCAGCACCCCGATCACGGCGTCGACCTGTTCATGCGTACAGTCCAGGACCAGCCGCAGCACATCGTCGAACCGGCGGTAGTCGGAATTCTGAAGCAGTTCCTCGCGATAGACCGGCGCATCGTAGCCACCCGCCGACAGGTTTAATTTCTCCAGAAAGAACTGGATCAGGCTCTGCCAGGACAAAGCCAGGAACCGGCGCCAATAAGGTGTCCGACCGCGCGTGATCCTGGCTTCCATCCGCAGGCCCTTGGGGATCCATTTGAACCGCATCGTCTGCGGAGTGACGGGACTGGCCAGACGGAAATCCCCGCCAACGGCCCGTTCGATCCGCGCGATCAGCGTATCGTAAATTTCGCGCACGCGGTCGGGGTGCATCGCCTGCGCCATCAGGCACAGGATCACGCCACGCTGCGCCAACAGCGGCTCCCACCGGCAGGAAAGGCCTGTCATGTCGGGTTCCGCCGCGGACCGGTCAGCATCGACGGCAAAGCCATTCGCGCCATCCCTGTCGGACTTGATCAGATGGTCCGCCAGTTGCACACCGCCACCGCTGAAGACGGCCAGTTCGTTCCCGGGACTGAGCAGCAGTTTGGCGACGGTCACGTCCCGTCCCCGGTCCCGCAGCACGCGAACCGGCACCGTCCCGATCCGAAGGTCCAGTGCGAATTCGCGCCGCGCCAGCACCGCCGCGCCGCACAGCGCGTCGACAACCGGCCCCACGACCGTGTCCGGAACCGCCATCGTCGCCCCGTCCCCGCCAAAGACATACGGAACGTCCAGCGCACCGTCCACACCCTTCACCGCGTTCAGCGCGGCGATGATGCTGGACGCACCGATCATATTGACCTGTTTGTATTGGCCGGCCGCGGTCAGCTTCGTCGATCCACGGATATCGGCGACGATAACATGCCAGTCGTCCGGTACAGGGCGAAACAACGACGGGTCCGAGACCTTCTCGAACGCATCAAACGTCGCAATGTCACTATAGAACCGGTCGCTTTCCCGGGGCATGCCAATCCTGCCGGTGTCGTCGCATCACACCGATGGGATATAGGGCAATGCAGTTGAAGGGCCAGCCGCAGACATAACCAGAATTCTCACCAGGGGTGTTGAGACAGGAGGCAATTCTCCGATATGTTGACATGGGAAACGAATTCCTGCACAAAACAAGAACAAAAAGCGATTCAAACTGAATTGTCTGGATAAGTAATGGCTGACAAGACCGCAATAGAATGGACAAACGCGACCTGGAATCCGGTCACAGGTTGTACCAAGATCAGTCCCGGCTGCGACAATTGCTATGCTGAGCGATTTTCGGAAAGGTTTCGCGGCGTTCCGAACCACCCGTTCGAATTCGGTTTTGATCTAAAGCTTCGCCCGGACCGCTTGGAGCAGCCCATGAAATGGCGAAAATCAAAAATGATTTTCGTCAACTCTATGAGTGATCTTTTTCACAAGGAAATCCCAAAGCGATACATAGATCAGGTCTTTGATACGATGGAAAAGGCCGACTGGCATGTTTTCCAGGTCCTTACCAAACGCTCCTCCCTCATGCGAAACTATGTGAACCAGCGCTATGGGCCGGAACATGAAGCGCCGGCTCATATCTGGCTGGGCACATCAATTGAAGACGGACGAAGGAAGGGCCGCATCAAACATATGCAAGACATGCGCGCCAGCGTTCGCTTCCTGTCCCTGGAACCGTTGATCGGCCCATTAGGTCAATTGGATTTACGCGGTATCCATTGGGTGATTGTCGGTGGCGAGTCGGGCCCCGGCCACCGACCGATGGAAGAAGAGTGGGCCCTTTCCATCCGCGACCAGTGCGCCGCCCAGAACGTTGCCTTCTTTTTTAAACAATGGGGTGGATACCGGCCAAAGTCTGGCGGTAGACTACTAAACAACCTAGAATACAGTGAGTTCCCAGATATCGCGCATAATTTGCTGATAGATGAGCCGATCAATGACATCGTACAATCGGGACGGAAAATCAGGCCCTTGGGCAGTTGAGAAATGGTTGGTTCTACAGCGTTATCTGAAGGCCTATGCTAAGGTTTTCGAACATCAGCATTGGGTAAAAACATACTACATTGACGCCTTTGCAGGCACAGGAAAGGCTCAAGTCCGAATCCCATCAGATACCGAAGCCCCTCTGCTCGAATCTTATATTGATGATCCTGATTATGAAGAATTTAGGAATGGTTCAGCACTTTGTGCGCTAGAGGCAGAACCACCTTTCAATGGCTATCTTTTTATCGAGGCTAATTCGGAGAGAGCGGACAGGTTAAACGAGGCAATTTCTCAGCATAGGTTCAGAAACAAGGTCCGGATTCGGCGGGAAGACGCTGAAACCGCACTTATAGAACGGATTGTAAACAATGCAGACATCAATTGGAAAAAGTCGAGAGCGGTGTGCTTTATTGACCCATTCGCACTACAGGTTCGATGGCAAACACTAGATGCCCTTGCTTCGACAGGAGCAATTGAAATTATAATCAATTTCCCACTAGGTATGGCGCTTCAACGAATGCTTCCTAGAGATCCGGAAAAAGTCGAAATCCATAGAACAAAACTGGATGAATACTTCGGAACACCTGACTGGTACGATGTCATCTATCCAACAGAGACAACGCTGTTTGGAGATGATCGAACAAAAACAAACGCTTCTGCTATTGTCGAATGGTACTGTCGCCGTCTGGAACAAACGTTTGGATACGTCTCAGGGCCTCGCCTAGTAACAAACTCGCGAGGTGGCCACCTTTACCACCTTATTTGGGCTGGCCCCCATCCCAAGGGACAAGAAATATCAAGCCACGTTTTATCAATGGCTGATGTAACGACCTAACCAACCTACTCCGCCGGGTCGGGTTCGGCGCCCGGCGGCGGGGCCGCGGGCTTGCTGGTCGTCGGCACCGACGCGCGTGCGCCGGATTTCGGCGTGGAATCGTCGTCTTCCGGACGGTGGATCGATTCCCCCGCCAGAAGGCGCGTCACCTCATCACCCGACAGCGTCTCATATTCCAGAAGCGCATTGGCCAGCTTGTGCAGCTCGTCCTCGTGTTCGCGCAGGGTCTGATAGCACAGCGCCTCCGCCTCCTCGCAGATGCGCTTGACCTCCAGGTCGATCAGCTCCGCCGTCTTTTCAGAGACATTCTGCTGTTTAGCGACGGAATGGCCTAAGAAGACCTCTTCCTGATTGTCGGAATAGCGCAGGCGTCCCAGCTTTTCGGACATACCGAACTCGGTCACCATGCGGCGCGCCAGACCGGTTGCCTGCTGCAGGTCGTTGGACGCGCCCGTCGTCACGTTTTCCGGACCGAAGATGATGTCTTCCGCCGCGCGCCCGCCATACATCATGGCCAGTTTCGCGTGCATCTGCATCTTCTTCAGCGACAACTGGTCCCGTTCCGGCAGGTTCATCGTAACGCCCAGCGCACGCCCGCGCGGGATGATCGTCACCTTGTGCAGCGGGTCGTTCCCCTTCACATGGATGCCGACCAGCGCATGCCCCGCCTCGTGATAGGCGGTCAGCTTCTTTTCCTCTTCGGTCATGACCATGGACCGGCGTTCGGAACCCATCAGGACCTTGTCCTTGGCGTCTTCCAGTTCCTGCATGGACACGACACGGCGGTTGCGCCGCGCGGCCAGAAGCGCCGCTTCGTTCACCAGGTTCGCCAGATCCGCGCCGGAGAAACCGGGTGTACCGCGTGCGATGACCTTGGGTTCCACGTCGGGCGCCATAGGCACCTTGCGCAGGTGAACCTTCAGGATCTTTTCCCGGCCCAGAATGTCCGGGTTCGGCACGACGACCTGGCGGTCGAAACGGCCGGGGCGCAACAAGGCCGGGTCCAGGACGTCCGGACGGTTGGTCGCCGCAATCAGGATGACACCTTCGTTGGCTTCGAACCCATCCATTTCGACAAGAAGCTGGTTCAGAGTCTGTTCCCGCTCGTCATTGCCGCCGCCCAGCCCGGCGCCGCGATGACGGCCGACGGCGTCGATTTCGTCGATGAAGATGATGCAGGGCGCATTCTTCTTGCCCTGTTCGAACATGTCGCGGACGCGGGACGCGCCCACACCGACGAACATTTCAACGAAGTCGGAACCGGAAATGGTAAAGAACGGGACGTTCGCGGCGCCAGCGACGGCGCGCGCGGTCAGTGTCTTACCCGTACCGGGCGGGCCGACCAGCAGCACGCCCTTCGGAATCTTGCCGCCCAGACGCTGGAACTTCTGCGGGTCGCGAAGGAATTCGACGACTTCCTGGAGTTCCTGCTTCGCCTCGTCAATGCCGGCGACGTCTTCAAACAGGACGCGGCCCTGTTTTTCCGTCAGCAGCTTCGCCTTGGACTTGCCGAAGCCCATGGCCTTTCCGCCACCGCCCTGCATCTGGCGGAAGATGAAAAACCAGAACCCGATCAGCAGCAGAATGGGCAGCGCGTTCAATAGGATCGCGCCCAGGGAGATGCCGGTATCGGGCGGTGCCGCTTCGACCCGGACGCCGCGCTGCGTCAGCGTGCTGACCAGATTGGGGTCTTCGGGTGCGTAGGTTACGAAGTTGGAGCCGGACGAGTAGGTGCCCGAAATCTGGGACCCGTCGATGCGGACGTCGGCGACGGAGCCGCTGTCCACCTGGCGCAGGAAATCGGAATAGGCGATGGGTTCCGCCTGTGGCTGGCCGCGACTGCCGTCGAACGTGTTGATCAGAAAGATCAACAGCACGATGACGATGATCCAAAGAACCAGATTTTTACCGAAGAAATTCACTGCCCAGCTGTCCTTACCAGTTATTGAGGGACCCTTCTTACCTAGGGCATATCAGCGTGCGTGCACAGCCGCCGCGTCAGGATGCCACAACTTTCGGCCCTTAAGCCAATTAAATAAGGTCTTGAGGGGTATTTGAAAAGGGCACTTCCGGGCGATTTCCCCGGCTTTTTGCCCCGAATGGCACCACTGGCGCGATTTCCCCGTCCGGCACGTCCCGACACACGGCAAAGCCCAGATGCGGCACGCAGATAAGCCTGTCACCCGACCGGATCGCAGGCAGCCCGGGCCGCACAATGGCCGGCAGGGCGGAAATCGCGTCCGGCACAAGTGGTTTTGCCTGACGCACCCCGTCCGCGCCCAGGGCGCCGACCGACATGCCGGCCCCACCGGAGCGCAGAATGATGCGAAACCGCCCGTCCCAAACGGCCCCGTCGGCCAGCGCGACAGGCGGCGCGATCGCGGCCGCTTCCCGGCACAAAAGGAGCTTCCGTCGCCAGGGCGCCGCCGTCACGCCCGCCAGCGTGCGCCCGGTAAACGGGGCTTCCGCGCCCAGCGCCGATAACAGACCCGATACATAGGCTTCCCGTGGGGGATAGTCGCGCGCACCCACAAGTCGGATAAGGTGGGACAGGACCCGCAGGCCGATCTCTTCCGGCTGTTCCGACAACGCGGCCGGATCGACGACCGCAAAACCCGCCGGGTGGACGGATGCATGCCGATCGACAAACAGGTCCCGAATGCAGTCCAACGCCCGGCGCACCCGCGCCATGCGCGCCGCGGTCCCGGCCAATCGTTCCGGGGTCATCCCTTCGCTGGCAAGTGTGTCCATCAACCCGCGAAGCCGCACCCGGGCGAATGCATCGGACCGGTTGCTGGGATCGTCCGCATGCCCGACCCCCGCCACTTTCAGCGTGGCGATCAATCGTGCCTTGGGGAATGTCAGAAGCGGGCGATAAAGGGTCACCGCGCCGCGGTCGGTAACCGGCGCCATGGCCGACAGCCCGTCAACGCCGCTGCCCCGTCCCAGGCGCAGCATAAAGGTTTCCGCCTGATCATCCTGATGGTGGGCCAGGAACAGCGCCGTGTCCCTCGCGCGTTCCATCCATGATGTGATCAGCCGGTACCGGATTTCCCGCGCCGCAGCCTGAAAGTCGCTGTCGGGGCGTGGCCCGTCATGGGTCAGAATGTCCGATGGAATTCCAAGGCCGTTCAGCCGCGCCTTCGTTTCCGCCGCTTCGACTGCGGATTCCAGGCGAAGTCCGTGGTCCACAATCAGGGCATGAACGCCACGGCCGTGACCGTCCCCCCACTGTTGCATCAGGAAAGCCAGTGCCATGCTGTCCGGCCCGCCGGAACAGGCAATCACCATGCGGCCGCCGGGCGGCAGGCCCAGGCAGTCCATCGCCGCCTGAAATTCGGATTTGTCGATGGGCCGTGCGACCGCGTCCGTGGTTTCCACGAACGCGTCATCCCTGTCGGATGGGGGGGATGTCATCGACCGGCGGCTTGCGTCAGCAGCCGTATTCCGCCGCGCGCTCCTCGGCAAGGCGGATGACGGCACGCCGCGCATCGGGATATTCCGACTGAAGCGTGCTGAACGCGGTACAAGCCTCTGCAGTGTTTCCAAGCGCCTGCAGGGACATTCCCAGTTTAAGCAGGCTGTCCGGCGCCTTGTTGCTGCCGGGATATTTGGAATAGACATCGACAAAGGCGAATGCCGCTTCGCGATAGTCCTGACGGACATAATGCGTTTCCCCCAGCCAATAGAGGGCCGCGCCCACAAGCTGGTTGTCCGGATACCGGTCCAGGAAGACCCGAAGCGATGCTTCGGCGTCCGCATATTCCGCCTGGCGCATCAATCCAAGGGAATGGTCATAAAGCCCCTGCGGATCTTCAGGAAGGGACGCAGATTGTGCCGCCGCGCCGCCCGCCTGATCGAGGCTGCTGCCTTCGACGCTGCTGGTCGTCGGCGCCGCCTGGGGCGTTGTGTCGACCGTGCCGGACGCGGCCGTCTGTGGCTGTCCGGACCCTTGCGTCGCCGTGTTGGATACGGTGCTGCCGACAATGTTTCCACTGCCGTCGACAATCAGGGTTCCCAGCGACCCGCCGCCAAGACCGGTCGCTGAACCGCCCTGGGACGCACCCTGTTGCGATGCCGATTGCGATGCGCCTTCGGACGAAATGACCGTCGTGCCGGACGATGCGCCAGGCACGGGAATAATCTGCTGCGCGGCGGAAGATGCCGAACCGGTGGTGGACTGCTGTGTGGACGATTGCAGGCCCGACGACGATGTCGCCGGCGCGCCGCCTTCCAGCGCATTCAGCCGGAATTCGATGTCGCCCAGGGCGGTTTCCAGCCGCTGTTCCATTTGTCGGATGCGAAAGGCCGTTTCTTCAATCTGGCCGGTCGTTTCCTGAAGGCTGCGTTCCAGGTTCTGGATCTGAATCTGAAGGCGCGCCGCAACATCGCCCGAGAGTTCACCACCCGCGCCGGAGGAGGCCGCAGCAGCGCCCGGCGGCGGCGATGTGCTGCCGGAATAGACATAGCGCTGAAGGTCCGACAGTTCGCGCCGCAGGCGTTCCAGTTCGGACGTCAGGCTCTGTGCGGCAGCAGGAGCACTTGCCACAACCGTAACAGCAACCGCAAGCGCGCAGACCGCGCCTTTGACAAGGGTAATTTTCCTATTCGTCATACGCAGCATTTGCATGTGACTGTAATCCTACCGTGATCAGGCCCGCCCACCGTGCGCCGCTATAAATCACGACTTTGGCAATAATAGGGCGACCGCCGGCATTGTGCGCGGCGGTCGCCCCAAAAAACAGCGAAACTGCGTGGGCCTTAGCTGCCGAGACCGCCGGTCAGGACGGTCACAGAACGCCGGTTCTGAGCCCAGGCCGCCTCGTTAGAGCCGGTGGCCACCGGACGGCTTTCGCCGTAGGCAAGCGTCGTGATGCGGCCGGCGGCAACGCCTCGCGCAATCAGGTAGTCGCGAACGGAAGCCGCGCGACGCGCGCTGAGCGCCAGGTTGTAGTCGTCCGTGCCGCGTTCGTCGGCGTGACCTTCGACCGTGATCGTGACGCCCGGGTTGGCCGCCAGGAACGATGCCTGTTCGTCCAGGATGCCCTGGGCTTCGGCGGACAGGTCGGAACGATCGACGACGAAGAAGACGCGGTCGCCAACACTTGCGTAGTACTGCTGTTCGATCGTCAGCGGAACTTCGGCAATCGGCTCCGGCGCCGGTTCAGGCGCGGCCGCCTGGGCCTGGCCGGAATTGTCGGTCGTCGCGGCTTCTTCCGTCGAAGACGAGCATGCCGCGAGAAGGGAAACAGCCGCCAGAGCTGCAAGAACTTTAAAGCGCATCGAGATACCCCCTACGCAGGTCGCCGCTCAAGGCGGCAAAACACATTATTTACCGACACAGAATGGAAATGCGCACCATCTCCACCCTTCGGCAGCGCAATATTAAGCATGGAGATATTACCATTTCAACTGAATCCGCTTAAATTGCGGGCTCAAATCACAATTTCGCCCTAAATTTAAACGCCCGTTACCGAAGTATTACGAGTTGAGCGGCGACCAGGCCGGATCTGCTGCATAACCCGGCGTCGGGATGCGCCGTTCGTTATATCCGGTCAGATCGATGGAATAGAGGTAGGACTCCCCCGCATCGCCCGGACTTTCGCGATAGAACATCAAAACACGCCCGTTCGGCGACCATGTCGGACCTTCATTGTGATAGCCCTGCACCAGAAGGCGTTCGCCGGACCCGTCGGGCCGCATGACGCCGATATAGAACTGCCCGCGCAGAATCTTGGTGAATGCGACCAGATCCCCGCGCGGCGACCAGACAGGCGTACCGTAACGCCCTTCGCCGAAGCTGATGCGGTGCGGGTTGGTGCCGTCAATATTCATGACATAGATCTGCTGCGACCCGCCGCGGTTCGATTCGAACACGACGCGTTCCCCGTCCGGCGCGAAGCTGGGGGATGTATCGATCGCCGTGTCGTTGGTCAGACGCCGGGACTGACGGGTTCGCAGGTCCATCACATAGATTTCGGAATTGCCAGATTCCTCGAACGTCATAGCGACATTGTTCCCGTCCGGTGAAAAACGGGGGGAAAAGGTCATTCCGTCGAACGGACCCAGCACCTCGCGCCGGCCGGTTTCCAGATTGAACAGGTAAACGCGCGGCGTATTGTTGGTGTAGTCCAGATAGGCGATTTCCTTGCGGGCGGGCGAGAAACGCGGTTTCACCACCTGGCTGGCGCCGTTGGTCAGATAGCGGTGGTTCGCCCCGTCCTGATCCATGATCGCCAGGCGGAATGTGCGGTTGTCCTTCGGCCCGCTGAGCGCGACATAGACGATCTGGCTGTCGAAATAGCCGTCTTCGCCTGTGATGCGCTGATAAATCGCGTCGGACACGACATGCGCGACACGACGCCAGTTCGCCAGATCCGACGAATAGCGCCGGCCCATCATATGTTCCTGGGCAAAGACGTCCCACAGCCGGAACTCGACGGTGACCCGCCCATCCGGTTCGACGACCAGCTTTCCACTGACCAGGGCCTGGGCGTCGATTCGCTGCCATGATTCGAAGCGCGGCCGGACCGCAAGGCTTTGCGAATCCTGGCTGAAAGCCGCGCGGTCCAGGGCGCGGAACAGACCGGAATTGACCAGGTTCGCCTGAATGACATCGGCCATCTGCTGACCCAGGTCCATTTCCTGCTGGTTCAGCCCGAAGAATTCGGGAATGGCGATCGGCAGCGGCTGGACATTGCCGCGGGTGATGTCGATCCGGACCTCTGCATTCGCCGGGCCCGAAGGGGCGGCCAGAACCGTCCCGCCGATCATGGACCCCATGGCGGTATATCCGACCTGGCGCAGGAATTCGCGTTTCGTCTGTGTACCCATCACTGTGTCGTCCTTTGCGTTCGTCCGGCGCGGATCACACCGCGCCGAAGGTGCCTGTCTTATACCCGCTTCAGAAGACCATGTCGCGGGGTGAAAAGGTCAAAATCACTCGGTTCCACTCATCATACTTGCCGTCCGGCAGTTCCAGCGGCGAACAGCGCAGCACGGCACGCACCACGCTTTCGCCGAACTGTTGCGTAGCTGTGCTGGACAGTTCAGTCACCACGGCCCGGGCCACGGACTTGTCGCGGTTCATCTGAATTTCGACCACCGCCAGCATGTCCTGCACATTGGCCGCTCCGACCGGCGGGTTCCAGCAACGCACGATCTGATCCCGCACGCGGGCGAGTTCCGAATCCGTCAGCCCCGGCGACGACACGCGTGTCGTCTGGGTCTGCTGTTGCGCACGGTTACCAAGCGCCGCGGCGACCGCGTCGTTCAGGGTTGTCGTCTCCTCCTCCGGTTCCGGCGGCGGCGGCGAGCGGTCTTCTGTTTCTGCCAGCGTGTTCAGAACCGAAGACGCAAAGTCGCGCGGCCGTTCCGGCGGCTCCGGCGGCTCGGGCTTGTCGGGCGGAATGAACGCCTGTGCCGGTGGCGGCGGCGGTTCGGGTTCCGGTTCCGGCTCGGGTTCCGGCGGCGGCGGTTCCGGTTCAGGCTCCGGTTCCGGGGGCGGCGGCTCCGGCTCCGGCGGCGGGGGCTCCGGTTCCGGTTCCGGCACAGGCTCTGGCTCCGGCGGCGGCGGTTCCGGTTCAGGCGGCGGGGGCGGCTCGGGCGCCGGCTGAGGCGGGGGCGGGGGCTCCGGCGGGGGTGGCGGTTCGGGCGCCGGTTGCGGCGGTGGCGGCGGTTCCGGTTCCGGCGGGGGTTCGGAGATCGGCGGCGCAGGCGGTTCCGGGGATTCCGGCAGATCCTGCACCACTTCGAACACCTGTTCCGACCCAAGCTGAATAAGCTCCCGGTCGCGGCCCGGCCACGGGATCAGCGCGGCGACGATCAGCGCCACGTGCAAAAGGATTGAGGTGATAAAGGGACCGCGCATCTATGCTGTTCACATCTGCCGGTTGGGGTGGCCGATCAGAAGCATTCCTATCGCTCGCTGTCTCCGCCAACGTCGGGCAGCCGCGCCAGCAGCGCCACTTTTTGGAAGCCCGCGGCGCTGATCTGTCCCATGACCTCCATGACGCGGCCATAAACGATGTTTTCATCCCCGCGCACGAAGATGCGCAGATCCGGATTCGCGCCGTGCGTGGCGATCAGAAGCGGAACCAGCTGTCCCTCCCCCACCGGGTCCTGATCAATAAAGACATCGCCGTCCCGGTTGACGGTGATGACCACGGGGTCGTCGCTATCATTCAGTGTCGCAGCTTCGGTGCGCGGCAGGTCGACCGGCACGCCGACCGACAGTAAGGGCGCCGTCACCATGAAGACGATCAGCAGCACCAGCATGACGTCGACGAACGGCGTCACATTAATTTCGGATACCGGCCGGTAGCGTTTGCGCCGCAGGCCCGGCCGGATCCCATCGGAATGGAACTGTGCCCCCATGGCCTAGCTCCGATCGTCCAGCTGGCGGGAAATGATGGCGCCGAATTCGCCGGCGAAACTTTCCAGCTTGCCCGCATACCGGCCCAGATCGGCAGACAGCTTGTTATAAGCGATGGTCGCCGGAATGGCCGCAACCAGCCCCAGCGCCGTCGCAAACAGTGCCTCGGCGATGCCGGGGGCCACGACCGCAAGGCTGGTCTGGTTGGTAGCCGCGATGGAGGAGAAGGAATTCATGATCCCCCAGACGGTTCCGAACAGACCCACGAAAGGCGCGGCCGATCCGACCGACGCCAGGAAGGGCAGATAGCGTTCCAGCTTGTCCACCTCGCGGTTCATGGTCAGTTGCATGACCCGTTCGATGCGTTGCTGCAGACCGGCTGCGGACCCGACACGACCCGCGGACCGGTCCCATTCCCGCATTGCGGCGGAAAAGACCGATGACATCGGGTCGGCCGGATACTGCCCGATCCGTTCATACAGGTCTTCCAGCGACCCTCCGGACCAGAAGGCTTCTTCGAATCGGGACGCCAGCCGGCGCATCCGCCGAAAGCGCATCGACTTTTCAAAGATGATCGCCCAGGTCCAGACCGATGCCAGAATCAACAGGATCATCACCAGCTTCACGACAGGGTCCGCCTGCCAGAACAGTGCAATGATCGACAGCTCGTCCCCCATCGACGGCAAGTCACCGGCGATCACGGCGTCCATGATGCCGGTTCCGGCGCCCCCAGTTTCATTCTCCATCGCCTAACCTTTTCCTCTCATAATCCTGCATGAACGAGGTCCATCATCTTTACGCGAAGCGCTTCGGGCAACCGCGACGGGCGGCCGGACGCGCCGACACATCCCAGGTCGACGCTGACCTCGCACAAGATCATGGCATTTTTTAGGACACGTTGTGACATTGAAAAGCGCGCGCCCGAGACCTTGGTGACGCGCGTTTCAACACACAACAGATCATCCAGCCCGGCCGGCTTGATATAGTCGATTTCGCATCGGCGAACGACGAATCCCAGGCCGAAATCCCGCGCGACCGTGCGGTGATCATAGCCGATTGTCCGCAGAAACTCGGTACGGCCGCGTTCGGCAAATTTCAGGTAATTGGCATAAAACACGATACCGCCCGCATCCGTGTCTTCGTAATAGACGCGGACTTCCGTCCTGTGCGGTCCTGGTTCACCCTGCATTCGAACCATCCGGGCCCGAATCGCCCTTCTGCAGAAGGTCCAGTTGGGCTGCCATGGTCGCGGGCATTTCCAACCCGATATAGGACCAGCCCTGCCGGGTCAGCATGCGCCCGCGGGGCGTTCGCTGAACCAGCCCCTGCTGAATCAGAAACGGTTCCACGACCTCTTCCAGCACATCGCGTTCGTTGCCCAGCGCCGCCGCCAGCGTTTCCGCACCGACCGGGCCGCCGCCATAGTTTTCAGCGATGTTCTTCAAGTAACGGCGGTCCATGGCATCCAGCCCGCGCGCGTCGACATCCAGACGCAACAGCGCACTGTCCGCGGCCCGTGCGTCGATTTCGACAGCGTCATCAACGGCGGCGAAGTCCCGAACGCGGCGCAAAAGCCGGTTTGCGACCCGTGGCGTGCCGCGACTGCGGCGGGCCACCTCGCGCGCGCCGTCATCGCTTAGATTCATGTCCAGGACACGGCCGGCACGGCGGACGATTTCGGTCAATTCCGCCTCGGTATAGAAATTCATGTGAAGCGGAATCCCGAACCGTTCGCGAAGCGGCGTCGTGATCAGCCCGGCGCGCGTTGTCGCCGCCACCAGCGTGAAGGGCGGCAGGTCGATGCGAACGGACCGGGCCGCAGGCCCCTCGCCGATGATGAGGTCCAATTGGAAATCCTCCATCGCCGGATAGAGGATCTCCTCCACCGCCGGGGAAAGACGGTGGATTTCATCGATGAACAGGACATCGCGCGGTTGAAGGTTTGTCAGCAGTGCCGCCAGATCCCCCGCCTTTGCGATCACCGGGCCGGATGTCGCGCGGAAGCCGACGCCCAGTTCGCGGCTAACGATCTGCGCCAGTGTCGTCTTGCCCAGCCCCGGCGGACCATAGAACAGGACATGATCCATCGCCTCCCCCCGTTTGCGGGCGGCTTCGACAAAGATTTTCAGGTTTTCCTTTACCGCGCCCTGGCCGATGAACTCGTCCAGAATCAGGGGGCGAACCGTGCTGTCGCGCTGATCCTCTGCTGACTCTTCGGGGCTGACCATCCGGTCCTGGTCGGACTCGCTCACGAGGCAAGCTCCTTCAACGCATCGCGGATCAGGGCGGAAACATCACCAGACGCACCGTCCTTTCGCGCCGCCTTCGCGACGGCACTGAATGCCTCGCTCCGGCCATAGCCCAAATTGACCAGGGCGGATACCGCGTCGTCGGATGCACCGGATTCTGGCGCGGCACCTTTACCGCTGTCACCCGCGACAGCAGCGCCGGGCGCAAAGGACATGGACCCGACCTTGTCCTTCAGTTCCGAGACGATCCGCTGTGCCAGTTTCGGGCCGACGCCATTGGCGCGCGCAACCGCAGCCTTGTCCTGTGCGGCGACCGCCTGAACCAGGGCATCCGGCGGCAGGACCGACAGAATGGCAAGCGCAACCCTGGCGCCCACCCCCTGAACCGTCGTCAGCAGGCGAAACCAGTCCCGTTCGCCCGTGTCGGCAAACCCGTACAAATGAATGTGGTCTTCGCGGACATGGGTTTCGATTTCCAGGCGGACCGCCTCCCCCCGACCGGGCAGTCCGCCCAGCGTACGGGACGAACAATGAACCAGATAGCCAACGCCGCCGACATCGACGATTGCCGTGTCTTCGCCGATCTCATCCAGTATGCCTTTCAGCCGCGCGAACATTCGATCCTCACCCTTCAGAAGCGCCCGAACGCCATTCGATCACATGCCAACGCCTTTTGCCCAACGCCGGTCCGTTTCCGCGCGGTGGGCATGGCAGATGGCGACCGCAAGCGCGTCCGCCGCATCTTCGCTGTCGGGATTCGCGCCCGGAAGCAATGTGCGGACCATCGCGCCGATCTGTCCCTTTGCCGCACCGCCGGTTCCAACCACGGACTGTTTCACGCTTTTGGCGGCATATTCCGCGACCGGCAGATTGAACAAGGCCGGCACAAGCAGGACCACGCCCCGCGCATGCCCCAGTTTCAGCGTCGTGCCGGGGTTCTTGTTCAGGAAGGTTTCTTCCACTGCGGCTTCGTCCGGAGCACAATCGCGAATCACGCGCGCGATCCCGTCATGCAGAAACTTCAGACGCAGCGCCAATGCGCCGTCACCGGGCGGATCGATCGTTCCGCAGGCGACAAAGCGCAAATGGGAATGTTCGCTGTCAACGACACCCCATCCGGTATGCCGAAGGCCCGGGTCAAGCCCCAGGATCCGCATTGCACAAACCTTTCCCGCCGGTACAGGGCGGTTCAGCCGCCGGCAATCCGCTCCATCACATCGTCGGCGATATCGAAATTCGCATACACGTTCTGGACATCGTCATTGTCGTCCAGATTGTCCAACAGACGCAGCAGCGTTTCCGCCGCATCTCCGTCGACCGGCGTCAGCGTCTGCGGCTTCCAGATTAGTTTCGATTCTTCCGGTTCGCCAAATCGTTCTTCCAACGCGGTCGCCACATCATTCAGGTCTTCGGCCGCACAAATGATTTCATGCCCGTCGTCCCCGCTGGTGACATCTTCTGCCCCGGCTTCCAGCGCCGCTTCGAAAACGGTGTCGGCGTCGCCCACATCCGCCTTCAGAATGACCTGACCGACCCGGTCGAACATGAAGGACACGGACCCCGTTTCGCCCATGTTTCCGCCGCCCTTTGAAAAAATGGACCGTATGTCCGCGGCCGACCTGTTCCGGTTGTCCGTCAGGACATCGACGATCACCGCGACGCCACCCGGTCCGTACCCTTCGTAGCGAATTTCCTCGTAATCGGTGTCGTCCCCGCCACCGGCACCTTTCTGGATTGCGCGTTCGATATTGTCCTTGGGCATGGACTGCGTTTTCGCGGTCTGAATCGCCAGCCGAAGCCGTGCGTTCGAATCCGGGTCGCCGCCGCCCATTTTCGCGGCGACCATGATTTCCTTGCCCAGTTTCGCAAAAAGTTGCGCGCGTTTCTTATCCTGCGCGCCCTTGCGATGCATGATGTTCTTGAATTTTGAATGACCCGCCATGCTGCACCACTTGTTCCGAGAGAGCCGTTTCGGCCGATTGCGCAGGCGCCCGCAAAGGCAGTTTCGCGGGTTGCGCGCCGATTGACTTAGCGATATTGCGCGTTCTGGACAATACCTTGGGTTTCGGGTCGTCTATTTCGGGTACTGGGAATCGGCCCGAAATCATCTATATTGGACAGAAGCGATCCGGGTCTAAGGTGTACTTTCCCGATCAAGAAATTTTGTGTTGCCCGTTAACGGAGAATTAGCCGTTTTTGAGGTACGATAGTGCAAGTTGAAGGGGTTTTCTTAGACGTGATTTTGAATCTACGTCAGAACCAGGGTGTCGGGAATGGCTGAAAACAACGGTAACAAGGGCGCGGTCGAAGTCATCACGCCGCCGAACACGATCAAACAGAAAGTGTCCGGCAGCGGCGGCCCAACCCCGGAAATGCTTGCCAAGGCGGAAGCCGCCATCAACCAGATGTCGGAAGATTACCCGACGTGGGCGATCGACGATGTCGAACGGCTGGGAACCCTGATTGCCGAGGCAAAGCCCGGTGTCGGCAACGGAAAGGTCCTGCTTTCCGAAGCATTCAAGATGGCCCACGACATGCGCGGACAGGGCGGCAGTTTCGGCTATCCGCTGATGACCCGGATTGCGAACTCGTTCTGCCGTTTCGTCGAAGGGCTGGAAGAACTGGACAAGCATTCGCTTGAAATCTGCAACGCCCATGTCAAGTCCATGCGGGCCATTCTGCAGAACAAGGTAAAGGGGACCGGCGGCCCCACCGGCGCACAAATCGCCGACGGCCTGGAAATGGCCGTGAAACGCTATATGGAAAAAAGGGCGTAGCCTGAACGCCTGACCTACGCGGGCATCGCCTCTGTCAGGCGGCCACCTATCCGGATCGCTTCCACCCGGGCGGCCAGGCCGGTTTCGGGGTCCGTTTCCACAAACGTGCCGCATACCGTGGCGTCCCCTTCCGCCGGGGACATGCGCGGTTTCGGCAATTCCCCCAGAAAACGACCCATGGACGCGGTCTTCAGCATGCCGATCACACTGTCATAATCGCCGCACATGCCGGCATCGGTCTGATAGCCGCTGCCGAATTCCAAAATTTGCGCATCCGCGGTCGGTACATGGGTATGGGTTCCGACAATCAGACTGGCCCGCCCGTCGCAGAAATGACCGATCCCGTATTTTTCCGACGTCGCCTCACCATGCATATCGACCAGCACGAAATCGAAATCGTTCTCCGCCGGCGCGCCTTGCGGCAATGCGCTTTCCAGTACCTCGAAAGGATTGTCCAGCGGTTCCATGAACAGCCGGCACATGACATTGATGACCAGCGCACGGTGCCCGGACGGCAAATCAAAAACCGCAATCCCCTTGCCCGGCGTCCCGTCCGGAAAATTCGCGGGGCGCATCAGGCGCGGTTCGTCTTCAATAAAGTCCAGGATTTCCGCACGATCCCAACTGTGGTTGCCACCGGTGATGACATCGACCCCGGCCGCAAACAGATCCTCACAGATTGACGGGGAAATCCCGAACCCGTGCGCTGCGTTTTCCCCGTTCACGACCAGGAAATCCAGTTCCAGTTCGTCCCGCAGGCGCGGCACCTCTCGCAGGACCGCATCCCGCCCGCTGCGTCCGACAATATCGCCAAGAAACACTGCTTTCATGCCAACTCCCCGGGGGCGAACCGCGTCGCGCCCAATTCCGTGATTACCCAGTCCAGCGGCTGGTCATAGGGGCCGCGCGGTACGCTGTCGGCCCGTTGCCCGGCAAAGGCGGCACCAACCGCCAATACCTGTTTTTCCCGGCGCAGGGCTTCAAGGCTTCGGTCATAGAACCCACCGCCATACCCAAGGCGATAGCCCGCACCGTCAAAGGCCAGCATGGGCACCAACAATATGTCGGGTTTTACGACCGGTGCGTCGGGCGCGGGCGCTTTCGTACCGAATGCTTCGCGAACCAACGGGTCCCCTTCGCGCCAGCGGCGAAAGGTCAGGGGCTCACCCGGCGCCAATACGCACGGCAGGCAGATGTCGTGCCCCGCGGCCAGCGCCGCGTCCAGGGCCGGACGCACGTCAATCTCGCTCCCGATCGGAAGAAAGCCGGACACGGTCAGCGACCCGTCCGATTGACCAAATGCCGTGTCGATGACGGACATCAGGTGCCGAGCAATCTGTGCGGCGGCGTCCGGTCCGGCGGATTCACGCGCAACCTTTCGGGCGGCCGCAGCGGATTTCCGGGCCTCTGCCTTTTCCGCGTCCAGGGTCTGGTCGTCGCCGCCAAGGGGCATGGTCACTCACTTCTAGCAAACAGGCGCCAAAACGGCGGGACGAAACTGGCGGAACGAAAAACGGGCGTGGCCGCCTCCGCCGTGGCCTCTTCTCTTATCCTCTGGAGCCTACACGATGTAGGTGGGCGCCGCGGTACCAGGACCAGGATCCCGGCAGAGACAGCTCCCGAGAGGAGAGTATAGCCCCCGGGACAAGTTTGGCATCACGTGAACGGCGCAGCCTACGCCCTGTGGCGTTACTTATGCTTCTTCCAGGCCTTCGGCAAGGCCGTCTATGCGTTTGATCGCGTCGCGCAGTTGGCGTTCCAGACCGGCAGCATGGCGTTCCGCCGCGTCGGCGCGGGCCTCCGCCGCTTTCGCCCGTTCCAGTGCCGCGCTTGCCCCGGCGCTGGCAGCGTCGGTCTGGCTCACGCTTTCCGACTGCATGTCGCCCATCCGGTCGATCAGGGACAGGCCCGACAGGACCAGCAGAAGACTATCGCCGATCTGGCCGACCTCCCCCGCAAGCTGGCGTACCTGCGAATCCAGTTCGGCGGCCAATTCGCGCACGCGCCCTTCCTGACCGTCGCCGCAAGCCACGCTGTAAGTCCGTCCGTTGATGTTGATCGATACCTGTGCCATGCGCCGGTCAGTCTTCCGTCTCTCCGGCCGCGGCGATCAGCGCGTCGACCTTGCCGATCGTCTCGTCCAGTTTTTTCAGCGCCGTGTTGCGCGCTTCTTCCGCGGCGGCAAGTTCGTCCGACAGGGACTTCGCCTTTGCCTCTGCGTCCGCCAGTTTGCTTTTCAGTTCAGCAACTTCCGCGGCCTGCCCATCCGCCGACCGGGCGGATGCCACGCGTGCGTCCAGCGCGGACTCAAGGCGGCGGAGCGCCGTGTCCAGATCGTCGGGCAGGTCGGATGAGGTCATGGTCGCGATTTCTTTTGGCGCCCCGGTTGGTTAGACGCGGAAGGTAGGCCATTGCATCAGGAACCGTCAACCGCGCCGAAATAATGTCAAAATTCGCGGATTTCCCGGACGAATCGGTTGACCCTTCGGGCCGCGCAATACATGTTGCCGCCGCTTCGTCAAAGCTCCCACCTGGAACCGGAAACCTGATGCCGAACGCGCCGATCGAGACCGCTGAAATCCGTCCGCTTGCCAATGCCATTCGCGCCCTTTCCATGGACAGTGTCCAGCGCGCGAAATCCGGCCACCCCGGAATGCCGATGGGTATGGCGGATGCAGCAACCGTCCTTTTCACGCAATTTATGAAATTCGACCCGACCGCGCCGAACTGGCCGGACCGGGATCGTTTCGTCCTGTCCGCCGGGCACGGGTCGATGCTTTTGTATTCGATCCTGTATCTGACCGGTTATGCCGACATGACGCTGGACGAGTTGAAGAATTTCCGCCAGCTGGGTGCCCGGACCGCCGGGCATCCGGAATTCGGCCACGCGACCGGTATCGAAACGACAACCGGGCCACTGGGCCAGGGGCTTGCAAATGCCGTCGGCATGGCAATCGCGGAAAAGCTGCTGGCCAGCAGGTTCGGATCGGACCTGGTCGATCACCACACCTATGTGATCGCGGGCGACGGGTGCCTGATGGAAGGGATCAGCCATGAGGCGATCTCCCTCGCCGGGCATCTGAAACTGTCGAAACTGATCGTTCTGTTTGACGACAACGGCATTTCCATCGACGGGCCGACGTCGCTGTCCGTATCCGACGACCAAGCGGCACGCTTTGCGGCGTCCGGCTGGGACGTGCAATCAATCGACGGTCATGACCCTGCCGCCGTGGCATCGGCGATCGACGCCGCCCGGAAGTCCGACAATCCGTCGATGATCGCCTGCAAGACGACCATCGGCTTTGGCGCACCGAACAAGGCCGGAACCGCCGGCAGCCACGGCGCGCCGCTGGGCGACGACGAAATCGAAGGGACGCGCGCCGCCCTTGGCTGGTCCCATGCACCCTATGAAATTCCGGACGACATTCTGTCGGCATGGCGAGGTGCCGGTGCGCACGGCAAGACCGACCGCGACGCCTGGGAAGGGCGCCTGAACGCCGCACCGGGCGATGTGGCAGCTGAGTTCAAACGCCTGCAGGACGGTGTCCTGCCGGATGGCTGGGATGCAAAACTGGCCGCCCATATCGACACACTGATTCAGGAAAGACCGGCCCTGGCGACCCGGGTCGCATCGCAGAAGGCGCTGGACGTCCTGACCAACGCCATTCCGGAACTGATCGGCGGATCGGCCGACCTGACGGGGTCGAACAATACGAAGACCGGGGCGACCGCCCCTGTCGCGCCGGACGATTTTTCAGGCCGCTACCTTTACTACGGGGTGCGCGAACACGGCATGGCAGCCGCCATGAACGGCATGGCGCTGCATGGCGGCGTCATTCCCTATGGCGGGACCTTCATGGTCTTTACCGACTATTGCCGCCCGTCGATCCGCCTGTCGGCACTGATGGGCCAGCGTGTCGTCTATGTCATGACCCACGATTCCATCGGGTTGGGCGAAGACGGACCGACCCACCAGCCGGTCGAACATATGTCGGCACTGCGGGCGATCCCGAACCTTCTGGTCTTCCGGCCGGCGGATGCGGTTGAAACCGCGGAATGCTGGGCCGCGGCACTGGAGGCGGGCGATCAGCCGTCGATCCTCGCCCTGACCCGACAGAACCTGCCGACCCTGCGGGAAACGTCGACGGGCGAAAACTTGTCGGCCCGCGGCGGCTATGTCCTGCGTGAGGCCAAGGTCGCCCCCCGGACGGTCACGCTGCTGGCGACCGGGTCCGAAGTTGAAATCGCGGTCGCGGCGCGGGATGCGCTGGAAGGCGAAGGCATCGGCACCGCTGTCGTTTCCATGCCGTCGTTCGAACTGTTCGACCGCCAGGACGCGGCCTATCGCCAGTCGGTGCTGGGCGCGGATACGGCAAAGGTCGCGGTGGAGGCGGGTATCCGCCAGTCCTGGGACAGGTATTTGGGAACCGACGGCGGGTTCGTCGGCATGTCGGGTTTCGGTGCGTCGGCACCCTATAAGGCGCTCTACGAACATTTCGGCATCACTGCCGATGCGGTCGCTGCAGAGGCCAAAAAGCGCCTCGGATAAGGTCCGAGAGCAGACATACCTAGGAAGGAGAGTGAAAGATGCCGGTACGGGTAGCGATTAACGGATTTGGACGGATCGGTCGGCTGGTGCTGCGCGCGGCCATGGAAGCGGGCCGCACGGACATCGAATTCGTCGCCATCAACGACCTCGGCTCGGTCGAGAGCAACGCCCATCTTCTGAAATACGACACGGTGCACGGCATTTTCCCGGGCAAGATCAAGACCGGCAAGGACTGGATGGATCTGGGCCAGGGCAAGATCAAGGTGACGTCGGTCCGCAACCCGGCCGAACTGCCGTGGGAAGAACTGGGCATCGACGTTGCCCTGGAATGCACCGGGATTTTCGCATCCAAGGAAAAGGCATCGGCCCACCTGGAAGCGGGTGCAACACGGGTTCTGGTGTCCGCCCCCTGCACGGACGCGGACGCGACCATCGTCTACGGCGTCAACGACAAAACGCTGAAGAAGGCGCACACCGTGGTGTCCAACGCGTCCTGCACGACCAACTGCCTGGCGCCGGTCGCCCAGGTCCTGCATGACACGGTCGGCATCCAGCAGGGCTACATGACGACCATCCACGCCTTCACCGGCGACCAGCGCACGGTCGACACGCTGCATTCCGACCCGCGCCGCGCACGCGCCGCCAGCCAGAACATGATCCCGACCTCCACCGGGGCGGCAAAGGCGGTGGGTCTGGTCCTGCCGGCACTGAAGGGCAAGCTGGACGGCACGGCCATCCGCGTCCCGACGGCCAACGTTTCGCTGATCGACCTGAAGATCAACGCGAAGAAAAAGACCGATGCAGAGACGATCAACGAAGCCATCAAGGCCGCCGCGAAGAAAGGCCCGCTGAAGGGCATTCTGGCGGTCAATGACGAACCGCTGGTTTCGTCCGACTTCAACCACAATCCCGCCAGCTCAACCTTCGACCTGACGCAGACACAGGTCATCGACGGTTCTCTGGTGCGGGTCATGAGCTGGTACGACAATGAATGGGGCTTCTCCAACCGCATGTCCGACACCGCAGTTGCGATGGGCAAGCTGAAGTAAGCAGCACCCTGTACGCAGATGCGAAAAGGGCGGGGCCGTTCCGGCACCCGCCCTTTTTGATTCCGGCTGTCGCCTTGTTCGTTAGGCGTGCTGAAGGTTGCGTTCGCGTGCCTTGTTCCGCATCGCGCGCTGCAGCTTTTCGAAGGCGCGGACCTCAATCTGGCGAACCCGTTCGCGGCTGATGCCGTATTCCTGGCTCAGGTCTTCCAGCGTCTTCGGTTCGTCCATCAGACGGCGTTCGGTCAGAATATGCCGTTCCCGGTCGTTCAGGCTGTGCATCGCTTCTTCCAGCATTTCCCGGCGCAGGGTCAGTTCCTGGCTTTCCGCCAGAACGGTTTCCTGGCTGTCGCTGTCGTCTTCCAGCCAGTCCTGCCATTCGCCGTCGCCATCGGCACGCAGGGGCGCGTTCAACGAATTGTCGCCGCCCGCCAGACGCCGGTTCATGGACACGACATCCTGTTCCGGTACGTCCAATTCCTGGGCGATCTTCTTGACCGTTTCGGGATGCAGGTCGCCTTCTTCCAGCGCCTGCAGGCGTCCCTTGATCTTGCGCAGGTTGAAGAACAGCTTCTTCTGCGCCGCTGTCGTCCCCATTTTGACCAGCGACCAGGAATGCAGGATGTATTCCTGGATCGACGCGCGGATTCACCACATGGCATAGGTCGCAAGACGGAAGCCGCGTTCGGGGTCGAAGCGTTTCACCGCCTGCATCATGCCGACATTGCCTTCGGAGATCAGTTCCGCCACCGGCAGACCATAGCCGCGATACCCCATCGCGATCTTAGCCACCAGACGCAGATGGCTGGTCACAAGCTGATGCGCCGCCTCGCTGTCTTCATGTTCGCGCCAGCGTTTGGCGAGCATATATTCCTCTTCCTGTTCCAGCATCGGGAAACGCCGGATTTCGTCGAGGTAGCGCTGCAAATTCCCTTCCGGGGTCAGCGCCGGAATGTTTGCCATGTTCGCCATGATGTGAACTCCCCTTCTCCGTACGGGGAGCCGAACTCACGCAAAGGAGCGGCATCCCCCAATTCCCATATAGCTTATCTGGGTAATCACACCCCGAAATTCAAGACATCCTGGCACCGATCGCAAAGTTTTTTAATTCACTTTATCTTGAACGGCACAGAATGTGGGCATACCAGCCCGATTTTTGAAAGGATATTTCGTGTTTGGGGCGAAACTGTGACCGCATCTGGAAATATCGATGACCTGCGCCGGGCAACCAGGCGGTCAGGCGGGCAATCCGATCTGCAACGCACCGGCAAGGGCAGCCAGATCGTCCGGAAACGCGCTTTCCAGCGTAACCGGCTTCCCAGACACCGGATGTTCAAAGCCCAGCGTGCGCGCATGCAGCGCCTGACGGGGGAAGGACTGAACCGCCGCCGCACGCGCCTTACCAAGGGCGCTTCGCTGTTTGGGCGACATGGCAAAATACAGCGGATCGCCGATCAGTGCGTGGCCGACCCCGGCCATATGGACCCGGATCTGATGGGTCCGCCCGGTTTCCAGCCGGCATTCGACCAGGGACGCCGCCAGATCGCTTTGCGCCAGCACCCGATAGTGGGTGACGGCCGACTTCCCCGCCCCGTCGTGGGTGCATGCAAACCGGATACGGTCGGTTGGGTGACGGGCGATGTTCCGGTCGACCGTTCCCTTCATCGGTTCCGGCAGGCCGACGACAAAGGCCCAATAGGACCGTTCGATGGAATGGGCCGCGAACTGGTCGGCCAGCCCCACATGGGCACGTTCGGTCTTTGCCGCGACCAGCAGGCCGGACGTATCCTTGTCGATCCGATGCACAATACCCGGCCGCGCCACGCCACCGATACCGGCCAGGCTGTCGCCGCAATGATGCAGCAAGGCATTGACCAGCGTTCCAGTCGGATTGCCGGCACCGGGATGCACGACCAGCCCCGCCGGCTTGTCCACGACGATCAGGTGGTCATCCTCATAGGCGATGGAAAGCGGTATATCCTCCGCCCTGGGGGTGGCATCGCGAGGCGGCGGCACATCGACCAGATAGGTGTCGCCCTGTTTGACCCGGGTTGAGGCGTCGGATACTGTCCCGCCGGTTTCCAGACGGACCGCGCCTTCACCGATCAGCCCCTGAAGACGATTTCGGGACAGATCGCCGATCGCGCCCGCCAGAAACCGGTCCAGGCGCTGACCCGCATCACCGTCGCCGACCGTGACCCGGATGGGCCCGGCGGCATCGGCGGAAAGGTCGTCTTCGTCGGGATCGTGCGTCGCTTCATTCATGGGATGGGTCTTAGACCCTAATTCAGGCTGTCGGGCAATGACCAACGATACGATCGACCCCAACGAACATCCGATCCGCGCCAACAAGGGCATCGTCACCGTCGTCGTGACGCTGGGTCTTTTGATCATTCTGGGCCTGGGCGGCCTGGTCTATGGCATGGCGATGAAGGCACAGGGGCTGGGATCGGAAGAAGCCACGTCTTCGACCGCACCCGCCGCACCGCAAATTCCGGTCGCCGACAGCGGCGCGATCCAGTCTGTCACGAACGGCCCTTCCGGCCGTATCCTGATTGAAATGCGCGATGCCGACGGGCGGGAAACCGTGCGCGTCTATGACCGCGACGGGGCGTTCCTGTTCGAAATCGATCCGGGCGCCGGTCAGTAACGCAACGGAAATCACGGGCATCCCACGACATTTCGGCAATGTGTGGGCGTGCCCCCGCGTAGGCGGGGCTCCATGCCGAAGGATCATCGTCCGACGACGCCGGTCGATAGAAGGGCGCTACAATTCCGGAATGGGTTCCCGCCTTCGCGGGAACATGATACCGCTGGAAACGACCTATTCCGCCGCAGCCGGGGTGCCCCAGTCGGGACGCGCGCCTTCGAACTTGTCGATGGCATCGCCCTTCTGAAGGGTCAGGCCGATATCGTCCAGGCCGTTCAACAGACAGTGCTTGCGGAACGGGTCCACGTCGAACGAGATTTCTTCCCCATCCGGGTCGATTACGACCTGACGTTCCAGGTCGACGGTGAACATGGCGTTCTGACCGCGGTCGGCCTTATCCATCAGTGCCTTCACCGTTTCTTCCGGCAGGCGGATCGGCAGGATGCCGTTCTTGAAACAGTTGTTGTGGAAAATGTCTGCGAAGTCCGGGGCGATAACGCAGCGGATGCCGAAATCTTCCAGCGCCCAGGGGGCGTGTTCGCGCGACGACCCACAGCCGAAATTGTCGCCCGCGATCAGGATCGACGCGTGGCGGTACGGTTCCCGGTTCAGGACGAAATCCGGCTTTTCCGACCCATCGTCGTTATAGCGCATTTCATCGAACAGGTTCTTGCCCAGACCGGAACGCTGAATGGTCTTAGAACTGCTTGGGGATGATCATATCGGTGTCGATGTTGATCATATCCATCGGTGCGGCGATGCCGGTCAGTTCTTTAAATGGCTTCATCGTCTCAATCCCGGTTCATTGTTGTTTCGGGGTCGCAAACATTCATGGACCCCGTCCAGTCCCAATCGGTCATTCCAACCTGGGGCCAATCAGCGGCGGACCCGTTTCAGCAGTTTCAGCAGCTCTGCCGCATCCACTTCCAGATAGACCTTGTCGTCGTTCGCGGCGTCCGGCACCTCAATCTCCCAGCCGTTGCCGTGCATGTCGCGCCCGAAGACGCGTTCCAGATGATCCTTCGGCAGCATCGCGGCGGTCATCACAGATACTCCCGCACGTCGGCCAGCGTGCCCTTGATCGCGGCAGCGGCGGCCATGCCGGGGCTGACCAGATGAGTGCGCCCGCCACGCCCCTGGCGGCCTTCGAAATTGCGGTTGGACGTCGATGCACAGCGTTCCTGCGGCTTCAGCTTGTCGGCGTTCATCGCCAGGCACATGGAACAGCCCGGTTCCCGCCAGTCGAAACCGGCTTCCAGAAGGATCTTGTGCAGACCTTCCTTTTCCGCCTGTTCCTTGACCAGGCCCGATCCCGGGACGACCATCGCGTGGATACCGTCGGCGACCTTGCGGCCGCGCTGCAATGCAGCCTGGGCCACGTCCGCCACTTGACGCAGGTCTTCGATCCGCCCGTTGGTGCAGGACCCGATGAAGACCTTGTCGACCTTGACGTCCGTCAGCGGCGTGCCCGCCGTCAGCCCCATATATTCCAGCGACCGGCGCGCGGCATCCACCTTGCCGCCGGTGAAGCTTTCCGGGTCCGGGACCGTACCGGTGATCGGCGCCACATCTTCGGGGCTGGTGCCCCACGTGACCTGCGGCGGGATGTCGGCGACGTCCAGCGTCACCTCCTTGTCATAGCGGGCCCCTTCGTCGGACGGCAGCGTCTTCCACTCCGCGACGGCGCGGTCCCAGGAATCGCCCTTCGGCGCCATGGTCCGGCCATTCAGGTATTCGAAGGTCACGTCGTCCGGCGCGATCAGCCCGGCGCGCGCGCCGCCTTCGATCGTCATGTTGCAGACGGTCATGCGCCCTTCCATCGACAGGTTGCGCACCGCCTCGCCCGCGAATTCGATGACATGGCCGGTGCCGCCGGCGGTCCCGATCTTGCCGATAATGGCAAGGATCAGGTCCTTCGCCGTCACGCCCGTCGGCAGCGCGCCGTCGACAAAGACGCGCATGTTCTTCGCCGGCTTCTGCTGCAGGGTCTGAGTGGCCAGCACATGTTCGACCTCGGACGTGCCGATGCCGAACGCTAGCGACCCGAACGCACCGTGCGTTGCCGTGTGGCTGTCGCCGCAGACGATGGTCATGCCCGGCAGAGTGAAACCCTGCTCCGGGCCGATGATGTGAACGATGCCCTGACGGATATCGAACATGTCGAAATAGGGAACGCCGAAATCCTTTGCATTCCGGGCCAGCGTTTCGACCTGGATGCGGCTTTCCTCGTCATCGATGCCGCCGGCGCGGTTTTCCGTCGGCACGTTATGGTCCGGGACGGCCAACGTCAGTTCCGGCCGGCGCACCTTGCGGCCGGCATTGCGCAGCCCTTCGAACGCCTGGGGCGACGTCACTTCATGCACAAGGTGCCGATCGATATAAATCAGGCATGTCCCGTCATCCTGACGGTCCACCAGATGGTTGTCCCAGATCTTATCGAAAAGCGTCCTTGGCTGGCTCATGGCGTGCCCTCTAAACCCAGTTTTCTGATTGAAGGCAGGCGGATACATCAAATCCGCCCAATTTTAAAGCATTCAGTTGGTCCGAAGTCACTTGATCGGCAAGCACAGCCGCAAAACGGCTGCCTGGCAAAGGACCGTAAACGCACAAGCGCACCGGACGGAATTGCCGCCCGGTGCGCCGTTTTCGAACAGACTGTCGTACTCTTCAGGAACGCTTAGGCGTCGGACTTGTCGCCGACCCAGCGGCCGTTCTTCATGCCGTAACCGCTGGTGCGTTCGGCGATGCGCGCCGACTTGCCCGCGCGACCGCGCAGGTAATAGAGCTTCGCGCGGCGAACCTTGCCGCGGCGGACGACGTCGATGCCTTCGATCCGCGGGCTGTACAGCGGGAACACACGTTCCACGCCTTCGCCATAGGAAATCTTGCGGACCGTGAAGTTGGAGTTCACGCCGGCGTTCTTGCGCCCGATGCAGACCCCTTCGAAGGCCTGGATACGCTCACGCGTGCCTTCGACGACCTTCACGCGGACCCGTACCGTGTCGCCCGGTGCGAAATCCGGCACCGGTTCGCCGGCAGCGACCTGCTTTTCGACCTGCTCTGCATTCAGCTGTTCGATGATATTCATGGCTTGGTTTCCTTTCCTTCAAACCCTATTCGCCCGCGTTCAGCAGGCAACCGTTTTGGAACCGCGATAGCGGTCCCATAAGTCGGGCCGGCGCTGCCGTGTGACAGCTTCGGCTTGGGCCCGTCGCCAGGCCCGGATGTTTTCGTGATGACCGGACAGAAGGACATCGGGCGCCGCCCGTCCGTCCCAGTCCGCCGGCCGCGTGTATTGCGGATATTCCAGAAGACCGCTTTCGAAGCTTTCCTCTTCCAGGCTTTCGTTCGACCCCATGTAGCCCGGCAACAGGCGCAGGACGGCGTCCAGCATGGCAAGCGCCGCCGGTTCCCCGCCGGACAGGACAAAGTCGCCCAGGCTGACTTCCACTGCGTCCCATTTGTCGAGGACCCGCTGGTCGACGCCTTCGTACCGGCCGCACAGAAGCGTGACCCCGCCGTCCGCCGCCCAGCTTTTCGCCATGTCCTGATGGAACGGGACACCCCGCGGCGACAGATAGACCAGACGCCCCGGTCGGTCGGATACGGACCGGATGGCCGCGTCGACCACATCGGGCCGCATGACCATGCCGGCCCCGCCCCCCAGTGGTGCATCGTCCACCGTCTGGTGCCGGTCGGTCGCAAAGCCGCGGATATCGACCGCTTCCAGGGACCAGACGCCGGATTCCAGCGCCTTTCCGGCCAGGGAGTAGCCCAGAACGCCCGGAAACATCTCCGGGAAGAGCGTGAGCACGGTTGCCTGCCAGGTCATGGCGCGCCCCCTTCCCCGTCTTCCACGGCGTCCGGCGAATCGGCCGGAACAAGGACCGTAAGCCGGCCCGCATCCAGGTCGATTTCAGGCACGACATCGCGCGTGAACGGCACTAGCGAGACGCGGCCGTCCCCACCGACCAGTTCCAGCATGTCGCCGCTGCCGAAGTCAAAGATCGCCCGGATGTAGCCCAGGTCCTGTCCGTCCCCGTCGACGGCGGAAAGCCCGATCAGGTCGGCGTGGTAGAACTCGTCCTCGTCCTCCACCGCCGGCAGAAGGGTCCGGTCGATGCACAGTTCCTGACCGCGCAGCGCATCCGCCGCATTGCGGTCGGCACACCCGTCGACCGCCGCCAGAAGCTGGCCCTTGACCGTGCCTTTCAGCGTCAGGTCAAAGGTACGGGTACCGGTGCGGTCCGTCAGCGCGCCATAGGCGGTCAGGTCCGCGGGATCTTCGGCAAAGCTTTTGACGCGCACGAGACCGCGCACGCCATGGGCGCCGGTAATGACCCCCATCACAAGCTTATCCGTCGATTGCATCATGACCCCGTCCGGCATCGTTCGATCCGATCAAGCACTGGCCCGCTGATAAGCGGATCAGGCCTTGGCCTCTTCCTCTTCCGCAGCAGCCTCTTCGGCCGGCGCTTCTTCGGCGGCGGCTTCGGCAGGTGCTTCCTCTGCGACAGCTTCTTCCGCAGGTGCCTCTTCAGCCGCAGCGGCGGCTTCGGCGGCTTCGGCCTCGGCGGCAGCCGCGGCTTCCGCCGCTTCCTTCGCCTTTTCCTCACGCTCGCGGATACGTTCCTGTTCCTTCGCCTTCGGCTGGTTCTTCTTCGTCTGCGCCGGAATCGCGGCCTTTTCCATCACGCCGGCATCCGCCAGGAAGCGGTGCACGCGCGGCGACGGCTTCGCGCCGACCGACAGCCAATGCTTCGCACGGTCCAGATCGATACGCAGACGTTCGTCATGGTCGCGCGGCAGCATCGGGTTGTGGAAACCGATCTTTTCGATGAAACGGCCATCGCGCGGCGCACGGGCATCCGCGACAACGATGCGGTAGAAGGGGCGCTTTTTCGCACCGCCCCGGGACATTCTGATACGCAAGCTCATCTAACAATCTCCAGTTTTCTCAAGTAACCTGTACTTCGTTGATCCGCTGCCGCGCCCGTCCTTCGGACCCGGCCCTGAATTTCTAGGAACGCCCTATTTCTTGGGGAACCCTGGCGGGAATCCGCCCATTCCGGGAAGCTGACCGCCCCCCAAATTTCCACCTATATTTCCGCCGGGACCGCCAAGCCCCGGAAGCTGTCCGGCCTGACCGGGCGGCATCATGCCGCCGGCGCCGCCACCAAGTCCGCCCAGAAGATTGCCCAGGCCGCCCGGCATCTTGCCCTTCTTCTCCATCTTGGAGACCTGCTTCATCATCTTGGCCATCATCTGATGCTGTTTCAGCAGCTTGTTGATGTCCTGAACCGACGTGCCGGAACCGGCCGCGATGCGGCGTTTGCGCGACGCGTGCAGGATTTTCGGCTGACGGCGTTCCTTCGGCGTCATGGAGGAAATGATCGCTTCCTGCCGGACCAACGACTTTTCGTCGATATTCGCGCCCGCCATCTGTTTCTTCATCTTGGCCACGCCCGGCAGCATGCCCATCAGCCCGTCCAGTCCGCCCATCTTGCGCATCTGTTTCAGCTGTTGGGCCATGTCTTCCAGGTCGTATTCGCCCTTCTGCATCTTGCGGGCGATCTTTTCGGCCTCTTCCGCCTCGATCGTCTCGGCCGCCTTCTCCACCAGGGAAACGACGTCGCCCATCCCCAGGATCCGGCCCGCAACGCGGTCGGCGCGGAAGGCTTCTACCTCGTCCATCTTTTCGCCGGTGCCCAGGAACTTGATCGGCTTGCCGGTGACATGACGCATCGACAGCGCAGCCCCACCGCGCGCGTCACCGTCGACGCGGGTCAGGACGATGCCGGAAAGGCCGACCCGATCCTGGAAACTTTTCGCGACCGTCACGGCGTCCTGGCCGGTCATGCTGTCGGCAACCAGAAGCGTCTCGCGCGGCGATGCGACATCGCGCACTGCGGCGACTTCCGCCATCAATTGTTCGTCGACATGCAGGCGGCCCGCCGTATCCAGCATGACCACATCATACCCGCCCAGCCGCGCGGCGTTCAGCGCCCGCTTGGCGATATCGACCGGCTGTTGCCCGGCGACGATGGGAAGGGTTTCAACGCCCGTCTGTTCACCCAGGATTTTCAGCTGTTCCTGCGCAGCCGGGCGATAGACGTCCAGCGAAGCCATCAGAACCTTCTTGCGGTCCTTTTCCGTCAGACGCTTGGCAAGCTTTGCCGTGGTCGTCGTCTTACCGGACCCCTGCAGGCCGACCATCAGGATCGGGAACGGCGGTTCGCCGATCAGGTTCAGATCCTGGTCATCCGACTGCAGCAGGCCGACCAATGCGTCATGGACAATCTTGATGACCTGCTGACCCGGCGTGACGGATTTCAGCACGGCCTCACCAACCGCCTGTTCCTTCACGTTCGCGATGAAGTCCTTCACGACCGGCAGCGCAACGTCCGCTTCCAGAAGCGCTACGCGAATGTCGCGCATGGCGGCATCCACGTCGCCCGCTTTCAGCGAGCCCCGCTTCTTCAGCGCGTCGAAAACGCCGTTCAACCGATCGGACAGACTGTCGAACATGTCTTTTCCAAACCCTTCGCGACCACCCATGGCCGCACAACGAAATGAACGCCGGTGCGCGTAACGTCGCGGACCGGCGGAGCGCCCGGGGATCACTCCGGGAACCTTCAGCAGTCAGTTCTGCCGTGATTTCGGCGCGTTTCTATGGCGGAGATGCAACCACGTCAAGGGAATTCAGCGCCCTGACGGCCGCCCACAGCCGACCATGCATACCGGAAACTCGCGTCATGGATATCCAATTTTCAAGCTGCACCTTTGCATTGCAATATCCTTTTGGCCGTGCATCCTGCCAAATACTACCAAAAGGGGATTTCCGAATGACCCGCGGGGTTGGAAGCGAAAATGGACGGCCGGTGAAAGTCGACGCCGTTGTCGGCGCGAACCTGCGGACCTATCGCCTGATGCGGGGCCTGTCACAGAAACAGATTGCCGACCGGATCGGGAAAAGCGCGAAACAGTACCGCAAGTATGAGGCGGGTGCTGCCCAGATATCGGTCGCGACCCTGGTGCACCTGAGTGAGTTACTGAACATCCCCGTCGCGGCGCTGTTCTATCGCACCCTGCCTAACCCGACACCGAAAGACTGGCCCGAACTGGAACAGACGATTGCCGTTGCCAAAAGTCACGCCGCGATAGAAGACCCGAAAAAGCGCGCCATCCTGGTCGCCCTGATCCGGGAAATCGAAGCCAGCCAGCACCGGTAGACCGCCCTGGGCGCAGCGCCGCAGCAGGGTTGCAGTGCGAAATTGCGTTGAACGCCAAGCGCGCCTATATAGTCCGCTCGTTTACGGAAGACGCGGGCGCCGCAATGCTGTCTGTCAGGAAGATGCATGGGCTTGGGAATGATTTCGTCGTGCTGGATTCGCGCGATGAACCGATTCTGCTGCCTGAAGCGCGCATCAGAAAGATTGCGGACCGTCGCCGCGGGATCGGCTTCGACCAGTTGCTGGTGATCGAACACCCCGCCGCCCGGGAAGCCGACGCCTTCATGCGCATTTACAATCCCGACGGGTCGGAGGCCGGCGCCTGCGGTAACGGCACACGCTGCGTGGCCGACCTTTTGATGACCCAGCTTGGCCGCGACACCTGCCGGATCGAAACCCTGCGCGGTGTGCTGGAAGCCGAACGCCGGGACGGTCTGATCACCGTCGACATGGGCGAGGCCCAGAAAGATTGGCGCGACATACCGCTGGCGCGCGAATTGGATATCCTACACCTGCCGATCGAACAGGATGGCGTTTCGAACCCCGTTGCGGTTGGAATGGGCAACCCGCATTGTGTGTTCTTCGTCGATGATGCGGACAAGGTCGATGTCGCGGGCATCGGGTCGGCGGTCGAACATCATCCGCTTTATCCGCAGCGCACGAATGTCGAGTTCGTATCCGTCCACGGTGACAATGCATTGAGGCTTCGCGTCTGGGAACGCGGCGCGGGTATCACGCTAGCCTGTGGTTCCGGAACCTGTGCTTCCGTCGTCGCGGCGGACCTTCGCGGCTTGGTCGACGCGCGGTCCGCGCCGGTTGCGGTCACTGTCGATGGTGGCGTTCTTTCTATTGGCATCCGCGAAAGCGACGGTCATGTCCTGATGACGGGGCCTGCAGCCACCACCTTTGTCGGGGAGGCAGACCTGTGAGTGCATCCCCCCATGTCGTAACGTTCGGCTGTCGCCTGAATGCGTTCGAATCCGAAGCGATCGGGGAGCTGGTGACGGAAGCCGGGCGCGACGACGTCATTGTCGTCAACACCTGTGCCGTGACGGCGGAAGCAGAACGCCAGGCGCGGCAGACGATCCGCAAGCTGCGCCGCGAACATCCGGAAAAGGAAATTCTGGTGACCGGCTGCGCCGCACAGATTTCGCCGGAAACCTATGGCGCCATGCCGGAAGTTTCGCGTGTGATCGGCAACCGGGAAAAGCTGGAGGCCGAAACCTATGGCGGCGAGGCCCGCGCCCGCATTGCCGTCGATGACATCATGAGTGTCGAAGAAACCGCCGGACATCTGATTTCCGGTTTTGGCGGTCGGGCCCGCGCCTTTGTTCAGGTCCAGAATGGCTGCGACCATCGCTGCACCTTCTGCGTCATTCCCTATGGTCGCGGAAACAGCCGGTCCGTACCGGCGGGGGCCGTGATCGAGCAAATTCGGGTATTGGTGGAAAACGGTGTCCAGGAGGTTGTCCTGAGCGGCGTGGACATCACATCCTACGGCCCGGACCTGCCGGGCAGCCCCACCCTTGGGCAGCTTGTCCGCCGTATCCTGAAACTGGTGCCGGAACTCCCACGGCTGCGGATCTCATCCATCGACTGTATCGAAATGGATGACGACCTTCTGCGTGTGATCGCGGAAGAGGAACGCTTGATGCCGCACCTGCATCTGTCGCTTCAGGCAGGGGATGACATGATCCTGAAACGCATGAAGCGCCGCCATCTGCGGGACGAGGCGATTGCACTTACACGGCGGCTCAAGGAATTGCGGCCCGATACCGTTTTCGGCGCGGATCTGATTGCCGGGTTCCCGACGGAAACCGACGCGATGTTCGAAAACACCCTTTCGATCGTCGACGAATGCGACCTGACATGGCTGCATGTCTTCGCCTATTCGGAACGGCCGGGCACACCGGCGGCGCGCATCCCGAACCAGGTGCCGAAGCCCCTGCGCAAGGAACGCGCCGCGCGGTTGCGTACCGCAGGGGAAGCCGCCGCCGAACGATACATGCAAACCCTGATCGGGAAGATGGCCCATGTCCTGGTCGAACAGAACGATACCGGCCACACGGAAGGGTTCGCGCCCGTGCGGGTCGAAGGCGGCGCGCCGGACGGCGCGATCCTGCCGGTCCGGCTGACGGGGGTTTCCGACGGGCGCCTGGTCGGGCAAATCACCAACAGGATGAAGGCCGCATAAATGGCGCTTGGCTGGTTCCAGAAGCTTCGCCAGGGGCTGGCGAAGACATCGTCCCGTCTTGCGGACGGCGTTGCGGGCATTTTCACCGGCAAACGTCGGCTGGATGACGACGCGCTGGAGGACCTGGAAGACGTCCTGATCGGCGCGGACCTGGGGCCATCCATGGCGGCCCGTATGGTCGCCGACCTAGCCAAGACGCGCTTCGACAAGGAAATCACCGAACAGGAAGTCCGCGAGGCCTTTGCAGACCATGTCACCACGGTTCTGGAACCGGTTGCCAAGGCGCTGCAGATTGACCCCGCCAACAAACCGCATGTGGTTCTGGTTGTTGGCGTAAACGGGTCCGGCAAGACAACCACCATCGGAAAGCTTGCAACCCGGCTGAAGGCGGAAGGTAAATCCGTCATGCTGGCCGCGGGCGATACATTCCGCGCCGCCGCGGTCGAACAGTTGAAGGTGTGGGGCGAACGGGCCGGTGTGCCGGTGATTTCGAAAGATACCGGGGCCGATGCTGCATCCCTGGCGTTCGATGCAATGGCACAGGCAAAGGAAGCCGCCATTGACGTGTTGCTGATCGACACGGCCGGTCGGCTGCATAACAAATCCAACCTGATGAACGAATTGCAGAAGGTGGTGCGGGTCATCGGAAAACAGAATGAAACCGCGCCGCACGACACGCTTCTGGTGCTGGACGCAACGGTGGGTCAGAACGCCATGCAACAGGTCAGCGTGTTCCTGGATATGGTGAATGTGACGGGACTGGTCGTCACGAAACTGGACGGCACCGCCAAAGGCGGCGTTCTGGTCGCGCTGGCGGACAAGTTCGGCCTGCCGGTGCACGCGATCGGGGTCGGCGAACAGGCCGACGACCTGCGCGCGTTCGAAGCACGGGACTATGCCAGAAGCCTGATGGGCCTTGGCGACGACGCAGCCTAGGGCGCGCGCTTTTCCATTACCACGAAAAGCCGGAACGCCATCATCAGCCCCAGACCGGGAAGAAGCCGTTCCTCAAGCCGGATCAGCCGTTCCGCCATGCCGCCGGTCAGCAAGGACCAGCGTTTGAACCCGCCGGTCATGGGATAGGCGAACAGGCTGAGCCACTGCCGATCGACAGTCCGAAGGCTTGGCACGGCTTCGTTCAGGGCAATTCGGTGTTCCTGTCGGCGGAACAGCAAAGTGGGAATGGCCTGATTGGATTCGAATGGGTCCTTCGTTTCCCCGTATGGCTGTTTTGCCAGCGGATCGGCCGACATATCGACCGGTTCCTCATGCAGGAAATTATAGAACAGCCAACTGAACGGTGTGATGCCGGGTTCGATCATCGCGATCCGCCCGCCCGGTTTCAGGACCCGCGCCGCCTGTTCAAAGAAACATTTCGGTTCCGCCAGGTGATGCAGGACATCCAGAAGGAAAATGCCGTCGAAGGTGCCGTCCTGGAACGACAGGTTCTGGGCATCCCCTACCGTGTCCACCCACGGGGCGGGCAGGATGTCCAAGCGCGTGACATCCATGTCTTTGGTGAAGTCACGACTGTGGCCGGAACCGGCACCGACTTCCAGATAGCGCCCGCCTTGCGGCAAGGCAGTCAGCATACGCCGGTAATAGTCGCCATAGACGGCTCGCAAGCCGGCTTTTTTCGCCCAGGCATCACCATGGGCAACCAACCGTGGGTCAATGGCACCGTCCTGCGTCAAATTCCGTGCCCCGTCCTCAGGCACGGCAACGGTCGATCAGCTTGCGCAGCATCGTCTCACACGCCGCGACCTGCGATTCCTCGACGAATTCATTGGGCTGGTGCGCCTGATCAATCGAACCCGGCCCACAAACAACGGCGGCCATACCGGCTTCCTGAAACTGGCCTGCTTCCGTCCCATATGGCACATAGGTCGTATCGTTATCCCCCGTCAGTTGCCGGACCAGTTGTTCCGCCTCGCTCTCCCTGTCTTCCCGCAGCCCGGTGACCGCGTTTTCGGTTGTCACGGTGACCGACGTCGTAGGGTCGATCGTATGCATTTCCGGCAGAATTTCCGCGGCGATCCAATCTTCGAACTCCTTTTGGATATCCTCGGGGAAGTCATCCGGCAGGTTTCTGATATCGCAGACGAATTCGCACCGGCGCGAAATGATGTTTGCGGCCGTTCCGCCGGACACCAGGCCGACATGAATGGTCGAATAGGGCGGAACGAACTTGCAGTCCGGGTCGGCCGCGGCAGCCCGTGCCTTTGCCATTTCATCCAGCTTCGCGATCAGGCGGGCCCCGGTCATCACAGCGGACACACCCCGGTGCGTCTGGCTGGAATGCGCCTCCTTCCCGGTGACGACGGTCCGGAAAAGCCACATGCCCTTGTGCGCAGATACGACCTTCATGTCTGTCGGTTCCCCGATAATCACGACGGACGGCCGCGGCAAGGATTTGCCGATTTCGGCGATCATTCTGGGCGCCCCCAGGCAGCCCACTTCCTCGTCATAGGAAAAGGCGAAATGAATCGGCCGGGCCAGCGGCTTTGCCACCATTTCCGGTAATAGGGCCAGAGCGGTTGCCGGAAAGGCTTTCATATCGCAGGTGCCGCGCCCGAAATAGCGACTGCCCTTTTTCGTCAGCGTGAAAGGGTCGGTATCCCAAGGCTGGCCATCCACCGGGACCACGTCGGTATGACCGGAAAGACAGACCCCGCCTTCCCGGTCGGGCCCCACGGTCGCCCAAAGATTGGCCTTTGTGCCGTCTTCATTGGGAACAAGGGTCGATGAAACACCATGCGCATTCAGATAGTCCCGCACATAGTCGATCAGCGCCATGTTGGATTTTGCGCTTGTCGTGTCGAACCCGACAAGGCGTTCCAGAATTTCTATCGTATCAGCCATCCCCACCTGCTTCCCAGTTAGATCATTCGCGCCAGAAACTGGGTGCCAGCAACACCAGAACGGTGAAAATTTCAAGCCGTCCCAGCAGCATGCCAAGCGACAGGAGCCATTTCGCCGCATCCGGCAGAAGGGCAAAATTCCCGGCCGGCCCGATTTGCCGACCAAGGCCCGGGCCGACATTGGCAATCGCCGTCGCCGCACCGCTGGTCGCCGTGATGAAATCCAGCCCCAGCATGCCAAGCCCGCAGGCCAGAAGCGCGAAAAGCATCATGAACAGGAAGAAGAAGCTCATCACCGATTCTTCTACGGATTCCGGGATCGGCTTTCTGTTGTAATAGGCGATAAAGACGCCATGCGGGCGCAACAGCCGGCGCAACTGCACCCTGGCGGTGGCATAAAGGACCTGGAACCGGAAAACCTTGATCCCGCAACTGGTCGACCCAGCGCACCCGCCGATGAACATCAAAAGGAAAAACAATGGCGGCGCCAAAGCCCCCCAGGCACCGAAATCCTGGGTCGCATATCCGGTCCCGGTCATGATCGACGTCACGTTGAAGGATGTGAACCTGAGCGCGTCACTCCAGGGCCAGTTTTTCGCAATCATCAGATACGCGATCATGATGACGATCGCGGCGATCAGAAAGCCAAAGAACCATTGCACCTGGCTGTCGCTGATCAATGCCCGCGGCGACCCACGAAGCGCCTGAAGATAAAGCACAAACGGCAACGACCCGAGGATCATGAAAAGCGTCGCAATCCATTCGATGCTGGCGCTGCCGAACACCCCGACCGAACTATCATAGGTGGAAAACCCGCCGGTCGCCACCGTCGTCATGGAGTGGTTGATGGCGTCGAATCCGCTCATACCGCACCACCAGTACAAGGCCGCACAGGCAAGCGTCAGGATCAGATAGATGATCGAAATCCAGGCGCCGATTTGGGCCGCGCGCGGCAGGGCCTTCTCCATCCGTTCGGCAAATTCCATCCGGAAAAGCTGCATCCCGCCGACCTGAAGCATGGGCAGAACCGACACGGCCATCACGATGAATCCGATCCCGCCAAGCCATTGCAGCAGCGACCGCCACAACAGAATTCCCGGCGGCGCATAGTCCAGACCGACGATAACGGTGGAACCGGTCGTCGTAATGCCGCTCATGGCTTCAAAGAACGCATCCGTGTAAGACAGGTCCAGGTCGGCAAAAGCCAGCGGCAGGGCGGCAAAGCACGGCAACAGACACCACGCCATAGTCGTCATCACGAATGCCTGACGGATGGACATGATGCCCGTCTTCGCCCGATTTGTGAGCGTCAGCATCAAGCCGACGAACAGCGTCAGCCCAGCAGAAGATGCGAAAACCTGCCAGTCCTTGTTGCCGACCGCCAGATCAACCGCCGCGGGCAGCACCATGGCGCAGGCAAGCGTTGTCAGGAGGATACCGTTGACGAGCAGGATCGGTCTGAAATCAAGCAAAGCGCATACTCCGGATACGCGAGGCGCGCGCGTCGGCCCGATGGACGGGCCATTGAGTGACAGCGGCAAGACACTAGCCTTGATTCCGGATCGTTACCAGCGGGACGCTGACCGAAGAATTTTCAATGCCTTTACCATTCATTAAACTCCACAGGTTAGTTTTTCGCCTGAAACTAGAAACTGGAAACCACGCGAGTTTCTAATGCCGCCTGTAGACGCCGATAACGTGCCTGAATCCCTAACGGTTCCGTACCGTGAAGAGATTGAGCGCATGGCGTTCAACGCAAACCATGACGCGATCCTGACCCTGGACAGCGATCTGCGCATTGTCTGCACAAACAAGCAGGCCCTGTCCTTCCTTCAGGTTGACGCCGAAGCGGACCTGATCGGACATTCGATGGGTAAGCTTCTCGATCTGGCTTCCATGAACAAATTTACGGATTTGTGCAGCCGGGCCACCGAACAGCCGGAAAAATCCGGATCCCTTCTGACTGCGATCCGGCGAAACGGTACAGAGCTCGCCCTTCATGTCCGGCCAATCGTGTATGAGGCACAGGACGGTCACCGGTTCTTCGTCGTCTTTCTGCACGACATGTCCGAGTACGAACAGTTCGAAGCTGAGTTTCGCGACGCCATTTATACGGACCGCCTGACGGGACTGCCGAACCGGGAGACCCTTAGCAAACGGCTCGATACGGCGTTGGCCCCCGGCAGCCGGGCCGGCCGGCGCCACCTGTTCCTTGAAATTGGCATCGACCAGATGCGGGCGATCAATACGACTTTCGGGATGGAGGAAGGCAACGAAGTCATCCGGATGGTTGGCGCACGACTGTGCAAATATCTGGAAGGATGCGAAATTATCGCGCGGGACAGCGGCGACCGGTTCGCGGCGCTGTTTGAAATTCCCGCCGGGCGGTCCGCTGAAATCCTGGCGCGCACAATCGACACAACCCTGAAACACGCGCTGGCCGACCCGTTCGAATTCGGCGGAACCCGTGTTTCCATCAGCGCGACAGCCGGCGGCGTGGAAATTCCGCTGTTGGCATCGACCCCGGACCTGGCAATCCGATTCGCGGATGTCGCCTATTACGAGGCGAAGTCGAAATACCGGGGTGATGTCTATCTTCTGACGCCAGAAGACGTGGCGCGGGTTCAGAAAACTTCCGCCATGGTGCATCGCATCCGCGATGCATTGCAGATGCATGAATTCTTTCCCGTCTTTCAGCCAAAGATCGATCTTCGCACCGGGAAATGCACCGCCGCGGAATGCCTGATCCGGTGGCGCACGAGTTCCGGTGAATTCATTCCGCCAAGCGTCTTCATTCCCGTGGCGGAAAGCGCCGACCTGATCGAAGGCATCGGCCGGTTCATCTTCCTGGAAGCCTGTGCGGCGCTTCACGAATGGAAGTCGGATCCGGTGCTTTCGCAACTCAAGCTCGCGGTAAACATTTCACCCAAACAGATCGAACGTTCGAACTTCATCGATTTCGTCCGGAATACGCTTTCCATTTTTGATGTGCCCGCATCCACCCTGGAGTTCGAAATCACGGAAACCGCGATCGCCAGCAATCCGAAGGCAATTTTCGCGGCACTTCATTCGCTGAAGGCGCTGGGGGTTTCCATATCCATCGACGATTTCGGTACAGGACATTCGTCACTGGGGCTTTTGCGTCACGTTCCGGCATCGCGAGCCAAGGTGGACCGGGTGTTCCTGGACGGCGTGCCCAACGACAAGACGTCAAACCGCCTGTTGCGCAACATCGTGAACCTGATGCGCGATATGGATCTTAGCGTCACGGTCGAAGGCATCGAAACACAGAATGTCGCCGAATTCGTCAGCACCCTTCGCTGCGATGAAGGACAAGGCTATTTCTTCGCCAAACCGTTGGAAAAAGACCGGTTTGAGGCATTTGCAAAGGAATCCGATGCGGCGGAGGCAAGTGTTCTGGCGTCTCAATTCCCGGCGTTGGCCAGCGTCAGATAGTCCGGCAGTTCCGCAATCGACGGCAATACGGCGACCGCGCCTGATGCCATCAGCTCGTCCCGATCCGACGTCCCGGTCAGAACACCGACAGCAAACGCACCCGCGGCGGCGGCCATTTCGACGTCATGCCTGTTGTCGCCCACCACCAGGACATCCTGCGGCTCGATTCCTGCCGCCTGGCAAAATCCCAGCACCATGCCGGGTCCGGGCTTGCGTCCGTGACCGCTGTCAAAACCCGCAGCGAACACGAACCGGTCCAAAATGTTGAACGGTTTCAGGGATTCATTAAGGCCGTAAACGCTGTCCGCCGTGGCAACGCCAAGGGCATACCCCATATCGCCCAGACGTCCCAGCAAGTCCGGCAGCGCACAGACCGCGGTCGGCACCATGTTCGCCGGAAAGGCCTTGTCCATAAATCGGACCAGGGAATCCCGGTCATGCCCCGCATCCGGCAGCATGGGAAGCCAGAGTTCGGCAATATCCTGAAGGTCCCCGGCCGCCAGCGCGGTGCCGGACGCGACGCGCTCGCTGTCGCGCGACCAGCCGCCGGCTGCCAACAACGCATCACGCAGGACGGTGTCGCCGCCCGCCAGTTCCATTGCCACCGCGTAGTTCGCCGGCATCCAGGTCGAATGGTAATCGAGAAGAGTTCCGTCCTTGTCGAACAGAATGCCGGCGACGGCCCCCATTCGCCGGCTTAGCCTTTTGCCTTAGGAAGTTCGAAATCGAACTGAACGCCGCTTGCCGACAACTCCTTCTTCAAATCGGACAGAAGTCGGTCCAGCGCAGTTTCGTTTTCCGCCTCGCAGCGTGCGACCAGCGCGGGCTGGGTGTTCGACGCGCGTAAAAGCCACCAACCATCCAGCGTGGTGACCCGAACACCGTCCGTGGCGTCGACTTCGGCGCCTGCCGCCTCAAGGCGCCGCTTGACTTCGTCCACGACTGCAAATTTCCGATGATCATCCACATTGATCCGGATTTCCGGCGTATTGACCATCTTGGGCAATTCGTCGACCAGTTCCGAAAGGGCCTTTCCGGATTTGGTGATCATACGCAGCGTCCGGACGGCCGCATAAAGCGCGTCGTCATATCCATAGTAACCGTCGGCAAAGAAGATATGGCCGCTCATTTCACCGGCCAGCGGCGCATTCGTTTCCATCATCTTTGACTTGATGATGGAATGACCAGTCGGCGACATCACGGGCTTGCCGCCCAGACGTTCAATTTCATCAAAAAGAACCTGGCTTGCCTTCACATCAGCCAGTATCGGCGACCCGGGCTTGGCGGCAAGAACTTCCCTCGCCAGCAGGGCCAGCAACTGGTCCCCCCAGACGACGCGCCCCTTGTCGTCGATCACACCGATCCGGTCGCCATCGCCATCGAATGCGATTCCGACGTCCAGTTTCTCGTCCAGGACAAGGCGGCGCAACTGCTGAAGGTTTTCCTCGACCGTCGGGTCCGGATGGTGGGCCGGGAAACTGCCATCCACCGTTTCGTTGATCAGAACATGTTCCCCGGGCAGTCGATGCGCCAACCGCATGACGATCGGACAGGCTGCGCCGTTGCCCGGGTCCCAGCCGACGCGAAGCCCCTTTTTCACATCGTACCCGTTCATAAGCCGGTCCGCATAGGCACCGTGGGCATCGGTTTCGACCGCACCGCCCGCCGCCCGCGCCCAAACGCCGCGCGACGCCAGATCGCGCAGCCTCTGAATTTCCTCCCCATAGAAGGGCATTCCGTTCAGAACGATCTTGAAACCGTTATATTCAGGGGGATTGTGGGACCCGGTCACCATGATGCCCAGGGATGCATTCAGCATCTTTGCCGCGAAATACAGGCATGGCGTCGGGACCAGTCCGATGCGCAGCACATAAAGTCCGCACGACGCCAGGCCCCTGCACAATTCCTCTTCCAGCGACTGGGAACTCATTCGCCCGTCATAACCGACCACGGCGATGCGCCCGCTTCCCGCCACGGCAATCGTGCCCATAGTCCGGCCCAGTGCCAGGGCGTCGGACGATGTCAGCGTACCACCTACGACGCCGCGAATATCATACTCACGAAGGATGGTCGGATCGAAGCGGTGACCGGCGATTGCCATTTCCTAATTCTTTCATACGCGTTCGGACGCAAGCCCGACGATCGGTCGACCGACACTTGCATAAAGGAAGCCCAGATCCTGCATTGCCTTGCCATCGAAAAGGTTCCGCAGGTCAACGATAACGGGTCGCTTCACCAACTCTCTGACGCGTGCCCAGTCGAGTTCCCGATAGTCTTTCCATTCGGTGACGATCAGAACTGCGTCGGCGCCGCGCACCGCGTCGAACGGACCCTCCGCCCATTCGACATCGTCGATCATGGTTTTAGCAATATCCATGCCTTTCGGGTCATGAACGGCAACTTTCGCCCCGTGAAGGGTGAGTTCGGCAACGATGTCTATCGCCGGACTTTCGCGCATGTCATCGGTCTCGGCCTTGAAGGTCAGGCCCAGCACCGCGATTCTTTTCCCGCTGATGGATTCGCCCAACACGTCCGCGACACGGTCCGCCATCGCGCGCTTGCGAACGTCGTTCGACGTGATCACTGCTTCGACAATCCGGGACGGCGCGCCGGACTTGCGCGCGCTGGCCGCCAGTTCGCGGGTATCCTTCGGAAAACAGCTGCCACCGAAACCCGGCCCCGGCATCAGAAACTTGTTCCCGATCCGCGTGTCCAGACCGATCCCTTCTGCAACCTGAAGGACGTCGGCACCGGTCTTTTCGCAGATATCGGCGATTTCGTTGATGAAGCCGATCTTTGTCGCCAGGAAGGCGTTGGCGGCATATTTGATGAGTTCCGCCGATTCCGGATCGGTGATCAGCAGTGGATACCCCTGGTCGGTTAGCGGCGCATAAAGTGCGCGCATCAGTTCCGCCGCCCGTTCAGTCCGCGTGCCGACCACAATGCGGTCCGGCTTCATGAAATCGCCAATGGCCGCCCCTTCACGAAGGAACTCGGGGTTAGAGACGACATCGAACTCGGACGCGTCGCGGGTCCGGCCAATAATTTCCGAAACCGCCTTTGCGGTTCCGACCGGTACGGTCGACTTGTCGACAATGACGGTATATCCCGAAAGGGCGGTCGCCACCGATTCCGCCGCCGCATAGACATAGCGCAAATCCGCATGCCCGTCTTCTGCCCGGGTCGGCGTTCCGACCGCAATGAAAACCGCATCCGCCTGCGGGACCGCTTCCTGGATTTCGGTCGTGAAGGAAATCCGGCCGCTTGCGACGGATTTTTCGACCATTTCCTCCAGGCCGGGCTCATAGATCGGAATGACGCCTTTCTTCAGGGCATCGATCTTGCCGGGATCAATATCAACGCAAATGACATCATGACCCAATTCGGCAAAACAGGCGCCGGAAACAAGTCCGACATACCCGGTTCCTATCATCGCGATACGCATGAAAACCAATCTCCCAAACGCAAGCCCATCCTAAAAACAAGATGGCGCAACAGTAACTACCGATACGCGTCAATCGTCGCCCTGGCGGCCGCGCCCAAGGTCGGGTGCGCCAGTGAATACGCAACGTTCGCGGCGAACCAGCCTTCTTTCGTTCCACAGTCGAAACGCGTTCCGTCAAATCGCAACCCATGGCACGGCATCCGGCCGATCAGTTTCGCCATCGCGTCCGTCAACTGGATCTCACCGCCCGCGCCCACTTCATGCCGATCCAGTTCGGCGAATACGGCGCCATCCAGAATATAACGTCCGATAATCGAAAGCGTGCTGGGCGCGACATCCGGCGAAGGCTTTTCGACCAGCCCGTGTATTTCCGCCAGCCGATCTTCGGGATTCGGTGTATCCAATATTCCGTAACGGGCGGTATCCGCGCGCGGTACATCCATAACCGCAATCACATTACCGCCCACATCCGCGTGGGCGTCCACCAACTGTTTCAGGCAGGGCGTGTCGGACAGGACGATATCATCCGGTGACAAAATGGCGAATGGTTCGTCCCCAATCATGTCCCGCGCGCACCAGATCGCGTGCCCCAATCCCAGGGCTTCCGTCTGGCGGACGTACTTGATTGCCCCCGCTTTTGGAAGATAGCCGCAAATCTGTTCGATTGCGTCGGTCTTGTTCCGTGATTCCAGGGTCCGCTGAAGTTCGAATGCGATATCGAAGTGATCTTCCAGCGCCTGCTTTCCCCGGCCCGTCACGAAGATGAACTCTTCGATACCCGCGGCAACAGCCTCTTCAAACGCATACTGGATCAGCGGCTTGTCGACGACCGTCAGCATTTCCTTCGGCATCGCCTTCGTTGCCGGCAGGAAACGGGTGCCAAGACCGGCCACCGGAAACACTGCTTTTCGCACACGCATTGACATTCACATGGATCCCTGCGGCATGAAACTGCCAAGACCCGGCGACAGCCGGCTTGTGCACCGGGTATTGCCACACGCCACCTGTAGAGAGCAAGCAAAGCCTTGGAATCCGCGGGGCTTGTCACGGAACAGTCACCAAATTCGCGTGTCTGCGCCAATAATGCCGCGGCATGGGCGCATTTTTGCCGCATTTCGCAGCCTCTAATGCCCTTCTGGGAAGGTCTGTACGGGGTCGGGGCGAATCACCTTTCCGGACGGTTTCTGAACCAACATCGAGGACTGAACCAATGTCAGACTGTTCGTTCTATAAATGCCGTGGGGATTTCCGGCTGATGCTTGCCTTCATTCTGATGACGGCGGCGGCTATCGCATTGCTGGGCCAGATGGAATCCAGAATTCACTATTCCGAGCTTGAGGGCGCGGAACGAATCCTGCCGGCCGCGACTTCCGTTGAAATCGACGGCGATGAAGTCCGCTATGAACGGTACCCGCTTTAGGGTTTCAGCAACGCATCCTTTGCGGCGTTGACCTGTGACGCCAGATAGTCCGACCCGCCCGCATCCGGATGCACCTGTTTCATCAGCCTTTTGTATGCCGCTTCGATTTCTTCGACGGATGCCCCTTCCTTAAGCCCCAGAAGTTTCAATGCTTCATCGCGCGGCATCTTCGAACGGCGTGCGGACGATCTTCCCGACCGTTCTTCCCGATGTTCACCATCCCGGCTTTCATGCTTGGTGCCGGACCGCCATTCGGCACCGAACATCCTGTCCATGTAGGCTTCCAACAAGGACCGCGACCGGTCGTCACCGGCCTGTTCCATTTCCAACAGCAGGGCGATCAGCTCCGTCTGGTCGAGTTCCGACAGAAGGGCCCCCTGATACGGCCCTTTGAGGATTCGACCGTCCATTTCCCCTGTGTCGTGGTCCAGCGTCATATCCAGAAAGTCTGTTGCGATGCCTGATTTGCGACCCTGGGACGGTCCTTTCATTCGGCGCCACAGGTTCCAGGCAAACCAGCCGCGATTGATCCATGGAAGAGCGGCCAGCCCAAGGCCCCACAGGAAATGAAAGTTCCGGGTCGCGGCAAGGCCGATCAGCACGATCACGACCACCGCCAGGGCGACCCATTTCAGATTTCTGACAACGTCCTTCGGCTGTGCCCTGGACAGCCAGGACAGCCCGCCCAACAGCCCGAACAGAAGAACCAGACCGATCAGAAACCAGGTCATCGGCCCCGGGGCCCCGACCGCATCTGTTCCAGAAGCAGCTTCGTTTCGGGGTCGGACCTTCCCTTAGCCTCCAACGCCTTCAACCCGCCCGAAGCATAGACGGCAACCGCCGACAAAAGCGCTTTGAGCTTTGCCGCGCTGCCCGGTTCGAACGGGCACCAGGCACCGCCGGTCAGCCGCGCGATTTCGCGAAATGCGCGTTCTGCAATCGGGTCGCGCCCTTCCTGAAAGACAAAGACCGGGACACCGCGCAACCCCAGCTCCCCGGCCTTGTGACAAATGTCGTCTATTGCCTCTTCAAAGGCGTCGCCAACGAATACGGCGGCGCCGACCTTCTTTCGGTCGGTTTCCCGGATGATATGAGACAGGACTTTGCCGATCTGGGTCTGTCCACCCCGGCACGCGACGGAGGTCATCAGTCGCGCCAGGCCTTTGGCATCGGGCTGCCATTTGCTGGATCGGCATTCACCGAAACCCCGAAAATAAAGCAGCTGCACGTCCAGACCGCCTACATCGCGGGTGGCATCGAACATCTCCCCCTGGACCTTGCATGCCATGTCCCAGGTTGCCTCCCGGCTCATGGTCGCATCCAGGGCGAAAATCAGACGCCCACGGTCCCCGGCACCGACTGTCGGCGCGGGCGTCCGTTTCACGGCGTCCAGAAACGCATCCAGTTCACTGTCCGATCCGGACTTTCCGACGGGTGGTTTGTTCATCGCTCAAGAATATGGGCGGAACGGGCGTCCGCTCAAGTTCGGGCGGCCTGAACGTCCGTTTCCTGAAGGCCGATCGCCAGCATGAGGTCGCGAACCTCCTGCCGGGCAGCCAAGTGGGACATGTTCATTTTCACTTCGCTTCCGGGCTGGCGCAGATCCAGAAGCGTAATTCCGTCAAGGAACAGTTCCCTGAAAATCACCCGTTCCGAAAAACCCGATATGACCCGAAACCCGACGCGGGAACTCAGTTTGTCCAGCGCCTCTTCCATGGCGCGCTGGTTTCTGGAATCCAGTTGGCCCGTCCTGTTGCGCAGGACGACCCAGTCGAACGTCCGGTTCGACCGGTCCCGGCGCGCCTTCTGCATTTTTACCTGGAACACCATTTCCGCATACTGGCTGGGCCGGGTCATCGCAAAGGTGTCCGGGTCGATCTTCGCCAAGACATCCAGATCGACAAAACTGTCGTTCAGCGGTGTTACCAGCGTATCGGCATAGGAATGCCCGATCCGGCTCAGGAAGTTGTCGGTCCCGGGCGTGTCGACAATGATATAGTCATGGCGACCGGACAGGTCCTGAACCGCGCGTTCGACCGCATGCTGGTCATGGGCCCTGGCGACATCGACGGACGCGACCGTGGACGGTTCGATCGACCGGTGCGTCGGCATGGGAAGGTTCACCCCCTTGGATGCCATATACGCCTTGCGGTTTTCGATATAACGGCTGAGCGTGCCCTGACGCGCGTCCAGATCCATCGTCGCGACACGCGACCCACCCGCCATCAGTGCGGCTGCGATATGCATTGCGGTGGTCGATTTGCCGGAGCCGCCCTTCTGATTGCCGACGACGACGATATGCGCCGGAGTCACCGAAACCGGTGCCGGTGGATTGACCTCGGCCGCTTGCGATTCCGGTCGGGGAGTCGGACCGTTGTTGGAAACCATTGTCACTTCCGATTTACTTGCCAGAACTGCCGGCTCCATGCCGTGCGCGCCATGTTTCGCCCGGCCCATGACAGTCCGAATTGGGTCAAAAGACCGCTTGATCGATGCTGCCCCGAACCATGCCACCTGCCGCGCCTTCCCTCAATTGCCGCCGGATTTCGCCTGCTTGGAAAACCAACCTGCAATCAATCCCGTAAGCCAGTCAGGTGATAGACATTCCCTCTTTCGATTTTTGACACAAGTTCATCCTTGCGGCAGTGTAATCACACTATGACAGATTTTACGAAAATCCTATTGTTATTAGTATCTTGCACATTTGCGACAGGATGTGATGAGTTCGGCTGGAACCCGCTTGATCCCGAGGTGCTGGCAGCGGGTTCGGCGAATCGGACGGAATTTCAGCCTGTCCTGCTCGATTTTTCAGTGCCGACCCTGAATGACAGTGCCTCCTTCTTCGATGAACGCCGCGATCCGGATCGCGGCCTGTTGTTGCGCCGGCGCACCTGGCAGGGACCGCCAGAGCGGGACGTCGTTGCATCCCTGATCGATGTCCGTCGCCTGGACGGCACGCCAATGCCGCCCCCGCCAGTCCCGAGCGAGGCCCGAAACGAATGGCCCCGCCTGGCCCAGCGCCATCTTGAATTCCAGACATTGTACGAAAGCAGGAATGCGATCGGTCCGGTACAGTGGCGGCGGTTTGTCATGGGGTCGCATATCTGTGTCCTGTTCACGCAAGCGTGGGGACCCGACGACATGGAACCGCAGCGCCACCTGTTGGGATATTACTGTGCGGCATCCGGTCAGGAACTGACGGATGGCCAGGCGGAAACGGTGGTCCGTTCCGTACGTGTCTATGAGGGGGACCCGACGATCAACCCGAACGGGTGACCGCCAGAAATTGGTCCACCGTACTCGCACTTCGTGCGGAATGCCCTAGTTTCGACACAGTTGGGTGCAATATGCGCCCGCTGGAAGGAGCTGTTTCGACCCATGCGTTTCGTCAGATTGGCCCTGTACCCCATCCTGTTTCTAACCCTGCTTCTGGCCGGGCCGCTCAGCGTGCTTGCCACGGGCGATCTAATGTCGCGCAGCTGGCGCACCGCCGAACGCGGAAGCGCCGGAATAGCGCCCCTGCCGTCGGAAGAGCCGCGCGCCGTCATCCAGGTCTATGCCGCACGGACCTACAGCTGGCGCGGTGCCTTTGCCGTGCACACCTGGATTGCTGTCAAACCGGCGAATGCCAACGCCTATACCACGCATCATGTCATCGGCTGGCGGCGCCCGAACGTCCTTGTAAGCGGCATCGACATACCCGATCGCCACTGGTTCGGCGCGCGGCCTGACCTTGTTCTGGACCTGCGGGGGCCGGACGCGGAAGCGTTGATCGACGATGTCGAAGCGGCGGTCGCAAGCTATCCCTACCCCCATGAATACCGGGCCTGGCCGGGCCCGAACAGCAACACCTTCATCGCCTGGATCGGGCGGGAAGTACCGGAACTTGGACTGGAAATGCCGGCACTGGCTGTCGGCAAGGACTTTCTGGGCACGACACTTGCCGACCGGACACCCAGCGGTACCGGCTTTCAGGTCGGTGTCGGCGGGTTGCTTGGGCTTTCGGTCGCAGTGCGCGAAGGGATTGAATTGAACATACTGGGGCTGACGCTTGGCCTGGATCCCGAAGATTTGGCCATAAAGTTGCCGGGACTGGGCCTGTTGGGCTTTCCACGGCCGGTTGCGGCGGAAGAACCGTAAATCCCGCTGCTACGTAACCTTGCGAACACACTAGGCTTCTATAAACTGGTGACCTTGCCAACCAACTTGTAGCCATCATATGAGCATTTGGGGAAAGATCGTCGGCGGTGCGGCCGGACTGGCGCTCGGCGGACCAATTGGTCTGCTGGTCGGTGCCGTTGGCGGCCATTTCGTCGACCGGATGCGCGTCGATCAGGAACCGGACCCGGAACGCGCAAAGCGGTCCGTCGGGTTCACGATTGCCGTTATTGTCCTTGGTGCGAAGATGGCAAAGGCGGACGGCGTCGTCACGCCCGACGAGGTGGAGGCGTTCAAGGAAGTCTTCCAGGTCCCGGAAAGCGAAATGAAGAATGTCGCCCGGGTCTTCAACCAGGCGCGCAAGGATGCGCACGGGTATGAACCCTATGCCGAACAGGTTGCGGGCATGTTTCGCGGATCGCCCGAAGTTTTGGAAGAACTCCTGTGGTGCCTGGCCCATATCGCAAAGGCGGACAATGTCATTCATCCGGGTGAACTGGAATTCCTGAAAAACGTTTCTTCCATCTTCGGGTTCGATGAGGAGACGTTTGAACGCGTGACGGCGCTGCGTGTGGATGGCGCGGATGCGGACCCCTATCGCCTGTTGGGCGTGTCGCCCGACGCCACGGACGAGGAGATCAAGGCGGCGCACCGTTCCCTTGTCCTGGAAAACCATCCGGACCGGCTGATCGCACAGGGCATGCCCGAAGAGTTCGTCAACGTAGCGAATGAACGACTGGCAAAGATCAACGCCGCTCACGATCGTATTCGGCAGATGCGCGGCGGAAAATCCGCATGAAGGCGATCGACTTCGCGATCGCGCTTTTCGTGATCGCGATCTGGGGTGTGAATTTCGTGGTCGTGAAAATCGGCCTGTTGGAAATGCCCCCCTTCCTGTTAATGGCGCTTCGGTTCGCCCTGGTGGCGGTCATCCTGGTGCCGTTCATCAGATGGCCAAAGGGGAAGTTTCTTCCGCTTCTGATCTATTCGATAATATTGGGGGTTCTGCATTTCGCGTTCATGTTCAACGCCATCCGACTGACGGATGCGGCGACCATCGCGCTTTTGGCACAGATGAATACGCCGTTCGCGGTCATTCTGGCCGCGCTGGTCTACAAGGACTATCCCGGCTGGCGGCGGATTTCCGGGATCGTGATCGCGTTTGCGGGCTGTGCGGTGATTGCCGGCGAACCGGGGTTCAAAGGCGGCCTTCTTCCGGTCGTTCTGGTCATGGGGGGGACGTTCCTGTGGGCGGTTGCGAACGTCCAGATGAAGTCGCTGGGCGACATAGGACCGTTCGCGCTGAACGGCTGGATGGCCGTTATCGCGACACCGCAACTGTTTTTGATTTCCTACCTTCAGGAAGGGTTCGAACCATCGATCCTGCTGGACCTTTCATTTACCGGCTGGTTCGCGGTTGCCTTTCAGTCAATTGCCGTCGTCATTGTCGGGTATGGCCTTTGGTTCGGGCTGATAAAGCGCTATCCGATCAGCAAGATCATCCCGCTGACGCTTCTTATGCCCGTTGTAGGCGTCCTGGCCGGCGTCGTCTTTTTGGACGAACAGATTACCGCCTATATGATCGCGGGCGGTGTGCTGGTCATGGTCGGCGTGGGTATCATCACGATCCGTCAGATCAAAAAGGCGCCAACGCACCAGCCAAAGACCCTGTAATCAGCCATGCCGCAGATGGAAATAATCCAGCATCCCTCCCCCAATTTCGGGGACCGCCGCGACGGTGCGCGGATTTCGATGCTGGTCATGCATTATACCGGGATGAAAAGCGGTGAAGAGTCCCTGGCCCGGCTGTGCGACCCGGAAGCCCAGGTAAGCGCACATTACCTGATTGAAGAAGACGGTCGCGTGATCCAGATGGTGGCGGAAGAAAAGCGCGCCTGGCATGCGGGGGTCGCATTCTGGCGGGGTATCAGCGACGTTAATTCCCATTCCATCGGAATCGAACTTCAGAACCCGGGGCACGAACATGGCTACCGCGCCTTTCCCGGCGAACAGATCTCGGCGCTGATCGACCTGTCCAGAGCAATCCTGTCGCGTCACGACATCCCGCCGGCAGGAATCGTCGGGCACAGCGACATCGCACCGGACCGAAAGACGGACCCGGGTGAGCTGTTTCCCTGGCGGCAGATGGCGGCCGCGGGGGTCGGCGTGTTCCCCGACGTCGGGGCGGATACGGACGAGGATCTGGCGGCCCTTCTGGACCGGATCGGATACGCCCCCGGCGTTCCGGGCCGCATCGCGGCCTTTCAGAGGCGGTTTCGTCCATCGAAAGTGGACGATCACGCAGATGTTGATTGCGCCCGGCGCGCAGCAGCCTATTTGACATTGCTGAACGGAAAACAGTGACATTATCAGGAAAAGAAAGGAACCCGATGTCCGGCACGATCGACTATTACTATAGCCATGTTTCCCCCTATTCGTTTCTGGGTCATGCGCAACTGAAGGCCGTTGCCGAACGGACGGGTGCCAGCGTCAATTACCGTCCAATAAGTGTTGCCGAAATCTTCCCGAAGACGGGCGGCGTACCGGTCGACAAACGCCCGCCGGAGCGTCGCGCCTATCGGATGGTGGAACTGAAACGCTGGTCCGCGCACCTGAACATCCCGATGAATTTCGAACCGAAACATTTTCCCGTTTCGGACAAGCCGGCGCTGCATCTTGCCCTGGCCGCGGCGCGACATGGCGCGGACATTCACGCCCTTTCCGGTGCAATCATGAAAGCCGCCTGGCAGGAAGAACGTGACATTTCAGACTGGGAAACGCTGAAGGACATCGCGAACACGCTTGGTCTGGACGGGACTGCGCTGGCCGACGAAGCGCAGACACCGGACATTGAGGCACTGGGCCTGTCGAACTGTGAACAGGCGCTGAAGTCCGGTTGCTTCGGCGTACCCTGGTTTGTTGTCGGTGGCGAACCGTTCTGGGGTCAGGATCGGCTGGATATGCTGGAACAGAAGCTTTCCGCCTAAGGCTGGACATGCTTCCGAACGGCGACCAGATAGAATCTGGCTGGAACCGCAATTGCGACAGCCACAGTGGCGGTATGTCATCAGCCGCCTATGGTCGAATTGACATGTGACGGGCGTTTGGCACGCGCCGCCCTTCGGATCGGGAATTACCCGAACCAAGGCCCGTTTTGCAGGAAAATTTCGTCTGTTTGCCGGTTTTTCGTGATTTTCCTGCGTTTTTGATGTGGCCCATCAATTCCCCTTCCGAAACCCGGCGAAGGAGCGCATATCCAATGTAATAATATTTCAATATGCGAGGAGGAAATCCGATGAGCATCTTCTCTTCAGAAAGTTTCGACGGGCATGAAACCGTTGCGTTTTTCACGGATTCCAAGTCCGGATTGAAAGCAATCATCGCCGTTCACGACAGCACCCTGGGGCCGGCCCTGGGCGGGTGTCGGATGTGGTCCTATGCGAATGATGAAGAAGCACTGACCGACGTTTTGCGCCTGTCGCGCGGAATGACTTACAAAAACGCGCTTGCAGGCCTTCCCTGGGGCGGCGGCAAGGCTGTGGTGCTGGGCGATGCGCGCAAGGACAAGACGCCGGAGATGTTTCAGGCCCTGGGCCGCGCGGTGGAAAGTCTGGGCGGGCGTTACATCACGGCCGAAGATGTCGGCACCACCCCGGACGACATGTTCGAGGTGGCAAAGGAAACCGACCATGTCCGCGGCGTCAAAAATGTCGGTCATGACCCGTCGCCGGGCACCGCATTCGGTGTCTTCAAGGGAATCGAAGCAACCGCGTTGGCGCGGTTCGGGACAAAGGACCTGACCGGCCTGCGCGCGACTGTTCAGGGGCTTGGTCACGTCGGATACGACGTAGCCCGGCGCCTGCGAAGCGCAGGGGCAAAACTGACCGTCGCGGACGTCAATCAGGATGCACTGGCCCGCGCCGAACAGGAACTCGGTGCGACGATTGTGGACCCGGATGCGATCTACGACGTCGACGCGGACCTGTATGTGCCCTGTGCCTTGGGCGCTACAGTCAATGCCGGGACAATCGCGCGTCTGAAGGTAAAAGCCATTGCGGGGGCGGCGAACAACCAGCTTGCAACGGACGAAGACGGCGACGCGCTTGCCGAACGCGGCATCCTGTACGCCCCGGACTATGTCATCAATGCGGGCGGCGTCATTCATATCTTCCATGACGGCCCGCAGTTCGACCAGGCGGATGCGTTCATGCATATCGCAAAGATCGGCGATACGCTGGGGGACATCTTCAAGCGTGCGAAACGGGACGGGATTGCAACGCACCGCGCGGCAGATGCGCTGGCCCGCGAACGACTGCGTCCGCTGGTCTCTGACGAAGCGGCCTAGTCCCTTCAGACCGTTTCGGGACGAACCGGCCGCACCGCGTCGACGGCGTGGCCGGGCCGCGCATTCCGAATTGCCCGTGACAGGACAATCACCGGAAGGATACCCGCCAGCACGATGGTAAGCGCGCCCAGCGATGCCTGTTCGAAACGCTCGTCCGACGCATACTGATAGGCAAAGGTCGCCAGCGTGTCGAAATTGAACGGCGGTTTCAGCAACAGAGTCGCCGGCAGTTCCTTCATACAATCCACAAAAACCAGGACCGCCCCCGCCAGCACACCACCGCGTACCATTGGCAGATGCACCTTCTTCAGGGTGGACCACGGCCCGTGCCCCAGTGTGCGCGCCGCATCGTCCATGTGCGGCGTTACCTTTTCCAGTGCGGATTCCGCCGCGCCGAACCCGATAGCCATGAACCGGACGACATAGGCAAAGATCACCGCAAAGGATGTTCCGAACAGAACCGCCCCCGTTTCGATGCCAAAGGTCCCTTCCATGAAGGCGGAAAAAGTCCGGTCAAAGGCGGTAAACGGCATGATGATCCCGACCCCCAGAACCGCCCCCGGAACCGCATAGCCGATCGCGGTGAACTTCGTCAGCACCCGCAATGCCCTGGTGCCATTGAGCCGCGCGCCATAGGCAAGGAACAACCCGACGACCAGGGCCGCCAGGGCGGCGATGCCCGCCATCGAAAAGGAATGATAGACGAGTTCCAGATAGTCCCGACCGAACTGGTCGCTGAAATTCGCGATCGCGTCGGAAAGCATGACAAGCGTTGGAACCAGAAAGCCCAGCGCAATCGGCAAAAAGCACACCAGAACCGCAGCCCATTTCCGCCGCCCCGCCAATTCATAGCCCGGCAGCGCGCGAATTTTCGAACTCACATGGTCGAACCGCTGTCGGCCGCGTGACGTCCGTTCGATCCACAACAAGCCGACCACGAACAACAGCATGACGACGGAAAGCTGCGCCGCGCCGACCGTACTGCCCAACAGGCGCCAGACTTCGAACACGCCCGCCGTCAGAGTATGAACACCGAAGAAGTCGATGGTGCCGAAGTCGTTCAGCGTTTCCATCATCGCAAGCGACACGCCAATCGCCAGGGCGGGCCGTGCCATCGGCAGCGCGACCGTCCAGAAACTTTGCCACGGCGTCCGCCCCAGGGTTCTTGCGGCTTCCAGTGCACAGACGGACTGCTGCAGGAATGCCGCGCGCCCCATCATGTAAACGTACGGGTACAGGACAAGGCTAAGGACGATGATCGCCCCGCCCTGGCTTCGGATATCCGGGAACCAGTAATCCGCCTTTATCTGCCAGTCGAAAATGTCGCGCAGGGTTCGCTGAACGATACCGCTATATTCCAGAAGGTCGGTATAAACGAACGCAACCAGATAGGCCGGTGCCGCAAGCGGCAGCAGCAGCGCCCATTCGAATATCCGTCGCCCCGGAAACCGGCAACAGGTCACCAACCAGGCCGTTGCGATGCCAATTGTCAGCGTTCCGACCGCCACCCCGGACATCAGGACCAGCGTGTTCCACGTATATCGCGGCAGGCTCGCCTGCACGATATCGAACCAGCCGCGGTCGTCGGTGGAAAAGGCAACCAGGATCACAGAAAGGATCGGCACCGCCACGATCAGGGCGATCAGGGCGGTGCCGAATGTCCAGATCCAGCCGGTGTTCCGGCCGGTACCTATATCTGATCCGACGGAACTCGCCGGAAGGATGGCGTCAGCCAATCCGTACCTCTTACTCGTTGTAGCCAACCTCCGCTACCAGACGCAGAGCCGTCGGGATATTGTCGTAAACGTCGTTCAACGGCAAGCTGTCCGGCGTCAGTTCACCCAGTCCCTGCAGGGCTTCCGACGGTGCGACGGACGGGTTCACGGGGTATTCATAGTTGGCATCGGCGTAGATCCGTTGTGCCTGCTCACCCGCCAGGAATTCCATCAGGATGATGGCGTTTTCCGGGTTCGGCGCATGGGCTGCCATCAGAACACCCGACACGTTGACATGTGTGCCGTGTTCGCCTGCGGTCGCCAGAACCGGGTTCACCGATTCCGCCCACGGGCGCTGTTCTTCTTCCGCCAGCATCTTGAAGTAATAGTAGGAATTGCCGACCGCCAGGTCGCATTCGCCTTCCATCACGGCACGAACCTGCGCGCGGTCGTTTCCGTCCGGCTGACGCGCCAGGTTGTTCTTCAGGCCCTGAAGCCATTCGCGCGTCGCTTCTTCGCCGTAACGCGCGACACGGGAAGCGAAAAGCTGGACGTTATAGGGATGCGTGCCGCTGCGGGTGCAGATGCGGCCTTCCCATTCCGGATCGGCAAGTTGCGCGTAGTCGGTGATGGCGCCTTCGGCGACACGATCGCGGGAGGCATAGATGATGCGCGCCCGCATGGTCAGCGCGTACCACTGGTCATTCTCGTCGCGGAACTGTTCGGGAATGCGTGCGTCCAGCGTATCGCTGTGGACTGCCTGTGCCAGGCCTTCTTCCGCCACACGAAGCGTCGTGCCGAAGCTGGAGGTCATGACCACATCGGCCGGGCTGTTTTCACCCTCTTGCGCCATGCGTTCGATCATCTCATCCCCGGAATAGAGGACGTTTACCTCAATTCCGGTTTCGGCGGTGAACGCTTCGAAAATCGGCTCCAGCAGGAACTGCTGGCGCAGGGAATAGACGTTCACTTCGCCGTCCGCATGGGCGGCCGTCGAAAGCGCCATCGACGCGGCCAAAGCCAGCCCGCAGGTGGCGGTGGCAACGGCACGGCCGAACGTCTTGGAAGTGTTAAGGAAAGTCATGTGATGTTCGCTCCCTCGTTAAACTATTGAGATTTCGGCGTTGTTCCGTCATTGGGACTGTTCAGTCGCTAATGCGGATGAATTCCATTCGCAACCAACATGCGGCTTAACGCGCCATCAGATGGATTGCAAGTAATTCTTAGTTAAAATTTGAGGGCCGTGCCGGCACTCAAAGCCGCATCAGGAAATCGACCAGCCGCTGCCTTTCCTGCGGGGCCAGCATCAAGAACGAATCGCGGGATTGGCGGGCCTCACCGTCGTGCCACAATATGGCCTCCAACAGACCGCGCGCCCTTCCGTCATGCAGCAGGGTCGCATCCGGATTTTCCGCCAGATATGAGCCCAGCCCCCACAATGGCGGCGTCCGCCATTCGAAGGACGCAGCCTCCCCTTCCGGCAGGCCATCATCCAGGCCCGGCCCCATGTCGTGAAGCGCCAGATCGGTATAGGCCGCAAGGTCGCCGATACCGTCCTCTGTCGGCAAAGCGGACATATGACAGTCCGCGCAACCGGTGTCGGCGAACAATCGCAGCCCCATCGGTTCGGGATAGGAAACCGGTTCTGGTGGCGGCAGCCTTTCCAGGAAATGGGACAAAAGGAACAGGCGGATGCCACTGACTTCATTGTCTCCGCCGCCGCACGTATCCAGCCCAGACGGGCAGACAGGGTCCGGTTCATAGGCACTGGTGATGCCCATATCCTGCGATAATGCGGATGCGTTCTGTGCCGCAAGGGTCGGTTCTGTCGCCTTCCACCCGAAACGGCCCTCCCCCCGGTTGGCGGTGACGGCGTGCATCAGGGCACCCACGCCGCGCACTGGTGGAGCCACTCGTATCGACCAGCGCGCATTTCCCCCCGGGTCCGGCACAATTCGCAGGTCGGGCCTGCGAAGCTGAACCACGGTTCCATCCGGCATTTCAAAATCGACGGGAACCCATGTCAGGGACAGATCCGCTTCCGGTTCCACGCCCGGCACTGCGCGGTCCTGAATCTGAACCCCGAACTCCGGATGGGGCGCGACAGTCCCATCATCCGCCACAACGCCGATCCGAACCAACGCCGTCAGGAAATTCCGTTCGGGACCATCCGGTGGCGCGCCGCGTCCGCCTGCATTGTGACAGGACGAACAGGCAATCCGGTTATAGAGCGGTCCCAACCCTTCAAAGTCATCGGGCCCGTCGGTCCCGCTTGGCCGCCAATGAGCGTTGAAGATCAGACGGCCTTCTTCATAGGCGACACGGCTATCCGCCGAAATCGATTCCGGCGGCGCCAGCGGGTCCGCCGGCTGGGCATGCGCGGACGCCCACCCGAGTACCAGAAATGCAGCGACGATCCATGTCGTCCATCGAAACGGCATCGGCCCGGGGTTCTCCGTCCATGTTCATGCTTTCAGGAATGACCAGGATGCATTGCCCCCCGTGGCGGGGATGTCAACGGATACCGTGCTGCCCGGATCGGACGGGCAATTAGTTCGCGACTGGTAAAAGGGGCGGATGACGACGCCGCAGAAGCGCTGTATCGTCCGCGCCCATGTGCGGGATCACCGGATTCATAGACCTGAAGCGGCAGTCGGAAAACGCGGCCCTGGCGGACCTGGCCCGCAGGATGGGTGACGCGTTGGTCCATCGCGGACCCGATATGGGGGATGTCTGGACCGATGCGGAGGCGGGTATTGCCATGTCGTTCCGGCGGCTTGCCATTATCGACCTGTCGCCCGCCGGACATCAGCCGATGCATTCGGCCGACGGCCGCTTCATCATGACCTACAACGGCGAAATCTATAACTACCGGGACCTTTCAAAGGATCTGGCCGCAGACGGGCATTCCTTCCGCGGAACATCGGACAGTGAAGTGATGCTGGAGCTTTTCGCCCGCGACGGCGTGGAAGCCACCCTGCCACGGCTGGTCGGCATGTTCGCGATCGCGCTGTGGGACCGCCAGGAACGAAAGCTGTGGCTGATCCGGGACCGGTTGGGCATCAAACCGGTCTATTTCGGGGTCCGCGACGGACATGCCTTCTGGGCGTCGGAGTTGAAGGCGATCCGCGCGCACCCGTCCTTCCGGGCGGAAATCGACATGCCCGCACTAGGCCAGTATCTAAAGGGGAACAAGGTTCCTGCGCCGTCCTGCATCTATCGTGGGCTGGAAAGCCTTCGCCCCGGTACCTTCGCGGTGATCGACTGGGACGGGTCTGTCCGCAAGGGCGCGTTCTGGTCACTGGACGATGCCGTGCGTCAGCCAAAGTGCGACCTGAATGATAACGAAATTATCGACGCGGCGGAACGCGTGATATCCGACGCCGTGACGTCGCGCATGGTCGCCGACGTGCCGCTGGGCGCGCTTCTATCAGGCGGCATTGATTCATCGACCGTCGTGGCCCTGATGCAAAAGGCGTCGGACAGGCCGGTCAAAACCTTCACCATCGGGTTCGACCGGTCGGGTTATAACGAAGCGGACCATGCCCGCGCCGTCGCCGCGCACCTGGGCACCGACCATTCGGAACTAACGCTGTCGCCCGACGATGCGCGCGACCTGATCCCCAATCTGCCGGATTGGTATGACGAACCGTTCGCCGATTCATCGGCCCTGCCGACCTATCTGGTCAGCCGTCTGGCGCGGGGGGAAGTCACCGTGGCGTTGAGCGGCGACGGCGGGGACGAAGTCTTCTTCGGCTATAACCGGCACAAGGCGTTGATGGATGGACTGGGGGGCCTGGACCGGTTGCCGGGCGGCATCCGAAAACTGGTTGCGGGCGCTATCGCCGCCCCCGGCCCGGTCTTCTGGGACGGGCTTGCCAATCTGGTTCCCGAAGGACGGCGCCCGCGCATGGCGGGAACGAAGGCTGAAAAAGCGGCACGGCTTCTGGCCGCGGACACACTGGCTGCACGGTACGACACGCTGGTCACCCATTGGGGCGAGGACTTGACCGGATGCCACCCCGCAGCAGCGGTGGAAGCGCCCGACACGGGGGATGCCGCGTCCTATGCGGCCTATCGCGACACGATGGACTATCTGCCAAACGACATCCTGACCAAGGTGGACCGCGCCAGCATGGCGGTCAGCCTGGAAGCGCGGGTGCCGCTGTTGGACCATCGCGTGGTGGAGTTCGCCTGGACCCTTCCTACGGAAGCAAAGATTCGCGGCGGCATCCAGAAATGGCCATTGCGCCAGGTTCTGTACCGTCATGTCCCGCGCGACCTGGTCGACCGGCCGAAATCCGGGTTTGCGGTTCCCCTGGACGATTGGCTGCGCGGACCGTTGCGGGACTGGGCGGAAACCCTGCTGTCGGAAAGTCGGCTTGCCGCGCGCGGCTGGGTCGACCCCGAACCGGTACGCCGCGCCTGGTCCGATCATCTGAAGGGGCGCGGCGCCCGGGCGGAGGCGCTTTGGAGCATGTGCATGCTGGAAGCCTGGGCCGAACGTTGGGTCGGGTCGCCGTGACAGTGGCGCTGTCAGGAAAGACCATCGTCTATCTGGTGACGGAAGACTGGTATTTCTGGTCCCACCGGCTTCCCTTCGCGCGGGCGGCCCGGGATGCCGGTGCGTCGGTCATCGTTGCCTGCCGCTATTCCGAACATCGCGACCGGATCGCGGCCGAAGGCTTCCGCGCCTACGACATTCCTTTCGACCGATCCGGCCTGAACCCGATCCGGGACATTGGAACCCTGCGCGCGATTGCAACCTTGTATCGGGATGTACGGCCGGACCTGGTGCATCACGTGGCGATGAAGCCGGTGTTATATGGCGGCATCATCGCCGCCCGGCAGCGCGTACCCTGTGTCGTCAATGCAATGGCCGGCCTGGGATTCCTGTTCATATCGCGCGGGGCAATGACCGCAATCATCCGGAGCTTTATAGAACGTGCGTTCCGGTATTTGAACAATCGCCCCAACTCGACGCTGATTGTACAGAACGGGGACGACGCCGCTTTGTTCGCGGACCGTATTGGCGTAGCACGTGACCGTATTCGCATCATCCGCGGGTCCGGCGTGGACACAGACCGCTTCACCCAGTCACCCGAACCGCCCGGCACACCGGTCGCCGCCTGCGTCAGCCGGATGCTGTGGGACAAGGGAATCGGGGAACTGGTCGATGCCACCCGAATTCTGAATGAACGCGGCGTCGGTCTGACCGTGCGTCTGGTCGGCCCCACGGACGCGAACCCCGCCAGCATACCGGCCGCGACTTTGGCGTCCTGGCAGCAGGACGGCATCGTTGACGTGGCAGGCCCATCGAACGACGTGGCGGGTATTTATGCCGATGCGCATATCGCGGTTCTGCCGTCCTATCGGGAAGGGTTGCCGAAGTCGCTGCTGGAAGGGGCGGCCTGCGGGCGCCCCGTCGTTGCGACCGACGTGCCGGGTTGCCGCGAGATATGCGTCGATGGCGAAAGCGGCATTCGTGTTCCGGCAAGGTCGGTCGAACCGCTGGCGGACGCGCTGGAACGTCTGGCAACAGACGCGGACCTGCGCCGGACGCTGGGCACCGGCGCCAGGGCGCTGGTGGAACGGTCCTTTGCCCAGGAAATTGTCGTCGCACAGACGATGGCGCTTTATGATGAAATGCTGACCAGTGTGAAGGGATAGAGGATGACACAGGATCTGACGGGAAAACGCATTCTGATTTCGGCCGGTGGAGGCGGAATCGGCCGGCTAATGGCGGAAACAATGGCCGACCGGGGGGCGAAGGTCTTTACCTGCGACATTGACGAGGCGTCGATAGCGGACCTGAAAGCATCGCGCGAAGACATCGGCGCCATGGTCGCCGATGCTTCCAAACAGGCATCGGTCGATGCGTTCTTCGATGCCGGCATGGACTACCTGGGCGGACTGGACGTCGTAATCAACAATGCGGGAATCGCGGGACCGACGGGACCGGTCGAAGATCTGGACCCGGACCACTTCGCAAAGACACTGGCGGTCAATATCTTCGGGCATTTCCTGCTGACGCGCCGGGCGGTGCCGATCCTGAAACGGCAGAAGGCAGGATCCATCATCAATCTTTCTTCCGCCGCGGGAAAATTCGCCTTTCCGATGCGCACCCCCTATTCCGCATCCAAATGGGGTGTGGTCGGTTTCACGAAGTCCCTTGCGTCAGAGCTTGGCCCATTCGGCATTCGGGTAAACGCGATCCTGCCGGGCGCAGTCGCCGGGGATCGGATCGACCGGGTGATCGCCGCCAAGGCCGACGCCGTCGGTGTTTCGTTCGAGGAAATGAAGGCAACCTATACAGGCCTTGCATCCATGAACACGCTGATCCCGCCTGAAGACATCGTATCCATGGCCGTGTTCCTGGCGTCCGACGCCTGTGGTACATTGTCCGGACAGGCGCTCAGCGTGGATGGCGATACGCAATACATGCGCTAGCCGGACCAAAGACGGGGAACAGGCATGACGGATACCCAACCCTGGAAAGACCAGTTCAGCATAGAACGGGTCGAAATCGTGGAAGAGACGCCAGACCTGCGTGTTCTTCACATGACCCTGAATGCCGGGGAAAAAGTGCCCTGGCACTGGCATTCCAAGGTAACGGACCGGTTCTTCTGCCTTGCCGGACGGGTGGAGGTGGAATCCCGCGCGCCGCGCGATCTGCACAGCCTGCGCCCCGGCGACAGCTGTGCGATGGACCCGATGGTCGCGCACGAAGTCCGCAATGTGGGAAGCGATACTGCGAAACTGATCGTGGTTCAGGGCGTAGGGGCCTATGACTACCATCCCGTCGGCCGGGAAGCAGGGGCGACAGAATGAATCTGGAGGGCAGCTGTCACTGCGGGTCCGTCCGGTTTTCGCTGGAAAGCGCACATCCCTATCCCTACAACCGGTGTTATTGCACGATCTGCCGGAAGACACAGGGCGGCGGCGGGTATGCGGTCAATCTGGGCGGCGAATTCGCGACCCTGAAGGTCGATGGCGATGCACATCTTTCCATATATCAGGCGAAGGATGACCGAAGCCCGGACGGGATAAGTCCGCTGAAACGGCACTTCTGTTCGAAATGCGGCAGTTCGCTTTGGTGCTGGGATTCCCGGTGGCCCGATCTGGTGCATCCGTTCGCGTCCGCCATCGACACGGAACTGCCGGACCCGCCGGAACTGGTCCATCTGATGACGGACTACAAAGCGCCCTGGTGCCGGATCGAGGCCGGTCCGAATGACAAAGTCTTTGGCGAATATCCCGACGAATCGCTGGCCGACTGGCACAAGCGTCTGAACCTGGAACGCTGAACCGTAAGGCGCGTTACTGTTCGGGCGCCGTCGGCGCGGTCGGGTCCGTGCGGGCCGGAAAGGCCCCTTCGCGGCGGTCGATCCGCATAACGACCAGAACACCCAGAAGCCCTACGAATGATGACGCAAGCATGACCACCAACAACGGGATCGCACTTTGTCCATCGCCGACAGCTATGCCCGTCAATGCCGTCAGCAGGGACCCGATGCCAAGCGCCAACGCCCCCGAAGCGCCGGCCGCACTTCCCGCCAGGCGCGGGCGGACGGACATGATACCGGCATTGCAGCTGGGCATGGTGAGGCCGTTGCCGATCCCCACGCAAATAGCGGCACCAAAGACGGTCACCACATTCACAATGCCGAACATGATACAAATGAGGCCCAACGCCAGCCCCCCGCAAGCAACCAGCCTGCCGGACAAAACCATGGTCGTCAGTTCGGTGCGCGCGGCAAACCGGCCGGACAGGAAGCTGCCGAACGTGAACCCGGCGGTGATAATCCCGATATAAATGCCCAGTTCCGCCGCCGCGACACCCAGCATTTGCTGGGCGACCAGCGGCGCCCCCGCCAGGAAGGAATAGAACGCGCCGACCGACCCGGCGGCACAGACCGCAAAGCCCCAGAAGCGACGCGACCGGATCAGTTCCGGATAGGCGCGGAACTGTTCGCCGAACGTCTTGGACGGGGTCTTGTTCGTTTCCCCCAGATCCAGCCAAACGATGATCAGCGCCGTAACGCCAAGCGCGGTATAGGCGACGAAACTGGCCCGCCAGCCGAATGCCGCATCCAGAAACCCGCCGAATGTCGGCCCCAGCATCGGACCGATCGCCATGGCCATGGTAATGTACCCAATGCGGCTTGCGGCCTGGTTTGCCGGAACTGTATCGCGCACCACCGCCAGCGACAGAGTCCAGCCCGCGACCATGGCGCCCTGTAGAACCCGGAATGCCAGGAAGACCCAGAAATCGGTCGCCAGCGTACAGACAAAAGACGCCGCGACATAGACCGCAAGACCGCCGATCAGGACCGGACGCCGGCCCAGCCGGTCCGAAAGCGGCCCCATGATCAGCATTACCGCTGCTGTCGACACCAGATACCCGCTGACCGATAGGGCGACCAGCGCATAAGGCACGTCGAACTCGGCCGCCATGTTGGACAATGACGGCAGGAACATGTTCAGCGTGATGGTCGACAGCATCGTCAGAAAGACAAGGGTCGCCATGTGCGGCGGTGTGGTTGCGGCAAATCTCATGTCAGGACGGGTCGATTTCGACCTCCATCCAGGTTTCGAAACAGATATTGTCGGCTAATGTCTGGACGCCGATCGTCGCCCGGCAGGCAAGGCCCATATCCTGTCCGAAGGCATCCACCAGCATGTCCGACAGGCCGGACGAAACCTTATGCACGTCGGGAAAGTCCGGGGCGCAGGCGACGAAACACAGGCATTTGATGATGCCCCGCACCCGGTCCAGACCGCTCAGCGCATGTTTCATGCCGGCAATCGTGTTCAGACCCGTCAGGCGCGCGGCCTCGTACCCCTGTTCGGTCGAAACCCCTTCGCCCAAGCGCCCCGGATGGACAATCACCCCGTCGCGGATCGGCACATGACCGGACAGATGCAGGACCGGCCCGACGACATGGTGCGGCTTCATCGGCCCGAACCCGGTGCCATAATAGCCGGCCTTCGAAAAATCAGGCAGGGCAATGCCCTGTTCGGCCAACCGTTCTTCGACACTCATGATCAGGAGTCCCCTGTGTAATCTGACCGGACTATCCGACCCGGGCCGCCTATGCGCAAGGCAGAGGAAACGGTTCGGCAGAATTTTTGCCGTGCTGCGAATTCACAAACCGGGCGAGTCGCCGCAAGCTGGGTCCGGAGACCTTTCCAAAGACCGTCCCGAAACGGTAAAACGGACAGCGGAAAATCAAAAAGGACGCGATTTCATGGCGGAAGACGACGCCGCACAGCCCAAGACCGCCCCAAAGAAGAAGCCCGCGGCCAAACGCGCGAAGGCGGCAAAGAAAGCCGCCAAGCCAAAGCCCGCGGCCGCGCAACCGACCGCAACGCCGCCGCAGTCCCGGGCCCCGCTTTCGGTCATTGCCCGCATGCCGGTCGGTCTGTTCGGCGCCTGTTTGGGGTTGGCCGGGTTCGCGACCGCCTGGCGGGAGGCTGCGGTCGCCTATGGCTCCGGCATCATGTTTGCGAAAATCCTGTTCGGTATCGCGCTTGGCTTCTTTGTCGCGGTCCTGCTGCTGATCGCTTTCAAATGGCTGCGTCACCTGGAAACCGCGCGCCTGGATTTCACCGACCCGGAACAGCGTAATATTCTGGCTGCGGGCACAATGACGGCCATGGTCCTGTCATCGCACCTGACCGCGTCTGCGCCGGATTTCGCGAACGCGGTTTGGCTTGTTGCCGGCACGGCCAATCTGGCGCTGACCATCGCAATCCTGAAACAATGGGTCGCGCGCCGACACAGGATCGCAAACGTGACGCCGGCCTGGTTCATTCCGATTGTCGGCAACCTGATCATCCCAATCGTCGGTGCCCCGTTGGGTTATACCGACATCGGCTGGATGATCTTTGCGGTCGGTCTTTTCTTCTGGATTGTGCTGTTCGTACTGGTCTTTCAGCGCCTTCTGTTCGACGAACCGCTGGCGGCGCGCCAACGCCCGAACCTGTTCATCCTGGTGGCGCCCCCGGCACTTTGTTTTATCGCCTACGTCGTTCTGACGGACGGCCGGGTCGACGGTGTTGCGATCATGTTCCTGGGCCTGTCCCTGTTCATGCTTGCAGTGATCGTGCCGCACCTGCGGTCCATGGTCAGAAGCCCGTTCGGGCTGACCTGGTGGTCGGCCGTATTTCCAATGTCCGCACTTTCGGTCGCACTGACGCTGTTCGCCGACGCGACAGGCCATGACTGGGCGGATTTCCTGGCAATCGCGACCGTTGCGGCGTTGACTGTGGGGACCCTGATCATTAGCTGGAAGATGATCCTTTTCGTTTCCAGCGGCGGCCTGTCCGTGGTGCCGCCGGTACAGAAGCCTTCCTCTTGAATTATGCCGGAAACCATCACGCCATGAGCCTGTCCAACGCCCGCATCGCCGCCCGCATCCTGATTGAAACGCAGTCGGTCCTGTTTCGCCCCGAAGACCCGTTCACACTGACCAGCGGCCGGGCAAGTCCCGTCTATGTCGACTGCCGGCGGTTGATCGCCTTTCCACGCGCACGCCGACGGTTGATGAAAATGGCCGCCGCGACGATCGAAGAAAAGGTTGGATTCGAAAGCCTGGACGTTGTGGCGGGCGGGGAAACCGCGGGTATCCCGTTTGCCGCCTGGGTCGCGGACCACCTGATGTTGCCGATGTGTTACATCCGCAAGAAACCGAAAGGATTCGGCCGGGACGCACGGATCGAAGGCGCACTGTCCGATGGTCAGCATGTGATCCTGATCGAAGACATGGCGACCGATGGCGGGTCGAAACTGTCTTTTGTCGACGGTATCCGTGATGCTGGCGCGACCTGCGCCCATACCTTCGTCGTTTTCTATTACGATATATTCCCGGAAGGCGAAGCAAAACTGAACGATCACGGAGTTAGCCTGCATCGCCTGGCGACCTGGTGGGATGTTCTGGAATGCGCAAAGGAAGAAGGATATTTCGCCCCCGGTCAGGCCGAAGAGGTGGAGGCATTCCTGCGTGACCCGAAGGGCTGGTCGAAGGCCCATGGCGGCAAGGAAGAAGACTGACCGGCCAGCGGCGCGAAAGGTGTCCCGGACCGGATCATTGCTTATTATGATCGCCGGCCCCTATAGCGCGGGCAGCGCGGATGCGGCCAGACGAGCGGAAAACCTTGCCGCCCTGAACCGTGCCGCTGCGGCTGTGTTCGACAAGGGCCATATCCCTGTCATCGGCGTAAACAACGCCCTTCCCGTCATCGAAGCCGCCGGGCAGAACCGGTTTGACGAAATGATGATGCCGATGTCCCTGGCGTTGGCGGACCGGTGCGATGCCTGCCTTCGGGTCGGCGGAGCGTCGGACGGCGCAGACCGGGAGGCGGATAGGTTTCGACAATCGGGAAAGCCGGTCTACACTGACATCGGTCAAATTGAGGAGGTTGCCCGATGATCCGGTCCGTGCTGACGCTTTTCCTTGCGCTGGGTATCTTTCTGCCCGGCACGCAAGGTCACGCACAAAGCCGGGAGCGGCTGACCATCGGAATCAGCCAGTATCCGTCAACGCTGCACCCGTCCTTCGATGCAATGCTGGCAAAGTCGTACGTGGTCGCGATGGCCCGGCGCCCGGTCACCGTCTACGACCAGAACTGGGAACAGATCTGCATGCTGTGCGTGTCGCTTCCCAGCCTGGAAGACGGTTCAGCAGAATACGAAACAACAGCCGACGGCGAAGACGGCATCGCCGTTACCTACGAGTTGATCCCAGAGGCCGTGTGGGGTGACGGCACCCCGATTACGACCGCAGACGTCGCCTTTTCCGTCGAAATGGGACGAAGCCCCGAAACCGGCGTCGACAATGCGGAGCTGTTCCGGCGAATCGTGGATGTGACGATCCACGACGACCGGCGGTTCACGCTCCACATCAACAAGCGGACCTGCAACTATGAAGGGATCACCGACCTTCAGATCCTGCCGAGCCATATCGAACGGCCCATCTTCGAACAGGGTCCAGGCGAATACAGGAACCGCAGCGCGTATGACACGGACCCGACCAACCCCGGTCTGTGGCACGGGCCTTATCGCGTGGCCCGTGTGACGCCAGGGCAGGAGGTTCTGCTGGAACGTAATCCCAACTGGTGGGGGGCGGAACCATATTTTGACGAAATTCTGGTGCGCACGATTGAAAATACCGCGGCCCTGACCGCGAACCTTCTGGCGGGCGATATCGACATGATCGCCGGCGAGCTGGGCCTGCCCATCGACCAGGCGCTGGCGTTTCAGGAACGGCATGGCGATGACTACCAGATCGTCTATAAACCCGGCCTGATCTACGAACATATCGACCTGAACCTCGATAATCCGGCACTGTCGGACGTTCGCGTGCGGCGCGCGCTGCTGCACGCGATCGACCGCGACGCGATCAGCGAACAGCTGTTCCAGGGTCAACAGCCGGTCGCCCATGGCGGCGTCAACCCGCTGGACGTTTGGTATGAACCGGATATTCCGCACTATGCCCACGACCCGACGGCAGCCGCAGCACTGCTGGACGCGGCCGGCTGGACCGTTGGGCCGAACGGGATACGTCAGCGGGACGGCGAACCGCTGAGCCTGACAATCCAGACCACGGCGGGAAACCAGACGCGCGAGTTGGTGCAACAGGTCCTGCAGAACCAATGGCGTGCTATCGGCGTCGATGTCGAAATAGAAAACGAACCGCCACGCGTCCTGTTTGGGGAAACGATCAGCAAACGCCAGTTCACCGGTATGGCGATGTTCGCCTGGCTGACCTCGCCGGAAAACATCCCCCGTACGACGCTGCATTCTGAAGCGATTCCGACCGAAGAAAACGCCTGGGCCGGACAGAACTATACCGGATACAACAACCCGGAAATGGATGCGGTGATCGACGCGATGGAAACCGAATGCGCGGATGAAGATCAGCGACGTCTGTGGTCGCGGCTTCAGGAAATCTATGCGACGGACCTGCCGGTTCTGCCGCTCTATTTTCGCGCAAATGCCTTTGTAATGCCCCGGGGTCTGGTCGGTGTCCGGCCGACGGGGCACCAGTTTCCATCCGCCCTGTGGGTGGAAGAATGGCGGCTTTCCGAATGACGGGCCTGGACTAGATGCTGGGGTTTCTGGTCCGCCGTTTCGGCGAAAGCATTCTGGTCCTCTTTGCTGTTTCCTTTGCCAGTTATGGTCTGATTGGTCTGATGCCGGGCGACCCGGTCGACCTGATGTTCATGGCGGATCCGAACGTAACGCCTGAAGACATCGAACGGCTGCGGGCGATCCATGGGTTGGACCGGCCGATCGTAGAACGGTATTTTGGGTGGCTGTCCGGCGCGATAACCGGGGAATTCGGATTTTCCCGCCTTTATCGGTTGCCGGTGGGCGACATTCTGCTTCCGCGTCTTTGGGCGACACTTCAGCTTCTGGGGTTTGCTACCGTTCTGTCGCTTGCCATCGCGATCCCCACCGGCGTCTTCGCCGCCATGCGTCCGCGCGGACTGATCGACAGTGCGATCAACCTTGTCTGTTTCGCGGGCATATCGGTGCCGCCCTTTTGGCTGGCGCTGATGCTGATTGCCTATATCGCGATCCCGGTGGCATGGATACCGGCCGGTGGCATGGCTGAAGACGGCGCAGGCCTTTTTGAACATGCCCGCTACATGGCGCTGCCGGTCCTTGCGCTGACGCTGGCGTCCGTCGGCGGCTTCATCCGCTTCGTGCGCGCCGCAATGATCGAAACACTGGGGGAAGACTATATCCGAACGGCCCGTGCAAAGGGTGCGGGCCTTTACCGGCAACTGTTCGTCCATGCACTGCGCAATGCGCTTCTGCCGCTGATCACCATCGTCGCGCTCAGTTTCGGGACGCTGTTTTCCGGCGCACTGATCACCGAAACCATATTCGGCTGGGCCGGCATGGGCCGCACGATCTATGAAGCAACCATGGGTAATGACTTCAATCTGGCGCTCATGGGCTTGATGGTCGCAACAGGGTTCATCCTGTTGGCGAATATTGCGGCTGACCTTGCCTATGCCATGCTGGACCCGCGCATCAGGGTCGATTCGGGCGGGACGGGGTCATGATCGCCAATCGCCTTGACCGGGGCGTCACGCGGTCCGCGCGCATCCGCCTTTTGATGGTCACGAACCCGCTGGTTGTCCTGTCGGCAGCAATTCTAACCCTTCTGGCGGTCATGGCGGTTGCTGCCCCGTGGATCCTGACCCTGCTGGAATTGGACCCCAATGCGACCGACCTATTCAACATAAAGGCCCCGCCCGGACCCGGCCACCCGCTTGGCACGGACGAAGCCGGTCGCGATGTGCTTGCACGTCTTATTCTTGGCAGCCGTACCTCCCTGATAGTCGGCATGACGGCGGCGATCGCATCCGCCGCCATTGGCACGATCATCGGCCTGTGGGCTGGATATTTCGGCGGTCGGCTGGACAGCATGCTGATGCGGCTGACAGACGGGGTCATCGCCCTTCCTTTCCTTCCGCTTCTGATAGTTCTGTCGGCGATCGACTATTCAAAGGTCGGGTTGGGATTTCTGATGGAAGGAAGCGGTCTGATGCGCATCGTGCTGATCGTCTCGCTGGTGGCATGGCCGACGGTCGCACGCCTGGTCCGGGCAGAGACGATGAGCATCAAGGCACGCGATTTCGTCACTGCAGCCCGCGCGCAGGGCGCGACCCCATTCATGATCATGCGACGTCATATCCTGCCGAATGTGCAGGCGACGATTGTCGTGGCAACCACATTGTCCATCGGCAACGTTATCCTGCTGGAAAGCGTCCTAAGCTTTCTGGGTCTTGGAATCCGCCCGCCCACCCCCAGCTGGGGCAATATGCTGACGAACGCCCAATCCTACCTTTGGGACTCCCCGGAACTGGCTTTCTGGCCCGGAATGGCGATCTTTGTCACAGTGATCGCGTTCAACTTTCTGGGAGACGGCTTGCAGGATGCGTTGAACCCCAAAAGGCGCCTCTGATCCGCGGGTTTCAGTACAATCGGCGGATCCGGCAATAAAGATCAAATCCAAGCGGATTTCTTGCTTTTTTGCCTGATTTTCCTTATATTATGGTCAGTCGAGGTGTGCGAACGGATGGTTCCGTGCCGCCGCCGGACAGGAGAGAGGATACCGATATGGCAGATGTCGGTGGCATTGGCGGGTTCAATCCCGCTACAACACGCAGCGAATTTGACGCCGACGCGGCCGCGCAACGCCGTGCGGAGGAACGCGCGCGCCAGGAAGAGCTTCAGGAAGAACGCCGCGTTGAACAGCAGGAAGAAGCCCTGCAGTCCGAAGAAGCGACGGCGGAACGCGAACAGGCTGAACAGCAGCGGCAGGAAGACCTTCAGGACGAAGTCGCGCTGAGCAACGCGGCGCAGGAGTTCCTGACCCGTACCGCGCAGGAAAACGCAAACGCGGCAAATGACGATGCCGTGGCGGCCGCGGAAGCGGCGGAAGCCGGTGCGCAGGCAACCCAGGTCGGCGGCGTGGACGGCACCAACCAGGACACGGCCGATGAGGAAAACAACGCGACCGTGAACGGCAGCCAGGACGACGAATCCGAACAGACCCGCGCATTGGGCCAGATTGTCGACCAGTTCGCCTGACAGGTTCCGTTATTGGGATCGCGGCGATTGCCGCAATTTATTTCCGCCCGCCATTTGGCGGGCTTTTTATTTGGGAATCGGGCAGCGTCCGGCGGTTTCTTTCATCCGCATGCGTGGGGGGTGTGAATGCGATTTCAAATCGGCCTGATCATGGGCGGCCTTTTCGGGGCCGCGGGGGTTGGGGTCGGCGCCTATGCGGCGCATGGTGCCGGGGCCGTCATGGACCCGCGCGACGTCGCCCTTCTGGAAACCGCGTCAATGTTCGCAATCCTTCATGCGGTGGCACTTGTCGCCCTGGTTGGCATCGCGAAGGACAGGAAGTCACGTGTGCTGACCATCGCCAGCGCCTTGTTTATCGGCGGTCTGGTCCTTTTTTCGGGCGGGATCACCATATCCGCATTCGCCCCGGACCTTTCCGCACCAACCGCGCCCGTCGGAGGGGTATGCTTCATCCTGGGTTGGCTGGCGGTTGCGGTGTTCGGATTTGGAGCATTCCCACAAAAGTCTTCCGAAGTAGGGTAGAATCGCAGTAGATGGATTCAGGCGATAGATGAACTGAGATTTGTGTAGGCTGACATGAAGCATCCTTTTCAGCTCCCCATCCTCGGTGCGGTGGTGCTTGGCTTGTGTGTTGCAGCCTTCCCCGCCAAGGCCCAGGACATGTCCGCGGACTCCGATGAGATGTCGGAAGATTCGGAGCAGATGGCGGAAGAAATGATGGAACTGCCGGACGCGTGCTATCTGGCCGATGTTCCCCAGGATATCGAAAACCGCCGTGAAGAATTGATGGACGCGCTGAACAGCGCGTATGGATGTTTCGAAGAACAGCTGTTGGGCGGATACGCCCGTTCCCGCCATGTGCTTCCGCGCCTGATTGAAGACTGGAAGCGCGCCAGCGAGTCCCCCTTCATCTATGACGAAGTCGGCCGGCGCTATCTGGTCGTCTATGGCAACGAGCGCGCCGTTGGTGATGCGGACACGCTTTGGCTGGATCGGGACTACCCGGTCGGCGCGACTGTTGCCGCCGCCAGCTTTTCGCTGGCGAACGACGGACAGCTGATTGCGGAACCGCTGATGCTGTACGAAAAAATGTCCCAGGGATACGCCTTCGCGCGCGGAAACTGGCGGCAAACCATGATAGCCCCGGATGGCGCCATTATCGGTGTCACGAACGGTCGCGGTGCCGATCAACTGACGGTCTGCAGCGATTGCAGCGCGCGTTCCGCCGACCGGCTTTATCTGGCCCTTCTGAATGACGGTGTAATGCCGCCAAACGCGCCGGAACCCGGTGTCACAATCACGAATGAAGATTTCCTGAACGAAGACGGCGCGTCCGGGGATCAGCTTGCACCGCTGGCACCGTCGGACAGTCTTGCACCGCTGGATCCGTCCGCGCCGCTGGATCCATTGGCACCGCTGGGGAACAACAACCAGTTCGACCCCAATGCGACGATCGAATCGCAGCCGCTGGCGCCGTCCAACCAGTTGGCACCGCTTGATCCGTTGGCGCCCTTGGATCCGCTGGCCCCCGCCAACCCGTCGGCGCCTTCGGACCCGCTTGCGCCGCTGGATCCGGGTAATTCTTCTTCTCAGGACACGACACCATCGTCCGAAGACATGGCGTCGATGGAATCTCTGGAACCGACCACCCCGGAAAACGCGACAGAACTCGAACCTCTGCCGGAGCTTGAAGCAAGCACGTCGGCTGAGACGATCCTGTCGATCCTGGATATGCAGCTGGCCGACGCGAACGACCCATTGCTGGAAACGATCGACCCTTCGGTGATCGATATTCCGCCGCTTCTGGAACCGCCTTCAACCGATTCCTAAGACCATCCGCCCTGGGGGCGGATTACAGCTCCCACAAATTCGTTATTGGCTGGCGGTGCCCAGAACGGACTGCACGGCGCCATGCGGCTGAGCAAACTGTCCACCGGACTGAAGGCTGTCTATGCCGATGGTCGAAAAGGCCGGATGCGCGGCATTCAGGCGTGACAGGCCCTGCGCAATCGCCCTGGTCAATCCGGCTACCGTTCCTTCATCCGTTCCTGCCAGGGTTACCAGAACGGGAATAAGTCCCACGGTCCGGATCGGCACCGTCTGACCAGGATAGGTCCGTGCGGGGATGACGACTTCGGTATAACCCGGCAACTGATCCATCAGATCGGCGACCTGTGCGTCGGTGAATGACAGCGGGGTAATGCCGCAGCGGCGGCCGGCTTCTTCCAGCAATTCCGCCGGATGGGCCGCCATCACGACAACCGCATCCGTCTGCCCCTCACACAGCCGTTCGATGGCACCAACGACCGGTTCCGCGGTTACTTCCGCGAGATCATCCGTATCCAGACCGGCCGCATCCAGCGCCGCCGTTCCCAGAATACCACGATAGCTGTCCGCCCCGCCAAGACTGACGCGTCGTCCATCCAGCCCGGACAGCGATGTAATTGGACCGGTCGCCTTCACAAAAACCGTAAATGCCTCTGCATAGAAACCGGTGACAGAACGCAGATTCTCGACCGGACCGGATTCCTGATACCGGCTGGTGCCGTTGACCGCATGATAAAGCCAGTCGCTCTGGACCAGCGCGAAGGGGACCTCACCATTACGAAGCGCATTGATCGCTTCCGCACTGTCCGGAAGGCTTACAACCGCACAGCGCTGTGCGGAAACACCGGTTTCCAGAAGCCGGCAGATCGACCCGGCCAACGGGAAATAAAGCCCAAACGGAAGTCCGCCCCCGATCAGCAGCACATTGTCATTGCCGGGGATGCTGAGTTCGACGGACGGCGTCGTGCTTTGCGCCTGCAACGGAGCGGAAAACAGCATCAACGCAGCACAGGTCAGAGCTGCGACATTCATTCGGTTAAAATAGGTCATTCCAGTACCCCGACACATTCAAATTGTTTCCGCAGGCAGGCCACGACACAGGGCCACGACCCGCGCTTATCCGAACTCCTGAACCCTCAGACGCCCTGATGTTCCTGATAGACGCGTTCGCCTTCGATCAGCGTCCATCCGACGATGCGTTTCAGGATCTTGCCCAGGGCGTCGTCAAACCCTTCGATGATCTGAACCATCGCCGGGCCAGGCGCGGGTAGGAAATACTCCACCGTGTTGGAGCCCACAATCGATCTTTCCGGCATCTTGACCAGTTTGACGTTCATGCGCGCACGAATGTTCGGCGCCGCCCCTTCCGGCAGTTGCTGTCCGTTCTCGTCAATATATTCCGCCTGAAACTCCCGCAGATCGGACTTCAGGATGAAATCCGCGCGCAAACCAATCGCCTGCCGCCCGACGGAGACAATTCGGTTGGAATTTTCAAAGCTTTCGATGATCAGAGTCTGAACCATCTTCGGCGCAGCATCGGTCCATGCGGCCCGGGCAAAGAACTCAAGCTCGATCAATGACCGACGCAATGCGATGCGCGACGATGAAATCCCTGCGGCCGCCAGCGGCGGTTCCACCAGCAACTGCCAGTCGACGGTAGGCAGGTCGTCATCGAACGTGCTTTTCGGCGTCAGCACGTAAATGCGCGGCGGGGCGCCGCTGCCCGGCAGGGCGACGGAACAACCGGAAAGCGCGGCAGCCCCCGTCGTCAGCAATCCGCCGCCCCAAAGGGCGACACGCCGGCGGGACGGGTCTTTAAAGTCAGGTTCTTGAGATTCATCGGTCATTGCACTTCGTACCCTTGTTGAGAGTCGCCGAAGAAGAACTGCGCGGGATCGCGTTCGATCTGGTTCGTTATCCGGTTCAGCGACCCGACCAGGATGCGCATTTCGGAAAGAAGCTGTGTAAACTCGTACAGGCCAGAGTTGCTGAAATTCGTCACCGGCTCACGGTTTTCGTTGATCAACAGCTGTGCCTCATCCGCAGCGGCGGCAATCGATACCGCGGCCTGACGCAGGTCGGCCGAAATCTCGCTGAAGTTCCGGACCGCGACGGTCGCATCATTCGCAACGCTGGAAACCATCGGCGAAATGGTCGTTGCAAGGTCATTGTAACTGCGCAGTGTCGTCTCTGCCGTGTCGGACACGGTCCCGATGCGTCCTTCCGCCGTACGCAGAACCCCTTCCGCAACCTCGATCGTCTGTCCGGCCCGGCTCATCAGGCCCGTCATGCTTGTTTCGACTTCGGTGATGGAGGCATTCAGGCCGTCCAGCGTGCCCGTCACCTGACCGGAAAGGTGGGTGACCTGGCCACGCATGTCGTCAGTCAGGTCCGCGAAACCGGATACCGTGCGCTCTGCCTCATGCAGGATCGGGGACACATCGCCCACCAGCGCGTTCAGGTCGGCGGTAAACCGGCGCATGTCCTGAACCAGGGCTTCCGCTTCGGAAACGGTATTAACCGATGTGCTGGCCAGTTCTTCCGCGCGGTCGGCAAATGCCGCAACCAGGCGTTCGGCCTCCGTCGCGGTGGACTGGAACTGACGCACCATGCCCGCACCGTCGTCGATCAGGACCGCAATGTTTTCCGAACTTTCCGACAGCGCGTCCGAGAACCGGGCAATGTTGCCAAGTGTCCGGTTGATATTGTCCAGATTGTCGTTGCTGAGCATCGCGGTCGCCTGGCCGACCAGTTCTTCCAGCCCCTGCATGATCTCCGGCGCGGATTCGAACACCTGTTGCAGCGCCGATTGTTCGGACTGGATTTCGGCGCGTTCCTGGCCCGGCTTTGCCGTCAGGGGCGGCGCATCTTCGCTGCCACCGGAAAGCTGGATGAAGCTGACGCCCGTTATTCCCTGGGCTTCCAGCCTGGCAACCGCATCCTCGCGGATCGGTGTATCCGCGGGCACTTCGATGATCACCTGTATCTCGCCGAAGCGTTCGGAACTAATACGCATATCGGTCACGATACCGATCGGTATGCCGCCGTATCGAACCGGGTTTCCGACCGACAGCCCTGATACCGACCCTTCGAAAAAGATGTCGTACAGCACCGTGTCTTCATCAATATCGACATCCGCCAACCAGACGACCGAAGCCACGATCGCAATGAAGAAGGACAGCACGAATGCGCCGACAATGACGTAACTCGCCCGCGTTTCCATCGTCTAACTTCCCGTCCCCCTAGGCCGCGTCAACACCGGCCGCGCGTGCACGCGGGCCATGGAAATATTCTTGAAGCCATGGATGGTCCGCACGCATAAGCTCACGCATCGTACCGACCAGTACCTGTTTGTCTATAAGCGCCGCAATGCGGTCGCAAATCGCAGCCAAACTGTCCAAATCGTGGGTCACCATATACACGGTGAGGCCCAGACTCTGCTGTAGGGAGCGAATCAGCTGATCGAAGGCCGCGGCACCGATCGGGTCCAGCCCTGCCGTCGGTTCGTCCAGAAAAACCACCTCCGGGTCCAGCGACAGCGCGCGCGCCAGTCCGGCGCGTTTGCGCATCCCCCCAGATAGCTGCGACGGCAGCTTTCCCCCCGCTTCCGGCGGAAGGCCGACCATGGCGATCTTAAGCGCAGCCAGTTCATCCATCAGCGATTTCGGCATATCCAGATGTTCGCGCATCGGAACCTGGATGTTTTCCGCCACAGTCAGGGACGAAAACAGCGCGCCATCCTGAAACAGGACACCGATCCGCGTGCGAAGCATATTGCTTTCGGTCGGTGACGCGCGCCAGACATCGGTACCCAGAAGTTCGATCGTTCCGCCGGACGGCCGCTGCAGCCCTACCACCTCGCGCAGCATGACCGACTTGCCCGTCCCGGACCCGCCGACCACGCCGATGACTTCGCCCTTGAATACATCAAGGTCCAGCCCGTCATGGATGACCTGCATCCCAAATTGGGTTTTCAGGCCCCTGATCCGGATTGCGATGTCGCGCGCGTCGTCCAATTGCGGCTCCTTCCCCATCAGATCCCCAATGTCGAAAACAGGATGGAGAAAAGCGCCGTCGCGACGATGACCAGAAAGATCGATTCGACGACGGACGTGGTCGTCTGGCGGCCGACGCTTTCCGCCGTCCGCTGGACCTTTAGCCCCTCGTAACATCCGACCAAAGCGATGATATAGGCGTGGACCGGCGCCTTCACCATTCCTACCAGGAAGTCGTTCAGGTCGATCGCACCTTTCAGGGCGGTCACGAACTGTGCCGGGGTCAGGTCCAGCGCCAGCACGGTCATGACGCCACCGCCCAGAACGCCCATCACATCCGCAAAAAAGGTCAGGAACGGCAGCGTGATCATCAGTGCGATGACCCGCGGCAGGACCAGCACTTCGACCGGGTCCAGCCCCAGCGTGCCCATTGCGTCCAGTTCCTCGTTCACCTTCATCGTCCCGATCTGCGCGGTAAAGGCGGAGCCGGACCGGCCTGCAATCATGATGGCCGTAATCAGGACGGCGACTTCGCGCAGCATCGACAGGCCTACCAGATTGACCGTAAAAACCTCAGCCCCGAATTGGCGCAGCTGGTCGGACATCAGATAGGCAAGAACCACCCCTACCAGGAAGGACAGCAGGCCGACGATCGGCAACGCATCCAGGCCCGTCTGTTCCATCTGCGTGATCAGCGCCTTCGGCCGGAACCGGGCCGGCTGACGCAGCGCACGCGTGAACGTGACCGTCACAACGCCGACAAAATTCAGAAGCTCGACCCCCTTCTCCGCCGCTTCGACGGACGAACGGCCCAGCCGGTCCAGTATCTGTATCAGCGGATTGACGGCCGGTGCCACGACGGTACTTTCCTCACCCTGCCGGAAGACGATGTCCAGTAGCGGTTTGTGGCGTTCGGACACGCCGGTCAGTTCGACTTCCAACCCTTCCGCCCGCAGGCGTTCGACAGTCCGGTGAATCAGATAGGCGCCGGCACTGTCCAGCTGGTCTATAGCGGACAGGTCGAACGTGGCCGTGCGGGCGGCACCGGCATTCAGGCTGCCGGTGATCCGGTCCAGGTCGGCAGATCCCGTTACTGCCCAAACGCCCCCGGCGGATACGTGAATTTCCGCACCGCTTGTTTGCGTTTGCATCCAACCGTCGGATGACATACGACCTTCCCAGTTGCTACTCAGGTTTAATTTCCAAGACTTTAGAGGCTATCATGGACCTTGCGCAACATATCAGAACCATTCCTGATTTTCCGAAGCCCGGTATTCTGTTTTATGACATATCGACGCTTCTCGCCCATCCCGGCGCGTGGAGAAGCTGCGTCGACCAATTGGCGGAAACCGTCCGGAAATGGGAACCGGACCTATTGGTCGGGATCGAAAGCAGGGGGTTTCTGACCGCAGCGCCTCTGGCACTGGAACTGAACCTCGGTTTCGCAATGGTCCGCAAGAAGGGAAAGCTGCCGGGCGCCACCGTCAGTCATGTCTATGAGCTGGAATACGGCACGGACACGGTCGAAATTCAGGCCGACGCCATACAGCCCGGGCAGAAGGTCGTTGTCATGGATGACCTGATGGCAACCGGTGGCACCATGTCGGCTGCAATCGAGCTCATTCAGAAGGTCGGCGGCAAGGTCGCAGGTGTCGCCTGCATCATCGAATTGAACGGCCTTGGCGGCCGCGATGAATTGGATGTGCCGTTCGAATCCCTGGTCCGGTTCGACGCATAGCGTCACCGGACGGAGGCAATTCCCTTTACGGCCACGCCGGCGACGCCCTTTGCCATTTGCAGCAATACCTCGTCGCTTCCTGGCGCCCCCAGCAGGGACAGCGCGACCGGAAACCCATCCACCTTTGCCAGGGGAAGGGAAATCTGCGGTACTTTTGCCAGGGGGGCAATTCCCGACATTCGGATTATTTTTGCGCGAACGGCGTTTGACCGCACCGCATCTTCACCGGCACGCAGGGCCGGTCCCGGCGCCGCCGGCATGACCAGGATGGCGCCATCGCCCGTCACTTCGTGGACGCGCCTTGCTATTTCTTCGCGTTTTTCACGTTCCCGTGCGGCATCTTTCGGGGCAATGGTCGCGCACCATTCCAGGCGTTCGCGGATTCCAGGACCGATGTCGGGGTTGGTTTCGGTGATCCAATCACCCAGAACGGACCAAATTTCCGCCCCCTGCGTCACCCGAAAACATTCAAACCAGTCGCCGATCGTATCCGCCCCTTCGGTTAGGCGGATTCTGGTGCTGGTGCCGAACCGTTCCTCTAGCGCCGCGACCGCGGGCGCCAGTGCCTCGACCGCCGACGGCTCCGCTTCGGCCCAGACATCTTCCGGATAAAGAAGCGTAACCGGCGCGACGTCCGCCAACGGGCGATAATCCTGCAGCAGGATCGCACCGGCCACTGCCATAAGCGACGGGTCCGCGGCGAACCATCCTGCCGTGTCAAAACTGGGTGCCAGGGGAAAGACCCCGTCCAGCGATACCCGTCCGTGGGTCGGACGAAGGCCGAAGATGCCGCAGAAACTGGCGGGCACCCGCACGGACCCGCCGGTATCGGTACCAAGTGCGAAATCCACAAGACCGCCGGCCACCGCCGCCGCGGACCCGGACGATGATCCGCCGCATACCCTGCCCGGCGCGTTTGGATTGACCGGCGTTCCATAGTGATGGTTTTCGCCAATGATCGAAAAGGCGAACTCGTCGGTGATGGTCTTGCCCTTCAGGTCCGCACCGGCCCGAAGCAGTTTTTCAACGGCAACGGCATGGGATACCGCGGGCCGATGGGTTCGGCCCCAATCCGGGTTACCGCAACAGGATGTGTGACCCGAAACGTCATACAGGTCCTTTGCGGCAAAGCTTGTCCCGGAAAGCGGGCCATCCGCGTCACCGGCAACGAAAAGCGCCTCGTCGATATAGGCGTCGAACGGCCCTGCTCCAGCCATGTTTGAAAAGACCCGCCTAGCGTTCGTTCAGCGCGTTTTCCCGCGCCTTGATGATCGGCTTCAGCAGATATTGCAGCACCGACTTTTCGCCGGTGATGATGTCGACCGTGGCCGTCATACCGGGAATGATCGGGCGGTCCTCACCCAGGTCGGTCTCATTCGTGGAAAGCCGTACTCGATAATAGGGCTCGCCTTCCTCATCCAACAGCGTATCCGCGGATATATCGACCAGAACGGCGTCCAACCCGCCGAAAATCGAATAATCATAGGCGGATATCTTCACGACCGCCGGCAGACCCGGGTAAAGCTGCGCACGGTCGGATGGGCGTATCCTGGCTTCGACCAGAAGCGAATCCTCCAACGGCACGATTTCGGCCACCGGATCGCCGGGCCGGACAACCCCACCGATGGTGTTGATCAGAATTTCGTTCACCGTGCCGCGCACCGGTGAGCGAATGTCGGTTCGCTGGGCACGATCTATGCCGGCACTGATTTCCTCGCGAATCCGTTCGGCTTCAATCCGCACGCGGCTCAATTCCTGTTGCGCCTCGGCGCGGAACATCGACAGTTCCTGGTCGATATTGTTAACCGCCTCTTCGATCTGGGAACGGATACGAGGAATCGCCAGCTGCACGTCCTCTAGTTCGGCTTCGAATTGCGCAACCGACCGACGCGCCGTCAGAAGTTCCTGTTGCGATGCGGCACCCGACTGGACGAGGGGCGTGATGATGGCCAATTCCTCACGGGCAATTGCCATCTGATTTTCGATCTGCGCGATCTGCGCGGTTTTCTGTCGAAGCTCTTGAAGTGCCTGTGTCCGCTGCGTCTCGCGAATTCGAATCCGACCCAAAAGTTCATTCCGGTTCGTCTGGAACACGTCCAACTGGTCCGCCATACGATCCGGCGCGTCTTCGATAACGACGTCAGGGAACGTGATTTCATCCGCACCCGTTGCTTCCGCCCGCAACCGGGCCGCCTGTGCCAGAAGACTGTGATACTGGGTCGTCTTTTCCAGGAGTTCTGCTTCGGCCAGGCGGTTTTCGATCCGCATGATGACCTGGCCCTGTTCGACGATTTCCCCTTCGTCGACCGGAATGTCGGCGACGATGCCGCCTTCGAAGTGCTGAACTGTCTGGGTCTGACTGGACGGGATGATGCGCCCTTCGCCGCGCGTGACTTCGTCCAGAACCGCCAGATGCGCCCAGATCAGGAAAACAACGAAGAAACCGGCGATGAGAAACAAAAGAACATGCGCCCACATACGCGCGCTGCGTCCGACACCGGATTTGCTTTCGGCCTCGAAAATTCCGTCGTCCCAGCTACCTGCTGACATTCCTTCTGGTCCTTACACGATGCCCAGGCGTTGACCCTATATTGGGTTTGCTTGCCGGTTAGTCTAGACTTTCGCCGCCTGGATTCTACCGGAGGCCAGGGCCTCCATCACGATATCTTTGGGGCCGTCCGCCACGATCCGGCCACCATCCATGACGATCAAGCGGTCGACCAGTGTCAACAGCGACCCGCGGTGGGTTACAAGGATCAGGGTCTTGTTCGTCAGAACAGTCCCCAGACGCGCCTTGAACCGGCCTTCGGTCGTGTTGTCCATGGCGCTGGTCGGTTCGTCCAGAAGAAGGATCGGCGGGTCCAACAGCAACGCACGGGCAACCGCAATCGCCTGACGCTGGCCACCGGAAAGCGACAGGCCCCGTTCGCCGACCGGCAGGTCCAGCCCAAGCGGGTGTTTCGAGATGAATTCGTCCACGCCGGAAATCCGCGCGGCACGCAGGATAGCCGTATCATCCGCATAGGGGGCACCCAGTGCGATATTTTCCTTCACGGTTCCGAAAAACAGATACACATCCTGCGGGACGACGCCGACCGACCGCCGCAGGTCCGCCGGGTCGATCTGTCGGACATCGGTACCGTCGATCAGGACGGACCCTTCATCCGGATCATAAAGCCCCAGCAACAACCGTTCGATCGTCGACTTGCCCGACCCGATTCGTCCGATGATACCGATCTTTTCCCCGGCTTCGATCTTGAAGGAGACATCGTTGAGCGCGGCTGTCTTCGCCTCGGGATAGCTGAATTTGACGTTCTTGAATTCAAGCGTCCCGTTGAACTCCGGCCGGTGGACGAAGGTCCTGCCTTCCGGCCGTTCAACAGGGCTTTGCATCATCTTGTCCAGTGCATTCAGGGATTCCCGCGCCTGATTGAACCGCGTCGCGATTCCCGCAATTTGCGAAAGCGGCGCCATGGCACGCCCCGACAGGATCGTACAGGCAACCAACGCGCCAACCGACATGTTGCCCGCCTGAATTTCATAAACGCCGACAAACACCACCACGACCGTCACGAACTGGGTGAACATGCCGCTTAGGTTCAGTGCGAACTGGGACCAGCGCGCGGCCTTCATGGACGATTGTGCGGTTTTGCTGACGAAGGTTTCCCAGTTCCGCTGCATCCGGCCTTCCGACGCGGTGGACTTGATCGTTTCCGCACCGGAAATCGCCTCGATCAGGATCGCGTGTTTCTGCTGCGCCTCACGGAACGTTTCCTGCACCACCTTGCGCATCTGGATCTGAACCAGGAACCCGACCAGAACCGCCACGATCACCATGGACGCGGGAATGAGCACGATATAGACGGACCCGATGATCGATATCACCCCCAGGAACAGGAATATGAACGGGAAGTCGATCAGCGCGGTTACGGTCGAAGACGTGAAAAATTCCCGCAGGTTTTCGAATTCGCGCATGGAGTTCGCCATGCCGCCGGCCGAAGGTGGACGGTTCGCCATCTTCATGCCCATCACCTGCTGGAACAAGCGCGCCGCTATCTTCGTATCCGCGGTCTTGCCCGCGACATCCACGAGGTATCCGCGAATCAGCTTCAACAGGAAATCGAAGCCATAGACAATGGAAATCCCGATCGCCAGAACCCACAGCGTTTCTTCGGCGAAGTTCGGGACCACACGGTCATAGACGTTCATCACGAACAACGGATTTGCGATCGCGAAGGCGTTGACCATGATCGCGGCGATCCCGACCTCGATATACAATTTCCACGAAGAAAGAAGCGTACCCCAGAACCAGCCCTTGGGGTCGGCGATCCGGTCATCCTGCGCGCGTTTGTCGTATTGGAATTCCGGCCGCGCAAAAAGTGCGTAACCGACATATTCCGCCTGAAGCTCGGCATAGTCGACGTCCCGCGCACCAGCCCCCATTTCGGGCATGATGATCGTAGCACGACCTTCGTTCCGTTTGATGTCGGTCAGAACACAGGCGCGCTGCCTGGTCAGCAAAAGGACACAGGGCATGGCCAATCGTCCGATACCGTCCAGGTCGCGGCGCTGAAGCCGCGATGAAATTCCGGCGCGGTCCGCAGCACGCTGGAACAGTTCCGGCGTCAACATGCCGTCGACAAGCGGAAGGCCCGCGGTCAGCGCCTCGGACGAGATGTTTCGTTCCAGCAGGGTACAAAGGATCGTAAGACACCCAAGAAGCGGGTCGTCCTTAGTGCCCGGCGTTGGCCGGATCTGCCATCCGGCACTGGCATTGCGGCGGTCGTCGCCGGTTCTAGGTGACGCCCGGCGATCCTCGTCGTCGCGACGCCCCTCATCCGCATCGGATTCGTCATCGCCGCGCCCGCCACCGCGACGATCCTCCCTGGCCCGGTCGCCATCGTCCCCACCTTGCCGGTCCGCGGACGCATCGTTCGCGGCTGCGGCGGCTGTCGCGGCTTCGAAATGGCGCTGAAGCGCCTCCGGCGACAGAAGGTCCCGGTCCGCGGACCCGGCGTTCGGGTCACGTGCCTCATCCACCGGGACCAGAAGCCCGCTGCCGGACGACGCGCCGACTTCATCCGGCGTATCAACGGGTTCGGGTGGCGAGCGATCAGCAGAATCATCGGATGACGCAGGGTCATACGGACCCGGTGTCTGTGCGCCGGAACCGGGCCGATTTCCCCGCTGTTGATATTTCGCTTCTGTTGCCATTCCAGCCTTGCGCGCACCTCAAACGGGCCCGGATACAATCCCAGCCCACACGTAACCCGGCGATCATCAGCCGATTCACAGCAATAAAGCACGATTCAAATGAAATTTCACGAAGATAGGGGGCGTCATGATTAATGCGACAGGCCCGTAAATACGAAACGACGGCGCCCCAACCGGGACACCGCCGTTACGTAACGAGGGGTACTGTAAGCGGGTCGGAAGTTATCCGTTCTGGGGCTCTTCATTCCCGCCGCTGTTGGTCAAGCCGGGTTCAACCGGCGCGACCATCACGATACCGGCATCATCTGCGGCGGGCACAGAGCTGTCACCGCCGTCATCCGGCATAACGTCATCCTTGAGTTCCATCAGCTCGTCGATGTTCAGCGCACCGCTGCCATCGGTATCGGCATCGTGGGTTGCGATATTGTCTTCGGAACCGAAGAGGTCCGCGTCCACGCCGACCAGCTTGATGGCGCCGCCGTCACCCAGACTGATGATCGTGTCGTCACCGTCTTTCAGGACGGTCATTTCGTCACGTTCATAGCCGCTGATAAACAACTGGTCGGTACCCATCTCAAAGTCGTGGATGGTATCGACCCCATCGCCGCGGGCGTAGAAGAAGGCATCTTTCTCACCGTCGCCGGTTCCGCCTTCTTCCCCACCCCACAGCTGGTCGCCGGCCTGGAAGTCGGCCGCACTGGGAACCGGCTTCACCGACAGGATCGCGTCGTTGTAATCCTGATCGCCGCCGTTCAGCAGGTCTTCGAAGCCCAGCAGCGTCTCGCCAGAGTTGCCGACCAGGATCGTCGGATCGCTTGCGTCGTCAAAGCCGTCGACCGTCCGGTAGGTCAGGTGGTTGCCGTTGCCGGACGCATCGCTGACCGAACCGTTCCCATAAGCACCAAAGTGGTAATCGGCGACAACGTTGTCTTCGTCGTTCGGCAGAGGTTCACCGGCATTCTGCGCGATTTCCACCCCGTCACGGACATCGTCGAAGATCCGGGCCTGGGTATAGGAGCCGGAGAAGGTTTGGTTGGCGTCGAAACCGCCACCATCACTGTCCTGTTCCTGACCGAAGATCAGCGTGCCGCCGGACAGGATCGACTGGCCGGTTGCGACACCGGTGGTCGAGAATTCGGAGACCCCGTCGACATAGACATTCAGCCCGCCGTCACTGCCGTCCCAGGAGACGGAGACCATGTGGTCCTCGCCGTCAAACAGACCGGACGCCAGGATGTTCGTCGCAACCGACACACCGGCCACGAGGACCGTCAGCACGCCGTTCTGCGCACCGATGGTGAACTCGTTGCCGTTATTCCGGCCGGCCGAATAGGACATGATCGGGGTGAAGTTGTCGCCGGCATCCGTCGATCGGAAGCCGACTTCGACCGTGATCTGCTGTCCGCCCATGCCGGTCGGCTGGACCTCGAAATAGCCGTCATTGCCGTCGGTATTGATGGTGACGCCCACGCCGTCCGTAATCGCCGAGGACTGGACGTGCGAGATGCCGTCCGGGTTCAGTTCATCCGGGTTGGAGAAGTAGGCGTCCGCATCCTGACCCTGCAGGGCCTGACCATCGGCATAGACCGTGATCGACCCGTCGGCATTCTCGCCGAATGTGACCGTGGCCCCATCAGCCAGACCGTTGTTCAGGTCGCCGCCATCCGGGATAAGGAAGAAGCCCACATCATCCTGGTCGAACCCGTCCAGCAGGATCGTATGGGTGGACCCGACATCGGTCTGATGCAGGTTGGCCCAAATGACCTCACCCGACTGCGGTGTTCCCTCTTCGTCCAGCACATAATAGCCGACCGTGTTGGAGTAACCCGCGTCCGTGCCCTGGAAGGTGACGGTAATCGCACCGGTACCGGTCGTAACAGACCCGGTGTCCGTGCCGCCCATGATCCAGTCGGACCCGGCCCCGCCGGTGACAAGGTCGTTGCCGGCCCCGCCCTGCAGGAAGTCGTTGCCGTACTGGCCATGGATCTGGTCGTCGCCGGTACCGCCATGGATGACGTCGTTGTAGGACGCATCCGCGCTTGGCGTGCCGCCGTCATCCGTACCGCCGGAGCCCATGTTCTGGACGAAGTTTGCGACGCCACCGGATACCATCTGGGCGATCTGATCAGCCGTCAACGCCCCGTCGAACAGTGCCGGGTTGTCGATCTTGCCGTTCAGGTAGTCCTCCAGATTGTTGGCGGTATCGTCACCGCTCTTGACCTGCGATGCGCCAAACGTCCACGGATTCTGGTTGGTCGCCATGTTCCAGTCGGACTGGACGCTGTCGACCGCCTGACCGTTGACAAACAGGGTGACCGTGGAACCGTCCCAGGTAACCGCGACGTTGGTCCATTGATCCCATTCGACATTGCCACCCTTGAGTTCAAAGCTGTCGCTGTCGGTCTGGATGCGAAGCTTCACTTCGCCGCTGGTCAGGTCCATGTCGAAATGGCCGCCGTCGTCGTAGCCATAGCTGTCCTTGGACGCCAGCGTACCCTTGTTCCAGCGGGAGAAGTCCATGGTGAACGTACCGGTCGTCGTCTCCATCGCCGCATTGTGCGGGATTTCGATGTAGTCGCAGTTGCCGTCCATCTGGGCCGCTGTGGAACCATCGCCACTGGTGGCCGAACCGACACCGCCATGGGCGGTCCCCGTCAGACCATTGACGCTGTCGACCACCGTTTCGCCGCTTTCGCCCCACGTCGCCTCTTCAAGACCGAAGTGGAAGATTGCGCCGACATCGCCGGTGTCGGTGCCGCCGGTGACTTCACCGCCGACCATACCGGTCACTTCAATATCCTTGAAGCTGACCCGCATTTCTTCGCTCTGAGTGGTCTTCTGGTTGTTGTAACCACCCAGCGTGATGGAATGCGCACCGGCAGGCAGGTCGCCGATGTCGATCGTGACCGTCTGCCAACCGCTGTCGAAGTCGTCTCCGCCGTTTCCATCGCCGGAAACACGGTGGATGTAGTCATTGCCGTTCAGCATGACCTTTTCACCGTCGATCGCGACCCAGACCTCACCGTATTCGTTCGATTCATAGTCACGATCGAACGTCATCCGGTAGCTGAAGGTCAGCGTGCCGTCGGACGCGGCGTCATCGACATTGAATTGGGTCGTGTAACCGCCCGCCATATCGCAGATGTCGCAATCGTCCTTGCCGCCGATCTTCACCGCGATGTTGCCTTCGCTGTCGGTGTAGCCGCGTGCGTAGGAGTCGCCATTATTGCTGTAGAGGCCCAGCGGGTCGTCCGAATAGCTCGGATCGCCCAGGGTGAAGGTAACCTCCACCGGTTCCTGCGGTTCCGGTTCCCCTTCACCACCCGGATCCTGCATGCCCGGTCCGTCGTCACCCCAGATGGCGTCGTTCCCGCCCTGACCGTAAATGTGGTCATTGCCGGACCCGCCGGTGATGGTGTCGTCGCCCGGATCACCGGCATTCGGCACACCGTCCGGAACCGTGATCGTCAGCGAACCGGACTTCGTCCCGGTGTCCGTCGTGCCACGATCCGGGTCGGTGTCCATTACCGTGACTTCGACCGACAGGGTGAAATCTTCCGTTCCCTGCGGGAACTCGATTTGCAGGCCTTCCAGCTGATCCGGTGTCAGGACATGGACGTTGGAGCCGCTGAACGTATCGCCGGCCGCGTTCACCAGGCTTGCGCCTTCCGGAATGTTGCCGATTTCGATCGTCAGCACCTCTTCCGAACCGTCGATGTCGGTGTCCGCTGCGGTGATCGTAACCGGTGCGACATAGCAGCCCGGTGTCGATACGGTGACCGGGTCATCGCCATAGAGGACATCATCGCCCTGGTTGCCTTCGATGATGTCATCGTCGGCACCGCCATAGATCGTGTCATCATAGGTACCGGCAGCACCATCAACGACCATTGTGCCAGTATCGGTCAGGATGATGTTGTCCAGCGACATGCCGCGGCCATGGGCATCGTCATTATCCGACGTTTCGGAGAATTCGATCCGCATCGGCTGGCCGGTACCGGTGAATTTCACCGTTACCGTCTGCCAGTCATGGTCGGTCTCATGTTCCATATCGTGGCTGTATTCACCCAACTGATCGCCATCGACCGAAACCGCCATCTTGTTGACCGTTTCGTCATAGCCGGGACGACCGGAATAGCTGAATGTCAGTTCGTAGATCTTGCCGGCTTCGGTCTGAATGTCGCGATAGATGCCGTCGCTGTCGACGAATGCATCGGACGGGACATTGTTCAGTTCGACAAAAACATCACCATCCGCGGCGGTCGTGGTGCCGTCCGGCTGGCTGCCCAGATCGCGTTCGGCTGTATCCAACCAGATTTCAACGCCTTCACCGGTCGACTTCCAACCGTCGATTTCCGGCGCCTGCATGCTGTCGGACTGTTGCTGAGCGTCATCCGGGATGGTTTCGAAGGACGAATGGAAGACCACCGTCGGCTCACCGACCGTGACAATCCCGTCCACACCATCGACGCCATCGCCGATCAGCGTGTCATTGCCGCTACCGCCCAGAATGGTGTCGTCGCCTTCCAGACCCGTGACCGTGTCATCCCCGGCCAACGAAGCAATGCCGTCATTATCCGACGTGCCGGTCATGACGTCGTTACCGCTGGTGCCATACTGGTCGATGTCGAACGACAGAGTGCCGTCTTCGCCAACCGACACATCCACACCACTGGTCAGGGTTCCGGCGTTTTCCGGACCGATATTCATACCGTCAAAGGCCGAACTGAACTGCCATTCCGCATCCGCATGGTCTGCAGTGGGCAGGCCGTCTTCGGTAAAGCTTTCATCGACGATGAAGAGTTCGCCTTCGCCCGGACCGTAACCCGGTGTCTTGTTGTTGCCGGCCTTCACCGTCAACGCACCGACAAGGTCGCTGTTCGGGTAGTTCTGATCGACGAACTGCTGGATCGGCAGGTGGTCGGGATCGTGGATCTCATCATCGCCGCCTGGGAAGCCTTCGATCTTCACTTTCGTGATGTTGCCGGCTTCGTCGGACAGATACAGAACGATGTTGGAAATGGCATGGTCCATCTCCGGCAGATCGTAACTCGGATCCTGCGGTTCACCGTCCGGACCGCAATCACCCGCGACCGCAGTTGCATCCTGCGTCGTCAGTTCGATTTCATCGACGACCGGCGCGACGAAGACCGTGAAGGTTTCGCTATCCGTGTCGGTGTCGCCGTCCACATCCGTCGTGGAGACGGTCAGCGTCAGGTTGATTTCGCCTGAGAAGTCCTGCGGCGGCAGAATGCAAACCGAAGGCAGTTCCTGCGGCGTTGCCGTCCAGACACCGTCGCTGACTTCCGTTCCCGGGTTCAGCTGGGCACCCGCCGGTACACCGGTGATGGTGATCGTCAGGTTTTCCGGCCCTTCGGTGGTCAGCAGGGCGCTGTCCATGTTGAGCTGGATCCAGTTGTCTTCCAGACCATTCGCCGGGGCCGCGATGGCATCGACTTCCGGATCTGTGTCCAGGATGTCGATGGTCGCCGTGGCTTGCGCCGTGTCGCCGTCCGCGTCGGTGATGGTGTAGGTGAAGCTTTCGCTTTCCGACTGACCGTTCGTGTCGTGGACCACGCTGTCCTTCACCTGGAAGGTGTAGGAACCGTCCGCCTGAACCGTCAGCGTACCGGTTTCAGTTTCAACCGTATCGCCCGCGGACGCCGTCTGTTCGTCGCCATTCGCATCGCGATAGGTGAAGCTGGTCAGCGTCGCGCCATCGGCCCCTTCGGTGTCGTTGGTCATAACGTTGCCGCTGACCGCACCATCGCCTTCCGTCACCGTCAGGCTGTCATCGTTCAGGGCGCTGGGCACGTCGTCGATGACATTGACCGCGAAGTCATGGGTGAAGGCCAGACCGTCCAGGACAGCCGGGTCAAGGTCGAAGTCCGTGACGACGGCCGCCGCCGGGACACCCAACAGGCCGAAGTTCAGAAGCTGGGTGTTCTGACCCTGGCCGCTTTGATGGTCGATCGTGTCCTTCAGCGTGAAGGTGAAGGATCCGTCTTCGTTCAGGGAGACGGTAAAGACCTCACGCCCGCCGGCAGATGCCGTCAGCACGCCCGGGGTGGAATTGTCATAGGTGACCTCCTCGCCCTGGCTGGTCAGTCCGGCCGGGCCGGTGATGGTGAAGTCCAGATCACCATAACCCAGGCTTTCCGGCGCACCGTCGGCGGGGCCGTCCGCACCGTAGTTAACGGTGATCAGTTCTTCGCCCGCAAGACCCAGGTTGCCGTCGACGGTCAGCGCGCCCGCATCCGGGCTGGTGCCGTCGGCCAGGTCATCTTCATCCACCGTCGGGGTCGACGTGTAGGTGAAGCTTTCGACATTGATGTTGACGTCATTAAAGTCCAGGTCGCCGCCACCGGCGATGTCTTCCCAGTTCTGGTTGCCCGGAAGGGAATTGTCGACCGTGTAGTCGAACGAATTCTCGTTCAGGGCCGGGTTGCTGAACAGGACGGGATCGCCCGTGCCCAGAATGCGCGAGCCGCTGGACACCGCGTGCCAGTCGCCGCTACCGTCCTGTTCGAACGTTACGGTCTGGCCGTTGGTCAGGCCGCCGCCATTGGCGGTGAAGCCGTTCGGGATGACGAAGAAGCCGACATCTTCCGGGCCGTACCCTTCGATGGTCACCGTCTCGCCGATATCTTCCTTGGTGTTCGCAAAGATGATCTTACCGGTGGTCGGTTCGCCATTCGCACCCTTGACGTAGAAGCCGTAGGTATTTTCGTAGGCAGCACTTTCCTGACCCATGTTGGTCACTTGCAGGAGCTGCTGTTCATTGCCGCCCGACGGCAGGTCGTTCACGACCGCTTCCGGCACATCGTCGACGACATTGACCGTGAAGCTTTGCGTGACGGTCAGGTCGCCCGAACCCGAAACCGGATCCTGGTCAAAGTCCGCGCCGCCCAGGACGCCGTCCTTCGGCGTGCCCGACAGGCTGAATTCGATCGGCAGAAGGTTTTCACCGTCCGCAGGCGCATGATCCAGCGAGTCCTTCAGGGTGAAGGTGTAGCTGCCGTCCGCGTTGAGTTCGACGGTGAAGACTTCGCGGCCACCGGCCGTCGCCGTCAGAACGTCACCGGACTGGCTGTAAGTTACAGCTTCGCCCTGGCTCGTCAGGCCGTCCGGACCGGTGATGGTGAAGTCGAAATCATCGAAGTCCAGGCTTTCCGGCGACCCGTCTGCCGGGCCGTCCGCGCCATAGTCGATTTCCGCCAGGACACGGCCGCCAAGGCCGGTTTCACCGGTGGCGCTGAGGCCTTCCTTGTCATCGTCCGTACCGTCGATCAGGTCGTCTTCGTCCAGCGTCACCGATGTCGAGGAAGACCCGCCGTCGACCACCATTTCGAATTCGACCGAGTGGACCAGGAAGTCATGTCCGCCGCCGCTGGGCGCGGTGAAGACGATGGCATCGAACGGACCGCCGTCATCAGCCTGAACCGTGTAAGGCTCGTCAACGCGGTCTGTAACACCATCCACCGTCAAGGTCCCGACGGGCTGACCATCGCGATAGAGCGTCAGCGTTCCGTCTTCCTGGCTGTTCATCCAGGAATAGGTGACCGTCGCTTCCGTAACCGGCACGTCGAAGTCGATATGCAGTTCTTCGGAAATCTGGTGGTTATCACTGTAGCCGATTTCGGCCTGGTCGCCCGATGCCGCACCCGTCACGCCGAAGCCCGGCGGGTTGGAATGGGTCGACACCAGATCCCCTGACTTGTCCGTTAGCGTGCCGTCCGGGTTGATCTGACGACCGGTCACCGTGAAGCCGGCATCCGTGTCGTCATAGTTGCTTATGTCGATCGTGACATTGACCACTTCGCCGCCGCCGTCGGACACGACAACCGCGCTGGGAACGTCATCGACCACACTGACCGCAAAGGTCTGCGTGACCGACGCATCCGACAGCCCGTCCACCGGGTCGCCATCGCCGTCCACGGCCGCCGCCAGGGTCGCCGCATTCGGCGTGCCCGTCAGCGTGAAGCCAAGGTCTTCGATGTTCTGACCATTGGCATCTTCGTGATCGATGGAGTCCTTCAGCGTGAAGGTGTAGGACCCGTCACCGTTGACTTCGACCGTGAAGATTTCGCGCCCGCCGGCTTCCGCCGTCAGGACGTTTCCGGTCTGGCTGTAGGTCACCGCCTCACCCTGGCTGGTCAGGCCGGCCGGCCCTTCGATCGTGAAGTCCAGGTCCGCGAAGGTGACGCCCGCGGGTGCCCCGTCGCCGGCGCCGTCCGCACCATAGTCGATGCCGATCACATTGCCGGACCCGAAGCCCAGGTCGCCAGTGGCGGACAGGCTTTCCTTCGTGTCGTCCGTGCCGTCGGCCAGATCGTCTTCATCGACCGAGACGGATTCCGCCTGTCCGATGACAACCGCGTCGTCGGAAACCACCGGTACGTCGTCCACGACGTCGATTTCGATGGCGGCTTCGATCTTGTCGCCGTCGCTGTCGGTCGCGATGACCTTGAACGGAATATCCTCAATCAGGTTCTGGCCGTCGCCTTCGGCATGGTCCAACTGACCGACCAGATCGAAGTTATAGGCAAAGCTGCCCTGACCGTCGGTTTCGATCGTCATGGTGAATATCGTATCGCCACCGGCAGACCCCGTGATCTGGGTCCCGTCGCCGTTGATCGTGTAGGTCAGAGCCTGTCCTTCGGATGTCAGGCCCTTCGCCGCCAGGTCGCCGGACGCAGCCGGGTCTTCAAAGACCAGCGGGTTGTTCGCCGCGGGACCGTCGGAACCGAAATTCACATAGATCGCCTGACCCGTCAGGGAGTTGTTCGTGCCATCCTGGTCCGTGCCGTCGACATTGTCGCCGTCGTCGGTGTCCAGGTCGTCTTCATCGACGATCTGCGACCCGGTGTCGGCCGACGGGTCGCCATCGCGGGACCCCGGGGGCGGGAACTTGATGCCCGGTTCGCTGTCGTCCGAAATTTCCAGCACCGCGGTGGCGGTCGATTCGTCACCGTCAAAGTCCGCGATGGTGTATGTGAAGCTTTCGGAGACGCTGTCCGCGCCCTGATGGTCGATTGCATCGTTCGGCGTGAAGGTGAAGCTGCCGTCGGCCGACACCGTCAGATCGCCGTACTGGGTAGACACCGTTTCCCCGTCGGCATCGATCGCCTGGGTCTGGGTGTTCCCGTTCGCATCCGTGTAGGTGATCGACGTGACGGAAACCGGGTCATCCGCGCCCAGCGTGTCATTGTCCATCAGGTTGCCGGTAACGCTGGCACCGCCTTCTTCGGTCGTATACGTGCCGTCGTCGACCGCCGTAGGAACATCGTCCACGACCTTCACCTGGAAGCCGTAATCGAAGCTGAGGCCATTCAGCGCGGCGGGGTCGAGGTCGAAGTCGGTCGCAACGCCGTCCGCCGGGACACCCGACAGGCCGAAGTCGAGTGCCAGGATGTCCTCTGCCGTCGCTTCCGGATGGTCCAGCGTGTCCTGCAGCGTGAAGGTATAGCTGCCGTCCGCATTCAGCTGGACCGTGAACACATCACGGCCATCCGCCGACGCCTGCAGCGTGTCGGTCGCACTGTCGTAGGTGTAGGTGACGTCCGCACCCTGGCTGGTCAGACCTTCCGGACCGGTGATGGTCCATTCCAGATCTTCGTACTGCAGGGCCGTGGGGGCACCATCGGCAGGACCGTCCGCACCGTAATCGATGGAAATCAGATCTTCGCCCGCGATGTTCAGATCGCCGGTCGCCGACAGGCCTTCCTTGTCGTCGTCGGAACCGTCTGTCAGGTCGTCTTCGTCGACCATGACCATTTCCGCCGTGACTTCGGTTTCGCCACCGGTGCTGTTCGGATCGATATATTCGAAGTCGATGCCGGTAATCCAGTAGTCGGAGCTGTCGCCCGTCGTCGTCTGGCCGTCTTCGCCGTCCGGAATGCCATCCTGATACGGGTTCGCGGTGAAGATCACCTGATCGATCGTAACGCCTTCCGGCAGGTCGAAGGAATAGCTGCCCTGGTTCGACCCCATGTTGGCGTCGAAGTCGAACTCGGCGACCACCTGGCCGTCCTTCAACGCGACGACATGGCCTTCTTCGATCCCTTCGCCTTCGACATATTCGGTTTCGAAAAGGTTCGCGACCGTGAAGCTGAAGGACGTCACTTCATAATCAAAGTTGATGATGATTTCTTCGGAAACCGCTTCCGTCGGGTCATAGCCAAGCTGGCCGGCCACACCGGATTCCGGCGTGCCCTTGACGCCGATGCCGGAACCGCCGGTGGAACTGCCGACCGAGATGTTTTCGACGGCCGGGTCGGACAGGTCGCCGTTCGCGTCGATCTGACGTCCCAGAACCGTATATCCGCCATCACCATCGCTGTAGTTGGAACTGTCGATCCGACCGGTCAGGATCACGGGCTCGCCGCCTTCGACCGTCAATTCATTGACCGTAGCAACCGGCACATCGTCGACCACGTTGACCGCGAAGGTCTGCGTCACCGAAGCGTCGGCCAGACCGCTTGCCGGGTCGCCGTCATTGTCGATGGCCGCCGCAATCGTTTCGGCATTCGGCACGCCCGTCAGCGTGAAGCCAAGATCCTCGACATTCTGGCCGTTCGCGTCTTCGTGGTCGATTGAGTCCTTCAATTCGAAGGTGAAGCTGCCGTCACCGTTCAGCGTGACCGTGAAGACTTCGCGCCCGCCGGCGGTCGCCGTCAGTACGTCGCCTTCCTGGCTGTAGGTGATCGCCTCGCCCTGGCTAGTCAGACCGGCCGGCCCTTCGATGGTGAAGTCCAGATCGCCATAACCGACACCGGACGGCGCGCCGTCCGCGGCACCGTCCGCACCGTAGTCGATGGTGATCAGATCGCCACCGGACAGTCCCAGATCGCCGGTCGCCGACAGGCTTTCCTTGTCACCGTCCGTACCGTCGGCCAGGTCGTCTTCGTCCACGCTAACTGTTTCAGCCGTGCCGATCGCAGTTTCATCCGCACTGGCAACCGGAACATCGTCCACGACATCGACCAGGATCGTACCGGAAGCCGCATCGCCGTCCGTATCCGTCACAGTTACCGTGAACGGCAGGTCGGCGATTACGTTTTCGCCCTGACCGTCGGCGTGGTCCAGGTTGCCCGTCAGGTCGAACGACCAGCCGAAGCCGTCCTGTTCGTTGCCGGTCAGGGTCATGGTGAACACCGTGTCGCCATCCGCATCGGCCGTAATGGTCGACCCGTCACCGGATACGCTGTAGGCCAGCGCCGTACCGCCGGATGTCAGACCCATAGCGACAAGCGCCGGCGGGACCGACAGACCGATGGAACCCAGACCGTCTTCGCCTGCGTTGACCGCAATCGTACCGCTGACGGACGACGGCTGGGACTGGTCCGTCCCCTGATCCGTGTCGCCGTTTTCAACGCCCAGATCGTCTTCATCCACAAAGGCGCCGCCGACACCCATATTGGGGTCGTCCGGATCCGGATAGAAGATTTCGATCGTCGGCTCGCCATCGTCGGTGATCGTGACATCCAGGACCGCCTGGGACGTATCGCCGTCGAAATCGGTCAGCGTGTAGGTTACGCCTTCGGTCACGGACTGGCCGCCGCTGGTGACTTCGTCATTCGCGGTGAAGGTATAGGAACCGTCCGCCCCGATGGTGAGAGAACCATACTGCGTTTCAACCGTGACGCCGTCGGTCGGATCGACCGTCGCCGTCGCCGCATTGCCGCCAGCATCGGTATAGGCGATTTCGGTGACCGTTGCGCCATCCGCGCCGGCGACGTCATTGTCGATGACGGAACCGGACGTGCTGTGTCCTTCCTCTACCTCTGCGCTATCGTCATCGGCCGCGCTCGGCACATCGTCGATCACGTTGACCGCGAAGCCATGTGTGAAGGTGACGCCGTCCATGGATGCCGGGTCCAGGTCATAGTCGGTGATCGCACCGGCCGCCGGCACACCCGACAGACCGAAGTTCAACGTCTCGACATTCTGACCGTCCGCGTTTTCGTGGTCGACCGTGTCCTTCAGCGTGAAGGTGAAGGTGCCGTCTTCGTTCAGCGAAACCGTGAAGATTTCACGCCCGCCGGCCGTCGCCGTCAGTTCACCTGGCGTGGAATTGTCGTATTCGATCGCCTCGCCCTGGCTCGTCAGGCCCTGAGGCCCTTCGATCGTGAAGACCAGATCATCATAGCCAAGGCCGCTCGGTGCGCCGTCGGCCGGACCATCCGCACCATAGTCGATGGAGATCAGTTCCTCGCCCGCAAGGCCCAGGTTTCCGTCAACCGCCAGCGCACCCGCATCCGGGCTGCTGCCGTCCGCCAGGTCATCTTCATCCACCGTCGGTGTCGAAGTGATCGTGATCGTCTCGACATTGATGTTGACGTCGTTGAAGTCATTGTCTCCGCCGCCCGGGATATCCTCCCAATTCTGGTTGCCGGCGATCTGGTTGTCTTCGGTGTAGTCGAAGTTGCCTTCGTTAAGGGCCGGGTCGCTGAACAGGACCGGGTCGCCCTGGCCGGACAGCGGACCGTCCACCGTCGATGCCACCCAGTTGCCGGACCCGTCCTGGCTGAAGGTGACCTCCATGCCGTTTTCGATGCCGGGGTTCAGGCTCGCACCGTTGGAGATCACGAAGAAACCGACATCCGCCGGATCGTGACCTTCGATGGTTACCGTTTCACCGATATCCTGTTTCGTGTTCGAGAAGATGATCTCGCCCGAAGTCGGCTCACCGTTCGGCCCCTTGATGTAGTAGCCGTAGGTGTTGTTATAGGCCGCGCTTTCCTGGCCCATGTTGGTGACTTCGATGATCTGTTCTTCCGCGCCGCCCGGGGGCAGTTCGTTCGCAACCGCCGTCGGCACATCGTCGACCACATTGACCGCAAAGGTCTGCGTGACCGACGCATCGGCCAGGCCGGTGACCGGGTCGCCGTCGCCGTCGACTGCCGCCGCCAGCACTTCCGCGCTGGGCACGCCGGTCATCGAGAAGGAGAGGTTTTCCACGTTCTCGCCATCGGCGTCTTCATGGTCGATCGAATCCTTCAGTTCGAACGTGTAGGTGCCGTCCGCATTGAGTTCGACCGTAAAGACCTCACGCCCGCCGGCTTCCGCCGTCAGAACATTGCCGGTCTGGCTGTAGGTGATCGCCTCACCCTGGCTCGTCAGGCCGGCAGGCCCTTCGATCGTGAAGTCGAGGTCGCTGTACCCAACGCCGCTGGGTGCGCCATCCGCCGGGCCGTCCGCACCGTAGTCGATGCCGATCACGTCGCCGGAACCGAAGCCCAGGTCGCCGGAAGCCGACAGGCTTTCCTTGTCGTCGTCGGTACCATCGGCCAGATCGTCTTCATCGACTGAGACGGATTCCGCCTGTCCAAGTACGACCGGGTCGCCGGCAACCGCCGGCACATCGTCCACGACATTCAGCAGAATATTGCCGCTTTCCTGCGATCCATCGCCGTCCGTGATGGTCACGGTGACCGGCAGGTCGGAAATCACATTCTCCCCGTCGCCGGTCGCGTGATCCAGTTCGCCGACAAGGTCGAACGTATAGGTCATGGTTCCGGAAGCCGGGTCGCCCGACAGGGAAACGGTAAACACCGTCTCCCCACCTGCAGACGCTGTCAGTGTCTGCCCGTCGCTGGATACGGTGTATTCGACCGGATCGCCATCGGAGGTCAGATTGCGGTCTTCCAGTGCCTGCGGCACGGAAAGAACAACCGCGCCACTGGCCGCCGGGCCGTCTGCGCCGAATTCGACGGTGAAGTCCTTGGAAACGATAGAGGCATCGGAACCGTCCGTGCCGTCGGCCAGGTCACCGGCCGCCGGGGACAGGTCGTCTTCGTCCAGGATTGCCGTGCCGTTCGCACCGAAGTCGATGTTCAAGCAGCCATCCGCGATATTGATGGTCTGGCTGGCCTGCGACGTGTCGCCGTCATCGTCTGTCAGCGTGTAGGTGAACGTATCGGACGCGACGCCCGCATCGTTCGCAACCTGGGCATCGACTGTGTAGCTCCACGACCCGTCGGAATTGACAGTAAGCGTACCGTGGATCGTGTCCACCGTGTCGCCCGCAGACGCCTGATGCTGCTGACCGTCTTCGCCGGTGTAGGTGAAGGACGTGATTTCGGCGCCGTCGGCACCCATCGTGTCGTTGTCCAGCAGGTTCGCGTGCCCCTGGTCCGTCCCTGCCATGACAGAGACCGATCCACCGCCGCCCAGCAGGCTGGGATTGTCCGGCCCGATATACATGCCGTCGAACGCGTCCGTCGCGTTCCACTCATCATCGGCTTTGTCCGCTGTCGGAAGGTCCGCCGCCGTGTAGCCATCGGCGGTAATGAACAGCTCGCCCTCACCGGGGCCATAGCCCGGCGTGGCATTGTTGCCTGCCTTGACCGTCAGACCTGCCACCAGCGTGGAGTCCGGGTAATTCTCGTCGATGAACTGTTGCAGCGGCAAATGGTCCGGGTCGCGCACGCCGTCCATAGCGTCGAACCCTTCGATCTTCACCTTGGTGATCTCGCCCGTCTGGTTGTCCGCGACATAAAGCACGATGTTGGAAATATCGTGATCCATCTCCGGCAAATCGCCGCCGGAACCGCTGCCGCATTCACCCAGATTGACGTCACCGTCATCCCGGGCGACCGGAACGTCGTCTTTGACATCGACCAGGATCGGGCCCGTCGCGGTATCGCCGTCCGAATCGGTCGCGATGACCTTGAACGGGATGTCTTCAATCAGGTTTTCGCCCTGACCCTGGGCGTGATCCAACTGACCGACCAGATCAAATTCATAGGCAAAGCCGTCATCCGGGTTACCCGTCAGCGTCATGGTGAAAATCGTGTCGCCGCCGGCGGAACCCGTAATCTGGGTGCCTTCCGCATTCATCGTGTAGGTTAGCGCTTCGCCACCCGACGTCAGGTTCTTTGCTGCCAGATCGCCCGATACAGCCGGATCTTCAAAGACCAGCGGATCATTTGCCGCCGGGCCGTCCGGGCCGAATGTCACGAAAATCTTCTGACCGGTGGTGCTGTCATGGACATTGTTCTGATCGGAACCGTCCACATTGTCGCCGTCGTCGGTATCCAGGTCGTCTTCATCGACAATCTGTTCACCCTGCGGGGCAACCGGGTCGCCATCTCGGGAACCCGGCGGCGGGAAGGAGATTGTCGGTTCGCTGTCGTCCGTGATCTCCAGCGTCGCCGTCGCAGAGGATGCATCCCCGTCATTGTCGACGATCGTGTAGTCGAAGCTGGTGAAGACAGACTCCGCCCCTTGATGGTCGATTCCATCATTCGGAACGAAGGTGAAGGACCCGTCCGAAGCAACTGTCAACGCACCATACTCGGTTGTCACCGTTTCCCCGTCAGCGTCGATCGCCTGGGTCTGCAGGGCGCCATTGGCATCCGTATAGGTGATTTCCGTAACCGTGACAGGGTCGTCCGCGCCCAGATGGTCATTGTCCATCAGGTTGCCGGTAATGCTCGGACCGCCTTCCTCGGTCGTGAAGACACCGTCATCCACCGCCAGCGGCACATCGTCCACGACGGAAATGTGGAAGGTGGTCGAATCGACCGAACCATCACTGTCGGTCGCGGTGACCGTGAACGGAATGTCGATCTCGTTCTCGCCGGCCCCTTCCGGATGGTCGATCTGACCCTGCAGCGTGAAGGTGTAGCCCGTGCCGCCACCCGTGATCTGCATCGTGAAGATCGGGTCGCCACCGGCAGAACCCGTGATCGTCTGACCGTCGTTCGTATAGGTGATCGGAACGCCGTTCGACGTCAGCGCGGGCATGTCGCCCTCACCCGTCAGCGTCAGACCGCCAGGCCCGTCCGCACCATAG